>OZ251547.1:0-3504545 GCA_965243355.1 Dehalococcoidia bacterium | reverse complement strand
CCGCAAGCCGGTTCGCCGCGCAATGCTCCAACGGCACGGCCGTCCCCAATCCCGCCGACAACGCCGGCCTGGTTGCCGACTGCGCCGCCCTGCTCGCCTCAAAGTCCACTCTTGAAGGCACGCGCGTCAATCTAAACTGGTCAGCCGATCGCGCCGTCAACAATTGGGACGGCGTAACCACAGCGAACAATCGCGTGTCAAAGCTGGAGTTGACAAGCAAAAACTTGAACGGCGATATACCCGCGCAGCTAGGCAACCTTTCCAAGCTCACGCACTTGGATCTCAGCGAAAATGGACTATTGAGGGGCGCTATACCCGCGGAGTTGGGCAACCTTGCCAACCTCAAGGTTCTGAGGCTCGACCACAATAACCTGACGGGCGAAATACCCTCAACGTTCGGAAACCTCGCCAAGCTCGAGATTTTGGAGCTCTGGCACAACAGGCTGACGGGCGAAATACCCTCTGAGCTGGGCAACCTTGCCAATCTCAAGCATTTGGATGTCGAGATCAATCGACTGACGGGCGAAATACCCTCTGAGCTGGGCAACCTCGCCAAGATCGAGGTTCTGCGCCTCGACGACAATAAACTGACGGGCGAGATACCCGCGGAGCTGGGCAACCTCGCCAATCTCAGGATTTTGGATCTCGGCAACGACATCAATTGGTATCCCAACTATCGACTGACGGGCGAGATACCCGCGGAGCTGGGCAACCTCGCCAATCTCAGGATTTTGGATCTCGACCACAATAACCTGACGGGCGAGATACCCTCTGAGCTGGGCAACCTTGTCAATCTCAGGCATTTGGATCTCGGATACAATGCCCTGACGGGCGAGATACCCTCTGAGCTGGGCAACCTTGTCAATCTCAGGAATTTGTATCTCAGCCACAATGCCTTGACGGGCGAGATACCCTCTGAGATGGGCAACCTTGTCAATCTTGAGACATTGCGTCTCAAATTCCACGACGGGGGCAATCGGTTCACGGGTTGTCTTCCCGCATCCCTGCGCCGGCTTTTAGACGGGTTCCCTTCGCAGCTCAACGGCATGCCAACTTGTGGCGCAGCCACGCCCACGCCAACCCCCACATCCACGCCGGGCGCAACCGCCACCCCCACCGCAAGCCAAATCGCCGCCCAATGCGCCAACGGCGCGACCGTGCCCAACCCCGACCGCAACGCCGGCCTGGTAGCCGACTGCGTCGCCCTGCTCACATCAAAGCCCACCCTCGACCCGCGCGGCGACCTAAACTGGGCAGCGACCCGCGCCATCAGTGATTGGCACGGCATAACCACGGCAAACAATCGCGTAACAAGATTGGTCATATATAACGATCCTGGCGGCGAAGTACCCGGATTGTTTGGCGAAATACCCGCGCAGCTGGGCAGCCTCGCCAAACTCGAGAGCTTGAGCCTCGGCGCGGTCGGCTTGACGGGCGAGATACCCGCCGAATTGGGCAACCTTGTCAACCTCAGGACATTGGCTCTCGGCGACAATTCCCTGAGCGGCGCCGTGCCCTCCGAGTTGGGCAACCTTTCCAATCTCAGGTACTTGGACCTCTCCTACAATAACCTGACGGGCTGCATTCCCCAATCCCTGCGCGCGGCGTCGGCGGCGTCCGCCTTCTCGCAGGAGCAGAGTTCTAACATCACGCTGCCATTCTGCGCCGCCGCATCCCCCGCAACGCCCACGCCCACCGCCACATCCGCGCCCCGTCCGCCGCGCCCAACCGTCACGCCCACCCCCACATCCGCCCCGCGCGAAACGCCGGTTGCAACGCCCACGCCCACTGCAACGCCCCAAATCGTGATAGAAACCACACCCACCGCTACGCCAGTATCGGGCGAAACCCCCGTTCCCACCCCCACGCCAACGGCTACGCCTGCAATCGTGATAGAGACAACCCCCTCGCCATCACCCACGCCCACCGCCACGCCCACAAGCGTCGTAGCGACAACCGACGATCCCTGCATCAACCGCCTCACCGGCAGCGGCAGCGCCAACGCCAGCTGGACATCCGCCTGCGTCAGCGCCAACCCGCCCAACGCCTACGACTACTACGCGCGGTTCTACACATTCACCCTAGACGCCGCCTCCGAAGTCACCATAACCCTGACATCCGAAGACGCCGCCCCCTACCTATACCTGCTAAACGGCGCGAAAACCGCCGGCTCCATCAACCGCGAAACCGGCGCCGCCAACGCAAGCGCCGCCACGATAACCGAAACCCTCCAACCCGGCGCCTACACCATAGACGCCACCACCTACCACGCCCAAACCCCCGGCGACTTCACCCTAGAATTCGCCGCAACCCCCGCCGCATCCGCAACCTGCGCCGAGTCCCTCACGGGCAACGCCAGCGTCAACGGCAACTGGAGCAGCGCTTGCCTTTCGGCAAACCCGCCCAACGCCCGCGACTACTACGCGCGATTCTACACATTCACCCTAACCGCCGCGTCCGAAGTGACAATCACTCTGTCCTCGGATGACGCCGCGCCCTATCTATACCTACTCAACGGCGCAGGAACCGGCGGCACGATCGAGCGCGAAACCGGATCCGCCAACGCAAGCGCGGCTACGATAAGCATGAGCTTGGGCGCGGGCGCGTACACGATAGAGTCAACAACCTACTACTCCGAAACCGCCGGCGACTTCAGGCTTGAGCTGGAGATAGCGCGCTAACGCCGGCCACTGCGCGGCGGCGCAACGGGGACGGGCGCGGGTTAACCCGCCCCCGTCCCGCAAACAAAAGCCCCGGCCCGAACCGGGCCGGGGCTTTTCACTCCACCTGCCCCTCGCCAACCGGATGCCGCCGGAGCGCGGCGTGGGCAACGTAGGTGGTGTCTGGTGGCGGAGGCTAAGGCTAATGAGGTGATTCGCGCTCGCAATCGTCCATCGCAGCGTGGTGGAATGAAAACGGCGAACAACCCTGATAAAGCGCTAACGGCAACTAGCATTATTCAGGATGCCGCCCGCCGATGCAAAGAGCAATCGCCATTCTGCCGCAGGTCACCATCTACCCGCACACACGCCCTAGCCGATGCCCATACTGCGGCGGCGGCATGCTTCACAAACACGGCGAAATTCGCAAGCGCGTCAAGGACATCATTGCTGAACATCGGTAACCAGCCTCCTAGCTACTCCCCAAACACCTCTCGCAGATCTATCGTCACCCCCGTCAGCGTTGGCGAGCTAAACGTCTGCGTATCCCCGTACTTGCCCACAACCTCATACTCCCCGTCGCGCAGCGCCATCACCCAAACGACGCGCTCATCCGGATCTGCGATCCAAAGCTCGCCGACGCCGTATTTGGCGTACAAATCCCGTTTCTCATTCCAATCCCGCCGCGATGTGGACGGCGACAGGATTTCCACCACCAGGTCGGGCGCACCCTGGATGTTAGCCCTTGTGATGATATGCGCGTTCTCTTTCAGCACGAACAGCAAGTCCGGCTGCACAACATTGTGGTCGGATAGCACGACGTCAAAGGGCGCGGCATAAACCCGCCCCAATCCGCGCTGCACAGCGGGGATAAACTGCCATCCTAAGAGCATACTAATTTCCTGGTGCGGTTCGTTAGGCGCAGCGGCCATAATCAGCTCCCCGTTGATAAGTTCGTACCGCTCATCGTCCGGCATATTGGCGTAGTCTTCGTATGTCAGCCTTACGGCAGTTTCGGTAACCATATCAAGCCCTCCCCGGCGAGATTGCCCTCGCCCCTGTGCGCCGCCGCGTTCTCGCGCGATTGGCGTAGCCGTTGTCGGCTGTCAGCCATTGGATTTGGCGGCAAGGCTATCCTATCGCCGATTGGCGAATGCGTCAACACGGATTTAGGGGCAAAATCGCTGGTTTCGCTGATGGCTAGGGGAACGCATTGGGCGTTGGCGGCACCCCTAACCCCCCGGCCGCTCCACCAGCGTCACCGTCGTGATATGCGTCTCGCCGCCGGTGATGTACTCCACCTGGATCTGCTGGCCCACGTCGAATGTCCATAGCAGCGATAGGAAGTTCGCCATGTCGGGGGTGGGGATGGCGTTGAGCTTGGTTATGACATTCCCGGGGCGGATGCCGGCGGAGTGGGCGGGGCCGTCTTCGGTCATGCGGGTTACGATTATGCCCTCGCGCACAGTCAGCCCAAGCTGGTTGGCGCGCGCGGGGGTGACGTCGGCGCCGGTTAGGCCGATGAGAGGGCGCACTACGCGGCCGTCTTCTATGAGCGTGTCTATGATGGGCTGGGCGGCGCTGGATCCTACCGCGAATCCGATGCCCTGGGCGCGCCGCAGGATGGCGGTGTTGATGCCCACAACCTCGCCGCGCAGGTTTATCAGAGGGCCGCCGCTGTTGCCGTCGTTTATCGCCGCGTCCGTCTGGATCAGCCCGTACAGCTCGCCGCGCTCGGTGCTGACCGTGCGGTCGCGCGCGCTCACGATGCCCAGCGTAACCGTCGGCCCCCCTTTCAGCGCAAGCGCGTTGCCAAGCGCCACTACCCAGTCGCCCACATTGATGACGTCCGAATCGCCCATCTTGATTGTGGGCAGGTTTTCGGCGTCTATTTTCAGCACGGCGAGGTCGGTGATGCGGTCGTAGCCCACGACCGCCGCGTCATAAACATCGCCGTTCCACAGGTTGATTTTTATCTCGTGCGCGCCCTGTATCACATGGTAGTTGGTGACGATATACCCGTCAGGGCGGATGACCATGCCCGTGCCGGCGCCCTCGTCGTTGAAGTCAACGAACATCCCCCGGCTGACCGCCTCCACCGAGATGGATACCACGGCGTCCTCTATATCATCCACAAGCGTGGATATGGACGGCAGGGATGCGAGCGCGGCGGGCGGTGGAATATCGGCGGCGGCGGGCGCGTCAATCGCCGCTTGCGGAGTGGCGGAGGTCGGCTCGCCGAGGGCGGATATGGACGGCAGGTATGCGAGCGCGGCTGACAGGGGACTATCGGCGTCCGCCGCGTCGGCGTCTTGCGCGTCCGCCGCCGCTTGGGAAGTGGCAGAGACCGGCTCGCCCGTGAACGCGCTGAGCTCAGACCCGTCCGCCGCGCCGGCGTCTTGCGCGTCCGCCGCCGCTTGCGGAGTGGCAGAGATTGGCTCGCCCGTGAATGTGCTGAGCTCAGGCTCGTCCGGCGCGTCGCCTGAGCATGCGGCGATAGCCAGGGCGCACGCCAGCGCCGCCGCCCACAAGCCGCCTTGCCGCGCCGCGCGCCATGCCGCCGTCCGTATGAAATCCGCCAATCGCCGCATATGCAACCCGCCTTAAATCGCAAGTTTGCGCTATGCTTTAATGATAGCCTAGCGGCATATTGGGGTCAAATATGGGGGGAGCGCAGGCAGACAGATTGGCGTAAGGGAGAGGCTTGGGATGGATCGGTTGAGCCATCCCAAGTTTGTGTGTATCCCCGCGTGTGCGGGGGATCCGAGGCAACCGCCAAGAGAGTGGCGGATTGGGTAGGTCTATCCCCGCCTACGCGGGGGATCCCAACCCAGGTGAACCTCCATCAGTTGCCCCAGTGGACTATCCCCGCCTACGCGGGGGATCCGGGACTGCCCGTCGGTTCTGCTTGTCCCGGTTGGGTCTATCCCCACCTGTGCGGGGAATCCCGCCCTTTTTCTACCTGTTCGACGCTTGGCTAGGGTCTATCCCCGCCTATTGCGGGGTAGCCGATATTGCCCGCCTATTTTGCTTATCCCGATTGAGTTTATCCCCGCTTACGCGGGGAATTCATCCACCACACCGAGTAGTCGTATAGGAAGTACGGTCTATCCCCGCCTACGCGAGGCCCGCCTCTTGCCGCTTGCCCGCTACCCCTCCTGTTTCCCATTCTTAGACACTTCCCCAAACATGAGCTGCTGAGCCCCGCCCGCCGGCGGTATCTCCTCTTCGGGCGCATCCCCATCCGCCTCCGCAACCGCCGCGCTCCCATTGCGCTCGCCCTTAGCCGCGCTCGCGCCGCCGCTCTTGCCGTTCTTTGCGCCGCCATTGCCGCCGTTGCCGTTCTTGGCTTTGGCGTCGGCTACCGCGCTCTCTATGTCGCTGACGCAGGCGATTGAGGCTACGGCGTCGTCTTTTTGCAGGCGGAATATGGTTACGCCGCTTGTCTTTCTGCCGATGGTGGTCTTGATTTCGGACAGGTCTGTTCGCAGAACCTGCGCCTGCTCGGATACCAGGTAGAGTTCTTTGCTGTCGTCAACCACTTCCGCCACCGCCACATTGCCCGTCTTGCGCGGTTGAATGTCAAAAGTGACAAGCCCGAACCCGGCTCGGCTCTGAGACCTGTATTCGCTGAGAGGCGTTAGCTTGCCGTAACCGTTCTCGCTTATCACCAGCAGGCGGCTGTCGCTGCCCTGAGGGATGATTGACATAGCGATTACGCAGTCGTCGGATCTTACTTTCTTGCCGCCGGCGACGTCTCCCTTTTTTCGCAGTTTCATCCCGTTGACGCCGCCCGCGTTGCGCTGTCTGGTCGGCACGTCCTGCGCGTTGAATCGGATGCTCATGCCATTCTGAGACACCATCACCACGTCGTCCTCTGCCCTGGCAAGCGACGCGCCAATGAGTTCGTCCTCCGGCCCGGATTTCATATTCATAATGACGAGACCCGACGGGCGAATGTTCCCGATGTGGCTGAGCGCGATGCGCTTTATCTTGCCGTTGCGCGTTCCCAGCATCAGATAGGTATCGTCATGCTCGAGGCTGTCCACCGCTATCAGCGCGCTGACTTGCTCGTTGGGGGCGAGCTGGATGGCGTTCACTACGGGGACGCCGCGCGCGTTGCGGGAGGTGTCGGCGCGCAGTTCGTAGGCGGTTAGCTTTAGCACGCGGCCGCGATTGGTGAAGAAGAGCAGCGTGTCATGCGTATCCACCACCAGGATGTGCTGCACGGGGTCGTCTTCGCGCGTGTTCATTGACACTACGCCCTTGCCGCCGCGATGCTGGTTGCGGTAGGTCGTGGCGGGGATGCGCTTGATGTAGCCCGCCTTGCTGAGCGTTACCACCACCTGCTCGTGCGCCTCAAGCTCGGCGCGGCTGATGTCGTGCGCGTCCAGGCTGATGTCGGTCAGCCGCTCGCCGCCGAACTTCTTTCGCAGCGCGCGCGTCTCTTTCTTGATTTCGGTCAGAACCTTGCGCTCGTCGCCGAGCAGCTCTTCCAGGCCGCGTATGGTTTCTTGAACCTGCGCGTACTCTTCCTCAAGCCGCTCGCGCTCCAGCGCCGAGATGCGCCGCAGCTGCATATCCAGTATGGCTTGCGCCTGCGGCTCGTCCAAGCCGAACCGCTCCATGAGCGCGTTGCGCGCGGTGGGCGTGTCCGCGGCGGCGCGTATGAGCGCGATGACTTCGTCCAGGTTGCTCACCGCGATACGCAATCCCGCCAGGATGTGCGCCCGCTGCCTTGCGCGCTCTAGCTGAAACTCCGCGCGGCGGCGCACGACTTCGCGCCTAAAGCTTATGAAGTTCTGCAGCGCCGTCTTCAGCGTAATCATGCGCGGCATCCCGTCCACAAGCGCCAGCATATTCGCCGAGAACGAGCTCTGCATCGGCGTGAGCTTGTACAGGTTGTTCAGGATGACCATCGGCTGCGTGCCGGCGCGCAGTTCTATCACCACGCGCATCCCCTCGCGGTCGGATTCGTCGCGCACTTCGGATATGCCCTGCAGGCGCTTGTCTTTGGTGAGGCTGGCTATCTTTTCAACCAGCGCCGCCTTGTTCACCTGATAGGGCAGCTCGGAGACGATGATTTGCATCCGATTGCCGCGCGCCATCGGCTCTATTTGGGCTTTGGCGCGCACGATGATTTGCCCGCGCCCGGTGGAGTAGGCGGCGCGTATGCCCTCGCGCCCCATAATCGTGGCGCCGGTTGGGAAATCGGGCCCTGTGACATGCTGCATCAGCTCGTCAACGCTGGCGTCGGGGTGATCTACCATGTGGATGACCGCGTTGCATATCTCGGTCGGGTTGTGCGGCGGGATGTTGGTAGCCATTCCCACCGCGATGCCGGACGCGCCGTTTATCATCAGATTGGGCAGGCGCGCGGGCAGCACTACGGGTTCGCGCAATGTGCCGTCGAAGTTGTCTATGAAATCGACGGTGTTCTCGTCGATATTGACCAGCATCTCTTCGGCGACCGCGCGCAGCCTTGCCTCTGTGTAGCGCATCGCGGCGGGCGGGTCGTTGTCCACGCTGCCGAAATTGCCCTGCCCGTCAACCAGCGGCAGCCGCATCGTGAAGTCCTGCGCCAGCCGCACCATCGCCTCATACACCGAGTCGTTGTTGTGCGGATGATACTTGCCCAGAACCTCGCCCACCAGCCGCGCGCTCTTCTTGTACGGCTGCGTGGGGCGCATCCCCAGCTCGTCCATCGCGTACAGGATGCGCCGCTGAACCGGCTTTAGCCCATCGCGCACATCCGGCAGCGCCCTTGACACTATCACGCTCATCGCGTAGTCAAGATACGACGTCCGCATCTCATCTTCTATCTGCGTGGGCTTGATGAACCCGTAAGGGGTCTTTGTAGGCGTGGTGGTCATCAAGAAACTCCTGGCTTATGTTTGCCTTGGATTATGTTGGATTGTCAGCCGTTGTCAGCATTTAGGGTTACGGCGATAAGTTCCCCGCATACCCGTCTGCTCGCCTTGCCCATTGCTCGCCGAATGGCTTATGGCTTGCGGGCGATTATCCCCGCGCCCGCTGTCGCCTATTGCTGCCATTAAGAGCGCGGCAAGCGAAATGAACGCGCGGCGGGTTTCACAAAGTTTTCGTGAAACAGAACTAAGTTAATGTAATAGTCTTAGACTTTCACACATTCATTATACCACGATAGCGATTGCGGCAAGTTATCAGGTTTTGGGTTTAAGTTTTCGGGTTTTCGGCAGAGGCTTGGCATGAAAGCCGCCGGGAACGCCGCCCGTAAAGCCGTCGGATAAGCCGCCCGCCTATCCTGCGTGAACAAGCAACGGCTGCCCTAACGCCGGCCGTTTATCCCACGCAGGCAACCCACGCCGCCTAGCCGCGCCCGCTATCCCTCGCCGCTACTTGCTCTCTCAGCCGCCCGCTCAGTCAGCGATTGAAACAGCCTTTGGAAATGCGGCGGCAACTCCATCCCGCGCTCCGGCCGGAACTGCGTCCCGAAAACCCACCGATGGCGCGGGCTTTCAATCGCCTCTATCACGCCGTCCTCCAGCGAATACGCCGACGCCAGCAGCCCCGCCGCCTTTTGCGCCTCGCGGATGCCGAGCGTATGGCGGCTGTTCACGCGCACGAACCCGCCTGAGCCCACAACCGCCGCCAGCCTGCTGCCCGGCGCGATGTATATGTGATGATACGCAGACGCGCCCGCGTCATCCGCCGCGTGTGGATGCGCCGCCGTATGCGCGCGCGCCGCCGCCTTGCCCCCAAGCGCGATGTTCAGCGCCTGCATCCCGCCGCCGATTGCCAAGATCGGCATATCGTCGGCGAGCGCCGCTTGCAGCAAGCCGACCTCAGCGCCGCCCGGATCCGCCGCCGTATCGCACAGCACAAGCGCGTTGACAAGCCCGCCGACGTCCGCGTCCGCCGCGTCAAGGCGCAGCGCCTGCACCTCGCAGCGCTCTATCGCCGCGGCGCAGGCGCGGGCGTCCGCGTCGGAGGGCGCTATCAGCCCTATCAGCGGCTTTCGCATTTATCACGCACACGATTACGCATAGTTATCACGCGCATAGGCATAGGCTTAGTGAAACTTCGGCTCGCGCCGCTCGCGGAACGCGGTCAGCGCCTCTTTGTGGGCGTCGGTATAGCGCGCCGCCCGCAGTGTTTCGGATTCGCGCCGTATCGCCCACGCCAGATCCTTTTCCATATAGTTTTCGTGAATCAGCCGCTTGACCTTAGCCAGATGCCAGCTTGGATTGTCGGCGATTTCTTGCGCCAGCGCCACCGCGCTGTCCAGCAGGCTGTCGGCGGGATAGATGTGATTGATTAGGCCCGCCGCCCGCGCATCTCGCGCCGACACGAACCTTGCTGTGAGCATATACTCCAGCGCGCGCCCAAGCCCGACCAGATTCACGAGATAGTGCGTGCTGCCGTACTCCGGCGTCAGCCCGATCCGCAGAAACCGGAACGACACCCGCGCATCCTCCGCCGCCACGCGCACGTCGCACGGCAGCGTCAGCGTAATGCCCAATCCCACCGCCATCCCATTCAGCGCGCACACGATAGGCTTAGACTGCCTTACCAAGTTCACCCAATCCACATCGTTAGCCCGCCCCGTCCCTTGCTGTTGAGGCGCGCCATCCCCTCGCACAAAATCCTCGAACCCGCCCACATCCGCGCCCGCCGAAAACGCCCTGCCGGCGCCTGTGATAACAATCGCGCCGATGCCATCATCCGCGTTCCACTCGCCGATTTGCCGCTGCAGCTCGCCCTGCATCGCGCCCGTCAGCGCGTTCAGCTTATCCGGCCGGTTCAGCGTCAAAACGCCCACGCGCCCGCGCGTTTCGCATAAAATATCCGCCTGCTCCATATGATAGCCTCCGCCGATGGTAGTTTGGTTTGGTAGCGTTGTTAATCATATCATAAGGGGGGCGGCGTATTTGGATTTCTGACAAGATGCCATCCGATAAGCCCGCCCTGAATTCCCTACTCAAAAATTTTTGGTTACTTTTTACAAAAAAGCAACATCGTCCCCTCGCATGCGCCTATCCCACCGACTTTTCTATGCCGGCTGAAAATTCGTTGGCGTCAGGCTTGAAAGAAATGCCAAATATGCTATGATTTATGCGAATATCGTGAGAATGAGCCAATCAAGCAACGGGGGATGGCGCATATGCCTAAGTACGCGATTAGAACCGCAACCGCCCTGGCGCTGGTTGCTACGTTGTCCGTCATAGCCGTATCGCTGCTAACGACCGGCGCGAGAAACGCCACCGCCTCCAACACGGACGCCACCGCCGCGCCCGCCATGCCCATACCGGCGCAGTACACCGAGCAGTGTTCCAACGGCGTCGCCGTGCCGAACCCCGCGAGCAACGCCGGGCTGGTGGCTGATTGCGCCGTATTGCTCGCCGCAAAGGACACGCTTGAAGGCGCGCGCGACGCCTTCAACTGGTCAGCGAATGTCGCCATCAGCAATTGGAGCGGCATAGACTTAGGATACGGCCGCGTGGCCATTTTGCAGGTGCCATATGGTAAATCCTTGAATGGCAAGATACCCGCGGAGTTGGGCAATCTTACTGGGCTCAGCAGCTTGCTTCTCAGCGACAATCAGCTCACGGGCGAGATACCGGCGGAGTTAGGCAATCTCACTAATCTCTGGAGCTTGCTTCTCGACGGCAATCAGCTGACGGGGGAGATACCCTCGGAGTTGGGCAACCTTACTGAGCTCAGGGACTTGTATCTCCAGAACAATCAACTGACGGGGGAGATACCCTCGGAGTTGGGCAACCTTGCCAGGCTCGATTCCTTGCGTCTCGAAAACAACAGGTTCATGGGTTGCATCCCGCGATCGTTGCGCGCGGTTTTGAGTTTGGGCTACAGGGATATTAGGGGTAGCATTGGGTTGCCAATTTGCGGCGACGCGACCGCAATTCCCACATCCACCGCCACAGCCGCGCCAACCGCAACGCCCACGTCCGCCGCCACGTCGACCGCGACCGCAACGCCCGCAATCGTGATTGAGCCAACGTCCACGCCCACCGCTACATCCGCGCCGCGCCCGCCCGCGCCCGCTACCCCCGTTGCCACCCCAACACCAACGCCCACATCCGCGCCGCGCGCAACCGCTACCCCCACTGCTACGCCCGCCACGACTTCCACTTCATCCAACGAAGTCATGAGCAAGCTGGATAAACTTGGACAGCAAGTTGCCGATAACCCGGATCTCAGTAGACAAGTTGCTGAAATATCCGACCTCGTGGCCGCAATGTCTGACCTCATCGCTACAATGGCCGCTAGGATAGCCGAACTTGAGAGCAACTCCGGGCAAGGCGCGGCAACCGCAACGCCCACGCCAACCCCCACGCCCGCAATCGTGATAGAGCCGACGCCGACCGCAACGCCGGCGATAGCGATAGAGCCTACGCCCACGCCGACCACAACTGCGACCACAACGCCCTCGCCTACGCCCACACGAGTAGCCGCCGTAGAGCACCCGCCCGCAGCTTGTGTACAGAGCCTAGGAGACAACTTCACCGGCAGCTACAGCATCGGCTGGTGGACGTCCGGCTGCGTCAGCGCCAACCCGCCGCGCAACCTAACCTACTACGCGCGCTTCTACACGTTCACGCTGCGCTCCGCGGCGCAGGCGACCATCACCCTGTCCTCCGACGATGCCGCGCCCTACCTATACCTGCTCAACGGCGCGGGAAGGGACGGCTCAATCAAGCGCGAAACGGGATCCGCCACCGCAAGCGCGGCTACGATAAGCATGAGCTTGCAACCGGGCGCGTACACTATAGAGGCGACTACTTACTACTCCGAAACCGTCGGCGACTTCAACCTTCAACTGGAAATAGCGCGCTAACCCAGCGCAACCCTATCCTCCGCCCCCGAAAAGCGGCTACCCTGGCTACAAGGCAGCCGCTTTTTGATTTCCAATGCCTCCTTAATCGCTCCAGCGCCCCTAACCCCCGCCGCTATTTAATGGTAATATACCAAACACAACCCAACCCGCAACCATCACGGGAGCGAACCATGACCACAACCAAAACGTCCGCCCCTGCCACCGCAAACGGCATAGCCCCGCCTCCGCAAGACGCCGCGCCACTCGACCAACATCACCCCTACTGGAGCTTCCTACCCGATCCCGAACCCGTTGAGGACGCTATGCAACAGCTCCCCACCATAAACCGCATCAATCCTATGATAGAGGGGCATTTCAGCGACCGCCCCGATGTGCTGGTGACCGGCGAGGCGTACCTGTGCTGGGATCCCACCAACAAGAACGCCAAGCTCTCGCCCGACTGCATGGTTGCCATCGGCATCAATCCGGAAGACGTAGAACTCAAAAACGGCTACCTCATTTGGGAGATCGGCAAGCCGCCCGATGTGGTGATAGAGGTGGCGTCCGAGCGCACCGCTCGCGCCGACCTCACGCGCAAGCGCGAGCGCTACGCCTCGCTGGGCATAGCCGAGTACTGGCGGCTAGACCCCTCCGGCGGCGACCGCTACGGCGAGCCGCTCGTGGGCGAGTATCTGGCGGACGGCGAGTATCGCCGCATCGGGCTGCACAGGGGCGATGACGGCCTCGTCTGGGCGCGCAGCCCTGTAATGGGCATAAACCTGCGCTGGGACGGCCGCCACTTCGCCACGCAAGACCCGGTTACCGGCCGCACGATGCTGGGCTTGGTAGAGGCGAATGAGACGATAGTGCGTATGGAGCGCGAGTATGAGGCTGAGCGCCAGGCCGCCGAGGCGCGCGAGGCGCAAGAGCGCGCCGGGCGGCTGCAAGAGCGGGCGGCGCGCGAGGCAGCCCAGGCGGAGACGGCGCAGGAACGAGAGGCGCGCCAGGCCGCCGAGGCGGATGCGGCGCAAGAACGCGAGGCGAGGCTGCAAGAGCAGGCGGCGCGCGAGGCGGCAGATGCCCAAGCGGCGCAAGAGCAGGCGGCGCGCGAATCCGCCGAGGCTGACGCGGCGCAAGAGCGCGAGGCGCGCGAATCCGCCAACGCCGAGATCGCCGAACTCCGCGAACAGCTGCGCCGATGGCGCAACCAATAGCCCAACAGCCACGTCTCACAATACACACAAAGGCATCCCCCCATGAAAATCACCGACATCAAAGCCGTCTATCCCAAGTACAGGCATGTGCCGCCCTCTTGGCGCACGCACTTCTGGCAAATCGTGGTGCGCGTGGACACGGACGCGGGCGTCAGCGGCTACGGCTATGGCGGCGGCGGCGTGGCGGGCGTGGCGGTGGTCAACCGCCACCTGCGCGACCTGCTCATCGGCAGCGCCATCGAGAGCGTCGCCGACATCCGCGCCGCATACGACCGCCTCTACCTGGCGTCGCTGCCCTACGGCCGCAAGGGCTTGGGCATGATGGCGCTGTCCGGCATTGACCTCGCGCTCTACGACCTGCTCGGCAAGGCGCGCGGCGTCCCCGTCTGCGCGCTGCTGTCGGACGCGCCCAAGCGCCGCATCCGCGCCTACGCCACCGGCGAAGACGCCGCGCTCTACCACAGGCTCGGCTACACCGCCAACAAGTTCGGCCACCGCTGGACGGGCGACCCCGCCGACTACGACTCCGCCCAGCGATCCGCCCACCGCGCCCGCAGCGTCTTCGGCGATGACGCGCTGGTGATGGTGGACGTCTATATGTCCTGGGACGCCGAGGTCACGCTTGAAATGGCAAAGCGCCTCGCCGACTACAACCTGTACTGGTTCGAGGACGTCCTGACGCCCGACGACCTGGACGGACAGGCGGCGCTCACCGCCCCCGTAAAGCCCACGCTAATCGCGGGCGGCGAACACGAATTCACGCATCACGGCTTTGAGCAGATAGCCCGCGCGGGCGCGCTGGACTTGTGGCAGCCCGACATAACCTGGTGCGGCGGCATCACCGAGGGCATGCGTATCGTGGAAATCGCCAACCGCGCGGGCATCCCCGTAGCCCCGCACAGAGGCGGCGAAGTCTGGGGACTGCACCTGATAGCCGGCTCCGACTGCGCCGACCTAGCCGAATATCACGCCGACCACATCCGCCCCGAATCCGAGCGGGATGTTCTATGGCTAAACGAACCCGCCCCCGTTGACGGCTACATATCCCCATCCGACGCCCCCGGATTCGGCGTTGCCCTAAACGAGGCGCTGCTCTAACGCGGCATTGCCGCCGCGCCATTGCTAACCCTACTACTACTTAAGAGGAGCGCAAGAGTAGCGCCAGAAAAAACACAACCGCAGTTGCGACAAAGCCTATCAGCGTCAGCAGCAGCCCAATCGCTATATTGAACCGAAAGTTCATATCGGAACGCAACTCGGCAAAGCCGGAATTCATATCTTCCCTCAGATCTGTGAAACCCAAATTCATACTCGCCCTCGCATCTGACACGCGCCGCATACCCGCGATAAAACCGCATTTGCGCTAGGATATTGCCCTATGGAAAACACATTGTACTACGGCGACTGCCTTGATGTAATGGCAAACCTGCCCGCCAACTCAGTCGACCTAATCTATCTTGACCCGCCATTCAACTCCAACGCCAACTACAATGTGCTGTTCGGCGCGGACGATGGCGTGGGCAAGCGCTCCAAGACGCCCGTCGCCCAGATGATGGCGTTCACCGACACCTGGACTTGGAACGCCGACGCCGCTCAGCGCGTCAGCGAAATCGAGAACGCCATAGCCCACCCCGCTCACAAAAGCGTAACCGGCTTGAAATACCTGCTCGGCGAATCAGGCATGCTATCCTATCTCAGCTACATCGCCGTCCGCCTCGCCGCGATGCGCCGCCTGCTCAAGCCCTCCGGCAGCGTCTATCTGCACTGCGACCCAACCGCCAGCCACTACCTCAAAATGGTAATGGACGACATATTCGGCGCGGATAATTTCCAAAACGAGATAATTTGGGGCTACTCGCACGGCGGCAAAAGTTCCAAGAGATTCGGGCGCAAGCACGACTCTATATTCTGGTATTCAAACTCCAAGAACTATGTGTTCAACGGCGATGATGTCAGGATTGCAATGAAATCCGGCAAAGAGACTTTCGGCGGCAGACTGGAAACCGACGAGGACGGCAGAAAATATCGCCTTGTCTATGGAACAAAGAATGCGAGAGGCGAAACGCGCTACTACAAATACTACCTTGACCGGGGCAAGATACCGGAGGACTATTGGACTGACATAAACAGCCTGCAATCGGGCGTCAAAGAACGGCTTGGATACCCGACGCAAAAGCCCCAAGCCCTGCTGGAGCGCATCATCAAGGCGAGCAGCAACGCGGGCGATGTAGTTCTGGATCCGTTCTGCGGCTGCGGCACGACGGTGGTTGCCGCCGCAAACCTGAACCGCAAGTTCATCGGCATTGACATTTCGCCTTTCGCCATTGACATCATCAAATCCAAAAGGCTCGCCCCGATGGACATTGATGTTCACATAGAGGGCATCCCCAAAGATATGGCGGGCGCTCGCATAATGGCGCGTAGCCAGCCCTTCGAATTCGAGGCCTGGGCGGTCACCCAAATCCCCGGCCTAGCCCCCAACGAAAAGCAAATCGGCGACCGCGGCGTGGACGGCAGAGGCTTGTTGCTCAACAAGCTCAAAGACAAATCCGAACTGGTATTGGCGCAAGTCAAGGGCGGCAAAGTGTCAGTCAGCCAAGTCAGGGATTTCGTCGGGACAATGCAGCAGGAAAACGCCAGCATGGGCGTATTCATATCCCTTGATCCCGTAACATCCCCGCAGGCACAGCGCATAGCCGCGTCCTACGGCCAAATCCAAGTCGGAATGTTCGCCTATCCCGCCCTGCAATTCTGGTCAATGGAAGACTACTTCAGCGGCGCAATGCCCAACCTGCCCCCTCTCGCCGACCCATACACGGGCAAACCTATCTAACCAACCTACGGCGCAAGCCTGACCAAGCCAAGCGCGCAAGCCTACCCAATCGTTACTCGTCGCGAAAGCGGCGATAGGGATGCAACGGCGCATACGCGGCGCATTGCCACACAAACCAAATCTCGCCCACACTAACCAATCTATCCCACACCTACCCCACCTCCTCCCCCTTCACCAGCTCCCGCATCAAACTCGTCGCATACGCCCCCTTCGGCAGCGTGAACTCCACGCTATACCCGTCATCATGCGGCGTCAGCGTCGCGTCATCCACCCGAACCCGGCTAATCCGCCGCGCCCCTTGCGCGCCCCGAAACGCGCCCGCGTCCAGCCCGAACCGCGCCAGCGTTTGGCGCTCCAGCTCGCCCGCCGCGCCCGCGCTCAGCCGCGCCTTGCGCCCGAACAGCGGCAGAACGGCGCTGATTTCCAATCGCCGCGCCCGCTCAGTTTCGGCTATCGGGTCGTCCACCACGAACAGCCCGCCGCTGTCGTGCCGCTGCGCCCTATCGCCCGCGACCAGCGCCGCGAACAGCCCGCGCCGCATCCGCTCCGCCAGCAGCAGGTTGAACAAGTGCGACTGCAGCGCCGACATATAGAACCGCCGCATCCGCCTATCGCCCGCGCCCGGCGGCGTCTGCCCGCCGATGAGCCGCAGCCCGTCCGCCGCGTTGCTGTTGAACCGCCCGAACCGCTGCGGCCCAAAATAGTTTGGCAGCCCCACCTCGCGGACGCGCGCCAAAACCCGCTCGGCATTCGCCAGCCAATCCTCCCGCGCATCCCGCGCGCGGACGCAGAACCTATTCCCCCGCAAATGCCCCAGCCCAAGCTTATTGCCGTGCAGCGATGTTTGCAGAACGCATACGCCCTCAACATCGTCAAGCCCCTCCAGCGCATCCGAATGCCGCGCCGGTACGCTGAACCACTGCCGCGCGACCGCGTACTTGTCTTTCTGCCCCGCGAACCCGACCGCGTTGCGCGGAACGCCTTGCCGCGCCAGCGCCGCCACGATGTCCATCGTAGTCAGCCCGCGCTTTTCCACAAAAGCGTATGCGTGCGCGCCGCCGCCGCTCGGCAGATAACTCGGAATCTCGGTAACCGCGAAATCCTCCGCCCGCGCCCGCATCGCGCCGCCCGTGCCGGGAATGCCCGCCGTAACCGCCGGCAGATCCGCCCACGAAAAGCGCAGCTTAGCCTCGTCTATCACACCCGCAACCGCGCCCGCCATCGCCGCGCTATCGCCGCCATTGCCATCCGCCTGCGTCAGCAAACCCGATACACCCACACCCGAAACATCACATCCGGCTCGCCCTTAGGCAGCCCCTGAAACTCATCCCCGCGGCTAACCAGCTCCCACGCGCCGTCCGCCTCCAGCCGCGCCTGCTTTTCGCGGAACCCGTTGCGCTCATAAACATCCGGCCGCATCGTGAACGCGACGCAGCCGCCCGGCTTGACAACGCGCGCCAGCTCATCCAGCGAACTCGCCGGCGCATGCCCCAGCGTCAGCGCCCCCACGCAAATCACCGCGTCAAAATAACCCGTCTCAAACCCCAACGGCTCGCCCATAACCATCCGATGCAACTTCGCGTACACGCCCTTGGCGCTTGCCTGCTCCAGCATCCCCTGCGACATATCCATCGCCTCAATATCGGCATACCCCAGCCGCGCCAGCTCCCTCCCCGCAAGCCCAGTCCCCGCGCCCGCGTCCAGGATCTTGCCGCCCTCAGGCGCAAACCGCGCGAGCGCCTCCGCCGCCACGCGCGGCATCACATACCCGAACCCATCCTCGATATCCGCGTCATAATCCTTAGCCCACTCGTCATACCGCCGCTCCAGCTCATCATTGCTCCCGCTGGCGTAGACCCACCGCACCCGCTCGCCGCTGTCCGGCGTCCGCCGCTGTTCCTCGCTCATAAGCGCCTCCTTTACGTGTTAAGTATGTTGCCGCCGTATGTCATTGGCTACGGCAAACCATCCGCGGCGCAAGCCGCCCCTGCGATTGCGCCTTTATGATTATACCCTAATCCCACAACTCTTATCCCCGCCGATACGCGGCGCTGGGCGCATCCAAAAGTTTTGGTTACTTTATTAGGAAAAGAAAGTAGGGCGGCCCTTTGTCCCCGCGCGCCCTCTTTCACCCCCGCGCTCCCCCGCCTCTGCCCCCAATCCCCGAACAGCCCACTTATGCCCACTTAATACGCACATAAAAGTATTGAACTTTCACCTGCAAATAGAATAACATTGTTCCAAGCGGTTGGGCAGTCGGCGGCGATTGCCCGCAGATGCCGCGAATTAAATCCTGATTGCCATTCATTAAGGTATTGACAATGGGCGCATCGCAAGACTATCATTGCTTTTGGCGCTTGCATATCATAGGCAGTCCTTGCAACTGAGGGGATGCCGCAGGTTCATGCGAAGTAGCTGAACGAGTTCCTTAAAGATTGGACATCTCAAAAGAAGAGGGGGTCAAATGACAATGCGTTTCCCTTCGCGGGGTAAGGTTGCAGCCCTGCTGTTTTCAATTGCGTCAGTTCTTCTACTAGCGTGCGTCGCAGGCCCGCAAGGGGTTCCCGGCGCGCCAGGCTTGCCCGGCAACCCCGGCAATCCCGGCGCGCAAGGCTTCCCCGGCGAACCCGGCCTGCCCGGCTTCCCGGGCAATCCCGGCAACCCGGGACAGCCCGGCCCTCCCGGCCCGATGGGGCCTATGGGGCCGATGGGACCCGCCGGCGATGACGGCGTATCGCCCCAAGCGGCGGTTATGGTGGACTCCGAAGTGGTCGCGCTCGGCAGCCCGCTAACCGTATCCGGCTCCGGCTTCCGGCCGGGCGAGCCCGTAGTCGTCAGCCTAGTCGTTGACCAGCATCTGTCGCCGTTCTTGGATGGCGCTCGGCGCGCCCAGGTTCAGGCGAACTCCGGCGGCAACTTCACCTACTCGGTGGACGCGCTCGGCAGCCAGTTCAAGGGCAACACGGTGCCGCGCCTGCTTGACGCCTCAAACGGCGGCGCCAACACCCTGTCCATCTACGCCAGCGGCGCGGACGGCAGCAGGGCAAGCACGCCAATCCGCGTGGTATCCTCCGGCGGCATAGCGCCCGCGCCCAGCCTAGCGCTGAGCGGCAACAGCGTAGCCGTTGACGGCGACCTCACCATAATGGCGGCGGGATTCCTGCCCGGCGAGTTCGTAACCATCGTGGCGGTAGGCGCGTCCGGCGGAGACGACCGCGTGCTAGTGGGCGGCCCCGCCAACGAATACGGCGCGGTATCCCTATCCGCCGCCATCACGCTTGACCCCGACGTCTACACCCTCAGCGCGAGCGGCCAGCCCGTCGGCGGCATGCAAGCCACCGTAACCGCCCCCCTGATGGTGGTAAAGTCCGAAAAGTAGCCTAGGCCTGCGCGCATCAGCGCCGCCTAGATAGCAAGCGCAAACAACCCCTCCGCCGGACTTGTTTCGGCGGAGGGGTTCTTGCGCCATTCTAACTTGCAGCGCTAATAACATAGATTTGCTATAGATGGGATGCGTCGGTAGGCAGGGTGGCTGACGCGCCGCGTGATGAGGCGCTGTCCTGCTTGGGGATAAGGCGAGGTGAGTGAAGTCAAGATTTGGTGGATGTGGATATGGTTTGCGGTAGAGGAGGTGGTGGATGATGTGGACGCCATCTGCTTTTGGATATTTGATGAGGACTGCAAGAACGATTTGACGCATGTCGTATGGGGATATGGCATGAATGGCTACATCATCACAAGCATATGATAGGCAAGCGCGCCGGCGAGTTGAACCGAAACGGCGGATGAGTCAACAAGGAGGCATTGGCGATAGATCGTCTGACACAGCGTTTGACGCCATACTGACATGCTTGGGAACAAGGCTAGTCAATCGGCGTCAAGCCCTGTGGATATGAATTGCGGCGGCAGATAATCGGAACGGCGCTTTCGCCATCGGAGATTTGATGCAGGCAACGGGAACGAGTCAGCGCTATTAGGAACGGGCATTTAATAAATGGGGATGAGGCGGTGAATTGGGATGAATGAGGATTGGCACTCCAACCGGAGGAGCAACCCGAACATCCTGGCACCGGACAAACGGCTACGTTAAGAGAGAGCGCCTGCCGAAATACCCGTTGCCGATAACGCTTGAGGATTGTCTAGATCAGCCCATCAAACCAATGCGCCGCAAGCCGATAGCGCCGTTCTTGCGCGCCCCAATTGCGCCCTTACGGGATGCGCGGCAATCGCAATCGCGTCAGCCATCCTCCCCCTCACCCTCGCGCCTAGCCTTAGCCTTGGATGGCGGCTCGCTATTCGGCAGTTCACGCGCCGGCGTCCCCGCGACCACCACGCCATCCGCCACGTCGCGCGTAACCACCGCGCCCGCGCCCGTAGCCGCGCCCTTGCCCACGCGAACCGGCGCCACCAGCATAGTGCCGCTGCCGATGAACGCGTCCTCCCCGATATGCGTCTCATGCTTGTCCGCGCCGTCGTAGTTGCAGCTCACCGTCCCCGCGCCCACATTCACGCGCGCGCCCAGCGTGGCGTCGCCCATATAGCCGAAATGCCGCATCTTGCCGCCGCGCCCGATGCGGCTGTTCTTCACCTGCGCCGATGCGCCGATGCGCGCGCCGCGCTCAATATGCGAGCCGTCGTGAATGTAACTGAACGGCCCCACTTCCACGCCGTCTTCTAAAACCGAATCGCGTACAACGCTCGCCACCAACGCGCAGCTCTCGCCAATGCGCGAATTATGCGCGATGGCGTTAGGCCCAATCTCGCAGCGCGCGCCGATATGCGTATCGCCCGTGATGTGCGTGTTGGGCAGGATAATCGTGTCCCGCCCCAGCGTGGCGGCGCAATCTATGTACACGCTCGCAGGATCGGGCATCGCAACGCCCGCCAGCAGCCAGCGCTCGCGGATGCGCCGCCGCATAACCGCCTCTGCCTGCGCCAGCTGGACGCGGTCGTTCACGCCCAGCGCCTCTTGCGGATCCGCCGCCGCCACCGCCTCCACGCGCAAGCCTTGGCTCGCGGCGGCGGCTACCAGGTCTGTCAGCAGCGTCTCGCCGTTGGGCGCGGCGGGCAGCCGCTCCAGATTATCCCACAGCCACGTCGCCCGAAAGCAATACGCGCCGCTGTTCACCTCGCGGATGCCGAGCGTATCGGCGTCGGCATACTCCTGCTCTACGATGGCAACCACGCCGCCATCCTCGCCGCGAACAATGCGCCCCATCCCGTCCGGATTATCAGGTTTGGCTGTCAGAACGGTGACGCAGGCGTTGGTTTCGGCATGACGGCGCGTCAGCTCCGCAAGCGTACTCGCCCGCATCAGCGGCGCGTCCCCGCACACGACCACCACATTATCCGCGCCGCCCGCGCCCTCCAGCGCCGCCCGCGCCCGCAACAGCGCGTCCCCCGTGCCAAGCGGCTTTGCCTGCGTCGCAAACAGCGCATCAGCATCATTCGCGGCAATCGCCGCCCTAATGCGCTCCCCATCCCGCGGCAACACAACCACGCGCGGCTGCAACCCCGCATCCTTAGCGGCATCCAGCGCAAGACACGCCATCTCACGCCCGCAAACGCGATGCAAAACCTTAGGCGTATCCGACTTCATTCGCGTGCCGGATCCTGCCGCCAGCGCCACCACAGCGTAAGTCGTCGTCATGCTATCTCTATCGCAACGCGCTCAGCGCGGCAAGCAGGGGATGTCGCCGCGCCGGACGCCTGCGCTCTCTCATATCTAGGCTGTCGTCCGCCGCGCAAGTGTAGCAGAGCGCGGCGTAGGGCGGCAAGTTTCGGATGCAGAAATGCCCTTGTAGCGGCAATGCCAACCTGCTAGAATGTTCGTATGTCGCCCTCATTCACCAAAACTCACGATAAGGCAATCCACATCGCCGTGGTAGCGTTTCCATTCAGGTGGTTCAGGCCAGAACGCCCCGCATCTGCAGCAGAACTAGCAGGTTGTGAACCGTCCACACGGCGCCCATCCGCTCGCGCGCCCGTATCTCACGATTGAACCGCTCCGGCAGCGATGTCGTCCGGTATCTAGTCTCCCCCGTCCGAAGATGCGTCAGGCCCTTTCGCAACGCCTTGACGCGCCAGTAAAGCGCCTTGCCGCCCGTCAACGCGACTATCCGACCGGCACGCTCCCGCGCTTGCTCTATGTCATCCGATCCAAGCAGCGCCTTCGCCTCCGAGAACCCCACGACCCCTATGTTGCGCGCGCACTCGCGCAGCGGGTGGAACTGACACAGCTGATGCGGAGTATCCCTGTCATACGCCATATCTATCGCGCTCTCTATCGCCCTATCGCCGTCGCTGACGATATGCCTAGGCGCGTCAGCGCCCAGCTCGCGCGCCGCCGCAACCGCGTCTTCCCAACTTCCCGCCGCCGCCACCGCGACGCCGCGCTCATCACGCGCCACCTTCAACTCCAACTTCCCGCCCGCGACCCGCGTCCATATCCCGTCCAGCTCTAACACCTCGCCTGACAGGTTTGGACGCTTGTATTCTTCCCGCTTTAACCACTTGCACAGCGTACTTTTAGCGAACCCCAGCATCTTGCCCACGCGCTCGCAGCTGATTCCCTGCGCCGCAAGCCTCATCGCCTCATCGCGCATTTTTTTTGGAATAGCGCTTTCGCGCCTGCCCCTTGCCTATCACATCCATGCCGCTAGTCATCGCGCCGCAGTCGCCGCAGCGAAACACGGGGACATCAAGCCGCATCTCGCCGTATTTGGTGATTAGAGTTCGCTCGTATGAGTGATGGCGCGCCATTGCCACATCGCACTCCTCGCGCATCGGCTTGTATTGCGATAGGGCGTCCGCGATGATCTGGCGCAGCCGCTCAACGACGAACTCGTCGGCTTGGGATTCCAGTTCGTAGAGAAGTTCCATTTGCGAGCCTCCTCAATGGTGATGTGGGCATATTACTGTCAAACCACCTAAATGGAAACGCTACCCGGTATTCCAAGTAGCGTTTCTTTTCAGATGGTTTTAAGAGTTTGCCAAGTTGTTCTCCAACTGATAAAGCGGGTGGCTACGGCAATCCCGTCCAACCGGCCGCAACGACAGACACACTCGCCCACCTGAATGGAAACGCTACCGGTATTCCAAGTAGCGTTTCTTTTCAGATGGTTTTAAGAGTTTGCCAAGTTGTTCTCCAACTGATAAAGCGGGTGGCTACGGCAATCCCGTCCAACCGGCCGCAACGACAGACACACTCGCCCACCTGAATGGAAACGCTACCGGTATTCCAATAGGTCTTGCCAACCATGCTTAAATCAGTTATATTGAATTAAGCAGGTGAACTCATAAGAGTTCTTGAGGGGGCACCCGGGCGATAAACCCGGTTTCCTAGGCATAGTCGGATGCGCCGCCGGGACGCCGAGCGGTAAAGCGTATCACCCTCGCCTGCGTACAATGCCTGTTGCTTTATGTCGCGGGCATTGTTTTTGGCTAAAATTTCCTATTTCCCCGGCTTTTCACCGCAATCATGGCATAGAATTCTGCTACCTCGTTTATCTCAAACGCTATTCCCGTTCACGAAGACGCGGCAAATTGATTGGGGGCAAGCCAAATGTCGTATAGCGCCTCAAGCCGCATAATTAGGATGACCATCCTGCGGACTCGTTGGACAGCCCAAATTGCAGTTTGCTCATTTACATCTTTGCCTTGCCGACGCCGCTGAGATCTGGCGGCGGTGATGGATAGACGAAATCCTCTGAACTGGTTGCAGGGCAAGCAGGTAAGCAGATGGTTCTGAAGATTATCGAAGACAATATCCGCCTGAGGCGCGTCGTGTTCGAGCGTCGTGTTCGCTGAATCGCTGCCATTGTAAGGCTGGCCGCATACGGCGCAGTCAAAAAGCCTGGCAGTCCATCGCGCTACTGAAAATTCAGCAGCGACTCTTTAACCTCTTGCCATTAGATCTACCAAAGAAGAGGCGGAGGGTCTTACTTTTTTCTAAAAAAGTAAGCAAAAACTTTTGAGTGGGTGGCGGTTTAAGGGATATGTTTAACTGATAGGGGCTTATTGGGAATTAGGATGCGGTTGCGCTGGGGGTTAGCGGCGGGGGGAGTCGCGGAGCATGCGGTTTAGGATGTTGGCGGTGATGCGCTGGGCGTGGGGGCTGACGCCGAAGGAGCCGGGGGCGCTTTGGACGGTGGTGGAGTTGACGCTGAGGCGGGCGGGGATGTGGCCGGGCGGGTGGGACAAGCTCTCAGGCCACCAGATGGTTCCGGCGTTGAAGACCCAGTTGCCTTTGGGGCAGGGGTAGGCGATGGCGGCGTGGGCGGGTTCGCGGGGGGTTTTGTCGCCCTGGAATAGTTCGCTTGAGGCGATTATTTCTAGGCCGGGGATGTCGGCGGGGGCGCCGTGGTATTCCCAGCCGATGGCGGCGGGGATGGAGTCGCCGTGGGATAGGCCGGTGTCGGCGAGCGACCAGTGGCCGGGGTTTGTGATTGTCCAGTCGCCGTAGCCGGGGCCGTAGCTGGAGACGCCCATTAGTTGGGCCTCTTCGCCGGCGAATAGGCGCTTGCGGGAGAAGGCGCGGCATTGGGCGGCGGAGTTGAGGGGGCTGTCGTGGAATTCTATTTCCCAATAGACGGAGTTGCCGGAGAAGAAGGCTAGGCTGAGGCCGTCGTCGCGGGCGTTTAGGGCGGCGTTGAACATTTCGCGGGACCAGTATTCGTCGTGGCCGACTGATAGGAAGGCTTTGCATCTGTCCAGGACAGAGGGGTCTAGGTGGATGTCTAGGTTGGAGCAGTAGGCGACGTGGTAGCCCTCGCGTTCTAGCCAGTATGCCATGGGGTGTTCCCATAGCAGGAATTCGCCGGAGCCGGTGGATAGGGGGGCGTCGAGGACTTGGCAGTATTTGGCGTAGGGGCGGTCGAAGCTGACGCGGACTTCGGCGCCTTGGTACCAGACGTTGGCGGTGCCGTCGGTGTAGAGGGAGTCGTTGGCGGGCCATTTGTTGTATGCCTGCCAGGTGAGGTCGCTGACTTGGCAGAGGATGTCGGCTTGGCGGCGGGATTTGACTACGAAGATGATGTAGCTGCCGACGCCGTAGGGGCCTTCGTCGCGGGTGAGTTTGGCGAGATAGACGCCGCTATGCCAGTCGTCGGGGATTGTGAGCGAGGCGGCGGGATGCCAGGCGCATTCGCGGAGGCGCTGCATTGACATAGCGGGCATAGGCTGGGGGGCTGCGCTGAGGGGGGCGATGCGGGTCATGTGGCGCGCGCCGATGCCGCCGTAGTAGCCCATGCGGTAGATGTCTATGGCGAGTTCGCCGGGGGGATCTAGGCTTATCATAAAGTCTATGGTTTCGCCGGGGTAGAGGCTGGTTTTGGATGCGTAGCCCTCTATGGCGGATGAGCGCAGGTGGCGCACGAGGGGGAATGACGCCATTGTTACGGGGGCGTCAAATCGGATGTTGCGGAGCTGCCAGTGTGGGGAGCCGGGGAGTTGGTTTTCGGCGGATGTGGGGTTCATGTGCGTATCACCAGGGAGTGGCTAAGGGTTGGGGCGGTATTGCCAGCCGCGGGCGTTGGCGATTTCTATCAGATCGCTCGCCGCGCGCCTGCGCTTGTTTCCGCTGAGATTGGTGAAGTCTATTGCCGCATGCTGGGGAAAGCCGGGCAATGGGTCGGGGCTGACTATGAGGTTGAGCGATTCACATTCTTCTACCGTAACCGCCAATACTCCCACGGCTTTGTGGCCTAGGCTGGCGTAATGTTCGTATGCGTCTTGCGGGCTGATTTGGTCGCCATCATATACGGACAACCGCCCATTGTCTTTTCGCGTGGGCTTAAAGGTTGGGGTTGTAGGGCTGCCGTCTTGCATCCATGACGAACTCACCATCCGATACAGCAGGGTATCCGAGTTCATTCAGCCCGCTCCGCGGTCTCCCGGATTTTGGTTATCATCCAAGCCCACGCGCTTGGATTGTCCAAATTGAGGATCTTTTCGTCCTCGAAGTCGGAGAAGTCGGAGTTTTTGTCGAATCTAATCCAATCCCCTTTGCGGGTGTCTAGGTCGATTTCAATCTCCATATAGAACTGCCCTATCGTCCATTCGCATTGGACGCCGCCATCAAAGAGGGGGGATGTGTATGGCAGCGGAAGGTCGGCGGGGTATTGGCGTTGGAACGCGTCGGATAGCCAGTCCAGGCCGCTGTGCGGCGGCGCTTTGCCGTCGCCCTCGTGCCAGCCGTCTTGCATGCCGCGAAATTCGTCTAGGCGGGCGGGGACGTCCAGCGGATGCAGCGCGGCGACGCGCTCTACCGATTTCAGGGCGAGCGGGCGGTCTTGGAGGGCGCGCTTGCCGGCGTCTTCAGGGACGCCCTCAATTAGGACGCGGGCGTCGTCTTTGTGGCCGTTGAACGCTTTTAGGAAAGCGTCGCAGTGCTGATTAGGGACGGGGCCGGACACTTTGTTGTGGCCGTAAATCGGCTGGAGTTTGAATGTCATTCCGGCTTGGTCGAGTTCGGTTACTTTGCCGCGGATGGCGATTTTTTTAGCCATTCCCCGCTCCTATGTAGTCTATCCCATGTGTGTAGAGGTGATGGGGATATATGTGGGGATTTTAATTAGGTCGGCGTGGTTTGTAAAGGATTGGGGCATATGGGGTAGCGTTTCCATTCGGGCGGGCGGGTATATGTATCGCTGCATCCAGTTTGATGGCATTGCTGTAATCACCTGCTTTATCAGTTGGAGTACAACTTGCCAAACTTTCAAAACCATCTGAAAAGAAACGCTGCCGCTACTCCCCTGCCGCAAACTCCACGCGCCATAGGCTGCCCTCGCCGCTGATGAATTGGCCGGTGTGGATGCGGGCTATGGGGTAGCGCGGGAGGTCAATTGTGGCTACGCATATGTCGGCTGCGTGGGCGCCGTGGTCGGGGAAGTGGAAGTCTAGGTTGGCGAAGCCGCGCTCGCGGGTGGGGGCGGGCAGGTCGGCGGGGTTGGCGGGGGTGATGTGGAGGAAGAAGCGGGCGAGGGTGTCGTCTTCAGCGCAGGGGGTTTTGAGGTATGTTAGGGCGTTGTGGGTTAGGTAGATGTCGAAGTGGGATTGGGCGATGGGGTTGCCGTAGTCGCCGGCTAGGATGCGGGCGTGAGTGGCTTGGGCGGCGGCGCGGGTTGCCAAGTCTATGTCGGTGCGCCACTCGGCGGCTCCGGAGGCGGTTTTCTGGCCGGTTCTGATGAGGGCGATGGGGTAAGCGGGCAACTCTAGGGTGGCTAGGCATTTGTCGTTTATGCGCGCGCCGTGGGTGGGGAATTGGAAGTCTAGGTTGGCGAATCCGCGCTCGCGGTTGGCGGCGGGCAGGTTGGCGGCGCTGGCGGGGAATATGTGAAAGATGAAGCGGGCGTCGGTATCGCCCTCAGTGCAGGGTTCTTTAAGGTATGCTAGTGTGTTGCCGCGCAGATACACATCAAAGTCCGCCTGCGCTACTGGTTGCCCGTAATCTCCAGCAACGATGCCGTCGTACGTGGTTTGGGCGGCGCGGCGGGCGGCTAGGTTGATGTCGGCGCGCCATACGGGGTTGCCGCTGATGAATTTGCCGGTGTGGATGCGGGCGATGGGGTAGTCGGGCAAGGGCTGTCTGTGGATGCATTTGCCGTCAAAGAAGGCGGCGTGGTCGTTGAACCAGAAGTCGCGGTTTTCAAAGCCATTCTCGCGCCAGATGGCGGGCAGGTCGGCGGGATCGGAGGGGGTGATGTGCAGGAATATCCGCTGGTCGGCGCTGTTTGGGGCGGGCGGCGGGCAGTCGGGGCTGAGGTAGTAGAGGGCGTCGTGGTGGGCGTAGATGTCAAAGTCGGCGCGGGCGAGCTGGTCGCCGTTTGCGGCGATGTCGGCGTAGGCGGCGTTGTATGCGTGGACGTCTTTGGCGTAGATGAGCGCTATGGGGTTGCCGTATGCGCGGATGCTGTGAACCAGTGGCTTATCTTGTATGTTCCGCAGATCGATGAGCGGGTGGAGATAACCCGCCTCTTGCGGGCTTAGCGGGTAGCGCCATCTGGGAGACCATAGATAGAAGTCCGCCGCGTATAGGCTTTCCAAGATCGGGATGCGCTCCCTGGCGTTTTGTGGCAGGATTTGGCGGTTGGCGTTGTCCAGCCAGACGCGCGGGGCGGCGTCGGGGTAGCGGGCGAGCAGGTATTCTAGGGCTTGGCGCTGCGAAATCTGCCAGTAGTCCATATCGTAGCGCTGGGCGAGCGCGCCGGGCGCACTGGTATCTACTAGCGGGTTGAAATAGACTTGCTGGTGGGGGCGCAGCGCCGCCATAGCCGTTGCGGTGGTTATTATGCCGGCGCCTGCGATGCCGTATGCAAGCGCCCGCTGGGCGATGTGCAAGCGTCTGTCGCGAGCCCAAGCGGGCAGGCGCGCCGCAATCTTCCAAATACCCACTCCTATGCGGATGTTCGCAATGTGATGCAGCCCGACCGCCGCAATCGGGCAGAACGGCGTCCACAGGAAGTACATCTGCCGCCAGCCGTCGTAGATATTGGATTGCAGCGCGATAACCGCTATGATGGGCAACGCAAAGCAGGCTATAAGCATTACGCGAAAGCGGGTTTCGCGGTCGCGGAGGGCGCGAATAGGGCGCGTGATTGCCCGGCGGCAGATTGCCGCGCATCCGATAGCGCCGAGTAGCAGCGCAACGGGCGGCGCGGTGATGACAAACCATATGGGGATGTAGTTCCACGGCACGGCGTAAGACGGGTAAATCTTGCCCATAAACAGGTTCTCGGCAATGGTGGGATGCTGAGACAGCACGCGGAATCCCTCAATGATCCGCAGCGGGTTTTCCCAGTAGTAGGGGTGAGTGATGTACGCGGTGGCAAGCGCCGCCGCTAAGAATGCTACGCTAGTTATCAGGATGCGCTTGCGATCTGTCCAGCTTGACGCCTGCCACAGGTCGGGGGCGCGCATAGCGAGTATGAGCGGCAGTAGCATCAGGCCGAAAGGGCGCAGGTTTATCGCTATGCCTACGCCTATGCCGCATAGCAGGAACGCGCCGATAGTGTCTTTGCGAAAGGCGCGGTGGGTTAGGTAGAGGGCAATGACGAGTGTAACCGCGAAGGGGATGTCTTTGGTGTTGAAGAAAGAGTGGGCGTACAAGCGAGGATGCAGCAGGAATATCAGCATAGCGAACATCGCTATCCAACGGCTGCCGAGCATTCGGTAGGCAAGCATCGCGCAGGCAAAGCCGCCCGAGATAAAGAACAAGTGGGTAAGCAGATGTCGGATTAGATAGATGCGGCGGCTGTCTTGCAGTTCTAGCGCGCGCTCAAGTAGCAGCAAGGGCATCTCAAAGGCGATGCCGTAGTAGCTATGATCTCTGTAATGCAGGTCGTCAGTTGCGCCTGCGGCGATGTATGCGGCGTTGGCGCGGGCGATTCGGCGTTGGGTAGTCTCATCCCAGGCCATCCCGTAGTCGTCCAGGAGGGCGGCGCCGGCGATGGCGAATAGGGCGCAGAGGGCGAGCGCTTGCGCCCAGAATGGGGTTCGGCGGAGCAGGGATAGGCGGGATAGGGTTGGCGTTATCACGGGGGGATTATAGCAAGGCGAGGGTGGGAGTGGGTAGCGGTTCAAAATGGGGGCGGGTGTCTTACTTTTTTGGAAAAAAGTAAGCAAAAAACTTTTGGATGGGGGATTTAAGGGACGTTGCTTTCTATCTTTGTTAAGCGGTTAAAATTTTGGGGTCGGTTGCGGTGTTGCCAAGTGTGTTACAATCGCAGCGCGGTTGTATTTAGGGGGCAAGCAAGAGCAGGGACGCTAGGGCGCAAGCGGCGCAAGGAACCGGGGAGGGTGTCTTATGGTTGCGAATGGGGCGTATTCGTCGGGGGGCCCGCTTTCGGGCATAAGGGCGCTGGATATGACTATGTGGCAGTTTGGGCCTATGTGTTCGGCTATGCTGGGCGATATGGGCGCGGATGTCATTAAGATCGAGTCGCTGGACGGCGACGCAGGAAGAGGGCTGTGGCGGGCGTCCACGCTGAATATGGATTTGGGCGAGGGGCGCAACGCTTATTTCGAGGCGTGCAATCGCAATAAGCGCGGGATCGCGGTTAATCTGAAGACCGCCGAGGGGCGCGAAATCGTGCATCGGCTGGCTAAGGATGCGGATGTGTTCGTGCAGAATTACCGCAAGGGGGTCGCCGAGCGGCTGGGCGTGGGCTATGAGACGCTGCGCGAGATCAATCCGATGCTGGTGTACGGGTCGGCTACGGGGTATGGGCCGGAGGGGCCGGATTCGCATTTGCCGTCGTTTGACGGGTGCGGGCAGGCAAGGGGCGGGCTGATGATGTCGGCGACGCCGCCGGGGGCGGAGTATCCCACGCGCATATCGCAGGGGGTTTCGGACCAGATGGGGGCGATTATGCTGTGCGTGGGGGTGCTGTCGGCGCTGGTATGCCGCAGCGTGCAGGGGGTCGGGCAGAAGGTGGACGCGTCGCATCTGAGCGCGAATATGTGGCTGCAGGGGCTGGGCATCAGCATGAGTCTGCTGAATGGCGGGCGCAGTTTCGGGTCGTATGACCGCGAGGCGCCCACGAATCCGCTGTCCAATCTGTACAAGTGCAAGGACGGGCGCTGCATCCAATTGATGCACTTGCAGCCGGATCCGTACTGGCAGCCGCTGGCAAAGGCGATGGGGCTGGCGGACGCGGCGGCGGACGGGCGGTTCGGGGATATGCGCGGGCGGGCGGATAATGCGGAGGAGCTGGTTCGGATACTGGACGCCAAGTTCGCCGAAAAGACGGCGGATGAGTGGGATAGGCTGTTCCGCGAGTATGAGGTTGACTTCATATACGCCAAGGTGCAGGCCATCGAGGAGCTGGAGCACGATATTCAGGTGCAGGCGAATGACTACATATCTACGTTCGCGCATCCGGTTTTGGGTGATGTGAAGATGTGCAGCCATCCGAACCGATACAGCGAGACGCCGGCGGGGATACGGCGGGAGGCGCCGGAGCTGGGGCAGCATACGGAGGAGATACTGCTGGATGAGCTGGGGTATGATTGGGAGGGGATAGAGCGGCTGCAGGCGGCGGGGGCTATCTTGTAAATGGCTAAGGCGAGGGGCTAAGGTGAATGACTAAGCAACACTAGACGGCGGCGCTTGTTCGGCGGGGGAGCGCGGGATGCGATATGCGGGAAAGTCGGGTAGGCGCGCTGGTCGGGCGTTCCGACGCAAGCAATTCACTTGCCGAATTGCGCGGGGGCGCATCGCGTTATTCATATCTGATACGAAAAGTGATAGGCTAATCACAGGCAAAACAGGCAAACGAGCAAATCTTATTTAAGGGAGGCGAAATGGCAGAGATAGACGGCGGGCGATTGTTCGCTAAGGCGTTGAAGAGGGAGGGCGTGGAGTATGTGTTCACGCTTAACGGCGGGCATATCTACAATCTCTATGAGGGGTGCGTGGATGAGGGGATCAAGGTGATTGATTTCCGGCATGAGCAGGTTGCGGCGCACGCGGCGGAGGGCTGGGCGAAGGTTACGGGCAAGCCGGGCGTGGCTATCGTTACGGCGGGGCCGGGCGTTACCGACGCGGTTACGGGGATCGCCAACGCATTCCAAGCGCCGAGCCCGATGGTGATGATCGGCGGCAACGCGGGCATCAGCGACCACCTGCGGGGGGGGCTGCAGGATTTCGATAGCGCGACTTTCCTGAAGCCGGTGACTAAGTTCTCGGAGCAGGTCAAGCGGGTGGAGCGCATACCGGAGTATGTGTCTATCGCGTTTCGGCATGCGACTTCGGGGGTGCCGGGGCCGGTGTATCTGGAGATACCGATAGACATCGTGGGGGGCAGCGCGGACGAAGAGGCTGTGCGCTATCCCACGAGCTACCGCACGGACGCGCGGGCTTATGGCGATCCGCAGTATGTTCAGAAGGTCGTGGACATTCTGCGAAACGCGGAGCGGCCGATGGTGCTGGCGGGTTCGGATATATGGTGGAACGACGCCTCGGAGGAGCTGCGCGAGTTTGTTGAGATGATAGACTCGCCGGTGTTTCTGAACGCGATGGGGCGAGGGAGCATTCCCTCGGATCATCCGAATTTGGGCAGCCTGGGGCGGCGCTACGGGCTGGTGAAGTCGGACGCGGTGATTCTTATCGGGACGCCGATAGACTTCCGGCTGGGCTATGGCGCGGACAATATGTTCCCGCAGAATCCGAAGCTGGTGGAGATAATGATGGACGCCAGCAAGATTGGGCAGAACCGCGATATTGACGCGGGCGTCGTGGGCGATTCCAAGGCTGTGCTGCGGCAGATAATGGACGGGCTGCAGGCGTCTGGGTACAGGTCGCCGGGCAAGGCTTGGGTGGAGGAGGTGATGACCGAGGATAGGGCGCTGAAGGCGGCGGATGAGCCGATGCTTAACAGCGAGCAGTCGCCCATCCATCCGATGCGGCTGATGAAAGAGCTGCGGGATGTTTTGGATGAGGACGCCACGGTTATCGGCGACGGGGGGGACATCGTTACATTCGCGGCGCGGGTGCTGGACATCAATAGGCCGGGGCATTGGCTTGATCCGGGGCAGTTCGGCTGCTTGGGGGCGGGCAGCGGTTTCGCGGCGGCGGCGCAGCTGGCGCGGCCGGGCAAGCAGGTTTGCATCGTGTACGGCGACGGGGGCTTTGGGCTGACGGGGTTCGATGTGGAGACCTATGTGCGGTTTGACCTGCCCATCGTGTCTATCGTGGGCAACAACGGCGCGTGGAACCAGACGACGCAGGGGGTTGTGCGGCGCGGGATGCGCGGCATAGGGACGTATCTGTCGCAGGAGACGGATTATGCCAAGATAATGGACGGCATGGGCGGCTACGGGGAGCGCGTGACGGATCCGGCGCAGATAAGGCCGGCGCTGGAGCGGGCTTTCGGGAGCGGCAAGCCGGCGCTGCTGGATGTGGTGACCGACCCGGATGTGGCTTACGCCGCGATGGGCGGGCGGTCGAGGCAGCAGCGGCAGTACTAGGCAAGGCGAGCAAAGAGCGGGGGATGGCCGGTGGTGGTCGTTCCCCGCTGTTGCGATTGGGGGTATTTGCGGTTAGGGCGTTTGGGGATATTTTCGTCTGGCGGCGCTTTTGGGCGATACCGAATTTGGATGCGCGGTGAACGCGATGGGGGTATTCCCGTCTTGCAACGCTGTTTCAAACCAAGTCAAAATCGTGTTCTCGCCGGATGCGGTAAAATAGGGCGCGAAGTTTCGCTCTCAGTTGGCTAAGATTTCATTAGCGTTGCATACTGAGAATGCCCGCGATAATCCGGGGAATGAAGTTTCGGTTGGCGTTGGGGGAAATTCAGATAGCGCGGCATATCGGTTGCATAGCGGCAATACCCTTTTGGGATTAGGTAGCGTTTTCATTCAGGTGGTCGGATATATCTGCCGCTGCAGGATGGTTGGGCTGCCTTGCCGTAGCCAGCCGATAAAGCGGTTGGGGAACAAGTTGGCGAACTCTTCAAAAGCATCTAAAACGAAACGCTGACTGCGTACCGGCAATGCCCTTTTGGGATTGGGCGCATGGGATTAGGCGCATAGACGAATGGATGGCGATATGGTGAAAGAGCGCGAAACGGGCGGGGGGCCGCTGGCGGGGATGCGGGTGATAGATTGGACGATGTGGCAGTTTGGGCCGGTGTCCACGATGATGCTGGCGGATCTTGGGGCTGAGGTCATCAAGGTGGAGTCGCTTGACGGGGATCACGGGCGGCAGTTTGGGACGGTGGCGGGCGTGCCGTCGGCGATAGAGGGCAGCAGCGCGTATTTTGAGAGCTTGAACCGCAATAAGCTGGGGATAGCGCTGGATCTGAAGCATCCCAAGGGCGTGGAGGTTATGCGGGGGCTGGTGGCGAAGTCGGATATATTCGTTGAGAATTTCCGTCAGGGCGTCGCCGAGCGGCTGGGGATGGGGTATGAGGCGCTGCGGGATGTGAATCCGAATTTGATATACGCCTCGGCTACGGGGTATGGGCCGAAAGGGGCGGATTCGGGCAAGCCGGCGTTTGCGCTGACGGGCGAGGCGCGCGCGGGGTCGCTGTGGTGGGCGGGGCCGGATGACGGGATCCCGTATAACATTCACGGGATGGCGGATCAGATAGCGGGGATAATGCTGTCGTATGGCATACTTGGCGCTGTGGTGGCGCGGGAGCGGTTTGGGATAGGGCAGCGGGTGGATGTGTCGCATTTGGGCAGCCTGATGTGGCTGGGCGGGATGCGGGATGGGATAGCGCTGCTGTCGGGCAAGGCGTTTGAGCGGCAGCCGCGGACGAGGGCGGGGAATGTGCTGTGGAATTATTATCGGTGCAAGGATGATAAGTGGCTCGCGTTTTCTATGAGCCAAGGGGATCGGTATTGGCCGACGTTCTGCCGCGCGCTGGGGCGGGAGGATCTGATTACCGACGAGCGGTTCAGCAGTATGGCGGCGCGCAACGCGAATAGGGAGGAGCTGATTGGGATATTGGACGCGGCGTTCATCACGGCGACGCGGGCTGAGTGGGAGGAGCGGCTGGATGCGGCGGGGGATCTGATATGGGAGCGGGTTCAGTCTATTATGGATCTGCCGGATGATCCGCAGGTGGTGGAGAATGATTATCTGGTTGACGCCGAGCATGCGACGCTGGGGGCGACGAAGTGGCATCAGACGCCGATTGGGTACGGGGAGACGCCGGTGGAGACGCGGCGGCTGGCGCCGGCGCATGGGGAGCATACGGAGGTGGTGCTGATGGAGGCGCTGGGGTATGGGTGGGAGGAGCTGGAGGGGTTGAAGGGGGCGGGGGTGATATTGTGAGGGTGTGGGAAATTGGGGGAAATCGTGTTTGACGACGATGCTAAGGGAGGACGGGGATGTTACTTTTTTGTAAAAAAGTAACCAAAAAACTTTTGAGTGGGGAATGTAGGATAGGTTTAGCGGATTGTTGCTTGTTAGAAATCAAAATGTGGGTGACCTGTTTTGAGAAGGGCGCGGGTTGCCAAATGGGACGTTTGGCGTCAAAATAGCAGAAATGATTACGCGCGGCAGATAGGACGAAATCAGCAGAAAGGGGCAATTGCAATGGCTACGCGGCGAAATGGCGATGAGGCGTATGTGGGGAAGGATTTGGGGAGCAATGAGTTCACGGCGACGGGGGGTATTCTGCGGGATTACTTCGAGGGGCTGGAGGTGGATGCGGGTTTCTATAATGAGCGGTCGCCGTATGGCAAGCCGGTCGCGCCGTCTATGGTGCTGACTAGCGTGGACGGCGGGTTCAGCGGCGCGGGGTTCAATGATAACTTTGGCAATCTGTGGATTCGCCAAGAGTGGGATATGCGGATGCCGCTGTTTCCCGACGAGACTTACAAGCGCACTTCCACGGTCGTGGATATTTACGAGTGGCGCGACCGGACGGTGGTTAAGCAAGAAGTAAGTCTGTGGTCGCCGGGCGATGAGCTTATGGCGCGGGGGACGCATCATCAGAGCTACCTGCTGGGGAAGAGTCATCTGGGCAAGGTGGCGCTGCGGGATCCGAAGAAGAAGGAGGGCGTGCGAAAGTTCAATGTGCCGGAGGGCGAGGCTATCGCGCCGGTGGAGGCGGATATTACGCTGGAGATGTGCGGGTCGTTCTTCCACGGGAACAAGAATTATCACACCGATAAGCGGGCGGCGGAGGAGCTGGGGTTCGATGAGGTGGTCGTGGGCGGCCGGATGACGATGTCGTACATCGGGGATATGATGGACAGGCGGTTCGGCAAGGGCTGGTATGAGGGGGGCAGGCTGGACATTAAGTTCACGAATATCGTGTGGCCGGGGGATCGAGTGACGGCGCGAGGGGTGGTTACTGATCGGGTGGAGGAGGATGGCGGGACGCGGGCGAATGTGGCGGTGTGGATGGAGAAGCCGGATGGGACTGTGGCGATTGTGGGGACGGCGAGCGCATTGGAGTAGGGGGATATAGGCTCAATGCGCCCGGCCAAAGTTGTGCCGCGGGTTCGGCGCATATCCTGGTCGGGCGCCGGAGCAGGGCGTTGCGTTGCCCAAATAGGCGATAGGCGGTTGTGTGATGATGCAAGAGAAAATTAGCCCATTCACGCCGGGGAGTCCCGCGCGGGCGGATCTGTTCGCGGGGCGCGAGCGTCAGATATGGGAAGTGTCCAATTATCTGACGCAGGCGGCGCACGGCAGAATGGAGAATGTGTTCCTGATAGGGGATAGGGGCATCGGCAAGAGCTCGTTTGCGTCTTATATCCTGGAAAAGGCGCGCGCCAGCAACGATATGGTAGGCGTTCATGTGCATTTGGGGGGCGCGGACACGCTTGAGGAAATGGCTCGCAGGGTGGTAGAAGAACTGGTGAATGAAGTCAGCCGCCACTCATGGCGCAACGAATTGACGGGATTCGTCAGGGAGCATGTGCGGAGCGTTGATTTGTTGGGATTAACGATGGAATTCCACCCGCCCAGGGAAGACTTGGCGCATATAGTCAGCAGATTTCCGAATGTGTTGGATCAATTCCTCACGCGAATAAAGGAGCACAACGCGGGCGCGATTATCATCCTGGACGACATAAACGGGTTAGCCGAAACGCCAATGTTCGCTCATTGGTATAAGAGTATGGCGGATTATGTCGCTACGCATTTTGAGTCATACCCTGCGCTCATAATGGTTAGCGGGCTACCCGAAAACAGGGTACAACTTTCCAACCATCAGCCCTCGCTACTTAGGGTTTTTAGGGTGATTGAACTGGACAGGTTGTCAGACGGGGAAGTGGAATACTTCTTTGACAATGCGTTTAGTCAGTTGGGTATTAGGGTAAAGCCTGACGCAATGCGCGTGATGGTCAGATATGCCAGCGGTCTGCCCGTGATGATGCAAGAGATAGGGGACGCCGTTTTCTGGGAAGACAGGGATGGCGTGGTTAATCGGGATGACGCCGGGGAAGGCGTGGTTGGCGCAGCTAAGAAAGTCGGGCAAAAGTATCTAAACCCGAATGTCTATAACGCGCTCAGAAGCGAGAGATACCAGACAATTATCAGGAAACTGGGCGATTATCCCGTGCAGCAAGGCTTTACTCGCCGGCAAGTGGCGGATAGCCTGACTTCGGAAGAACTTAGGGTGTTCGATAATTTCCTCAGAAGGTTGCGCGAACTAGGGGTTGTCGAAGCAGATCCTCAAGGCGACAGAGGAGCGTACAGGTACACAAATCTGATATTCCCGGTCTATATGCGGGTGGAATCGCTTGAACGCTCGCGTTTGCGCTGATGGCGAAGCTTTATGTGGTGGGGACGCCGATAGGGAATATGGGGGATGTTACGCTGCGGGGGCTGCGGGCGCTGCGGGAGGTGGGGCTGGTTGCGGCGGAGGATACGCGGGTGAGTCGGAGGTTGCTGAGTTATTACGATATTCATGCGCGGCTGGTTAGCTTTAATGAGCATAATCAGGGGGCGAGGATTCCGGTGATTATGGCGGCGCTGGCGGCGGGGGAGGATGTGGCGCTGGTTTCGGACGCGGGTATGCCGGGGGTGAGCGATCCGGGGCAGGCGCTGGTGGCGGCGGCGGCGGATGCGGGGTATGAGGTGGTGGTTGCGCCGGGCGCGTCGGCGGTTACGGCGGCGGTGGCTGTGTCGGGGCTGGTTACGGCGGTGGATGGGTTTGTGTATGTGGGGTTTTTGCCGCGCAAGCGGGGGGAGCGGTTGAGCGCGCTGAGAGGGCTGACAAGGGAGCGGCGGGCGATTGTGGCGTTTGAGGCGCCGCATCGGTTGCAAAGGGCGTTGGGGGATATGTTGGAGACGCTGGGGGATAGGCGGGTGGCGGTGTGCAGGGAGATGACTAAGGTTCATGAGGAGGTTTTTCGGGGGAGTGTGAGGGAGGCGATTGCGTATTTTCAGGAGCCGAGAGGGGAATTTACGCTGGTGATTGAGGGGGCGAGTGAGGAGGTGGTGGATGGGGGGGCGATGGTGGATGAGGCGGCTGAGATGATGGGGGAATTGCGGGGTAGGGGCGTGGGGGCGCGGGATGCGGTGGATGAGGTGATGGCGGCGACGGGGTTGGGGAGGCGGGAGGTGTATCGGATGTGGGTGGCAACGGGGGATGATGAGGGGCGCGGGTAGGGACCAGGGACCCTACTTTTTTCTAAAAAAGTAGCAAAAACTTTTGGGTGGGTGAAAGCAGGTCTGTTGGATTTTAGCGGGTCAGAAGTCAGAAAAGGTTGTCGGGCGGGGGCGGGTGATATTGGTTGTGGGGTGTGATAGAATGTCGGGTGAATAGTCGGCGGGTTTATTTTCAGGTACTCTGGGAATTGGCGCCGGCAATCCTAGTGAATTGGGTGGGCATTGTTATGGGGCGGCGCATATTGGCGGCGGTCGCTTGGCCTTATGCCAACGGCTCTATTCATATCGGGCATGTGGCGGGGACTTACCTGCCGGCGGATGTTTTCGCGCGGTATCATCGCGTCAAGGGGAATGATGTGGTGATGGTGTCGGGGAGCGACGCGCACGGGACGCCGGTTACGCTGACGGCGGAGCAGCAGGGCGTCTCGCCGGAGGAGGTGTTTGGCAAGTATCAGGCGGAGTTTCTGGAGAGCTGGGAGCGGCTTGGGATTAGCTTTGACCTGTTCACTACGACGCATACGGATAATCACGCGGAGGTGGCGCAGGATATATTCCTTAGGCTGCTGGAGCGCGGGTTTATCTATAAGGATACGATGGTGCAGCCGTTCTGCGAGAGCGAGCGGCGGTTTTTGGCGGATCGGTATGTGGAGGGGCGCTGCCCGCATTGCGGCTATGACGGGGCAAGGGGGGATCAGTGCGATGATTGCGGGAGGACGCTGGATCCTAAGGATCTGGGCGGGCTGGTTTGTCGGATATGCGGCGAGACGCCGGTGTTTCGGGAAACCGAGCATTTCTTTCTGAGGCTGAGCGCGTTTGAGGATGAGCTGCTGGAGTGGGTGCGGGCGCAGACGCATTGGCGGCCGAATGTCCGCAATTTCACTATCGGGTATCTGGAGGGCGGGCTGCATGATAGGGCTATCACGCGGGATATTGAGTGGGGCGTGCCGCTGCCGCTGGACGGGTATGAGGGCAAGCGGCTGTATGTGTGGTTTGAGGCGGTTATCGGCTACCTGTCGGCGTCGATAGAGTGGGCGAAGAATGGCGGGCAGCCGGACGCATGGCGGGATTTCTGGGGCGAGGATTGCCGCGCGTATTACTTTATGGGCAAGGATAATATCCCGTTTCATACGGTTATATGGCCGGCTATGCTGCTGGGGTATGGGGGGCTGAGTTTGCCGTATGACGTTCCGGCGAATGAGTATCTCAACTTGGAGGGGTTCAAGCTGAGCACGAGCCGCAATTGGGCGGTGTGGCTGCCGGAGTATCTTGACAGGTATGAGCCGGATCCGCTGAGGTATGTGCTGGCGGCGAATTTGCCTGAGACGTCGGATTCGGACTTTTCGTGGCGGGAGTATGTGCGGCGCAACAATGATGAGCTGGTGGCGACCTACGGCAATTTGGTTCACCGGGTATTGTCTATGGTGAACCGCAACTTTGGGGGGGAAGTTCCGTCTTGCGGCGAACTTGACGACCTGAGCAAGGGGCTGTTGGACGAGGCGCGGCTGCGGTTTCAGGAGGCCGAGGGGCATATAGAGGCGGTGCGGCTGCGGCAGGCGCTGCAGTCGTCGATGGCGCTGGCGCAGGCGGCGAATCGGTATTTGGAGCGCAAGGCGCCTTGGCGGGCGGTGCGCGAAGACAAAGCGGACGCGGCGCGGACTTTGTGGGTCAGCCTGTCGGTGATAAACTGCCTGAAGATGGCGCTGTATCCGTTTTTGCCGTTCAGTTCGCAGAAACTGCACGGGTTGCTGGGATTTGAGGGGGATGTGCGGGATGGCGGATGGCGGTGGGACGCGGACGAGCTGCGGGCGGGGCAGGCGATAGGCAAGCCGTCGCCGCTGTTCCAAAAGCTAGACGAAGAGGTTATAGAGGCGGAGGCTCAGCGGATTGGCGAGTAGGGTTGCTAGGCAACGCATGGGTCTTGTTGGCGTGGGCATATCCCTTGTGAAGGGGCGCGGCGATTGCAGTTAGTATCGTTTTACGAACCCGTTCAGGGGCGGCTTGACAGGGTGAGCGCCGCTTTGCGGGAGATGGCAGAGCGCAAGCATCCGTTTTTGGCGGAGTTGCTTGAGCATGTGTTCGCGGCGCCGGGCAAGAATATCCGCCCGGCGATAACGCTGCTGGCGTCAAACTTTCATCCACACGACGAGCGCGTGACCGAAAAGATGGCGGCGGGCGTGGAACTGCTGCATATCGCATCGCTGATTCATGATGACACCGTGGACGAATCGTCGCTGCGGCGGGGGATGGCGACGATAAGCAATCTATGGGGGGCGAGCGCGGCGGTGCTTGCGGGTGATTATATCTTCGCGGCGAGCGCTACGCTGGTTTGCGATACGGGCAACATCCGCGTGATACGGCGGTTCGCCGAAACGATAATGGAATTGTCAAGCGGGGAGTTGCGAGAGATGTCGGAGGCGCGCAATCCCAACCAGACTTTGGACGGGTATTTGGCGCGCATATATGACAAGACGGCGTCGCTGTTTATGACGGCGGGCGAGTCGGGGGCGATACTGAGCGGGGCGCCGGAGCGTCAGGTGGAGGCTATGCGGGCGTATGGTTATAACTTGGGTATGGCGTTTCAGGTGGTTGACGACATCTTGGATTTTGACGGGACAGAGGAGGAGATAGGCAAGCCGATAGGGAGCGATTTGGCGAATGGGGTGGTAACGCTGCCCACGCTGGTGGCGATGGAGAGCGGGGAGCGGCGGGCGGCGATAACAAGGGCGCTGGAGCGTCCGGGGGACGAGGCGGCGCTGCGGGAGGCGGTGGCGGCGATACAGGACGAGTCTATATTGCGGGCGTCGTATGAGTTCGCCAACGGGTATTGCGTGAAGGCGCGGGACAGCCTTGCGGCGCTGCCGCGCAACGCATCGCGGGATTCGCTGGAGGAGTTGATAGGGCATGTGCAGGTTCGGCGGAGCTGATGCGGGGGCGGGTTGCGCTTAGGCTTGCCAGACGATAGCGCCGCCTATGATTGTCGTTGTTACGCGGAGGTCGGGTAGGCGCTCAGGGGGCAAAGTGGTAGGGTCGTGGTTTAGGATGACTAGGTCGGCGTGCATTCCGGGGGCGATGCTGCCGCGCTCGTTTTCTTGGCAAGCGGCGTAGGCGGCGGCGTGGGTGTGCATTGCTAGGGCGAGGGCTGGGCTGACGCGCTCTGTGGGGTTAAGGATCTCGCCGAATGATGTAAGGCGGGTGATGGCGGCGCGGATGGATGCGAGCGGGTCGGGGTGGGTTACGGGGGCGTCTGAGCTGGCGGCTAGGGTTATGCCGGAGTCGGCGATAGATCTGAATCGGTATAGCCAGCGGGATTGATCGGCTAGTTGGGCTAGGTAGCGGTCGCCGCTGTCGTGGATGAAGGCGGGCTGGGATACGATGATGGAGTTGGCTTTTCGGAGGGCGGCTAGGGTTTCGGGGGGACATTCGGATGCGTGCTCGATGCGGTCGCGGAGGTCTGGGGTTGGATTGGCGGCGAGGGCGGTTGCGGCGGCGTGAACGGCGGGGGATTCTACGGCGTGTATGGCTACGGGGAAACCAAGTTTGTGGGCGGTGGCTATGGCGTGGGATAGGTCGGCGCAGGATGGGTGGAGGTTGCCGCCAGATTGGGTAAGCACTATCTTGGCGTGGCCTAGTGTGGTTGGTGCGGCTGCGTGGGCGTGGGTATGTTGGTGGGCGTAGGGTAGGTTGGCTTGGGCGAATTCTGGGAGGTGGGTTGCGCCCGGCATTATCGTTAGGGATGGGGTGAATTCGTTGGATGACGCAAGGCGGGTTAGGGTTTGGTAGCGGTTGGGGGTGTTGGTGGGGGTGGCGTCTTGGGCGGAGGTTATGCCGGCGGCTAGAAAGCGGTGGTTTGCAAGGGCGATGCCGCGGCGGAGGTCGGCGGGGGTTAGGCGGGGGATGCGGGCGTCTAGGAAGTCGTCCATATCCAGGAGCAAGCCTGAGGGGAGGGCGGTGTCAAGTTCGCGGGCTATGGTGGCGCCGGGGGGTTCAGGGGTAGCGGGGGTGATGCCGACGCGGGCTAGGGCAAGGCTGTTTAGGACGCAGGCGTGGCCGGAGCGGTGGTTGAGGCGCACTGGGTTGTCGGGGGCGGCGGCGTCAAGGTCGCGGCGGGTTGGATGGCGGTTTTCGGCTAGGTGGAAGTCGCTGTAGCCGGTGGCGCGGATCCATTCGCCGGGGGGCGTTTGTGCGGCGCGGCGGCGTATGGCGGCGGCGATTTCGGTGATGGATGATACGGCGTTGGGGGCGCAGTCCACGGCGAGCAGGCTGGCGGCGTAGGCTAGGATGTGGCAGTGGGCGTCTATGAAACCGGGGAGGATGGTTGCGCCGGCGCAGTCTATCACGGCGGCGTTGGATAGGGTTGATGGCGGGATATGGCGCGTGTCGCCTATCCACGCTATTTTGCCGTTGCGGACAACGATGGCGTCGGGGGCATGCCGGGCGCGGGGCAACGTGGGCAGGCGGGCGTTGGTGAGCGCGAGGCTGCCGGGCGTGGGCATAGGCGGGGCGTCAGGGGCGAGGTCGGATGCCGTTAGCCGCTGGGTTATTGGACGACTGAGAGGGGGGTTGCCTCTAGGCGGCGGACGACGATTTTGTCGCGCTGCATCATAGCGGGGATGCGGGGCGCGATATTGTTTTTCCAGTGGTCGCTGTCGTACACGGCCTCGTAGAGGCGCTCGCGCTGCTCTTCGCTGACAAAGCGGCGCACCCAGATGTAGAGGTCGCTCTCTTCTTCGCCTACGAAACTGGCTACGATGACCATGCCTTTGGATGTTTGGAAGGGTATGATTTCCTCTTCCATGAACTTGACCCAGTTTTCGCGCTGGCCGGGTTGGGTTCGGTATTCTCTTAGTTCAAAGAACATTGCGTTACTCCTGAACGGCTGGTTATGTCTGGATTGGCGTATGGGTAATGTAGTGGGATGGGGGGAATGTGTCAAGTTTAAGGGTTGCCCCGGCGCGACGAGGGGCCGGGGCGATTTGGCGGGCTATGTATGTTGCGCGGCTAGTCGGTCGGGGTTAGCGTTGCGGTTGCTTACTAGCAGGTCGGCGCGGTCGCCCCATTTGCGTAGGAAGCGGCCGTAGTTTTTGCGGCTGAGTTCGTCGCGCTCGGCCTCGGCGAGTTCGGACCAGACGCGGTGTTCGTGCAGGCTGACGGGCAAGGCGGGGTTGGCGACGATGCGGTAGCCGCATTGCTTGAATTGGAAGCTGAAGTCCAGGTCTAGGTTGCGGTAGAACCGGAAGACTTCTCTGGGCAAGCCGACGGTTTTGAGGCGGCGGCGCTTGAAGGCGAAGCAGTATGCCTGCATAGCGTCCATATCGCCGGCCTCGCCCTCGCCGTCGTGGAAGTGGTGGAGGTCGTCGGTTCGGAGGCCGAAGGGGCCGGCGACGCCGACGCTGGCGTCTTGGAGGGTGGCTAGTATGGGGGCGAATATGTCGCCGTTGATTTCGACGCTGGTGTCAAGCATTACTACGGCGCTGCCTAGGCATTGTTTTAGCAGGATGCTTTTGGCTGCGCCTTCGCCTAGCGCGTGGTCGGTGTGGATGACGCGCAGGCGGGGTTCGGACGCGGCGGCTTGCTCTAGCCATTCGTCGGCGCCGTCGGTGGAGCCGTTGTCCACGACCACGATTTCGGCGCTGCGGTCGCCGAGCCAGTTTAGGGCGCTGTGAACGCAGCGCTGGATGTCGCTGAGGTAGTTGCAGGCTACTATGCCTACGGATATGTCCACGGCGTCGGCGTGGTTTATTAGGGATGGGACTTCGGCGGCGGATGAGTAGGTTTGCCAGCGCTCTTGGCGCTTTTCCCATTCGGTTTTGGGGCGGACGAGTGTGGCGCTATCGCTGTCCTGGACTACGAAACCGGCGTCGGATAGGGTTGCGCGGATGGCGTCGGCTTGGGCGTAGTCGCGGGCGGCGCGGAGGTCGGAGCGGGCGGCTAGATCGCGGGTTATCTCGTCGGGGACGGCGTAGGCATCGGCGGCGTGGGTCAAGTCCAAGCCGAATAGCCGGTCGTAAAAGGATAGGACGCTGAGCTTGGTTTGGGGGTCTAGGTCGGAGCGGGCGAGATCCCATGTTAGGGCAAGGGCGGCGGGCATATTTAGGTTGTCGTTGACGCGGCGCATAAACCAGACTTGCCATTGGAGCAGGTCGTCTTGGGCTATTTCGTCCGCGTCGGATGTTTGGATGCGCCAATGCCATGCCATATTACGCAGCCTGAGGAGGGCGCGCTGGGCGGCTTTGAGGGAGGTGAATGTGAAGTTGAGGCGCGTGTTGTACTGGGCGGTGAGGCAAAGGTAGCGAAAGGCGAGCGGCTCTATGCCCTGGGCTTGGGTGTCTTCCAGTATGAACGAATTGCCCATAGACTTCGCCATCTTGACGCCGTCGGCGAGCAGGTGCTGGCCGTGCGTCCAGACGCTGACGACGTCTTCGCCGGTGTAGCCCTCGCTTTGGGCGATTTCGCCTTCGTGGTGGGGGAAAATGTTGTCCACGCCGCCAGTGTGGATGTCAAAGCGCTCGCCGAGGTATTTGATGGACATAGCGGAGCATTCAATATGCCAGCCGGGGAAGCCCTCGCCCCACTTGCTTTGCCATTTGAGTTCGCGGCCGGGTTCGGCGGCTTTCCAAAGGGTGAAATCGCGGGGATCGCGCTTGAGTGGGTCGGCGTCAACGCGGACGGCCTCTAGCAGCTGGGCGTCGGCTATGTTGCCGGAGAGTTTGCCGTAGCCGGCGAATTTGCCGACTGCGTAATAGACATTGCCTTGCGTTTCGTAGGCGAAGCCCTGCTCTACGAGGCGCTCGGTGATGGCGAGCATTTCGGGGATGTGGTCGGTGGCTTTGGGGAATTCCTGCGCGGGGATGATGTTGAGCTTGCGCTCGTCGCTTAGGAACCTGTCGGTGTAGAATTGGGCGATTTGGGCGGGGGTTTTGCCCTCGGCTATGGCGGCGGCGATGATTTTGTCGCCGCCTTGTTCCAAGACTTCTTGGCGCATATGGCCGACGTCGGTGATGTTCTTGATGTGGACGACTCGCAAGCCGTTGAGTTGGAGGGCGCGGCGGATCCAGTCCGCCATCAGGTAGGATCTGAGGTTGCCGATGTGGGCGTCGCGGTACACGGTGGGTCCGCAGGTGTACATCTTGACGACGCCGCGCTCTACCGGGCTCACTTCGTCAATTCGCTTGGTGAGAGTGTTGTATAGCCTAAGCAATTTGCTTGCTCCCTGCCGGCAATTCTCCAGTTATGCTGTAATTGTACATTGTGGACGGCAGTTGTGTCTAACGGGGTACGGCGGCGGGTATTGCGACGAGGATCGCGCAGGCTAGTCGGGCATGGTTAGGACGCGGAGGAGGTTTGTGCTGCCGGGGACGCCTATGGGGAGGCCGGCGACTAGGATGATGGAGTCGCCGGGGGTTATGCCGGGGATTTTGCGGGCTTGCTCTTCGCCGACTTCGAAGAAGTTTTCCACTGATGTGAGCGGGGCGGCGGTTACGGGGACGACGCCCCAGCGGATGGTGAGCAGGCGGCGTATGCGCTCGGATGTGGTGAGGGCTAGGATGGCGGCTTGGGGGCGATACATAGAGACTCTGCCGGCGGTGGCGCCGCTTTCGGTGAAGGCGACGATTAGGGGGGCGTGGAGCTGGTGGGCTGTGCGGACGGCGTCGTAGCTTATGGCGTCGTCGACGCGGCGGGTTTCGGTTTGGGATGCTTTGGCGGTGAGGATGTCGGTGTAGGGCAGCGCGTCTTCGGCGACGCCTGCGGTTTCCGCCATAACCTTGACCGCCTCGACGGGGTAGAGGCCGACTGAGGTTTCGCCGGAGAGCATAATGGCGTCGGTGCCGTCGAATATGGCGTTGGCGACGTCGGTGACTTCGGCGCGGGTGGGGACTTGGGAGCGAACCATAGATTCCAGCATTTGGGTGGCGGTGATGACGGGCTTGCCGGCGGAGTTGCATTTTTTGATGAGGTCTTTTTGGATTACGGGGACTTGCGGCAGGGGGACTTCTACGCCCATATCGCCGCGCGCTACCATAACGCCGTCGCAGGCTTGCAGGATTTCGTCGAAGTTTTCCAACGCCTCGGCGCGCTCTATCTTGGATATGGTGAGCGCCTCGGAGTTGTGGTCGGTTAGGATGCGGCGGGCGCTGTTGACGTCTTGGGCGGAGGTGACGGTGGATAGGGCGACGAAGTCGGCGCGCTGTTGGGCGGCGAATATGAGCGCCTCTTCGGCGCGGGCGTCTGGGAATGGCTGCGAGGGGGCTTTGCCGGGGGTTGTGACGCCGCGGCGCTCGGTTAGGCGGCCGCCTATGACAACGCGGCAGTGGACGTCTTCGTCTTCGATGCTCTCTACGCGGAGTTCCATAAGGCCGTCGTCTAGCAGGATGGGGCGGTTGACGGTGGCGTCGCGGTGTATGCCGGGGGGGGCGACTGAGACTATGCCGCGGTCGCCGGTGATGTCGCGGCTGGTTAGTGTGATGCGCTCGCCCTCGCGGATTTCTAGGACGCCGGGCATCATAGGGCCGGTTCGGTATTTGGCGCCGGGGACGTCGACCATAATGCCGACTGGGATGCGGAGGCGGTCGGATACGGCGCGCACGCGCTCGAAGGCGGTTTTGTGGGTGGCTACATCGCCGTGCGAGAAGTTTAGCCGCGCGATGCTCATCCCGCTGAGAATGAGGGATTCAATTATCGCCTCGGATTCGGTGGCGGGGCCGAGCGTGCAGACGATTTTGGTCTTGGGGGTGTTCCTGTTGATGTTGGTAGAGAGCATATGCGGCGAAACTCCTCAGACATTCGGGCGGCGCGATTGGGGGGCAGTCTTGGGGTCATCTTGGATATTGTCTTGATATTACCTTGATATTACCAGGGCATAGGCATATTACAACGGGCGGCGTTCTATTGCTAGTGGGCAAGGCTATCATATCAGTTTTTGGGGGTGGGCTTATGCAGGGCTTATGCAGGGTGGGAGTGCCAGATGGGGCTACGGGATCCTACTTTTTGGAAAAAGTAGGCAAAAACTTTTGGGTATGGATGTGCGTTTTCATATATGTGGCAGACAGGTATAAAGGCAAATAGGTGGCATTGCGTTAAATTAGAACCGCGCAAGCCTATATTTGGCGCGGCGCAAGGGGGTAGCGTTAGGGTATGGCATTTTTGACGCAACTCTATGAACTGCAAGAGCTGGATTGGGCGCGGGCGGAGCGGCAGGCCGGTTTGGCGGAGGTTCGCGTTGCGCTTGCGGGGGATGCGCGGCTGATGGCGGCTCAGGGGCGCTTGCGGCAGATTTCGGCGCGGCATACGCAGCAGAACGCGCTGTGGCAGCAGGCGCAGCGGGCTACGCAGGATTTGGAATCGCGGCTGAGCAGTCTGGATAGCAGGCTGTACGGCGGCGGGATTACGAATTTGCGGGAGCTGGAGGCGGCGCAGGAAGAGCGCGTGGCTTTGCAGGCGCGGATTTCGGAGTCGGAGGATACGCTGCTGGAGCGGATGATAGCGGCTGAGGAGTTGCAGGAAGAGCTGGAGGCGGCGCGGCGGGAGGTGTCTGAGCTGGAGGCGGCGCGGGAAGAGGCGCTGCCGGGGCTGAGGGCGCGGGAGGAGGCGCTTTTCGGCGAGCTGGCGGCGCTTGATACGCGGCGGCTGGAGATGATTCCGACGATACCGCCGCGGATGTTGGCGCTGTACGAGTCGCTGCTGAGCTCGCGGGGCGGGCATGCGGTCAGCAGGGTGGACGCCGGTCGGGGGATGTGCCAGGCGTGCCGCATCGCGCTGCCGCAGTCGGATATGCGGCGCGTCCGCAATGACGAGGGCGTGGTGCAGTGCAACAACTGCCGCCGAATACTTTACCTAGAATAATGAGATTACTATGCGCGCAATCGGATATTACAGGCTAGACAACGACGACCAAGCTCAAGAGCAGCCGCTTTGCGAACAGGCGCGGGCGGAGTTTGAGGAGTACTGCGAGCGCTATCTGCATCAGCCGGTAGCGATCTTTGTGGACGAGGCCGGCGCGGCCGAGGCGGACGCGGGCGGGGATGATGGCGGCGGGCGGCGGCGGCCGGAGTATCGGCGTATGCTGGCGCATATCAGGGAGCCGGGGAGCAACTTCTTGGTGGTGGTGCGGGATGCAGGGCAGTTGGGGAATACGCTGGAGGAGGTGGCGCGGGCGGTGATTGAGATAGAGGCGACGGGCTGCAAGGTGACTTGCGATGATGACGATTTGCCGGATCCGCTGCAGAACGCGCTGGAGTCGATGGGCGTGGCGGGGGTGTCTAAGCGGCGCAGCGACCGCATCAAGGAGTCTATGCGGGAGCGCGCGGTGATGGGCAAGGGGCTGGGCAAGCCGCCATACGGGTATCGCAACGGCGAGGACGGGTCGCTGGAGGTGGTGGCGGATGAGGCGCCGGTGGTGGAGTTGATATACGCTAAGTACACGCAGGACAAGTTGGGGCTGCGGCTTATCGCTCAGCATCTGAACGAGCGCGGCATCCCAACGCGGCGGGGCGGGCGCTGGAATATGGTGACCATCCGCGATATTCTGAAGAACCCGACGTATATGGGGACGTACACGCGGTTTGGGTTGCGGGTTCCGCGGAGTCATGAGGCGATTATTCCGTCGGAGGTGTTCCGGGCGGCGCAGGATCAAACGCGGGCGCGGCGGCCGTCTATACGATCGGCCAACGCAGAGCCATTTTTGCTGTCGGGGCTGGCGTTCTGCGGGTATTGCGGGAACAAGATGATGGGGGTAACGCGGCGGCAGTCGTGGCGGCGCAAGGATGGGCGCAGCGCGCGGGGGGTGTATCGGTATTACCAGTGCCAAACGCGCAACAATCAGAGTTTGTGCGGGTATCATACCTGGCGGGCGGGCAAGATGGAGGATGAGGTGATGGCGCAGCTAGCGGCGAGCGTGGCGCGGGAGCCGGCGGGGGCTGTTGCCGGGCGCAGTGGCAATGGCGGCAGCGTTAACAGCGGCAATGGCGGGCGTCGTGCGGATGTGAAGGCGATATGGGATGGGCGGGTTAAGAACGCCGAGCGGCGGTTTTTGCTTAATCTGAAGCGGGCGGCGCGCGGGGAGTTCGGCGTGGCGGCGCTTGTGGAGCATCTTGACGGGCTGGATAAGGCGCGGGTGAGCGCGGCGAATTCGGATGGGGCTATGGATGCGCGCGGGCTGCTGGAGCGGTGGGATGTGCTTGATTTGGAGAATAGGCAGGCGTTTTTGATGACGCATATTGATAGGATTGTGGTGTGGGATAGGGAGGTGGAGGTGGTGACGTAGGGTGGGTGTGGCCGGTTAAAGCGGTGGATTAGCGCGGCGGGGGCGGCGATGCGCTATAATAGGGTCGTGTCAAGGAGGCCGGGCGGCCGCCGGTTCGCGCAATGCGGGCGGGAGGAAAGTCCGAGCTCCACCGGGCGAGGATGCCCGCTAACGGCGGGGCGGAGCGATCCGACGGAAAGTGCCACAGAAATATACCGCCGCTCGTAGAGGCGTCGTCCCTTGGGGCGACGCTGGAGTGGCAAGGGTGAAAAGGCGCGGTAAGAGCGCACCGCTCCGGTGGCGACATCGGAGGCTAGGCAAACCCCATCCGGAGCAATGCCTAATAGGGGGAGTGTAGGGCGCCCGGCCCTTCCCCGGGTTGGCAGCATGACTTCGTCGGCAACGGCGAGGCTAGATAGATGGTCGCCGCCGGCGCGATTGCGCCGGGACAGAACTCGGCTTATAGGCCTCCTTGGCGCGTGTGGGGCAGATTGTAGTTGACCTGGGCGGCGCTAGTGGGTAGAATTAGGTGTAGCGGTTGCAGGAGCGTAGCTCAGCTTGGTAGAGCATCGGTCTCCAAAACCGAGTGTCGCGGGTTCGAGTCCTGCCGCTCCTGCCAAACGCGGTTGTTTGGGTTCATCTTTCCTCTCTTATTACTGCTTTGGCGTGGTGCGTCCAGCGTTGGGTTGCGTTTCCTAGTCCAGTCTAATCTAGCGGTTGCGTTGGCGGATCCCCGCTCGTTAAGAATCCACGCGCGATTTTTTGGGGTAAATCCGTTGACTTATATTGATACTTAGTCTTAAAATGATGTGTTGGCTGATGTACTGATACTCAGTCTTAATTAAATGAGCATTAAGAGGAGAGATAGGGTATGCCATCGTTTAGTTTGAGGCGGGCGTTAGTTGGGGTTCTGGGGCTGGCCGCGCTGGTGGCGGTCGCGTGTGGAGGCGACCCGGCCGTTGCGCCGCCGCAGGCAGCGCAAGAGCCGGCGGCGGCCGCCACCGTGGCGGCTACTACGCAATCGCCCGCCGCGCCGGCAGCGCCCGCAGCCGCAGCGCCCGCGCAAGCGGCTATGCCGGCAGCCACCGTCGCGCCCGCGCCTATGCGAGCGACCGCAACGCCTGTAGTCGCGGCGCGGGCTACCGTTGCGCCGGCGCCCGCAGCGCCCGCGCCGGTCGCTGATCCGGTGAGCGTGGTGACTACCAGCAATATCGTGGCGGACTGGGTTGATGTGGTCGGGGGCGATAGGGTGGATGTGAATAGCCTGCTGGCGGCGGGCGCGGATCCGCATTCGTTTAATCCGGGAGCGAGGGATGTGGCGAATGTGGCGGACGCCGATCTTGTGATGGTCATAGGCCTAGGGCTGGAGGCGAGCTGGCTGGACGATCTTATCAAGAACGCGGCTAGGGACGAGGAGGCGGTGATCGAGCTGGGGGATGCGGTGGACGCTCTCCCGTTTGAGGAGATGGGCGAAGACGAACACGACGATCACGACGAACATGATGACGAAGATGAACACGGGCATGACGAGGACGAAGACGCCCACGACCATGACGAGGAAGAGGGCCACGACGAGGACGAAGACGAACACGATCATGATGAGGATGCTCACGACGAAGACGAAGATGAGCATGATCATGACGAGGAAGAGGGCCACGACGAGGACGAAGACGAACACGATCATGATGAGGACGCTCACGACGAAGACGAAGATGAGCATGATCATGACGAGGAAGAGGGCCACGACGAGGATGAGGACGAGCATGACCACGATGAGGATGCTCACGACGAGGATGAGGACGACCACGACGACCACGGACACGGGCATCATGACCACGCGCACGGGGAGTTTGACCCGCATTTCTGGTTTGACCCGATACGGGTGAAGGTTGCGGTGAATGAGATTGCGGAGCATCTGTCGGAGGTGGATCCGGCGGGCGCGGCTGTGTACAGCGACAACGCGGCGGCGTATAGCGCCGAGCTGGATGCGCTGCATGCCTGGATAGAGGAGCAGGTGGCGCAGATTCCGGAGGAGCGCAGGGCGCTGGTTACATCGCACGACAGCTTTGCGTATTTCGCGGCGCTGTACGGCTTTAGGGTGGTGGGAACGGTGATACCGGGCATTTCCACCGAGCGCGAGCCGAGCGCGCAAGAGATCGCGGGGCTGGTGGATACGATACGGGACAACGGGATCCGGGCGATTTTCGCCGAGACGACGGTGCAGGACTCGATCGCGCAGAGCGTAGCGCGCGAGACGGGCGCGTCGGTCGCAACGCTGTACACGGGTTCGCTGGGCGCGGCGGGCAGCGACGGCGATACATACATCGGGATGGTGCGCTCGAACACGATGGCTATCGTGGAGGCGCTGCGGTAAGCGGGCGCAAAGCGCAGGATAAGGCAAAGCAAGGATAAGATGAGGCAAGCGGTTGGCTGAGATAGTGGGACTGCTGCTTGACCCGTTTGAGTACGGGTTTATGACGCGAGCCCTCGCGGTGGCGGCGCTGGTGGGCGTGATTGCGCCCGTGGTGGGCTGCTATGTGGTAACGCGGGGGCTTGGGTTTATGGGCGACGCCCTGGCGCATGCGGTATTGCCGGGAATGGTGGCAGCGATGCTGCTGGGGTTCAGCCCGCTATGGGGCGCCGTGCCGACCGGCGTCGGCGTGGCGCTGCTGGTGGGCTGGCTGACGCATCGGACGCGGCTTACAGAGGACACGAATATCGGGATACTCTTCGCGGGGATGTTCGCGCTGGGGATAGCGCTGCTGTCGCGGGCGGACAGGATAAACGTCAGCGTGGAGGATGTGCTGCTGGGGCAGGCGCTGGGGGTTTCAATGGTGGATGTGTATGTGACCGCGGGGCTTGCGGCGGCGGTGTTCACGGCGCTGTATGTCTTTCACAAGGAGCTGGTGTTCGTGAGCTTCGATCGCGTTGGCGCTGAGGTAGCGGGGATTCCGGTGCGGATGCTGGACTACCTGCTGCTGGGGCTGCTGGCGGTGATAATCGTGCTGACGCTGCAGGCGGTGGGGATTGTGCTGGTGATAGGGCTGCTGATAATACCGGCGGCGACGGCGTTTCTGCTGGCGCGGCGGTTTGTGGCGGCAATGGCGACGGGCGCGGGCATCGGGGTGGCGTGCGCGATTGGGGGGCTGTATTTGTCGTTCTACTTTAATTTGCCATCGGGGCCGGCTATGACGCTGATGGCGACGGCGATCTTTATCGTGGCGACGGCGTTCAAGCGGCGGGCGGCAGGGTAAAGCCGGGGATAGCGGACAGGGGGATCCCGCTTTTCCAAAGGCTAGGCGGGAACTCTTGGGGCGCGGCTAGTCGTCGTGGTTTAGGGCGTTGCAGGTTTCGCAGATGATATGGAACTCCATGCGGTGGCCGACGATTTCGCCTGACATTTCTTTGCCGATGGAGCGGATGAGGCGCTCGATGGTGGAGGCGCTGAATTCGCCGACGCTGCCGCATTGGACGCAGATGGTGTGGTGGTGATGCTCTACTAGGGCGAGGCTGTACTTGGGAGCGCCGTCGGGGAGGGCTACTTTGCACAGGACGCCGGCGTCCACTAGGAGCTTGATTGTGCGGTACACGGTGGCTCTGCCGACGGCGGGGAGTTCGCAGGCTATCTCTTCGGCGGTAAAGCCGTCGCGCTTTTGGTCGAGCAGGCTTACGATATTGCGGCGCGGGGCGGTAACGCGGTAGCCCTGGTCTTCCAGGACTGAGATCATATCGGGGCGGGATGCGTTAGTCATCGGCGTGTCAGTCGTTGGTTGCAATTTTGCGCGGGGACGGGCAACGGGTTGGGTTTTGGATAAGTTATTGATGTTAGATAGAATACCCGTATGATGGGTGATATGCAAGCGGGGTTGTGGGTTTGGTAGCGTTTCCATTCAGGTGGTCGAGTATGTTTATCACGGCAGCCGATTGGACGGCATTGCCATAGCCACCTGCTTTATCAGTTGGGGAACAACTTTCCAAACTCTCAAAACCATCTAAAAAGAAACGCTACCTGTGGGTTTCACCGGCGGTTAGGGAAACGTTGGGGCGCTAGTTTTTTGCAATAAAGCGGCCGAAAGGCTTTTGGGCGGGGGAATTAGCGGGCGTTTTGGGCTGGGAATGGATTACGCTTGCCATTGGGGGGCGCAACTGCTAATAATATAGGGGGATGGGCAAAGCGATGCGAATTTGCACAGCGGAGGCGATAAGATATGACTAATTCGTTGCAAGAGCTGCAGGGGCTGGGGCAATCGGTTTGGTTTGACAATATACGCAGGGGGTTCATCAAGTCGGGGGAGCTGCAGCGGCTTATCGATTTGGGGGTGAGCGGGCTTACTTCCAACCCGTCCATATTTGAGAAGGCGATAACGGGGAGCGCGGATTACGATGAGGCGCTGATGCGGCTTGCAAGCGAGGGCGGCAGCGCGTCTGAGATATTCGAGGGGCTTGCGATTGAGGATATACGGGACGCGGCGGATCTGCTGCTGCCTGTGTATGAGCGCACTGAGGGCGGCGACGGGTTCGCGTCCATAGAGGTCAGCCCGCATCTGGCGCGGGATACGGCGGGGACGGTGGCAGAGGCAAGGCGGCTGCATTCTGAGCTGGGGCGGCCGAATGTGATGATCAAGGTGCCGGCGACGCCTGAGGGGATACCGGCGATACGGGCGCTTATCGGCGAGGGCATCAATGTGAATGTGACGCTGATATTTTCGCTGGACGCCTACGCGCGGGTGCGGGATGCCTACATTGGCGGGCTGGAGGATCTGGCGAGCGCGGGCGGCAATCCGGCTGATGTGGCGTCGGTGGCGTCGTTCTTTGTAAGCAGGGTGGACGGCGTGGTCGATGGGCGGCTGGAGGGGATGGCGGGCGAGGGCGCGGCTGAGTTGGATGGGCTGATGGGCAAGGCGGCGATTGCCAACGCTAAGGTGGCTTACCGCGATTTCAGGCGGGAATTCGCAAGCGAGCGATTTGCGCCGCTGCAGGGCAAGGGGGCGCGTGTTCAGCGGCCGCTGTGGGCAAGCACAAGCACTAAGAATCCGGAGTACAGCGATGTGCTGTATGTGGATACGCTGATTGGGCGGGATACGGTGAACACGATGCCGGATGTTACGCTGATGGCGTTTTTGGAGCATGGCAATCCGGCGGCGGACACGATAGAGCGGGATTTGGACGACGCCGCGCGGACGCTGGAGGCGCTGGATGCGGCGGGCATTAGCATGCGGCAGGTTACCGACGGGCTGCTGGCGGACGGGGTGAAGGCGTTTGCGGATTCGTATGACACGCTTATCGCCAACATAGAGGACAAGCGGGCGCGGCTGGCAGGGCGCGGCGGCGGGGAAATGAGCGCGGATTTGGGCGGGTGTCAAGCGCAGGTAGATGACGCCGTAGCGCGGCTGGAGGGGGATGATGTAGTAAGGCGGATGTGGGAGCGGGATCATACGGTTTGGAAGCCGGATCCGACTGAGATAGCGGATAGGCTGGGGTGGCTGACTACGCATAGCGATATGCGGGAGCGGGTGGCTGACCTGCGGGCGTTTGCGGATGAGGTTCGCGGCGAGGGGTATGCCGACGTGGTGGTGTTGGGAATGGGGGGGAGCAGCCTGGGGGCTGAGGCGCTGGCGCGGTTGTTTGGCAGGGCTGAGGGTTGGCCGCGATTGCGGGCGCTGGATTCTACGGTTCCGGCGGCGGTGAGGGCGCTGGCGGATGATATTGATTGCGCCAAGACGCTGTTCGTGGTGGCGTCTAAGTCGGGCAGCACGATAGAGCCGAATATGTTTTACAAGCATTTTCGGGGGCTGACTGAGCAAGCGGTCGGCAAGGCGGCGGCGGGCAGGAATTTCGTGGCGATATGCGACGCGGGGACGGCGCTGGAGGCGCTGGCTGAGGCTGACGGGTTTAGGCGGACGTTCATCAATCCGGCGGATATTGGCGGGCGGTATTCTGTGCAGTCGCTGTTCGGGCTGGCGCCGGCGGCGCTGGCGGGGATAGATGTGGGGGCGCTGCTGGATAGCGTGGGCGCTATGAGCGGGGCTTGCGGCGCGGATGTGGCGATTGGGGATAATCCGGGCGCGTTGCTGGGCGCGGCTATGGGGGCGTTGGCGGTTGCGGGGCGTGATAAGCTGAGTATCATCACGACGCCGTCGCTGAGCGGGTTCGGGCTGTGGGCTGAGCAGCTGCTCGCCGAAAGCACGGGGAAAGAGGGCAAGGGAATTGTGCCGGTGGCGGGCGAGCCGATGTGCGACGTGGATGCTATGGGCGACGATAGGCTGTTTGTCTATGCGCGGCTGGCGGGGGATGACGCCGCTGAGACTGACGCATACGCGGATGCGCTGGCGGCGGCGGGCAATCCGATTGCGCGGATTGGGATAGCGGACAAGCATCAGATTGGCGGGGAGTTCTTCAGGTGGGAATTCGCTACGGCGGTCGCGGGGGCGGTTATGGGGGTGAACCCGTTTGACCAGCCGGACGTGCAGTCGGCGAAAGACATAACGGGGCGGCTGCTGGCGGAGTATGCGGCTACGGGGGCGGCGCCTGAGATTGGCGCGGTAGGATCGCTTGGGGAGTTGCTGGCGGGGGCTAAGGCGGGCGATTATCTGGCGATAACCGCGTTTGTTCAGTCCACTGAGGCGTTTGAGGATGCGATAGGGCGGCTGCGGCAACGGGTTGCGGCGCGGTATGGCATTGCGACTACGCTGGGGTATGGGCCGCGATATTTGCATTCAACGGGGCAGATACACAAGGGCGGCGCGAACAATGGGCTGCATCTGCAGCTGACGCAGGCGCGGGGCGATGCCGACGACGTGGCTATCCCCGGGGAGCGGTTCACATTCGGGCTGCTGGCGGACGCGCAGGCTAAGGGGGATTTGGACGCGCTGGCGGCGCAAGGACGGCGGGTGGCAAGGGTTGTGGTTGATGGCGATGCGGCGGCTACGGCGGATGCGCTGGCGGGGGAAGTCGGCAGTTAAATCTGATACGGGAAGTTTGATAAGAAAGGCTCTGCTATGGAATTGGGAATGATTGGGCTGGGGCGAATGGGTGGGAATATGACGCGGCGGCTGCTACTGGGCGGCCATCGGGTTGTGGCGTATGATCCGGATGAGGGGGCGCGGCGCGAGGCCGAGGGAGCGGGGGCGGCAAACGCGGCGTCTATCGCGGATGTGGTGGGGATGCTGGAGGCGCCTAGGGCGGTTTGGGTGATGGTTCCGGCGGGGGAAATCACTGACGCCACTATCGGGGAACTGGCTGACAGGCTTGCTGAGGGGGATACGGTTATAGACGGGGGGAATTCCAATTACAAGCAGACGATAGCGCGGGCGGCGGCGCTGCGTGAGCGGGGGATCGCTATGCTTGACTCCGGCACAAGCGGCGGCGTGTGGGGGCTGACCGAGGGGTATAGCCTGATGATAGGGGGGGATGCCGCTGCGTATGCTAGGCTGGAGCCGATATTTCAGACGCTTGCGCCAAGCGAAAGCAGCGGGCATGGGCGCGTGGGGCCGTCGGGCGCGGGGCATTTCGTCAAGATGGTTCACAACGGCATCGAGTACGGGATGATGCAGGCGTTTGCGGAGGGGTTTGAACTGATGGAGGCGAAGCGGGATTTGGAGCTTGACCTGGCGCAGATAGCCGAGATCTGGCGGCATGGCAGCGTTGTGCGGTCGTGGCTGTTGGACTTGACGGCGGCGGCGCTGGAGGAGGACGGCGATCTCGCGGGGATACAGGCGTATGTGGAGGATTCGGGCGAGGGCAGGTGGACGGTGGAGGAGTCCATAGAGCTGGCGGTGCCTGCGCCGGTGATAGCGGCGTCGCTGCAGGCGCGGTTTAGGTCGCGGCAGAGCGAGCCGTTTGGGGCGAAGCTGCTGGCGGCGATGCGAAACCAGTTCGGGGGGCATAGCGTCAGGCGGGCGGAGTAGCGGGCGGCGGCATATCGGCAACGCGCAAGGCGGGGCATAGCGCCGGGCGGGCTGAGTAACAAGCGGCGAGGCAAGGGAGTTAGGAATGAGCGACGACGGGGCGACTACGCTGGCAATCATAGGGGGGACGGGGGATCTGGCGCAGCGGAAGCTGGTGCCGGCGCTGTTTGAGCTCGCCTATCGCAAGCGGATCCCGGACGATCTGCGAATACTCGCCTACGCGCGCTCGGACTTCACTGAAGAGCAGTATCGCAACTTTATGTGGGATAAGGTGAGCGAATTCAGGGAGTTCGCCACGCATAAAGACGACTGGGCGGATTTCGCGCGGCGAATGCACTATATCCACGGCGATCTGACCGATAAGGCGTCGATGGGGGAGCTGAGGGAGCATCTGCATAGGCTTGACGGGGGTGTGGACGCGCCGGGGAATTGGCTGTTTTATCTGTCCATAGCGCCTTGGTTCTTTGAGCCGGCGCTGCGGAATATGAGCGCGCTGGGGTTCGCGGACGAGAGGGGCGGCTGGCGGCGCGTGGTGATCGAAAAGCCGTTTGGGCATAATCTCGCCTCGGCGGTGGCGCTGGATAATCTGGTGGCGGAGGTGTTCCGCGAAAACCAGGTGTTTCGGATTGACCACTATCTCGGCAAGCATATGGTTCAGAACTTGCTGGTGTTCCGGTTCGCCAACGCGATTTTTGAGCCGATATGGAATCGCAACTACATAGACAACGTTCAGATAACGGTGGCGGAGTCCATACCCGTAGGGGAGCGCGGCGCGTACTATGACGAGGCGGGCGTGATACGGGATATGGTTCAGAACCACTTGCTGCAGCTGCTGACGCTGGTGGCGATGGAGCCGCCGAACATCGCGGATCCGGAGTCGCTGCGAAACAAGAAGGTGGAGGCGCTGCAGGCTATACGTAGGTTGGGCGGCGCTGATATGGCGCGAAACGCGGCGCGGGGGCAGTATGAGGGGTATTTGGCGGAGGTTGGGGTGCGCGAGGGGTCTATCACGCCGACGTATGCGGCGCTGAAGTTGCATGTGGACAACTGGCGCTGGCGCGATGTGCCGTTTTATCTGCGGACGGGCAAGGCGCTGGCGGACAAGGTGTCTGAGATAGTGATTGAGTTTCAGAAGCCGCCGCATTCCATGTTTCCTATGGAATATGATGGGGATGTGCCGTCCAATGTGCTGCGGCTGCGGCTGCAGCCGGATGAGGGGATACACTTGGGCTTTCAGGTGAAAAGCCCTGACACGAACATCGCGTCTATGGAGTTCACCGATTTGGAGTTTCACTACAAGTCGGCGTTCAATGACCATTCCATCCCTGAGGACTATGAGCGGCTGCTGCAAGACGCCTTGGCGGGGGACGCAAGCCTGTTCATCCGCAACGACCATATTGAGGAGGCGTGGAAGATTGTGGATCCGCTGATAGAGGCGTGGGCGTCGGGGGATGCGCCGCCGCTGGAGACGTACGCGGCGGGGAGTTGGGGGCCGGACGCGGCGGATGCGCTGCTGGCGCGGGATGGCAGGGCTTGGGTGGGGTAGGCGCGGTGGGATTTGGATAGCAAGAGAGTGTTTCGGGTGCTGGCGGTTGGGGTGATTGCGGCGGCAGCGGCGCTGGCGGGCGTGGGTTGTGGGGATGGGGGTGCGCCGGATGTTGCGCCGACGATTGCGGCGATGCCTACGATTGCGCCGACGGCTATCCCGACGGCGACGGTTGCGGTTGTGGCTACGAATACGGCGGTTGCGGTTGCTAGGGCGACGCCGACGGTCTTGACGACGCCATTTGCGCCGCCGCCATCTCCGACGACTACGCCTGTGCCTACTGCTACGCAACTTGCGCCTACGCCATCGCCGTTGCCTGCGACGCCTGCGCCTACGGCTACGTTTGGGGCGGCGCTTGACGCTGATGGGCGAGTATTGCCTAATCCGAATTATGAAAGCGAACTGCAAGCGGCGCGGCTTAAGCCGAGCGAATGGGATACCGATTTCAGGTTGCATACCGTTCCGTATAGCGAGATACGGTTTGTGATACCGCGCGATAATATCCCGTCCATAGACGCGCCCGCGTTTGTGGGGGCGGATGAAGCGGCGGAGTGGCTGGCGGATGTGGAGCCGGTGGTGGCGCTGGATGTTGGCGGGGATGCGCGGGCGTATCCGCTGCAGATTTTGACTTGGCACGAAATCGTGAACGATGAGGTGGGCGGGCTGCCGGTTGCGGTTACATTCTGCCCGCTGTGCAATTCGGCAATCGCGTTTGACAGGCGGCTTGACGGCGAATTGCTGGAGTTCGGGGTGTCGGGCAATTTGCGAAATTCGGATTTGGTGATGTACGACCGGCAGACGCAGTCGTGGTGGCAGCAGTTCACGGGCGAGGGCATTGTGGGCAAGCACGCGGGGCGCGAACTGGAGCATTTGCCGTCGCTGCTCATATCATTCGCGGACTTTCGGGCGGCGCATCCTGACGGCAAGGTGCTTTCGCGGGAAACGGGATATAGGCGCGATTACGGGATCAATCCGTACATTGGCTACGATACATCCGGCGGGACGCCGTTTCTGTTCGGGGGGGCAATCTCGATGATCGGTTGCCGCCGGTGGAGCGGGTGATAGCGGTGAGCGCGGGCGGCGTGGACGCGGCGATTCCGCTGGGCGTTCTGCAAGATGAAGTGGTTGTGAACTATGCAGTAGGCGGCAGGGATATAGCGGTGTTCTTCAAGACGGGGACGGCGTCGGCGCTGGATGCGGCGGTTATAGCGGATGCGCGGGATGTGGGATCTGCGGCGGCGTATGACGCGGAGTTGGACGGGCGCAGGCTGACTTTCGGCGCGATTGATGGTGTGATACGGGATGATCAAACGGGCAGCGTTTGGAGCGTACTGGGCAGGGCGGTGGAGGGGGAGTTGGCGGGCAAGGCGCTGACGCCGCTGGCGCACGGGAATCATTTTTGGTTCGCGTGGGCGGCGTTTAAGCCGGATACGCTGGTGTATGAGGGCAAAGGTGATGGCGGGTAGTAGGCGGCAAGGGCGTGGGCAAGGCAGGGGCGCGGATGTTGGCAAGAAAGTAGATGCGGCGGCAAGCTGGTGTTAATCGCTGCCGCCGCCTTTTGTTGCGCTATGCGCGGGCTATGCCGAAATGTGGGCGGTGGCGGTTAGTTGGCGCTTAGGTCTTGGAATAGGTGGCGCCAGTCGTTGTAGTCGCCGGTGCCGTGTCCGGAGCGGTGGGATATGACGCCGTCGGAGTTGAGGGCTACTTTTGTGCCTTGGGAGTAGATCCGTAGCGTTTGCCAGACGTCGCGGCCGGCGGTGGCTACGGGCCAGGGGAGACGATTGTCTTGGCGGTAGTTTTCTAGGACGCTGAGATCTTCTCTGCTGACGATGTAGAAGTCGATGTCGTCGGCGAATTCGTTGCCTATTTGGTCATTCATGCGCCGCAACTCGGCGCGGCAGGTGCCTCAATAGGTTGCGGTGAAGTAGAACAGGGCGGGTTTGCCCTCTTCGGCTATTTTGGCGGGGGTTATGACGACGTCGCCGTGCAGGGTTATTTGGAATTCGGGGGACATGTTGCCGACTTTGTAGCCGATTTCAACGGGGGTTGGCGGCTCAGGCTGGGCGGCAGCCGGGGGCTGCGCGGGTTGCGCCGGCTGGGTTGGGGGTTGCTGCATAGCGACGGCTTGGGGCGCAGCGGTGGGTTGCGCGGGCGGGGCTATGGCGGGTTGCGGGGCAATGGGTTGTGGCGCGGGATTGGTGGGTTGCGCGGCGGGTTGTTGGATGGCGACGGTTTGGGGCGCAGTGGTGGGTTGCGCGGTTTGGGCCGCCGACGGTTGTGGCGCGGGATTGGTGGGTTGCGCGGCGGGTTGTTGGATGGCGACGGTTTGGGGCGCATCGGTGGGTTGGGCGGGCTGTGCTGCCGGTGGTTGTGGCACGGGATTGGCAGGGGGCGCGGCGGGTTGTTGCAACGCGACGGGGGGTTGCGCTGGGGCCGATGGGGCGGGTTGCGCGGGTTGTGCTGCAGGTGGCGGCTGAGGGGGTTGCTGCGGCTGCGCTTGCGGGGCGGCAGCAGGTTGGGCCGCTTGTTGTGGCGCGGGTTCGGGGACTTGCGCGGCGGGGGCGGCGGTGCAGGCGGCGAGCGCGCCGAGTAGGGCGGCTATCGCAAGCAGGGATATGAGGGCGTTTCGCAGGTTCAGGTTCATTTGGATTGCCTCTTGATGTGGTGTGAGTTGGGTGTGGTATAGCGGTCGGAGTTTATTCGGGGCGCTCGCCTAGGGTGACGCGGATGATGGCGGTTTCGCCGCCGTCGCGGATGACGGTCATTGCTACGTCGTCGCCGGGGAGGGTGTTTTCTAGCAGGTAGATGATGAGGTCGTCCATGCTCGTGATGGGCGAGTCGTTGACGGCGGTGATGATGTCGCCGCCTATGGGGAAGTTGCCGTCGTCGGTGGTTTGGGTACGGTCGCTGCCTGTGAAGCCGGCTTGCTCGGCGGGGCCGTCGGGGGCGAGTTCAATGATGTGCGCGCCGCGCGTGGCGGGATCGACGTCCATCATTTCGGCGGATTCGGGGCGCAGGTTGGTTCCTCGGATGCCCAGCCAAGAGTAGCGAAACTCGCCGTGTTCTATGAGCTCGGGGATGATTTGCTTGGCGGTGTTGACGGGTATGGCGAAGCCCACGCCGGAATTCGCGCCGTCTTCGGTGATGATTTGGGCGGCGATGCCGATGACATTGGCTTGCCTATCAAGCAGTGGGCCGCCGGAGTTGCCGGGGTTGATGGGCGCGTCTGTCTGGATGATTTTGGGGACGGAGTAGGGCGTGCGGCTGCTGCGAATGGTTCTGCCGACGGCGCTGACTATGCCGGTTGTGGTGGTGAATTCTTGGCCGAATGGGTTGCCGATGGCGATGGCGAGCTGGCCTACGCGCACGGCGTTGCTGTCGCCAAGCGTTAGCGGGGCGAGGTCGTTGGCGGCGTCGGCGTCTATTTTCAGGACGGCTAGGTCGGATGCGGGGTCGGAGCCGACTATCTCGGCGCGCGCCTCAGCGCCGTCGGCGAACATAATGATGATGCGCTCGGCGTCCTCAACGACGTGGTGGTTGGTGACGATGTGGCCGTTGGAATCCCATACGAAACCGGAGCCTTGGCCGTTTCGGAAGAAGAAGTCGTCTTGCGGGTCGGCGCTCTCTTCATCGGGCATATCGGGCTGGTCGGGCTGAGCGTCAGGGGCGGGCGGCTGCGCGAAAGGCGAGGGGCGCGAGAGCCAGGGCGGGAGGTTGTCGGCGGATACGCGGTTGACTACCACGATGTTGACCACTGAGGGCAGGACTTGGGTGTGGACGCCGCCTATGACTTGCTCGAAGGCGGCGACGATGGCGTTGGCGTCAAGCTCGGCGGGCGACTGGGGGGATTGGGGCTGCGGCGCGGCGTTGGCGTCGGTTTGCGCCGACGGTTGTTGCGCTTGAGGCGCGACGGGGGCGTCCGGCTGGGCGTCGGTTAGCGGGGGTTGCCATGAGGTTTGGACGGCTTGCTCGGCGGGGGCGAGGTCTTGGGCGGGCTGCGAGAGAGACGCGGTGGCGGGCGCTTGGGCGTCGGACGAGGTAGCGGCAGGCGCGGGGGGTTCGGGGGCGCAGGCGGCGAGGGCGAAGAGAGACGCGGCGGCGAGGGTTGCCGCGAATAGCAGCAGGCGCGCCGGGCGGGTGATGCGTGTTGTGTAGCGTTTTATTTGTGTCATATGTGTCATCCCGATGCACTCCGTTTAGTATATCAGATGCGCCGACGCTTGCAGGGATGCAGATGGGGCGCGGGTGTGTATAGGATGTAAAACGCAGAAAGGGCGGGAATGGGTAGTGGTAGCAGGCGGCGTGAGTGTGAAATAGCCCTTGGCCGGGTGGGTGGCGGTCAAGGGCTTGTGCGCCGAAGTGGTTTGGGGCATTGGGGGTTATAGGTTGTCGGGGTTGACTAGCATTGTTGTCACTTGATTGTTGTCAGCCAATTCCTTGTTGGCGCCGTCTATCTCAAAGCCGTACACGGCTGAGAGGGTCTCTTCGCCAAAGACTTTTTCCAGAACGCGCGCGCCGTCCCGCGCTTTCGCGATGTCGTCGTGCTTGATGACGCTGGCCGCCTGGACTAACAGCCATATGGTCGCATCGCTGCCCCTGAGCCGGGTGCGGGCGATCATATCAATCCTGTGGATGCTACGCTCGTCTGCCTCGCTGATTATTCCCGTATCGGCGGCATCTTCAATCCGCTTGTAGAAGGGGCGGTATGCCTCGTGATGCGGGGTCAGCGAGCCAAAGTCATCTACGCTGACCACGTCCAGCGAGCGAACTCCCAGGTCTTCGCTCAGTCTCATATACACCTTGCGCGCCATAGACGCCTCAAGGCGGTCGCCCCATAGAGCGCCGACGCGGTTTCGGACTTCTTGCATCCCTTGTATGTGAGCGGTGGTTGTTTCAATGAACCTCTCAGTAGTCTGAACGAAGGAGCGCATTTCCTGCTGAAATTCGCGCATTTCCCTCTGAAATTCACGCATCTCTTTCTGGAAAGCAAGGGTATCGCGCTGAAATTCGCGCATTTCTTCCTGGAAAGCAAGGGTATCGCGCTGAAAGGCAAGCATATCCTGCCGAAAGGAGCGCATTTCCTCCTCAAATGAGTCAAATCGCGCGGGCAACGCGAGCAACTCATCAGTTAGGATGCGCTGTCTGACCGCTTTGAGGAAGTCTTCGTTCTCGTCAAGTAGCTTGAGTAGGTCTTCGGTGGTGTTTATTGTGACCATTGTTGGATCCTCCTGCGCGCCATTATAGCATACGGGCGGGCGATGGGTGGGCAAAATGGGGCGATTTGACGCCGGGGGTTAGGCGGTGGGGGTGGCTATCCAGATCATTTCGGGACTTTCGGGGGTGAATTCAGATTTGCGAAAATCGCCGTAAAGATGGAGTATGTCGTAGCCGGAGGCGCGGAGGAGGTGGGACATTTCAAAGCGGAAGATGTAGCGGAGGGCGAAGTCGCGGTAGAGTTTGCGGCGCACAATGCCGTCGTGGTCAAGCTCTTCTATGGCGGTGCGGATGGTCATTATTTGGGTGAAGGCGTCGTAGGTTGACTGGTTCCATATGATTAGGCGGTTGCCGGTGGCGGGGTCGGTTACGTCGCGGAAGTGGAAGGGGACGTCGCCCTCTTGGACTAGCATATTTAGGTCGGGGACGAATATGTCCAGGGCAAGCCTGCCGCCGGGGAGCAGGTGGCGCTTGATGGCGCGCAGGGCGGCGGTCTGGTCGGCGGCGGATAGCAGGGATAGGAAGCCGCGAAAGGGGATTATTACTAGGCTGAATTTGCGCCGGAGGTCAAAGTCGCGCATGTCTGCTTGGATTAGGGTTAGGTTTTTGGCGGCGGCGGCATGGGCTTTTTGGCGGGCGCGAGCGAGCATAGCGGGGGATGAGTCTAGTGCGGTTACGCTGACGCCGCTGAGGGCTAGGGGGATCGCTACGCGGCCGGTGCCGCAGCCTAATTCTAGGACGCCGCCATCGCCGTGTGTCGCAGCCTGTTCTAGGTAGAAGGGGATGTCGTCCACGACGTAGGAGAAGACGGCGTCGTAGATGTCCGCCCAGGCGTCGTAGGGGGAGGCGTCCGCGTTCATATGCTACGCGCCCGCCAGTTGTTGGAGGGCGAGCCGGACTTTGTCTTCAACGCTGGCGGCGTCTTCGCGGGGGATGGCCGAGAGCGCCTCTCGCGCCTCGGCTAGGGAGTAGCCGAGCGCGGCTAGGGCGTCAAGCGCGTCAGTGTCGGGAGCGGCGGCGGATGGCGTATCCCAGTCAAAGTCAAGCTTGCCTTTGAGCTCAAGCAGGATGCGGCCGGCGGTTTTGTTGCCTATGCCGGGGACGACGGTAAAGCCCTTGACGTCGCCGGCGTCCACGGCGGCGGCTAGGGTTTCGGGGGTGAATATGGATAGGATGCTGAGGGCTACGCGGGGGCCTATGCCGCTGACGCCGATTAGCGTCTCAAAGGCTTGGCGGGCGTCGGCGGTTTGAAAGCCGTATAGCGTGATGCTGTCTTCGCGCACTTGCATAGATGTGTAGAGGCGCACGGGGCTGCCCGCGCCGCCCAACGCCTCTACCGACGAGGCGGGGATGCTGACGCGCAGGGTTATGCCGCCGATGGCTATGTCAGCCCAGTCGGGGCCGGTTGATTCAAGGCTGCCGCGCAGGGATGATATGAGGGACACTGCGACTACTCCAGAAATACTATGTCTTGCGCGCGGGAGGCGGCGAGGTGGCAGATGGCTACGGCGAGCGCGTCGGATGCGTCTAGGGGGAGGTCGGCGGCGGGGATGCCGAGCAGGGCGCTTACCATTTCGCGGACTTGCTGCTTGGAGCTGCCGCCGTGGTCGGTAACGGACTGCTTGACCTGGCGGGGCGCGTAGGCGTGAACGGCGATATTACTTGAGGCGGCGGCGAGCATGGCGATTGCCTGAGCTTGGCCGACGGCCATAGCGGAGCGGACGTTGCGGGCGACGAAAGGTTCCTCTATCGCCATAGCGTCGGGGTTGCAATCGCGGATGCAGGCGAGCAGGGCGGCGTAGAGGGCATGCAGGCGGTCGGCGAGCGGCTCGGAGCGGGCGGCGGTAAGCACATCCAGGCGCACAAGCGCGTAGGCGTCGGGGCTGCCGTCCACTACGCCAACGCCCATATTGTAGGTGCCGGGGTCAACGCCCAAGATACGCAAAGCAGGGGCTACTCGTCGCGGTATTGGTCCAACACTTCGTCGGGGAAGTCGGCGTTGGAATAGACTTTTTGGACGTCGTCCAGCTCTTCCAGCTGGTCTAGCAGGCGGAGGGTCTGGGTGGCGGATTTGGCGTCAAGGCTGATGGTGTTGCTGGGGATCATAGATAGTTCGGACGAGACGATGGAGGCTTGGGTGTCGGTGAGCGCGCCGCGGATTTCTTCGAGCTTGCCGGGGGCTGAGAAGATTTGCAGGGTGTCGTCGAAGGATTCGAAGTCGTCGGCGCCGGCGTCTATGGCTACTAGGGCGAGTTCGTCGGCCTCGTCTTCGGGGGCGGTGACTACGACGACGCCTTTCTGCTCGAACTGCCAGGCGACTGCGCCGGATTGGGCTAGGTTGCCGCCCGCTTTGGTGAGGGTGGAGCGGATGTCGGAGACGGTGCGGTTGCGGTTGTCGGTGAGGGTTTGGAGCATAATGGCTATGCCGCCGGGGCCGTAGCCCTCGTAGGTGAACTCGGCCATTTGGTCTTGGTCGCCGGATTCGCCCGTGCCGCGCTTGACGGCGCGGTCTATGTTGTCGTTGGGCATATTGTTGTCTTTCGCCTTTTGGATAGCCATCCGGAGGCGGATGTTCATATCGGGATCGCCGCCGCCTTGCCTAGCGGCGATGATGATTTCGCGGGTTAGCTTGGTGAAAAGCTTGCCGCGCCGCGCGTCCGTGATGGCTTTGGCGTGCTTGATGGTTGACCATTTGGAGTGACCTGACATATGCGAGACCTCCCGTTTGAGGGGCGTTGCGGCGGGCGCATGCGGGGTTCGGCGCTGCCGTATGGGGGTATTTTATCACGGGGTTAGAGGGCGGTCAAAGCGGGGGCGGCCGTGTATCGCCGCGTTTGCGAAAGCGGGCGAACTTTTGGGCATTGGATAGCGTGGTTGGATGCAGGGCCAGCGGGCGGTTAGAGGGCTATGCGGGAGCGGAATTCGGGCTTGCCTTGTATGCCTAGGTTGAGGCGGTAGAGGCCGCCGGCGCCGGGGCCTTCGGCGGGTTTGTCTTTGCCGCCGGCGGTGGTGATGTACATATCGGTGTAGTCCGCGCCGCCGAATATGACGCTGGAGACTTTGCGGGCGGGGAACCATATGCGGCGATCTTGCTCGCCCTGTGGGGAGTAGCGGACTAGGGATGAGCCGTCCCAGCGCGCCGACCAGACGTAGCCCTCGGCGTCAACGGTCATGCCGTCGGGGATGCCGTCGCTTTCGCCGGTGTGGACGAATACGCGGCGGTTGGATATTTCGCCGGTGGCTATGTCGTAGTCAAAGATGTAGATGTTGTGGGTTGGGGAGTCGGTGTAGTACATTCGCTTGCGGTCGGGGGCAAAGCCGATGCCGTTGGATATGCCGATGCCGGTTAGGACTTGGGTTAGCGCGCCGTCGGGGTCAAGGCGGTAGAGGCTGCCGGGGTGGTCCGGGGCGGGCATTGTGCCGCAGAAGACGCGGCCGGCGGGGTCGGCGCAGACGTCGTTAAAGCGGGTTTCGCGCTCGGCGGGGATTTCGCGGATGATGTAGTCTAGGCTGCCGTTTCGCAGGACGGCGATTGCGCCGCGTTCCATAAAGAGCAGCAGGCTGCCGTCGTCTTGGATGGTGAATCCGCCGATTTGGGGGCCCTCAAAGATTTGGCTGTGTTCGCCGGACGCGGGGTCGTAGCGAAACAGCCTGCCTTGCGGGATGTCCACCCAGTACACGGCTTGCTCGTCAGGATGCCAGAGGGGGCCTTCGCCCACGACGCAGTTGTAGTCGGCTATGAGTTCGGGCTGCATACGAAATTACCTCTCTTGCTAGCGGTTATCGTTTTGGATTGAGATTGCAGGGCGACGCCGCGCGATTTTCACAAGGTTTAGTTGTTGTATGATATTAGCGTTTAGGTTATCATACAAGCCGCAACATTTTGAGGGAATGGAATACGGGCGCCGCCGCTTTGGGCAAGCCCGAAATTGGCGGATTTAGGGGCGTTGCAAAGTTCCACTTACCGACTACACGGGCAAGGGAAATTTTTTTACCGAGGGGGAAAAGAATGGCGACTCTGAGAAAGAATGACATAGCCGCTAGGGTAGCTGCGAAATTGGGACAGGGCCAGAAACAGGGCGCGGATTCGGTGAACGCGGTGACTGCGGTCATCCAGGAGGCGATCGCGAATGGGGACAGGGTGGTGCTGACGGGACACGGCACGTATGAACTGCGGGAAGTGAAGGAGCGCAAGGTGCGTCCGATAAAGGGCGGCAAGGCGGGCGAGCTGACCGTGGTGCCGGCGCATAAGCGGGTTGGGTTCACGCCGGGGACTGAGCTAAAGAAGGCGGCGCAGAGTTAGCTAAGCGTCCACGGGCGCATAACACGATAACTGCATATTTGAGAGCCGGAGCGGGCGCGAACTGCTCCGGCTCTTTTTGTTTGCCTCGCGCGGCGCGGGCGCACAGCCGGATGGAGGTTAACAATCAAATACGCAAATGTTTGGAACTTGTTTAGAAAATGTTCGTAAAAGTGGTTGACTATCGTTGTACGCGCGTTCTAGGATTTAGTATAGAACACTAAATCGGGAGGAGCGCCAATGTTTGCGAAACAGGGGAATGACGGCAGGCGGATTTATCTGAAGCAGTGCCCGCGCTGCAATGGGGATATTCACGCGGGCAGCGACCAGTACGGCAAGTATATCCACTGCTTGCAGTGCGGGTATTCGGCGGATGTGGAGCGGCCGAACCCGTTTGCGCTGCTGCTGACGGGGGCTGAGCGGGAGGATGTGGCGTAGCAAGCGGGCTAGGGCGCAGCGGCGGCTTGGGCGTCAGCGGGCTTGTGCGGCGGCTAGGGATGCGCTTGCGGCGGCCACGCCCGCGCCTTGCGCCACTTCGTAGCCGGCGTCGGGCAGGATGGATTCCAGGGCGGCGAGCAGGGCGAGGACGTACTCGGCTTTGCTGGATTCGCCCATAAGGCCCACGCGCCAGACTTTGCCGGCGAAATCGCCCAAGCCGCCGCCAATCTCTATGCCGTGTTCGCGCAACAGGCGGGCGCGCATCGGGGCGTCGTCGATGCCGTCGGGAATTCGGACGACGGTGATTTGGGCTAGGCGATGCTCGGCGGGGACAACGAACTCTAGGCCGAGCGCGGCTAGGCCGGCGGCGAGCGCGGCGGCGTTGCGGGCGTGGCGGGCGTAGCGTTGGGGCAAGCCCTCTTCCAGCGCCTGGCGCAAGCCCTCGCGCAGGGCAAGGATCATGCTGACGGGGACGGTGTGATGATAGGCGCGCTGGTCATCCCAGCCCCAGTAGTTGCCGAGCAGGGATAGGTCTAGGTACCAGGATAGGGGCTTTTGTTTGCGGCCGCGAATCCTGTCTAGGGCGGCGTGGCTGAGGGCTATGGGGGACATGCCGGGCGGGCAGCCTAGGCATTTTTGGGTGGCGGAGTAGGCGTAGTCTATGTTCCAGTCGGCGAATTGCATTTCGTTGCCGCCGAGCGATGTTACGGCGTCAACCATAAAGAGCGCGTCGTGGGCTTTCGCAAGCTGAGACAAGCCCTCAAGGGGCTGGCGGACGCCGGTGGATGTTTCGGCGTGAATGGCGGTTACCATCTTGATGTTGGTATGGCGCTTGAGTTCCGCCTCCAGCATTTCTTCGGGGAATGGGGCGCCCCAGTCGGCGCGGAGGGGGATGACGTTGGCGCCTAGCCGCGTTGCCATCTCTACCATGCGCTCGCAGAAAAAGCCGTAGATGCACATAATCACGGCGTCGCCGGGCTCGAGTAGGCTGCTGAGGCCGGCCTCCATTCCGGCGGATCCTGTGCCTGATATGGCGAGCGCGTTGGCGTCTTCGCCGCCATATACGCGGCCGATTAGGTCGCGGGTTTCGTCCATAATGAGCATAAAGTCGGGATCCATATAGCCGATCATTGGCTGCATCATCGCTTGCAGCACGCGGGGGCTGACGTTGCTGGGGCCTGGGCCTAGCAGGATGCGCGGCGGGACTGCGGGCATCGGGGATTGGGGGAGCGGGCTGAGCGTCATGGGAATTCACCTCAGTGATGGGTTCGGATGGTTTCAGGAATAGGTTGTACGGCTATTTTACACAGGCGGGTTGTTAATTGTCAGTCCGATTTCGGGCTGCGGGCATAGCGGGTTTGGGATTGGCGGCGGCTGATGGGTTGCGCGGGCGAAACGCGGGTTGGCGAGCGCGGGCGGGCAACGGCTATCCCATAGGGCGGGATTTGTGGTAAATTGCAGGCGGGCGGGCATTGGATAGCCGCGTTGGGTAGCGGGCGGTTATCATAGCCGTATCGCAGTCAGCATCGTATTCAATCGTAGTCAACCTAGTAGTCAGCAAGGGGGGAATCAAATGGCGCGCAGCATAGATATTCACGCGCATATTTCGCCGGAGGGGTTTTTGCGGGCGGCTGAGAAGGGCGAGGATTGGCATGGGACTATGGCGGACGCGGCGGGGATGTACGGGTATAACCCGCGCACGGCTTGGTCGCCGGAGCAGCGGTTGGCGGATATGGATTCGCTGGGCGTGGATGTGCATGTGCTGTCCACAAACGCCTATTTCTACAACTATGACAAGGACGCCGCGACGGTGGCTAAGATGTCGCAAGAGGCGAATGATTATGTGGCGCAGCTGGTCAAGGATCATCCGACGCGGTTCGCGGGGTTGGCGAATTTGCCGATGCAGGATGTAGGCGCGTCTGTGGCTGAGCTGGAGCGGGCTATGACGCAGTTGGGGTTGAAGGGCGCGATGATAGGGGATCATGTGAACGGCAAGACGTACGACGACCCGTCGTTTCTGCCGCTGTGGGCGGCGGCTGAGGAGCTTGGGGCGGTGATGCTGATACATCAAGGGGGGCCTACGCTGGTCAGCCCGCGCTCGTCGGATTATCATCTGCCGAACACTATCGGCAATTTGGCGGATCGGACGGTGACGTTCGCTGCGTTTGTGTTCGGGGGCGTGATGGACAAGCATCCGGACTTGCGGATATGCCTGTCGCATGCGGGCGGGTATGTGTGCTACGGGATAGGGCGGATGGATCGCGGGTGGCAGGTGAGGTCGGAGGCGCGAGCGCATATTGACAAGCCGCCAAGCGAATATCTGGGCAAGTTCTACTACGACTGCCTGACGCATGACGAGGCGGCGCTGCGGATGCTGATAGACCGCGCGGGGATAGACCGCGTGCTGTTCGGGACGGACTGGCCGTTCGATATGGCGATAGACTGGCCGGTTGCGTGGCTGATGGGGCTGGAGTCGCTGACGCAGGATGAGAAAGAGGCGATTTTGTACAAGAATGTGGAGCGGCTGCTGGGGATTTAGGGGGAGTGGCGGTTGGGCTTGGGAAGTGGGCGATTAGGGGATAGGGCTACCGAAATTAGTGAATACTACTTAAGGGATAAAGGGTTGGAAATGACTACTGCGACTGACGCGCGATTGGATACGGCGGGATACATTGAGACGGCGCGGGAGCTGGCGGGGCTTGTGGCGGCGAATGCGGGGGAGATAAACGCGCAGCGGCGGATGCCGCCTCAGGTGGCGGACGCTATCGCAGACGCGGGGTTTTTCCGGCTGCTGATGCCGCGCGAGCTGGGCGGGGCGCAGCTGCCGCATCCCGATTTCCTGCGTATCGTGCAGATCTTCGCGGAGGCGGACGGCAGCGTGGGGTGGTCTATCAACCAAAACAATGTGTTCGCCACGAACTCTACGCGGATGAACGATAAGACGAGGGCCGAGATTTACGCCGATCCGCGCGCGGTTATCACGAATGGGCCGCCTACGCCGGGGGCGCGGGCAATCGCGGTTGAGGGCGGCTACCGGCTGAGCGGGCGGTGGAACTTCAGCAGCGGCAGCGATCACGCGACTTGGATCGCGGCGCTGACGCCGATATACGCATCAGAGGGCGATGCTGAGCGGGCGGCGGCAATGGCGGCGCGGGCTGACGGCGCGGGGCAGGGGCGCGCTGAGCCGGTGGACGGCACGCGGACGCCGGGGGCGCGGCGTGAGGCTATGCGGATTTTGCTTATGCCGAAGTCGGATGTGCGGATGATAGACAATTGGCAGGTGAACGGGCTGCGCGGCACGGCGAGCATGGGTTTCGTGGCGGACGAGCTTTTTGTGCCGGCGCACCGGACTTACGATCCGGCGGCGTCGCCGCGCGAGGACTGGGCGACGTATCGCATATCCAATTCGCTGCTGTTCGCGTCGGGGTTCGCCACGGTGGCGCTGGGCGTGTCGCGGGCGGCGCTGGATGCGGCGATAGCGCTCGCCAATCGCAAGGCGCCGGGCAACACTGAGGCGAATGCGCTGCTGCGGGATATGTCCACAACGCAGCGGCAGGTTGGCGAGGCGGAGGCGATATGGAACTCGGTTCGGGCGTTTCTGCGGGAGAGCGCCACGGCGGTGTGGGAGAGCGCATGCGCTGGGCGGGCGCTGACGATGGATGAGCGCATCCGGATGCGTTTGGCAAGCACATTCGCCAATCGCAAGGCGGCGGAGGTGGCGGACATCGCCTATACGCTGTGCGGCTCAAGCGCGATATTCGAGACGAATCCGGTGCAGCGGCGGTTTCAGGATGTTCATGTGATAAATCAGCAGGTGCAGGGGCGGTTGAGCCATTATGATACGGCTGGGCGGTATTTTTTGGGGGTGGAGCCGGGGAGGGATGGGTTGTTTTAGGGAGGGAGTGGGTTCTCGGCGCGGCGAGGGGGCGATTGGGTAGCGCGACGCCGTTTAGTGGATTGTGGCGCACGGTGGTAAATTGGGAATTGCTACCTGCGATGAAATGCGCCGTAAAAAGCGAAAATGCCTATCACTATGACTATGGCGACAATTATCCTCAGCGCATCCTCGGCGCGGGTGAGGAGCATGCTAATGGTGGCAGAGACATCTACGCCTACGACGGCGCGCTCTACTACCTCCTTGACGCGAATGATGAGCACGACAATGACGACAGAGGCTATCACGCAAATTATGCTAAGAGGGGCTAGGATGGAAGGCTTTTTGCCAGGTGATCGGTCGGCTGAGTACTGCCGAATACGACGCGAGCCGTAGTCGGGGCGTGAGGGATAGGGGCGAGGCGGGACAGGGAGATCCTCAATACTCGGCTTTGTCCGATGCCATCCACTGCGTATGTCGTTGAACGCCTCCTCAATGCTCGGCTTTGTCCGATGCCGGTTAGCCCAATGATCCCATTCGATATTAGAGTCATCGAATTCTTCAGGGTACCACACCTCTATCGGAGTAGGTATTTCTCGCAATTCCAGACGTGCCTCTTCCGTTAGTTTTGTGGTGATTACTAGAATTCCTGCGGCATATTTACGCTTGGAACATGACGCTACAAAAGTGCCTATGTCATCCCAGCCAACGTTTTTTGACGCATAGAACTTGCATTGGATCGCTATCCTTCTGCCAGTCTTGCGCTTGCCAGTCTTGCGCTCTATCGCAACAAGGTCAACCCCTGTGTCGCGACGCTTCTTTCTGCCCTTCTTTCTGCCAGAGTATTCGTCCCAAAGCCGCACGTTATCGAAGCGATGTTGTTGTACAACATCGAACGTCAAAAAATGCTTCGTAGCTTCTTCCAGGACTCTGCCTTTTTCAGTTGTGGATTTGGCTCCACGGGCGGCCTGGTTTAGAGCTCTTAAGAATGGACTACTCATATCAGGGAAAGAATAAAATAACGCGCATAGATTGTAAAGCCCTTTATGGAAAGTTGGCTTTTCGGCGTACCAATGCAAGCGTATTTGAGGTTGGGGTGGTAAGATGGTGGGTGTAAGATGGCAAGCACTAGTCGGCTCGGCGCGTATAATACGGGCGGCAAGTCAGGAGGGAGCGGTCAAGATGATGATGGCAGAGGCGGCGATTCCGATTATGGTGGAGCGGATAGTGGATGGGTTTGACCCGATTCGGGTGACGCTGTTCGGGTCGCGGGCGCGCGGGGATTTTACGCGGCATAGCGACGTTGACTTGCTTGTGGTGGTGGATGGGCCAATTGATCCAGTGGATAGGCGGGAGACTACGATAGCGATGAGGCACGCACTAGGGGATTTGGTAGTGGCAAAGGACATCGTGGTTACTACGCCGGATGAGATTGAGCGGCGGGGGAATTTTGCGGGCAACGTACTTTATTATGCGCTGCGCGAGGGGGTGACGCTGTATGAGCGAAACTGACGAGAGGCGGGCTGAGGCACTTAGGTGGTTGCGGTATGCCGCGGAAGATCTTGAAATGGCCGAGCGTCTTGCAATGGATGGCACAGTCTCGCCGCGCTATGCGTGCTGGCAGTTTCAGCAGGCGGCTGAGAAGGCGCTGAAGGCGGCGCTTGTTCTGGAGGGGATAGCCTTTCCTTACACTCACGACTTGAACTTGCTGTGCGCTCTTGTGCCGGATAGTTGGTTCTTGGGAGAGGAACGCCCTAATCTACACGCTCTGACCGAATTGGCGGTTGAAACTAGATACCCGGGCCGATGGGGAGAGCAGACTGCCGAGAACGCAAGGCGGGCGGGCGTTGACGCGCGGTTGGCGTTCTCTTTGGTGGATGCCGGATTTAGGCGGCGCGGGGTTGTGGTGGATGAGTAGGGGGCGCGGGTGATTGGAGTGCGTATGGACTTCTTTGTCATAGTCTTGGTGATAGTCTTCGTGTTGGGCGTGGTGGCGGTGGTGGCGGGAATTGCGTTTGGGATTGGATTTTGCGTCTTTGGCTTGCTGCCGTTGGGGGTTGTGAACGGGTTTCTGGCGCTGACGGGGAGCGAGCGGCGGATGCCGGCCTGGGTTATGCCGTATGTGGGATGGGGCGGGTCACTGGCGGGGTTGACGCTGCTTTCGGCTTTGGCGAATTGGCAAACGGGGGTTGGCTATGACGGCTATTTTGGTGCATGGGCAACGAACTACGCTGGTTGAGGGAGCGGTTACGGCGTTGGGGATTGCGTTGGCTTGGCGGGCGCATGGCAAGCAAGTTGTTCGCGTAAAAAAGTTGCGAGCGGCGGGCGCGGATGTGAGCGACGCTCCGGCAAGAGCGTATGTCTATTGGATGGCGTGGGTTGGCGGAGTATTGGCGTTCAATTGGGTTGTGGATATGATCTACGCGCTGAGCGTTGGGGTGAATGTTCAGGGCATAGGGCCGGGTTGGATAGACTTGGTGGAGGGATGGGGGGTGTTCTCATTCCTCTAATCCTATATTTCTCTATTCCCGCATAGCGGTTTCATTGTGGGATGTGGCGCGATTTGCGCGGTGAGTTGCCATTCTCCTGCTTGGATTGCGTCATATTGCGTAAATCCGTTTAGACAAGCCTCGCTTTCTCGCCTATAATGTAGTATCAGGACTTTGCCGACGGCTTGCTGGCCGAATACTGAGGGAGGGGCGCGATAGTGGCTAGGGTTAGGGTTATGTATTGGAAGGAGATTCCGGCGCAGGTTCAGGCGCGGGATGATGACGGGGGCGTTGCGTCGGCGCCGCTGGATGGGCGGTTTCAGGAGGGGGTGGATGCGGTGTCTATGATGGATGGCAGCGGCGGCAGCGACGATTATCTGATGGCGTGGGAGTGGGGGGAATATCGCGACGTTGAGGGATCGGCGGAGGATGCGGCGGCGGCGGTGGCGGCGCGGTATAACAAGGGTTTTCCGCAGGATTTTGTGGCGCGGATACGGGATTTGGAGCGCAAGGGGGAGCGGGATCCGCGTCCGGGGGCGGTGGATCACTGGTTGGATGATACGCGGGGGTAAGCGGCGAGACGGGCAGGCGACGGCGCATATGGGCGCGTAATGGCGATTGGAGGGATAGAGCGATGGCACAGGCACAGGGCGATAGGGCGACGCCTACGATATTGGAGCGGCTGGCGCAGGGGGATCTGCTCATATCGGACGGGGCTACGGGGAGCTATTTGCAGGCGCAAGGGCTTGGGGATGGCAATCCGGAGGAGTGGAACGCGATACGGCCGGATGTTGTGCAGGGGATGGCTAAGGCGTACTTTGATGTGGGGTCGGATATGGTTCTGACGAACACATTCGGGGGGACGGCGATACGGCAGCGGCATTACGGGTTCGCGGATAGGGCGGCGGAGTTCAATAGGCTGGGGGCGCGGCTGGCTCGCAGCCAAGCGCCTGAGGGGCGCTTTGTCGTGGGATCTGTGGGGCCGACGGGCGAGGTGCTGGACGATCCGCTGCGGGATGAGCCGCTGACAGAGGCGGAGGCGTATGACGCTTTCGCGGAACAGGTTGTGGCGCTGGCGGAGGGCGGCGTGGACGCGGTGAACATAGAGACGATGATTGACATCAACGAGGCGGTCATCGCGGTTCGGGCGGCGAAAGAGAACACGGATCTGACGGTTATGAGCACGATGTTCTTTGACAAGGGGCCGCGCGGGTTCTTCACGATGATGGGGACGCCGCCGGCGGAGGCGGTGGCGCGCCTGCAGGAGGCGGGCGCGGACGTCGTGGGCGCGAACTGCGGCAACGGCGTGGATGTGATGCTGGAGCTGTCGCGCGAGCTGCGCGCCGCCACGGACGGGTATCTGCTGATACACTCCAACGCGGGCATACCGGCGCCTCAGGGCGGCGAGATAGTGTATCCCGAAGGGCCGGAGTATATGGCGGAGCGGTTCAAGGCAATGGCGCAGGATGTGGGCGTGAACATCATCGGCGGTTGCTGCGGGACTACGCCGGAGCATATACGGGCGCTTATCGCGGCGGTGAAGGGATAGCGGCGCGCTACCGGATTTGTATGCGGCGAGGCGCTATTCCGATAAGCGAAAGCGTAGATATTGAAATGGAGGCGCGAATTATGGTTGCGACGCAAGCCGCCCGGCGATTGGGCGCGGTTGAGGCGATCGAGCGGTTTGGGCGGTGTCTGGAGCTTGTGCCAATGGACCCGAACTTTCAGAATATCAGCGTGGGGCTGTATGTGAAAGAGGGGATATGCACGGTTTGGTCGTTCAGCGGCAAGCCGGGCGTTGCGGCGCGGCTGGAGCGGATACGGGATCAGCTGGTGGCGCTGGGCGGCATGGAGCCGGTGGCGGGCAGCGGCAATCAGGCGCGGTTCGGGTGCGGTTATCTGCACGAAAGGCCGGTTAAGTTTCTGATGAGCCAGGCGGTGGGCAAGGCGCCGGACTTCGCGCCGCCGCAGGGGGAGATGAGCATCAAGGATTCGCGCTCGCCGCTGACGATACGGGTGGAGGGCTATCAGCAGGGGGACAGGTGGGTGTATCGGGTGAGCGGCGAGGGGGATGCGCCGAATCCGGCGATGCGGCTGCGGATGGTGGTGGCGGGCTTTCTGCGCTACGGCGAGATGGACAAGGTTAGCGATAATGAGGTGGCGTTCCCGTGCGGCCAGCGGCACGACGCGCTGATGCGGCTGCTGCTGCCGTACTCGCGCAACATATCCAGCGTGGAGGGCATGATGGCGGCGGAGGCGCTGCGGGGGCAGATGACGACGGGGACGTTGGGGTTTTCGCCGGCGACGTGAGGGGGAAATCGGGCGTGTGATTGTGATAGGGTTTGTGCAGCAAGCAATGGGTAGCGGGAGTATGGACACCGAAAGGCAGCTGCGCGGCAAGCGCCTGCGATATGAAGACCTAATCGGGCCGGCGTGGGCGCGCCAGCGGCGGATGGTTTAGGGGGATACTAATGGCTTACCAGACCTTTGAAGAAAGGCAGGGCAGGGGACTGCCTCTCCAGATAGCGATACCAGGCTGTCTGCCGATGCGTTTTAGGCGCATAATGCATCGTGCGTTTCAGGATGCAGACTATAAGGATTCTGAATACCGCGCATACCTGATAAAGGTTGTGGATGGGTTCTATGAGCGCGTGAATTACCCTGTGCTTCACGGAGAGGGTATATTTAAGGGCAGTACTCCTGATTCCCATTTCGAAGAGGCGCTGGGATACATCAGAAAGGTGTTGCACGGTAAAGGGACGAATAGGTGGGGAGAGGAAGCGTTCATGCATGATGCAGAGGGATACCCCGAGAGCGTAATCAATTTCCTTGATTATGTCCTATACCACGAAGAACCGGCAGGCAAAGGGCTATGCGATAGGATCCAAGAAGTCTTTGACAACAATCCTACGGCATATGCTGTTCGGCAAACACAAAACGACGAGGGGCGACCTGTACGCAAGATTTGCGCCGCGATGGGCAAACATTCTGCGAGCAAACTACGTGATGCACTGGAGCGCATAGAGGTATCCAACGCGAAGAGAGTGCAGAACATCCTTTGGGATGCGGATAAACTTCTGAATAAAGCCGAATACACTTCTGCCGTTAACGAAGGCTATGCCGCGGTAGAGTATGCCGCTAAGCAACTTGCTAAGCAACGCAAAGGTCATTCAGGCAATACGCTAAACAGCGCAATCAGAAACCTAATCACGACCCTCGACCAGAACTCATTCCCAGCATCCATTCTTGAGATGGTTGAGATAATGAGCAAATACGGGAACCACGGGAACCGGCATAAATTGGACATCCCGATTAACACAACGCGGGAAGATGCGGTGATGTATCTGGGGGTATGTGCAATGGCGGCAGATTGGCTAATATCCCAAATGATAGAGCAACCCATTGGGGAAGGTGAATAATGACAACCCAAAACTTCAGCAACCGCACAATCTTTCACGGCGATAACCTGCCGTTCCTACGCAACATCAATAGCGAGAGCGTTGACCTAATCGCCACCGACCCGCCGTTCAACAAGAACAAAGACTTTCACGCCATAGCCAACAGCAAGGCGGCGGGCGCTAGGTTCAACGACCGCTGGCATTGGGATGAGGACGTTCTTCCCGAATGGCAGGACTCACTGGAGGACGACAAGCCTGAGACGTGGCATTTCATCAATGGCGTCAGGGGCGCGGGGCATGACGATATGGCGGCGTTTCTATGCTGGCTCGGCGTGAGGATGATGGAGTGCCATCGGATACTCCGGCCGGATGGCAGTTTATACCTGCACATTGACCATACCGCTCACGCCTATTCCAAAGTGCTGATGGACACGATATTCGGGCGCGATAACTTCCGCAACGAGCTTGTGTGGTGGTATAAGAACGCCTCGCGCGGCAAAAAGCGGTTCGCCAATGCCCACGATACGATTTTGTGGTATAGCAAATCGCCCAAAAAATACCAGTTCAATCGGGATGATGTGCTTGTCCCGTTTGAAAGCAAGATGACCGAATGGCGATATTCGAGGGGAGGGCAAAAAGGCAAAGAGCCGCCGAAAGGCAAGACCCCGGACGATGTGATACTAATGCCGTCGCTAAACACAATGGATAAAGAGCGCGTAGGCTATCCTACGCAAAAGCCGGTTGCGCTGTATGAGCGCATCATCAAGGCGTCGTCCAGCGAGGGCGATATGGTTCTTGATCCGTTCTGCGGCTGCGCCACCACGCCGGTCGCCGCGGAGCGATTGGGACGGCAATGGATAGGAATGGACACTTGGGAAAAGACGCATCAGGTTGTCCTTGACCGGCTAAACTCAGAGAAGCGGATATTCGGCGAGGACGCCATCCAATTGGTGAACGACCCCGATACGCTGAAGCGCACAGACGACGATGAGACGGCGGCCGAGTATCTGCCGCCAATCTACCGGCGCAACCGGCAATCAAGCATCCCGCGCGCCGAGATGATGCGGATACTCGTTGAGCATTTCGGGCTAGTGTGCTGGGGTTGCGGCTTTGAGCCGCCGCACATAGACCACCTGGAGCTTGACCACAACAACCCAGCGTCCGGCGGCGGGAGCAACGAACTGCCCAACCGCGCGCCGCTATGCGGGCCTTGCAACCGGCGCAAGAGCAACACTAAGACGCTGGTGGGCTTGCGGCAAGAAAACAAGAGGGACGGGCGCTGGTATGGCGATATACCGATTGACAAGAAAATAGTTCTGCGCCAAGCCGCCGCCTGGGCGGAAGCCGAGTTGGAACGGCGCGCGCGGCAGGCTGAGCTCGCGGCGAGCGCGCATAGGAATGGGGAATGATATGGCTACCGCTAGAAAGCCTAAGCCCAGGATAGCGAAGGGGACGGTGGTTGAGGTGCGTGAAGGCGGGAGCGCCGTGTACTATGCGGGGGATGTGATGCCGCCGCTGGTTGATCTTGACAAGGTGGGCGCCGACGGGCCCGTCTTTGAGGGGACTGATGTGCCGGTGGCGTATATGTTTGCTTACCTGGACGAGGTTCGCAATCTGCACGTCTTTCTGCGGGATTTCCCTGAGGTAAGTCTTGAGCAGGCGGTGGCGGCGATGCGTAAGCGCGCAAAGGCGAATATGGCGGCGCACAGCGACGTGAAGGTTATGAGCGGGACGCCCGTGTTCAAGGGGTCGCGGATGCCTGTTGAGATACTGTTTGAGTATCTGTCAAACGGCTATACCATTGAGGGCTTTCTCGATTCTTTCGCCACATCGGTTACTAAGCAGCAGGCGATAGAAGCTCTCAAAACGGCAAGGGAATTGCTGGAAAGCCTGGCGTATGAGAATTCTGCTAGATGAAAACGTCCCCCATGCGTTGCGGCACGAATTCCCCGAACACAATGTACGCACGGCGCAGTATATGGGGTGGGATAGCAAGCAAAACGGCGAGTTGTTGGCGCTGGCAAGGGATAAATTTGATGTACTCATCACGCTTGACCAGCACATACCGGAGCAGCAGAATTTAACCGAAGAGGACGTTGGAGTTATTATTCTCACTGCGGGAACTGACGATGTGGAGTTTCTAAAATCGCTTGTTCCTCAAATAAGTGAGAGGCTGCACAACATTGGGCGCGGGCAGATTGTCCACGTTCCGCAAGAATGGCAATGATATGAAAGGGGGCGCTAGTATGCCACTGCAAGAGACTATGACGCCGCGCGAGCGGGTTATGAACGCGCTGGCGGGCAAGCCGGTGGACAGAACGCCGGTCGCCAATCCCACGAATGTGGCGACGGTGGAGCTTATGGATATGGTGGACGCGCCGTTCCCGGACGCCTGCCGCGATCCGGAGCTGGCGGCGCGGCTCGCCGCCACCGGCTATACCGAGCTGGGCTTTGATACCATTATGCCGTATTTCACTATCATCCAAGAGTCCGCCGCGCTGGGCTGCGAGATGCAGTGGGAAGAGAAGGACAATTGGCCGACGGTGCGTATGGCGAATCCGATTTGGCGGGGGCCGGACGACGTGCATATCCCGCCGGGGTTTTTGGAGCGGCGCGATAATATCGCCATCACGCGCTCCATCAGCCTACTGAAAGAAGAGTTCGGCAATGAGGTGGCCATCATCGGCAAGACGATGGGGCCGTGGACGCTCGCCTACCATGTGTTCGGCGTGGAGGCGTTTCTGCTGATGACCGTGGACGACCCCGATATGACGATGCGCTGCCTCGACCGCCTCAAGGAAATCTCGATGCTGTTCGGGCAGGCGCAGATTGACGCGGGGGCGGACGCGCTGACATTTCCCGACCATGCCACCGGCGACCTGGTGAGCGGGGAGTACTACCGCCGCTTTCTGCTGGAGATCCACCAAGAGATGGCGGAGCGGCTGAGCGTGCCGCTAATCCTGCACATCTGCGGCAATACGCTTGACAGGATGCCGTACATCGCGCAGTCGGGGATGGCGGCGTTTCACTTTGACTCCAAGAACGACCCGCAGCAAGCGATGGACGCGGTGGACGGGGGCATCTTGCTGGCGGGGAACATCAACAACCCCGAGACGCTGTACGCGCGGGGGCCCGCCAATGTGCGCGAAGAGGTGCATAAGTGCCTTGACGCGGGCGTGCAGATGATAGCGCCGGAGTGCGCGATACCGCTGGCGACCAAGCTGGAAAACCTGATTGAGATACCGCGCGCGGTGAAGGACTGGCACGCCGCGAACTGAGCGCCGCGGATGCTACGCCGCGGATGCTACGCCAATTAGGGGAAGGGGCGCTATGACGATTGCGAAGGCTAAACGGGGAGCAGGGCTGCTGACGGCGGAGGATCTGTTGCGGCTGTATTCGGAGGGTGTGCGCGGCGAGCTTGTACGCGGGACGCTTTGTGAAACGATGCCTAGCGGCCGGGAACACGGCAGGATCGCGGCGCAAGTAGGCTACCTGCTGGTGGATTTCGTTCGGCCTCGCCGCCTTGGGTGGGTTATGGGAACCGACGCCGGCGTGTGGCTGGAGCGCGATCCGGATACCGTGCGGGAGCCGGATGTGGCGTTCTTTGCGGCGGGCAACTATCCCGCCGAACCGGGGGCGCATGGCTACGCGGAGGCAATACCCGATTTGGTGGTGGAGATCGCATCGCCGAATGACAGCGCGCGGGAGGTGGAGGATAAGGCGCGGATGTGGCTGAGTTTCGGGGTACGGTTGGTGTGGGTGGCGTATCCTGATACGCGGTCGGTGGTGGCGCATCCGCTGGGGGGCGAGGCGCGGGCGCTGGGGGCTGAGGATACGCTGGATGGCGGGGATGTTTTGCCGGTGTTTAGCTGCAGGGTTGGGGATGTGTTTGATGTGTTTTAGCCCGAAACCCTGCGACGGGAAAGGCGCGATATGACGATTACTAAGGCTAAACGGGAAACCGGGCTGCTGACCGCGGAGGATCTGTTGCGTCTGTATTCGGAGGGTGCGCGCGGCGAGCTTGTACGGGGGGTTTTTTGCGAAACGATGTCTAGCGGACAGGATCACGGCGAAATCGCGGCGCAAATAGTCTATCTGCTGGGGACGTTCGTCAAGCCGCAGCGGTTGGGGCGGATTATGGCGTCGGACGCCGGCGTGTTGCTGGAGCGGGAGCCGGATACGGTTCGGGAGCCGGATGTGGCGTTCTTTCGCGCCGATAAGCATCCTCCCGACGCTAGGGTGCGCGGCTACGCGGAGGCGGTGCCAGATTTGGTGGTGGAGATCGCCTCGCCGAATGACAGCGCGCGGGATGTGGAGGACAAGGCGCGGATGTGGCTGAGTTTCGGGGTTCGCCTGGTGTGGGTGGCGTATCCGGATACGCGGTCGGTGGTGGCGCATCCGCTGGGGGGCGAGGCGCGGGCGCTGGGGGCTGAGGATATGCTGGATGGGGGGGATGTGTTGCCGGGGTTTAGCTGCAGGGTTGGGGATGTGTTTGATGTGTTTTAGCGCGGGTAGGCGGGCAGTGGGAATTGACGCGCATCTATTTAATCTACTTAGCGTATGCACATTCGCGCCGCATTCCGGCCGGATTTGCTCGCCGGATGCCACGCTCAAATTGGAATGTGACGGCGTTTCCTGCTAAAATCGGGGCGTCTTACATTTAGTCTTGCCCTATGCGAGGTGTGTTGCGATGCCCATTCATAACGATGGCTTGGAGCGGGAGCTTGAGTATGTTACCAAGCCGTTTGAGATTAAGCATATCCGCGAGCTGTTCGAAACGACGGACGCCATTATGCACGACATCGCGTTCAATCTCATCACGGGCGCGCATCACGAGGTTGACAAACTGACGCAGCGGGCGCTGGGCGAGGGATACACCGCCAACGATGTGCTGGACGACGGGCTGATTTCGGGCATGGCGGTCGTGGGGATTAAGTTCCGCGACAACATCATCTTTGTGCCGGAGGTGCTGGTCGCGGCGCGCGCGATGAAGGCGGGAATGGCGTACATAGAGCCGATCCTGTCGGCGTCGGGCATCGAGCCTATCGGCACGGTGATTATGGGGACTGTCAAGGGCGACCTGCACGACATCGGCAAGAACTTGTGCATTATGATGCTGCGCGGCGCGGGGTTCACGGTTCACGATTTGGGCGTGGACACCAAGCCGGACGAGTTCATTGACGCGGTGATGGAGCATGAGGCGCAGATTTTGGGTATGTCGGCGCTGCTGACCACGACTATGCCGAATATGGGCAGGACGATAGAGGCGTTTGAGGAGTACGGGCTGCGGGACGCCGTGCGGATAATGGTGGGCGGCGCGCCGGTTCGCCAAGAGTTCGCGGACGATATGGGCGCGGACGGCTACGGCGAAAACGCTATGGCGTGCGTTGACCTCGCCAAGCGGTTCGCGGGCGCGGCCGAGCCCGAAGGCGCGGCGACGTTCGCGGCGGCGGGCTCGGACTAGGGTAGCCGTAGCAGCCGGGGCGGGCAAAGACATTCGCGGTTTGCCGTCGCGCATCGCAAAGGGGGGAGCGGATATGTCGCAAGAGTCGCAGCAGGGGGGCGTTGACAGGGAGCGCTATGACGCCAGTCTAATGCGTCTTGACGCGATATTTCGCGGGATGTCGGATACGGTGACCGAGGTTTCGCAGTGGCGTTGCCCGTACAAGAATGTACAGGATCGCTGCACGGCGAAGTTTGGTTGCCGCAATCAGCGGCGCGATGTGCCTGAGGGCGAGCTGTATGTCTGCGCGGGGGATGATAAGCTTGATTATCGGAGCGCGTGGGAGGTGTAGGGGTGAGCAGGATGTGGCAGGCCGGCTGTAGGCGAGGGATGCGTGACGGGTGGGCGCGAATTAGCAACCAACGGGTGAGCGCGGGATACGCCAAATAGGATGCGCCACGGGCGAGCGCGAATTAGAGTATGCAGCACAGGGATGACGATCGTGAGAGCATCTGGGGGATAGCCAGCAAAGACCGCGCATGGTTTCAGGCATTGACTCTTGTGGGCGGCGTTGGCTTGTCTATAATGACGGTGTATCTGGAACTGGCGTATCGGCCGGCGGATACTACGCCAAATATGGTGGCGCGCAGCGTCATCGTGGGGATTGGCGCGAGTTTCGTTGCATCGGGCTTTGTGGCTTGGGGCATACTGCAAGCGAAGGAGATGGCAATGGCGGCTGCAGATCTGATTAGGGGCTTTACCGAAAAGCGCAAGCAGAAGTGGGCGGCGGAGGCAGAAGAGCAGAGGCGGAAATGGGCAGCGGAGGCGCGCCAAGCGCGCGATGCGGCTTATGAGCAAGGGAGTCGGGATACCCGCGAACAGATCCAAAGGGAAGTTCGTGAGAAACTGGGTGACGAGTCGTATTTCAGGCTGTTTGGCAATGGCGCGTCCAATCAGCCGCCGACGGGCGAGTGAGTGGGTGCGGATGTCGTCGCATCAGCGCTATCCGCGCACGACGCGCGCCGCGAACTCAGGGCGGATGATGCGGTCGTAGGGGTGGATGCCCTTGACGAGGCCGCCCTCGCGCAGCACGGTCGCCATTGCCTCGTAGCCCTCTGCGCTTATGGCGGGCGTTTCCGCCCATGTGCCGAGCGCTTTGTATTGGCTGACGCTGCGGTGGAGTACGGGGCGGGAGTTTTCGGGGAAGAATGGGGCTACGCGCTCGGCGATCTCGGGGGCGGATGCGGAGGTTAGCCATTGCTGGGCTTTGTAGAATCCGCGCGTGAACCGCTCTATGACTTGAGGATGCGCGTTTATGAAGGCGGGCGTTGCGGCGAATGAGCTGTAGCAGAGATTGCCGCTGTCTGCGCCGAGCTCGGCCGCTAGATGGCCGGCGCCCTCTTCTATTAGCGATTGCGCTTGCGGGTTGGGCATGTGGATGTAGTCGGCGTCGCCGCGCCGGAAGGCGGCTAGGGCGTCTTCGGCGGATAGGCCGGGAATCATTTGGATGCGGGCGGCATCTACGTTATGGCGGCGAAATGCCGCCGCCAATGATGTCATGGGGACGGGCGTGAAGCCGATGGGTATTAGGCGAGCGCCGTGCAGGTCTCGCCATTGCCAGCCATCGGTCGGCGCGCGGCTTATTAGGAAGAAGCCGTCGCGCGAGTTGATTTTGGCTATGTGCAGGGGGACGTCGGTATTCCCGGCGTCCAGAGCCATCATGCTGCGGCTGATGCCCGATTGGATGATGTCCGCCGCGCCGCTACGCAGCGTTGCCAATGGGTCTTCGCCTGTTGGCACGGTGTCGAATAGCGCGTTAAGCCCCTCGCTGTAGAGAAAGCCGCCCGCTACCGCTACATATATCGGCGTGTAGAATAGGTTGCGGTAGGTTACCATCAGCCGCAGGCGATATGGTTCTTGCATTGCGTAGTCCTCGCTTGTCAGTCTTGGGTTGCTAGTCTTTGGCTATCATATAGCAACTGGGTTGACTAGGGCGAGATGCCTGGTTGGAAGGTATTCTCAGTGTGCAGTGCTGATGTGTTTGAGGGACTGGTTTATGCACTCCTCAAACACTATCGCCAGCAGATGTTTCAGCATCTCCACGCTCTTTGTGTAGCCCTTTGTCCGCCTCACAAGCCTGTTCAGCTTGCTCCTCAACTTGGAATGCAGCCACTCATTCCAGTTCACCGCTCCGCCTTTGCCGATCACATGCCGGTCGCGCGGCAGCCACTCGTACACCGAATAGGCGTCGGTTTCATACCTGTCAGCGCCCGGCAGCCTATCCAACAAGCGCGAGAACGCGGACAAGTCCCTGTCGCCTACTTCATACATCCGCCAGCGGATGCCATCCCGCTCTTCCACCACCGCAGTCCATATCCACAGGTCTTTGCGCCGCTCGCCTCGTCTGACTCCCAAGTATGTCCACATCTCATCAAACGCCACAATAGACGCGCGGACGCTATCCTGACGACCGCTTGCGCGCCACGACATAAACCGCGTCAGACGCTCGGTTGCCAACGCCCCCTTTTTTTGACCCACTTGCTCACAGTGGTTACGCTCGCGCCCATCACGCGGGCGGTCGCCGATAGGCTCATCCCCTCCGCGCACATCTTCACCGCTTGTTCCTTCTGGGCGTCAGTGAACCGATGCTTCGGGTAGCGTTTCCATTTAGGTGGTTTGATAGTAATATGCCCACATCATCATTGAGGAGGCTCGCAAATGGAACTTCTCTACGAACTGGAAAGCCAAGCCGACGAGTTCATCGTTGAGCGGCTGCGCCGGACTATCGCGGACGCGCTGTCGCAATACAAGCCGATGTGCGAGGAATGCGATGTGGCGATGGCGCGCCATCACTCATACGAGCGAACTCTAATCGCCAAATACGGCGAGACGCGGCTTGATGTCCCCGTGTTTCGCTGCGGCGACTGCGGCGCGATGACTAGCGGCATGGATGTCATAGGCAAGGGGCAGACGAGAAAGCGCTATTCCAAAAAAATGCGGGATGAGGCGTGCGGCTTGCGGCGCAGGGAATCAGCTACGAGCGCGTGGGCAAGATGCTTGGCTTTGCCAAGAGTACGCTGTGCAAGTGGTTAAAGCGGGAAGAATACAAGCGTCCAAACCTGTCGGGCGATGTGTTAGAGCTGGACGGGATATGGACGCGGGTAGCGGGCGGGAAAGTGGAGTTGAAGGTAGCGCGTGATGAGCGCGGCGTTGCGGTGGCGTCTGCGGGAAGTTGGGAAGACGCGGTTGCGGCGGCGCGCGATCTGGGCGCTGACGCGCCTAGGCATATCGTCAGCGACGGCGATAGGGCGATAGAAAGCGCGATAGATATGGCGTATGGCAGGGGAACTCCGCATCAGCTGTGTCAGTTCCACCTGCTGCGCGAATACGCGCGCAACATAGGGGTCGTGGGGTTCGCGGAGGCAAAGGCGCTGCTTGGATCGGATGACATAGAGCAAGCGCGGGAGCATGCCGGGCGGATCGTGGCGCTGACGGGGGGCAAGGCGCTTTACTGGTGCGTCAAAGCGTTGGAAAAGGGGCTGGCGCATCTTCGGACCGGGGAGTCGAGATACCGCACAACATCGCTGCTGGAGCGGTTCAATCGTGAGATACGGGCGCGCGAGCGGATGGGTACGGCGTGGACGGTTCACAACCTGCTAGTTCTGCTGCAGCTGCGGGGCGTTCTGGCTTGAACCACCTGAATGGAAACGCTACCCTCGCGGCTGGTATTCTCAGTGTGCAGTGTTAATGTGTTTGAGGGACTGGTTTAGGCATTCCTCAAACACTATCGCCAGCAGATGTTTCAGCATCTCAACGCTCTTTGTGTAGCCCTTTGTCCGCCTCACAAGCCGGTTCAGCTTGCTACGCAACTTGGAGTGCAGCCCTTCGTTCCAGTTCACCGCTCCGCCTTTGCCTACCACATGCCTGTCGCGCGGCAGCCATTCGTACACCGGATAGGCGTCGGTCTCGTACCTATCAGCGCCCGGCAGCCTATCCAACAAGCGCGAGAATGCAGACAAGTCCCTGCCGCCCACTTCATACATCCGCCAGCGGATACCGTCCCGCTCTTCCACCACCGCAGTCCATATCCAAAGGTCTTTGCGCCCCTTGCCGCGCCTTACTTCCCAGTATGTCCACATCTCATCAAACGCCACAATAGACGCGCGGACGCTATCTTGACGACCGCTTGTCCGCCACGACATAAACCGCGTTAGACGCTCGGTCGCCAAGGCCCCCTTTTTTTAACCCACTCGCTTACCGTGGGTATGCTCGCGCCCATCACGCGGGCTGTCGCCGATAGGCTCATCCCCTCGGCGCACATCTTCACCGCTTGCTCTTTCTGTTCGTCAGTGAACCGATGCTTCGCGCCCTCTTGATGCTTTTTGCCGCACTGGTTGCATTTGAATTGCTGCTTGCCGCGCGAGTGGCCGTCTTTTTTGACCCAATTCGAGCCGCATTTCGGGCATAGATTATCGTGCCTGTACACTCTTTGTCTTGCCATAGCGCCACCTGCCTCTCAGACGTTTCGGAGCGGTTTAGGGCAAGTATATCATATAAGCACTGCATCCTGAGAATACCCTCGCGGCTAAATGTATTGATTTTTATCCCCCGAAAGATTTACTATTTTAATGTTGCGATGTAGCGCAACCTTTGCAATCTTTTAGCGAGGAATATAGTTGAGCATACGGAGGTGCGTTCAGCGATGAGCCGGAAATTTATAGTTATAGGGCTTGCGCTGGTGGCGCTGATAGCCGCGATTGGCTGTCAGCAGGACACCGGCCTAACTGAGGCGGATGTGCAGTCGCGCGCCGAGGCTATGGCGGCGCAAATGGTTGCCGACCAGATGGCGAACCAGCCCGCCGGCATGACCGATGCCGACGTCGAGGCGCGGGCGATGGAAATGGCGAATCAGATGATGATGGAGCAAGAGGGCGGCCGGCTGGCGTCCGTCAGGGAGCGCGGCCAGCTTATCTGCGCCAGCAACAACAGCCTGCCCGGCTTTGGCGCGGTGGACGCCGCGGGCAATACCGTTGGCTTTGACATTGACCTCTGCCGCGCGGTAGCCGCCGCGGTTCTGGGCGATCCCAACGCGGTCGAGTTCCGCCCCACCACCGCCGCCGAGCGCGGCCCCACGATGCAGTCGGGCGAAGTGGATATAATGTCCCGCAACACCACTTGGACTTCTTCCCGCAATATCGGCTGGGGCAACTTCGCGCCCACGATGTTCTACGACGGGCAGGGCTTTATGGTTCCCAAAGCCCTGGGCGTATCCGACATGGACGGGCTGCGCGGCGCGAGCGTCTGCGTGCAGCAAGGCACCACCACTGAGCTCAACCTGCAGGACTTCAGCAACCAGAACAACATGAACTTCGAAGTGCGGACATTCCCGGACAACATCTCCACGCAGAACGCATACCTCGCCGAGCAGTGCGACGCGCTCACGACCGACCGCTCCGGCCTAGTCAGCACGCGCGCCAGCTTCGACAGCCCGGACGACCACACCATCCTGCCGGGCACCATCTCCGAAGAGCCGCTTGGCCCGGTTGTGCCGCACGGCGATGAGGAGTGGTACGACGTGGTTTCCACGGTTATGGCGATCCTCATATACTCAGAGGCGTTTGGGATAACCCAAAGCAGCGTGCCGACCGCCGTTACGGGCGACACCGCCGTTGACCGGCTGTTCGGGCTGGAAGGCTCCTACGGGCAAGAGGACATCGGGCTTGACGCCACGGTGGCGCAGACCGTCATCGGCGCTGTGGGCAACTACGGCGAGATCTACGACCGCTACCTGACGCCGCTCGGCTTGGAGCGCGAGGGCAGCCGCAACGCGCTTTGGAGCGCCGCGCCCTGCTCCGACTGCCCCAAGGGTGGCCAGGTCTATACCGCGCCGCTGCGGTAGCCCAACTAGCGCCGCTTTATTTCGCGGCAAATCAGTAGTATAGTATCGGGGAGAGGGCTGATTCAGTCCCTCCCCGATTTTTGTATATCCAAATCCGCGCGCTACGCGCCCGATAAGCCGCAAGCGGGTCAGGAGGAGTGGGGAATGGCTAATCTGAGTATGAGATACGCGATAGGCATAGGCGCGCTGCTGCTGCTTGCGCTGGCGGCGGCTTGCGGCGGGCAGGACGACGGCGCGGCGCAACAAGCGCCCGATTCCCAACCAAGCGTTGCGTCAACCGAAAGCCGCCTGGACGCGGTGCGCGAGCGCGATATGCTCATCTGCGCCAGCAACAACGCCATCGCGGGGTTCGGCTTTCTGGAAGACGGCAACAACGTGGGCTTTGACATAGCGCTCTGCCGCGCGGTAGCCGCCGCCGTACTGGGCGACGCGAGCAAGGTCGAGGTTCGCCCGGTCACCGCAACCGAGATGGGCGCCACGCTGCAATCGGGCGAGGTTGATATGATAGCACGGACGCTCACCGTGACCACCTCGCGCGAGGCGCAGTGGGGCAACTTCGCGCAAACGATGTACTACGACGGGCAGGGTTTTCTAGTCCACAAGCATCTGGGGCTGACGAGCGGGCAAGAGCTCGCGGGCGCGACGGTCTGCGTTACGCAAGGCACAACCACTGAGCTGAACTTGCAGGACTTCTCCGACCTGCACGGCTTGGGCATCCAAGCGGTTACCTTTGAGAAGACCGACTCGGCGGTAGAGGCGTATCGCAGCGAGCAGTGCGACGCTTTCACGACCGACCACTCCGGGCTGTACGCCTACCGCAGCGGCTTTCCCGACCCTGAGGCGCACGACATCCTGCCGGACACCATATCCGAAGAGCCGCTTGGGCCGGGCGTGCCGCACGGCGATGAGCAGTGGTACGACGTAGTCAAGGCGGTTATGGCGATGCTGATATACGCTGAGGCTTACGGCGTATCTTCGGACAACGTCCCCACGGCGGAAACCGGCAACACAAAGATTGACAGGCTGTTCGGGCTGTCCGGCTCTTTCGGGCAGGAAACGCTGGGCTTGAACAAGACGGTGGCGCAGGACGTCATCCGCGCGGTGGGCAACTACGGCGAGATATACGACCAATATATGGCGCCGCTCGGCTTGCAACGCGAGGGCGGCCGCAACGCGCTATGGGCGGCGGCGCCCTGCTCCGACTGCCCTAAGGGCGGGCAGCTCTACTCAGTGCCGCTGCGATAGATTGGGCGGCAACGCGGATTGGCGCGATAGAAAGCGTCAATCCGCGCCGAAAAGCGCCGCAAAAGCGAATAAACGGCTAATGAACAAGAACTTTGCTCTCTCGCGTTGGCGTATGGGCTAGTATGTTTGGCGGCTTTGCGGTAAAATCCCCCCGATAAAAGTCCGCGCAAAGTCCGGTTCGTTTGGGGCAAGTGATTTCTATGGCGCAAGCGCCCGCATCAGAGCGGCGGCTGCCGCGATTTCTGACATACCACGGCATCCCGCTATGGCGAAACATCGTCGTTATCCAGTGGGCGGCGCAAATCGTGTCCGCCGTGGTGGTAGTGGCGCTTGTGGCGTGGTTCTTCACCAACATCGGCAACGCCATCCAAGAGCGGGACATCCCCTACGGCTTTAGCTTTCTTTCGCGCGAATACCAGACGCCCATAGGCGAACACTTCATACCCTACGAGTCCTCGGATACATTCCTCTACGCGCTTGGCGTGGCGTTCACGAACACGCTGATTGTGTCGGTTGCGGGCGTGGTTCTTGCGACGCTGCTGGGCATCTTTATCGGCGTGGCGCGGCTGTCCAACAACTGGCTTGTGGCAAAGCTTGCGACCGCCTACATCGAGTTCTTTCGCAACGTTCCGCTGCTTGTGCAGCTACTGTTCTGGTTCTTCATATTCCTGACGCTGCCGCCCGTGCGCGAGGGCTATGTGATAGGCGGGCTGTTCTACATCAACAACGGCGGCCTGTCTATGCCCTGGGCGCTGCCCACGAACATCGGGCTTGGATTGGCTTGGGTCGGGTTCGCCATAGTCGGGCTGATAGCGGGGATGCTCGTTGACAAGCGCCTGACGCAGCGCGAAACGCTGACGGGCAAGCCGGCGTATCCCTTTATCAGCGGATTGGCGGCGGTAGCGGCGGTCTGGCTAATCGGCTGGATCCTGCTGACAATCATCGGCGGCGAGTCGCCGTTCAGCCTGTCCGTCCCGGAGCCGCAGGGCAGGTTCGGGCGCATAGAGGGCGGCTTTACCGCGCGCGCCGGGCTGCTCATCCTGCTGCTCGGCTTGGTGATATACACATCCGCGTTCATTGGCGAGATAGTGCGCGCGGGCATCCAATCGGTCGGACGCGGCCAAACGGAGGCGGCGCGCGCGCTGGGCTTGTCCCCGATGGACACGCTGCGCCGCGTGATATTCCCGCAGGCGCTGCGCGTCATCATCCCGCCGCTCATTAGCCAATGCCTCAACCTGACCAAGAACAGCAGCCTGGGCGGCGCAGTGGGCTATACCGACCTGACAAACGTAGCGGTAACCATGACGCAAACAGCGCCCGCCGTATCCATCTTTATGCTGATTATGGCGGGCTACCTGGCGATGAGCCTCGCGTGGTCGCTTGTGGGCAACATCTACAATCGCGCCATCCAGTTCGGCGGGAGGTCAAGACTATGACTGCCAACGCGCCGCCCGCTCCCGACCATATGCCGCCGCCGCGCACAGAGGTGGGCGTTATCGGCTGGATGAGCAAGAACCTGTTCAGCAGCCGGTTCAACGTCGTCCTGACCCTGGTTAGCGGCGCGGGCATAGCGCTGGCGCTTGTGTACGGCCTGGTCTGGGTGTTCCGCGACGCCGAGTGGGGCGTAATCGCCCAGCTTGGCGGGCGCTTTATCATCGGGCAGTACAACACCGACTTGGCTTGCCCCGGCAACAATTGTTTCTGGCGGCCGCAGGCGTCGCTGATGCTGGTTGTGGCGCTGCTTGGGATGGTTTGGGGGATGACGCGCGACGACGTGGCGCGCAATGTGGCGCTTGTGGTGGGCATCGCCGCCGCCGCATTCGCGTTTCTGCCCTACGGCTTGGACAAGATGGGCATTGACGTGCGCCTGCTGCTGCTCGCCAACCTGCCCGCGCTCGCCATCGGCTACGGGCTGGCGCGATACACGCCCTTGGGAACCGGCATGCGCGTTACCATCGCGGGAGTCGTGATATTCGTGCTGACGCTGCTGCTGCTGCGCGGATTTTCGTGGATGCCGGGCTTGCAGCCGGTTTCGGTTATCTACTGGGGCGGCTTGATGATAAACCTGATACTGGCGGTCGCCGGCATCACGCTCAGCCTGCCCATAGGCATAGCGCTCGCGCTCGGACGCCGCAGCCGCCTGCCCGTCGTCAAGATACTCTGCGTGGGGTTCATTGAGATATTCCGCGGCGTGCCGCTGATAACGCTGCTGTTTATGTCCCAAGTGCTGATACCGCTTGTGTTCCCCGAGAACTTCCCGCTGAACTCGCTCGCTCGCGCGGGCATAATCATCACGCTGTTCAGCGCCGCGTATATGGCGGAGAACATACGCGGCGGGCTACAGGCGCTGCATCCCGGCCAAGCGGAGGCGGCAAGGGCGCTTGGGCTGGCCGGCTGGCAGACCATACTCTTCATCTCGCTGCCCCAGGCGATACGCAACGTCATCCCCGCCATAGTCGGGCAGTTCATAGGGCTGTTCAAGGACACAAGCCTAGTCTATATCATCGCTATGCTGGACATAGTGGAAACCGGGCGCACATTCATACTGGGCAACCCCGAATTCCTCGCCAACGCGCGCGAAATGTTCGTCTTTCTGGCGGTGGTGTTCTGGATATTCACCTACGGCATGTCGTACATAAGCGGCAGAATAGAAGACAAGATGGGCGTGGGCAGGCGTTAAGCCGGCGATAAGCCGCGAGCCGCGCCGCCCGAAACCGCGCGCGCGTATATTCGCGCAGACGCGCATGCGACGGAGGCTGATATGAGCGTGAACGCAACCAACCAAAACGGGGAAGTGGCGGAGGACATTATCATCTGCCGCGGGCTGAACAAGTGGTTCGGCAACTTCCAAGCGCTGAAAGACGTCAACACCACCATCAAGCAGGGCGAGCGCGTGGTGATTGTAGGCCCATCCGGTTCGGGCAAATCCACTTTCATACGCACAATCAACCGGCTGGAAGAGCATCAGTCGGGCGATATTATCGTGGACGGCATTGAGCTCACCGAGGACGTCCACAACATAGACGCCATACGCAGCGAAGTGGGGATGGTATTCCAGCAGTTCAACCTGTTCCCGCATCTGTCGGTTATGGACAACATCACGCTCGCGCCGATAAAGGTCAGGAAATGGCCGCGCCATCAAGCCGAAGAGACGGCGCGCGAGCTGCTTGAGCGCGTGGGCATACAAGAGCAAGCCGAAAAATACCCCAACGAACTTTCGGGCGGGCAGCAGCAGCGCGTCGCCATAGCGCGGGCGCTTGCCATGCAGCCCCGCATAATGCTCTTTGACGAGCCAACCTCCGCGCTTGACCCCGAGATGATCAACGAAGTGCTGGACGTGATGCGCGAGCTGGCGTACTCCGGCATGACGATGCTGATAGTCACCCACGAAATCGGCTTTGCGCGGGAAGTGGCCGACCGCATCATAATGTTTGACGAGGGCCGCATAGTGGAGGAAAACACCGCCAACGAATTCTTTGACAACCCCAAGAGCGAGCGCACGAAACTATTCCTGTCGCAGATCTTGTAGCGGCGGATGGCGGCGGGGCGTATCGGCGGCGCGTAGCCGGACATATAACGTATAAGAGGACGCGCGTACGTGGCTATCGCGGCGACTTGGGAATGCGGCGTCAGGCGCGGCAATCGCGCTAATTCGCTAAGATGCGCCGCTTGAACGCTTGAATACAAGCCGATTTGCTAGTATGATTACGGCAATGCCATTAAACGCCATTAGGATGCCGCGTTAGCGCCGCGAACCCCGCGCCAAGAACCGACCATGAACCCGCCGGGAACGCCGGCGGCGCAAGCGCATTGAACAACATCTTTACACTTTCAAAAATTATGAATATAATGGTTATCAATGGACTATTTTAATGAAAGGCCTGTAAGAGCGTGACATCGAACAGCCCCTCCGAAGACCCCGGCATTATGCCCGCCCCATCCAACGAACCCGCCCCGGAGACCGTCGCAGCGGATCCCGTCGCACAGGAGGTTCCCCCCGTCGAGGAAGTTCCCGCCGCCCCGGAAGTCCAAGCGCCGGCCGCTGAAACGCCGGCGCCACCCACCGCGGCGATAGACGACGTCCAGCCCCTCGATGAGCTTGACGACGAAGACTACGACGCCGACCTGGACGAAGACGCCGACTCCATGGATTCCATGGAAGGCGGCGGCATGCAAGATATGGGCGAGCTGCTAGACTCTATGGAGCCTATCAAGCCGCTCCGCAGAGGCGAGGTGGTGGAGGGCGTGGTGATGCGGATAGACAGCGACGGCATACTGGTCAACATTGGCCACAAGTCCGAGGGCGTCGTCCAGCAGCGCGAGATGCGCTCGCTATCCTCTGAAGACCAGGCGAGCATCGCCGTGGGCGACCAGATAGTCACCTATGTCCTCAGGCCCGAGACCGCCGACAACGCCGCCATCCTGTCCATTGACCGCGCATTGGGCGAGGCGGGCTGGCGCGAACTGGAAAAACTGCAAGACACCAACGAAACCGTTGAGGGCCAAATACTCGCCTTCAACAAGGGCGGCGCTATCGTCGACGTCCAAAAGGTGAACGGGTTTGTCCCGATGTCCCAGCTTGTCAGCGTCTCGCGCGAGATATTCAGGGAAATCCCGGACGGCGACCAGGACGGCGAGGCGCTCGCCCGCCGCGCCCAACTGCAGGAACGCGACACCGGCAAAGTCCTGCAGCTCAAAATCCTAGAGATAAACAGAAGTCGCAACCGCGCCATATTCTCTGAGCGCCAAGCCGTTCAAGAGTGGCGAGACGCGCAGAAAGCCCGCCTAGTGCAAGAGCTCAATGTGGGCGAAATCCGCACCGGCGAGGTCACCGGCATCAGCAGTTTCGGCGCTTTCGTCGACCTCGGCGGCGCCGACGGGCTGATTCACATATCCGAAATGTCCTGGGGCCCCGTCGCCAAGCCGGACGACGTAGTCAAGATAGGCGACCAGATCAAGGTATATGTGCTGCGGGTGGACGTGGAAAACCGCAAGATAGCCCTCAGCCTGCGGCGGCTGGAGCCGGAGCCTTGGGAGACGATACACGAGCGGCTGCATGTGGACGACATCGTGGACGCCAAGATAACCAAGCTCACCAACTTCGGCGCATTCGCGCGCGTTGAGGGCAACATTGAGGGGCTGATTCACATATCCGAGCTGTCCGACCGCGTTATCGGGCACCCGCGCGAAGTGGTGTCCGAGGGCGACGACGTCCGCCTGAAAGTGTTGCGGATAGAGCCTGAGCGACGCCGGCTTGGGCTGAGCCTCAAGCAGACGCTTGACCGGCCTATGGGCATGACATTCCAATAAGGGCTAGTAAGGGGTCGCATTAAGGGAACCCCAACACGCCCCGCCGAACTTTTTGTTCACACAGAACTCCGCCTTAGGAGAAGAGAATGGCAAGCAGATTCGAGAAATTCACCGAGAGAGCGCGCAGGGTGCTGTCGTTAGCGCAGGAAGAGGCGCAGCGCTTTAACCACAACTACATCGGCACGGAGCATATCCTGCTGGGGCTTGTGCGCGAAACCGACGGCGTGGCCGCCAGGGTTCTCTCCAATCTGGGCGTTGAGCTGCAAAAAGTGCGCGCCGCCGTAGAGTTCATCATCGGCAGGGGCGAGCGCACAACGCCCGGCGAAATCGGCCTCACGCCGCGCGCCAAGAAGGTCATCGAGCTTGCCGTGGACGAGGCGCGCCGCCTCAACCACAACCATATCGGCACCGAACACCTGCTCATCGGGCTTATGCGCGAGGGCGAGGGCGTCGCCGCGGGCGTCCTGGAAAGCCTAGGCATCAACCTAGACAAAGTGCGCGGCGAAACCAGCAGCATCCTATCCCAATCATCCCAAAGCCAGCAGCGCGGCAGGCGCGGCAAAAGCGGCAGCAAAACCCCTATGCTGGACGAACTCGGCGTCGACCTCACCGAGCAGGCGAAAGCCGACAAGCTTGACCCCACCGTCGGCCGCAGCAACGAAATCCAGCGCGTCACCCAAATCCTCAGCCGCCGCACAAAGAACAACCCCGTGCTGGTTGGCGAGCCGGGCGTGGGCAAGACCGCCATCGTTGAGGGCCTCGCCCAGCGCATCGCCGACGACGAAGTGCCGTCAACACTGCGCGGCAAGCGCCTAGTCACCCTGGATATGGGATCGCTAGTCGCCGGCACGAAGTATCGCGGCGAATTCGAAGAGCGCCTCAAAAAGGTGGTCAAAGAGATAACCGAATCCGGCAACTGCATCCTCTTCATAGACGAAGTGCATACGATGGTGGGCGCCGGCTCCGCCGAGGGCGCGGTGGACGCCGCCAACATCCTCAAGCCATCCCTAGCGCGCGGCGAACTGCAAACCATCGGCGCAACCACCCCCGACGAATACCGCAAATACCTGGAACGCGACACCGCGCTTGAGCGCAGATTCCAGCCCGTCCAAGTGGAAGAGCCGACCGTGGACGAATCCGTTGAAATCCTAAGGGGCTTGCGCGGCGAGTACGAAGACTACCACAAGCTCACCATCTCCGAAGACGCGCTCACGGCGGCGGCGCATATGGCGGCGCGGTTCATATCCGACCGCTCGCTGCCCGACAAAGCCATCGATCTCATTGACGAGGCGGCGTCAAGAGTGCGTATCAACAGCGCCGAACAGCCGCTGTCCCTCACCGAAGTCCGCAAGATGCTGGAGCGCGTCAGCAAGGAAAAGGACGAGGCGCTGTCCGCCCGCGAATACGAGCAAGCCGCCGAACTGCGCGAGCGCGAAAAGGCGCTGCAAGAAAAACTGGAAATCCTGCAAGCCGACTGGGAGGACGAGCAGAACTCCCACGACCCGATAGTCACCGAGGACGACATCGCCGAAGTGGTGAATATGTGGACGGGCATCCCCGTTGCGCGCTTGGCGGCGACCGAATCCGAGCGCCTCGTGCATATGGAAGAGACGCTCCACAACCAAGTATCCGGGCAGGACGAGGCGATTACCATCATATCCAAAGCCGTGCGCCGCGCAAGGGCGGGCTTGAAAAATCCCAAGCGGCCAACGGGCGTGTTCCTGTTCCTAGGCCCAACCGGCGTGGGCAAAACCTACCTAGTCCAAAAGCTCGCCGAGTTTATGTTCGGCAGCGAAGACTCTATGATTCGGATAGATATGTCCGAGTTTATGGACAGGCACACCGTCGCGCGGCTGGTCGGCGCGCCCCCCGGCTACGTCGGCTACGGCGACGGCGGGCAGCTCACGGAGGCGGTCAGGCGGCGCTCGTACAGCGTCATCCTGCTGGACGAAATCGAGAAAGCCCACCCCGAAGTGTTCAACATCCTGCTGCAAATCTTCGACGACGGCCACCTCACCGACGGCAAGGGCCGCCGCGTGGACTTCCGCAACACCGTCATCGTCATGACCAGCAACATCGGCTCCGACCTCATCCGGCAGGACAGGTCAATCGGCTTTTCGGCGCGCGGCGAGCGCGCCAATACCGACGAGCAGGCTTACGCGCGCATGCGTAACAATGTGCTGGACGAAGTCAAGCGGTTCTTCCGCCCCGAATTCCTGAACCGCATAGACGGCACCGTGGTATTCCACGCGCTCAGCCGCGACAATATGAGCGAAATCGTCAACTTCCAGCTGCAAGACGTCGCCAGCGAACTCATAGAGCAGGGCATGTCTATGGAAGTCGGCGACGACGCGCGCGAGTGGCTGTCCGAAAAGGGCTTTGACCCGCAATTCGGCGCGCGCCCAATGCGCCGCCTGCTGCAAGACCACCTAGAAGACGCGCTATCCGACGCCATCCTCGCCGGCGAGCTCTCCCCCGGCGACATAGTCCTGGTAGAGCTCAACGACGCCGGCGACGGCCTCCGCGTCCGCGCCAAAGCCAAGCAAGAACTCGCCCTGCCCGTAGCCGGGCTGCCCGTGGGCTAGGCAAAGCGGCGCGGCGCAAGGCAGGCAAGCGAAAAGCCCGGCATGAGCGCCAACTCAAGCCGGGCTTTCTTGCGCCCGCCCGCCATCCGGCGCGAGCGCAACGCCTAGCCCGCGGCGGCGGCCTTTGCGGCGTCTAGGATGTAGTCAATCCCCCTCTGAGTCTCTTGACGGCGGGAAAACAAGTTGTTGTTGGCGGGCGCGACGACCATGCCCGCATCTACCAGCAAACCGTGTCCGCTCCCGCGCTCTATCGCGGATTTGCTTATGAAATCTGCAAGCGGAGACCAAGACTCGCTACCTATAATCCATAGGTGGTAGCATCCGGCAAGAACCCTGATGAATGTGGTGCTGTAGGCGAAAGTTTTAGCCCTCAGGCGCGGGATCTCAGGGTTCTTTACATTGCCGTTGAGCAACCCAGCGAATTCCTCCCTAGCGGCAGGAAGAAATTCGTCCGCCCATATGCGGCAACGCTCATACAGACCGTCTAGATCCCGCATATATTCCTGGTTAACCTTCTGGTAAGGATCTCCGCTGCCACTTCTATAGCTGCCGTATCCAACTTCTGCCGCCTTCAAAACTGACGCCAACTGATTGATTGCCAAAAGGCTGTGGCTGGTGGCAGACACCGAAGAGCGCTCCATCTCTACCCGCCCCTTGAAAGTGCGGCTGTTCTCGGCAATGCGGACTGCCATCCGGTTAAACGCGTCGCGTTGGTCAAACCGCGTAACGGTGTTCTGTTCTATGCGCTTGGTTTGGGATGCGTCCACGAACATCTGCCGCAGCCTTGGGATGTCGTCCTCCGCATAGAGGACTATCGTCATAGACGCTTTTCGCAAGGCGTCTAGCTTATCGGCGCGCCCTTCACTTTGGGACAAAGACAAAAGAACATCTTGGATGGCGCGGCGGCGATGCTGCCCGTCGAATATCCGCATCGTGTTGACGCGATTGGTTCGGATACGCATTTCGCCAAAATTTTGGCTGACCGTCCCGTCTTCATTAGCATAAGGTTGAAACTCCACCGCGTCTTGAGCGATTCCCAGCATCATAGCGCCCATCAGCCAGTCGTCTTTCTCATCCAAGTACGCCTGGATGTTTTTGGAATGGCTGGGCGTGAGCCTGCGGTTGGCTTCTCTTACCACATTGTCCTCTATCCTTTGGGGTAGCAGCCCGTCGAGCGTTTCAAGGGAAAGCGCGAAGTAATAGACATCGCGCCCGCCTTGGCGAAAGCGATGCGCGGACGTGGTTAGGCTGTATTGATTTGCTGTAGGCTGTATCACTAGCGCCAATTTTATGCCTCCTCTTAAAAATCAAAACCATCCGGCACTTGGTCAATTATGTAGTCAACCGCGTTAACTACAATCCGCTGTTGCGCTATCGGAGAAGTGCCTCCGGGGGCAACTAAGCCTGAGGCTATCAGCAGACCTTCGTTGACGCCAGGGCGCAGAGAACTGCTATTCATGAACTCCGCCAGCGGCTTCCAATCAGAATTGTATTGCGTCCACTCTCGGTAGCAGGCGGCCAGTATTCGGATTACAATAGCGTTGTACGCCATCGTCTCCGTGCGTTTCTGCGGAATTTCCGAATTGTCGACTTCGCCCGACATCAGGTCGTTGTACTCATCTCTGGCGGCAGGCATAAAATCGTCTGCCCATTCCAGGTATCGCAGGCACAGCGATTCTATGTCTAGCATGTAGGCATCGTTTCGCTCTTTGTTGACTCGCCCGTTGTAGCCGACTTCAAGAGTTTTCAGTGTCCGCGCCAACTGATTTATGGCTATGATGTATGGTTTGGTTCTGGCAACTGAGGCGCGCTCCATCTCTACACGCCCGTTGAACAGGTCGCTCTCTTCAGCAAGCCACAGCGCCGCCAGGTTGAAAGCGTCGTGCTGATCAAAGCGTGTTACAGTGTTCTTTTCAATAGTCCTAGTCCGCGCGGCGTCCGCGAACATCTGCCGCAGCGCGTTGATGTCAGCCTCCGCGTACAGCATTACTGGCAGCGACTCCGACTTCAGCTCGCGCAGTAGCCTAGAGTACTGGGTATTGTGGGATAGTTCGTAGAGTATGTCTTTGATGGCGCGGCGGCGATGCTGGCCGTCAAACATCTTCATATCGGCGACGCCCTCGGCGTTGATTGTGAGCTCGCCCACCGATGTTTCGGCGTCAGAGTCGGGCATATATGATTGGAACTCTATCGCGTCCGGGCGCACTCCGAGCAGCAAAGTTCCAAGCAGCCAATCGCGCCTGCTTTCCAAGTATTTCTGTATATCCTTGGCGTGGCTTGGTGTCAACTGACGGTTGGCGTCCCTGACCATCCGGTCGTCCACGCGGTCGGGCAACGTCCTGTTGAGGGTTTCCAAGTCCAGCGGGAATGCGTACACATCGCGCCCGCCCTGCCGGAATTTGTGCGCGTGTATCTTGAACAGCGGGAGCAGTCTGCTTTTGATAACCTTTACGGCGTCGCTCTGTTCGGGCGTGTTTATCGCCGCCAGCATTTCGGCTATATCGTCCAAGCCCTCGATGGCGTAGTCAAAATCCATATCCTCGGATTTGGGATGCGCCACCAGATTGCGCGACTTGGCGATTGCGTCCATTCTGGCATACACATTGTCTTTTCTGACGAAAGCGTCGCGAAAGCTATCCCGCCAATATGCCCGCACTAGCGGCAGGAAATCGCCGATGTCCAGCGCGTCGTCCACGCTGAGCCCCGACTGCCTGTTAGCCTCATACTGGTTGTAGCTCGCATCGCGCAGGGCGGATTTGATGGCGGTTTCGACGTCCTTGCCGGGGACGCGCCTGAGGTTGCGGATGATGAACGGGCGCATCTCATCGCGGTATATCGCCAGCGCGTCGTCTAGCGCCTGGTAGTTGGGGCGGTTGGCGAGTGTCATCAAAGCCTCTTTCTGAACCGATTGCGCGAGGTTTGGATAAAGCGCGATTTAATCGCTTATTCAACACACAGCATATCGCATAGGTTGGCGCGTTGCAAAGTCAATGGAACGGCATGCGCCGCCTAATCCTACCCGACAAGCCCCTAATCTAACCCAACCAACCCCATCACCACCCCCGTCACGCTCCGCATCGTCGCAGGGATGTTCGCCCAGAACTCCTCCAGCGCCGCCTCGCCGGCGCCGTCGGATATGCCGCGCAGCTCCAGGAACGGGACGCCCGACAGCTCCGCCGCCCTAGCGCCGCCCGCGCCCTCCCATGCGACCGCCAGCGCGCCGCCCGTAGCCTCTCGCACCTCGCGCGCCCGCTCGCGGCTGGCTATGCCCTCATCGCCGCTCGCCACGCCGCCGAAGTGCAGCCCAAACGGCAATCGCCCGGACGCCGCCAACTCCCGCGCGGCGGCGATGAGCGCGGCGTCCCCCGCGTATGTGGGCAGCGGCAAAACTATCAGCGTGTTGCCGCGATTGAAGTCATGCTCTATCGTTTCGGTGGCGACTACCACATCGAACTTGTTCACCGACTCCGCCAGCGCGCCCGATGTTCCCGCGCATATCACCGCGTCAACGCCGTCCAGGTTGTCCAGCAGATGCCGCGTCTGCACGCCGAATTGCGTCTTGCCCAGCCCGCCGCGCGCCACGATGAGCCGCCCGTCCGCGAACTCGGTCGCCGTCAGCCGCCCAACCGCGCGCTCTTCCCCCGCGTAGCCCATCTCGCCCAATACGGCGGCCATCGCCTCAAATTCAGGGTCTATCGGTACCACCACTAGCGTTGCCACAAGCGGATTCCTCCTTGCTGCGTTTCGGGTTGCGTTTCGGTTTATTCAGTCTAATTCGGCATAGCCGCGCCCGGATGCGCCCGGTTGCGCCTAGATAACCCGCTGCTCCCTGAGCGCAGCCAGCGCCGCCTCGTCGCAAGCCAGCCGCTCGCCGAACACTTCGGCGTTATGCTCGCCCAGCAGCGGCGCGGCGGCGAATTCCACCGGCGAGTCGCTCAGTTTCACCGGGCAGCCCGGCAGCGTGAACTCGCCGCGCGTGGGATGATCCACGCTCACAATCATCTCGCGCTCGCGCAGATGCTCGTCCGCGTAGATGTCAATCGCGTTGAAACAGGCGCTGCACGGCACGCCCATTTCGCCCAGAATCCGCATCACCTCAAACTTGGTGTGGCGCAGCGTCCATTCCTGTATCATGCCGTTGATCTCGGATGTGAGCGCCTCGTCGTACCGCGCCGGGTCTTGCAGGCGCGGGTCGTCAAGCAGCTCCGGCTTGCCCAGCGCGTCCGCCAGCGCGCCCCACATCGCGGCGCGCACGGGGAAGGCTATCATATACACATAGTCGTCCGCGCCGCCCGGAGCGCAGCGGAATGTTCCCACGCCCGGCCTGTTGGCGGCGCCGCCGTTGCCCGTGCGCGGCGGCGATGCGGCGCCCTGCTCGGCGCGCGTCATCCAAGTGCGCCCAAGGTTCACGATGGCGTCCTGCATTGACACCTCCACCACCTGCCCCTTGCCGGTTGTCTGCCGCTGCCACAGCGCCGCGAGTATGCCGATGACCGCGTGCAGCCCCGTGCCGGAGTCGCCGGCGGTGATGCCCGGTTTCATCGGCGGCCCATCCGCCTCGCCCGTAGAGCAGAACGCGCCGCCCGCCGCCTGCGCCACCGGGTCGAAACTCTTGTAGGCGCTGTAAGGCCCATATGTGCCGAACCCCTTGATGCGCGCCAAGATGATGCGCGGGTTGGCGGCGGCGAGCGTGTCGTAGTCCAGCCCCAGCCGCTCCAGCGCGCCCGGCGACAGGTTTTCGGCGACAATATCGCCCTGCCGCACTAAGTCCAGCAGCATCGCCCTGCCGCGCTCGCTCTTCAGGTTGAGCGTAACGCTGCGCTTGTTGCTGTTGTAGTGCAGGAAATAGTTGGAATCGCCGTCCGCGTTCATAATGCTGCGGCCCGGATCGCCGCGCGATGGGTTTTCCACCTTCACCACATCCGCGCCCAGCCACGCCAGCATCTGCGTGCAGGATGTCCCCGCCTCATACTGCGTCAAGTCAATCACGCGCACGCCATTCAGCGCCTTGTCCATAATCCAACTCCTTATCGGCTTAGGCTGTGATATGTGAGATATAGGTATAGGGTAGGCTGATTGCGGGTTTGCTATGTAGGACGCGATGCGGGTTGATATGCCGTAATATGCCGCGCTATGGCTATGCGATTGCGCGGCGGATTGCGTAGCCGGGCTTGCGATGTCAGGCTTATAAGGGATGCTTTGGGATGCGCGCCCTGCCGTCGCATATCAGAGTATCAGAGCGTTTCGCCCAGCCACGCCCGCAGCTCGTCCGCCATATCCTCGCGGCGCAGCGCGGCGTAGATGGACGCCTTGAGCATCCCCAGCGGCGTCCCCACATCGAAGTGGTCGGCGCTGAACCGATAGGCATACGCGCCCTGACGCGCCCGAACCGCCTCTATCGCGTCCGTCAGCTGGATCTCGCCAATCGCGCCCGGCGATATGCGCTCCAGCGCCCCAAACACATCCGGCGTCAGAACATAGCGCCCCACTATCGCCAAGTTGGACGGCGCATCCTCCAAGCGCGGCTTTTCCACCATGCGCCTGATGCGATACACCGCGTCCGAGATGGGCTCAGGATCTATGATGCCCAGGCTTGGCACGGCCTCGTCCGGCACTTGCTTGACCGCCACCACGCAGGCGTTTCGCTCCGCGAACACATCCATCATCGCGCCAATCGTGGGCGCTGTCGAGTAGATAATATCGTCCGGCAGAAACACCGCGAAAGGCTCATCGCCCACAATGTCTTTTGCCTGCAATACCGCATGCCCCAGCCCGCGCTGCTCGTCCTGATACGCCACATCGACCTCCACCGCCGACGATACGCGGCGCAGCTCAGCCAGCAAAGCGTCGTTGCCGCGCTCCGCCAGCGCTCGCTCCAGCGCCGGCGCCGGCGTGAAATACTCCGCCGTCGCCTCCTGCCCGCGCGATATGACCAGCGCCACGCGCTCTATGCCCGCCGCCGCCGCCTCCAGCGCCGCGAACTGAATGGCGGGATCGCTCAAAACCGGCAGCATCACCTTCGGCACGCCGCGCGTAACCGGCAGAAATCGCGTGCCGAACCCCGCCGCCGGTATAACCGCTTTGCGTACTTGCATATCACCACACCTCGCGCCCAAACGCGGGCGCCGCTAATCGCCAACTTATCGCCAATACGGGGATGTCGCCCGCCAATTTATCGCTGATTTTGGGGAATTGAACGGGGATGAATTCCAACAACCTATGCGCCCAAAACGGCGCAAAACGGCATAACGACGGCATAGCAAGCGCATCACCGCCGCGCAACGAATGATAGCGCCGCCGCCGCCATTATGCAAAATCGCAATGCCTTGTGATACGATGCGCCAACGCGCCAACCGGCGCGCGATACATCCCGATAGACTGCATCCCAATAGATAAGGAGCGAACCCTATGAACCCGCTAGACAAGGCAGAGATCGGCGAAACCGGCCTAAGCGTAACGCGCTTGGGAATGGGCGGCGCGCCGTTTGGCAGCATGCCGCGCGAGGACGCCGAGCGCCAAGCCGCCGCAACCATCCGCGCGGGCTTGGATATGGGCATCGCCTACTACGACACCGCGCCCCTGTACGGCGCCGGCTGGAGCGAGCGCTACTATGCCCATGCGCTCGCCCACGCCCCGCGCGACTCATTCGCGCTGTCCACCAAAGTCGGCCGCGTCCTAAACCCCATAGACGCGCCCGCCGCCGCCGACATCTTCACCCGCCCGCCCGCGATGGAGGTGGCGTTTGACTTCACCCGCGACGGCGTCCTGCGCTCTCTAGAGGAAAGCCTCAGGCGCCTTGAGCTTGACCGCATAGACATCGTATTCATACACGACCCCGACGACCACCACGAGCAGGCGCTCACGCAGGCATTCCCCGCGCTCGCCGAGCTGCGGTCGCAGGGCGTCATACGCGCGATAGGCGCGGGAATGAACCACTGCGAGCCGCTCGCCCAATTCGCCCGCGAGGCGGACTTCGACTGCTTTCTGCTCGCCGGCCGCTACACCCTGCTAGACCAGTCCGGCCTAGACGACCTGCTCCCCCTCTGCCGGCAAAAGCGAATGAGCATTATACTCGGCGGCCCCTACAACAGCGGCGTACTCGCCTCCGACCTAGACGACGAGAGCGCCTCCACCACCTACTTCTACAACGCCACGCCCCCTGAAGTGCTAACGCGGGCGCGCCGCATCAAAGCCGTCTGCGACCGCCACGCCGTCCCCTTAAAAGCCGCCGCCCTGCAATTCGGCCTATCCCACCCCGCCGTAGCCGCCACCATCCCCGGCGCCGTCTCCCCCGCCGAGGCCCAAGAAAACTTCGCCATGCTCGCCCACCCAATCCCCCCCGCCCTCTGGGCCGAGCTCAAGCATGAGCGCCTAATACCGCAAGCGGCGCCGGCGCCTTAGCCCTAGCGCCACGCCGCCGCAAACGAAACCCATTGTGGTTGTGATAAGATAAGCGCGTTAGGCAAGAGATTGAAAGGAACCGAATGAACATCAAGCGGCACATACCCACCCGCGCAATCAGAACCGCAACCGCCCTAGCCCTGGCGTCCGCGATAGCCCTATCCCTGCTGCTAACCGGCGCGGACGGCGCATCCGCATCCTCCATCCCCGACCCATTCGCAAACCAGTTCACCGAGCAATGCTCCAACGGCGTCGCCGTGCCGAACCCCGCTAACAACCCCGGCCTGGTGACGGACTGCGCCACCCTGCTCGCCGCAAAGGATACGCTTGAAGGCACGACGGGCAACCTGAACTGGTCTGCGGATGTTGGCATCAGCGATTGGAACGGCGTAAGCACAGCGAACAATCGCGTGTCAGGATTGTGGTTGCAGGAAAATCGCTTGAATGGCGCGATACCGTCGGAATTGGGCGACCTCGCCAACCTTGAGGCTTTGTATCTCTCCGGCAATCAACTGACGGGCGAGATACCGCCGGAACTAGGCAACCTTGCCAATCTTAGGGATTTGAGGCTCGGCGGCAATCAACTAACGGGAGTGATACCCTCGGAACTAGGCAATATCGCCAATCTCTGGTCTTTGGATCTCAGCGGCAATCGGCTGACGGGCGCAATACCGTCGGAACTGGGCAACTTTGCCAATCTTAGATATTTGAGTCTCAACCACAACCAGTTGACGGGCGCGATACCCCCGGAACTAGGCAACTTTGCCAATCTCGAGACTTTGAATCTCCACGACAATCAACTGACGGGCGAGATACCGCCGGAACTAAGCAACCTTGCCAAGGTCACGTCGTTGTATCTCCACAAAAATCAACTGACGGGCGCAATACCCCCGGAGTTGGGCAATCTTGCCAGTCTCTGGTTTCTCAGTCTCGTCGATAATCAGTTGACGGGCGCGATACCACCGGAACTAGGCAACTTTCCTATTCTTGTGGGATTGTATCTCGACAATAATCAACTGACGGGCGAGATTCCGTCGGAACTAGGCAACCTTGCCAATCTCCATGATTTGTATCTCAACGACAATCAACTGACGGGACCAATACCCCCGGAATTGGGCAACTTTGCCTATCTAGATGGATTGTATCTCAACAACAATCAACTGACGGGGCCAATACCCCCAGAGTTGGGCGACCTTGCCAATCTGGTGCGTTTGGATCTCGCCGGCAATCAGTTGACGGGCGCGATACCGCCGGAGCTGGGCAACATTTCCAATCTCTATGGATTGTGGCTCCAAAACAACCAATTGACGGGTGTCATACCCCCGGAGTTGGGCGACCTCGCTGATCTTGTAGAGTTGCGCCTCAGCGGCAATCAGTTCGCAGGCTGCATACCCGCATCCCTGCGCCATCCTTTGGGCAACGAGGAAATAACGGCGGTCGGGCTGTCATTCTGCGCCGCGACGACCGCCGAGCTCACCGCGCAATGCTCCAAAGGCTTCGCCGTGCTTGACCCCGCGAGCAACCCCGGCCTAGTATCAGACTGCGCCGCCCTGCTCGCCGCAAAGCCCACGCTTGAGGGCGAAGGCGCGGATGTCATCAGGCTGAACTGGTCGCCGGACATTCGCATCAGCGATTGGAATGGCGTAACCATAAACGACCACAATCGCGTATCAAGATTGTGGTTGCCAGAATACCGCTTGAGTGGCGAGATACCCCCGGAATTTGGCAACCTTGCCAATCTCGAGGTGTTGCGCCTCTACAACAATAAACTGACGGGCGAAATACCGTCGGAACTGGGCAACCTTGCCAATCTTGATTACTTGGATCTCTCTGTCAATCAACTGACGGGCGAGATCCCGCCGGAGTTGGGCAATTTTGCCAATCTCAGCACTTTGGATCTCTCTAACAATCAACTGACGGGTGAGATACCCTCGTGGTTGGGCAACCATAACAATCTCAGATGGTTGGGACTCGGTCGCAATCAACTAACGGGCGAAATACCACCCGAACTGGGCAACCTTGCCAATCTTGGGTGGTTGTATCTCAACGGCAATCAACTGACGGGTGAGATGCCCTCATGGTTGGGCAATCTTGCCAATCTCACGCATCTATATCTCAGCGGCAATCAACTGACGGGCGCGATACCGCCGGGACTAGGCAACCTTGCCAATCTCAATGAGTTGTATCTCGACGACAACCAACTGACGGGCGCGATACCGCCGGAGCTAGGCAACCTTGCCAATCTCATGGAATTGAGGCTCGACGGCAATCAACTGACGGGCGAAATACCACCCGAACTGGGCAATCTTGCCAATCTATGGGGATTGGATCTCGGCCGCAATCAACTGACAGGCAAAATACCCTCAGAGTTGGGCAACCTCTCTAACGTCGGGTTTTTTCAACTAGCCATCAACCAGTTGACGGGCGAAATACCCCCGGAGTTGGGCAACCTTCCCAATCTCTGGTCTTTGAGTCTCGGCGGCAATCAACTGACGGGCGCTATACCGCCGGAACTGGGCAAACCTCCCAAACTTAGTTGGTTGCTTCTCATCAACAATCAACTGACGGGTGAGATACCGCCCGAACTGGGCAACCTTGCTAGTCTCACGACATTGGATCTCAGCGAAAATCAACTGACGGGCGCAATACCCCCGGAGTTGGGCAACCTTGCCAATCTCCGTAGTTTGCGCCTCATCAACAACCCATTGACGGGCGCGATACCCCCGGAGTTGGGCAACCTTTCCAAGGTCGGGCTTATGCACCTCAACAACAATCAACTCACGGGCGCGATACCGCCGGAACTGGGCAATCTTGTCAATCTCAGCAATTTGCATCTCCACAACAATCAACTGACGGGCGCGATACCGCCGGACCTGGGCAACCTTGTCAATCTCCGCGATTTGTATCTCCACAACAATCAACTGACGGGTGCCATACCCCCTGAGCTAGGCAACATTGCCGCTCTTATAGAGTTGCGCCTCCACGGCAACCAACTCACAGGCTGCATCCCCGAATCCCTCCGCCAGCCTTTGGGCGACGATGAGATAGCCCTGATTGGCCTGCCAATCTGCGCCGACACCGCCGCCAGGGTCAGCGCCCTTGAAACGCAGCTCGCCGACCTTGCAAGCGTACTCAGCGCACTCGAGGCGCAGCTCACAGACCTTGCCAACAGGCTAACCACGCTGGAGGGCGCAGCGAGATAGCACCGCCACACGCCTGCCCTTACCTGCCATCCTGCCCACCGCAAAGATATTGTGCTATAATAACCCCAACGGCCAACCCGCATTACGGCAGATAGGAGGAAACGCAATGAATCCGCAACACGAGGAGGACATCATAAAAATAGTCCGCCAAACATTAAGCGAGCAGAACTTCCAAGGAAGATTCGTCTTCGATCCCATACGCATAATCCCCGAGTTGGACTTCTACGACGATGAAATACTTAACGTCATCATCGTGGTGGACAGCGATATCGAGAACCCCTGGATGGGGCCGGGATTTACGCCGAAACTGATAGGGCGCATCGAAGACTATCTGCAAGCCGCCGGAATGAACCACTTCCCAGTCCCATACTACGTAGGCAAGTGGGAATGGCCGGAATATGAGCGGGGGTTGCCAAGTGCCATCTCATGACCTTATACAGGCAGCCAGAGACCTGGTGGAAAGCGCCAACGCCGACGATCCGCACAACAGCCATTTTCGCCGCGCCATAAGCACGGCGTATTACGCGCTATTCCACTGCCTAGCCGAATCGTCCGCCAATCTTCTGGCGGGCGAGGATCCCGCGAACCGCAGCCGGCGAGCCTGGCGACAAACATATCGCGCTCTGAACCACGGAGCCGTGCGAAACCGCAGAAACAGAAGAGAGTTCAAAACCGAATTCCCCCAAGAGACCCAAGACTTCGCCAAAGTCTTTGTAGAAATCCGCGCCAGGCGCAACAGCGCGGACTACGACCCTACTAGATCGTTCTCAAAATTGGACGCGCAACACGCCATTAACGACGCCGAAAACGCTATCAACAACTTTATGAGCATAGAAAGCGGCGAAAGGCGCAACTTCGCGCTCTATCTGCTGCTGCCAATAAGAGCCGACTAACCCACCCGCCAACCGCGCAACGCGCCGCCATCCCCCCTGTATTCTCACCCTGCAGCGCTAATATGACATACTTGCCCTAAACCGCTCCGAAACCGCCAAAAGACAGGTGACGCTATGGCAAAGCCAAGAGTGTACAGACACGATGCGCTATGCCCGAAGTGCGGCTCAAACTGCGTCAAAAAAGACGGACGCTCACGCGGCAAGCAGCAGTATAAATGCAACCGGCGCGGCAAAAAGCGTTAAGAGGGCGCAAAGCATCGATTCATTGACGAGCGGAAAGAGCGAGCGGCGAAGATGCGCACTGAGGGAATGAGCTTATCGGCTACCGCGCGCGTAACCACAGTAAGCAAGTGGGTCAAAAAAAGGGGGAGTTGGCGAGAGAGCCCCTGACGCGCTTTCTGGAGTGGCGGACAAGCGGTAGGCGGGATAGCGTCCGCGCGTCTATTGTGGCGTTTGATGAGATGTGGACATACTGGGAAGTAAGGCGTGGCGAGCGGCGCAAAGACCTATGGATATGGACCGCGGTGGTGGAGGAACGGGATGGCGTCCGCTGGCGGATGTATGAAGTAGGGGGCAGGGACGTGTCTGCGTTCTCGCGCTTGTTGGATCGGCTGCCGGGATCTGACAGGTACGAAACCGACGCTTATCCGGTGTACGAGTGGCTGCCTCGGGACAGGCATGTGGTGGGCAAGGGCGGAGCGGTGAACTGGAATGAGGGCCTGCACTCTAAGTTGCGGAGCAAGCTGAACAGACTTGTGAGGAGTGCAAAGGGCTATACAAAGAGCGTGGAGATGCTGAAACACATGCTGGCGATAGTGTTCGAGGAGTGCTTGAATCAGTCCCTCAAACCCATTAACACTGCAAGGTGAGAATACCCCACCCGCCATGTGCTGGACAACGCGCGAGATGCGCTTGGGGGCTATGAGGCGATACCACGCTACCAAGAAATCTTCGCGGACAACCCTATCCTCCTAAAAGCCTTGCCCGATGGGTTAGCCGCCCCGATGCTGCGCGTCGGCAGATGCGCCCGCCGCGTCCCCCACGACTTCCGCGCCCTGCATCCCCAAGTCCCTTGGACGCGCATGGAGAACATCCAAGACGAATTCCTCCCCGAATACAACATCGTGGACGTCGATCGGCTGCACGAAATCATCCGCGAAGAGATCCCGCCCTTCATAGCCCAGCTGGAGGCGATCCTAGCCGAAGACCCCAACCCTCCCAAACCCAGCCGCCGCCTTGCCGCCGCGCCCAAAGAGCATGCCCTAGCCGGCTGGCGGCCGCTACCCAAAATCCCATCCTGAACCGCTAACCACACTAAGCGCAGAAATACCCGCCCAAGCCTGAGCGGGTATTCCTTTGCCAGTCAGTCAGCGTTGACTAACCGGCGTTGGCTAGTCAGCAATCAGTGTTGGCTAATCAGCATTGGCTAACTGGCGCATATGCCGCCGCCCGCGCCCACGCCAAACCCATGCCGCGCCTCTTATCCGCCGCGCCCCCCTACCTTGACTTGCGCGGCTCCATATTGCTGTGCACATCCAGCAGCACGGCGCGGCCGTCGGCGTTGTGGTTTTGCGCCTGGCGCAGCGCCTCCGCCACCTCGCCCGGATCCGTTACCGTTATGCCCACGGCGCCCATGCCCTCGGCTATCTTGGCGTAGTCGCCCGTCATCTCGGTGGTGCCGAACAGCTCGCGCGCGGTGGGGTAGCCGCCCGGATAGGTCGCCATGCCGCCGTTGTTCAGCACAACGGTGGTTATCGGCGCGCCCGCGCGGACGGCCGTCTCTATGTCCAGCCCGGACATCCCGAAAGCGCCGTCGCCCATGAAGTTCAGGCAGAACTTGTCCGGCGCCGCCAACTTCGCGCCTATCATCAGCGGGATGCCGTAGCCCAAGTGCGTGGTCTTGCCCCAGCCGATGTAGCTATGCGGCGTGGTCGCGGTGTAGAACGGCATTATGGAATCGCGCGGCGCGCCCGCGTCATGCGTCACCACGCTGTTGTCGTGGTCAAGCACGCGCTCCATCTCGCCTATCACGCGGTAGGCGCTTATCGGCGTTTCGTCCGAATTCAGCAGCCCCGTCCAGTCCGCCATCCACCGCTGCCGTATGCCCGAAATCTCGGCGGCGACGCCCGATTTGCCCATGCGCCCGCTCTCGCCCAGCTGCGCCTTTGCCTCGTCTATCAGCGCGCGCAGCGTCAGCTTGGTGTCGCCGGGAACGCCCACGTCCACGGTGAAGTCTTTGTTCAGATCCTCTATGCTCTCTGTGTTGTGGATCATCACCTTGCCCGGCGGTATCGCCTGGCCGTAACTGGTGATGGACAGGCTGCTGCCCACCGCGAACAGCACGTCCGACTCGCGCAACCAGTGCCGCGCCTGTTCGGTGGTCGCGCCGCTGCCCGATCCCAGCGAAAGCGGATGCCGCTCGTTGAACCCGGATTTGCCCGGCATTGTGCAATAGACGGGTATCTCCAGCAGCTCGGCAAGCTCTTGCAACTCGGCGGTGGCGTCGCCCATAAGCACGCCCATTCCCGACCAGATCATCGGCTTGCGCGCCGCCGTGAGCGCCTTGATGGCGTCGCTCACATCGCCGGCGGACGGCTGCTGCGGATGGCGCTTGGGCGGCTGGTAGTTGAGCGCGCCCTCGGACACTTCCATCGTGCTGACATCGCCCGGCAGCTCAACGACTACGGGGCCCGGCCGCCCGTTTCGCAGGTTGTGAAACGCGCGGCGCATCACGCTGCTCACCATATCCGGCTGCAGTATCACCTCGCTGTGCTTGGACACCGTGGCGTAGGTTCGCGCGGGCGAAAAGTTGGGCCTAACCTGCATCTGCGCCACCGCCGAGCCGCCCGGCAGATACAGCATCGGGATGTTGTCCGCAAACGCCTGGGCAAGCCCGCCCATGCTGTTCTCGGAGCCCGGCCCGCCCTGCGTGATAACCACGCCGAACTGCTTGCGGTCGTTCATCCGACTGAACCCGTCCGCCGCCATAAGCGCGCCGCGCTCCTGCCGAAACATTATCGTGCGGATGCCAACCTTCGCCACCTCTTCTATCAGGTTGTTGGACGGAAAGCAGGCGATCCATTCCACGCCCTCTTCCTTAAGTATCCGCGCTATCGCTTCCATTGTGTTCATTGATGCGTCCTCCGATGATTATCCGCTGATTGCTTGCGATTGCCTTGATAAACGTCAGCGGCAAGCATACCCTATCGCGCCCTTATGGGCAACTTGCGCCCGCGAAAACCCCGCGCCATTGACGCGCTATCGCTATGCTATCGCCCGTCAAAGCGCCCGCCAATTAGCCCAAAAAAACATTGACCCCATCCGCCCGCGCCCATCATAATTTTTACAAAGCCTAAACAATATTCAATAAACTCCGTTAGACTTTGGCTAACCTACGCTCGCTTGCCGCGTTTTGATAAGCGGCGGCGGCGAGCTTTCCCCTCAACATTAAGCGCCCGATAGGAGAACCGATGAAGTTCAGACTTATGGCAGCATTGGCGTTGGCGGTATGCCTGCCCGCTATCCTGGCGGCATGCTCGCAGGAACCGGACACCGCCCCTGACCTTGTAAATGAGGTGGCGACGCCGGCGGTGGCGCTCGCGCCCACCACGCCGCCCACTGCCACGCCCGAACCCACCGCTACGGCGACCATCCCGCCTACCGCCACGCCCGAACCCACCGCCACGGCAACCATCGCCGTCGTCCCAACCGTTGTACGCAACACGCCTGTGCCGAGGGATACCGCCACGCCCACCGCAACCAGAACCCCCAAGCCCACCGCGACCAACACGCGCGTCCCCACTGCCACGCCCGTGCCGCCTACATCCACGCCCGAACCCACTGAGACGCCCACCCCTGAGCCGCCCACCGCTACCCCCACGCCTGAGCCCACGCCTGAACCTACCGCCACGCCCGAACCCACCGCTACCCCTGAGCCCACTGCCACCAACACGCCCGAACCCTGCACCGATATATCCCCCGGCGCCGATCTCAGCGGTTGCAAGTTCAACAGCGTTGACTGGTCGGAACAAGACCTTACTAAGGCAAACCTAACGGGCGCGACCATCACAAACTCCAACCTCAGAAAGGCGAACTTTACCAGCGCCAACCTCACAAACGTCAATCTCAAACAGACCGACATGACAGACGCCATCCTGAACAACGCCAATCTCAGCGGCGCGGACATCACCGAAACCAAGTTCACGCGCGCCGAAATGGACAGCGTCAACTTCACCGACACCCGCATCAGGGCGACATCAAACAGCAAAAAGAACAACGCCACCAAGTTCAGGGGCGCGATACTGACCAACGTCACATTCAACACGGGCGTAGACCTCAGCGGCGTTGGCTTTATCGACGCAGACCTGTCCAACTCATCGCTGGTCAACGCCATCCTGGAAGACGCCGACCTGCGAACCGCCACTTTGGACAAGACCGACCTGTCCGGCGCGGTGTTGGAAGACACCAAAATGGACAAGGTTGACCTGACGAGCGCCATCGTGGATACGAAGACGAAATTCCTCAAGGCGGATATGACGGGCGTGGATATGTCCAAAGTCAGGTGGGAGCGGGTGGATTTCGATAGTTCCATCCTCCAAGACGCCATCATGACCGACGCCGTCTTTACGAACTGCAAGTTCGACGACGTGGACTTCGAGGGCGCCACTTTGGACGACGCCAAATTCCCCAACTCCGACTTCCCCGGCGCCGATTTCCGAAACGCCAGCGTGAACGACGCCGAGTTCGATGACGCCGATATGGAGGGCGCGAAGAATATGCTACAGGCGGGCGATATAGAGGAAGTCGATTGGGACGACACCACCTGCCCTGACGGCACGAATAGCGATGATGATGACAGCCAAAGCTGCTATCCCAACCACCTCAACCCTGGATCCGACGACTAGCCGCCCCCGCGCCTGGCGGCTTGCCTTAGCCGCTAGGCATTATCCCCCGGCCGCCTCGCGGTAGGCGTTGCCGATTTCGCCGGGGCCGGGCACGATGGCGACGCCCGCGGCGGCGAGCGCGCGCTCCTTTTCTTCGGCGCGCGCCGCCCGCCCGGTGATTACCGCGCCCGCATGCCCCATGCGCTTGCCCGGCGGCGCGCTGCGCCCGGCTATGAACGCCGCCATTGGCTTGCGAAACTCCGCCCGGATGTACTCCGCCGCCTCTTGCTCGCGCGTCCCGCCTATCTCGCCTATCATCACCACGCCGTCCGTGTCCGCGTCGGCGTTGAACATCCGCAGAATGTCCACAAACGACGAGCCGTTCACCGGATCGCCGCCGATGCCCACGCAGGTTGACTGCCCGATGCCCAGCGCCGTCAGCTGGCTGACCGCCTCGTATGTCAGCGTACCGCTGCGAGAGACCACGCCGACCCTGCCCGGCGCGTGAATGTCGCCCGGCATAATCCCCGCCTTGACGCGCGCGCCCGGCGTAATCATCCCCGGGCAGTTCGGCCCAATCAGCGTAACCGGCTTGTCGCGGATGTGCCGCTTGACCGCGATGGTGTCCATAATCGGTATGCCCTCGGTGATGCAGGCGATAGTGGGTATGCCCGCGTCCACCGCCTCCAGGATGGCGTCCGCGGCGAAAGGCGGCGGCACGAATATGAGCGCGCAGTTGGCTTGCGCGCGCTCCACCGCCTCCTCCACGCGATTGAACACCGGCACATCGCCGTCAAAGACTTGCCCGCCGCGCCCCGGCGTAACGCCCGCCACCAGATTCGCGCCGTACTCGCGGCAGCGCAGCGCATGAAAGCTGCCCTCCCTGCCCGTGATGCCCTGCACCATCAACCGCGTATTTTCGTCAACCAGGATGCCCATCTGAGAGTGTGTCCTTTCATTTCGCTTGCTCGTTAACGCCGCCCACGCCTGTTATAAGACGCTTGCGCCTTATCGCGCCCCTTGCGGCTATGCTTGCGCCTATCTTATCGCGCCGCTGCGCCCGTCTTGCCACGCTACTAGCCCTGCTGCGTATCGCAGCTTATCTGCCAGCCTATCCCGAACTTATCCCTGCACGACCCGAAGTACGCCCCCCAAAACATATCCGCCATCGCCATATCCACCTTGCCGCCCTCCGACAGCGCCGCGAACAGCGCATCCGCCGCCTCGCGGCTATCCGCGTCCACCGACGCCGAGAAGTTGCCGCCCACAACCGGCGGCGGCCCAAAGAACGACGGGCTGTCGCTCCCCATCAGAACGCTATCCCCAATCGGCAGCGCCACATGCATTACATTGCCCAACTCCGCCTCCGGAATCGCCATATCCCCCGCCGCCTCGCTCGGCATATCCGCGAAAGTCTGCACAATGTCAAACTCCCCGCCGAACACCGATCGGTAGAAATCAAACGCCTCCCGGCAGTCCCCGTTAAAGTGCAAGTAGATGTTCAGGTTCATTGCGCTGCTCCCGCGTGTGATGATTATGTGATTGCGTGAATGATGCTTATGCCCGTATGTGACGATAATTTGGATTGATGATTGGTTGTGATGATTAGGCGCTTGCTTGACGCCCATATGCGATTGGTTGGATTGATTGATTGGGTAGATGATGCTGTGAATGGGAATTATATCGCAAAGCGCGCAACCGCCGTGAACTACCCGCCGCCGCTACTGCTTACGCGATCGCCGCGAGTTTGCCTTGTTGCGCGAGGTCTTTGAGATAGTCCTCCGCCCACCTCTTAGATTGGCGCAAGTCTATTTCCCGAATGGTCTTCCAATACCAGCGCTTCAGCTTCCTGTTCTCGCGCCGCAAGCCCGCCAGCGTGTAGATGTTGCTCTTGAGCCGGTTGCAAGGGCTGCACAGCGGCGCGCGATTGGGCAGTTCGTTGCTGCCGCCGTCTGACGCGGGTTCGTTGTGGTCAAGCTCTAGGAAGTCAATGTGCGGCGGCTCAAAGCCGCATCCCCAGCACACCAGTCCCCACTCGCGCACGAGTATGTCCATCATATCGGCGCGGGATATGCCGGACTGCCGACTGCGCTTGTAGATGGGCGGCAGGTAGTCCGCCGCAACCTCTTCGTCGTCTGTGCGCTCCAGCGCGTCAGGATCGTTCACCAGTTGGATGGCGTCCTCGCCGAATATCCGCCTTTCGGAGTTTAGCCGGTCAAGAACAACCTGATGCGTCTTTTCCCACGTATCCATTCCTATCCATTGCCGCCCCAATCGCTCCGCGGCGACAGGCGTAGTGGCGCAGCCGCAGAACGGGTCAAGAACCATATCGCCCTCATTGGACGACGCCTTGATGATGCGCTCATAGAGGGCAAGCGGCTTTTGGGTGGGATAGCCCACGCGCTCGCTGGCGACTCTTCCTACGGGGGTTATGTCAGGCCACCAAGACTCCGGAACTTTGCCTTTATCACGATAGGCGCTAACCGTGCGCTCAGTCAGCTTGCCCCCAATGCCGGTATCTTTGCCGCTGTCCGCCCTATGCTGAATGCTGAGGCTTTTGTACGGCACGCGCACATCATCCCGATTGAATACCGCCCGTTTATCGGACTTGACATAGAACAGGATAGTGTCGTGCTTGCGGGGGAACCATCGCTTTGTGTTGCTTGGCCCCGTATAAGCCCACACTATCTCGTTGCGGAAATTCTTGCGCCCGAATATGGTGTCCATCAACACCTTGGTATATGCCTGCGCGGTATGGTCAATGTGAAGATATAGACTGCCGGTCGGCCGCAGTATCCGATGGCACTCCATAAGCCGCACTCCGAGCCAGCATAGAAACGCCGCCATATCGTCATGCCCCGCGCCCCTGACGCCATTGATGAAATGCCACGTCTCAGGCTTATCATCTTTCAGCGAGTCCTGCCACTGGGGGAGGACGTCCTCATCCCAATGCCAGCGGTCGGTGAAACTAGCGCCCGCCGCCTTAGTGTTGGACGCGGCGTGAAAGTCTTTGTTCTTGTTGAACGGCGGGTCGGTGGCGATTAGGTCAACGCTGGCACTGTTGATATTTCGCAAGAAGTCCAGGTTATCGCCGTGAAAGATTGTGCGGTTGCTGAAGTTCTGTGTTGTCATTGCCTTGCCCCTTGCCTCGGCGGGCGCGAACCCGCCGCCGCTACCGCTTACGCGCCCACCGCGAGCTCAGCCTGCCGCGCGCGCCTTTTCAATTCGGCCTCCGCCCAATCAACGGCTGCGCGTATCACTATTTTCTTGTCAATCGGTATATCGCCATACCAGCGCCCCTCCTTCTTGTTCGCGCGCCGCAAGCCCGCCAGCGTGTAGATGTTGCTCTTGAGCCGGTTGCAAGGGCTGCACAGCGGCGCGCGATTGGGCAGTTCGTTGCTGCCGCCGTCTGACGCGGGTTCGTTGTGGTCAAGCTCTAGGAAGTCAATGTGCGGCGGCTCAAACCCGCATCCCCAGCACACCAGCCCCCACTCGCGCACGAGTATGTCCATCATATCGGCGCGGGATATGCCGGACTGCCGACTGCGCTTGTAGATGGGCGGCAGGTAGTCCGCCGCCACCTCTTCGTCGTCTGTGCGCTCCAGCGCGTCAGGGTCGTTCACCAATTGGATGGCGTCCTCGCCGAATATCCGCTTTTCGGAGTTTAGCCGGTCAAGGACAACCTGGTGTGTCTTTTCCCACGTATCCATTCCTATCCATTGCCGCCCCAGCCGCTCCGCGGCGACGGGCGTGGTGGCGCAGCCGCAGAACGGGTCAAGAACCATATCGCCCTCATTAGACGACGCCTTGATGATGCGCTCATACAGCGCAAGCGGTTTCTGCGTGGGATAGCCTAGCTTCTCGGCTTGATTGCCGAGTCTGGGAATGTCCGCCCAAAGGTTGCCCATAGGGAACCCCGGGTAATCCCGCGCGTACATGCGCCTTTCCAACTTCCCGTCCTCGCGGATGACCACATTGCCTTTTTGGTATTCCTCTTCTAGCCGCTCGCGCTTGAGCCGCCAGCCGCTCGGATGCGGGTTTGTGAATCCGCGCCATTCGTAGCATAAGTTCGGGCGATCCGCCATAGACGGGGAGCGAAAAATGGGGATGCCCGTGTAGTAGCGGTTGCCGGCGGCGTCTATCTTGTTGAATTTCGTTGCCACTTCCGCGTCGGTAAGGTCGCGGTACGCGCGCAATTTAGCGTCCGCCGATTTCGCATAGTACAAAATGCTGTCGGTATTCGCCCCCCATTTCTTGGAGGCGTGCTGACTGCCCTTAGCCCGCCCGTCATTTCTATCCCACACAATCTCGTTGCGAAAATTCTCGCGCCCGAATATCGTATCCATCAACACTTTGGCGTATGCGTGGGCGGTATAGTCAATGTGCAGATACAGGCTGCCGTCCCGCCGCAGTATCCGGTGGCATTCCATAAGCCGGACGCCAAGCCAGCACAGGAACGCCGCCATATCGTCATGCCCCGCTGCCCTCACGCCATTGATGAAATGCCACGTCGCGGGCTTATCATCCTTCAGCGAGTCCTGCCACTGGGGGAGGACGTCCTCATCCCAATGCCAGCGGTCGGTGAACCTCGCGCCCGCCGCCTTAGTGTTGGACGCGGCGTGAAAGTCTTTGTTCTTGTTGAACGGCGGGTCGGTGGCGATTAAGTCAACGCTCGCGCTGTTGATGTTTCGCAAGAAGTCCAGGTTATCGCCGTGAAAGATTGTGCGGTTTTGGAAGTTTCGCTCAGCCATTGGGTTGCTCCCTAAATCATCCGCGTATGCGCCGGGCCGATTAGGTCTTGATAACACGGGCGCGGCGGCCTTGCGCTTGCAATACGCCGCCGCGCCCGCGTCCGCTTTGCCTACCTAAACTGGTCTATCCCCACCGTGGCGGCGCTGGGGCCGCTGGGCATAACCAGCGTCTTTGCCCTGTCCGCGCCGATGACTAGGATGTCGTACTTGTCGGCGCTTTCCAGCACGGGGACGCTCATATCCAGGCGCTCGCGCTCGGACAGGTCGCTCAGCCAGCGCCAGTGCGCGCCCACGCGGGCGTCGTCCAGCGGCATGTACTGGATCATCTTGCCCAGGCTGGCGTTGGCGTGGGTGTGAATGAACTCTTTCGCGCCCTGCTTGGTGAAACCCTCGCCGCCCACCGGCCGCGCCACGTCGGGCGGCATAAAGATGAGCCGCTCGCCGCCGTTGCGCTCGCCCAGCCCGCGCGTGCCGAATGTCACCCCGTAGGCGATTGTCTTCAGCAAGCCCTCGGCGCTTGTGTTGCCCTGGTCTTGCACATCCAGCTCGCCGTCGGTGATGAATACGCTCACCGCGCTCTCGTCGCGCCGGAAACCCTTGTTCACATGATACGGCTCCCACGGCGACATATCCTCGTTTTCGGCGACGCAGTGGACGAACTTGCGCGTTGTGCCGATGGTGTCCATATCCATCTGCCCCGGATACCAGTAGCCGATGTTTCGCAGGCAGAGCGAAAACGCGCGCCCGATGGTGATGTTCACCTCGTTGTCCCGCCCGGGCCCGAGCGCCGAGCGCGGGTTGATGCCCAGCTCTTTGGCGATAGGGCCGTTCACCACCAGTATCGGCGCGTGCGGGCTGGTGGACATCAGCAGCGACTTGCCGCCGTGTTCGCCCATTTCGGACAGCGTCTTGACCGCCGCGATGATGACGGGCATATGCTCCGGCTTAGCGCCCGCCAGCGCCGCGTTGACGGCTATCTTTTCCACGGTCGCAAGCCCGAACCCCGGCGGCATATCGCAGACCAGATGGTCGGGCGGCAGGCTTGTTCCCGCGAGCAGTTCGTTCACCGCCTCTTGCGTGGCGGGATACATCGGCATGGCGTCGCCCCAGTCGCGGCTGAGGAAGTCGGAGTTCATCCGCAGCACGGCGTCGTAGCGGTCTTCGCCCTCATAGCGGTGGGCGCTGTCGGTATCGGCGGCGGCGCGCGCCTCGCCGGCGCCGGTCGTGAGGCAGTCCACGAGGTCGTCTATGGCGAGTTCGGTCTGGCGGATGCACTCCGGTATGGCTAGGTTGCGGTAGATGCGCGGCACAATGACGAACTTGATGTCCGGCATAGCGAAGGCGCGCGAGCTTGCGATGGCGTCCAGCTCAAAGCGCCCTGATACGATAGGCACGGCGGGCTTGCCCATCTTCTCGATCTCAATCATGTCGTGGACCATCCACGACGCGCATGTCCCTCAATCGGCTGTGGCGCCGATGACCACGTCGCACTCCTCGCCCGCCTGCCGGACGATATGCGGCGGCGCGGGATAGTTGCCGCCGGTGTAGAAGTTCACCTTGACATTGCTGAACCGCTCTTGCAGCATTTCGCCTGCGCGCCTGAGCGCCACGTCGCCGCCGTGCGTGCCGCTCCACAGCAGCCCGACCGTCTTGTCGTCCAGCGTATCCGGGCGCGCGTTAATGGGCATAGCCGTCAGCACGCCGCGCTGCCGCGCAATCGGATTCAACACTTCCAGCAGATACATTGTTGGCCTCCTTGTTTGGTGTTGTTGTTGCCGGTTATGGTTTGGGATGAGTGTGGGGGTTTGTTACGCGCTGTCGTCGTCTCGCTTGCCGCCACCGTCGGCCGTTGCTTGCAAGCGGATGCGCGCTGTCTATTCGCTGCCGCCATCGTCGCTCTTGCCATTGCGATAGCCGTCGGGCGGGTCGGGCGGCGGCTCATTGAACGGCTCGCCCCTGCCCTGGCACTCTTTCCAGCGCGAATACCAGCGCATCCAAGCGGAATGCGTCTCAGCCTCGCCCTCAGCCCTAATCTTAGCCCGTCCGTCAGGCAATAGAACCACTATGCGCCTCCCTTATGCCCTGCCGCTATCGCCGGCCGTTGTTCGCAAGCGATTGCGCGCCGCCTATTCGCTGCCGACCTCGTTGCCGTTCATCCTATTGCGATAGCCGTCGGGCGGCGGATCATCGAACGGCTCGCCCTTGTCTTTGGCCTCCTCCCAACGCGCATACCAGGCCGCCCAAGCGGACCTTAGGCGTTCAAATTCGCGTGCGGCCTCAGCCTTGACACGCGCCTCGCCGCGAGCTTCGCCACGCGCCTCGCCTATCACAATGCCCTCAGCCCTGCCTTCCTCCCTACCCTCAGCCCTAATCTTAGCCCGCCCATCAGGCAACAGAACCACAATGCGCCTCCTTATGTCCACTACGATAACCGTTATCAGTCCCCAGAGCGGGATAAGCGCGCTCATCTTCAGCCCCACCGCTATCGCCACGCCTATCGCGCTGGCGTGGCCGCCGTACACGACCTCCCACCACGTTATCGCCGCGCCCGACACTATCATCTGCGTCACAAGAACCCAGAAGTAGTACGGGCGATGCTCCCGCAGGATGCTGAGCAAGTCTTCGCGCTCTTCCACAGCCCTATGCCTATCCTTTACTTTATCACAAGCGGCAAGCCCGGCAAGCGCCCGCCCTATCGGTATTGCCGGTATGCGGCGCTATCTGATTTTTCGCCAACGCCAAACTGAACTGCAATCCCTAGATTATCGCGTTCAGCGAACATCCAAATCCGATGCGGTTCAAAATAGTGCCGCAAGACGGGAAACGCCCTATCCGCTCGCCCCCCTAATCGCCGCCGTCGCCCCGCTCAGGTCATCCACCAGCGTCACATTCAGCCCCGAGCCCGCCAGGATCCGCCGCCCCTCGTCGGCGTTTGTGCCGAGCATCCGCGCTATCATCGGGCGCATCGCGCCGGGCGACGCCTCCGCCGCCTGCACGAACCCGCGCGCCGCGACGTCGCAGCGCAGTATCCCCCCGAATATGTTCACCAGCACAAGCTCCACAGTCTTGTCCGCCAGCACTATGTTCAGCGCCTGCGCCACCTTGTCCTCGTCCGCGCCGCCGCCTATGTCCAGGAAATTCGCCGGCTTTGCGCCGCCCGCAAGCACTACGTCCATCGTCGCCATCGCCAGCCCCGCGCCGTTCACGATGCAGCCCACCGAGCCGTCCAGCTTGACATAGTTGATGTCATGCTTGCGCGCCTCCACCTCGCCCGGATCTTCCTGCTCAGGGTCGTGCAGCTCGTTCAGCGCCGCGTGGCGGAACATAGCGTCGTCGTCAAAATCCAGCTTGGCGTCCACCGCAAGCGCGCGCCCGTCCGCCGTGATGACCAGCGGGTTTATCTCGGCGAGCGAGCAGTCGTTCTGCCGAAACACCTGATACAGCCGCTCTATCAGCGCCGCCACCGGCCTAACCAGCGCCGCGTCCACATTCAGCCCGTATGCCAGCCCGCGCGCCTGATGCGGCTGCAAGCCCAGCGCCGGATCCACAACCGCCCGCAGTATCATCTCCGGATTCGTATCCGCAACCTCTTCTATCTCCATTCCCCCCGCCTCGCTTGCGATAGCCACAACGCCCTCAGCCGCGCCGTCTATGACCATTCCCAGATATATCTCTTTGGCGACCTCAATCGTCTCTTCCACCAAAACTTGGCGCACCGGCACGCCCTCCTCGCCCGTCTGGATGGTAACCAGATTGCTCCCCAGAATGGACGCCGCGAACTCCGCCGCCTCTTCCGGCGTTGCCACCAGCCTCACGCCGCCCGCCTTGCCGCGCCCGCCCGCGTGAACCTGCGCCTTGACCACCGCATTGCCGCCCAGCTCCCGCGCAATATCCGCCGCCTCCTGCGGCGTCGCAGCCACGCCCCCCTTTGGCGCTGGAACGCCCTCATCCGCCAATATCCGCTTTGCCTGGTATTCGTGAATCTTCATATATCGCCGCTCCCTGCGTAATTGTGAGTAACTTAGTGTGCGTAACTTAGTGCGAGTAACTTAGCCGCGCGCGCCGCCCGCATGCGCTTGAACCGCCGCGCCGCGCGCCCATTACTTTGGCGCTGTGTTGACGCTGCATTGGCGGAGGGGACAGGATTCGAACCTGCGGTGACTTTCGCCACTCCTGTTTTCAAGACAGGCGCCTTCAGCCTCTCGGCCACCCCTCCGCGCCGCGCAAGACGCGCTTGTGCGCCTTACGCCTTGCACACAATTATAACGCGCAATCCTATGCCTTGCATAATGCGCGAGCATATACCCAGCCCAATTTGGCGGCGTTTCCATTCGGATGGGCGCACATATCTACCCGTTTCGGATGATTGAACGGCATTGCCGTAACCGCTTGCTTTACCAGTTGCGGCGCAACTCGCCAAACCCTCAAAATCGGCTAACAAGAAACGCTACCGGCTACTGGCGGGCGCGCCATGCAACCGCTACTCCCCCGCCGCGAACTCCACGCGCCACAACTCGCCCTCCTTGCTGACGAACTGCCCCGTGCGGATGCGATCTATCGCGTAGTTGGAGTCGGGCAAATCTAGCGTAGCCACGCACTTGTCGCCTATGCGCGCGCCGTGTTCGGCGAACTGGAAGTCAATGCTCACAAACCCACTCTCGCGCCTGTCCGCCGGCAGGTCTTCAGGATAGGCGGGGATGATGTGCAGGAAGAATGTGTCGGCGACGTCGCCGCGCGCGCAGCGATCTTTGATGTACGCCAGCCCATTATCGCGCATATACACATCAAAGCGGGATTGTGCGACGGGCGCGCCGTAATCGCCGGCGGCGATGCGGTCGTGAGCGGCTTGCGCGGCGGCGTGGGTTGCCAGGTTAAAATCAACGCGCCACTCATCGCCGCCGTCCGCCGCCGCGTCCTGCCCCGTGCGAATGCGCTCTATCGCGTAGCCGGGCAACTCGATCCTAGCTACGCATACATCGCCCTCATATCCGCCGTGGTCGGCGAATTGGAAGTCAAGGTTGACAAAGCCGAACTCGCGGCTTGCGACGGGCAAATCGGCGGGGTCGGATGGAAATATGTGCAGTAAGAATCGAGCGTAGGCGTCGGCGGGAGAGCAGGGATCTTTGATGTACGCCAGCACCTTATCGCGCATATACACATCAAAGTTGGATTTGCCGACGGGCAGCCCGTAGTCGCCGGCGAGGATGCGGTCGTGAACGGCTTGCGCGGCGGCGGGGGCTGCCAGGTTCAAATCAACGCGCCACTCAGCGCCGCCGTCCGCCGCGCTCTGTCCCGTGCTGACGCGCGCTATCGCGTAGCCGGGCAGCTCGCGCGTAGCCACGCATATGTCGCCTGCATGCGCGCCGTGTTTGTCGAATTGAAAGCCCCGGTTCACAAAGCCGCGCTCGCGGCGATCCGCGGGCAGTTCGGCGGGGTCGGCCGGAAATATGTGCATAAATAACCACGCATCGGCGTCGGCGGGAGCGCAGGGAGTCTTGATGTATGTCAGCGCATTATCGCGCAAGTAAAGCGCGAATTCGGATTGGGCGACGCGCTTGCCGTAATCGCCGGCGGCGATGCCGTCATATACGGCTTGCGCGGCGGCGCGGTCAGCCAAGTCTATATCCGCGCGCCATACTACCTTGCCGTCTGAACGCTCGCCCGTGCGTATGCGCGCTATCGGATAGTCCGGCAATGCCTGCTTGTAGATGCACCTGCCGTCCAAGAACGCAAGGTGGGCAAGCGGATGGAAATCCCTATTCTCAAAGCCATGCTCACGGCGGTCGGGGGGCAAATCGGCGGGATTGGCGGGAAAGGCGCGCAAGAAGATTCGCGCAAAGTCATCCACGCCATTTGCGCGCCGCGGCGAGCAGTTCGCGCTGAGGTAATGCAGCGCGCCATTGTGAGCGTATATGTCAAAATCCGAGATCGCCAGCAACGTCCCGTTTGACGCCACATCGCTGTACGCGGCGCTATAGGCGTTGCGATAGGCGGCGGAGTTCGGCGCGAAGACCTGCCCGATGCGGCTGCCATACGCCTGAATATCGTGAAACACGGGCAGATCCGGAATGTGCCGGGAGTCAATGCGCGAGTGGACATAAAAATCCGCGTCATGCGAGGCAGAGAACACGACGCGTTCTCTATCACTTTGAGCCAGTATCTGCGCGGAGCGGATTCGCGGATACACGCGCAGCGCGCCCTCCGGGTAGCGCGCCAGCAGGTATTCAACCGCCTGTCGCTGCGCCACCTTCCAGTAGTCCATATCATACCGCTCGGCAATCGCGCCGGGCGTATCGGTATCCACAAGCCCATTGAAATACACCTGCTGATGCGGATGCAAAGCCGCCATAGCCGTCAGCGTGGTTAGTATGCCAGCGCCCACTACGCCATACGCAAGCGCCCGCCGCGCCATATTCAAGCCGCCGCCGCCAACCCAGCCCGGCAATCGCGCTCCAACTTTCCAAATACCCCCCCCCCATACGGATGTTCGCAATACAATGCAGCCCAACCGCCGCCAGCAGGCAGAACGGCGCCCACAGAAAGTACATCTGCCGCCAGCCGTTGTAGATATTGGCTTGCAAAACAATAACCGCCACTGCGGGCAATATCACGCAGCCGAGCGGCATCACGCCAAAGCGGGTTTCGCGGTCGCGCAACGCGGCGAGAGGGCGCGCGCTTGCTTGCAGGCAAATCGCCGCGCATCCGACAGCGCCCAGCGCCAGCGCGATTGGCGGCGCGGTTATGGCGAACCACACGGGTATGTAGTTCCATGGCACGGCGCTTGCCCCGTAAATCTCGCCCATAAACAGGTTATCCACAAAGGCGGGATGCTGCGCCAGAAAGCGCAAGCCCGCAGCGAACCGCAGCGGGTTTTCCCAGTAGTGCGGGTGGCTGATGTACAGCGTGGCAAGCGCCGCCGCCGCGAACATCCCGCCCGTCGCCAGAACCCGCTTGCGATCCGCCCAGCCCGCCGCCTGCCACAAGTCCGGCGCGCGCACAGCGAGTATGAGCGGCAGCAAAATCAGCCCGAAAGGGCGCAGATTTATCGCCAAGCCCACCCCTACGCCGCACAGCAGGAACGCGCCGATAGTGTCTTTGCGAAAAGCGCGGTGGGCGAGATAGAGCGCCACCACTATCATCACCGCAAAGGGGATGTCTTTGCTATTAAAGAAAGAGTGCGCGTACAAGCGCGGATGCAACAGGAATATCAGCATAGCCAGCAATGCCACCCACCTGCTGCCCAGCATCCGATATACGAGCATCCCGCATACAAAGCCGCCCGCGATAAAAAACAAGTGCGTAAGCAAATGGCGCGTTAAGTAGATCTGCCGCCAATCTTGCAGCCCAAGCGCGCGCTCAACCACTAGCAAGGGCATCTCAAAGGCAATGCCGTAGTAGCGGTGATCTCTGAAATGCAGATCGTCGGTGGCGCCCATGATGATGTAGGCGGCGTTGGCGCGGGCGATTTCGCGCTGGATGCTCTCATCCCCCGCCAGCCCGTAGTCGTCCACCACTGCCACGCCAACGACCGCGAACAGCGTACAGAGGGCAAGCGCCTGCGCCCAAAAGGGGATGCGGCGCAACACGGCTAGGCGGGATAGTGGGAATTGGGATAGCGTTGGCATTGCGGGGCAATTATAGCAAGGCGGGCGCGGATAGCGATAGCGTCCCATTCAAGCCGCCGAGCGTATCTGCCGCCGCCCCAATTTTGTTGCCTTGCCGCCCAATTTCTGACAAACTCTAACTTGTTGTATAATATCCCCGCCAATAAACGCCTATAAATCGCGCAGCCCGCGCATCCCCTGACATATCCCCCATATCAGAAAGGCAGTCTAGCCCAGATGAGCAAATTCTTGCCGTACATCCGGCGCATTATTCGCGCGCCCGCCTTTGAATACTCAATCATCCTGCTGATTCTATTCAACGCGGTAATCCTGGGCTTGCAAACCTCCCCCGCGATGGTCGCCCAGTACGGCGACCTGCTTGAGCTGGGCAACAACTTCGTCCTAGTGGTGTTCATAGTGGAGGCGCTGCTGAAAATGGCGGCGTTATCGCCGCGCCCCCACCGCTACTTCAGCGATGGCTGGAACGTCTTCGACTTCACAATCATCGTCTTTTCGCTAGTCCCCGCCACCGGCAGCTTCGCCATGGTGGCGCGCCTGGCGCGGCTGATGCGCGTATTGCGCCTCATATCCGCCATCCGCGACCTGCGCCTCATCACCGCCGCGCTGTTGCGCTCCATCCCCGGCGTGGGAAATGTGGTGATGCTCACCGGCGTCATCGTCTATATCTACGCCATCGTAGGCCACCAGATATTCGGCGAACACGACCCCGAAAACTGGCGCAACCTCGGCGTCTCAGTGCTGACGCTCTTCCAAATCGTCACGCTGGAGGGCTGGAACGAGGTGATGCGAACCGCGATGAAACTCAACCCGCTGGCGTGGATCTACTTCGTCAGCTTCGTGATAATCTGCACCTTCGTGGTGATAAACATGTTCATCGCCATCATCATCAACAACCTGGAAGAGGCAAAGCTGGATCAGCTCCCGTCCACCGACATGTCGCATGAAGACATCCTGCGCGAGCTGCGCGTAACCCAAGAGACGCTGCGCCGGGTAGAACTTCGCATGCAAGCCGTCCTGAGCGCCGCCGCGCCGCCGCCGCCCGACGACCCCGACAAGCCGGACGACGAGCGGCAAGACGGCCGCTGAGCGCCGCGCCGCCGCTTGCTAAAACTAAACGCAATCGGTTACACTAGAATAAGCGGGAGACTCGCGGCAGAAGCATCCATGCTGAGCCGTGAGTCGTTGAGGGGACAGCCGGGCGATAAGCCCGGTTACCCGGGCAAAGTCGGATACGCGCGATTCGGGACGCCGGCCGCAACAGCGTATCACCCTCGCCTGCATAAATGCCCGCTGCGTCATCGCGGCGGGCATTTCTTTTATCGCCAACATCCACATCCCATTCGCGCGCGCAAACATCCGCGAACATTCGGCAGACATCAAAGCGCCCTAACGCCGCGCCTCAAGCCGCGCCAAGTTAGGGCGCAGCCACGTCGCATAAAGCGGTTCAAGCCGCATAATCAAAATGACCATGCGCTGTACCCGCTGAACCGCCCACAAAGCGGCGCTCTTATTAACAGTCCTGCCATGCCGCCCCGACGAAAGCATTGCCCTAGCGCCGGTGATGGTATATCGGTCGCCGCGCAAGCGATTGCAAGCTTGACAGGTGAGCAAGTGATTCTGCAGATTGTTAAAAACAAGATCCGCCTTTGGAACGCCATGCTCCAAAGTCATAACGCCCGAATCCTCGCTGTCATAGCATTGCCCGCAGATGGCGCAGTCGAACTTGCCAACCCCGCAATCGCTTTGCTGAAACCGCAACAACAGCCCCTTAACCTCCCTCTTTGTAAGTCTAGCCCAGCGCGGCATAACCTCGCCGTCGTAGAGATTCAAAAGGATCTCTATCTCATCCCAACTCAGAGTCTCGGCAAGCGCGATAAGCCCGTCCTCAGACCACTCGGCCCTAACAAGCATCCCATTCCGCTCCGATGCGGATAGATCTCGCCACGCGCCCGTATCGCCCCGCGAACCCGCTCTTTCCATTCTGCACGTCCTTTCTAAATCTGTCATATCTGATAAAAGCATATAAAAACATCCATTGCAAGCAATGTTCTGAACTCATATAGCGTTTCTATTCGGATTGCCCTAACGCATAGACAAATTTCAACTTGTGTATAATATCTCTTGCCATAAATCGCTTAACCGCATATCCCGCGAAAGGTGAGTCCAACCCAATGAGCAATCTTCTGCCGTACATTCAGCGCATTGTTCGCGCCCCCGCTTTCGAGTACTCAATCATCCTGCTAATCCTGTTAAGCGCGCTTATTCTGGGCTTGCGAACCTCCCCCGCGATAGACGCTCAGTACGGCCATCTGCTTGAGATTGGCAACAACATCGTCCTCGCGGTGTTCGTCCTGGAGGCGCTGCTCAAAATGGCGGCGCTCGCCCCGCGCTCCCACCGCTACTTCCTAGACGGCTGGAACGTCTTCGACTTCCTAATCATCGTCTTCTCGCTAGTCCCCGCCACAGGCAGTTTCGCAATGATAGCCCGCCTGGCGCGGCTGCTGCGCGTGCTGCGCCTCATATCCGTCATCCGCGACCTGCGGCTAATCACCGCCGCGCTATTGCGATCCATCCCCGGCGTGGGCAACGTGGTGATGCTCACCAGCGTCATCGTCTATATCTACGCCATAGTGGGCAACCAGCTCTTCGGCGAACACGACCCCGAACACTGGCGCAACCTAGGCGTTTCGGCGCTCACCCTGTTCCAAATCATCACGCTGGAGGGCTGGAACGAAGTCCTGAAAACCGCGATGCAGCTCAACTCGCTGGCGTGGATCTACTTCGTCAGTTTCGTGATAATCTGCACTTTCGTGGTGATAAACCTGTTCATCGCCATCATCATCAACAACCTGGAAGAGGCGAAACTGGAGCAGCTGCCGACCGAAGACATGACGGCGGAGGACATCCTGCGCGAACTGCGCCTAACCCAAGAGACGCTGCGCCGCGTAGAACTGCGTATGCAGGCGGTCTTGACATCCACGCAGCAGCCCGACGATGAGGATCCCGACGCCGCCGAAGAAGAAGACGGCGAGCGGCGGGACGGAACTGACCGCGACCGATAGACAATCCCGAAAACAAAGACGAGCGGCGGAGTGGCGATTAACCACATCCGCCGCCATCCGATTACCCCAAAGACAAGCGGCGGGACGGCCATTAACCGCGCCCGCCGCTTGCTTATGCGCTTACGCATCGCCGAAAAACGCCACATCATCCGCAAACGGCTTGGGATAGGCGTCCGACCCCACAAGCCCGATTTGCCCCCTGCCGAACACGCGCTGCCTAGCCCCGTCCATCACCTCGTCCGCGTAGCGCCCGAACCAGCCCTGCAGCTCAGCCCGCAGCGCCGCCTCGCGCTCGGCATGCGCTAGATCGCCCGCCAGGTTGCGCGCCTCGCCCGCATCCGCCGCCAGGTCGTACAGCTCATTCGGCTCGCCCTCGGCGTAGCGATGCACATACTTCCAGTTGCGCGAGCGGATCATCCGCGTTGGCCCATACTCGTCAAACGCGAACACCGCCGCCTCATCCCCCAGCGATTCCCCGCGCAGAACCGCCGAGAAGTCCCGCCCCGGCAGCCCGTCGGCATACGGGTTGGCCACGCCCGCGTATCCCAGCAGCGTGGGCATAAAGTCGTACTGGCTGAGCAGCTTGTCGCACACGAGATCCTGCGGCGCGTAGCCCGGCCGCGACATAAGCGCCGGCACTTTCACCGCCGTATCGTACATATTCGGCGGATATGTGCCGTTGCCCTTGCCCCAAATGCCGTGATGCCCCATATTCATCCCGTTGTCCGCGTTGAAAACCACAAGCGTGTTTTCGCGCAGCCCATTCGCCTCCAGCCAGTCCAGCAGCCGCCCGATATTCCTGTCCATTTCGGTCACCGCCGCGAAATAGCCGCTCAGCGCCAGCCTGCGATTCGCGGGCGTATCCCCTATCGTAGCCGCCGTGTCCTCTTTGGCGAGCTGCGCCGGATGCACAGGCCCCGCCGGCAGCGAATCAAACGCGCAGTTTTCGTGAAACTCGTCAAAAGTGGCGGCGGGATGATGCTCCCTGCCCCAAGGCGCGTGCGGCGCGGTGTAATGCACATTCAGCGAAAACGGCGCGTCCGAGCCGAGCCGCCCGTCCAAGAACGCCAGCGCGTTGTCGGTGATGATGTCCGAAACATACCCGCCCGGCCGCGTGAACTCCCCGTCAAGCAGCATCGGCGCGTTGTAGTATGGCCCGCCGCCCGCCGCGTGCACATTCCAGAACGCGAACCCCGCCCGCCGCAGCGCCGAATGTCCCAAATGCCACTTGCCGCTCAGCCCGCACTCGTAGCCCGCCCGCGCCAGCAATTCCACATAGGTCGGCTGCCCCGCGATGTAGTCTATCTCGGAGTCGTCGTTGTCCAGATGCCGCGAATTGCCCGCCCGCAGGAAATCCTGTACGCCGTGCTGAGACGGGATGCGCCCCGTCAGAATAGACGCGCGCGCCGGCGAGCAGACCGGCGAGGCGCAGAAGAAGTTGTCAAACCTCACGCCGCTCGCCGCCAGCCTGTCCAGGTTGGGCGTAACCATCTCCTCATTCCCCGCGCAGCGCATCGCCCAAGCCCCCTGGTCGTCGCTCAGGATAAACAGGATATTCGGCCTCGCGGGTTCTCTGCTTGCCATAACTTCGTCCTTTCGCATCAGTATTCGTTTCGGTAGCCGCTAATAATATCGGTATTCGTTTCGGCGTTTCGCTAGTTATGATTGCCTATCTACGCCGCGCCGCCCGTATTCGTTTCGGCATCCCCTAGTTACGCCGCCGCTAGTTATGCCGCTAATTATGGTTAGGATGATTGCGCCGCGCCGCCCACAAAATCCGCCAGCCGCTCGCCTATCATAATCGTAGTGGCGTTGGTATTGGCGCGCACGGTATCCGGCATAACCGAGGCGTCCGCGATACGCAGCCCCTCCAGCCCGTGAACGCGCAGCCGCTGATCCACCACCGCCGTCGGGTCGTCCGCCGGCCCCATCCGGCATGTGCTTGTCAGATGCTGCCCCGTCGTAACCTCCCGCATCAGCCAGTCGTCCAGCGCGTCGTCCGACGCCAAATCTGCGTCGGTAGGCGTTGTGCGCCCTTTCACGATAGGCGCGAAATCGGGATGCTCAAACACTTTGACCGCCAGCCGCGCAACCTCCCGCATCCTGCGGCGATCCTCCGGATGCTCCAACAGCCGATAATCCAAGAACGGCTGCACATTCGGATCTGTGGATGTAAGCGTGATACGCCCCTTGCTCGCCGCGAGATACACCGATCCCGTGATGCGGATGCCCACCGCCTCCATCCGGCTGCCCCCGCGATTGACGCGCTCCGAGGCGAATGACTGCATCCACATCATCATATCGTTGGCGCGGCTTGACCCCGTCGCCGTATAGCGCAGCCCCACCTGCAAGCGCGGCGCAAGCCCGTCCAGCGCCACCCCGTCCTGAACCGCCGCGTCTATGAATATCAGCGGATGATCGCTGAAATTCCTGCCCACGCCCGGCAAATTATGCACGAGCGGTATCCCCATCTCGCGCAGATGATCCGCCGGCCCCACGCCCGACAGCATCAGCAGCTGCGGATTGGCGATGCTGCCGCTGCTGAGCACGATTTCATTGCCTTGCACAATGAACCTTTCGCCGCCGCTCTCCACTTCCACGCCCACCGCGCGCTTGCCCTCAAACAGCAGCCGCCTTGCCATACAGTTCGCGCGAATAGTCAGGTTAAGCCGGTGGCGCGCCTGGCTGAGATAGCCCAGACTTGTACTCCAGCGGATGCCGTCCGGATTATTGCAGGGAATAGCCCCGACGCCGTGCGAATCCGGCGCGTTCAGGTCGTCAATATGCGGATAGCCCAGCTCGCGGCAGGCGTTATAGAACGCCGTCTGCGGCGGCAGCCAGTCGTCGCGCTTAAAGCGGTGGCAGATGATAGGCCCCTCGCCGCCGTGAAAATCGTCTTGGAAATCGGTATCCGTCTCCATCCTGCGAAAGAACGGCAGCGCCCGTTCAAACGCCCATTCGTCATTGCCGTATCGCGTTGCCCAATCCTCGAAATCGTGCGTCAGCCCGCGCAGAAACACCTGCCCGTTAATCGCGCTAGTGCCGCCCGTAACCTTGCCCCTTGGCACAAGCATCGTCTCCGCCACATCATTCGCCTTCCCCGTGAACTGCCAGTTATGCTCATCGCTCACCATAATATCCGCGCCGGTGGCGTACCCATACTTCAGCTCCTCCGGCAGCCCCTCGAAATCCGGATAATCCGGCCCCGCCTCCACCAGCAGCACAGACCTCTCCCCATCCTCCGACAGCCTCCCCGCCGCCGCCGCTCCCGCCGACCCCGCCCCAATCACGACAACATCATACTTCATCGGCTATCCCACTCCTTTCGCATAGCGCCTAGCCCGCCCGTCCCCCGTACTATACGCCAGTTTCGCGGCAAGTCAATGCGGGGATTTGCGCTATAATAGCATCTGATAATACCTGCCTAAACGCCCCTTTATCCTGAACCCAAACCCATCCATCCATACCTAAAAGTTTTTTGCTTACTTTTTTACAAAAAAGTAAGACCCACGCCCTTGGTTGCTATGGTATTGCCAGTATAGCGTTGCCAAAAACCCAAATATCCCCACACCACCCTATTGCCAACCCTACACGGCTTAGGGTATAAATTAAACACCACATTTCGCTTTAATGTTCAATCACCCCATACCTAACCTATGCCACATCCCACGCCCACAATCCCCCTCAAATGCGCCGACCTATTCTGCGGCATCGGCGGATTCCACATCGCCGCCGCCCAGCTAGGCCACCAAGTCGTGTTCGCATCCGACATAGACCCCCACGCCCGCAAAGCCTACCAACACAACTTCGGCATAACCCCCGCCGGCGACATCACCCAAATCGCCGCCCACGACATCCCCGACCACGACCTGCTCTTCGCCGGATTCCCCTGCCAACCATTCTCAATAATCGGCCGTCGCAACGGCTTCGCCGACCCCAGGGGCGAGCTCTTCTTCGAAATAGAGCGCATCGCCCGCCACAAGCGTCCGCGCGGCATCGTCCTTGAAAATGTCAAGCAGCTCGCCACCGCCCAAAACGGCGCCGCCATCAAGCGCATCCTATCCGCCCTGCAAAATCTCGGCTACACAACCGACTACAAAATCCTAAACGCGCTAGACTTCGGCTTGCCCCAAAAGCGCGAGCGCGTAATCATCGTCGCCGCCCTAACCCCCTTTCGCAACTTCCCCTGGCACAAATCCAATGCCCCAATGACGCCCCTGAAATCCCTGCTTGAGCGCAACCCCGACCCCAAGCACTTCGTCTCCGAAAGAATCCGCCAAAAACGCCGCGCCGCCCACACCGCGCGCATCCGGCCCGCTATATGGCACGAAAACAAAGGCGGCAACATATCCAGTCACCCATTTTCCTGCGCCCTAAGAGCCGGCGCGTCCTACAACTACCTGCTAGTGGACGGCGAGCGCCGCCCAACCCCTAGAGAGTTGTTGCGCCTTCAAGGATTCCCAGATACATTTGAGATTGTGTGCAACGACTCCCAAACCCGCAAACAAGCCGGCAACGCCGTCCCCGTCCCAATCGTAAAATCCGCCATACAAGCGCTATCATCCATCATCCAACCGCAACCTGCGCTATCAACCGCCATCCAACCGCAACCCCCGCGCAACAAGCCTATTGCCGCCAAGCCCATATCCACCACACCGCCGCTTGCCACATCCCCCGTATGAGCGCCGTTTTAAGCCCCGTCGGCTTGGTATTCTCATATTGCAGCGCCAATATGACATACTTGCCCTAAATCGCTCCGAAACCGCTGAAAGACAGGTGACGCTATGGCAAAGCCAAGAGTGTGCAGACACGATGCGCTATGCCCGAAATGCGGCTCAAACTGCGTCAAAAAAAGACGGGCGCTCACGCGGCAAGCAACAATACAAATGCAACCAGCGCGGCAAAAAAGCGTTAAGAGGGCGCAAAGCATCGGTTCACTGACGAGCGGAAAGAGCGAGCGGCGAAGATACGCGCCGAGGGAATGAGTCTATCGGCAACGGTGCGCATGATGGGCCGAGTGCGCCCACGGTAAGCGAGCGGGTCAAAAAAGGTGCATTGGCGACCGAGAGTCTGACGCGCTTTCTAGCGTGGCGCCAAGTGGTCGTCCGGGTGGCGTCCGCGCGTCTATTGTGGCGTTTGATGAGATGTGGACATGCTTGGGATCAAGGCGTGGAGAGTGGCGCAAAGACCTGTGGATATGGACTGTGGCGGTGAAAGAGCGGGACGGAGTCCGCCGGCGGATGCGCGAGGCAGGCGGCAGGGACGAGGCGGCATTCTCTCGCTTGTTGGATAGGTTGCCGGGCGCTGACAGGCGCGAGACCGACTCTTATCCGGTGTGTGGATGGTTGCCGCGCGGCCGGCATGCGATAGGCACAGGCGTAGCGGTGAACCGGATGAGGGACTGCGTTCCAAGTTGCGTAGCAAGCTGAGCGGGCTGGCGAGGCGCGCAAAGAGCGTTGATATGTTGAACCATCTGCCGTCGGTAGCGCTTGAGGAGCGCTTGAATCAGTCCCTCAAATCCATTAACCCTGCAGGATGAGAATACTCACTCCCTCCATACTCTTGTATCCTCGCATTGTCTTGTATCTTGCCTTGCTCCTGCCTATCACTCGCTCCGTTACATTGTTTCGTATCGCATACCCCGCGTATCGCTTGTAGCACAGCAGGCTGCGCCATTTCGCGCATAAAGTCCGCCGCCAACCGCCGCAAATCAGACTTGTCCCTAGCCTCGCGTTCCATCATCATTAACTGCTTGCCCCCGTCGTCAGACAGCTCATCAAGCAAACCCCGCAGACGAGACTTCCATTCTTGCCAGCCCTTCACCTTTCGCAGGCGCCTAACAACGTTCTTACGCGCATGCGTAACGCATACCTGACGCACCAAACCCAGCCCGTCAACCACCGGCTTGTAGGTGGACAGAGCATCTCGGTTACACGGCTTCCACTTCCGACCGATCCGCATACCTTTTTAGCCAGTTGGAGAACCCATCACTATTTCACTATCGTCTCGTCAGCGCCCATCATCGGCACTCTGCCCAGCCTATTGAACCGCCCGCCAACTACTCATCCTAGGCGCCAGGTATCCCAGCGCCGTCAATACACATCCTACCGACCTGTGCGACAGCCCCAATGCCCACATCAGCGACATCACCGCTCTTAACCTGATGCTGTGTTCACTGCGGTCAACGTCCGGAGGGAATCGCGTGAATTCGCGCTTGCAGTCAACGCAACGATAGCGCATAGCCGCAACCTCATCCATATAGATGTCCTTGACGCTCTTACTGACTTCGCCGTGTTTGTGGAGTATCCACCGCCGCGCAGGCATTGGTTTGGGCGCGGGTATGTGTTGACTGCGATAGAGTACGCGCACTCTTTGTATCGGCGGGCGACATCCTGAATGTGTTTGTAGTATTAGCGCTTTATCAGGGTTGCCCGCCATCTTCATTTCCCACAGTGCGAGGGGCAGTTACGCAATCGCGGGTATCCTCACCCCATATTGATCCCACTCACTAAACTAAGGACGATTACCCCTGCCGCGCCATTTGACGCGGGCAAGCGTTTTTGGCTAACATCAAGGCATGCGGCAACAGTCGCAATCCAATCGCAGCAACCCAAGAATATGGCAACCCAAGAGCATAACAATGCGAACTACGCTTGACCAAATCACCCTTAGGGGTTTCAAGACTTTTCAAGCGCTTGACGAATTCAGGCCTGGGCAACTTTCCGTGCTTATCGGCGCGAATGGCTCCGGCAAATCCAACTTCGCGTCGTTCTTCACGATGATGCGCCGCGCTTTGGCGGAGGATGATGGATTTCCCATTTTCGTTGCTATGCAAGGCGGCGCAAGCAAGCTGCTGCACGACGGCCCAAGCAAGACATCGGAGGCAGTGGCGGTTCTCAATCTGTCCACGCCCGTCGGCAAAACCCGCTACAGCTTTCGGCTGCGATACGCCGCGGGGGATACTCTCATATTCGCAAACGAATATCACGCCAACACGGGATCGTGTTCCGATCCGGCTGTACGCTGGCTGGCGGAAGATAGCATCGCGGACGATGATGGACAGCGAGAATCGGGTTATCCGATTCCCGCATTGCTCATCAACGGGACTGGGTTGGCAGTAGGCGCGACGAGGGATTTTCTGAAAGGCGTCAGCGTCTATCATTTCAACAACACATCCGCCGTCGCGCGAATGAAGACCAAATGGCAAATCGGCGACAATCGGGAGTTGAAAGAAGACGGCGGGAACATCGCGCCCGTGCTGCTACGCTTGAAACAAGAGGACGGCGGCTATTATTACCGGCGAATTGTTGAGACTATCCGCCTTATTCTGCCCACGTTTTCAGACTTCGACTTGCAGCCAGAATACGGGCATGTGCTGCTGCGATGGCGCGAGCGAAACAGCGACCTGCTATTCGACGTTTCCCAAGCATCGGACGGGATGCTGCGCGTCATCTGTTTGACAACCCTGCTGCTCCAACCGGAGGAACGCTTGCCCGACCTGCTGATACTGGACGAGCCTGAGCTTGGGCTGCATCCACACGCGATTGAAATTATCGGCGGGCTGATAGGCGCGGCATCTATCAACACGCAGATTATCGCCGCCACGCAGTCGACCGCGCTGGTTGACTGCTTTAACCCGGAGGAAATCGTTGTGGCGGAGCGCAATGAACGCGCGTCCACATTTCAGCGGCTCGACCTAGATGCCTTGGACGAATGGTTTGAAAACTACTCGCTCTCCGAGTTGTGGCAGAAGAATGTCATTAGGGGAAACCCGTAATGGCAGTGAGGCTGCACTTCATTGTGGAGGGGCAAACGGAAGCCAGATTTGTGAATCAGGTTTTGGCGCCTCATCTAGCCGGCTTGTCCATTGTGGCGGACGCGCGGCGCGTCTGGACAAGCCACAAAGGCGGCGTCAAACATAGCGGCGGCGTCAGCAACTACGAACTGCCAAAACGGGACATTCTTCAATGGATGCGCGGGGACAGAGGCGCTGACGCGCGGTTCACGACTATGTTTGACTTGTACGGATTGCCGTCAGAGTTCCCGGGATACTCCGACGCCGCGCTCATAGCCAATCCCTATGAGAAGGTTAGGGCGATTGAAGACGCGCTTGAGGCTGACATCAACAACTGGCGTTTCATTCCCTACATCCAATTGCACGAATTCGAGGCGTTGGTACTATCAGAGCCTGAACAACTCAGTACGCGATTTCGGAATAGAGACGTCGGCATACGGCGGCTGGCTACCTTGTGTGGACAATTCGAGTCGCCTGAGCATATAGACGAGGGAACAGACACCGCGCCATCAAAGCGCATTATCAGCGAAATTCCTGAATATGAACGGCGAAAGGCGTCCGCGGGCCCAATAGTTGCGGCAAACATCGGCTTGCCCACGCTGCGACGAGAATGCGCCCACTTCGGGGAATGGATTGACTGGCTGGAGCGGCTTGCCCAAGTCTAACCGCGCTTACCGCCATTCCCCCATTTCACCCCCCTTCCCTTGCCTTTATCGGGCGCAGGGTATATCCTGTTTGGCGGCGAAGTGGCGCGGCGCGCGGCACACACCCCAAACTAGCGCGCGCGGGCGCCGATAATTTAGACGGAGGCGCTTTTTAGAATGGCAGATTTGCGTAAGTCGGTTGCCATCGTTGGGGTGGCGGAGTCCGACGAAATCGGGAGAGTGGCGAAATCAAACCTGCAGCTGCACGCGGAGTCGGCGTATAACGCGCTCGAAGACGCAGGGCTGAAGATGTCCGACGTGAACGGGCTGATGACCGCGGGAACTTCAACCATCAACCTGGGCGAGTATCTCGGCGTCAATCCCACATACACGGATACCACCGCGGTGGGCGGCTCGTCGTTCATCATCCATATCGCGCACGCGGTCGCGGCGATAAACGCGGGCTATTGCGATACCGTGCTGGTTACGCACGGCGAGGCGGGCAGGAGCGCCCGATCGCGCGCAGGCGCCAACGCGGCGGACGCAGGCCCGCAGTACGAGTCGCCCTACGGCTTTATCGGCGCGCCCATCAACTACGCTATGGCGGCGCGGCGCTATATGCACATGTACGGCGATAATCGCGTGCGGCAAGGCATGGCGGAGGTGGCGGTCGCCACGCGCAAGTGGGCGAATCTGAACCCGAAAGCCTACTTCAAGGACACGCCGATGTCCTTTGACGACTACCACGATTCGCGCTGGATAGCGTGGCCGTTCCATCTGCCCGACTGCTGCCTGGTAACGGACGCGGGCGGCGCGTATGTGGTCACCACGCCGGAGCGCGCGCGGGATCTGCCCAAAAAGCCCGTGTGGGTTCTGGGCGCCGCCGAGGGCCACGACCACGGCGTCATCAGCCAGATGAAGAACCTCACCCGCACATGGGCGCGCTACTCAGGGCCTGCCGCGCTGCAGATGGCGGGCGTCACGCACGACGACATTGACCTGGCTATGATATACGACTCGTTCACCTACACCGTGCTGGCGACGCTGGAAAGCCTCGGCTACTGCGAGCCGGGCGAGGGCCCCGATTTCGTAGCGAACCAGCGCACCGCGCCGGGCGGCGATTTCCCGATGAACACCAGCGGCGGCGGGCTGTCCTACACCCACTCCGGAATGTACGGGATGTTCCTAGTGCTGGAGGCCGTGCGGCAGCTGCGCGGCGAAACGGGCGAGCGCCAGCTGGACGACCCCAAGCTCTGCCTTGTCAACGGCACGGGCGGCTCGCTGTCGTCCACCGGCACGGTCGTCCTGGGCGTGGATTAGCGCTCATACGGCGTCAACGGGGCTCAGCAAGATAGTCAACAAGGACGGGCGGCGCGCCAAGAATATGTCAAGAATACGGGCATAACCGCGCAATAGCGATGCGCCAAGACATAAGGCATAGCGCCGCCGCCCGCCGGTTCAATTCAAGCAATTCAGGAGAAATGCGATGACACAGGGATACAACAAGCCGCTGCCCACGCCGCAGCCGGAGTCGGATGTGTACTGGCAGAAGGCGAAAGAGCATGAGCTTTGGCTGCGGAAGTGCAACGAAACCGGCAAGGCGTACTTCTACCCGCGCGACATATCGCCGTACACATTTTCGCGCGATACGGAGTGGCATCAGGTCAGCGGCAGGGCGACGCTCTACACCTACGCCATAGTTCACCGCGCGCCGCATCCCGGCTTTGCGGGGGATGTGCCGTTTGTCACGGCGCTGGTGGAGCTGGAAGAGGGGCCGATTATGCCCACGAACATCGTGATGGACGACCCCACGCCTGAGAAACTCGTCATCGGCATGCCGCTGGAGGTGGTGTTCGAAGACGTCACCGACGAGATTACGCTGCCCAAGTTCAAGCCCGTGTAACTCGCGCGGCGGAATGAGCGCAAGCGAATAATCGCTGACAACGCGCTAAAGAAAAGGGGCCGGCGCAATGCCGGCCCCTTTATTTTGTCTATCGGATTGCTGATGTTTAGGATGCCGTTTTTGGGGAAAAGCGGCCCAAAACTTTTGGATTGAGGGCGTTGCGGCTATGGCTGCGCCCGCGCCCGTTATCAGGTAGGGCAGTCCCCGCATTGGCAGAGCAGCCGCAGCATCTCAAACGGGTATATGCCCGTGTAGTGGGTATCGCTCCACAGGAACTGCAGCGCGTACTTGCCGATGGGCAGGTAGTCCACCGCGCGGATGTCGGCGTCCACGGTGGCGGGATCCAGCAGGCGGCGGTTCGTCCACTCCTCCACGCACTCCGCGCAGCCGCAGTTCACGCGCAGATACTTGGACGGGTAGAAACTGCTATGCCCGTCCGCCCACAGGATAGTGACGCCCTCGTCGGCGAGTTCTACATTGTCAACGGCTAGTGGCGTGGTAGTCATTCGGCTTTGCCGCCTGGCGTTAAGGTTCGCGCCGTTCCCGATTATGTGCGGGGCTAGACGCCGGTTATGATGGATTAGACGCCGGTTAAACGCCCGTGAGCGTATGCGGGCTACCCGCTCTGCTTGACCAGCTTTTGCATAGAGCGCAGCTCTTTCGGCGGATAGAGCTTGCTGCCGTAGTCGCTCCATGACACTTCGGCTACGTAGATGTCGCCCTTGGAATCCACGGATATGGCGTGCGGCGAGTAGAACCTGCCGGGCTGGTCGCCGTAGGATTCCCTGCCGAGCCGCGCGAGCGTCTTGCCGCTTGTGTCCAGGATGGACACGCGAGGCCCAAGATCCGCGCCCACATAGTTGGAGCCGATGCCGCCGTAGTATTCGCCGATATACACCAGCCCGTCGCCCTTGCTGTTGATGTAGATGCAGGCGGCGCGGGACAGGTTGACCCACTGCGTCTCGAACTTGCCCTCGGGGCTGAAAATCTGGATGCGGTGATTTTCGCGGTCGGCGATATAGACCCAGCCGTCGGGATCCACGGCGACGTAGTGGACGATGTTGAACTGCCCCTCCGCCGTGCCGGACGCGCCCCAAGAGAATAGACGTTTGCCGTCCGGGGAATACTTATGCACATGCGCGTTGCTGTAGCCGTCCGCCACATAGAAATCGCCGTTGCGCGTGTCAAAGGCGACGTGGGTGGGCGCGCTGAACGGCTTGCCGCTCATAGACTCGGCGGGTATGCCTGGCCTGCCGATGGTATTGAGCAGGTCGCCCTCCGGCGTGAATTGGCGGACGGTATGGTCGCCATTGTCCACGCACCAGATAGTCCCGTCGGGCGCGACCGTGACGCCGTGCGGGTTGGTGAAGACGCCATGCCCCCATGTGCGCTGCACTTCGCCGTCGGGATTGAACACGATCATCGGATGCGTGCCGCGGTTGAACACATAAATGCTGTCATCCGCGCCCACATCCACGGCGGTAGCCTCTCTGTACACCGCGCCTTCGGGCAGGTCGCCCCAGTTATCGCCTGATACTTCGTAAGTGAAATCGCCTGAGCCCAGCAGCGCCATATCGTTTGCCTCCCGTTGCGTATCAAAGTCTTGCCCAGCACGAACCCGCGCGAGCATAAACGATAGTATCAGCAACGGGCGGGATATACAAGAATGGGGCGGGATGGCGGGTCTGAGATGGCGTTGCCGCCTTACGGCAGGTAGCAAGCCATAATCACCCATTCGATGGCTGATCGCAGTTCAGAGCGCTCCGGATTGCGTATCACTTCGCAAGCGAAGTCGTTTGCCAGGTTTGCCGCGAACAGGTACAAGCCCAGCATAATGGGAACAACGAATATGGTACGCATTGTTGGATGTCCTTTCGCATATCAATGAACGGGTGGACATACCTATGATACTAGGATTTTTCGATTCGCGCTTTTCCGAAAGCGTCAACCAGTATAGCAGCAGCGTAATTCAAGAACACCTGCTGAATGATTACTGTCATAATTGTCGTATTCGATATCGGAACATTTAATACAACTGTCCCGAATGAGGACACGCCTATCATTAACGCGGAGTAATGTGTAGCCACTCCGACTACCACTACGTCTAAATTATGCCACATCCAAATCCAAAATGATGTCAGTTTGCGCCAAAATCCACCGACTTCACCTTTCTCTCCTTTCTGTGTCCAAGAACGCGTTTGTCCTAAGAAAAGAGCAATCGCCAGCGATGCGGTTGCCACTACAGCGACGTTGAGGCCATTGGACGCAAAGCTATATGCCGCAACTGAAAAGGCCATAGAAATAAATATAAGATAGAATATCACAAAGACAACATAAGCCATTTTCATACCCCCTTGAAAACTTACAAGTTATGCTACGGCTTTATGACAATTTGGACAATTTAATCTTATCATACATTCAAAACATTTATCTAGGCAAGTTTCGCAAACCGATTGCCCCCACCATCCCCCCTACCCACCCCCGCATTGCCCCGCAACGCTACCGCGTGATATATTCGTTAGCGAAAGGCGGCTACGATTTTGCCGCCGCTAACACGATTGACAAGGCTGACCGGGAGGCGTTTGAGATGGCTGATGATTTTCGCATTGCGGTGATTGGGCAGGCGGCGTTTGGGGAGAGCGTGCTGAACGCGCTGGTGGAGCGCGGCGAGAATGTGGTGGGCGTGTTCTGCCCGCCGGATAGGGAGGGCAGAGCGCAGGATCCGATTAAGATCGCCGCCCAAACGCACGGCGTCCCCGCGCTGCAGTTTCGCCGCATGCGTAATCAGGACGCCATTGACGCCTTTCACGCGCTCAACGCCGACCTGTGCGTGATGGCGTTTGTGACCGACATCGTGCCGGATGAGATGCTCGAAGCGCCGTCTCAGGGAACTATCCAGTATCACCCCTCGCTGCTGCCGCTGCACAGGGGGCCTAGTTCCATCAACTGGCCTATTATCCAAGGCGAAACCAAGACGGGGCTGACCGTCTTTTGGCCCGACAAGGGCTTGGACACCGGCCCCATCCTGCTGCAGAAAGAGACCGAAATCAGCCCGGACGATACGCTGGGATCGGTGTATTTCGGCAGGCTGTTCCCGATGGGCGTGGACGCGATGGTGGAGGCGGTGGATCTGGTGAAGAGCGGCAACGCGCCGCGCATCGAGCAGGATCACGACGCGGCTACATATGAGGGCTGGTGCCGCGCGGCGGATGTGGTTATCGACTGGAGCAAGCCGGTGGGCGAGATCTACAATATGATACGCGGCAGCGACCCCAGCCCCGGCGCCGGGACGACTTTCGGCGGCGAAACGCTGCGGCTGTTCCGCGCGAGCAAGTCTGAGGGCGAGGCGGCGGGCGCGCCGGGCGAGATATGCGAGGCGACCGACGAGGGCTTTGGCGTGGCGGCGAATGGCGGCAGCGTATTCGTGCGCCGAGTGCAGGCGGGGCGCAATCGCAAGGTCAGCGCGCCGGAGTGGATGGAGGCAGTGGGCTTGAAAGTGGGGGACAGGCTGGGCGAGTAATCAGGCTAGGCGGCGGATTAGCATATCTAGGCTACTGGCTTAGCAGATAAGATATTCGGGCGGCGTGAGTTGTTTCCAGTCGTCGCGCAGGATTTCCATCAGGATAAAGTCGTAGCCGCTACGCTTGACATTCCTGAGGGCGCGAAATCCCGCCTTGCCGAATGCGCGCTGAGCGCGGTGGTTCCACACAAGCGTGTGCAGATACACGCGGCGGATGTCCGTGGTGGTGAATAGGTAGTCAAGCATCATCGCCACGGCGGCAGTGCCGTAGCCCTTGCCCCAGTAGTCGCGGTCGCCAATCATAATGCCCAGCTCCGCCGTGCCGCGCAACATATTGATGTCGTAGAACATCGTGTTGCCGATGTGCTTGCCGCAGACGTCGTCTATGCCGAAACGCATAGAGTTTCGGGTGGGGTTGTCTATCTCTTCCTGCGAGTACTTCACGAAGTTCTCGTAGGACATAGTGATGGGATTGGACGCGTCGAGTTTGGCGAGCTCCGAGTCTGTGCGCCAGGAGTAGTCGTCTTTGGCGTCTGAAATGCGCTTTTCGCGCAGCGCGACCTTATCGCCGGCAAGAGTGAGTTTCCTAACCGGCTTGGGGCGCTTTCTGCGCGATAAGGCAAATGGCATTCTCAACAATTTGGACCTCGTTATCGTAGGTGAGCGCGTCAAGCGCTTGGCTGGCGGGCAACCAGCGGACATAGTCGAATTCGTGGTCGTGCAGCGACAGGTCGCCGCCGTTGGCGCTCATCAGGTAGAAGTGGACGACCTTATGGCAGGGCGCGCCGTCGGCAAAGCGGTCAAAGCGGTAGTCTATGGACGCTATGAAAGCGTCTATGCTGACTTGCAAGCCGGTCTCTTCGCACACTTCGCGCAGCGCGGTCTGCTCGCGAGTTTCGCCGTCTTCGGGCGTGCCTTTAGGCAGCCCCCATATGACGCTATCGTCCGCGGCGTCAAAGCCGCACACCACGACTTCGGCATCGCCGCGCCGCGTCATGCGGCACACCACGCCGCCGGCTGAAATCATCTCTATGACGCCCGGCATACCGGGCAAATCGGGCGCGCTGGGCAAGGCGGGATACTCCTGTGTAGTTAGTTAGGGTTGCTCATAGTGGCTATTCGGCGGATATGGGCTATGGGCAACGCTTGGTTTTGGATAGTAGATATTCGCTAGGCTGCGGCGCTAACCGCTTGCGCTATTCTAGTGGCTTGCGCGAATAGGCGTCAAGGCGGCGCGGGTAGTCGGTTTCGCGGGCTATGCGCGGGCGGCGAGTATGCGGGTGTGGTAACATAAGGCAAGCGGGCGCGGCGATAGCCGTTGCCGATGCGAAAGGGGGTAGCATGTTCACGAATAAAAAGCCCAAGTTCCAACTTAAGGTGTCGGACAAGGAACGGCGTCTGCTTGAGAATATGATGGAGAGAGCGGGCATTGCCGACGAATACGACCTGTTCACCAGCGCGTCGGTTCTGCTGATGTGGGTTATCCGGCAGCGCGAACACGGGCGGAAGATAGTGTCAATGAATCCCGACGACGAGCAGTTCATTGAGCTGAATATGGCAATGTTCGAGGACATAAAGAAACGCTATCCGCCGGACTCGCCTGATTCGCTCATAGACGAGTCCGGGAAATGGATACTGCTGGATGAGGCGATGAAATAATGGAACAGCCTACTCGCCCCGAGACGGAGCTTGTCGAGTCGCTGTGGGCAGAAATCGCGGATCTATCTATCCGACAGGCGCGCCAGACCATCCGCCACCGGGAAGTCCTGGTTTGGGCGGTTCTGACATTTTTCGCATTCACCTTGCTGGCGACGCTGGCGCTGTTCTATCTCGCCGGCGTGGGCGTATTCTCCTTTGGCGATAATGTGCTGATTGCGCTTTCGGGCGTACTGGTAGGCGAGGTGGGCGTTGGGGCGGTGATGCTGCAAATAGTCAAAAGCGTCTTTGAGTAAGCCTTGAACGGCGCGAGTGTTAGCAGATACAATCATTCATAAGCGCAATTTAGATGACCCGTTGTTCGGGGCGGGTCGCAGCCCTTTAAGTCGGTCCGGCGAGGCTGGCAAGGGAATTTGTCCAAGCGGGACGCTTTGCTTTCGGCAGGGCGGGCCGCGGCGACTTAGCCTCTTGCTTGCCGGCAAGCAAGAGGCTTTTATGCGGGCGGCGTCAGGCGCGGCGCAATGATGGCGTCAGGGCGCTAACGCTAATTAAGAGGAGGCGCCGTGCGAAACAGGTCAGGTTCGGCGGAGCGCGTTATCTTTGGGGCGGATGAGATCCGGCGGGCGCTCGCGCGCATTTCGCACGAGATACTGGAGCGCAATGGCGGCGCCGACGGGCTGCTCATAGTCGGCATACAGACGCGCGGCGTGTGGCTGGCCAAGCGCATCGCGCAGTTCATAGGGCAGGTCGAGGGCGACGACGTTCCGGTGGGCGCGCTGGATGTGGGGCTGTATCGCGACGACGTATCCGCGAGCGGACGCCCGCTGATGCTCACAAACATCCCCTCCGACGTGACCGGCCGCTGCGTCGTGCTGGTGGACGACGTCCTCTACACCGGGCGCACAATCCGCGCCGCTATGGACGCGCTGAACGATTTCGGGCGCGCGAGCGAAATACGCCTGGCTATCCTAGTGGATAGGGGACACCGCGAACTGCCCATACGCCCGGACTATGTGGGCAAGAATGTGCCGACCTCGCGCGACGAGTATCTGCGCGTGCGTATGGCGGAGATCGACGGCGTGGATGAGATAGCGCTTGTGCGCGAACAGCCCGGCGGCGGGAGCGCATCGGCGGCGGGAGATGCGGCATCAAACGGCGACGGAGGGCAGCGAGCGCTATGACGCAGACATTACGGCGAACCGGCCCAAACGCCGCCAACGGCTCTACCGGCGGCGCGTCCACGCAAGCGGCGCGGCGGCATATCCTGGACTTGGACGACTTCTCCAAGGCGGACATTGAGGCGGTCTTGCAGAACGCCGACGCTATGCGCGAAGTGCTGCGGCGGGACATCAAAAAAGTCCCCACTCTGCGCGGCAAGAGCGTCATCACGCTGTTCTATGAGGCAAGCACGCGCACGCGGGTATCCTTTGAGCAGGCGGGCAAGATACTGAGCGCGGATGTTATCAACGTATCCGGCAACGGCAGCAGCGTCGAGAAAGGCGAGTCGCTGTACAACACCGCTCTGACGCTGCAGGCGATGAACGCGGACATCATCGTGATCCGGCATCCCCATTCGGGCGCGCCGCACTTCCTCGCGCGGTTTCTGAGCGCGGCGGTGATAAACGCGGGGGACGGCATGCACGCGCATCCCACGCAGGCGCTACTGGACTTGTACACAATCCGCGCGCATCGCGGCGGGATAGACGGCCTGAAAGTGGTCATCGTAGGCGATATTATGTACAGCCGCGTGGCGCGATCCAACCTGTGGGGGCTAACCCGAATGGGCGCGGATGTGACGCTGTGCGCGCCCCCCACGCTGCTGCCGCCCGACTTCCTGAGCGGCGATATGCGCGGCAACGGCGGCGCTGACGACGACAGCGGCGCTGCGGCGCATCCGTTTGGCGCGGTTCGCATTGAGACGAACGTGGAGCGCGCGCTGGAGGGCGCGGATGTGGTTATGGCGCTGCGCCTGCAAACCGAGCGTCAGCATGCCGGGCATCTGCCCACGCTGCGCGAATACTCGCGAATGTACGGCATCACCCCTCAGCGCCTGGCGCTCGCAAAGCCGGACGCGCTTGTGATGCACCCCGGCCCAATGAACGAGGGCATAGAGATAGCGCCTGAGGTAGCGCACGGCTCGCGGTCGGTCATCGAAGAGCAGGTCACCAACGGCGTTGCGGTGCGAATGGCGCTGTTCTACGCCGCGATAACGCCGCGAGCGGGCTAGGCATGCGGCAGCGTCAGCGGGCTACGGCGATAGTGACGCGCGGCGGGCGAGCGCTGCTTGTGCGCGATAAGGGCCGGCGATCATTCGCCCTGCCGGGCGGCGGCGTTCAGGATGGCGAACTGCCCATATATGCCGTAGCGCGCGAGTTGTATGAAGAGACCACCCTTGCCGCAACCGCTATCGCCTATCTCGGCGAACATTCGGGCAAGTACAACTATCACCACATATTCGGCGTAGCGGCGGATGGCAATGTGAATGTGGCGCGGGACGATATGGTAGAGGAATTCGCGTGGTGGGACGGCGCGTCGGACATCCCCGTTCACCCCCATGTGCGCGAGATACTGGGCGCGTACAGGGACAGGGCGGCGCGCGCGATAGCCGCTCACCAGGCGTCTCATAGCGCGGTGGGAACGGCTCATCATCCCAACACCAGCGAGATTGCGGGCGGCAGGCGCATACGCCATCGCGCCACGCTGGTCGTGATGCGCGAGGGCAGGCTGCTGCTTATGCGGGAGCCGGGCGACGCCGAGTTCTACCTGCCCGGCGGCGGCGTGGAACACGGCGAACTCCCCATATGCGCCGCCGCGCGGGAGTTGCATGAAGAAACGGGAATGACCGCGCTATCCATCCGCCGCCTGTTCGACCACTGCGATTTCTGGGGCGGGCGGCGCAGCGATTTCTGGAAATCAAGCAACGAGTATTGGGGGCAAGCGCAGAGCGTATTCGGCGTAGAGGCGCGGGGTTCAGTGCGGCTGAGTGCCGAACACGCCGAGCATATCTGGTGGAATGGCGCGGCGGACATACGCTTGCCCCACGACATAGCGCCTTTGCTGCAACAGATAGGCGGCGATTGGCGAACTTATACAGGCTAACAACACCGCAGGAGGCGGCTAATGGCAAACGCGGGACAAACGCTAATCAAGGGTGGCAGGCTGATAGACCCCGCGCAGGGCATTGACGGGGTAATGGACTTGCTGCTGGAGGGCGGCGCGGTGAGCGGCATCGCGCGCGGCATAGAGCCGCCGGAGCATGCGCGCGTCATAGACGCCGCCGGACTGGTGGTATGCCCCGGGTTCGTTGACGTGCATTGCCACCTGCGCGAGCCGGGCTTTGAGGACAAGGAAACCATCGCCACGGGAACGCTTGCGGCGGCGCGCGGCGGGTTCACCACGCTTTGCGCTATGCCCAACACCAACCCCGTTATGGACACGCGCGACACGCTGGAGTATGTGCTGCGAAAGGCGCGCGACGAGGGCGCGGTTCGCGTGCTGCCCATCGGCGCGGTCACCAAGCGCAGCGCCGGGCGCGAACTCGCCGAAATGGGCGAACTCGCCGAGGCGGGCGCAATCGGGTTCAGCGACGACGGCAATCCTGTCGCCGACTCCAACATAATGCGCCAGGCGCTCGCCTACAGCTCCGCGTTTGGGCTGCCCGTCATCAACCACTGCGAAGAGCCGGCGCTGTTTGAGGGCGGCTCAATGAACGAAGGCTGGGTATCCAACCGCTTGGGCGTCAAGGGCATACCCAACTCGTCGGAGGACATAATGGTAGCGCGGGACATCGCTTTGGCTGAGCTGACGGGCGGCCGCTACCACGTGGCGCATCTGAGCACATCGGGCGCGCTCGCCCTAGTTCGGCGCGCGAAAGAACTCGGCTTGGACAACGTAACCTGCGAAGTCACCCCGCATCACCTAACGCTAACCGACGAGGCGGCTTTGGGCTTAGCGGGCAGCGCTGCGCCATACGCCCCGCTCACGCCCGCCGCGTATGACACGCATGCCAAAGTCAACCCGCCGCTCAGGGCGCGCGCCGACATGGAGGCGATGGCGCGCGGCTTGCGCGATGGCGTCATAGACTTCATAGCCACCGATCACGCGCCGCACAACCTCACCGACAAGCAATGCACATTCCACGACGCCGCATTCGGCATAAGCGCCCTGGAAACGGCATTGGGCCAGCTAATGGCGCTAGTCCACGGCGGCAAAATCGGCATGCCGCTGCTGATAGAAAAACTCACCTATGCCCCCGCCCGCTTCCTGCGCCGCCCCGACATCGGCGCCCTCAGACGCGGCGCGCCCGCCGATGTAGCCATCATAGACCCCAACGCCGAATGGCTAGTTGACCCCGCGCAATTCGCCTCCAAAGGCAAGAACACGCCGCTGGAGGGCGCGCGGCTGCGGGGGCGCGTCCACACGACGCTTGTGGCGGGGGAGGTGGTGTATGGCGGGGGGTAGGCGCTCGGCGCTGGATACGCTCCTAAGCCTATTTGTTAACCACAAAAGCCCAAATGTGGTTAACAAAATGGTTTGTGTGTCATATGTGAGCAACAAAACCATTCGCCTTGTTTTTGTGCATCACAAAAGAATTGATTGACAAAACAACCCGAATGTGATACAAGAACAATACGATTGTTCAAAAATTCCCCCAAACCATCCAGGTAGATTGATACAGGAGGCGAGCGCAATGGACGAAATCAAGATGTGGGCGATTGACGGCACGCAAGCGACAGAGGTGGCGGAGACGAAGATGATTGAGTCCGAGGAACTGTTGGAAGAAATTCTGGTCAGGAACCCGAACATGCTGATGCCGGGACTGACGCTAGTCGGGCGGCAGATGGACACCGGGTCCGGCTCGCTTGATTTGCTCGGCGTGGACAAAGACGGAAGTCTGGTTCTGTTTGAGCTGAAACGTGATAAGCCGGCACGGGAGGCGGTTGCCCAGATCATAGATTACGCATCCGCCCTCGAGTCTATGGGCGTAAATAGTCTGGCGGAGTACATAGCCGAACATTCAGGGACGGGCGGCACTGAAAAGATAAACGACTTCGACAAAAGCAGCCTAGACGCGCTGTTGCCTCTGCGGATGTTCCTGGTGGGCTTGGGCGTGGATGACAGAACTGATCGGATGGTGAACTTCCTCGCTGGCAAGAAAGTAGGCATATCGCTGCTGACATTTCGGCGCTTTGTGCAGGACGGTAAAACGATGTTCGTGCGGGATGTGATGGCGGATGAAGATTCCGTTCCTAGTCAGCCGCAGCGGCAAGGCAGGCAACGGTTGCCTGTGGCGGAGCGGCAAGAACAACTACACAAGCGCGCCGAAGAAAATAACACACGTCCTTTGTTCGATGACGTGAGTGATATGTTCCGAAAGGAATTTAGCCAGCCCAGTGAAGACCCTAACTCTCGGGGGCTCACGATATACAAGTCCATGCGTTGGGATGGCAATCTTTCAAGGATGGCGTTTGCCCGCGTTGACCCGGATCCTGCTCCTGGACAGGTGCGGATAAATTTCTACGACCGCAGCGTTGAGTTGTGCCCTGAGGAATTCAGGCCATTGCTGGACGAAATCAAATACGAAACATGGTCGTGGAGCGATCGCATCGACGACCGTCAGGATACGCCGTTGATCGCCCCGTATCCCCATATTCATTTTCTGGTGAACGCGGAGGACTGGGAGATACACAAAGATAAATTGAGCGCGCTTACCCAAGCCGTGTATTCCGCCGCTCGACAGAAAGCACAGAGATGATTATGGCCGCGCCATCGCGGAATGACCGCGTGATCGCCATCATAGGCGCAGCGCAACGCAAGAGGCAAGCATAATGGACGAAATTAAGATATGGGCGCTGGACGGCGCGCAGGCGACGCCTGTCTCCGAAACGAATATGATGGAGTCCGAGGGGCGGCTGGAAGAGGCGCTGGTCAACAATCCCGATATGCTGATGCCGGAGCTGACGCTGGTCGGGCGGCAGACGGATACCGAGGGCGGGCCGCTCGATCTGCTGGGCGTGGACAGCGACGGCAGGCTGGTTCTGTTTGAACTGAAACGCGGCAGGCTGTCGCGCGACGCGGTGGCGCAGATAATAGACTACGCATCCGCCCTCAACGCTATGGGCGTGGATAGGCTCGCCGCGCACATCGCCGAGCGCTCCGGGTCGGGCGGCATCGAGAAGATAGACGACTTCGAGGAATGGCACGCCGAAAACTCGGACGCCGACAGCCTAGACGCGCTGCTGCCGCTGCGTATATTCCTAGTGGGCTTGGGCGTGGACGACGCGACCGAGCGAATGGTCAACTTCCTCGCCAACATCGGCATGGACATATCGCTGCTCACATTCCAAGGCTTTGTGCAGGACGGCAAGACGATGCTCGCGCGGCAGATGCGCGTGGCGCCGGATGATGACGCCGTGCCTAGTCAGCCGCAGCCCAAAAAGCGGCGGTATATCAGCGTGGCGGAGAGGTGGAGGCAACTATACAATCGCGCCGAAGAAAATAACCTAGTCAATGAGTTCAACGACGCGCTTGATATGTTCCGAAAGGAATGTAACCGTCTCAGTGAAAACGCCGGCGCTTGGGGAATCACGATGCGTCTGCGTTTGTCAGGTGAGCGTCCGAGGCCGTTTGCCCGCGTTGACGCTAGGGGACTGCTACATATAATTTTCTACCAGAATAGCGTTGAGTTGTGCCGTGAGGACTTCAGTCCGCTTTTGGAAGAAATTAGGTACCAAACATGGCCGAGTGACCGTCAGAATACGCCGTTGATCCCCCCGTCATCACACATTGGGTTTATGATGAACGCGGAGGAATGGGACACCCACAAAGATAAGCTGCTCGCGCTTACCCGCACGGTGTACGCCGCTCATCAGAGAGAGCATGAATCTAACCATATAGAACAAATCGTCAAGCGCGCCGAAGAAAGCAATGTACTTTCTTTGTTCAGCGACGTGCGCGATATGTTCCAAAAGGGATTTAACCATCCCAATGAACAGGCTCATCCTAGACTCCTGGGGATCGATATGCGCTTGTCCGGCAATATCTCCATGCGGCCGCTTGCCCGTGTAAGCCCGAATAATGGACAGGTGCGGATAGTCTTCTACGAGAATAGCGTTGAGCCGCGCCGCGAGGACTTCAGGCCGCTTTTGAAAGAAATCAGATACGAAACATGGCCGCACGGCCGTCAGGATACGCCGCTGAGCGATCCGCAGCCGGAGATTCAATTTCTGGTAACCGCTGATGAGTGGGAAACCCACAAAGGCAAGTTAAGCGCGCTTACCCAAGCGGTGTACGCCGCCGCTCAGCGGAAAGCGGAGGGCTGACTATGAACGCGGCAGCGCAAGATGGCTATGTGGAAGTGGACATAGGCGAGGCGCAGCGCAATCTGTCCGACTTCCTGCGGCGCGTGGCGGATGGGCAGGCGATTGTCATCACTAGGGGCGGCAGGCCGTTGGCGGAGTTGCGCCGCGTTGACGCGCGTGATTTCCCGCCGCGTCCGATAGGTCTGCGCCAAGGCGAGTTCAGCGTTCCCGCCGGCTTTGACGCGCCGCTGCCCGATTATGTTTTGAGCGAATTCGAGGGACACGCAAAGCATGACTAAACCCGCGCATCTGGTATTGGAAGACGGCTCTATCTACAAGGGCGTTGCCTTTGGCGCGCAGACGCCCGCTTACGGCGAGGTGGTGTTCGCCACCTCTATGACCGGCTATCAAGAGATGCTGACCGACCCGTCCTTTGCCGGGCAAATCGTGGTTCCCACATACCCGCTTATCGGCAACTACGGCATCAACGCGCGGGACTTCGAGTCGCACAAGGCGCAGGTGGCGGGCTTTGTCGTGCGCGAGCATAGCCGCCGTCCGAGCCACGCGCTCAGCGACATGACGCTGGACGAGTTCCTGCAAGCGCAAGGCGTGGCGGGCATAAGCGAGGTTGACACGCGCGCCGTAACGCGCCGCCTGCGGACGCGCGGCGTGATGATGGGCGCTATCGGCATAGACGAATCGCCTGAGCGGACGCAGGCGCGCCTCAGGGATATGCCCGCCTACGGCGACACCGACTTCGTGCGGCAAGTCACCACCGAGAGCGCGTATGACTGGCATAGCGCGCTGTGGCGGACGCGCCCGCCCGAAACCGCGCGGCGCATCCTGGTGAGCGATTTCGGCCTGAAATACAACATCCTGCGGATGCTGCGCTCGCGCGGCTGCGAGGTGGTGGCGATGCCCGCCACCGCCACCGCGCAGGACATCCTGGCGCGCAACCCGGACGGCGTGATGCTGTCGCCCGGCCCTGGCGACCCTGAGTTGCTAGACTACGCGGTTGAGACCGCGAAAGGGTTGCTCGGCAGGCTGCCCGTGTTCGGGATATGCCTGGGCAACCAGGTCGTAGGGCGTGCCGTGGGCGGCGGCACATTCAAGCTCAAGTTCGGCCACAGGGGCGCCAACCATCCGGTCAAAGACCTGCAAACCGGGCTTGTCCACATCACCGCGCAGAACCACGGCTACGCGGTGGACGCCGACAGCCTGCCCGCTGATGTGGAGGTGAGCCACATCAACCTAAACGACGGCACGGTAGAGGGCTTGCGCCACAAATCGCTGCCCGTGATGACGATACAGTATCACTCCGAGGCGTCGCCCGGCCCGCTTGACAACGAGTACATGTTTGACAGGTTTATGGCGATGATAGAGGCCGGCGCCGGCGGGTAAGGCGCCTCGGCGTCGCCCCGACGCCGCGCAACCCCGCGCCTACCCGCCATTCTTGTCGTAGATCACCTTGCCCGTGCGCTTGTAGTACCCCAAGCCCAGCTCGCTGGAGCGGTTGTCGTACTCGTCCGCGGTATAGCCGCGCGGACTAATCCAGTGATGCACTCCTCTCGTCCTACTGCCGAGGAATCTCAGCCGGTCAAACCCGTCTAATATATCCTCAAAGTACGGCGAAATGATGACCACATCAATATGGTCCCACTCGCGCGGGCAACCCCTGGCGTAGCTGCCCGTAAGTATCGCCCGCTCTACATCTATCTCATCGCTAAGCACTCCCACATACTCCATTATCAGCTCGCGCGCCCGCTCTTGGGTCTTGGGATGCGCTACGAAGAGCCCGCCTTTGATTTCCACCTCTACGACGCCGTCGCGCCCTCTTCTGATGATGCGATCTTTGACTTCAGCCATTCTTGAACCTCCTTAGATTGCGATAGCGTAGATGCCGCGCGTTCCTCATTATAGAGATATACCGAATCTTCGGGATAGCGGGCGGCTACGGACTGCTCTGACAAGCCCAACATAAGGTCATAGTACTCGGCAGACAAGTCGATGCCGATGAGCGCCGCGAGTTCAATCAAGTCGTGCGTGCGCGGCGGATCTTCATCCCCTGTCCGTTCTATGAACATCGCCTTCAACTGCTTCTCTAGCGCGAGATGGCAGAAGAATACGCAGTAGCGATATACCGATTGCCGGTATAGCAACTCCGCGACGCTCAGGTCGTACTCGGCTTGCGCCTGCCATCTTTCACTCGCGTCCGCCATAACCCTATTGTAGAGCGGACTCGCGCGGCGGGCAAGTCAACCTCGCGCCCTTTCCCCGCAATATGGCGGCATAACGCGCAACATCACTATAACGCTTGCTGGTATAATACTACCTAACGCCCGCGGCGTAGCCAACCTGCGCTCCCCGGCGTTCACAAGCAGCCGCCATAGCATCAGCATAGCAATCAGCGTCAGAGAGGGGCCGTGCAGCAAGTCAATTCCAAACCGCAGAAGGTTCTAGTTATCGGATCCGGGCCTATCGTTATCGGGCAGGCGGCGGAGTTTGATTACGCCGGAACGCAGGCGTGCAAGGCGCTGCGCGAAGAGGGCGTTACCACCGTGCTGGTCAATTCCAATCCCGCTACCATTATGACCGACGAGGGCATCGCCGACGTGGTCTATATCGAGCCGCTGACGGTGGATGCGCTTGAGCGCGTGATAGCGGCGGAGCGCCCCGACGGCGTCCTGCCCACGCTGGGCGGCCAAACCGGCCTGAACCTCGCCGTGGATCTGGCGGACGCGGGCATCCTCGACCGCTACGGCGCGCGCCTGCTGGGAACGCCGCTGCAGACCATCCGCAACGCCGAGGATCGCGAGCTCTTCCGCGATCTGCTCACAAGCATCGGCGAACCCGTGCCGCCCAGCGCCATCGTAGAGTCTATGGAAGATGCGTATGCGGCGCTCCCCGAACTAGGATTGCCCCTAGTTGTGCGCCCGGCGTACACGCTCGGCGGCACGGGCGGCGGCATCGCCCACACCGAGGACGAGTTTCGCGCCATCGTTTCGGGCGGGCTGGCGGCAAGCCCCATCAACCAAGTTCTGCTGGAAAAGTCGCTTATCGGCTGGAAAGAAATTGAGTATGAGGTGATGCGCGACGCCGCCAACAACTGCGTCACCATTTGCAATATGGAAAACATAGACCCGATGGGCGTCCACACCGGCGACAGCATCGTGGTCGCGCCCAGTCAGACGCTATCCGACAAGGACTACCAGCTGCTGCGGACGGCAAGCCTGAAAATCATCCGCGCGCTCGGCATAGAGGGCGGCTGCAACATACAGATGGCGCTGGAGCCGGGCGATGTGGTGGCGGACACGCTGCCGGGCGGCGGCCGCGCGGACAGCCCCTATTACATCATTGAAGTGAACCCCAGAGTGAGCCGAAGTTCGGCGCTGGCAAGCAAGGCGACCGGCTATCCCATCGCGCGCGTCGCCGCCAAAATCGCGGTGGGCAAGCGGCTTGACGAAATCCCGAATGCGGTTACTCAACAGACCTTGGCGGCGTTTGAGCCGGCGCTAGACTACTGCGTTGTCAAGATACCGCGCTGGCCCTTTGACAAGTTCCCCGCCGGCGACCGCTCTATCAACACGCAGATGAAAGCCACCGGCGAGGTTATGGCGATTGACCGCTCGTTTGAGGCGGCGATGCAGAAAGCCGTGCGCTCGCTTGAAATCACCAACCGCGATATTCTGTGGGAAGACTCGGCTTGGAAATCCGACGCGCCCGCGCTTGACGCGGACGCGGACGTCGACGCCGCGCTCGCCGCCTGGCGCGGGCTGCCGCTGCATCCCAACGACGAGCGGCTGTGGGCGCTGCTCTACACGCTGCGGCGCGGCGTCAGCCCCGAGGCGCTCTCGCGGCATACCGGCATTGACCCATGGTTCACCCGCGCCTTCCAGAATATCGCGCTGATGGAGGCGGAACTGCTCGCGTCCCACTTGGACGCCGGACTGCTGCGGCGCGCCAAGCGGCTGGGCTTTTCGGACGCCAAAATCGGCGAACTGACCGACCGGACTCCCCAACAAATCCGCGCGCTGCGGCGGCAGTGGGGCTTGCGCCCGGTGTACAAGATGGTGGACACCTGCGCCGCCGAATTCGAGGCGCACACGCCTTATTTCTACAGCACATACGAAGAAGAAAACGAGGCGCAGCCGCTGCCCCCCGGCAAGGCGCTGGTTGTCGGCAGTGGGCCCATCCGCATAGGGCAGGGCATAGAGTTCGACTACTGCTCGGTTCACGCCGCCTGGGCGCTCAGCGAAGAGGGCGTGCGGAGCATAATGGCGAACTCCAACCCCGAGACCGTGTCCACCGATTTTGACACCAGCGATAGGCTCTACTTTGAGCCGCTTGACGAAGAGAGCGTCCTTGACATCCTGGACAACGAGGCTACGCCTAGCGAAGAGGACGAAGACGCTCCGAACAACCCGCCGTCCATAGTGCAGTTCGGCGGGCAGACGGCGATAAACCTGTCCCAGACGCTCGCCGGCGTTGATATGCCCATCCTCGGCTCCACCGCGCGCTCCATAGACATAGCCTCCGACCGCCACCTGTTTGAAGAATTCCTAGCCCGCACGGGCATACCCAACCCGCCCGGCGCCGCGGTGAGCAACCTGGAACAAGCGCTGAATGTGGCGCAAGAAGTCGGCTATCCGGTGCTAGTGCGCCCCAGTTATGTGCTTGGCGGCAGGGCAATGGAAATTGTGCAGAACGCCAGCGAGCTTGTGCGCTATATGACAAGCGCGTTTGAGGCGGGAATGGGGCGGCGCGTCCTCATAGACAAGTACTTTGAGGGGCGCGAAGTTGAGGTGGACGCGGTGTGCGACGGCGAGGATGTCCTCATCCCCGGCATAATGGAGCATGTTGAGCGCGCCGGCGTCCACAGCGGCGACTCTATGGCTATCTACCCCGGCCTGACGCTCAGCGAGGCTGAGGTGGACACGATTGTAGATTACACCACGCGCATCGGGCGCGAGTTGCAGGTCAAGGGCTTGATGAACATCCAGTACGTCGTAGTGGGCGGCGGCGCGTATCGCAGTCCCGCCACGCGCGGCGCGGGCGAGGCGAACACGCAGGTATTCGTCATAGAAGTCAACCCGCGCGCCAGCCGCACAATCCCGTTCATATCCAAAATCACCGGCGTGCCGATGATACGCCTCGCAATCAAGGCGATGCTGGGCAAGCGGCTGAGCGACGAGGGCTATCCCCCCGGCCTATGGAAACGCCAAAACCTCGTGGCGGTGAAAGCGCCCGTATTCTCTATGTCCAAACTAACGGGCGTTGACACATATCTTGGGCCTGAGATGAAATCCACCGGCGAGGTTATGGGCATAGACAAGGACTTTTCGTCAGCGGTGGCAAAGGCGCTGCTGGCGTCGGGGATGATGCTGCCGCGCAAAGGATCAGTGCTGCTCACGATAGCGGACAGGGACAAGGCGGACGCCGTGCCGATGATCCGTCAGCTTGCGGACGCCGGCTACGGGCTATTCGCCACGCCCGGCACCGCGGGAATGATACGCGGGCTTGGCATAGACGCCATGGAAATCCCCAAAGCGCACACGGGCGACCGCCCCAACACCGTGGACATCATAGCGGACGGCACGGTATCGGCGGTAGTCAACACCATAGAGGGCGACCGCGAATCCCTTGAAGACGGCTTTGAAATCCGCCGCGCGGCGGTTGACAGGCGCATCCCCTGTTTCACCTCCCTAGACACCGCCCGCGCCGCCGTAGAAAGCCTAACCGACGGCGGCGCCCGCTACAGCATCAAGCCGCTTGGGGCGTATCGGGGGTAAATGCGCGCTTGCATGCGCGATATTAAAAACAAAGCATCCCGCCGCCATTCCCATCAGAAAGGCATCCCCCACAATGATCCCCCTCCGCCTCACCCTCAAAAACTTTATGTGCTACGGCGAGAATGTCCCCACCCTGCATTTTGACGGCATCCACGTCGCCTGCCTGTGCGGGGACAACGGGCACGGCAAGACGGCGCTGCTGGATGCGGTTACATGGGCGCTGTGGGGAACGGCGCGCGCCACCCCAACTTCCACCGGCGCCGTCAATTCGGTCAACCAAGACGAACTTGTGCATCTGGGCAGATCGGATATGAGCGTTGAGCTGGATTTTATGGCAAAGGGGCAGCAATATCGCGTCATCCGCAGGCGCAGCGTGGGCGCGGGCGGGCGCAATCCGCGCACCACGCTTGAGCTGCAGATCGCGGATGACGCCGCCGACGGGACGGGCGCTCCCGCCAAGTATCGCCCCATCAGCGGCAGCGCCGTCAGAGACACCAACCGGCGCATCGCCGAAATCCTGAATATGGACTTCAAAACATTCGTCAACACCGCGTATCTCGCGCAGGGGCAGGCGGATCTGTTCACCACCAGTACGCCCGCCGAGCGCAAAACCTGCCTCGCCGCAGTGCTTGATATGGCGTACTACGCGCGACTTTCGGAGCGCGCCAACAATCGCGCCAAAGAGATTCAAGCCGATATGCAAACCAACCGCGCTGCGATTGACGTTCGCAAGGCGGACGCCGCTCGCCGGCCAGAGTATGAGCGGCTGCTCGCGGATGCCCGGCAGCGCATCGCCGCCGCCAAGCCCAAAGCCGCCAAGCAACGGCGAGAGGCAGACCGGCTGCGCGGCGAAACCCAGGCGCTTGAGGCGCAGAAACGGGATTTCGAGGGCTTGGCGCAGCGCATATCGGCGGCTAAAAAGGACGCCGACGCCCTGCAACGCCAACTCAGCGCGGACGAAAGCGGCGCAACGGCATACTCCGCCGTAGTCGCGGACGCCGACGCGATACAAGACGGGTTCGCGGCGCTGCAGCGGTGGCAGGATGAACGCAATCGCCTAGACGCCGCGCTGTCCCGCAAGAGCGAACTTGACCGCAAGCGGGCGCATATCGCCCAAGCAATCGCGCTTGAAAAGCAGCGCCTATCATCCGCGCAACAAGCGCTGCAAAGCCGCATCGCCGACGAACTTGAGCCGCAATCCAAGCGCCTGCCCGCCATCGAGCGCGAAATCGCCGCACTAGACGGCCGCCGCGCCGCGCTTGCCGAACTCGCCGCCAACATAGAGCGCCACCGCGCCGACGCCAACGCGCTGACAGAGCAATCGCTTTCACTCAAACAGCATAACGCGCATCTATACGAACAAATGCAAGACACCCGCAAGAAATACGATATGCTGGCTGAGGGCCACGCCGACTGCCCGCTTTGCAACCAGCAGCTGAGCGACGCGGCGGCGCGGCGGCTACGCAGCGAATATGAGCGCGCAGGAATTGACAGCAGGACAGCGTACAGGCAGAACAACGCGAAAATTGAGCGGCTTGAGCGGCAGCGCAAGGCTATCGCGGATGAGCAAGCCAAGCTGGAGTGGCGCAAGACCGCCGACGAGCGCGCGCTGACCACCGCAAGCGCGAACCTGGCGCGCGACAAGCAGGACGCCATCAACGCGCGGCAGGCGCTGGAGCAAGCGGCGGCGGATCTTGAGCGCGCAACGCAGGCTATCGCAAACAAGGCTTTCGCGCAGAAAGAGCGGCGCGCGCTTGCCGAAATAGACGGCGCGCTGGCTGAGCTTGCATACGACGCCGAGGCGCACAACCACGCGCGAGAGCAAGTCGGCGCGCTGGACAAGTTCGCCGAAAAGCGCCGCCGGTTGCAAGAGGCGCAGGCGAACCTGCCCCGACTGCGCGAATCGCTTGAAACCAACCGCCAAATGCTCGCCAATCGCCGCGCCGAAATCGCCGAGGGCGGCAAGCGCATAGCCGAGATGGAGGGCATGCTCGCCACGCTGCCCGCGCTCACGGCGGCGCTGCGAGACGCCGAAACAAGCCGCGACGCCCTGGAATCCGCGCTGCATAAAGCGGAGGTAGATGAGGGTATCTATGCGGACAACCTCGCCAACTGCGACCGGATTGACGCCGAGATACGCGACTTAGAACTGCGGCATAAGCGGTTGGCGGACGAAAAGGGCATCTATGACGAACTGACGCTTGCATTCGGCAAGAACGGCATACAGGCGCTCATCATAGAGAGCGCGATACCGCAGCTGCAAGATGACGCCACTGAGATACTGGGACGGCTCACCGACTACCAGATGCACCTGCGGCTGGAATTGGACGAGGGGACATCGGAGCGGCTAGAGATACGCATAGCGGACGCGCTAGGAACGCGGGACTACAAAACATTCAGCGGCGGCGAGGCGTTTCGGATAGACTTCGCGCTGCGAATCGCGTTATCGCGGCTACTCGCGCGGCGGTCGGGCGCGCCGCTACCCGTGCTGTTCATAGACGAGGGCTTTGGCTCGCAAGACCGCGCCGGCCAAGAGCGCATGACCGAGGCAATCCAATCAATCCAAGACGACTTCGAGAAGATAATCGTCATCACCCACATAGAGCGCATGAAAGACGCCTTCCCTGTGCGAATAGAGGTGAGCAAGAACGGTGGGGGCTCTACGTTCGCTATCACGGGGTAGCGGATGATGGCGCGGGCGGCGGTTGTTAGCGTTGCCGCTGCGCCGTGGGCGTTTCGCGTAAGCGCCAGCGTCTTACATCCCTATCTTATATCATATCTCGCTCTTGTCTATCACTCGCTCCGTTACATTGTTCGTATCGCATATCCCGCGCAGGCGCTTGTGGCATAACAGATTGCTCCACTTCGCGCATAAGTCCACCGTCAGCCGCCGCAATGCAGGCTCATCCATTGCCCGCGTTCCATATCCATCAACCGCTTGCCCCCGTCATCGGGCAATTCGTCAAGCAGACTTCGCAGACGCGTTTCCATTCTTGCCAGTCTTTTGCCTTTCGCAGACGCCTAGCCACATTTATCCCGCCCGCGCAGCGCAAACCAAGCCATCCGAATTATCATCTACGCCCGCCCAACGCGCCCAAAGGAGACGCGGCGAGTATCTCGCGCTCTTTTGTACATAAATGAACATGCACATATGATAAAATATATCAAAATCGTCTGAGATAACCCTCAGCAACCCCCAATCAGGAACCATCCCGATGCCTCTCCCCGGCGGCGCAAGCGGCAAAGCAGGTTTGGAGTACGAACTCCTATGGACGGCGCACTGCCTAACGCGCGTGATGGCGGGCGATGCGCTGTCTATTCGCTTGGAGCCGCCCGGTGAAGAGGGCATCGGAATAGAATTCACTCTTGCCACTGCCGAATGTGTGGAGCATCACCAAGTCAAGCGGCAGCGCGCGGGTAGGGGAGTGTGGTCGCTAAAAACCCTGGTCAACGAAGGCGTCCTGCCTCATTTCCGCCAAAGGCTGAACGGCGATCCAACCGCGCGATGCGTATTCGTGTCGGGGCATGCCGCCCACCCGCTAGACGAATTGGCGGATCGCGCTCGCAAATCCGATTCGTGGGGCGAGTTCGAGAGCGAGTTCATAAGCTCGGCTGAATGGGGAAAACATTTTGGCGATCTGCATAGGCTTTGGAACTCAACGGACAGGCGTGATACATACGAGTATCTCAAGCGCATATGTGTCATAACCGGCGATGAGAGTACTCTAAGAACTATGGTCTGCAACAAGCTGGAGGCGCTAGTCGGCAAAGAGCCTGACAATGCGCTAGACATATTGGCGCAATTCGCGCTCGGCCAAACCCACAAACGCTTGGGCGCAGCAGACATATGGGATCACATGGAGGCGAGAGGCTTTCCAAAGAAAGATTGGCAGCAAGACACTTCGGTAGCCCGGACAATAGCCGAGCTGAACCAAGCCTATCTCGCCGGCATCAAGCCGCTTGGCATTGGCGGCGAAGTTGTGCATAGAACCCGGCAGGTGGAAGAGGCTCTTAGCATATTCGACGAGAGCGACGCCAAGCGGGTCGCGCTGATTGCGGGCGTGGCGGGCGTTGGCAAAAGTTCAGCGGTGTCTCAGGTGATTGACAAGGTAGAGAATCGCGGCTGGCAAATCTTAGCGCTGAGGGTTGACCGCTTGCAGCCATGCGCCACGCCTATCGCAATAGGCGAGCAGTTGGGCTTGCCGACCTCCCCGGCAAGCGTATTGGCCGGCATCGCGCAAGGGGGCGACTGCTTGCTGGTCGTCGATCAGCTTGACGCGGTTAGCGAGGCGTCGGGACGCAATCCTGAATTCTTTGACTGCGTCGGCGCGCTTATGGATCAGGCGCGCAGCCATCCGAAGATGCGGGTTCTCGCCGCGTGCCGCGAGTTTGATGTTAAGAACGACTCCCGGCTGCGCGAGCTTGTCAGCGAACACGGGATAGCAAGGCAAGTCTCAATTCGGCCGTTTGACGATGCAACGGTTCAGCATATCGCCGCGCGGATTGGATTGAACGCTGACAATCTCACTCCGCGACAGATTGAAATTCTATCGCTGCCAATACATATGCGGTTGCTGTCCGAAGTCGTCAAGGATAGCGGCAAAGCGTCCGTAGATTTCCAAACGGGCAAAGAACTATACGATGAGTTTTGGCGTAAAAAGCGCCTCGCCTTGTCAAAATCTATCCCAGAATCCGACTTGCGCGCCGCGGTAGGCGTTGTCATTGACCGGATGAATATCCAAGAGACGCTTTTCATGAACGAGGCGGCGCTGGATGAACATCAACGCGCGGTTGACGCGATGGCGTCGGAAAACATTCTTGTCAGAGACGGCGCGAAGTACGGCTTCTTTCACGAAACCTTCTTTGATTACCTATTCGCGCGCTCGGCAACCGCCGACCCCGACTTTGACTTGACGCAATACATTCTGGAGCGCGAACCGCAAAGCCTGTTCCTGCGCTCCCAAGTCAGGCAAATCCTGTTGCATCAGCGCGCAGACTCGTCCGAAAAAGCGGCGCGCGCCGCCGCCGATTTGCTGGCAAAGCCCGGCGTCAGAACGCACATCAAGGCGCTTGTCCTCGCCCTGCTGGGTTCGCTGGAAAAGCCCACTCAGGAAGATTGGGATGCAATTCGTCCATTGCTGCAATCCAAGTTGTCTAGCCACGCTTGGAATTCCATAAGAGGTTCGGCGGCGTGGTTTGACCTGCTAGACAAAACGCTCGGCGTCATAGAGCAGTGGCTGCGCGGCGCCGACCAATCGCTGATTAGATCGGCATTGTGGCTAACCAAGAATGTGCATAAGCATCGGTCAGCCCGCGCTGCCGAGCTACTATCGCCCTTCTTGGCTAATCCCACAGAAGACTGGAAAGAGCGGCTAATCTATATCGTCAGCCTATCGGAGTTTGGCGCAAGCAAAGAGTACTTTGACTTCGTCCGCAAAGCGTTTGATGCGGGCATGCTGGACAATTCTCTTGTTGCCAACGGCAAAGGCGAGGCTTGGTGGCAACTCAAAGAGCTTGGTGAACGCAATCCGGACTGGGCATGCGAGCTAATAGCGACATACTGCAACAGACTCATGTCCATCGCGGGATCGCGGGGAAATCCTAATCCATTCTCCACTGACGGAGTTGACCCGCACAAAACCGGCGGAGATGCGCTCATATACGCAGCCAAAGCTTCGCCCATAAAGTTCATAACTGAGCTAATGCCGTTCATAATACGCATTCTGAAATTGAACGGGGATCAAACGGACGGCGGACGCCTAAGAGACCCGTTTGTAAGGTATTTTGAAATACCTTTCAGCCATCCGCTCCTCCTGCGCGAGGCGTTCTTCGTCGCTCTGGAATCCGCAATGTGTCAAATCGCCGAGGAGCATCCCGACTTCTTCCGCGGCATTGTCCACCTGTTGCGTAAATATCAGTGCGAGGACTATCCAAGCATCCGCCAAATTCTCACCCGCGCATATGCAGCGGCCGGGGAGTCATTCGCGGACGAGGCGGTAGAGTACCTGCTCCAAAATCACGAAATACGATTTTCGCCTAGCCACGTGCAAGGGTATGAGGCAATCCAGCAACTGCTCAAACTTTCAACTTCTCACTGCTCCGCCGAAAACCTAAACAGGCTGGAACAAGCGATACTTGGTTACTATCCGAAAAGTGAATACCCAAAGTTCAAAGGCGCTAGTCAGTATATTCTGCTGGAGGCGCTTGACCACTCGCGCGTCACGACGCAATCCACAAAAAGACTTCAAGAGTTGCGCCGCAAATTCGGCGAGTCAAAGTCGCTAACGAAACCTATGACAATAATAGGTGACGAAGTCGGCCCGCCAATTTCAACTGACGCCGCGCAAAAAATGTCTGACGAACATTGGCTCACCGCAATGAAGAAATACTCCCAAGACAACTTTGACGGGGGCGCTGATGAACTTTCGCGCGTTCTCGAAACCCAAGTCCGAAATGACCCAACGCGATTTGCCAACCTAATCCATCGCATCCCCGACAACGCCAACAAAATGTATTTCTACGCCATCTTGGCCGGACTGACGGACGTTGCCGTTGAAACAAGCCTGGCTATTTCGGCGGTTAAACGCTGCCATATTGTCCCCGGCCAACCGCTAGGACGGCAAATCGCCGGATTGCTGGGAAAAGCGTTAGACGCCGAATTGCCTGCGGACGCTTTGGACATACTCGCTTGGTATGCGACAAAAGCGCCCAATCCCGTTGGCGAACCCAATTGGGCAACATCCGTCGGGGGCGCGCGTCAAGAGCGGGACTTGCAAGATATGATGAACGCCGGGCTGAACACCGACCGAGGCGCGGCCGCATACGCTATCGCCCGATTGCTGTTCCATAATGAAAACTACTTGGCGTCCTTCAAGCCGCATCTGACATCTATGGTCAACGACCGATCCATTGCGGTCAGGGCTATGGTCGCCTACATTCTGATGGCGGTTCTGCGCTGCGACCGCGATCTCGCCGTGAAACTATTCTCCCAACTTTGCGCCGCGGATGATATTCTGCTGGGCACGCCCTACGTGGAGCATTTCATTCGCTATGCCGCAACAACGCATTGGGATGACATTAAGCCCGTCATTGCCCGAATGTTGAAGTCGGACATTGACGAGGTCGCCGCGGCGGGCGGGCGTCAAGCGTGCTTGGCGTCGCTGACAGAAGAAGACGCGATCCCGCTTGCACAAAATTGCGTCAGCGGCGCAACGGCGCAACGCTTGGGAGCGGCGCAAGTCTATGCCGCAAATCTGCGATTTAGTGAACATCGCGCGGCATGCCAATCTATGCTTGAAACGCTGTTCTCTGCCCCTGACGCCGACGTCCGCATCGCCGCGTCCCGGTGCTTCGACAGATTTGACGGGGGCGAATTGGCGTCATATGAAAGTCTCATAGACGCCTTTGTAAAGAGCGCCGCGTTCAAGGATGGACACCGCAGCCTCATACATGCTCTAACGCGAACCACAGCCCGAATGCCAAACGCCATTCTAGCCGCGGCTGAAACATTCATTGCAACTTATGGGACTGCCGCCGCCGACATCCGCGCGGGGGTGTCAAGATATTCGGAGGACATTGCTAAACTAGCGATTCGCGTGTACGAACAAGAAACGGATTCGTCCACCAGGCGGCGTTGCCTTGACCTGATAGACAAACTGGTTGAGGCGCAAGCGGGCGGCGCAAGCTCCGCCATAGAAGAGTTTGAGCGGTGAAACGTCGGTGTGAATCTCGTAGCGTTTCCATTCAGGTGGTCGAGTATATCTACCACTGCAACCTGCTTGATGGCATTGCCGTAGCCACCTGCTTTATCAGTTGGACTGCAACTTGCCAAATTCTCAAAACCATCTAAAAAGAAACGCTACCCCTGATTGGGCAGCGTTTCCATTCAGATGGTTCAAGCATATCTAACGCTGCAGCCGGTTGGATGGCATTGCCGTAGCTACCCGATTTATCGGTTGGGGAACAACTTGTCAAACTCTCAAAACCGGCTAAAAAGAAACGCTGCCGATGACGGGCTGTGATGATGCGGATAAAGCGCGCCTGCCGCCGTATGAACAACAGGCGAGCTCTGGTTTGCATTGCGCCTAGCGCGGGCGGAGCGTGAGGGTTATGCCCCCGGCCGCATTGCGTAGTAGTACGCCTTGCCGAATTCGTAAAATCCGTCCAGTATCCCCAGCATAATCACCAGTATGTCGTCTATCGCGGCAAGCGCGATGACCGCGATTATGACGAAGAATATCACTTTGGCGACGTTAGCCATTGCAATCGTTCTCCTCATTGAACTTTCGGGGTTGAAAGTCAATAAGGGTCTATTCCAAGGTAGCGTTTCCATTTAGGTGGTTTGCTAGTAATATGAACCCATCATCCCCATCATCATTGAGGAGGCTCGCAATTGGAACTTCTCTACGAACTGGAAAGCCAAGCCGACGAGTTCATCGTTGAGCGGCTGCGCCGGACTATCGCGGACGCCCTATCCCAATACAAGCCGATGCGCGAAGAGTGCGATGTGGCGATGGCGCGCCATCACTCATACGAGCGAACCCTAGTCACAAAGTACGGCGAGATGCGGCTTGATGTCCCCGTGTTTCGCTGCGGCGACTGCGGCGCGATGACCGGCGGCATGGATGTGATAGGCAAAGGGCAGGCGCGAAAGCGCTATTCCAAAAAAATGCGCGATGAGGCGATGCGGCTGGCGGCGCAGGGAATCAGCTGCGAGCGCGTGGGCAAGATGCTGGGGTTCGCCAAAAGCGCGCTGTGCAAGTGGCTGAAACAGGAGCGATACAAGCTCCCAAAGCTGTCGGGCGAAGCGCTGGAACTGGACGGGATATGGACGCGGGTCGCGGGCGTGAATGTGGAGTTGAAGGTAGCGCGGGATGAGCGCGGGGTTGCGGTGGCGGCGGCGGGAAGTTGGAAAGACGCGGTTGCGGCGGCGCGCGATCTGGGCGCTGACGCGCCTAGGCATATCGTCAGCGACGGGGACAGGGCGATAGAAAGCGCGATAGATATGGCGTATGACAGGGGAACTCCGCATCAGTTGTGCCAGTTCCACCCGCTGCGCGAGTGCGCGCGCAACATAGGGGTCGTGGGGTTCGCGGAGGCGAAGGCGCTGCTTGGATCGGATGATATGGAGCAAGCGCGGGAGCATGCCGGTCGGATCGTGGCGCTGACGGGCGGCAAGGCGCTTTACTGGTGCGTCAAGGCATTGCGAAAGGGGCTGACGCATCTTCGGACGGGCGAGGCTAGATACCGGACGACATCGCTGCCGGAGCGGTTCAACCGTGAGATACGGGCGCGCGAGCGGATGGGTACGGCGTGGACAGTCCACAACCTGCTAGTGTTGCTGCAGTTGCGGGGCGTTCTGGCTTGAACCACCTGAATGGAAACGCTACCCTAACCCTACCTCTATTGCATCCAACCCACCCCAATGCTACAATTCCTAAGCTATCTACCCTAACCCCCAACGCTCACTAATCCTATGCCCACAACCACCATCGCCGTCATCGCCGACACCCACACCCACCGATGGGACGAAATCCACCCAGACATCCGCGCCGCCGTCGCCCGCGCCGACATCGCCGTCCACTGCGGCGACCTCGTCCGCCACGACGTCGCCGCCGGCATGCGCCAAGCCGCCAAGCGCGCCGTCATCGTTCACGGCAACTCCGACCCCCCCGAACTCCGCCGCGAACTCCCCTACACCGAAACAATCTCAATCCAAGGCGTCCGCATCGGCATAACCCACCCCGCCTGGGGCGGCCCCGAATTTCCCCTTGAAGACCTGCTCCCCGACTTCCCCGACCCGCCGCCTGACGCCATCCTATTCGGCCACACCCACGAACCCCTAAACGAACTGCGCGGCGGCATCCTATTCCTAAACCCCGGCCAGGCATACCCGGCCTTCATGACCCCCGCCACAATCGCAATCCTAACCATAACCGACGGCAACCTATCCGCCCAAATCCAAACCATAGTCCCCGCCCGCTAACCCCTGGCAACCTCCCCCTGCGTCACACCCCCGCTCTGCGTGACTAGCGCCCACGCCCCATTTGCGATAAACTCCCCCTGTCTTACCACAACGCGCCCAATCGCACAACCTACACACCGAAACGGAGACCAACAATGCCCAACCGCATCAACCGCGTCATAGAACTGCTGCAACAAAACCAACCCATCTACAACACAGGCACACACGACCTATCCTACGAAAACGGCAAAGCAATGTCCCAAACCTGGGGCGACTACATCGGCGTAGAAATGGAACACGGCAGCTTCGATATGTCCGCCCTAGACAACTTTATGCGCGGCCTAGTCGACGGCGGCCCAACCCCCAGCGGCCACCGCACTCCCCCAGTCATCATGACCATCCCCACCGACGGAACCAGCGAACAAGTCATCCGCGCCAACGCATGGATGATGAAACAATGCCTAGCCCGCGGCGTCCACGGCATCCTGCTCTGCCACGCCGAAACCCCCGACGCCGTCCGCGCTTTCGTGGAATCCTGCCGCTACCCATTCCAAACCCAAGCCGTCGGCGACCAACTCGCCGTCGGCAGACGCGGCGGCGGAGGCCAGCGCTCCGCAGCCCACATCTGGGGCATAGATCCCCAACAATACATGAAACTCGCCGACCCATGGCCCCTTAATCCCAACGGCGAACTCTTCCTAGGCCTAAAGCTGGAAAACACCCGCGCCCTCGCCAACTGCGAGGCATCCGCCGCCATCCCCGGCATCGCCTTCGCCGAATGGGGCCCCGGCGACATGGGCTTGTCCTTCGGCTACCCAGACGCGCACGACCCGCCATATCCCGCCGACCTTGACGCCGCCCGCCTGCGCGTCAAAGCCGCCTGCGACAACGCCAACATCGCCTTCCTCTGCGGCTGGAACGACTTCACCACTACCACAGAGGCGCGCGTCCGCAAACTTATGAACGACGGCGTCAAAATCCTCTCAGGCGTAGGCGAAGACGGCGCCAAAATCGGACGCGCCCTCACCAACCGAACTATGCCCGTCTAACACCACAACCCGCGCGTCAACCGCGCCCAAATCAACCCATATATCCCTAATTCACCTAAACCAAACCAACCCAATCGCCCACCCAAACGCATCACCCAAAATCGCCTAATTGGAGGACAAACCGCATATGCCCAAACGCATCAACCGAGCCATAGAACTCCTGCAACAAGGCCAGCCCATCTACTACACCGGCGGCCACACCGGCGCCGACCTGTCCTACGACGCCGGCAAACAAATGGCAAACACCTGGGCAGACTACATCAACATCGGCATGGAACACGGCGCTTTTGATATGGCAGGCCTTGACCGCTTTATGCAGGGCCTAGTGGACGGCGGCCCCACCGCCAGCGGCCACCGCACTCCCGCCGTCATCGTAGAAGTCCCCGTGGACGGCGGCGGCGAAGACATCATCCGCTACAACGCCTGGCAATTCCGCCAAATCCTAGCGCGCGGCGTCCACGGCATCCTGCTCTGCAACGCCGAAACCCCCGGCGCCGTCCGCGCCTTCGTAGAATCCTGCCGCTACACCTTCCAAAACACAGGCGTCGGCGACCTCATCGGCAGAGGCACCCGCGGCGCCGGCGGCCAAGCATCCGCATCCCACATATGGGGCATATCACCCGACGAATACCTAGACAAAGCCGACCCCTGGCCCCTAAACCCCGACGGCGAACTCATGCTGGGCTTGAAAATAGAAAACAAGCGCGCCCTATCCAACTGCGAACTCAGCACCCGCGTAAGCGGCATCTCATTCGCCGAATGGGGCCCCTCCGATATGAGCATGTCCCACGGCTACAAAGGCTTGCCCAACCCGATCCCGCCTGAGCTAACCGCCGCCCGCGAGCGCGTATTCAACGCCTGCCGCGCCGCCGGCCTACACTTCCTAAACGGCGCGACCCCCGACACCGTCGCCGATATGATAGACGAAGGCGTAATGGTCATATCCGCCGGACCCAACGGCGAACAAGTAGCCCGCATCGGCAGAACCCACTCAAACCGAACAATGCCCGTCTAACCCCGGCGTCAATCCCAGGCGACGGCTTAACCCCCGTCGCCTGACTCTGCCTGCTCACTTACCCCAGCCCCAACCCCCGCAACCGCTTGCCCCCAAGCAAGTGCATATGCAAATGCCCCACCTCTTGCCCGCCGTCAGTCCCCTGATTGATAATCAGCCGATACCCCGACTCCGCGACTCCCTCCTGCTCCGCCAACTCCCGCGCCGCCGCGAACATCCTCCCCAGCAGCCTATCCGAATCCTCCGGCAGCGCGCTAGTATTAACGATATGCCGCGCCGGAATAATAAGCAAATGCGTCGGCGCGAGCGGATTAATATCCCGTATCGCAAAACACTCATCATCGCGCCGCAGCATATCGCTAGGCAGCTCCCCGCTCCCAATCCTGCAAAAAACGCAACCCTGCTCCTGCGTCATATCGCCTTGCCCCCTATCCCTGCGGCAAAACCGCGATTGCCTCTATCTCCACCAAATACTCCGGCCTCACAAGCCCCGCCACAAACACCGTGCTGCTAGCCGGCCCGCCCTCCGGAAAAACCGCCAGCCGAGCCGCCGCATACGCCCCATAATCCGCCCCATCCACCAAAAAGCACGTAATCTTAACCACATCATCCCACCCCGCTCCAGCCGCCTCCAGCGCCGCCTCCACATTCCCAAAACACCGCTCCGACTGCGCCCCCACATCCCCCACGCCCACCGGCTCGCCTCTGTCGTCAACTGACACTTGCCCGGACACGAACACCATATTGCCCACGCGCGCAACCGGCGAAAACCCGCTAGGCTTATTGCCCGGATTCGGAAAGAAAACCTCTCTTGCCACTTAACCACCTCTCTCAGTAATTGCGTCCTTGCCTATCATTGCCTTGCCCATCACGCCCTTTGCTTGCCCTACGCCAACTGCATCACCTCAATCCGAACATCATCCGGCGTCTTAATAAACGCGATCCTTGACCCATTCGGATTGCTCGTAGGCCCCTCGGCAACCTCCGCCCCCATCGCCTGCAAACGCGCCAACTCCGCGTCCATATCGTCCACCGTGATCCCGAAATGCTCCAACCCATAGTGAACATCCGCATCCCCCTTCCCCATAACCTCCCCCGTGCGCGCCCCCGAAATCCGCACGATAACCCCATCCTCCGTCCTGCACTCGATAAACCGATCCCCCGATGGGCGCACCCCTCGGTCATTGAATATCGTAAAATTAAACGCCTCCACATACCACCGCGCCGTCCTCTCCGGATCCGCCGCCTTCAGATGCACATGCTCAAACCGATAAGCCAAGACGCCCTCCTCTATCGTTCATTCTCCCAATCCACCATAGCCCCCTTACCCTAATTTACGCGCCGCCGCAATGTCAACCCGCCCACCAAAAATTCGCCATTTTGAAAATTACCCTTGACACCCGCCATCCCACCCATTATTCTTATATCAGAACAAATTATCAACAACCCACTCAAAGGTTTTTTACTACTTTTTTCTAAAAAAGTAGGGCCCCGGCGGCGGGGAGGCTTGGAGGCAACCAACATGACAACCGCAACCGCAACCCGCGAACCCATAACGCGGTCAGAGGCGCTATCCGAGCAGGAACTCGTGCGCCTCAAAATCGCCCGCCGCGTCAACCACCTCACCCACGACGGCGACCGCCTAATCCAATTCATGTGGGACACCGTCCAAGGCGAATACCCCGACGCCAAATTCCACCACCGCCAAAACGCCGCCCGCGACCTCGCCGTTATGAGCGGCAACCTCCCCCAAGACACCCCCGGATCCCCCGCCCGCGTCGTCCGCCAAGAAGATATGCCCAAACCCAAAGCGCCCAAAGTAACCCTAAAACAAATCATCAACAAGCCCATAGGCGCATACATACGCGAAAAAACCGACGACTGCCGCGACCTCGCAACCGAATACTACAACATCCTATTCCCACGCCCCGTATTCGAAAGCGCCAACCCCGACGAGCTCAAATACCAAAAAGCCACCCGGATCCGGCCCCACCACCAGGTAGCCGCGCTCAAAGAAATGATGAAACGCAGCATCGGCAGCCGCAACCCCTACGCCTACCCGCAAACCTCAGCTATGGAAGAAAAAATGCTCAACAGCAAGCTGGGAACCGGAATGCGCCTAGCGATGGACAAAGGCATGGGATACGCGCGCTACATGTTCGAAATCCTAGAAAACGACAAAACCGACCGCTACGGCGCCATCATAACCGACCCCTTCACCCAGACCCACCGCCTCTGGGCGCTCAACGAACTCTGCCGCATGGGCGCCGACATCCCTTGGGAACACATAACCCCCGAGGCCATAGACGCCTTCTTCCGCGACCTCCACGCCAAAGAGCGCCGCGATGCGGAACGCCTCCTAGCCCAGCGCCAACAATCCGCCAACGCCGACCTCACCCCAGAGCAAAAAGCCGAAGTCCTAACCGTCTTCGAAGAAATGCAACGCCAAGCCGACGAGAACGACCGCAAAGCCGCCAAAAAAGCCAAGAAAGCCGCCAAGAAAACCAACGCCAACCCCGGCAACAACGCCGCTAAAAACGCCACCAAATCCGACAACACAGACACCGACCGGAATGTCAGCCCCGACACTGACGCGCCCCCTAGCGTCCCCGACACCCCCGCCACCCGCGGCGAAACCGCCGTCGCCAACGCCCTAGCCCGCCACCCCCAAGTCGACCTAGACACCGCCTTGGAAAACCACCACGCCACCGCCGGCATCCCCAAACAAAACCTAACCCACGAACAAATCTACGACGCCATCACAGCCGAGGCAAACTTCCAAAAACGCCAAGCCATAATCCAACGCCGATTGCGCTCAAAAAACCCCGACGCCCCTGAGGACGGCCCCGACCCCAAATCCCGCAGCCCTTAGCTCAGCAAATCCGCGGCGCAAGCCGCCCCTCAAAAGTTTTTTGCTACTTTTTTACGAAAAAAGTAGGGCGGCCCCCTGCCCCCGTACCCCCGCTTGGCCCCCGTGCGCCCATCCCCCGCGATTGGCGCAACTCCGCGCGTTTGGCTGCCACTCCCCCCATGGTATTCTCACCCTGCAGTGTTCATTGATTTGAGGGACTGATTCAAGCAGTCCTCAAACACTATCGCAAGCAGATGCTTCAGCATCTCCACGCTCTTTGTGTAGCCCTTTGTACGCCTTACCAGCCTGTTCAGCTTGCTCCGCAACTTGGAGTGCAGCCCCTCGTTCCAGTTCACCGCTCCGCCCTTGCCTATCACATGCCTGTCCCGAGGCAGCCACTCGTACACCCCATAAGCGTCGGTTTCGTACCTGTCAGATCCCGGCAGCCTATCCAGCAAGCGCGAGAACGCCGACAAGTCCCTGCCGCCCACCTCATACATCCGCCAGCGGACGCCGTCCGGCTCTTCCACTACCGCAGTCCATATCCACAGGTCTTGACGACGCTCGCCGCGCCGTATCCCCAAGTATGTCCACATCTCATCAAACGCCACAATAGACGCGCGGACGCTATCCCGCCGACCGCTTGCGCGCCACTCCAGAAAGCGCGTCAGGCGCTCGGTAGCCAACGCCCCCTTTTTTGACCCACTTGCTTGCTGTGGTTGCGCTCGCGCCCGCTACGCGGGCCGTCGCCGATAGGCTCATCCCCTCCGCGCACATCTTCACCGCTTGCTCTTTTTGCTCATCGGTGAACCGATGCTTCGCGCCCTCTTGATGCTTGCGGCCGCACTGGTTGCACTTAAATATCTGCTTGCCGCGCGAATGCCCGTCTTTCTTGACCCAATTCGAGCCGCATTTCGGGCATAACGCATCGTGTCTGTACACTCTCGGCTTTGCCATAAGTTCACCCGTCTTTCAGTGATTTAGGGCAAGCATATCATATTAACACTGCAGGGTGGGAATACCCCCCCATCCCCCGATTGCATTGCGCCCCCCAAATTGATACTCTGTATATGACATATCAAGACAACCCACGCCCCCTTTCGCAACCAACCCGCGCAAAGGCGGCAAACACCCCAAGCCGGTCAGCGGCTGGAAAGGCGGCGCTATTATGCAAATAGTCTTCAACGAGGCGGTCAAGCAGCTGGAAAGCCACGCCCCCATCGTAGTCGCCACCGTCATCGGCACAAAGGGATCCACGCCCCAAAAGCCCGGCTCCAAGCTGCTAGTCCGCAACGACGGCAGCGGCGTAGGCACGCTCGGCGGCGGCTGCGTGGAGGGCGACATCTGGTTCGCCGCCAGCGAACTCCTCAAGCGCGGCGGCGCCGCCGAATACCGCGAATACCAACTCAACGAAGACCTCGCCGCCGAAGACGGCCTAGTATGCGGCGGCACGATGTTCTTCCTCATAGACCCCGTCTATAAGCCCGACCAATACCTCAACTGCGCCAAAGAAATCGAAGACGCCTACGCCGGCGGCAGCCCCGTAGCCCTCGCCAGCCTCATCCGCGCCGCCGACGGATCCGCCGACTCCGGCGACAGCGGCATCGGCGCGAAACTATTCATCCGGCAGGACGGATCCACCGTCGGCAGCCTCGGCAGCCCCGCCCTAGACCAAAGCGCCCTCCAAGAGGCGTTTGAACTCATGACGCACGGCAAAAACAAGTACGTCACTGCCGCCAACGGCGCGGAATACTTCATAGAGGCGTACACCACCCCCCCGCAACTCGTCCTCTGCGGCGGCGGCCATGTCTCCAAATCAATCGCCCCCCTCGCCAAGACGCTCGGCTTTCGCGTCTTCATCACCGACGACCGCCAAGAATTCGCCAACCCCGACCGCTTTCCTGAGGCGGACATCATCGTCGCCAAAAAGCCCGAAGACGCGCTGACCGAACTCCCCATAAACCCCAACACCTTCATCATCGTAGCCACGCGCGGCCACCGCTACGACAACGTCGCCCTAGCCGCCGCCGCGAACACACCCGCCAAATACGTCGGCTTGCTCGGCAGCAAGCGCAAGATAATCCTGATATACGAAGACCTCTTCCGAATGGGCATCCCCGCCGACCGCATCCGCGAACTCCGCGCCCCCATCGGCTTGGACATCGGCGCGCGCACCCCCGAAGAAATCGCCGTCAGCATAATGTCCGAAGTCCTGATGTTCCGGCTAGGCGGCGACGGCAGCGTAATGAAACTCGAAGAGCGCCTCATCCGCCGCATAGAGGACAAGCGCGGCGCGGCGTCAGCGGCGGCGGCGGACTAGCCCCAATGCCCGGCGTATCCGCAATCCTGACCGCCGCCGGCGAATCTCGTCGCATGGGCAGCCCCAAGCCCCTGCTCCCCTGGCGCGGCGACACCCTCATCCGCGCCCAAATACGCGCCCTGCTAGACGCCCCCGTCGCCGAAGTCATCGTCGTCCTCGGCCACAAAGCCCACGCCATAGCCCCCACCCTAGCCGACCTAGACGCCAACCGCGTCCGCTGCGTAACCAACCCCGACTACCTGCAAGGCAAAACCACATCCATCAAAGCCGGCCTGCGCGCCGCCAGCCCTGACGCCGACGCCATCCTGCTGCTCGCCGTTGACCAGCCCCGTCCGCCCGCCCTCATACGCGCCGTCATAGACGCGCACAACGCCGGTGGCGCGCTCATCACCTCCCCGCGCCACCGCGGCCACGGCGGCCACCCGCTCATATTCGCCGCCTCGCTGCGCCCCGAACTCGCCCGCATCACCGAAGACAACCAGGGCATCCGCCAAGTCTTCCAATCCCACCGCCACGCCGTCCGCGAACTCCCCATAGACGACCCCGTCATACGACTTGACCTAAACACCCCCGCCGCCTACCGCCAAGCCCTCCCCCAATACGGCATCCCGCCCTCCCCTGCGGCGCGCGCGGCCCCAATGCGCTATAATAGTCTTCAGAACCCAACGGGGAGCGCCCTCTGATGACCACAATACACTTCAGCACAACCGGCGAGCTGCTGCATATCCTGGACGACTATCCGGAAGTGCTAGCCGAGCTCCGCCGCAAGCTGCTCACCGACGACCTGCTCGCCATGCCCGAAAGCGTCCGCGCCATCCGCGAAACCCAGCGCGAAATGCAAGAAACCCAACAGCGCATCGCCGACCTCCTCAACCAAACCGCCGAGCGCCTAGACGCCCTAGAGGCCCGCCAAGCCCGCACAGAGGCCAACCAAGCCCAATCCGACGCCCGCCTAACCCGCATAGAGTCCAGCCAAGAGCGCATGGAGGCTAGGCAAGACCAATCCGACGCCCGACTAGAGCGCATAGAAACCAAGCAAGAGCAATCCGACGCCCGCCTAACCCGCATAGAGTCCAGTCAAGATCGCATGGAGGCTAGGCAAGACCGCATGGAGTCCACCCAGGCCGAAATGCTGGAATGGCAAACCAATGCGGACAAGCGCTTTGACCGCATAGAGTCCAGCCAAGAGCGCATGGAGACTACCCAGGCCGAGATGCTGGAATGGCAAGCCAATGCAGACAAGCGCTTTGACCGCATAGAGTCCAGCCAAGAGCTCATGGACGGGAAGTTGGGCAATCTGACTGGCGAGGCTTTGGAACGACGGGCAATAGACGACTTCTATCATGTGGCGCGCAGCGAATTCGGCGTTGCTAGGACGGAGATGATCCAGGTCTCGACACGTCATCTCCGCACTATTTCCAACCGGCTTGTAGAGCCGTATGAAGCCAGAATTGACGCTGCCAAGACAAACGGACTTATCACAATCGATGAAGAATTTGAACTAAATCACGCCGACTTCGTCGCGCGCGGCTACTCTCGTCAAGACGCCACCCCCGTCTGGTTCGTGGCGGAAGTATCCGGCACCATAGCCTTCGACGACATCCGCCGCGCCCACGAGCGCGCCGACATACTATCCCGCGCCCTATCCGAAACCGTCATCCCCGTGGCATACGGCCTCCGCGTATCCGACCGCCTCCGCGTCGTCGCAGAAACGCGCGGCGTCAGAATAGCCATGCGCCCGCAGCCCGACGAAAACTACGCATAGCCGCCGAACCGCATTCCCACAACCCCCGTCGCAATCACATCCTGATTTCTGACGAGTAACAATCACCCAAAACCCACCCGGAAAGCGATGCCACAATGGTACATCCAAGCAACCTATGGTTTGATACCATAGATGAGCAGCTCGCCTATTCTGCGAACATGATATTGGAAGATCAGGCGCTAGACGATTTCGAGCTTGTGGCGCTCCACGAATTCGGCGTTGCTAGGACGCGGATGATCCAGGTCAGAGCAGGTAGCCATTGCATTATTCCCAACAGGTTTACCGAGCCGTACAGAACGAGGCTTGAAGTTGCCGAGGAAAACGGACTCATCACATATGAGGAAGAACTTGAATTAAGGGATGCCGACGTCGTCGCTCGCGGCTATTCTCGCCATGACCTGAGTGCCCCCATCTGGCTCGTGGCGGAAGTATCCGTCGCCATAACCCCCGGCGACATCCGCCGCGCCCACGATCGCGCCGACATACTATCCCGCGCCTTAACCCTTTCAGAAACCGTCATCCCCCTAGCATACGGCATCCGCGCATCCGACCACATCCGCGCCCTCGCCGAAGAGCGCGGCGTCAGAATAGCCCTACAACCACCATCCGACGACGTAGACAACTACACATAGCTGCCCAACCACGCCCCACACCCACCCGCGCAATCACACTTTGATTTCTAATAAGCAACAATCCGATAAACCCACTTAAGCGCACACCCAAAAATTTTGCTACTTCTTTAAGTATATCCCCGTCCACTAGCCTCAATAAAACCATCGTCTCTGCTTGCTAACCCGTCTTTCTCCGTGCACCTCGCGTCCTTACATCCACCGCCCTACCCCACCTCACCCCACGCCCGCCACGCCTCCTCCAGCCGCGCTTGCGTCTCCGCGTACTCCGCCCCCAGCCGCGCTATGTCCGCTACGCTCTGCCGCTCCGTTGCAACCCGCAGCGCCGCGTCTATATCAGCAAGCCGCGATTCCAGTTCCCCGATAAGCCCCTCATAATCCGGCGGCGCATCCCGTCTGGCGCGCTCCCTTGCGGCGGCAGACGCCCGCCGCCTTGCCGCCGCGCCGCGAGGCTTGGCAACCGACGCCTTGCCGCCGCCATCCCCCGCCGCATCGCGCCCGCGCATCCAGTCCTCAAACCCGCCTTTGAACAGCCGCGCCGCGCCGTCCTCCACTACCCAGAGCTGCGTGGCGAGCGCCGAAATCAGCCGCCTGTCGTGCGAAACGAACAGCAGCGTTCCCTCATAAGACTCCAGCGCCGCCTCCAGCGCCTCGCGGCTGGGTATGTCCAAATGCGTGGTCGGCTCATCCAAAACCAGCATATTCGGCTCGCTTATCAGCAGCCGCGCCAGCGCCAAGCGGCTGCGCTCGCCCCCGCTCAGCGCCGATACCCGCTTGAACGCATCCTCGCCCTTGAACAGAAATCGCGCCAGATAATTCCGCGCCTCCGGCAGCCGCAGATTGCGTATGTCCAACAGCGCGTCAATCACCCGCGCGCCCTGCGGCAAATCGCCGCTGCCCTGCGAATAATAGCCCGGCTCGACATTATGCCCCAGCCGCGCGCTGCCCGCTATCGGCGGCGTCAGCCCCAGCAGCGTGGCGACCAGCGTACTCTTGCCCACCCCGTTGCTGCCCACTATCGCCGTCCGCGAACCCCGCTCCAGCTCGGCGTCCGCCACTCGCAGCAGCGAAACGCTTTCATCGCCCTGACGATAGCCCACCCTCAGTTCGCTAGTCCTGACAGCCACGCGCCCAGTGCGATTAGCCGACACGCCGCCCAGCCGTATGGCGTCATTCGTCTGCGGCTTTTCAATGCGCTCCAACCGCGAGAGCCGCGTAGCCCGCCCCCGCGCCTCCCGCGCCCGCTGACCCGCCTTATATCGCCGTATGAACGCCTCTTCCCGCGCGATGTATTCTTGCTGACGCTCATATTCAACCTGCCGCCGCCGCTCCATATCGGCTTTCAGCGCGCGATATTTGGCGAAATTCCCCGTATAAGCGCGTAGCCGCCCCATATCCAGTTCCAATATCTGCGTAGCCACCTTGTCAAGAAAATAGCGGTCGTGAGACACCACCATAAACCCGCCCGCGAACCGCGCCAAAAACGCCTCCAGCCAGTCCAAGCCCTTGAAATCCAGGTAGTTCGTCGGCTCATCCAAAATCAGAAAGTCCGGCTCCGACAGCAGCGCCTTGGCGAGCGCCGCCCGCGTGCGCTCGCCCCCGCTTGCCGATTGCGCCGACGTGTCAAGCGTCCTATCCGGCAGCCCCACGCCGTCTACCACGCGCTCCAGCCTGTGCTGATAGTCATACCCGCCCAGCGCCTCATACTCTTGCAGCAGCGCGTCATATCGCCGCTCGGCAGCCCGCCGCTCGCCGCCCGACTCCGCCTGTATGTCAAGCGCGCTCGCCGCCAGCCCGTCTTCCACCTGACGCAGCCGCGCGAAAGCCAGCATCACCTCATCCCGCAGCGTTCCCTCCGCCGACTGCGCCGGCGCCTGCGGAACATACCCCACGCGCAGCCCGCGCCGCCAAGCCACCGTTCCCTCGTCCGCCGCCAGCTCGCCCGTCAATATGCGTATCAGCGAAGTCTTGCCGCCCCCGTTCGGCCCAACGATCCCTACCCGCGCGTCCTCTTCCACCTGCAAATCAACCCCCGCGAATATCTCCACCTCGCCGTAAAACAGCCTCAATTGTGATACGGTAAGCGCCGGCATAAACCATCCTGATAATTCGTATTCGCGCCCACAGACGCCCCATCAATCATACCACTTTGCCTTTATACGCCGTCCTTGCCCCCAACCCGCGCTGCCATGCGCCCCCAAAAGTTTGCCCGCTTTTGGGGAAAAGTGGTTGCGATCCCGCGCTATGCCTTATCCGAATACGCAAGCGAAAACACCCTCTCAGGCTTCCACATCCGCAACCCGGCGTCATATTTCACGCTCGCCAAGAACCGCCCGTCCGCCGAATACGCCCGCGCCCGCGCATCCGGCTGCGCCGCCGTCCCGCCATCTATCGCCCGCCCGTTGCGGAGCAGATCTTCGCTATGCTTGCCCACCACCAGCGCCGGCAGCGACTGCAGCGCCACATCCGGCGCATGCGTTATCGCCCGCCAATCCCCCGCGGCGAACCGATCCTCCGCCTCTTCCAGCGATACCGCCTCATCAATTCCAAACGCGCCGCAGCGCAGCCTTGTCAGCGCATTCAGGCTGCCGCCGCATCCCAGCGCCTGCCCCAAATCGTGCGCCAGCGACCGCATATAAAATCCCCTGCCGCAGCTCACCCTGATAGTGGCGATAGGCGGCGTCCAATCCTCCAGAACTACCTCATGCGCCACCACTTGCCGCGCCTCTCGCTCCACCTCAACACCCGCGCGCGCCAGGTCGTACAGCCGCTTGCCGTCGCGCTTCAGCGCGCTGTACATCGGCGGCACTTGCAATATCTCGCCCGCGAACCGCGCCGCCGCCGCCGCCACATCCGCCTGCCCGATGCCTATAGCGTCCGCCCGCGCCGTAACTTCCCCTAGCGCGTCATACGTCGCCGTACTCACCCCCAACTCCACCTGCCCCCGATACGCCTTGCCCGCGTTAATCAGATCCTCCATCATCCGCGTAGCCTGCCCAATGCACACAGGAATAACCCCTGTGGCAATCGGATCCAGCGTCCCCGCATGCCCTACGCGCCGCTGACGGCTCGCCCGCTTAACGCGCCGCACAACATCCATAGAGGTAATGCCATACGGCTTGTCTATATTCAAAATGCCGTCTATGCCCGGCTTATTGGACTTAGGCATCGCCGCCCGCCTCAGTGCCAATGCCGCCTTTATCAGCGCCGCCCTCTCCGCCATCTTTATCGGGAATAGACGCGGGCGCGTTACTCGCAATCATCCGCTGCATCTCGGCGCCCTTCTCGATAGAATCGTCCATCCGAAACGACAAGAAAGGCACATACTTAAGCTTCAGATTGCGCTTCATTTCGCGGTGAATATACCCGCCCGCCGCGTTCAGCGCATCCATAGCGTCGCGCTTGGCGTCGGCATCCCCCAGCACGCTTACGAACACTTTGGCGCGGCGCAAATCCGAGGAAGTCTGCGCCTCCGTGACGCTAATCAGCGCCCTAAGCCGCGGATCATTCAGCTCCGTAGCCACAATGCGGCTAATCTCTTCGCGCACAAGCGTATTCACCCGCCGCATCCGATGTGGCGTCTGCGCCATTGCCGAACCTCCCTTATCCGCTTGATTTTGACTAGCAAACCCTCTTGCCGCTACATCTTTCGGCTATCAGACGGCTTATCCGCCCTCGTCGCCCAGATCCCCAAAGCGCTCCCTAAAACGGCGCAACTCATCTTCCATCCGCCGCCGCTCGGCAGCCTCAGCATCCGCCCGCGCAGCCTCCACCTCAGCCCGCGCCTCAGCCGCATCCGCCCGCGCAGCCTCCGCGCGCCGCGCCGCAAACTCATCCTCGTAGCTGCTCAGGTAAAGCCCCGTTACGGGGTCGTACATGCTCAGCTCCTCATACTCCCAGCAGAGATACAAGCCCAGAACGTCGCTATACCCCCGCGCCCGCTCATCATCCAGCCACTCCACGCGAATGGACTGATACGCCCGCCCCACAAGCCTATCCCCCGCAAGCGGCGCGTCGTGATACCGCCCGCCGCTGGAGTCAAACCGCCAGTACTCGCGCACGCCATACCGCGCGTATGCCTCGCGCTTTATAGTGTAGTCCAACTTGCCGGTGGTCTTGGACGCCACCTCAAGCGCGAAGTCGGGCGGCTTGCCGTGGTTCTCAATGGAATACCCATTCTCAGCGAGAACCAGCGCTACATCGCAGTCAAACGCCACCACCATATCCGGGATGCGCTTGTCCCTTAGGTCGCTCAGGCTCGGCGCGACCGGGCATTCGCCGTACACCAGCGTGGTTTCTTTGTTGCCGAGATGCTCCCTCAGCGCGGCGAACAGCGTGGGCCTGTGCAGATAGGTATGGTTTTGCATATCATCCCTCGGCGGATAATCCGGGAACGCGGCGGGCTTGTCCGCCGTTTCTATCGTTTCAACCGGCAGCGCAGTCGCTTGATTGACCATAACGAACCTCTCGTCGGTTCTAATCGTAAATCTTTCGGCTACAAGTATAAGCGTTTGAATCCCCCGCGCATAGTGCGCCGCCGCCTATACCTAATCAGTAGCCCCCACGCGCATCAATAACAACCCACTTTGTGCCACCCTTTCGGCTAACAGGCGGCATCTGGCTACTCCGCCTAGTCCCCCAAATCCCCAAACCGCTCCCTAAAACGACGTAGCTCCTCTTGCATCGCCACAGCCCGCGCCTCAGCCGCATCAGCTCGCGCAGCCTCCGCGCGACGAGCCGCAACCTCATCCTCGTAACTGCTCAGGTAAAGCCCCGTTACGGGGTCGTACATGCTCAGCTCTTCATACTCCCAGCAGAGATACAAGCCCAGAACGTCGCTATACCCGCGCGCGCGCTCATCGTCCAGCCACTCCACGCGAATGGACTGATACGCCCGCCCCACAAGCCTATCCCCCGCAAGCGGCGCGTCGTGATACCGGCCGCCGCTGGCGTCAAACCGCCAGTACTCGCGCACGCCATACCGCGCGTATGCCTCGCGCTTTATCGTGTAGTCCAACTTGCCGGTGGTCTTGGACGCCACCTCCAGCGCGAAGTCGGGCGGCTTGCCGTGGTTCTCAATGGAATACCCATTCTCGGCGAGAACCAGAGCTACGTCGCAGTCAAACGCCACCACCATATCGGGGATGCGCTTGTCGTCTAGGTTGCTCAGGCTCGGCGCGACCGGGCATTCGCCGTACACCAGCGTGGTTTCTTTGTCGCCCAGATGCTCCCTCAGCGCGGCGAACAGCGTGGGCCTGTGCAGATAGGTATGGTTTTGCATATCATCCCTCGGCGGATAATCCGGGAACGCGGCGGGCTTGTCCGCCGTTTCTATCGTTTCAACCGGCAGCGCAGTCGCTTGATTGACCATAACGAACCTCTCGTCGGTTCTAACCAGTAGTTTCGCCAGTAGTTTCGGCTACAAGTATAAGCGTTTGAATCCCCCGCGCATAGCGCGCCGCCGCCTATATCTAACCGGCATCCCCCGCCATTATACCAACTTTTCACCCACCAAGCCCGCGCCGCCATCCCCGCATCCGCGCCCATTATCGGCAACGAATACCCGCTATCCCGCCCAAATCTATGGTAAAATTCAGCCAACATAATCTCTTTTGAAATATGAAACGGGTGATACAATGGCAAACAACGATACGCACGACGAAATCCTGCGCCGCGCAGCCGACGCCGGCGCCCACCTAATCTCATTCCTGTGGTGCGACAACGGCGGCATTATCCGCGGCAAAGCCACCCACATCGACGGCTTGCGATCCCGCCTCCGCGCAGGCATCGGCACAACCACCGCTATGCAGGCAATGACCGATATGGATCAGCTCCAGGTCGTCAGCGGCACGGGCCCCGCCGGCGAATTCCGCCTTGTCCCCGATCCCGACACCTTCACCCACCTGCCCTACGCGCCCAAGCGCGCCCTGATGCTCTGCGACCTCATCGCCGCCGACACCCGCGCTCCCTGGCCCGCCTGCCCACGCGACTTCCTCAAGCGCGTCCTAGCCCAAGCCCAAGACATCGGCTTGTCTTTCCAAGCCGCTATGGAACCCGAATTCTACCTCGCCTACCAAGACGGCGACGACTATCGCCCGATAGACGAGAGCCTGGACAACTCCAGCCTCGGCATGACGCCCGCGCGGGACATCGTTGACGAAATCATAGAGGCGCTTGTGGCGCAGGGCATTGGCGTAGAGCAGTATCACACCGAACTCGGACACGGCCAGCACGAGCTCAGCATAACCCACGCCGCCGCCCTGCGCGCCGCCGACAACCACCTCATCTACCGCGAAACCGTCCGCAACATAGCCTACAAACACGGCGTCATAGCCTCATTCGCGCCCAAGCCGTTCCCCGACCAGGCGGGCAACGGCTTGCATATCCACATCAGCGCCTGGGACGCCGCCGCCAACACAAACCTGTTCTACGACCAGGCCGGCGACCAGTCCCTCAGCAAAACCGCTTGGCATTTCATAGCCGGCGTGATGGATCACCTGCCCGCGCTCATAGCCCTAACCTGCCCCAGCATGAATAGCTACCGCCGCCTGTCCCCCGGCTCGTGGAGCACCGCCTACGCCTGCTACGGCCCCGACAACCGCGAGGCGGCGCTGCGAATTCCCTCCCCGTTCTGGGGCGCTGAAATGGCGTCAACCAACCTGGAATTTCGCCCCGCCGACTCCAGCGCCAACCCATACATCGCCTTGGGCGGCGTCATCCTGGCGGGCATAGACGGCATCCGCCGCGAACTCAGCCCGCGCCCGGAGCAGCGCATAGACACCGACCCCACGCTGCTTAACCCGCAAGACCTCGCCAATCGCGGCGTCCATCGCCTGCCGCGCACGCTCCCCGACGCCATCCGCGCCTTGGAAACCGACCCGCTGCTGCTGCCCGCGATGGGTGACTTGCTCGCCCGCTCATACCTAGCCATCCGCCGCGCCGACTGGCAACACTTCTCCCAATATGACGCCGCCTACGAAATCAAAAACCACTTCCACAAATGGTAGCCGCTTGTTCGGCATAAGCCCCCGGCCCTGTACATACCCAAAAGTTGTTGGCATCCCCATCCTGCGCCGCCATCAGGATGCGCTTGCCCCAAACCGCTCCAAAATCGCCGAAACGCGAGCGCTATCGCGCTGTATCCCCCGCGAGCGCCTGTGCTATAATCATCCCATACACACAAGATATACGCAAGCCGCATCACCCGCGCCCAACGCACACGATCCAGCCCAAAGGACGGCATCCCAATGGCAGAGCGAAATTTCCAAAACCGAACCCTATTCAAAGGTGACAACCTAGACTTCCTGCGCGGCATGAACAGCGAAACCGTGGATCTCATCGCCACCGATCCGCCTTTCAACAAAGACAAAGACTTTCACGCCACGCCCGAAAGCCTCGCCGCCGGCGCCCGCTTTCAAGACAGGTGGCGCTGGAACGAGGACGTCCAGCCCGAATGGGTGGACGAAATCAAAGATGACCACCCGCGCGTGTACGAACTGATAGACTTCGTTATAGGCGGGCTAGGGCGCGATAGCAGGGAGCGGCGCAAGGTTGGCGGACGCGAGGACTTGGCGGCGTTCCTATGCTTTATGGGCGTGCGATTGATAGAGATGCGCCGCATCCTCAAAGACACCGGCAGCCTCTATCTGCACTGCGATCCGACCGCCAGCCACTACCTCAAATCCCTAATGGACGCGATATTCGGGGACAGGAATTTCAGGAACGAGATAGTCTGGGCTTACACAGGCCCGGGATCGCCTAGGATGCGCCAGTTCAACCGAAAGCACGACATCATCTTTTGGTACGCCAAGGGCAGAACTTGGACTTTCAACAGCGATGCGGTTCGGCTGCCATATGAGACATCCACGGTGAGCCGCGGCAGATACGACTCCGCCTCGCCCACGACCGGCGGCGGCTTGCGCGACGTCACTCGCGGCAAAGTGCCGGAGTCCTGGTGGCGCGACATCCCCGCCGGCGGCCAAATTTCCCGCAACGAACTGGTCGGCTACCCCACGCAGAAACCGCTCGCCTTGTATGAGCGCATCATCAAAGCGTCGTCCAACCCCGGCGATATGGTCTTGGATCCATTCTGCGGCTGCGCCACCACCCCTATCGCCGCCGAGCGCTTGGGGCGGCAATGGGTTGGAATGGACTTGTGGGAAGACGCATACGCCATCGTCCAGCGGCGCATGGAGGACAATCGGCAACTGATAGCCGAACCCGACGCGCCGATACTCTACACCGATGCCGTGCCTGTTCGCACGGACGACGACGATACTACGGCAGGCTACTTGCCCCCAATCTATCGGCGCAATCGCCAGTCAAGCATCCCGCGCGATGAGATGATGCGGATACTCGTTGATAAGTGGGGGCTTGTATGCTGGGGCTGCGGCTTTGAACCGCCAACCATTGACTTCCTAGAGCTCGACCACAACACGCCCGCCTCAAGCGGCGGCAGCAACGAACTGCACAACCGCGCGCCGCTATGCGGGCCTTGCAACCGGCGCAAGAGCAACACTTGGACGCTAGAGGGGTTGCGGCGGGACAACAAGCGCGCGGGACGCTGGTATGGCATACCGATTGACAAGCGAGTGCCGCTGCGCCTAGCGTTTGGCTGGGCAAGGGACTACTTGGAAAATCTCCCCAAGCAAGCCGATCTTTCGGTCAGCGCGTAAGGGCAAGCACGGCAACGGGTTCGCGCCCGCCGCAGACGATCCAGCCCAAAGGACGGCATCCCAATGTCAACCCGGAACTTCCAAAACCGAACCCTCTTCAAGGGCGACAACCTAGACTTTCTGCGCGGCATGAACAGCGAAACCGTTGACCTAATCGCCACCGATCCGCCTTTCAACAAGGGCAAGGACTTTCACGCCACGCCCGAAAGTCTAGCCGCCGGCGCTCGCTTTCAAGACAGGTGGACTTGGGATGATGATGTGCAACCCGATTGGGTGGACGATATTAAAGACGACGAGCCGCGCGTGTATTCGCTGATAAACCATGTCGTAGGCGGCATTGACAACGCCCCCAAGACGCGCAAACGGCTAGGCGGCCGGGAAGACCTCGCCGCGTTCCTCTGCTTTATGGGCGTAAGGCTGATTGAGATGCGCCGCGTTCTCAAAGACACGGGCAGCCTCTACCTGCACTGCGATCCAACCGCCAGCCACTACCTCAAATCGCTGATGGACGCGATATTTGGCGATAAGAATTTTCGCAACGAGATTGTGTGGGCGTACACCGGCCCAGGATCCCCCGGCATGCGGCAGTTCAACCGAAAGCATGACATCATCCTTTGGTACTCCAAAGGCAAATCATGGACATTCAACGGCGATGAGATTCGCATCCCTCACAAAAGCTTAAGCACAAATCGCGCCGGCAGAGTTATCTCGGACGCCTTAACGCCCGATATGCGCGAACAATATCTGAAACGGGGCAAAATCCCCGAATCGTGGTGGCCCAACTTCAGCCCTGTCGGGCGCATCAAAAGCGAGCGCGTGGGCTACCCCACCCAAAAGCCGCTCGCCTTGTACGAGCGCATCATCAAGGCGTCGTCCAGCGAGGGCGATATGGTTCTTGACCCATTCTGCGGCTGCGCCACCACGCCGATAGCCGCCGAGCGCCTAGGCCGTCAGTGGGTTGGAATGGATCTGTGGGATGGCGCATACGACATCGTCAAGCGGCGAATGGAAGACAATCGCCAACTGCTCGCCAACCCTGACGCGCAAATACTCTACACCCAAGACGCGCCTGTTCGCGCCGACGGCGGCGAGGACGCGCCCACCTTTGAACTGCGCTTGCAAAGGCAACGCCCAAAAGAGCAGTGGCAGAAACTTTCGCACACGCAGATGCGCGAGATACTGATTGACGCGCAGGCGTCGGCAAATGGCCTAGTTGACTGCGCGGGATGCGGCCGCAGCCTTGAGGCGGAGTTCATGGAACTTGACCACATCAACCCGCGCGCTCAGGGCGGCGAAAACTGGATCACCAACCGCATCCTGCTATGCGGCCCCTGCAATCGCCGCAAGAGCGCCGACTTGACAATAATCGGCTTGCAGCGGCAGAATAAAAGAGCGGGTTGGATGCACAATCCGCAAATTGCCGATAGCGCACTGATAAGAGCGAATAAGCGGGCGCAAGAAATCGCGCGTGGGGGATAGGCAAATAAAAGTGAAACGGAGGATGGAAAATGACTATAACCCTAAATCCCAACACACCCAAAAGAGACAACGACCCATATATCTTGGTTCGGGCGCATCTGCCTTGCAAACATCATACGCCCTGCAGTCCACCTAGTTGGCCTGAAGTTGAAACTCTTGGGGGGAAGGAATTGTATGCGGCAGGAAATGAACTCATTTATGCGGCGTTTCATGCTCTTCATGATATGCTTAAGTTTCAGACTCAAGCGCGGTTTATGCGGGGCTTGATAAGAGAACGAGACTCTCTCTTTAGTGAACTAATGGATGATGCGGTTGATGGGATTGCTACTGTGCATGCAGGAGAACTTTCGTTAGAAGATGCACTTACTGATATTGACGAAAAAGCGAGTGCGCGAAGGGAGATCTTTATTGAAAGATTGCAGAAAATTCAAGGGGTTGCTCATATGGAGTATTGGGGTTACACCTTTCCTGGACTTCCTGTCCGTGAGGGCAAAACTCGGCTTGCCCTAGTACAACCTCTCAATTCTCAGAAGAAGGAAGAAATTAGGAATACTCTTGGATCTCGGCTTCAGAGAAAGGCATTTCCTAACTCTATCTGGAAAGGGAATTGGGATCGTTGGTGTGTCCCTGAGTGTTATCTCTGTGGGCAAAGGCTTGATTATCTATCCGACATCTACGATGTTGATCATATTGTGCCTGAATCAAAAGGAGGGACTAGCAACTCTTACAATCTTCTGCCTGTGCATAGATCTTGTAATGCCGATAAGGGAGATATGCCTGCTTCCGAATACATGAGGAAAACCAGGTGGGCGAAGGACAAAGCCAATTGTTCAGGATGTCGCAAACTTCTTCCCCGTGATGAGATGGAGTGTTGCGTTCCATCACGCAAGTGGTCTGATAAGGTTCGACAACTACGTCAACCTTACTACTACTATTGCGCGGATTGCTTGAGCCAGCTCAAATGGCAACAACCATCATCGCGGCTTTGCGTCTGCGAGAATCCTGACCACCACAATAACCCGCCAACCCAGTGGTAGCCAAAACGCTTGCCGTATCGTATTTGTGATGCGGCCAATCTCACCCGGTCTCGCCCCCTACCTCACCCGCTCCGACCTATGCGCCTGCAACAGATCCCCCTCCTGGAAATCGTTGAACCCCTCCAGCGCAAGGCCGCCCTCAAAGCCCACGTTCACCTCGCGCACATCGTCCTTGAAATGCTTTAGGCTCGCCACAGGGCCCGCGTGTATGCGCCTGCCGTCGCGCAGCACGCTGATGGTGGACGCGCGCGTTATCTGCCCGTCGTTCACATAGAACCCGGCGACCGTCGTGCGCCTGCCCACGCCGAATGTCGCCCGCACAGTGGCGTTGCCCTCCAGCACATCCTCGTACACCGGCTCCAGCAAGCCCGTCAGCGCCCGCTCCACATCCTCCAGCAGGTTGTAGATGATGTCGTAGCGCCGGATTTCCACGCCCTCTTGGTTGGCGAGCGCCCGCGCGCCCTGCTCCGGCTCGCTGTTGAACCCCACGATGATAGCCTGCGACGCCATCCCCAGCAGCACATCGCTTTCGGTAATCGCGCCGCTCGCCAGATGCACGATGTTCACCCGCGCCTGCTCGGTGCTCAGGTTCGTCAGCGCGCTCTTCACCGCGTCCACGCTGCCCTGAACGTCGGTCTTGATGATGAGATTGAGCGCCTTGACCTCGCCCGCCGCGATGCGCGTGTGAACATCCTCCAGCGTCGGCCCCGTCGCCCGCTGCAGCTGCGACTCGCGCTCGCGCCGCTCCGCCAACTGCCGCGCCGCGCGCTCGTCCGGCGTCGCCTCCAGAATGTCCCCCGCCTCCGGCACGCCGCTGATGCCCAGTATCTCGACCGGCTGCGAGGGCGTGGCGCTGCTTATGTGCTGCCCGCCGTCCGCTATCATCGCCCGCACGCGCCCGCGCAGGCTGCCCACCACAACATTGTCCCCCACTTTCAGCGTTCCCGACTGGATAAGCGCCGTTGCCACCGTCCCCCTTGTGCGGTCAATCCGCGCCTCCACCACCACGCCGCGCGCCGCCCTGTGCGGGTTCGCCTTGAGTTCGCTTATCTCGGACACCACCGCCAGGTTGTCCAGCAGATCCTGCACGCCCGCGCCCGTCAGCGCCGACACCGGCACGGCGACCACATCGCCGCCCCACTCCTCTATCAGCAGATCCCGCTCCGCCAGCTGCCGCTTGACGCGCTCCGGATCCGACTCCGGCCTGTCAACCTTGTTGATTGCGACCACGATAGGCACGCCCGCCGCCTTGACATGGTTGATAGCCTCTTCGGTCTGCGGCATAATCCCGTCGTCCGCCGCTATCACCAGCACCGCGATGTCGGTGACCTGCGCGCCGCGCGCCCGCATCGCCGTGAACGCCTCATGCCCCGGCGTGTCCAAAAATGTCAGCGCCTCGCCGTTGCTGCTCACCTGATACGCGCCGATGTGCTGCGTTATCCCGCCCGCTTCGCCCCCGACCACATTGCTCTTGCGTATCGTGTCCAGCAGCGTGGTCTTGCCGTGATCCACATGCCCCAATATCGTGATGACCGGCGGCCTATCCTCCAGCAGCGCCGGATCCTCCCCGCTTGTGGACGGCACAATCGTGGCGGGCCCCGACTCCTCCTCCAGCGGCAACACCTCGAATCCGAATGAGGACGCTATTTCGGCGACAAGCTCATGCTCCACCACTTCGTTGATGGAAAACATATAGCCGCTTCGCATAAACTCCTTGATTACCTCAATGGGAGTCGTCTGCATCAGCTCCGACAAGTCGTGAACCGCGATAGCCGAAGGAACCTCAAGCGGCTCCAGTTCGTAATCGTCGTAGTCGTCTTCGTATTGGATCTGACGCTGATCCTCGCCGCCCGCTAGTTCCTGCCGCTCAATGGCGTCGGCTCTGTTAGTCGTAGTCATATGCCCTCTCACTTTCCGAGCGCCGCGCTATCCCTCGCGCCGGCGCCGCCGTCCTGCGTTTGCGATAGCGGCGCGGATGCCGCCGCGGACAAGTCCGCCGCGATCCGCCGCCACTGCCCGTTGTCTATGTCTGCCCGCAGCGCCCGCGCCAGCCGCCCTGGCCGCAGCGCGTCCGCCGTTCCCGCGCAGTCCGCGCACACATACGCGCCCCGGCCGTTAAGCCGTCCGGACGCGTCCACTCGCGCGCCGCCCTCAGGCAGCGCCACCACGCGCAACAATTCGCGCTTGGGGCGCTTGTCCCGGCAAGCCACGCAGCTCCGCAGCGGGATATGGCGTCGTTTCGCGCTCATAGGCTTTACCGCCGCCTCTTGCCGCCGCCGCCCGCCTTGCGCCGCCGTCCCCCGCCGCCGCCGCGATTAGCCGCCGGCGCCTGCGACTGCTGATCCGATCGCCGCCGCCGCCCCCGCGACGCCGTCACGCCGCCGCGCAAGCCCGCGATGTCCTCAGCGAACCGGATCTGCCCCGGCGCATCCTCGCCGCCCGGCGCCGGCCGACGCGCCCTTGCCCGCCGAACCGTCCATATGTCATCCGGCAGATCCCGCAGCGAAGTGGTCTCGGCCTCAGCCGCCGCCTGCTGATCCATCTCGGCCGCCGCCTGCTCAGGCTCGCTAGGCAGCGCAATTGGCTGCTCAGCCGCCTGCCCAACCTCCGCTGCAGCCTGCTCAGTTTCCACAGAAACTGCATCCGCCGCCACAGCATCAGTCGCAACGGCATCAACATCCGCCGCCGCATCATCCGCGACGTCATCATCCGCCGCTATCTCAGCCGCCGCCTCTTGCGCCTCCAGCTCCGCGATAGCCGCCTCCAGCTCAGCAAGCTCCGCAGCCTCAGCCGCCTTGCGCGCCTCCTCAGCCGCCGCATCCTCTATATCAGACACTTCGGCAACATCAGCCGCCGCGTCATCATCCGCAACCGCAACTTCAGCCGCTATCTGAACCTGCTCATCCCCCGCCTCTTCATCCGGCGATTCCAACACATCAGGCGCCGCCACTGCGTCCGCTTGCGCCGCCGCATAAGCCTCGTCCGCCGCGAGTCGCGCTCGCTCCGCCGCCATCATCCGCTCCTCAGCCGCCAGGCGCGCCCGCTCCTCCAGCTCCACCTGATACTCCACATCGCTCTTGATGTCCACCTTCCACCCCGTCAGATGCGCCGCCAGCCGCACATTCTGCCCTTCCCTGCCTATCGCCAGCGAAAGCTGCCTTTCGGGAACCACCGCCATAGCGGTATCGTCGTCCAAATTCAGCTCCACCCTGAGCACCTGAGCCGGGCTCAGCGCGTTGGCGACAAACACCGGCGCATCCCTATGCCACTCCACCACATCAATCTTTTCGCCGTTCAGCTCGTTCACGATATTCTGAATTCGGACGCCGCGCAGCCCCACGCACGAACCCACCGGATCCACGCCGTCCTGCATCGCCCGCACCGCCACCTTGCTGCGCGAACCCGCCTCTCTTGCGATAGCCTCTATCTCCACCGCGCCGTTGAATATCTCCGGAACCTCCATCTCAAACAGCCGCCTCAGCAGCAGTTTATCGGCGCGTGAAACGATAAGCTCCAGCCCGCGCGTAGCCGACCGTTCCACCGACTTCAGCAGAACGCGCATCTTGGTATTGCTGCGATAGCGCTCCGTGGGAACCTGCTCATGCGCCGGCATAAACGCCTCTGACCGCCCCAGATCCACCGTAATCGCGCGCGGCTCGATCTTCTGCAGCGTAACCAGAAACACCTCGCCCGCCTTGCCCTCATACTGCTGATACACGATGTCCCGCTCGGCATCGCGCAGCCGCTGCATAACCACCTGCTTAGCCGTCTGAGCCGCGATGCGCCCCGGAATATGCGGCATGCTCTCGGTAGTGATAACCTCCCCCAGCTCGGCGTTAGGCTCAATTTGGCGCGCGTCGTCAATGGCGACCTCAGTCCTATCGTCGGTAACCACATCCACCACCGTCTTCAGGATATTCACCGACACATCCCCTGACCCGGGATCCAGCCTCACCGCGACATTCTGCCCTGCGGCGGCGCTATCCCTTTGATAAGTGGAGGCGATCGCATCCTCGATAGCGGACAGCACGCTTTCTTGCGGCAGCCCGCGCTCGGCCGCCAGCTGCGTCAAGGCGACCACAAAATCGCTCTTCGGCATCCTAACCCACCTCCTATATCATATCCGTGTGCATCATCCAACGCGCCCTCATAGCGCGGCCCCTCATTTTTGTAACAAAAAAAGTGGGCAACATCCCACTTCTCTCGCACAAAAACCGACAGGCGGAACGCCCCCAAAAATTCGCCCCCACGCGAACCGGCAACATTCACACGATAGTATAGCGCTACCCATAACCTTAGACAAGCCCATTGGCAAGTATTCTCATTCTGCAACGCTATTGTGGATCAAGTTAAAATCGTATTTCTACTCAATGCGCTAAATTAGGGCGCGAAGTCCCGCTCATGATTGGCGAAAATTTCATTAGCGTTGCAGGATGAAAATACCCGGGACACTTGCGGCGTTGCAGTACTCTAAATCTTCTGATACACTGCCTACACAGGCTATTATGGTTGCACCAAAGGCGCATTGGGCAGGGAGCAAACCTAATATGACGCTAATAGAGCGTGAATTGCGCGAAGTATGGGATGCGCTGAGACATCAAAACAGCCAGCGTCGCAATATCCTGACTGAGACGCGAATTCGCAACTTGCGCGGCATTCGTGACTTGCGCGTGCCTTTCGAGTACCCCGTTAGCGTGCTTGCGGGGCCAAATGCGTGCGGCAAATCCACAGTCCTGTTCGCTTGCGCCTGCGCCTATCTCGTGCCGGGCAGGGGATCGAGGGATTTTGTTCCGTCGACCCTGTTTCCGAATTTCACAAGCCCGATGACTCAGGCTGCGGATGCGAGAGAATCTACCCAGCTTGAGTTCTATTACCTCTACGATGATGAGCGCATATCTATGAGATGGGCGCGGGGTAAATCCTGGAATCGTAGCTTTATGGGACGCAAAAACGGGAAGCAGCCGGAGCGTCAACTGTATTTGCGAACCCTCGCAAACCTTACAAGCCCGTCTGAGGTACGAAGCCTGTTGCAGCTTGGACGCAGGGACCTGCAGGAAACGCAAATCACGGACGACCTGCTTGTATTCGCTCACCGGGTACTCCCGCGCAAATATGAAAGGCTGTCTCAGATTACGGCGCAATCAAGGGATCTGCTGTTTGCTGAACTGGAGGGGGCAAACGATGCAAGATATTCGGAATTTCATATGTCCTCCGGGGAGCGCGCAATCCTCCGAATTTCCAAAGACATTTCCAATTTGCGGGATGCGTTGATACTCATAGACGAAGTGGAAGCGGGGTTGCACCCGTACACGCAACAGCAGGCGATGCTGGAATTTCAGCGCATCGCTTTGCGTAACAGGCTGCAAATAATTGTGGCGTCCCACAGCACTGTGGTGTTAGAAAGCGTTCCGTCGGAGGCGCGTTTGTTCTTGGAACGGGATGAAGACACGGCGGAGGTTCGTCGCGTCCCCGCGTATCGTGACATTCTCCAAAGGGCGTTCTATGGGCAGTCCCGCGACAAATTGTCTATCCTGTGTGAAGATGAATTGGCGGAGGGCTTGATACGCGGCGTTCTGGACACCGTCAATCTCGAGTCGGGCTTTCAACATGACGATATTGTAATTGGCAGAGACACTGGAAAGGATGAGTTTCCTGGGCATATACGCGCGTTGAGCATATCTCAAAAAATGAACGACTTCTTGTTTGTGCTGGATGGCGACGGCAAGAATAAGGAAGCGGAGCTTCGGAGCGTTGCGTCGAAGTATGGACAAAGCGTTTCGCTATTATTTTTGCCAGGCGACGACTCGCCCGAGGCTTGGATTTGGCGCATCCTGAAAGAGTACCCTAATGAATACGGTGAGTTGCTGGGCGACGCTGTCGGGTTGGCGCAACGAATGCAGCGCATAGAGCAGCTGGTAGAGGGCGGCGTCAAACAAAAAGATTCCCACAAAAATGCACTGCGCGGACTTTCTAATGAACTTTCGCGCCCTACGCCGGAAATAGCGCGCATTGTTGGCAAGCAAGAATCCCAATCCCGCAGGGGCGGAGTGGCGGAACTGCTTGCCCAACTACAAGAGCGGATCAACGCCTGGCGTCAGCTATGAGATTTGACAGGCTAGACTGAACTTGTTGATGCCGCCGCCAATCTGCCGCGCATATTCACGCCCCTGCGCGCCATCGCCCCCGCCAAAGCCCGTCCCCAACCAAATCCCCCCCCCACAATTGACAAACCCGCCCCTTGATGCTAATGTCAAACTCTACATATATACTTGCTGTGGCAACGGCGGATGGCGCGTTTCCCAGCCAAAATTCTAGGGAGGGTAGATATGGCAAAATCCGATGTTTTCTATATGGACGCGCATTCGGAATCCACTGAGACCAGCCTCGTGGCGAAGATGCTGACCGTCTTCGACGCGGCGGGGCTGGATGAGATGATCAAGCCCAACGATATGGTCGCCATCAAGGTGCATTGCGGCGAGTGGAACAATACCGCCTACCTGCGCCCGGTCTATGCCCGCGCGCTCGCCGACCGCATCAAGGAGCTGGGCGGCAGGCCGTTCGTCTGCGACACCACCACCTCCAGCTACTCGCCGTGGGGCTCGCGCACTAGCGAGCTGGACATCCTGCTCACCGCCGAGCGCAACGGCTACAACTCCGCCACGCTGGGCTGCCCGTTCATCTGCGCGGACGGCTTTATCGGCACTAGCGACTTCCGCGTGGACATCCCCGAAGGCTACCTGCTCAAAGAGGCGTATGTCGCCCAAGCCATCGCCGCGGCGGACGCGCTTATCACGCTGACCCACTTCAAGGGTCACGGCATGGGCGTCATCGGCGGCGCGCTCAAAAACCTGGGCATCGGCGCGCAGTCCAAGCGCGGCAAGCTCAATGTGCATATGGGCGGCCACCCCAACTACGGCTACGGCGCGGCGGCGATATTCCATCCGGAGCGATTCCAAGGCAAAGCCAACACGCCCGACTGGGAGATACTGGAGGACTGCTGCCCGTTTGACCTGTACCACATCAACGAGAAAGACGAGCTGGAGTGGGATCGCGACCGCTGCGCCACCTGCCTCGGCTGCTTTGGCGTTATGGGCCCCCGTGGCCTAGCCGAAATCCCGCCCGTCAACTTCGACGCCGTGGACGTCGCCATCGCAGACGCCTGCCTAGGCGTTGAGAAAGCGGTCGGGCGCGACAAGGTCGGCTACATCAATATGGCGATAGACGTCTCCCCCAAGTGCGACTGCGGCAACCATTCGGATATGCCCATCGTGCCGCATCTGGGCGTGTTCGCCAGCAAGGACGCGGTAGCCATTGATATGGCGTGCGTGGACAAGGCGAAAGAGTCGCCCGGCATGCCCGGCTCCGCCTCCGAGATGATGGAGGCGCATCACCCCGGCGACAACAAGTTCGAGGCGGCGGCGGCCACCTTCCACGGCCAAAGCGAAGTCGCCAGCATCAACACCGGCCACGAAATCGGGCTTGGCAGCCGCGACTACAACCTGATTGTGACCGACCCGCAGCCGGCGGACGTCCACAAGTTCCCCTACGACCGCAGGCCCAGCCGCCAGCGGTTCAAGGAGCGGTTCGAGAAGTTCCAGCCGTTCCCCTACGACCGGCACGACGGCAAAGGCTTTGCCCGCAACGACGAGGTGGACTTGGAGCGCATGAAACGCCACTACGCCCACGCCACAAACGGCGCGCACGGGACTAACGGCACGAATGGCGCAAACGGCCACCACGCCGACCTCGCGGACATCGACATCCGCGAGCTGCAGCCCGCCGACGACGAATAGCCGTCAGCGCCTAAGGGCGCAATATCCGAAACCACGGGGACACGCTGCCCGCAGGCGTGTCCCCGTTCTAGCGTTTGCGCTAAAATGAAATACGCGGCGCGGCGGGCGCTGATCCGCGGTTCGCGCTACGAAACGGGCGATAGGGATTAGGGAATATAGGCGATACGGAGCAATCCATTGATGCTAATGGCATTGGCGATGGCGTTCACGACGGTTCTGCTGGTCGCCAACATCATCGCGGGCAAGATAATCACGCTGGGCGGATGGGAAATGTCCGCCGGCATCATCGCCTACCCGCTAACCTTTCTGATTACCGACACCATAGCGGAGGTATATGGGCGCAAGGCTACCACGCGCGTGGTCTGGTTCGGGTTCGCCTGCAGCCTGCTGATGGTTGGGCTTATCTATCTTGGCGGCAAATTGCCCGCGTCCGCCGAATGGGGGCTGCAGCAGGCGTATGACGATATATTCGGCAGCACGATCCGCATAGTCGCCGCGTCTATGATAGCCTATCTGGTGGCGCAGAACCACGACGTCTTCGCGTTCCACTTCTGGCGGCGCAAGACGAATGGGCGGCATCTGTGGCTCAGGAACAACGCCTCCACCGCGGTGTCCCAGCTTATGGACACGGCGCTGTTCACGAGCATCGCATTCGCCGGCGTGTTCAGCGTTGAAACGGTTATCAGCATATTCGTGGCGGAGTACATCATCAAGATAGCCGCGTCCATCATAGACACGCCTTTGGTATATGGCCTGGTCGGCCTTGTTCGCCGGCTTGACGGCAAGAACGCGGGCTTGGCGGACGCCGATCCCGCCGCGCCCGCGCCCGAAAGCGCCGGGTGACCGCCTATGTATTCGCGTCATACGGGCTTGACGCAAGCGCGAATGAACGGCACAATATCGCTATGGCGTAACTCGCTTATGCGCCTACTCATACGGCAACTCACACAGCATACGGAGGATGTAGCAAAATGCCAGTATCCGGACAGGAACTTCTGGAGGAATCCATAGCCAACTGCCAGCAAATCGCGGACGGCTTGGGGACGGTCAATCCCGCGTGGGAGGCGTCCATAGTGGAGATCTTGGAGAAGTTTGACGAAATCAGCGACACTTTCTTCTTCAAGACGATGCCCAGCGTTCCCGCGGCGCGAGCGGTGGCGCGCGAATCGTCGGGCGCGCTCTCGCTGCGGCAGAACGAAGACTGGGACAGCTTCGGCCCCGCCGTAGAGCAGCTCATCGCGTCCTCGCAGAACCTCATAGAGAAGGCGGGGATGAAGGGAGTGACCCTCACATGAGCGCGCCGATTCTGGTCACGGGCGGCGCGGGCAGCGTCGGGCGCATGCTCGTCGAGAAACTGGTGGAGTCCGGGCGGCGCGTCCGCATATTCGACCTGCCGTTTATGGACTTCGGCGGGCTGGAAGAGCGCGAGGCGATAGAAATCGTCAAGGGCGACATCACCGACGCCGCGCAGGTCGCCGACGCGATGGGCGGCGTTGGCGCGGTTGTGCATCTCGCGGCGCTGCTGCCGCCCAACAGCGAGCGCGACCGCGAGCGCACATTCGCCGTCAACGTGGGCGGCACGCAGAACATCATCGCCGCTATGCGGGCAAACGCGCCCGCCGCCGCGCTGATATTCACATCGTCCATCAGCACATACGGCGACACCAGCGCCGAAGAGCCGCCCGTGCGAACCGACCACGCGCAATCCGCCATAGACATCTACGCCGACAGCAAAATCGTGGGCGAGCGAATGGTGCGCGAATCGCCGCTGACCTGGATAGCGATGCGTATCGCGGGCATACAGGTGCCGGCGTTCCTAGAACCGCCAAGCCCTTGGCCCTTCGTGGCCGAGCAGCGCGTAGAGATGGTTCACCGCGACGATGTGGTTGACGCGCTGTTCGCCTCGGTGGACGCGCCCGCCGCCGCCAACAAGATCCTTAACATCGCGGGCGGCGCCACCTGGCAGCTGCGCGGCGAAGACTATGTGCGCGACTACTTCGACTTCATCGGCGCGCCGCTTGAGCTCGCCGAATATCGCGCCGCGCCCGGCTGGGTGGACTGGTATGACACCGAAGAATCCCAGCGCATCCTGGGCTATCAAAACAGGTCGTATCAGCACTACGCCGACGAGATGCGCGCGATAGTGGCGGCTATGATGGAGGAATAACTAGAAGAGCGGCGGGTTCGCCGGCGCTAATGACGCGGCTATGCGACCCTAAAAATGCGATACTAACGCGGAGGCAATGGCAATATGGCGCTCCAAACCGAAACGCAGACAACCCAACAAAAGATGGACGCGCTCAAGTCCATTCTCGCCGATATGGGGTCGGTCATCGTGGCGTACTCCGGCGGGGTGGACAGCGCCTTTCTCGCCGCCGCCGCCAACGACGCCTTGGGGGGCAAGGCGCTCGCGGTCACCGCCAAATCGCCCAGCCTAGCGCCCGCCGAACTGCGCGAGGCGGTGGAACTGGCGGAGCGGCTAGGCATCAACCACCGCATCGTTGAGACGCACGAGGTTGAGCGCGAAGACTACGCCGCGAACAACCCCAACCGCTGCTTTTTCTGCAAAGACGAACTCTACACCTACCTGAGCGCCTACGCGCGCGAAGAGGGCTACGAGCATATCGCCAACGGCACGAACACCGACGACCTCGGCGACTTTCGCCCCGGCCTGAACGCCGCCAAGCAGTACGGCGTCCGCAGCCCGATGGTGGAGGCCGCCCTGAGCAAAGCGGACATCCGCGAGCTGTCCAAAGACATGGACTTGCCCACCTGGGACAAGCCCGCGCAGGCGTGCCTGTCCTCGCGCATCCCCTACGGCTCAATGGTAACCGTAGAGGCGCTCACCCGCATAGCCCAGGCGGAGGAATTCCTGCACGGCTTGGGCATCCGCCAGTTGCGCGTCCGCCACCACGACACAATCGCCCGCATAGAGGTAGAGCCGCAAGACTTCCTCACGCTCACCGACGAGTCGGTTCGGGAGCAAGTGGTAGCCAAGTTCCGCGAGATAGGCTACTCGTATGTAACGCTTGACCTGCAGGGATTCCGGTCGGGCAGCATGAACGAAGTGCTGGCGGCGCTGCGGAACAAGAGGGGGTAGGCAATGCTTACCGAACAAGACGCCCGCGAAAGCGCGCGTGACGGCGAGAGCGCATCCAACGACAGGGATCTATATCGGATGATAGGCAAACTTGAGGGCAGGCAAGAGATGCTTGTGAATCAGGTAGGCTCGATTGACGCTAAGCTGAACTGGCTTATAGGGTCGGTGGTGATTGGCGTTATTTTGGTTGTCCCTAGCATATGGCTTAGGGATATGGTGGGCTGACAATCGCTAGACTACACACAAGCGGCAAAGATATGAAAGATAAAGCAGCCGAATATCTGCCGTTGCGCGATGTCCCATTTGCGCTATCTTACGGGGCAATTTGGTATATCGCCTTGTGGATCGTAGATTACCCTGTCCATGAGAGTTTGGGCGTAGTTATACTTGCGTACGTCGCGCTTTGGGTATCGCGGCTTGTAGTTTCTCTTTCGCTTGCCTTGCTCGCGCATCAACTATATCGCGCCACGTTGCGGGCGGCAGATAGGCTAGGCGTAGAAATTCCCGATGAACGGACGATATACGCAAACGTCGGGGATCGTTTTATCGTTGTAGCGGTTGCATACTCAATCGCGGCGGTTGCGACCATTTTGGGGACGTCGTTCATCCTGCTAGTCGGGGCAATATCGATAACGGGATTTCCCTCGCTAGGCGTGGGATTTAGCATAGCGGGATTGCTGCTGCTATGCGCGGGATTGGGCGTCGTCATAGCGTTCTACGCGCGCTCTTACTCCATATTGTCAAAACTTCAAGATACGCCTGATGGCGCGTCAAGCGGCACGATAGGCGAGCGCGTCGGATACATCAGACATTCTGAACGGCTGACGCAGTTGCTGTCGGTATGATGACGGCTGACGAACCGGCATTGCCCGGCGCCACCCCCGCCACCCCCATCCCGCGCCCCGCCGCGCGCGTCTTGCTGATAGACGCCTGCGACCGAGTCCTGCTCTTTCGCACGACGCTGCCGCAGCGGGAGGACGCGCGGCTGTGGATCACGCCGGGCGGCGCGCTGGACGCGGGCGAGACGTATGAGCAGGCGGCGCTGCGCGAGCTGTGGGAGGAGACGGGCATTAGCGGCGTTGCGCTAGGCGCCTGCGTGTGGACGCGGCGGCATATCTGGCGCTGGGGGGACGCGTGGAACGATTCTTATGAGCGGTTCTATCTGATGCGCGTCGGCGATGTTCGCGTTGCGCCCGCGGCGCTTGATCCGCTGGAGCGGGAGTATCTGCGCGAGAGCCGCTGGTGGAGCCTGCCCGAAATCGCCGCCGCATCGGACGCCGAGACCTTTGTGCCGCGCCGCCTCGCCGAGCTGCTGCCGCCCATTATCGCGGGCGACCTGCCGGCCGCGCCGATAGAGACCGGCGTGTGAGCGGGCGGCGGCATTGCCCAAAAGAACGCGCAAACTCGGTTGACGCTATGGCGGCTGTGATGGCATAATTACGCCTATCCACTGACAAGGCGCAAGCAGCGCCGCCCAAGCAGCGCAGGAGGCAAGCCGCGATGCAGTTTTCGGGAAGACTGGTACTCATCATCGCCCTGGCGATAACCGTTCTGCTGGTGAGCAATATCATCGCAAGCAAGCCGCTGCAGCTCTTCGAATTGCCATTCGAGTTTCTGGGCAGCACATCGGTGGTGGCGTCGGTGTCTATCATCTGCTTTCCGCTGGGCTACATCATCAGCGACGTGCTAACCGAAGTGTACGGCTTTCGGGTGGCGCGCGGCGTGATATGGCTGGGGTTCCTGTGCAACTTCATTATGGTCGCCCTGTTCTGGATCGCGGTGAGCATCCCGCCCGCCGGTTTCTGGGTGGACGCTCATGACGCATACGCGGGCGTGCTAGTCTCGGCGGGCTGGCTGCTGGCGGGCAGCTTCGTGGCGTATCTAGTCGGCGAATTCGCCAACGCGATGGTGATGGTGGTGCTCAAAAACCTCACAGAGGGCAGGATGCTGTGGCTGCGAACCATAAGCTCCACCATAGTCGGGCAGGGCATAGACTCCATACTCTTCTACGCCATCGCCTTTGGCGTGTCCGGGCTGTGGGGCTGGCAGGCGGCGCTGGGCGGCGCGGTTACCGCGTGGATAATCAAGACGCTCTACGAAGTCGCCGCCACGCCGCTGACCTACCTGGTCGTGGGCTGGCTCAAGCGCACTGAGAAGATGGACGTTTATGACGCGCCTCATTCGCTCAACCCGCTCGGCATATTCGGGGGCGAAGCATCCGACAGCAGGAACGCGGCGGTGGATCCGGCGTAGCGGCGCGTCAGACCGCCGTGCAATCGTGGGGCAATCGGCGCAAGCGCGCCGTAGTCATACGCGCAATCGCATAAGGCATCATAAGGGGGATAGGTTCACAACATCATCAAGGCAAATCGCGCAAATCGTTGGCGCGCGGCGAGCAAGCGGCTAATCGCCGTTCACCGGGCGCCAATGTTGGCATACACTTTGACACTATCGCCGCGAAAGTGTAGCCTAATGCCTGCCGATTGGGATATAATGCTCTCGGCATTGGAAAGGGCAAGGCGCGCCGAAACCGCCCTCGCGCGTTGGCGGCGCGAACAGCCTTGAAAAACATAGCCCGCCGCCACGCGGGTTTTATACAAATCTTGTCAAACAACCAGAAAGTTGCGCCCGCAAAGCCTATTATGTTTCGCAAGGTTGTGGTAATGTTTGTAGTCGGGCGTAGGTCGTTCAAACTACATAGGAGGAAAAGACATAGCATGTCTAGGTCTAAGCTTCTCATAACTCTGGGACTAATCCTGCTGATGACGCTGCCGGCGGCAGTCGTCTATGCGGGCGGGCATGGCGAGATAGAAGGCTCCGGCAGCGCCGTTATATCCGACGGCGCGGCGATGAGCGATAAGGTTACATTCACGCTTACGGGCGTCACCGCGCTGGACACCGAGGAAGCCTACGAGGGCTGGCTCATCAACAGCGCAAGCGACGAAAAGATGAGCGTGGGCGTTCTGGGCGTGGTGTCCGGCAAGATAAACCACACGTGGACATCCCCGGACGGCGCCAATCTGCTCGCTATGTACGACAGCGTAGCGGTAACGGTTGAACCCGTGCCGGACGATGATCCGATGCCCTCCGCCGACATGGCGTTTATGGGCAGCGTGGACGCCGAATCCCTGGCGCACATCCGCCATCTGGTGGTGGCATGGCCGGAAGACGGCGATATGGGCGGCATCCTGACGCAGCTGCAGATGCAAATAGGGATGGCTATGGATGAGATAGCCGAGGCGCAAGCGGCGGACGACGTCGCCACGCTGAGGGCGGAAGTGCAAGCGGCGGTCGACATCATCGACGCCGAAGAGGGCGGCATACTCGCTTTGGCGAAGATGGGCGACGAACACGCCGGTTTCGGCTCCTCCCCCGCGACTAGGAAGTTCGCCTCTATGGTCAGGGACTCCAGCGTCAATGTGGCGCTGTGGGCAATGGACGCCAAAGAACAGTCCGCCGCCGTGATGGAAGAGGACAGCCTTGATGTCGCCAAAGTGTTGCTGAACATCGTCAACGGCAGGCTTGCCGCGGCGCAGGACGGCACAGCCAACAAGGACGGCGCGAAAGCCGCCTATATGCAGGCGCAGCAGATGGCTACATTCAGCCTGAGCACGGACGCGCCTCCGCCGCCCGACGAGGGTCCTGACGTTGGCGATGCCTATGTCCCCGTTGCGATGCAACTGATGCTGCTAACGGCGCTCGCGCTGATAGTCGGCGGCGGCGTGACGCTGTACAGGACTAGGCGGCAAAGCCCGAAAGCCTAACCCGCCGGCGCATCCCCAATAGGCGATAACCGCAGAGACTTCATCCGGCATTGGTTGGATGGAGTCTCTGTGCGCGTATTTCGCGGAGTAGCGCGGATTGCGGGCAATGCGGGGGATGGCTTGCGGCGGGCGGCTTGCGTAAGGAATCGGGCGGGCGTCAAATGCGAATGAGGGCATATCGGCGGCGCGAGCGCACTTGCGTGGTATAATTGGGCGCGATGGGGAAATCGCAGATAGACGGGGATACGCCAATGCAGCCTAATTTCGCGGATAAGACGGTGTGGACGGGGGATAACCTGGATGTGCTGCGGGGGATGAATTCGGGGTGCGTGGATTTGGTTTATCTGGATCCGCCGTTCAATTCCAATCGCAGTTACGCGGCGCCGGTGGGCAGCGCGGCGGCGGGCGCGGCGTTCAAGGATACGTGGACGCTGTCGGATCTGGACGTGGCGTGGATGGGGCTTATCGCGGATGAGCGGCCGGCGATTTATCAGGCGCTGCGCGCGGCGGGGATGACGCACGGCAAAGGGCTGCAGTCGTATCTGTGCATGATGGCGGTGCGGCTGCTGGAGTTGCGGCGCGTGATGAAGGATACGGGCAGCATTTATTTGCATTGCGATCCCACCGCGAGCCATTATCTGAAGCTGCTGATGGACGCGGTGTTCGGCGCGAATCACTATCGCAGCGAGATTGTCTGGCGGCGGTCGGGCGCGCATAACGATACGCGGCAGGGGCGGCGTCAGCACGGGCGCGTTCACGATGTATTGCTGTTCTATACCAAGTCGGACAAGTGGACTTGGAATCCGATTTATACCGAATACGATCCGGAGTATGTGGAGAAGTCGTATCGGTTTGTAGAACCCGAAACCGGGCGGCGGTATAGGCTTGATAATCTGACTGGGCCCGGCGGCGCGGCTAAGGGAAATCCGCAGTATGAGGTGATGGGGGTTGTGCGGTATTGGCGGTATAGCGAAGAGCGGATGCAGGAATTGATCGATGCGGGCAGGGTTGTGCAGCGTAGGCCGGGGGCAGTGCCAAGCTACAAGCGGTATTTGGATGAAATGCCGGGGGTTCAGCTGCAGGATATGTGGGCGGACGTCAAGTCGCTGCAGGGGCGGTCGAAAGAGCGGACGGGTTATCCCACGCAAAAGCCGCTGGCGCTGTTGGAGCGGATTATCGCGGCGAGCAGCGATGCGGGAGATGTAGTGCTGGATCCGTTTTGCGGCTGCGCGACGGCGTGCGTTGCCGCCGAAAGCCTAGGGCGGCGCTGGGTTGGGATAGACATATCGCCTAAGGCGGTTGACTTGACGAATTTTCGGCTGCAGGCGGCGATGGGGGATCTGTTTCACAACAGGCTGGTTACGGCGCGGACGGACATTCCGCGCCGGACTGACATAGACGCGCCGATACCCTATCGGCGGAACAAGCATGTGCTGTTCGGGCGGCAAGAGGGGCGCTGCAACGGCTGCAAGGCGGAGTTCCCGTTTCGGGCGCTGGAGGTTGATCATATCATTCCCGTTTCGCGCGGCGGGACGGATCACATCGATAATCTGCAGCTGCTGTGCGCGCATTGCAACCGGGTGAAGGGCGATAGGACGCAGGCGTATTTGATAGCGCGGCTGGTGGAGTTGGGGGTGTTGGCGGCGTTGGAGTAGGGCGCAAGGGCAAGCGGGGGAGGGCGCTACTTTTGCAAAAGTAGGCAAAACTTTGGGTGGGCGGCTGGTTAGCCCAGGATGTCGCCTATGGTGAGCCAGTAGAAGACGATGTAGGCGCCGGCGAGCAGCATTAGCCAGTTGCCGGCGGGGGCTACGAAACGCATCATTTTTCGCATTACGCCTACCATTGCGGTTTTGAATAGGGCTATGCCCAGCGTGAGCGTCAGGATTACCGCGCCCATTCCCAGCGCGTACAGCACGAATTGGGCGAATGACGCCACTACGCCGGCGGACGCGAATGACGCGCCGACTACCGTCAAGAATATGGGCAATGTGCAACTGAGCGACGCCAAGCCGTATGAGAGGCCGAATATGAAGTAGCCTCGCACGTTGGATTGGCCAGGGTTGCCTAGTTTCTCGGAGAGCTGCTGCGCCATAGATGTGTAGAGTTTGCCGCCGCTGACTAGCCACGCTGCGACGACGGTTAGCAGGACGCCGATGGTTATGCCAATCCATGGCAGGACGCTGCCGAGAGCGCCGCGCGCGCCTAGCGCTATGACGGCGCCCGCCAAGCCGAATAGCAGGACGAATCCGGCGGTGACGGTGGCGCCTATCAGAAACGCCTTGCGGATTTGGGCGACGACTGACGGGGATTGCGGCTCGTTTGCGCCTAGGTAGAGGCCGAGGTAGGCGGGCAGCATTGCGAATCCGCAGGGGTTGAAGGCGGCGAGTACGCCCGCGCCGAGCGCGAATGCCAAGGGGAGCGCGCTTAGGCGCTCTGTGATGTTGGCTAGGATAACGAATTCCACGAAGTAGTTGACGGCGTCGAAGCCGGTGTCGCCGGCCGATCCGCGCGCTATGAGCGCGGCGATGACGGCTAGGGCTAGGGCGGCGGCGGCGACGGCGGCGGGGATGAGGACGGCGCGGGCGACGCCGGCGGAGTTTTGGGCGGTTGCGGCGGTTTGTTGGTTCATTGCGGCAGTCTCCTGAGGGTTGTTAAATGATTAGATGCGTATGGGGCGTGAGGGATTTTAGGCGGGCGCGCGGTGGCTAGGGTATGGGTTCAACAAGAGGGGATTTTGGTAGTCATTAGAGGGATAGGGTTGTACAATGGACGGGTTGCGGTTGGCGATAAGGGCGATAGCCAAGGGGGTTTTTGTGAGCGCGAATAGTTTGCTGGATGACGCGATAGCGGATGTTGGGCTGGATGAGGTTCGGCTGATGCCGCTGGAGGCGGGCGAGTTGCCGCCGCCGTTTGAGAATTACGATCTTTCGCGTGAGTCGGATTTGGATAACCGGACGATGGCGCGGTTCGGGTTTCCGGGGAGCAGCGAGGAGCGGTTTAGGGAGGCGGGCAGGATAGGCGGGTATATGCGCGAGATGCTGTCGGCCGTGCCTTCGTTTGGCAGCGACGGGGCGGATTTTATGCTGTCCACGGTGGCGCATCTTTTTCATACGCCGGAGGATGTTTTGGGGTGGATGCACGATGTATTTTTGCGGGATTTCGAGGCGAATGTGGGGGTTGAGATAGGGTCGGGACAGCGGCTTGTGGCGGCGCGGCGGCTGGAGCCGGAGGGGTTTTACGACGAGGCGGTCGGGCTGCGGGCGCTGCATGAGGACGGGGATAGGCTGGTGTCGGTTACGATTGTGGATTTTCGGGTGGGCCGCATATTGGGCGTGGCGTTTGTGGGGACGCTTGGGGAGCATACGCGGCTGGAGCGGGCGCAGCGGCTGGGGTATGCGCTGGAGCGGCGGATTGTGAGCGTGGCGCTGGGGGAGCGGTAGCGTGGGCGTATGTGTCTGATAGTAGCCTTGCGTACTTAGCATACGGCAAGCGCGGGCGATAGTGTCAGTGGTAGCGCGGATGATGGTGATGGCAAGGGGATTGGGCGGCGCAGGGTAGCGCGGACGGGGTTAAAATGCTTGACATTGGCGAATGCGCTGTGATAATTTTCACCAAGATTTGAAACGCTTTCGCGGCGGGGAGGCCTTAGGCGCCGCGGGGGCGAGAGCGAGGGATTGAGGGCGATATGGAACCGGCTGCTCTGGGGATACAAGAGTGGAGCGAGCTTAGCCAGATGCTTACGGCGCTGTGGATGGTTGTGCTGTTCATAGTGCTGTTCGCGGCGAATATGATTGTGGGGCATAATCTTGTGCCGTCGTATGTTGCGACGGGGCATATTCCGCAGTCGTGGCAGCGCGTCCGGGTTCTGTTTTACGCGGCGGCAATCGCCTGTTTCGCTATCGCGGCGTACTTCCTGTTCAGGGTTATCGTGTACGCGGGCGTGTTGCGGAGTTTCTGGGCGGATTATTATATCTAGGCAAGCGGCCGCATAGGGCGGCTTTGCCTAGACGAACTTCTTACATAAGACAAGCAGGATAGACGGAATTTGATACCAGGCGATTTTCAGGCGCGCAAGCCCACGCGCAGGCAACTCGTGAAGCTAGGGGCGCTGGGGGTGGTGAGCCTCGCGGCGCTGGCGGCGGTTGGGTTGGGGGCGACGTTTGTCATATCGGCGTGGCTGGGGCTGCCGGTGGTGTTCGGGTATGACGAGGGGCCGGATCAGCCGATAGCGTTTCCGCATACCAAGCATGTGGACGAGCTGGGGCTGGATTGCGTGTTCTGCCACCGCGAGGTGAACAAGGGCGCGGCGGCCACTGTTCCGTCGGCGGGGCTGTGCCTGACCTGCCACCAGGTTATCGGGGATGGGCTGGATGAGGTGGAGCGGCTGCGCGAGATGGTGGAAGACGACGAGCGGCCGATAGACTGGGTGCGCGTTCATAGGGTTCCCGATCATGTGCATTTCGTACATGAGGCGCACATAAGGTTTTTCTCGGAGCGGGACAACATTCCGGAGAGCGCGGTGTGCTCGACTTGCCATGGGGATGTGGCGGCTATGGAAAAGGTGGAGCAGGTGCGACCGCTGAAGATGGGCGATTGCGTGGAGTGCCATCGTGAGAATGGCGCGCCCACGGATTGTTCCACCTGCCATTTTTAGAGGCTGAACAGAAGATATGGCTCTGACCCGACGACAATTTCTGACCCTAGCCGGCGGCACGGCGGCCGGCGCGATACTCTTTCAGGCGTGCGGCGTGCCGGAGGATGAGCTGCTCGTGCAGTCGCCGGTCGAGATGCCGGAGGATCTGGTTACCGGGCGCGATAACTGGTATGCGACGGTGTGCCGCCAATGCCCCTCAGGCGAGGGGATAGTTGTGCGGGTGATGGAGGGGCGCGCCAAGAAGGTTGAGGGGAATGTGGATTATCCCATCAACCAGGGGGCGCACAGCGCGCGCTGCGAGGGCGGCTTGCAGGCGCTGTATCACCCGGACAGGGTTCGGGGGCCGATGGTTCGCGTGGGCGAGCGCGGCGCGAATGAGTTTCGTGAGATAAGCTGGGAAGACGCCATAACGCGGCTGACGCATCAGCTTAGCGGGATACGCGATGCCGGGCGCGAGGGCGCGGTTGTGCTGGCGACGGATCCGGTGGGGGCGCATATGGGGCTGGTGGCGGACAGGTTCGCGGCGGCGTATGGCGCGCGGCGGATGACATACGAACCGCTGGAGCAGACCACGCTGAGGGCGGCGGCAAGGCGGGTGTTCGGGCAGGACGCGCTGCCGGATTTTGACATCGCAAACGCCGCCACTATCCTGTCGTTTGGGGGGGACTGGCTGAACACTTGGGTTTCGCCGGTGCGGTATGGGCGGGGTTATGGCGCGTTCCGCGATATGTCGGAGGGCGGCAAGCGCGGCAAGCTGATACACATAGATTCGCGCTTTTCGCTGACGGCGGCAAACGCGGATAAGTGGGTGTATGTCAAGCCCGGCACTGAGGGCATGCTGGCGCTGAGTATAGCGCAGGTGATTATCGCGGACGGGCTGGCTGACGCAAGCGCGGCGGCGGCGCTGACGGCGGGGATGGATCTGGGGGCATACGCCCCTGAGCAGGTGGCGGGGGTTACGGGCGTTTCGGCTGACAAGATACGAGATATAGCGCGCGATTTCGCGGAGCATAAGCCGGCGCTGGCGTTTGGCGGCGGCTCGGCGGCGGCGCACACGAATGGGCTTGCGAGCTTGGCGGCGATATATTCGCTCAACTATCTTGTGGGCAGCGTCAATCGGGAAGGCGGGGTTGTGTTCAATCCGGCGCCTGCGATTGACGGGTTGCCGGCGATGCCTAGCGGCACCGCGTTTTCGGATTGGCATAGGCTGGCGGATGAGATGTCGCGCGGGGAAGTGGCGGCGCTGCTGATTCGCGGGGCGGATCCGATATACGGCCTGCCGGACGCGGTGAACTTCAAGGTGGCGGCGTATGACGTTCCGCTCATCGTGAGTTTCTCGGATGTGATGGACGATACCACGGCGGTGGCGGATCTGGTGTTGCCTCAGCACAACTATCTGGAGGACTGGGGCAGCGACGTGCCGGATCCGGGGCCGGGCTATCGGATGGTAGGGTTTCAGCAGCCGGTCGTGCGGCCTTTCTTTGAGGCGCGCGGCGAGCAGCTTGGGACGCGAAATTTCGCGGACGTTCTGCTGGCGGCGGCGCAGGGGCTGGAGCTGGATTTGGATCTGCCGGGCGATACCTACCGTGATATTTTGCGGGATGGGGCGATGCAGCTGTATCAAGCCGGCGGCGGCTCGGTTCGCGCGGCGGACTTCCCGTCGTTCTGGAACGGGGTATTGCAACGCGGAGGCTGGTGGGATACGTCGGCAAGGGCGACGGGGAATGTTCCGCCGCCGCCGGCGCTGGAGCAGGTGGATGCGCCGTCGTTTAGCGCGGGGGAGTTTCATCTGCTGCCGTTCATGACTACCGGGCTTGGCGACGGCAAGGGCGCGGCTTTGCCCTGGATGCAGGCTACGCCGGATCCGATTTCCACCGCCGTCTGGCGGACTTGGGTTGAGATAAATCATAGGGTCGCCGAGGCGCGGGACATTAGCGAGGGCGACGTTGTGCGGCTGGAGTCGCAGTACGGGACGATAGAGGCGCTGGCTTGGCCCAGCCCCGCCGCGCCGCCGGATACGGTGTGCGTTCCGGTCGGGCAGGGGCATCACGCGGGCGGGCGCTACGCCAAGTCAAGGGGGGCGAATGTGTATTCCATACTCGCGCCCAGCATAGACGGGGGATCGGGCGCGCTGGCGTGGGCGTCCACAAAGGTGAACATCACAAAGACGGGCGAATGGGTCCGGCTGCCGAAGTTTGAGAACACCGACGCCAATTTCCCAAGCGACGAGCATCAGCATGTCATAAAGCTAACGGCGATTGACGGCGGAGGGAATGGGCATTAGGATTGCGCGGCGCGATTGCGGCTATCCGTCATATCGCTGTTACATAGGGGCGGGCGCAAGCGCAAGCAAGGCATATCGCCGAATAGGGATTAGGCAGCGCGCGAAGGGGCGCATAACAAAGACTGATTAGGGGATAATTCCCGGATCATTTCGGGATAAGCGCCGAAAGCGCGAAGGGCAGAAACGCCAAAGTAGGGAGAATTGCATGGCGGACGCACAGTGGGGAATGGTGGTTGACATGGACAAATGCACAGGCTGCCAAGCCTGCGTGGTTGCGTGTCAGTCGGAGAATAATGTGCCGATAAACGAAGAGGCGCATTTCAATCAGCGGCGCGCGATAGAGTGGATTCGCGTGGAGCGGTATTGGGAGGGCGAGTTTCCCGATGTGAAGGCGCGGTTCATCCCGCTGTTCTGCCAGCAGTGCGGGGACGCGCCCTGCGAGCCGGTGTGTCCGGTATATGCCACTTATCACAACAGCGAGGGGCTGAATGTGCAGGTGTACAATCGCTGCATCGGCACCCGCTTTTGCGCCAACAACTGCCCGTATCAGGTGAGGTTCTTTAACTTCTGGGAGCCGGAGTGGCCTGAGACGCTGAAGAATCAGCTTAACCCGGATGTAACGGTTCGCAGCCGGGGCATAATGGAAAAATGCACCTTCTGCGTTCAGCGGATACGGCGCACGTCGCGGGAGGCGGATCGCGAGGGGCGCGAGGTGGAGGACGGGGATCGTTCAATGAGCCCGGCGTGCGTGAACGCCTGCCCGACCGAGGCGCTGGTGTTTGGGGATTTGAACAATCCCGAAACCAAGGCGGCGAAGAAGGCGGCTACCGAGCTGAGGAAGTCGTCGCCCTCGCGCGAGGGCGGGCGCGGGTATCACCTGTTTGATGAGCTAGGGACTCATCCGAAGGTGATCTATCTGAAGAAGGTTGACAACGAGGCTGAGGCGCATGGCTAGTCACAACGGGAATGGACATCACGCGCCGCGCGAGGGGCTGTATGTGCCTTTCTCGACGCAGGCGGAAGTAGCCCAGGACCTGATAGGCAAGCACGATAAGCCTAGCGACAAGTGGTGGAGCGGCGTAGCGGCGGCGGGGATACTGCTTGTCTTGGGCATAATCGGGTTTGCTTTGCGGCTGTCGGACGGGGTTGGGGACAGGTTCGTGTGGGGCTACTTTGCGATGATGTTCGCGTTTGTGCTGACTACGGCGCAGGCGGCGCCTATGGTTGCGATAGCGCCGCGCATAGCCAACGCGCATTGGCGACGGCCGGTTTCGCGCGTGGCTGAGCTTTGGACGGCGGTAGGGCTGTTCAACGTTCTGCTGTTTATTCCTATGCTTTGGATACTGCCTCCGCTGTCGGACGGGCGGCGGAGCTTGTGGTTCTTTGACGCGGACGACCCGTTCTTCAGCCGCGTTCCCACATTCACGCCGCACATCTGGGCGACGGCGGCGCTACTGGCGCTGGTGATAGTGGGCGTGCTGATGCTGTGGCTGTCGGCGATGCCGGATTTGGCGCTGATACGGGACAACGGCAAGCCGGGCTGGCGTCAGCGGTGGGCGGCGCGATTGTCGCGGAACTGGGTGGGCAGCACGGCGCAATGGAATATGCAGCATCACCGCTTGGGGATCCTGGGCGCGTTCTACTTTATGATGCTGGTGTTCGTGCATTTTCTCATCAGCGTCGACTTTCTGATAGCGCTGGTGCCGGGGTGGATAGACGCGCTGTTCCCGATAACGCACGCGGCGAGCGCGCTGCAGGCGGGGGTGGCGACGGTCATCCTGACAATGGTGATACTGCGTCAGTGGGGCGGCTACAAAGAGTACATAACGCTGGAGCAGTTCTGGGGCGTGGGCAAGCTGCTGTTCGCGCTGTCGCTGCTGTGGTTCTGGTTCTGGTTCTCCAGTTTCAATGTCTTCTGGTACGGCAAGAAACCCGCCGAGCAGGCGGTGTTGCGGATGATGATGCTGGGGCCGTATCAGTGGGCGTTTGTGGCGGGATTCACGCTTTGTTTCCTGACGCCGCTGTTCGTGATGATGTGGAATCCGGTGCGAAAGAGCATATGGGGGCCGACGATAATGTCGGTGGCAGTGCTGGTGGGGACATTCTTTGATCGGCTGCGGCTGTATGTGGCGGCATATACGATTGACTACGGGCCCAACGCGCGCGGGGTTGACACGCGCGCGATACACTTGGACGATTCGGGGCGTCTGCCGGTGGACTTGCGGGGGGCGCATCTGCCGGACATACCGGACGTGCTGATGATACTGGGCGTGTTAGGGGGCGCGGTGTTAGTGTATCTGCTGTTCGCGCGGCTGATACCGCCGGTGAACATCTGGGAGCAGAAAGAGTTGATGCTCTACAAGGCGCACAAGGCGTATCACCGGACGCAGGTGTTCGTGCTGGGCAAGCCGCGATAGGGCGGCGGAGCTGGGCGCGTTGACGGCGCGATAGCGGGTCAAGACAGGGCAACAAGACAAGGCAAAGGCATAAGGGGCAAGGGCAAGATAGCAGGGCAGAGGCGATAAGGCTCAAAATGCAAGAACATATCCAAAAGACGCAAGTGGAAGTGAATAGGGATCTGCTGGAGGGGGTTCTCGGCACGCCAAAGTGGTGGTTTGGCGCCGTGGGCTTTCTGTTGCTGGTGATCTGCACGGGGCTGGGCGCGTATGGGTATGAGATAAACAAGGGCGTTGGCGTCGCCGGGCTGAGCAGGCCCGTTCTGTGGGGCTTTTACATCACGAACTTCGTGTTTTGGATTGGGATAAGCCACGCGGGGATAATGATTTCGGCGATCCTGCGCTTGACGCAGGCGGAGTGGCGGCGGCCGGTAACGCGGGCGGCCGAGGTGATGACGCTGTTTTCGCTGGTGGCGGCGCTGTCCAACATAATGTTCCATGTTGGGCGGCCTTGGCGGCTGTTCTGGGTGTATCCGTATGACTTTTCGCGGGACATCTTCATGAATGTGCGGTCGCCGTTTGTGTGGGATCCGAGCGCGGTGATGACCTATCTGATAGGCAGTTCGCTGTTCGTGTTCGTGGCGCTGATACCGGACTTGGCGGTAGTGCGCGACAGGGCGACGGGCAAGTACGCGCCCAAGATCTACGCAATGCTGTGCTTGGGCTGGCGCGGGACGCCGCGGCAGTGGCGGCTGCAGGCGATAGCGGGCATCCTGCTGTCGGCGCTGGTGCTGCCGGTGTTCGTGTCGGTTCACAGCATCGTGTCCTGGGACTTCGCGGTGGCTATCGGGGTAGAGGGCTGGCATTCCACGATATTCGCGCCGTATTTCATCATCGGGGCGATACATTCGGGCGTGTCCGCGGTGGCGATGATAATGGCGCTGATTGTGTGGATGTGGAAGATGGACGAGTACATTCGCCCCGACCACTTCGACGCGATAGGGCGGCTGCTCATCGTGGTTGCGGTGACGTGGTTCTTCTTCTTCGTGGTGGAGTGGATCTTCGCGCTGTACACGCTGGAGTCGCCGGACTTGGCGCTGCGCGAGCTGCAGGTGTTCGAGGGACCGTACTGGTGGCTGTTCCTGCTGTTCCTGCTGACGTCGTTCTTCATACCCGTTCCGATGTGGCTGTTCAAGAGCGTGCGGCGGAGCGCGAGGTGGATGTTCTTCACCACGGTGCTGGTGAATGTGGGGATGTGGCTGGAGCGGTTCTTGATAATCATCCCCGGCTTGGCGCGGCGGTCGCATCTGCCGTTTGACTGGGGGAGCTACCATCCGAGCATAGTGGAGATCCTGATAGTGGCGGAGACGTTCGCGTTTGTGGCGCTGGGGATGCTGCTGTTCGCCAAGTTCTTCCCTCTGATACCGCTGTTCGATGTGAAAGAGGGAATGATCTTCCGCGACGAGATGAAGATAGGGCGGCGGGTTGTGCCGGCGAGCATACGGGAAACGCCGTAGGGTTCGCGGGGGCAATCCGGGGCGCAAGGCAAGGGCGATAAGGCGCAAAGCCAAGAGTCAAGAAAACAATACAAGATACACACAGAAACGCCAATCGGCGATGAGACGCTAAGAGGCAAAGAAGTATGGCAAAGAGAAGCGTGCTTGGGCTATTTCGGGAGGAGCAGGTTGACACGGCGGCGGACGCGATGGACGCGCTGGCGGCGGCGGGATATACCGACGCCGAGTATGAAGTGCTGACGGGAACGCCGTATCCTGAGGGGACGTTTGGCGAGCATGAGCCGACGCACAAGCTGTTCCGGTGGCCGCTGATGGGCGCCGCGTGCGGGTTTGTGGTGGGGCTGATGGTTACGGCGGGTTCGCAGCTGGCGTATCCGCTGGTAACGGGCGGCAAGCCGATATTGTCCATACCGCCGATGGCGATAATAATGTACGAGGGCACGATGCTGGGCGCGATAATTTTCGCGGTGATAGGCATCATACTGGAATCGCGGCTGCCGCGCCTGTTTATGGGCGCGTATGACACGCGGATAACCGAGGGCTACATCGGCGTGAGCGTTACGGCGGACGAAAGCCGGATGGAGGTTGCGGAGCAAACGCTGCGTGACGCCGGGGCGGAGGACATCAAGCGCGGCTGGGAGAGCGACTAGCAAGATGATGAGGAATCGCAGGCGATTGAGTATGCCGAATACGCGGAATGCGCCGAGTGGGACGGGCGCAAGGGCGGCTCGCGGGCGGTTTGCGCGCGCGGGGCTTGTGGCGCTGGCGCTTGTTGTGGCGCTGGCGAGCGTGGGTTGCTACAACACGCGGACCGGGCGCGTGGATGTCGGGGGATCTATCAACTTCAAGCTCCCCGCGTTCACGCAGACGGGCAGCCACGCGGTCCAGGCGTTCACCGAGATGCACTACCAGCCGTCCTATCGGACGCAGGAAGGGCCGCGCATACTGCCGCCTGATGGGTCGGTGCCGATTACCGGCCGCGAGGTGGAGTATGACACGGTGGAGGCGTATCAGGCGATGGCCGTGCCTGGTAACCTGGCGTCGGACGCCGCCGGATCGCTGGCGCGGGGGCGGCATACGTATGAGATAAACTGCCTTGTGTGCCATGGGCAGAATCTGCGCGGCGAAGACGGGAGCGCGCCCATCCTGGGCTATCTAGGGGACTCCGGGGCTAGGCCGCGCAATCTGGTTGATGAGAAGACGGACGCCAACGGCGAGGCGGTGATAGGCGCGGCGAATACCACCGACGGCGAGCTGTACGCCTGGATCACATACGGCGGGCAGGCCGGGTTCGCCTCGGCGCTGCGCGGGCGGGATACGACGTCCTGGATGCCGCCGTTTGGCCGTCTGCTGACGGAGGAGGAGCGGTGGGAGCTGGTGATGTTTATTCGGGCGGAGCAGGGGCGATAAGCCAATCACGCATAGGAATAAGCAAGAAAGAAATCCCTTTCGCGGCGGGCAAGCGGCAAGCCGGGGAAGGGGTTTTTTATGTGGTGAGGGCGTTGTCAAGCGAGGGATGAGGGGATAGCGTTTCCACTCAGGTGGTTGAGTATATCTACCGTTGTAGTCGGTTGGATGGATTTGCCATAACCACCTGCTTTATAAGTTGGAGCGTAAGTTGCCAAACTCTCAAAACCACCTGAAAAGAAACGCTACCATGAGGGGGACGCTACTCTTGAAAAAATAGGGCAAACTTTTGGGGAAGTGTGGGTAAGTCGGGCAATGTGGACGACATCACACATCCCCCAATATCATCGGGGCGCGGCGGTTGAATCAGCAAGTTGGCAGGCCAATCCGCTCTATCTCATCATCGACCAAAGGCGCGCGCAGAGATGCGGGGATACATCCCGTAAGCTGATTGCCGTGGAGCCACAAACTCTCGATATTGGAAAGGTTGCCTAGCTCCGGCGGTAGCGCACCCATTAGTTGGTTGCCGGATAGATCCAAAAACCAGAGATTGGAAAGGTTGGCTAGTTCCATAGGTATCGCGCCCGTAAGTTGATTGCCGGAGAGATCCAAAAGTCTGAGATTGGAAAGATTGCCCAGTTCCGGCGGCAGCGCGCCATTCAAGCGATATTCTTCCAGCGACAACCATGTCACCCGGTTGTTGTTTTCCGCTGCGGGTAGGCCGTCCCAACCGCTAATGCTAACATCCGCCGACCAGTTTAGGTTGCCGCTCGTGCCTTCAAGCGTATCCTTTGCAGCGAGCAGGGTAGCGCAGTCTGACACCAAGTCTGGGTTGCTTTCAGGATAAGGCACGGCAATGCCGTTGGAACATTGCGCGGCGTTCCAGTCTGCGATGGGCGTGGCGGTTGGCGTGGGCGCGGCGGTTGTGGCATTGCAGAACGGCAGCCCAATCCGCTCTATCTCATCGTTCCCCAAAGGCGCGCGCAAGGCTACGGGAATGCATCCCGTAAGCCGGTTGCCGTATAAACTCAGTACGGCAAGTTCCGGCAGATTACCCAACTCATGCGGTATTTCGCCTGTCAACTGGTTGTCATACAACATCAATTCCTTGATAGGCAAATTGCCCAGTTCAGAAGGTATTGATCCAGTCAGTTGATTGCCGTCGAGATCCAAATGCGCGAGCTCGGTAAGTTTGCCCAACTCCGCGGGTATTTCGCCCGTCAGTCGATTTTCTGAGAGACCCAGCCCCACGATATTGGGAAGACTGCCTAACTCCGCGAGTATCGCGCCTGTCAGTTGATTGCCAGAGAGATTCAGTTCCGTAAGATTGGAAAGTTTGCCTAGTTCAGATGGTATCTCACCTGTCAGTTGATTGCCGTAGAGACTCAGTTCCGTGAGATTGGAAAGGTTACCCAATTCGGGTGGTATCGCGCCTGTCAGTTGATTGCCGACGAGCCACAAAGCCCAGAGATTGGAAAGGTTGCCCAATTCGGGTGGTATCGCGCCTGTCAGTTGATTGTTGCTGAGATGCAAACCATAGAGATTGGAAAGGTTGCCCAATTCGGGTGGTATCGCGCCTGTCAGTTGATTGCCGGAGAGAGCCAAAATCTCGAGATTGGCAAGGTTGCCCAATTCGGGCGGTATCGCGCCCGTCAGTTGATTGCCGACGAGATCCAAACTCGCGAGATTGGAAAGGTTGCCCAACTCCGAGGGTATTACTCCATTCAAGCTACCACGCAAATCCAACGTTAACACGCGATTGCCGCTTATGAATATGCCATACCAATCGCTGATGTGAATGTCCGTCGACCAGTTTAGGTTGCCGTCCTCGCCTGCGAGCGCGTCTCTTGCAGCGAGCAGGGTGGCGCAGTCGGACACAAGGCCGGGGTTGTCGGCGGGGTTCGGCACTGCGATGCCGTTGGAGCATTGCTCAGCGAATTGGCGCGAGGTTGGCGCGGGCGTGGCAGTTAGCATAGGCGTGGCGGTTGGGGCGGGCGTGGCGTTAGGCGCAGCGGTGGGCGTGGGTATAGGCGGCGCGGGCGCGGTAGTTAGCATAGGCGTGGTGGTTGGGGCGGGCGTGGGTGTTGCGGGTGATGTTGGGGCGGATGTGCAGGCGGTCAGCAACGCAATCGCTGCCGCGGATGCCAGTGTCAACAGTAGCGTTAGGGCGGTTGGTATTTTAATTGCGCGATTGGACATAGATCCCTCTGTTCGCTTGCATTTCACCCGCATAGGGCAACCATCTTATTATAGGGTAGCCACATTCGCTTGCCAATTATGCCAAGCGCTAAGATTGTAATGGCTTGCAATGGACTTACGCAATGGCGCGGGCGAGGGATTGTTGCGGACGGAGTATGCTACTTTTTGGGGAAAGTAGGCAAAGCTTTTAGGTTAGGATAGGTGGCAAGGGCTTGTGATAGAATTGCGGGAGCAAGGACAATTCAGTACGAAAGAAAGCGATAGCAGGGGGATATGTTATGACGATGCACGAGCTACCGGCGCAAGGCCTTGAGACGGCGTATGCGATTGATACTTCTAGCATTAAGTTTGGGCCGGGGGTTACGCGCGAGGTTGGGTTTGAGATGCGGCGGTTGGGGGCAAGGCGCGTGATGCTGGTTACGGATAGGCGCATGGCGGGCAGCGAGGCGGTGGGCGTGGCGCTGGAGGCGCTGAGGGATGAGGGGATGGATGTGGCGCTGTTTGACGGGGTGAGCGTGGAGCCTACGGATGAGTCGTTTAAGGCGGCGATCCGGTTCGCGCAGGAGGGCGCGTTTGACGGGTATGTGGCGGTGGGCGGCGGGTCTAGCATTGATACGGCTAAGGCGGCGAATTTGTACGCCACTTATCCGGCGGATTTTCTGACATATGTCAACGCGCCGATTGGCGAGGGGAAGGCCGTGCCGGGGCCGCTGATGCCGCTTATCGCTATTCCCACCACTTCGGGGACGGGGAGCGAGACTACGGGGGTTGCGATTTTCGATCTGCTGGATATGAAGGCGAAGACGGGGATAGCGCACCGCGCGCTGCGGCCGGCGATGGGGCTGGTGGATCCGCTGCATTCGCGGACGCTGCCGAGCGCGGTGGTGGCGTGCAGCGGGTTCGATGTGCTTTGCCACGGGCTGGAGTCTTACACGGCGCTGCCGTTCAGCATGCGGGAGGCGCCGGATGGGCCGGGCGCGCGGCCGGCGTATCAGGGCGCTAATCCGATTAGCGATGTGTGGGCGATGCGGGCGATTGAGATGGTGGCGGAGAATATGGCGCGCGCGTATGACGACGCCGACGATGTTGAGGCGCGCAGCCAAATGATGCTGGCGGCGACTTTCGCGGGCGTTGGGTTCGGCAACGCGGGCTGCCACTTGCCGCACGGGATGTCGTATCCGGTGTCGGGAATGGTGCCCGAGTTCAAGCCGGAGGGGTATCCGGACGACGCGCCGCTTGTGCCGCACGGGATGTCGGTGATACTGAACGCGCCGGCGGTGTTCCGGTTCACCGCGCCCACGAACCCGCAGCGGCATTTGCGGGCGGCGCGGCTGATGGGCGCGGACGCGCGCGGCGCAAGCCCGGAGGATGCGGGCGAGCTGCTGTCGGATGCCATCATCAAGCTAATGCGGCGGGTGAATATGCCGAATGGACTGGAGGCGGTGGGCTACGGCGCTGGCGATATAGACAGGTTGGTGGAGGGGACGTTGCCGCAGCATCGGGTCGTAAAGTTGTCGCCGAGGCCGGTGGGCGCGAGTGAGCTGCGGGGGTTGTTTGGGGAGGGGATGCGGTTGTGGTAGGGGTGGGGTAGAGGCGCGCGTTAGGGGGTGATGCCGGCGCGGCGCAGTTCTTGCAAGACGGCTTGGGTGTTGCCGTTGACGATGGATTGCAGGCACACCAAGCGCCGCCATTCGGTTAGCGTGGCGGCGTTGGCGGGCAAGCCTAGCATCTGGGTGACTACGCGGTCTATTTGGGCGCGGTTGGGGTCTAGGGCACTTAGGGCGATGCGCCTGAGATTGCCCCGATTTGCTATTGACAAATGTTCGCTTACTTGTTTAGTATAAGCAATCGAAAAGTAGTAGCCGAATGAGACGCAAGCCAACCGACCAGGTTATTGATATGCCGGTTCAATTTCACCTAACCTCAGCCGCTCGCAATGGCGCGGGTGGGAACGCAGATTTAGCCCAAGGGCGGCGCTGGACTTATTCGGTGGTTAGCCTGTTCTCAGGCTGCGGCGGGATGGATCTGGGGTTCGCGGGCGGGTTTTGGTTTGGGGGGCGATATTATGACGAGCTGCCGTTCAATGTCGTGTGGGCTAACGATGTTAGCGAAAAGGCTTGCGATACCTATCGCGCGAACCTGGGGGATGGCATAGTCGCGGGGGATATTGCGGACGCGATACGGGATCTGCCAGTTGCCGCGGATGCGGTGATAGGCGGCTTTCCCTGTCAGGATGTTTCTATCAACGGCGCGCGCAAGATAGCGGACGGGCAGCGCACGGTTCTTTATGAGTATATGGTGGACGCCATACGCAGGACGAATCCCAAGATATTCGTCGCCGAAAATGTCAAAGGGCTGCTTATGTCGGGCGGCGAGGCGTTCTTTGAGCGAATGATAGCGGATTTTTCGCTTGACGGCTACAGCGTAAGCCACCGCGTATATCTGGCCGCCGATTACGGCGTGCCGCAGATGCGCGAGCGCGTGTTTATCATAGGCGTCAAAGACGGGTTCGCGTTTGAGCATCCGAAACCCGTAGAGCGCCGAATGACGGCGCGAGAGGCTATCGGCGACCTGGAATCGGCGCGGGAAGATGGCGAGTTTTCGCACATATGGAGCAAGGCGTCCAGAAGTCCGGAGCAGGGCAATAGGCGATTAGCCGCCGATAAGCCATCCACCACTATCAGGGCGGAGCATCACGGGAATATCCAGTGGCATTACGCGCTCGACCGCCGCATATCCCTGCGCGAGGCGGCGCGCCTGCAGTCGTTCCCGGACGAGTTCCGGTTCACCTCGCGGATGCGCGAGACCGAGCGGCAAATAGGCAACGCCGTGCCGCCCGCGCTGGCGTGGCATATCGCAAGCTCAGTGAGGGATTGCCTTGACGCCGGCCGAGTTTGAGCGCGTACTGAGCCGCGCCGCGTCCATTCTCACGGAGAATTTGCGCTCAAGCTCGCTCTACAACGCGCCTGACGCTTTTGAGCAGCATGCGCTTGATATGTTGCGGGTAGCCGCCAGGGATACCGGCTTTGAGGCAAATCCGACTTATCATCCGCGAGCGTTTCCCGACATCAAGGTCAACGGCTTTGGCGTTGAGGTCAAGTTCACGCAGAACGACACTTGGAACGCGGTGGGCAACAGCATATTCGAGGGGATGCGCGATTCGGATGTGAGCGATGTGTATGTGCTGTACGGCAAAGCGGGCGGGACGCCCGAAGTTCGCTGGGATAGGTATGGCGATTGCGTAACGCATGTGCGCGTGTCCAACTCGCCGCGTTTCGTGATAAGCATGGACAGGGGCGATGCGCGGTCGCTGTTCACGAACATTTCGGTGTCGTATGAAGAGTTCGCGGCGCTGTCGGATGACGAAAAGATGAGCCATGTGCGCGAGTATTCGCGCGAAAACCTGCAGCCGGGCGAGCGGCTGTGGTGGCTGGCGGAGTCGCATACTTTGCCCGTGAATGTGCGATTGTACGCGAATTTGCCGCAGGACGAAAAGCGCGTCTTGCGGGCGGAGGCGGCGCTGTTGTGTCCCAAAGTGTGCGCCGGGCCGCGAGTGCGCGGCAAATATGACGACGCCGCGATATACTTGCTAACGCATCACGGCGTTCTGTGCACTCAGGTGCGCGACCTGTTCAGCGCGGGCAGCGTGGCGCTGCGGCGAGACGCCGCGCGGGGCGGGAATTACACTCAACGGGCATTGGAAGATATACAAGATTTAATGCGCGCCGCCGCCGAGCGTCTGGACGACGCCTTGTTCGTGGAGTATTGGGGCGCGTCCTGCCCGCCGCATCGCCGCATAGAGGAGTGGCTGGTTCGTGCGGATGCGTGGGCGGGAAACTACTGGACGCCGTCAGCCCACTTATTCCAAGACTAGCGATATGGCTGATACTACGCCTCCTGATGCGCCCGCCCGCGCCCTAGCCGCCGCCCACTTCGACCGCCTGCGAACCCTCCCCCTCAAGCGCATCAGCCTAAGCGCCCTAGACCCCAACCGCGCCGAAATAGACCGCGTAGTCACCGAGATGCTAGGCTTGCCCCCAACCCCCGACACAGACGCCATGCTATCCCAATGGCGGCGCCTAATGTGCCTCCAGCCCACCGTCAACGGCAACAACAAAGCCGTGTTGGAAGAACTGCGCCGCGCCGGCATCACGCCCTAACCCTATCCCCACGCCCCTAACCCCCGCCGCGATTTAATGGTAATATGCTCTATACACCACACCACCCGCAACCATCACGGGAGCGAACCATGACCACTGCCAAAACCAAAACGACCGCCCCCGCCATCCCAAACGGCGTAGCCCCGCCTCCGCAAGACGCCGCGCCCATCGACCAACATCACCCTTACTGGAGCTTCCTACCCGACCCCGAACCCGTTGAGGACGCTATGCAACAGCTCCCCACCATAAACCGCATCAACCCTATGATAGAGGGACACTTCCAAAATCGCCCCGACGTCCTGGTAACCGGCGAGGCATACCTCTGCTGGGATCCCACCAACAAGAACGCCAAGCTTTCCCCGGACTGCATGGTGGCGATCGGCATCAATCCGCAAGACGTGGAACTCAAAAACGGCTACCTCATCTGGGAAATCGGCAAGCCGCCCGATGTGGTGATAGAAGTGGCGTCCGAGCGCACCGCTCGCGCCGACCTCACCCGCAAGCGCGCTCGCTACGCAGGGCTGGGCATAGCCGAGTACTGGCGTCTAGACCCGTCCGGCGGCGACCGCTACGGCGAGCCGCTCGTGGGCGAGTATCTGGCGAATGGCGAGTATCGCCGCATTGGGCTGCACAGGGGCGACGACGGTCTCGTCTGGGCGCGCAGCCCTGTAATGGGCATAAACCTGCGCTGGGACGGCCGCCACTTCGCCACGCAAGACCCGGTAACAGGCCGCACGATGCTGGGCTTGGTAGAGGCGAATGAGACGATAGTGCGGATGGAGCGCGAGTATGAGGCTGAGCGCGAGGCGCGCCAGGCCGCTGAGGCCCGCGAGGCGCAAGAGCGCGAGGGCCGGCTACAAGAGCAAGCGGCGCGCGAGGCGGCTGAGGCGCAGGCGGCGCAAGAGCGCGAGGCGCGATTGCAAGAGCAAGCGGCGCGCGAGGTTGCTGACGCTCAGATAGCCGAACTCCGCGACCAACTGCGCCGCCCCGGCATAACGCCTTAACCTGCGCCATATGCCCCCTAGCCCGCTGTGGTAAAATCAGGCGTCATCTCTATCATACTCATGCCATACCACAGCGAGGCGCGCCATTCACATCACGCATATCAGCCTGGCGAACTTCCGCAACTATGAGCGGCTGGAGCTTGACTTGCAGCCGGGGATGACGCTGTTTGAGGGCGGGAACGGGGCGGGCAAGAGCAATCTGATTGAGGCGGCGTATATGCTGGCTATCGCGCGGTCGCATAGGGCGGGGAGCGAGCGCGAGCTGGCGCGCAGGGGCGCGGCGGACGCGGGAGGGGATGCCTATGTTCGCATCGCGGCGAGCGTCAGGCGCGGGGAGGATCCGCTGCGGCTGCAGATTGATATTCATGCGCCGGGCGCGGCGGGAGCGCCGCTGCAAAAGCGCTATCGGGTCAATGGCGCGGCAAGGCGGGCGGCGGCGCTGGTGGGGCTGCTTAACGCGGTTATGTTTAGCGCCGACGATTTGGAAATCGTGTATGGCTCGCCGTCCGCGCGGCGGCGCTATCTGAACATACTTATCGCGCAGGCGGACGCGGAGTATCTGCGGGCGCTGCGCGGGTATGAGCGCGTTTTGCGGCAGCGCAATTCGCTGCTGCGCCGCATCCGCGACCGCAGCGCCCGCGCGGATGAGCTGGCGTTCTGGGACGACGAGCTTGCGAAAGCGGGCGCGATTATTATGGCGAGACGGCGCGAGGCGGCGGCGACGCTCTGCGAAAGCGCCAAGCCCATCTACGCCGAACTCAGCGGCGCGCGCGAAAGCGTTCATATCGCGTACAGCCCAAACGCGCCCGCGGCCGAGAACGCCGACGCCAGCGCGCTCGCGGACGGGCTGCGCCGCCGGCTGGCAGAGCGCCGCGCCGCCGAAATCGCGCGGGGGGCGACGCTGGCAGGCCCCCACCGCGACGACCTGGCGCTCACGCTGGACGGGCTTGCGGCGGCGTCATTCGCATCGCGCGGGCAGACGCGCACGCTAGTCCTCGCCCTCAAGCTGGCGGAGGGCGAATACCTCGCGCAACGGCGTATGCGGCAGCCCGTCATCCTGATGGACGATGTGCTATCAGAGCTGGACGCGGCGCGGCGATTGCAGGTATTGGAACGCGCCAGCGCCTATGGGCAGGCGCTCATCACCACCGCCGACGCCAACGCGGTGGACGCACGGTTTCTGGCAAGCGCGCGCCGGTTTAGGGTGAGCGGGGGGGCACTGCAGGCGTTGAACTAGCGCTTGCTTGCCCTATCGCGCCCGCTAGGGATGCGGCCGGCGCGGTATCAATCCCTACGGCGCTTGCCGCTTATGCCCGCTTTCGCAACGGCCCGTCCGGGCGCAGTTCGTCTAGGATTGCGGTGGTCTGGGCGGCGAGCGCCTCGCCCGATTTGCGCCGCTTGGCGAGCAGGTCGAGCGCGTGGTCGGATATGCCCGGCCGGATGCGGAGGTTTTCGGGCTTGTAGCGCATGCAGCGGCGCATCAGCACTTGCGCCGGGCGCGCCGTCTTTTCGGCGCAGCCGTAGGCGTAGGGACACATATAGGCGTAGCAGGTGGTAACCTCGCGGTAGATGGGCGGCACGCGGCTGGACGAGGGCGGCATATGAGCGCCCACAAAGGCGTCCAACTGCCTGTCAAGCGCGCCGGGAACCGGCGCTGACTGTTGCTGGCGCATATCCGATTTGCCCTTTCACCGCGCAAGGCGGATTGTTTTGGGCAAATCTTAAACGCAAAATTAGAAAAGTTCAATATATTTTTAGCGTTAAGTTTTATATTTGGAACAATCTTTGTCAGAAATTTACCCTGATGCCCGTTGCATTTATCCGAATACCCGTTGCGCTTACGCGAAATCGCCCGTCAATGCCCGTTGCGGGTTGCCCGAACCCGCCTATTCATATCCGAAAGGCTTGCCCACTTTTCCCGAAAAGCGGGATTTATCGCCGGACGCAATCAGCCCGCTAGGCACTTGTCAGCGCTTGGCTTGGGATGAGACGCGCGGGGGAAAGCGATGCGGATTACGCCGACTTCTTATGCTCTATCACGGAGGGGATTAGGATGTCCTCGCCGCCGCGCATTTTGAGGATGGCGGGCGCCTCGCCGCGGATGGCGTCGGCGTTGACTACGCACTCGTAGACGTCGGTCATGCTGGGCAGTTCGTACATCACATTGAGCAGGGTTTGTTCCAGGATGCTGCGTAGGCCGCGCGCGCCCGTCTTGTGGTTGAGCGCCTGCTCAGCGGCGGCGGCGAGCGAGTCGTCGGTGAACACAAGCTCAACGTTGTCCATAGAGAAGAGATACTTGTACTGCCGCACGAGCGCGTTCTTTGGCTCGGTCAGCACTTTGACAAGCCCGTCCTGGTCAAGCGCGTCCAGGCTTGCGACCACCGGCAGCCTGCCCACGAATTCGGGGATAAAGCCGTACTCCATAAGGTCGTCCGGGTTGACATAGTGCAACGGGCTTTCCTCTTCGTCGTCGCTGTGCTTGCTGATCATAGCCGCGCCCTTGAACCCGATTGTGCGCTGGTCTTTGAAGATGCGCCGCTTGACTATCTGATCCATTCCCTCAAACGCGCCGCCGCATATGAACAGCACATTGTCGGTTTTGATCTGCAAGAAGTCCTGGTGGGGATGCTTGCGCCCGCCCTGCGGCGGCACGTTGGCGGTGCAGCCCTCTATGATTTTAAGCAGCGCCTGCTGCACGCCCTCGCCGGACACATCGCGCGTTATGGAGGCGTTGGTGGCGCTCTTGCGGGCAATCTTGTCTATTTCGTCTATGTAGATGATGCCCTGCTCGGCGCGCTCCACATCGTAGTCCGCCGCCTGTATGAGGCGCAGCAGGATGTTTTCCACGTCTTCGCCCACATAGCCCGCCTCAGTGAGCGAGGTGGCGTCGGCTATGGCAAACGGCACGTCCAAGATGCGCGCCAGCGTCTGCGCGATGTGCGTCTTGCCGGAGCCGGAGGGGCCTAGCGTCAGGATATTCGCCTTTTGTATCTCAACGTCGTCCTGCGTATGGTTGGAGCTTACGCGCTTGTAGTGGTTGTACACCGCCACGCTCAGCACTTTCTTCGCCCATTCCTGCCCGACGACGTACTCTTCCAGTTTGTGGTAGATGTGCTTGGGACTTAGCCCCTGCATATTGGGAACCACGGGGCCCTGCGGCTTGGATGGGCTTTCCTCCGCGATAATCTGGTCGCAGAGGAGTACGCATTCGTCGCAGATGAACACGCGGTCGTGTCCCGCGATAAGCCGCTTGACCTGTCCTTGCGGCTTGCGGCAGAAAGAGCATGAGAAATCGTTGCGACTTGTCATTTGCCGTAGTTGCCCCCGCTATCCCGTGTGTGTTTTGTGAATAAGCCGGTCGTTACGCCTATGCGGGCGCTTGCGTGAACGCGCCCGCCCGATGTTTGCCGCGTCGCGCTAGGCGCCCGCGGATGATGTCAGCACTTCGTCAACAAGCCCGTACTCTTGCGCCTGCTCCGCGCTCATATAGTGATCGCGGTCGGTGTCCTGCACAATCTTTTCGTAGGGCTGGCCGGTGTTGTCCGCGAGGATGTTGCGGATTTTTTCTTGCAGGCGCAGTATTTCGCGCGCGGCGATTTCCACGTCGGTGGCTTGGCCCTGCGCGCCGCCCATAGCCTGGTGCATATGGATGGTGGAGTCGGGCAGCGCGAACCGCTTGCCCTCGGCGCCGGCGCACAGCAGCACGGTTCCCATGCTCGCCGCCAAGCCCACGCAGATGGTAGAAACGTCCGGGCGGATGAGCCGCATCGTGTCGTATATCGCCAAGCCCGCGTAGATGACGCCGCCGGGCGAGTTGATGTAGAGGCTCACATCCCGCTCAGGGTCTTCCCTGTCCAGGAACAGCAGCTGCGCGATGATGGCGTTTGCCACCTGGTCGTTTATGGGCGTTCCCAGATAGACGATGCGCTCTTTGAGCAGCATAGAGTAGATGTCGTAGGCGCGCTCGCCGCGCGGGCCGGACTCCACCACCATCGGGATAACGCTCTCAGGCGCGGCGCGCAGCGGCTCGCTTGCGGTCAAATCTTCAGGCCTGTACAGCATTTGCGTTTATTCTCCTTACGCGCTATGCGGGGATATTGTTATAGGCATTGTCTTGTCTAGTGTAGCCGAAATGGTTATCGGCTGGGGTTGTTATGCTATTGCGCGGGGGATTGTTGCGTATCAGAGTCATCGCTGCCCTCAACATCCGCCTGCGCCTCAGCATCTACGGCATCCACTTGCGCCTCAGCGTCAACGGCATCGCCGCCCTCATCAGCATCCGCCGCATCTGCGCCGGCCGCCAACTCAGGCGCCTCGCCCCTCACAATCGCCGCCAGCCGATCCAGCGTGCGCTCTGTGTGCATCGCGCGGCGGGCTTGGTCGCGCATCTCGTCGGTTACTTGCGGCGGGGCAACGCCGCGCGCGGCGGGGAAGTTCTGCGCCAGCGCCGCTTGGATGCGCTCTTCCACCTCTTCGTCGGATACCTCTATGCCCTCAAGTTCGCTGAGCTTGCCCAGCGCTATGCCGCGCATCAGCCGCGTTTGCGCCTCTTCGCGCATATCCTCGCGGTATTCCGACTCGGTCTTGCCCATAGAGCGCATATAGTCGTCCATTCGGATGTTCGCGCGCGCGAGATACTGCATCTGCTCGGAGAGCATGTAGCTTATCTCTTGCTCAATGAGCAGCGGCGGGATTTCGGCGGACGCGCCCTCTATCAGGCTATTTATCGCGGCGTCGTTTAGCCGCTGCCGCGCGACGTTCTCGGTCTCATTTTTGAGCTCAGTTTCAACGCGCTCGCGCAGCGCATCCAGCGAATCGTAGCCCTCGCCGATGCCCTTGGCGAACTCGTCGTCCAGTTCGGGCAGGATCTGCTCTTTGACGTCGCTGACCGTTACCCGCAACTGGACGCTCTTGCCCGCCACGCTTTCGTCGGGATAGTCGTCCGCCACCGCGAGCTCGAACTCTTTGGGCGCGTCTATCTCGGCGTCAACCAGCGCCGCCGCGAAACCAGGGAATGGGCGCTCGACGTCTTCGTTCACCAGATAGACGGTATCGGTTTCGTCCAGAACCTGTGCGCCGTCCACAATGCCGGTTGCGCTCAGCGTAATCATATCGCCCATTTGCACGGGCCGTTCGGCCGGCTCCCACGACGACACGCTGCGCCTGAGCTGCTCCATGCGCTCTTGAACCTGCTCGTCGGCGACTTCGGCTTGCTCTTCGTCAACGCGAATATCGCGGTAAGCGCCCAGATCCACCTGCGGGCGCAGGGGAACCGTAGCCTTGAAAGTGAGCGGCTCAACATCCAGCAGCTCCAGATTGGGCGCGCCGCCTATCTCAAGTTCCTGCTCGGCTATCGCTTTGGTGGCGACATCCTGCATCACATCGTCCCACACCTCATTCAGAATCGCCGTGCGCCCCATCATCTGCATAACGATATGGCGCGGCACTTTGCCTTTGCGAAAGCCGGGATACGACACATACGGGCGCACTTTGCGATAGCCCATATCCAAATAGGGCGTAGTGTCGGCGTCATCCAGTTCTATATGAAGAACCGTTTGCAGGTCAACGGTTTCCTCTTGTGTGATTCGCACGGGAGTCTCCTGAACACAATTAACTCGCTTAATAATGATTATAACACGCGGCAAGCATAGTGATAAGTTAATTACGGGTTTCTGTTATGCGGTATCTGCTGGGGCGCATCCGAAAGCCGCCATTCATATGCGCGAACACACGCCGCCGCGCGGGTTGCGCGCTGCCCGGCGGATGTTGACAGGCTTGGCGTTGTTGTTTAGGATTTAGGCAAGCCAGAGTTTCATTTTTCGCGCAAGGTAAAGAGGTAACGAAGATGCCTGAGCAGTATCAGCGTGAGATAGAGGATATACTGAGAAAGGCGGAGGCGGAGGCGCCGATGCCCGGCTCGCCGCCCAAGCGGAGTTTGCCGCGGATGCTGTGGCAGTACGCGCGGCAGTCGGTGTCGGGGGACGCCGGGCTTGTATCGCCGGGCCGCCTGATGCTGGCGGCGCTGGGGATGCTGCTGGCGGCGTTTGTGCTGCGCTGGATGCTGCCGGTGGCGTTTGGGCCGCTGGCGTGGGCGGGGCTAATCGTGTTCATCGTGGCTTACGCGATGTTCTTCGTCAAGCCGTCCAAGCGCGGCGCGGCGGATATGCGCGGCGGCTCCGGGCGCAAGATGTGGCGGGGCAAGTATATCGACGAGGACGAGCCGGGCGTCGGGCAGTCCATCAAGGATCGTGTGCGGCGCATATTTCGGCGGTAACGCGCCTTGCCGTTCACGCGCCTGCGCCATTCACACGCGCCCGAAGGTCTTTCTCGCCTTTTCCAAAGAGCGGGCGGCATACCTGAAAGCGGGATAGCATCGCCCGCATGCGATTAAAATCAAGGCAAAGCGAGACGCCCCTTAGATTGGCTAAGGGGCGTCTTTGTTTATCGCCGATTGCTTGCGCCGTCGCCCGCAATCCCGCGCTGATGGCTAGGCTACACCGCGCATTCGCCCTCGCCGCGCTCTAGGACGTACTTGACCGTCTTGTCCCAATCTATGTACTCGCCCAGCGTTTCGCGGTTGAGTTCGGGCAACTCTTTGTACTCGGCTAGGATGTCCTCGAAGTGGGCGGTTCCCACGCGCAGGACGTAGTCCTTGAACAATTCGCCGTCGGAGCGGCCGCCTTGGTAGTCGGCTACTACGCGCTTGAGCGCGTCGGGGGCGCGCTTGGCGGGTATCTTGGTCTTGACGCGCTGGCCAAAGCGGGCGTCGTCCCCGTCGTAGCTGCCGCCTAGGAAGAGTTCGTAGGCGGGGACTTGGCCGCCGGGTCCGCGCGCCGCCGCGCCGTGAAAGCCGATGTCGGCGATGTGATGCTGGCCGCAGCCGTTGGGGCAGCCGCTCATCTTCACGTGCATCCCGCGAACCAGCGGGTCGGACTTGTCTATCTCGGCTACGGCGTCGGTTATCGCCCTGCCAAGCCCCATAGACGAGGTGATGCCCAGCTTGCAACTGTCGGTGCCGGGGCAGGATACGATGTCGGTGATTTCGTGCGCGCCCGCGCCGCCAAAGCCGATGGCGCTCAGCCGTTGCCAAACCTCGTAGAGCGCGTTTTCGGGAACCCAGCGGAATGTCAGGTTCTGCTGATGCGTGATGCGCGCGCGGCCGCCCGCGTATTTGCGGGACATATCGGCGAGTTCGTGGAACTGCGCCGCGTTGATGTCGCCCAGCGGCAGCCGCACGGTCGCCATGCTGTAGCCCGCTTGCCGCTGCTCCTGGACATTGCTGTCCAGCCACTGCCGGAATTCGGGATCGCTGCCAAACGCGGCGTAGTTGCCGTTCAAGGGCGGCGCGTCTTGGGATTCGTCCTCAACGAACAGCAGGTCGGCGGGGTCAAACGACCGCTGCGCCCACGACTGGTTCATCTCTTCGTCCACCTGCTTGCGGAACTCGTCAATGCCCACGCGGGCGATGTAGAACTTGATGCGCGCTTTCATTCGGTTGCGCCGCAGTTCGTTTGTGCGGTGGAAGATTCGCAGCACCGCCTCAGTGGCTTTGAGATACTCGTCCGCGGGGACGAACTCGCACAGAGTAGGCGCGATGCGCGGCATAATGGAAGTGCCGCCGCCCACGACCATCTTAAAGCCTTTCACGCCGTCCTGCACGCGCGGCAGAAAGCCGACGTCGTGGATGGGGGTTATGGCGCAATCGCTGTCGCAGCCGGAGAACGCGGTCTTGATTTTGCGGGGCAGCGACTGGCTGAATGGGTGGCGCACAAAGTAGCGCGCGTAAGCGGCGGCGTATGGCGTTACGTCGAATGGTTCGTTGGCGCACACGCCCGCGGCGGCGCAGCCGGTCACATTGCGAACCGTGTTGCCGCAAGCCTCGCGCGTGCTCAGCCCCACATCGCCTATCAGCCGCATAATCGCCGCCGAGTCCTCAAGGCGGATATGGTGGAACTGGAAGTTTTCGCGCGTGGTCACATGCCCTTTGCCCAGCGGCGCGTATCGCTCGGACACTTCGCCCAGCGCGTCTAGCTGGTCGGCGGTTACGCCCCCAAACGGGCATTTTATCCGAAACATCTGCGAGTCCGGCTGGCGCTGCCCGTACACGCCTTGCCGCAGCCGGAACGCCATAAAGTCGTTAGGCTCCCATTCGCCCGCCCGAAAGCGCGCCGCCTGCGTCTCAAAATCCGTAATCTCTTCGGGCAATATCTGAATAATGCCATCGCTGCGAGGCGTCCACTCCGTCTGCGTCGTCATTCCGATGTCCCTCCCTTATCGGCAACCTTAGGCGTCATTGCGCCGGCAGTTTGCCGGCTGGCCTAGGCGTATGGCTATATGCGAATGTGCAAATAAAAACCCCGCCCTGTCAAACTTGCTGGGCGGGGGCGCGGCGCGCGAAAGGCGCAACCTGTCTATGCGACCCCTAGCGGTCGTCCATACAGGCGCATGCGCGGATGTGAGTATGCTTTGGCATTTGGCAATAACTTTATCAATATGTGCGCCGAATGTCAAATGCAATCCGCCGCCGCCGCTCTTACAAGGCTTATATGCGAATATGGCGAGCGCGTCATCCAAACCCAAAAGTTTTTTGGCCGCATGTTTGCAAGAAATAGCGCCTCCGATTGCCCCGCGAATCCGTTTGACGAAATCACATCAGGGTAATAAAATACGCCGATACGGATTGCCCCAACGGGTTGCCCCAACGCGCCGCAAGCGCCCGGTTTCGCGGCGCGCAAGCGCCCCTAAATCATCAATCATCACGACAAACACGGCGGGCCGCAAGGCGTCGCAAGTAAGGCATTGCAAGGCTGCGGAGGTCTATGGAATCGGCAATAGTTCCCGAAGTCCCTGAAGTGGTAGTGCTGAGGCTGCCGCTCTATGTGAGAGCGCTGTCTCAGCTTATGTCTGAGGGCGCGGAGGTGGTGAGTTCGCAGCAGCTAGGCAACCTGTTGCAGATGACGCCCGCGCAAATCCGCAAAGACCTGAGCTACTTCGGGCGCTTTGGCAAGCAAGGGCGCGGCTACAATGTGCGCTTTCTGCTATCCGAGCTGCAAGAGATCCTGGGGCTAGACCGCGAGTGGCGCGCCTGTCTAATAGGCGTGGGACGGCTCGGCAGGGCTATCATCAACTACCCGGGGTTCTACCAAGAAAACTTTCGCATCGTGGCGGCGTTTGACGGCGATAGGATGCAGGTGGGCAACAAGATAGGGCAGTTCGATGTGCAACCAATGTCCGAGCTGGCGGAGACCGTGGACAGCAAGCAGATAAGCATCGGCATAGTGGCGGTTCCCGCCATCCAAGCGCAGGGCGTCATAGATGAGCTTGTGCGAAACAACATCAAGGGCATCTTGAACTACGCGCCGGTAGCCGCGCAGGTTCCCCTGCACATCGTCGTCAGAAACATCGATCCCGTGATGTCGCTGCAGTCTATGACATTCTATCTGCGAAAGGCGTAGCCGGGCTTAGGGCGGCGCTAGGCGTTAACACGGGAGCGTCTATCCCCGCGGCGCATTTCCCTCGCCCGATATTGCTACTCGCCCGCATCCTGTTGCTGCTGGACGGGCGGCATCGTTTCGCGGCGGCGCTGGGGCCGGACGCGCCTGCTCGCCGCGAGCAGACGCGCCTGCGCCCGCCGGAGCGCAGCCAGTTCGCGCTGCAAGTCTAGGTCGGCGGGGCCGGTGTCTATGCGCTCTCGCGCGCGCCGCATCGCCGCCTCGGCGCGCTCGACGTCTATCTCTTCGGCGCGCTCGGCGGCGTCCGCGAGTATGGTTACATGGTTGGTCATCACTTCCATGAAACCGCCGCGTATCGCCATAAACGAGTCCTCGCCGTCTTTGACCACTCGGATTTCGCCCGGCTGCAGCGCGGTGAGCAGCGGCGCGTGGTTGGGCAGTATGCCCAGCTGCCCGTCTATGCCCGGCGCGACCAGCACATCCACATCCTCCGAGTACACCACGCGCTCAGCCGTTACGATTTCAAGCCGCATTGTAGCCATTCAGCCGCTCCCTGTTAGTATGCCGCGATTGTCGTCGGGCGCATATGCCGCGCGTCGCCGGCGCTTATGTGACCGCCGCCATTTGCTCGGCGCGCTGCACCGCCTCGTCTATCGTGCCGACCATATAGAACGCCTGCTCCGGCAGGCTGTCGTGCTGGCCGTCCAAGATTTCCCTGAACCCGCGCACGGTATCGCGGATGGGAACATAGCGCCCCTCTTGGCCCGTGAACACTTCCGCCACCGACATGGGCTGCGTCAGAAAGCGCTGGATGCGGCGGGCGCGCGCCACGACTTGGCGGTCTTCGTCCGACAGCTCTTCTATGCCCAGAATGGCGATGATGTCCTGCAAGTCCTGGTAGCGCTGCAGAACCTGCTGCACGCCGCGCGCCACGTCGTAGTGTTCTTGGCCCACCACCGCCGGTTCCAGGATGCGCGAGAACGATGTGAGCGGGTCAACGGCGGGGTAGAGTGCCTGCGCGGCGAGCGAGCGCTCCAGCGCCACCACCGCGTCCAAATGCCCGAATGTGGTTACGATGCCCGGATCGGTGTAGTCGTCGGCGGGGACGTATATCGCCTGGAACGATGTGATGGAGCCGCTACGCGATGAGGTTATGCGCTCTTGCAGGTCGCCCATTTCGGTAGCCAGCGTGGGCTGGTAGCCGACCGCGGAGGGCATTCTGCCCAGCAGCGCGGACACTTCCATCCCCGCGAGGATGTAGCGGTAGATGTTGTCAATGAACAGCAGGACGTCCTGCCCGCGCTCTTCTTTGAAGTACTCCGCCATAGTGAGGCCGGTCAGCCCTACGCGCGCGCGGATGCCGGGCGGCTCGTTCATCTGCCCGAACACAAGCACGGTGCTGGCAAGCACGCCCGATTCCTGCATCTCATGCCACAGGTCGTTGCCCTCGCGCGAGCGCTCGCCCACGCCCGCGAACACGGACACGCCTTGGTGAACCGTGCCGATGTTGTGGATGAGTTCCTGGATGACGACCGTCTTGCCCACGCCCGCGCCGCCGTAGGCGCCGATCTTGCCGCCCTTGGTGAACGGGGTAATCAGATCCATAACTTTGATGCCCGTTTCAAGCACTTCGACTTGCGTCGACTGCTCTTCAAACGAGGGCGGGCTGCGATGGATGGGCCAGCTGTCGCCCGCCTCCACCTCTTCCAGGTTGTCCAGCGTTTCGCCGAGTGTGTTGAACAGCCGCCCAAGCGTGGGGTCGCCCACGGGGACGGCGATGGGCTTGCCCGTGTCCACGGCGTCCACGCCGCGCACAAGCCCCTCGGTGGCGCCCATCGCGAGGCAGCGCACCCAGTTGTTGCCGATGTGCTGCTCTACCTCCAGCACAAGCTTTTCTTCGCCGATGCTGGTCTCCAGCGCATTGTATATCGCCGGCATATCCTCCGACGGAAACTCAACATCCACCACCGTGCCGATGACCTGGGTTACCCTTCCCGTTGCCATTGTTCCTCCGTTTTCGGTTAATCGGTTGCTTGCCGCCGGGTTATTCCACCGCCGCCACGCCGCCCACGATGTCCAGCAGTTCCTTAGTTATCGTTTCTTGCCGCGCCTTGTTCATCACAAGCGTCAGGTCTTCCACCATAGCGTCGGCGTTGTCGGTGGCGTTTCGCATCGCCACCATTCGCGCCGACTGCTCGCTGGCAATGCCCTCCAGCAAGCAGTGATACAGCCGCATCTCTATGTAGCGCGGCAGCAGCGCCGACAGCACGGGCGTCTCGTCCGGCTCAAAGATGTAGCCGACCGCCTGGCTGGGCGTCAGATCCGAGGGCGCTACCGGCAGCAGCCGTTCCACGACCGGGCGCTGCAGCGTCACATTGACGAACTGCGCGTATGCCACATACACCGCGTCCACCTGCTCGCTTGTGAACAGATCCACAACGATGTGGGTTAGCGGCGCGACCTCTTCCAAGCCGGGGCGGTCGGAGACGTCGGTGAAGACCGCCATAATGTCTTGGCCCGTCCGCGCCATAAAGTCCCTGCCCTTTTTGCCCATAGCCACGACTTTGATGCCCGCCGCGCCTTGCTCGGCGACGAACTGGCCGGCGGCGCGGTTGATGTTGGCGTTCAGGCCGCCCGTGAGGCCTCTGTCCGGCGTGATGGTGATGAGCGCGATATTGCGGCGCGGCTGCCTGTCCACAAGCAGCGGATGGCGATCTTCGTCGTCCCGCGTTTGCGCCGCCAGATGCGCCAGCATAGTTTGCATCAGCTCGGAGTACGGCCTGCCCTGCAGCGCGGCGTCCTGCGTGCGCCGCATCTTGGACGCCGCAATCATAGACATCGCCTTGGTAATCTTGGCGGTATTCTCCACGCTGCGGATGCGCCGCCTAATTTGTCTTACGCTTGCCATATCTTGTCCTTAAACCCACCTGCGCGACTTTCTTTCGGCGTATTTCCTGTCTTCTTCCAGGTTTATCAGCCCCAAGCCGACGTCGTACTTCAGGAGATCCTTGTCAATCTCAACGCCGCGCTTTTCCATTGCGCGCAACGCCATATCCTCTACTTTCGGCAGCACATCCTTGTTAGCGGGAACTTTTTCTTTATGCGCCACTATCCTGATAAGCTGCGACATCGTCATCGGAGCTATGAACATATCCCCCGCCACTTCGGGATAGAGATCCAGGTAAAGCTCGGCGGCTTCGTCAACCCTGCCAAGCATCATAAGCTCAATTGGACCTAACCTTTCGCTTGCCATATGTCAAATCCTCAGGTAGGTTCAACGCTTTGTTGGCGCGATCCCTTGACTCCTTAATTATGTCCCTTGCCATGGCGACTTCGTCCTTGACGATGCGCTCATCCACATCCGCGCCGCACTCGCGCAGCTTACGCAGCGCCATCTTCTCAACCTCGCCCGTTGCGTCTTCGGGAGCGCGTCCGGGATCTTTCCCCGCCACGCAAAGATGCAACTGCGAAAGTATCTGAGGCCCTATGAACATATCCCCCGCCACATCAGGATACACATCCAAGTACATCTTGGCGGCTTCATCCATTCTGCCTTGCATCATAAGGTCAACCGGACCTGATCTTTCACGCTTCTTCATCCTACACCTCATCCAATCGCAGACTTGTCAAGTCCACGCTGTCGGGGCCTGACACCTGAACCATTATAAGCCCAACATAGTACTTATGTGGATGTAGCAGTTTTGTGGGGGCCAATATCTTTAAGAGCTTAATCATATCGGTAGTCAACTTGCTCTGCGGATTTCCCAGCCTGCCGGATGATTTCACTTCCACTAGCGCCAATCGCCCGCTGGCATTATCCCGAAACACTATATCGGGAGTGACTTTTGAAGGCCTAGCATACAAGTCCCAGTTGTAGTGGTCTTCGCAGAACCACCCTGCGAGAGCCTCGGATGCGCTTGCCATTGCCGCAATGTTCAGCTCAGGCGTTTTAGCGGGATAGAGCAAAGCGCCGGACGAAAATTGTGCTTGCCCAAAAGCGGACGCTCTTTGAAAGAAAAGCTCAATATCGTCCCACGGATCTTTCGTTGTCACCTCCGAGTACATATCAACATAGTATTGAAAGCCCGGCGCCGCGTCTAGGTCAGCTTGCCACTGCCAACGGCGCGGGTTTGTGAACCACGCCGGCGCGTATGTCTGTCTCAGCCTGCTTTCCGTGCGCCGGTCTCGCGTCAGCCCAATCTGCCGCGTCGTCAACGCATGCCGATACTCCGTAACCGAAACATCCAGTATCACTTGCGCCCCCGCTGCGCCTTAGAATGGCAATTCCCTCCCTGATACGTCCGGCCTATAATCGCGGCCGGCCTGTAATGCGATGATGCCCGCCTAATACGGCACATTCGCCTTGAAATCGTCTATCGCCGCCTTGAGCGCCTCTTCGGCGTCGCCGGATATGTCTTTGGCGTCGGATATTTGCGCGAGCAAGTCGCGCTGGTTGGAGGCGAAGTAGCTTAGGAACGCCGCCTCAAACGCGCCGACCTGCGCTATCTCAACGTCGTCCAGGTAGCCGTTGGCGAGCGCGTAGAGGGTTATCGCCTGATGCTCCATGGGCAGCGGCGAGTTCTGGCCCTGCTTGAGTATCTCGGTGGCGCGCTGCCCGCGCTCCAGCTGCTGGCGCGTGGCGGCGTCCAGGTCGGCCGTGCCGAACTGCGCGAATGTGACCAGCTCGCGGTACTGCGCCAGGTCAAACCTCAGCCTGCCCGCCACGCCGCGCATCGCCCGCGTTTGCGCCGCGCTGCCCACCCGCGATACCGACAGCCCCGCGTTGACGGCGGGCCTTATCCCTGAGTTGAACAGCTCCGGCTCAAGGTATATCTGCCCGTCGGTTATGGATATGACATTCGTGGGAACATACGCCGACACATCGCCCGCCAGCGTCTCAATGATGGGCAGCGCCGTGATGGATCCGCCCCCGTTGTCGGCGTCCAACTTCGCCGCGCGCTCCAGCAGGCGGCTGTGCAGGTAGAACACATCGCCCGGATACGCCTCGCGGCCCGGCGGGCGGCGCAGCAGCAGCGACATCTGCCGATACGCCCAGGCGTGCTTGGACAGGTCGTCGTAGATGATGAGCGCATCCCTGCCCTGCCACATAAACTCTTCCGCCATGGCGCAGCCCGCGTATGGCGCGAGATACTGCATCGGCGCGGGATCGGATGCGTTGGCGGCGACCACGATGGTATGCGCCAGCGCCCCATGCTCTTCCAGCAGCGCGACCGTCTGCGCCACCTTGCCGACTTTCTGCCCTATGGCGACGTAGATGCAGACGAGGTCGCCGCCTTTCTGATTGATGATGCTGTCTATGGCGATTGCCGACTTGCCCGTGGAGCGGTCGCCGATGATGAGCTCGCGCTGCCCGCGCCCTACGGGTATCATCGCGTCTATCGCCTTGATGCCCGTTTGAACCGGCGTGTCAACCGAACTGCGTATCGCCACATTGGGCGCTACCACTTCCACCTCGCGCGTCTTAGCAGTGCCGAGAGGCCCCTTGCCGTCAATCGGCTGCCCCAGCGCGTCAACTACGCGGCCGACGAGCTCATCGCCCACCGGCACAACCACAACGCGCCCGGTGCTCCTGACCTCAGATCCCTCTTTGATGCCCAGCGGGTCGCCCATAATCACCGCGCCCACGCTGTCCTCTTCGAGGTTCAGCGCCATGCCCATAACCCCGCCCTCGAACTCCAGCAGCTCGCTGTACGCGGCGCCGGACAAGCCGTGAACTTGGGCGATGCCATCCCCAACCTCTACCACCGTTCCCACATCCACCATAGTCAGGTCGCGCCCAAACTCTTCGATTTGGCGCTTGATTACCGATGCGATGTCTTGCCCTCTGACTGCCATTCAACTCCTCCGTCCGGCTGCGGCGTCTAGCGCGCGCCGCTTGCGGGGTCTTGTCTTATGCTTGCGCCGCGGCGCCCGTCTCGCCCGCCGCCAATTCGCGCGGCGGCGATACCGGCTTTGGCCGCCGCGATATGCCGCGAAAGTCGTGGTTGTGAATTATATGCGAATGAGCGCGGCGAACCTGAGGCCGCCGCCGGTTGCGCTTACGCCCCCTGCGCCAGTTCCCGCCGCAGGCCGTCAAGCCGCGAGCGCGTGCTGCCGTCTATTACCTTATCTCCCACGCGCGCCACAAAGCCGCCCAGGATGCGCGGCTCAACGCTTGCGGTGGCGGTAACCTCTTTGCCCACAACGCCGCGCAGCATATCGGTTATGCGCTCGCGCTGCTCGTCGGTCAGCGGCACGGCGGATAGTATCTCGGCGCGCTCAATGCCGTTATGCGCGTCCAGCATCCGCTGATACGCCTCGGCTATGTCGGCTATCAGCCGCGCCGAGCTGCGCGACGCCAGCAGCGCCATCAGGTTGAGCGCCAGATCGCTCACCGAGCCGCCAAGCGTTTCGCGCGCGAGGCTTGTCTTTTGCGCCGCGCTAATCTGCGGCGCGTCCATAAACCCCGCGAACTCCGCGTTTTCCATAGCGTCCGCCAGCAGCGCGAGGTCGTCCAGCCACCTGTCCAACTCGCCCCGCTCAAGCGCTATGGAAAACACCGCTTGGGCGTATCTGCGCGCCGATGCTCCCTTTGCTGCCATGCCTGCTCTCTTGCCTTGTTGCTGCTTGCGCGCTACCGCTTGTGTGTAACGCTTGCGATCTGCCGCTTGCGAACTGCGCCGCCGCTATCTTATTAGCAACCCGCCGCCGCCAGCGATAAGCCCGCGCGATTGATTGGTTTGGTATGCCTGATTGAAACGCCGGTTGGCGCGATTGAAAGCCGTATCGCCTAGTTGCGGCGGATGCGGCTGTCGCCCTCTTGCAGGACGCGGTCTATGATTTCCTGATGCGCCGCGTCGTCCAGGGAGCGCTCCACCACGCGCTCGGCGGCGGTGATGGCGAGGTCCGCGAATTCGCCGCGCAGCTGCTCTATGGCGGCGTCGCGCTCGCGCTGAATGTTCGCCTGCGCCCGCTCGCGCTCAGCCTCGATGTCCTGCCTTGCCTTGGCGGTCTCTTCTTCGCGGAACCGCTCGGCGACTTCGCGCGCCGAGGCAATCAGCCGCTGCCCCTCCGCGCGCGCCTCTTCCAGCTGCGATTCCACTTCCGCCTGAGACGCCGCCGACTGCTGACGCGCCCGCTCCGCGGCGTCAAGGCTCTCCCTGATGCGCTCGGCGCGCTGGTCAAGCATCCGCAGTATCGGCTTGTACAGCAGTTTCATCAGTATGAAAAGCAGTATCAGGAAACTGACCAGCTGCGTAATCAGGCCGGGCAGATTGATCCCCAAAGCTTCCATATCTTTCCCTTTCCTTATTCCTTACGCCGCGCCCTTGCAATTAGCGCAATAATGCGCTCAGCCCGCCGGTAAAGCGTCCGCAAGATAGGCTTGTGCAACAGCTTCATCAGTATGAAAAGCAGTATCAGGAAACTGACCAGCTGAGTTATCAGGCCGGGCAGATTGATCCCGAAAGCCTCCATATCTTTCTCTATTCCTATTCACTTGCGCCTTAGCGGCAATGCCCTAGCGCAGGCATAGCGAGGGTCGGCGTGGTTCGACGATAGCCAAGCGCGGCGCTTGCCCGCGCAAAGCCGCGCGCCGCTACACGAACTTGATGATGATCGCCACCACCAGCGCGTAAATCGCTATCGCCTCGGCGAATGCGATAGCCAGTATCATGTTCTGCTGAATCGGGCCTGCAGCCTCAGGATTGCGCCCAAGCGCCTCCATCGCCTTTGCCGCCAGCATGCCTATCCCGATGCCCGGGCCAAGCGCGCCCAGACCTATCGCCAGACCGGCGCCCAAACTCTGAAACTCGTCCATCTGTGCATTTCTCCTTAGTGAGATTGATTTGTTTCCCGCGAGCGCCGCGCTTGACTAGCGAGCACCGCGCCTTTGCCAGCGTTAGTGATGCTCCCCGCCGCCGTGCGCCGTGGTCGCCATTACCGCGAACACCAGCGTCAGCATCGAGAATATGAACGCCTGTATGACGCCCACGAAGAGCTCCAGCCCCAAGAACGGGATTATGCCTATGAGCGGCAGCAAGAACGCCATCGCTATCAGCAGCACTTCGCCCGCGAAGATGTTCCCGAACAGGCGGAATGTGAAACTGATTACCCGCGCTATCTCGCCTATCCCCTCAAGTATCCCCACGAAGAACCCGATAGGGCCCTCTTTGAAGTTGATGTACTTGCCCAGATGCCCGCCTATTCCCAGCGCCGAAAAGCCCCAGAAATGCACCATCACCATCGCTATGATGGCGATGGACAGCGTAGTGTTCACATCGGTGTTGGCGCTGCGTAGAAACGGCACAAGCACGCCCGGCTGATTGCCGGGGCCGGCCGCGCCGTGATCCTCTTCCCACGCCGCCGCCGTGATGTCCTTGCCCAGCGAGCCAAAGCCCAGATAGCCGAAAGCGCCCTCGCCCGTGAACACTTCCAAGTGTATGGCGTTCAGGTCGACTTGCGTTCCCGCCGCATGCGCCTTTTCTTCGGCGTGGTGGATAAGCTCTTTGGGCGTCTCTATCCTGCCGATAGTTCCAAAGCCGGGCAGGATGCCCATCCAGTTGGCGATCATTATGAACAGAAAGATGGTCATCACAAGCGGAAAGAACCGCCGCGCTCGCTCGCGTCCGGCTATGCGCTCCGCCAAGTCCAGGAAGAACTCGATGAATACCTCAATCAGGTTCTGCATCCCGCGCGGCACTTCGGTCATGCGGCGCGTGGCGAAATATGATATGACCAGCAGCGCCACGATGGCGAGCCAAGTGGTGAGCATCGTGTTCGTGAGCTTAAAGCCCGGGAAGAGTTCGTTGGCGAGAACCGGCTCGGCGGGTATCTGAATGTGCGCCAGCGGCGCGCTCAGGAACCCGGCGCCGAATGCGCTGCCCAGCGCCCCGCCCAACATACTGACCACAAACGCGATAACGCCTATAACCGCTATCGCCAATGCCTTAGGATTGCCAAGCAGCTTGGACACTATCCCCTGCCTCATTCCTGGTTATTAGGCCCGATTATCTATGCCCTGATTATCGCCATCGGCGGCGCTCTCGCCGCCGTTCTTATCCGCGCCGGCCTCGGATCCCGCCGACAGCGCGCCAATCAGCATCCGCAGCATCCCGCCTATCGCCGCCGCTATCCCTATCGCCAGCCCTATCAGCGTCAGCAACGGACTCCAGCCCAGCTGCCGGTCTAGCAGCAAGCCGCCGTATGTGCCGCCTCCGATGCAGATGGCTACATACCATCCGATCCCCAGCAGCCGGAACGCCATTGCCAGCCTGTCCGCGTTCACCGCAACCTCCCGACGCTTGCGTAGTATATCACAAGCAAATTCCGATTGTAAATTTATAGCGCCGCTTATCCGATAGCCCCGAAAATTCGCGGCGTTAGGCGCATCCGAAAGTTTTGGCTACTTTTTTAGAAGAAAAGCGCCATCCCCCGTTTATCGCACAAAACCGACCCCATCGCAACGCTTTGCGGGGGCCGGTTTCGCATATCAACATAGGACGCGCCTACTCGCTACTGCTTGCCCAGATCTTCCAGGTCAAGCGATCCGATGAAGTCCTCAAACGCCGAGAGGCGCTTGCGCTCTTCCTCGTCCACCGGACGGGGCGCGTCGTCTTCCTCAGGCTCGCTCGCCCTGCCCGTCTCGGCGTCCAGCTGCACCGCCGCCTTTTCCACCACCGACGTCTCCGCGAATATCGGCGACTCCGTCCGCACCGCCAGCGCGATTGCGTCGCTGGGGCGCGAATCCACCTCCATAGTGGCGCCATTCGCCTGCAGCACAATCTTGGCGTAGAAGGTGTCGTCGGACAAATCCGACACCACAATCCTGTCCACCGTGGCATCCAGCGATGCGATCACATCAAACAGCAGGTCATGCGTGAGCGGCCTGGGAACGTCCACGTTCTGGAGTTTGAGCGCGATAGCGTCCGCCTCCGTGGGCCCAATCCAGATAGGCAGGAACTTGTCCGTATCCTTGACACGCAGTATAACCACCCGCTGGTAGTTCATAAGGCTAACTCGTATGCCATCAATGACCAGTTCCAGCATAAGACCACCCCCTAGACCAAAAGGCGCTTTTCGTAGGCACATTGTAAGCACAAGCCAAACAAGTGTCAACGCATAGGGGGTTGCCCTGCGCCCGAATTGCGCCCTTGCGCCTGGCGCAACCCTGTTTGCATCTGCTCTCGCGCCGCCGCTAACCCGCCTCTTTGCGCGGCTGCCCGCGCATCCGCCGCTCCAGCGCCGAGCGCGCCAGCGTCACCCGCCTATCGCAGCCCGCGCACACAATCCCGATGTCCGCGCCCACGCGCACGACCCGCCACTCGCGCGCGCCGCAGGGATGCGCCTTTCGCAGCGCCACAATATCCCCAATCTCAAAGTTCGTAGGCATATGCCGTATCCCCCAGCCTTTGGGCAACCCCGCCTTTTGGCAAGTATATGGGATACGCGCGGATTTTGCGTAGCCGCGCCCTTATCATCTCGCGCATCCAAAGTTTGCCTATTTTTACAAAAGGGCAAGCCGTTCACATAGCCCCCGCTATCGCGCCGCCTTGCATCTCTAAATTGACATTCCCCCTTTATACCCGCATAATCCCAACCCATCACACGCCTATCACACAAAATCCAACTCACAGGGAGCGTCCTAATGCCAAAAGCGCTTGTCAACGGCATCCAACTCTACTACGAATCCACCGGCGAGGGCTTTCCGCTGATACTGGCGCACGAGTTCGCGGGCGACTTTCGCTCGTGGGAGCCGCAAGTTCGCTACTTTTCGCGCCGCTACCGCGTCATCACCTACAACGCGCGCGGCTACCCGCCCTCCGACGTCCCCCGCGAAGAATCCGCCTATTCCCAAGAGATAGCGGTGGAAGACCTGCGCGGGCTGCTGGATTTCCTGGACATAGAGCAAGCGCACATCGGCGGGCTGTCTATGGGCGGGACGCTGGTGCTCAACTTTGGGCTGACGCATCCGCATATGGCGAAGTCGCTCATCATCGCCGCGGCGGGGACGGGATCCACCGACGCGGACGGCTGGCGCGAAAATGTTATGGCGCGCGCCAATAGCATGGAATCGGAGGGCATGGCGTCTATGGAAGACTACTCGCGGGGCGATGCGCGCGTCCAGCTGCGCCGCAAAGACGCGCGCGGCTACCGCGAGTTCCAAGACCAGTTCCTGGCGCACTCGCACATCGGCTCGGCGCTCACATTTCGCGGCGTGCAGGGCAAGCGCCCGCCCGTGTTCGCGCTGGAAGACGGGATGCGCGCGCTAACCGTCCCATCCCTGATTATGCTCGGCGACGAGGACGAGCCCTGCATTGAGCCGAGTATCTTTATGAAACGTTGCATTCCCACATCCGGGCTGGTGATGTTTCCCCAATCCGGCCACGCCATCAACTTGGAAGAGCCAGACTTGTTCAACCGCGCGGTGGCGGATTTTCTGACGGCGGTCGAGGCGGGCAAGTGGGCGTCGCGCGGCGAGTAGGCGGCAACTAATCCCGCGCGCCTAGTTCAACGCGCAACGGCGATTGGAACGCCGATTGCGACTAACTCTGCGGGGCGCTCAGCGGCGCGACGCTGAATATCACGCGAAACGGCTTGCAGTAGATGACCACGCTGTCGTAATCGGCGGCGTCAATATCGGGCGGCAGCGGGTAGTTCTGATTGCCCTCATTGCCTTTGAGCTCGCCCAAGTCGTGGTGGCCGTCGACGTCGGCGCGCGCCATCGGATCGGCGTGGGGGGCTAGCAGCACATGCAGCTGAGGCCCATTCGTAACGCGAAAGTCCTCCAGCCGCAACACGCTTTCGCCATTCGCGCGATATATCGTGGCAGTCCCGCTGCCCCTGTGAAAGCTATCGGCGTCGCGGAAATTCCCCGTCTTCACCCGCTCAACCGCTGCGTCCACTTGCATCGTATCCGCCGCCATCGCCATCCCGTCCGGCGCGCGCTCGTCATACGGCTCGTCTTGCGCCGCCGCGTCTATCATCACATCTTCCGCCTGCGCCATAGACATGCCCTCCGGCAAATCCGCCTTGGCGGCAAACGGGAACTCCCCGGCGGCGCTTTCGGCATTGGTATTGGATGCAAGCGGCGGGAAATCTTCGTTCACCCTTTCGGTGATGAACAGCGGCGCCAGCAGCCAATAGCCCACAACCACTACCGGCAGCGCGAGTAGCAGCAGTATGAGCGTGATTGTCCGCCTGCTAAGCCTGAGGCGCATATGGCGTTCTCCTTATCCTGCGAAGATTATGCGGCAAGCGCTATGCCCACGCCCGCATAAACCGAGCGGCGGCCGGGAATATCTGCCCGCCGCGCAGTGCAACCCGTCGACTTCGCTAACGCTGCGCGAAAATCACGGCGAGCGCGGAGCCGACAACGGTTACGGCCGTAAAGCCCCCAACGCCCAATATCCAGTACAGAAGCCTGTCCGTCTTAGCGTCAATTTTAGCGTCGAGTTCGGACTTGGCCGTGTCTATTTTAGCCTCAAGCTCGGACTTCGTCCTGTCTATCTTAGCGTCAAGATCCGATTTTGTCTTGTCTATCTTAGCGTCAAGATCCGACTTGACCGTGTCTATCTTCGTATCAAGCTTCCGATTGTTTTCCTGGGACTGATGGCCTTGTCCATCAACCATCCGGATCAGAAGATCATTCTTCCCCTCCAGACGCCCCAGCGCCCTCTCGACGCTCACCGCGCCCTCGGCGACCTGCGCCTCTTCGGTTTGCGTAGTCATGGCACTAACTCCTTGCCGCCATTATCGCATTAGTTGTCAAGGGATACTGCCATCTACACCTTGGAATACTTTGGCGCGGCGGTTCGGCTGCCGTCGGGCAGTTCGGCAATCGTGAAATCGCCGAAGAGCAGGGGCGCCTCGGCTTGCAGGCGCTCTAGCACCATTAGCGCGAGGCGGCGTATTTCCCAGTCGGCGTAGGGCGCGGCGCGCATCTCTATGAAGTGCCGCCACGCGCGCGCATTCGCGGTGACCACTATCTTGGTCTCGGTGGCGTTGGGCAGCGCCGCCCGCGCCGCCTGGCGTATCGCCTTGCGATGGTCGGTCGCCGACGCGAACCGCTCGCGCGGGATCGCCGTGGCAAGCGCGTCCACCAGCGCGTCGTAGCTGCGCGCCGCGCCCGCAAGCGCCTCTTCCAGCAGACGCCGGGCGTCGGCGTCGGCATCGCCCGCCGCGTCATCCGCCAGCGCGGGCGGCAGCACAAACGCGCAGCCGGTTTCGTCAACATAGCGCTGGCTGCGCTGGCTGTACGCGAACCCCGCGCGGTGGCGCACAAGCTCATGCGTCAGCGAGCGCGATACCCCCGTGAACGCGAACCCGTAGTTGATATGCTCAAACACGCTGCCATCCTTGGAGCGCAGCAGGTTTGTGATGAAGTCGGCGATGTCGCGCCTGCCGTTGCCGTAGCTCATATAGCACAGCCGCGCCGCGATCTCAGCGATGGCGGCGGACTCGTCGTCGCCTGCGCGTATGCTGTCCGGTATCGGGGGAACGCCCTCGTCGGCGAGAAACGCCGCTACCTGTTCCCAGTCCACGCACGGCTTGGTGACCAAATATACCCTGGGTTCAACCAGACGCGGCCTGGTTTCGGTATCCATAATCTCATGTACAAGGGCAACCATAAGAGCCTACTTTCTTGTTGATATGCTCTTAAATAGTATGGATATGCCTTTGCTAAGTATAAAGTGATTTTTTGACCCTAAAACGCAAAAGTTAGGTGTGGATGCGGCGCACATGCCCCATCCACACCCACAAAAGTTTTTGCCTACTTTTTACAAAAAGTAGCGTCCATTTTTTCGCGCCGCCGCGCTTGCCCCTCTACAGCAGCAAGCTCAGCGGACTCTCCAACCGCCGCTTGACCTCTATCAGGAACTGCGCGCCCTCCGCGCCGTCCACGACGCGGTGATCTGCGGATATGGTCGCGTTCATAATTTGCCGCACGACTATCTCGTCGCCGCGCACGACCGGCTTTTTGGCGACCGTTCCCACGGCGACTATCGCCGATTGCGGCGGCTGTATGATAGCCACGAATGTGCTGACGTCGAACATCCCCAGGTTGCTTATGCCGAATGTGCCGCCTGTGTATTCGTCCGGGCGCAGCGTGCCGTTCTGCGCGCGGTCGGCGAGGTCTTTGCTCGCCAGCGCTATCTCGCGCAGGGACATCGCCTCGCAGCCCCTTATCGCGGGCATCAGCAGCCCGTCCTCTACCGCCATGGCTATGCCCACATTCACGCTGTCGTTCAGGCGCAGCGCGTCGCCGTCCAGGAATGCGTTGAATTTGGGATAGCGCTTGAGCGCGTCAACGCACGCCTTGATTATCATATCGTTGACGGTTACGCGCGTTCCCTCGCTCGCCAGCGCGTCGTTGATTTCGCGCCGCAACCCCATAGCCGCCGTCATATCAACCTCGGAGGTCACATAGAAGTGCGGCTTTTCCTGCTTGCTGCGTAGCGTAACGCGCGCTATCTGCCGCCGCATCCGCGAAAGCTCAATCGCGCCGTCGGCCGCATCGGCGTCAGCCGCATCATCCGACGCATCAAGTTCGGCAACCTCTGCGACGGGTTCAGGTTCAATCCGCTCTGCAACTGCCGCAACCTCTTCGGCAACATCGGCCACAGGTTCGGCGTCCGCCGCTGCGGGTTCGGGTTCAACCTCATCCACAGGTTCGGCATCCTCCACGACGGGTTCGGGTTCGGGCTGTTCTTCTTCTGCCACAACCTCTTCTTCCACTTCCTGGATCTCATCCACAACCTCATCATCCGCCACGACGGGTTCTTCCTCAGGCTGCTCTTCCTCTATCGCCGCAACCTCTTCCTCTACGGCATCCTCATCCTCAGGTTCGGCAACCTCCGCTACGGGTTCGGGTTCAACCGGCTCTTCCACCGCCGCCACAACCTCGTCCGCTATCGGCGCAACCTCTGCCGCCGCCGCATCAGCCGCGTCCGCATACGCCACCACATCATCCCGCGTAACGCGGCCGCCAGGGCCCGTGCCAACCACGTCCGCGATGCTGACGCCGCGCTCGTCCGCGATGCGCCGCGCCACCGGCGACGCCCTGAGCGGCGCGGCCGGCTCCGGCGCCGGATCGTCCGCAACGGGCATCGGGGCCGCCGCGGGCATAGGTATCGCCGCGCTAGGCTGCTCGGCGGGTTCGTCAGACACCGCAGGCTCAGCATCCGCTACCGGCTCGTCCGCGGGCGCATCGACCGGCGCCGCCGCCTCGACCGCATCGCCCACCACCGCGATTGGCTCGCCCACCGGCACGGTGGTTCCCGCGGATACCAGTATCGCCTGCACAACCCCGTCCGCGTATGACTCAAACTCCACTACCGCCTTGTCGGTCTCGATCTCGGCGATAGGCTCGCCGTTCTGAACCGACTCCCCCTCAGACTTCAGCCATTTGAGTATCGTCCCTTCCTGCATGTCGTAGCCCATTTGCGGCATAGTGAGTTCGGTAGCCAATCCAAGCCCCCTGCTGTGAAATTGCGTATTTGCGTATCAGGCCGCGTTCAATTCGCGCGCGATAGTCGTTAATCGTTGTTCGCTAGATTCGTTAGATGCTAGGGATATTGGCAAGCGCCGCCGTTTTCGCCGGATGCGCCTATATGCCCCAACGTGCCCGCCGCTTTCGCGGGAGCGCCGCCGCCCGTCTTGCCGCGAACCGGCGGCAAGCCTGTGGCAAAGCGCCTATATCCCGAAGTTGTCCCTGATTGCCTTGATAACCCTTCCTGCGTCCGGAATAGTGGCGGCCTCCAGCGCGCCGTTGTAGGGGGCGGGAACATCCACGCCGCCCACGCGCGCCACGGGGCCGTCCAGGTCGTCAAACGCCTCTTCCTGTATGGCGCTGGCTATCTCGCCGCCGAAACCGCCGGTGCGCCAGGTCTCTTCGACCACAACCGCGCGGTTCGTCTTGCGTACTGATTCCAGCACGGTGTCTTTGTCCCAAGGGCTGAGCGTCCGCAGGTCTATCACCTCAGCATGCTTGCCGCGCTCTTCCAGCATCAGCGCCGCCTCAAGCGCGATGTGCGTCATGCGCGAGTACGCCACGATGGTGACATCATCCCCCGCGCGCTTGACGTCCGCCTTGCCAAACGGGATTTCGTAGCCGTCCTCAGGCACATCGCCGCGCAAGCCGTAGAGCAGCGAATGTTCGGCGAAGAGTATCGGATTGTCGTCTTTCATCGCCGTCCGAAACAAGCCCAGCGCGTCATACGGCGTAGCGGGAACGACCACTTTCAAGCCCGGCACTGAGGCGTACCAGTTCTCGAAACTCTGCGAATGGGTAGCCGCAAGCTGCCCGCCGCCGCCGGTGACCGTGCGGATGATTAGCGGCACGCTGAACTGCCCGTCCGACATGTACCGCAGCTTGGCGGCGTGATTCACGATTTGGTCAATCGCCACCAGGCTGAAGTTTATCGTCATAAGCTCAACTATGGGCTTGAGCCCCGCCAGTGCCGCGCCCACGCCGGCGCCCACAATCACCGACTCGGATATGGGCGTGTCCATCACGCGATCGGGCCCAAATTCGTCTAGGAACCCGCGCGTTACCGCATACGCGCCCCCGTATGCGCCTATGTCCTCGCCCATCATAAAGACGCGCTCATCGGCAAGCGCCTCGCGCAGCGCCTTTGCCATGGCGTCTCTGAGAATCATCTCAGCCATTTTTCGCTCCAAGCCTATGATTGCCTATGAATACACATTCCGATGCAGCGCCTCAAGCTCCGGATCCGCGCTGCCCTCCGCGAATTCCACCGCGTCCTTCACCTGCGCCGCCACCTCCGCGTCCATTCGCGCGAAGTCCGCATCCTCCGCCACATGGAACTGCAGCATAAAGTTCTTGAGGCTGTCTATGGGATCCTTAAACCCCAGCTCATCTGCCTCATCACGCTCGCGGTACATCGTGGGATCCGCAATAGAATGACCCACGTAGCGATAGCAATTCGCCTCTATGAACTGCGGCCCTTCGCCCGCGCGTATGGGCTTTATCGCCTCAGTTACGCACTCATGCACTTGAAACACATCCATCCCGTCGACCTGCGCCGCCGGTATCCCGTAAGCGCTTGCTGATTCGTAGATGTGCTGTCCGCCCGCCCGTGCGCGGTCGACGTGCGTCCCCATCCCATACAGGTTGTTTTCCAGCAAGAACAGGATGGGCAGTTTCCACAGCGACGCCAGGTTGAGCGTTTCGTGAAACTCGCCCTGGTTCACCGCGCCGTCCCCGAAAAAGCAGACGGTTATCGCGTTCTCGCCCTTGTACTTGCTTGCGAGCGCCAAGCCCGCCGCGATGGGCATCTGCCCGCCCACAATGGCGTGGCCGCCCATAAAGCGCCTTTCGCCGTCAAACAGGTGCATGGAGCCGCCCTTGCCGCCGCTGCTGCCGGTGGCTTTGCCGCACAGCTCCGCCATCGCCGCGCGGGGGGACATCCCCTTGGCGAGCGCATGCCCGTGATCGCGGTAGTGGCCTATTACATAGTCGTCCGCGCACAGCGCCGACATCACGCCCACCGCTATCGCCTCTTCCCCTATGTACAGGTGAAGAAACCCGCGAATTTTGCCCTGCATATACAGCCGCCTACTCGCCTCTTCAAAGCGTCTGATAAGCAGCATCTGCTTATAGAACTCGCGCATCTGCCGATTGTCTAGTTTGGACTCCACTTTCGCAATGTACCTCTTGTCATAGTCGCGTTATCAAAGCCGCGCCGCGTCTTGTCTTGGTCGTGCAGCGCCTTGCGGCTAGAAGTGAATCGCCTGCCCCTCGGCCGCGAGCGCGGCCTCCTTGATAGCCTCAGATATGGTCGGATGCGGATGAACCAGCCATCCCAGCTCGGTCGTAGTTCCCTCCAGCAGCCTTGACAGCCCGACTTCGCCCAGCAGCTCGGTCGCCTCGGCGCCTATCATATGCGCGCCCAGCAGCTCGCCCACTTCGGCGTCCGCCACAAGCTTGACCAGCCCTTGCGCCTCGCCCATAGCCAGCGCCTTGCCGCTCGCCGTCAGCGGGAACTTGCCGACGTTCACCGAATAGCCCGCGTCTATCGCCTGCCGCTCGGTCAGCCCAAAGCTGGCGATTTGCGGGCGGCAGTAGGTAGCGCGCGGCATCAGCGAATAGTCTAGCGTGGGCGAATCAACGCCCGCGATGGTTTCGGCCGCCAAGACGCCCTGCGCCGACGCCACATGCGCCAGCGGCAGCTTGCCCGTCACATCGCCGATTGCGTACACGCCCGGCGCGCTTGTCCGCATATATTCGTCCACCACGATAAACCCGCGCTCGCAACGAACCCCAGCGGCGTCCAAGCCTATGCCGTCCACATTGCCCTCAATGCCCACCGCCGCCAGAACCTTATCGCACTCCAGCGTAACCTCTGTGCCGTCAGCTTCGATGACCCGCACCGCCGCCTCGCCCTCGCCTATGTCTATGCGTTGCACGGACGCGGCAGTCATAAAGTCAATGCCGCGCCGCCGGAACGCCTGCTCCAGCTGCGCGCTAATCTCTTCGTCCTCAAGCGGCACGAGACGCGGCAACAGTTCCACTATCGTAACCTCTGCGCCGTAGGAATGATAGACCTCCGCGAACTCCACCCCGATAGCGCCGCCGCCGATGATGACGATGCTCTCAGGCACATCCCGCAGCACAATCGCCTCGCGCGATGTGATGACCGTTTCGCCGTCCACCGGAATGTTCGGGATGCGCCGCGACCGAGCGCCCGTCGCCACGACAATGTTATCCGCGCTAATGGTTTGCGCCTCGCTCTCATCGCCCTGCGCGCCACTGCCGCTTTGCACAAGAACAGCGCCGTTCCCTTGCAAAACGCCGCGCCCGTCAAAGCGCTGAACGCCGTTCTTCCTAAGCAGATAGCCCACGCCGGTAGTAAGCCGCCTAACCACATCGCGGCTGCGATCAATCGCCTTGCCGTAATCGTAGCTTATCTCGCCCACGCTTATGCCGAACTCATCCGCGCGCCTGATAATATCCAGCGCCTCCGCGTTGCGGAGCAGCGCCTTGCTGGGGATGCAGCCCCAATTCAGGCACACGCCGCCCACATTGTCATCCTCCACAATCGCGGTTCGCAGCCCCAGCTGAGCCGCCCGAATGGCGCCCACATACCCGCCCGGCCCCGCGCCGACAACGGCCACATCGAAATCTGCCAATCCCGTCTCCTCATCATATCGCTATATCGCTCTTAAATCGGCAAGCCGCTACCGCGCATCCAAGCCGAGCGCGGCGAGCGTCTCCCCTAGTATAGCCCTTAATAGTCCCCCGGATATTGCCTCAGGCGCAACCCCAAGACATAGCCAGGTAATGGCTTGCCGTTCATTCTACACTATTGGAATAAGTTGAACAAAGCGGGGTTGGGTATTCAAGCGGGGCAATTGTCGCGACGCGCGGGTTGGCGGCGTAAATTCGCCACGATAGAAAGCCGCGCGCAACCCTGATATGACAAGTCTGGTAAGATGTTCGCGCCGCCCGCATTTGGGCGCATGCGTATGCCGCCGCCAATTGACATTCCCGCATCCCTAGACAATAATAAAAGGAGCTAACTTGGCTATCATAACAACCAACTGGGTCAGAATAATATCGGTAGCCGTGTTCTCAGTATCGTTTGTGCTGGGAATGGCGCTTACGACGTGGTATGAAGTCGTTGAAGTGACCGACGACACGGCATTGGCGACGATCATCGCCATCATACACACCGGGCAAGCGGTATCGGTAGTGTCAACCGGCCTCGCGGCCGTAGTAGAGGGAGGCGCATACATCGTGGTTATCGCACATCGCATGGTACAACGGGGGATAGAGCGGGGCAAAGAAGAGGGGCGCGTCGAGGGCAGGGCCGAGGGGCGCGAAGAGGCATACGAGGACGTCGACAAGCAGCTTGACGCCTACTTCAAGCGGATGGACGAAGCGCGCGAAAAGGGCAAGGACTTCACCGAGCCGCGCCCCAAGTTCGGCAGAAACGGCCGCTAACGGGGCGATTGCGCCATAATCATCGCATCCTGCCTGCCGGACAAAGCGCGCGAAAATGGATACAAGCAGGGCAACCCTGTCGATGCGCCTAATGCCCGCTAAGGCCAGCCGCGCTCGGCTTGCGGCGATAGAATAAGTCCATGTGTGATACTATACGCGCATTAGCCAACCCCACCCACCCGACGCTCGGAGATATGGCATGTCAGCGAAAATAATCAACCGCGCCTGCCTGCTTGCCGTTGCCGCGCTGACGCTGTGCGTCCTGCTCTTGCAAGCGCGCGCGATACTATCGGCAGACGCGGCTGATTGGCATGCCGCGCCGCCGCATGCCCCTAGCCCCGCGCCCGCATCGCTTTCCAAGCCAGCGCCGCTGTCGCCTCAATCCCCCGTTCCGCATTATATCCCCCGGCCCCTCAGAATGGAGGAACTGATCTTGTTCTCCAATGTAATCGCGCGGGTGAAGTTGCTGGAAGTCGATGATTACATTGACACGAACCTGGACACTCAGAACATCTACGCAAGGTACGGGCCTGAATTATGGCATGAGTTCGAAGTATTGGAATACCTCAAAGGGAGCGGCGCCTCCAAGATATGGGGGGTGACTAATGTTTCGTCATCTCATCGGGCTGAAACCAGAGAAGCGGCAAGAGATATTGCAAAGCGCCTTCTGAGAGCGCGGGATGCTCGCTGGGATAACAGAGAAGCCATAGTCTTCCTGAATGACGAATATGAGCATATTCCAAGCACTAGCCATCCCGACCGTTATGTGATGAGTTGGATTCCCGTAAACGGCGTGCCAACCCACGCATTCACATCGGTGGGAGGATGGTTTCCGCTGTTGCGCTCCGATCGCGCCCCCGGCCCGCGCGGCGCGCGGCGGCTCCTGCTGATTGATCCCGACTCCCAAGAAGACCAGGACATAAGGCGCGCGCGCAATACTTGGCGCGAATTGGGCGCGTCCGAATCTTCGGATACGACAACTATGGCGGTATCGGATCTGAAGCGGCTGATAGCAAACGAACCCGCGTTGATACGCCTAGAGCAAGAGCGAGAGATCGCCACTATACGCTACGGGACCATGCCTGAAGAATTGACGGCAACGCAGACGAATAACGGAATAATGTTGCGTTGGGAATTTTGGACGTCAGCGTCCTATAGTGATACAATCGGCTATCGGGTGTTTCGGCGGGCGGATGGGGAATCAGAGTTCACGCGAATTTCCGATGTGCGGACGCTGAATATGAGCTACGAAGACACAACCGCCGTGGAACCGGGCGTTGCGTACACTTACAAAGTAGCAGCGATTCTAAAAGACGACATTTACAGCAGATTCAACACAGCCTACGGCGAATACGGCGGCGAAGCCGAGGTGTCAATCACGACTGCCGGCGCGCGCCGGACACCAACGCCTACTCACACGCCCACGCCCACAGCGACGCCATGGGCGCCTGGGGGTTGCGGAGCGCATGTCTTTCCTCATCCTTTCAGCATAGAGGAATTGATCTTGTTTGCCGATATAGTCGCGAGAGTGCGACTGCTTGAAATTGACGACCACGTCGCTACTTTTCAAGGGCGAGGCGCCAACATATACGAGCCGCATTTGTGGTATGAGTTTGAGGTTTTGGAATACCTCAAAGGGAACGGCAGCGCTACGATATGGGGCATGACTGCCGCGAGTGGATGCCCGCATACGACTGAAATCGCAGATGAGGCGAGAGCTGTGATAGAGTATCTCAGAAGGGCTCGGGACGCTCGCTGGGACGATAGGGAGGCGATTGTCTTCTTGTCTAACGTGGGAGCTAAAGAAGTGGAACGCATCCCAAGCGTCAGCCATCCGGATCGTTATTGGATCGGCGAGTTTCTCTTAGGTTACGGCGCGGTAGAGAGCCATTCTTTAACAGCGGCGGGAGGATGGTTTCCGATGTCGTCCTCCGACGGCGCATCCGGCGCGAGCGGCGAGCAACGGTTCATAATAGTTGAGCCTGATAATTCCCTTAGGAACGAATGGGCCAACGAATACGCAAAACGCGCGCGCAATACTTGGCGCACATTGGGGACGTTTGAATCTTCTGACATGACGACTATGTCCGTATCGGATTTGCAGCGGCTGATAGCAAACGAGCCTGAGCTGCTGCGCCTAGAGCAAGAGCGGGAAATCGTTCAGATGCGGGACAGCACTGCGCCAAAAGAATTGACGGCGACGCAGATAAATGGCGGCGTCATACTGCGTTGGAAATCAAGAGCCTCCTATTTCACAAGAATCTATCGTGTGTTTCGACGGGAAAATAACGAGTCGGAGTTCACGCGGATTTCCGATGTGCGGCCGGAAGTGAGAATGAGCTACGAAGACACAACCGCCACAGAACCGGGAGTGGCGTACACCTACAAGGTGATGGCGATTCTGAACGACGACGCTTACAGCAGATTCGGTACATCATACGGCGAATACGGCGGCGAAGCCGAAGTGTCAATCACGACGGCTGACGCGCATCGGACAGCGACTCCGACGCCAACCGCAACGCCAACGCCCAACGGCAGCGCAACAGGCCAGTAGGCGATCGTTACGCCCGGCGAGCGCGGCCCCCGCTACTATCAACACCCGCGCGCCGGACGATGCACGATTGCCCCCCACCATTACACTTGACACCGCGCCGCGCCATCTTTAAGATATTCATATCGGCCGAGGTAGCTCAGTAGGTAGAGCACAGCGCTGAAAACGCTGGTGTCGTCAGTTCGATTCTGACCCTCGGCACTCGCGCAAGCCGCCGCCGAGCGCGCAACACGGCCGATAATCGCGCAGAGAGCGAAAGTAGCTCAGGTTGGTAGAGCATCTCCTTGCCAAGGAGAAGGTCGCGGGTTCGAACCCCGTCTTTCGCTCCATTTTTGTTTCTCCCCCAAACTTTGCCCGCTTGCCTATTCCCCCAGGGGCGCGTTGCGTTTCCCTTTAGGGCGTCTTGTCAGTCGCATATATGCGCCCATCCCTCTCGCGCTGCGTTTCCCTCATCTGCTTACCCACGCCATCACCCCCACATCACGGCCCCAAATCGCCCATCCCCCGCCTTTCCCGCGCTAAAACTTTCAAAACGCGAACCAATAAGGTATCATAACCCACGAAAGCCAACCGCCGGCAATCTAACGCGGCCCCGCAACACAAGCGCGGCCATAAAAACCGCCGGCATAACGCTCCATACAACCCGATAATCTAAAAAACCTAAACACAGACAACTGCACACACGGAGGTGTTTATATGGGAAGTCGCTTAGAAGGCAAGACCGCGGTGGTTACCGGCGCGGGGCGGGGCATCGGCAGGGCTACGGCGCTGCTGCTCGCCGAAGAGGGCGCGTCTGTGGTCGTCAATGATCTCGGATGCGACGTTGACGGCAGCGGCGCGTCCAACGCGCCCGCCGACGCTACCGCCGCCGCCATCAAGTCCGCGGGCGGCAACGCCGTCGCCAATTACGACGACGTATCTACTATGGACGGCGGCGAGTCCGTCATCCGCGCGGCGGTGGATAGTTTCGGGCAGGTGGACGTCCTCGTCAACAGCGTGGGCATCCTGCAAGATAGGATGATTTACCGAATGTCCCCCGACGAGTGGGACAATGTTATCCGATACAATGTGAAAGGCGTGTTCGCGCCCACGAAGTTCGCCGCCATTCTGTTCCGGCAGCAGCGCGGCGGGCGCATCGTGAACTTCACTTCCGACGCAGGGCTCGGCGACATCGGCCGCTCTAACTACGCCGCCGCCTCTGAGGCTATCATCGGCCTCACCCGCACGGTCGGCCGCGACCTCGGCCGCTACGGCGTAACCTGCAACGCCATCTCGCCGCTAGTCCAAACCCGCCTCTTCCCCGGCTCCGTGGACGAATACCGCATCGCGGACGGCCCCAGCCCCACGCCCGCCGAGCGCGCGGGCATTGGCCAATCGCCCCCCGTATCCGATTGGCAGGGCGAGGGCAGCCCCGACGACCCCGAAAACGTCGCCCCGCTCGCCGTGTATCTCGCCACATACGCCGCGCCCAATGTCAACTGCAATGTGTTCGGCGCGCGCGGCGGCAGCATCTACCTGTATTCCAATCCCGAAGTCGCCAAGGCGATCCATAAGTGGGGAACCTTCACTATGGACGAAATGGACGAGCTCTTCCCGAAAATCATCGGCGAGGGCCTGTAAGCCCGCCCGCCTAACCCGCCCTGCCGCGCAGCCGCGCAAGGGCGCTTTCCAACACACGACATAATCCCGCGCAATACGCAGAGCGCAACAAACAGAAAGGAACCAGCATGGGCAACAGATTGAAAGGGCGAGTAGCCATTGTCACCGGCGCCGGGCGCGGCATCGGCAGGAGCGTGGCGATGCTGCTCGCGGACGAGGGCGCATCCGTGGTAGTCAACGACCTCGGCGGCGGCGTGGACGGCGTGGGCGGCTCAGACGCGCCCGCCTCCCAGGTCGTCCAAGAGATCGAGGCGCGCGGCGGCAGCGCGGTCGCCAACTTCGACTCCGTGGCGGACTACGACTCCGCAGCTAACATCATCCAGACCGCCATAGACAACTTCGGGCGCATCGACGTGGTCAACCACGTGGCGGGCATACTCCGCGACCGCATGGTCTTCAATATGACCGAGCAGGAGTGGGACGGCGTGCTGCAAGTCCACCTGTACGGCGCGTACAATATGGTTCGCAACGCCGTTCCCCATATGATAAACCAGGGCTACGGCAGGATAGTGCTGTTCTCGTCCGGCTCCGGCATGGGCGCGTCCGGGCAGACCAACTACGCCGCCGCCAAAGAGGGCATGGTCGGGTTCGCGCGGGCGCTGTCCCGCGAGCTGAACGAACACGGCATCCTGGTGAACGCCGTCTATCCGGGCGGCGCGACGCGCATGACCGAAACCATTCCCGAAAGCACGCAGCAGCTCCGCCAAACGCAGCGGCAGGCGGCTGCGGCGTCCGCGGGCGCAACCCAAACCACGCAGGGCGCGCCCATTATGGGCCCGCCTGAGGCGCGCGCGCCCGAAAACAACGCGCCCAAAGCCGTGTATCTGTCCTCCGAGGCATGCTCCATCACAGGGCAGGTCATCGGCACAAGCGGCTGGCCCGCCACGCTCTACTCCCCCCGCCATGTCATACGCAGCATCCACAAAAACGGCCGCTGGACGCTGGACGAGCTGGACGACCTGCTCCCCATTTCGCTGAGCAACGGGCTGGTCAACCCGGTTCCCATGCAGGCGCCGCGCCAGTAACAACCAAATACGATACTTGCCCGCCCCCGCTTTCCCTGTTCATTGTCTTACCTCTCTCTTGCAGATAAGCGGGGGCTTTCCCTTTGATACGGCAACGCCTTGCCCTTGCGCCTGTTGCCCATACGCGCATACGGCGCATACGGGTTGGATGGTTGCAACCGCATCACCCCAGCGCCTGCCACGCCGCGCCCGCCAGCATCGCCGCGCCCAGGGCGAGCGCGAACCCGCCGAAGTTCAGCCGAGCCGCTACCCTCAGCAATCCCCTGATGCACACTAAGCCCACGACCGCCGCTACCGCCAGCGCCGCCAGCCCGCCGCCCGATGTCAGCAAGCCGCCGCTCGCGCCCGCGTATATCCCCGCGCCAACGCTCGCCGGTACGCTCATCAAGAAACTGAGCCGCAGCGCATCCTCGCGATCGATGCGCCGCGCCAGCAGCGCCGCAACCGTCAGCCCTGATCGACTAAGCCCCGGCAGCGCCGCCAAGCCCTGAGCTATCCCCGCCGCCAGCGCATCCCGCAGCGTAGCCGCCTCCAGCCCGCCGCGCCGCGCATCCGCCGCCTGAGGCCGTCTCAGTTGCAATATCCCCGTAACCAGCATCAGCGCGCCCACTATCGCCATTCCCGCCGCGCCAATCCCTTCCGACAGCGCCGCCGCCGTGAGCAGCAGAGGAAAGCCCACAACGGCGCTAGTCGCCGTAGCCACTATTAGAAAGCGCAGCAAGCCCGGCGGACCTTTCGGACTACGCGCCGCATCCCGCGCAAGCCCTGTCAGCGTTCCCCGAAACGCTATCGCCGCCGAAATCGCCGTCCCCATATGCAGCCACAGCGCGTATCGCAGAGCATCCCCGGCGTCCCCGCCGATCAGCAGCCCGTACAGCGCCGCCACAACCCCCTCCGAGCTTATCGGCAGCCACTCGCATATCCCCTGCAAGCCCCCCAACAAAACCGCATCCCTCATATATCTCTCTAATTCCCCTTAATGTCAACGCCTTGCAATCAACGCCTTGCCGACATTGACTTGCCGCGCCTATCCCGAAATCCCCCCGATATTCGCTACCGGCTTGGCTACTTTCCCCCAAATCAGCGCCTCTTATCGGCATTCGCCCGCCGCATATCCCCAATAAAGCGCGAATATCATCCTTTTAGGCAAATCCCGCCTGTGTTAAACTATCATCAATCGGGCGCGATGTCGTGTTGTTTCAAGGCATTGCGGTCTCAAGTTTCAAAAGAGTGTTAAAAGAGGCGCGAGTGAACTGGCTTGACATTGTAATTCTAGGCTTGTTGCTGTTCGGCGCGCTGCGCGGGCTGCGTATCGGGCTGATAGGCGCGCTGCTCAACGCGGCGGCGCTTATGCTCGCCTGGCTGTTTGGCGGGCAGATAGCCAGCCTCGTGGCGCAGACAATCCCATTCGCGCTGCCGGGCTACGCCATCAGCGTCCTGTTCTTCGCCGTGATAGCGCTCGCCCTGTTCGGCGCGCAGCTGCTGTGGAAAGCGCTGCGCGGGCCAACGGGGATGATCACGCTCGGCACATCGTCCGCGATTGACCGCATCGGCGGCTTACTGCTCGGCTTAATCATCGGCTTTGCCCTGTCCGCCGTGCTGCTGCTCGCGCTCGCAAGGCTCACATACGACCTGCCCTCATACGGCGAAATCGGCGCGCTAAGCCGCGTGAACATCAATGTTGGCGTGGAGAACGCGCTCGCCGATTCCACAGCCGCCCGCGTATTCGTCAGCGGCGTCAACGCGCTGCCGGCGTCCGCGCTTGGGTTCGTCCCCGGCGGTTTCGCCGAACCCCTGGATATGCTGGAACGGCGGCTCTAATCGCAACCCTCTAAATCGCAAACCCCTTAATCACAAAACAGGCAGGCAAACCACAGACAAAGCGGCAAACCTCAAGCGCGTAGCGTATTAGGATTATCAGGCGATTATCAGGCTTGGAGCGAAAGCGATGCTGCTGAACAAGCCGGTGCTGGTTTTGAACCAGAACTACCAACCCCTCAACGTCTGCAACGCGCGGCGGGCGATAGTCCTGCTTGGGCGCGGCAAAGCCGAAACGCTGATAGACGGCAGCGACCACATATCCACGGTATCGCGCCGCGTGCCGGTTCCCTCGGTGATACGCCTCTTCTATATGGTCAAGCGCCCGCTGGTTCGGCGGCGGCTGTCGCGGCGCGCCATATTCTACCGCGACGGCTTTCGTTGCCAGTACTGCGGCAAGTCCACCGGCGACCTGACGCTTGACCACATACTCCCGCGCTCGCGCAACGGGCAGCACACTTGGGCAAATGTGGTGAGCGCCTGCATCCCTTGCAACCACCGCAAGGCGGGCAGAACGCCGCGCGAGGCGAATATGCGCCTGCTCAACAAGCCCGCGCCGCCGCGTCCGAACCCGTACTACATCTTTCATCACCGCCACATCCTAGACGAATGGCGGCAGTTTATGCCCTGGCTGGACAACTGACGCGCCGCCGTTGCGAACAACCCGGCCGCCCGAAAATCCTCCTATTCCCGCTATATCCCGTTATCCCCATACACGCCCGCATCATTCCCGCGAATAGATGGGTTGATTGCGCTTAGCCGCGCTATCCCCAGGCTACGCGCCCGCGAAACATCGCATTGGGATTGGGCATTGATTTGCGCCCTATCCCCACGCTACGCGCCCACGCCGAATATCTGTGCGCTAATCATACACCATAGGATTATAGCATGCAATCCGGTGGCCCGCCTCTATTTCGGCCAGGGGCGGCGCGGGCATTGTGCGGCACTGGTTGGTTGCCTTGCTACACCTGTGCAGGAATGGACATTCGTCGGGCGGATCGATCATCTTGGGGGGTGCGCCGCGTATCGGGTTCAGCGCCTTTTGGCCGGTGTCCAAGCGGGGTATGGCGTTGAACAGCCCGGCGGTGTAGGGATGCAGCGGCTTGGCGAATAGCGAGCGCGTGTCGGTGTATTCAACGATAGTCCCGCCGTACATCACCGCGACCGTCTGCGCCATCTGCGCTATCACGCCGAGGTCGTGCGTGATGAGCATAATCGCCGAATGGTTATTCTCGCGCAACTCCCGCAATCGATGCAGTATCTCGGCTTGCAGGGTGACGTCCAGGTTGGAAGTGGGCTCGTCGGCGATAAGCGCTTTGGGCTTGAGCGCCACTCCGATAGCCATCATAACGCGCTGCGCCATGCCGCCGCTGAGCTGAAACGGGTAGCGGTTGAGCATATTGCGCGCGTCGGGTATGCCCATTTGCCCCAGCAGATCCGCCGCCAGCCGCCGCGCCGCGCGCCTGCCCATATCGGTATGCTCCAGCACAATCTCTTCCACCTGCTTGCCGATGGGGATCACCGGATTGAGCGCCGCTCCCGCGTCCTGGAATATGAGCGAAATCTCGCGCCCGCGGATATGGCGTATCTCCTCCGAACTCATCGTGAGCAGCTCTTTGCCTTTGTACGCGATGCTGCCGCGCACAATCTCGCCGGGGAACGGCACAAGCCGCAATACCGAGAGCGCGGTAACCGTCTTGCCCGAACCGCTTTCGCCCACAACGCCGAGTATGGAATCCTCATCCAGCGTCAGGGACACGCCGTTGACGGCTTTGTTCACGCCCTCTTTGGTCATGAAGTAGGTGTGCAGGTCTCTGATTTCAAGAAGATGCGATGGCATTGGGCTCGCTCACAAACGCTTGGTTGGACTTGCCTATTCGCTTGCTGACGCCGCGCCTTATACCGCGTCCCGCGTGGATCCGCCTGCGCGGGATATGACCCGCTCTCATGCGCCCGCGACCGCTAGGCTTGCGGCTAGGTCGGCGACCGCGAATGCGCTGTGCCTGCCCGACTTCAGCGCGTCAATCAGGTCGTCTAGGCATCTTATCGGCTGGTAAAAGCGGGTGGCGTAAGTTCCAAGCTCGGCTAGGCTGTGGGCGTCGCTCGCGCCGGTGCCGCTCAGCCCGAACCGCTCGGCGATGTCCTCCGCGAACAGGTTCTCTTCCATAGAGCCGCGCCCGTTGCGGATCTCTACGGCGTCGGTCATATCAAACGCGCGGTTGTCGCAAGCCCTTATCAGCATCTCTTCGTAGGCGTCATCGCTTGTGTGCGCCTGCTTGCGATAAAAGCGCCGGTATGGGTGCGCCACGACCATAGCGCCGCCCGCATCGTCCACAAGCTCTTTCACGAAAGACGCCTTGTGCATCCCGAAAATGTACTCTCGCAGTCCATAGACTAGGATATGCCCCTCTTCGGTGGTAACCTCGCAGCCCGGCAGAACCAGGAAATCGTGCTTGCGGGCGAGCGCGTCAATATCGCTTGGCGTCCAAAACCTATCGTGATCCGTGATGCAAACGCCGTCAAGCCCGATGCGCTTTGCCTTGCCAATCAGTTCTTCCGGGGTCAGCGTACTGTCGTCGGAGGTCGGGTAGGTGTGAGTATGAATGTCTATAATCAAAAGCAGTCCCCATATCGCGGGCGAAACACTAGGGTTAGTTTGCCATTGCGGGGGGGTAAAGTCAAGGGTGGCGGGCGTGATTTGGAAATCCCGCTTGACGCCTGAGTTCGCTTGCCCACTCATCAGTTAATCCTCGCCGCTCGCAGCGCGGCTTGGGCGGCGTGGTAGCCGCAGAGGCCGTGGACGCCGGCGCCGGGCGGGGTGGAGGCGGAGCAGATGTACACGCCTTTTAGGGGGGTGGCGTATGGGTTTAGGCGCAATGTGGGGCGCGCTAGGAGCTGGCGCAGGTTGTTTGCGCCGCCGGCGATGTCGCCGCCGATGTAGTTGGCGTTGTAGGATTCAAGGGCGCTTGGGGGTAGGGCGCTGCGGGCTAGGATGCGGTCGCGGAAGCCGGGGGCGAAGCGCTCTATTTGGGCCTCTATGCGGGCGGTCATGTCGGCGCGGGAGCCGGGGGGGACGTGGCAGTATGCCCAGGCGGTGTGCTTGCCGGACGGGGCGCGGGTGGCGTCAAATAGGCTGTGCTGGGCTAGTAGGACGAATGGAGCGTCGGGGCGCTCGCCGCGCCATACTGACGCCTCGGCATCGGCTATCTCGGCGAGCGTTCCGCCTATATGCACGGTGCCGGCGGCGGCGCATTCGGGGGCGCGCCAGGGGATCGGGGCGGCTAGCGCCCAGTCTAGCTTGAAGGCGCCGGGGCCGTGCTTGAATCGATGCAGGCTGCGGCGGTAGCGCGGGGGGAGGCGATCGCCTAGGATGGTTGCGGCGGCGCTAGGGGTTGTGTCCAGGAGCGCGGCGCGGGCGGGGGGGATGTCGTCCCAGTCATCTACGCGGGCGGCTGTGCGGATGTCGCCGCCTAGGGAGCGGAGGTGGGATGCCATGGCGTCGGTGATTGCCTGTGCGCCGCCGCGGGGCATGGGCCAGCCGACGGCGTGGGCGGCTGTCTGGAGGATAATGCCTATCGCGGCGGAGCCGGGGCGCTCTAGGGGGAGGATGGAGTGGGCGGCGGTTCCGGCGAAGAGGGCGCGGGCGGGTTCGCCGCGATAGGCGCGCTCGGCGAGGGCTCGCGCGGATCGGAGGGCAAGCAGGCCGAATCTGCCCATAGCGAGCGGGTTGCGCGGGAGGCGAGGGGGGGCTAGGGCGCCGCGGGCTATTTTGTTCCAGTCGGCTACGAGGGGGGACATTAGGTTGCGATAGGCGCGGGCGTCTTCGCCGAGGCCGGCGGCGGTGGCGTCCACGGAGCGGTGGAGCAGGACGGCGCTGCCGTCGTCTAGGGGGTGGGCTACGGGGTAGCGGGGGTGTATCCACTCTAGGCCGTGTTGGGCTAGGGGCAAGCGGCTTAGGAAGGGGGAGCCGATTGCGAGGGGGTGTATGGCGGAGCAGATGTCGTGGCGGAAGCCGGGGAGGGTGAGCTCGGCGGTGCGGGCGCCGCCGCCGGGGGCGTCGGCGGCCTCTAGGACGAGCGCGCGCCAGCCGGCTTGGGCGAGGGTGATTGCGGCAGCAAGGCCGTTGGGGCCTGCGCCTACGATTACGGCGTCGTATTTGGGCGCGTTGCGTTGGTTAGGCATTCTGTCCGTCCATGCTCATACCGGGGTTGTCCGCAATGTCGTTGGCAATGGTATCAGAATTGCGTGGCGAGACGGGGCGGTTATTAAGTTGTGGGGGCAAGGGGCTGCCCTACTTTTTTAGAAAAAAGTAGCAAAAAACTTTTGGGGGCGGCTTGCGCCGCGGGTCTAAGGGCTGCGGGCATTAGGGTCACCGGCATTGCCAGGGGCGTCGGGGTTTTTTGAGCGCAGGCGGCGTTGGATTATGGCTTGGCGTTTTTGGAAGTTTGCCTCGGCTATGATGGCGTCGTAGATTTGTTCGTGGGTTAGGTTTTCTTTGGGGATGCCGGCGGTGGCGTGGTGGTTTTCTAGGGCGGTGTCTAGGTCGACTTCGGGGTGGCGGGCGATTGCGTTGGCGACGGCTGTTGCGCCGCGGTCGGATGCGGGGGTGGGCGCGTGGGCGGTATCGCTGGCTCTGTTGCTATTCTCGCCGTTCTTGTTGTTGTCCTTGCCGCTGTTCTTGCTAGTGGCGTCGGCGTTCTTGTCGTTGGCGTCGGCGGCGTTGTTGCCGATAGCAGCGCTCTCGCCGTTGTTGGCGTCTGCGTTGTTGCCGTTGCCGTTGGCGTCTGCGCTCTTGCCATTGCCGTTGTTGCCGACGCTGTTGTAGTCGTGCGCGTCGGTTTTGGCGGCGTCCGCTTTCTTGGCGGCTTTTTTAGCTTTCTTTTGGGCTTTGGCGGCGGCGCGGCGGTCGGCGTTTTCGGCTTGGCGGTGGGTTTCGTCTAGCAGGGCGCGGACGTTTGCCTCTTGGTCGGGGGTGAGAGGGGCGGATTGGGCGCGCTTGGATAGGAGACGCTTGGTCGCAAGGCGGTCTCTCTCGTCAATATCGCGGTAGTATTGTTCTATGTCGTCGTGGGTGATGTGATCCCAGGGGACGTCGACGGCGCGCCAGAGGAGGTGCTTGATGCACCATAGGCGTTGGCTTTGGGTGTAGGGCGTGGTTATGATTTCGTTCCAGGCGTTGAACTTGGGGTTTCGGATTATGTGGAGCATGTGGGTGACGAGGTCTATGCCCTCGTTGTCCATTTCGCGGGTCTTGTCGGATAGCCATTCTTGGAGTTTGCGCTCTTCGATGGCGGAGGTCGACGGGTATGAGTAGGGGTTTTGGCTGCCGTGTCCGCGCTTGCTGAGTTCTTGGAGGGCGCGGAATTCGTGGTGGGGCTTGATTTGGGTGGCTTTTTGGAATTTGCGCTCGTCGGGGTCGGCGCTGGGGAAGACGTAGCGCGGGGCCATCATGTCGCGCAACGCCTCTATGAGGTCTAGGCAGTTGTTGGTTTGGTCGCGCGCTGCTCTGCCCATTTCCCAGTTGGCTAGTTCTTTCATGGTGATTTTGGGTTTTTGGGGCTTGGGGGCGTCATCGCCGTTTGCGTCTTGGGCGTGGATGACGCGGATGGGCGAGCCGGGGGTGTCTTCGGGGAGTTGGCCGGTCATTACCGATAGGTCGCGCATGGCGGAGTAGATTAGATAGGGTTTGGCGTCGGGGTATTCGCCGTTGATGAAGTCGTGGTATTTTTGGACTAGGGTTGCGCCGTTGTTGGTGACTTGTTTGGCTAGGCGCGCGACGTGGTGGCGGAAGGATTCTTGTTCGGATAGCACCTGTTCGCGCGTTATGTGTTCGTAGGTTGCGGTTGTCATGTTGTTTGCCTCCAAGCCTCCCCGCCGGGGACCCTACTTTTTTAGAAAAAAGTAGCAAAAACTTTTGGGTGGGTGTTTGATAATTTGTTCTGGTATAAGAATAGCCGGGGTGTAGGGCGCGTGTCAAGGGTGAATTTTGGGATTTTAGGAAGTTGGGCTGAATTTCGGCGCAAGATGCGCCTTTTAACCGCTTGCGTTGTGCGATATATTGTTCTATTATATTGGGGCGTCTTGTGGCAGCGCCGTGAAAGGGTATGCTTATGTCAGAATTGAATGTTGAAAATCGGACGCTGGCGATTATGGATAATCTGCGCTTTTTGCGGCGACTGAATAATGAGTGCGTGGATTTGATCGCGATTGATCCGCCGTTTGCCGCGAATGAGACTTTCATAGGGAGGCCGCGTCCACCGATTACTGACGCGGAGTTCGCGGAGGAGGTGGCGCTGGCAAGGGCGCATGGGGTCGAGCATAGCGAGGGGCGCGGGGAGACGAGGGTGCGGGATATTTGGAGTTGGGATGACGATGTTCATCCAGATTGGAAGATGCGGATTCAGGACGATTATCCGGCGGTTCACTCGGTTATAGAGTCGGTGGAGTTGTGCGCTACTGAGAATGAGGCGGCGTACATATCGTATATGGCGGCGCGGCTGCTGGAGTGTCATCGGGTTCTGAAGCCTACGGGCAGCATCTATTTGCATTGCGATAGCCACGCGGATAGTTACTTGCGTATGCTGATGGACGCTGTGTTCGGGGCGCGCAATTTTCGCAATAAGATCGCGTGGCGGCGGCATACATCAAGTCAAAGAGGCTCTCAGTTCACGCCCAGAACTTGGGGCAACACAATGGACACTATCATATTCTACGCAAAGTCGGACGGCGTCCGGGTTAGCCCTTTCCGTCCACTAACGGACGAAGAATCCGAGCTGAGGTATCCGCTTAAGGACGAAAACGGGCGCAGATACTATGATGACAGCGCCCACATCTGGAGTACGCCAAATATGGGGGCGCGCCCCAATTTGTGCTATGAATGGCGCGGGTTCACGAATCCGCATCCGTCGGGGTGGCGGCTGAGCAAAGAACGCCTTGAAGAAGAGTATCAGAAGGGCAACTTCGTTATTCTGCCCACCGGCAGGCTGCAGCGGCGCAAGTATGAGGACGATGATCGCGGCGCGTCAATCGGCAACATGTGGCACGACATCAATCCGGCGATGGGGCGGGAGCGGACGGGGTATGCCACTCAGAAGCCGGTGGAGTTGTATGAGCGGATTATCCGGGCGAGTTCGCAGCCTGGGGATGTGGTGATGGATATTTTCGCGGGGTGCGCTACCACTGCGATAGCGTCGGAGCGGCTGGGCAGGCGGTGGATCGCTTGCGATATGGCTTACCGGGCGTGGACTATGCTGAAGCGGCGGTTTTATCTCAATGGGATAGCGCTGGCGGATATGACGGATTCGACGAAAGAGGCGCTGGCGTCGGCTACTAGGCATAGGGGGTTTCAAGAGCCTCAGCAGTTGACGGCGAGCGTTACGCTTGGGCCGGGGGATCTGCCGGCGCGCGGGGACTATGATCCGGAGCCGCATCATCGGTTGCAGCAGGCGCGGCGGCGGCAATCAGCGCAGACGGCGAGTTGGTCGGGGCGCATTCCGAAAGAGGACGCAAAGCGGATGCTTATCAATAGGTTTGGGCCGGTGTGCTGGGGGTGCGGCTTTGAGCCGCGACGGCCCAATGGCAGCGTTGACGAAACGCTGCTGGAGGTGGATCACATACGGGCGCGGCGGCCGGCTGAGGGGGCGCGGGGCAGCGATGAGTTGTATAACCTGGCGCTGCTGCATCGGACTTGCAACGGGATTAAGCTCAATAAGATGACGCTGGAGGAGCTGCGGGCGCATAACGCTTTGCATGGGTTTCTGCATGTGGATAGGCTGTCGGATTTGGTTGATTTGTATGAGGCGACTGAGTTCGCGGCGGAGCAGATAGCGCGGCATGCGGCGGAGCGCGGGCTGCAGCCGTCGTTGGGGAGCGGGTAGTTCCTAAGTCTAGCCTAATCCAGCCGCGCTGGAGCCGCTAGGGGAGTAAGACTATGTTCATCCTAATGCGCCGCAAGCGCAAAGCCGCCCAAGCCGCTGGGGGCAAGCAGCCCGTTTTCCTGACGGCGGAGTGGCGGCGGTTGGCGGTGTTGAATTATGAGGTTGATCCGGGGGCGCTGGGGGCGTATGTTCCGGCGGGGACGGAGTTGGATGATTGGGAGGGTAGGCATTATGTTAGCGTGGTGGGGTTGGTGTTTGTGGGTACGCGGGTGTGGGGGGTGCCGGTGCCGTTTCATCGGGATTTTGAGGAGGTTAATCTGCGGTTTTATGTGCGGCGGGAGGTGGAGGGCGAGGTTCGGCGGGGGGTTGTGTTTGTGAAGGAGGTTGTGCCTAAGCGGGCGATTGCGGTGGTGGCGCGGGCGGTGTATAACGAGAATTATGTTGCGATGCCGGCGAGGCATTGGGCGCGATGCGACGGGGATGGCGGCGGTTATGAGGTGGGGTATCGGTGGGGGAAGGCGGCGGGGGAGCATGGGCTGAGCGTGCGGGTTGAGGGGGAGCCGGGGGAGTTGGTGGATGGGTCGGAGGAGGAGTTTATTACGGAGCATTATTGGGGGTACGCGGCGCAGCGGGATGGGGGGACGTTGGAGTATGAGGTGGAGCATCCGCGCTGGCGGGTTTGGCGGGCGCGGGATGCCGTGTTGGATTGCGATGTTGAGCGGCTGTATGGGGGGGAGTTCGCGGACGCGCTGGGCGGGGAGCCGGCGTCCGCGTTTTTGGCAGATGGATCGCCCGTCGTAGTCCGCAAGGGCGTCCGAATATGAGCGAATGGCTATCCGACGCCGAGTTTGTTTAGGATGCCGTTCACTTCGGCGATGTCGTCGGGGGTTAGCGTCCAGGCGGCGGCTTTGGCGTTGGCTATGACTTGCTCGGGGCGGGTGGCGCCGGCTATGACTGAGCTTACGTCGGGGTTGGCTAGCAGCCAGGCGAAGGCGAGTTCCAGGATTGCGCGGCCGCGTTGGGCGCAGAATGATTCTAGGGCGTCCAGCAGGTCGAAGTTGGCGGGGGTGAGCATTCCGCGGTCGCTTTCGGTTAGGCGAGCGCCGGGGGGCGGGGCTTGGTCGCGGCGGTATTTGCCGGTTAGAAAGCCGTTTGCGAGGGGGTAGTAGGGCAGGATGCCGATGCGGTATTCGCGGCAGAAGGGGGTTAGTTCGGATTCAATCGCCCTGTCCATTAGGCTGTATTGGGGCTGGACGCTGGCGAATTCGGTTATGCCCAAGCGCCGGGAAGTCCAAATCGCCTCGCAGACTTGCCATGCCATGAAGTTGGAGCAGCCTGTGTAGCGGGCTTTGCCCTGCCGCACAAGGTCGTCAAGGGCGCGGAGGGTTTCTTCTATGGGGACGTTGGCGTCCTGCCAGTGTATTTGGTATAGGTCAATGTAGTCGGTGTTGAGGCGGCGCAGGCTGTTTTCCACTTCGGCGATGATGTGCTTGCGGGAGTTGCCGGCGTTGTTGGGGCCGTCGGCGATGCGGCTGGACACTTTGGTGGCGATGACGGCTTGGTGGCGCTTGCCGGCGAGGGCGCGGCCGATGTATTCCTCGGAGTAGCCGTCGCCGTAGCTATTGGATGTGTCAATCATATTGACGCCCATATCAAGCGCGTGGTTGACGACTAGGGCGGTGGCGTCGGCGTCAAGGCGGCGGCCGAAGTTGTTCGTTCCAAGGCCTATGGCGGATACTTGTAGGCCTGATTTGCCTAGATAGCGGTATTCCATTCGGTTGTCCTCTCGGTTCAGTTGTCGGTTGTTGGGGTTTGTTGGATAGATTGGGGCTTTTATCGCGCCTTTATTGCGAAAGCTTGGGCTTAGGGATCTTTGCGGCGCGCCACTAGGAGGCCGTCTTCGCGGGATACGGCTATGGCGAATGGGACGCGGTCTATTTGGAGGGCTAGGTCGCGGTCTTGGGGGTGGAATTGGGGCTGGTTGGGGTCGGCGTATTTTTGGGATTCGGCGCCGGCTAGGACTAGGGCGCGGACGGCGTCGGGGTCGGGTTGGCGGTCTTGGAGCAGGTTTCGGATGTAGAGGGCGCACTGCTCGTCTTCGTCGGCGCGGGCGCGCGCCTCGGCGCCCATGGCGACTATGGTGACCAGGTCGGGGGATTCGCGGAGGATGGCGTTTGCGGTGGCGCGGGCGATGGTGAGGGAGCCGGCGTAGATGCGGTCGGCGTTGGCGGCGGCGCTCATGCCGACGGTGCCGGCGCGTGTGGATTGGATTAGGGTTTTGCCGGCGACGTGGGCTTGGGTCATTTCGTAGGGGGAGTTGCCGAGGTCGAATCCGTCGGGGCGGATGCCGTCCACTTCGCCCATGCAGATGTGGCCTGCGCCGTTGGCGCGGAGGGCGAGGGCGTCTTGGACTTCGGCGACTAGGATGATTTTGTTCGCGCCGCGCTCGAAGGCGATGGCGGCGGTGGTGAAGGCGCGGAAGACGTCTATGATGATGGCGGTGCCGCGCGCTTGTTGGGCGCCGCGGTAGAGGCTTGCTATTCGGATTTCCATTGAGCGCTCCGTATGGGTTGGGGTGGGTACGTTGGTGGGATTGATGGGCAATTGCGGCAGTCGGTTTATGGGCAATCGCCGCAAGCCGCGCTGGTTAGCGCAGTTCTTTGGGGAGGACGAAGGTGATGTCTTCGTCTGCGCCCTCTATGGGGATGACTTCGTCGGGTTGGAGGGCGCGGACTACTTCTTGGACGAGTTCGTCGGGGGTGGAGGCGCCGGAGGTGATGCCGACGCTGTTGACGCCGTTGAGCCATTCGGGGCGGAGTTCGGCTGCGCCGTTGAAGAGGTATGCGGGGATGCCGCGCGATTGGGCGACTTCGCGCAGGCGGTTGCAGTTGGAGCTGTTTTGCGCGCCTATGACGAATATGACGTCGGATACATCAGCCAACTTCTTGACGGTGGCTTGGCGGTTGGTGGTGGCGTAGCAGAGGTCGTTGCGGACGATTACGTCGGTGAACTTGTCTTGGATGTCTTGGATGGAGCGGTGGGTGTCGTCTTCGGAGAGGGTGGTTTGGGTTAGGACGGCGACGGGGGTGGCGGCGTTCCAGGCTGGCAGGTTTAGGTCTTCGCGGTCGTCGACTAGGTGCATATTGGCGTGGCCCATAGTGCCTTTGACTTCTTGGTGGCCGCGGTGGCCGACTAGGATGATGCGGCGGTCTTCGCGGTTGTAGCGGATAGCCTCGTTGTGGACTTTGGTGACTAGGGGGCAGGTGGCGTCAATGACGTTTAGGCGGCGGCGCTTTGCCTTGGCGAAGTCTTCGGGGGGGGAGCCGTGGGCTGAGAAGACGACGTTGGCGCCCTCGGGGATGTCGTCTACGTCTTCGACGGTGACAGCGCCTTTGCTTTCAAGGGAGTTGACGACGTAGGCGTTGTGAACTATTTGGTGCTTGACATAGACGGGCGCGCCGTGGCGCTCTAGCGCGATTTCCACAAGGTCAATGGCGCGAACCACGCCGGCGCAAAAGCCTCTTGGCGCTCCGATGTACACTTTCATTGGAATTGTCCCCCTAATATCATCAATCATACGCGGCTTGCCCCGAATCTCGCCCGCGCACATCTCCGCATCTTGCAGCGCCGCCGCCATAATGTTATCACATTTCGGCGTATCGTCCGCAATGCGCCATCCGCCTGATATAATTGCCGCCAATGGTCTTGGCAAGCCGAATAGCCGAGCAAGCCGAATGAACTGGGCAAGCCGAGTAAGCCGATTTGTGGAAAGCGAATTGGCGCAGAGTTGAGCGAAAGGCGAGGGGGATAATGAAGATAACGGATTTGAAGGTGTGGGTGACGCAGCCGGAGGCGCAGGGGCGGAGTTTCGTTTTTCTGCGGATAGACACGGATGAGGGGGTGAGCGGCGTGGGGGAGGCGACGAGTTCGGGCGGGGGCGGCAGCGTGATTGTGGGGAATATGCTGAGGTTTCTGCGGGACGCTAGGGTAAGGCAGGATTTCAGGGAGAGTTTGGTGGGGGAGGATGCGGCGGATATTGACCGGATTTGGCATAAGCTTTTCAGGCGCTTTACGGGCGGGGGCGGGTATGGCGGGTTCGTGTCCACGATGCTGAGCGGGGTGGATATTGCGCTGTGGGATATTAAGGGGAAGGCGCTGGGGCTGCCGGTGTTTAGGCTGATGGGGGGGCCGGTTTGGGATGATATGCCGCTTTATACGCATGTGGGGCCGAGGGAGCCGGCGGCGGCGGCGGAACACGCGCGGTCGCTGGCGGCGGAGGGATATAGTACGCTGAAGCTGGATCCGTTTTCGGCCGAGATGGGGCGGCATCATAGGCGGTATATGCGGGGGGCGATTTCGGCGGCGGGGGCGAATGACGGCGTGGAGCTGGTCGCGGCGATACGGGAGGCGGTGGGGGATGATGTTGAGATCTTGATTGACTGCCATGGGAACTTTAACGTTCCGACGGCGATTGATATGGCTAGGCGGCTTGAGCCGTATAACATCGGCTGGTTTGAGGAGCCGGTGCAGCCGGACAGCGTGGAGGCGCTGCGGCAGGTGCGGGACGCCGTCAATGTGCCGATATGCGTGGGGGAGCGGCTGTACACGCGGTTTGACTTCGTTCCGATACTGGTGAACCGGCTGGCGGAGTACTTGATGCCGGACATACTTTGGACGGGGGGGATAAGCGAGCTGCGAAAGATAGCGAATATGGCGGAGGCGTTCTATATCCCGGTAAGCCCGCATGACGCGAGCGGGCCTATCAACATATTGGCGGGGGCGCAAACGATGATGACGGTTCCGAACTGCTACAAGGTGGAGATAAACAGCGCTTGGCTGCCGCAGCTGAATCGGTTTATCAGCCACCCGCTGGATGTGCGCGAGGGGGCGCTGCATTTGTCGGAGAGGCCGGGGTTGGGGGTGGAGTTGGATGAGGAGTATATTGAGGCGCATTTGGACGCGGATTGGAGGTAGGGGTAGGGAAATAGCGCGGCATAAACCGGCGCAGGCCGTTTGGGGGGATGCGCCCGGATGGCGATGGGCGCAGGCGCGCGCTTGGGTTGATGCTACGGGGGGATGCGCCCGGATGCCGACGGGCGGCAGCGCCGGCTATCGCGTCAACATCAACGCCAAAGGGATGCGCCCGGATGGCGGCGGGCGGTAGCGTCTGCCGCTACCCTAGTACGCCGCGCTCTATGCCGCGCTTGATGCGGCAGTATTCGGAGCTGAGCTCAGCGCCTAGTATCAGGATTAGGCCGCTCATATACGACCAGACTAGCACTATCACGACGGGGGCGAGCGCGCCGTACACATCTCTGAAGTTGGCGAACCTGCTTAGGTATATGATGAACAGGTTCTCGGTTATTTCGAACAGCACGGCGGCAACCAGCGCGCCCGGCCAGATGTACTTCCAGTATGTCTTGGTGTTCGGCACATACTTGTACAGCATCAAGAACACCGCGAATATGAGCGCGAATGAGCTGGCGTATAGGACGAGGGAACTGGTCCCGCTTATCAGAAAGTCTGGGATGGGCAGTTTCGCGCTGGCGAATCGCTCGGACGCGCCTAGAAAGATGTTGATGGAGGTGGATGTCAGGAACAGCAGCCCGGTAGCCAGCGCCATTAGCATCTGGTAGGGCTTGCTGATGTAGAGCGGGCGGTCTTGGGACACATCCCACGCGCGGTTGATGGAGCGGGTTATGCCGCCGAATATGGCGCTCGCCGTCCAGAGCATCCCTACCAGGGCGAATGCCCCGACAGTGCCGGGCGCCCTTATCAGCTCCAGAATGCCGTATTGCTTTATGAATTCTTCCGAACCCGGCAAAAAGCCCGACATCCAGCTTATCATCAGATCCCGCACCGCATCGTCCTGCCAAAAGAATGACAGCACGGCTATTAGCCCGATTATCATCGGGAATAGGGATAGCAGCGCGTAGTAGGATATTGCCGCCGCCATGTGGGTGGCGTCGTCGGCGATGAACTCTTTGGCGGTGCGGAGGAGTAGCTTGACTAGGAACCTGTCCTGATACCTGTCGGCTACGTCGTCGACGCGCTGTTGGGCAATTGCGATGGGTCGCCTGAACATCAGCGGACTTCTGATTCGTATGGTTGTCATTTGCATTTTGATACCCGCGTTCAGGTAAGATTATAGCAGACGGCGTTTTCTTATGCCGCGCGTTGCCGCGCATATGCCTCGCCAACGCGCAAAGTATAGCGCTTGCGTCAAGTCAATGCCATAATTTGCCTAGCAATTTCGGCGATTTTGTGAGTGAGGCGGCGTCAAATGCTTGAATTTAGGCTGGAATGCGGGGATTGTGGCGCGCGGTTCGCGCCGGATATGGCGCGCTTGGCATGCGGGGAGTGTGGCGCGCCGTTGGATGTGGCATACGATAGCGACGTTGCCGCGCTTGACGTTGTTCCTATGCCGTTGCGCCATCCGGATAGGGCGGTTTCGCTGGGCGAGGGGGATACGCCGTCGGTTCGGCTGGATGCTATCGCCGCGCGGATGGGAGTGGGGGGGCTGTACGCCAAGTTGGAGTTTATGAATCCGACGGGGTCGTTCAAGGATAGGGGGACGGCGGCGCTGATGTCGGCGGCGGTAGAGATGGGCGCGCGGGAGGTGGTGGAGGATTCGTCGGGGAACGCGGGGGCGTCGGTTGCGGCGTATGCGGCGCGGGCGGGCGTTAGGGCGCACATATTCGCGCCGGCGAGCGCGCCGGCGGCAAAGCTTGGGCAGATAGCGGTGTATGGGGCGCGGGCGCATTTGGTAGAGGGCAATCGGCAAGATGTTACAGACGCGGCGGTGGATTTCGCGCGCGAAAGCGGGTTTGTATATGCCTCTCACAATCTTAGCCCGTATTTTTTGGAGGGGACAAAGACATTCGCGTATGAAATCGCGCGGGAGTTTGGGGGGGATTTGCCCAAGCATATCGTTATGCCGGTGGGGAACGGGTCGCTGCTGATAGGGGCGCGTAAGGGGTTTGGGGAGTTGCACAGGGCGGGGGTTATAGATAAGTTGCCGCGATTGCATGCGGTACAGGCTAGGGCGGTGATGCCGCTTGCTGCGGCGTTTGGGAGCGACGAATCCGCGTCTGATAATAACAGCGGCACTACCATTGCGGGCGGCATAGCGGTCGCCAATCCACCGCGCCTCAAGCAGTCCCTGCGCGCGCTGCGGGACACGGGCGGGTCGGCAATAGCGGTGTCCGACGAGAATATCCGCCAGTGGCATGCGCTCTTGGCAAGCGAAGGGGGCATATTCGCAGAGCCAACATCAGCCGCGGCTTTCGCGGGGTTGGAGGCGCTCATAGAGCAGGGCATGATAAGCCAGTGCGACTTCGCGCTGGTGCCGGTGACGGGGTTTGGGTTGAAAGATGCCTTTCCCGAATAGCGGTTAGGCGCGTCTGTGTTTGGCTATCGCCGCCTCGAATCCGGGGAGAGATCCCTCTAGCGCGCGGTCGTCAACGCAGTAGGATATGCGGAAGTGGCCGGGCAGGCCGAATCCGCTGCCGGGGACGGTTAGCACATTGCGGGCTTGGAGTTCGGCTACGAAAGCGACGTCGTCGGGTATGGGCGAGGCGGGGAACATATAGAACGCGCCTTGCGGCTTGACGACGTCGTAGCCCATTCGGGTTAGGTTGGCGTGCAGGAAATCGCGTTTGCGCTGGTATTCGGCGGGGTCAACGCTGACGGATTGGAGGGCGCGGACGATGCGCTGCATCAGGGCGGGCGCGTTGACGAATCCGAGTATGCGGTTGCTGAAGACTAGGCCGTCCATCAGCTCGGTCTTGTCGGCGCAGCCGGGGTGGGCGGCGATGTAGCCGATGCGCTCGCCGGGGAGGGCGAGGTCTTTGGAGTGGGAGGTGGCTACGATGGCGCGTATGTGGTGGTGAAAGATGTGGGGGTATTCCAAGCCGTCAAAGAGCAGTTTGCGGTAGGGTTCGTCGCTGATTAGGAAGATTTCGTTGCCCAAAGCCGCCTCTTTTTCGCGGATGGCGGCGCAGATTTCGTCAAGGGTTTGCGCGCCGTAGAGGACGCCTGTGGGGTTGTTGGGCGAGTTGATGAGGACGGCGCGGGTGCGCGGGTTGATGGCGTTTCGGAGCGCGTCGATGTCGGGCAGGAAGTTTTCGTCGGGGGGGACTACGCGGCAGGTCGCGCCGTGGTTGTCGGCGTAGAAGTGGTATTCCACGAAGAAGGGGGCGAATATGACGATTTCGTCGCCGGGATCGAGCAGGGTTCGCAGAACGACGTTGAGGGCGCCGCCCGCGCCGCAGGTCATGACGATGTCGTCGGCGGTGAAGGGGAGGCGGGTTTCGCGCTCAAGCTCTGACGCGACGGCGGCGCGGGTTTCGGGGTAGCCGGCGTTGGGCATGTAGCGGTGTATGCCGGCGGCGGGGGCGTTGGCGATGCGGCGCAGTTCGGCGAAGAACTCGTCGGGGGGTTGGATGACGGGGTTGCCTAGGGAGAGGTCGAAGACGTTGTCGTCGCCGTGGAGTTGTTTGAGGGCGATGCCCTCTTCGAACATTTTGCGGATCCAGGAGCCTTGTTGCATGAAGGTGTGGATTTTTTGGGAGATTGGCATGGGGGGCCTTTCGGAGGGTGTGGGGGTATGTGGTTGGTGTGTAGGTGGGATTTTGGCGTATTTGGGGGGTGGGTGTCAAATGAGGGGGTATCAGTGTAACCGTCCAAAAATTTGTGTGAGAATTTAGGCGCTATGAACAGGTTCAAATCATCACCTAGCATCCGCCTGATTTCGTACAGGAAATCGTTGATAATCTTCTCTGTTCGCAGTATTTATATTCGTAAATTGCAATCCCATAATTTCTGGGACTATCACGGTGGGGGTAGGCAAAGCCTATGGACGGGTTTGGGGCGATTATTTGGGGGCGGGCGCGGTTGACCTTGGGCGGGTGGGGGCATAGAATTGGGGTAAGAGATAAGAGATTGCTAGGCAACAAGGCTAGGATGCCGATTAGCCTGTGCGAGTGAGGGTGTTATGCCGATATACGAGTATAGTTGCGTTGTGTGCGCGAACCGCTTTGAGCGGCGGCGGGCTATGAGGGAGATGGATGAGCCGGCGGCTTGTCCGGATTGCGGGAGCGAGTCGCGGCGGGAGTTTTCGGTGTTCGCGGCGTTTTCGGCGGGGGCCGGCGGGCAGGCTAGCGCTATCGCGGGCGCGGGCGGGTGCTGTGGGGGCAGCGCGGGCGGGTGCGCTTGCGCTATGGGTGGGTAGCGGGCGCGCGGTAGGCGTGGCGCGTGGCGTGGTGGGCGTAGGCTGGCGTTGTAGGCAACGCCTAGCAATTTAGGTGCAGGCTGGCGATGATTGCCGATTTTCAGGAATAGGGCAAGGCAAGGAGCGGGCCGGGTGCGCTTGCGCTATAGTATGTAGGCAATCACGCGATAGGCGTAGCGGCTGGCGTTGTAGGCGTGGGCTGGCGTTGTGTTGTGGGCGCAGGCTGGCGATGAGTGCCGATTTGCGGGAGATAGGGCAAGGCAGGGCGAGCAAGATGCGGCGCGGGCGGGTTGCGATGGCGTCCGCCGATAGCCGATAAGCGATTGATGGAGGGATATGATGGTTACGGCGACTAGGGCGCGGTATGCGCTGGTGGATCCTACTACGGTGGCGGTTGTGCCGGGGTTTGTGGGGGCGCCGCGGTTGGGGGATCTGGGGAATAAGCGAGTGGGGGTTATTGACGATAGCAAGGTCAATGCGAAGGAGTATTTGGAGCAGCTGACGGGGCTGCTGGATGAGCGGTTTGGGGTGGCTAGCGTGAAATATCACGCTAAGCCGTCGGCGTCTAAGCCGGCGGATCCGGCGGTTATCGCGGATATGGCGGCGAGCTGCGATTATGTTATCGTGGGGGTGGGCGATTGAGGGTCGTGCAGCGCGTGCAGTGTGCACGACGGAGTTCACGCGGAAAAGGCGGGCGTGCCCTCGGTTACGATATGCACGGATCGCTTTATCGAGACTTCCAAGTCTATGGCGGCGATGTGGGGCGCGGCGGCGTATCCGGTGATATTCACGCCGCATCCTATCGCGGGGCTGTCCGAAGAGCAGCTGCGGGTGAACGCGGAGGAGATCTTGGATAGCGTGGTGGCGATACTGACGGGGGAGTTGCGGTAGCGCGGGATGGCGGCGGGATGGCGCGCGGGCGCGAAAGGGCAAGGCTGGTGGGCTGATGGCTAAGACGCCTGTTACGCAATCGGGGACGGCAGTCGTGGCTAAGGCGCCGCCGGGGCCGCGGGGGTTGCCGGTGGCGGGGTCGCTGCTGAGCATACGCGGGGCGCCGCATCGGGCTATTACTCGCATCGCGCGGCGGCACGGGGATGTTTGCCTGGTGAAGATGGGCAGCGTTCCAAAGGGCGAGATGGCGGTGTGATGGCGCGGGTCAAAGGCGCGATAGCAAGTGCGATTGTGGGCGCGATGCGCGAAAGGGCAAGGCTGGTGGGTTGATGGCTAAGACGCCTGTTAGGCAATCTGAGGGCGCAGCCGTGGCTAAGGCGCCGCCGGGGCCTAGGGGGTTGCCGGTGGCGGGGTCGCTGCTGAGCATACGCGGGGCGCCGCATCGGGCTATTACGCGCATCGCAAGGCGGTATGGGGATGTTTGTCTGGTGAAGATGGGCAGCGTGCCGACGGTGGTGATTAGCCATCCGGAGGTTATGCGGCAGGCGTTTTCTATGCCGGAGCTGTCGGATAGGTGGGTGAGCGAGATTATGCGGGTGGTTACGGATGAGGGGAATGATCTCGCGCTCGCGCCGTATGGGGAGCATTGGCGGCGATTGCAGCGGTTCGCCAACCGCGAGTTGCTGAGTTTCCGGCGCATACAGCAGGTGCGCGAGCTGTATATTGAGGACGCGGTTCATAATCTTGTGGAGCGCGTGGGGGAGCTGATCGATGCGGGGGAGGCGGTTCAGCCGCGAATGACGCTGCCGCGCGCCAACGCGGGGATGATGTTTCGGGCGGTGTTCGGGCGCGGCAATACGGACGGCGTCCAGTTCATTGACAAGCTGGATGAACTGCTGCGGGTGATATTCTGGATTTTCGCCAACGCGTCGGCGGCTAATCCGGTTGACTATATCCCGTGGCTGAAGATATTTCCCAATCACGCGCTCAAAGCCGCCATTCGCTATACCGATATGCTGTCCGAAATCTTGAATTATCTGATAGACAGCGTGGAGGCGCGGCCGGATTTGGATTTGGACAATCCGACCTGTCTGGTGGAGGTGATGCTGGCGAGCGAGCGGCGGGGTGAGATTGAGCGCTCTATGATAAGCGGGCTAATCGGGGATTTGCTGGTGGCGGGCGTGGATACAACGGCGCAAACGATGGCTTGGCTGCTGCTGATACTCGCCAACCGGCCGGATATACAGGCGCGCATCCACTCTGAGATAGATGGCGCGGTGGATGGCGATAGGCCCGTGGGCGTTGATGACAAGCCGAATTTGCCGTATCTGTTCGCGGCGATATTGGAGAGCATGCGGTATCGGACGGTGGCGCCATTCGGGCTGCCGCACAAGGCGAGCGCCGATTGCGAAGTGGGCGGGTTCGCAATACGCAAGGGGGCGCAGGTTTTGGGGAATATCTACGCGGTTCATCACGACGGGCGGTTTTGGGATGAGCCGGATGAATTTATGCCGGAGCGGTTTATGCCATCGGATGATGGTTCGGTGGCCGGGCTTGGCAATGCGGCGTATATGCCGTTTGGGGTTGGACGGCGCGGGTGTCCGGGGCAGGGGTTCGCCGAGATCGTGATATGGCTGCAGGCGAGCAGGCTGTTGCAGCGGTATAGGTTTGAGCCGGCGGACGGGGCGGCGCTGTGCGAGGATGAGGTGTTCGGGCTGTCGCTGATGCCGCAGCCGTATGCGGTGAGGGCGGTTCGGCGGTAGGGGCAAGGGCGATAGCGGCATGGGCTTATCCCCGGCTTATCCCTTTCTAATGCAGGGTTTGGCGCGGGCTTAGCGGCGGCGCTGGGCGCGGGTTTGTGGGCGATTGGCGGCTAGGCGCGCGGCTATGCGGGGGATTGCGGCGCAGAGGGCGGCGGTGATGATGACGCAGGCGGCGATTAGCATCGTGGCGTCAAAGAAGAATCGCTGGGGGAACATTGCGATTAGGTAGTCGCGGCGCGGGTCAAGCTGCCAGAAGTCGTTGCTGAAGCTGATTAGGTGGAATAGCAGGAATAGGCGGTCAAAGCCCACAAGCGCGCCGATGCTCACGATGCCCACGAGGGCTAGGGTTAGGATGCCGCCGCCGCTTATGCAGCGCGCTAGTGTTGGCGTGAATTGCTTGCGCTGAGTTGCGAATCCGATTGCGGCGAAGGCGGCGATGTAGAGGGCGGTTAGGGTTTGCACAAGATAGACGCCTTGCACAAGCGCCTTGACATCGCGCATATGGATTATCTCGCGCTCGTTGTAGAGCGATTCGGTTAGGACGCCGTTGACGAAAGTTCTTATGATAAGGTCTTGGTCGTCGTTGTTGAAGTAGTCGCGTATTTGGGCGCCGGCGCTGATGAGGTCGTCGCGGTCTATGCGGGTGTAGTCGGAGATTTCGTAGCGGTCAAAGCCGTATGAGTAGAGGGCGGGCAGGTTGATGACAAGACGGACGGCGCTTGCAATCAGCAATAGCGGCATAAGCGCGATAAAGATTGCGGCGGCGGCGGTTCGCAGGATTTGGAGTAGGGTTGTGGTTTGCATAGCGCCGTAATGATAACATCTACGGCGAGCGGCGGGCAGGGATTGGCGGGCGGCGAATGTGCGAAAGGGAAGGGTTATGTTGGATAGCGGGCAGGGCGTTTTGGCGGGGTATCCGCCTACGTATGAGGGGGTTTTGGCGGTGCGGGATAGGCTGTTGGGGCCGGATGGCTGCCCTTGGGATAGGCAGCAGACGCCGCTGTCTATGCGGGATATGCTGCGGGAGGAGTGCCATGAGCTTTTGGACGCTATGGCGTGGGGCAGCCGCGCGGATGTGGTGGAAGAGATGGGGGATGTTTTGCTGCATCTGGCATTTCAGCTGCGGTTCGGGGCGGATGGCGCGGATGCCGGAGGGCGGTTCACGGCGGCGGATGCGTTTGGGGGCGTGATGGCGCGGCTGAGGAGGCAAGGCGGGCTTGCTAAGAGTGGGGGTTGCGTTGCGGCGTCGGTGGCGGATTTGTTGGATAGCGGCGAATGGCGGGGGCAAGGCGGCGTTGATGGCGAGGGGGCTGGCGGCAAGAACGCTGACGCTGGTTTCGCGGGGTTGTGGGCGCTTGTGGGGGAGTTGTTTGGCGCTGGGGGATGTTTGCGCGGTGTGGACGCCTCGGCGGATTCGGTGGGGCGGTTGTTGCGCCGGGCTTGCTATGGGTTGATGGAGAGCGTGGATCCGGTTGGGGGCGGCGCTGAGCGCAGCGTTTGCGAGGCGGTGGGGGATGGGTTGTTCGCGCTGGCGCTGGCGATGCGGCGGGCGCAAGTCAAGCCGTCGGATGTGTTTGGGGGGCTTATCGGAAAGCTTGTGCGGCGGCATCCGCATGTGTTTGGGGATATGCGGGTTTCGGATACGGGGGAGGTTTTGGCGAATTGGCATGCGATTAAGCGCGCCGAAAAGCCGGCGGACGCATCGGCGCTGGATGGCGCGCCTAAGAGTTTGCCGGCGCTTGCATACGCGCAGGCGATACAGGCGCGCGCCGCTCGCGTGGGCTTTGATTGGCGGGAATATCGGCAGGTAGCGGCAAAGGCGTTGGAGGAGGCGGATGAGCTGGCGCGAGCGAATACGACGGGGGAGCGCGCGGCGGAGTATGGGGATTTGCTGTTTTCGCTGGTGAACGCGGCTCGGTGGCTGGGGGTTGACGCGGAGTCGGCGCTGAGAAAGCGGGGGCGGGTGTTGTATCACAATTTCCGATCAGGCTCTGGCGGCGAGGGACACGCGCTAGACGAACAGGCGCGGCGGGGGTTGGAGCGCATAAACGCGCCGGGCGCATGTGGGGCGCTGCGGTTCGCGCAGACGCTTGGGGGAGTGATGCCGTATCAGAGCGAACTGCCGCTCACGCCGCGCGAGATTGCTGAGGGGGTTATCGCGGCTGAGGGGTTGGCGGGGGATGCGGCGCAACGCGAGGTGAGTGGGTTGCTTTGGGATGCGGCGCGGGTTGGCGATGCGATGGGGTTGGACGCTGAGGATGCGCTGGGGGGCGCGAATGGGCGGTTTTATGGGCGGTTCACGGCTATGGAGCGGGAGTGTAGATTGCGCGGCGCGCGCCTGGAGGAGTTGGGGTTGGAGGAGCAGGAGGCGCTGTGGCAGGCGGCGAAGGCGGTAGAGCGCGGCGGGTAGCGCGCCGGCGCGTGGGGGCGATTTGGGTATCGCCGACGACGCCGACGCGCGGGTTGTGGTGGTTGCCGTTTGTACTCTATGGTTGCTTTGTTTATCTCGCTTGCCGTTTGTCTTGTTATCCGCTATCTGCCTTGTTTGCCGCGCTTGCCGTTTGTCTTGTTATATGCTATCTGCCGCGCTTGCCGCTCGTCCTCTTGCTTGCCCTGTTCGCCCCGCTTATAGGCGGCGCACTGAGGGGAATTTTAGGGATAGCAGCGCGGCGGCGATTATGATTAGGGCGCAGGCGCTGAGGGTGGCGGTTGGCGCGCCGAAGCGCTGGGCTATGACGCCCGCGGCGAGGCTGCCGAATGGCATTGCGCCGAATGTCATTATGTAGATGCCGGACACTCTGCCGCGCATTCCCTCAGGGACTACGCTTTGGAGCGTGGCGGTGGTTACCGAAAAGAACGCCATTGTGCCGACGCTGCCCAGCGCGGCGAGCGGGTATGCCAGCGTCAGCGAGGGGTTTAGGGCGAATGCGACCATCGCTACGGTGACGAGGGCTACGCTGCCTATGATGATCCAGCTCTTGCGGACTGAGCCGCCGACGGTCGCAAGGATGAGGGTGCCGGTGAGAAAGCCGGCGCCCACTGCGGACATCAGCAAGCCGAGCTCGGCGGGGCCGACTTCATAGACTTCGGCGGCATAGACGGGTATTAGGCCGTGCAGGAACGGGGATACCAGCACGGCGGGCAGAAAGCCGAATAGCACAAGCCCTAAGACGACTGAGTTTTCGCGGACGTAGCGCGCGCCCTCTAGTATCTCGGCGGCGGCGCCTCGTATGCTGAGCTTGGACTTGGGGGCGCTTGGGATTGCGTTTAGGCCGTAGAGCATCGCGGCTGCGCCGACCATCGCTATGCCTTGCAGCAGCAGCGCGGCGCCGGCGCCTGCAAACGCGAGCAGCGCGCCGCCGAGGGCGGGTATCGCCAGGCGCGTGAGGCTGAACGCGAGCGAGTTCAGCGCGAATGCGTTCACGAGGTTGTGCGGCGGCACGGTGGCGGGTATCAGGGTCATGCGCGCGGGGTCGGTTATCACCCAGGATATGCCCATCAGGAAGATGAACGCGAATATGTGCCACGCGGCTATGTCGCCGAGCATTACCAGCGCGCCGAATCCGAGCGCGAGCAGCGCCTGGTAGATGAACACGCCGGCTAAGAGTTTGCGCTTGTTCCATCTGTCCACGATTAAGCCGCCTAGGGGGCCGGCTATCAGGATGGGCAGCGCGTCCAAGCCCATAGCGACGCTGGTGAGCAGGGCGGATTCGGTGATGGAGTATGTGAGCCATCCGATGACGACTTGCTGCAGCCAGAACGCGCCGCTGAAGAAGAGCGTGGACGCCCACAGAAAGCGGTAGCCGGGGTAGATGAATGAGGCGAAAGTGTGGACGCGCACGGGGCGCGCGATGATGCGCGGGCGGCGCAGATGCGGCCTGTGGAATTGGGGCTTATGCAGATGCGGATGCGGGACGCGCGGCCGATGCACGCGGGGATGCGGTATGCGGGGGCGCATGCGGCGGCGCGGCGCGGCCGGTATGGCGGCCGTGTCCGCGGGCTGCACGATGATTTCGCCGACGGGATGCGCGGCGGCGGTCGCCTGCTGCTCAGGCGTGAGATCCAGGCTGACCTCCGGCGCGGCGGCGTCCGGGGGGACAAGGGTTTTGACCTCCGGCTCCGCGGCGTCCGCGGGCGGGCTATGAGTTAGGTCCGAGGATAAGGTGTAGCTTACAGGTTTGCGAAACGCGCCAGACCCGTTATTCACTTATTGTTTCTTTCACCTCCAAAGGAATGATGAAGCTACTTCGCGCGTCCGATTATCAATCGGGTGAAAGAAATTCTAGCAGAAGAACTAGATGTTGCATAGGTAAATTTTGGGAAGAATTTGGGCGGGTTTTTGGGCAAATTTCAGGGGGGATGGATGGCGCTCTCATCTACCTATGCGAAGGCAAGGCGCATGGGGATAAGGGCGGCGCAGAATTGCGGGCGGAATCGCCGAATATGCGCTCATAGATTGCGCCGCATAAGCGCGAATGGTTGGCGGGAGGTTAGACGCCGATGCCGGGCTGGTGGCCTCGGCGGATGCGCTCATGGGCGTAGTGGTCAAGGGCTTTTTGGTAGGCCTCGGCTAGGTTGACTAGGTCGGCGGTGGTGTTGACTAGCATTTCGCCGGCGTCGGCGATTTCGCGGCGGTAGTCGGCCAAGGGGATCTGGCGGTTGTTTTTGCGGATGTTGTGGGTGGGACACAAGGGCGCGCGGTTGATGATTTGGTTTGAGCCTTCTTTGGATTTGGGGGCTATGTGGTCTAGGTGGAAGTTGTTGGTGGTTCGGACGATGGTTCCGTCAGGGCGGCGGTTGGCGAAGCCGCAGCACCAAGCGGTGTAGCCGGATAGGTCTAGCAGGAATTCTAGCATATCCTTTTCGGGGATTAGGCTGGCGGGGACTTTGAAGGCTCTTTCGGGGAGGTCTTTGATGGCGGGGGCGGGCGTGGGATCGGTGTCTGCGCGCTCAGGCAGATCGAAAGGGGAGCGGGTGGTGACGTTGGCGTCGGCGATTAGCGCGGGGGCTTGGGCGGCTTGGTCGCCGTCGACGCTGTAGCGGAATTTGGCGAATTGGCGGCGCAGGACGGTGAGCGCGCGGGGGGAGATGTCGCATGCTATCCACTGGCGGCCGTTGCGCTCGGCGGCTACGGGGACGTAGGCGCAGCCGGCGAAGCAGTCTAGGACGACGTCGCCGGGGTTTGTGCCGGCTAGGATGATGCGCTCGGCTAGGGCTACGGGCTTTTGGGTGGGGTAGCCGGCGCGCTCGCCGGATGTGTTTATGAGCGGGCGGATGTCTTCCCAAACATCGCGCACGAATACGTCGGCGTAGTGGCGGCCGTCCTCGTCGGTTTGGGATGTGAAGAAGGGCTTGTCGTAGTACACGCGCTCTTGGACGGGGTTGTGGCGGTATGCCGCCGATTTGACATAAAACAGGATGGTGTCGTGCTTGCGGGGCCAGTAGCGCTTGCTGACGCCGCCGGTGCGGTAGCTCCAAACGAGGTCGTTGCGAAAGTTGTCCGCGCCGAAAATGGCGTCAAGCGTCAGGCGCAGGTGGGCGTTGGCGTTGTGGTCGCAGTGCAGGTAGAGGCTGCCGGTGGGTTTCAGGATGCGGCGCATTTCAATGATGCGTATCGCCATATAGGTTAGGTAGGCGGCGGTGTCTTCGCCGTTTGTGTAGCGGGCGGCGTCTATGACTTTGGCTAGGGCGGGGAAGTCGTCGTCTATCCGGTCAAGCCAGTCTTCGTGGACGTCGTTTTCCCAGCGCCATATGTCTTTGAACATAGCGTCGTCGTATGAGTCGGGCCAGGTGATGCCCAGGTTGGCGGCGTCGGCGGGGGTGTGGATGTTCCAGTTCGCTAGGGTTTCCAGTTCTTGGCGGCGCTCGTCTTCGGTTAGGGGCGGGCGGAGGCTGCCAATGAATGTTTGGTTTTTGGCGAATGGGGGGTCTATGCAAACGAGGTCAACGGTTTCGTTGTCCAAGTTGCGGAGCAGGTTTAGGTTATCCGCTATGAAGAGGTTGCGGTTAAGCGGGTGTTGGGTATTTGGGCTTGTTTGCATAAGAGTTTCTCCCGCCGCGATAGGGTTATGCAAGTTACTTTACCACAGCGGGGTTAGAGGCTTTCTAGGTAGCGGCGGGCGGAGATGGCGGCGTTCTCAGACGCCGATGCCCGGCTGGTGTGCGCGGCGGATGCGCTCATGGGCGTAGCGGTCTAGGGCTTTTTGGTATGCCTCGGCTAGGTTGACTAGGTCGGCGGTGGTGTTGACTAGCATTTCGCCGGCGTCGGCGATTTCGCGGCGGTAGTCGGCCAAGAGGATCTGGCGGTTGTTTTTGCGGATGTTGTGGGTGGGACACAAGGGGGCGCGGTTGATGATTTGGTTGGAGCCCTCTTTGGATTTGGGGGCTATGTGGTCTAGGTGGAAGTTGTTGGTGGTTCGCACGATGGTTCCGTCGGGGCGGCGGTTGGCGAAGCCGCAGCACCAGGCGGTGTAGCCGGATAGGTCTAGCAGGAATTCAAGCATGTCTTTTTCGGGTATGAGGCTGGCGGGGACTTTGAAGGCTCTTTCGGGGAGGTCTTTGATGGCGGGGGATGCGATGGGATCGGCGTCGGTTCGCTGAGGGAGGTCTAGGGGGGAGCGGGTGGTGACGTTGGCGTCGGCGATTAGCGCGGGGGCTTGGGCGGCTTGGTCGCCGTCGACGCTGTAGCGGAATTTGGCGAATTGGCGGCGGAGGACGGTTAGCGCGCGGGGGGAGATGTCGCAGGCTATCCACTGGCGGCCGTTGCGCTCGGCGGCTACGGGGACGTAGGCGCAGCCGGCGAAGCAGTCTAGGACGACGTCGCCGGGGTTTGTGCTTGCGAGTATGACGCGCTCGGCTAGGGCTACGGGCTTTTGGGTGGGGTAGCCCGTGCGCTCGGACGCCATTGGGTTGAGCTGCTGGATGGTGAATACATCCTCAGGGAGTTTGTGGGTGTCTGACGCCGCTATTCTAGCGCCGCGCGGGTTTTGGGCGCGGCGCATCGCCTTTTCGGTTCGGGGAACTCTGACGGCGTCGGCGTTGAATGTCCACTTGTCGGATTTTGAGTAGAACAGCAGCGTGTCGTGCTTGCGGGCGTATCTGCGGCGCGAGACGCCGCCCGTGCTGTAATGCCAAACGATTTCGTTCTGAAAATTGTTGTCGCCGAAAATGGAGTCTAGCGTGAGGCGCAGGTATGAGTTGGCGTTCTGGTCGCAGTGCAGGTATAGCGCGCCGGTGGGCTTGAGGATGCGGCGCATTTCAATGATGCGTATCGCCATATAGGTTAGGTAGGCGGCGGTGTCTTCGCCGTGGGTGTAGCGGGCGGCGTCTATGACTTTGGCTAGGGCGGGGAAGTCGTCGTCTATCCGGTCAAGCCAGTCTTCGTGGACGTCGTTTTCCCAGCGCCATATGTCTTTGAACATAGCGTCGTCGTATGAGTCGGGCCAAGTGATACCTAGGTTGGCGGCGTCTCGGGGGTTGTGGATGTTCCAGTTCGCTAGGGTTTCCAGTTCTTGGCGGCGCTCGTCTTCGGTTAGGGGCGGGCGTAGGTTGCCTATGAATGTTTGGTTTTTGGCGAATGGGGGGTCTATGCAGATTAGGTCGATGGTTTCGTTGTCCAGGCTGCGGAGTAGGCTGAGGTTGTCCGCTATGAAGAGGTTGCGGTTTAGGGGGTGTTGGGTTTGGGCAGTGTTGGTTGGTTGCATAGGGTATCTCCCGCCGAGCGAATTGCGGTTGGGGTTAGGCAATTCCACTTTACCATAGCGGGGTTAGAGGCTTTCTAGGTAGCGGCGGGCGGAGATGGCGGCGGTTGCGCCGTCGCCGGCGGAGGCGGTGAGCTGGGCGGGGCTGTGCTGGCGTATGTCGCCGGCGGCGAATAAGCCGGGCATTGCGGTTCGCATTTGGATGTCAACGGGGATGTGGCCGGCGGCGTCCAAGGGGAGCAGGTCGCTTAGGTAGGCGGTGTTGGGGGCTAGGCCGACGTAGATGAATACGCCGTCAATGTCTTGGCGAGAGGTTTCGCCGGATTGGGTATGCTCTAGGGCTAGGGCTTGGACTTGGGTATCGCCTAGGATGGCGGTTGCGATTGTGTTGGGGCGCAGTTCTATTTTGGGGTGGGCATGGGCGCGGTCTTGGAGGATGCGCTCGGCTGTGAGGGTTTCGGCGCGGTGGATGAGGATGATTTTGGCGGCGTATTCGGTGAGGACTAGCGCCTCGTCAAGGGCGGAGTCGCCGCCGCCTATGACGGCGACGGTTTGGTTTTGGAAGAAGCCGCCGTCGCAGGTGGCGCAGTAGGATACGCCCGCGCCGTAGAATTCGTCTTCGCCGGGGACGCCTAGTTTGCGTAGGGTGGAGCCGCCGGCGATTATGACGGCGCGGGCGGCTAGGCGCTCGCCGTAGGCTGACACGCGCCATTCGCCGGCGCGCAGTTCGAGGTTATCCACTTCGGCTAGGCGGATTCGCAAGCCGAATTGGGTAGCCTGGCGCTGCATCAGAGGGCCGAGTTCCGCGCCGCTGACGCCGTCGGGGAATCCGGGGAAGTTTTCTATGCGGTCGGCGTTGATGATTTGGCCGCCGGGCATAAGGCGCTCTAGCAGCAGGGTGTCTATGCCCGCGCGGCAGGCGTATATGGCGGCGGTCAAGCCCGCCGCGCCGCCGCCGATGATGATGAGGTCGTGGTCAGGCATTGCGTATCTCCGATTTTGGGATATGGGACATAAGGTTGGTATAGAGATAGGGTTAGACAGGTTTTGGGTCGCCGCCACCGGCTAGGCGCTACCCGATGGCGGCGTCGGTTGGGATTGGATTAGAGCAGGTTTTGGTCGCGGACTTCGGATAGGGCGCTGCCGATGGCGGCGACGGATTCGTCTATGTCTTGTTCGGTGTGGGCGGCGCTGAGAATGAACCGCGCGCCGCCGTGCGCGCTGCCGGCGTGGACGCCGTGATTGAGCATAGCGAGGTTGAGTTGGGATTGCATATCGGCGTTGTCGGATGCGCGCATATCGCGGGCGGCGTTTGGGTTCTTGTCGGGGTCGGCGGCGTCGGGATCCACGCCCAGCCGCAGGAATATGAGCGAACTGACGCCGGTGGCGCAGCCGGGGATTTCTATCTTGGCAAGCAGGTCGTTGATGCCGTCTTTGAGGCGCTGTCCCATCGCGTCGGCGGCGGCGTTGACGGGGGTATCGGCGACGAGTTCCAATGCCTTGATGCCCGCGACCGCTGATAGGGGATTGGCGTTGAAAGTGCCGTTGTGTGCGATGCGGCGGTTTTGGTTGTAGTCGGCGTCTGGGCCGGCTTGTATCATATTGATGATGTCGGCTTTGCCCGCGACCGCGCCGCCGGGCAAGCCGCCGCCTAGGATTTTCGCCATAGTGGTCATGTCGGGGGTAACGCCGTAGAGCGCCTGCGCGCCGCCCTGGGATACGCGAAAGCCGGTTACGACTTCGTCAAAGATGAGGACGACGCCCTCGCGCTCGGTGAGTTCGCGGAGTTGGGCTAGGAATGCGGGGCTTACCGGCTCCAAGCCCATATGAGCGCCGGTGGGTTCCAGGATGACGGCGGCGATGTCGCTGTCGCGTTGGAGGGCTTGCTCGACGGCGGCGATGTCGTTGGGGGGCAATACGACCATCGTGCTGAGGGTTTCTTGGGGAATGCCGCCAAGCCCTGCGCCGCCCGCCGATAGGTAGTCGCTCCAGCCGTGGAAGTGTTCTTCGAACTTGATCACTTTGGTTTTGCCGGTGTAGGCGCGCGCCATTCGGATAGCCATCATCGTCGCCTCAGTGCCGGAGCTGTGAAAGCGGACTTTCTCGGCGGAGGGTATTAGGCGCTGGACAAGCTGCGCCCAGCGGATCTCTAGGTCGGAGGACATACTCAGGTGGGTGCCTATCGCCACTTGCTCTTGGACGGCGCGGACGATTTCGGGGTGGGAGTGGCCGAGCATCATAGAGCCGTGTCCCGTCCAGAAGTCGATGATGCGGTTGCCGTCGACGTCCCACTTGACGCCGCCCTGTCCGCGCGTTCCGTAGAGGGGGAAGGGGGACATGCGCCGCCCGTCGTGGGTGACGCCGTCGGGGAAGATTTCGCGGGCGGTTTCCCAGCGGTCGGCGGAGCCGGGGTGTAGGTCAAGGTAGCGCCGTTCAATGATGCTTGGCATAGTTTTCCTTTCAAATTTCGGTTTTTGCGGCAAATGCCGGCGAATATCGCGTAAATTGCCCGTAAAAAAGGGTATCTGTATTATAACTTGCGGAGTATAATATGCAATGCGGCAGTGGTCGGGCGTCCGCGGGGGGATGTCCCGTCCACTCGCCGCATTCTTGCGTTTAACGGCGGCGGCGCATACCACACACGCTTGCGGAGGCTGATATGAAAAGCTACTTGACGCATTTGGAGTGTACATATTGCGGGCGGGAGTTTGGGGCTGACGAGGCGCATCGGACTTGCGGGGAGTGCGGCAAGGTTCTGTACGCGCGCTACGATTTGCGAAAGGCGAGCGCCGCGTTGTCAAGGGAAGACCTCGTTGGGCGGCCGGCGAATATGTGGCGCTACTTTGAGGTTATGCCGGTATTGGACGAGCGCAATGTGGTAACGCTGGGCGAGGGATTCACGCCGATATTTCACGCCGAGCGATTGGGCGCGGATATGGGCTGCTCGGATTTGCATATCAAGGATGAGGGGATCAACCCGACGGGATCGTTCAAGGCGCGCGGGCTTGGGGCGGCGGTGTCCAAGGCGAAGGAGCTGGGGATACGCAGGCTGACGATGCCCTCGGCGGGCAACGCGGCGGGGGCTATGAGCGCGTATGCGGCGAAGGCGGGCATGGAGGCGTATGTGTTTATGCCCAAGGACGCGCCGCAGGCGAACCGCGTTGAGGTAGAGATAAGCGGCGCGAACTTGGAGCTGGTGGACGGGTTCATCACCGACGCGGGCAGGATTTCGGGCGAGCGGGCTGCCGAATTGGGGTTGTTCGATGTGTCCACGCTGCGCGAGCCGTATCGCGCCGAGGGCAAGAAGACGATGGGATATGAGATAGCGGAGCAGTTCGGGTGGGAATTGCCGGATGTTATCTTGTATCCGACCGGCGGCGGCACGGGGATAGTGGGGATGTGGAAGGCATTCGCGGAGATGGAGGAGATGGGCTGGCTTGATGGCAGGCGTCCGCGAATGTACGCGGTGCAGGCGGAGGGCTGCGCGCCGATAGTGCGGGCGTTCAACGCGGGTTCGGAGTTCGCGGAGGCGTGGGAAAACCCGTCCACTTTGGCGGCGGGGATCCGTGTGCCGGCGGCGATAGGGGATTACCTGATACTGCGGGCGCTGCGCGAGAGCGGCGGCGGGGCGCTGACGGTGAGCGAGTCTGAGATGCTGGCGGATATGCGGGCGGTGGCGTCGCTGGAGGGGATGTTCGTCTGCCCTGAGGGTGCGGCGATAGCGGCGGCGCTGCGGCGGCTGCTGGCGGAGGGGGCGGTCGGGGGTGATGAGCGGATATTGCTGCTGAATACGGGGTCGGGGTTGAAGTATTTGGATATGATTGGGTAGGGCGTTAGGGGATGGCGGCTTTCGCGCTTGGCGGGGGCGGCGACGGGCTGATGATAGCGTAGCGCGTCGGGGGCTACTAGGCGGGCAAGCGTAAGACTTTGGCGGCGTTGGTAGTCTAGCGCGTCGGGGCGGCGTTCACTTTCCCCAACTAGGCATCCCAGTCTAGGCAATGGCAACCCAGCGCGTTGGGGCAAATGCCGCCTACGCCGCTCGTATCGTCATAGGGTAATGGTAGCCTAGCGCATCAGGGGGCAAGGCTAACGCGCAAGCCCGGTTAGAGCAGTTCCAGGTCGGTGACGTGGGGCGCGAAGTTGGTCATGGAGGAGCGCAGCAGCGTTTCCACGAGCTGGTGGTCGGGGACGCATTCGGGGCATTCTTCGTTGACGCCCTTGTGGTATTTGACGGTGAGGCGGTCGCCTTGCAAGTCCACGAACTCTAGGGAGCCGCCCTCGGAGGCTACGATGACTTGGATGTTGTCTAGGATTGCCTGGACGCCGGGGTCGGTGGTGGTTGTTGTCATGGAGGGAACCTCGCTTGGGGGGTGTTGGGGCTTGGGGTGTGTTTGCTTAGGTGTTAGGTTATTGGGTTGAGGGGGTGGGTGTCAAGGGGATGGGGGCGTTCCAAGCCTGGTGGATGGGTAGGCGTTGACCAGTGGCGGGATAGCGCGTACTCTTGCATTAGCGGCGAATTTATGAGTGTGTTGGCGGCGCTAACATTTCATCATAGGGTTGTCAGCCGGTTTCGTTTCGTCCACAATGCGATGTACGGTTAATCATAATTAACGGGCGAGGCATAAATGCTGGTATTCATAGACGAAAGTGGACATCCCCACCCAAATGACGCTAACAGTCGCCCAATAGTTGCGGCGGTTTGCATAGACGCAGAAAACTTGCGGCGGGTTAGCAGACGCATCCATGCGCTCAAGAGAGACATCTTGAAATCTGAGAGAATGGAATTGAAAGGCGTCAATCTGCTGAATAGGCATACATACCGAAGAAAGCCCGAATATGTGGCGTTTCTGGAAGAGTTTTTCGACTCTCTATTGAATTTGCCAATCACGGTGTTCGGAGTGATTATGCAAGCGCCGTTTGCCGAACAGCCAAAGGATGATGACCGACTGCCAAACAGGTTTAGGTATCTTGTGCAGCGGATAGAGTTGCTTGCCGAGGAAAAGGATAAGATGGCTACGATTATGTTTGACGGCTCGGCCAGCCTATTTGGGGGAGTGGGTTGGCAGTTCAATGCTTATCTGTACAGATCTGAGGAGGGGCGAGCTTGCACACACATTACGGACGCGCCCGCCTTTGTGGATTCAAAGACATCCGCGGGGATACAGATTGCGGATATGGTTGCGTCCGTTATTCGCCAATACGAGCAAGCGGAGCTGTTTAGGAGCGCGCCGCCGCCAGGCGATTTGTATCTGTACGCCATTCGCCGCTGGCACAATATAATTGAGCGAAAGACACGCGATTTGGTAAGCCACGACGGCGATCACAGACACGGGCTTTATCGCATGCGGCAAGGGGAATTGTAAAATACAAAGAGTCAGATGTGACTCCCGCAGGGAGTCCCGCCCGACTCTATGTGTTTAGAATAAGGGAAGTTTAGGCGTTTGTCAAATGCTTAATGTGCATATAATCGTCCCAAATCCCAAAGTTGGCGTATTACTTACTGGCCTGTTGCGCTTCCACCGGGCGTGGCAATCGCCCCATCCAGCGGCTCCAGCGCCGCGACGGTGGTGATGGCTATGCGCGCGTCGGCTATGTCGCCGTTCTCGCCGTATGCCCGCAGGCGGTAGATGTAGTTGGTCTCGGGCTGGATGTCTTGCGTGTCTTGGTAAAAGGGATCGCCGTCGGCAGGGGCGTCCGCTAACTCTGTGAAGTCGGCGTCGGAGCGCTTGCGGCGCAAGATGCGGTGGCCGAGTACGCCGTCGGCGTTATCTGCGCGATCCCAGTAAAGTTTTACGATGGGAACCCAGGAACGGTTCGCACGATCCAGTACCGATGTCGCCCATAGGCGATGTATTCCGGTCGCAAGCGGCAAATCTTCAGGAGATGTGGTTGCATATCTATCCTCTTTTAGGCCGCGAGCGCGGCGATGTAACTTCGCGTAGGGCAGCGCCGCAAGCTGCCTCAATTCCGCAAGCGATACCAGGTCGACGACGTCTGACAAATCGCCCGCTATGCCAGACCTTGGATAATCTAATAGGAATGTTCGCTCATCGCTTGCGCCCGAAACTTCGCTCGCGGATGCGGCGGGCAACCATTTCTTTTTGCCAATTTGCCTGTAACTCTCGCCGCTGTATGGACTAAACCATCCCAGTCCAAAATGGTCTTTTCGGTTTTGTATGTCAATATCCGCCATCAGCACAATCGCCTCTCTGTCGTCCCATTGAGAATTGCGATGCTGCCAGAAATACTTGGATTTCCAACGCGCCTCCTCTTCAGTATCGCCCTCCGCTTGCTCCAAATAGGCGTATCCCCAAATCGGATTGAGGCCATACCCGCCTTTAAGGTATTCCAATACCTCGAACTTGAACTCCATATACGCGCCGAAAGCCTCGTTTGCGCCAGGCGACCTTATCTCCTCTTCAACGCCCAACAGCCTAACTCGCGCTACCACGCCCGCCTCCAGAATAGAACCCTCCAGTGTGTATGTGATTGGCGGCGTGTGGTGATGCGGCGGCGGAGGCGGCGTCCACGGCTGAGACATATCTGCGCCTTTGCTTGCCCACCACAGAGCGCCTGCCCCCAGGAAGATTAACGCCGCCAGCAGCGGTATCCCCGCATATGCAAGCGTTTTGAATTTGCGCCGGTTGAGATTGCGCGTCATAGGATTATCCTAGCAGATTTGCTGTCTAGCGTTGGCAGGCGCGAGGCGCATTGTCAGCAGGGATTGCGGCGGTTAGATGCGGTAGAGCCGCTCAGCGTTCCCCGAAAACATCGCGCGCCTTTCGTCAGGCGAAAAGTCCGCGGTGATTTCAGCATAAGCGGATAGTAGCGTGGCGTAGTCGCTGAATAGGGCGTCGACGGGCCAGTTGGTGGCGAATAGGGAGCGGTGTGGGCCGAAGGTTTCGATGCAGGCTAGGATGTAGGGGCGGATGGTGGCGGGCGTCCAGTGGTGGTCGGCCATTCCTAGGCCGGATATTTTGCAGATTATGTTGGGGGCTGATGCGGCGGTGGATAGGCCGGCGCGCCAGCGGCGGTAGTAGGCGGGGGTTCGCTCGGCGGGGAGGGCGGCGTGGTCTAGGACTATGGGGGTGTTGGGGAATTGGCGCGCCAAGGCGATTAGGTTTTCCATGTCTTGCCATTGGGCGGCTATGCTGGCGATTAGGTTGTATTTTTGCAGCAGCGCGTAGCCGCGGCGGAAGTCGGGGGCGGTTAGGTAGTCGCCGTGGGAGAAGTCGCGGATGCCGCGCATGTTGGGGTGGGCGCAGTGGCGCTGTAGGACGCGCTCTACATCGGGCGAGCGCAGGTCGGCGTGGGCTACTATGGCGTGGGGGAATCCGGTTCGCTCAAAGGCGGCTTGCAGCCATTCGGTTTCTTTGACGGGGTCGGCCGAGCCTATGGCGGCTTGGACGTGGATTGCCTTGGTTACGGTTAGCGCGTTGGCGGGCTGGCGCGTTAGGGCTATGAAGTCGTCCGCCAAGAAGTTGCGCTCGCCGAGCTTACGCATCTGCTTGCCGATTAGCGGCGGGTCAACGTCGGGCTGCCAGTGGGCGTAGAAGAGGTCGGGGTGGTTCATGTCGTAGAAGTGGACGTGGGCGTCAACGAAGTCCATTAGGGCAAGCCTCCGGTTTGGGTTTGGATTGGATGCGGTTAGGGGGCGGGTTGATCCGTAGCGCTATGCTCTTGCCCGCGCTCTTGCTCTTGCCCATTCTCTTGCGCTTGCTCTTGCCCATTCTCTTGCGCTTGCTCTCGCGCTTGCTCTTGCCGGTGTTGCGCTAGGAATTGGCGGTCTTGGGGGGATAGGTTGGCGGATTGGAGCAGGTCGGGGCGGCGCGCCAACGTGCGTATGAGGGATTGTTGGCGGCGCCAGCGGGCGATTTGGGCGTGGTTGCCGCTGAGCAGGACGTCGGGGACTTGGATGCCGCGAAAGTCGGCGGGGCGCGTGTATTGCGGGTGTTGGATTAAGCCGGTGGTGAATGTGTCGTCTTGGGCGGATTCTATTGAGCCGAGCGCGCCGGGCAGCAGGCGGGTTACGGCGTCTATGATTACCATCGCGGCGAGTTCGCCGCCGCTGAGGACGTAGTCGCCGATGCTGATTTCGTGGGTGGCGATATGCCGGCGGACGCGCTCGTCAACGCCCTCGTAGCGGCCGCATATTAGGATTAGGGCGGGACACGCGGCAAGGCGCTCGGCGAGCGGCTGGGTTAGGGGTTCGCCTTGCGGGGTGAGCAGGATGACGGGGGTTTGGGCGGGCAGGGCGGCGTCGGTTTGTACGGCGTGGACGGCGTCGAAGATGGGTTCGGGTTTCATTACCATGCCGTAGCCGCCGCCGAATGGGTAGTCGTCAACGCTGCGATGCTTGTCTTTGGCGTGGTCGCGGATGTCGCGGATGTTGATTTGGACGATGCCGTTTTGGACGGCGCGCGCGATGATGCTTTCCGACAGCGGGCTGTCGAACATTGCGGGGAAGATGGTAAGCACATAGAAACGCATAAAATCGCGCTAGGGGATGGCGTGGGCGCGCCAGCCTTTGACCATCGCCAAGCCGTGCGCGAGGGCGGGCAGGGCGACGGCTAGGGTTTCGCGGACGGCTTTCTCGCTGCCGGGCAGGTTGACGATTAGGCAGCCGGAGCGGACGCCGGCGGTGGCGCGGCTGAGCATTGCGAAAGGCGTGAACTGCAGGGTTTGCATCCGCATCGCCTCGCCTATGCCGGGCGCCTCTATGTCTAGCACGGCGCGGGTAGCCTCGGGGGTGGTGTCGCGGGGGCCCAAGCCGGTGCCGCCGGTGGTGAGCAGCAGGTCAATGCCGCCGTTGTCGCACCATTCGGTTAGCTTGGCGGATATTTGGGCGGGTTCGTCGGGGACGATGCCGCGCAGGGCTAGTTCAAAGCCCTCGCTTGCCATAATTTCGGCGATGGCGTTGCCGCTGCCGTCGATGGCGCGCTCGCCGCTCGCGCCGGTGTCGCTGATTGTGAGTATGCCTAGCCTGAATTTGTCGTCTGCCATATTCGCGCTATCCCTGTGTTATCCCTGCGTAATCTCTGCGTAATGCCTGTGCAATCCCTGCGTTTTATTCCTGGACTTTTCTAATAATTATCGCAAACATATACACAAAAAGTCCTTGCGCGAAATCGCCGCCGTTTGTGAAACTACTTTGCGATGGGCGCATAAGGATGCGCCTGTGAGATTGTCCTTATTCTATCACGGGGACATTCAACAAACCACAGCGCCGCATATGGGCGCGTGAAAGGGCAAGCCATTTTTCGCATCAGTTGGCGGCGACGGGAATGTCCCAAGTGTCTCAGTGGGGCGGGAATTGCGGGTTCATCACACTCCGGCGATGGCGCGCGAAACCGTGTCCGCGCTGGATGTGAAAGCGGGCGGGCGCTACATAGATTGCACGGCGGGGGAGGGCGGCCATTCGCTGGCGCTGCTGAGGGCGGCGGATCCGGCGCCGCGCTTGCTGTGCATCGATCGGGATGGGCAGGCGCTGGCTACGGCGCGGCGGCGGCTGGCGGCATACGCGGACGGCGTTATGTTCGCGCGGGCGAGCTACGCGGATGTGGCAAGGCTGGCGGCGGAGCATGGGTTTTGGGGCGCGGACGGCGTATTGCTGGATCTGGGGCTGTCTTCGCTGCAGCTGGATGTGGCGGAGCGCGGGTTCAGCTTTCAGCAAGAGGCGCCGCTGGATATGCGGTTCGACGCAAGGCAGCGGCTTACGGCATATGACATAGTGAACGGGTATTCCATAGACAGGCTCGCGGACGCGCTGTACGGGTTCGGCGAGGAGACGAGGTCAAGGCGAATAGCGCGGGCGATAGCGCGGCGGCGGCCGGTTCGGACGACGACTGAGTTGGCGGACATAGTGGCGGGCGCGCTAGGCGGGCGCAGAGGGCGGGTTCACCCCGCAACAAAGACATTTCAAGCGATACGCATCGCGGTGAACGGGGAGCTGGATAACTTGAAACAAGGGCTTGACGGGGCGATAGAAACGCTGGGCGCGAATGGGCGGCTGGCGGTCATCACATACCATTCCATAGAGGATAGGATTGTGAAGACGGCGCTGCGCCGCGAGAGCGCGGATTGCCTTTGCCCGACCGAGTTGCCTGAGTGCGTATGCGATCACAGGGCGCGGCTGAGGATAGTGAACCGGCGCGTGATTAAGCCGACGGCGGATGAGGTTATGGCGAACCCGCGCAGCCGCAGCGCGCGGCTGAGGGTCGCCGAGCGGGTTGGATAGCGGTCAGGTTGGCGCGGCTACCGGCTACCGAAAGGACCAGTGAACAAAATGGCGGTTGCAACGGGAATGAAACAAATCAAATTCAACGGGGTGGGCATGGATAACTCCAGAACATTCACGGCGATTGATGTGGGAACGACCAAGGTGTTCAGCGTCATCGGGCAGAAGTTGGACGATGGGCGGATAGATGTGCTGGGCTACGGCAGCGCGCCTTGCGGCGGTCTTCGCAAGGGCGTGGTGAACGATGTGCCGGTCACAAAGCGGGCGATACGCGCCTCGCTGGACGCGGCTGAGGCGGCGAGCGGCGTCAAGGTGGAGTCGGCTTTCGTGGGCATAAGCGGCGCGGGCGTGGCGTATGAGAACCGCGTGGACACGATAGACTGGGTGGGCGAGCATGGCGTCATTACCGCCAACGAGCTTGAGCGCGTGCCGAAGTCGGTGGCGCGCAACGGGATACGCAGCAAGGATATGAACCGCAAGGTTATCCACTCCATCCCGCAGAAGTTCACGATAGACGGCAATCGGGGCGTTGCGCGGCCGCTTGGGATGCACGCGAGCAAGCTGGATGTGGAATCGCATCTGGTAGCGGCGCTGGAGTCGGATCTGGGCAACCTGACGGCGGCGGTAGAGGGCGCGGGCGTCAAGGTGGAGTCGTTTGTGCTGGAGGCGCTGGCGAGCAGCGAGGCGGCGCTGAGCGAAAGCGAGCGCGTGCGCGGCGCGGCGCTGATAGACATAGGCGGGGGAACCACCGACGTCATCGTCTATAAGGGCGGGACTATCAAGTACTCGTCGGTTATACCGATAGGCGGCTTTCAGTTCACCAACGACATCTGCCTTGTGTATAACACCACTTACGAGGCGGCTGAGGCGGCTAAGCTGAAGTACGCCTGCGTAAGGCTGGACAGCAACCGCGTTCACGACGAGGTTGAGCTGCCGATAGACGGCAAGGATCTGCCGCTGAAGGCGTCGCTGCATGAGATATGCCAGCTGACGCGAGAGCGGGCGATAGAGCTTTTGCGGCTTATCGTGATTAAGCTAAGAGAGGCGGGGGTGAACGACCTGGCGGATTATCCGCTGGTGTTCACCGGGGGCGCGTCCGGCTTGGACGGGATGATGGATCTGTTCAAGGTCAGCACGGGGGCGGATGTGCGTTTCGGCGCGCCGCTGGGGTATATGGGCATTCCTCAGGAGCTGCAGTCGCCGGCGCACTGCACGGGCGTGGGGGTGATGCTGTGGGCGTCGTATCAGTACGACAACGGGGAGCCGCATCGCGCGATAGGGCGCAACGGGCATCGGAACAACGGGGTCAAAGAGGCGGAGGCTAAAAAGCGCAAGCGCGGCATCCTCGGCCTATTCAGCAGGTAGCGCAGATTGCCTGCGGGAAACACATCAGACAACTTCTAAACTAGAGGGAGGACACAATGGCAACAGCTACTGCGGAAATGGCGTATGTGAGGGAAATGGACGGGTTGGCGCGCATCAAGGTTGTGGGCGTGGGCGGCGGCGGCTCCAACGCGGTGTCGCGGATGTTCAGGGAGCGCGTGCCATCGGTGGAGTACATGATAGTCAACACCGACGCGCAGGCGCTGGTGACCTGCGATGTTCCCTTGAAGATGCGTATCGGCGATGAGCTGACAAGCGGCAAGGGCGTTGGCGGCAACCCCGACTTGGGGATGAAGTCGGCGGAGGAGAACCGGGAAGAGATTTATGAGGCGGTTCGGGACGCCGATATGGTGTTCGTTGCGGCGGGAATGGGCGGCGGCACCGGGACTGGCGCCGCGCCGGTCATCGCCGAGATCGCCAAAGAGACGGGCGCGCTGACGGTGGCGGTGGTGACGCGGCCGTTCAGCTTTGAGGGCAGGCGGCGCACTGAGTCGGCGGAGGAGGGCATCAAGCGGCTGAAACAGCATGTTGACACGCTGCTGGTTATCCCGAATGAGCGGCTGCATATCATCTGCGAGGAAGAGATAACCGCGCAGAACGCCTTTAAGATGGCGGACGACGTGCTGCGGATAGGCGTGCAGTCCATCGCTGAGCTAATCACGGTGCCGGGCGAGATCAACCTGGACTTCGCGGACGTGAAGTCCATAATGCAGGATTCGGGGCCCGCGTGGATGTCAATCGGCTGGGGCGTGGGCGACCACCGGGCGCGCAACGCGGCGCAGACGGCTATCACGAACCCGCTGCTGGATGTGTCCATAGAGGGCGCGCGGGGCGTGCTGTTCAACATCACGGGCGGCAGCGACCTGACGCTGGCCGAGCTGCATGAGGCGGCTGAGGTGATACAGCGGGTAGTGGATCCGGACTGCAACATCATCTTCGGGATGGCAACCGACCTGAAGATGGAGAACGAGATAAAGCTCACGATAATCGCCACCGGCTTTGAGCGGCCGGAGGATGTGCCGCTCACGGATTCGGGCTACGCCGAGATGCTGAAGGAGGCGGTGGAGAACGATATGATCGATCTGCCGCCGTTCCTGAGGCGATATTCCAAGTCGCACAACGGGAATGGGAACGGGCGAAGGCACTAGGCGGGAATAGCGCCAAGCCCTGCCTATGCCTAACATATGGGCGGGCTAGGCGGCTAAGGCAAGCGATAGATAGCGGACGGGTCGTCGCACACGCGGCGGCCCGTTCGCTTTGGTTTACGCGGCTGGCGGCGGCAAGCGAATTGTGGCAGGCGGCGAGTAGCAAGCGGCGGCAAGGGAATGGCGGCAGGCGGCGGGGGCTAGAAGTTCGCCTCCATATCCAGGACTTTTTGCATGCGGCGCTTGTGGCGCTCTTCGCCTGAGAATTGGGCGGCGGCGAAAGCGGCGGCGATTTCTTTGGCGAGCTCTTCGCCGATGATGCGCGCGCCAAGGCAGAGGACGTTCATATCGTCATGCTCTACGCCTTGGTGGGCGGAGTAGGTATCGTGGCAGACGCTGGCGCGGACGCCTCTGACCTTGTTGGCGGCGACTGCGGCGCCCACGCCGCTGCCGCACAGCATCACGCCCCTATCGGCGGCGTTGGACGCCACGCACTCGGCCACCGCTTTGGCGAAGTCGGGATAGTCGTCTGCGGCGTCGTAGTCGTGAGCGCCAAGGTCAATGACTTCGTGTCCCTGCGCCGTCAGCAGTTCGGATAGAGGGGCTTTCGCGGGGTAGCCGCCGTGGTCTGCGCCTATGGCAATTCGCATTGTTTGTTCCTTTGCGTGTGGTCTGGGGTTGGTTCGGTTTGCGTGTGGTTCGTTTGGATATGCGTGGTTGCGATGCGCGGGGTTGCGCTGTCTCGGGGTTGTTGGGGTTAAGTTTAGATAGCGGGGCGGGCGGCGTCAATCGTAGCCCTCAATGCGCTCGCCCGCTGTCAGAAGGGCGGCTACCGACTCTACCGAGGCGCGCAGTTCGGCAAGGGAGATTGTTGGCGGGCTGGCGTTTTTTCTTTGGCGGGATCTGATCCTGACAGGGACTTTGGGGCGGTGTGAGCGAGCGTGTGGGCGTCTCCTAGCGCGAGGGCGGGGGGTTGCCGTTGCCGCGGAGTTGGGCTTGGAGTTCGGCTAGGCGGGTTTCTAGGGCTTGGCGGGCGGCTTGTTCCTCTAAACGTGCGGCTTGCTCTTGGGCGATGCGGGATTCGGCGGCTTGGGCGCGTGATTCGGCAGCCAAGCGGCCGGCGCGTTCCGCAAGCCGCTGTTCGTGTTCTTCCTCGTAGTTGAGTAGCCATTCTTCGGCGCCGGGATCCCAAAAGCGCAACTCGCCGTCGTCCCAGTAGAGGGCTAGATTCAGCGCGATGCTGTGCGCCCAGACGCGGCCGTCGTCATCCTCGCGCATCTGCAGTCGCTCATACTCGCCATTGACTAGGCGCTCGCCTACCAAGGGATCGCCATAGTGGTCGCCGCCAGTCGGGTCGTAGCGCCAGTACTCCGATATGCCTAGTTCGGCGTAGAGATCGCGCTTGCCTATGAGGTCGTTGGATTTGGTGCTTTCCGACGCTATCTCTATCACGAACTCAGGGGGCTTGCCCACTTCCCACAGCAGGTATGTGTTGTTGCCAGCCGCCGATAGGGAGTGTATCGCCTCAGGCGTGATGTCGAACACCACATAGCAGTCGGGGGATACCGATCTGCCGGGATCGCCCTCTACATAATAGAGGAATGTGTTGCCGTTGACATAAGTTCCGGGGACTTTGCCGAAGTGGTTTTCCAGCGGGGTGAGGACTCTTCTGAAGATGAGCGAATGATCCGTTCCGTCGGGCATGGGCTGACCGTCCGTTTCCGGGTAGATGATGGCGGTTTGGGTTGGGGTTTGGGTGGTCATGGGGATACCTCCTAGCGCAGGGGTATTGTAGCATATGGGCGGGGGTTATGGGGCAAACTAGGATTGCGCCGGTGGGTATTCAGGCAAAGCGGATTTCGGAACTAAGCAGAAAGGTTATCTCCGGCAAGTCCGAGATATTTCGGCGGTATCCGGTGGGCGCGAGTCGGGTGAATCGTGCGTAGATTCGTTATCTGAAAACAATCGCCCTCTCACGCAATCTTTGTAGCCCTCAATGCCCTCGCCCGCTTTCAAAAGCGCGGCTATGGCCTCTACGGCCGCGCGCAGTTCGGCAAGGGAGATTGTTGGCGGGATGGCGGTTTCTTCGGCGGGATCTGATCCTGACATGGACTTGGGGGCGGTGTGAGCGAGCGTAGTGGCGGCTCCTAGCGCGAGGGCGGGGGGTTGCCGTTGCCGCGGAGTTGGGCTTGGAGTTCGGCTAGGCGGGTTTCTAGGGATTGGCGCGCGGCTTGCTCTTGGGCGATGCGGGATTCGGCTGATAGGCGAGCGGCTTGCTCTTGGGCGGCGCGTGATTCGGCTATCTCACGCGCAGTCTGTTCCGCTAGGCGGGCGGCTTGCTCTTGGGCGGCGCGGGATTCGGCTACTTCTGCGCGCTCTTCGGCTGCAAGCCGTCCGACGTGATCTTCTTCGTGGTTGCGTAGCCACTTTTCGGCGACGGGATCCCAAAAGCGCAGAGTGCCATCGTCCCAGTATAGGTCTAGGTTCAACGCGTCGCTGCGCGCCCATATGCGGCCGTCTTCGTCTTCGCGCATTTGTAGCGGCTGGTACTCGCCATCAACCAAGCGCTCGCCGACAAGCGGATCGCCGTAGTGGTCGCCGCCGGTCTGGTCGTAGCGCCAGTATTCGCCTATGCCTAAGCTCGCGTACAGAGTGCGCTTGCCGGTGAGGTCGTTGGATTTGGTGCTGTGGGACGCAACCTCCATCACGAAGTCGGGCGGCTTGCCCACTTCCCACAGGCGATAGGTGTTGTTGCGGTTTATGTTTTCCTGCTGCTCCGGGGACAAGCCCGTAGCCACATAGCAGTCGGGGGATACGGATATATGAGGGTTGCCCTCAATATAGTATAGGAAGGTGTTGCCGTTGACGCGGACGTCGGGGGAATGTCGGAAGTGGACGCGGAGTGTGGAGTATGCGTTTGAGTGTATGGGGAATTGGTATTCTCCGTCGGGCATGGGTTGACCGTCCGATTCGGGGTAGATGATGGCGGTTTGTTGGATAGTAGTTTGGGTGGTCATGGGGGTGCCTCCTAGCGCAAAGAGTATTGTAGCACATAGGCGGGGGTTGGGGAGCAGGGGGCGGGGCGTTGCTTTTGGGGGAAAGTTGGCAAAGATTTTTGGGTGGGAGTTGACGGCGCGTTTGCGGTTAGGGGCGGCGGGATTGGCGGGCGCGGATGTGGTATGCTGAGGGGCAAAGAAAGGCAGGTGAGCAGGGATATGAAGATTACTGAGGTTAAGGCGTTTGCGACTAGGCCGCCGGAGGCTACGCGCAATTATGTGTTCGTGAAGGTGGCTACCGACGAGGGGCTGGTCGGATGGGGAGAGGCGACGGTTGGAGCTGTGTCGGTGGGCGCGGTGGCCGAGGAGCTGGGGGAGACGCTGGTGGGCAAGGATCCGTTTCGGATTGAGGAGCATTGGCAGAATTTGTACAACTTCGGGCATAACGTCCGGGGCGGCGTGCTGCATATGGCGGCGATAAGCGGCATAGACATCGCGCTGTGGGACATCAAGGGGCAGGCGCTGGGAGTGCCGGTGTATGAGCTGCTGGGCGGCGCGATGCGGGACAAGTTCTGGGCATACGGGCGCTTTGACGGGCGCACGCCCGACGACGCGGTTCGCAACGCGCTGTCGTGGGTGGAACAAGGGCTTACCGCGCTGAAGGGCGATCCTTTCGCGCATCAAGGCATATTCACGACCGTGGAGTCGGAGCGGGACGCGCTGGCGAAGGTGGCGGCGGTGCGCGAGGCGGTGGGGGATGATGTCGAGCTGCTGATCGAGGTTCACGGCAGGCTGACGCCGGCGGAGGCTATCCGAATGGGCAACGCGCTGGAGCGGTATCGGCCGTTCTGGTATGAGGAGCCGGTGCCGCCTGAGAATATCCCGGCTATGGCAAAGGTGGCGGCGGGCGTGAACATCCCAATCGCGACGGGGGAGCGCATCTATACCAAGTGGGGGTTCCGCGAGCTGTTTGAAAAGCAGGTGATAGATATGGCGCAGCCGGACATCTGCCACGCGGGGGGGATATTGGAACTGAAGAAAATCGCGGCAATGGCGGAGACCTACTATGTGGGGTTCTGCCCGCACAACCCGTATGGGCCAATCAACACGCTGGCGGCGCTGCATGTGGACGCCACCTGCCCGAACTTCCTGATACAAGAGGGCGGGCATGCGGGCTGGTATAGCCATGTGGTCAAGGGCGAGTTCCCGTTTCAGCAAGGCGGCTACTTCTCGCTGCCGACGGGCGTAGGGCTGGGGATTGAACTGGATGAGGCGGCTATGCTGCGCTATCCGCACGGCGACGACAGCCATCCGGAGGGGTATCTCGCGGGGGCGCATTTTCCCTCGCGTCAGCAGAATTTGTGGATATAGGGGGCGATAGCAACGCGGCGGGCAATCTGGCAGACAAGCAGCCGATATAGCGCTCCCGAAAATAGATTTGATGCGGCGGGAATTTCCTGCTAACATACGGGCGCAGCCAATCCTGACGGGAACGGTGAGCGTGATATGAAGTACAGGGCAGCGGGCGCGTCGTCTTGCGTAGTCGGCGGCGTCCAAGTTCGCATCCGATTCAAGAGCCTTTCCGCTAAGGCGGGAGGGCTTTTGTCGTCTTTGAGGGCGGCGCTATGACCGGCGCGATAGGACGGGGCGGCGTTGGGGATATAACCGATGTGGCGGGCATCCGCGTTGGGCATTGGACGAACCGCGCGGCGGCTACGGGCTGCAGCGTGGTTCTGTGCGAAAGCGGCGCGGTGGGCGGCGTGGATGTGCGCGGGTCGGCGCCGGGAACGCGCGAAACGGATCTGCTGCGGCCGACGGCTATGGTCAATGAAGTTCACGCGGTCGTGCTGAGCGGGGGCAGCGCTTTCGGGCTGGCGGCGGCAACGGGCGTGGTTCGCTGGCTGGAAGAGCGCGGCGTTGGGCTGCGGTTCGGCAACTCCACTATACCGATTGTGCCGGCGGCTATCCTGTTTGACTTGAATCTGGTTCAGGGCGAGGTTCGGCCTGGCGAACAAGATGGGTATGCCGCATGCGATAACGCCACGTCGGATGGCGTGGCTGAGGGCAGCGTGGGCGCGGGAACCGGGGCGACGGTGGCTAAGGCGCTTGGGGCGGCGCGCGCGGTGAAAGGCGGGATTGGGTCGGCGGCGCTGGCGCTGGGCGAGGGGGTCGTCGTGGGCGCGCTGGTCGCGGTGAACGCGGTGGGGGGCGTGTATGTGCATAAGAGCGGGCGCGTGATAGCGGGGCCGCGTGGGGCGGATGGAGGGATGATGGATGCGTTGGAGTTGATGGCGGCGGCGGATTATGGGCGGATGCGGGAAGAGGCGTTGGCGGATGCCGTGGATGCGCCCGTTGTGGATGCGCCCGTTAATACTACGATTGGGGTGGTGGCTACCAACGCGCGGCTGAGCAAGGCGCAGGCGAATAAGATGGCTGCGGCGGCGCAGGATGGGGTTGCGCTGGCGGTCCGGCCGGCGCACCTGATGTCGGACGGGGATACGATGTTCGCGCTGGCTACGGGGGAGAGCGAGGTTGAAGTTGACGCGAACCGGCTGCTCGCGGCGGCGGCGCTGTGCGTGAGCGAGGCAATCGCGCGGGGGGTCAAGGCGGCGGACGGGCTTGGGGGCGTTCCATCCGCAAGGGAACTCGGCGCAAGGGAATTCGGGGCAAGAGAGGCAGCGGCGCTATGATTAGGCTGGATAAGGCGGCTCGGATAGGGTTCATAGGCGCGGGCAAGGTGGGCGGATCGCTGGGCGTGGCTATGGCGCGGGCGGGCTATGCGGTGGTGGGCGTGGCGAGCCGCTCGCGGGCGTCGGCGGACGGGTTCGCGGCGCGAATAGATGGGTGCGCGGCGTATGAGACGTTTCAGGATGTAGCGGATGTATGCGATATGGTGTTTATTACCACTTCGGACTACGCCATCGCGCCGGTTGCCGATAGCGTAGAGTGGCGGGTAGGGCAGGGCGCGGCGCACTGCTCAGGGGCGGCGTCGGTGGATGCGCTGGCAAAGGCGGCAGGGCAAGGGGCACTGGCGGGCGCGTTTCATCCGCTGCAGGCGTTCTCGTCGGTGGACAATGGCGCGAACAGCATAGCGGGCAGCACATTCGGGATAGAGGGCGAGGGCGCGATGCGGGAGTATTTGTTCGCGCTGGCGCGAGGGATTGGGGGCAATCCGGTAGCGATAGACGCGGGGGACAAGGCGCTGTATCACCTGAGCGGCGTGCTGATGGGCAATCTGCTGACCTGCCTGGTGGGCATATCGGCGGAGGTGTGGGAGCGTATCGGCTACACGCGGGACGAGGGAGCGAGGGCGCTGACGCCGATGATGCGGGCGGTGGCGCATAACATAGAGACGTCGGGGATACCGGCGGCGGTGGCAGGCCCTTATCCTAGGGGAGACGCCGGCACGGTTCGCAAGCATATGGCGGCGCTGGAGTCGCGGCATCCGGCGCTGCTGCCGCTGTATAGGGAACTGGCGCTGGCAGGGTTGCCGCTGGCTATGGAGCAGGGGCTTTCGGCTGACAAGGCGGCCGAACTGCGGCGAATTCTGACGGGGGATGACGGGATAAGCGGCTAGGCGCAAGGCGGCGCGTCAACGGCATATCAGGGCAATGCGGGGATAGGGTTAGGCGCAAGCGGCGCGGCAACGAGCATATCAAGGCAATGCGGGGATAGGGCTAGGCGCAAGCGGCGCGTCAACGGCATATCAGGGCAATGCGGGAATAGGGCTAGGCGCAAGCGGCGCGGCAACGAGCATATCAAGGCAATGCGTGAATAGGGCTAGGCGCAAGGTAGCGCGGCAACGGCATATCAGGGCAATGCGGGAACAGGGCTAGGCGCAAGGTAGCGCGGCAACGGCATATCAAGGCAATGCGGGAATAGGGCTAAGCGCAAGGGGCGCGGCAACGGCATATCAGGGCAATGCGTGAACATGGCTAGGCGCAAGGGGCGCGGCAACGGCATATCAGCGCGTAGGCAAACGGCGCACACAGGGAAAGGGGGAGCAAAGAGATGCGGACTACAATTCGTGATTTGCAGCGGATGAAGCGGCGCGGGGAGAAGATAGTGATGGTTACCGCGTATGACTATACGTCGGCGCGGATTGTGGAGGAGGCGGGCGCGCCGATAATACTGGTGGGGGATAGCCTGGGGCAGGTCGTGTTGGGATACGATTCCACGGTGCCGGTTACGATGGCGGATATGCTGCATCACATCAAGGCGGCGGTTCGGGGGACTGAGCGGGCGCACATCGTCGGCGATCTGCCGTTTATGAGCTACCAGGCGAGCGTCAAGGACGCCATTCGCAACGCCGGGCGGCTACTGAAAGAGGGCGGCGCGCAATCCGTGAAACTGGAGGGCGGCAGGCAGGCGGCAACGGCAGTGCGGCGCATCGTGGACGCCGGCATACCCGTGATGGGGCATTTGGGCTTGACGCCTCAGTCGGTCAACCAGCTGGGCGGCTACCGCATACAGGGGCGCACGACCAAGGCGGCGGCGCGGCTGATAGCGGACGCGGAGGCGCTGGAGGATGCGGGGGCGTATGCCGTTGTGCTGGAGGGCGTGCCCTCGCAGCTGGCGCGGATTGTGAGCGAGCGGCTGGCGATACCCACGATAGGGATCGGCGCGGGCGTTCACTGCGACGGGCAGGTGCAGGTGTTTCACGACTTGCTGGGGCTGTACACCGACTTCACGCCCAAGCACGCGCGGCGCTACGCCAACCTCGCGGCGGCGATAGGCTGCGCGGTCGCCGAGTACGCGCAGGATGTGCGGGCGGGCGCGTTTCCCTCTGAGGACGAGAGCTTTACGATGCCGCCTAAGGCGCTGGCTGAGATTGAGGGCGCGCTTGGGGATGCCATCGCGGACGGCGTGAGGGTAGAGCGGTGATGCGCGTCATCGAGACGATAGCCGAATTCAGGGCGGCGCACCGGCGGGCGCGGCTGCCGCTGGGCCTCGTGCCGACGATGGGCTATCTGCATGAGGGGCATATGTCGCTGGTTAGGCGGGCGCGGGATGAGAACGCTACGGTCGCGGTGAGCATATTCGTGAACCCCACGCAGTTTGGGCCTAGCGAAGACTTTGCCTCTTACCCGCGCGATATGGATGCGGACTTGGCGAAACTGGAGTCGGCGGGCGTGGATTTGGTTTTCGCGCCCTCTGTGGATGAGATGTACGCGGCGGGGTTTGACACGCAAATCGACGTGGGGCGCATAGCGCGGCGGCTGGAGGGGGAACATCGCGCGGGGCATTTCACGGGCGTTGCGACGGTGGTGTGCAAACTGCTCACAATCACGCGGCCGGACAAGGCGTATTTCGGGCAGAAAGACGCTCAGCAGTGCTTGGTGGTCAAGCGTTTGAACGCGGACTTGAACTTGGGCGCTGAGATAGTGGTCTGCCCGACGATCCGGGACGCGGACGGGCTGGCGCTGAGCAGCCGCAACGCCTATCTGAGCGCGGCCGAGCGCGAGGCGGCGCTGGCGCTGAGCAAGGCGCTGGCGGCGGCGGCCGAGCTGCATAAGGGCGGGATACGGGATGCGGCGCTGATTCGGGCGCGGATGCGGGAAGTGGTAGGGCGCGAACCGCTGGCGCAGATAGAGTATGTCAGCGTGGCGGACGCTGAGGATCTGCGGGAATTGGATGTGGTGGAGGGCGCGGCGCTGGTTTCGCTCGCCGCGCGGATAGGCAAAACGCGGCTTATAGACAATGTGGTATTATAGGCGCGGGGAAATTTCAAGCGGGGGCGATTTCAAGCGCGGGATTTCGCGCGGGGGGCGATTTTGAAAGGAGGGGTTAGCCCGATTGGAGCGATATAGGTGAAGATACTGGTAACAAACGATGACGGGGTGAACGCGCCCGGCTTGTGGGCGCTGGCGGCGGCGCTGCGGGATTTGGGCGAGGTGGTGGTGTCGGCGCCGGATAGGGATCAGAGTGGCATAGGGACGTCTATGACGCTGCTGGATGTGGTCAAGGCGCGGGAGATCGCAGAGCCGCCGGTGGCGGGGGTGCGGACGTACGCGATAGAGGGGACGCCCGCGGACTGCGTGATAATGGCGACTGAGATATTGTCGCCGGGCAGGTTTGACGCGGTGGTGTCGGGCATAAACGACGGGTCGAATCTGGGCTTGGATTTTCTGACATCCGGCACGGTTGGCGCGGCGTTTCAGGGATATTTTCGGGGGATACACTCGGTCGCAATGTCGGTGGCGTCGCTGACGAATGTGCGGTATGGCGCGGCGGCTCGGAGCGCGCGGGCTATCGTGGACGCGCTGAGCGAGGGGGACTACGGGCAGGCGCTGTTCCTGAATGTGAACCTGCCGAACACAGCGCCGGACGCCATAAAGGGCGTGGCAATCGCAAAGGTTGGGCCGCGTCTGTATCTGGAGAATGTGGAGCGGGGGAACAACGGGCGCAGGACGCACTACTGGATTAAGCACAACCGGCTGTCCAACTACGCGGTCGCCGATGGGTCGGACATCTGGGCTTTGCGAAACGGGCGCGTGGCGATAACGCCGCTGAACGGCTTGCTGGAGTCGGATTGGGACGCCCCCGATTTGCGGGGGATACAGGACGCCGTGAGCCAGGAATTGGCGGCGCTGGGCAATCAGGCGGCGGCGGCAAGCGGCAGGCAAGCGAATGGTCTGATTGCCAACTAAGCGCGGATTAGGGGCGCATAGCGCGAATAGACGCCCCAACATACGCAATACACGATACGCGATACACGGCAAGATACACGCTGATACACGCTGATACACGATAAGGGGGACAAGAATGATCTACGAATACAGGGTATATGAGACGCTGCCGGGGCGGCTGCCGAACATCAACGCGCGGTTCCGGGATCACACGATGAAGATATTCGAAAAGCATGGCATCAAGAACATCGGATACTTCACGGCGGATGTGGGGGATTACAGCGACCGGCTGATCTACATCATCGGCTTTGAGGACGCCGCGCATCGGGAGCGCGCTTGGAAGGCGTTCCGGGAGGATCCGGAGTGGCAGAAGGTTCGGGCGGAGTCTGAGGCGGACGGGCTTATCGTGAGCCGGGTGTTCAACACCACGCTCACGCCGACCGACTATTCGCCGCTGCAGTAGCCGCCATGGGGCAGAATTTGGCGAATTGGCGCGAATTTTGGCGGCAAACTTGACATAGCCATAAAGCAATCGTACAATGCGCGTAAGCCAAATTTGTGGAGCGCAACCGATGCCGGAGGGTATGCAATTGCAGCTGAGGAATGACGCGCCGGCGAATAATACGTCGCCCGCGCTTGCAGAATTTTATCCGCGCCCGGCTTATATCAGCCTGGCGCGTCTGGAGGCGGCCGTGTGGGATGCGCTGCGCCCGGTGGACGAACCGGACGCGGCAATCCTAAGGCTGCTGTATGGGTTGGAGGACGGGCAGCACAGGACGCTGCAGCGAGTGGGCGACCACTTTGGGGTAACGCGCGAGCGCATACGCCAAAAGCGGGAGCGCGCGCTGGCGGCGATACGGCGCAACGGGTCGACCGCGCCGCCGCTGGAAGAGGCGCTGGACGCGCTTACCGATTACGCGGAGCGGCTGGGCTGCAACCTGGACGAAAAGGACTTCAGGGTAGCGGTGGCGGGCTATGACGCGAGCGCGCATATGGTAGCCGCCTACGCCCGGTTTATGCGCGCGGTGTTCGGCAAGCGACACAAGTCCAGAAAGCCGCTGAGGCCGCTGGATTCGCTGATAATCCGCAGCCTTGGGGCGCAGAGCAAGCAGATGACGCTGCGCCAAGTCCGGCGGCTGATACGCCAGGACGCCGACGCATACGCGGCGCGGCGGGACTGGCCTAAGCTAGACCTGGAGCTGCGGTTCAACACGGTTCTGGGCATAGAGATGGACGAAAAGGGGCGGCTGACCGCCACCGAAAAGGCGCTTTCGCGGCTGACGGCGCAGGAGCGGCGGCTGAGCGCGATGTTCCTCACGCTGACCGACGAGGGCGCGCCGCTGCGCTATACCGAAATCGGCAACCGCGTGAGGGCGATTCTGCCGCCCGAAATCAGCATGTCCGACCGCAATGTTCACGCCTGGCTTGACAGGTACAAGAACTACTTCAAGTGGGTTGGCGCGGGCAAGTACGGCTTGGCTGAGTGGGATATGGGCATACGCGAGGGGCATCTGGCGGACAACCTCAAGCCGGCGCGCCGCACGGGGATAGGCGACGAGATAGCGCTGCTGCTGTACGAGCGGGCGGAGCCGGTTTGGCTGGGCGAAATCGAAGAGCATATCATCCGGCGCTTTCAGGTGAACCGATCGTCCATACAGGCGTCTATCGCGCAGGACAAGGCGGGGCGCTTTGTGGAAATGGACGACGGCAGGGTGGCGCTGTCTATGTGGCAGGATCCGCCGGAGTCGTAGGCGGGGTTAGGCGATTGGCGGCGAGCGGCCGGCGGCTAGGCGGCCGGTTGGTTGGCGCGTAGCGGTTGGCGGCGCTTATCGGCAAGCGGCGGCATGCGACCTGTTGGAATGAAAATGGTCTTCATATCATAACGCATATCATAACGGAGGCTGCGGCGGCATATGGCATCCAACGATATTGAAACGCAAGTGGTAGCCACAATGGACAGGCTTGGGATAAGCCATGAGCTCATCCGAATAGATCCCGACTACGCGGACACGGCGGAGTTCTGCGAAAAGTACGGCTACACGCTTGAGAACAGCGGCAACACAATCGTTGTGGCGTCCAAGCGCGGCGCTAAGAAGTACTGCGCCTGCATAGTGCAGGGCTCGGCGCGCCTGGATGTGAACAAGCGCGTGAAACGGCTTATGGGCGTGTCAAGGGCGTCTTTCGCCTCGGCGGACGAGACTATCGCGCTGACGGGAATGATGATTGGCGGCGTAACCGCTTTCGCGCTGCCGGACGATATGCCGGTATATGCCGACGCCAACCTGCTGGCGCTGGACTATGTCATCCTCGGATCCGGCAGCCGCTCGTCCAAGATAAAGGTGGCGCCGGTGGACATCGGCAAGATACCCAACGCCGAGTTCGTGCAGGGGCTGTCGCTATGACGGCGCAGACTGTCGCTATAACCACGCAGGCTATTCCATCTATACCCTCGGAGGCGCAGGTACTGGAGTGGATGACATCGCTGAGCAACTGGGGCAGGTGGGGCGCGGATGATCAGCTGGGCTGCCTAAACCTGATTGCGCCCGCCAAGCGGCGGCAGGCGGCGGCGCTTGTGCGGGATGGCGAGATTGTGAGCTGCGCGCGGCCGGTTACGACCGACGTAGCGCCGGATATTCGCTATCAGGTTCAGCGGTTTATGGTGGACAGCGGCGAGGGCAGGGATACCGATCCGCCTGAGCGCAAGCGCACACGGCGCGGCGCGGCGGAGTTCATCGGGATGGTGTTTCACGGGCAGAGCATCACGCACATTGACGCGCTGTCGCACTACTCTTGGGAGGGGCGAATGTACAACGGCGTTCCCGCAAGCGCGGTTACATCGCGGGAGGGGGCGCAAAGCCATTCCATTGAGCCGGCGTCGCAGGGGATTGTGTCTAGGGGCGTGCTGCTGGACATAGCGGCGGCGCGCGGGGTGGACTGGCTGCCGCCGGACGAGCCGGTTATGCCGCAGGATCTGGAGGCGGCGGAGGCGGCGCAAGGCGTCCGGGTGGAAGAGGGCGATGTGCTGCTTGTGCGGACGGGCTACTACCGGCGGCGCATAGAGCGGGGAGCGCTGCCGAATGGGGAACCGACGCCGGCGTGTCAGGCGGCGTGCGCGCCGTGGTTCCGGGAGCGCGGCGTGGCGATGCTGGGGACTGACACCTCAAACGACGTGCGCCCAAGCCAATACCCCAACATCGGGTCGCCGCTGCATACGCTCTGCCTGGTTACACTGGGGCTGTGGCTGATAGACAACGCGAATTTGGAGCAGATAGCGGACGTTTGCCGCAAACGCGGCCGCTATGAGTTTATGCTGAGTATGGGGCCGTTGATACTGCGTAATGTGACGGGCAGCCCGGTCAATCCGATAGCGATATTCTGACGGCGGCGGCGCAATGCCGAATTGTCAGCGGCGCATTGGATTGCGTTGGCGCGGGTTGGGGGCGGCTAATTTCTGCGCGCCAATTCCCGCCGCTTGATTGCCAATCGCCAATCTATGCGGGATATGTGATACATTGATGACAAGCGCGGCCCGACAATCAAGCGGGCGTTTAGCGCGGACAGGGGGTTCGCAATATGGCAATCAAGGTTGTTGTACACGGCGTTATGGGCAAGATGGGGCAGCAGGTTTTGGACGCGGCAACGCGGGAGGAGGAGCTGACGCCGGTGGGCGCGGCGGATGTTATGGCGTCTGAGGCGTCAATCGCGCTGCCGGACGGGTCGGGCGTCATCCCGCTGGCGAGCGATGTGGGGGATGTTCTGGCGGGCGCGGATGTTGTGGTGGATTTCAGCAGCGCAGAGGGGGCGGCGTCTGTGATACGCGCCGCCGCGCCGCGCAAGGTGAATGTGGTCATCGGCTCTACGGGCATCACGGACGCCATCTATCAGGAGGCGGACGCCGCCGCGTCCGAACACGGCGTCGGGATTATCATAGCGCCGAACTTCGCGCTGGGCGCCGTGCTGATGATAGCGCTGGCTAAGCAAGCGGCGCGGTTCTTCGACTACGCGGATCTGACCGAGATGCACCATGAGGCGAAGATCGACTCGCCGTCGGGGACGGCGCTCGCCATCGCCAACGCGGCGCTGGAGGGCAAGCCGGGCGGGTTCGTCGCGCCGCAATCCGAGAAAGAGCTGATAGAGGGCGCGCGGGGCGCCACGCATCAGGGCGTTAGCGTACACAGCGCGCGGATGCCGGGGCGGGTGGCGCATCACGAGCTCGTGTTTGGCGCGCTGGGGCAGACGCTGACGATACGCCACGATTCGGTGAACCGCGAGAGCTTTATGCCGGGCGTGGTGATGGCAATCAATGAAGTCGTCAAGCGCAAAGGGCTGACGGTTGGGTTGGATAAGATAATGGGGTTGTAGCCCTGCGGCGTAGGGATTGGGTTGTGTTGGGTTGCGTAGCGGCTAGGCGGGATGGGCAAGGCGCATCCTAAGGCGTAGCAGTATCCCAAGCCGCAATCGCAGCGCCCGTAAATTCTGGCGCGGCGGCGTGAAAAGCATTACTCTTATTGGGTAAGATTAGGCAGGGCAAAGCGGCATGGGCTTGGGCGGCTAGGCTTGGCGGGCATTGCGCGGCGCAAGCGAGCAGGCGCAGGCTAATGCGGCGGCGAATTTCATTTGCGGAGGTCTAGGGTTATCGTGGACGCTTGCAGCATTGCGGTGGTTGGCGCGACGGGCGCGGTTGGGCGCGTGTTCTTGGATGTGTTGGAACAGCGGGATTTCCCGATAAGCGACATACGGCTGTGCGCCTCGGAGCGGTCGGTGGGCAAACGGCTGAGGTTCAGGGGCGACGAGATCGCGGTGGAGCTGGCGACGCCGGAGATGTTCGGCGAGGTGGATTTCGCGTTCATATCGGCGAGCGGGGATGTGAGCCGCGCGCTCGCGCCGGTTGCGGCGGCGCAAGGGGCGCTGGTGATAGACGACAGCTCAGCGTTTCGGATGGATGACGACGTTCCGCTGGTTGTGCCTGAGGTGAACGGCGCGGATGTAGAATGGCACAAGGGCATTATATCCATCCCCAACTGCTCTACCACGCCGCTGGTGATGGTTCTGAAACCGCTGATGGAAGTGAATCCGGTTGTGCGGGTTATCGCGGACACATATCAGTCGGTATCCGGCACTGGCGCGGCGGCGGTGGATGAGCTGCGGGCGCAGTCTAAGCGGCTAACGGCGGACGACGCGCTGACGCATGCCGACCTGGCGCCTGAGGCGTACCCGCATCCCATCGCGTTCAACGCGCTGCCGCACATTGAGCCGTTCTTGGACAACGGCTACACGAATGAAGAGATGAAGATGGTGAACGAAACGCGCAAGATACTGCACGCGCCTGACATAGCGGTGTCGGCAACCTGCGTGAGAGTTCCGGTTATGGTGAGCCACAGCGAGGCGGTTCACATAGAGTTCGCCGAGCCGATGAGCGCGGGGGATGTACGCGAGATCCTGGCGGGCTTTCCCGGCGTGCGGGTAGTGGACGACCCGCGCGCAAATGTGTATCCTATGCCCATTGACGCGGCGGGGCGCGATGAGGTGTTCGCGGGGCGCATACGGCAGGACGCCTCGCATCCGAATGGCGTCGCAATGTGGGTGGTTACCGATAATCTCCGCAAGGGCGCGGCTACCAACGCGCTGCAGATCGCGGAGGAAGTGGTCAAGCGAAACGCGCTGCCGCGGCGGGCGGCAACCGCAAGCCGTTAGCGCGCGCCGCTAGTTCGCTACTGCATAACGATTGCATAGCGTACTCATATCATACTCATAGGGCATTGCAATGCCGCCGCTGCGATACTAATGCGATATTGACAAGGAGGCGATACTATGGCTGAACTGGGCAGGCTGATAACCGCGATGATAACGCCCTTTGACGAGGGGGGCGAGGTTGACTACGACGAGGCGGGACGCCTAGCCAAGGCGCTGGTAGCCTCCGGCAGCGACGGGCTGGTGGTCACCGGCACGACGGGCGAGACCCCCACGCTTTCGCATGACGAAAAGCTAGGGCTGTATGAGGCTACCAAGCGCGCGGTGGGGGACAGCGCGGCGATTATCGCGGGGACTACCACCTACAACACGGCGGATTCGGTCGCCATCAGCAAAGAGGCGGAGGCGCTGGGCGTGGACGGCATCCTAATGACCGTGCCGTCCTACAACAAGCCGCCGCAAGAGGGGCTGTATCAGCACTTCAAGACGATAGCCGACAGCGTTGGGCTGCCGTGCGTTCTGTACAATGTGCCTAGCCGCACAAGCATCAATATGACCGCCGAAACCACGGTTCGCCTCAGCGATATAGACAATATCGTGGGGACGAAAGAGGCGAGCAGCGATCTTGTGCAGATAACCAAGATAATCCGCGACACCGACGGCGAGTTCAAGGTGTGGAGCGGGAACGATGACGAAACATTCCCGATTATGTGCGCGGGCGGCTACGGCATCGTGAGCGTGGCGGCGCACATCGTCGGCAGCCAGATAAAGGCGATGATGGGGATGATCCTTGAGGGGGACATAGAGAGCGCGGCGGCTGAGCATAGGCGGCTGTTCGATGTGTTCAAGATACTCTTCATCGTGTCCAACCCCATCCCGGTGAAATACTGCGTGGGCAAGGCGGGTTTCGGCGTGGGGCAGCCGCGCCTGCCGCTTGTGCCGCCCGACGAGGACACGGCGGCGGCGATAGACGCGGTGGTTTCGCGGTACAGCATCGATCTGCCGGCGGGGGTTGCGGCGGACTAGGGGTAGGGGTTGCGGGTTGCGTAAATCTGCGTAAATCCAATACGCTTTGGCGCGGTGAACAACGCCTGACCGCCCTTGCCATCGCTATTACTCAGTTGGCAATTCTGCCGCCCGCCGGGGCAAATTGGATTTGAACCGAAAGGCATCCGCCCGCGCTCATTCGCGGGCGGGCGCTTTTGGGAATATCGTTGCACACAGGTTGCACAAACGCTAGACAAGCGCCGAAATCGGAAATGAAACGCGGGACGACTCCGGGACGACTAAAGCGCGAAATGCGCGGCGAGTTTGAGATATGCGTGAATTTAGAGTGATGATGATCATTCTCTACGGGTTGCTGGTCGTCATTTACGGCTGTCTTATCGCATTCGCCGTCATTGTCAGCGGCAGTTGGATACTGGCGGGCGTGTATGCGGCAGTGGGAGCGGTTATAATAACGGCGTCGGCGTATCCGTACTGGAAGGAGTGGGTAATGAACCTGGGCATATATGAGCGCATCCGCGAGCGGCGCAGGCTTGAGGCGGCGGCGGCGGTGGCGGAGCGCTACAAGGACAGGGACTTGTTTGACACGCCGGAGGCGCGCGAGATACCGGCGGCGACGTACAAGTGCAGCGCCGAATCCTGCTATCGCTCCAATCCGGCGGACGATATGTACTGGGTTGATTCGCCGTCGGTTACGCTGGGCTGGTATTGCGACCGCTGCTGCGACCTGATGCGGGATATGGACAAGGCGGAGCGCCTGAATATGGGCGTGTTTCTGACCGTGCTTGACTATGAGGCGCGGCGGTTGGATAGGGAGTAGCGGGGGCGCGGGATAGCATATACGCATAGGCAAGCAAGGCCCGGCGTAGGGTTTTGCGGGGGCGAACCTGCGGCAATGCTGTTCATTCGTGGCGGCGTTCCATACGCATATCAAGGCATATTCGCAAATGCCATTCGCTGCGGGGAATTCGCTGTGCAGATGCGTTATGCTGATGCCTTATGCGGACGCCCTGTGTTAACACTCTAAACGCGCTAGGCGGACGTCCTTGCATTGACGCCCTATGCAACCGAATTACGCTGCTGCCTTACGCGGACGCCGCGCTGATGATGGGGCGCACTTCCACGGTTTCGTGGCGGTGGGGGCCTGTGGATATGAGGTCTATGGGGCAGCCGATGACTTCTTGCAGCCGCTCGACGTAGGCGCGCGCCTCTCTGGGCAGATGCTCGAATCTGGTGACGCTGGCGGTGGGGGTGTCCCAGCCGGGCATATCCTCATAGACGGGTTTGCAGCGCTGCAGCGCCGCCACGCCGCCGGGGAACTCGTCAACGATATTGCCGTCCAGCTCGTAGTTCGTGCAGATGCGAACCTTGTCAAAGCCGTCCAGCACATCCAGGCGGGTTAGGACGGCTGATGTGTAGCCGTTGACTTCCACGCTGTAGCGGGCGGCGACGCCGTCGAACCAGCCCACGCGCCGGGGCCTGCCGGTTGTGACGCCGAATTCGTGGGCGAGGTGGCGTATGGATTCGCCGGTGTCGTCAAGCAGTTCGGTGGGCAACGGCCCGCCGCCCACGCGGGTGGAGTACGCCTTGAACACGCCCATAATGCCCGCGATATGCACGGGGGACATTCCCAGCCCGATGCAGGCGCCGCCCACGGTGGGGTTGGACGATGTGACATACGGGTATGTGCCGTGGTCAAGATCCAGCAGCGCGCCCTGAGCGCCCTCCAGGACGATGTTCTGGTCGGCTTTGAGCGCGTTAAGCACGAGCTTTTCAACGGGGGCGATAATGGGCGCCATTCTGTCCGCCCATTGGCGGCACTTGTCGAAAATCTCGCGCTCGGACACGGGATCGCCGCCATAGACTTTGGTGATGACGGCGTTTGTGTGGTCAATGATGGCGGATAGGCGCTGGAGCAGCGCCTCCACATCCAGCAGGTCGGCGGCGCGTATGCCTGTGCGGGCGGCTTTGTCGGCGTATGCGGGGCCGATGCCCTTGCCGGTGGTGCCGATGGCGCTGCTGCCGCGCGCCTGCTCGGCGAGCGCGTCCAGGGCGATATGGTAGGGCATAATGATGTGCGCGCGGTCGCTGACGACTATCCTGCCGTCAATGTCAATGTTTTGCTCGCGCAGGCTGTCTATTTCGTCCAGCAGCACATCGGGATCCACCACAACGCCGTTGCCGATGACATTGAGGGTATTGGGCCAAAAGACGCCGCAGGGTATCAGGTGAAAGCTGAACTCGCCCTCTTCGTTGACGACGGTATGTCCGGCATTATTGCCGCCGGAGAACCTGGCGACGATATGGGCGTCGCGCGCCAGAACGTCTATGATTTTCCCTTTACCCTCGTCGCCCCATTGAGCGCCCAGAACGGCATAAGCAGGCATCCGCATCCTCTACAATCGTGTTGGAATTCGTCGGGCATAGGCTTGGGGGAATGCGCTAACGGGCGCGGTTTCGCGTGCCGCCGCCGCGGGTTGGACGGGCGCGTTGCGCCGCGCGCTTTTCCCAGCCAAAGCCAAGATAGTATAGCAAATTGGGGGCTTGTTTGAAAGTGATTGTTGGGGAGGCTTTATTGTAGGGAAGGGTTTTGACATTCGCGGGATCGCGATCGCGTTGTTTTCGGGATGGCTGTCGGGATGCGCCGGCATCGCTTGGCGGGCGGCGAATCTAATCGCGAAGAATGTAATATAGCGATAAACGCTCTTATGTATGTGGAATCCGTTTGCGCTTTGCCAAGGCTGCTGATTTTAGGCATAGCGGACGTGGCGCGAATTGATTATCTGGTGATGGGCGCTGCAATTATCATAGGCGTGAACATGGCTATTACGCTGTAGATGAGGCGATGAGGCGCAAGGGAATAGCATTGATATAAGGGGATTGAGATGCGCGATTATTGCGCGGATGGGATTTAGCGGATGGCGAATGGATTCTGGCTACGCGCGTGGCTGCGCGTTGACGCTGGACGCGGCGCTTATAGCGTCCTTTGCGCTTGTGGCGTTTTATTACGGCGAGGTGGCGGGTGCGCCGTTGCTGTTCAGCGGCGCGTTTCGCGGCGGCGCGGCTGTGGGTTGTTTGTTGGTCGCGATCATTTTTTTATCGGCGGATGTTATTAGACTTAGGCGTTGCGCGTTTTATCGGCGGTCGTGTTGTTTGCCGGTCTATGCTATTTATTGCGCTTTCGTATTTTAACTTAGCGTTTTTGGTCTTTGGCGTTCATAGATATATCCGTTACGGCGGCATTGGCGGAATCCTCGCCGCTGATATTGATGATTGTCATCTCGATTTTGATGGGTTTTCTAAGGGAGCCGCTCACTTGGCGAACTGGATTGCTTGCGCTTGCGTGTTTCGCGGGCGCGGCGCTGGTCGCCGCTAGCTAGCGCGGAGTTGGCGTGGGCGCGTTTGATGGGCGAGTTTTCGCGGTCTGCGGCATAGCGCTGTTCGGAGCGGCGATTGTGGGCGGCTCCGGATTTGTGTTTCGCTGGGTTGCGCCTGCGCGGACGGGCTTTTGCGCCACAGGACGGTTGGCGCGTCTCGGTTGCGATTGGAGATATTTTGCGGATGCGTGGCGGTGAATTTGAGCGATGCGGTTACGGGGATTGTAGGCGTTGTGGCGGGCTTGGCGTTGGAATTGTCGCTTATTTTTTTGCCGCTTTTAACGAGGTGGGCGGCGCCTCGGCCTGCAATCCCACGGAGACTGTCCATTGTCGAACCCGTGCATCCCCACATATGCGAATATGTGATAGCACATTCAAAGAAGTTCTGCGCGTGATTATTAGAGCGTCACGCTTTTTGTTGAATTTTCATTAGAAATATATTTTGGCGTAAGAATTAGCGAAAGGCGCGTGAATATGGGGGGCAAAGAGGCATTAACGCATAACGACATGGCCATTCGGATCATCCTGGAATCAAGAGAAGATTGGGATGACTGAGTGAGCGCGGGGCGCGCGCGCAACTGGGTGACGCAGGATCCGCTGCTGAATTGGTTAGCGCGATATGACAAGAGCCGCGGTTACACTCCTAAACATAAAGAGGAACGCTTATGATTCGCGCTTGAACTTTGATCGTTTTATTTTCGCAAAGGCGGAATCTTTTGAGCGAGGGATAGTCTCGCTGCTCAAAGAGCGATGCGAAATAATCCAGATAACCATATGGGTATGAGGATATTCGCTTGCTTGAAAAAGCTGAGGAGACGTTCGACGCGATGGCGTGGGTGCGCGCTATTATTTATCAAGGCGTTCTGCGGGACGCTGAAAGCAGGATGTATGGTTCGCCGGACTTTTGGTTCGCAGCGACGTACGGCAAGTGGCATTACGTTGTGGTCGACACTAAGTTCGTTACGATCCATTTGAACGCCAGCGGCAGCGATGTGGGCAATGGCGGGAGCTTGCCGGCGTATAAGGCGCAGATGTATATCTACAATCGCGCGCTGAGAAGGTTGCAAGGATATTTGCCCAAAAGATCGTTTCTGCTCGGTCGTGGATGGGAACGACATCAGCGGATACAAGGCAAGCGGACGCGATTCCGGAGCGATGACGCTTTCGACGCGCTTATTGCTGTGTCGCAGGATGGCGCTATGGCGAATAAGACGCCGATTGTGGAGGCGGTTGAAGAGGCGGTAGATTGGATCCGGCGCATGCGGGGCGAGGGAGCGGCGTGGGAACTGTTGCCACGTCCGTCTGTGCCTGAGTTGTATCCCAATATGAGCAACGCTAATACTGACGAAATGATGCGGGGCGTGGATGCGGAGCGCGATATTGGCGATGGGGATGGCGACAAAGAGCAATGAGATAACGTCAAGCGTTGGTTGGCGGATGAGATTGGCGAACTGACATTGCTTTGGAATGTTGGGCCAAAGAATCGCAACGCGGCGCATGGGCGGGGATTTTATCGATGGAACGATCCGCGTCTGAGCGCCGCGGACGTTGATGTTAAAGGAGCGAAGCCCGCGCTTACTTTGGATAAGATATTGAGGGTGAATGGCGACAATGATTCGCCGGCCGTATTGCCCGCGCGGATTGAGACTGAGGCGCAGGGTTGGCGAGATGCGACTGGCTTGGAGTTCTTTGTGGATTTTGAGTTCTGCTCGGATCTTGACGACGATTTCAAGCAACTGCGAAAGAAGGGAGGTCAGCCGCTGATTTTTATTATCGGCTGCGGCCATATTGAGGAGGGCGAGTGGCGATTCAAGTCGTTTATGGTGGACAACTTTACGGAAGATGAAGAGTCGCGCATAATAAGCGAGTGGATGGCGCATATGCGCGCTGTGCGCGAGCGAATGGGCGTTGATGGCAAGCCGCGAGTGTTTCACTGGTCGCAGGCGGAAGTGGCTCAGTTGGAGACGGACAGCAATTCCGCTAGAGAGATGCACGGGAGCGGCGCGGACTGGGATGATGATATGGAGTGGGTGGATTTCCTGAAGATAATGCGCGCGGAGCCGATTGTCGCGCGGCGGAGCGATGGGACTTGGGCTGAAATCTGTTGCGAAGGCTATGCGCGCGCATGGTCTTATCAAGACGGATTGGGGCAGTAGCCAGGTTGACGGGCTTGGCGCGATGGCGGGGGCGTGGATATGTCAGCGAGATGCGGCTGAAAAAGGCGTGTCAATGGCGGGGTTGGATTTGATGGGGGACATCGCGGAATACAATCATGTGGACTGCAAGGCGATGATGGAGATTGTCAACTATTTGAGGAATAATCATTAGGATTGTCTGAGAACGAAGAGGCGGCTCGCGTTGATAGCGAGCCGCCGTCTTTCGATTCGATGTAGGGACGCTAATATATTGGATTAGCGCCTGTTGATTGATATTAGATAGCGAGATAGAGAGCGGAGTTCGTTTTCATGGACGGGTTGGAATTCGGATATTGCCGACTCTGCGTCATTTATGCCGGCGAGTACGTCCCTGAGGACGAATGTGTAGTCGCGGCTGTACGCGGCGCGATCTCGTTTTCGTTTTAGATTTCCGGCTAGTTCTATGAATCCCTGTATTGGCTGATTGAATATCCTTTTGAATTCGCCGCTTGGCTGTTGATTGAAATATGGAGTGATTGAGGGCTCGATAGAGTTTGTTTTGGACGATCTCATCGGGGTGGGCATGCAGCTCTTGCGTCGTCGTATCCATTAGAGATTCGCAGATAGCGTGGAACATCGCGTAATACGCGGATATTTGGGCTTGACGCAGAAACTCTTCGGGTTCTGCGTCGACTGCGGCGCGCGCTAGATGCAGGCGCGCTATCTCAATTAGCGAATGTGATCGCATGGGCGAACTCTTTTTGGAATTGTGGCCAGTCCTCATTATTTATTTGGCACGAGACCGGGGTATGGGCCATGTTGTTGTCCTGAAGATATTGATTTATTGCGCGTCGTAATTTGGCGGTGCATTCATATGGGAGGATGTCGGTATCGATGGCGGAGACTATAACAATGTGAATAAGGTCGTCGCTGTCTTTGTCCGTATCCACTAGCAGGCGGATGGCGTTGTGGAATGGAGTCGCATTAGGAATTATGAGTGAATCATTAGCGAGAGTTCTGATTTGGTTTGCGTGATGTTTATTTATTTAATGCAGCATGTTATCACCTATTTTGGCGTTGCGTATTATAGAGGGTGATAGGGCGCGGGCAATTATTGTCCGCGCCAATGCGGGCGCTATTTATCGTCTTCTAGCGGGAAATGCGACGGCGGTTCGTTGAACGGCTCGCCCGCGTCTTGCGCGTCGCCCATGCGTTGTAGGCAGGCGGCATTCGCCTCATTTGCGCGCTGATACGCCTATTTGCGGCCTTGGGCGGCGGCTTTCTGGCGATCTTTGTTTATCAAATATGTCGCGAGTACCATAATATAGGCTCCTGTCTCAATTGAGATTGCGGCTCCGCCGGACACTATCGCGGCGGCTTGGCCTTTGATTAGGATTTGAATTATGGTGTCGATGACGCCTTTATGGGGCGGTTGGGTTATTTCTTGATGGGCGATCAGCGCCATTCCTATAAGGAATATGGCGGTATATCCGACCATGCTGCTGATGATGTTTGAGCGGATATTCGAATCTTTCACTCGCTCCTCGCTTTTGTTGGTAAGATGGTAGATATTCGGGCGCACAGTGTCAATTGGGAATTGGATTTTGGCTGCGTATGGCAGGATCTAGTCATAATGAGCGCGCGGGCGGCGGGCATAAGTGATAATAAGCCTGCGAACGACGCTTCTTTCATAGCGTTATGCTTGCGAATGTCCTATGGCTTTCGTGTGATGAGCCGATGCCTTTTTCTTATAGTATGATTCTAGCGGGTTATTCGCGCTATGCCTCGCGAATAACCTGCGGCGATTCAATCTATGATACGGGAGGCATGATGCTTGACGGCTTTTGCAAGACTAGAGGTTGCGATTATCTGGGCGGCGATTGGATATTTGGAGATAAGTTGGACGTCTGACGCCAAAGGCTCCGGTTCGGATTTCAATCGATGGCAATTTCATTCGGCCGGATATTGCAGGATGCATGTGGCGCGGCGTCCGCCGCGATTGTTAATCTGATCACGCCGCTGCGATGGCGAAGCGAGCGTGGTTGCTCCGGGCGGGTGCTGCGACCGGCGACGCGTGGAGATGCGTTTTTATCGCGCAGGTGAGGATGAAGGAAAGCCCGAGGGAGAGATTGTCAAAGGGCTTTGCGTATATCATGGCGCTCGCGTTTTGGACTTTCGGTAGCGATCATTTTGCATTAGGCAAGCGAGCAGCGAGTGGGCGCGTTGGCTTTGATGGCGAGCGCGCGACGGCCGTCCCCGCATTTAGGGACGGCCGCCTTTTATGTGAGGGAATGGGATGCTTATTTTGCCGTGCAAGGCGTTTAATCTAGTCCCGCGGCGCCGGCGGGCTTTTCGCCATTGAGCGCGTTGGCGCAGGATTTGAGGGGAGAGTAAAAGCCGCTGCTCGCTTTATTTATTAAGCGGGCGGCGGCAATGGAGGGCGCTTTGGCGTGGAACTTTCTGTGGCGTCTAGCGGCGTTAATCTTCTTTCTTGTCTTTATAGGGATGCTCGCTAGAAAGACCAATATAGCCAAGTACGTAGCGCATTAGCTCCGTGGAGCAGTTATTTTTCTAGCGAGTTTATAGTGATTTGTATCGGTGTTGAGATACTCTTCCCTGATTTGATTGACCTGTTCCGGATTGAAACGAGGCGGACGACGTGTTTTGCTCATGTCGATCAGCCTTCGGTGATTCAGTATATCCTTTTTGCTCATAGGGCTTTCCTTATTGAATTATTCTAATAGTGGCGCCGCGACCGCCGGCGCGGGATTGCGATAAATATCTTTTATTGGCGCTATCTGAGATCGTCTTGCGAGCGCGATGCCATTGAAAGGCAACTATAGCATAGCTATGGTTTTCGGCAAATACGATTTACGTACCCGGTAGCGTTTCCATTTAGGTGGTTTGATATATGCCCCATCACCATAAGTAGGTTCGCAGATGGAACTTCTCTACGAACCGGAAAGCCAAGCCGACGAGTTCATCGTATAGCGGATGCGCCGGACTATCGCGGACGCGCTGTCAGGCTACAAGCCGATGCGCGAAGAGTGGGATGTGGCAATGGCGCGCCATCACAGCTATGGGCGAACTCTAATCACCAAGTACGGCGAGATGCGGCTTGGTATTCCCGTATTTCGCTGCGGCGCCTGCGGCGCGATGGCTAGCGGCATGAATGTCATAGGCAAAGGGCAAACGCGAAAGCGCTATTCCAAAAAATACGCGCTGCGGCACTGCGGCGCTGGGAGTGAGTTATGAGTGCGTGGGCAATATGCTTGGGTTCGCCAAGAGTACGCTGTGCAAGTGGTTGAAACAGGAGCGATATACGCGCCTCAAGTTGTCGGGCGATGTATTGGAACTGGCAGGGTGTGGACGCGGGTAGCGGGCGGGAATGTGGAGTTGAAGGTGGCGCGGGATGAGCCGGCGTCTGCGGGAAGTTGGGAAGACGCTCTGACAACGGCGCACGATCTGGGCGCGACGGCGCCTAGACATATCGTCAGCGTTGGCGATAGGGCGATAGATATGGCGTATGGCAGGGCCGCTTCGCATCAGTCGTGTCAGTTCTCTCTGTTGCGCGAGTGCAAGCGAACATAGGCGGCGTGGGGTTTTCGGAGGCGAAGGCGCTGCTTGAATCGGATGATATGGATCAGGCGCGGGAGTGCGCCGGTCGGATAGTTGCGTTGACGAGCGGCAAGTCGCTTTACTGCGCGTCAAAGCGTTGGAAAAGGGGCTGGCGCATATTCGGACAGGCGAGACGGCATGCGCCAGGCGATCAGCTTTACTCTGGATGCCCTAATATATTATCGAGTAGATCACTGGGAGGCTTACATAGAGCCTCTCGGTATGACCGTGTACAGCGATACGAAAGCTGCCGCCAATGCCAGAGTATTCGAAGGCAATGGACTTCCTTAAGAAATGCTTTGCCACAAAAGACGACAGCATGCAAAGCTTCAAGGCATGCCTAGACGCCCATGGTGTCTCAAGCCGCGGCGTTGCTACCTACGCGGTTCAATACGACGCGGCAACGCGCGTAAGGTATCCCGTGAACATTCCGCTGGAGGTTGCGGCAAGTGTCTGAAAGTTTCATTCGAACAAGAAGACTATGCATTCAGCAAAATGGGATACGAACTTGTTAGGCGTGGCGAGGATTTCGCGCTATACCGAGATAAGGTATATCCGGCAACCCTGATCGGATTTTTCAGATTGACTTTTCGCGCGGGGCAACTTCCAGGCGCGTCATTCAAAGATATTTAGAGCGCGAAAGCGTCCCCGCAGATGCGTTCTTCACCGAAATAGATCCCAGATTCGGATAGCATCCCGCACGGCCGATATTTCCCACCCTCAATCGCCGCGTTGAGGCGGGGGGTTGCGCCCTCGCCATAGACTACTTTGCGCGCGCTGTCCATGACACCCGCGGTCCCGTTGCCATCCCCGCCGCGCTCCACATTCCCGCTGCCGCCATAGATCCGTTGCACCGCGTCCTCGTGTCGGATCCCTCTATCACCGACAAAACGTTCAACTGGGAGAGCGGGGTAGGCGCGATGGTTGACGAGTGTGCGCTTGTTAAGGGGATTGTGGTATTATCGGGAGCGGGCAAGTCTGACTAAGGCAATTCAATACCGAAGGGGGAGCGCAGAGATGAAGATTACTAATATAGAGACGTTTATCGTGGACGCCGGGTGGAGGCCGTGGATGTTTGTGAAGGTGGAGACGGATGAGGGGGTTACGGGCTGGGGGGAGTGCAGCGACGGGCGGTCGCCGCATGGGATCGAGGGGACTATCAGGGATATGAAGCCGCTGCTGGTTGGGCAGGATCCGCGCGCGTTTGAGATGCGGTTTCAGGATATGTATCGCATTACGCGGCAGAGTCCGGGCGGGATCGCGGCGAAGGCTATCGCGGGGCTGGATTGCGCGTTCATTGACATTAAGGCGAAGGCGCTGGGGATTTCGGTGGCGGAGCTTTTCGGGGGGCCGACGCGCGATAAGGTGCGGGTGTATTGGTCGCATTGCGGCAGCTCGCGGATACGGCATCACGACATCTTGGGGACGCCGCCGATAGATTCGTGGGATGCGGTGACGGCGCTGGGCAAAGAGGTCAAGGCGCGCGGGTTCACGGCGCTGAAGACGAATATCCTGATGCCGGGCGAGGATGCGACTTTCGGCGGCGGGTTCAGCGGCGGCGTGGGCAGCACGGATCAGTACGCGCCGAAGTGGCTTGTGCCGCATATCGAGAAGCTCATCGGGACGTTCCGCGACGCGGTGGGGGATGATATTGATCTGAACCTGGATCTGAATTTCCACTTCAAGACGGAGGGGGCGCTGCGGATAGCCAAGGTATTGGAGCAGTTCGATATGCTGTGGCTGGAGATCGATATGTACGAGCCGAAGAGCCTGCGGCAGATTAAGGATTCCACCAGCACGCGCATCTGCACGGGGGAGAATCTGTTTTATATGCGGGATTATATTCCGTATTTCGAGAGCCACGCGGCGGATATGTTCATGGTGGACGTGCCGTGGAACGGGTTCAGCCAGTCCAAGAAGGTGGGGGATTTGGCGGAGGTGTACCAGCACAATGTCGCGCCGCACAATTATTACAGCCACCTGAGCAGTTTCGTGAGCGCCAGCCTGTGCGCCGCGCTGCCGAATGTGCGGATTATGGAGATCGACATAGACGATGTGCCGTGGAAGGATGAGCTGACTACGGCGCCGCCGGAGATCGTGGACGGGTATATGACGGTGCCGACGGCGCCGGGCTGGGGGGCTGATGTGAATGAGGAGGTGGCGCTGGCGCATCCGTGGGATGAGGGGAGTCTGGTGGGGGTGCAGACGGGGGGGTATAAGGTGCCGGTTAGGTAGGGTAGGCGGTGGGGGCGAGGCTGGCGGCGGGTGAGATAAGGGGATAGCAAATCCCAACTTCAACGAATGGTAAAGGCGCGCCGTTTCAGCGTGGGAAAGCGGCGTTGGGCGGCGCGCTGGGGTGTGGTAGGATGGAGTAAGCATCAGAAAAGAGGAGGGATGGCATGGCGACTATGGAAGAGCGGATGGCGAGCATTGAGGCTACACTGCCGCATTTGGCTACTAAGGCGGACGTAAAGGACTTGGAGGTGCGGCTGACGCGGCTGGTGTATGCTATGGGAGTGGGCATCATCATCAGCGGAGTGGGCGTGATAGTCAGCATAGCGCTTGGGTTGTCGCGGCTGTTCGGGGGGTGATGCGGGTAGCTGGGACGGTTGGCTGATGGCGCAGGGGCGGCAATGTGAGACGCGCAAAGGAGTCGGATTATGGAATTCATACTTGTTGGGATTGTCATAGGGTTGGTTGTCGGGGGCGCGGCTAGTTGGATTGTGCGAGGCGCGCGGGCAAAGAGCGAGTCTGCGGATCAACAGGCAGAGTTGCGGGAACAATTAGCGGATGCAAGAGGGCAACTGAAGAACGCCGCGGACGCAGAGCAAATTCTGGGCAACGCTAAAGCGCAGCTGAGCGAAACCTTTGAGGCTGCCGCTAGTCGCGCTTTGCAGAACAGCAATGATCAGTTTCTGCAGTTGGCTCAACAGAATTTGGGAACGACCCTTGAGACCGCAAAGCGCGAATTCGATCAGCGGCACTCGCAATTTCAGGAACTGGTGAAGCCGCTGTCGGATAACTACGGCAATCTCAACCCGCAGATTGAGGCGCTGACAACGCAGGTGCGGTCAATCACGGCCGAAACCGCTAGGCTGTCCGGCGCGCTTACCGATAACCGCCAGGTAGGCAAGTGGGGCGAGGTTCAGTTGCGTCGGGTCGTTGAGATTGCGGGAATGACCGCCTATTGCGATTTCAGCGAGCAAGGCGGGGGCGGGGGCGGCGTGATTCCCGATTTGGTTGTCAAATTGCCGGAGAAGCGCACGGTTGTGGTGGATGCGAAAGCGTCAACCGCCGCGTATCTGGAGGCGTATGAGGCTGATGATGACGCCGACTCTAACGCGGCTTGGCTGAGACACGCCAACGCGCTGAAAAAGCAGGTGGACGACCTTGCGGGCAAAAATTATGGCGTCAGGGTAAAGGGTTCACTGAACTTTGTGGTGATGTTCGTTCCGGGCGACCAGTTTTTGGCGGCCGCGCTGAGCGCAAACCCTGAGTTGGTGGAGTATGCGATGGGCAAGAAGGTCGCCATCGCTACGCCTGCGTCTCTTATCGCTATGCTGTGGGCGGTCGCTAATGGGTGGCAGCAAGCGCGGTTTGCGGAAAGCGCGCAAGAGATCAAGACCGTGGGCGAAGAGATGCACAAGCGAATGCTGACATTCATTAGCCACTACCAAAGTGTGGGAAGAGAATTGAACAAAACGGTAGTAGCGTTCAACAGGTCGGTTGGGTCATTCGACAACCGTGTTGTGCCGCAAGGTAGGAAGTTCTCGGAGCTGGTGAGCGGCGACGAGGATAGCTTCCGAACACCAGAATCTATTACCGAAACGCCGCGAATTTCGGGTTACGCCAAATCACGAATTGTTGACGCCGCTGACGATTAGCGGACTGGGGTTGCGAACCTCGTTAATGGGCCGCGGCTTGCGCCGGCTTGCCTAGATGGGTTTGCCGGTGTAAGGGTCGGCTAAGGGGGGCAGGTTGGGCATTGCGCCGCTGAAGTGGTCTTCCATTGACCAAAATTGCAGGGCGGGGTAGGCGAACATTCCGACTTGGATTTGGCCGTGGGAGGCGGCTATGCGGTGGGCTTGGGGGGATGTTATGGGGGATAGGGATATGAATACGCCCATGCTGGCGTTTTCCTGCTGCATTGTCCCGACGAAATCCCTGACTTGGCTGACTGATACTTTGCCGCCTTTGACTTGGGCTAGGACTAGCTCGGATTTGTCTTTGAGCTTGTTTAGCAAGAGGCCCCTGCCGTCCACGCCGCGGTCGCCGATTTGCTTTTCGTTGGGGGCTAGGCCGGGGATTTGGGTGACCGCCCACGCCTCGAATTCGAAGGGCTGGGTTCGCGCCATTATGCGGGCGCCGGCCATATCTTTGGGGATGCCCTCTATGCGGACGGGGATGTTGCGCGGGTCTAGGCGCTTGGTTTTGATGATGTTGACGGCGTAGGGGGATATGTCTATGCCGATGAATTTGCGGTTGAGTTTGGCGGCGGCGGCGATGGTTGTGCCGCAGCCGCAGAATGGATCGAGAACTATGTCGCCCTCGTCGGATGACGCCTTGATGACGCGCTCTAGCAGCGCCTCGGGCTTTTGGGTGGGGTATCCCAATCGCTCTTTGGCGCGGGGGTTGACGGGGTTTATGTCAGTCCAGACCGAATCGACAATCTCGCCCTCAGTTTCGTCCAGGTAGATTATCCTGCGCCCGCCGCCGGTTGGGTTCACATCGTCGCGGTATAGACGGCCGGAGTCGTCTCGCTTAAAGCGTTTCAGGTATTCGGGCTTGTGCGGCGTGTATTGGGTGTTGAACACATAGCCTTTTTCTTGCGCGGAGTAGAACAGCAGGATGTCGTTCTTTTGGGGGAACTTTCGGGCGGTCTTTCGCTTGAATCCGGATGATCTTTTCCAGACGATTTCGGTTCGGAAGTTGTCAGCGCCGAAAATGTCGTCCATTACCATTTTGAGGTAGTGGGATGCGGTCGGATCGCAGTGCAGATATATGCTGCCGGAGGGTTTGAGCAGGCGGCGCATCGCGGCTAGGCGGACGGCGATGTAGCTTAGGTAGGACAGCATCCCTGATTCGCCGAGCAGGTATTTCAAGCCGGTTACGCTTTTGTGAGCGGGGTGGGCTATGGCTACTTGGATTTCGCTGACGCGGCGGGCGGCGTCGGCGTTCCAAGTCCAGGTGTCGGTGAACGCCATCATTTGGGCGACGGGCGTCTTGGAGCGCTTGCCGACGCCGTCGTCCGCGCCGAATAGCACATTGTAGTTGGCGTTGGAATTGAACGGGGGATCAAGGTAGATTAGGTCGACTGAGTTGGCGGGCAGGTTTGCCATGACGTCGAGGCAGTCGCCGTAGTATAGGGCGCTTTCCATTGGCGGTTTCCTAGTTTCCGATTAGCCAAAGGACGGTGACTAGGATGTTGACTATGACGCCAAAGAATGTGAGCGCCAAGCCGAAGCCGAGCGCGTACATCACGCGGTTCAGGCGCAATTCCAAGTCTTTCAAGTCCGCTTTTGTCGGCAAATGCGGGATAGTTCCCTCAATGGTTGCCACGCGCTTTTCAAGCGTCGCCATAATTGCCCTAACCTCTAATCGCGAGTGTGTATGTTAGGTTAGGGCAATTTGGCGAGATGTGCAAGGCGCGGGCGATGCCTAGCCCGTGTAGGCGTATTTGGCGGCTATGTCTTCGCGGAGGTCGGTGCCCCAGCCGGGGGTTGTGGGGATTTTCATCATGCCGTTGGCGATTTGGGGGAGAGCGGTGAAGAGTTCGTCGCGCCAAGGGGCTTGGACGGGGTCGCTTTCGCTGATGCGGACGTTGTTGACGGAGGCGCAGAGGTTCATCGTTTGGAAGTTGGATAGGTGGCTGTTGTAGTTGTGGGGGGCGACGTTGATGTCAAAGAGTTCCGCCATGTTCGCGGCGCGGCGGGCGGGGATGAAGCCCTGCCACTGGACGTCCAGTTTCATGAAGTCCATCGCGCGGTTTTGGAGCAGGTCTAGGTAGTTGAGGGGGCCGAGGCGCTGCTCGCCGGAGCAGATGGGGGTGCGCGTGGCGTCTTTGACCATACGCAGGCTTTGGGCGTCTAGGTTGTCTATTTCCATCCACATCAGGTCGTAGGGTTCTAGGGCTTGGGCTAGGCGGATTTGCGCCTCCGCCTTGAAGTTGACGTTGACGTCCAGGCAGATGGCGGCGTCTGGGGCGACTTCGCGCATAGCGGCGATCTGGTTGACGGCGGCGGCGCACAGCTCGCGGCTGAGGGTCTGGTCGTGGGGGCCGACGGTGCCCTGGCTGATTGTGCGGTAGGGGTCGCCGGGGATCTGGATGTTGGTTTTGACGGTGTCGTAGCCGGCGTCCATCGCCTCTCGCATTATTGCCTTGATGTCGTCGTAGCCGCGCACGGGTTGCCTGCCGAGCAGTTCGTAGTTGCTTGACTGGTAGGATACGAGGTGCGACCAATAGACTTTTTGCTCGGAGCGGGTTGGGCCGCCAACGAGTTCGTGTACGGGCATATTGGCGGCTTTGCCCTTGATGTCCCAGAGGGCGAGTTCAATGCCGGCTATCGCCATCCATGTCGCGCCGCCGTATGAGGAGCGGGTTGCGCGAACCATATTCGTGTAATGCTGCTCAACGGCGCGCGGGTCTTTGCCGATGACGAGGCGGGATAGGTCTTCAACCAAGCCCGCCATTCCCTTGGCGAGGTCGCCCACGCCGAATTCGGAGTAGCCGGTTATGCCCTCGTCGGTTCGGACGGCGCAGTAGAGCCAAGGGCGTGATAGGGATTTGACGGGGATTGTGTGGATGGATGTGATTTTCAAGGGAGGCGCTCCTGTGTGGTGTTGGGGGTGGATGTTGTTGGCGGCAAGGCGCGGAGGGATTGCCGCAATGTATGGGTAGGATAGCATATTGGGCGGGGGAGTGGGTTATGGGGCGTCGCAGAATGGCAAGCCGATTAGGTCTATCTGCTCGCTGCCTAGTGGCTCTATCAGACTTCCGCCCACAGACTCGCGGCCGTCGCTGTCCAAAATCTCGCGCAGGGCTGGGGGGATGCAGCCCGTTAGCCGGTTGCCGCTGATGCCCAACTCCGTTAGGTTGGGAGGGTTGCTTAGAGCAGGGGGTATCTCGCCTGTCAGTTGGTTGTTGTGTAGATACAATATGTAGAGGTTGGCGAGGTTGCCTAGTTCGGGCGGGATTGCGCCGGTTAGTTGGTTGTCGTTGAGATATAGTTCGTAGAGTTTGGGAAGGTTGCCCAACTCAGGGGGGATTGAGCCGGTCAGTTGGTTGCCGTAGAGATCCAAAGTCGAGAGGTTGGCAAGGTTGCCTAGTTCCACGGGTATTTCGCCGGTCAATTGGTTGTCGTGGAGCTGCAATATCGCAAGGCTGGGGATGTTGCCTAGTTCCGGGGGTATTTCGCCTGTCAGTTGGTTGCTGTGGAGGCTCAAAGCCCACTTATCGTGGTTGCCTAGTTCGGGCGGGATTTCGCCGGTTAGCCGGTTGGAGGCGATATGCAAAACGGCGAGTTGGGGAAGGTTGCCTAGCCACGCGGGTATTTCGCCGGTTAGCCGGTTGCCGCTGAGAACCAACTCCCCCAGCCAGGGAAGGTTGCCTAGCTCGGCGGGTATTTCGCCGGTTAGTTGGTTATCCCCGAGGCGCAGATCCCTGAGATTGGCAAGGTTGCCTAGCTCAGGCGGGATTTCGCCGTTCAGTTGATTGACGCTGAGTTGCAGTTCTCGGAGGTTGGAAAGGTTGCCTAGCTCAGGCGGGATTTCGCCGGTCAGTTGGTTGATGATGAGGTTCAAACGGCCGGGATTGGAAAGGCTGCCCAGTTCGGGCGGGATTTCGCCGTTCAGTTCGCGGCCGCCCAACTCCAGCCATTCCACGAAGCCGCCCAAATCGCGGTTGCGCCGCACGAGTATGCCGTCCCAATCGTTAATGTCAATATCCGCCGACCAGTTTAGGCTGCCGCTATCGCCGGCGAGCGTGTCTCTCGCGGCGAGCAGGATGGCGCAGTCGGATACGAGGCCGGGGTTGTCGGCGGGGTTTGGCACGGCGATGCCGTTGGAGCATGGTGGGGTGTATTGGTATCCGAATGGCGTGGGCGTCGGCGTGACGATTGCGGCATCGCAGAATGGCAGCCCAATTGCCTCTATCTGATGTTGGCTGCCTTCCAAAGGCGCGCGCAGGGATCCGGGAATACATCCCGTAAGCCGGTTGCCGCTGAGCCACAAAGTCGTGAGTTTGGCAAGGTTGCCTAGTTCCGGTGGTATCGCGCCCGTCAGTCGGTTGTCGTGGAGATACAATTCCCAGAGATAGGCAGCGTTGCCTAGTTCCGGGGGTATTTCGCCTGTCAGTTGATTGCCGGAGAGACTCAATTCCCCGATATTGGCAAGGTTGCCTAACTCCGCCGGTATCGCGCCTGTTAATCGGTTGTTGTGGAGCCATAAATTCGTGAGGTTGGCAAGGTTGCCTAGTTCAGGCGGTATTTCGCCTGTCAGTTGATTGTCGTTTAGCCACAATTCCATGAGGTTGGCGAGGTTGCCCAGCTCCGGTGGTATCGCGCCCGTCAGTTGATTGTCTTCGAGCAACAAGCCCTCAAGGTTGGCAAGGTTGCCCAGTTCACGGTATTCCTACCCTGCAGTGTTAATATGCTATACTTGCTCTAAACTACTCCGAAGTGGCTGAAAGGCAGGCGGCGCTATGGCGAAACCGAGAGTGTACAGACATGATGTCCTATGCCCGAAATGCAGATCGAACTGGGTCAAGAAAGACGGTCATTCGCGCGGCAAGCAAATCTACAAATGCAACCAGTGCGGCGGCAAACATCAAGAGGGCGCAAAGCATCGGTTCACTGACGCACAGAAAGAGCAAGCGGTGAAGATGCGCGTGGAGGGGATGAGCTTGTCGGCGACAGCCCGCGTGATGGGCGCGAGCGTACCCACTGTAAGCAAGTGGGTCAAAAAAAGGGGGCCTTGGCGCAAGAGCGTCTGACGCGCTTTATAGAGTGGCGCGCAAGTGGGCGGCAAGACAGCGTCCGCGCGTCTATTGTGGCGTTTGATGAGATGTGGACATACTTGGGGATAAGGCGCGGCGAGCGGCGTCAAGACCTGTGGATATGGACTGCGGTGGTGGAGGAACGGGACGGAGTCCGCTGGCGGATGTATGAGGTTGGCGGCAGGGACTTGTCTGCGTTCTCGCGCTTGCTGGATAGGCTGCCGGGAGCTGACAGGTACGAAACCGACGCTTATCCGGTGTACGAATGGCTGCCTCGGGACAGGCATGTGGTAGGCAAAGGCGGAGCGGTGAACTGGAACGAAGGGCTGCATTCCAAGTTGAGGAGCAAGCTGAACAGGCTGGTAAGGCGTACAAAGGGCTACACAAAGAGCGTGGAGATGCTGAAGCATCTGCTTGCGATAGTGTTTGAGGACTGCTTGAATCAGTCCCTCAAATCAATTAACACTGCAGGGTGAGAATACCAGCCGCGAAACGCTACGATTTGCGCCGCGAAATTCGGGGGCGGGGGCGCGATTAGGCAGGGGGCGACTGGGCGGCGGGCAATTGGAGGGCGGGGCGATTGGGTAGGGAGGGTGATTGAGCGGCGGCGCTCAAAAAGAAAAGCCCTCTGGCAGTGACCTATTTTCCCACACCCTTGCGAATGCAGTATCGTCGGCGCTGAGGCGTTTCACTGCCGTGTTCGGGATGGGAACGGGTGGGGCCGCCTAGCTAGAACCACCAAAGGACTTAATCGCTAATGATTATAGCCAAGCCAAAATGGGGTGTCAACGGATTTCGCGCGCCGAATTCTCATCTTGCGGCGCTATTTTGAAACGCATCAGATTACAAGAACCGCACAATAAGCCCCACGGCGGCTATGACTACGCCAGCCGCGCCAATCATCCGCCAAGTCATGCGCGATTCCACCCGCGCTATCTCTTGCGCCATGCGCGATTCCACCTGCGCCATCTCCTGCGTCAGCCGCGCCTCCACCCGCGTCATCTCTTGCGCCATCTGCGTCATCTCCTGCGTCAGGCGCAACTCCATCTGCGCCAAGTCCGCCTTAGTCGCCAGATGCTCATACGCGCCTTCCAGTCGCGCAATCCGCTCCGTGTTCGTGTCAGTCGCCGTTGTCATCCTATCAACTCCCCGGCAGTCCAAGCTTGCGTTCGACGGCGCGTTCAAGCGTCTTGCGCCAATTACGCGCCATCGTCGGCTATATTATTGACCTTGCGGGCATTATAGCATCAATTCCCCGGCAATGAACATCACAAAGCGTCAATCTGAGAATATCCCCGCGCCGAATTCTTGCCCGCCATAACCCGCTACCTTATAATTATCCCCGCGTTGCCACTCGCCCCCGCAACGGCGATAGCCAAAGGCGCAAACGGCAGACGCCAACCTACTTATCCTAGCATCCTGCTTGTCTTATACTTACCTTATAAGGTAAGGCAAGGCATCGTCAAAGGCGCATCCCGCTTGGATACACAAAACATCCCCCACGATCTCGCTATCGCGATCGACGGCCCGGCGGCGTCCGGCAAGAGCGCCGCGGGAGAGGCGGTCGCGCGGCGGCTGGGCGTGCGCTTTCTGGATACGGGGGTGATGTATCGCGCGATAACCGTAGCCGCGCTGCAACGTGGCGTTAGCGCGCGCGATCCGGATGCGCTTACCGCGCTGGCTAACGCCGCCGAAATTCGGCTGGAGCGCCGCGGCGACGCCGACCGTTTGCTGTTGGATGGCGAAGACATCACCGACGCGCTCAGAACCGACGCCGTGGACGCCAATGTGGCCGCGGTGTCGGCGGTGAGGGGCGTGCGGCGCGCGCTCGTGGCGCCGCAGCGGGCGGTCGCCGATCAGGGCGGCGTGGTTATGGCGGGACGGGACATCGGCAGCGTGGTGCTGCCCAATGCCGATTTGAAGATATACCTGACGGCGTCGGCGGAGACGCGCGCCCGACGCCGCGCCGAACAATACGGCGCGTCCGACGGCGACGGCTATCACGCCGAGTATCAGAAAATCTTGCGCGCCCTGCGCCGTCGGGATAAGATAGACGGCGAGCGCGCGGACTCACCCATGCGGCAAGCCGAGGACGCCGTTGAGATCCGCAGCGACGATATGACCCTGAACGAAGTCGTGGCTGAGATCATCGGGCTAACGAAAGTTCGCATAGAAAGCCGCGCGGGATTGCGCCAATGAACCGGCTCTACCATACCTGCATTTTCTTGCAACGCATCGCGCTGCGCCTATTCGCCGATTGGAAAGTCAACGGCGTAGAGAATGTGCCGCCTATGGGGCCGCTCATCATAATCGCCAACCACCAGAGCAACGTCGATCCGCCGCTACTGAGCGCCAGCCTGCCCCGCCGCGTCTATTTCCTTGCAAAGTCGGGCTTGTTTATGGGGCATGGGGTAACCTGGTTTCTGCATTCATACGGCGCGTTCCCGGTGAACCGCGAGAGCGGCGATGTTCGCGCCTATCGCTGGGTCATCGGCCAGCTCAGGGCGGGCAAGCCGGTTGTGCTGTTCCCGGAGGGCATGCGCTCGCGCGGCGGGCTGTCGCGCGCCAAGCCGGGCATCGCCCAAATCGCGCTGCACTCGCAGGCGTCCATCCTGCCAATCGGCATTGAGGGCACCGAGCGGCTCGGAACCTGGATGCGCGTTTTCAATCCCACCGGCAGGCTGCGCGTGAACATTGGCCCCGTGTTCTCAATCCCGCCCATAGAGGGCAAGCCCAGCAAAGAGTTGCTGGAGTCCATAACCGATATGATTATGCAGCGGGTGGCGCTCCAGCTGCCGCGCGAGTATCAAGGCGTGTACGCGCACGGCTACGAAGACGCGGCGGCTGCGCGCGGGGACGGCGACTGACTATGTGCGGCATCATCGGCTACATAGGCGAGCGCCCCGCCGCGGACATCCTGCTGGACGGGCTTGCGCGCCTGGAATATCGCGGCTACGACAGCGCGGGCATCGCCGTGCTTGACCGCATGGGCGCGCCGCAGCTCTACAAGTCCGCCGGAAAGCTCAACAACCTCAAAAGCGTCCTCGCCAACAATGGCGGCTTGCCGGACGGCTGCAGCGGGCTGGGGCATACCCGCTGGGCTACGCACGGGCAGCCCACCGATTTCAACGCGCATCCCCACGCCGACTGCGCGGGCGAAGTCCTTGTGGCGCACAACGGCATCATAGAGAACTATCTTGAACTTAGAGAAGAACTAACCGCGCAGGGACATTTGTTCATATCGGACACCGACGCCGAATGCGTCCCCCATCTGATAGAGGCGCGTATGCGGCAGGGCTATTCGCTGGAAGACGCCGCGCGCGCCGCCGCCAACCGCATCCGCGGCGCAAACGCCATCGTGGCGCTGTCCCGCCGCGAGCCGGACAAGATTGTGGCGTTCAAGGTGGGCAACTCAGGCGGCATAGTGGTGGGCTACGGCGATGAAGAGACGCTGCTTGCCAGCGACGTGGCGGCGCTGCTGCCGCATGCCCGCCGCGTGGCGCATCTGGGCGCGGGCGAAATGGCGGTCGTCACCAAGCGCGGCGCCGACTACGCGCGGCTGGACGGCGCGGCGCTGGACAAGCCCACATCATACCTGCCCTATGACGCGCTCACCGCCGCCAAGGGCGAATACAAACACTTTATGCTCAAAGAAATTCACGAGCAGTCCGAAGTCGTCATCGACGCGCTGCGCGGGCGCGTTCACTTTGACACGCTGGACATCAGCCTGCCCGAATTCGCGTTCACGGATGAACAGATCCGCCGTTTCAACCGCGTGATTTTCTTGGGAATGGGAACCAGCCTGCACGCGGGGATGCTGGGCAGGATGTGGATGGAATCGCTGCCGCGCATAGCGGCGGAGGCGGACAACTCGTCCGAGTTTCGCTACCGCGACGCCGTGCTGGACGACCGCGCGCTTGTGGTGTCTATATCGCAGTCGGGCGAGACCGCCGATACGCTGGCGGCGATGGACGAGGCAAAGCGGCGCGGCGTGAGCCAGCTGACGCTCTGCAACAATGAGGGCGCGCAGGCAACGCGCGTGGCGGACTGCGTTCTGCCAATTCGCGCGGGCTTGGAAATCGGCGTCGCCGCCACCAAGACATTCGTCTGCTCGCTGGTGGCGCTCTACCTGCTCGCCGCGCATATGGGCGTCAGGCGCGGCGCTCTTGACGGCGAGCGCGTCGCCGCCATTGCGCGCGAGCTTGCGCGGCTGCCCGATATGATTGGCTCGCTCACCGCCGACCAATCCCAATACGAGCTGCTGGCGCGCGAATACTCCCGCTGCGCCGACTTCCTGTTTCTGGGCAGGGGCAAGTGCCACCCGCTGGCGATGGAGGGCGCGCTCAAGCTAAAAGAGATAAGCTACATCCACGCCGAGGGCTATCCCGCCGGCGAAATGAAACACGGGCCCATATCGCTGATAGACGAGAATATGCCGGTAGTGGCGCTTGTCCCCCAGGACAACCTGTACGAAAAGATGCTGAACAATGTCAGCGAAGTCAAGGCGCGCGGCGGATCGGTAATCGCCATAGCCACGCGGGGCGATGAGCATATCGCCGACCTCGCCGACCGCGTGATATACATCCCCAAGGCGTCGGCGGACATATCGCCCATCCTGGCGGCTATCCCGATGCAGCTGCTCGCCTACCACATAGCCGTGCGGCGCGGCTGCGACGTGGATCAGCCGCGCAATCTCGCCAAGTCGGTGACCGTGGAGTAGCCGGCGGCCGGCGTATCGCGGCAAGGCGTTGCGCCGCCAATATATCCCGACCTAACATCCCGCCGCAACGCCGCCGCCAATATCCCGTATCAATATCTCGCGCCAACATCCCGCATCAATATCACGCCCCGCAAAGCCGCGCTCTTATCGCGCATCACATACCGCGCCCATATATCGCGTATCGCGCCCATATCGCGGTTGCCCCCGCCGCGCCCTTATGTTAGGTTAGAGTTAATTCGCAGAGGTTTGAAAATGCTGCCCCACATATCCAAATTCGGTATCTACCTAAACCCCGCGGAACACAAGGTCGTGCGTATCACATCCCCCTACTGGTTCCCGGAGGAGCCGGATTGGGTGTATGTGACCGGCGAGGTCAACGATACGCTGCTGAACATACGGCAGACCATCCGCGAAAAGGGGCTTGCCGCCGACCCGGACGCGGTCACTTGGGGGCGGATACCGCTGCGGGACTGACGCGCGCCCGGATGCCGGCCGCGCGGGCGAGGCGGACGCTTAATGTCAACGGCGCTTGACACCACGAATAGCCGCGCGATATGGCGCGACCTGATAGCGCGATTGATGGCGCGCTTAGTCGCCGCGCTGCCGCCCGCGCTGCGCTATCCCGCCTATCGGTCGTACTGGCTCGGCACGCTGGCGTCCGTCAGCGGCTTTCAGATGCTCACATTCGGGCTGCTCTGGCATGTCTATGCGCTCACGCAGTCGCCCGCGTACTTGGGCTATGTGGGCATAGTCAACGCCGCGCCCGCGATAGCGCTCAACCTGTTCGGCGGCGTATTCGCAGACCTGTTTGACAAGCGCCGCCTGATTATCGCCTGCCAGCTCATCACGGCGGCGCTCATATTCGTCTTGGCGGCGATGACCTGGTTCAAGTTTGACCATGTGTTCAATGTGCTGCTGATAGCGTTCTTCGCGGGCGCGGTGAACGCCTTTGACCAGCCGGCGCGCCAGGCGCTCTACCCGCATCTCATCGAGCGCAAGGCGATGATGAGCGCGGTGTCGTTGAACGCGGCGATATGGCAGGGAACGCGCATAGTGGCGCCGGCGGTGGCGGGCGTCATCATAGCCACTTTGGGAGTGCCGACCTCGTTCTTCATAGCGGGATCCGGCTTTGTGGCGATGGCGCTGGTAATAGCGGCGCTGACACTGCCGCCCATCCCGCGCGGCGGCAGCGGCAACCCGGCGCGGGATATGCTGGACGGCCTCAAGTTCATCAAGAGCAACTCCGTATTCTCATTCCTGATAAGCATGACATTTTTCAACAGCTTTTTCGGGATGGCGTACATCTTTATGATGCCGGTGTTCGCGGTAAGCATCCTAAAAGTGGGCGCTGACGGGCAGGGCTTGCTGATGAGCGTAAGCGGCTTGGGGGCGCTCGCCATAACGCTGCTGCTCGGCTACGTAGGCAACTTCCGCCAGAAAGGCTTGCTGCTCATAGGCGGCGCGGTGGCATTCGGCGCCTGCCTCATCGCATTCGCGCTCGCCTCGCAATTCTACCCGTCCTTCCTGCTAGTGCTGATAATAATGTTCGGCGTAGGCGTATTCAACTCCACCTATATGATCTCCATAATGAGCTCGCTCCAGATGATGGTGCCCGACCGCATGCGCGGCCGCGTAATGGGCTTTTACGGCATGACCTGGAGCATAATGCCCCTAGGCGGCGGCTGGGCCGGCAGCATAGCCGACTACCTAGGCGCGCCGTTTGCGGTAACCATAGGCGGGTTGGCGGTGATTGTGTTCGCGGTGGGGCCGGCGCTGCTGAATGGCAAGGTTCGCAATATCGGGGCGACGCTGCTGGAGGCGGAGGGGGCGGTGGCCGCGGGGCGGGCTGCGGGGGCGCGGCAGGGGGCTGGGGCGGGGGATTAGACAACATCTAGCGAGTATGCTATATTGCTTTATGCTAATATAAATTAGACTGGCTGGGGGCTAGACAAGCCCCTAGCGAGTATGCTAGTGTGTTGTACTAAGAAATCAGACTGGTTGCGGCTAGTCGCAACACACGAAAGCGGAACGGGCGCAAGGCTATGCTGACGAGACTGGGGCTAAAGAACTTCAAGGCATTCGGCGACGATATGCAGTATGCTGAGCTGGCTCCTATCACGCTCATCTATGGGCCGAATTCCAGCGGCAAGAGTAGCATCATACAGGCGTTGCGGATGCTGAAGCAGTCGCATGAAGTGGCTGAAGCGACCATAGAAACCGAAGAGACATCTAACAAATATGGGGGAGGTGGGAACATCCCCCTTTCCCTAATCACAAACGGCAATCTAGTTAATCTGGGAAGCTACTCTTCTCTCCTTCATAATCATGAACTTCATGATCATGAAGGAAAAGAGCGTACCCTTGAGGTGGATATTGCCTATGAACTAAAACAAGGCGGAACAGACCCTTTCCGCATCGGTATGGTGGGCGTCGCCAACAAACGGGGAGAGGCGTCGGTGTCCTCATCTCAACTAAAACAAGGCGGAGACGAGGCGGATGAGCCCACAGACCTTTTCCGCACCGGTATGGTGGACGTCGCCAACAAATGGGGAGAAGCGTTGGTGTCCTCATTTCTTACGAATACGGAGTTTCGTATACGCAGTTCCATTGCTATGGAATTTGCTTCGACTATTGGCGGCCAAGCTGTGGTTAAAGAGGTTGGCTATGAATTCTCAAGTAGTATTGGCGCTGAATACAAAATGAAATTTCAGTTGGCCAGTGACGCTAATCCTCGCAGTAAGGCAAGGATATGGCGATCAGACAAAATTGGAGAGTATTTTCCCCGCTTTATCCAATCTATGCAAAATTTCAGAGATGAGATGAGTAGCGGTGAGCGCGGTCGCGATGATGAGTCTACACGCGATGTCATCGAGGATACGGTGGAGATTGTCAGCGATGAGATGGTGAAGACTTTCATCGATGATGTGGTGAAGGCTAAGAGTAGCCTTGAGCGCGGCCGCGGTGATACAGACCAAGATGAGCCTACACGCGATGTCATCGAGGATACGGTGAAGAGCGATGAGATGGTGAAGATTGTCAGCGATGAGATGGTGAAGATTATGAGTGGCGGTGAGCGCGGTCGCGGTGATGCAGACCAAGATGAGCCTACACGCGATGTCATCGAGGATACGGTGAAGGTTTTCATCGATGATGTGGTGAAGATTATGAGTAGCCTTGAGCGCGGTCGCGGTGATACAGACCAATTCATCGAGAATACGGCGGTGAAGATTTTCATCGAGAATATGGTGAAGGCTATGAGGAGCCCTGAGCGCGGTCGCGATGATACGGACCAAAGTGAGTCTACCGATTTCAGCGATGAGATGGTGAAGGCTATGAGTAGCCCTGAGCGCGGTCGCGGCGCCCAAGTTCACCAGCACGGTTTTGTGGCTACGGACCAATTTATTGAGTCTACAAAAGGCTTCGATTTCTATTCGGATGATCTCTGGGTGTTCACCCAGTATGGGATTCCTTTTGGATTTGCAAAAGGTACTGTATCCCAGCTCGGAGTTAAACCCGACGGAGTTGATCTCGACGAACTTGATCTCTACAAGAGTCATATAGACAGATTGACTTACTTCGGTCCGATTATGGACCCGCCACAGCGTTATTACGCTACGAATGAGCAATCAAGCAGTGCGCATACCATCGGTGTTCGTGGTGAAAATGTTGCCCAAGTCCTTCAGGGCGATGAACGCTTGAGGGGCGAGATAAATTCATGGCTAGCGAAATTCGATGTGCATTACTACATCGAAACCAAGTCAATCAGCGGCGACTCAGTGGTCGGCAACGAACTGGTTGCAATTTATTTGAGGCATCGATCTACTGGTCTCCCGCTCACGATTGCTGATGTGGGATTCGGCATCAACCAGTTCTTGCCGATTATAGTGCAAGGTGTAGTTGGTGAGGGGCGAATCATCTGCGTAGAGCAGCCGGAGATACATCTGCACCCTCGCATGCAAGCCAACTTCGCCGACTTTCTAATAGAAACAAACCCCCGTTATCCTCATCGTGGTGAGTATCATGATGGCCCAGGCAACCAGTGGATTGTGGAGACGCACAGCGAGATGCTAGTCCGCCGCTTGCAAAGGCGCATACGCGAGGGTATAATCAGCTACGAGGATGTGTCGGTGCTATACGTCGACCCGCAAGACGACGGGAGCAGCACGATACAGCGGCTGGAGCTTGACGAGGATGGCGAATTCCTCGATGAGTGGCCGGATGGGTTCTTCGAAGAAGGCATCCGCGATATAATGGGATACTAATGTGCGATATGCTGGTAAGATTTGCAATTGAGCCTGATGCGCTTGATCCTGAGATTGATGAAGCGAAGGGCGGACAAAAAATTAAACCCCAACAAATTACAGCGTGGGTTCCTTTCGGTATTTTAGTGAATTCCGATGGGGATAACTCTGTGCTGAATTGTGACCACTACAAGAGGACAGAACTGGGAAAAGCGCACAGAGACATCTTCGTAAGGGCATTCGAGAGCTTCAAAAAGGACGGCTGGCCTCTCTGGGCTGAGGCAGACAACATTGACTGGCAAAATATGGGACTCGACCCCGCTGACTTGGAGCAGTATCAAGACACATTCTCTCTCTCGCTGATAGAAGATACTCGCGCCGAAATACTCGAAATTCCTGTACATGGGTCCGTTTTTGGCAACGTTGAGGCAATTCGTTTCCCTCATGCAAGCTTGTCCACTAAATTCAACGAAGCGCGCATCCTCGGTCAATCAGCGATACTACCGGGCACACTAGTCAAAGGCCTCTGGCAAGAGCGGTTTAGTCCGCTGGCGTCTCATTCCAATGGAAACCAGCAGATTACGATTGTAGATAGATACATCGCATCAAATATCTACAATGGCAAAAATGAACTATTCAACCTTCTAAAGTTCATTCAATCCGATTCGCCCGGATGTGTGGTTACGATATTCTCATCGTATAGAGATGCGCCGAACCACGAATATGTCGAAGAACGGCTAGACCGAGAGATTACACCACTTCAGCTTAGCGGAAGTGGCATCAAAAGGATTACGGTATTCCTGTGCCACGAAGACGTCTTCATAGATCCTGGCCACGATAGGTATATCCGCTTTGCAGGTTACACCTGCGAAATAGGCGTTGGGATAGAAATTTTCCGAGGCGACAATGTGGATAAAGAAACGGGGTTTTCTCTGAAGACACCCGAACATATCCAGATTTACCGCGACAGAGAGAGAAAATTCAGAAATAGGAAGCGTAAGACTTGGCAGTGGCCTCGTCGTGAATAGCGCAACTTAGACCATCCACATCAACCATACCCGCGCAGCAAAATAAGGAGATATGAAAGATATGTTCGTGAAATTTGCGATTGACCATGAAGCCCTTGACAATATGGATGATGCTAGCTTCGCAAGCATGATGAGGTTGTGGCTCCAACATGGCATTCTCGTTGATTCGGAGGGGGTTAACTCTGTTCTTAATCGAGGACGCGCGAACAGTGAGGAATTCGCAAGGGCATTCGAAAGCTTCCAAGGGAACGGCTGGCCTCTGTGGACTACAACAGACAGCATCGACTGGCAAAATATGTCAATCCCCGCTCAATTGGCGCGGTATCAAGACACATTCTCTCTCGCACTGATAGAAGATACTCGCGCCGAAATACTCGAAATTCCTGTACATGGGGCCTTTTATGGCGACGTTGAGGCAATCCGCTTCCCTCATGCAAGCTTGTCCACTAAATTCAACGAAGCGCGCATCCTCGGTCAATCAGCGATACTACCGGGCACACTAGTCAAAGGCCTCTGGCAAGAGCGGTTTAGTCCGCTGGCGTCTCATTCCAATGGAAACCAGCAGATTACGATTGTAGATAGATACAGCGCATCAAATATCTATCAGGGCCGTAATGAACTATTCAACCTTCTAAAGTTCATTCAATCCGATTCGCCCGGATGTGTGGTTACGATCTTCTCATCGTATAGAGATGCGCCGAGCGTCAAAGATGTCGAAGAACGGCTAGACCGAGAGATTACACAGCTTCAGCTTAGCGGAAGTGGCATCAAAGGGATTACGGTATTCCTGTGCCACGAGGACGCCTTCAGATATGGCCACGAGAGGTATATCCGCTTTGCAGGTTACACCTGCGAAATAGGTGTTGGGATAGAAATTTTCCGAGGCGACAATGTGGATAGAGAAACGGGGTTTTCTCTGAAGACACCCGAACATATCCAGATTTACCGCGACAGCGAGAGAAAATTCAGAGGAAGACAGCGTATTTCTTGGCGGTGGCCTCCTCGTGAATAGCGTAACCACCCTCCCCATCACCCACGCCGCACCCCTCATCGCCGCGCGCGAGCTCTCCCCCGTCGAGCTCGTCCGAGCGCACATCGACCGCGTCGCCGATACCGACGCCCGCCTCAACTCGTTCATCACGCTGCTCGCCGACGAGGCGCTCGCCGCCGCGCAAGCCGCGGAGCGCGCCATCCTGGCGGGCGGCTATCGCGGCCCCCTGCACGGCATCCCTATCGGGCTGAAAGACCTGTACTATACCAAGGGCGTCCGCACAACCGTCGGCTCAAAGATTATGCGCGATTTCATTCCCGACTATGACGCCGCGGTGACCGAGCGCTTTCGGGGCGCGGGCGCCGTGCTCCTGGGCAAGCTGCAGATGCACGAGTTCGCGCTGGGCGTTACTAGCGAAAATCCGCACTATGGGCATGCCCGCAATCCATGGGATACTTCGCGCGTCACCGGCGGCTCCAGCGGCGGGTCGGGGTCGGCGGTCGCGGCGGGGCAGTGCATGGCGGCGCTGGGCAGCGATACGGGCGGCTCCATCCGCATACCCGCCGCGCTGTGCGGCATCGCAGGGCTAAAGCCCACTTTCGGCAGGGTCAGCAGGCACGGCGTATTCCCGCTGGCGCACAGCCTGGACACCGTCGGGCCTATGGCGCGCCGCGTCCGCGACCTCGCGCTGGTGATGAACGCCATCGCGGGCTGCGATCCGCGCGATCCCTCTTGCGCCAATCGCCCCGACGAAGATTTCACGGCGCTGCTGGATAAGCCCATCGCGGGCTTGCGTATAGGCGTCCCGCAAGAGCATTTCTACGATGTGATAGACCCCGAAGTTCGCGCCGCCGTCCAACGCGCCGCCGCCGTCCTGCAAGAGCTGGGCGCGGATGTGGAGGAATGCTCCATCCCCGCGCTCAACGACTCGCTCGCCATATCGGGCGCTATCCTGCTGCCGGAGGCGGGCGAGGTTCACCGCGAAAACCTGCGGCTGCGCGCCAACGACATCGGCGATGACGTCCGCGCCCGCCTGGAGGACGGCGCGCTAACCCCCGCCATCGCCTACATCAAGGCGCAGCGCGCCCGCGCCGAGTACAATCGCCGCATCGCCGAGGCTATGCGAACATACGACATCCTGCTCGCGCCCGCGGCGGCAGCGGGCGCGCCCAAGATAGCGGACGACATGGTGGATGTGAACGGCGTCAGCGTCTCAAAACTGGCGCTGCTATCGCGGCTGACGCGCCCGTTCAACATCGGCGGCGTCCCCACCGCGTCAGTGCCGTGCGGCTTTACATCCGAGCGCTTGCCCATCGGGATGCAGCTCGCCGGCCGCCCGTTTGAGGACGCGCGCGTCCTGCAAGTCGCCCACGCCTACGAGCAAGCAACCGACTGGCACACGCGGCGGCCGGCTGTCGCGTAGCCCAGGCTTGCCGTATAGATCCGGTCTGCCATATAGCCCATGCCTGCCGTATAGCCATAGGGCATAGCCATATAGAGGAAACCGCCGCCGCCGCAATTCCCACCCACGCCCAAAACCCGCTCTGGATATGCCTTGCCGCGTAGTGTATGATTTTGGGCGCAATATCGCCAATCGCCGCGCCCACGCCGCGCGAATGGCGCAACGCGCAAATCATATGAAACGAGGCAACGCACTTTGAGCGCTCAAGCATCCGACTCTTCCAACCAAGCCAATCAAGGGCTTTCGCTGCACGACGCCGCCCGCGCGATGGGCGTGCAATTCGCCAACGACAATGCGCCGCGGGACAAGTTCGTGGACGCCAACGGGATGCGCTTTCACTACCTTGAGTGGGGCAATCCCGACAACCCGCCGATGCTGCTGCTGCACGGCTTTGCCCAAACCTGCCATTCGTGGGACTTCGTGGCGCTGGGGTTCAGCGACGAATACCGCGTCATCGCGCTCGACCAGCGCGGACACGGCGACAGCGACTGGGCGGCGGACGGCGACTATTCCCCCGAAACGCAGCAGAACGACATATCCGCCATCGTCCAAGAACTCGGCTTGCAAGACTTCGTGCTGATGGGGCTGTCTATGGGCGGCAGAAACTCGTTCACCTACGCCGCCAACAACCCTGGCCGGGTGCGCGCGCTGGTCATCGTGGACGCAGGGCCTCAAAATATGCGGCAGGGGACGCAGAACATCCGCAACTTCGTGCAGCAGGACGACGAACTGGAGTCGGTTGACGCATTCGTTCAGCGCGTATTGCAGTTCAACCCGCGCCGGTCGGCGGAGCAGGTTCGCGGCAGCATCCTGCACAACCTCAGGCAGCTCCCCAACGGCAACTGGACTTGGAAGTATGACAAGCGCCTGCGCCGCCCCGGCAGGCGCATGGGCGGCGATCCCGAAACCGAAAAGCGGCTGTGGGGCTACCTGAGCGCTATCCAATGCCCTACGCTGGTCGCGCGCGGCGGCGCAAGCGACATCATCGCGCTGGACACCGCCGACAAGATGCGCGCCGCCATCCCAAACGCGCGCATGGTCACCATAGAGGGCGCCGGCCATCTGGTTATGGGCGACAGCCCCGCCGGATTTCAGAGCGCCGTAACCGAGTTCATCGCCGCGCTGTAAAGCGGGCAAGCGCGGTAGCGTTTCTTTTTAGCCGGTCTTGAGAGTTCGGCGAGTTGCGCCGCAACCGATAGAGCGGGCGGCGGCGGCAAAGCCGTCCAACCGGCTGTGGCGATAGACATATTCGGCCGCCCGGATTGAAACGCCGCCATTGCGCGCGGCGCATAGCCGCTGACGCGCCCGCCTTGCTATCTTGCTATAATTCCCCCCGTGATGACGCCAACGCTATCCCGCCTAGCCCCGCTTAGCCGCCTTGCCCCGTTGCGCCGCATGCCCTTTTGGGCGCAGGCGCTTGCCCTCTGTGCGCTGTTCGCGGTCGCAGGCGTCGCCGTTGTGGACGACTACGGAGTGGGATGGGATGATCCTGCCCAACGCCGAAACACCGCCATCATCGCCGACTACGCTCTGGGCGTTTCTGAAGAACTGCCCCGCGGGCACAACCGCTACTATGGCATCGCCTTTGAGACGCCCTTGCTGCTGACAGAGCGCGCGCTCGGCCATCAAGACACCCGCCACATCTACCTGACGCGCCACCTGATAACCCACCTATTCTTTATCGCGGGCGGCTTTGCATGCGGCATGCTCGCCTACCGGATGACGGGCAGTCGCCGGATAGGGCTGCTCGCTATGCTGATGTTCCTGCTGCATCCGCGCCTCTACGCCAACTCGTTCTTTAACAGCAAGGACATCTCTTTCGCGGCGATGATGATCATTGCGCTGTACATCTCTCACCGCGCCTTTCGCAAAGACACGCTTGGCGCGTTTTTGATATGCGGCGTCGGCGTGGGCATAGCGATAGATCTGCGCCCATTCGCGCTGATGCTGCCGCCGATGATACTGACTATGCGCGCGCTAGACCTGCGGCGGGCGGGCAGGGCGGAGCGCATGCGTATCTTGCTCACCGGCGCGGCGTTCTTGGCGGCAACGCTGGCTACGGCGTACATCGTTCACCCGTACTATTGGGAAAACCCGCTGCGCCTCATTGACGGCGTCCGAGCGCTGTCCCAGCATCCCACTATTGTAGAAAACCTATTTATGGGCGAGATATACAAGTCCGACGCCGTGCCGTGGAACTTCATCCCTGTGTGGTTTGCGATAACCGCGCCGCCACTGACGCTGCTAATGGGCGCTATCGGATGCGCGGCAATCTGCTGGCAAGCAATCACGCGCCCTCTCGCCGCCAGCCGCGACCGCGAAATCCGCTTTGGCGTCCTGCTGCTCGGCTGCTTTGCGCTGCCCGTAGCGGCGGTTATCGCGCTGCAATCCAACACGCACAACGGCTGGCGGCATATGTACTTCTTGTGGGCGCCGTTCTGCCTGCTTGCGGCGGTTGGGCTGCATCAGATTGCGAACATTCGTATGGGGGGGGGTATTTCGGCAAAGCTGGCGCGATTGCCCGGCCGGATTGGCGGCGGCGGCGTCCGCTTGCATACGCCGCGGCGGGCGCTGGCGTATGGCGTAGCGGGCTTTGGGCTGATAACCACCGCAACCGCTATGGCGGCGCTGCATCCCCATCAGCAGGTCTATTTCAACGCGCTTGTGGACACCGATACGCCCGGCGCGATTGCACAGCGCTACGATATGGATCACTTGCTAGTGGCGCAGCGGCAATCGCTGGAATACCTGCTCGCGCACTACCCGGACGGCGCGCTGCGCGTCTGGCCGCCTAACCGCAGCGCGCTAATCCTGCCCCAAAACGATAGAAACCGCATCGTATTCTCGCCCCCGCACGAGGCGGACTTTTATGTCAGGCAGCGCGCCAATCAATGGAACGAGTCTGAGGAACCCGCGATTCACGCCATCAGAGCATATGGTAGCGGCGTCTCATACATACTCGCGCCGAAATCCGCCGACTACCACGACTATCACCGCGCCGCATACCACGATGTTGTCGCAAACGGCGCTCCGCTCGCGCGCTCGGTTTTTGACATATACGCCTATGACGGCGAGCTGCGCTACCTCAACGAAAACTGCGCTCCGCTCCTGCCAAACGCCACCGACTTGTGGATATTCCTGCACGTATTCCCCGCCGACCCTGCCGACTTGCCCGCGAGCCGCCGCGAGTTCGGTTTCGAGAACCGGGACTTCAAGATTATCGAGCATGCCGCGTTCTTCGAGGACAAGTGCATCCTCACCCGCTCCCTGCCCGACTACCCCATCGCCCGCATCAGCACGGGGCAGAATGTGAACGGCGAACCAGCCTGGCGCGCGGACATTGACTTCGCCGCCCGCGCCGCCGCGCAAGCCGTTCACGACCGCATCATAGCCGGCGACTACGGCCAGCCCATCGCCCAATCCCGCTTTGATGTGTATCTGCGCGGCAATGCCTTGGCGTATCTCAAAGAACCCTGCGCCGAGGGCGATGCGGACGCGCGGTTCTTCTTGCACATCGTTCCCGCCAATCCCGCGGACCTGCCGGCGGACAGGCGCGAGGCCGGCTTTGCCAACCTGGACTTCCAATTCGCCGAGCGCGGCGCGCGCATAGGCGATATGTGCGTGGCTGAGCGCGAGTTGCCCGATTACGCGATAGAGCTCGTCCGGGTATTATCACTCTGCAGTGCTGATGGATTTGAGGGACTGATTTAGGCATTCATCAAGCACTATCGCCAGCAGATGTTTCAGCATCTCCACGCTCTTTGTGTAGCCCTTTGTGCGCCTCACAAGCCTATTCAGCTTGCTACGCAACTTGGAGTGCAGCCCCTCGTTCCAGTTCACCGCTCCGCCCTTGCCTATCACATGCCTGTCCCGAGGCAGCCACTCGTACACCCCGTAAGCGTCGGTTTCGTACTTATCAGCGCCCGGCAGCCGATCCAACAAGCGCGAGAACGCGGACAAGTCCCTATCGCCTACTTCATACATCCGCCAGCGGACGCCATCCCGTTCCTCCACCACCGCAGTCCATATCCACAGGTCTTGACGACGCTCGCCGCGCCTTACCTCCCAGTATGTCCACATCTCATCAAACGCCATAATAGACGCGCGGACGCCACTCCGTCGACCGCTTGCGCGCCACGACATGAACCGCGTCAGACGCTCGGTCGCCAACGCCCCCTTTTTTTGACCCACTCGCTCACCGTGGGCACGCTCGCGCCTATTACTCGCGCCGCCGCCGATAGGCTCATCCCCTCGGCGCGCATCTTCACCGCTTGTTCCTTCTGGGCATCAGTGAACCGATGCTTCGCGCCCTCTTGACGCTTGCGGCGCTGGCTGCACTTATACATTTGCTTGCCGCGCGAATGTCCGTCTTTCTTGACCCAGTTTGAGCCGCACTTCGGACATAGCGCATCATGTCTCTACACTCTCGGTTTTGCCATAGCGCCATCTGTCTTTCACTTGTTTCGGAGCGGTTTAGGGCAAGTATATCATATTAACACTGCATCCTAAGAATACCCTTTTGTGGCGGTTGCAGGGGCCGCATAGCGGGATGCGGTTGGTGATGTAGTTTTCGCTTGTGTGGGCGAGGGTAAAGCGGGGTTGCCGCTGATATAATGAGTCTGATATACAATAGGGCAATGGACGCAAGAGGGGTGAATCGCAGAGCGCCTCAGAGAGGGTGGCAATGATTACTAAGCCTGTCGCTATTACCGATGTTAGGGAGGCGGAGGAGGAGTTGGATAAGTTTCCCGAATTCCCGCCGAGAGACGATATGCAGAATACTAAGTACATATACAGCCAATCCATTATCACGGCGCTGATGAACTTTCTGGGCGAGTCGGATAGCGTGTATGTGGGCAGCGAGATTCCGCTGGGGTGGCGGGCGAGCGTCCGCAAGGGGACGCTGGTGCCGGATCTGATGGTGGCGCTGAATTGCGACGCGGCGCGCATGGACGCGCAGGACGGGTATGAGATGCGGTCGCAGCCGAATCCGCCGGAGTTTGTGCTGGAGGTGGCGTCTGTTCATACGGCGGAGCGGGATTATACCGAAAAGCGCGAGGGGTACGCGGGCTACGGGGTGAGCGAGTATTGGCGGTTTGATCCGACGGATGGCAGGCGCTATCCGGCGGGGCTTGAGGGGGATAGGCTGGTCGGGGGCGCGTATGCGCCGATTGAGTTGGAGTATTACGGGGCGAATAACAAGCGGGGGTATAGCGAGGCGCTGGGGTTGTATGTGTGCTGGGAGGACGGGATGCTGCGGCTGTATGATCCGGAGGGCGAGGATTATCTGCGGACGCACGAGGAGAGCGAGGCGCGGGCGGATGCCGAGTCTGAGGCGCGGCTCGCGGAGGCTGCGCGGGCGGATTACGCGGACGCAAGGGCGGCTTTGGCTGAGGCGCGGGCTGAGGAGGCGGATGCGGCGCGGCGGGAGGCGGATGCGGCGCGGCGGGAGGCGGATGCGGCGCGGCGGGAGGCGGATGCGGTGATACGGGAGCTGCGGGAGCGGTTGGGGCGGCAAGGCGGCGGTGGGTAGGGGCGAGGGAGGTGGCAGATATTCCGCATAAGCGGGCGGTAGGCGGGGATAGTTCGTTCATTCGTGATATACTATACGGGGACTGCACAGGGATCGCCCGCGTGGGTTTTGGGCAGTCGGATAGGCAAGGCTATCCTAAATCGGCTGGGCGCGTTGCATATGGCGTAGGGATGGCGCGGGCGGATTGGCGATTAAGGGCGTTAGCGGGGGTTGGAGATGCGAGTATGAGATTGGCGTTTGTTGGGGGGGGCGTGATGGCGGAGGCGATTATTGGCGGGGCGCTGGGCGCCGGGCTTGTGGCGCCGGGCGATGTGAGCGTGGGGGAGCCGGTTGCGGCGCGGCGGGAGCAGCTGGCAGCGGCGCATGGGGTAGGGGTTTTCGCGGATAACGCGGAGGCGGTTCGGGGGGCGGATCTGGCGTTTTTGGCGGTTAAGCCGCAGTCGTTGGGGGAGGTTATGCCAGGGCTTGGGAAGGCGCTGGGGGCGTCGCAGACGGTCGTGTCTATCGTGGCGGGGGCTACTATGGATGCGCTGACGGGCGGGTTGGGACACAACGCCGTGGTGCGGGTGATGCCGAATACGCCGGCGCAGATAGGGGAGGGGATGAGCGTGTGGACGGCGTCGGAGGCGGTGTCGGTGGAGGCGCGCGAGGCGGTTGGGAGCATTTTGCGGACGCTTGGGGATGAGGTTTATGCGCCGGATGAGAAGGTGATTGATATGGCGACGGCGCTGAGCGCGAGCGGTCCGGCGTATGTGTTTTTGTTCGTGGAGGCGCTGATAGACGCGGGGGTGTATTTGGGTATGGCGCGGGATACGGCGCGGCGGCTGGCGCTGCAGACGGTGTTGGGGAGCGCGCGGCTGGTGGAGCAAACGGGGCGGCATCCGGCTGAGCTGCGGGATATGGTGACCTCGCCGGGGGGGACTACGATAGCGGCGCTGCGGGCTATGGAGGCGGGCGGGTTTCGGGCGGCGGTAGCGGATGGGGTTGTGGCGGCGTATGATAGGTCGCAGGCGCTGGGGAAGGGGGGATGAGCGGGGTTTTAGGGGGCGGGCGTTGGATAGGATTGTGGCATACGATTAAGTCGCATGATTTGGGCAAGGGGCAATGAGCGCATTTCTGGGAACATTCATCAACATTCTGTTTTACGCGCTGTGGGCGGCGATATTGGGGCGCGTGATAATATCGTGGCTGAATCTGTCGCCGTATAACCCGATTGTGGTGATGCTGTATCAGATAACGGAGCCGATATTGGCGCCGATACGGCGGGTTTTGCCGCGGATGGAGATGATTGATTTGTCGCCGATGGTGGCGATTATATTGATGGCGGTGGTTCGGGGGGTGTTGCAGCGGTTGCTGTAAGGGGGGGGTAGGTTGCCTCTGCCGCCATTCCGCGACGCTGGTTAAAATGCAGGCGGTTGCTGTAGGGGTTGGGGCGGGGATTGGGCGCAAGATGGGGTTGCCTGGGGCTTGGACGGGGGGCTGTTTTTGGGGAAAAAGTGTAGCCGAAAAGATTTTGAGTGGGGGTGGATGTTGATTAGCGCCGTGCATCTACGCAGGTTCAAATAGGCGTTTAAGCCAATTGACAAATGTGGCGCAGGTTGGGGCTTTGGCGTTCAGGTCTCTGGATTTAATAGCCAGTCCCATTGGGCGCGGTTTATCTCTAACCGCCAACCACGCATGCACTTGTGCGCGGCTCTTTTTGCCTGGCTTGAACTGTTTGGGACATTGGGCAAGAACTTTATCAATATACTTTTCGGACAGCGGCAGTATGGTATCGTCTTCGGGAATTAGACTTTTTATGAAGTCTTCTATCTCGCCAGGGTTCTGGTTGTCGGGCCAAAGCCATATGCCTATGCGGGGCATATCGTTTTGGGCGGGAATGATCGTGCCCGTCGGGTCAGGGTTTGGGGGCAGGGTTATGCCTGACCGCGCAAGTCTATCCGAAACAGATTGCCAACGAGTGGTCAGGTTATCGTCAGCGTCGACTATTATGCCAAGCACCTGTCTGTCTGGAGCTTTAACCTGAGTATCAATTTGTGCGAGAAGTTTAGTGATGCCCTTTGCGTCGTGGATAGAGAACTGAGATATTGAGCTAATTTCACGAATGTGTTCGACCACATGGACGTCGTCGTTGCCTTCTACAAGCAACAAGGTATTCCGCGCAGAGTCAGACGAACTCATAGGTTTACCTTACCTCAATGCCGTCATCTGCGGCGATTATGAGTGATTCATCGGGGTATTCCACTGCGCGCATAGAGCCGTCGGCGCGTTTTTGTAGCCGGAAGAATACGCCTTTGATGGCAGAGTCTTCGACGGCGTGGGCGAAGCCTCTTACGCAGTCCCAGCTGTGGGTCGTGGCTAGGACTTGGACGTTGTATTTTTGGGAGGTTTGCAAGACCATGCGCCAGTAGGCATGCTGGATGGAGTGGTGGATGCCGTTTTCGGCCTCGTCTATCAGGAGAAGGCCGTCTTGGCTGTTGGCTAGGGCTAGGGCGACTCCGAATATGTGGATGGCGCCTTCGCCCAGGCTTTGCAATGGAACAGGTCTGTCTTGGCCCCGCATCTTGACGATTGCTCTGCGGCTGGCACGGGTTTCAAATCCTATAAATGCGAGGCGCTCGATTTCGTCGCCATAGATTAGTCGCAACGCTTGAACTGCCCTATCTTCATAGTCGGTAAGGGCAATGCCATCCCAGAACTTCGCCATTATAGAATTGTCTATCACGCCCGGTCCCAAAACCTCACATCCAATTGTGGGCTGAAAGTGAAATTCTTGAAATCTCAATCTGCGTTGCGTCTGAGTAAAGTAAGACGAAAGCGACGCTTGTGTCTTACCGAGGAATTCCTTTTCTAGCCGGATGTCATCTTCTGTCACGAGGTCATAAACAGATGATGAATCGTCTTCGAGCATATCCATTTGAGTGGGATCCGTCTGGATTGTTATGCGAAGTTGTTTTTGTGCGCTTCTCGGGCCTATTACTATGGGAGATTCTGGCGACGGATCTCTGCCATAAATGAGCGCTTCGAAATCGGGGGTCAACGCCTCACGACCATCTTCATTAACGGACACGGTAAGTTCTTCGCGGTCGCGGAGTATGTCGGCGATGAGGTTGAAGTTGCCGCGGGAGGCATAGACGCGGATGGCGTCCAACAAGGTGGTTTTGCCGACGCCGTTTTTGCCGGCGATTAGGGTTACGCGGCCTAGGCGGGAGACGTCTAGGGATTTGATGCCGCGAAAGTTGGATATGTGGAGGTCGGGGAGGTGGAGGGGGTTGTCGTTTTGCATGTCGGCTTTTCTCGCAAGTGTCACAGGTTAGCGTTGCGACGGTGGCGTGGTTGAGTATAGCGAAATTGGAGGGGGGATTCAATGGCGAGTGGGGCGCTGACGATAAGCGGCGCAACAAGACGGGGGTTAGTAGATTAGGTGGTAGTTGGCGTAGTAGTAGGTGTCTATGTCGGTGAATTCGGGGGTGGTTTGGATGCCCCAGCCTAGGTGGCGGAGGCGGTTCATTAGGGCGTCGCCGTCTATGAGGAGGATGCGGGGGCTGCCGGAGCGCGCCTCGCGGCGGGCGGATTCGGATAGGGCGGCGGTGGTTAGCAGGATGGCGACGCGGTCGGGGTCGGATAGGCTGAATCGGAATTGGCGGATGTCGCCGGCGTTTAGTTGGCGGGAATTGCCGCGCGTGAATCGGAAGGGGGTCGGGATTGGATCGCTGCCCGTTTCTTGGAAGCGCGCCATTAAGACGCCTTGGAATCCGTCGCGAGATTTGCCGGTGATTTCTATGCCGTCTATGTTTTGGTATTCAAGGAGGAGGCGGGATAGCAGGCTGACGAATGCGTTGGGGGACATTGAGAGCAGGGCGCGGCGCAGGATGGGCTGCCAGTCGTCGGCGTCGGATGATGATCTTGACACGGGGGATTTGTCGCCGTAGATGACGCCGAGGGGGTGGAGGATGTCGCGCATTTGGGCGCTTACGGCATGCGTCGGGTCGTGGTAGGGGAACCGGCGGATGGGGCGCTGGGATTCTAGGTATTCAAGTTCGTTTTGGGCTAGGATGTAGCCGGAGACGTCTTGCGGGTCAATGGCGCGGGCGGATTTGCCCCAGCGGGTTAGCGCCCAGACGCCTTTGGCGGGCGCGTGTATGACGCCGTAGCGCTGCAAGCCGGATCGTACCCAGTCTAGGCGGCGATCGAGTTCGTTGGCGTCGCCGATGCGTAGGCGGGCGGCGGCTTGGGGGATGCCTAGCGTATTGATGATGTAGCGGCGGATTTGGGCGGCTGTGGCGCTGCCGCCGCGCAGCCGGATGGCGTCCATAGTGGGGTTGGCGAGCGCGTGGTCGGTGGGGAGCCGGTCGTATAGGCGCATCGCCTCAGCGGGGTCGTAGGGCGGGATGTCGGCGGGCAAGGCGTGGTCGGATAGGGCTATGTAGGGGTCTCTCAGGAATGGGGCGCGGTTGCCGCGCGCGAATTTGTGCAGGTGGGCGTTGTATGCGTCTTCGAGGGCGGCGTCCATTGCGTCGGGGGAGTCGTGGGTTGTTTCAAAGGCGGCGAATAGGGCTTGGAGGTATTCGTTGTGGACTAGGCCGGCGTACCAGTCGCCGGCGTATTCAACCAGAGGGCAGAGGGCGCGGTAGGCGCGGTGGAGCGCTTTGGGGTGGTGGTAGATGGTTTTGCAGGATTGGATGTGCGTGATGGCGTAGCCGGGCGCGCGGGCCGCTACGCCGGGCCGGATTAGCCGGATGTGGCGGGTGACGGCGATGCTGGATGAGTCGGATTCGGCTAGGCCGCGGATGGGGGTTCCGGAGCCGGGCTTGCCGGTTTGCAGGGTTGCGTTTAGGGTTACTCGGTGCATATGTGGATGCGGCTTTCGGGTCGGGCGACAGCCTGACCGACTAATGAATCAGATTTGGAATTAGGCGGGGGTATGCTATTTTTTGGAAAAGTAGGCAAACTTTTGGATGTGTTGGAACGGCGGGATATTTCAAAGCGCGGCTAGGCGTGGGCTAGGGCGCCGCCGTCTATGAAGATGGTTTGGCCGGTTACGAAGTCGCATGCGTCGGATGCTAGATAGACAAGCAGGGCGGCTAGGTCGTCGGGGTGGCCTTTGCGGCGAGAGGGCAGGTAGCGCACTAGGAGTTCGCGTTGGGATTCTTCGGTTTGCGGTTCGGGGGTAATCCAGCCGGCGCCGATTGCGTTGACGCGGATGCCGCGCCGCGCCCATTCAAGCGCTAGGGCGGCGGTGAACTGCTGCACGGCTCCGGCGGCGGCGCAGGCGGCGACTGAGTTCCATAGGCCGCGCACGGCGAGGCCGCTGCCGATGTTGACGATGCGGCCGTTGCCCTGGGCGAGCATTCGCTTGCCGACGGCTTGGCTGCACAGGTACATAGACTTGACATTGAAGTCCATAAGGGTTTGCCATTCCCATTCGGAGACTTCCTCGAAGGGCTTGCCGAAGTCGGCGCGGGCGTTGTTGACGAGGATGTCTATTTTGCCGAATTCGGATTGTGCGCGGGCGGTCATGCTCTCTACGGCGGCGGCGTTGGTGAGGTCGGCGTCTAGGATTAGGGCGCGGCGGCCTTGGCTCTCGGCTGCAGCTGCGGCGTCAGCGGCGTCGGATTGGGGGGAGCCGGCGATGGCGAGGTCGGCGCCGGCCTCGGCTAGGGCGGCGGCTAGGCTGGGCGACCAGCCGCGGCGGTCGGCGGTGAGGAGGGCGGTTTTGCCACTGAGATTCCATTCTTGAGGGATGGGCATTGTTTGTACTCCATAATAGGCCATACAGGCGCTGGGTTGGCAGGGTATTGGGTTTGGGATTATAGGGTATCGGGCGTTGGGTTTGGGTTAAGGGCAAGCGGCGCGGGGATGGCGTATGCCGTAGGGTTTGGGGCGGATTTCGTTAGGTTTCTATTCGTTAGATTTCCAGGGGAATTTCGGGGGCGTAGCCGGTGGGGGCATAGCCGCCGGCGAGGCCGCCGCCGTCTATGACGAACATTTCGCCGTTGAGGTAGTTGGAGGCGTCTGATGCTAGATAGACGGCGAGGGGGCCCATCTCTTCGGGGCGGCCTACTCTGCCGACTGGGATGAAGCCGCCGCGCGGGAGGGTGTCGTTGGACGCGGCGGTGCCTTCGGTGGGGATGAAGCCGGGGACGATGCAGGCGGATGTGATGCCGTAGCGGCTCATGCTGGTGGTGATGGTGCGGGTGAGTTGGACGATGCCGCCCTTGCCGCAGGTGTACATATAGTTGTCGCGCCCGCCGCGAAAGCCGAATCCGGATGAGACGTTGATGATTTTGCCGCCGCCGCGCTCAATCATATGCTTGGCGATGGCGCGCGTACAATAGAACGCGCCGGTGAGGTTGACGTCTATGCCGACGCGCCAGTCTTCGTCGGAGATGTCCCAGATGGGGATAGAGCCTTGTCCGCGCACGATGCCGGCGTTGTTGAAGAGGACGTCCACTTTGCCGAATTCGTCAATGGCGCGGCGAAATAGGTTTTGGACTTGTGCGGAGTCGGTGACGTCGGTGGAGACGGCGATGGCGCGTCTGCCTTGCGCGCGGACGGCGTCGGCGGTGTCTTGGATGGGGGCTATGCGGCGTGATGCGATAACGAGGTCGGCGCCGGCGCGCGCCATAGCGATGGACATTTCGCGGCCTAGGCCTGTGCCGCCGCCGGTGATGACGATGGTTTTACCGTCTAGAGATAGGTTTTGCAGCATAGTTGGGGGAACTCCTGAGATGGGTTTGGGTATGTGTTGGGTTTAGTTTTGTTGCAGGTAGTCTGCTAGGAAGTCGTCTCTGAGTATCATATTAACACCAAGATCTTGGCGGGATGCGAATGCGTTGTAAAATTTGTGGTCGGCCGTGATGATCAGGTCGGCTTGAGCGGCGTAATAAAGCTGAATTAAGTATAGGTCCTTTCTGGGCGCGGCTGCGATTGCGTCTTGGGGGATGTCGGCGTCGTCAATATCCATTTGGTATAGGTATATGCACTTGTTCGGTATCTCTATTAGCGCACGGATGAGCAGCCCTAATGTTCGTGCATAAGGGTTGTTCATCTGAGATCCGGCTTGCTCCATCAGATCATGGACCTTGTCCGTCCATGCGCTACCATGCAAAACGGCTATCTTATCCCGGCTTTGCTCAAATGCCCGAAGAAAGCAACCTGCCTCTCGCTGGGCTTTCTTACCGCTCGCGCCTCCGAGGTTGTAAAAAATCCACTCGTTTATGACCAGCAACTGCCCGTCCACGTTAGACATCCCCTCGTACTCCGAGGAACACCTTTAGGTCTTCCAGTTCGCCCTTAATGAAACTCATTAGGCCGTCTTCTATCTGCCCTTTTTCGTTCACCTTCTGGCGTTGGAAGTTGGATGTCTTGCCATCTTTGGTCACCAGATAAATTGCGAGGTCGTCGGGCGAGCAATTTCCCTCCACAACCAGGGTTGTGAACGCCCTTATGAACTGCTCGCTGTGGGTGGATATTAGCAGACGCTTGCCCTTTTCGTTATGCACAATGTCGTTCAGCTCACGCGCCAAGCGGCGTATGGCGAAGGGATGGAGGTGAATCTCCGGCTCTTCGATGCACACTATCGTAGCGTTGGGCTGCAAGACTTTCGCCAGCATATAGACGACCTGGTTGACGCCGAATCCGTCGTTCACCAATAGCGCACTAATCATAGATTCTTTGTCCAGTGCGCTCATAGAGAAATTTAGCGTACCCATTTCGTTGTCGGTTTGGAATTGCCTATTCAGAACCTGTTCCAAGTGTAATGAAATTTTATGCCGAAGATACCTATCCCCAGCAATCAGGCTACTCACATCATTCTCTTTGGTGGCCGAGGATGACGCGTTCTGAAAAGTGTATGACGACTGAACGAACCCTCTTCCTAAGGGAACAAAACCCACATTGCTTAGTATTTTTGGGGGCAGGTTCAGATTTTTGATTTTAGGGGTTTCTCTCGCGTCAGGTATGTCTGATACCGCAGATATTCCATTCCAAGAAAGGTGTGAGAACATATCGTCAATGATATGGGTCCCCCCCTTGTATGGGAAAGTGACAGACGCTTTCATAGTATCACTACTTCCGTCAAGTGTTGATGAAACTTGAAAGTATCCTGCGCCGTCGTCGCTAGAACACGAAATTCTGTAATCCACCTTGCTGTTGACATTATCGAGGTATAGACTGGTATCAAGCGATATGCCCAGTTCAAAATCACGATTCATATCGTGATCGAAGATTACCTCTTGGAACGTTCCCAGATTGGCGAACCCGTATTGGAAGAAGACGTCAACGGGCTGCTCAGGGTTCGTGACGATGTTCTTCATTGTGAGGGGGGCGTAGAGGGCGCTGGATTTGCCGGTGCCGTTGTGGCCGTAGAGGAGGGTGATGGGGGCGAGTTGGATGGATAGGTTTTCGATGGATCGGAAGTTTTTGATGTGGAGTTGCATTTTGGGGGGCGCTCCATTGTGCGTGGTGTGGAATTGTAAGTATAGCATAGCACATTTGGGGGCGGATGGTGACGGGGGCAAGGGGCGCGATTGCGTTTAGGCGCGGATTCGGTTAAGATTTGGGCAAGATATACCGCTGGGGCTTTCGCAAGGTCATATATGGCTGTAACTTACACGGACGCTCAGATTGCCGAGCTAATCGCGGAGCCTAAGCCAATCTTTATGAACCAATGGCGTGTTACGTATAAGCGCAGCCATCGGGAAGAATCTATGGAAATACAAGGAGATGCCGGAAACAAATTCCGTATCATACGCCGTATAAACGAAATTGACGAATCGGACGAATCGGATTTTTCGATTATATTAGGCGTAACACACCCGCGGACAGGTGAGTTTTTCCGCTTGTTGCGCTATGACGGCAATAACCACGAACATACTAATCACATTGAGTCCACGCGATTCTTCGACTTCCACATCCACCGCGCTACAGAAAGATACCAAGAAAGTATCTATCCTGACGACGAATATGCTGAAGTAACCGGCAGATATACAGACATAGACGGAGCGTTTGCCTGCATTTATGCTGACGCAGGATTTTACGAAACGCAATCGCGGTTGGTTTGTTAGGCGGGTTGCGGAGGGATAATATGGATATTACGGCGATTGAAAAGAAATTCAGCCAAAAGGTGGCTGAAGAGATAAGGCTTGTCGCCAGAGGCAATGATCGCTATGCCGTGCTTACGCCGTTTATGTTTGACGATGGCGACCATCTAGCCATCACGCTAAAGCGGCGCGATGGCAAGTGGGAGATTTCGGACGGAGGGCATACCTATATGCACCTTAGTTACGACATCGACCAGGCAACTATGTTCAAGGGGACGCGCGGCGAGATTATCGCCAACACGCTGAAGATGTTTCATGTGAATGACCGCGACGGGGAGTTGGTGGTTGATGTGATAGACGACGGCTATGGGGAGGCGTTGTTCACATTAGTTCAGGCGCTGCTGAGAATCGCCGAGGCATCCCGTCCGTCAAAGAAATCACCGCGGCGCACTTTTCGGGCTGATTTCAAGGATTTTATGACTAAAACCGTTCCGCACGAGCGAATGAAAGTCAACTGGTACGACCGCTACCGTGATGACTTAGGCAAATACAGGGTGGGCTACCGCATCAACGGGATGTCTCGTCCGCTTTTCGTGTACGCTCTGCATAATGACGCACGTACCGAGGAGGCGACTATCGCCCTGCATCAGTTCTCGAAGTGGGGGATTGAGTTTGAGCCTGTGTGCGTTTTTGAAGATGTTCACGCTATTGGCGGCAAGGTATTGGGGCGATTCAGTGATGTCTGCCCTAGTGAGAATCAGTTTGCCAAATTCTCGGAGGAGCGCGGGCGATTTGCCGAATTTCTGCATGATGCGATGAGCTACGACGCGGCAGATTAGCGCGGCGGAGGTGGGATTGGTGGGATGGGGGCACTTAGGTTTGGGAGGTGACTTCGCCGGCGGTGGCGGTGTGGAGGGTGGCGTCGGGGAGGCGGATGAGGATGTTGCCGCGGGGGTCGACGCTTTCGGCGACGCCGTGGATGATGGCGTCGCCGCGGCGGAGGGTGATGGTGGCGCCTAGGGTGTCTAGGAGGGCTGTCCAGTCGGCGAATAGGGTGGCGGCGGAGGCGGGGTCGCGGCGGAGGCGGGTGTAGAGGGCGTCGAAGTGGGCGAGGAGGGTTTGGAGGGCGGGGGTTCGGTTGCGCTTGATGTGGGTTTCGCGGTAGATGCTGGTGGAGGTGTGGGCGATTTCGGGGTGCTGCGATGGGTCCAGGTTGATGTTGACGCCGATGCCTACGATGGCGCAGGCAGCGCCGCCGGGGGTTATGCCGGTTTCTATGAGGATGCCGGCGATTTTTAGGCCGCGCACGCGGATGTCGTTGGGCCATTTGATTGTGGGATCTAGGGCGGCCTCGTCGCGGAGCATGCGGGCTGTGGCGAGGGCGGCGGCCATGTTCATGTAGGGGAGCTGCGCGGCGGGCGGGGTTAGGATGACTGAGAATGAGAGGTTTTCGCCGCGCGGGGATACCCAGGCGCGGTTGAACCGGCCTCTGCCGGCGGTTTGCTCTTCGGCTATGACGACGGCGCCCTCTGGAGCGCCATCCTTGGCTAGGCGGCGCGCCTCGTCCATTGTGGAGCCGAGCGCGTGGTAGTGGTGGATGCGGCTGCCGATGACGCCGCGGGCGAGGGCGCGGCGGAGGGCGGGGAGGGCGAGGTCGGTGGTGGTGTGCGGCATAGCGTTGGTCTCAAGTTGGGATGGCGGGATGATACGCGGGGGATTGCGGGGGTGTCAAGGCGTGGCGGGTTAGGCGTTGTAGGTGGCGTGTAGCGCTAACAGCGCATCATCTAAGTCGTGGCGGCTGAAGACTATGCGGAATGCGCCGCGGGTGGGACCGTCGCAGATTTTTAGCGTGCCGGCAGAGTTGTAGGCGTTTTCTAGGGTTTTTAGGACGCGCTTTTTGTATTCGGTGTCGGGGTTGCCGCTGAGGTGGGCGCCTTTGGTTTCAAATACCAGGACTTGGGGTTTGCCGTCAGCGGTTTCGCCGCCCATTGCGATGAAGTCGGGCCAGATGCGGTCGGGTTTCCAGCCGCGCAGATAGTATTGGCGGCTTTGGCGGGCGGCTACCCTGTGCCACCAGCGGAGGGCTTTCTGCTCGTCAAGGTATTGGGCGAAGCGGAGTTCAAGGCCGGAGTCGAAGTGGTCGTGGAAGACAGGCTCGAAGAGCGCGAGTTGCAATTGCTGATAGTCGTCGCGTAGCATTGCTCTCTTGTTAGCCGGTTCGGGGATGTCGTATTTCTTTACCATTTTATAGGCGGGCTTGCCGGTTTCCAGGCTGAAGCTGATTTCGGATTTGGCTAGTTTGACTTGGAAGGCGGTTTCGGCTTGGGTGTCGAGTTTGGCAGCGACGTGTTCGCGGAGGGCGTGGGCTAGGATTGAGCGTTTGTCGTATATGTCATCGTCCGTGTCGCCGGCGTTGCGGCATTTTTGGATGAGGTCTTGGACGATGCGGGCGGCTTGCCAAGGGTTGGGGATGAGGTCGGATAGGCGGCGGGCGTACCACTCTACGCGAGCGGTTTTGTCTATGTAGAGTTCGCGCTGGGCGTAGGTTTGGGGCTGGGTTTCGCCGACGTCCACGCTTGCGAATTGCGCCATAGCGGGGTTTGGCTGGGTAGCCTGCGGGTCGGGGGCTGTGATTGCCTGCCAGTCTATGGCGGGCAAGATGTGGCGTTGGTAGTCAAGCTCAGTCCACTGGTCGGCGGCGTTGGGATCGTCGGATTTGTGCAGGACTAGGGGCAAGAATATGTCGTCGTTGCGAAAGCGCTCGCGGCGTTTGACGGTTACAGGCTGCAGGTCGGATGACGCGGAAAATACCATATCGCCTAGCCCGGTCAAGCCCTCTTGCTCTAGTCCGTTTTTGACTTGATTGACCGCCTTGCCGACGTCGGTGTTATAGCAGTAGACGTAGCATTGGTCTAGCGGCTCGCGGTTTGTGCGGCGGACGTCGGGCTGGCGCATCACGCGGCCTACGAGCTGGGTGATGGCGTTTTGGGCTTGGGTGTTGTCAAGCATCACGAGCAGGTAGGCGAATGGGCAGTCCCAGCCCTCCATTATGGCGGCTTTGGTGATGATCCAGCGGGTTGGGGTGAATTCGGAGAGCAGGTTGACGCCGCGCAGTTCGTCTAGTTCGGATGATTTGACGGCGACTTCGTCGGCGGGGACGGCTAGGGTTTGGGTTAGGTATTCGCGGACGTCTTCGGCGTGGATGCGGTCGCCGTCGCGCTGGTCTTTGCCGGTGCGCTCAACGCGAACTACCGCGATTGGGCGGATGTAGCGGTTTTCGTCATGTTCCAGCGATTTCGCCTCGTTAGCCAGCGATTCCAGTTTTTCGTGGGCTTGCCGCAGTGTGTGCCGCCAGTCGGCGTTGGTGAATGATGTGATTTGCACAGGGAGTTTGATGACTTCTTCGTTTTTGAGGGCTACGCCGTCTATGTCCACGAGCAGGTTGCTTATGCCTTTGTTGGGCGTGGCTGAGAGTTCAATGACCATAGAGGGATTTAGGCGGCTGACGGATTGGGCGAATTCGCGCTGGCCTTTCGCCTTTTTGCCGTATGCCTTGTGCGCCTCGTCTAGGATTACGACGGAGCGCAGGGTTTTGACTGCGTTGAAGAGGCTGCGCTTGACGGGGCCGTTCTCGGATTCGCGTTCCAGGTCGGGGTGGGCGTTTAGCATTTCGCCGTCGGCTAGGGCGTCGTCGGCGTCGGGGAATAGGGTGGGATAGCGGCCGGAGTCGCGGAACATCCGCAGGAAGTCTTTGCCTTTTTGGCGGTTGGCGGCGGGTAGCATAAGCAGCATAACGCAGAGGTAGTTGGCGATGTCGGCGGCGGTGAACGGGTCGTCTTTTTGGAGCATTTTGACGCGCCCGCCGCTGGCGCGCTCAAGGGCTTGGCGGTAGGGGTGTTCGCGGTTGTAGAGGGCGGCTTTGGTTTGTTCGTAGATGGCTCTGGTGGGGATTATCCAGAGGGTTAGGCCGGTTTGGCGGTTGAGGCGCTCGAGGGCGGATGCGGCGAGCAGGGTTTTGCCGCCGCCGGTGGGGACTTTGAAGCAGATGTGGGGGATTGGGCGATTCGCGCCGTCGGTTCGGGTGATGTATGGGGCGTTGGGGTTGGCTACGCCGCCGGATTGGCGCAGGGTTTCCCACGCCTCATTAGGGTAATCGCGGATGGCGTCAGGGATGCGCCTGCCTTTGCTTTGCAAGTCTGTGATGGTGTCTATGGATTCGACGCGGGCGGCGTTAAGCGCGATTAGCCATCGGGAGAATGCGTCTAGCGCGGCTGACTGGTATTCTTTGAGTTCCATAAGCGTCTTTCTATGCGGCTAGCTGCCTTGGCGGTTCATTTCGTAGGGGATTTGGCAGAATGTTACGCCGATTTGGGTTAGGTTGCGCTGGCTGATGTATTTGCCGGGGCCGAATACGATGGCGCGCTTGCCCTGGGCGCGGGCGGCGGCGGCGATGCGGTTGGCGCGGGTTTCGGTGAGCATAAGGTCGGGGGCGCAGAGTTTTTCCAGGTCGGGTTCGTAGAGCAGGTGGTAGGCGTTGTTGTGGTCGGCGTGGAATAGGCCGTCTTCGTTTTGGCTGGTCAGGTTGGCGGCGCCGGCGGAGGCGCCGGATGCGGTGTAGAGCAGGTAGGCGGCGAGGGCTGAGTAGGCGGGCAGGTTGTCGCCGGTGAGCATTCGCTCGGCGTCTATGGGGTCGCCTAGTTCGCAGTAGGCGAATGAGCCGCCGAGGCCGTTTTGGAGGGCTTGGTCGCGGGCGTTGGGGATGCCGTTTATGACGCGGCGGACGCGCTCGGCGGTGATGTTGTCGGCGTATTCTTCGCACTCTATCAAGATGAATTTGCGGTTGCCGCCGTCTTCGCGGTTTAGGGCTAGGACGGCGTGGGCGGTCGTGCCGCTGCCGGCGAATGAGTCTAGGATGATGGCGTCTTTATCGGGAGCGCCAATTTTGATGATGTCGGCAATCAGCGACACGGATTTTGGGTAAGCAAACTTTGTCGTTTGATCCGATAGTATTCTTGTAAGCGTTTGCCCGCCGGCTCTACTGCCATATTCGGGCTTGTAGAACACTGACTTTGGTTTCTCCGTGGGAACTCCGCCAAGCAACGGACGTTGTTTGGAATACACCACTACGTTGCCGTTGGATCTGCGCTGAACGAATACGTCGTCGGGACTTCTTCGTATGCGCTCTTTGCTCCAACGCCATATTCCCTTGTTGCCATTGCTCATTATGGGATACTCCGGCGTCCAAGGGCCGCCTGTGTCGGGCATTTCGTCGTTATCAGTAATGGCGTAGTTGCAGGCGTCGTCCACAAATATGGGATAGTGCAGCGATTCTGAGTAGGTGAGACTGCCGCGCCGAAGGTATTCGCGTTTGTAGTAGCCGACTTCGTCCTGTTCCCAATCGGCTAGGGCATCTTCGCCGATAGTGAAAAGTCCGAGGTGAACTTCGCCCCTGTCTTTGGCATAAACTAGGCAGTGTTCGTGAGCGCCAGCAAATCCAAACTGGTCGCTGCTACCCGCTAAATTCGCAACGACTGCGATATTGGCGAGGAAATTATCCGCGCCGAAAATCTCGTCCATCATCATACGCAGGTGGTGTTGCTCGTTGTCGTCGATGGATACGAATATGACGCCATCTTCGGCGAGCAGTTCGCGCAGCAGGTGCAGGCGGGGCCACATCATGCAGAGCCATTTGTCGTGGCGTTCAAGGTCTTCGCCGTCAACGGGGGATTGGGCGTTGAGCCATTGTCGCATAAGCGGGCTGTTGACTTTGTCGTTGTAGATCCAGTTTTCGTTGCCGGTGTTGTATGGCGGGTCGATGTAGATGCAGTTGACGCGGCCTGCGTATCTGGGGATGAGGGCTTTGAGGGCGTGTAGGTTGTCGCCGTGGATGATGAGGTTGTGGTCGGGGGAATGGGCGTCGGGGGTTGTATTAGGCGTGTTTATATGGGGGGGGGCATTTATAGATTTGTCTTTATGCGGGATGAGTGGGCGGTGTGGGATGGTTAAGTGGTGTGCGTAGATGTGTTGTTTGCCTTTGAAGTCTAGGGTGGGCATAGTGGGGGAGGCTCGCTGTGTGGGTGTGTAGTCGAGTAGGTTTGTGTGGGGAATTATAGTTGGATTGGGGGAATTGTCAAGTGGTTGTCAAGCGGTGTTTGGGTTGATTTTTTTAGAAACTCCAGTTACCTTTGGGCCGTGAAAGGAAACTTTTGGGGCGAATAGTTTCTTTTTGCCGCAGAATTACTTGAGTTTAGAAACTCCAGTTACCTTTGGATTGCGAAACGAAACTTTTGGCGGGAATAGTTTCTATTTGCCTCAGAATTTGTGCCGGAGTTGAGATTTGATGCGAAGTTTGATGGCTAGTCCGCGCGGGGAACTGGTTCCTACGATTGAGGGGCAGAGCGCGTTTGTGCCTTATCCGCTGCCGCGCGAGCTTTATCTGAGTCCGGATGCGGTTTTGCTTTTGGACGAGGCATCGCGCGCGATTTCCACTCTCGCGGGCGTGGGCGAGACCTTGCCCAATCCGCATATGCTAATCCGCCCATTCGCCAGGCGGGAGGCCGTGCTGTCGTCCAGGATAGAGGGGACGGTGGCGTCGCTGTCGGACTTGTTCGCGTATGAGGCGGGCGGCGGCAGGCAGGATAGCGGCGATGCCAGGGAGGTGTTCAACTATGTGCAGGCGCTTGAATACGGGATTGGGCGGCTGGATGACCTGCCTATTTCGTTCAGGCTGGTTAATGAGCTGCACGCGAGGTTGATGGCGGGCGTCAGGGGCGAGCATTTGTCGCCGGGGCATTTCAGAACAGGGCAGGTGTGGATAGGCGCGCCCGGCTCCGGGATACGGGATGCGCGGTTCGTGCCGCCGCCGGCTGGGCGCTTGCGCGAGCTGTTCTATGATTGGGAAGATTTCGCCAACAATGCGGATAAGCTGCCGCCGCTGGTTCGCTGCGCGCTGATGCACTATCAGATTGAGGCTATTCATCCCTACATAGACGGCAACGGCAGGATTGGGCGGCTGCTGATAACGCTGTTTCTCTGCGCCAGCGGAGTCTTGGCTGCGCCGCTGCTGTATATGAGCGCGTACTTCGAGCGCGATAGGCAACGATACTATGACGAACTTCTCAATGTGAGTCGCACGGGCGATTGGGAGCGGTGGCTGGCGTATTTCCTCAGAGGCGTTTATCTTGAATCCAAGGATGCGCTTGCCAGGCTACGGCGCGTGAGGGATCTTGAGGATGAATGGCGAGCCGCTCTTGTCAGCAGGCGCGAATCAGCCAACGGGCTGAGGGCGCTGGATGAGTTGTTCGCCAATCCTATCATCACCGCCCCGCAGATTGCGAAATTGTTGGGAGTGTCCGAGCCCGGCGCGCGCCGGATACTGGGGCGGCTTGGCGAGGCGGGGATTGTGCGGCGCATTGAGGCCGCTCGGCCCAGTTTGTATGTGGCCGAGCGTCTGATTCACGAGATTGAGCGCCCGATTTAGGGGGATAGATAGCGGCAATCCGCGGCTACTCGTCGGCGTCGGGGCTATCTTGGATGCGGGGTTGGACGCCGCCGGCGCGCTCTTCTTGGAGGAGCATGGCTATGCGGGAGTCTTGGTCTGCCCAGCCGCGGTTTAGGGCGGCGGTCATTTCTTGGTAGGCGATGCTGCCTACGCTCATGGGGACGGCGTATTCGCGGGCGAGTTCGAGGGCTAGGCCGACGTCTTTGTGGGCGAGGCGGAGGGCGAAGTTGGGCGGGTCGAATTTGCCGGCGAGGTAGGTGCTGGGGTAGGTGTTGCGGAATGTGGAGCCGCGTCCGACGGAGCCGTTGCATATCGCCTCGTAGAGGGGGGCGGCGTCCACGCCCGCTTTGACGCCGAGGGTGAGACATTCGGCGACGATGGTTTGCAAGCCGTAGCCGATGCAGTTGTGCATAAGTTTGGCGATGCTGCCGCTGCCGATAGCGCCGATGTGGGTTACGCGGTCGCCGATGGCGTCTAGGGCGGGTTTGGCGCGCTCATAGACGGCGCGGTCGCCGCCGACCATAACGGCGAGCTGGCCCGTGCGGGCGCCGACGGGGCCGCCGCTGACGGGCGCGTCTAGGACGCTGGCGCCGGCTTGGGCGAAGCGGTCGGCGATGGCGCGGATGAGGGTGGGGGAGCTGGTGCTCAGGTCAATGTACACGCCGCCCTCGCGGATGCCTTGCAGTATGCCGTCTTCGCCGAGCGCTACGGCCTCGACTTCGCGGGGGCCGGGCAGCGATGTGAGGACGATGTCGCATGCGGCGGCGAGTTCGGCGGGGGTGTCTGCCCAGTGGGCGCCGGATTCCAGGAGGGGGGTTGCGGCGTCGGGGCGGATGTCGTGGAGGGTTAGGGCGTGGCCGGCGGCGAGGATGTTTGCCGCCATGCCGCCGCCCATTGTGCCGAGTCCGATGAAGCCGATGTTCATGGGGGGTGTCCTTTCTTGTTGCAATGTGCGGGCAGTCCGCGTCTGTGCGGGTTTGTGGTATTAGTTAACGCGCTTATGTTACACGGAATTGGGGCGTTGCGCGCGGGGGGCAACGCTGGGCGGGCTTATTCGTCGGCGGGGGCGTCGGGCAGGTGGTCTGCCAGGCTGGGATCTAGGCGGAGTATGGGGTTGTCGTAGGACAGGATATAGACGCCGCCGTTTTCGCCGGAGCCAAACGCTAGGATGCTGCGGGTGGCGTCCACTAGGTCGGCTATTTCGCGCATGCGCCATCCCTGCGAGCTATATTGTTCGCTATCTTGCGCGCCGGCGGGGGGGCTATCGCGCGCGTCGGCGCGTTCCATAAGCCAGACGCGGCGGGCGCATAGGTCGCTGAATATGAAGCCGTTGTTTAGCCAGGGGACGACGACGCCTCCTATGATGGCACAGCCGACGGTTCTAGGATAGGCTACGGCGGGCGGCGCGAGGGCGGCGAGGTCGGTGCCGGGGGCGCAGTCGTTGCTTTCGCACAGGTTCCAGCCGAGATTGGCGCCGGCGGTGGCTATGGATACTTCTTCCCAGTTTGCGCCGCCTACGTCGGCGACGAACAGGCTGTCGGGGTTTTGGGGGTCGAAGTCCATGCGCCAAGGGTTTCGCAAGCCATATGCCCATATTTCGGGTAGCGCGCCGGGAGTGTTGACGAAAGGGTTGTCAGGCGGGATGCGGTAGGGTTGATCGGCGGTCGCGCCGCGCACGTCGATGCGTATGATTTTGCTCCGCAAGTGGGTTAGGGATTGGGCGTCGTCTTTCTGGCCGTTGTCGCCGATGCCGAGGTAGAGCATGCCATCTTCGCCGAAGTGGACGTCGCCGCCTACTTGCACGTTAATGGGCAGGTGGACGTCTAGGATGGGCAGTTCGGAGCGAATGAGGGGTAGGTCGTTTTCCACGCGAAAGCGCGCCAGGCGGCCGATAAAGCCGGGCTCGCCATCGCCTAAGGCGTTGGGCGCGAGGGTTCTGTACCAGACATACAGGAATGGGAAGTCTTGGAACTGCGGGTCAAGGGCGGCGCTGAGCAGGCTACTGCCTCGCTCGCAGCAGACGACCGCGCGGTCGGCGAGGTCAAGAATGGTTCGCGGAGGCGGCGCGTTAGGTTGGTCGTGGTGGAGGGCGATGACGCCCTCGCGGTCGGCGATTGCAAAGCCGCCGCTTGGCCATTGGAAGATGTCCACGGGGGAGTTGAATTTAGCGCCGCCAAAGGCGAGTGAGACGCCGTTGGGGAGGTTGGCGGTTTCGGAGGCGGCGCGGCGCAGGTAGTCTGGCGCGCGCCAGCAGGCGGCGCGTCCGTTTGGGCGGAGGGCGCAGGAATTTTGCCAGCCGATAGATATGGCGGCGAATTCGCCGTCTGGGGCGGCAAGGCGCCGCCGGATGCGCCGGGGACGCTGCTGCCCCAGCATTCTAGGGCGAGCGTTTGGGTTATGCCGCAGCTGTGATAGTTGCCTGCCGCGATTTGGACGAATTTGGTGAGCGGCGGGCTGGCTTGATATGAAATGTTTCGCCCTTGTCAGTAGGCGCTGCCGTGTTCGCGCAGCGCGCAGATGTGTTCAACGCCTGCCGCCAATTGGGTGAAGGGTCCGTTGGTGATTTCAGTCAGGCGGTCGTTTATTGACAAGCAGGCTATATCGGCTTGCGGGGTTAGTCCGCAGGTGTGGTTATTGCCGGATTGAATATCGGAGATGGGCGTGTCTAGGGGCAGGGTTTCAGCGCCGTTTGGGAATGGGGCGCCCCAGCATATAAGCGCGGGCGGCGCGTCTTGGGATACAGGTATGGCGCAGGCGTGGTTTTGCCCGGCGGCTATTTCGGTGAATGAGCCTTGCGGCGGTGTGGCTTGCCCGGCCGAGTTATCTCCCCAGCAGGCGATAGTTCCGTCTTGGCGCAGGGCGCAGGTGAAGTTTAGTCCGGCGGATATTTGGGTGAGGTCGGTTTGGGCGGGGGCGTCTAGGATGCCATGGGCGTTGGGGTCTTCTCCCCAGCAGAGGGGGGCAGCGTTTTCGCGCAGCCCGCAGGCGTGGTTTGCGCCGACGGTTATTTGCGTGAAGACGACGTTGGCAGGGGGAAATATTGGCAGCGGGAGCGAGGGGGTGTACGCGGGGATAGGCTGGGCGGCGGGCGTTGAGGTAGGAGTGGGGGACGGCGTGGTTTGCGCCGCGATCGGCGGGACAGTGGTGGACGGCGGCAAGGGCGTGGCAGGCAAGGGCGCAGGCGAGGGTGTGGCAGGCAGGGGAGCAGGCGGCGTGGGTTGGGGCGCGGGGACGGGTTGGGAACAGGCGAGTAGGGTTAGGCAGATTGCGGCGCATAGGGCGGCGGTTCTTGGGGAACATTCATTTGCCCTCCCCCCAGAACAAATATGCGCCAGGCGCGAGATTATGGTTGTGAAGTTAAGCAATGTTGGGGCGCTCCGTTGAATTGCGTGGGGGCGATTGTATCTGAATTGTATCTGAGTTGGTTGGGGGCGCTCAATAATTGCGGATTAGATGGTAGCGTTTCCATTTAGGTGGTTGAGTATCTCTATCGTTGCAGCCGATTGGATGGCTTTGCCATAACCACCTGCTTTATAAGTTGGAGTGTAAGCTGCCAAACTCTCAAAACCACCTGAAAAGAAACGCTATCGGATTAGATTTTGAAGGGCACGAAAGGGGGATACGCTTTTTGTAAAAAAGTAAGCCCCGCGCGCTCCCATTAGCCCACGCCCGATAAGCCCGACGCCCAGCGCTTGCCCAACCACACACCAAGCCCAACGCCCCCTCACCCCTCCCTCGCCCGCTCCTGCAGCTCATACAGCTTATTTATCGCCTCTATCGGCGTCATCGCCGCCACCTCAAGCCCAAGCAGATCATCCACCACCGGCGGCGCTCCGAACCCGGCGAGGGGCATCTGCTGGACGGCCGCCGTGGCGCGCGCGCGTCTGCCGCGGCCGGACGATCTGCTCGCAGCCGCCGCCTGCCGCCGGTCGCCCTCCAGCTCCTCTAGGAACTCCCAGGCGCGGTTCACTACGCCGCCGGGCATGCCCGCCAAGCGCGCTACATGCACGCCGTAGCTTTTGTCGGCGCCGCCAGGCACTATGCGGCGCAAGAACGCCACATGGCCGCGATTTTCGGATACCGCCACATTGTAGTTGCGCGCGCGGGGCAGCGTGTCCGCCAATTGCGTGAGTTCGTGGTAGTGCGTTGCGAACAATGTCTTGCAGCCCAAGCGCGGGTGGTTGTGGACATATTCCGCCACCGCCCGCGCTATCGCCAGCCCGTCGTATGTGCTTGTGCCGCGCCCGATTTCGTCCAACACTATCAGCGAGCGCGGCGTGGCGTGGTTGAGTATGGACGCGGTTTCCACCATCTCCACCATAAAGGTGGACTGCCCCATCGCCAAATCGTCCTGCAAGCCCACGCGCGTGAATATGCGGTCGCACAGCCCGATTGTCGCCGCCTCCGCCGGCACGAAACTGCCCACCTGCGCCATTAGCGTTATCACCGCGACCTGCCGTATGAATGTGGATTTGCCCGCCATATTCGGGCCCGTCAGTATCACCAATTGGTCGCCGCCGCAGGACAGCTCGGCGTCATTCGCCACGAACTCGCCCGGCGGCAGCATCCGCTCCACTACCGGATGCCGCCCCTGCTTGATGCTGATGGCGTCGCCGTCGTTCAGCTCCGGCCGCGCGTAGCCGTGCCGCGAGGCCGCCTCCGCCAGCGACGAGAATGCGTCCGCGTTGGCGATAGCCGCCGCCGTCCGCAGTATCGCCTCCGCGCTCGCCGCAACCTGCCCGCACACCTGGCGAAACAGCGCATGCTCCAGCTCGCCAACCCGCTCTTGCGCGTTCAGTATCAGCGACTCGTACTCTTTCATTTCAGGCGTGATGTAGCGCTCGCCGCCCACAAGCGTCTGCCGCCGCACATAATCGCCGGGAACCTGCGACAGGTTCGGGTTGCTCACCTCTATGTAGTAGCCGAACACCTTGTTGTAGCCCACCTTGAGCGAGCGGATGCCCGTGCGCTTGCGCTCGCGTTGCTCTAGGCTTGCGATGTAGTCCTGGGCGTCCCGCGTGGCGTGGCGAACTTCGTCCAGGTCGGGCGAGAACCCCTCGCGCACGACCCTGCCCTCGCCGACCACGACCGGCGGATCGTCGTTTATCGCCCGCCGCACGAGCGCCGCCGCATCGCCGTTGTCCCCGATGCCGTCCGCTATCCAAGCCACTTGCGCGGCGTCCTCGTCCTCGCGCAGTATCGCCGCTATCTTGGGCGCCGCCTCCAGGCTGTCAGCCAGGCTCACCAGGTCGCGCGGCGTTGCGCTGAACCCGCGCGCCTTGTTCACCAGCCGTTCCATATCAGACACCGCGTCAAGCAGCAGCGCTATTCGCTCGCGCCGCAGCGAACTGCGGTGAAACCACTCGACGGCGTCCTGACGCCGCGTAAGCCTTGCCACATCCAATAGCGGCTGCCCCAGCCACCGCCGCAGCAATCGCCCGCCCATAGGCGTCTTCGTGAAATCCAAAGCCGTGAACAGCGAGCTATTCGTCGCGCCCCAGCGCCCGCCCTCGTACAACTCCAGATTGCGCCGCGTTTGCTGGTCAAGCACCATATACTCGGATGTGGAGTAGGTGTAGAGCGTGGCTATCTGCCCGGTGGCGCCGCGCTGCGTCTGGTTGAGATAGTCCAGGATAGCCCCCGCCGCGCGCGCCGCCAGCGGCAGACGCTCGCAGCCGAACCCCTCCAGCGACGCCACTCCGAAATGTTGCAGCAGCGTCTCGCGCGCCCAATCCGGATGGAAAGCGTCGTCCGACACCCGCGTGAGCATCGCGCCCTCATCCACTATCGCCGCCTCGTCGTCCTGGCTCTCAGGCGCCAACACTTCTGAGGGCGCCAGCCGCGCCAGTTCCACCGGCAGCTGCGCCGCCCCAAACTCGCTTGTGGCGAACTCGCTTGTGGTGATGTCAACATACGCCAAGCCCGCCGACTCCCCCTCCACTACCAGCGCCGCCAGATAGTTGTTCGCTTTCTGATCCAGCAGCGAATCCTCTATCACAGTGCCCGGCGTAACCACCCGCACAACCTCGCGATCCACTATGCCGCGCGATGTCGCCGGATCGCTGGTCTGCTCGCAGATGGCGACCTTATACCCTTTCTTGATGAGTTTCGCCAGATACGATTCTAGCGCGTGATACGGGATGCCCGCCAGCGGAACGCGCTGCCCCTTGCCGAACTCCCGCGAAGTCAGCGCTATCTCAAGCTCCCGCGAAATAACCCGCGCGTCATCGTCAAACGTCTCATAGAAATCGCCCATGCGAAACAGCAGGATCTCATCCTGATGCTGCCGCTTGACGCCCAGATACTGCCGCCTTACGGGAGTAGTCATAGCGCTGCCCCTGCCTTATGCTGCCGCCTGCCGCAAACCCCGCGTACATCCCCACATTCCATTCTACCCCCGCGCATCCGCTGCATTAAAGCAAACACAAGGCGTATTCCCCGGCAATCCCATCCCAATTGCACAAACCCCCGCTTGATGCGCTTACCCGCTATCCCCCCATATCCCCCATCGCCATCCGCGCCACTTGCCTGCCCATCCGCACGCTATAGTTCGTCCCCCTGTCCTCAGGATAAACCTGCGTGGTATTCGCAAGGTAAAGCCCTTTGACAGGCGTCCGGTGCGCCGGTATGCGCTGGCTGTAATTCACGCCGATAATCGGCTGCGCCGCCCCAACGCGGTAGTGGTAGCTCGTCTCTATCCAAGACGGCTGGAACTCAGGGTTTATCTTTCGCAGATGCGGCAAATACTCCGCCAGCAGCTCATCCCGATCCATCTTGTACAGCGGGCTGTCGGTGGTCAGATAGTTGGACAGATAGACGATATGCCTGCCCCCGTAATGCTCCGCGCCTATCAGGTTCGTATGCTCAATCACCCCCACAAACGGGATTGACCTATCCGCCACGTTCATCCAATATACATGCGACAGCGGCCTATCCAGCACGAGTATCATCAGCGCCGCCGCCATGTAGTTCACATTCGTCAGCCGCGCCAGGTAATCATCAGTCAGCCCGTCCACCATGCGCGGGAATATGTACGACGGCGTAGTGGCTATCACCGCGTCGAACTCTTCCTGACGCGCCGCCGCGCCGTCCAAGCTCACCCGCATCCCCGTCGCCCGCCCCTCGCTCGCGTCCACGCGCTCCACTCGCGCCGACGTATGCACTTCGCCGCCCTGCTCCCTCACCTTATCCGCCAAGACATCAAACAGCTCGCCGAAACTGCCTATGGGATAGCCCAACTTCTCCTTAACCATATTCTTGCCGCGCGACTTCACCCGCGTATTCACCTTTGCCCATATCCAAGCCATCCCCACATCCTTGTAATGCTCATCCCCGAACTTGCCGCGCATCATCGGCCCCCAGAACACCTCATAGCAGCGCCGACCCGCGTATCGCCGCAGCCACTCGTCCGCCGTAACCCCCTCATATTTCTTGAAATCCCGCTGCCGCTGCAAATACAGCGTGGTAAGCCCAAGCCGCGCCCTGTCAACCAAACTCAGCGGCGTGAACTTAATCAGATCCATCGGCGTAACGAAATCGTATATCTTGCCATCCCAGAGCGTCCCCACGCTGGAATCCACCCACCGGATCTGATGCCCAAGCCCGATTTCCTGCGTCAGTTCCACAATGTCGGTATCGCTTGTGAACCAGTGGTGATACGCCTTCTCAAGCCGCGCGCCGCCCACGTCGAACGTAGACGCTTGCCCGCCCAAAAACGGCGCGCCCTCATACACCGCCGCGCTATGCCCATGCAGCCCCAGCTCATACGCCGCCGCCAAGCCGGCAGCCCCAGCGCCTACTATTCCCACCCGCATATCTCTTGCTCCCCGTATATCGCCCTAATCGCAAATTAGAGTTCGCTTGCGGTTTGCCGCCCGCCATCAACCGCCGCCTATGTCCCGCTACTCGCCGTCAACCGCCGCTTGCGGCCTGCTCCCTGCCATCAGCTGCCGCAGCGATTTGTTGTCCGCCCACAAAAACGCCAGCCCCGGAATTATCGCCAGCACCAGCAGTACCGCGTGAACCGCCGCCGCGAAACCGCCAGCCACCGACCTGTCAACCATCGCCAGCGGCAGCAGTACCATCGTCTCCCGCGCGATAATCTCAAACAGCCCTATCCCGCCCGGCGCCGCGGGAACCGACGAGCCGATATTGGCAATCGAGCTCACCAGCGTCATAGCGATAGCCATCGCCGCCACGCTCGGATATACATTATGCAGGTCAAACGACATCCCCACAAGAAAGAACACGCCCACCTCAACCAGCCATATCGGCAGCGACAGCGCGAACAGCGCCGCCAGCGCGCGCGGGCTACGCAATGAGTATAGCCCGTGCAGAAACATATCCATCATCCGCAGCGCGAACTCCGCGAACCTGTCCGGCAGGGGCCGCATCGCCCACGCCGCCGCCGCTCTTGTCCGCTCAGGAAACGCCGCGAACAGCAGCAGCGCCCCGAACACGCCCACAAACGGCAAGCTCAGCGCCGCCGCCAGCAGCGGCCAAGCCACGCCCGAAATCTCGCCGAACCCCTCAGCCACGCCGTACAGCGGCACGAACAGCGCGATAACCGCGATAAAAAACAGCAGCGTCAGCGCGTCAAATATCCGATCAATCAGCACCGTAGCCAGCGCCGCCGTCTTGCTAACCCCCTCGCGCTCCCCCAGATAGTAGCTCCTCACAAACTCGCCCAAGCGCATCGGCAGGATATTATTCGCCATATACCCCACCATAACCACCGGAATCAGCCGCCTTGCGCTAATGACCTTCATATGCCGCAGCATCAGTTGCCAGCGCAGCGTCCGGAACACTATCCCGACCACATACAGCGCAGTGGCGGGAATCACATACACATAATTCGCCTGAGCCAGCGCGTCAAGCATATGGCGCACATCGGTCGTAAGCAAAAACACCGCCAGCAGCGCCGCGCTCAGCCCGATCCCCACCCAGAACTTCACCGAAGAAAGCATAATCCCCAGATTTCAGCGTCTTGACGCGGACGAAACGCGTCCGCGCGAACCGGGCAGATCCTCTGCCCCTCAGCGCAAAATTCTATCACAAAAACCGCTATTCTTGATAGATAAAACCTGATTGGGGCAGCGTTCCATTCAGATGGTCAAGCATATCTAGCGCTGCAGCCGGCTGGATGGCATTGCCGTAGCCACCTGCTTTATCAGTTGGACTGCAACTTGCCAAATTCTCAAAACCATCTAAAAAGAAACGCTACCTGTGAATCTCCTCAAAAGCCGAAAACGTGCGGCTATACCAACCGGCCGTAGTTGTTCGCGCTTGCCAACGGGGTATTCCGCAAGCCGCGTCTTGAAACCTAAACCTGCCTAACCCTCCCGCCCCGCATACCCGCGCTTGCCCACGATGCGGGCTATGTTGGCGTCGCGGCGGCGCAGCGCGGCGGCGTCTTTGGGCGTGGACGGCTGGTGCAGATAGAGCGGGTCGGGGATGTGAACGGGGTTGCGCGCCATTTCCACTATGGGCAGCATGTATGCCCAGTCGTTGGCTAGGTCTATCCAATCGCCGTCCAGTTTCAGGTCGTCAGCGGCTATGGCGTCAAACAGCCGCTTGCGAAATGTCCGCAGATGCTGCCAGACATTGCCGCCGCGATTGGCGCGCGGGTTGGCAAGGTCGGGCGGGTAGTCGGCTTGCTTGTCCAAGCGCAGCATTGAGCCGATTGTGCAGTCCGCGCCGCGCTCGTATTCCCGCCGTGCGCGCGCCAAGACGTCCGCGCCAATCAGAGCGTCGTCCGCGTCCAAGGTGATTATCACGCTGTCCGGATCGCCGCAGTAGCGCGTTATCGCCTCCCAAGTGTTTCGCATCAACCCGCGGCGCTCTGCGTTTCTCACGAATGTTACCCTGTCGGCGTAAGGCGCAGTCAGCATCGCGGCATAGTCCGCCAAGCCGTTGTCGGAGGCGTCGTCAACGACTATCGCGCTCCAATCGGCGACGCTTTGGCATATCACCGAATCCCAGCAGCGCTTGAACCTGCCCAGCGGCACATTGCGCCCGCATATCACGAACACGAAAGGCTCGTTTCGCTTGGGGCCAGCCCATTCGTCCGCGCCACCCGCCAGTTCCACCTCGCCAAGCTGAGCGGCCGGGATGTAGCCTCGCTCTACGCGATCTATTATCTCGCACAGCCGCTCATAATCGGCTTTGGCGGCGTTGGGGATGTGAATGGCGAATGTGTCCTTGCGTCCGCCGCGATAGTTGCGCCAATCCGATTGGGCGCTGAGGCGGTCAAAGGCGCGATGCCACGCCAGCCGCAACGTATCGCCGCGCGATTCGTTGGGCGCGGGCAATGCGGCTTGCAGACGCTTGCGGTCAAATACGCACAGCCGAGGCTCAACGCGCCAAGCGCCGCCATTGCCGGGACCTGTTGTATAGGGCGCGTCTGCGTCCGAATGAATGGGCAGCTGCGCGAACAGCGCCTTGGGATCGCCGTCAAGCACGGCCGTCATATCGGCGATATAGTCATGCGCCGAGTCAAGCCGCCCGATTAGCATATCGCAGTCGGCTTGCAGAACATAGTCGGCGCGGCAGGCGTCAAAGCCGTACAGCGTGGCAAACACCTGCTGCCCGTTGGCGGAGTGGCTGTCGCCCGCGCTCGCGCCGAACCAGCGGCGATAGGTTTCGCGGATAGTTCGCTCGTCGGCGGGCGCGTATATCACTCTGTCAACTACGCCATCGGCAAGCAGTCGCTCCATCGCGGCGCGATGCGCGGTTGGGTTGGCGTCATCGTATTGGCGGTTAAAGCCGTCAAGCCGGTTGTCAACCACAACTATCTTTTCAGCAAAGCCGCCCGGCTGCTCCAGTTGCCCAACCTGATGCCTGACAAGCCGCTCAACGATGCGCCAGTCCATATAGCAGGTCTTTATCAGCAGCGAAACGGGCGGACGGGCGGCGGGAACGGGCTTGAGCGTGAATATCAGGAAGTCGGACGAATGCCACAGGTTGGCGACGTCGGTTCCATCGGTTTCGGCCATGCTCTCAATCGTGAACCCAGCGCCGGTGAACGCGCGCCGGTGGGTGTCAAGCGGGCGGTGGATGTCAACGCGCTCGCCGCTTGTGGACGCCATCGTTTTGCGGTAGGCGAATGTATCGCCGTATCGCGCGGTTGCGGGCAGGATGCGCCGCTGCAGTTCGCCGCGCTCGGTGAATGTGTGGAACGGGTTGCATACCGCCACGATTGCCCTGCCGCGCTCGGATGTCAGCCGCCGCAAATCGGCGATCGCGCGCTCAAACTCCGGCTGCCGCGCGATTTCGCATAGAACTAGTCTGCATACTACGACGTCATGATTGCTCTGCCCATAAGCGGGCGGCGCGGCGGCGGCGTAAGCGTCAATCTGAACGCCGCGTGACGCGAGCGCATCCGCAAGCTTGCCCATGCCGCAGCCATAGTCCAAAACCGACTTGGGCTTGAGCGCCAGGATGTGTTCCAACAGCGGCGCGTCAAGCAATTCTTCTTTGCCGCGCGGGTCGAGCGCGCGCATAAAGCGGTCAAACTCCGCCAGCTCCGGCATGCCGAAATCGGTCAGCGCGCGCGTCATCAGCGGCTTTAGGTCGGTGCGAAAGTGAAAGCGATGCGATAGAAACGCGCGGCGGCACATATGCACGAACTCGTCCTCGGAGTATTCGCGAATATCCTCGCCGTAGTCAATGAACTTGAGCGCTCCGCTCGCTACGATAAAGTTGTCGGGATGCACATTGCGGCACACGATTCCCGCCGCGCGGCACTCGCGCAGGAATGTCAGCATATCATCAAGCCGCCCGCCCGCGTAGGGTTCGCTTGGCTCGTAGGGATATGCCAGCGCCGCCTCATCCCCGCGCCGCCGCACTGCCAGCAGCGGATACAGCGCGGCATAGCCCTCCCACGCGCCAACCTGCGCTTGCAGGAACGCCAGCCAATTCCCGCGCCTCACGCGCTCCGGGGCGTGAAAATACTTGTACACGCGCACGCCGTCGGTGAGCGCCACGCCCTCCAAGCCCGCGCCCAGCCAGCGCAAGTCTGTTGCGCCGAACTCGCGCCGGATGAAGGCGGCGGCGCGGCGGCGCAGGGCGGCGGGGGTGGCTGGAGGTGTGGGTGGAGTTGTCATGCGGCGGACGCTTGTGATGTGGGTTATTGTTGGGAAGCGCGGCGCGGTAGCCGCTATGGTGGAAATATATCACAGATGCGGCATCGCCAAGCGCCACTTTCCCATAAGTATGACAGTTTAGGGTATAATGGCGGGCAACCTTCAGGAGGGTGGGCATGACAAAAGTAAAGGCTATTGATTTCTTTTGCGGAGCGGGAGGCTTGACGCGCGGGCTGCTAAACGCCGGAATTGATGTATTGGCAGGCGTTGACAACGATGCGCGCCTCCAAGCCACATATCGGCGCAACAATGAGCCTAGCCGCTTTATCCACAACGACATCAACAGCGTAGAAATCGAATCTCTGCGCGATGAGCTGGGCATCGGTTCGGACGACCTGACCCTGTACGCGGCCTGCACGCCTTGCCAGCCATTCTCCACCCTTAACACAATGAAGGGAGCGGACGCCAGAAAGTCTTTGCTGCTAGACTTTGCCAAAATAGTCGAGAAAAGCCCTCCCGACTTCATTCTGGTGGAAAATGTTCCTGGCCTGAACAATGCGCTTGGGCGCGAAATATACCAAGAATTCGTCGGCATATTGGACAAGCATAATTTCGCAAGAGACGAAAAAATGCTTGACGCTAAGAATTTCGGAGTGCCTCAGACGCGCAAGCGATTCATAATGATAGCCTCCCGGCAATGCAAACCCGCCTTGCCGGAGCCGCAAGAGCCAGGTAAAGCCGAAACGGTCAGACACTGGATAGGCGAGTTCCCCCCAATCGCCGCCGGCGGGAAAGACAAAAATTATCTAAACCATGAGGCGCGGCCGCTCAGACCTCACCACAAGCGCATCGTGGAGGCGGTCCCGCTAGATGGCGGCAGCCGAAGAGACATCGCCGACACGAAGATCCTGCTGAAATGCCACCAACGAAATCCGAAAGCGCACAAGGACGTCTTCGGGCGAATGGCTTGGGACAAGCCGAGTCCTACGCTGACTTGCCGCTGCACGGACGTGTATTGCGGGCGCTTCATCCACCCCGAACAGCATCGCGGCATATCGCTGCGCGAGGCCGCGGCTTTGCAGACATTCCCGAACCATTACGAATTCTGCGGCAATTCGTTCATGGAGAAGTCCCGACAAATCGGAAATGCGGTCCCTGTTGAGCTTGCAAAGCGGCTGGGTGGTGCTATAATTAGCGTATCAGGAGGAGATTGATGACTAGCAACGCGCCACAGGGCACAGTTGACAAGAAGAGTCTGAGACTAAACTATAGTGGCCGAATTATCGACCACCTAGGAATTCAGATGTACCAGAGCCCAGTGGCTGCGATTGCCGAGCTCATCGCAAACGCCTGGGATGCAGACGCTGAGAATGTGTGCATCGAATTGCCCAAGCCGCTATCTGACGACGCCGAGCTGGTGATTAAAGATGACGGAATTGGAATGTCATTTAGCGAATGTGAAGAAAGATTCCTTAATGTAGGATATTCAAGGCGCGGCACTAAGGCAACTGATCGGTCTCATGAAAAAAGCAGGCAAATTCTTGGGCGCAAGGGGATTGGGAAATTCGCAGGCTTTGGGATAGCCCGAGTGATTCGGGTTGAAACCGTTAACAAAAAGGACGGAGAGTGCACCGTCTTCGAAATGGACTTAGAAAAACTACGATCCGACAGTTATGTGAATCTGGAAGGATCGGAAGTTGCTGTCCTTAACTATCAACCCCCTGATAATAACCGTATTCCTAAGCACGGGACGACCATTCGTCTAAGGCAACTGTCGCTAATTCGTAATCGAAACTCTGTTGCATTCGCCCGCAGCATGGCGCGCCGCTTCCTCATTCATCAATCGGCGAGCGATTTCCGTGTCCGTGTAAATGGAGAATTGATGCCGGAGTCCCACGAATCGCGGCCGGTGCAATTCTCATTTCCTAAGGATTATACGCCTGAAGAACGTCCTGACGGAATCACTGTCGATAATGATGGTTGGGGAAAAGAAAAGGTTGGCAACCACGAAATATCGTGGCGCGTTCACTTTTTTGAAGACCCCATCAATGACGAAGAGCTAAGGGGCATAAGCGTATTTGCCGGAATTAAAATGGTTCAAAGGCCGTTTTTCTTCAACCTTTCAGGCGGATTGCGCGGACAACACGGGCAACAATACGTTTCAGGGAAAGTTCAGGCCAACTTCCTCGATGAGCAACCTAAAGACATCTTCGCCCCTGAAAGGCAACGGGTGGATTGGGCAGACGAAGCTGCTGATCCCCTCCGTAATTGGGGGAGTGAGCGTCTGAAACAACTGCTAAGGATTTGGGCGGACCGACGTGCAGAGAATAAAACACGGCAACTCGACCAACGCACAGGAATCTTTGGAAATCGACTTAGCAAGTTCCACCCCCATGAAAGGAGCATCATCAAAAAAGCCATACGCAGCCTTGCCAGAATCGAAACTTTGTCTGATTCCCAATTCGAAGATTTGGGTCAAGCCATCGTTTCCGCATGGGAACAAGGCCGTCTAAAAGAGCTTATTACTAAGATTTCCAACGCCGATGACTTGTCCGCTAATGAACTTATCGACATCCTCACAGAGGCGCAGGTTCTGACCAGTCTCAACGTTGCCGAAGCCGTTCAAACTAAAATTGCGACGGTTGATGAACTAAAGCAACGAATAAATAACCGCGATTTAGAAAGTGCCGTAAGGGACTACATCAGCGGTAATCCATGGCTTGTATCCCCTGAATGGGAAACCTTCGCCGTAGAGAAAAGCGTCAAAACGTTAACTGACAAAGCCATGATTGTCTCCGGCATCAATGCTGATGAATCATTCAAGGGCAGAGTCGACCTTGCGCTATCAAGCGGAAACCACCTAATAATTCTGGAGTTTATGCGCCCAGGTCTCAAACTTGATTGGGACCATGTCAACCGTTTCGAGCGATACGTGAGACGACTGTCAGGGAACATAGAGGCTAATACTGGCGGGCCATTCAACAGAGTCACAGGCTACATCGTAGCTGATGAAATCGATGAGGCCGAGGACCTCAGAAGAAAGATAATATCTTTACAACGTGAAGATATGTTTGCTGTTGACTGGGATACTCTCTTCAGCAATGCCGTTGCCCAATGGAAAGACTTCCGTGACATATTAGTGGAACGCGCCCCGGATGATCCCAGGTTGCAGGCATTGCGCTCCGACTAATGCTGTATGTGCTGTTAGCCATCCAGCGAATAGTTGTTAACGCAGAAAGTGTCCAACTACCGAAATTCGCTCTTCATGTCTTTCAGCCACCCCACCAGCGCCTCCGTGTCCTCGCGCAGGCGGCATTCCCAGATCACGAACACACGCCAGCCCAGCCGCCTCAGCTCGGCGTGGTTGCGGGCGTCGCGCGCTATGTTGCCATCAAGCTTGGCGGCCCAGTACTCGCGGTTGGCGGATGGGCGATGGCGGCCCTTGCGGCAAGAGTGGCCGTGCCAGAAGCAGCCCTGCACAAACACCGCCGCGCGGTAGCGGCGAAGCGCAAGATCGGGCGCGCCGGGCAAGCCGCGTACATTAACCGATACCCGAGCCCGCGCGCCAAACCGCCCGCCGCACATATCGCTCTATGGATGTGCCTTTGTTGCGGACGCGCGACATTAGCGCCGAGCGTTTCGCTTTGGTCAAGGGATCTGCCATCTCAGGCAGGCCGCTGTCGCATAGCCTACCCCGCCTCCACCCGCGCACGGCCGGCGACGCCCAGGTCGGCGAGCGCCTGGCGCAAGTCGGCCTCCAGGTCGGGCGCGGCATGCGCGTCCACGCTGACGGCTAGGTTCACGGACAGGGTTAGGTCGCTGCCCCCGCCGCGCATCTTGGATACTAAGCTCACGCCTACGCGATTCCACATGTCGGGCGGGATGTCGCCGGTTAGGCGCAGGGTGACCTTTTCGGCGGCGGGCAATAGCGTGGGCGCGGCGGCAGGGAAGTTTGCGGCGGGGGATGCGCCGGCAACGGGCGATACGGCGGGCGAGGCAAGCGGCGATGGGTAGCCGGATGCGGCTTGCGCGTTGGCGGCCGCTTGCGTATCAGCGGGCGGCTCGGCGGCGGGCGCGGGCGGGCTGAGGATCCGCTCAGCCGCCGCTTTGGTGAGCAGGAACACACCCGGCTCAAAGGCTATCTCTTCGGATAGCGGGCGCTCATTGTGCCAGAGGCGCGCGTAGCCGCCGCCCAAGCGCTCGCCGGACGCCAAGCCGAACTCGCCGCTCTCTACCCAGCCGCCTATCAGCCGCCGCAGCGTGGCGTCAGGGTCAAGCAGGCGCGTCAGCGAGCCGTCCAGAAAGCTCTGCCGCAAGCCGGTCAGGGGCCAAGCGCCGCCGACCGCAAGCGCCGGCGGCCAGTGGCGCTCCACATAGCCGGCGGACACGCTCTCGTTGAGCAGCGCCTCGCTTTTCAAGGCGGCTATCACGCGCCCGCACAGCGGCTCGGCGTTGCCGGAGTGGCCGGCGCCCAGGTCTATCGCCCGCAAGCCGCGCTCGGAATGCGCGTCGGCGAGCGCGGCAAACCGATAGCCCGCCCCGACTTGGTCGCGCGCCTCATCTTCGGCGATGCGAACGTTGGCTTGCAGATCGGCTAGTTCGGCTCGCTCGAACTCCGAGCCAAGCGCGCCCTCTTGAACTTCGCGCCACACGCTCCGCCACGCCAGCATATCCTCCGCGCTCCGCCGCAGCTCGCGGCCCGGCTTTTTCACGCACCACACTATCGCGGCGGGATAGAGCCGGTTGGCGTTGGCGCGCGCCCGCGTCCATTCGGCGAGCCGCTGCGCCATATCGCCGCTTTCGTCCCAGACATCGCCGGGCGGCATCACGGCTATGGTCAGGCGCGGCGTGTCCGCTACGGCGGCGCTGTCCTCAGGAAAGAACGCGAGGGGGAGACCGCCCGCGCCCTTTTGGAACTCTTCCTGCGTGATGCGGCGCATGGCTTTGTCTATCTCGGCGTCGTCCAGCGCGGCGCGGCGGTCGGCGACCACTTTGCGTAGCGTCGCCTGGTGGTGGATGCGGTAGCCGTCGCTGCCCACTTTGCGTATGAAGAACCCGCGCCCCTCAAGCGTCACGGCGGCGTTGTCCACCGCGGCGGTGTCCAGCTCGGAGTCCGGCTCGCCCAGCGCGAACCGCAGCTCAGGCAGATGCGCCGTCTTGTCAACCTGGCCTCCCGACGACTCGAAGAGTATGGTCGCGCCCACGCGCCGGTGTATGTCGCGCAAGACGTCTTTGGCGTCCACATCCATCGCGCGCGCGTGGGAGTTCGCGCCGGTGATGTCGGCGTCTATGGCGGCGTCAAGGCGCGTCTCGCCTATCTGCCGCAATAGCGCCGCGCGAAAGGCGGCGTCGTCAATGGGCGCGGACCCCAGCGTTATCAGCGGCTCTTGGCGCGCCTGTTTGAACTGGCGGCTGTAGGCTATGGAAATCCACTGCGCCAGCATCGCCAGCGCGCCGCGCGTCTGCTGAAACTGCGGCAGCGCGCGCCACTTGCGCTGGAATACCGACAGCGTCGCCGGATGGAACGGGTAGCACGCCTCAAACCTGTCCCGCAGAAAATCGCGCCCGCGCGACTCGCTCGCCGCCGCGTCTATCGCCGTCCATTCGGGCGGCAGCCGCTCGCGCCTGTCAAAGCACCACGCCGCGTAGGCATTCGCCACATTGCGCCGCGTCCGCGCGCCCCCCAAGTCCTCAAACAGCCGCCGCCGCACTACCTCGCTTATCTCAGACTCGTCGTTGGCTATCAGATCCTGCGCCACGCGCCCCACGACCTTGGTGATGCGCTCTTGCCATTCGGCGTCCCAGGGCGTCATCTCCACGCTGCTGCGCGGCAGGCTGATGACCGCGGCGGCATGGGTGGTTCCCGCGGTGGCCACTGTGAGGTTTTGGATGAATGCGTGAAAATGATCCGCCATATTACGGTGGCGGTTGATGAAGTTGAGCGCCTCGTCGAACAGCAGCAGCGCGGGCGCCTCCGCGGCGGCGAACACGCGCCCAAGCGCCTCAGTGCCGGGCGGCGCGTCTTTGGCGGCATGCCCAAGCGCCTCCACGCCGCGCGCCCCCGCCAACTGACGCGCTATGTCTATCCAAGGCGTCTCGCGCCCCTCGCGCGGATCCCAAGCGTTCCCCGCGAACACCGCTACCTTTGCCGCGGGCATTTCGGCGACGCCGGCGCCGCTCAGCAAATCAGACACGCCGTTGTATCCCGCCGCGTCAGGGCCCGCCTTGGCGAGGTGATAGAGCGCGGTTAGCGTGTGCGTCTTGCCGCCGCCGAACTGCGTCACAAGCGTGGTCACCGGCGCGGCGCTCTGCGTTTGCCCGCTCAGGCGGCGCAGCGTCATCCCCACATGCTCGGCGAGCGCCCGCGTGATGTATGTGCGCGAAAAGAACTGCGCGGCATCCGCGTAGTCGGCGGGCGCGCTGCCCGATACCACCTGCTCCAGCGCGATTGCGAACTCGTCAGGGCTGAACGACCGCCCCTCGCGCACCTCCGCGCGCGGCGTTGCTACCTTGTGCCACGGCTGCATAGCGAAACCTCTCTTGCGTTCATATCCTAGCGCATTATCTTGCGGCGGATCTTATCTCTCTTGCATAGTCTTGCGTAGCGCTATCTGGGCGCAGCGAGCAGCATGGCGTCCAGCAGGCGCTTTTCTTCGCTGCCGCGAGGGTATAGCGCGGACAGCGCGTTGGCAAGCCGCATAAAGTCGGGCGCGCGCTCCTGCTCCGCCGCGAGCAGATTGCGGACGGCGGCGCTGCGCCCGGCGCTCTGCAGCAGCATCGCCGCATGCACGCGGTCAAGCGTGGTGGCGGCTTGGCGCATATCCGGATCGAAGTCGGCGTCGGATATGCGCCTACCGCGCCGCGCCCGTCCGCGAACCTCCGGCGGCGGATCCGGGAACAGGCTGAGCTGCGGCTGCGGCGCCGATTCCAGCGTGTCCGCCAGCGCCGCCGCGCCCGACTCGCCCAGCAGCTCCCTAGCCCGCTCTTTCACCGGCAGCAAGCGCGCCTCGCCCTTTTTGACCTCTACGACGCGCCCCTCCCATTCGTCCAAGTGGATGCCCAGCGGCTGCGCGAAACGCCGCGCCACATCGTAGGGCAGCTTGTAGCCGCTCGCGTATGCGCGCGCGGGCCGGACATTGTCCTCGTCAGCGCCGCCGCTTTGCAGCGTCCACAGAAACAGCGCCGTCAGACGCGAGTCCTCTTCCAAAGCGCCCACGCCGCCGTTGCGCGCGCGAGCCTCCGCCGTGCCAAGAACCTGCTCCAGCGCCGCTCTGCCCACGGTCTCCCATACGCGCTCAAGGTATTCGGGCAACCCCACCGCATCCCCCGCGGCGGTCTCCACGCGCGAGTAGCGGCTGAATATCTCCAGCGCAGGCCCCACGCAGGCGAACACCAAATCAGCGCCGCGCACGCCCTCGGATTGCAGCCGCTCCATCCAATCGCCCACGCGCGCGGGCAATTCGCGCAGCGCCTCTGCCCAATCGCCCACCGGCGCGTCATCGGGACGGGGACGGCAAACTAGGTGGACGCTACCGGCGAGAACGGCGGATTCAAGAGCGCGGAGGCGCGTCACCATTTCAGTAGCGATAGGCCAGGACGCCGTGATTGTCCAACCGCCGCGTATCATTCCCGACAGCAACGCCTCCCAGCCCTCAGTTGTTTTATGGGCAAACACAACTGAGCCTATCCCGTCGTCGCCAAGAACGCGCTTGCCATCAGCGAAAGCCTGCGCCGTGGTTTCTTCGAACCAAACGCTGTCCTTTGGACGCCCGCGGTAAGTTTTGGTTTCGTCCTGAACCAGTTCGTATTTCTTGGAAGATAGGGGATTGGACGGCTCAAAAGGGTTCTGCGTCAAAGGGTGATGCGGCAATGTGCGTTTAAGCCATATAAGAAAGAAGTCGGACAGATCCGCGTAAGGTATTGCATTATAATACGGCGGGTCGGTGAACCAGACGCCGCATGAGTTATCAGGTAGCGGATGGTCGGTAGCATTTGCAATCTGAACTTGCCCTGCTTTCACATTCAAAGCGTCGTTGGCGTGAATTACATTGATTACCGAATTCAACGCGCCGTCGTAGTTGCCGCTGACACTGCCAAACGGATTTACTTCCGCAAAATCCCATACCATTGGCAAGGCTTGCCTAGAAAATATGCCCTCAACTGTCTCGCCCTGTGTACGCCACCGCGCAAGTTGGTTAAGATGATTCGCACAGCGGTCAACAACAATCGCCATGCCGCTACGCACAGCGTCATCCGAAACATTTTGATGCGCTTTGACAAGCGCCGTCAACGAAGATTTCTGCCGCGCCGTGAACATATCACCCCATTCCAACACACCGTACCTCTGTACGCGAAATCCTAGTGTGCCGATTGGGGGCATCGGCTCATCTGGCACGGGGCAAAGCCCTTGCTTGCCGCCTTGTTCCCAATCGTCTAGCAGGGCAGTTACGCGGGCTTGCGCCTTGCGGACGACGTCGTAGTCTGCCGATGTTGGCGGGCGATAATGGCGTCCATTCACGCCGGGTTTAAGCGTAACTACGGCGGTCATTCGCGCGCCGCCTATGCGATTGCCGTTGTCGTCGAACACGACGTCTGCGCCGCCGCGCTGTTCGGCTAGCTGAGCGCGCACACGCAGCGGTGGCGTCGTTATGCGGCAGCATAGGCAGGTTGCCCTGGCGCGGCTGACCGTGCCTTTGCTTGCCTCTTCGATCTCTTCATCGTCTTGCGGCGTGAATATCTCAAAGTCAACGCGCGGGGTTTCGCCTGGGTTGCGGGTTATCGCCGGGCGCAGCGCGTATTTGCGGTGGGCTTTATCGCACAGCCACATAGAGCGCATCAGGGGGATTTCCGCGCCGCAGTTGGGGGATTCGCAGCGGATGGTTCGCGCCCACAGGTATGCGATGGGGGTAGCGCCGTCGGGGTCTGTTGGATAGAGATCCGCGAGTTCGCGCTCGGCTTGCGCCTTGATTTGGGCGCCGGCTTGGCGCAGTTTGTCGGCGAGTTCGGCGCCGCGGCGGGGAATGTCCTCCAGCATAGTTTTGAGGATGAGGCAAGCGACGGGGTTGAGGTCGCTTGCGAAAGCGTCGCAGCCCAGCCGCAGCGCCTCCAGCGGTATGGAGCCGCCGCCCGCGAATGGATCCACGACCATAGGCGTTTCGTCCGGATGGGCGGCGCGAACCAGCGCGCGGGATGCGGTCAGGTAGGCGGGCTTGGCGCTGTTGTCCCAGTTGGCGAATTCGGCTATGAATTTCAGCAAGACTGCGCGGATGCCCTCGTCTGTGGCGACGCGCTCGTCCCACGATTTCGGGCGGCTAGGCAGGGCGAGCAGCGCGTTGCGGGCGGCGGTTTTGAACGCGGGCGGGCAAGCCGGGTCGGCGGGATCGGGCAGCAGCAGCGCGAGCAGCATAGCGCGGGAGGACGCCAGCGGGCGGCGCGCCCACCACAGGTGCAGCGTGGACGGGTGGCCTACGCGAATGGACTTTTCGCGGACGGCATGCCGCGAGACTTCGGCGATCGGGAAGTCCACTTCGGCGAGGCGCTTGCAATGCTTGGGGATCATTGGCGTTGGCTCAGCAGGCTTTCCACCCAGCGCACGGCGGCGGCGGCGGCTTGGACGGCGGCGGCGTGTTCCTCTTCGGTGACGGGCCCGCCGCAGCGTGGGTAGCGGGTTTCCACCGCGTATTCGGTGAGTATTGTTGCGGCGCGAACTTCGTCGGGGATGGCGTCGCCGGCGGTCTCAAGACATTCCAGCAGTTCGTCGATGTCGTGGACATATGGGAAATCCACATCAAGGGCGATTAGCCTAGCCTTAATAGCCAGTTCTGCCGCCTGCTGCGCTTCGTAGCACATAATCTCGAACGCTTCTACGTTGGGAGTGCGGGTAGTTGATCTTGCGAGGTTGATGCTTGCGAGGCGCATCCATTCGCGCGGGTCGTCGGCCGGGTAGCGGCCCGGCGCGAGGTTTGCGGGCGGCAACTCAGGCGGCTGCTCGTCCGGGTTGTATTCAGATTGCGATTCGTACATCACCTTGCCCTCTCGCAACGCGGGCTTATACACAAGCGCGTGGCTGTCCTTGTAGCGCTCTATGGTAGCGGTGGACGCTACGATTATGTCCACGGGGGCGCCGCAGCCGCTCAGCCCGGAGTATATGCGATGCGTCAAGTCCCGGTAGTTCTCGCCATCCTTGATAACAAGCAGATCGACGTCGCTATGCGGCCCCGTATCGCCCCGCGCGGCAGAGCCGAACAGGATGACCTTTTGGGGCTGCGCGATTTCCACCACGCGCTCGACTATCCCGTCTATGACCGCTTGCTCTATCGCCATCGCGATTTCCCCGTTTCCGCTATAAGCGCCCGGACGCTTTGGGCTTTGCCGCCCGCGTGTATATTATACACTACTATTGCCATAGCCCGCTTGCCCCTCGCTGACGCTCATCGGCTTGGTCATAGCGTCCACCGACAGCCAGTAGCGCTGCACCTTAGTGATTTCGTGCCAGTCCAGGCTCGCCGGGTTATGGATGGGTTCTTGCATCACCGGCGTTGCGGCGCAGTTGGTGACGATGTACAGCCAGTAGCAGTCTGGGCGGTCTTCCGCCACGCGGCGCTCGTTGGGCGATAGCAGGATTGTGCCGGTCATGGCGGCAAGCCCCTTGACTTCAATCAGCCGCAGCTCGCCCGATTCGGGATGCACGCTCTTGATGTCGTAGCCCAAGTTCTGGTCGTGAACGTCCTGCGGCTTGCGGCCCTGCTCTTCTTCGTGTTTCATAACCGCGTTCATAGCGATCTGCTCGGTTTCGGCGTTTGGGCGCATCCGGCGCAGGTCGGGCGCGTCCGCGTCGGGATGCGGCAGCACGAGCGCGCTGGCTATCAGCTCCACGTCTTGCAGGGTAAGCGCGCGCCGGTGGATGTGTTCGTCGCGGCGGCGATCGCGGCGGGCGCGCAGCTCGGCATGGCGCTGCTCGGCTATGGCAAGCCGCCCCTCAGCGCCGGTTGCGCCGTCCGCCATATCATCGCTTGCCCGCCCGATTTCGGCGTCAACGCGATATATCGCCTCAGTGAGCGAGAGTTCCACATGCTCGGCGATGCGCTCCACTTCGGGGATGCGCTCCGCGACGGTTTCGGCGAGGAACGGCTGGAGGGCTAGTTCAAAGAGCGTCTCTTTGTCTTCGGGCAGCGACGCGGCGAGGGGCAGGTCGTCGGGCGGGGTTGCGGGCGTCATATCGCCGAGCGCGAAGTCGCCCAGCATATCGGGCTGCAGAACTTTGGGCGGCGCGCCGTCCGCCAGCTCCAGCACGAACAGCCGCTCGCGCAATGTATCGCCCATGCCGTCCGCCACGCGAGCGCGGTAGAAGTCCAGGCGCGCCGGCGCCGATTGCGCCAGCGAATAGAAAGTGGCGCCGCTTGCCCATGCGTCCTGCGCGGCGTCAAGCGCGTTGCGGCGCAGCGCCTCAAAGAGCGGGTGGCCGGCGGTTATCCACTCATAGCCGCGCTCGGTTGCGACCTGCTTGTCGGTGGTGACGCGGCCGTAGCGGGCGGCGATGTCGGGCAAGTTCCAGTCGTCGTCGCGGTCGCGCGCCTTGAGCGCCATGGGTACGCCGCCGGAGTCGAATGCGTGGGGTATGCCGCGCGCGGGCGCGAGGGACAGGCCCGCGAGCGCGGCGCTTTCGCGTATGAACCGCGCGATGGTTTCGGGGGCGGCGCGCAGCTCTTGCGCTTTCGCCTTGCGATCAACCAGCATGCCCAAGTCCAGCTGCCGCGTCGCCAAGCCCTCCAGCGCCGTCTTGCAAATCTCGCGGAATCGGCGCTCGTCCACATCGCGCAGCAGCCGCTCTTCGAAGTCCACGTCGCCAAGCGCGCCCGCGTAGTAGTCGCGCAGCGCCCGCTCTATCTGCGCGGCGGGCAGGATCTCGCCCACCACGTTGAACACCGCGTCGTCGTCCAGCGCGTCGCGGATTTCCTGCAGCTTTTCCAGCAGCCGGTTCAGCACTCTGCCCTCAACCGTGTTGTTCGCCACGAAGTTGACGATAAGGCAGTCCTCGGTTTGCCCGTAGCGGTGGATGCGCCCCATGCGCTGCTCCAAGCGGTTTGGGTTCCACGGGATGTCGTAGTTGAACAGCACGCTGCAGCATTGCAGGTTGATGCCCTCGCCGGCGGCCTCGGTGGCTACCAAGATTTGCGTTTCGCCCTCGCGGAACTGGCGCTCGGCGTACAGGCGGGTGCCGGGTTCGTGGGCGGAGCCGGGGCGCATGCCGCCGTGTATCACGCCCGCGCGAAAGCCCCACTCCGCCAAGCGCTCGCGCAAGTATCTGAGCGTGTCCCGGAACTCGGTGAAGATGAGCAAGCGGCGGCTTGGGTCGTCAAAAAAGCCTTGCTCTTGCAGCGTTTTTCTGAGGCGGGCGAGCTTAGCCTCGCCATCGCTTGCCTGCACCGCATCGGCGCGGGCGGCGAGTTCGCGCAGGCGGGCTATCTCTTCGCGGACGCTCTCTGCGTCGGCGGCGAGCGCGATGGCGTCCAGTTGGCGCTCAAGCCTTTCGCGCGCCTCGTCTTCCATCTCGTCAAGGTCGGCGAAGTCGATGTCCGGCGGCGCGGCGGCGGCTATGGCGGACGCCTTGCCGAGCGCGTCATCCAGGCGGGCGGCGCGGTTGCCCAGCGAGCGGCTGAGCGCGTATGCGCTGGACGCCAGACGGCGCTGGTAGAGCGACATCAGAAAGCCCACGGCGCGCGCGCGGCGATCATCGCCCTGAGTAGCGGCGCGGCGGCTCTGATCCTTGACGAATTTGGTGACCTCGTCGTACAAGTCATACTCGTCGCCGTCAATCTTGAAGTCCGCCGTGCGCGTTATGCGCTTGGTGAACACCGGGCGCGCCGCCCATTCGCCATTGGGCTGCCGCTCCGGGAAATACACCATCGCCTCCTTGACGCGGCGCAGGTAAAACGGCGCGCGGCGGCGCTCCATCGCCTTGTTAATGGACTTGACGTCGGCGTAGGCGTCGCGGTCAAGCAGCTGCAGGAACAGCGCGAAATTCTTGGGGTCGCCCTTGTGCGGCGTGGCGGTGAGCAGCAGGATGTTGGATGAGCTGTCGCGCAGCAGCTCGCCCAGCTTGTAGCGCATGCTCTTGTGCGATTCGTCGGCCGCCGACATCCTGTGCGCCTCGTCCACGATGACCAGATCCCAGCGCGCCTGGCGCAGCCCCGGCAGCACATCCTCGCGCTTGGCGAGATCCAGCGATGTGACGACCTGCTTGCGCGCCAGCCATTCGTTGCCGCCGAAGTCGTTGCGAATGTTAGCGCCCTGCAAGACTTCCAAACGCTCGTCGAACTTTTCGTACAGCTCGCGCCGCCACTGGAATGTGAGATTGGCGGGGCATACGATTAGGATGCGCTCGACAAGCCCGCGCAGCTTGAGCTCGCGGATGAGCAAGCCCGCCATAATCGTTTTGCCGGCGCCGGCGTCGTCCGCCAGCAGAAAGCGCGCGTTTGGGAGCTTGAGCAGGTGATCATAGACCGCCTCCAGCTGATGTGGCAGCGGATCCACGCGCGAGGCGGACAGCGCGAAATACGGGTCGTACTCGTGCGCCGATCCCAGCGCTAGGGCTTGCAAGCCGATCTTGATAAGGCGGCCGTCCGCGTCGTATGCGCGCGCCGCGGCGGATACGCTGAGCGCCGCGGCATCCTCCGCCGACAGCGTCGCCTGCCGATACTGCGACGTGCGCTGTCCGACCAGCCCAAGCGTCCATCCGCCGCTGGCACTGCGCTCGGCGTTCAGCACTCGCATAGGCTCGCTGAACTGCGCGCCAGTTAGGGTTTGTCCGGGCAGTATGTCGGGAGTGGATGGCATATGCGTCTCCTCAGCGGGGGATTGGGATTGATGGCGGGATGATTTGGGTTGCGGGGAAGCATGTGGGCAACGCTAGAGCGTGGGGGGTTACGGATGTCGGATAGATAGCGGCCGCGCTTATGGTAGCACAAGTCGCTATTGGGCTGGACGATGCGGCGATAGCGGCGATATGATGCGTAGAAAGTTCCCATTCTGCCGATGTGGAACGCGATGTGAGGGCGCAATCGCGGCGGCAGGCGCGTCCCACTCGGCCAAAACCGACTGGTTAGCCAAAAGCCATTGCGCCACCTCACGGCGGAACCTTTCATCATTCTCAAGCAGGCTTATCAAGTCTGCGGAAGTACTTATCGTAGCCATATCGCCCTCTTGCGTTCATTATACATCCGATTGCGACTATTTGTATCAGATCGGCGCCGCGCAGTCCTCAGGCGCAAGCGAATATCCCCCACTACTGACGCCCACCCCCCCAATGTGATACCCTATCCCCCACAAATCCACTTTCAGGAGCGACATCTATGAGCTGGCAATTCATCCTAGTCAACGGCCCCTACGGCGGCACGGCGGAAGGCCCCGCGTGGGACGGGTCCGCGCTGCTGTTCACGCATATCCCGACCAGCCGCATTATCCGCTACGACCCGGAGGGCAGGGGATCCGAACTCTTTCGCGGCGATACGAATAACGCCAACGGGCTGATGTTTGACCCCAACGGCAGCCTGTACGCCTGCGAGGGCGGCGGACGGCGCGTTGTGCGCTATGAGGCGGACGGCTCGGCGACCACGCTCGCGGACGGCTTTGAGGGCAAGCGCCTTAACGTCCCCAACGACCTCGCCATCGATCCAAACGGCAGCGTCTGGTTCACCGACCCGTTCTATGAGGGCGCGGGCGGCGAATGGAGTCAAGACCGCTCCAACAAAGAGCTCGACCACGACTCCGTCTATCGCCTGGACGAGCAGGCGGACGGCAACTGGGCAATCACGCGCGTCACCTTTGACACCACGCGCCCCAACGGGCTGCTGTTCAACCTGGATTACTCCGTGCTGTATGTGGCGCAGTCCGGGCGCAATCCCGACGAAAAGCGCGAATTGCGCGCCTATCCCGTCAACGCCGACGGCGGCCTGGACGAGTACAGCGTACTGCACGATTTCGGCGCTAATCGCGGCATAGACGGGATGGTTCTGGACACCGAGGGCAACATCGTCGCCACCGCGGGCAATCGCGCGGGAGGCCCTGGCCCATCCGTGTATGTGTTCGCGCCGGACGGCGAGGTTCTGGAACGCCATCCCACGCCCACAGACCAGCCCACCAACTGCTCTTTCGGCGGCGCGGATCTCACGACGCTCTATGTCACCACCGGCGGCGGCGAAGTCTATATGGCGCACACCAATCGGCAAGGGCGACTGCACTACCCCGCCGCCAAATAGCCCGCGCCAACATACGGCAATCACACGCCAAAACCCGCCGCAATTGCGTCGGACGGGATAGCCCGCGCACGGCCATACGGCAGGTTTTCATACGGCATACGGCGCATTGCAACCTAACGCTTACAGGGCGATTAGGGCGGCGCGCTCATATGGCGTATCGCTGATATGGCATACAAGAACCGCCGACGCCCGGCTACCGCCAGCGCGCGATAGCGATAGCGCGCCGACACCCTACGCCGTATCCAGCGCCCGCATCAGGTTCGCCATTTCCACCGCCGCGAGGCCGGCGTTGTAGCCGTTGTTGCCGCTCTTGCCGCCCGCGCGGTTGATTGCCTGCTCCAGCGTGTCGGTGGTCAGCACGCCGAATATCACCGGAACGCCGCTGCTCAGCGCGGCGGCGGCTATGCCCTTTGCTGCCTCGCCCGCCACATGCTCGTAGTGGTCGGTCTCGCCGCGTATCACCGCGCCCAAGCAGATTACCGCGTCCTGCTGCCCCGACTCCGCCAGCCGCTTTGCCACAAGTGGCAACTCAAAAGCGCCGGGAACGCGCACGACGGTGATGTCGTCCTCGCGCGCGCCCGCCCGCGCAAGCGCCGCCATCGCGCCCTCCAGCAGCCGCGATGTGATGAAGTCGTTGAAGTTGGCGACCACCACCGCCACGCGCAGTCCCGCGCCGTTGCCGCCGCCTTGCAGTTCTGCGCTCATTCGTCTCCGCCCGCTACCATATCAATGTCCAGCCTATGCCCCATCCGGCTCGCTTTCGTGGCGAGATAGCGCCGGTTCTCGTCGTTCACCGGCGCGATGATTGGCACTTCCTCCACCAGCTCCAGCCCGAAACTCTCTATGCCCACGCGCTTTTTGGGATTGTTCGTGAGAAAGCGCATCTTGCGGACGCCCAAGTCCACCAGTATCTGCGCGCCCACGCCGTACTGACGCGGGTCGGGGTCAAACCCAAGCTTGATGTTGGCGTCCACGGTGTCCAAGCCCTCATCCTGCAGCGCATACGCCTTGAGCTTGTTGTGGATGCCGATGCCCCTGCCCTCTTGCCGCATATACAGGAACACGCCCGCATCCTCCTTGCCGATAGCCGCCAGCGCCAGCCCCATCTGGTCGCCGCAATCGCAGCGCTTGCTGCCGAACACATCCCCCGTCAGACATTCGCTATGCACCCGCACAAGCGTTGACTCCGCCGGGTTGATGCGCCCCTTGACCAGCGCCACATGCTCATCCCTGTCAACAAGGCTGCGATAGGACACCGCGGTGAATTCGCCGTGCCGCGTGGGAACGCGCGCCTCCGCAACGCGCTCAATCAGCCGCTCATGCCCCCGGCGGTAGGCGATTATGTCCGCCACGCTCACAATCTTGACGCCATGCTTTTGCGAGAACGCCTCCAGCTGCGGCATGCGCGCCATAGAGCCGTCGTCCGCCATTATTTCGCAGATGACGCCCGCGGGCTGCAGCCCCGCAAGCCGCGCCAGATCCACCACCGCCTCAGTCTGCCCGGCGCGCTTGAGCACCCCGCCCTCCATATACCGCAGCGGGAATATGTGGCCCGGCCGCGCCAGATCCTCAGGCATCGTCCGCGGATCTATCAGCGCCTTGATGGTAGCCGCGCGGTCGTGCGCCGATATGCCCGTGGTCGCGCCTTTCAGCACATCAACCGAAATCGTGAACGCCGTCCCCAAGCGGGCGGTGTTGTCATAGACCATCATCGGGATGCGAAGTTCGTCAAGCCGCTGCGAAGTCATCGGAACGCATATCAAGCCGCGCCCCTCGGTCGCCATGAAGTTGACGGCGTCCGGCGTTATCATCTCAGCCGCCATAGCCAGGTCGCCCTCATTCTCGCGGTCTTCGTCGTCCACGATTACGACCATCTTCCCGGCTTTGACGTCTTCTATCGCATCCTCAATCCTGGACAACGGCATCGCCGTTCCCTCCTGTTCGTCTATCGCCGCCTATCGTTGCCTATCGCCGCGCCAAACGCGCTAGAGCTCATCCGCGGCGTCCAGCGGCGCGCGCGAGCCGCCCGCAAGCCGCTCCACATACTTCGCCACTATGTCCGCCTCCAGGTTCACGCCATCCCCCACGCGCTTGCTGCCCAGAACAGTGTTCGCCCGCGTGTGTGGTATCAGCGTTACGCTGAATGAAAAGTTATCGCATTGTACAATAGTGAGGCTTGTTCCGTCCACAGCCACGAAACCTTTCTCCACCACATACCGCATCACCCACGCCGGCGCGTCAAACGCCATCATAACCGCATCCCCGTCCGGCGTGATGGAGCGTATGGTTCCCACGCCGTCTATATGCCCCTGAACCATATGCCCCCCGAACCGCCCCTGCGCCGGCATCGACCGCTCCAAGTTCACCGGCGAGCCGGCCGATAGCGCCCCCAAGTTCGTGCGCCGCAGCGTCTCAGGCACAACATCCACCGCGAAAGACGCGGCGTCATGCGCCACCACCGTCAGGCATGCGCCGTTCACCGCTATGCTGTCCCCAAGCTTGGCGTCGCCAACCACCACATTCGCGCTTATCGCCAGCCTGCCGTCCTCCGCCGACTTGATCTGTCCGACTTCCTCAACTATCCCTGTGAACATCGTTATCGCCCCCGCAGTATCCGATAATCGCCGTATCCGCGCCGAACCGCCGCGTTGCCACATCCCGCAGCCGCGCCGCTTGGCGCATCGTCTCAGCGCCCAAGCCGCCCACCGGCGAGGCGGCGCCGCTACCCCCTATTATAACCGGCGCAACGAAAGCCACAACCTTATCCACAAGCCGCATATCAAACAGCGTCCCAAGAACGCCGCCGCCGCCCTCTACCAGGACATTGACCACGCCGCGCTCGCCCAGCAGCGCCAGCAGCGCGCGCAGATCTACGCCGCCCTCGCCCGGCGGCAGCGCCAGCGTCTCAATCTTATCATCAACGCTATCCCCCGCAAGCCCGCCCGCGCCTTGCGTTGTAGCAATCAGCGTCCTGCCCGGCGCGCTCAGCATCCGCGCGTTGGCGGGCAGCCTGCCCCTGCTGTCCAGCACGACGCGCAGCGGCTGCCGCCCGGCGGCGTTGCCCGCGCCATCCCGCGCCGTCAGCTGCGGATCGTCCGCCAGCGCCGTGCCAATGCCAACCATAATGGCGTCCGACCGCGCCCTTAACGTATGCGCGTACTCCCGCGATTCCCGCCCGCTTATCCACTTGGAATCGCCGCTGCGAGAGGCTATCTTGCCGTCAAGGCTCATAGCGAACTTGGCGGTTACGAAAGGCATGCCCGTCGCGCTATGCTTGGCGAACCCCTCTATGAGCCGCCGCGCCTCTTGTCCCCCATCGCCAAGCCGCGTCCGTATGCCCGCCGCCTCAAGCCGCGCTATGCCGCCGCCCGCCACATTCGGGTTGGGATCGCGCGTAGCCACCACAACCTCGCCCACGCCCGCCGCGATGACCGCGTCCGCGCATGGCGGCGTCCTGCCGTGATGATTGCACGGCTCCAGCGTAACATACATCGTAGCGCCCCTTGCCAAAGCGCCCGCCCGCGCCAGCGCCTCCGCCTCCGCGTGATTGCCGCCCGGCGGCTGCGTATATCCCTCGCCCACAACCGCGCCATCCCGCGCCACGACGCAGCCCACGGCGGGATTAGGGCTTGTGCTGCCCAAAGCGCTCCAGCCCAGCGCCAGCGCCCGCCGCATATGCGGGGATGCTTGTTCGCGCGATTGCCCATGCGACTTATCGCCAGAGATTTGCCCGCGCGATTGCTCAGGGAATTGCTCAGGCGATTGATAAAGAGATTGCGCCGGCGGTTGCATCACAGGCCCCGTCCATTGCGCGGCTAATCGCGCTTGCCCAAAGCCGCCGCGCCGTTTTCGCTGGGCAAAAAGTCCTGGAACGCGCGGCTCGCGGTGGGCTTAGTCTGCCCAAGATACTTGCTGCCAAGCCCCGGCGACCCATACGGGTTGTCCGCCGGCGAGCTCAGCTGCAGAAACGAAAGCTGCCCTATCTTCATCCCGTCGTACAGCGTTATGGGCAGGTTGGCGACATTGCTCAGCTCCAGCGTCAGATGCCCCTTCCAGCCCGGATCCACATACCCCGCCGTAGAGTGAATCAGCAGCCCCACGCGCCCAAGCGAGCTTTTGCCCTCCAGCCGCGCCACCAGATCGTCCGGCAGCTCAATCACTTCCCGCGTGCTGCCCAGCACGAACTCGCCCGGATGCAGCATAAACGGCTGCTCGCGGATCTCTTCCATCTCGGTCAAATCGCTCATATCCTCGCGGATGTCTATGTACGGCCGCCGCGAGTTGCGAAACACGAGTATCTGCCCGTCAAGATGAACGTCAACGCTCGCCGGTTGGATGCTGCCCTCCCCCAGCGGCTCAATGACAATCCTGCCCTTAGCCATCAGTTTCTTGATGGTATTGTCGCTCAGAACCATTTCCCTCCTCCGCGCGCTTGCCGGTTGCGCCTTGGATATTTTGGCGTTTGTATGTGAGTGGGAATGAGGGAATTGTAATAAGCGCCGCTCATTTTCCGAAAGCGCGATTTAGCCCTAATAATGCGGGAAAATGGCGGCTTTGGCAAGACGCCGCGCAGTATGCGGGATAATATGCGGATGCGCCTAAGACACGCCCAACACGCTACCTGTGCGCCTGCAGCAGCCTTGCGGCGAATGGCGCGGCGGCAGGCCCCAGCGCCCGCAGCACCCGCCCTATGTCCGCGTAGCGCAGAACCGCCATTATAATCCGGCTGTGCCAGTCAAACGCCAAGTCTTCGTTGCCCACAAGATCCGCCAGCACATCCTCGCGCAGAAACTCTTCCATAAGCCGCTCTATCTGCGAATCGTTCAGCGTTTCAAACAGCATCCGCGCGTAGTAGCCCGCCCTGAGTTCTTTGCTGAGTACGGGTTTCCAGCGCTTTTCATACGCCTGCAATCGCCGCGCGCCGAAGTCGCCCGCGTCAAACGCCTCTCGCGCCGTCTGCGCCGCCATGCGCCCCGATATAAAGGCGTAGTATATGCCGCCGCCGCTTGTGGGCTTGGCGAACCCCGCCGCGTCGCCTATCGCCAGCGCGCGGTCGCCGTACGTCTTGGCGAGCGGCCGCATCGGGATGCCCCACGCGCGCGGCTTGCAGGATACGCCCGTGACCTTGCCCGACGCGCGCAACCTGTCTATAAATCCGTTCAATTGCCCCTTGACGCGCCGCCGCCGCGCTATCCCCGCAAGCGCGCGCGACTTGGACAGCGGCACAAGCCACCCAAACGAATCCGGCGCCACCTCGCTGCCCACATACACCTCAGTTTCGCCCGCGCCCGCGATGCTCACCTCCGCTTGGCAGCCCGTCATATACTCGCCCGCGCCGTTTTCGCGCAGCCCAGCCATTCGCAGCAGCGGCGAATTGAACCCCGCCGCGATGATAACCATCTTGCACCGATACGAACTGCCGCCCTCGCCGCCCACTTCCACGCGCGCGCCGTCCGCCGATATGCGAATGCCGCTTACGCGCCGCCCCAGGATGTACTCCGCGCCCGCCGCCTGCGCCTGCCGCGCCACGCCGTTCACATACGCCGCGCGATCGACCACATACGCCTGCGGCCGCTTGCGCTCCACCCGAAAGCCCCTGCCCGACGGCGCTACAATCGTCGCCGAGCGCGCCGCCTTGTAGATGTGCGCCTCATCCGGCGGCACGAGGTCGGCGCAATCCCGCCCGATTATGCCCGTGCAAAGCTTGTCCCCGATATGCGTGCGCCAATCGGCTACGCCCACCTTGAGCCCTTGCCGCGCCAGCTCCAGCGCCGCCATATTCCCGCCGGGCCCAGCGCCCGCTACAATCAAGTCGTACAAGTATGAAACTCCCTGCGCCGTCCAACCGCTTTGGCGGCGCGTAATCCCGCCGCTACTCCGCGCCGCCCGCCCGATCGTCATACATAACGTCCGTCTTAGCCGCCATAACGAAATCGTTGCGATGCAGCCCGCGGATCTTATGCGTCCACCACTCCACGCCCACGCGCCCCCACTCCAGCGTAATGCGCGGATGATGCCCCTCCGCGTCCGCCGACCTGCCCAGCGCATTGCTGAACGCCAGCGCCTCGCCGAAGTCCTTGAACCTATAAATTCTCTCCAATCGCGGTATCCCATCCGCGTCTGTAATCTCCCAATCCCCCACTTGCGGATGCAACTCCGCTATCTCAGCCTCAGTCACGCGCGGCGAATCCCTGCGGCATGCCACGCACTTCTCCCTAGCCAACCCTACTGCGTCAGCCATATCGGAACGCCCCCTTTCGCAATTTGCGCTACAATTATCGCATTGACGGGCGCTAATGTCCAAAATAATCTAAGACGCGGCGGCGATTAGAACGGGATGCCCAATCCGCGCAATCCACGATTAGCAGCGCGCCCTATACCTCGCATATTACAGGCTATCGCGGGCTTGGGCAAAAGAAATCTGAGGAATCCGAATTTTGCTAGAACCGATGTGTTGACATCGCCCGCAAAGCCTGGTAGATTTACCTTAAGGGAAATTCACGGCAAGTTGTGAACCGCGCGAATTGCCATTATCATCTTGCTAAACTACGATTGAACGGCAACCAATCGGCGATTGACAAGCGGCAATCAACCAACGAATGACAAGGGCAACCCAGCCAACGAACCACAAGCGGCTACCAACCCGCAAGCGAAATGGAGGACATTGATATGGCTGCAAGAAACGGCGCGTCAAAGAAAACCGCCCCCGCTCCGACCGACAAGGCTAAGGCGCTTGAGCTCGCCATTGGGCAGATTGACCGCCACTTTGGGCAGGGCGCGGTTATGCGGCTCGGCGACGCCATCGAAGACGACAGCGCCGGCGCTATCTCCACCGGCTCCATATCCCTGGATGTGGCGCTCGGCGTGGGCGGCGTGCCGCGCGGGCGCGTGGTGGAAGTCTATGGCGCCGAATCGTCCGGCAAAACCACCCTCGCCTACCATGTCATGGCAAGCGCCCAAGCCGGCGGCGGCACCGCCGCCTACATCGACGCCGAACACGCGCTTGACCCCGGCTATGCCGCCAAGTGCGGCGTGGACATCGAAGAACTGCTCGTGTCCCAGCCCGACACCGCCGAGCAAGGCTTGGAAATCTGCGAATACCTAGTCCGCAGCAACGCCGTTGACGTGGTGGTCGTGGACAGCGTGGCGGCGCTTGTGCCGCGCGCCGAGCTGGAGGGCGATATGGGCGATACCCATGTCGGCTTGCAAGCCCGCCTTATGTCCCAAGCGCTCCGAAAACTCACATCATCCATCAGCCGCTCCAACACCTGCGTCATCTTCATCAACCAGCTCCGCGAAAAAGTCGGCGTCTTCTTCGGCAACCCCGAAGTAACCCCCGGCGGCCGCGCGCTCAAGTTCTACAGCTCCGTCCGCATTGACCTGCGCCGCCTGGAATCCATCAAGCAAGGCACAGACGTCCTCGGCAACCGCGTGCGCGCCCGCATCGTCAAGAACAAGGTCGCGCCCCCGTTTCGCGTGTCCGAATTCGACATAATGTACAGCGAGGGCATCAGCAAGCACGGCGAACTCCTAGACATCGGCGTCAACGAAGACATCATCACCAAGAGCGGCTCGTTCTACTCTTTCGGCGACATACGGCTCGGCCAAGGCCGCGAAAACTCCAAGCGGTTCCTAATGGAAAACGACGATCTCGCGGACGAGGTGGAGAACCTGGTGCGAACCAAACTCTCGCCCCAAATCGTCATCCCCGAACCCGCCGACCAGCCCGACGCCGACCCTATGGACGCCATAGCGTCTATGAACGACTAGCGCCGCCTAACGCCATTCTTGCCCTTTCCGCCATCCGGATATATTCGGGGCGGAAAGGGCAGGCGCTGACGCAAGCCGCCGCCGCCATCGCGCATAAGCCGCGATTCAAACCCGCCTCGCGCTTTACGCATCGCCAATCGCCTGATACACTTGCATTGCGGTCGGCAATTCGCATCGCCCGGCGCATAGCGCAATATCGGGCGCAATATCCCGCGCAAGGCATTGGGCGCAAAGGCGGCGCCAGTTCCAAACCGCAGCATATCGCAACACAACCGCAAGCATTGGGAGCGCGCAAGGTCGCCTAGACCTGACATGAAGGAAGACAGCGAGCAGACCGGGCGCGCGAGCGCCTTGGCAATACGCCATCTATCCCGCAGACCTAGAAGCGAAGCAGAGGTCAGGGCGCGTTTGCGCCGCGAATACCCCGCCGAAATCGTGGACAAGGTCATCCAAGACTTGCGCGAACAAGCCCTCATAGACGACCGCGCATTCGCCCGCCTCTGGGCGGACGGCCGCCTGCGTAACAAGCCCCGCAGCGCCTGGCTTGTCAAGCGCGAACTGCTCGGCAAAGGCATCCCCGCCGAAATCGCCGCCGACGCCGTCAGCGACTTCGACGACGCCGACAGCGCCCATCGCGCCGCCGCCGCATACGCACGCCGCATCGCCAACGCCGACTACCGGACATTCCACCGCAGGCTGGGCGGCTACCTCGCGCGGCGCGGGTTCAGCGAATCCACCGCGCGCCGAACCGCCGCCCAACTCTGGCAAGCTCGCGACGACGACCACGACGGCTACGACGCCGACCCCGGCGCGGAGGCCTAACGCAATGCCCGATACACTCACAACGATCGCGCCACCCAAACCCTGCCAATCTCATACGCAATCTCACGCCGCTACTCACGCGGCGCTCATCATCTCAATCTCAGTCGCGCTCCCTTACACAGCGCGCGCCGGAGGTTAAAGCATATGGCGGACGGACAGTTATTAAGCCTGCTGCTCATCGGACTCTGCATCCTATTCTCGGCGTTCTTTTCGTCCTCGGAGGCGGCGTTCCTCGCGCTTGACCGCGTGAGGCTCGCCCACCTGGTCAACACCAACACGCCCGGCGCCGCGCGCATCGCCTCTATGGTGGACAAGCCGGAGCGCCTGCTATCCACAATCCTGCTCGGCAACAACATCGTCAACGTGGCGTTCACCGCGCTCATAACCCTGGTTGTGCTGAACCTGCTCGGCCCCGAAAACGAAGGCCTAGCCGCCGTAGTCGCCACCGTCGCAGGCACGGTGCTGCTGCTCATATTCGGCGAGATCATCCCCAAAACAATCGCCGTCCACCGCTCCGAGCGCGTGGCGTTTGTGTACGCCCGCCCGCTCAGCCTCATAGAAACTATGTTGCTGCCCATCGTCCTGGCGCTGCAGGCGATTACCAACCGAACCGCCACAATGCTCGGCGTCACCGCGTCCGAGCGCGATTCCATCACCGAGGGCGAACTCCGCACGCTGATTGACATCGGCGAGGCGGAAGGCACATTTGAGCCGTCAGAGGCGGAACTGCTGCAAAACGTATTCCGGTTCGGCGACCGCCAAGTGCGCGAAGTCATGACGCCCCGCCCTGAGATTATCGGCGTCCCCAGCGGCGCCACCCTCAAAGATTTCCTGGAAATCTACTGCCAACATTCCCACACCCGATTTCCCGTGTACAACGGCTCTATTGAGAACATCACCGGCATCCTGTCCGCCAAAGACGTCCTCAAAACTATGGCGAGCGAGGGGCTGTCCTACGGCGACAGCGTTACCGACGTCGTCCGCGACGGCCTATTCGTCCCCGAAACCAAGCGCACCGCCGAACTCTTCGAAGAGATGCGGGACAAGGGCCGCCAAATGGCGGTGATTGTGGACGAATACGGCGGGCTGGCGGGCATAGTCACGCTCAAGCGCCTATCCGAAGAGGTAGTCGGCGCGCACGGCGAAGAGGGCGAGGCGCCCGAAGAGGAATACGAAAGCATTGACGACAACACCTACCAGGTCGAGGGCGCGATGAGCATTGACGAGGCAAACGAAGAGCTGCCCATCAACCTGCCCGACGGCGACTTTGACACCATCGCCGGTTTCGTGCTTGACAGGCTTGGCAGCATCCCCGAAGAGGGCGATACGCTGGAGTACGAAAACCTCAAGATAGAGGTCATAGAGATGCGCGCGTTCAAGATAGAGACGGTCAGGATTACGCGCGCGGGCCCAGCCGCCGAAGACGCCGACAGCGCCGCCGCGGACGCCGATGAGATCGCCCGATAGCGCCGACCTATCCCCGCTGCTCAGCAACCTGAGCGCCGCGCTCGCCGCCTGCGATATGCGCGGCAAGACGCTGCTCGTAGCGGTATCCGGCGGCGGCGACTCGCTCGCCCTGCTCTACGCGCTCCGGCATCTGCGCCCCGAATTCGATCTGCAATTATACGGCGCTCATCTCAACCACAACCTGCGCGGCAGCGCATCCAACGCCGACGCCGCCTTCGTCCAAGCCACTTTTCGGCAGCTAAACATCCCCTGCGACATCCACAGCGCCGACGTCGCCGCATACCGCCGCGCTCACAGCCTATCCCTAGAAGACGCCGCCCGCCGCCTGCGCTACCGCTTTCTAGCCAACGCCGCCGCCCGCCATAACGCCCACGCCGTAGCCGTAGCGCACACCGCCGACGACCAAGCCGAAACCCTGCTTATGCACATCATACGCGGCAGCGGCCTAACCGGCTTGCGCGGCATGCAGCCACTAGAGCGCCTCACAATCGCCCACGCCGACCTAACCCTGTTTCGCCCCTTGCTCAGCGTCACCCGCGCCCAAACATACGCCTACTGCGCCGCGCTCGGCTTGCAGCCCCGCCACGACGAAACCAACCTATCCCTTGAGCGCGCCCGCAACCGCATCCGCCTAGAACTGCTGCCCCTGATAGAGCGCGTCAACCCCGCCGCCCGCGCCGCCCTGCTGCGCCTGGCAAGCAACGCCGCCGAAGACGCCGCATATATCCAACAGCAAGCCCACGCCGCCTGGCGCGAAATCGCCCGCCAATCCGACAGCGGCATAATCGCCCTAGACGCGCCCGCGCTCGCCCAACATCATCCCGCCATCCAAAGCCGCATCCTCCGCCGCGCCGCCCAAGCCGCGCAAGGCAACGCCCACGCCATTGAACTAAGCCGCGCCCACATCCTAACTATGCGCCAAATGCTAACCGGCCCCGCCGGCAAAACGCTGCCCCTGCCCGGCGGCATCCTATTCGCAACGGGCTACGGCGAAGTTCGCATAGGGCAATCGGACGCCATCCAAGCGGCGCTGGCATACCTGCCCCCAATCGCGGGCGAGTTCCCCCTTGCTATCCCCGGCGAAACCCACGTCGGCGCCTGGCGCATCACCGCCGCCGTATATGAGAACACCACTTGCGCCCGCGCATCATCTAGCGCCGATAGCGCCCCCTGCTACCCCACATCATCCGCCGGCGCATCCAACAGCGCATCCGATTGCGCCGAAACCCTCGACCTTGACCGCCTAGGCGATGACCTCCACCTCCGCGCCCGCCAGCCCGGCGACCGCTTTCAACCGCTTGGAATGACCCGCCCCAAAAAACTGCAAGACTTTATGGTGAACGAGCGCATCCCCCGCGAAACCCGCGACGGCATCCCGCTGCTGGTGTCCGACAAGGGCATCGCCTGCGTAATCGGCTACCGCATAGCGCACTGGGCGCGCGTCCGCCAAGACACGCGGCGCTATCTGCGCTTGCGCTTTACCCGCGCCGAAACCGGCGAGCCGCCGCCCTAAATCGCGCCCCTAAGCCTTGCCCTAAATCACCCTGCTCAATCGCGGGCTTGACGTCGCCCCCGGCACCCTGCCCCGCCGCGCCACCGGCTTGCCGTCTATCTCGTGTATGTCCGCGCCGAACCCCACCGGCGGCGCACCCGCCACCGCCTCGTCCACGCTAAACCCGTTCACCGGCGCCCCCGCCTCTACCATCTGCCGTATCTTATCTTTCGTTACCCCGTGCGTAACGAAAATCTCCACATGATTAAACCCGTTCTGGTCAAGCCGCGCGCGAATCTCTTTCACCAAATCCGGCGTTACGCCCCCGCGCTCCGGCGGCGTGCTCAGGTTCACCCCGCGCAGCTTATCCCGGAACGCGCGCGCCAGCGCCAGCGCCTCCTCCGCCTCATCCCTGAATGTATCTACAATGCCGATGCGCGGGATCTCTTGCGCCATATGCCGGTCATACGCCTGCATCGCGCGCACCGCGTCGCCCATCAGCAGCGGCAGCGCGTGCGGCATATATCCCGTTGGCGTAACCCCCGCGTAGCGCCCGCCCAGCGCGGTGGAAACCGCCGCGCAGCCGCCCACAATCGCCGCGTAGTCTATCAGCGGCGCCACATTCGGATGCGCGCTCGGCGGCGATGTGACCGCTACCGGAATGCCCGCCGCCGCCTCTACGCACTCCCGCGCCGCCGTAGCCCAGCCGCTGCAGGACGCCAGCGTGCCGCATATCGTCCCCTCATACAGCCCGAATGAGCTGTACGGCGCTTTCACCCGCAGCGCCACCTCATCCGCGCCTATCGCATCCCCGTCCGCCAGCGCCCAAACCTCCGCGCCCGTCTCAGGCAGTGCCTTCGCCAGCAGCGCCCGAACCTCGTATATGCCGCACAGCGCGCCCGCCCGCGCCGCCCGAAACTGCATCGTAACACTCGGATTGTACGCGTCGTTGCGAAGTATCGTCAGGATGCGCTGCGCCTGCACATCGCTGCAATCGCCCACCAGCGCGGACGGGCGAACATCGAAATTAGGGGTCGTCATATGCGTTTGCGCTCTCTAATCTTTTAGTCTTGCCACTCAAGCGAACCCAAGCCGCCCAAAACGCGCGGCGGCAACGGCGATATAAAATAGCATAGCCTATATCGCCCAATATAGGTAGGCATACGCGGGCGAAAACGCGCCGGATAATACGCCGCGAACCGCCAATCAAGCGCCGCGCAACTCTCTTGGATTGCCGCCGATTGCCGCCGTGATTGCCGATGATTGCCGATGATTGCCGCCGTCATAGCCGCGCTAATCGCCCGACGTAATCAGCCTCGCCCCCAGAATAGTCTCCATATGCCGCAGCGCGTTCTCGTGCGCCGCCGCGTCAAACGACGCCACGCAATCGGTCGGAATATCCACCGCGTAATCGCGGTTGCGCGCGTCCGCCGCCGTGTGCATCACGCAAATATCCGTGCAAACCCCGCAGATAATCACCCTATCCGGCATCAGCTCCTCCAACATCCCCGCCAGCTCGGTATCGAAAAACGCGCTATACCTCCGCTTAGGCAGCCTCACCCCCTCATACCCGCTCAGCTCAGCAATAACCTCCGCCTCCGCCGTCCCCCTGACGCAGTGAACCGGAAACATCTCAAACTCCAGATCATCCGGATCATGCGTATCGCACACAAAAATCACGCTCCCCCCCGCCGCCTGCTCCGCCTCAATAAGCCGCCGCACATTCGGAATAATCCCGCGCGCCTCATCCCCGCAATAAAGATTATGCCCCGCCACCATAAACCCCACAACCATATCCGTAACCAGCACCACATTCGCCATAACAACGCCCCCTTATTATTGCGCTAACGCCGCCGCATCGCCGCTATATTACATCCATTCCCCCCGCAACCGCAATAGCGGGCGTTGGCACGGCATTTCCCACAAGGGCAAATCCATTCCTCGACCACATAGAGGACTGCTGCCACATATGGGTTGCCGCATAGTTGAAAACGCCATTGTGCCGCGCCGCTTGCTTTACGAATGCGCGAGTGGCACAATACCATCACCGCCCGCGGGAACGGCGTCGTCGCTTAGCCACTTGGCGCTCATTGCAGCCCAAATCCCCCCCGCGCTCAGCGGCTTTTCGCATTCCCCTATACGAACCGATACGAACCGAATGGAGGAACCACCTATGCCCAAAATGGTATTTATGCCGCCGCAGGACGACCTCAGGCGCAGCTTCGCCGCGCGGCTCTCGGACACGCTGGCGGAGTTCGACGTAGACGTCCCCGAGACCGACGCCGAGGCGCTGGACGCCATCCGCGACGCCGACGCCGCATTCGGCTGGGTGCCGCCCGCCGCGCTCGCCGCCGCCGAAAAGCTGCGCTGGCTGCACAACCCCGACGCAGGCCCATTCTTCGGCTACTACTACCCCGAACTAATGGCGAGCGACCTCACCATCACCAACCCGCGCGGCATCTACTTTGACCATATCTCGCACCACATCTTGATGTTCCTGCTGGCGCTCGCGCGCGGGCTGCCGTGGTATATGGACGCCCAGCGCAGGCGCGAATGGGACAAAGACGCGCGCAAATCGCAGTACATAGACATAGCCGGCGCAACCGCCCTCATCAACGGCGTGGGCGGCATAGGCCACGAAACCGCGCGCATCTGCCACACGCTCGGCATGCAAGTCATCGGCCTAGATCCTCGCCCTGAATACGACCTGCCCTACGTAGAATTCCACTCCCCCGACAGCATAGACGCGCTGCTCCCCCGCGCCGACTTCGTCATAACCACCGTCCCGCACACGCCCGTCACCGAGGGCATGTTCAACGCGCGCCGCTTCGCCCTAATGAAACCCACCGCCTACTTCATCAACATAGGCCGCGGCATGGTCTGCAAAATAGACGACCTAGCCGACGCCATCCAGTCCGGCGTCATAGCCGGCGCCGGCCTAGACGTCTTCGAACAAGAACCACTCCCCTCCGCCCACAAGCTCTGGTCCCTGCCCAACGTCCTAATGACGCCGCATGTGGCAGTCAAAGACGCGCAGAACATAGACGACCGCCGCTACGAAATCCTAATCGGCAACGCGCGGCGGTTCCTGGCGGGGGATGAGCTAAGCAACGTGGTGGATAAGGGGAAGTGGTATTAAGCGAGAGGGGGACGCCTACGATACTGCGGGATGGGCCGTATAGGTTCTACTTCGTGTCCGCCGACGGGGTTGAGCCGCCTCATATTCATGTCAAGGAGGATAACAACTTTGCCAAATTTTGGCTCATTCCTGTAAGATCGCAGGATGGGGATAGGTTCTCTGGAAGAGAACTGCGCGCTATTCGTCGCATAATTGAGCGCCGTCAAGACACATTCACGGAGGATTGGTATGGCTATTTCAACCGCTGAGTTGGCTGCGCCCGCCGCCGCGAAAGTCACCGCAACCGACGACGCCCTAACAGTCACCCTAACGGACGGCCGCGCCGTATCAGTCCCTCTAGGATGGTATCCCCGCCTGGTTCACGCCACGCCCAAAGAACGCGCCAACACTGAGCTATACGGCAATGGCACGATCCATTGGCCTGACCTGGACGAAGACATAAGCGTAGAGGGCTTGCTCGCCGGCCGCCGCTCGCTTGAAAGCGAGGCGTCGTTTGCGCGCTGGCTGGCGGCAAAGCGTGCAGGGCGCGGCCTGACGCTTCCGGATCTGCGTTAACGGGGGAGTCGGGGCGCAAAGCCATGCGCTGCGCGTTAGCAAATTCGCGTTTGCATACAAACGGGGGCTATGGCCCCATTCGGTTTAGCGGCGGCAGGCTACCCTCGGTTGCTTTGAAATTGAACAGCAACCGCTTTTCAACATCTTCTATTTCGCTCTCATCCCAAAGCCCGAAATAGAACCAGCTCGCCACGCCTAGCCTGGTTTGCGCGGTCATGCGCGGGTTGTCCAAGTGCTGCCGCATGCGCTGGCATAGGTTGACGCTTTGGCCGATGTATATCACATCGTCGTTGATGCTCGCCAATATGTAGCAGCCCGATTTCTGGGGAACGCGCAGGCTCTCGGATAGCCGAAATGGCGCTCGGTTGCTTAACGACGGTTTTAGCGCGCCAATCTTCATAGGCGTATCTCCGGCCTTTGGGTGGGCGCGCGGCTAAGCGCTTGCTGGAATGCGTCAATGTATCCGCGTACAGCGGCTCGGTTCAAGTTGCTGGCTCCATGCGGGCCGGGCATCCACCAGTCGGGGGATATGACACTTCTGTATGTGTCATCTATTTCGTCTAGGGACGCCTCAATGACTGAGGATATGGATTTGGTGGTGAAGTCGTTTGTGGACGAGTAGAGGACATTGAATATCCACTTGGATACTCCAAGGAAGAAGAATATCCCGTTGCTCTTGTACACGACGGTCGCGTTCCTGTCTCTGCCGTTCACGAATAGGTCGTCGATCGCCCGAAAGTAGTTGAGCATAATCCTCGCCGCTCTATCAATATCCGTTTCCTGCACTGACAGGGGATTTGACGCGGTGAGCACCTCGGACTTTAGCATGTTCACGATAGCCGCTTGCTTAATTTTGTTCTTGCCGTCTAGGTCATTCGCCATCTGGATCCGGCCGAGGAATGGGGATTCGGAATGCTCGTTGAGGAACTCCGTTATCCTTAGGGCTTTGGCGTCTCGTCCGCGCGCGATGGAGCTTTTGATCCAGTGCGGGGTGTATGGCAGTTCTTCGACGCCTTGCATATCGGTGAAACGGCGCGTGATCTGCTGGCGCAACGCAGAATCCACCGGCACTTGGGTCGTGTTGACGATGAAGAAATGATACATTTGGTGCGTATCATCAAGTTCTGTGGCGAGGGTGACCGGGAGCTTGAAGTCAAGCAGTTCCGGTTCTCTGTCAACCGCGAGGCGCAGGCCCTCTATCCTATGCTGGCCGTCAACCACGCTAAACGGACACACCAAGTCCTTATCGAATTTGAGCGTTTGGGTGTCTTCGTCAAACTCTACGGACTTGTCTGTCGCTAGAAACACCGTAGTTGGCAGATGCGCGTAGCCGTCGCCATTGGCCTCGGTCAAATGCCTTGAAAGCCGACGCGCGCGGGTTTCGTTCAAGATGCGCTGGTAGCCCTCTTGCGTGTCGGAGTCAAGTTTCTCAACGGCGTAGAAGTTGCCGCCGAACAGATCTCTGGGCGTAACATAAGTTAGGTAGAGGGTAAGGTTCCCCTGCTTGATTTCTACTGCCGAGCGAGAAAAGTCAGTCATGGTGATTCCTCCATAGAATAGCGATGCGCTCTGCGTATCATAAATGAATTCAGTGGTTAGGCGCAAGGTTGCTTGAACATATTTTTCAAATCGTTGAAATTCCTTTTCTATCACATAGCGCACAGCCAATAGTCACCTAATCTACCTACCCGCATAACTATAAATATAAGAAAATCCCCAATCTTTTTGTAGCGCCCTCAGTGCCCGTCGTGATATAAAGCCGCCGCGGGCGTATTGATTTCGGCGCGGGCGCGGGCGTGTGTTGGCGGCTAGATGGCGCGGATGCTATGCAAAATGGCGGGCAACCCCCCCGAAAGCGCCGCTTGACGCCGACGCTTTGCCACAGGAGTTGCCCGCCATTAAATTTTCACATGCCGCGATGGGCAGATTGCCGCCTAGCGCCGGTACCCGCCCCGGCCGCCGCGATCCCTATCCCGATCCCGGCCGCCGCGGTCGCGGTCACGGCCGCCGTCACGGCCGCCCCGATAGCCGCCGCGCCCGCCGTCGCGGTCCCGGCCGCCGTCTCGGCCGCCGCGGAAGCCGCCCCGGCCGCCGTTGCGGTCGCGGCCGCCCCGGCCGCCGCCGCCGCGCGAGGCGGAGGGGCCGCCTACGGGGCCCCTGCCCTCAGGCGATATTTCCTCGCCGGTGAGCAGCGCGCGGCGGGAGAGGTTGATGCGGCCCAAGTCGTCGATTTCTATGACGACTACGGTGAGTTCCTGGCCTAGCTCAACGGCGTCTTCTATGGACGGGACATGCTCGTCCGAGAGCTCGCTGATGTGAACCATGCCGTCCTTGCCGGGCAGGATTTCTACGAATGCGCCGAAGTTCATCAGGCGGCTGACTTTGCCGGTGAAGATGTCCCCCACTTTTACCTCGCGCGTGAGGTCGTCAACCATCTGCACCGCCCTCTGCGCCGCTTTGCCGTCGGGCGAGCCGATTATGACCGTGCCGTCTTCCTGTATGTCTATGGTGGCGCCGGTTTCGTCGGTGATGCCGCGGATGGTCTTGCCGCCGGGGCCTATGACCGTGCCAATCTTGTCCACCGGCACGCTGATGCGGAGCATGCGCGGCGCGAATGGGCTGAGGTCGGAGCGCGCGTCGCTGATGGTGTCGCGCATATGGTCAAGGATGAACAGCCGCGCCTCTTTCGCCTGCTGCAAGGCGTCCTGCACTACATCAAAGCCGATGCTGTTGACCTTGATGTCCAGCTGAATGGCGGTAATGCCCTCGCGGGTTCCCGCTACCTTGAAGTCCATATCGCCCACATGGTCTTCCATGCCCTGGATGTCGGTTATGGTGGCGTAGTCGCCGCCGTTGTCGTCGGTGATTAAGCCTATGGATATGCCGGCGACGGGGGCTTTGATGGGGACGCCCGCGTCCATAAGCGCGAGGGCGCCGGCGCAGACGCTCGCCATAGATGTGCTGCCGTTTGAGCCGAGCGCCTCGCAGACGATACGCAGCGTGTAGGGGAAGTCTTCGGCGCTGGGCAGCACGGGGGCGATGGCGCGCTCCGCCAAAGCGCCGTGTCCGACTTCGCGGCGGCCGGGCGAGCCGATGCGCCGCACTTCGCCGACCGAGTAGGGCGGGAAGTTGTAGTGCAGCATAAAGGGCTTGGTCTCTTCGGGAGTCAGCGTGTCCAAGCGCTGCGCGTCGCCCACCGAGCCGAGCGTGGCTACGCCCAGGATCTGCGTTTCGCCGCGATTGAACAGCCCGCTGCCATGCGCGCGCGGCAGCAAGCCCACCGCGCTGGACAGCGGCCGTATCTCGCGCCTGTCCCTGCCGTCCGGGCGCTTGCCGCCCTGCATAACATTCTGCTTGAACGCGCGCTCAAGCTGCGCCTCAAAAGCATCCCTCAGGTCGTTGGCGGCGTAGTCTTCGCCGTAGGAATCGGCGATTTCGGCGCGCATCTCGTCCAGCTTGGCGTAAAGATCAACCTTGCCGGTTGACGTCACGAAAGCGTCCGTCAGCCTGCCGTCAAGCATACCGGAGAGCTCGGCGTCCAGCTCGGCGGGGTAGGCGAATGACTGGTAGCCCGACTTGGGCTTGCCGATTTCCGCCGCCATATTCTCTTGGAACGCCACCAGCTTGAGGTTGACTTCTTGGGCGAGCTTGATGGCGTCAAAGACGAGCTCTTCGGGGAGTTCCTGCGCGCCCGCCTCCATCATCGTTACGCCGTCGTTGGAGCCGGACACGATGATGTCAAGCTCGCTGTCGTCCAGCTGCTCGTAGGTGGGATTGACTATCAGCTCGCCGTCGATGCAGCCGATTCGGGTGGCGGCGATTGGGCCCATAAAGGGGATGTCGGATATGGCGAGCGCGGCGGAGGCGGCGGTCATCACCAGCGGCTCAAACGGCGTTTCCATATCAATGGACAGGGGGGTGATGACGATTTGGACTTCGTTGCGAAAGTCGGGCGGGAATAGCGGGCGGATTTGGCGGTCGGTCAGGCGGGCGGTCAGGATGCCGTGCGTGCTGGGGCGGCCCTCCCGCCGGAAAAAACTGCCGGGGATTTTGCCGCGCGAATAGAGGCGCTCTTCCACGTCTATGGTGAGGGGGAAGAAGTCTATGCCCTCGCGGGGCTTGGACATAGTGGCGGCGACCAGCAGGGCGCAATCGCCTTGCTTGACCAGCACAGCGCCGTTTGCTTGCAGGGCGAGCTGCCCCGTTTCCATAATCAGAGTGCCGGATTCGTAGACGTGCTCAAAGGTGGTTAGCATAAGGTAGTATCCTCCACGGGGAACGTGAGAAAAAGAGGAGCGCTTGGCTTGCCCTGCGGCGGGCCGCGCAGTGATATAGATATGCGCGGGCGCGGCGCGGCTGTGGGCTTACCTTCTCAGGCCGAGCTTGGCGATAAGCGCGCGATAGCGGCTCACGTCTTCCCTGTTGAGGTATCTGAGCAGGCGGCGGCGGCGGCCGACCATCTTGAGCAGGCCGCGCCGCGTGGATTCGTCGTGCTTGTGAACCCGAAGGTGTTGCGTCAGGTGATTGATGCGCGTAGTCAGAACGGCGACTTGCAACTCAGTAGAGCCGGAGTCGTTCTCATTGATGCGGTGTTCAGCGATGATGGCTTGCTTTTCAGCTTTGTTCAAGCCCTTACTCCCGGGGGTTCCCCTCTTGTCTTGTGTTGATGTTCCTTTTTCTCACAGGCAATTATAGCACAAGGGCGAATGCGGGGCAACGAATTGGCGCTGGCGGCGACATTTCCATCCGGATGGCGGGTATGTTTAGCGCCGCAGCCGGTTGGATGGCATTGCCGCAAGCGCTTGATTTACCAGTTGCGGCGCACTTGTCAATCCCCTAAACCAGATTAAAAAGAAACGCTGCCACGGGGACGACGGGCGATCGCTACCGCCCTACCGCGAACTCCACGCGCCAGGTAGCGCCCTCGCCGCTGACGAACTGGCCCGTGCGGACGCGGGTATTCTCAGTGTGCAGTGCCAATGGATTTGATGGACTGATTTAGGCACTCCTCAAACGCTTTCGCCAGCATGTGTTTCAGCATCTCCACGCTCTTTGTGTAGCCCTTTGTCCGCCTTGCCAGCCTGTTCAGTTTGCTCCGCAACTTGGAGTGCAGCCCTTCATTCCAGTTCACCGCTCCGCCCTTGCCCACCACATGCCGGTCGCGCGGCAGCCACTCGTACACCCCATAAGCGTCGGTTTCGTACCTGTCGGCGCTCGGCAGCCGATCCAACAAGCGCGAGAACGCCAACACGTCCCTGCCGCCTACTTCATACATCCGCCAGCGGACGCCATCCCGCTCTTCCACCACCGCAGTCCATATCCACAGGTCTTTGCGACTCTCGCCGCGCCTTACATCCAAGTATGTCCACATCTCATCAAACGCCACAATAGACGCGCGGACGCTGTCCCGCCTACCGCTTGTCCGCCACTCCAGAAAGCGCGTCAGGCGCTCTCTCGCCAACGCCCCTTTTTTGACCCACTTGCTTACTGTGGTTACGCTCGCGCCTGCTACGCGCGCGGTCGCCGATAGGCTCATCCCCTCGGCGCGCATCTTCACCGCTTGTTCCTTCTGTTCATTGGTGAACCGATGCTTTGCGCCCTCTTGATGTTTGCGACCGTATTGGTTGCACTTATACATCTGCTTGCCGCGCGAGTGGCTGTCTTTCTTAACCCAGTTCGAGCCGCATTTCGGGCATAGATTATCGTGCCTGTACACCCTTTGTTTTGCCATAGCGCCACCTGTCTTTTAGACGTTTCGGAGCGATTTAGGGCAAGCATATCATATTAGCACTGCATCCTGAGAATACCCGCATACGCGCCGTCCTCATTGCCTTCTTCCCGTCGCTAAAAGCCCCCGCCGCCGCCGTTAAAGCCCCCACCTCCCCCATCAAAGCCCCCGCCGGCGAAACCGCCGCCGTCGCCCGAAGAGCCCGCGCCGGCATCCGCCCCGGCATAGTCCCCGAAGCCGCCTCCATCGGATTCCGCCTCGCTCCCCGCGGCGTCCGGCGACTCCGGCTTCATCCGCGTCCAGCGCGCCCGCCGCCTCCATCATCGCGATAATGCCCACATCATCGCCGCGCCGCCTGCGCCCAAATATGCCCGTTAGCCAATCAAAAAACATCGCTTGTCTCCTCTTTGCCTTCCTAATTTCGATTGCAGTCCGGTGGCGGCGACAGGATTCGAACCTGCAAGAGCGTCAGCCCAGCGGCCCCTAAAACCGCCGCGTATCCCAGTTTCGCCACGCCGCCAATCAAGCGATCCCGACGAGATTCGAACTCGCCCCTCAGCCTTGACAGGGCTGTATGCTTGCCGCTAACACCACGGGATCCCTATGGACGGAACGACGAGATTCGAACTCGCAACCGGCTATTTGGAAAACAGCGGCTCTGCCCATTGAGCTACGTCCCGCCTATTCAACGCGTCGCCCGCCGGCACCGCCCTATTCTCTATCCGCCGCCCCGCCGGAGCGCCGCCACAGCCACGCGACGTATCCCAGCGCTATCGCCGCGCTCAACGGACGGGAACCAATCAATTCCGCAAACATCAGCGCGAGCGCCAAAATCGCAACCGAGAGCAGCAACTCCCTAGCCATATCGCTGCGACTTCCCGGCGCCGATGAAGAAAATAGCCGAATCAAGCCCGCGGCGCTTAGCGCGATCCCGCCCAGCGTGATTATGTTAGCGATTATAAGCATCCCGCCTCCTAAATTGGTTGGGGCGGCGGGATTCAAACCCGTAGCCTATGGCTTAAAAGGCCATTGCTCTAATCATTGAGCTACGCCCCGTCAATATCTTCATCCAATACCCGAATCGCCAGCATCTCCTCTATCAGCGTCCTGCAAACCGACGCATGCGAAATTATCGCATCCTCATCCAATCCCCGCCGGTAAAAGTTCTCAGGCAACGGAATTACGCTCCAGCGCAAAAGCGCAAGCGCGTCCGAGCGCAATATCCCGCTATCGGCGAATATCCCCAATATCCGCCTATAATCCGTTATGCACATCCGACCGGCATGCCTCTCGACGGCTATGTGCGCAAGCGCGAGCGCAACGTCCCCAAAGCAATTCCCCCGTTGCTCTTCCCGATTCGAGCGCCAACATATCCTCAGCGTCCATCAGCAACTCTCGCGCACCCTCTATATGCCATACACGGCTCATCCTACCCATTTTTCTCCCTTTATCCGCTCCACCAGCCGCCTGCTATCCCCAACCCCCTCCACCATCATCCATGAATGCTCCGGATAATATCTGCGCTTGTCGTCGCGCTTGCCGTAAGCGCGCTCATAAAAGCCCTCGGCGGCGCAGAATCGCACAAAGCCCATCAGATCCCGCGCGCGGATTCGGCTTAGTCGCGCCGCTCAAGCGCAGAATCGTCTCCCGCGCGTCCGATACGCTCTCGCATATCCAACCGTGCGCCCGCGCCGCGCCGCTAACGCTTCGCCACGCCGCGCCCCACGCCAATTGGCAGCCCAGTGCCACGCGCTCCTCATCCCAGCCGCCGTTCGCGAACGCCTCTTCAAACGCCGTCGCCGCAGCGTCCAGCATCGATTCCTCATCCGCGTACCCAGCCCCCATCCAGCGCCAGTTCCCCGGATTATTCGCAGCCGCGCATGCGACCGCGCTTGTCTCATTCATTATTCGCGTCTCCTGTCATCCGCGCCATCCCCGCCGCCTATTTCATGCGGTTGTCCTATATTGGCGCGCGCCTAAACGCCCACGCCTACGTCCAGCCCGCGCTCGCGCCTGTAGCGAGCGCGATAGCCCGCGTCAGCCCGATAGCGCTCGTTACGCGCCCTCATCTCGCGATAATGAATGTCCCTGCACTCGCCGCATGCGGCAGGCTCGTTATCGCCGTATTCCATGAACGCCTCAACGCTCATCAATCCCTCATCCTCGGCTAATTCGCCCCCGCATACGGTCGCCGGATATTCCCCGTCCCTATGCAAATGATTTATCGCGACCACCCCCGCGCCGCCGCAGGCGCCGCATATCTTCGTAGCCATCAATATCCCTCTCTCGCGCACTTATCGCCGAAAGCCGCGCTTTCTCCAAGCACGGCCCATTCGATGGTGGCGGGCCCGGGAGTCGAACCCGGTTCTATGGCTTATGAGACCATCGGCTTGCCCTTTGCCCTGCCCGCGCCATTATAACCGTCATCTGGTCGGGGCGGGAAGATTCGAACTCCCGGCCTGCCGGCCCCAAACCGGCCGCGCTGTCCCAGCTGGCCACGCCCCGACTTTTCGCCAATTATAGCAAATCGCGCCCCCGCAATCCGCGCGATTATAGGCGCGATTCCCCGCTACGGACGCGACTCCGCCCCGTGCGCATAGCCCTCTATCGCGGCGGCGCCGCCAACGCTCTCGCCGCCGCCGCGCCCAACCCAGTACGCCAGCGCCCCCAGCGGCGCCGCGTCGTTCATGATCGCCGCCGCCGCGCCCGCCGCGCGCTCCGCCTTGCATTCGTCCCCTCGCTCCCACGCCTCCCGCGCCACGCTCGCCAAGCCCTCTCTATTATCGCTCGCCAAGCCAAAGACGCCTCCGCGTATCCCAGCAGCCCGAAAGCGTATATCACTCCCGGCGAGACATACGCCTCCTCGCCGCGTTTTATCCGCTCCAAGCGCGCCGTTTCGCGCTCGCCGCGCTCGCGGACGTCCGCGAGCCAATCGGATATCTTCCCCCCTTTTATCATAGCCCCCAGCCTTTCGCTCGCTCCCCCGTCAGCCGCGGCTAATCGCCTCCGCCGCTCGTGAATGTCCTGAGCGCGACGACCGTGCCCGACAATATGAGATACAGCATTAGCATATTGAACATCGCGATAGCGCCCAAAGCCGCGCCCGCGCACAGCCATAGGAATCGCGGCGCCCACTCATGCCGCTTCGGCGGCTCCGGCTTGCCGTCCGCCTCCGGCGGGAATATCCCGTAGCGCGCGCCGCAAGCGGCGCAGCCAACGATCGGCGTTCCGCCATGCTCGCCGCAGACCGGCGCGCCTCGCGATATCCAAATATCGCCGCCGTCGCGATTTTTAGCCGCCTTGCCGTTCACCCACGCCAAAATCATCGCCGCCAACAATGCGACAACCAAGCCGCCCCACCACACGCCGGCGTCGTCGGGCATGGCGAAAAGCGACCACAATATCCCCGCCGTTATGGACAGATACATCAATCTCGAAAGAATCAGCCGCAGCGTGCGCCATCCTCCCTCCTCAATCCGCGCGGCGCGTCAGCCCCACCCCCACGACCCGCGCATCCGCGAGAACAGCTCGTCAGCGGTCGCGAACTTGCCGTTCGCCAGCTCCCTCGCCCGCCGCCAAGCGTCCCGCTCCCATTCGGCGTCATTCTCCCACGCCGGCCGCGCCCTCTTGTCCCGCGTAAACTCAATGATCTCGCCCGCCTTGGCGCACTTGCAACCCGCGCTCTTCCTGGTCAGACGCGCTATATCCAGCGAATCAAGATCGCCGCAGCGCGCCGCTATGTCCCAATAGGATCCGATCCTCGCCGGCGCCGAAGACTCCCGTCGCATGCGCCCATGCGCCGGCGTTGTCCGCCAGCGTCCAGCGCGGAGACGCCGCCGGATGCCCGGTCTTGATCCGGACGAAAACATCTCGCGACAGACGCTCGAACTCGCGCTCAAAGACGCCGGCCACGCAAACCGGCCCGTTCACTTCCCTCCTGTACTCGCAGCCGGTTACGCTCCCGCCCGCAACGGCGAACATCTTCGCGTCCGCCAGATATATCATCCCCTCTATCTCCGATTCATGCACCGGCTTATCCAGCCGCGCCATCAGCCAAAGAATAGCCACCGAAGATCGCTCGCCTCTCATGTCAATGTCCATGCCCTATTCCTCCCACTCCACGATAAACGGATATTCCTACCTTGCAGTGTTAATATGCTATACTTGCTCTAAACTACTCCGAAGTGGCTGAAAGGCAGGCGGCGCTATGGCGAAACCGAGAGTGTACAGACATGACGCGCTATGCCCGAAATGCGGCTCGAACTGGGTCAAGAAAGATGGGCATTCACGCGGCAAGCAGCAGTTCAAGCGCAACCAGCGCCGCAAGCGTCAAGAGGGCGCAAAGCATCGGTTCACCGATGAGCAGAAGAAACAAGCGGTAAAGATGCGCGTGGAGGGGATGAGCCTATCGGCGACTGCGCGCGTGATGGGCGCGAGCGTGCCCACGGTAAGCGAGTGGGTCAAAAAAAGGGGGCGTTGGCGACCGAGCGTCTGACGCGCTTTCTGGAGTGGCGCGCAAGCGGTCGACGGAGTGGCGTCCGCGCGTCTATTGTGGCGTTTGATGAGATGTGGACATACTTGGGAGTCAGACGAGGCGAGCGGCGCAAAGACCTGTGGATATGGACTGCGGTGGTGGAAGAGCGGGACGGCGTCCGCTGGCGAATGTATGAAGTAGAGGGCAGGGATGTGTCGGTGTTCTCGCGCTTGTTGGATAGGCTGCCGAGATCTGACAGGTATGAGACAGGCGCCTATCCGGTGTACGAGTGGCTGCCTCGGGATAGGCATGTGATAGGCAAAGGCGGAGCGGTGAACTGGAATGAGGGGCTGCACTCCAAGCTGAGGAGCAAGCTGAACCGGCTTGTAAGGCGGACAAAGGGCTACACAAAGAGCGTGGAGATGCTGAAACATCTGCTGGCGATAGTGTTTGAGGAATGCCTAAATCAGTCCCTCAAACCCATCAGCACTGCACACTGAGAATACCGGTATTCCCACTCTGCAGTGTTAATATGATATGCTTGCTCTAAATCACTGAAAGACGGGTGAACTTATGGCAAAGCCGAGAGTGTACAGACACGATGCGTTATGCCCGAAATGCGGCTCGAATTGGGTCAAGAAAGACGGGCATTCGCGCGGCAAGCAGATATTTAAGTGCAACCAGTGCGGCCGCAAGCATCAAGAGGGCGCAAAGCATCGGTTCACCGATGAACAGAAGGAACAAGCGGTGAAGATGCGCGCGGAGGGAATGAGCCTATCGGCGACGGCGCGCGTGATGGGCGCGAGCGCAACCACAGTAAGCAAGTGGGTCAAAAAAGGGGGCGTTGGCTACCGAGCGCCTGACGCGCTTTCTGGAGTGGCGCGCAAGCGGTCGGCGGGATAGCGTCCGCGCGTCTATTGTGGCGTTTGATGAGATGTGGACATACTTGGGGATACGGCGCGGCGAGCGTCGTCAAGACCTGTGGATATGGACTGCGGTAGTGGAAGAGCCGGAAGGCGTCCGCTGGCGGATGTATGAGGTGGGCGGCAGGGACTTGTCGGCGTTCTCGCGCTTGCTGGATAGGCTGCCGGGATCTGACAGGTACGAAACCGACGCTTATGGGGTGTACGAGTGGCTGCCTCGGGACAGGCATGTGATAGGCAAGGGCGGAGCGGTGAACTGGAACGAGGGGCTGCACTCCAAGTTGCGGAGCAAGCTGAACAGGCTGGTAAGGCGTACAAAGGGCTACACAAAGAGCGTGGAGATGCTGAAGCATCTGCTTGCGATAGTGTTTGAGGACTGCTTGAATCAGTCCCTCAAATCAATGAACACTGCAGGGTGAGAATACCAGAATACCCAAACCCTTGCGCCCCTACCCCCACATATTGTATCTTTTACACAACCCCAACAAACCCATTTGAAAGGAAGGTTCTATGAGCATCAAGTCAACCATTGAACGCCTACTCCCTGTGCGCCGCGCCAGCGCCCACTGCGACATCCCCTGCGGCATCTACGACCCCGTCTCAGCCAAAATCGCCGCGCAGACCGTCCAAAAAATGGTATTGCGGATAGAGGCCGCCGGCCCCGTCAACAGCGTATCCGACGCCAACACCCTCGCCCGCTACGTCGCCGCCAAAGAGGAACACGCCGAGCTCTGCAAGCACGAACTCCGCGTGCTGTGGGCGGACTACGCCTGGCCCGGCGTCGACGCCAACGACATCGCCGCCAAGTTCAACGCCGCCCTCAAGCTCGCCGGCCAATGCAAGCAGACCGTCAGCATGGAAAACGCCGAGGGCCTAGTCGCCGCCGTTGACGACATCGCCACCGCGTTCTGGTCAACCAAGGGCATAACCTACAGCGACCCCCTAGCCGACGTCCGCTACGGCAGCTAGGCCCTACGTAGCCCCACCACACAAGCCAACCCAATCGCGGGAGCCGTCGCAAATGCGCGCCGTTCCCGCGATTGCTTGTCTAATAGCGATTGCGCGTCTAACTCTTGTAATCCTCGCGCGGCGGGCTGAATATATCCAGCGCCATCGACCACCCGTCCGACCCCTTGACCATATGCTCCACGCCGCCCGGAATGATATAGGCATCCCCCTGCCGCATCATCCGCGCAACCCCGCCTATCGTGAACTCAAACTCCCCCTGCATCACAACCCCCGCCTGCTCATTCGGATGCGAGTGCATCGGCACGACCGCGTTGGGCGCGATCTCCACCATGCTCATCATAATCTTATCCCCCCACATAGTCCGCAACGTCACCCCCTGCGCCAACTCCCGCCGCCCCACCTCAGACGGATCCACAAAATAATCCACAAGTCCCTCCCCGTTTTCTTAGTGTCATCCCTTGGATAAACCTACCCCAAATCCCCCGCAACCCAAAAGTTTTTTGCTACTTTTTTCCAAAAAAGTAGAGCCCCCGCATTTCCTACTCGTCGCGCCTATATCCCCCTAGCCCTGTTATCCGCGATAGCCAAACACGCCGCAATAAAACCATTCGCCGGCGTCGCCACCCCCACTTCCCTCCCAATCCGCGCCACCGCCCCATTGATAAGCCCGACCTCCAACGGCCTGCCCGCCTCCAGATCCAGGAACATAGACGACAGCAAATCCCCCTTCTCCTCCTCAAATCCCGCCATCACCCGATCCACGATCCCCTCATCCAGCGCCGCCCCGCTCGCCAACCCGACCGCTCGCGCCTCCCGCATCACCTCCAGCGCCAGCCCCCGCGTCTCCGGCGTATCCAGCACATCCGCGAAAGCCGCCCGCGTTACGCACATCATCCCGCTCAGCGCGCATATGTATATCAGCTTTCCCCACAGCGCCGTCACAATATCCGCCGACAGCTCCGCCTCTATCCCCGCGCCTTGCAGCGTCCGCTCAATCGCCCGCCCGCGCTCCGACATAACCCCATTCGCCTCCCCGAACACGATCCGCGGCGCGCTCCCCCGCTGCGCCGCTACCCCCGGCGCCTTTCGCATCGCGTCTATGTACGCCGCCCCCAGCATCACCTTGCCCGCGCCAAACCGCTCCCCCAGATGCTCCCCGCTGCCTATCCCGTTCTGCAGCGTCAATATCGTTGTGCGCTCCCCAACCGCCGCCGCCATATCATCCATCGCCCCCGCGTTGTGATAACCCTTCACGCAAAAGAGTATCAGATCCGCCTGCCAACCCCCATCCAGCCGCTCCACCGCGTCGGGATGCGCCGTGAAATCCCCATGCGTCGCCGACTCCACCCGCAGCCCGCGCTCTTGGATTGCCCGCAAATTATCCCCCCGCGCCAAAAAAGTCACATCTTCCCCCCCGCGCGCCAGCAATCCCCCGTAGCACCCCCCAATCGCCCCGGCCCCCATCACCAGTATCTTCACCGAATTGCCCCCCTGTGAGACTAATGAGACCTAACCCGCCAAGCCCCTAACCGGACTTCCCCCGCCCTAATCCTGCAGCTCAATAATCGCGTTGCTATACACCGCATCCCCCACATTCGTTACCCGATGCACCGAATCCTTCACGCCCTTCACCACCTGCCCCAGCCGCAGCTCCGAAACCCTGCTGCTCCCATCCTCAAACTCGGTCTTCAGCGTCCCCGCCCGCGTCACGATAAACACATACCGCCGCGTATGGTGATGCCAATCGCTTGACTGCCCCGGCTCCAAAACCAAATCCCACACCTTCACATCCCCGTCCTCAAATTGAAACTCAGTCCCCACATCCCCCAACTGCCTATCGCCCATTTCGCTGCTCCCTTCGGTTCTGCCCGCTTATGATTGATTATGATGCCCGCTTGCGATTGCCGCTTATGATGCCCGCTTGCGATTGCCGCTTATGATGCCCGCTTGCGATTGCCGCTTATGATGCCCGCTTGCGATTGCCACTTATGATGCCCGCTTGCGATTGCCGCTTATGATGCCCGCTTGCGATGCCTTGCTTGCCGACTGCCGCTATTGCCGGCGCGCCGCGCTATTTGAACTTTCGCCGCCTACTCCCGGATCTTTCGCGCCCCATTTGCCGCATCCGGCGAGAACGCGATTTTGACTTGACTTGAACCAGCGCACATGGCATAAATACCCGATTGCCATCCTATCCCTGCTTATGATTGCCCGCCTATGCCCGATTGCCGCTTGCCCGCCAACCCCATTGCTTACCTGCCCTCAGCCGCCTTCCCAACATCAACCCCAACGCCCACGCCGCCAATCCCAACCTCAAACCCCAACCCGCGCTCTTTCAAGCTCACATACCGCCCCCTGCCTACTACTATATGATCCAGCAGCGTTATGTCCATCATGCTCGCGCAAGCCCTAAGCTCCCGCGTAACCCTAACATCCTCAGGGCTAGGCGTGGGATCCCCCGACGGGTGATTATGCACGATGATAATGTTCGGGCAGTTTTCCCGTATCGCCGGCCTAATCACCTCAGCCGCCCGAACCGCCGCCGAGTTCACCGTCCCCTTGTAAATCTCGCGGATAGCCACCACCTCGTTCTTGGTATTCAACAGCAGCGCCCGCAGATGCTCCTGCACAAACAGCCCCATCTCAACGCTCAGCAGATTGAACACATCCACCGGCGACCGGATAACCGCCCGATCCTCAGGCGCCAGCGCCGACAGCCGCCTCCCCAACTCCAGCGCCGCCAACACCTGACACGCCTTCGCATCGCTTATCCCGTGCATCTCGCACAACTCGGCATACGACGCCTTAGCCACGCCCCCAAGCCCGTTATGCTCCACCAAAACCCGCTCCGACAGCCGCAGCACATTCTCCCGCGCCGTCCCCGACCGCAGCAATATCGCTATCAGCTCAGTGTTGCTCAGATGACTCGCCCCGTAATGCTGCAACCGCTCCCTCGGCCGCTCCCCGCTCGGCATATCCTTGATATTTACGGAATACTGCCGCTGCCCGCTGTCCGACTCCATAAATGCCCTCCATTATCGCATTGCCCCTAGTTTAACCCTTTGCGCCCCCAAGTTCCAACCCTTGACACTCAGGCCACAGCAAATACAATATCCATAGGCAAAACTACCGAATTGGGAGAGCAAATGATAAACCGAGATAGGCTAGTCAAAACATTCATTGACCTTGCGAAAATAGACAGCCCCTCAGGCGAAGAAGAGGAAATGGCGCAAGAACTCGCCCGCCGCCTCGCGGCGCTTGACTTCAACGTCCGCCGCGACGACTACGGCAACCTAATCGCCGACGACGGCGGCGACGACCCCATCCTGCTATCCGCCCACCTAGACACCGTCGAGCCCGGACGAGGCATCAAGCCCAGCATCGACGGCGACCGCATCGTATCCGACGGCACAACCATCCTGGGCGGCGACTGCAAATGCGGCGTCGCCGCCATCATGGAGGCGCTCGAATCCGCCCACGAAGACGGCATACGGCGGCAAGGCGGCATCGAAGTCGCCTTCACCCGCGAAGAAGAGATAGGCCTAGTCGGCGCCCGCAACCTAGACTTCTCTATGATAAACTCCAAAGAGGCGATAGTCTTTGACGGCGAAGGCCCCGCATCCCAAATCACCTCCGCCAGCCCCACCTACATCGGCTTTGACATAGAAATAACCGGCCGCGCCGCCCACGCCGGCGTCGAGCCCGAAAAAGGCTTGTCAGCCATACGCATCGCCGCCGAACTCATCGTCCGCCTCCCCCAAGGCCGCCTTGACGAACAAACCACCTTCAACATAGGCACGATAGAGGGCGGCGCCGTCCGCAACGCCGTCGCCGAAACCACCATCATCCGCGGCGAATTCCGCAGCCGAAACCTAGAAATGCTGGACGACATCCGCGTCCAAATCTCAGAGGCGCTCGCCCAAGTCAACGCCATGTTCCCCGACGCCCGCCTTGACGACCACCTCCACACCGAGTTCGAAACCTACACCCTCACCGACGACGACCCCGCAACCGCCCGCGTCAAAGCCGCCCTCCGCCAACTCGGCCTAGAACCCGATATGCGCCCATCCGGCGGCGGCACCGACGGCAACGTCTTCCGGCTCAACGGCATCAGCTCAGTCGTAGTCGGTATGGCCGACCACGGCATGCACACCGTCCGCGAATACGTCGTCATCCCCGAACTCGTCGACACCGCCCACCTCTGCGAAACCCTCATCCGAACCCCCGCCTAGCCCAATGAAAACCAAGAAAATCCGGCTCGCATACGGCCGCGACGGCCTAGTCGTCAACCTGCCCGCCGACCAGACAACCGTCGTTGAACCCACCTACGTCCCCGGCTTGCCCGACCCCGCCGGCGCCATCCGCGACGCCATCCGCAACCCGCTCGGCGCACCCCCACTGCGCCATATCGCCGCGCCCAACCACCGCGTAGCCATATCCGTCTGCGACATCACCCGCCCAATGCCCAGCGCCACCCTGCTCCCCATCCTGCTGCGCGAACTGCGCCACATCCCCCCCCAAAACATCACCATCCTAATCGCCGCCGGAACCCACCGCCCAACCACCCAGGCCGAGCTATCCCATATGCTTGGCGACGAAATCCTAGCCACCCACCAAGTCATAAACCACAGCGCCTTTGACGAAACTGAGCTCGCCGACCTAGGCGCAACCCCCAACGGCATCCCCATCCACCTCAATCGCCATTGGGTTGACGCCGACATCCGCATCGCCACCGGCTTTGTAGAGCCGCACTTCTTCGCCGGCTTCAGCGGCGGCCCCAAGATGATTGCCCCCGGCCTCGCGGGCTTCCCCACCACAATGCGCCTGCACAGCGCCCCGATGATAGCCCACCCCAACGCGCGCTGGGCAATCACGCGCGGCAACCCCATCCACGACGCCATCCGCCAAATCGCCCACATAGCCCCCGCACGCGCCCACTTCTCAGTAGACGTCACCATAAACCGCGAACAGCGCATAACCAGCGTCTATGCCGGCGAGATGTTCGCAACCCACAACGCCGCCTGCGCCGTCGCCCGCCGCCTCGCTATGCGCCCCGTCGCGCATCCCTTTGACGTCGTCCTAACCACCAACAGCGGCTACCCGCTCGACCAAAACCTCTACCAGGCCGTCAAAGGAATGTCCGCCGCCGCCCAAGTAGTCCGCGATGGCGGCACAATCATCTGCGCCGCCGAATGTTCCGACGGCATCCCCCAACACGGCAAATACGCCGAAATACTAGCATCCCGCCAAACCCCCGCCAAATTGCTTGACATGATTACGCGCCCCGGCTACGCCAACCACGACCAATGGCAAGTCCAAATCCAAGCCCAAATCCAACTCAAAGCCCACGTCCGCCTAAAAGCCGGCCCAAACCTAACCCCCGCCCAAATCCGCCGCGCCCACCTAACCCCCATATCCGACATAGAGGCAATAATCGCCGCTTGCGGCAAAGATTCAACCATCTGCGTCCTCCCCGAAGGCCCCCAAACCATCCCCTACATGGAAACGGAATAACCCCAAATCAGGTACTACCCGCGCCCCTTGCTAACCTCAAACGCAACGCCCCGCTCCAACCCCCTACGCCGCTTTTCTAAACGGCATCAGGCATTGAAACGGGGCGATATATTGCCTTATTTCTTGCGGAACGGCCGTCCCTACGCCACGCTCACCACCGCCCCCACAGCCTCCAGCTTGCTCTTCAGCTCCTCCGCCTCATCCTTCGTAATCGCCTCCTTCACCGCCACCGGCGCGCTCTCCACCAAATCCTTCGCCTCCTTCAGCCCCAGCGTCGTAACCTCCCGCACCGCCTTGATTACCTGAATCTTCTGCGGCCCAATCTCCTGAATGGACACGTCGAACTCGGTCTTCTCCTCCTCGGCCGCCGCCTCGGCCGTAGCCGCCACCCCCTGCACCGTCGCCATAGTCACCGGCGCCGCCGCGCTCACCCCGAACTCATCCTCCAGCGCCTTCACCAGCTCTGACAACTCCAGAACCGACAAACCCTTGATTGCCTCCAAAATCTCTTCTTTGGAACTCACGGAATACCTCCATTATCTACTAGGCTAAACGCCCGATTTCTTGTCTAATTCGCTTGCTTGGTATGCTTATCTGCTTTGTTCGCTTGCCCTGATTCGCCTATCCGCTTTGCTTGCCCGACCTGCCTACTCCGACGGCTCCGCCGCCGCCTGCCCCTGCTGCTTATTGTCAATATGCCCTTGCAACACCCTCGCAAGCCCCGAGATAGGCCCGCTCAGCACATTCACCAGCCCCGACACCGGCGCCTGCATCTGCCCCAGCAGCTGCGCCAGCAGCGCGTCTTTGCCCGGCAGATTGGCGAGCTGCTGAACCTGCGCGCTGTCATACACATCCCCGTCCATCACCGCCCCAAGTATCGCCAGCTCCGAGCGGTTTTCGCGGATGAAGTCCGCAATCGCCTTCGCCGGCTCCGTCGGCTCCCCGTACCCGAATGCGATTGCGCTCGGCCCCTGAATTATCTCTTTCACCTCAGGCTTGCCCGCGCCGTCCGCCGCCAGATACGCCAAGGTGTTCTTCACCACCTTGTACCGCACATCCTTTTCCCGCAAAACCCGCCGCAGCGCCGTCATGTCCGAAACCGACATGCCCGTGTAGTTCGTTGAAATCACTATCGTCGCGCCATCCAGCCACCCCTGTATGTCCCGGACAGCCTGCTCTTTCTTTTCGGTAGGCAATTTGATAACCCCTCGCCCTTGTTTCGCGGCTTGCGCTAAACCCGATTGCGAACCCTAATCGGCAATCCCAATCGTTTCGCTTGCGCCGCGTCCTATTTTGTTCACGAAAAAAGCCCTGAGGCTTCCGCAGACTCTCAGGGCTGATAAGCAACGCAACCGGCGCAATCCCGGCGCGCCAATCGCGTCTATGCTTATGCGGCTACCTATACGGGCTGGCGTATTAACTCCGCCCCTTGCGAAGACCCGTAGTCTGCGGCAACAATCCTATTCTACTTTAAGCCCCATCGCCGTGGCAACATCCATCTTGATGCTAGGCCCCATCGTAGTGGTGATGAACGCCGTCTTGATGTACTGCCCCTTCACCCCGCTAGGCCGCGCCCTAACGATGTTGTCCATCAGCGCCGTCAGGTTGTCCATCAGCGCCGCCTGCTCAAAGCTCGCCTTGCCTATCGGCGCGTGTATCAGCGATGTGCGGTCAACCCGATATTCCACCCGCCCAAGCTTGGACTCGCTTATAACGCGCGGCAGATCCTCAGCCTGAACCACCGTCCCCGTGCGCGGATTGGGCATCAGCCCGCGCCGCCCTAGGATGCGCCCCAGCCTGCCGATGCGCCCCATCATATCCGGCGTGGCGATAGACACATCGAAGTCCACCCACCCGTCCTCCACCTGCTTGATGATCTCGTCCGAACCCACGAAATCGGCCCCCGCCTCCTCCGCGATAGCCACCGCCTCGCCCTGCGTGAACACCGTCACCCGCACCGTCTTGCCGACCCCATGCGGCAGCAGCGCCACGCCCCTTATCATCTGATCGGCGTGGCGAGGATCCGCCCCCGTCCGCAGATGCAACTCCACCGTCTCATCGAACTTAGCCGTAGCCGCGCTCTTAGCCAGCGCGATTGCCTCGTCCGGCTGATACTCAAAGTCCTTCTGTATCCTAGCGGCCGCGCCGCTGTGCCGTTTCCCGTGTTTAGCCATCTTGAACATCCCCGCTTTGACATTACCGCTTTGGCGTTAGGCGTTAGCCTAGCCATTAGCCGTTGGCGTTGAAAATTAGAGAGATTAGCGATTAGCCACGCCCGCCTTGCCTATACTTTGCCTGTTTGGAACAGCGCATTGCAACGTGCGCCTTCACCCACAGAGCAATCGGTTAACGCACATCAATCCCCATACTGCGCGCCGTCCCCTCTATAATCCGCATCGCCCCCTCAACATCCGCCGCGTTGAGATCATTCATCTTCAGCTCGGCGATCTCCCGCACCCTATCGCGCGGTATTCGCGCAACCTTTTCGGCTCGCGGATTGGCGCTCCCTTTTTCCAGCCCCGCCGCCTTGCGTAGCAAATCCGACGCCGGCGGACTTTTCGTTATGAACGAAAACGACCGGTCCTCAAACACCGTTATCTCTACCGGAACGATGTTCCCCGCTTGCTGCGCCGTGCGCTCATTGTACTCTTTCACAAACCCCATTATGTTGACCCCATGCTGTCCCAGCGCAGGCCCAACCGGCGGCGCCGGCGTAGCCTTCCCCGCCAATATCTGGAGCTTGATTACCGTCATTACCTTCTTTGCCAAGACTATCGTCCTTAATCTGAAATCCGATTTGGCGCAACCCTGAGCTATTAGCGGTTATCAGCGCCCTTGAACCGCCGCGCCTTATCGCCGCCTTACGCCCGCTCCACCTGCAGAAAGTCCAGCTCCACCGGCGTCTCGCGCCCGAAAAACGACACCAGCACCTTCAGCTTTGTCCTATCCGCGTGAACCTCGTCAACCAGCCCCATAAAGTCCATGAACGGCCCGTCCGTAATCCGAACCGACTGCCCCTTCGTAAAGCCCGCCCTCACGCGCGGCTGATCCGACAGCTTGAACCCAAGTATGTTATCCACTTCCCGCTTGGTCAGCGGCACGGGTATCGGCCGCGCCTCAGTGTCATCCTCCGCCGACACGAACCCAGTAACCCCCGGCGTCTCCCTGACCAAGTGCCAGCTATACTCGTCCAAGCTCATACGCACGAAGATATAGCCGGGAAAGACCCTGTGCGACACCGTCTTGCGCTGCCCGCCCTGGATCTCCACCTCATCTTCATGAGGCACGAAAACCTCAAAGATCTTATCGCCCATATCCATATTGGCGACGCGCTGCTCCAGATTGGACTTCACGCGGTTTTCGTGTCCCGAATAGGCATGCAACACATACCAGCGCGCGTCTTGCGCCTCTTCGGCATTGCTTGTCATCGTCATCAGTCCCTGCCCCGTCAGTTCCCGAGGATTATCTCAAACAGCTGCGAAAAGCCCAAGTCAACCACCCCCAAGAATGTCCCAATCGCCGCCGCTACCGCGATGACCATTATGGACAGCCGGAACGTCTCTTCCCGCGTAGGCCAAGTCACCCTACGCAGTTCAGAGATAACCTCGCTCACCGCCGACAGACGGAACCCCCGCCGCGATGCGCGATTGCCCGTCCTGCTTGGATTCGTCGCCATAGCCCTACCTGACTTCCCTGTGCAAAGTATGAACCCGGCAACGCGGGCAGAACTTCTTCAGCTCAAGCCGGTTCGGGTCATTGCGCCTGTTCTTGCTGGAATGATACGTCCGCTCCCGGCAGTCCACGCAGCCAAGATTGACGATAATGCGATTTTCCGCTCTACGTGCCATATGCCTTTACCTCAAGCGAGCCCGCGACGCGCCGCCGCGGACCCGCGAATGAGTTTCGTCGTTAGTCGTTGATCCGCGTAATCACGCCCGAGCCCACCGTCCGGCCGCCCTCGCGCACCGCGAACCGCAGCTGCTCGTCCGCCGCCACCGGCGTTATCAGCTTCACATTCATCTCGATGTTATCGCCCGGCATCACCATCTCAGTGCCGCTCGGCAGCTGAATCTCGCCCGTCACGTCGGTCGTGCGGATGAAGAACTGCGGCTTGTACCCATTAAAGAACGGCGTATGCCGCCCGCCCTCATCCTTGCTCAGCACATACACCTGCGCCTCATAGTCCATATGCGGCTGAATGCTGCCCGGCGCCGCCAGCACCTGCCCGCGCTCCACCTCGTCGCGGTCAACCCCGCGCAGCAGAACGCCCACGGCATCGCCCGGCTCCGCCTCGTCCATAAGCTTATGGAACATCTCCACGCCCGTAACCGTCGTGGTCGAAGTAGGCTTAATGCCCACAATCTCCACCTGGTCGCCAACCTTGACCTGCCCGCGCTCCACGCGCCCCGTAACCACCGTCCCGCGCCCCTTGATGCTGAACACATCCTCGATCGGCATCAGGAACGGCTGGTCGCTAGGCCTTTCGGGTATCGGAATATAGGCGTCCACCGCCTCCATCAGATCCCATATGCCCTTGCCCCACTCCGAATCCGGCCCGGACTCGTCCGACTCCAGCGCGTTCAGCGCGCTCACCCGCACGATGGGAATATCGTCGCCGTCGAACCCGTACTCGGTCAGCAGCTCGCGCAGCTCCAGCTCCACCAGCTCCAGCAGCTCCTCGTCGTCCATCAGGTCGACCTTATTGAGCGCCACGACCATAGCCGGCACTTCCACCTGCCTTGCCAGCAGGATATGCTCGCGCGTCTGAGGCATAGCCCCGTCCGGCGCGCTCACCACGAGTATCGCGCCGTCCATCTGCGCCGCGCCCGTGATCATATTCTTGATATAGTCCGCGTGGCCCGGGCAGTCCACATGCGCGTAGTGTCGCGTATCCGACTCATACTCCACATGCTGGATAGCGATAGTCACGCCGCGCTCCTTCTCTTCCGGCGCGTTATCGATGCTGTCAAACGCCCGGAAATCCGCGAGCCCCGCGCTGCTCAGAACCTTCGTTATCGCCGCCGTCAGGGTCGTCTTGCCGTGATCCACATGCCCGATTGTCCCAACATTGACGTGGGGCTTAGTCCTCTCGAACCGCTGCTTAGCCATCTCTCTCAGTGCCTCCAATTTGTGGAGCCCACAAGCAGACTCGAACTGCTGACCTCGTTCTTACCAAGAACGCGCTCTACCGACTGAGCTATGTGGGCTTAATTTGATTTTTGACGCTTAATGCTAATTGCCGTGATTGCCTTGATTATGCGCTTGTTATGCTTGTTCATTGTGGTGGAGGGAGCAGGATTCGAACCTGCGTAGCCCGTCAGAGCGCCAGATTTACAGTCTGGTGGATTTAGCCACTCTCCCATCCCTCCGCGAATATATCGGGCGCTTGCGTCCATTTTATCACAGCCACAACCCCAATCCAAGTAATTGGCCCCCCCACGCGCTTGCCCGTGAACGCCCGTCGCCCCTAACAACAAATCAGGTTAGCGACCTGCCCCCCCGCGCTAACCCGAAAGCACACTCCATTCTATCCAATACGCCAACGACGGTCAATACAAATTTCAACCCGCATCCTCATCTACCGCCGCATACCAGCCTACTCCACCCTACTCCTAAACAGCGCATACACCGCAAACGCCCGCTTATCAACCGCGTCAGACCTTTCAAAGTCCAACACAACCCTTTCGGTTTGATCAATAAGCTCAAGCACTTGATAACGCGCATATGAGACATCCGGATTGTAATCTGCGTCATGCCGCATTTGCTGATTTCCGATGAACTGCTCTGCAAACTCCTGTATTTCTTCGGGAAATCTGCGAATTATAGGTCGCCTGCACTGCGCGGCAACCAGCCCATGTTCCAGCGAGCGATACGCCTGCAACCACGCCCGTTGACTGCGCCTGCCGCGCGTAGCCCCCACCAGCATATCCGCCGACTGCTTCGCCAGCGAATGAAACATAGCGTAATACGCCAAGCTCACCGCCCGCCGCAACTCAGACTGACGCGGCCGCCCTCTGCCACTACCCAGCGCCCCGCTTGCCAACGCCCGCGCCATCAGGATCATCTCATACGCATCCACCACGGATCCTCCTTCAAAAGTTCCTCCCACTCCGACTTCAGCTGAATCGAGAAACTCGGCACGCCCTCAAACCCCATATCATAGAGCTTATCCTTGACGCGGCGTTTCATTTTAATCGACCCGTCCACGTCATACTTTCTCTCGTCCCCGTCATAGACGATAGTAATGTGCAGATACTCTTCGTCGTACTGATCTATCCGCACCTTCATTATAGGCGCGTCAAACACCAGCCCCCTCCCCTCGAACACCTCCCCCAGCGTATCCGAGATAAAGCCCGACAGCTCAGCCATCTCAGCCTCAGTCATCAAATCGCGTCGCCTTCTCATACCCACTCCCCCTTTCTGTTTCTGCGCTATCCCAACATTGCCCACCACACCCAATTATACCACACCCCCACACCCATCAGAACCTCCTGCCGATAACACCCCCACCAACCCCTCCTCAGCCTCCCGCTGAATCACCCCATACGCCCGCGCCAACTCCACCCCCCGCTCCACCGCCACCCGCCGCGCATCCTCATACTCCGGCGCCACCCCCACCACACGCCCCTCCAGCCGCTTCACCTTCACCCTAACCTCGCCCAGCGACGTCTCCACCCGCACAACCTCCCGCTCAGCCTCCACCCGCTCCAGCCCCCGAACCCGCGCGCCCAGCGTAGTCGTCTCCCGCATAATCAGCCCTATCGCATCCCCCTCCCTATCCGCCGACACAATCGCGCTCAGCATCACCCCCGGCCGGTTCTTCTTCATCTGAATCGGCGTGAACCACACATCCCGCGCACCCGCCGCCAGCAGCCGCTCCTGCACATACCCCAGCAGCTCCCCGCTCATATCGTCTATATTCGTCTCAATCAACCTTGTCCCCGTAGCATACACACTCGCCCCCTGCTCCTCCCCCACCCACACCGCCAGCGCATTCGGATACTGCGCCGGATCCCTAGTCCCCAGCCCATACCCAACCCCCTCCACCCCAATCCGCGGCTGCGAAAATTCCGCCAGCGTAGTCAATATCGCCGCCCCCGTAGGCGTAACCATCTCCCCCGTATTATGCGCGTTCCCCGGCGCCGCCCCCACCGGCGCCTTGGCGATGGCAAACAGCGCCGCAGTCGCCGGCGCCGGCACAGGCAGCAGCCCATGCGCCGACCTAATCACCCCCGACCCGCTTGGAAAAGCCGAACAATACACCCGCTCCACGCCCAGCATCTCCAATCCCACGACGCCCCCCACCACATCCACCAGCGTATCCAGCGTCCCCAACTCGTGTAAATGCGCCTCCCCCGGCTCCCCCCCATGCACCCGCGCCTCAGCCTCAGCCAAACGCCTGAACACCGCGCAAGACCGCCGAACCACCCCCTCCGACAACCCCGACGCCTCCACAATGTCCACAAAATCCTGTATCGTATGCGACCTACTGCCCTCGTCGTCCAAGTCCACGACCAGATGCGTCCCCTCAAGCCCACCGCGCTTTGCCCGCCGAGCCTCCAACGCATACCCGCCCACGCCCAGCGCCCCAAGCGCCCCGCGCAGATCCTCCAGCGCCAACCCCGCGTCCAGCAGCGCCCCCAATATCATATCCCCGCTCGCGCCGCCTATGCACTGAAAATACGCGCTGCTCAAATCCGAACCCCCTCTATATGATTGCTTGGATATGGCTACTTGGAAATGGCTTGCTTGGACGCGCGCACACACGCCGCGCACGGCGATTGCCAATCCGCCCGCGTTTGCGGATGCCCCTGAGTTGGACACCCACGAGCGGATAACCCGCTTGGCATTTGCGCTGACAAATCTATCCGCGCTATGCGCCGGCCCCTAAGTTGGACAGCCGCGATTAGACACCACACCGCCATTCGCGCCGAGAAATCCACCTGCCCTGCGTAACGTCCCCCAGCGATAAGGCGACAGCAATGGCTAGTGCGCCAAGCCCGCCCTTTGCTACGCCGCCGCCCCTCTAACCCGCGCCGGACTCGCCAAGCACATCTTAATCGCTTGCGACAAGCTGTCAACCCTTTGATAGCCCGCCGCCGCCCGGCTCGGCGCGCAAACCTCCGTATTCGCAGGCACAAGACACCTGTCAAACCCCAACCGAGCCGCCTCCCTAACCCGCCGCTCCGTCTGCGGCGCTCGCCGGATCTCACCGCTCAGCCCGATCTCCCCAACCGCCGCCAAATCCGAACTCACCGGCGCGTTCCTCAGGCTAGACGCGATAGCCAGCGCCACCCCCAAATCCGCCGCCGGCTCCAGCACCTTCAACCCCCCCGTAACATTCACTATCACATCGTAATCCGCCAGCGGAATCCCCGCCCGCCGCGTGATAACCGAACACACCAGCAGCAGCCGGTGGCTGTCAAACCCGCGCGCCACCCGCCGCGGCGTCGGTATAGTGGACGGCGTAGTAAGCGCCTGTATCTCCACCAGCAGCGCCCTATTGCCCTCCAAAACCGGAACCACCACCGACCCCACCGCGTCCTTAGGCCTGTCAAGCAAAAAACTGCGCGAGGGATCCGCCACATCCATCAGCCCCGTTCCCGTCATCTCGAACACCCCCACCTCATTCGTTGACCCAAAGCGATTCTTCACCGCCCGCAGCAGCCGCCATGAACTTATCGCATCCCCCTCCATATACAGCGCCGCGTCAACCATATGCTCCAGCACGCGCGGCCCCGCGATGTCCCCGCCCTTAGTCGCATGCCCCGTCAGTATCAGCGGCACATTATTCGCCTTCACCCACTCCAGCAGCTTGCGCGTGCACTCCCGCACCTGCGCCACGCTGCCCGACTGCGACGAATGCGACGGATCGTGCATCGTTTGAATGGAATCCACCACCGCCAGCGCCGGCGGACGCTTATCCAGCTGCGCCAGCGTATCGTCAATCCCCGTCTGCGGCAAAATCATTACATTCTGCCCGCTAATCCCCAGCCGATCCGCCCGCATCTTAATCTGCGAAACCGACTCCTCCCCCGCCACATACAGCGCCCCGCCCGGCTGCTGAGCCACCTCAGCCGCCACCTGCAGCAGCAGCGTCGACTTGCCGATCCCCGGATCCCCAGCCAGCAGCGTCAGCGACCCTGGCACAATGCCCCCTCCCAGCACCCGATTCAGCTCCGCCGACGCCACCGAAATGCGCGGCAAATCCTGAGTAGACGCCTCCGCCAAATGCACCGGCTCCTTCGACGCGCTACTCACCCACCCATACCGCCCCGCGCCTCTTCGCTCCACAATAGTATTCCATGCCCCGCAAACCCTGCACTGCCCCTCCCACTTCGCAATCTCGCTCTCGCAAGAAGTGCAAACAAACTGCGTCCTACCCTTCGCCCCAGCCATATCTGCGCCTCCTAACCCTAATGAATCGGCATATTCCCCTAAACCACACCCATACATTAGCATATATTCGCTACCGAACACAACATCTATCGCCCCTCAATTTTCCAATTCCCCCAAAATTCCCCTTGACACGCGCTCAAAACCCCCGCTATTCTATATCAGAACAAATTATCAATAACCCACTCAAAAGTTTTTTGCTACTTTTTTCTAAAAAAGTAGGGTCCCCCGGCGGACGGGAGGCTTGGAGGCAAACCAACATGACAACCGCAACCGCAACCCGCGAACCCATAACAAGGTCAGAGGCGCTATCCGAGCAGGAACTCGTCCGCCTCAAAATCGCCCGCCGCGTCAACCAACGCACCAACGACTGCGACGAACTCATAGACTTCATGCTAGACACCGTCCGCGGCGAATACCCCGACGCCAAGCACCACCACCGCCAAAACGCCGCCCGCGACCTCGCCGTTATGGGCGGCAGCCTCCCCCAAGACACTCCGGGATCAGCCGCCCGCGTCGTCCGCGAAGAAGACATGCCCAAACCCAAAACCCCTAAAGTCACGCTCAAACAGATAATCAACAAACCCATCGGCGCGTACATACGCGAAAAAACCGACGACTGCGTCGACCTAATAGACGAATACTACAACATCCTATTCCCGCGCCCGGTCTTCGAAAGCGCCAACCCCGACGAAAAAAAATACCAAAAAGCCACCCGGATCCGCTCCCACCACAAAGTAGCCGCGCTCAGAGAAATGATGAAACGCAGCATCGGCAGCCGCAATCCTTACGCCTACCCGCAAACCTCCGCCATGGAAGAAAAAATGCTCAACAGCAAGCTAGGAACCGGAATGCGCCTGGCGATGGACAAGGGCATGGGCTACGCGCGCTACATGTTCGAAATCCTAGAAAACGACAAAACCGACCGCTACGGCAACATAATAACCGACCCCTTCACCCAGAGCCACCGCCTCATCGCGCTCAACGAACTCTGCCGCATAGGCGCCGACATCCCTTGGGAACACATAACCCCCGAGTCCATAGACGCCTTCTTCCGCGACCTCCACGCCAAAGAGCGCCGCCAGGCGGAACGCCTCCTAGCCCAACGCCAACAATCCGCTGCCACCGAACTCACCCCAGAGCAAAAAGCCGAAGTCCTAACCGCCTTCGAAGAAATGCAACGCCAATCCGACGCCAACGACCGCAAAGCCGCCAAAAAAGCCCAGAAAGCCGAAAAGAAAGCCGCCAAAAAAGCCAACGCCAACCCCGGCAACAACGCCGCTAAAAACACCACCAAATCCGACCACACAGACACCACTAAGGACGTCAGCCCCGACACTGACGCGCTCCCTAACGTCCCCGACACCCCCACCACCCGCGGCGAAACCGCCGTCGCCAACGCCCTAGCCCGCCACCCCGAAGTCGACCTAGACACCGCCTTGGAAAACCACCACGCCACCGCCGGCATCCCCAAACAAAACCTAACCCACGAACAAATCTACGACGCCATCACAGCCGAGGCAAACTTCCAAAAACGCCAAACCATAATCCAACGCCGGCTATCCCCCGACGTCTCTGATGACGGCGATCCCCCCAAATCCCGCAGCCCCTAGCCCGTCCGGATCCGCGGCATCACCGCGTTCTGCTATGGCCCATATTCGGGAGAACTTGCCATATGCCTCCACCAATCCGCGGCAACGCCGCCCCCAAAAACCCTATGCCTACCCTTTCACAAAAAAAGGAGGCCCCCGCAGGGGCCTCCCACATATCCCCCAGCCCCCGCGCCCCCCTACTCGGCCGCCTCCTCTTCGGATGCGCCCTCGTCGCCCTCGCCCTCGTCGTCCGCCGCGTCAGCCCCGAAAGCATCCTCCGCCTCCACGCGCGGCGGGCTGACGCGCGCCACCAGATCCTCCACATCCGTCAGCACCGTCACATTCGCCCCCACCGCGATGTCGCTCACCAGAATCGACTTCTCGAAATCATCCAGCCCCGACACATCCGCCTCTATCGCCGCCGGTATATTCATCGGCAGCGCCTCCACCAGCAGGCTATTCAGCGACTGCAGCAAAGTCCCGCCCTGCTGCGTAGCCGGCGCCACCCCCGTCAGCGTTATCGGCACCTCCGCGCTAATCGCCCGCGTAACATCCACCCGCATGAAATCAATATGCAGCACATCCTCCGTAACCGGATGCCGCTGCACCTCCCGCACAAAGCAGATATTCTCCTCATCCGACCCGTCCACCCGTATGGACACCGGGATATTCGTCCCCACGCGCGGCAGCAGCCGCCGCAGCGCCGCCCCGTCCCCTTGCAGCGACTGCGCCTCAATCCCGCTGCCATACATATGCACCGGCATAACATCCCGCCTGCGAAGTTGCTTAACCTTCTTGCCCACCACCGACCGCCGCGCCAAAGCCAGCGTCTCGCCTTGCATCGTCATCTTTGCCCTGCTCCTCTGTTCATTCATACTTGCCCCCGCCCTTGCCCGCGGGCGGGCTTTGTCATCTACAACGCCCAACATTGTATCACACCCCCCAATCCCTATGCGCGTAATGCCGCCGCCGACCGCCCCCGCGCCGACTGCAATCCCGCGCCCAAAAGCGGGCATCCGCGCAACCCTATATTCATTGCGAACAACCGCATATCAAGCGTACACTTTATACATGCCCGCCCAAACCCCTGCCACTCGCCTCGCGCCGCAATCCACGGCAACTACACCCGCGCCTGCGCCATCAGACGCCCGCATCCCGCCGCGCCGCTCAGCCCCTGCCGCCCCCTCCGGCGCATTCGCCGCCGGCGTCCGCCGCACATTCGAATCGCTCGGCAACCGCGACTTCCTGCTGCTTTGGATCAGCATGCTCTTCCTGATGGCGGGCACCCAAATGCAGATGCTCGCCCAGGGCTACCTCGCCTACGAAATCACCGGCAGCGGCGCTATCCTTGGCGTCATCAACCTCGGCATAGCCCTGCCCCTGCTCACCGTCCCCCTATTCGGCGGCGCGCTCGCCGACAAGATAGACCGCAAGCTTCTCATCCAGGGCGCCCAAATGACCGCCGCCCTGCTCGCCCTCGCGCTCGGCTTGCTCGTGGACGCCAACCTAATCAGCTGGCAGCACCTAATGGTCGCCTCTATGGTTCAGGGCGCGCTCTTTTCGTTTATGATGCCCGCCCGCCAGGCGATCATCCCCCAGCTCGTCGGCCAAAACCGCCTCACCAACGCCATGGCGCTCAACGCCGCCGGCATGAGCGCCATGACTATGGCGGCCCCCGCCGCCGCCGGCTTCCTATACGACTGGGCAGGCTCATGGAACCTCTTCTACATCATCGCCGCCCTCAGCTTCATCGCCGTGCTGCTGATGAGCCTCATCAAGCCCACCGCCGACCCTACGCCCAAAAAGCGAACCGCAATGCTCGGCGACATCTGGGACGGCATAACCTACATCGCCCGCCGCCGCATACTCGTCGTCCTGCTCATAGTCGGCTTGCTAACCACCATCCTGGCTATGCCCTTTCGCTTCATCCTGCCCGTGTTCGTGGTGGACATCTACCGCCAGCAAGCCGACTCTATGGGCTTGCTGCTCGCCATAATGGGCTTGGGCGCGATGCTCGGCGCGCTCTACGTCGCCGCCGTAGGCAGAAAGAACCGCGGCCTTATGCTAATCCTATCCTCCCTGCTATCCGGCATAGGCTTGCTGCTGGTGGCGCTAATCCCCATCTACTCCGCCGCCGCCGTCATAATGATAATCCTGGGAATGGGCGACTCCGGCAGAATGTCCCTCAACCAAGCCCTGCTCATAGAGCTCTCCGACAACGAGTATCGCGGCCGCGTGATGAGCATCTTTATGCTCAACTTCGGCTTTATGCCGCTAGGAACGTTCCCCGCCGGTTTGATGATAGACTACCTAGGCGGCCAAGCCGTTATCGGCATGATGGGCGCCGGCCTAATAGCCGTAACCGTTATGATATTCATCACCCAGCGCCAACTCCGCGCGATAGCCTGAGGCGCCTCGATATGAACGCGAACCTGCAAGTCAACGACATCCACTCCCAACTAAACGCCACCCGCGTGGGCAGCGTCATAACCCCCGACAGCCTACCCGCCCTCCGCCAAGCCGTCGTCGCCGTAGCCCAAGACGGAGGCCATCTCAGCATCGCCGGCGGCCGCCACGCAATGGGCGGCCAGCAGTTCCTAGCCGGCGAAACCCTGCTTGACACCCGCCGCCTAAACCGCATCCTATCCCTAGACAGCGAGCGCGGCCTACTGCGTGTAGAGGCCGGCATCCTCTGGTCAGAACTCATCCCCCAACTGCGCGCCCTCCAGCAAGACGCCGCCATCAACGCCCCCAACCGCTGGAGTATCATCCAAAAGCAAACCGGCGCCGACAACCTATCCATCGGCGGCGCGCTCGCCTCCAACGGACACGGCAGAGGCTTGACCTACCGCCCAATCGTCCAGGACGTCGAGTCCTTTGACCTGATAGACGCGCAAGGCGAACTGCGACACTGCAGCCGCTCCGAAAACCCCGACCTGTTCCGCCTAGCCATCGGCGGCTACGGGCTATTCGGCGTCATCTACGCCGCAACCCTGCGCCTTATGCCCGCCCACCGCCTGCGCCGCGTAGTGGAAATCACGGACATAGACAACCTGCCCGCCCTCTTTCGGCAGCGCATAGCCGACGGCTACACCTACGGCGACTTCCAATACATGACCGACGAATCATCCCCCGGCTTCCTGCGCGAGGGCGTGATGTCCTGCTACATCCCTTTGCCGCACGGCGATACCGCGCCTATTGAACCGCCCCGCTACCTGCTCTCCGAGCGAAACTGGCGCGACCTGCTCCACCTATCCCACGCCGACAAGCCCCGCGCCTACCGCGAATACGCCGCCTTCTACACCGCCAGCGACGGCCAAATCTACGACAGCGACACATTCCAGCTCAGCCTCTACATAGATGGCTACCATTCTGAGCTTGACCGGCGGATCTACGGCGGCGCAAAGGGCAGCGAAACCATCACCGAACTCTACGTCCCCTTGGACGCCTTGCCCGGCTTTATGGACGCCGCCGCCCGCGAACTGCGCGCCCGCCGCGCCAATGTCATCTACGGCACAATCCGCCTCATAGAGCAAGACCACGAAACCTACCTGAACTGGGCGCGCCGCCCTTACGCCTGCATCGTCTTCAACCTGCACATAGACCACGCGCCCGGCGCCATAGCTCGCGCCGCCGCCGCCCTCCGCTGCCTCATAGACCTCGCCGCCGACCGCAGCGGCAGCTACTTCCTCACCTACAACCGCTACGCCACCCCCGCTCAGCTAACCCGCTGCTACCCCCAATTCCCCGCCTTCCTATCCCTCAAGCGCCGCCACGACCCCGCCAACCTATTCACCAGCGACTGGCACAAAGCATACGCCGCCGCCGTGTGAAACGCGCTTGTTCTCGCCAACAAGCGCGAAAATCGCATAACAAAGCGCGTAAGAACTATTGAACGCCCCCTGCTTGTGTGCTACTCTATGTGGACATACACAAACGGGTTGTGCAATGAACGCGCGCGGCAAGCGTCTGCGCTATAATCGCCACTCAGCAAACAAGCGAGGCGGGATATGCCCAACACCGACGCCCTAAACCGAACCGTATTCATCAGCGACAACCTGCCGTTCCTGCAAGCGCTTGACACCGAGAGCGTAGATCTCATCGTCATAGACCCGCCCTTCGGCAAAAAGCAGACGTTTGAGGGTCAGCTCAAGCCGCCGTTAACCGACGCGGAGCGCAAGAGAGAAACCGAACTGCTGAATAAGTGGGAAGTGTACGACGTCAACACCGCCTACGACATCGGCATAGAGTATCCCGACCAGTCCGGCACGACCGCGCTGTTCAAGGACATATGGCAATTCGAGCGCGTTCTAAAAGAAGACTGGTACGACCGCATCAACGATACGTCTGTGTGGTGGCTCATAGAGTCCACGCGCCGCACTCACGGCGATAGCGCGGCGGCGTACATAGCGTTTATGGCGCAGCGAGTAGTGGAAATCCGCCGCGTCCTAAAACCAACGGGCAGCGTGTATCTGCATTGCGACCACTCGGCAAACGCATACCTCCGCCAACTGATGGACGCGGTGTTCGGCGTCAGAAATTTTCGCAACGAGATTGTTTGGAACAGGGCGTGGGGCGGCAAAGGCAGCCAGCACTCCCCCAAACGCTACGGCGCGAACCACGATACGATTTTGTATTACGCAAAGTCTAACGCCGCAGCCGTGCATCCATACCAAGCCCTTACTGATGACGAAATCAAAGAAAGATTCCCGCTAGTAGCCCCTGACGGCCGCCGCTACCATAACCGAGGCGAGTTGTATCGCAGAGAGTCGCAAGGTGCCCGCCCTAATCTGTGCTACGAGTTTCGCGGCTTTCACCCTCGCGGCAAGGCGGGCTGGCGGCTATCCCGCAAGCGCATGGAAGAAGAATACCAACGCGGCAACGTCGTGATAGAGGACGGCGCTATCATCCGCAGGGTCTTTGCCGACCAGCACAAGGGCTACCCGATGGGGGATGTTTGGACGGATATTCCCTTTCTGGTAGGCAGCGCGAATGAAATCACGGGCTATCCCACCCAAAAACCGCAAGCGCTAGCGCGCCGCATCATAGAGGCAAGTTCCAACCCCGGCGACATCGTGTTGGACTGCTTTGCCGGATGCGCCTACGTCCCCGTAGCCGCCGAGCAGACCGGCCGCCGCTGGATAGCCTGCGATATGTCCCCCCGAGCCTGGACGGTCGTTAGGCGGCAGTTCGCCAAACAGCCCGACCTCACTATGACCGCCGAAAGCGACGAGTCTGATTATGATGCCGCATCCCCCACCTTTGAGGGCAAGAGCATCCTAAAAGTTCGCGGCCCCAACCAACTGCCTAAACGAAGTTCTGACGACGCCACAACCGAACACCTGCCAATCCGCGCCAACCTGCCCCAAATCCGCTTTCGCCAAACGCCCCTGGAATCCAGCGCCGAAATCTGGCAGGCTTTCGTGAACGCCTGGGGATCCGAATGCTGGTATTGCGGCGCAAGAGAGCGGCGAGGCCGGCTTTACCTCCAGCTAGACCACATAGTCCCCAAGAAAGGCGACGGCAGCAACGACGACTGCTGGAACCGCGCCCTAGCCTGCATAGCCTGCAACAGCGACAAAAGCAACCGGCTCACCCCTGAGCAAACAATTCAGAAAGCCCTACAAAGCGGCCGCATAGAAACCGAGATGCAGCGCGCCGACATAGAACGCCGCTTTAACGAGCGCCACCAATGGGCAATCATCCGCTGGAAAGCGCTACCCAAGCCCAAGCGCTTTTCAGCCCTTGAAAACCCCAATGCCGACGCCGTAGAATAGGCTACACACTGCTAAAAGGAGTAATCCCAAAATGAGCCGAGACATGCAACACCACATACAAAACCTTGACCTCCCGTTTTCCCAAAGGGATGGCGCAGTTCAGTTGCCCGACCCAATACAACCGGAGTACATTTCTAAGCGTTTCCGGATAAAACTATTCGAGGCGTTTGAAAGTTTCTTCAACACAGTACATAACTATCCTCATGGATATGACATCGGCCAGAACGTTGGGGAAGTTCTGATGCTCTATAAAATAGACGTACTTGAGAAATACCCCGATGAAGTCTCTGACTCAGATCCATATGTAGATTGGCTCTACATACAAAATCTGATAAAAACTGGAGAGTATCACGAAATTCTAGACATCTGCGAATGGCTACTAAGATATTCCTCCGACTCGGATCTAAGTGCCAGCATCGTAGCTGTCTTCGACAATAACCCATCAGCGTACAAAATTGGATATAAGGAAGATGAGCCCTTCATATATCCAGCCAACCAAGCATCTGCTAAAGCTATAGTCGATGCAATAGCACACCTTAACTCGACCGGACAAAGCGGCATACTATCCAAGATAAGCGAGGCAGCAACTCAATTAAACAACCAAGCGTATATTGCATCAGCCAAATTCAGCATAGACGCCGTAGAGATAAGCGGAAGTCAGCTTGCGCCAAACAAAAACAGCCTCGGAAAAGTATTGTCCGAAATAGCGCAACAGAAACTACTGCCGAATAATGAGATAAAGCAAATCCTAGACAAGATAAACGCCTATGCAAATGAGCATGCGCGCCACGCAAAAGAAGGTACGCCTAGCATAGAACGCGACGAGGCAATCTACTTCTTTGGCCTATGCGCCGTAACCGCGGACTACCTAGCGTCCAAACAACAACCCAACTAACCCATCCAAAGAGCGTCCAATGCCAGACAAGCCCAAAGCGCGAGCCGCCGTTGCCGCTATCGCCCCCTACTCCCCCCGAAAATCCCCGCTCGCGCCGCCCGTCTTGCGGAGCAGCCGCACGCCCTCTATCCGCATCCCGCGATCCACCGCCTTGCACATATCGTATATCGTCAGCGCCGCCACGCTCGCCGCCGTCAGCGCCTCCATCTCCACGCCCGTCTTGCCCGTAGTCTTCGCCTCCGCCCTGACGCGAACCGCGCTCGCCGCCTCATCGCACTCCAGCTCGACCGACACGCGCGTCAGCGGCAACGGGTGGCACAGCGGTATCAGCTCCGCCGTCCGCTTCGCCCCCATCACCCCCGCGATGCGCGCCACCGCCAGCACATCCCCCTTCTGAAAGGCGTTGTCTTGAATAAGCCGCAGCGTCTCCGGCAGCATCACGACCGACCCCGCCGCAATCGCCGTGCGCTCGGTATCCGGCTTGCCGCCCACATCCACCATGCTCGCCTTGCCGCGCCCGTCCGTGTGCGTCAGCCCGCGCTCAGCCTCTTGCGCCATTACGCCCCTCCCGCTTGCGATTCATACGCCGTATCAACGCCGAGATTGCGCCCGTTTGCCGCCGCCGTCGCCAGCGCGTCCGCCCGCTCATTGCCCGGATTGCCCGCATGCCCCTTCACCCACCGCATCGTAACATCGTGCTTATCCAAAAGCGCCAGCAGCCGCGCCCACAAGTCCGGGTTCAGCGCCTTGTCTGTGCGATCGCGCCTCCAGCCGTTAGCCCGCCAGCGCCGCGCCCAGCCCTTGTTCACCGCATCCACGATATACTTGGAATCGCTGAACACCGTCACCTCGCACGGCCACTTCAGCACACTCAGCCCTTCTATCACCGCCAACAGCTCCATCCGGTTATTCGTAGTCTTGCGAAATCCGCCGCTCAGCTCATGACAATGCTCACCATACTGCAACAATGCGCCGTATCCGCCGGGCCCGGGATTTCCGGAGCATGCGCCATCCGTGTACATCACGATATTGCTGTTCACCCTATTGTCTGTCATAACGCCTACTATTCTACCATCAATCACGCATGACCGCCGCCCGCAGCGTCTCATACCGCGCCCGCCCCGCGATCATATCGCTTGGCAGCGCAGCCAGCCGCCGCCGCGCAACCGCTATCGCCGCCGCCGACTCGTCTATGCCCACCCAACGCCGCCCCAACGTCTGCGCCGCCACAAGCGTCGTGCCGCTGCCGCAAAAGCAGTCCAGCACAACATCCCCCTCATCCGACGACGCGCCGATGATGAACTCCAGCAGCGCGAGGCTCTTCTGCGTGGGATACTCCGGCCGCTGCGGATCCTTGAACTCCCAGATGTCCTGCATCCGCTTGCCGTCCCGCTCGTCCGCGAAAATCTTCTTGCGCGGCACATTGTTCGCCGACCACTCTATCAGCCCCTGCGCGTCCCACTCGTCCAACACGGCGGGTTCGGTTCGCCAGTGCCTGCCCTTGGGCGGCATAACGCCGCGCCACGCCTTGCCCGTGCTGCCCGCCGCCGTCTCGCCCGGCGCATGCAGCGGTATCGTCGCGTACATGCGCCCGTCCGAATCCCGCTTGCCAAACAGCCGCGCCTTATCCGCCGCCGAAAACGGGACTTTCGGATCATTCCACCTCGCCCGCTCAGACTTGGAATAGAACAGGATGAGGTCTTTGACATTGCCGTATGCCTTGCGCCTGAAGTTCTTGGGATTGCACTTCACCCGCGCGATGTCGCTGCGAAAGTTGCCCGCGCCGAACACATCGTCCATCAAAATCTTGACATAGTGGCCAATCTTGTAGTCTATGTGCAGATAGATAGATCCATGCTCCGCCATCAGTTCGCGCAAAAACACCAGCCGCGCTCGCAGAAATTCCAAGTACTCCGCCCCCGTAAGCGTATCGGCATACGCGAGCGCATCGGCATTGCTGCTGCTAACGCTATTCGCCCTATCCGCCCCAATCCGAAACCGCGCATTCGTAGCAAACGGCGGATCGATATAAATCAGATCCACCTTCCCCTGATACTCGCCCATCAGCGCCCGCATCGCCCCCAGGTTATCCCCAAGTATCAGCTTGCTGAGCGCGGGACCATTGCCGCCGCCGCCATCATCCTCGCCACCCATCGGCGTCAGCCGCGCCGCCGGCGTCCCCGCGAGAATATCTTCGGCAGAGCGCTTGCCGGCGTAATGTAGTGTCACATCGTTCATACTAGATATGATACAGGAATTCGCGCAAAACTAGACTGCTCATTATGTTGTCATTTTGTAGATTTGTGGTGATTTCGGTGTACATTTTAGTTCTGCCTTTGATGTACAAAACCCCGTCAAGTATGGCTACGGGAATTGCGTTTAGCCCCTGCAATCGCAATGGCGCTATGCCGTCGTTGAATTGCGCGTTCTGATGCCCGCCGAAATCGGTAAGAAACTTTGCCTCGCCAATGACATACTTGCCATTGAACCGCGCTATCAGGTCTAGCCCCTTATCCAAGCCGTAGCCAAGATGATCTGCGGCAAACGCCTTTGCCTCCAGATCGCTGGCTCTCAGCACGGCGTTGCCTTGCGCGCCGACAAACTGGTCAAGACTGACAGGCTCTATTCCAAGCGCGCCCTTTTCTAGCCACCTGCGAAAGTGCTGCCCCATTTGGCGGTTCGTCTCTTTTGGCTGGGATGCGCGCTCATAGATGCTGTCAAGCCCCATCTCATAAAGCCGCCCGCATAGGCGATTGACGGTTTCAGGATTGCGTTCCAACGCCGTATCATCCCTCTTCAGATACGCGACATACGAATCCTTAATCGGGAAAAGTTCCAACTTCAGCAGACTTCTGAGCAAGTCAGCGTTGTTTCGCTCTGCGAATGCCCGCTCAACTCTTCCCCATATTTCGGCGTCTATATCCCTCATTCCCTCAGGGATAGTCGGATACACCCGAAACAGCTCGTCAAGGTAATTGCGGCTATTGGCGTATTCAATGCTCAATCTAGTCCAATAATTCATAACCTGCCCTTACTGCCTTAGTAACCGATGAACCGGATCCACTCGCCTACTCTCCCTACCTACCCCCCAATATGATACATCTCCACCTTCCGACGCCCCGCCCGCAACTCATCCGTGAGCGACGCGCGCTCCTCCGAGTAGCGGTCGGCGCGCACGGCCCACGCGCCGCGGATGACGCCCGCAAGCTCGGCGTCGGTCGCGCCGTCGCGCATCGGCGCGCGCAGATCTGTGCCGCTAGTCCCGAACAGGCAGGTGAACAGGCTGCCCTCAGGCGATAGGCGCAGGCGCGTGCAGTCGCCGCAGAATGGCTGCGTTACCGATGCGATGACGCCGATTTCGCCGCCGCCGTCCGCGTAGCGCCAGCGGTTGGCTACCTCGCCGCGATAGTTCGGCTCGGCGGGTTCAAGCGGCATTTCTGCGCTGATGCGCGCCACGATTTCGGCGGCGGACACCACTTCGTCAAGCCGCCAGCCGTTCAGGTTGCCCACATCCATATACTCTATGAACCGGACGATATGCCCCCGATCCCGAAAGTAGCGCGCCAAGTCAACGATGGTATGGTCGTTGACGCCCCTTTGCACAACCGAGTTGACTTTGATGGGGCGAAAGCCCGCGTCTTCGGCGGCGGCGATGCCCTCCAAGACGCGCTGAACGCCAAACCCGCGCCCGTTCATCTTGCGAAAGATGTCGTCGTCCAGCGTGTCCAGGCTGACCGTCAGCCGCTGCAGCCCGGCGTTGCGGAGCGCGGCGGCTTTCTGCGGCAGCAGGTATGCGTTTGTGGTCATCGTCAGGTCGGCGATGCCCTCTATCGGCGCGAGCTGCGCCACAAGCTTCTCTATCTCGCTGCGAACTAGCGGCTCTCCCCCGGTCAACCGCGCCTTGACCACGCCCAGTTCGGCGAGGATGCGCGTTATCCGGGCTATCTCTTCGAAAGTGAGCAGGTCGTTCTTAGGCAGAAACTGGTAGCGGTCGCCAAAGATCTCGGCGGGCATGCAGTACGAGCAGCGGAAGTTGCAGCGGTCGGTAACCGAAATCCGCAGGTCGCGCAAAGGGCGCCTGAACTTGTCAAGGATGGTGGCTGTGCGCGCGGCAGTGGCAGTCATATCACATATGCTCAAATAGGCAAGCCCGCGGCGCGAGCCTGCCTATCGTCCTATCCTATCGTGTAGGGGTTGCTTGACGAAAACGCCGTGTTTAGCTCAGCGTATCTTCGACGCTTTTCCTGAGGGCGCCGGGATTCGCGCCGACGAGTTGCTGCGACACCTTGCCGCCGTCGAAGATAAGCAGCGCGGGGATGCCGCGGATGCCGTAGTTGAGCGCCGTCCTGGGGTTGGAGTCCACATCCAGCTTGGTGAACTTCATCTTGCCGGCGTACTCCTCCGCGAGCTGATCCACTACGGGCGCGATAGCCTTGCAGGGCCCGCACCAGTCTGCCCAGAAGTCCACCAGCACGGGGGTATCGGCGTTAAGCACTTCGGCTTCGAAATTGCCGTCGGTAACTGCGATTGGCTTTGACATTAAATCCTCCGGATTGTGTTGCGTTGCGTTTGGGTAATTTTTGGTTGCGGCGGGATAGCGGTCTGGTTACGACGGGCGCTCCTTGCGCTCAATCTCGCGCTCCTCCGCCTTGTGGCGCAGCGGGCGTCCCTTGTCGGGCGTGGGATCTTTCACCAGCCCGTAAATCTCGCGGCCCTCGTGTCCCTCGGGGAGATACTCGGTGATGGGCAAGCCGTCCTCATTCACGAACAGCAAGCAGTGGCAGTACTTGTAGATCTGCATATCGTCGCACGCGCATATCCAGGTGCGGTGCTTGATTTCCTCAGTCTTGTCCGGGTAAAAGCGGCAGGGGCATAGCGGCCTGCCTATCTCGTCGACGTTCTGGGCAAGCCCCAGTATCACCGATTCGGTGACGCCCTCGCCGGGGTGGACGGTTGTGCCGGACTTCTCGCAAAACTTCTCGACGAAAACGCGCATGCGCTTCATCGCCTTTTCGCTGGGCTGCTCTCGCGTGGACATCGGGGCCTCCTCTCTCGCTAACTGCGCTTGCCGCGCCCCAAGCCCAACGCCGGGGCGGCGCATCCGGTTGCCTAATCAGATGCCGCCTTGCGCCATACGGATGCAACGCGGGCGCGACCGCGGCGGCTGCGGGCAGGCTTGACGCTGGTGGGCGGTATAAGACTTGAACTTATGACCTCTACGATGTCAACGTAGCGCTCTTGCCAACTGAGCTAACCGCCCACGCTTTCACAAGTCAATTCTAACAAAGCGAGGCAATGCTGGTCAAGCCGCGCAGTTCCGGCCGCCGCCCGCTTTCCCGCCCTTGCTCACACTAACTTGCCCTTGCTTGCATAAACGCCTTATCATACTTATCGCAGATAACGCGAGTTAGCGCGGCGTTCAGACTAATCGTCCGCCGCGCCGCAACCGCGCAATCCAATAATCTACGATAACGATGAGCAGAGAGGCGCATACGCATATGATTGAGCGACCCGAAAGGGCTATGGTTGTCATCCCGCATCCCGACGACGGCGAGGGCGGCGTGGGCGGCACTACCGCGAAGTGGGTGGCGGATGGCACTGAAGTCGTGTTCGTGCTTTGCACAAACGGCGATAAAGGCACAAACGACCCGTCTATGACGCAGGCGAAACTCGCCGCTGTCCGCGAGCGCGAGCAAGCCGCCGCCGCCAAGGCGCTGGGCGTCAAAGAGGTCATCTACCTGCGCTACGGCGACGGCGAACTGGAAGACACCAAAAAGTTCAGGGGTGAGCTGGTCAGAGCAATTCGCAAGCACAAGCCCGACGTGGTGTTCTGCACAGATCCGTTTCGCACCACATTCTACCTCCACCGCGATCATCGCATATCAGGCCAAGCCACCTTGGACGCCGTGTTCCCATACGCGCGCGACTTTCTGCACTACAACGAGCATATCCAAGAGGGCTTGGAAACGCACAAGGTCGGCGATGTGCTGATGTGGGGAACCGAGCATCCCGACACATTCATAGACATCACCGACACTATTGAGACCAAGATCGAGGCGCTGAAAAAGCACGACAGCCAAGTGGGAGGCGGGGGCAGAGATGTTGACAGGTTTGTCAAAGAAAACGCGCAGCGGCAAGGTCAGCAGGCGGATATGGCATATGCCGAGGGCTTTCGGCGCATCCAGTTCCGCCGCTAGGACATGCCCTTAAATATGAACTGGCACGACCTGCACGCGCACATCCTGCCCGGCGTGGACGACGGCCCCCAAACTATGCGCGAGGCGGTGGCTATGGCGCGCATCGCCGCCCAAAACGGCACGCGCCTAATCGTCGCCACGCCCCACCGCAAAGACGTGACCGAGGGCGTGGGCGTGGACGGCCTGCGGCGCATCATAGCCGAACTGCAACGGCGCTTAACCGCGCAGGGCATAGACATAGATCTTGCGCTGGGGATGGAAAATCACCTTGACGAAAGTCTGCCGCAAGACGCCGCCGCCGGCATTGCGCTCACAATGAACGATTCGCGCTACATCCTGGTAGAAATGCCATTCTTCGGGGACATCACCGAGCATCCATACGCGGAGGGCGCGCTGGCGGCGCTGCAAGCGCAGGGCTTGACGCCCATCCTGGCGCATCCGGAGCGCATAGAGGCGTTTCAGCTGCGGCCGGCGCTGCTCGCCCAGTTCATAGATAAGGGAATGCTCAGCCAGATAACGCGCGGCAGCCTGCTCGGCCACTGGGGCGATCCCGCGCGCGAATTCACGCTGGATCTGCTGCGGTCGGGCATGGCGCACATCCTATCCTCGGACACGCACGCGCCCATCCCGCCGCGCACTCCTGAGCTTGGCAGAGCGCTGCAAATCGCCGCGGGCATAGTGGGCAAAGACGCCGCCCGCGCAATGGTAACCGACATCCCCCGCGCTATCGTACAGGACGCGCCGCCCGCATCCCTAGCGGTTGCTTTGCGCGCTCTCTCGCCTAAGCGCGAACTCGCTACTCCATCCAGCCGCTCATCTTCGTTGGCGTTATCGTAATCAGCCGAAATGTGAACTGCGCCAGCGCCTCGCGGATGTATGCCTCGCCCTCCGCGCCCTTGTAGTGAATCGCCATTTGGCGCGCTTCGTCGGGGATGCCCTCATCCGAAATCGCCGCCGCGCCGCTTACGATGACATAGCCGTAGGGTTCGCTATGCGTTGCGATAGAAAGCGCCACGCGCGGGTCGTGCCGTATGTTTCGCAGCTTGACCGCCGTATGCTGCGAGAACACCTTGAGCGTCTCGCCGTCGTAGCGATACCACACCGGCGCGATGTGCGGCGACCCGTCCGGGTTTATCGTAGCGAGATCCGCGATGCGCGGCTCGCTCAGGTAGGCGTCTATCTGCTCAGGCGTCATTGTCATTGTTCGTCTCCCGTATTCGCTTGATAACCGGCGCGCGCCGCCACCGCAGGGAATTTGGCGCATACAGCATCCCACACCTGTGCGCTGATGCGCTCAATCGGCTGCGATGCGTCTATCACACGCCACCTGTCAGGATCCGCCGCCGCCAAGTCCAAGTATGCCTTGCGGACGCGCTCATGAAAATCTAATGGTTCGTCCTCAAATCTGCCGCCCTCCATATATCGCATCGGCGTATCGGTGTGATGGCCGGCGCCGTCGTCCAACGGCAAGCCATACTGCACGGCGCCCATTCGCGCCAAGCCTTGCAGCGGCGGGATGTCCAGCAGAAATGTCAGCGCGGGCATAACACCCTGCGTGGCGAGCGCGTTGACTGCCCTCATCAGATCCGCGGGCAACCCGCGCCCACCGCCCTGGTATGCAACCGTCGAGTCCACATACCGATCCGCCACTATCGCGGCATCCGGCTGCCCTAGATGCGGCCGCAATATCTTTGACACAAGTTCAGCCCGCGCCGCTGAGAACAGCAGCAACTCGGCGCGCGCGGATATGCTATCGCCGCCCGGCAACCCGCGCTTTAGCCATTCGCGGATGCGCCCGCCAAGCTCGGTTGAGCCGGGTTCGTGGATGAAAAGCGAGTCAAGCCCGACGCAGGCGAGGCGGTCGGCAAGCATCTTAGCCTGCGTTGACTTGCCGCTGCCCTCGCCGCCCTCAAACGATATGAACAGCGACATCGCTACCGCCTGTACATAACGACGTGGCGGTTGGGTTCGCGCCCCTCGCTGACAGACGATACGCCATGCTGATTGGCTACCTTGTGCTGCAAGTAGCGTATGTACGCGGCTTGCGGCCCAAGATCCACCTGCGGCTCGCCATCGCCTATGCGGGACGCGGCGCGCTCCGCCTCGTCTATGGCGTCCGAGTACTCGTCCTGCATCCGAGCGTCCTGCGACTGCTTACGCATCAGCGCCTGAACGAACTGCTGTATCTGCGCCAGCGTATTCTTTCGCAGCACATACACCGGCTTGCCGCGCCGCTCGGCCATTTGCAGCGCCTGAGTGCTGCGCCGGTAGTAGTTTTTGGTAGTGAGCAGCATATCAGCGCGGTTCATATCCGCCACCACTTCCACCGGCGCGTTGATGCCCCGAACCGCCTGCATAAGCTTGCCCTTGTTGACGCCGTAGGGCAGGATGCTAACCGGCTTTGAGGGCGCATGATAGTCGTCGGCGACATCATCTTCGGGGATGGGCAGCGGGGCGGCGCGGCGGGCGTTTTCGCGGCCCCTGCTTTCGCGGCCGCCGCCGAACACCGCCGCCACGCCCGCGTTCACGCGCGATTGCTGCATCTGCCCGGCGTCGTCCATAGTCCTGAGCTGCGGCGATGTTGCGTTGCCGCGCAGCATCCTATCCACCACATCCGAAACGTCTTCATGAACGATAACCTCGTTCCACCCCTGTATCTCTACCAGGATGTCAAACGTGGGCGGAGCGCGGCGCTCGCGCACGGTCTTTTGCGTCCCCCGTCGGCGCGCCTCTATGTCCCCCAGCGTTACCGCCTCTACGCCGCCCACAAGGTCGGACAGCGTGGGGTTCATAATGAGATTGTCCAGCGTGTTGCCGTGCGCGGTTGCGACCAGTTGCACGCCGCGCTCGGCGATAGTTCGCGCGGCGTCGGCGTCCGCCTCAGTGCCAATCTCGTCGATGACTATCACCTCAGGCATATGGTTCTCCACCGCCTCAATCATAACCGCATGCTGCAGCGCGGGCGAGCGCACCTGCATGCGGCGCGATCTGCCTATGCCCGGATGCGGGATGTCCCCGTCGCCCGCGATTTCGTTGGATGTGTCCACGATGATAACCCGCTTGCGGGCGTCGTCCGCTAGAACGCGCGCGATTTCGCGCAGCATAGTCGTCTTGCCCACGCCCGGCTTGCCCAGCAACAGCACGCTCCGGCCGCTTGTGACCAGATCCTCTATGATGCGGATAGTGCCATAGACCGCCCTGCCCACGCGCAGCGTCAGCCCAACGATCTTGCCCGCGCGGTTTCGCATAGCGGATATGCGATGCAGCGTGCGCTCTATGCCCGCGCGGTTGTCCTCGCCGAAAGCGCTGACGCTTTGGATGACCCGGCCAATGTCCGCCTCGCTAATCTCATCCTGCGCGATAAATGAGCTCTCGCCCACAAAACGCGCCTCAGGCAACCGCCCCAGGTCAAGCACGACTTCCAGCAGTTCATGAAGGTCATCGCGGGCGAGCAGCGGCTCGCGGATGTGGCGCGGCAACGTGTCTATCAGGGACTGCAGATCGGTGTCCAATGTGGTATGCGGTAAGTTTGCTGTCAACAATGGGCGCTATCCGTCTCCTCGGCGTGTCTAATCTATGTCTAGGGCTTGCGCTACTACTTTATCACACTTTTCGCATTATAGCCGACGGGTTTTGAGTTATCAGTTAGCCATAAATTGCAATTTTCGGATTGCAAGCGCGGATGGCGGGCTAGGCAATTCGGGATTGTCACGGCGCGAACAATAACCTATCCCTTTCCTTAAAGCGCTTAACGCGCCCAATGCGCTGCCTAACGCAAGGACAGGGAGCGGGATTGTTCGCAACGATTATCCGCATCCAACAAGAGCGTCAGGCCTGCCCCGCAATGCGCGCGAAGAGCTGATGAATGCGGTCGTCGCCGGTGAGCTCAGGATGAAACGCCGTCGCCAGAAACTTGCCTTGCCGCACAGCCACCGGACGTCCGTCATCCAGCCGCGCCAGAACTTTCACCGACGCGCCCACGCCCGTCACCACGGGCGCCCGTATGAATACCCCGTGAAACGGCGCGTCGCCTATTTCTTGGAAATCTAGATCCGCCTCGAAACTATCCACCTGCCGCCCGAAAGCGTTGCGGCTGACCTCTATGTCCATAAGCCGCAACGGATCCGGCCGTGGATCGGCAAGCCTATCCGCAATCACAATCATCCCCGCGCATGTCCCCCAAACCGCCATCCCCTCCCGCGCCTTTTCGAGCAGCGGCTCGCGAAAGCCGTATATGTCTATAAGCTGGACTATGGTTGTGCTTTCGCCGCCGGGGATAATCAAGCCGTCTAGGCCGTCCAGTTGGCTGGGCAGGCGTATCTCAGGCGCGTCAACGCCCAGCCGGTTCAGCGCCTGCCTATGTTCTCGGAAATCGCCCTGCACGGCGAGCGCGCCTATCGTGGTCAAGTTACCACCCTCTCACGGCGAGCTTTTCGTCTTCCGGCATCTTCTGAACGTCAAGCCCCGGCATCGCCTTGCCCAAGCCCTTGGACACATCCGCCAATATGCCCGGATCGTTGTAGTGCGTGGTCGCCTTGACGATTGCGTCCGCCATAAGGTCGGGCCGCTCCGACTTGAATATTCCCGAACCCACGAACACGCCGTCCACGCCCAGCTGCATCATCAGCGCGGCGTCCGCGGGCGTGGCTATGCCGCCCGCCGCGAAGTTCACCACAGGCAGCTCGCCCGTATCGTGAATCTGCCGCACGAGCTCATACGGCGCGCCCATCTCTTTCGCGGTCGTCATAAGCTCATCCAAGTTCATATTTTGGATGCGGCGGATTTCCCCCAACACCCTGCGCGCGTGCCGAACCGCCTCTACGATGTCCCCCGTTCCCGCCTCGCCCTTGGTTCGCATCATCGCCGCGCCCTCTCCGATGCGCCGCAGCGCCTCGCCCAGATCGCGGCAGCCGCACACGAATGGCACCTTGAAGTCGTGCTTGTCTATGTGATTTCTCTCGTCGGCGGGCGTCAGCACTTCGGATTCGTCGATGTAATCAACGCCCAGCGACTCCAGTATCTGCGCCTCTACGAAATGCCCGATGCGCGCCTTAGCCATAACCGGAATGGTAACCGCGTCGATGATTTCGGCTATCATAGACGGGTCCGACATGCGCGCCACGCCGCCCGCCGCGCGTATGTCCGAGGGAACGCGCTCCAGCGCCATCACCGCAACCGCGCCCGCGTCCTCCGCGATTTTGGCTTGCTCGGCGGTGACCACATCCATAATCACGCCGCCCTTCAGCATCTGCGCCATCCCGCTCTTCACCAAGAAAGTGCCGGTTTCGGCAATCATATCAACAGTCATCTTGTCCCTCCTCTGTTGTCAGCGCCACAACTTTGTCAATCGGATTTGCCCTGTCTTATCTCGCCATTATTATCCATTGCATTGTAATTTGTACGCGCGGGTTTCGCAACGAAAGAAATTTCCACCCCAGCCCGCCCCGCGCTCACCCGTCCAGCGGGATAACGCTGTTCGCTTTGATGATGAGATAGACATCCGCGCCCGGCCGCAGATCCAGCGCGCGCAGCGAACTGCGGGTAATCTCAACCACCACGCGCGCGCCGATGTCGGCATACACCATAACGCGCGCGTCTAGCGCGTGTATCTCGGTTACGCGCGCGCTGACGATGTTGAGCGCGCTAATGCCGCTCGGCATTTCGCGGGACAGGATAATATCCCCCGCGCGAATAGACAGCGTTACGCGCTCGCCCTGCCCCCACCTTGCCCCTGCCGCCCACAGCCGCGCCGACCCGACCTGCAACTCAGCAAGCCCCTCGCCATCCGCCGCATCGCCGCCCCGAACCACGCGCGCCTCAATCAGGTTTTCTAGCGTGGCGTAATCGGCAACGGCAGACACCTGTGGCTGCACAAGCGTATCTATCGCCCTACCAAAACCTGCCACCGCGCCATCAAGCAGCGTCAGCGCATCATCCGCAAGCGCGATTACCTCCGATAGCGAGTGCGATACATATATCATCGGAATGCCAAGCTCGCGGCGAATGCTTTTGAGATAGCCGATGATAACGCCGCGCAGCCCTGCGTCAAGCGACGCCAGCGGTTCGTCCAGCAGCAGCAAGCGCGGCGATGTAGCCAGCGCTCTTGCAAGCGCCACTCGCTGCCGTTCCCCGCCTGACAGATTGCCCACGCCGCGATCCAACAGCCGCTCCAGCCGCAGCAACTCTATCAGCCGCGCCGGATCTATCCGCCTATCCGCGCGGGGCGTCAGCCGGTAGCCGTATTGAATGTTGTCGGCAACGCTCATATGCGGAAACAACGCCGAGTTCTGAAACACATACCCGAACCGCCGCCTTTCGGGTGGCATATTCACGCCGCGCCCCGATGAGTATAGCGTTTCGCCGTCAAAAACGATTTCGCCCTCATCCGGCCGCGCAAGCCCAGCAATGCAGTTCAACAGCGTTGATTTGCCGCTGCCCGAAGGCCCAAACACCGCGGTGACGCCATCCCCAAACCGCCCCTCGCAGTCTAGCGCGAAATCGCCGAACCGCTTGCGGATGCTGAATCGCAGCAACGAAACGCTCATATCCCACTAACCTCGCTTTGAGCGCTCTAACAGCCGGTTGTGCGCCAGCAGCGTGGCAACCGCAAGCGCCACCGACACCGCTATCAGGCGCAGCGCCAGCGCGTCATCCCCTAGCTGCACGCGCGAGAATATCGCCAGCGGCAGCGTCTGCGTTTTGCCGGGGATGTTGCCCGCCACCACGATAGTCGCGCCGAATTCGCTTATCGCCCGCACGAACCCCAGCAGCGTCCCCGCGAGTATGCCCCGATACGCCAGCGGCAGCGTTATCGTCAGCGCCACCCGCAGCGCGCCCGCGCCCAGACTCCGCGCCGCCATCTCAAGCTGATCGTCCACCCCGTCCATTGCGATCATAACCGCCCGCGCCATCAGCGGGAACGACACCACCGCCGCCGCAAGCGCCGCCGCGAACCAGGTGAACACTACCTCTACGCCCAGATAGCGGCTGAGTAGCCCGCCCACAAGCCCATTGTTCCCCAGCAATAGTAGCAGCAAGTAGCCCACCACTACCGGCGGCACCGCCAGCGGCAGCGAAACCAGCACATCCATAAGCAGCCTGCCCGGTATCCGGCGCTTGACGATGAGCCAGCTCACGCACAGCGCGATGGGCAGGTTAAGCGCGGTTGCCACTAGCGCCACTTGCAGCGTCAGCCCGACTACTTGCAGCATATCCGCGCCCTAGTCAAGCGGCGTAAAGCCATGCTTGCGAAATATGCGCTTGGCGTCCTCGGATTGCAGAAAACCCAACAGCGCCCGCGCCCCCTCGCGGTTTTCGGACGCGCCCACCGCGGCTGCCGGATACACCACCGCGGGATAGGCGTCCGCAGGCACAATGTCAAGCGCCGCAAGCTCAGGCGCGATGCGCGCGTCCGTCTGATACACGAAAGCGGCGTCCGCGTTGCCCGTCTGCACATACGCCAGTATAGAGCGCACATCGTTGCCGATAACCAGGCGCGGCTGCAGCGCCTCCCACAAGCCAAGGTTTTGGAGCGCCGTCTTGGTATAGTTCCCCGCGGGAGAAATATCGGGATCGGTAATCGCTATGCGGCTAATGCCGGGCGCGGCTGCAATCTCGTCTATCGTTGCGGGCAACGCCGCCTGAGGCGCCGCCGCCAGCACAATGCGGTTAGACAGCAACATCACGGCGGCATCCAGCGCGATATGCCCGCCCTCTTGCAAAAAGTCCATAGGCGGCTTGCCGGCGGCCACATACACATCCGCAGGCGCGCCGCTTGCTATCTGCTGCGCGAGCGCCTGCGAGGGCCCGTAGCTCACCGCCACTTTCGCGCCGCCCGCCGCCTCGAACGCCGCCGCGACCTCCGCCATGCTATCGGTCAGGCTTGCCGCCGCGAACACAAGCAACTCATCCGCCGCGCCGCGCCCCCCTGAACAAGCCGCGCACAGAACGGCGCACAGCGCCAGCGCCGCCATTGCAATGCGTTTGCATCTAATCATCGGCAAGCATTATCGCACTAGCGCAAAGCCTATGACAATGGGAATAGCCGGCCAGGATGCGCCAGGACGCGGGGTAGCCGCCAGGATGCGGATAGCCAATTGGAACGCGCGCCAGCCGCCTATCCCGCCGTGTCCGGCAGCCATCCCCAGGGCCTAGGCCCCCAGTCCGGCGCAAACACCTCGCCGCCCTTGACCGTTACCACCGGAACAATCGCCTTATCGCCGCGCAACGTATCCCCTTCGGTATCGTGGAATACCCAATCGCCCGTCTCTTCGCGCAGAACGCTAATGTCCGCCGCCCTGCCAACCGCCAGCGAACCCAGCGTATCCCGCATCCCCAGCGCGCCGGCGGGGTTATGCGTAGTCATTCGTATCACATCCTCCGGCGAAAAGCCCAGCGCCATAAATCGCCCCAGCATTTCGGCGATGCTATGCACGGTGTTCATTCTGCCCGGCGGCGTCATATCTGTGCTGATGCTCTGCGGCAGAACGCCCTGCTCCAGCGCCTCGCGCGCCACCCGAAAGCTGAAGTTCTGCCGCCCGTGCGCCGTATCCAGGAACACGCCCCGCTCTTGCGCCTCCATAACCTCCGGGATTACCCTGCCGTCCGCGCCGATGATGCGCCCCGGATTGCCGCTGAACAGATGCGTCACAATGTCCCCTGCATCCAATATCGGCAACAGCTCCCGCGTGAGCGTAGCGCCATCCTCGCCGCCGCCCGCAAGCGTCCTATCGCCGATATGCACCATCAGCCGCACGCCGCCCTCAGTCGCCGCCCGCTTGGCCAGCCGCACCATCTCTATGCCCATTCGCGGCACTCCGGGCCCTATCGCGCGTATCTTGACGCCCTGTATCAGCGGCTTGTTTTCGCTGATAACCCTGACCGTCTCTTCAACATCAATATCTTCCCGCCGCGATGTGTCCGGCTGGTAGCTCAGCCCCGCCCGCGATATGTGCAGCATGCAAAATATGCGCGTAGCCGCGCCCGGCACTACATAGCGCGGAAATCCCCCAAATGTATATGCCCCCGCGCTGCCCGCGTCCACCAGCGTCGTAACGCCCGATCTCACGCCCGCCAGGTCGGGATTGATGCCGTTCTGATTCACGCCCTCATACACATGCGTATGCAGATCAATCAGCCCCGGCGCGACCACGCATCCGCGCGCGTCAATCACCCGCCGAGCGCTCGCCGGATCTATGTCCGCCGCCACATCGGATACAACGCCGCCCGCGACCGCAACATCCATCCGCGCGTTGACGCCCTGCGATGGATCAATAACCCGCCCGCCTTTCAACAGCAAGTCAGTCATAGCAATTCGCCTCCCCAAATCCGCGCTTAGCCACATAACCGCAACGCGCGATGAGTCGCCTCAAGTGCGCCTATACGCGCCGCCTAAGTATGTTGCTCACGTCCAGCCGCGCAACCGGCAGCAGCGCGGGAGAGATTGTGTCCCCGCGCGATAGCCGTCGCATCACGCGATACTCGCCGCCCTCCGGCTGCGACAGCGCGTCCAAGTAGCCATCCTCCAGATTGACCAGCCATAGTTCGGGAATGCCCGCCCGCGCGTACAACGGCGCTTTCACATCGCGGTCAAACTCCACGGTGCTATGCGAAACCTCCACCGCCAGCAACACATCCCTCGGCCCTGGATGAGATTGCGAGTAAAAGTCATCCCTCGGCTTCAGTAGCGCTAGATCCGGTTGGGGTTCATTATGCTCATCCACCCTAACAGGATTTTGTACTTGGAGAACCACGGAGAACCCAAGTGTATGCCCGAAAAACGTGGCTAGGTAATTCACGCAACCCGCGTGGTAGCTTCCGATAGACGCCATTTGCACAATCTCCCCGTCAATGAGCTCTACCCTGTCGTGCGGGCTCAGAATGCCCGCCTCCGCCATTAGGTAGTAGTCGCTGACGCTAAACCGCCGCCTAGTAGTCGTTGCAACCATCGAGTATTCCTTTCCTATCGCTGACGCGCGTAGCATAGCATAGCAAATCGCCCGCCTACCTCACCACTACCTCTACCCGCTGCGCCATATTGTTCCCCATCCCTTGCAGCGTCCATGCCTGCGCGGTGGGCTGCCTATTGCCCTGTTCGTCGGTAGCCCGCACTCGCAGGAAATGCCGTCCCGGCTGCGCCTCCCAGCGATGCGACCAGTTTCGCCACGCAAAGCGCCCCACTTCGGCGCCAAGATCAGCGTCTTGCCAGGTCAGCCCGTCGTCCGCGCTCACCTCGACCCTGCTCACGCGCAGCCTGCCCGCCCACGCCTTGCCCGTCAGCGTAACGGTGCCGGCGTCCACCAGCCGCGTCCGCGTCATAAAGTCCGGCATCCCCGGCGGCAGCATCAGCGCCCGAACCCGCATCTCGCTGACCGGCTCCCCCGGATCATCCGGCGCGTTCTTGTAGCGATACGTCTGCTCCATCTGATAGCCCGTGAACGGCTCGGCGACCGCATCTACGCTGTCAAGCCACTTGACGCTGGTCATGCCATACCAGCCCGGAACCAGCAGCCGCAGCGGATAGCCGTGCTGCGGCTCCAGCGGCGCGCCGTTCATCTCATACGCCAGCAGCGCCTCGCCGCGCCCGATTTCGGCAAGCGTCAAGCTGCGCTGATAAAGCTGCGCCTCGCCGCCCTGAACGCCCTCGTCGCGCCCCGTGAACACAACCTCTACCGCCGCGCCGTCTATGCCCGCCGCGTCAAGAACGCCTTTCAGCGGCGTCCCCGTCCATTCGGCCGCGCCGATAGCCTCAAATAGCCAAGGCTGGCTCACCGGACGAGGACGCAGCCGCGCCCGCCCGTTGCCCGCGCACTCCATCATCACCGGCATTGTCACGCGCGGCATCCGCTTGATGTCGTCCAAAGTCAGGCTCAGCGGATTGTTCACCAACCCGCCCACCGCCAGACGCCATTCGCCGGCGTCAACGGCGGGTATGTCAAAGTGAATCAGGAGATAGTGCATCCCCGTGGGCGTTATGTCGTAGCGCAGCCCCTCAAGCGGCATCCCGCGATTGCGAAACGCCAGCGCCAGCTCTTCTTCATAATAGTTGTTGTCCGCCCTAAGCCCGCTGCCATCCCCCACCGCGCGAAACGCGCCGCGCAAATCCCTGTCTGCCTTGTCTGCCATAAGCCTTGCCTGCCTCTATCTCATCGCTTGGCGCGCGCAGACGCGCCCGGATATACGCAAAGGGCGGCCCGCGCCAAACGGGTCCGCCCTAGCCGCCAGCCGCCGACGCGCGGCGCTTTATCGCTCTATCGGCGCGCGCACGATGCTGCCGTACTCAGTCCACGACCCGTCGTAGTTGGTCACATTGTCCAGCCCCAGCAGCTGCGTCAGCACGAACCAGGTGTGGGAAGAGCGCTCCCCGATGCGGCAGTACGCGATAGTGGGCTTGGCGTTGTCCACCTTATCGCCGTAGATAGCCTGCAGCTCGTCCGCCGACTTGAATGTGCCGTCCGCCGCAACCGCAGTCGCCCAAGGCACGTTTGCCGCGCCCGGAATATGCCCGCCGCGCTGAGAGCCTTCTTGCGGCAGCGCCGGCGGCGCGAGCAGCTCGCCGCGATACTCCTCCGGCGAGCGCACATCCACCAGATACGCGCCGCCAGCGGACACCGCGCCCAGCACATCCTCGCGGAACGCGCGAATGCTGTTGTCCGGATCCGACGCCGCGTAATTGGCGGCGGCATGCGAGGGCGCGTCGGGCGTCAGCGGGCGGCCCTCCGCCTCCCACTTCGCTCGGCCGCCGTTCATCAGCCGCACATCGCTATGCCCGTATATCTTCAGCTGCCAGAACGCCCACGCCGCGAACCAGTTGTTGTTATCCCCGTACAGGATAACCGTGGTATCGTTCCCAATGCCCGAACTCCCCAGCAGCGCCTCCATATCCGCCTTGGATATGATGTCCCGCGCCAGCGTGTCCTGCAACTGCTCCGACCAGTCCCAGCCGACCGCGCCCGCGATATGACCCTGCTCATAGGCAAGCGAGTCCACATCCACCTCTACCAGCCGCACGCCGTCATCGCCGCCGTGTTCCGCCACCCAATCTGTGCTAACCAGCGTGTTCGGATTTGCGTATTCAGCCATACTAAGCCACCTCCGTTTTAGGCGTTTTATGCCCAATTAGTCTTGCGCCAAGCCTGCGGGCAATCCCTCGCCCGTAGCCTTAGCTCTCATTTCATTTCGTTAGCGTTAGCGCCCGCCCGCGCATCCGCAACTATATCATCAAACCGCCGCGCTAGTCCAATCGCCGCCCCACCAACCCGCCGCCGCCTATCCCGCTACGCTTGCAACCACTAGCCCGCAACCTGTAACCTCAAAGCCGCAAGATTCACGCCGCAATCCCAAACCCTTAGCTGCTGTGCGGAGGCGCGCTTATGACTACCCACACTCTAGACTGGCAAGACCCGATAGACGCCGTAGAGCAACTCTACCGGCTGGGCTGGACGGATGGGCTGCCCGTTGTGCCGCCAACCGCCGAGCGCGTAGCCGAGTTCATAGAGCGCGGCGGCCGGCCGGCGCAGGAAATCGTGGGCGAACTGCCGGAGCGCCGCCGCCAAGTGAGCGTCGAGAAAATCGCCGCCAACGCGGTTATGGCGGGCTGCTTGCCCGAATATATGCCCGTCGTGCTTGCGGCGTCCGAGGCGATGCTTGACCCCGTGTTCAACCTCGTCGGCCCCTCGTCCAGCCTAGGCGGATCCGGGATTATGGTCATAGTTCACGGCCCCATCGCCCGCGAACTTGGCGTCAACGCGCGCAACAATCTGTTCGGCCCCGGCAACCGCGCCAACGCCACAATAGGCCGCGCCGTCCGCCTCATCCTGATGAACGCCTGCGCCGCCATACCCGGCCTCTTCGACCGCAGCATCCTAGGACACCCCGGCAAGTACAGCTTCTGCATCGCCGAGGCCGAAACCCAAACCCACTGGCTGCCCTTGCACGCCGAGCGCGGCTTCGCCGCCGAGCAGAGCGCCGTAACCGCATTCGCCGCCGACGCCCCCCGCCAAGTGCGCGCCAGCGGCGGCCCCCAAACCATCCTGAACACCGTCGCCGACGTCGCATCCGCCCTAGGCACATCCCTATCCACCGTCGGCTCCACCAACGACAAGTCCGCCGTGGTGCGGCAGGGCGAAATCGCCATAGTCATATCCGGCGAAAGCAATGTATGGGACGGCTGGAGCAAGCGCGACGTCCGCAACGCGCTGCAGCCCCTAATGCGCCGAACCCTCGCCGACATCAAGCGCGCCGGCGAAGTGGCGGGCGAAATAGCCCCGCAAGACGAAACCCACTACCTGCCCCTAGTGGCGTCCCCCGACGACATCCTGCTCATATTCGCGGGCGGCGAAGAGCGAACAATGTGCGCCGTAATCCCAAGCTGGGGGCCGAAAGTATCGTCCACGGCGGTAACAAAGGCAGTGAGGCCAGCCTAGCCGTAATCGACGCGGCCGGGCTGCGGCTATTGATTGCGCGATTGTAGCCTTGTCAATTCACCGCAAGCAACGCGGCATAGGGATGCGCCGCTACCTTCGCGGAAACACCCGGCTGCGAACCGCCCGCGCCTCAGCCGCCGTCTTGATCTGCGCCATATGCGCCGCAATCGCCCGCTCAAACACCGGCCGCGTGTACATCAACCCGCCCAATCTGCCAAAGAACGGGAACCCGCTCCACACAAACTCTCCGCTATGCGTCAGCTCAGTCCGCCTTTCTGCCACCGCGCGAAAGACGAATTCTTCTACGGCATACGCCAGCGGCCCCTCCATATGCCTAAACGCGATGCGCTCCGGCGGATGCAGCCGAACCTCCTCCAGCGTGGTATAGGCGAACAAACCCGCCCTTGTGCGAAACTCCACCACAAGCCTATCCCCCTCGCGGCAAACCACCCGCGACGCCTCGCTATTATCGCCCGGCAATCGCCCGCGCCCGAAATGCGACATCATTTGAAACACCAACTCGCGCGGCGCGTCAATGCTGACGGTTTGCGGGCGCAACTTTATCGGCTTAGCCGCCATCCCCTACATTCCCCCCAACGTGCGCGCCTACAACACATTCCCCTCATAGTCCACGCGAACAACCTCATAGCCCAGCTCGCGCAAGCCGCCCTCCACCACAGCGGCGTCGCCCGCCACCACGATTTGCAGCCCCTCGCTCCTGAGATGCTCCTGAGCCGCCCGCCGCGCATCCTCAAGCGCGGTAGCCGCCAGCCCGTCCGCGTAGCCCGCATAGTAGTCGTCCGGCAGCCCAAACACGACTATCTGCATCAGTTGCCTCAGCATCTGCGCGTGCGTCTCAAACTGCCCCGCCAGCCCGCGCAGCATACCGTCGCGCATATCCGCGAACTCCTCTTGCGTAACCGGCCTATCCCCGCGTATCTCCGCGAACTCTTTCAGCGTTTCAAACACCGCCTCTTTGGTCACCTCAGTCTGCACAGAGCCGCCCGCCGTCAGCGCCGACACCGGCGTCAGCCAGTCTATCCCCGACATATAGCCGTAGCTAAACCCCTTGTCCTGCCGCAAATTCATATTCAGCCGCGCCGAGAACTGCCCGCCGAATATGCTGTTCAGCAGCGTCAGCGCGAAGTAGTCGTCGTGATGGCGCGGTATAGTCAGATGTCCCGCGCGAATAACCGACTGCGCCGCGCCCGGCTTGTCAGCAAGATATATCACCGTCTTGTCAGCATGCGGCATATCGCCAACGTCCGCTGCCGTGTCCGCCGCCGTTACCTTGCGCCGCCAGCCGCCAAACGCCGCCTCCGCCCGCGCGATCGCCTCGTCGCGCCGTATATCCCCCACCAGTATCAGCGTCGCCGTATCCGGGGCATAGTTTGCAGCGTAATATGCCGCAAGATCGTCGCGCCCGAACCCGGCCACCGCCGCCTCATCGCCCGATACCGGATGTCCGTAGCGCGTTCCCGCCCCGAACAGCAGCGCCTGCGACGCCCGCGCCGCGATTGCCACCGGGCTATCCGCGATGCGCCGCAGATCCGTCAGCCGCTCGCCGCGCACACGCTCCAGTTCCCGCTCAGGAAACGCCGCGTTCTGCGCCACATCCGCCAGCAGATCCAGCGCCTGTTCCCAGTGCGCCGTCAGCGTTTCGGTGGTAATAGTGGCGTACTCGCGCGATGCGTGAGAATGCAGCTGCGCCCCCAGGAACTCCATCTCATCCGAAATCTGCTGACTGCTGCGCGTAGCCGTCCCCTCAGTCAGCATAGCCGCCGCAAGGCTTGCCAAGCCCGGCTGCCCCGGCGGATCCGCAACGCCGCCCGCGCGAACCAGCAGCCCCTGCGCCACAAGCGGCAGCCCCGCCTTTTCAAGCACGACCACATCCATCCCGTTGGACAGCGTGGCGCGTTGCGGCGCTGGCGGGCTGAACCGCGCCGCCTGCGACGGCTTGGGCATCTGAGCGCGGTCAAGCGTCGTCACAGACGCGCTCAGCGCATCCTCCGGCAGAACCCACAGCCGCGCCCTGCTATCGCCCAGCATAACTTGCGCCGCCCGCCGCACGTCGTCGGGCGTAACCGCCATATACCGATCCAAATCGCTGTTGATGCCCGCGGGATCGCCCTGATATGTGTTGTAGAAGTTGAGCTGATCCGCCCGCCCGCCAAAGCCGCCCACGCGCTCCAGCTGCCGTATGTGCTGGCTCTCTATGCGGTTTTTGGCGCGCGTCACCTCGCGCTCGCTTGGCGCGTCCTGGCGCAGCCGCTCTATCTCTTCGCCCACTATCGCCTCAATTTCGGCGCGGTTCGATAGCCCATTCGCGGTAACCTGAATGAAGAACTCGCCCGCGATTTCCTGCCCGTAGTGATACACGCTCACATCCCGCGCGATCCGCCGCTCGTACACCAGCCGCTTGTGCAGCCGCGAACTCTTGCCGTCGCCCAGTATCACCGACATCACATCCAAGTGCGCCTCCAGCGCGTCAAACGCCGGCCCCGTTGGCCACACCAGATACAGGCGCGGCAGCTGAACGCGGTCGCGTATCGTCAGCGACACATCCCCGCTAAGATCCGAGTCCATCCGTCCAACGCGGTTGATGGGCGGCCCCGGCGGCAGATCCCCGAAGTAATGCTCCACAAGTATCCTTGCTTTGTCTGCGTCTATGTTCCCCGCGATAGCCAGGCTTGCGTTGGACGGCGCGTAGTATTGGCGAAAGAATTCCTGCACATCCTCCAGCCGCGCCGCGTCCAAGTCTTCCTGCGACCCTATCGTCGGCCAGTTGTACGGATGCGGCGCGGGAAACACCAGCGGCTGCAGCGTCAGATACGCCATGCCATACGGCCGGTTTTCGTAGCTCTGCCGCCGCTCATTCTTCACCACATCCCGCTGAACATCAAAGCTCTTTTGGTCGAGCGCATCCAGCAGAAAGCCCATCCTGTCCGACTCCAGCCACAGCGCGAGCTCCAGGTAGTTAGACGGCACATTCTCCCAATAATTCGTGCGGTCGTTGGTAGTGGAGCCGTTCAGGTTCGCGCCCACCTTCTGCAGCGGATCGAAGAAACTCTGCTTGTGGTTCTTTGACCCTTCGAACATCACATGCTCAAACAGGTGCGCGAACCCCGTGCGCCCCGGCTGTTCGTCCTTAGACCCCACGTGATACCAGATGTTCACCGCCGCCACCGGCAGCGTATGGTCTTCGTGCAGTATCACATCCAGCCCATTGGACATAGTGAACTTTTCATAAGAGATAGAAACCATCAGCGCGCTCCGTCTTGATGAATGTCCCCTGTAAGCGGCAACCCCTGTGTCCGCCGCCGCCGCCCGCGCGACGCGCCAACGCGCCCCGCCGCCAAACGGCAAGGCGTATTGTATCACTTTCGGCAATGCCTATGCCCGCCGCCAAGCGCTCAAGTCGTCGCCCGCGCCAAACAAGCGCTATCCCAAACGGCTAACGGCAACTCTCATCCCTTTCGGATGCCTTGCCCGCTATCCCGCCAGATGCTTGCCCAGCAGATCGATAGCCGCCTGCGCCGCCGCCCGCTTGTTGCCGTCCCTGTCCGCGCTGCCCGTCTCTATGCGCTCCGCCGCCTCCAGCCCGTCCGGCCCCGCGATCCCTATGTAGAACGCGCCGATTGGTATCCCCGGACGCCCGCCCGTAGGACCCGCCACGCCCGTAACCGATACGGCATAATCCGTCCCCGTCAGATCCCGCGCGCCCGCCGCCATTGCGATTGCCACCTCCGCGCTCACGCTGCCCTTGCTCTCATACACCTCGTCCGGCACGCCCAAAACCGACTGCTTCAGCCCGCCCGTGTACGCTATCACGCCGCCCGGAAACCAGCGCGAGCTGCCCGCCACCGTGCTCAGCATATAGCCCACAAGCCCGCATGTATCCGCCTCCGCCACCGAAACCCGCATATCCCGCGCCGTCAGCAGCGCCGCAATCTCATCAACATTCATTGCCTTGCCCTCCTAAATCCTGGTTTATCGCCGCCCGCATAGCCCCTATATTCCCGCATTGCCGATAACCGCATATTAGCCGCGCGCGCCGCCCAATGTCAAAGCGCGCCCAATGCCGGTATTATCAGTGTGCAGTGCTGATGTGTTTGATGGACTGGTTTAGGCACTCATCGAACACTATCGCCAGCATATGTTTCAGCATCTTCACGCTCTTTGTGTAGCCCTTTGTATTCCTCACTAGCCTGTTCAGCTTGCTCCTCAACTTGGAATGCAACCCCTCATTCCAGTTCACCGCTCCGCCCTTGCCCACCACATGCCTGTCCCGAGGCAGCCACTCGTACACCGGATAAGCGTCGGTTTCGTACCTGTCAGATCCCGGCAGCCGATCCAACAAGCGCGAGAACGCAGACACGTCCCTGCCCCCTACTTCATACATCCGCCAGCGGACGCCGTCCCGCTCTTCCACCACCGCGGTCCATATCCACAGGTCTTTGCGCCGCTCGCCACGCCTGATTTCCCAGTATGTCCACATCTCATCAAACGCCACAATAGACGCGCGGACGCTATCCCGCCGCCCGCTTGCGCGCCACTCTAGAAAGCGCGTCAGACGCTCTCTCGCCAACTCCCCCTTTTTTTGACCCACTTGCTTACTGTGGTTACGCTCGCGCCCGCTACGCGCACGGTAGCCGATAAGCTCATTCCCTCAGCGCGCATCTTCGCCGCCTGAGCTTTCTGCTCATCTGTGAACCGATGCTTTGCGCCTTCCTGACGCATGTGGCGCTGGTAGCGCTTGTATATCTGCTTGCCACGCGAATGACCGTCTTTCTTGACCCAATTAGAGCCGCATTTCGGGATAGCGCATCATGTCTGTACACTCTTTGTTTTGCCATAATGTCACCTGCCTTTCAGCGGTTTAGGAGCGGTTTAGGGCAAGTATATCATATTAGCACTGCATCCTGAGAATACCAATGGAAAGGTAGCGTTTCTTTTTAGATGGTTTTGAGAATTTGGCAAGTTGCAGTCCAACTGATAAAGCAGGTGGCTACGGCAATGCCATCAAGCAGGTTGCAGTGGTAGATATACTCGACCACCTGAATGGAAACGCTACGCAATGGAAAGTAGCGTTTCTTTTCAGATGGTTTTAAGAGTTTGCCAAGTTGTTCTCCAACTGATAAAGCGGGTGGCTACGGCAATCCCGTCCAACCGGCCGCAACGACAGACACACTCGCCCACCTGAATGGAAACGCTACCGCAATGGAAGGTAGCGTTTCTTTTCAGGTGGTTTTGAGAGTTTGGCAACTTACGCTCCAACTTATAAAGCAGGTGGTTATGGCAAAGCCATCCAGCCGGCTGCAACGATAGAGATACTCAACCACCTAAATGGAAACGCTACCGCAATGGAAACGCTACCTGCCACAACTTGACACAATGTTGTATCATTAACCATGTGCGTAGTATAAACTTGGCGTACTACGCGGATATACAACGGGAGCAAGCGATTGAGTAGCAAGCCTCACTGGAACTTCCCGCCGACTAACGGAGGCGTGGACTATGTGAACGACCCGTCCAGCGCTTATTTCGGCGATTCTCCTATACCTAAGCTGGTACGAGAGGTTATCCAGAATTCGCTGGACGCCAAAGATCGCAGGTTCGACGAGCCGGTGACCGTTAGGTTCTCCGAAATGGAGGTGGAACGCAAACATATCGGCGGCGCGGATCTGTCAAAACATATTGCCTCATGTCTGCGCCGAGCCGAAAATGACAAACGCGCGGACGCTGCAGCGTCATATCGCAATGCCTTGAAAGTCTCCAGACGTGCGCGGATACGCTGCTTGAAAATACAGGACACAGGAACAACCGGGCTGGTAGAGTTCCATTGGGACGCCCTAGTTAGACAGGAGGGCGCGGTGAAGAAGAGCGCGGCATCGGCCGGCGGCTCTTTCGGGATAGGCAAGAACGCGGTGTTCAATGTGTCGGATCTGCACACCGTTTTCTACTGCACCCGCTATGTGGATGGACGCAGGGGACGGGTTGATCTGCTGCAAGGCAAGGCCGCGCTTATGGCGCATCCCAATCCGCAAGCGCCAGGGGATATGCTGCAGCATATGGGTTTTTACGCCTGCAAGGGCGGCGAACCTATTGAAGGGCGCAAGGCCATACCGGGTTGCTTTAAGCTAGACGAGGTGGGTACCGGCGTCTTCATAATGGGATTCAACCCTCGCTCATCAGGAAGTCAGTGGACGCGAGAAGTGGCGCTCGCGGCTGCCGAGAACTTCTTCTATGCTATTCACAACAGGCGGTTGCGCGTAGAAGTCGCGCCACTGAAAGGCAAAGCGATTTCCGTCAACCACGAAACGCTCGCAGCGCTTTTCAACGACGACAGCTCTGACAAGTCCGGATCGGCGTATTTCTACCGCGCGATTAGAGACACCGCCGACAATGTAGAGCGGACGGAATCCCTGGGGAAACTGGGCAGGCTGAACGCCTACGCGCTGTTCACCGAAGGCGCGCCACGCAGGGCGGCGTACATCAACCGAAACGGGATGCTCATAACGCAGAGCAATGAGCTGTCCGCCAATCCGCTGCGTCCTAGGAATAGAACTATATGGCCGGATTATGCGGTTGTGGTGATGGCTGACACGGACGCGGGCGATGCCTGGATACGAAAAATGGAAAACCCCAGCCACGACTCCATATCGCCCAACCAACTCGGCAGCGCAAAAGAAATACGCGAGGCTGCAAACGCTCTTGCTACGGCTCGACGCGCGTTGCGAGACATAATAGACGCTAAAGCCGATATTCAGCAATATGGCGAAGAATCCAACCTAGACGAACTCGCTCATCTATTCCGCGACGAACTAGATCCCAAGATGCCTGGCAACCGTGAGCTGCCGGTGCGGAAAATACAAACAAAGCCACGCCCTACGCAAGTCGAAGAATACATACAGTCTGACGACTCAGGTGACTCAGAGGATGACGATGAGATAAACACCCAAGAAAACAAGCGAAAACGCAAGAGGCGTCGAAAAGACAATGAAAACACCCCTGTCCGTCCCCGCCTGCCATCGCTGAGGAACCCTCGCTTCATCCCAAAATCATCCAGAGAGGCTATTGTGGCGTTCACCACCGACGACGCCCCTGACGGGGTGATTCACCTAGCGCTCGCGCCCGCGGGAGCCGACCGACTGCCCAGCCCAGGGCCAAAACGCTCGCCGACGTTAACCATCACAAAAGCAGAGGCGATAGGCGATGCGAAATTCGCCATTAAAATAGAGGATGGCGCAATGGCTTTTCAGCCTCCCCCGAATGAGCGAGTGGTTATCAACGTCGTCGCCGAAAACGACATTGACCGCTACGCCGTAAATCTAAGGGAAGTTCGCAATGGCTAACTGGAACCAACGGCTTATGCCGTATCCCTTGCTTGCCCCATGGCTCAACGACTATGAAAACGCGGACTTCGGCATAGACTTCCCCAACAGCCCCGTTCTAAGCGCTAAGTCTCAAATCAGCTTGACATTGCGCGTCAGGAACTCTTCGCCTACACTCATCAAGCTTGTGAACAGGAAGAAAGCTCAGTATGTAGTGTTAGTATCCTGTGAAGATACCTTTATGAGCGATACTCATGAGATAGCCGACGAGGATGCTCTTGTGCTGGATGCGCGGGAGTATGCCGAGGATATACTACTGCGCCCTTATCTAGTGACGACTGAACCGCTTGACGGATTCGCCGCGCCCGAGCATGCGGAGGAATGGAAATTGCATAAGCCGGAGGGGTTCAACATCCCTCGCGCGGGAATGCTTGCCGTCGGGGATGGACAACAAGTGTCCCTGGGTTCGGACAATCCCGAGTCCGTGATCGACCTTGTGGCGAACTCCCTCATATCTGACGAATCGTTTCAGGTGGAGTTGGGCGACCAACACATCAAGATATACCTGTCCCCGGCAGCCAAAAAACGGGTGGAAGTGATTCGCGCCAGCCGCGCCACCAACCCTGGGTTCAAGGCGCTGTTTCCGGGCTTGTATCTGCATGCGATAAGCGAGGCGCTGCGACAGATCCCGGAATACGCCGACTCGCGCTGGGCGCGCACGATGCGCCGCGCGCTGAACAAATCAGGCTATGGGGACATCGACGACGAGACTCTCATAGAGAACCCGCTCAAGTACGCCCAAGCTCTGATGCGTAACCCGCTTGGCGACTTTCTCGCCGCAATGGTCTCCGCGGACGACAAATAGGAGCGTTCCATGCCCGACAACCATCCGGTATATCGTCTGACGCAGGAAGCCTATGATATGTTGGACATCATAGCGCAAGAAGCGCCCGAAAGGTATCTTGACCCCAGTTTCGACTTCGGGCAAGCCCTCAAAGAGCGCAACGTCAGCGATTTCCTCGAAGAAACCAACATAACCACAGATCAGCCCATAGCGCTGACTCCCGCCGAATCGGGGCAGCCTCGCGCCGCCGATATTCAAGCGCTGGACTTCTACCATTCATTCAACGGCATGACGCCGCGCGCCGCCAACGACGAGCGGCTTTGGGCGTGGATAAATCACTTCCGCCTGCACGCCTATAGCCTTGAACGCTGGCGCAGAAATAAGAACGCGAACCTGTACAACCACATCCGGACGCACTGGTTCACCATCAAGGGATCGGGGCGGCAGATATGGCAATCTTGGCAGTCCAACACCGCGGCGCGAACGTGGTGGCTGGGACACACCACCGCGAAGGCGGCTAGAGGCGCGGGCGGCGCGTTCACCGAAAAAGAGGCGCTGACGCTGTTCGCGGACACGGCTACTTACTACCATACGCTGCTCCGGTACACATTCACCCGCCATCCGAAAGTTCTCGGCGAAATAGTGCGCGTGTACATCAACGAAACGCAAGGCATGAAAGCCGAGGATGGCTCATACGCGCTGTTGGGCGCGCTAAACCTAATGGGCGGCGTCCAGATGCTTGAACTGCTGCCGCAGGAAGCGCTGAGAGAGCGCATAGAGCAAGAAGCTGACAAGGTAATGTCCGACCCCGATCTGGTGGCTGACCCCGCCAAATTGCGAAACCGCAAGCCGTTCAGATCGCTAAGCCTAGGCGCGGGCGTGCAGTCAACCGCGCTCGCCCTTATGGCGGAGCGCGGCGAATTCGGACTGCCCAAGCCGGACATCGCCATCTTCGCGGATACGGGCTGGGAACCCCAATCGGTGTACGAGCATCTGGATTGGCTGGAAAAGCAGCTGTCATTCCCAGTAATCCGCGTTCATGCGGGGAACATAAAAGACCACATCATGGCTGGCACAAATCCCCAAAACGGGCGCAACTACCTAGGCATACCGGCGCATCTGGTAGGCGTGGACGGCGCGAAATCGGTGGCGCGGAGGCAATGCACCGCCAACTACAAGGTCTATCCCATCAACGAAAAGCTGCGCGAACTGCTTGGCGCGGAACCCGGCAAGCGCGTTCCCAAAGACAAGCACGTTGAGATATGGATGGGCATAAGCGCGGACGAAGCGCTGCGCCAGAAACCCAGCCGCGAAGAGTGGTCAACCAACCGATTTCCCTTCCCTTCACCATTCCCGGATGCCGGCTAACGGAGTAGGCTTGAAAATTTACCCTTCTGAATATAGACTACGGGTGAAATGCGGTAACTGCCACATAAGCGAATGAGCGAAAATCAAATGACTGACGAATCTTTACTGGCAAGATTTAGCCAGCTTAGGATTTGGCACACCCGTGACCAGCGTGCGCCACACAAGCCATTGCTTGTAATATGGGCAATCGGACGTTGCCTCAAAGGCGAACCTCGCTTGGCGCCATTCACTCTTGTTGATAGTGAACTCGCCCGATTGCTACGGCGGTTTGGACCGCATCGGGGAACCATAAATACGCAACCTCCATTTTGGAGATTGCAAAATGACAACGTCTGGGAAATTGACAGACCTCGCCTTGTTAGGCTAACGCCAAGCGGAAACCCGCATAGAACCGATCTGTTAGAAAACAACATACATGGCGGGCTGATAGAAAGCGACTATGACAGGCTAAGAAACAACCCAAACCTAGCTCTAAATATCATAGATGCGCTACTCGTCGCGCATTTCCCTGATTCCCTACACGGCGACATTCTACGCGCCACAGGGTTGGATGAACAGGACGATAGTCCACAAACATCCGATTCGGGAAATAACTATGCTACAAGACGCTATCTGCGACGCGACAGCGCTTTTCGTGAAATGATGCTAGACGCATATGGACATCAATGCGCCGTGTGCGAATTCGCGGTTCGCATTGACGACTCTCCCGTCGCTATCGAAGCCGCTCACATCCGCTGGCACAGTGCCGCTGGCCCTTCGGAAGTCCGAAACGGGCTTGCCCTTTGCTCGCTGCATCATAACCTTTTTGATTACGGGGCATTTACGCTGTTGCCTGATTTGAAAGTGTTCGTATCCGGCGCAGCGAGCGGGCAAGGTCTTCAAGACGCTTTGGGTAAATACCATGGCGCTTATCTGCACATACTCCCCAACGATACACAGCTCCGCCCTGCATCCGAATTCCTATCATGGCATATTAACGAGGTGTTTCGCACACCCGACGAAGTTCCTCAATAAGTTTGCATATAGAATTACTATTTGTAAGTTTCAAGGGAGGGTTGCATGGATCCGCGCCGCCATCCCCATCCAAAGGCTTTGCCTACCTTTTGTAAAAAAGTAGGGCATCGCGCCCTTGCTTAGCCCCACCACCCTCAGCGCATAACCTGCTCGGCCGTACGCTCCCGCACCGTCACCCGAAACCGCCGCTATCGCCATACCGCCAACGCGGTAGCCGAGCTCCTGGACAACTCCATAGATGCCCGCGCGAATCGCGTGGACGTGCTCATACGCGAAGAAATGAGGCTGGTAAAGACGCGCAACAGATGGCAGGTAGCGCAGCTTGCCGTGTTTGACAACGGCGAGGGCATGTCCGCCCACACGCTTGAACAGGCGCTGCGATTCGGCGGACGCGGTGATTCCAATTCCATCAACAAGATTGGCAAGTACGGCATGGGATTGCCAACCGCGTCCGTTTCTCAGTGCAAGCGCGTTGACGTGTGGAGTTGGCAAAGCGGCATAGGCAACGCCGTCCATTCCTACATCGACGTCGATGCCGTGGACAGAGGCGATCTAGAGGCAGTCCCCGTCGCCGACGACCTGCCTGTGCCGGAGCGCTGGCTTGAAATGGTGTCCCCTGACGCCTTAGACAACGTCTCAGGGACTCTAGTGGTGTGGAGCAATCTTGACAGGATCACAGCGCGATCCGAGACCATATTCAACAAAGTGGAGCAAGAAATCGGACGCATATACAGGCATTTCATCAACGATGATGAACTCGCCATTCGTATGGCCGCCAAGAGAGACACTGAAAGGGCGCCGTACACCGACAAAATGGTACGCCCGAATGATCCACTATACCTGATGCGTAATTCGGCCACTCCGAAACCCTACGACATTGAGCCGATGTTCAAGCCGTATGGCAACGCAGACAAAACCTATGAGGTGATGGTGGACGGTCGGGCGGAAGCTATTGAGGTGAACTATTCAATCGCCAACCAGGAGATTTTGGGACAATTTAAGAATGATAAGCCAGGCTTGCGTGATTACGGCAAACACGCGCGCCAGAACCTGGGCGTATCAGTCGTGCGCGAGAATAGGGAGATACTGCTGCAAGATCTCTTTATCCGAGAAGGCGGGGGCAACGCTCTACCCATGAATCGCTGGTGGGGATGCGAAGTCAGGTTCAACAGCGGATGCGACGATATATTCGGCGTCGATCACAACAAGCAGATGGCGGCTCACTTCACCAGCATAGCCAAAGACGTCTCCGACAGCGTAGAGGCAGACTCTGACATAAAGGAAGATCTTAAAGACCAGACGGACCTCTACGACATAGTGGTTAACATACGAAACACCACGCGAAACATGATGCGCGAACTTGATATAATGTTCAAGCAGCTCCCGAACAAACCCAGCCTAAACGGCGACGCTCCAAAGTCAATAGAGTCCGAGTCGGAAGCGGTTGCCACCTTTGTAGTTAAAGACAAGGTGGGCACTGGGGCTTTCCCGAAAACACCGACTGACCTCGACAGGGAATCTCTTGATCCGGATACGCGAAGGAAGCAGATCGAGCAGCACCACGTCCAAGAAGGCGTTGCCGAATACGACGCCGCTAAACGCGCCCAAGAGGTGATCGAACAAGACAAGTGGTTCAAGTTCGTGCCAAGCAACCTAAGCGGCTCACAGGTGTTCAGCGTCACTAGGCAAGGCGGAATACTGCATGTGAATCTCAACATCCACCATCCTATCTACGGATTTTTGGATGTTATTGAGACCGAAGCGGGCAACGAAGGCAACGAAACCACCCGCAAAGCGGCACTGAGCATCAGAGCGATGCTGCTGGCGTGGGCGCGCATGGAAGACGAGATAGAGCTGGAGTCCGCGCGGCTAGACTTCCAAGACACCTGTACAAGGTGGGGGCGAATGATGCGCGATGTGCTTAATCAGCTCGGCGTGGGCAACGAATAGGATGCGCTATGTCCGTCAGCCCTTGGGACGCGCTGTTAGCGGCCTGTCAGGGTTCGCCAACAGCCGTTATCGCCGCTCCATACATCAAGCTTGACGCCTTGACGAAAACGATCGACGCCTTGCGCCGCGACGCATCGATAGATGTCTTCACCCGTTGGACCCCGGAAGATATTCTTTCGGGCGTATCCGATCTAGAGTGCCGCGCCCTGGTGGTTGAGCGCGGCGGCAGATTTCGTCTCCACAACAGGTTGCACGCCAAATACTTCCGGTTTGGGCAGTCTATGCTTGTAGGCTCCGCTAACCTGACGGCATCCGGTCTCAGCTACGCGCATAGAGGCAACTTAGAAATTCTATGCGAGCCGGGATCCAGGTTTGACGCGAATGAATTTGAGCGGACGCTGCGTCAGGAATCGCGTGATGTGACTGACGCCGAGTTCCTGCAATGGCGGCAATTCGCGGAAACGAACCGCGATACGCTAGGTAGCGCCAAGCCCGTTGACGACGCGTCTCTCGCCAACTGGCATCCCCAAACCCGCGAACCCGCCTATCTGTGGTTGTGCTACACGGGGCGTCAAGCCGACATTCCCAGCAGTGAACAGATCCCCTTGGCAACGCAAGACCTACAAGCTCTTAATGTGCCGCCGGGCATATCCGAGACCGAGTTTTATGGCTGGATTGGGATGCGGTTGTTAGCGTCGCCATTCGTGAACTCAGTTATGCGCCTAGAGGCCGGCGCAGACGATGCCGCCTGGCGCGCGCTTTCAGCGGAGTGGGACATAAGCATGGGCGAAGCGTCGCGGCGCAGAGAAACGGCGCAAAGCTGGCTAAGGCGCTTCGCGCCCGAATGAATAGCGATCATTGTAAATCGCCACAATCCCCATGAAAACCATATCAGCCCTCTCCGCCGCAAGCCAGAGCGAAGCGCAAACGCGCCCCGCCATCTTTTAGATTATGGGCGCTATCACACAACGTCCACCCAGCCACCAAAACCGTCGCGGCGCTTACCATTAAGCCCGCACAGCGGCAGTCTCCTCCGCCGTTCTAAAAGACGGAGACGGAGATGCGCCGCAATCAGAAAACGCCTCATAGTAGAGCCAAAACGCCTTATCCCAATCCGGCGCATCTAGCCTGCCGTCGGAAAACAGATTTACGCCGCTTCCCATATGATATGTCATTGACATCAGGCGCGCCGCCATAATGACGTCATATGGCTTGCGCGGCGTCTTGCAGTAAAAAAGATTTGGGATGGCACCGCTCAGAGCGCCACTCGCGCATATCCGCTCCCGATAAGCCAGTACGACTCGCCTTCCCCGTCGTCTTTGCCGTTCAGCGGAAAAGACATCTCGCCGAAGTCAATATCGCAGAGTCAGATTCCACGCAAGCGTCTACGTCGCGCCCTTTCATTCACAGAGCGTCCGAACGCCGCCCGCTATCATATAGATTGCGGGGATACGCAAGCGCCTCGCCGCAAATCAGAATCCCTTCGCTACTACGCGGACAGGCTCGCGCGCGCCGCGCGAATGGCGCGCCCGAACCGCGAGTATCTCGTCGCATTCGCGCGCCGGAATGCGCTCGGCGCACAGCCTCATGCACGTAGCCGCCGTCTCCAACTCATACGCCTTGCCGGTCAGCGTCCGCCCGCAAGCGCCGCAGCGCCAGATGTTCGCCGCGTCTATCGCGCAATCCACAGCGGCGTCAGTGCCGTCCTTGCCGTCAAAGCCCCATCCCAAACGCGCCAAAAGTCGCGTGGCGCGTGCATTTCACCTCGGTGTCGGGCAGAGCTTGCCTGCTGTCCTCTCCGATATTGACGTCTCCATTCTCGTCAAGAATCCACGCGAACATCGCGTCGTCTTTCGGATTATTTATAGTCTGAATGTCCTCGGCGACATCCGGCGCACGCGGCGCGGCGGCAGTCGCCACGCTCTTATCCTTAAAACCGCCTGCGCGAATTGCCCACTTCTACCCGATGGGATATACGCCCACGCATGCCTTTATCGGCTCCATACTGTCCCTCTTTCGGTTACCAGCCGACGTACGCGACAGCGGCGGAGACATCCCGCATCGCCGCCGTGCGCTGTCCGAACGTCGGCCAGTCCGCGTAGTCGCCGTGCGCCGGAGGATCCTGCCGATACTTATCGACAAGCGTCTTTCCCGCCGCTGTCCAACCGCGCGGCAGCTCGTCCACGCGCTCGCCAACTTCTCGTCCTCCGTCGCGCAATCTCAAAGCGCCACGGCCACGTCTACGTTGCCCAAAGACGCCTCCTCCAGCGCGAGCAACCTGCCCGCGTTGCGCTCGAAATCATCAGGCGCCCGTGCGCCGTAAGACGCCGCGCCAAACCGGCCGTACATCACAAGACCGGCGAGGCAAGCCTTAACCTGCATCGGGGTCCCGCCGCTGTCAGCTTATGGATAGACGAATAGTCAGGAATATAAATCTCCCTGTCCACGGCCAGCGCGATTTCCCCCGCGTCTCTTATCAGCTCGGACAAGCAGTCCGGCAGATAGATGTCATCTTCCAGCTACTCTTTCTCGTATTCAAGCGATATTTCGTTCCCTTCCATATTAGCGCCGGCCTTGACGCTTTTTGTTGGTGGTCAGCGTAAGTCTGCGCCATCCGTCGCCGGTTTTGTCCTTTCGCATTCACAGCCTCACGCCGCCGAGCCAACGCCGCGTTTGGCGTCGCGCTACCGCTCGGCCTTGCCGGAGCAAATTCGCCCGCCCTCGTCGGTAGCGCGCGTCACCGAGCGCGGCGCTCTGCATAGACCGCGCTTGTCAAACGTCATGCATCCTCCTAATCGCGCCATGGTAACGCGCCCAACTCGATAAGCCCGTCCAAAATGGGCGCAAACGCCACAAAAGCCTCAACTTGGACGCGATTATGATAGTCCATAAATTGCCTCTCAGCAAAGAGCCAAGCATACAACGCATCCAAAAGACGTTCCCTGAACATCATAGCGTCGCGCCCTCCCAAATAATGCCGGTCGTCTATCCCGCAACGCCAATTCGCCCTTTCGCGCTACGCCGTCATGGGAGTATATCGCCCGCTTATCTCGCGCGGCTCATCTTCCAGCCGCGCGAAATTCGCCGCATCATCCACGGCGGACGTCAGCCTGTATCGACGATAGGCGGCATCCCTGGTTCGCGCGATAGCGCCTCTCATTCGTCGTCGCGCGCTCCCCGGCGACAACGCTACGCGCACTCGGCCAGCGTTACGCCGCGCAAAGCGCCTGAGCGAAAATCGGCCGGAGCCATATCCATCAGCGCGTACATGCAATCTTTGTTCATCAGAAACAAAATAAACTCATCATCGCCGCTAATTCCCACACCCAAAAGACACGCGCCAAGATATGGCGCGCGCCCACTCAATTATCCAAAACCATCGGATAAATCCCCGCCAGCGCACTCCTTTACTCTCAGTCAATCAGGCTCAGCGCTCCGACTCCAAGTCATCCGCCATTCAGCGCATGTCTTTGGCGAATTCATCTCGCCCGCAAGCGCGAGGCGGCGCGCCCCGCGCCAAGTCATCGCATTATGGCCGCGCACACGGTGTCAACCGCAAAAAGCCGCGCTGATTTCCCCGTCAGTATCCATCTCACGGCAAACGGCTTTAAGCGCGCCAATCGCTCCGACACGATCCCGCGAGCGTCTAAAACCATAAAAGGTCGCCGAGACCTCCGTTTCGTCCGCGAATATCTCGGCGATTATGCCGCCGTTTTCGGCATACGCCCAGCGCTCGTCGTCCTGAATATCCCAGAATAAAGGATCAGCCAAAAACCCATCGCCGCAAATGTCAGGATCAGCGGCGCGCGCGAAAAACAGCCGCTCAACCGCCTCTGGCGCCACAGCCGCGCTGGGAAACCTCGCTGCCGTGAAAACGTAGCCCTGCGGCAAATATCGCCCGCCCGTCCGGTCGAACCAGCGCACAGATAGAAGCTCCATATTAAACTCCACAATCTCATCATTTTCACGGGCAAATTATCGCCCCTAAAATTGTAGCGCTCGCCAATCGCCGATGGCAAAATGAGCGAACGTGGAGCCATGGGATCCACGTTCATATAAGCATATTCGGCGCAGTCGCGCCTTTGGCGATTAATCCATTCGCCAACGCGCGACTTAAGCCTGATGGGTACCCTCAGCCATACGGGCGCCGCGCGCGCTATCGCCGCCGCGCGCCCGCGGACTGAACCAAAGCCGTAAAACGCGAGATCAACGCCAAAGCCAGATCCAAATCATTCCACTGTCACGCCGCTCTTCTCCGCGTAGATCCAGCGCACGTCCGGCTGACTCTCCCACTGAAGGCTCTCATTCTCATCGCAAACCGCCGCTACATCCGCTGCGCGCGCCGATTCGACGCCGCGATAACCCGCGCCCAGATGCCGTAGCCCTGAGGCCCAAACCGAGAGCCGTTGCGCTCAAAGCGCCTAACTCTAATCGTCATCGGTAAATCTCTTTCGCTATGTTCGCGCAATAAGCGCGAACAATAAAAAGCGGTGCGCCTTAGCCCGCCGCCAAATATCATCGCCTACCGCCGCCATCAAGGCTCTTACATCCGCCACAGCGCATGCGCTCGCAGGCGGGGCGTCTGGCGAAATGCCGCCGCCGCATCAACGCCCCACTCACTGTCATCAAGGTTTCCGCGCCCATACGCCTCGCGCGCCGCGCAAACCAATCCCTCAAATATAGTTCGCCTAACCGGCGTAGAGTCAGGCTCGCCTAGTAGATCGAAGCAACGCATCGCCTTGGACACCGAATCATCCGGCGCCTCCGGCGTTGTCGTGCAATCAAGCGCCGCGTCGACATCTCTCGCCCGCTATCCTCCGTGCGCTATTCAGAGAGAACCGACATACCGTATTCCATTATCGCACCTACATTGCGCCGCGAGCGCGACACCCGCCGCGCCCGTCCTCTCTGCTTGTCAGCCGCGCGCGCCAAGTCGTCCGTGCCTCGCTCTCCGGCTTGCCGTCATGCCGTCCCCCCAGCTGCTGACGAAGCCTTGCATCATTCGCCCTCCAATATCGCTTAACGCGCCGCCATAGCCTCGCCCGTCAGCGCATGATCCGCCGAGCAAACCGTCGACAGCGACCCCGCGCCATTATAGCCAAAAATAGCCCGCCCTCAGCCAACATCACCGCGAAAGCGCATGCCAACAGCGCGGTTGCGCTCGCGCCAGCGAAGCTCGTTTATTGCGAACTTGCAGCCCCGGACCTGTTTGCCGCTGGAATCGGCTATCGCCGCCAAAGCTGCCTGCCGTAATCGGTCATACATCATCTTCCGAATTCGCCGCGCCCGCCCCGGCGCCAGCGCCGATCTCCCGTTCATATCCCCCATCACTTTAGGCAAAGCCCCAAAAGACATCGGGATGAACCAGAAAATCAACAGGCGCCGGACGATCGGGAAAAACCGAGTGGTAAAGCTCAAACGCCGCGCTCCATTCCGGCTCTTCAAGCCGACCGTCCGAATCTAGGACAATATCGTCCCCGAAATGATGCTTAAGCGCAATCCATGTCGCCGCGACGACTATGTCGTATGGACGCCGCGCGGTCTTGCAGAAAAACTTGTTCGCGTCCCTGCTAAACCTGTCTCCCTCAAGAACTGGGCCCGCGCGGAACACTAAGTCGTCGGCGTACTCGCCCTCAACGCCGTTCAGAACGAACTCGCGCGCCTCGGCGTCCAAGTCAAACTCCGTTCGAACGCCTCTCGACTCATAAGCCGCATCGCGCAACGCGGACACGTCAGCCGCGATCGCCTCAAACGCCTCTGCCGATACTATCGGGATATTGAACTTCCACCAATGCGTATATCCCACTGCCTTTACCTCCCGCTATCGAGCGGACGACGATCGCCGCCCGCCGGCATTAGATAAGGTTGCTTACCGCGGAGCCGATGCCGGCATTTTTGCCGCCGCGTCGGTCTTGGCGCGCGCCGCTTTGTCCCATGACTATTTCCCCTCGCTTTTTCGCGCATAAACCGCGCAGCTGTCCGGAACGGTAGCGTTTCCATTCAGGTGGGCGAGTGTGTCTGTCGTTGCGGCCGGTTGGACGGGATTGCCGTAGCCACCCGCCTTATCAGTTGGAGAACAACTTGGCAAACTCTTAAAACCATCTGAAAAGAAACGCTACTTGGAATGCCGGTAGCGTTTCCATTCAGGTGGGCGAGTGTGTCTGTCGTTGCGGCCGGTTGGACGGGATTGCCGTAGCCACCCGCTTTATCAGTTGGAGAACAACTTGGCAAACTCTTAAAACCATCTGAAAAGAAACGCTACTTGGAATACCGGTAGCGTTTCCATTTAGGTGGTTTGACAGTAATATGCCCACATCATCATTGAGGGGGCTCGCAAATGGAACTTCTCTACGAACTGGAAAGCCAAGCCGACGAGTTTATCGTTGAGCGGCTTCGGCAGACTATCGCGGACGCCCTATCGCAATACAAGCCGATGTGCGAAGAGTGCGATGTGGCGATGGCTCGCCACCACTCATACGAGCGAACCCTAATCACCAAATACGGCGAGATGCGGCTGGATGTCCCGGTGTTTCGCTGCGGCGACTGCGGGGCGATGACTAGCGGCATGGATGTGATAGGCAAAGGGCAGACGCGAAAGCGCTATTCCAAAAAAATGCGCGATGAGGCGATGCGGCTGGCGGCGCAGGGAATCAGCTGCGAGCGCGTGGGCAAGATGCTGGGGTTCGCCAAGAGTACGCTATGCAAGTGGCTGAAGCGGGAGCGATACAAGCTCCCAAAGCTGTCGGGCGAAGTGTTGGAACTGGACGGCGTGTGGACGCGGGTAGCGGGCGGGAAAGCGGAGTTGAAGGTAGCGCGTGATGAGCGCGGCGTTGCGGTGGCGTCTTCTGGAAGTTGGGAAGACGCGGTTGCGGCGGCGCGAGATCTGGGCGCGTTAGCGCCTAAGCATATCGTAAGCGACGGCGACAGGGCGATAGAGAGCGCGATAGATATGGCGTATGACAGGGATACTCCGCATCAGCTATGTCAGTTCCACCTGCTGCGCGAGTGCGCGCGCAACATAGGGATCGTGGGGTTCTCGGAGGCGAAGGCGCTGCTTGGATCGGATGATATGGAGCAAGCGCGGGAGTATGCCGGTCGGATAGTGGCGCTGACGGGCGGCAAGGCGCTGTACTGGTGCGTCAAGGCGTTGCGAAAGGGGCTGACGCATCTGCGGACGGGCGAGGCTAGATACCGGACGACATCGCTGCCGGAGCGGTTCAACCGTGAGATACGGACGCGCGAGCGGATGGGGACGGCGTGGACGGTTCACAACCTGCTAGTCCTGCTGCAGCTGCGGGGCGTTTTAGCCTGAACCACCTGAATGGAAACGCTACCGTCCGGAACGCTCACATTGTCGTGAATGAACCCGTCATAAGACAGATCTATCTTCTGATCCTCCCATTCATCGAACAGGCTTGTCCAGAATGAATGCGTTCCGAACTGCGTATGATTGCCTATGACAACCACCTGCTCGCTCTCAAAGCACTCAAAAGCGTTTGCGCGGACCATTATTCCCAGTCATCCTCCGGCGCCGTAGGCCAAGATAGTATCAGCGCGTCGGGCTTAAATCGCTCAACCGCCTCAACGGCGTCCATCTGAATCACATGCTAGGCGGCTCGCCATAAGCGCTCTTTAGAGGATGAACATCCACGCCCACGCGGTCCAATCCGCCCGCGCGCAACGCATCCGTCAATATCCCATAGCCCGCGCCGGCGTCAAGCGTCAAGCGCCTTGCGATCGCCTGCGAACTCAGCCAGCCTTACCACGAATTCGTAAGACAGCGCCGCCCAGCCGCAGCCTTCGATATAAAACTCGCGGGCCGATCCGCCATATCGTCGTCCACCTCGCGCGCCATATCAAGCCTAGAGTTCGGCTCCCAAAGCGCGCCGTACATATCGCCTATGTTCAATTCCATGCCAGTTCATCTCAATCTTCCGACCGCTCCACGTTGCGGCATGCGCGGCAATCCGCGCAGGCATAGTATTTGCGCGTCGTCGCCGCATCGCCGCGGCGATCCAGCCTCTGCGTTATAGCCCTGCCGAAGTCGCGGCAGGGCGCGGGAACCACTCTAACCGGCCTATGCGCCATCCTGCGCTGAAGCCTGTCCTTAAATCTATACCCTATAGTCGCGCGCCACTTCGTAGCCGGGTAGTGGACGCTCATATCGGGAATATCTTGTCAAAGATCGTGCGCGCATGCCAAGTCTTCTTCCACCACGGAACGGGCAAGCACTCTTCGCATACCACGAAAGCACCCGCGATAGGCTTGCTCTCTTTCTTTTGACACTTATCCTTGTCCGCCATATTATCAAGTGGTATTCGGCGCAATGCCACGCGGGCGCGGCGGCCGCATATATGCGCACAGGCGCTATCGGAACGGCATTGCCGCCAGCGCTTGCATTCGCTGCCTATCGCCTTCACCTTCATTGACGCGACTCCATAAGCCGCGCCGGCAGATCAGACGTGACATCAGCCTATCCGCTCTCGCCTCGTCCGCGGCGATGGCGGCGGCAAGGCAGTAGGCGCATCCACGCCGTCCGCCTATCCAACCCGCCTTCTCGCGAGTAAGCAGCTCGCCTAGAATGTCCCATCCGCAGCCGTCGCGCTTCCACGCTATCTCATCGCACCCGCAAGCCGCGTAGCCGTGTCTCTCGCAGTCGCATGGATAACATCTTGATCTACACGAGCAAATCGCAAACGGATCCTCAATATGAAAGTCGCAATTGAAGTGGCACGAACAACCCTCGCTCGCGTTCAAAACGTAGATATTACTCATTTTGCCATTCTCAACCGCCGTCAACGTTGTCATCGCTCCCTCACACTGCCACAGCTTCGCGCCTCATGAACCACAAGCGTTAACAAGGAAATCGTCAGCGCGCTCTCGCTCGCGTCCGCCTGATAGAAATATCATATCACGCGAAAGCACTACCAAGAACACAATCGGTTACACCGCGGCGAGAAACCGTTTCACCAGTGCATCGCCTATATGTGTAGATGATCGCGAAGCGCGTCCGGGCGCAATTTGCCCGAATAAAAGTGATTATGCAACGGAATAATAGTGGCATCGAATCCGCGCAAATCAATTTATGGCAGGACCCAGCGCTGAATATAAAAGCGGATAATCGCGCGGCGGCGCGCGCTAATCGCGTGATCGCCTCAGCTTGAATGCGCCTGCACGTCGATGGCGTGAACCGCCGCTACCCCAGTCAACTCCCCGCGGCGCTATGCAATTTACCCTCGCGCAAAAGCGATATGATCCTCGCGTCTCACTCCCCATCCGACCTTTCGCAACCCACTGAAGCCAACGCCTCGGCAAGGTCGCCCATAGCCCATGCCGTCCGTGAACTGAAAGTCCTCGAGAAAGAGATAATAACCGTAGCCATCCACGTCATGACGTGCGCGCTCATAAAAGCCGTCGGCAATGGTGAATAGCTGAAAATATCTCAGATCCTTGTAATCTTCGCTCTCGCTAATCCCGGATAGCCGATATGTCGCTTCTTGGGCGTCCTGCATGGTTTCGCAGATCCAACCTCGCGCATGCGCGGCGCGCCTTACGCTTATTCATGCCGCTTCTCGCGCTAGACGTGGGCATTTCCGGACAACGTCCTGTCCCATCCGCCATGCGCGAAGGTGCACTCAAATTCTTCTTCAGATCCCATAAATAGAGCGTCCACGGCGCCCTAAATATCCACGCAACGCGGAATCCGCGCGAAAAGAAATCGACTCATTCGCGTCTTATTCAATGTCCACCGATTCAATGGGCTTAAACACCCCGTCCGGCGTACATCGCCCTAACTGTCATTGCCATAGCCCAACGCCTCATTTTTTATGCTAATAGATCCCAGCAAGAAAGGACGCCGCGCCTACGCTATAGGCAGAGACAGGACGATAATCCGCCACCTCATCTCTCATCTTTCAAGGCGCTGCCATATCCCCGCGCATCGCCGCATACGCCGCCGCTCTAATGCTCCCGCCTGCTATCCGTCAAGTCCGTCTCATCCTCCCCGTCCTGCGACGCCCGCCTACGTTCCGCCCTCGCCGCCGCGCGCTTATCTACCCAAAGCCCGTAGACAAGCGCCTTGAAGAAATAATCGCCCTCGCCGCCGTATTCGGCGTCCCGAACCCCCTTCGCGCCCAGTATCGCTATGGCCATGCCCATAAGCCCCACAGCCAAGCCCAGAAAAAACCTGTAATGGTCCAACTGCGGCGGCCACATAGACATAACCCACAAGACAATCCCCAGCCCCGTCATCAAAGAACCCGCCAACGCCATTAGCCTTTTCGCAATCAATCCTCTCTCCTCAGCGCCTGCGCGGATATAACGAAAGGCGCGGCGACAATTCGCCAGGCGCGCTTGCCCCCCCGCGCAAAGAAATGTAACCAGTAACCAAGCGAGATCCAAAACCCTCGGCGAGATGCGTCGGTCGTCTCTCTGAAGATTATTATAGGCGCGGTCAGACGCCAAAGTCAACCGCCCACAATTCCCATATTCGCCGCCACCCACTCGCCCTTTGTTGTGGCTGGGCTGAAAGCGGGGCAGGTTCACCCGCTGGTGCGCGACGAAGACGGCGTGGTGTCCGATGAGTACGACATCGTCGGCTTGACGATTGAGGAAGTCCTGCACTCCGTTATGGGCGTGAACGCGCTGGCCGATGTAGGGTTTGGGGCAACGCGGGGGTAGCCAGGCGGCGTAGGCGGGGGATTCGCGTATTCACGCGCCATAATGCTGGGTTATGTCTTGCGCTAGGCGGACTTTCAGGCTGATTGAACTATCGCTGAAATTGAAGTTGATAGTTCAATTATCATTGGTTATAATGGCTATTGGTTGATAAATCCGAAAAGGAACTATTATGAGCGCGTCAATGATCACATCAGCGCGAATTGAGAATACGCCGCCGTTCACGAAGCTCGTCGAATTCGAGTTGGACGAGCATGTCAACCTGTTTATCGGGCCCAATGGCTCCGGCAAGTCCACTATCCTGAGGAAACTGGCGGAACAAGCGCAGGACGATACGTTTAGCTTCGACTTTGAAGGCAAGCGGTATCCTGAAATTCGCCCGGAAACGCCGCGCCGCGAAGCGAGAGCGATAAGGGTCAAACAGGAGGAATACCGGGAAGCCTCGTTACAATATGCCCTGCGGATGCCGTGGATAGTCATTCCCTCCGTGCGCCTGAGCATGCCTTTCAGCGACAGGATAAGCGAATTGTCGGATGAACGGGATGCCATGCCGCAGACTGGCTTGTCTGAAATCTTGAACCGACAGGAAGTGCGGGACGTATTTGATGGCAAAGTCATCTATCACGCCTCTTCTAGCGGGGACGCGATAGGTGGTGGCATGGAAAAGGCGATAGACTTGGCTGACAAGTGCGCCCAAGAGATTTGCCGGGATCTGCTCGTTGAAAACGCTACGCGCGATTGGTCGGATGGCGGCGCCCGCGACCATTATGATATGGGCATTGTGACTATCGATGAAAAAAGCCAAACGGGCGAAGCGGGCAAGACGGTGTTCTTTGGCAACCTTAGCTCAGGCACGCAAGGGACGCTCCTGTGGATAAGGCTCTTGGCGCTCAGAATGGCTGATTTCTACGGTTTCGAAGAAAGCTGGGAGGACAAGCCCGCCGTTCTGCTGGTTGACGAAATCGAGAACCACCTCCACCCCGCTTGGCAGCGGCGCGTCATACCCGCGCTGCGAAAGCATTTTCCCTGCTTGCAGATATTCGCCACCACCCACTCGCCCTTTGTGGTGGCGGGACTGAAAGCGGGGCAGGTCCACCTGCTGAATCGCGACGAAAGCGGCGTGGTGTCCGGCTCAACCTATGAGCGAAACATCGTCGGCTGGACTATTGAAGAAGTCCTGCATTCCGTTATGGACGTGAACGCGCTGACCGATGATGAGACCGCTGATAAAGCCGGAAGGTTGCAGGAGTTGCGGCGCAAGGACGCGCTGGAAGGCCTTTCCGATGACGAGGCGGCGGAAATGGAAAGCCTCCGCGCAGAGGTGAGCCGCGATATGCTCGCAAGCAAGGCAATGAGCGAGCATCAGAATAGCTATGCCGATATGATGCGGCAATTGATGGAGTCCCGCCTATCCGAGACGGATCAGGACAACGCGGCAGCCGAAGATGACAGCGCCATTGACATTGACCCGAACGACGCCGCGGCATACAGCGACGGAGGCGATGCCTACGCCGAAACGGGCGAGCAGGACGGGGAGACGGCGGACTACGGCGGTTCAGCGCGAATTGAGAATATCCCGCCATTCACGAATCTCGTCGAATTCGAATTGGACGAGAGTGTCAACCTGTTCATCGGGCCCAATGGCTCCGGCAAATCCACTATTCTGAGACGGTTGGCGGCGCGGACGCAGGACGATGATTTTAGCTTCGGCTTTGAGGGCGAGCGGTATCCTGAAATTCGCCCGGAAACGCCGCGCCGCGAAGCGAGAGAGATAAGGGAAGAACAGGAGAAATACCGGGAAGCCTCAAGACAATACGCCCAGCGAATGCCGTGGATTTTCGTTCCCTCCGTGCGCCTGAGCATGCCTCCCAGCGACAGGATAAGCGAATTGTTGGGTGAACGGGATGCCCTGCCGCAGTCCGGCTTGTCTGAAATCATGGATCGGCAGGAAGTGCGGGACGTACGGGACGTATTTGACGGCAAAATCATCTATCACGCCTCCTCCGATATGGGGCGGCAAGGTAGCGGGGACGAAGGCATTGACAATGCGATAGATTTGGCTGACAAGTGCGCCCAAGACATTTGCCGGGATCTGCTCGTTGAAAACGCTACGCGCGATTGGTCGGGCGGCGGCGCCCACGCCCACAATGATATGGGCATGGTGACTATCGATGGAAAAGGCCAAGCAGGCGTGTTCCTTGGCGACCTTAGCTCAGGCACGCAAGGGACGCTTCTGTGGATAAGGCTCTTGGCGCTCAGAATGGCGGACTTCCACGCCTTCGCCGATGGCTGGGAAGACAAGCCCGCCGTTCTGCTGGTTGACGAAATCGAGAACCACCTGCACCCCGCTTGGCAGCGGCGCGTCATACCCGCGCTGCGAAAGCATTTCCCCTGCTTGCGGATATTCGCCACCACCCACTCGCCCTTTGTGGTGACCGGCTTGAAAGCGGGTCAGGTTCACCTGCTGAATCGCGACGAAAGCGGCGTGGTGTTCGGCTCAACCTATGAGCGCGACATCGTTGGCTGGACGATTGAAGAAGTCCTGCACTCCGTTATGGATGTGAAAGCGCTGACCGACGAGGAAACCGCCAATAAAGCCGCAAGGCTGCAGGAGCTTCAGCGCAAGGACGCGCTTTCCGATGACGAGGCGGCGGAAATGGAAGACCTCCGCGCAGAGGTAAGCCACGACATACTCGCGGGCGGCGCGCTGAACGCGCAGCGGGAGCGGTATGACGATATGATGCGGCAATTCCTGCAATCCCGCCTAGCGGAGGCGGCGCAGGAAAACGCGATGGCGGACTTTGACCGCGCCATTGAAATTGACCCGGACAACGCTTGGGCATACAACGACAGGGGGCGTGCCCACGCCGAAATAGGCGAGTACGCCAAGGCGATAGCGGACTATGACCGCGCCATTGCCATTGACCCGAACAACGCTATGGCATACCACAACCGGGGATATGCCTACTCCGAAATGGGCGAGCGTGACAAGGCGATAGCGGACTATGACCGCGCCATTGCCATTGACCCGAACAACGCTAGGGCGTACAACAATCGGGGATCTGCCTACGACGAAATGGGCGAGCGCGACAAGGCGATAGCGGACTATGACCGCGCCATTGCCCTTGACCCGAACTCCGCTGCGCCATACAGCAACCGGGGATCTGCCTACTCCGAAATGGGCGAGATTGACAAGGCGATAGCGGACCTTGACCGCGCCATTGCCCTTGACCCGAACTCCGCTGCGGCATACAGCAACCGGGGACTTGCCTACTACGAAATGGGCGAGCGCGACAAGGCGATAGCGGACTATGACCGCGCCATTGCCCTTGACCCGAACTACGCTGCGGCATACAACAACCGGGGATATGCCTACCGCGAAATGGGCGAGTACGACAAGGCGATAGCGGACTATGACCGCGCCATTGCCCTTGACTCGAACGACGCTTGGGCATACAACAACCGGGGATCTGCCTACTACGAAATGGGCGAGCGTGACAAGGCGATAGCGGACTATGACCACGCCATTGCCTTTGACCCGAACTACGCTAGGGCATACAACAACCGGGCGTCTGCTTACCGCGAAATGGGCGAGCGTGACAAGGCGATAGCGGACCTTGACCGCGCCATTGCCCTTGACCCGAACAACGCTATGGCATACCACAACCGGGGATCTGCCTACTACGAAATGGGCGAGCGTGACAAGGCGATAGCGGACTATGACCGCGCCATTGCCCTTGACCCGAACTACGCTGCGCCATACAACAACCGGGGATATGCCTACCGCGAAATGGGCGAGTACGACAAGGCGATAGCGGACTATGACCGCGCCATTGCCCTTGACCCGAACTACGCTATGGCATACCACAACCGGGGATCTGCCTACGGCGCAATGGGCGAGCGTGATAAGGCGATAGCGGACTATGACCGCGCCATTGCCCTTGACCCGAACTACGCTTTGGCATACAACAACCGGGGATCTGCCTACTCCGAAATGGGCGAGATTGACAAGGCGATAGCGGACTATGACCGCGCCATTGCCCTTGACCCGAACAACGCTTTGGCATACAACAACCGGGGATCTGCCTACTCCGAAATGGGCGAGATTGACAAGGCGATAGCGGACCTTGACCGCGCCATTGCCCTTGACCCGAACAACGCTGCGGCGTACAGCAACCGGGGATATGCCTACGGCGAAATAGGCGAGCGCGCCAAGGCGATAGCGGACTATGACCGCGCCATTGCCCTTGACCCGAACAACGCTAGGGCGTACAACAATCGGGGATCTGCCTACGGCGAAATGGGCGAGCGCGCCAAGGCGATAGCGGACTATGACCGCGCCATTGCCCTTGACCCGAACTACGTTGCGGCATACAACAACCGGGGAGTCGCCTACGCCGAAATGGGCGAATACGCCAAGGCGCTAGCGGACTTGAATCGCGCCATTGCCCTTGACCTGAACCTCGCTTTGGCATACCGTTCCCGCGCGCATGTGCATCGCGCGCTCGGCGACTCCATTCATGAGTCGCTCGATATGACGAAGTACCGCGCTCTGGGCGGCGAGTCGAATCCGCCGCCGCTCTAATAGCGTATAATAAAGGCGCCGGAGCGTGAGCTGACAGCGGGCTGCCGTTGGAAATGGAATCGGCGAGCGCGCATTGGCTCAAAACAACAAAAAGCGCACGAAAGCGCATAGTGTAACGGGGGATTGCCCTTAAATGAGCTGAGCTGACATTGAAAAGGCGAATGCCCGCCCTTTGCCCGGCCGTCGGTATTGACCCCGAAACACATTGCGGCATACAATAGGGATTGCGCCGGAGTGAGCGAGCCTGACAGGGCGACAACGAACTAGGGCCACAAGTTACTGCCGAGGAGCAAGCATACTTATGCGCTGTGTTGACAGAGGGAGCGAACCCAACGGCCTCGCGGCGATACGCCGCCAATACACTCAAGTCTTTGTGAACCATTACCAAAGAAGAATGGGACAGCGCCATCCCAATATGAAGCCTTATTGGCTAGATTTCAAACCCGAGCTTGCCAATCGGTTTAATGACAAGTGCGGATATTGCGAGCGCATTTGCGACGCCCCTGGCGGCGACCCCGAGGCGCCGAAAGCGCCCACGCTTGACCATTTCAAGCCTATGGCCCAATTTGCCGAGCTTGCGCTTGTATGGGAAAACTGGAATCTCAGTTGCTATGACTGCAACCAACGCAAAGACAATAAATGGCCGGAGTCGGGGTATGTAGATCCCTGCCCCGCCGATCTAGACTACTGCCCGGAAAAATATCTGGATGTTGACCCGAGCACGGGAGAGTTGCTGGCGAATAAATCGCTTGCATCTCGCGCCGATAAGCGGAAAGCCCAGTACACGATAGACGATATGGGATTGAACGAACTGAGCAAACTTTATTATCGTCTGGGCGCGATGGGTGCGTTCATGGCAAAATTGAGTGAGCAGACAACAAGCAAGGGCCGCCAAGACGTCATAGACGAATTTACCCATCCGAAGACGGAATACGCCGGCGTCATCAGAATGCTGGTGAACCAGGTGCGGCAGGCGGGCGTGATCTAAGCGTCTGTGGGTTTCGCGGTAGGCGGATCCCCTGCTCCCGCCGATGCGCCCCCCTCATCATGCGGGCTTGCTTGCTTAGCGGCGGCCAGCTCCCGCCCAAAGCGCTTGCGTGCGCCAGGCACTGCCGCGCGCGCTCATACTCCCTATCCTCAGGAACCCTGCGCCCCCAAAGTATATGCTGGCGTCTCGTCGGTTATTCATCCAACGCCCGCTCACGCTCCGCAAGCATTTGCCTGCGAACCCGCTTTTCGTACCAGCCCATCATCGCCACACTTATCATCGGCCCAACCATCAAACCACCCGCAACGCCGCCGATTATCGCCATCAGCAATCCGCTGCCAATCATTATGACAGGCTTGAACGGCCCGCTTACCTCCATCAGCAACTCTATCATCGCGCCTCCTCCTCTAGCCTTGCTTCCTCGGCTATCTCATCCATGACCTTGCACCTCACTCGCGACATCACCTGCCTCACTATCCATGACGCTATCACCACCCAAAGCGCCGCCATCACCCCTCTTCCCCACCAACCAACGAAGTCCAGCGCGCGCTCCCAATGCCCGCCGCCGTCCAAGCCGAACATGTACGCGGCGCAACACGCCACCATCGCCATAAACTGGCCATTCGTCAGTAATATCAAGTATCCCCGCTCCATTTCCACTATCGTGTCTTCCCTTATCTCCTGCGTCCCCCTATTCCCGACCCGCCCCAGATTATCCCCCAGGCGCCCCTAGCGTCCGATAGCATACATCAGCCGCAGGCATAGGCGCAAACGGCATATGATCCACGGTGGCATTTCCATTCGGATGGTCGTACATCTACCGCCGCCGGTTGGACGGCATTGCCGTAGCCCCTGCTTTATCAGTTAGACAACAACTTGCCAAACTATCAGAACCGTCTTGAAAGAACGCTGCCCGCCGCTAGGCGAGTATGCGCTCCTATAAAAAGTGTGATAGACTGCAAGCTGGCGGCAGGTTACTGATGGCAAGGGAATAGGTGAACACATTGGTTGAAAACAACGAAGAGTGCGCGCGCGAAAATTTTGAGCGGGGGCTTGACCTGCTGAGGCAAGGTGATGATGAAAAGGCGATTGACGCCTTTGATCACGCCATCAGCATTGATCCAAACAATGCTAGGATATACAACAACAGAGGCTCTGCCTATATCGGAATAGGCGAGCATGCCGGGGCGATAGCGGACTTTGACCGCGCTATTGCCATCAACCCTAGCTACGCTATCGCATACCGCAACAGGGGACTTGCCTACACTGCAATGGGCGAGTACGCCAAAGCGATAGCGGACTGTGACCGCGCCATTGCCATTGACCCAAACGGAGTTTTGGCATACCTCTACCGGGGTATTGCCTACGAAAAAATGGGCGAGCATGCCAAGGCGATAGCCACCTACGACAGCGTTATTGCCATCAACCCCAAAGACGCTTTCACATACCGCGTCCGGGGCCTTGTCTATGAAAAAATGGGCGAGCATGCCAAGGCGATAGCCAACTACGACAGCGTTATTGCCATCAACCCCAAAGACGCTTTCACATACCGCGTCCGGGGCCTTGTCTATGAAAAAATGGGCGAGCATGCCAAGGCGATAGCCGACTTTGACAGCGTTATTGCCATCAACCCCAAAGACGATTACGCATACCTCTACCGGGGTCTTGCCTACGAAAAAATGGGCGAGCATGCAAAGGCGATAACCGACTACGACAGCGTTATTGCCATCAACCCGAAAGACTATTCCGCGTACCGCATCCGGGGATTCGCCTACGACCACATCGGCGAGCATGCCAAGGCGATAGCCGACTACGACAGCGTTATTGCCATCAACCCCAAAGACGATTACGCATACCTCTACCGGGGTCTTGCCTACGAAAAAATGGGCGAGCATGCCAAGGCGATAGCCGACTACGACAGCGTTATTGCCATCAACCCCAAAGACGATTACGCATACCGCATCAGGGGATTCGCCTATGAAAAAATGGGCGAGCATGCCAAGGCGATAGCCGACTATAGCCGCGCTATTGCCATTGACCCGAACGACGAATTCATATACTTTTGGCGGGGACTTGCCTATGCCAGAATGGGCGAGTACGCCGTGGCGATAGCGGACTTTGACAGCGCTATTGCCCTTAACCCCAAAGACGCTTCCGCATACTGCGTCCGGGGACTTGCCTACGCTAGAACGGGCAAGTTCGCCAAGGCGATAGCGGACTTTGGCAGCGCTACTTCTGTTATATTCAAACGCGCATTGGCGCGCTTCGTCCTCGGCAACCCCGCCCAAGCCCAAGCCGACAAGCAGAAGCGCCGCGATATCGACAGCGAGTAAGCCGGACGCTCCCCCCACATGATTGACACCGGCCAAATCGCGCAGGTCGTCACCGCCTGCGCCGCGGTGGCGTCCTACGTGGGCGGCGCGCTGCGGCTGCCCGACCTCGCCGCAAGCGCCTGCCGCACACCACGCCATTCGCGCCGGGGACAATGGCGCTAGCGCCGCTCTTCTTCTTGGCGATAACTCTATTCCTAGCTAACCCGCTGGAGTGCCTGCCCGCCGCGCCCTCGGACGGGTAGGGCATCAACCCACTTCCGACACATTTCGGGATGTTCATCCACCCGCCGCTGCAAATGGCGGGCTTGGTGCTGGCAGCGGCGCCGTTCAGCATCGTCATGGGCGCGATCATCGCCAGCCGCAACGGTAGCGACGAGCGGGGCAACCTCGGCGAATTCACCAAAGCGATAGCGGACTTTGATAGCGCTATCAGCATTAACCCTGCTTACGCCAGAGCGTACAACAACCGATCCTCAGCGCGCGCCACACTCTGCGCCATCCAAGCCCAAGCCCGATATGCAGAAGTACCGCGAACTCAGCGGCGAGGCGATATGACCGCGCATCTAACCCGCGCCCTGATCCCTGTATCCTCCAACCGCCTAAATGGAAACGCTACCGACGGCATGACATCGCTCGCGCCGCATATCTCGGCGAGCATGTTTGGCTTGTTCAACTGACTGTCGTCGGTGGGCTCGCAGAGTTGGAACACAGCCGCGCGTCTGCCAACACCACCAATAGTATCGGTTCTCCGCCGCAACCGCATAACCGCTTGCCCATATGCGAACCCAGTCGCCTATCCGGCCTTGCCGTACCACTCGTGAGCCATATTAAGAAACGAAAGGCATCTAGACACACGTCCGGGGACGTCGCGTCAAGCGCAAGCGTGGGCGCGGGATTGGACGCCACGTCAAAAACGGCAATGTCGCGCTTGCCGCGAAAGCCGCGAACAATATCAGCGTCAGCAGAAACCTGCCGCCCGAGAGCCATCCAAATACGCTCTCCGATATTCGCATAACGCCCCTCCTTGATGATTGCCGTGCGCCTCGTTATATCAGGCTACGCTATCGCAAAGCCCACGGCGCCCGCGCATTGTCGCCATCCCGGCTGTGCGCTTGGCGCCGCGCGACGTCCCCGCGCAAGCCCGAAAGCGCCCCAGCAAGCCATCCACCGCGTCCGGGCATATACGCCGCGGGCGCGTCATCTCTCAAATCAGCCGCCTGCGCCGCCTCAACGCCGCCCGAATGAACCGGCATCGCCTCCTCTCACAATCAAAGCTCCCGCCCACAGCACAACCGCCCACGCACATCCCAATACCCGCAATGATGGCGGCGAACACTATCGCCTTGATAAGCGCGTTAGCCAAAACTCGGCAGAGGCGGTGTCCGATGTGCCTGACCGCCGGCCAGAAAGATATTGCGGACGGGCCAGGTGTCGACCTTGGCGGTGAACCAGATGATCGCCCAGATGATCTCGAGAGTCTTGATGAATCTTTGCATTTATTGATGCTTCCGTTCTTTTTGGATGTCGTTTTATGTGTAACGCTAAGCGCGGCGCTCCAAGCTAGGCGTGTTGGGTGTTCCGCCCGCGCAACAAGCGAAAGCGTGAGCCTCAAGCGCCGGAACGCTCCTGCCGCCGCTAACGTGCGCCGCGCCGAAACGCGATCGCCGCCCCTATGAGCCGCCTCCACGTTAATCTCGCACTTGGCGCAATCCATGGCGTCCGACATCCAGAACTTGGCGCGGATTTCGTCCTCGCCAATCTCGTGGCAGTCCACCTCGCTCGATTTAGTTTAGTTTTGGTTTAAGGGCAAACAAAAACCCCCGACATTTGCCGGAGGCTTTAAGCCCTGTTTGAATAAGCGACTATCCATCACCGCAAGCGCATTTTCGCGCTCGCAATTCGGCAATCTCAGTCCGCAACTCGGCGATCGCCCTAGCGTTAGCCGATGCGGATTCACTGAAGCGCAAATCCATCCGAGCCATTTCGGCGTCCGAAATCTGAAAGCGATGCCGCATATCCGCCCGAGCGGATTCAATCCACATAGCGACGATCAATCGCTCGCCAACGGGCGTCGTCCCGGTACCGGCCTTATCCATAAGGCCCGCTTTCACAAGATCGTCCACGCTTATCCACTTCCCCTTTTGTTCATCTACGGTTCCCATACTCATGTCCTTTCGCTGATAATCGCATTATGAACCATTCGGTCGCGCCCGTAAAGCGCAGACCGCTAAAAGAGCCGCATCTCCATCCCGCACTTAGCGCAGAACTCGTCGCACTCGCGGTTACCAGACAAATCCCAAGGGAATATGAACAGCCGCGGCACGCCTTTCCGAATACCTCCATGGCTCGATCCATAGACATCCTCCTCGCTTATTCAGCGTTGCTTGGCTTCAAAACCGATAGATAAAATCCTACAGCCACTTCATATAAAAAATACGGGGCGGCTTATCGCCGTCCCGTCGAGTTTGGGCAATTCGCGTAACCGTCCCTAGTTTAGTAGGCGGGATTAGGATGGGCTGATTATGCCTGCGATTTCGGTTTATCGCGCATCACCCAACGGCTAAGTGGCCATCAGTTCGCCCATGTCCATGCCGGAATCGCCCCATATCCACTGCGTGAGCCACAGCCCGTTCATCATTCCCTCTACGCTTTTGTAGCTCCCTATCGTCTTGTACCTTATCTTGCTCCTGCTTATCACTCGCTCCGTTACATTGTTAGTATCGCACACGCCGCGCATAAGTCCACCACCAGCCGCGCAAGTCAGGCTCATCCCTTGCCTCGCGCTCCATATCCATCAGTTGTTTGCCCCCGTCATCGGGCAACTCGTCAAGCAACATCCGCAAGCTCGACTTCCACCCTTGCTAGCCTTTCACCTTTCGCAACCGCCGCTCCACATTCTTCCTCACATGCGTAACGCATATCTGATGCTCCAAGCCCAGCATATCCACAACAGGCTTGTAGGTGGACAGATCGTCGGTCACCACAGCTTCCACTCCCAAGCACTCAATATCCCCTTTGAGTCAGTCCGGCGAACCCGTCGCTACGCGCTCTACTGCATGTCTATCCCCGCAACTCGCCGCTATCGGCGTCAGCCACGAACCCTACAAGTTTGGCTTTGCCCCGCACTTTCACTATCGTTTCGTCAGCGCCTATCATCGGCGCACTGCCAATAGCGCGCTCGCTCATGCCGTGCGCCGCCGCCCTGCTTGCCTCTTGAACCGCCCGCCAACTACTCATCCTAGACGCAGAGCATCCCAGCACCGTCAGTACGCATCCCACCGGACCCGTGAGATAGCTCCTATGCCCACATCAGCGTCCTTGCCCTTAACCTGACGTTGCATCCACTGCGGTCAACGCCTTGCGGATGCGGTAGCGATGGGTCATAACTTCTGGCGCATAGATGTGCTTGGCGCTCTTGCTGACTTCGCCGTGTCGGGGGAGCGCACCGCATTCCCAGTATGGGCATTGGCTAGGGCGCGTGGCGGGATAAGCGTCGACCTGCGGCAGGGTAGTGTGCACTCTTCGCATTGGCGGGCAGCCTCATGAGGCTGTTAATTGTTGTTAGCGCTTTATCAGGGTTGCCCGCAGTTTTCATTTTCCACACGACTAGGGACGGTTACGGAGGGCTAGGAACAGGCGGCAGGCGCGCCCGCCTGCCGCATCGTCTTTCTAGACAAACCGGCGCGAAAGCGCGCCGCGCCACTCATCCATACAATCCGATTCCCTCTCATTCCCCAAACTATGCCCCGCATCTATCCGCGTAAAATGCTGTTGTGCCGCAACGACACGCATCCTAATGGTGTTTTGGTGTAACGCTATTAGAACGATTATAAGATTATCCAGTGTCCCTAGCAAGCCGCTATCTGGCAGGGTATTCTCAGTGTGCAGTGCTGATGTGTTTGATGGACTGGTTTAGGCACTCATCGAACACTATCGCCAGCAGATGTTTCAGCATCTCCACGCTCTTTGTGTAGCCCTTTGTCCGCCTTACCAGCCTGTTCAGTTTGCTCCGCAACTTGGAGTGCAGCCCTCGTTCCAGTTCACCGCTCCGCCCTTGCCCAGCACATGCCTGTCACGCGGCAGCCACTCGTACACCGGGTAAGCGTCGGTCTCGTACCTGTCAGCGCCCGGCAGCCTATCCAACAAGCGCGAGAACGCCGACACGTCCCTGCCGCCTACTTCATACATCCGCCAGCGGACGCCGTCCCTCTCTTCCACCACCGCAGTCCATATCCACAGGTCTTTGCGCCGCTCGCCGCGCCTGACTCCCAAGTATGTCCACATCTCATCAAACGCCACAATAGACGCGCGGACGCTGCCCGGACGACCACTTGTCCGCCACTCCATAAACCGCGTCTGACGCTCTCTCGCCGACGCCCCCTTTTTTTGACCCACTCGCTTACCGTGGGCACGCTCGCGCCTATTACGCGCGCGGTCGCCGATAGGCTCATCCCTTCGGCGCACATCTTCACCGCTTGATCTTTCTGTTCGTCAGTGAAACGATGCTTTGCGCCTTCTTGATGCTTTTTGCCGCACTGATTTCATTTGTACTGTTGCTTGCCGCGTGAATGACCGTCTTTCTTGACCCAGTTCGAGCCGCATTTCGGGCATAGATTATCGTGCCTGTACACTCTTTGTTTTGCCATAGCGCCACCTGTCTTTTAGACGTTTCGGAGCGGTTTAGGCCAAGTATATCATATTAGCACTGCATCATGAGAATACCAAATCGTCGGGTAGCGTTTCCATTCAGGTGGTTCAAGCCAGAACGCCCCGCAACTGCAGCAGAACTAGCAGGTTGTGAACCGTCCACACGGTACCCATCCGCTCGCGCGCCCGTATCTCTCGGTTGAACCGCTCCGGCAGCGACGTCGTCCGGTATCTAGTCTCGCCCGTCCGAAGATGCGTTAGCCCCTTTCGCAACGCTTTGACGCACCAACGCAGCGCCTTGCCGCCCGTCAGCGCCACTATCCGACCGGCATACTCCCTCGCTTGCTCTATGTCGTCCGATCCAAGCAGCGCCTTCGCCTCCGAGAACCCCACGACCCCTATGTTGCGCGAGCACTCGCGCAGCAGGTGGAACTGGCACAACTGATGCGGAGTTCCCCTGTCATACGCCATATCTATCGCGCTCTCTATCGCCCTGTCGCCGTCGCTGACGATATGCCTAGGCGCGTCAGCGCCCAGATCGCGCGCCGCCGTCAGCGCGTCTTCCCAACTTCCCGCCAATTCAAGCGCAACGCCGCGCTCATCCCTCGTTACCTTCAACTCCACATTCCCGCCCGCGACCCGCGTCCATATCCCGTCCGGCTCTAACACCTCGCCCGACAGGTTTGGACGCTTGTATTTTTTCCCGCTTTAACCACTTGCACAGCGCGCTTTTGGCGAACCCAAGCATCTTGCCCACGCGCTCGCAGCTGATTCCCTGCGCCGCAAGCCGCATCGCCTCATCGCGCATTTTTTTGGAATAGCGCTTTCGCGCCTGCCCCTTGCCTATCACATCCATGCCGCTTGTCATCGCGCCGCAGTCGCCGCAGCGATACACCGGAATGTCCAGCCGCGTCTCGCCGTATTTGGTGATTAGGGTTCGCTCGTAGCTGTGATGGCGAGCCATCGCCACATCGCACTCTTCGCACATCGGCTTGTATTGCGATAGGGCGTCCGCGATAGTCTGCCGCAGCCGCTCGACGATGATCTCATCGGCTTGGCTTTCCAGTTCGTAGAGAAGTTCCATTTGCGAGCCTCCTTAATGATGATGGGCGTATATTACTAGCAAACCACCTAAATGGAAACGCTACCTTGGGGGGGTATTCTCACCATGCAGTGTTAATGGATTTGAGGGACTGATTTAGGCGCTCCTCAAATACTATCGCCAGCAGATGTTTCAGCATCTCCACGCTCTTTGTGTAGCCCTTTGCACTCCTCACAAGCCTGTTCAGAGTGCTCCTCAACTTGGAGTGTAGCCCTTCTTTCCAGGTCATCGCTCCGCCTTTGCCTATCACATGCCGGTCGCGCGGCAGCCATTCGTACCGGATAAGCGTCGGTTTCGTGCCTATCAGCGCCCGGCAGCCGATCCAACAAGCGCGAGAACGCAGACAAGTCCCTGTCCCCTACTTCATACATCCGCCAGCGGACGCCATCCGGCTCTTCCACCACCGCAGTCCATATCCACAGGTCTTTGCGCCGCTCGCCTCGTCTGACTCCCAAGTATGTCCACATCTCATCAAACGCCACAATAGACGCGCGGACGCTATCCTGACGACCGCTTGCGCGCCACGACATAAACCGCGTCAGACGCGCGGTCGCCAATGCCCCCTTTTTTTGACCCACTTGCTCACAGTGGTTACGCTCGCGCCCATCACGCGGGCCGTCGCGGACAGGCTCATCCCCTCCGCGCGCATCTTTACCGCTTGTTCCTTCTGGGCGTCAGTGAACCGATGCTTCGCGCCCTCTTGATGCTTTTTGCCGTACTGGTTGCATTTGTACATTTGCTTGCCGCGCGAATGACCGTCTTTCTTGACCCAGTTCGAGCCGCATTTCGGGCATAGCGCATCGTGTCTGTACACTCTCGGCTTTGCCATAGCGCCGCCTGCCTTTCATCCGTTTAGGACAAAATATCATGTTAGCGCTACAAAATGAGAATACCTTTCTCAAGGTTTCGCGCAAAGCGCCGCCTGTTGGCAACAGGCGGAGGCCGCGGCTACTTGTTGTTCGCCTCTCGCTCCAGGTCTTCGCGCATGGCGTCTATCTCTTGGCGGGGGGCGGGGGAGTGGCCGTAGCAGGCGCGCATGAAGGCAAGGGTGGCGCGGCGGGCTAGGTTGGGGTGGGCGATTTGGGCGAGGGTTGGTTGGTATTCGGCGGGGGTTTGGTGGGGGGGTTTGGGCGCGCCGCGCTGTTCGCCTAGCATTAGCAAGCCGAAGTAGATGCGAAAGACGTCGGCTATGTTGGCGTCGTCGGAGGGGACGCGCAGGGCAGTTCGCTTGCGGCGGCGGCGCAGGCGGGCGGGGAGCAGGTTGAAGAGCAGGTTGGCGAAGTCGTAGCCCATATCCGCGCCCTCGCGCAGGGATTCGCGCTCGCCCTCGTTGGCGGCGGCGCGCCCGCTCGCTCGACGCCGGTAGGCAAGCGCCAGCAGCGCGAGCAAGCCTAGCACAAGCGCGGCTACGATTGACCATTGCAGTATTTGCAGTAGCAGCAACGCGGCGGGTTCGCCATCGCCGCGCTCAAGGGCTTGCAAGCCGCGCACGGCGTCGGGGGTTGTCAGCGCGGTTTCCTGCGGCGGCTCGGCTTGAACGCGGCGCAGCAGCCAGACCAGCCCGCGCACAAAGAAGTCCACTAGATAGGCGAGCGGGTATATGATGACATAGAAGACTACGCGGGCGAGCAGGTTCAGGACGACCATTAGCGGCGCGGCGATTGCGGCGAGAATGTCTCTTTGCAGCAGGCTGAAGAGCAAGCCCGCCAAGACTATCGCGCCGACTATGCCGCCGATGACGCGCGTCCAGGCGCGGCTTGCGGTGGATTCGCGCGCGGCTGGGGACATATGGGCGATGCTGAGGCCGGCGACGCCCGCGGCGAAGAACACGAACATCACCGGGTAGATGCCGAGTTCGGCGGCGTGAAATATGTCCACTACGGCGGCGATTGCAAGCGCCACTACGCCTATCTTGAAACTTGTGCCAAGCGTTTCGGCGGGGAAAGACGTAGCGCCGATGACGCCGCCGCGCCACCACAAGCCGACCGCCGCCAGGCTGCCCATAACGGCGCGTATGGTGAATAGGCGGGATGCCTCAGTGGGATCTTCTTGGGATAGCATCGCTATCCATCCGAGATTCACGCCGCTGAATTCGGGGGCCGCCTGCGCGCCTACGGCTAGATAGACGACTATCGCGCCCGCCATCATCTGCAAGCCGTATGCCATTAGCGCGGGCATAGCGACTATTCCCAGCCCGCGAGCGGTTAGCAGGGATGCGCCCATCACGGCTGCAATGGCGGGCCAAGAGAGGGGGCTGCCCGCGCCGCCGACGGCTAGGCTGGCGACGCCAAACGCGCCGAAAAGCCAGGCGGTTTCGCATAGCAGGAGGAGGGCGGTTACCACGTTGTCGCGCGCCGCCATTATTCGCGCTCTCTGTGGCTATGGGTATGGGCATTAGGTTGGGCATTAGCGGCATTGGCGCCGGGGGTATCAGCGCCGGGGGCATAGGCGCTGTCGGCGGCGTTGGCGTTGGGATATGCCGCCATATCCGCTTGGGCGAATTGTTCGCGGAATTCCAAGCCCTCAAGCGCGTCGCCTATTTCGTAGAGCAGGACGCCCTCGGGCAGGGGCGGGCATTCGCCGTCGCCGACGTAGATTAGCACTGGCTTGTAGCCGCGCTCGCGCATATTGAGCAGGACGCCGGGCATATCTTCTGAGACAAGGGAAACTATGACGACCACGGTTGCGCCGAGTGGGAACGTTCGCCACTGGTCGCCGAGCTGCGCCGCCATTAAGCCGACGGGCAGCGGGCGGATGGAGGCGAGCGCCTCTAGGATGATGGTGAGCTGCTCAGGGGATCTGCCGGGGGCGATACGCATAGGCCGGTCGGCGAGGACGGGCGTGCCGTTTGAGAATAAGCCCAGGTTGTAGCGCTGCGCGTGGGCGTAGTTGGCTATGGACGCGGCGGCGGTGATTATGCGCTCTAGGTGGCGCGGGGAGTAGCCCTCCCAGTAGTGCGCCATAGTGTCGACGGCGACGGCTAGGATGACGGTGATGGCGGAGCTGGGTTCGTATGTGCGGACTTGCAGGTCGCCGGCGCGGGCGGTGGCTTTCCAGTCAACGGATTTTAGCGCGTCGCCGACCTGGTAATCGCGCAGTCCCATAGGGCGGGATGCGTCCTCGAACATTCGGATGCCGCCGCGCGTTTCGCCGAGGGGCCGCGCGGCGGGCATGCCGATTTCGGGGAGGGATGCTACGCGGGGATAGACAAGCACATAATCGCGGCCGCGGATTACGCGCTCGCTGCCGAAAAAGCCGAACAGGTCGCCGCTGCGTAGCGTAACGGGGCCAACGCGGTAGTAGCCGCGCCGCGCGCAGCGAAACGAGTAGCGCCAATGTATGCGCTCATACCACGCCATTGAGGTGGAGTGCCGCAGCGCGTTAGCCTCAGGGTTGGGGCTGCCCACTACCTCGCCGTCGTCAATCTCCATGCAGGACGGGACTTCGTCTTCGGCGCGCAGGCGGCCGAGCGGGATGGGCTTGCGGTTGGCGAGGGTTATCCGCAGCTCGGCGCGCTCGCCGATGAACACGCGGTTTTGGGTGAACTCGCGCTCGTATGTGACGTCTTCCAGCGAGACGCGGTTCCAGAGGCGGGCGGCGCCGGTTATCAGCAAGCCCATCACGGCGAACCCGATTACCATTCCCTCGCCCGCGAATACGCCGATGGCGATTAGGACGACGAATAGGATAATCCAGGATTCTTGCCACATTTGGCCTAGCATTAGGCTTTTCTCTCTATGCTTTTCTATTCGTTTCGCTCTATCGGGACGGGGATGGCGGCGAGTATTTCGCGCAGGATGTGTTCGGCGGTCCGGCCGCGCAGGCGGGCGTTGGACGCCACGATGAGGCGATGGGCTAGGGTTGTGGTGGCAAGCGCTTTGACGTCGTCGGGGGCGACGAAATCTCTGCCCTCTATGGCGGCTAGGGCTTGCGCGCCCTTGTAGAGCGCGAGGCCGGCGCGGGGGCTTGCGCCCAGGGTCAGCGCCTGGTTGCGGCGGGTTGCCTGGACTATCGCCACGACGTACTCGCGCACGGCGTCGTCCACGAACACGCGCGGGACTTCGGCTTGCATCTGGGCGAGTTCGGCGGCGTCGGTTACGGCGGCAACTTCGGGCGGGGCGCTTTGGCGCTCAAAGCGGGCTAGGATGTCGGACTCTTCGTCAGGGGTGGGATAGCCGAGCCGCGCGCGCAGCATAAACCTGTCCAGCTGCGCCTCAGGGAGGGGGAATGTGCCTTCCATTTCAATGGGGTTTTGGGTTGCCAGAACCATAAACGGGTCGGGCAGTTGGCGGGTTTCGCCGTCCACGGTGGCTTGGCGCTCTTGCATAGCCTCAAGCAGCGCTGACTGGGTGCGCGGGGTGGCGCGGTTTATCTCGTCGGCAAGCACGATTTGGCTGAAAATGGGCCCCTGCCGGAATTCAAAATCGCCGGCGCGTTGGTTGTAGAAGTTGACGCCAAGGACGTCGGTGGGCATAAGGTCGGGGGTGAACTGGATGCGCCGGAATGTGCAGCGCAGGGATTGCGCGAGGGCTTTGGCGAGGGTGGTTTTGCCTATGCCGGGCGCGTCTTCCACAAGCAGATGCCCGCGGCACAGCATAGCCACCACCGCAAGGCGTATGGCGTCGTCCCGCCCCACGATGACCCGCTGCACATTTTCGCGCAAGCGCTCCGCAAATTCGCGCACTTCGCCAATCGCCGCTCTATCGCTCAATTTGTTCCCCCGCATAACATTCGCATAAAGCCGATAGCCGCTACATTACGCACAAGTATAATCCAAACGCGGCATAACCGCTAACTTGTGGAATCGGCAATCAATTCGCCAAGCCAAACCTATCGCAAACCTAGCCTATAACCCGCCTGATGCGCTATATTAGATAGGCGCGCAGCGGCGCTGCCCGGTAGTGTAGTGGTAGCACAAAGGACTTTGGATCCTTTGACCGAGGTTCGAATCCTCGCCGGGCAGCCATTCGCCATTCCCCGTATTCCCTAATTGCTCCCCCATATCCTACAATTCCCCCATTGCGGTTGGCGGCAAACCGCTTGCCCCCCTTGCCCTTTGCGCCGCCTATTGCTACCCTTGCGCTTGACGCGCCGCCGAGTGGCGAATACCGCGTGTCAGTCATCTTGTAGCCCCTCTTACTAGGGCATCTACCCTTGAACTTGCTTGTGAGCCGCCTATGGATATTTTGCCAATGCTGTTTCCGCCGATAGCCAAAGCGCGGCTGCGGGGGGACATCGCGGAGCTGAACCGCGTCGCGCTGGGATGCGCGGGGGAGGCGCTGCAGGACGCCAAGCGCGCGGCCTTGTGGGCGGCGTGCTGCGACGCGGCGGCGGATGTCGTCAGCCAACTATTCGTCAAGAACTCGGACAAGACGCTGAACTGGGGCTTGCAGCGGCACAGGCGCAAGCTGAATGGGCAGCGGCTGGCGGCGATATACTGGTGGATGCTGCTGTATCAGCTTGTGCTGTTTCGCAACCGGGGGATAGACGGGTATGACCGCGCGGCGGATTTCGATGCGCTTTGCGATGCGGCGGATGAGGTTATGGCGCAGTTCGTAGCGCTGCCGCATATTCGCGCGGCGCATCCGGGCGCGTGGGAAGAGCGCTGGCGGACGCAGGTCTGCCTTGAGGCGGCGCTGGGCATCTACAACAGCACAATGCGCGCATTGGGCATAGGCATCAACGCGGACGCGCGGATCCTGTGCGTATCGCTGTTCACATCCGCCACCGAGCGAGCGTTTGACGCGGCGACTAAGCCCGCCGTTCTGCGCGCGCTGTCGGATCCCTGACGGGCATATGGGCATAGGGCAACGCGGTGGGAAAGCGGCGATTGAACGCTTTGGACGCTTTGATACCCCGACTACCCTAAATATCACGAATGCCCCGAATATCTTAATGCACTAACCTAAACATCCCGAATACGCCGAACACTATGAACGCCATTAGCGCTATGGAGCAGTGAAATGAAACTCGCCCTACAATACGAAATGCAGCGGCCGTCGCTGGACGACCATCTGGTTCTGACCGAAACTATGGAGCAGTGCATCCTCGCCGACGAGGTGGGGTTTGACTACCTGTGGTTCGTGGAGCATCACTTTCTCACGGGCTTTTCGGCGTCGCCCTGCCCGGACTTGGTGTATGCCGCGCTTAGCCAGCGCACAAAGCAGATACGGCTGGGCTTGGGCGTGGTTATCCTGCCGTATCACCATCCCAACCGCGTGGCGGAGCGCGTGGCGATGCTTGACCACCTGTCCGAGGGCAGGGTGGATTTCGGGACGGGACGGTCGGCGCCCTACGAACTGACGGGGATGGGCATCGACCCGCGCGACAGCCGCGAGATGTGGGAAGAATCGCTGGCGATGGTGCCGCAGATATGGCAATCGGACTGGTTCTCGTATGAGGGCAAGTTCTGGCAGGTGCCGGAGCGGCAGGTGTTGCCCAAGCCATACCAGGATCCGCATCCGCCGATATGGGTTGCGGCGCTGCAGCCGGCGACCTACGACATCGCCGCCGAAAAGGGCATAGGCGTGCTTTCATTCGGGTCAAGCGCGCCCAGTTCGCTTGAGCCGTATGTCAAGGCGTACAAAGAAAAGGTCAAGCGCGCCAACCCTGTGGGCGGCTTTGTGAACGGGCAGTGGGCGAGCTCAACGCTGGGCGTGTGCTTGGAGGACGACCGCAAGGCGAAAGAGATGGGCGCGCAGTCGCTCAAAAACTTCTTTGGGCCCGACCGGCCGTATGTGCAGGGGCAGAAAGATGTGTACGCGCAGCTGCTGGACAAGTGGGGCGGCGTTCCCGACCACCTAAAAGCGAACTTTTCGCGCTATGTGGATGTGGACGAGGAAGAGGAGGTCAAGGAGGATGTGCTGGACTACTCAGGCGGTTCGGCAATCGCGCATCGGATTTGGAGCGACCTGGACGCGGATACGCTGTGCGATAGGGGCGTGGTAATCGCGGGCAACCCGGACAGCTGCATAGAGGCGCTGAAAAAGCACGAGGCGATTGGGATAGACCAGATGATGATAATGATGCAGACGGAGACGGTGCCTCACGAGCAGGTGATGGAGTCTATTGAGCTTTTCGGGAAGTATGTGATACCGGAGTTCAAGAAGAGGGGGTAACGGGCGGTTTCGGAGAGCGCGGGGGCCGGGATGCACAAAGGCGCGAAAGGGTATGCGATGAGGGCGCTGGCGGCGCTGGCGGTTGGGTGGGCGGCGGCGTTGGGTGGGTGCGGGGGTGATGCTGAGAGGGCGGCGCCTACGCAGGTTCAGCCAACGATAGCGGCGGCCGTTGCGACTGCGGTTTCGGCGGCCGTTGCGACTGCGGTTGCGCCGACGGCGACTGCTATCCCGCCTACACCCACATTCGCATCAGAGGCGCCTGAGTGGCTGCCGACCGCGCTGCCGGATACGCCGACGCCCACCGCTGTCGCGCCTACTGCCATGCCCGCGCCTACTACCGCGCCGCCTACTGCCACGCCCGCGCCGCCTACTGCTACGCCTGCGCCATATATCACTGCGCTTGCGCCATCAACCGCTACGCTCACCAGGGGCAATTTCACACGACTCGCTGAGGCCAGATTCGAGCATATGGCGGCGCTACTGCCGGACGGCAACGTCATACTTGGGAGCGGATGGAGCGGTGAAGTCTATAACGATCTCGTGGACGTCATTACCTTCCTACTGATTGATATAACGCACTTTGACGTTTATCATCCTACGAAAGGCTGGTCAGTCATAAGCATTGTGGATGATGATACGGCAATCTCTCTGGGCTCAATGGTTTTGATGGCTGACGGCACAATCATGGTCGTCAAGATAGGCGGTGACGTATTCGGAGAGGATTTCACTGCGGCAGCCATACTGGACCCGGCAACGCAGTTATGGACGCCATTGCCAGCGCCCTCAATAACGGCTAGGAATTTGGATACGCTACGCCGAATTAAGGGCACGATAGATACGCCATTGCCAGCGGATATACCATTGCCAGCGCCCGAAACGACTAGGAATGGCCCTCTTCTTGCTCTGTTGCAAGACGGACGGGTGATTGCGGTGAGTGGTCGACAATTCGTCAATGATGATGGGCGCACTCACTGGTTTCGCCCCACATCCGAGATTTTCGATCCGCGCGCCAAGCAATGGCAGATGGCAGCCTCCCCCTATAACAGATATATTGGCGAGGGGTCAACTATAGTCGCGCTGCAAAACGGCGAGGCATTGCTTATACATCCTGGGCATCCTAACAATAGCGCGGTCGTTGAAATACTCGCTGAGATTTACGACCCCAATGCCGACGATTGGAGAATTGTGTCGGGCTTACGGGCGCGCTCCAGGCCAAAAGCGGTGGTTCTGCTTGATGGCAGGGTATTGGTTGTCGGCGCTGCAATCAATGAGGGAAAAGACCGATCGTGGGGTAAAACGACTAGCGCTGAGATTTTCGACCCATCCACCGGCGCATGGACGCCCACGGGCGATATGGTGGGATCACGACTTTATTTCTACGCGCTGACGCTGCTGCCTGATGGCAGAGTTCTTGTGTCAGGTGGAAAACCCTTGAGAGGATCCACTCTATCCACAACCGAAATCTATGATCCTGATACCAATACTTGGACTCCGGGGCCGGATATGGCAACGGCGCGTTATGACCACACGGCGACCGCGCTGCCCAACGGTAAAGTTCTAATCGCGGGGGGCATTACTGACGACGGAGACCCGACGGACACAAGCGAAATTATAACCCTGCCATAGGCTTGAGGCGGGCAGCGCGGTCGGTTGGGGCAGTCGGCTTACAGGACAGCCTCCGCTACGCGCTCTAGCTCTGCGCCCATCGCGTCTTCGGTGTGGCAGAGGTCGGTTCGGACGATGACGCGGTCGGCGCCGGCGTCTAGGAATGAGTTGGCTAGGTCGCGGTCGGGTTCTTGGCCGTGTACGCTTATGGTGAGGGCGGCGGAGTCGCGGCCGTATTCGCCGGCGAGCGCGTCCAGTTCGGCGCGCGCCTGGCTGACGCGCTGGGGGGTAACGCGGTTGGGCAGCCAGCCGTCGCCCCAGCGGGCAACGCGGCGCAGGACGTTCTTTGCCATGCCGCCCAGCAGCACGGGGGGATGCGGGTCTTGCGCGGGCTTGGGGTAGCAGCGCACGGGCGGGAAGTCGTAGTATTTGCCGTGAAACTCCGCCTCGTCCTGCGTCCAAAGCTCTTTGAGGGCGAGGACGGCCTCGCGCGCCTGCGTCCAGCGGTGGTCGAAGTCGCCGCCGAACATCTCGGTCTCTTCGCGGTGCCAGCCCGTGCCGATGCCGAACAGAAAGCGGCCGCCGCTGTACATATCCAAGGCGGCGATGGTCTTGGCGAGGACGAGCGGGTTGCGCTCGGTGATGAGCGTGATGCCCGTGCCGAGCTTGAGGGTTGTGGTTACGCCGGACGCGCGGGCTAGGGCGATGTACGGGTCGGTGAAGTGGGAGTAGGTATCGGGGATGACGCCGTCGGGCGAACCGGGGAACGGGCTTGTGGAGTGGACGGGCATAACGGGATGCTCGGCGTACCAGAGGGATTCAAAGCCCAGCTCTTCGGCGCGCCTAGCGGTGAACGCAGGATCAACAGTGTACGCGGGCAGCGCGGTCGCAATGCCGATGTTTGCCATGGGGGGCCTCCTTGGGGGTGTATGCTAAGTATGATTGATGGGAGTGTATGCGCTTTATCATACACTATTCGCGGGCGCGGGGGATAAATCTTGCGTATATCGGGTTAAGCGCGGGCGGCAAGCCGTTATTGGGTTAAGCGCGCTCGCGCGGATAAGCCGCTGACGGGCTAGTATGACGCAAAGCTCGCGATCATTTCGCCCACTATGTCGGCGTGGGCGTCAATGTTGTCTTCGCAAATGCCCGCCGCTACGCTGAATCCGTAGGGCGCGGAGGGATAGCGCGCGGATAGGATGAGAAGTTCCAAATCGCGCGAAACGCAGTTGGCGTTGGACGATACCACCCAGCGATAGGTTAGCCAGTAGAATGCGCCATCGCCTTGTTCAAGGTTGACATCCTCAAAGACGTCCCAGTTTTCGCTTGCGGCGATTTGGGTCAGGTCGTCTGTGCGCCATTCGGCGAAGTCGGCTAGGGTGAAGTCGGTTTGGGATAGGTCATATACGAACACATCAAGGGATGCGGTGAAGTCGTCGTTGCGGAATGTGGCGTCGCCCTCGGCGGTTTCGTCTTCCAGATGCCAGCCGGGTGGGATTCCTATGGCATAGCCGAAATCGTCGTTGCGGTATTGTGTCCAGGGTTCGGTAGTGGGCGTGGGCGCGGAGGAGGATAGCGTTGCCCAATCCGAGAGGCTGCCTACCATATCATTCACTTGCTCGCCGTAGTAGTCGTAGCTATGCTCGCACACGCCGCCTACTATGTTGAACCCGTAGGGCTTGGCGGGGTGATGCGCGGACAAGATGATGAGTTCCACGTCGCGCGAAACGCAGTACTCGTCGGAAGAGCGCCATCTGTACTCCAGCCAGTAGTAGTTATCGCCGTCGCGCTGCACTCCGACGAAGTCTATTATCTCAAAGACATCCCATGCGTCCGATTGCGCTACTTCGACCAGATCATCCCGCACATATTCGGCAAAATCGGCAAGCGAAACATCCGCCGCAAGGTCGTATGTGAATGTTTCAAGATACGCCGTGCGGTCTTCGTTCCAGAATGACGCGCCGCCGTCATCTGTTTCCTCGTCAAGATGCCAGCCGGGGGCTATGTCTATGGCGTAGCCGAAATCATCGTTGCGATACTCAGTCCATACGCCGGGCGTGGGCGTTGGCAGCAGCACATCGTTGCCCCTGGCAAGCGCGTTCATACGCGATTTGAGCTCGTTTATGGCAACTGAAAACCCGATGTTGTCGACTGGGTTGCCATCGGATAGAGCCAGTTCTGCGTAGTTAACGCCGATCACCCTGCCATGGCGGTCGACAAGGGGGCCGCCGCTGTTGCCGGGGTTTATGGCGGCGTCGGTTTGCAGTTCCTCAACGCCGTTGGCTACTCGCTTGGACGATATTATGCCCCTAGTCACCGTGGGCGAGCTACCGAGTTCGTACAGCAACGGGAATCCCAACGCAATGACATCATCGCCAACCTGCGTGTCGTCTGAATTTCCCAGACGCATTACCTCAAACTGGTCGGACGATTGCAGGCGCACCAAAGCAAGATCGGCTATTTCGTCCAGGCCCAGTACGCTACCCCTGTATTGGCTACCGTCGGCAAGCGCCACGTCTACGCTCTCAAAGCGCTCTACGACGTGGGCATTGGTAACCACTAGCCCGTCGGTGTCAATGATGAAACCTGATCCGCTGCCGGTAGAGGTCTCTATGTACACCAAGCCAGAGGCTATGCTCTCGACCATCTGCGCGAGGGTGGGAGTGGGCGAGGGCGGCGGCGTATGCGTGGCGGTGGGGAGCGCAGTCGGAGCGGGGGTTGGCGTAGCGGTGTGCGTCGGTGGTTCAGGTGTGGCAGTTGTAGTAGCTGTCGCCGCCGGCAGCGCCTCCATAGTCGCCGCCACGCCGGTTGCCACTGCGACCGCTACATCGGGCGCGCTTGTAGGGATTTCGGTCGGCAACGCCACCTGCACAGTCGCAAGGGCGGGCGTGGCTTGCGGCTCAGGCTGGCCGCAGGCAACTATCAGAATGGACATAGCCAAGGCTATAAGCGTGATTTTCAAGATGGCGGCGTTCCTTTTCCGATAGAGCGGCGCATACTGAGTTTGTTGCCGATTATATCAGACAAGGAAGTGATGGTGCGCTACTTTTTCACAAAATAGCGAAAAACTTTTGGATGGGGGTTTTCAAGTGGGCTTATCAAATTGCTACCCGTTAGAATTTCAAATGCGAATTCTTCGGGTTCTTGTGTTACCATAGAGGCAAGCGTGAACGGAGGCGTAAGCGGGAATGGCGACTGATACAGATGCTCATATGGCTAGTTTGGACAAGCTCGCCATTACAATAGACACAATAGACGCCAGGTTTGACAGGATCGAATAGGGGTTTAGCAGGATTGAGCGCGACTTGAAGTTTTTAATGTACGTCTACTATTTGGGTATGGCAGAAAGGTTCGCGCCCCTAATCGCGGGGGAGCTTGGGCTGATTTACACGCGGAGGCTGGATACGGCTGAGCTTGTCAACATTGCTAGGGACGCCGACACATCAAGCATCCCCACTAATGAGTTGCGGAGCTTTCTGAGGGCGGATGTGGTGATAGAGGCGGCGGGCGAGCGGGATGGCAACGCTCATTATATCGCGGTGGAGGTGTCGTACACGGCTGATAGCAGGGACTCGCATAGGGCGACGCGCAACGCGAGGTACTTGGCCGAGTTTATGGGTGGGGCGCATACGCATGCTGTTGTGGCGAGCCATCGGTATGATAATGAGGTAGCGGATCTCATTCGGATGGGAACGCTGAGCTGGTTTGAACTTACGACCGGCGATATGGAAGTTAATGGCGAATGATTGGCGGTCGCCGGACAGCTCTTATCGGGTGTTCGGCAAGTATCGGGACAACTGGACAACTTGGGAGCGGGAGCGAATATGACTAGCGCAATGTTTGATTTGGGCGGCAAGACGGCGGTGGTTACGGGGGGGAATGGCGGCATCGGGCTTGGCATCGCCATTGGGCTGGCGCGGGCGGGCGCGAATGTGGTGGTGGCGGCGCGCAATAGGCGGAAGACGGACGACGCAGTGAGGCGGATAGAGGCGGTGGGCGTCAAAGCCGTGGGGGTTATTGCGAATGTGCAGCGCGAGCGGGAAGTGGTGGATATGGTCGGCGCGGCGGTGGACGCTTTCGGCGGCGTTGACATTCTGGTGAATAACGCGGGCATCGGCATCCGCAAAGCGCCGCAGGATTATACGCTGGACGACTGGAATCTGATTATGGACATCAATCTGACCGGCACATTCCTGCCCTGCCGCGAGGCGTATCCGCATATGGCGCAGGCGGGCGGCGGCAAGATAATCAACATCGGCTCAATGACATCCATATTCGGGCATGACCTGGTTATGCCGTACTCGGCGAGCAAGGGCGGCGTCGTGCAGCTGACGAAGAGCCTCGCGACCGCGTGGGCGAAAGACAATATCCAGGTGAACAGCATCCTGCCGGGCTGGATAGAGACGGATCTGACCGAGCCGCTGCGAACCGAAGAGGGCTTTCGGGAGCGGTATGAGCTGATCTCGGCGCGCATCCCGCACGGGCGCTGGGGGACGCCGGACGATATGGCGGGGACTGCGGTGTTTCTCGCCAGCGCGGCGTCCGATTATGTGACGGGCGTGGCGATACCCGTGGACGGCGGGTATGTGGCGTTCTAGGGCAAGGACGCGCTTAGCGGATGCGCTTGCCCATAATTAGCCGATATAGCCGATACACTTGCCCTTGTGTTAGCAACTCGGCGTCATCAAGCCGCATCCCGCGCAATGGGCAAGGCAATAGGGCAGGGCAACTGCCACTGAGTAAGCGGCAATCGCCCCGCCCCTTGGCTACCCACCGGCGGGCCTATAGCGCGGCGTATTAACCGGCTTGGCTACGCTTTCGCCTTTACGAAGTCGGCGATGCGCTCGCCTATCATCATCGTAGTTACGTTGATGTTGGCGCGCACGCAGTCGGGCATTATGGAGGCGTCCACCACGCGCAAGCCCTCTACGCCGTGAACCTTGCCGTACTGGTCGACTACCGCCATTGGGTCGTCGGCGGGCCCCATCTTGCAGGTGCAGGATATGTGGTGTCCGGTGGTGACCTCGCGCATCATCCAAGCGTCCAGGGTATCGTCGGACTCGAACGCCTCGTCGGGCGGCTCGATGCGGCGGTCGATGATGTCTTTCCAAGCGGCGTGTTCGCCGAGATTGGAGCAGATGCGGACGGCCTCGCGCATCCGCTCGCGGTCAAACGGCTCTTGGAAGTAGTTGTAGTTCAGGATGGGCTGCGTATTGGGGTCGGCGGACTGCAGCTTTAGCTCGCCCGCGCCGAGCGCGAGGTCAAGCCCGACTATCATGCGGACGCCTACCGGGGTCATGCGGTCGCCGCCCCTGTCCACGCGGTCGGTGGCGTAGATGTTCATATAGACGATCATATCGTTTTCCATATCGGAGCCGGCGGCGGTGTAGCGCAGCCCGAATTGGATGCGGGGGCCGAATGTCTCCAAGTCGTATTCGGGCTTGGTATTCCAAGTCACGAACACGAGGGGATGGTCGCGCAGGTTCTGCCCTACGCCGGGCAGGTCTTTGTGCAGAGGGATGCCCACATCGCGCAGGTGGTCGGCGGGGCCGATGCCGGAGAGCATAAGTATCTGCGGCGATCCCACCGCGCCGGCGCTGAGGATGATTTCGTCCGCATCCACTACGAACCGCTCGCCGCCGCTTTCCACGTCCACGCCGGTGGCGCGATCGCCGTCAAAGACGATGCGGTGGACGACGCAGTTGGGGCGGATAGTGAGGTTGAGGCGGTGGCGCGATAGGCTGAGGTAGCCGAGGTTTGTGCTCCAGCGGATGCCCTCGGGGTTGTTGAGGGGGAGGGGGCCGACGCCGGTGGAGTCGGGCGCGTTGTGGTCGGGGCAGTCGGCGAAGCCGTATGCCAGGCAGGACTCGTAGAACGCCTTGGACGCGCCGCGCCAGGTTTCGGGCGGGAATCGGTGGCAGATGATAGGGCCGTCTGTGCCGTGGAAGTCGTCGGCGTATGTGGTATCGGTTTCCAGCTTGCGGAAGTAGGGCAGGGACTTTTCGAATGACCATTCGTCGTTGCCCCAAGCCGCCCAGCGGTCGTAGTCGTCGGGGACGCCGCGCAGGAAGATTTGGCCATTGATGGCGCTGGAGCCGCCGGTGACCTTGCCGCGCGGCACCATCATAGGCTGCGCCGCGTCGGTCGCCTTGGCGGTGAACTGCCAGTTGTGGTCGCTGGTCATAATGTCGGTCGCGGATGCGTAGCCGTACTTGACCTCTTCGGGCAGGCTGTCCAGGTCGGGGTAGTCGGGGCCCGCCTCCAGCAGCAATACCGATGTGTTCGGATCTTCGGTCAGTCGGGTGGCGAGTATGGATCCCGCCGAACCCGCGCCTATGACGATGTAGTCGTATTTCATAGCAATGCCTCCTAGCGGTGTGGGGGTGTGGGTGATTGGTAGAGGGAATTGTATCGCAGGTTGTCAAGCGGGTGGGGGATGCGGGATTTTCGGGGGCAATCGGGTTTTGCGGGCGTGGGCGTCGGTTTCAGAGCGGGATAGCCTGAAACGCCAGCTAACTCAGATTAGCGTATCAGCAATAGATCCAACAATAGTTGGGCCTAGATGAATCATCGCGGTAACTGATGCGCCCACAAACGGGGCTATTCTAGAAGGATGAGTCAATTTTTCAGGAGCCAACCAACGCTCGCGCCTTGAAAAGCCGCCATTCTTTATGTAATACGCCAAAGTCCCTGCCCACATAGCAAGGCAAGCCAACAACGTCCCGATGTACGCAACGGTTGCCCAATTCAGACTTACATCAGTCACAAGGAAATAAAAGCTGAGCGATCCCCCTAGAAATAGAAACCAAGAAATATGCAAAACGGCATGCCATATATCGGCGAAATGGTTGAACATTGACTCCCCGTTTATTTTCCTCCTCAGATATACCCAAGGCATAATGAAAAGGGCGGCGCTTATCATTCCCAAAAGCGAATAACGAAGCGAAGATAGGCGCTGACGGCGGGCTATTGAGAATGACTTAAATCCTGCAATGGGCGCGAACAGCAGACACAATATCTGCGCCAACAAGCCTAGCGCGAAAAGACACGCGAGCAGGATCAGAAAGCCCATTAAGGCAAGCCAGGCCATCCCAACGATTGCCGTCATCTTTTGGACACCTCACTATGGCTATCGGGGTGAATTGTATCGCGGGTTGTCAAGCGCAATCGGTTTGGATTTTGGCGGTCGGCGCGGTATGCCTACGCGATGCCGGCGGCGGGATTATAGCATATCCCGGCATCAGGCGTCGCGGGCGCAGCGAAAGCCTAGGTTGCCGGTGGAGCTGTCGGGGGTGTTGGCGGTGCGCGCCGCCACGCGGTAGCGGTTGCAGTAGGAGTCGTGGCAGAGGTATGAGCCGCCGCGTATGACTTTGGAATCGCCGGCGGGCGGGCCGGTTGGGTTGACCAGCGGCGCGGCGGCGGCGTATGAGGCGCTGAACCAGTCGCTCGTCCATTCCCACACATTGCCCGCCATATTGTACAGCCCGTAGCCGTTGGGCTTGTAGGCGTCAACGGGGGCGGTTGCCTTGTAGCCGTCCTCGCCGCTGTTGCTGTCGGGGAATTCGCCCTGCCAGATGTTGCAGAGATGCTCGCCGCCGGGGGTGAGTTCGTCGCCCCATGCGTAGCGTTTTTGAACCAGGCCGCCGCGCGCCGCGTACTCCCACTCTGCCTCGGTGGGCAAGCGTTTGCCCGCCCAGTCGCAGTACGCCATAGCGTCGTTCCAAGAGATGTGCGTTGCGGGATGGTTCCAGCGGCGCTTTAGGTTGGAGCCGGGGCCTTCCGGCCTGCGCCAGTACGCGCCCTTGACCACCCACCACCACGGCGCCTCGGCGGCAGCTTGCTGCGCCAGTCGGCGCGCCTTGCCCCTGATGAACATATGGAACACGAATGACCAGCCGAACCGCTCCGCCTCAGTCTTGTAGCCGGCGGTGCGCGCGAAGGCGTCGAACTGCGTATTGGTAACGGCGCAGGCGTCTATGTAGAACGGCGCCAGGCGCGCGGGGCGCACGGGGCCCTCGCCGTCCGCGGCAAAGCCGGTGGCGTCGTTAGCGCCCATCAGGAACTCGCCGCCGGGGAGGAGGGGCATGCCGTCGGTGGCGCCGGCGGGGGCTGTGGCGGCCGGCAAGGGCGTGGCGGTGGTGGCCGTCGGCTGAGATGCGCTGTGTGGGCGCGCGGCGGCGCAGCAGGGGGCGGGTTGGGAGTGGGGCATTGTGTTTTATCCTGTGCGGTGTCGTATCAGCGCTAGTCCGGGTACGGTTTCAAAGTCGCCATTGTCAGCGGCGAGCGGGCAGTCTAACATCAAGGCGGTGGCGGCAATCCATGCGTCCGCCCGTCCGAGCTCTCTGCCTATGGCTCTAGTTTCGCTGCGGAGCTGGGCAGAAATATCAATAAGCCGTCGATTGGGGTAGATTACTCTGAATGAGGCGAGATGCTCGGTAAGTTCACTAAGCCTGCGTTCACCCCAATTCGCGTTGTATGCGCCAAATAGCGCTTCCTCAAATGTCTGAAATGAGATAAACAACTCGTAACCCGCAATCGCGTTTTGGTAGTAGTCAAACCTTTCAGAATCTTGGCGGAACAGAATGGACACCACGCTTGTGTCCACAACAACGGGGCCGAACTCGACGGATGTCATGCTTTACGTTTCCCGCGGCCTTCACGGATGATTCGGATAAACTCGTCCACATCAAAAGGCTCGCTGGCGGGCTTCAGATCCCCAACCCTGAACGGCTTGCGCTGTCGGGCGTTGAATTCTTTCATATCAAAAGGCTTGTGCATATCCCTGTCCGCCTCAATCGTCTCCACTTTGACGATTACCCATTCATCGGCTACGTCGTCCAGGATGCCTTTGCCTCGGATTAGCACATATTGGTTAGCGTGGCGGCACATATCCTCGGCCAACCCATCGGCGAATTTGAGCGGCACGGGTTTGGCGGCGTATCGCTCAAGCCGCCCGGTCATATGCGTCCAATCAAGGGCGCGTAGGTAGCCCCATATCGTCGCTCTTTCGGGAAGGGCGGTTGGGGGCGGTTCTGTCTGTTTGTTGGGAATTGTCTGCATAGATGCCTCCCGATAGAATAGCCTTGCTTGGCATCTACATAATATCTATCAGGTTTGGGCGTTTGGCGCAATACGCAAATAGGGCGGTCAACCGCAGTTGCTTTGCGCCAAACACCTTTTGTCTATCTGCTCACCGATCTGTGAACTCGGCTGCCGTCGCGCTACTCTACCATTGCCTGGTAGGTGGCTATTTGGAACTCGCGGCGGAGGGGGTAGTAGGAGCTGGGCATGAATTGGGTGAGCAGGATGGCTATGAGGTCTTCGGCGGGGTCTATCCAGAAGACTGTGCTGGCGGCGCCGCCCCAAGAGTAGATGCCGTTTGAGCCGATGATGCCGTGCTGGGCGATGTCGGTGATCACGCGAAAGCCTAAGCCGAATCCGCATCCCTTTGTGTCCCCGGATGTGCTTTTGCGGACGGCGAAGGGCTTGAGGTCGTCGGCGAGGTGGTCGGAGCGCATCATCTCTACGGTTTTGGGGGCGAGCAGGCGCGCGCCGTCAAGCGCGCCGCCGTTGAGCAGCATCCGGCAAAAGCGCATATAGTCGTCTGCGGTGGATACCAGCCCGCCGCCGCCCGAAAAGAGGGTGTGCGGCCTTTGGACGCGGTTGATGAGGGGGTTGTCCAGCGGCGCGATGCCGCCGCCGTTCTGCGCGGGCGCGTACACGCTCGCCAGCCTGTCAAGCTTGTCTTCGGTTAGGTAGAACGCGGTGTCTTTCATTCCAAGCGGCGCGATTATTCTTTCGCGCAGGAACTCGTCAAAGGGCATGCCGGATACTACCTCTACCAGGTAGCCGAGTACATCGGTGGCGTTGCTGTATCTCCACTTGGCGCCGGGCTGGCTTACCAGCGGCAGCTTGCCCAGCTTGTCCGCCATTTTCGCCAGATCGCTGTCGGGATCGGTTATGTCGGCGGCGCGATACATATCCTCAACGGGCGAGTCTTGGTGAAAGCCGTAGCTCAGCCCGGCGGTGTGCGTGAGCAGGTGGCGTATGGTGATGGGGCGCTCTTGCTCCACAAGCCGCATGCCGGTTTCGCCCAGCCCGTCATAGACTTTCATTCGGGCGAGCGCGGGCATAAACTTGCCTACGGGGTCGTCAAGCGAGAAACGCCCCTCTTCGTAGAGCATCATCGTCGCCACGCTGGTTATGGGCTTGGTCATGGAGTAGATGCGAAAGATGGTGTCGTGTTGGATTGGCGCGCCGTCGTCAATGTTCAGGACGCCGTAGGGCTGGAAATGGAATGTTTCGCCGCCGCGCGAGAGCATCGTTATCGCGCCCGCGAGCTTGCCGCCGCTGATATAGCCCTCCATCCAGGCGTTGACGCGCCGCAACCGCTCAGATGAAAAGCCCACTTCTTCGGGCGATGCCGATATATTGTTGGTTGCCGCGTTTGCCATATTCGGATGCCTCCATTGTGGGTATGCTTATGCGTATGAAAGTGTATGTGAATCGTGTGCTTGCGACTTTGGATGCGCGGGATTACGCCACGCCCAGTTGCTCGGCCATTCGGAGCATTGCGCGGGCGGTTTGTTCGTGGGCGATGTCCACCATATCGCCGCCGTAGGTTACCGCCGCGCCGCCCGTTTGCCGCATTTGTTCCATCGCGTCCACAAGGCCGCGCCACTCGGCTATCTCTTCGGGCGTGGGGGTGAACACTTCGTTGACGACGGGGACATGGTAGGGGTGGATGAGGCTCATGCCGTTGTAGCCAAGCCGCTTGAGTTCGGCGGCGTAGGCGCGCAAGCCGTCTAGGTCGCGGATGTCGAACCAGCCGCCGGATATGGGGAACTGCACGCCCGCGGCGCGCGAATCCACGAGGACTTTGGAGCGTATGAAGAGCGTTTCCATTCCTTGCGGCGTCCACTGGTAGCCGATGGAGCGGGCGGTGTCGCCGCCCTTGCCGCCGCTGCCGCCCATATGCGCGATGCGGTCGGAGGCGGCGGCGATCTCATAGGCGCTGCGGATGCCCTGCGCGGTTTCCAAGCCGGGGTCAATGAATATGCCGCCTACCTCCGCGCCCGCCTTGCGCTCAAAGAAACGCAGCAGAATATCCACTTCTACCACATCGGCGGGTGATTGCACTTTGGGCAGGGTGATGCCGTACAGATGCGGGCTTGTTACCGCCTCCAGGTCGTAGCCGGTTATGCCGCTTTCAAGCGGGTTGACGCGCACGAAGAGCGTCTGGCCTGCGCCGCCGAGTTCGTCTATCATCTTGGCGACGATTTGGCGGGCGGCGTCTTTCTCTTGCGGCGGCACGGAGTCTTCTAGGTCAAGGATGAGCGCGTCCGCGCCGTATTTGGGGGCTTTGCGTATCCAGTCTTCCTTGTTGCCCGGCACGAACAGCACCGAGCGGAGGGGCTTTGCGTCGAATTTCATATGGAAAACCTCATCGGGTTGCGGCTATCTGAAAGAGCGCGATTGCCATCCCGACATAGCCGCCAACGATAGCCACGACTACGCCAATCAGCAGCATAATGAAGCGGCCGTTCAGGTCGCTGTTGGTCTTGTCTATCTTGTTGGTTAGGTTGGTGTTGACGGTGTCGATCTTGTCGCTGATGTCGCTGTTGGTCTTGTCAATCTTGTCGGTCAGATTAGTGTTGACAGTGTCAATCTTGGCAGTGAGCGCCAAGTAACGCTCGTCGTTGCGTCGATCGGCCGCCTGGACATTCTCGTTTAGCAAGCCGACGCGTCCCTCTAGCCTGCCGAGTATGCGCTCGTCGGAAATGCGCTCTTCCCGCTGTTCTTGCCGTTCCTCAGTGTTTGTGGTGGTCATATGGACATTCCTTTCGCAGAACTATGTGAGTTTCTTAACAGCGCGATTGCCATTGCAACCACAAATCTACGGGTCGCCGACGCGCACGAGCAGGGTAATCAGCGCGCCAAGTATGGTGAGAATTGTCGCAAACACGCTGCCTAGGATTATCCAAGATAGCCCATCTATGCGCCGCCCGTTATCGCGCAAGCCATCTATTGCGAACTGCATTTTCGTTTCCAAGACCGCCATTCGCGTCTCAAGTGAGGGCGTAGTGGTTGTCTCAGGTTGTTGCCGCTCTTCGGTTATCACAGTCATCGCCAGTCTTCCCGACTCGCTTTCAGTATCCCATTATTGCACATATCGCTGATGACGGGCGATCTGCGCTTGGCTAGGATGATTGCTCGCGCGCATCATACCACGCCGTCCGCTTTTAGGGCGGCTATGTCGTCGTCGGTTAGATTTAGCAAGCCGCCGTAGATTTCGGCGTTGTGCATGCCTAGCGTGGGGGCGCCGTAGGGTTCGGGGAGCGCGTCGCCGTTGAATAGGATGGGGAATCCGGCGGCTATGCCTTCGACGGGGTCGGCGATGGCGCCGTGCCGCATTGGGAGCAGGCTGCCGCGCTGCCAGAAGTGGTGGTCGTCTATCGCCTCGCGGACGCTGCGAACCGCGCCGCTGGGGACGTCGTATTGCTCAAAGCGCGCCAGCGCCTCGTCGCGGGTGAGTTTGATTACGCGCTTTTGGATCTCTTCGCGCGCCGCTACCACGTTCGCGGTGCGGCTGTGGAAGTCGGCGAAGCGGGCGTCCGCCGCCAGCTCAGGCGCGTCAAGCGCGTTTGCCAAACGACGCCACTGGTCGTCGCTGGCGGCGGTCAGCGTCAGATCGCCGTCGGATGTGCGATACAAGCCTGTGGGTCCGCCGCGCGTTGTGTTGCCCATTCGCAGCGGCAAGCCCATCTCTATGTCGTCCTCTATCGTGTCCATCAGCATTAGCGAGGTGAGGGTGTCCATCATAGACACATCAAGGCGCTGCCCTTTGCCCGTGCGCTCTTTTTCGCGGAGCGCCGCCAAAATCGCGTAGCAGGCGAATAGCGGGGTTACAAGATCGCCGATGTAAAAGCCCACGCGCGTGGGAGGGCCGTCGGGATGGCCGTTTATCTCCATCAAGCCGCTCATGCCTTGTATCTGCGGGTCGTGCGCGGGCTTGTCGGCGTATTCGCCGGTTTGGCCGTAGCCGGATATGGAGCAGTAGATGACGGCGGGATTGGCGGCGGCGACGTCCTCATAGCCCAAGCCCATGCGCGTGAGCGAGCCGGGGGCTAGGTTTTCCAGCACAACATCGGCGCGCTTGGCGAGTTCCAGGAACATTTGGCGTCCTTGCGGGTGTTTGAGATTGAGGGTAACGCTCTTGACGCCCTGGTTGCGCTTGAGGAATCGGGTGGATATGTCGTCGGGTGTCTGGGGTTGCGGATGCTTGCCTTTTGGGCCGATGAAAGGCCCATTGCCGCGCACGGGATCGCCTTTGCCCGGCACTTCTACCTTGAGGACCTCAGCGCCAAGCCGCGCGAAGTTCATGCAGGCGTAGGGGCCTGCCAAGAATCCGGTTACCGCCACTACGCGAATGTCTTTTAGGGGCTGCATTTCGCCTCCGTTTTAGCGAATCAAAAGTCGTTTCGTTATCGGGTTAGCCGCTCGCGCTACCGCTCATGGCGTCTATCTTGACATATCAGGGCATCCCAGGCGGTCAGCGCAGCGCGAAAAAGCGCCAGGCGTCGGATATTTCTTCGATGCCGCCGTTGTCGGCGAGAACCAGTTTGCCCGCATCCTCGGCGCGCACGATAAAGCACACATAGCCGTGCTGGTTGCCATCCCTTTCTATGGGGCGATCGCTGTGCAGCCTGGACGGGAGCTTGCGGCAGTCGTCCCCGTAGCCTTCGCCGCTCCTGCCCTCGGCGTTGTAGTACACGCTGGGCCATACGCCGTCCGCCAACACAGCCAGCCTGTCATATGTGGGATAGGCGATGTCTTCCCTGCCGTTGTTCTGCATAGTGATGCGGATTAGGACGAAATGGTGGCCGTCGGGCAGAGGCGGGTCGGGGTTGTTCGCCTCGTCTAGCAGGTCGGCCGCGTCGTGCCCCCAATGAACCTTAGTTACCCTCAGCACAAGCCCGTTTGGGTCTGTTAGTCTGCCGGGGCGTCTGATTGGGATGGGATTGTCCGCAGTTCTGCCCGGCGTGTCGTCAAAAGCGACTTGCGTGGGGGTAGGCGCGGGCGTATCGGTGGGTAGCGGCGTGTGCGTGGGCGGGATAGGAGTGTCAGTGGGAACAGGCACGGGCGTCGGGGGGACGGGCGTATCAGTGGGCATGGGCGTGTGCGTAGGCGGGATAGGCGTGGACGTGTCGGCGGGCGGCGGTTCGGGCGTGGGGGTGTCCGCGGCGGGTGTGTCGGTGGGAACGGCGGTGTGGGTGGGCGCGGGCGTATGCGTGGGCACTGGTGTGTTGGTCGGAGCGGGGGTATGGGTGGGCTCAGGGGTGTAGGTGGGCGCGGGCGTGTTTATAGGCGGTGTGGTGGCGGTCGGGGGCGGCTCGGTTGGCGCGGGCGCAACGACGTTGGATGCCACCGCGGGCGTAGGGGCGCGTTCAACGGTTACGCCGGTTACGCCGCAAGCCGCCGTTATCATAGCCAGAATCGCCGCTGCCCATATGTGCAATCTTCTCACTGCGTCGCATACCCCGTATCGGATTTGCGCCTGCGGCTGAGTATCAGGTTTGGCAGTCGGAGGCGTTAGTTCATAGTATCACATATCGGCTTTATTGCGCCTAGAACGCTGGGGCGCGTAACAAGGCAATCATGTTTGGCGGTAGGGCGTTAGGTTTGGCAACAGCATGCGTCAGTTTGGGATGGTTAGGGGGAAAGCGGGGACACTACTTTTTGTAAAAAGTAGCCAAAACTTTTGGATTGGGGATTTAATGCGGGCCAATCGGATTATTATTCGTTGGAAATCAAAATCCGATTGGCTAGGGGCGGCTAGACGTAGTGGTTATGGGGCGCGCGCAGGTTCATCATACGCGCGTTGGGGGATAGGGGCCAGTCGAATACGCCGCAGCGTTCTGCCCACGATTCGTAGAGCGCGATCATCTCTTGGGCTTTGGGCGCGTTGCGCTGTATGAGGTTGTTGAGTTCGGTTCTGTCTTCGTCCATATCGTAGAGTTCCCAGTCGCCGCCCACTTCGGCGACGAGTTTCCAGTTGTCTATGCGGAGGGCGCGGCTGCCCTCGTGTTCCCAGTAGATAGGCAGGTCGCGTTGCCACGCGCCGGCGTTGATGGCGTCCATAAAGCTCACGCCCTCAATCGGCGTTATGGCGTTGCCGTTCAGCTCAGTGGGATAGGACGCGCCCGCCGCCTGTATGCAGGTTGCGGGTATGTCGGATATGTGGGTGGGTTCGTGGACGATGCCCGCTTGCTTGATTTTGTCGGGCCAGCTGACGATGAACGGGGTGGATATGCCGCCCTCGTGCGTCCAGCGCTTGAATAGGCGAAACGGGGTGTTGCTGGCGTTAGCCCAGGGCAGGTCGCAGCTCATAAAGGTGTCGCCGGGGCCGGGGCGCATCCCAACGATGTTGCCCATCTTGACGGGCGTTCCGTCGGGGTTGGGGCTGGCGTACTGCGAGGGTTCGGGGCGTTGCGTGTCTTCGGCTAGGAACTCGGCGCAGCCGCCGTTGTCGGATAGGAACATCACCAGCGTGTTGTCAGTTGCGCCCATTTCGCGCACTTTGTCCAGGATGCGCCCGATGCCCTGATCCATGCGGTCAATCATCGCCGCGTAGGTTGCCATAAGCAGGTCTTGCCAGTCTTGGTTGCGCTCGTCGTCCCAAGGGTGAGAGGACGGATCGCGCGGGGAGATTTGCCACTTGTCGCTGAGGATGCCGCTCGCTTTCAGCTCTTCGTGGCGCCTGGCGCGAATGGCGTCCCAGCCGTTGCGGTATTTGCCCTCGTAGCGGGCGATGTCCTCTTCGTGGGCGTGCAGGGGCCAATGGGGCGCGGTGTAGGTTACATGCAGGAAGAACGGCTTTTTGCCGGCGTCATCGGCTGCGCGCGCGTTGGCGGCGGCGTTTTCGTCCAGCATCTTGACGGCGTTGTCGGTTATGGCGTCGGTGAAGTAGTAGCCGTCGGGGTCAAGCTCAAGGAATCGGTCGTCTTCCATAAGCAGGCGCGGGAAGAAGTAGTTCGCGCTGCCCGCCACAATGCCGTAGAACCTGTCAAAGCCGCGCTGCACGGGGATGGGATAGCCGGGACTGCCCTTGAGCCGCTCCCAGTCGGTATCGTCGAGCAGGTTGTAGCGGCCGCCGACGTGCCATTTGCCGCTCATATAGGTGCGGTAGCCGCCCTCGCGCAATACTTCGGCGATGGTGGCGCAGTTTTCGTTTAGGTAGCCCTGGTACGAGGGCGGGCCGAGCGCGTCCATCATATGGCCTACGCCGGTTTGGTGGGGGTTCAAGCCGGTGAGCAGCGCGGCGCGGGAGGGGCAGCAGCGGGCGGAGTTGTACATCTGCGAAAAGCGCAAGCCGGACGCCGCAAGCCCGTCTAGGTTGGGCGTGCGTATCTCCGAGCCGTAGCAGCCCAAGTCGGAGTAGCCCATATCGTCGGCTAGTATCAGGATGATGTTGGGTTGTTGTGGCATATTAAGTCCTTTGCTTTGGGGTTTGCGGCGGCGCGGCTTACTAGGGGATGCTTGAGGCGGGGCTTACGCGCCGTCGGTATTGTCGTCGCCTAGCCGCAGGTAGTCGGCTAGGTTGGGCATCGGCTCGCTGAACGGCTCGCCGCTGCGCTCCGCCGCCAGGCGCCGGCTGTTCCACGCATCCAATTCTCTGGAATACAGCTGCGTTTGCCGTTCCAGACGCTGTTCGCGCTGTTGCTCAAGCCGCTCACGCTGCTGCTCAAGCTGTTCACGCTGCGCCTCGCGCTGTTGCTCAAGTCGCTCGAATTCAGCCTTTGCCTTCGCCACCGCCTCGTCTATCTGCCTTTGCCGTCTGCGCGCCAATCTCTGGCGCAAGTCGTCTGCCAATACCACTGCGTACTCTCCTGTCTCAACCAAGCCGAAACTTATTCCGGCGTTGCACATAATTAGAGGCGCGGTGTACCTCCCGAATAGGATTACATTATACACGAATGTGTTTTGGGATCCCGTTTCCAGCAAATGTAGAACGACGGCTACCACCGACGCAATCGTCAAGCCCGTGAATAGCGCGATATACGCTTTCCAGCGCTTGTAGCGGATGCTCCATATGGCTGTTCGCTCAGGCGGGTCGTCAGCGCGGATGTCTTGTGGTTCGTCGTGGTCGTTCAATTTGCCTATCTTTCAATGCAGTATGCCCGAAAGCGCACATCTGCGGGCAATGTTATCAGGCGTTGCTGACGCCGTGCCGAAAGCCATTTTGGGAAACACAAGCCGCCATATCGGGGGTTGGCAACCGCGCTGTGGCTATGGGCAACGGTCAAGTTCGGCGATATGCGGGGGATGCCGCCGGACAGGATAACGCGCGGGCGCAATCCCGTCCGGCAGCCTAAGTCCGAAACCGCTATTGCCTATCCAGCGCCTAAGCGGTTACCGCGTGGTGACCGCGCCGAGGGAGGCGGAGGATACTAGCTTGGCGTATTTTGCGAGGACGCCGCGCTCGTAGTTGGGCGGGGGCGGCGTCCAGTCGGCGCGGCGCTGGGCAAGGTCGGCGTCGGAGAGGCGGACGTTTAGCGCGCGCTCTTCGGCGTTGAACGAGACTATGTCGCCGTCGCGCAGCAAGCCGATTGCGCCGCCAACCGCCGCCTCAGGCGCGACGTGGCCGATGCAAGGCCCGCGCGACGCGCCCGAAAAGCGGCCGTCGGTTATGAGCATAGTGGAGTCGCCAAGCCCGGCGCCCATTATCGCGCCGGTTACCGCGAGCATCTCTTGCATGCCGGGGCCGCCTTTGGGGCCCTCATAGCGCACTACGACCACATCGCCGTGCGTTATTTCGCCGTTGATGATGGCGTCAAACGCGGGGCGCTCGCCGTCAAACACGCGCGCGGGGCCTTCGTGCGCGGTGTGCTTTGTGCCGGACACCTTGATGACCGCGCCCTCAGGGGCTAGGTTGCCTTTCAGGATGACAAGCCCGCCCGTTGGGCTGCGCGGCGAACTGACGGGGTAGATGACCTTGTTGTCAGGCTCGCCGCCGAACTCGTCTAGGTTTTCGGCAAGCGTCTTGCCGGTGATGGTCATGGCGTCGCCGTGCAGCAGACCGGCGTCAAGCAGCTGTTTCATCACTACGGGGACGCCGCCCGCCTTGTCAACGTCGGACATCACGAACCGGCCGCCCGGACGCAGGTCGGTTATGTAGGGGGTGCGGCGGCTTATCTCGTCGAAGTCGTCTATGCTCAGATCCACTTGCGCCTCGTGCGCTATGGCGAGCAGGTGCAGCACGGCGTTTGTAGAGCCGCCCATAGCCATCACCACGGTTATGGCGTTCTCAAACGCCTCGCGGGTCATCAGGTCGCGCGCGGTTGCGCCCCGCTCCAGCATCCCGTATAGGATATTGCCCGCCGTATGAGCCACTTCCTCATTGCGCGGGTCGACGGCGGGGATGGACGCCGCGCCGGGGATGGACAAGCCCATCGCCTCTATCGCGGAGGACATTGTGTTGGCGGTGAACATCCCTGAGCATGCGCCCTCGCCGGGGCAGGCAACGCGCTCCATAGCGATAAGCTCGTCCAGGGACAGACCGCCGGTGGAGAATGCGCCGCACGCCTCATACATATCTTGTATGTTGATGTCCTGCCCCATATAGTTGCCGGGCAGTATCGCGCCGCCATAGACAAACAGCGATGGCACATCCAGGCGCGCCATAGCCATCATTGCGCCGGGCATATTCTTGTCGCAGGCCGCCACTACCGCAAGCGCGTCCATTCCCTCGCCGAATGTGACGGTCTCTATGGAATCGGCGATGACTTCGCGGCTGACCAGGGATGCTTTCATTCCCTCAGTCCCCATTGATATGCCGTCGCTGATGGTGATTGTGCCAAACAGGAACGGCACGCTGTCGGCGTCCCAGATGCCCTGCTTGACGGCTTGCGCTATGCGGTCAAGGTGGACGTTGCAGGGGGTGACGTCGCTTGCGAGGTTCGCCACCGCCACGAAAGGTTTCTCGAAATCTTCGTCTTTCAAGCCCACCGCGCGCAGCATAGATCGCGCCGGCGCCCTATCCGGCCCGTCCACAACCACGCGGCTCTTGTGCCTGAGATTTATACCCGTATCCGTTGCCGTTGCCATAGTAGCGTATCTCCTTTTACTCGCTTTGCTCGCCGTGTATTCGCTTATCGCGCTCTGTGTTCTATCGGCTTGGCGCGGCGTCAATGCGCGCGCTTATGCCGAAAACGCTTTGCGCGAGATGCGCCTCCCAATGGGCGCAACTATATCAAAACGCGCAAGCCGCTCGCTTATCGCTTGCCGCCCGTTTGCCGCCCGTTTGCCGCTTGCGTCTATTTGCAGTTCACGCGCTCATAGAACTCTTCGGCAAGCCTGATGGTCTCTTCTATCTCAGTCCTGCTACGCACGCGCCGCTCATAGACGCCCTGGCTGCCGGGCGCGGCGGGGGCTATGTAGTCAACGTCTATGGCGATGCGCTCTTTCACATTCTCAAGTTCGTCTTCGGGGCGCGTTGAGAAGAGCATTGCGTCGCACATAGCGAAGTGCCACATCATATCAATCTGCTCATAGGTGAAGTGGCGGTCGTATTCGGATTGCGGCGCTTGAGGCCCAACCCTGAACGCGATTTGCTGGGACGCCAGCGTGAGCGCCACGACCAGCAGCATCGCCAGCGCCGCCGCCACTAGCGGATGCGCCTTTCCAATTTGCAGCGCTCTCTTGATTGGCATAGCGGGTCGTCTCTCAGCGGTTGCGGTTTGATTGCGCCCTAATATCGTGTCCGGCGCGTTCATACTATCAAAGACTATTAAAGCACAAAGAAAAGGGGCGCGCCAAAAAGAGCGCGTCCCTTTGATATGCGTTTGTGCGCCGGTTACGCGCGGGCAAGCGTCAAGCGAGTAGCCGCGCGGGCCGACGATGCCGGGCTAGTCGGGCTTGTGCTTTTCTATGAGCGCAATCGCCCTTTCGTCCAGGCCGGCGTCGTCCAGGGATTTGCCGGAGTCGTAGTAGGCTATCCCAAGGTCGACGTCGCGGTGTATCTTCTCAAAATCGCGCTTGCCCTGCCATTCGCGCTTGAGCTCATCGAACAGCGCGGCGATTTGCGGTCTTTCAAACATTGGCGTTTCCTTATTCGGATATTCGGGTTAGGATTTGCGTTAGGCGATATGGGCTTTGATGCCCAACGGGAGCGGCCCCTCCACTTTTGGATAAAGGGACGCGCCCCCGTTGTTGATCTTCGGCCGGGGCAAGCGGCGCTACTCGTCGCCGCGAGTTGTGCCGCCCTCGTCCAGGATCTTCTTCAGCTCGACCGCGAAGTCCATGATTTCTTCGGTCGGGAGCATTTCGTTTTCCAGTTTCTCTTTGAACTCCTCAAAGAGCCACTCTTCTTTGCGCCCGTGCGGGATCTCAAAGAACTGGCGGTTGAACTGGGGCAGGCGTCCGGGGCCGAAGTAGCCCTTGTCGCGGAGCTCGTAGCCCTCGAGGTTGTCGGTGCCTTTGCCCAGCACATCGCCGGTTTCGACGTAGTGCTGCATCACGGCGGGCGCGCCGTACTTTTGGATGGGGCAGACTTTCATGCACACCCCGCAGCCTTCGTAGCGCGCCATAACCGGGCGGCAGCGGTCGTAGATGAGCTTGTTCTTCTCAGCGCCGCGCCACCACACCTTTTCCTTGACAAGCGCGCGGCCGGGGCAGCGGTTCACGCAGACCTGGCAGATCTGGCAGAACTTGTGCAACCCGTAGTCCACAGGCTCGTCGTAGGTCACCGGCGCGTCGGTGGTGATCATCGCAAGGCGCGCCCTGGAGCCGAAGTGCGGCGAGAGCAGCTGCCCGTTGGCGCCCAGCTGGCCTAGGCCGGCGGCGACGAACATCGGGATGTACACGCCGCTGTTGTCGTTGGGGCTGTGAACCTGGGCGTGGTAGCCGAGGCTGCGGATGTAGTCGGCGAGGTCAAGGGCGAGCGCGCCCTCTATCTCATATGTGCCGAAGTGGGCGAATTCCGCCTCAAGGCTGGGGATGGTCTGCGTCTGGTAGTAGTCCTGCTCCAGCGCGAGGCAGATGGTATGCTCGTACTTGACCCAGCGCTTTTTGCTGACGTAGGCGTAGCGGTGGTCGAACTTGGTAAAGCCGACCTCGCCGAACCCGAGCTCGCGCGCTTTCAGGCGGATGTCGCTCGTCATGTCCTTGCCCGACTCGGGCGTTGCGGTGGGCGCGATGTCGCCGGTGAGCAGCGAGGCGTCCACGAGGGGCTTGTTAATCTCGTCGTGGCGCTCGCGGTACTTCAGCACTTCTTCGGTATAGACGGTCCAGACCCAGTCGCGGTCGGCCGCCTTTTCGATGTTCTGCGACTCTACGGGATCGACGCGGCTGTAGAAAGACACATCGTCCGGCCGCTGCGGAATGCCCGGCACGGTTGCGAGGTCGTCCGCAACGGGTATCTCTACATCCGGCTGCCCGTGCAACCTCCCTGGGCGCTTGATTACGTGGCTTACGCTTTTGTTGGGCGCTTCTTTGAGCATCTAAAAGTTCTCCCTCCCGTAGAATTTTTGCCTGCGATTGTCAATATAGCCCCTTATTCCGAATATGTCAATAATGAATATCAATAATTTTAATTCCTAATTTGACTTTCGGGTAGGCTGTGATATATTCGTTTGCGTATATCCTAGCCTAATCTATCGGATTTATCCGCGCGGATGGGCGATGGCGATAGGGCAGTCAGCGGCAATCAAAAAGCGATGAAGGCGAAAGATTTGGGAGGAACTATGAGACGCTTGTCCGTAATGTTAAGCATAAGCTCGGCGCTAATACTCTTGCTTGCGGTGGGCTGCGCCTCCGCGCCGGCGCCCACGACGGCGCCCGCCGCGCCTCAGCAGGCGTCCGCGCCGGCGGTAGTGCAGCCGCCCGCCGCGCCGGCGCCGGCGGCCCCGGCCGCGCCGATGATGCCCGCGCCGGCGGCTCCGGCCGCGCCCGCGGCGCCCGCGGCAACGCCGATACCGGCGCCTGAGTTCGTGTCGCCGATTAGGCCCGCGCCTGAGGCGGGCCGCCGCATCGTTACGCAGATGGAAGAGGATGAGGGAACGGCGAGGCCGGGCGGCGCGCTGCGCTGGGTGAACCAGGCGAGCATCGGCAATCTTGATCCCGTCCGCAATACATCATTCGTTACCCATTCGGTAGTGCAGCACTGGTATGACGTGCCAATCACCTGGGACGGCGGGCTGCAGCCGGCTACGCAGATGGTAGATTCGTGGTCGGTGGAGCCGGACGCGAGCTCGTACACATTCACGCTCAGGGACGACCTGACATTCCACAACGGCAACCCGGTTACCAGCGACGATGTTATCGCGTCTATGCACCGCTGGAAGAACTATGTGGGCGTGCCGTCCCGCATATGGGAATTGGCGGAGCCTGAGCTTGAGCGGGTTGACGACAAGACGTTTATGGTCAACCCGACCAAGCCTTTCGGGCTTTGGGTGGAGTACTGGGCGCAAAGCCCGACTTTCATTATGCCCAAAGAGGTGGTGGAGCCGCTGGGCGAAGAAGAGATAATGACCGACTACACCGGCTCCGGCCCGTTCAAGTTCGCGGAGTGGCGTCCTGGGACAAAGGTGGTGATGGAGCGGTTTGACGACTACGCGCCGCGCAGCGAACCCAAGAGCGGCGGCGCGGGATCGCGCGTGGCGTATGTAGATAGGGTGGATGTGCTGGAAGTGCCTGACGCGGCGACGCGCGTGGCGTCCCTGCTGACGCAGCAGGTAGAGTTCGCCGAGGGGCTGCCCAACGACTTCTACGATACGCTGAACGACGCGCCCAACCTGCGCGTGGATGTCATATCGTCGTGGGCTGTGCCGGCGCTTGCCACCAACAAGCTTTGGCCCCCGCTCAACAACCCCAAGTCGCGGTTGGCTATCCAAGCCGCCACCGACCCCTCCAAGTATATGGCGGCGGGCTACGGCGACGCGGCGCTGTGGGATCTGTGCGGCTCGCTGTTCTTCTGCGGCACTACTTGGGCTACCGAAAAGCACTCCGAGAACTACTACTCGCCGCCCGATATGGAACTGGCGCAGCGCCTCTGGGATGAGGCGGTAGAAGAGTCGGGCTTTGAGGGCAAGATGGTGTTGCTCACGAATACCGACTACTCGGACTTCTACGCCGCGGCGCTGATTACCAGGGAAATCCTGGAAAGCCTGGGCGCTGAGGTGGACTTCGTGGTGACCGACTGGGCGACGGTTATTTCGCGCAAGATAGCCAATCTGAACAAGGACCCTCAGACGGAGCAGGGCTGGCACTTCTACCACACCTGGTTTGGCCCGCTTGACCCGATTCAGGATCCCTCGCTGGGCAGGGCTTGGAATGGCGGCTGGGGCAACGAAGAGGGGATGTCCCTGGTAGAGGACTTCGCCAAGGCGACCTCGCGCGAAGAGGCGATGGGCATTGTGGAAGAGATACAGCGGATCTACTGGGAAGAAGATCCCTCGCTCATCCGCTACGGCTCGTTCAGTTTCCTGGTCACGCGCCAGGACTATGTCAAGGGCTACGAGCCGTTCCGCCGCATATTGGTGGACGGCGTCTGGCTTGACCAGTAGGCTCGCCGCGCTGATTGCGGCGGCATCATAGGCTAATACGATAATACTAAGGCTAAGTCAGGGGGCGCGGCGCAAACCCGTTGCGCTCCCTGACTTGGCGCAAGGCGGACTGACGCCGCGAGCGATCGCGGCGCGGCGGCAAAGGATTGCAATTCATTGACTCGCTATGTAGTACAGCGCGCGCTTGCGGCGATACCCGTGCTGCTCATCGTGGCAGTCATCGTCTTTTCGCTGATACACATCACGCCGGGCGATCCCGCTACGCTTATGGCGGGGGATCAGGCGCTGCCGGAGCAGATCGACCGCATCAAGGCTAAGCTTGGCTTGGATAGGCCGCTGCATGAGCAGCTGGGCATATATTTCCTGGACATACTGCGCGGCGATTTGGGGGAGTCGGTATTCAGCCGCTTTCCGGTGACCACGCTGATAGCGCAGCGGCTGGAGCCAACGCTATCCATCACGGCGCTGGCGCTGACGCTGGCGATACTGCTGGGCATACCGCTGGGCGTTATCGCCGCTTGGAAAGCGAACACGGCGATTGATAGGCTTGTGATGGTGTTCGCCGTGCTGGGGTTCGCCATTCCCGGCTTTTGGCTGGGCTTTAATATGATATGGGTGTTCGCGGTGAAACTGCGCTGGTTCCCGGCGTCGGGTTATGTGCCTATCGCCGAGGGCGTGTTGCCTTGGCTGATGTCCATAACAATGCCCTCCGTAGCGGTTGCGTTTGTGTCGGCGGCGCTTATCGCGCGGATGACGCGCTCCAATATGCTGGAGGTATTGCGGGAAGACTACATACGCACGGCGCGCGCAAAGGGGCTGCGCGAGGTCGCCGTGCTGCTGCGGCACGCGCTCAAGAACGCAAGCCTGCCCATCATCACGATTATCGGGCTTAGCCTTGCGGGGCTGGTGTCCGGGCTTGTGGTTACCGAGACGGTGTTCGCCATACCGGGCGTGGGGCGGCTGCTGGTGGACGCGGTGCTGCGCCGCGACTATCCGGTTGTGCAGGGCGTAATCCTGGTTACCGCGGGGATGTATGTGTTCGTGAACCTCGCGGTTGATCTGACATACGCCTATCTGGATCCCAAAGTGCGGTATAGGGAGTAGCGGGATGCGTCAGCCACGCGAAACGCCCCCCTCATTCGCGCTAGACACAAGCGGCTACCGGCGGCGCAGGCGCATAGCGGAGATGCGGCGCGCCGTCTTGGGCAACCCGAATATGCTCGCCGGGCTGATAATCCTGTTCATCGCGGCGGCGATGGCGATATTTTCGCCGCAGATAGCGGGCAAGGATCCGCTGGCGCTGGACCCGTTCGGCCGGCTGCAGCCGCCGTCGGCTGAGAACATCTTCGGCACGGATCAGTTCGGGCGGGATGTGTTCGCGCGCACGGTATATGGCAGCCGCCTTTCGCTGATAGTGGGCATATCGGTCGCGCTCATCGCAATGACATTCGGCGCGGTAATCGGCGTGGTCGCGGGCTACTACCGGCGCGTGGACGACGTTGTGATGCGGATAATGGACGGGTTGCTGGCGTTCCCGTCTTTTCTGCTTGCGATAGCGCTTGTGGCTACGCTGGGGGCGAGCCTGCAGAATGTCATCATAGCCATATCCATAGTTGATACGCCGGGCATAGTTCGCATAGTGCGGAGCTCAGTGCTGAGCTTGCGTGAGCGGCAGTTCGTTGAGGGGGCAATCGCGGTTGGGGCGACGCCGCGCCGCATTTTGGCGTTTCATGTGTTCCCCAACCTGGTCGCGCCGCTGCTTGTGCAGGGGACATTCATATTCGCGGTCGCCATACTGGTAGAGGCGGGGCTTAGCTTTCTGGGCGCGGGCGTGCCGCCGTACATTCCCAGCTGGGGCAATATGATGGGCGAATCCAAAATATACGCGCAGCTCGCGGTTTGGACGCTGTTCTTCCCCGGCCTGTTCATCACGATAACCGTGCTGGGCGTGAACTTCATCGGGGATGGGTTGCGCGATAACCTGGATCCGCGGCTCAAGCATGGGACTTAGGCGCGGTTGCGCTTGGGCGATTGCGGGCGCAATCGCGTCTAGGCGCATATAGGCGCAATCGCGTCCAAGGGGATGATATGGCTAGGGCAATCGGGCGATTGGCGGCGTTGGCGCTGACTGCGCTTGCCGCGCTTGGGGCGGCGGGATGCGGCATGCTAGATGGCGCGCTTGGCGGCTCTGAGACGACTTTGGAGCAAGCCGTTGGGCAGATGCTGATGGTCGGGTTTCGTGGCGAGCGGCTGGAGGGCGAGGCGGCGGCTATGCTGCGGGACATCAAGCCGGGCGGCGTGGTTCTGTACGACTACGACGGCCCCACCAAAGGCGAGTTGACGCGCAACATCACTTCGCGGGAGCAGCTGCGCGCGCTCATCGCCGAGCTGCAGGCGCAGGCTGAGACGCCGTACTTTATTGCGATAGACGCTGAGGGCGGGTATGTGAACCGGCTGAAAAGCAAGTACGGGTTTGATGTGGCGGTTCCGTCGGCGCAAGAAATGGGCGCGGCGGATCCGGCGAACACGGCGGCGATAGCGGACGCCCTGGCGCGCGAGATGCGAGAGATAGGCGTGAACTGGAACTTCGCGCCGGTTGTGGATGTGAACATCAACCCCGAAAGCCCTGCGATTGGCGCGATAGAGCGCTCTTTCAGCGGCGATCCCGACGTGGTTGCGGCGCATGCGCGGGCGTTCATTGACGCGCATCGCGCTCAGCAAATCATAACCGCCCTGAAACACTTCCCCGGACACGGCAGCGCGGCGGGGGACACCCACCTTGGCGTTGCGGATGTGACCGCTACCTATCAGCGGGCGGCAGAACTCGCGCCGTACACGGCTCTTATCGGCGAGGGCTACGGCGGCACAATAATGACGGCGCACATCGTCAATCGCAACCTGGACGCGGACGCACGCCCGGCAACGCTATCTCGCGCGATTATGACCACGCTGCTCAGGGACGAAATCGGCTTTGAGGGCGTGGTCATATCGGACGATATGCAGATGGGGGCTATCGTAGAAGAGTACGGCTTGACCGAGGCGGCGATAGCGGCGATAAACGCGGGGGTTGATATTGTAATGCTCGCCAATCAGCAGGGGGAGTACGACTTGGGGCGAGTGTATCGCGTAAGGGACGCCATTCTGCAAGCGGTAGCGGACGGGGCTATCCCGGAAGAGCGCATACGCCAATCGGCTGGGCGCATAGATGCGTTGAAACGCGAATATGGCATCACGCCATAGCGCTCTTGGTATTCGGCTATCATCCTGCCGCAAAGCGGGCGTGATTGCGATGTGGTATATTCCCAACGGCGATAGATTGCCAAAGCGCGGTTGCATAGATCGCGCGAAAGTCACATAAAGTCACATAGAGTACATAGCGAAAGGCAGAGCATATGCGAACCATTGACGCCATAGCGCAAATACTGAAGATCGAGGGGATAGAGTATCTGAGCGCGTTCCCGACTACGCCGGTGATAGAGGCGGCGGCGGCTGTGGGCATACGGCCGATTATCTGCCGCCAAGAGCGCGTGGGGGTGGGCATCGGCGACGGCTACGCGCGGGTTACGAATGGGCGGCCGCCGGGCGTGTTCGCAATGCAGTATGGGCCGGGCGCCGAGAACGCCTACGCGGGCGTCGCCACCGCGTTTTCGGACGGCGTCCCGATGCTGCTGCTGCCGCTGGGCCACCCGCGCGAGCGGGACGGCGTTTTCCCGCATTACAGCTCGCTGCGGAGCTACGCCTCGGTCGTCAAGCAGATTGAGCAGATAAACACGCCTGAGCGCGTTGTTGACGCCATGCGGCGCTCATTCGCGGCGCTCAAGCGTGGCAGGCCGGGGCCGGTGATGGTAGAGATACCCGCCGATGTCGCCACCGCTGAGGTCAGCCCGTCTATCCTGGACGGCTACGCGCCCGTCAAGCGCGCGGCGTCTGGGGGAGATCCGGGCGACGTCCTGGCGGCGGCAAAGGCGCTGCTGAGCGCCGCCAATCCGGTTATTCATGCGGGACAGGGCGTTATGTACGCCGACGCCACCGCCGAACTGGTGGAACTGGCTGAGCTAACGCAAATTCCGGTTATGACCACAATGGCGGGCAAGAGCGCCTTTCCCGAAAAGCATCCGCTGGCGCTGGGCAGCGGCTCCGGGGTTATGAACCGCCCTACGCTGCGTTTCGTCAGCAGGGCGGATGTGATGCTTGGCATCGGCACAAGCTTTACCGCGCACGGCATGACTATGCCCATTCCCGCCGGCAAGACGCTCATCCACGCCACAAACGACCCGATTGACATAGACAAGAACTACGCGGTGGACTACCCGATTGTGGGGGACGCCAAGCTCGTCTTGCGGCAGCTCATAGAGGCGTGCGGGGATCTGCTGGGCGGCGGCTTGCGCGACGTGGGATCGGTGGCTGAAGATATAGCCGCCGCGCGCCGGGAATGGCTCGCCGAATGGACGCCAAAGCTCACATCAGGGCAGACGCCAATGACGCCCTATCGGGTGATATGGGAATTCACGCAGAATATCAACTCGGACGACGCCATAGTCACGCACGACTCCGGCAGCCCGCGCGACCAAATAATGCCGTTCTACCAAGCGGGCGGCCCGCGCACATATCTGGGCTGGGGCAAGTCGCACGGCTTGGGAACCGGGCTTGGGCTTAACATCGGGGCAAAGCTCGCGGCGCCGGACAAGTTCGTGGTGAACTTTATGGGCGACGCCGCGTTTGGGATGACCGGGCTTGACTTTGAGACCGCCGTCCGCAGCGAGATCCCCATACTGACGGTGGTGTTCAACAACTCCACTATGGCGATAGAGACCTCGGCTATGGCGCTCTCGCATGAGCTTTACGGCACGCGCGATCTTGGCGGGCGCTACGCGGATCTGGCGCGGGATATGGGCGGCTGGGCAGAGCGCGTGGAGGATCCGGAGGATGCCGCTGCCGCGATTTTGCGCGCCAAGGCGGCGACCGAGGACGGCAAGACGGCGCTGCTGGAGTTCATCACCAGCGAAGAGGGCGAGTTCTCGCATCGCCGCCCGTTCTCGTAGGGATACGCCTTGCGCTACTACATACTCATAGCGCATCCCACTGACGGCGGCGCGCTGTTGCTGCGGGACGGGGACGGCTGGACGCTGCCCAACTTCACGCCGCGCGCAACCGACGTGCGGCGCGTGGCGCATATCAACGACGAGATGCGCCGTCAGCTCGGCTGGGATGTGTTCACGCTGCGCTGCGCGCTAAGCTACGATAGCCAAGATGCGGACGACGGGGGGAATGGCGGGCGCGTCTATATCGCCGAGCCGATTGACGCCAACGCGCCGCCGCCCGCGAATATGCGATGGGCGGCGCCGGCCGAATTGGCGTCGGTTCGGTTCACGACGCCTGAGATTGGCGATGCGGTTGCGGCGTGGTTGGCTGATCAAGCGGATGGCGCGGATGATAGGCGGGCGGCTTGGCAGTTTCCCGGCTGGCATATCGCCGCAAGTGAGTGGATTCACGCGCGGTTAGCCGAGCTTGGCTTGCAAGCGGTTGCGCCGCTGCGCCAAGAGCGGGCGTGGGCGCTGTCCTGCATAATGCGCGTTGCCACAAGCGGCGGCGCGGCGTATTTCAAGGCGACGCCCTCGTTTATGGCGCACGAGGGCGCGGTGATGCGGGCGGTAGCGGAGCGCTGCCCCGAGCTGCTGCCGCCGCCGCTTGCGGTGGACGCGCGGCGCGGCTGGCTGCTGATGCCGGACTACGGCGGCGAGATGCTGCACGAATCGGCGGACATATCGCGCTGGGAAGAGGCGCTTATCCTGTACGCGCGGGCGCAGGCGCGGCAGGCGGCGCATGCGGGCGAGTGGCTCGCGCTAGGCTGCCCGGACAGGGGCTTGGCGCGGATGGTCGGGCTGATAGACCCGCTGATAGCCTCGGCCGAGCGGCTGCTTGGGGGCAAGCCGAATGGGATGTCGCAAGCCGAAATCGGCAGGCTGCGCGCGCTGGCGATGCGCCTGAAGTTGATGTGCGCCAGGCTGGCGCAATACAACTTGCCGCACACGCTAGTTCACGGCGATCTCGGCGGCAATATCCTGATGAGCGCCAAGGGCTACGCCTTCTTTGACTGGACGGATGTATGCGTCACCCACCCGTTCTTCGATATGGCGACCATATCGGGCGCATACTTCGACGAGGGCGCGCTGCCGCAGGACGCCACCACTGAGACGCGACTGCGCGACGCCTACCTGAGCGCATGGACGGAGTATGAGCCGCGGGAACGGCTTGTGGATGCGTTTGACGCCGCCAAGCCGCTTGGGGCGCTGCATCAAGCGATGTCGTACATGTGGATCCTGACAAACATCGCGCCGGACGCGCGGGCTGAGCTGGATGGCGGTCTGGCGCATTGGCTGCGGGTTGTGTTGCGGTTGTGCGGGTAGGGGTGTCTGAGTATCTGCCGATTTTGCGGGGTTATCGCGGGCTATGCGTTTGCGTTAATTGCATTCGTGTGTTATATTGGTTTTAGGACAACAGTGGGGTCATAAGTGATTCCCGGCGGGCATCATAGGTGATCCTGGCATTATTGCGATGGCGTCGGCGGTAGAGATACTGCCGGCGCCATTCATTTGAGCGATCAATCCTCGCCTATGAGTGTGAGCGCGAGTACTCTCTTTTGTAGTGGTCGCTTTCCGGCATAAAGTAAATCCCGGGGCGTGAATACCCTTCTTGGGTGGTAATATCCACCGCCTTGCTTTTGATAATGTTGTAATATCTATTGATGGCGGACAAGTAGCTATCCCCTTGCGGCAGGACTTCGCGCAGATTGTTTTCATGATAGATACGGCAGACGTATGCCATCATATCCGCAATCTGTATGCCTTGCGTCAAGCGGGAATTCACAAAATAGGGCGAGTCGCAAACTGATGTGAACGACTGCCCTTCCAAAGAGCGATACAAGAATGAATCAAATTTCTTGGGAAGCATTCCTTTGTACATAGTAGGCCCCTCGCCATCAAAGAGAAGCGAAGCCATCCTGCCGGATTCTTCGGCATGCCGATTGATGCGCTGAAGCAGGTATCTATATTCGTTGGGCAGATAATTTTCGACCTCGCGCCCATGCGGGACTTGCGCGGGATGCTCCATTACGATTGCGAACAAAGTGAACGGCAAGTTTCGGCATAGGTCGAAGAACGCCTCAACAAGCTCCCTTTGGTTGGGCCTCTTGTCAAAGACGCGCCGCGTAATGAGTTCAGCGCCTTTAAGTTCTTTGTCAGGCGTTCCAAGCCGACGCTTGAGTGAATACACTTGAGCGGATACTGTCCGCGCGTCCTCTCTGTTGATGCAGACGCTCACGATGACGGGGCTAATCGCCGGATCGTTTGGGTGGGGAACTCCGCTTTCATCCAGGAAAATTAGCACAGGGTTGCCTCCTATTCATCATACTCATTTCGCTTACCCCGCTTATCGGACACTATCCGCCCATCCTTGATTACGAGCAGCAACTTGCGGATGTTGTGGATGTCGGCCAGAGGGTTGGCGGCGAGGGCGATGATGTCGGCGAGTTTGCCGGGCTCAAGCGTGCCTAGGCTGTCGCCGGCGCCGCATAGGTCGGCGGCGTGTTTGGTTGCAGCCTGGATCGCTTGCCAGGGGGTTGCGCCGTCGCGGACCCAGAGCGCCATTTCTAGCAACGCCGCCTCGCGCAATGGGCGTATGTCGGAGCCGAGCGCCATTCGCGCGCCGGCGTCCAGGGCGGTCTTGAACCAGCGGCGGTGTTCGTCGGAGGCGGCGTCGGCGCGGGCGAGCAGGTCGGGCGCTATGGCGCGGCGGGCAAGCCAATCGCGCTCCCAAGCGCTGGTCGCCTGCGCGGGCGTGAGGTGGGATATGGCAAGCGTGGGGACATACCACGCACGGCTGTCAACGAGCATCCGGATGCACTCGTCGTCCATAATGTAGCCGTGTTCTATCGTGTGCGCGCCAAGCCGCACAGCGGACTTTACCGCGTCAGGGTTGGCGGCGTGCGCCATAACCTTGAAATCGCGCTGGCGGCATATGTCAAACGCCGCTTGGAGTTCGTCCTCCAGCAAGAATGAATGTTGATGCCTGTCCCAGGACGGCCCCATTATGCCGCCGGTTAGGTTGAGCTTGATGTGGTCGACGCCGTTCTTCATCTGCTCGCGGATAGCCTGCACAAAGCCGTAGGGGCCGTCGCACTCGCGCGCCTGGCCGGATGTGAGGAAGTGGCCGCCGGTGGTTGTCAGGAAGTAGCCGCTTGCGAACACGCGGGGGCCTGCGAACTTGCCGCTGTCAAAGGCGCGTTTCCACGCCACGTCCATAAAGTTCGCCGCGCCGCCGCAGCGCACGGCGGTTACGCCGCCCTCAGTCAGCGCCTGCGACAGGGCGTAGCCGAAGTCCGCCATCTGCTCGGCGGGCGTGATGCCGGGCGGCGGCGGGTATTCGGGGTGGATGTGAACATCCCACAAGCCGGGCATCAGATACGCGCCCTCAAGGTCTATCACATGCGCGCCGCTTGTTTGCGGGGAATGGCGGCCGTCCAGCACTTCGGCGATGCGCCCGTCTTCTATGACGACGCTGGCGTCGGCAATCGGCGCTGGGTTGACGCCGTCAATCACATTGGCGTTGGTGAGAACTAATCGCATTGCAAGCCTCGCAGCGTTAGGGGATGGGTTGAGGATATGGCGGCGGCCGGGCAACGGCTAAGGCGGGCGGCGGGCTACTCAGACGGCAGTCTAGGACAGCGGGCGACGCCGCTTATCCGTCCGCGAATGAGTCGGCGAAGATGCGGTCGAAGGCGAAACCCCAGGGCGGGCGCAGAAAGCCGAGCGCTCGCACGTCGTCCAGCCAAAAGCCGTAGGGGGAGCCGCGCGAATAGGCGCTGCCGCCCACGACTTTGCTTATCCGCGTTAGCGCCGACTCCGCCAGCTCGGCGACCGCCTCTTTGCAGAGCAGACCGCTGCGGGCGGCGCGGCGATTGCCCAGTTCCACATCGCGCAACACGCCCTCGTAGGCTTGGCGGATGAGCCAACATTCCATTTCCACGCGCGACCATTCCACGCGCTCAAAGGCGCGCATTGATTCGCGCTTGGGCGCGATTTGTTGCCTGGCGGCGTCTATGGCGGCGTCCACCACGCCCACGATTACGGCGGTGAACAGGTGTCCCGCCGGGCGGCCCGCTTGCTCGCGGGCGCGCAGGCGGGCGCGGTTGTCGGGCCATGCGGCGCGCGTGGCGGGCATATCCTCAAAGCGCATCCCATGGCTTTGGGTGGCGGTCATGCCCTGCCCGTCCCAGGGGGCGGTTAGCGTTGCGCCCGCCGTGCCGTCCCAGGGGACGCCGCGCATATCCATATAAAACACATCGGGCGCGGTTTCGCCCTCCGGCACGGCTTGGGTAATCATAAAAGAGGTTATGCCGCTGCCGCTGCCGAAGTGTTTCTGGCCGGTGATGAGATATGAGCCGTCAGCGCCATCGGCGGCGCGCTTGGCGATAGCCCTGCTCTTTGAGGGATCGCCGCCGCTGCCGGGTTCTGAGATGATGGTTCCCCACCAGCGCTTTTCGCGGGCGGTTTGGAACACGTCGCGGCGCTGGCGTTCCCAAGCGGCGGCGTAGGGTTCGGGGGCGCGCTCCACTTCCAGCCAGCCGCCGATTACGGCGGGGTGCATTGACGCCACAAGCGCCACTGACGGATCGCCCTGCGCGAGCGTCCGCAGCATATCGCAGAGGGGCCGGGTGAATTCGCGGACGCCGCCGTTTATGCCGCCCATATCGGGCGGGACGCCGGTCAGGTGAAAGCCGGCGTCGGCGAGCAGGTCGAAGTCGGCGCGGACGAGTTCGCGGCGGCGCTGCCTCTCGGCTCGCTCGGCGGCGAATGCGCGGGATACCTCGCCGATGTTTTGGACTACTTCTTGAACTTGTTTGTCAGTCTGCATAGTTACTCATTGACGCCGCGCGGGGCGGGCTGGTCAAGTCTGGTTCGCGCAGGTTACTGGTTCGCACAGGTTAGTCGACCAGCGTGCGTTCCATATGCGCGGTCGGGAATATCGCCAGCACGCGCGCCGCCGCGCCGGAGTTGTTGATGAACCCGTGCCGCACTCCGGGAGGCGCAAGCACGGTTTGGCCCTCGCGGACGGTGATGACATCATCGCCCAGAACGGCGTCCATTTCGCCCTCTAGGATGACCATCGCCTCTTCGGTGGGGTGGATATGAGTGGGGACAACGCCGCCCGCGCCCACGACCACATCGCCCACGCTGGTAGCCTGAGAGCCTTTGTCCCCGTCCACCAGCGCCCAGCGATCTACGCCCGGCGAGAGCTCCTGCTTATCGCTGTCATCCCGACTGAAAATTGGCATAAGGGCAATCCTCCGTATGCTTGGTTAGGCGCGCGCTTGGTTAGGCGCGCGCCTGAGTTATTGAATTGGATAGGGTTGCGCGTTTAGTTGCCGAATGTGCCGGACACGCTGCCCCAGCAGACGACCATGCCGTCTTGTCGCATCGCGCAGGTGTTGGCGTCGCCGGCGCTCACCGATATGAAGACGTTGCGGGCAGGCGGGTTTGACTGCCCGTTTGAATTGCTGCCCCAGCAGTTGACAAAGCCGTTTTGGTGGAGGGCGCAGGCGTGGTTCGCGCCGCTGCTGACGGCGGTGTAGCCGCTGCCAAACGGAGCGCCCGACTGCCCTGACACGTTGCTGCCCCAGCAGGCGATAGCGCCGCCTGATCGTAGCGCGCAGGTGTGGGTATCGCCCGCGCTTATGGCGGTAAAGCCTGTGCCTGACGGCGGGCTTGCCTGCCCGTCCGAATTGCCGCCCCAGCAGGATATAGAGCCGTCGCGCCGGATGCCGCAGGCGTGGTTGGCGCCGTTGCTGAACGCGCTAAACCCGCCGGTCGGAGTGGGCGTAGGCGAGGGCGTGGCGGTCGGGGTAGCGGTTGGCGTGCCGGTTCCCGGCGTGGGAACGGGCGTAACGGGGACGGGCGTGCCGCTGGGGGGCGCCGGCAATCGCGCAAAGCCGTAGCCCCAAACATTGTTGGGGACTTCCCCGCGCGCGTCCGCGTTGCGCTTTAGGTATGACGCGGTATCTTGCGGCGCGTTCTGCGGGAACGCCTGGCTCGCCAGGGCGGCAAGGCCGGCGATATGCGCGGAGGCTTGGCTTGTGCCGCGCATCCAGCATCCTATCCCGTCGAAGTCAACCGCCGCATCGCGGTTGGATACCGCGGCGCAGTCGGCGGCTGTGATGTCGGGCTTGACGCGGCCGTCGGGCGCGGGGCCTCGGCTGCTGTAATCCTGGATGGTCTGCGTATCCGCCCAGTGCGCCGCGCCCGCCGCGAGCAAGCCGGGGTTGGCGCTTTCGGCGGGGTTCATTATGCCGCCGCTCTCGGTGTAGTGCTGCAGCTGCTGGCCGGTGAACGAATGGAGCTGCACCCAGCCGGGCGCCTCGCCTGATGCGTGAACTACCGCAATCAGATATGTGGCGCTCCAGCGCGGCGTGAACGAGAGTATTTCGTATGATGTGTGCGAGTGGCTACCCTGCTGCAGGTTCTGACTGCGCGCCACTATTCTGCCCCAATAGTCCAGCAGATACAGGTCAAGGTCTCGGTTGGCGTTTTGCCATTCGCCCTCCCAGCGCAGCTGCGCGATGAACCGCTCGCCCGCTTGGATGTCAACCCTATTGCGCTCATCCCATTCGTTGAAGTTCATCCAGCCGTCGGCGTCGGGATTGGAAAACTCGCCATGCCAGACGGTTTTGCCGTTGTTGCCCGCCGCGCTCGCCCAGACTATCCCGCTTTCCACCGCCGTATCCACGCCCTTGAGCGGGCTGTCGGCGAATGGCGAGGTTCCGTCGCCGGGGCCGTCCCATGTCCACCCAAGCGAGTAGTTGATGACATCAACGTCCTGCTCAATCAGCCAGCGGACGCTGTTGCGGAAGTCGCCCAGCGAGTTCGGGTTGGATATGTAGAGCGATGCGTCGGGGGCTACGTCAACGATGGTTTCGGCTACGGATGAGCCGTGCGCGCTGTTGGTTTCGCAGTCTGCCATATCGTCGGACACTACGCCGATGCTTTGATAGCAGCGGGCGGTAATGTTGGCGGGCAGTTCGCTGCCCATCAGGTCGCTCAAGCCCATAAAGCCCGCGTCTAGGATGCCGACCTTGACGCCCGCGCCGCGCCAGCCCGCGTCGTGCCATGCGGCGGCGTTGTGGGCGGCGACGCCTTGGCTGACGACCGCGCCCTGTCCCGCCTGCGCCGGCTGTGGCGGGATGATCGCCTGAACGCGGACGACGCCCGCCTGCTGAGACGCCGCGGCGAGCGCGCTCAGCGGCACGTACGCCTCAACATAGCCGTCCTCCGCGTTGCGCGGATCGCCGCCGTTTGCCCGCAGAAAGTCCAGCAGCGGCTCATTATCGCCCTGCGTGTAGAATGTGACCGCGATGGCGTCTCCGTCGCTCAGTGGCGACGCCGACGCCGCGCCGTTGGCGGATGCGTAGCCTTGCTCCACGCTAGCTACCATCTGGGACAGCATAGAATCCAGGCTGCCCCGCTTGGCGGCGATAGGGTCGGCGCCGACGTCCGGGGTTGGCGCGGGCGTTGGCGTGTCGTCGGGCCGCTGCTGCGCTTGCGCGCCCGTAGGCCCGCCGCTCGCCATTGCGACGAACAGCGCCGCCGCCGCAAGCGCCAGCGCAAGGATGCCCGCCGCCCTTATGCGGCTAACTCGAAAGTGTCTGCTTATCGCGCTAAACCTCATTGCACTTCTACCTCAGTTGGATTTATACAAAGCCCCAGTTGTCTCGCTTGCCCTTGCCAAGGTTCTGGAATTGATGCGATTTTGACAGGATTTTAACAGGTTGGGGACTTCTGCTCAATAGCGTCGGTTAGGGGCAAGGGCGCTACTTTTTGTGAAAAATTAGCCGAAGAACTTTTAAGTGTGGGATTTAATGTATCATATACGGGCGACAAATTCTTGTGAGCGAGCGGATGCTTGCCGCATCAAAGCGCGATACTACGCTAGGAGGCATTAACGATGGCATTGACGCCTGCGATATTGGAAATGGGAATGGGGATTGACCTGCATGGGCAGGATTACACGGAGGCGGCGCGGCGCGCCACATGGAACGCCGTTCACCAGAGCAGCCTGATGTTCCTCGGACTGCTGGGGGAAAGCGCGTCAAGGGATATGATTGTGGAGGTCACCATCGGCATACCTAAGCCGGAGGCGGTTCGGCACGAGGATGTGCTGAGCGTTCTGCCGCACGGCAAGGGCGTACTGAATGTGGTTCAGGGCGGCTTGGAGATAGAGGGGCGCGAGGGCTCCGGGGATGTGACGATAATGGCGAATGCGGCGGTTATCGTAAAGGTGGACGTGGGATAAAGATGGCTAGGGCGGGCTCGGGCTAATGTGAATGCGGGCTAAGGCGGCGCGGGGCTGCCGCGCTCGAAGTCGGCGACGAGCCGCCGGATGGGGTCGGGGATGGGGCGGGATTTGCCCGTAGCGGCGTCGTAGTTGACATAGACTAGCTCGGCGCGGTGAATGGGCTGCTCGCCCCGCTCGTCGTAGATCTCGGCGCTCAGAGTAAGGCTGCTGTTGCCCATGTCGGATACGCGGATGCGGATTTCGATTATCTCGTCCACGCGGGCGGGGGCTAGGTATTGCAGGTTAGCCTGCACGGTCGCAAGATCGAAATCGCGGCGCGCGTCGGCGTCGAATATCAGGACGCCGAGGTTGCGAAAGTACTCGGCGTGGGCTACCTCGATAAGGTTGATGTACTGCGCGTTGAGCAGGATGCCCTGCGCGTCGCACTCCGACCAGCGTATGCGGAGTTTGTGGGCGAAGTGGAAGTCTTTCTTGGGCAAGAGGCGTCTCCCTTAATAGGGCGGCGATTGTGGGCGCGGGTTCGGGTGGCCGGTAGTGCGGGTGTTGGTTGTCAAGAATTTTATGTTTCGCAAGGGGTGTGGGGTAGTATAGACGATTTGGCGTGTGCGTGGGGTTTTCAAGAGTGGGTTGCAAGGCAAAGATAATTTGCGGCGAATAGCGAATTTCTGCGTTGTTGCGTTATAATATAAGCGCATTAGGCAAGCGAACAAAAGCAAAGAGGATGAACGAATGAGCATTAAGATGTCTATGCACAAGGGCGCAATCAGGATGGCAACCGCGCTGGCGGTGGTTGCGGCGCTGGCGGTGGTGGCGGTTTCGCTGCTGGTGGCCGGCGCGGGCGAGGCGGTCGCATTTAACGCGGACGCATCGGCCCCACCGCGCGACATACCGGCGCAGTTCACCGAGCAATGCTCCAATGGCATTGCCGTGCCGAACCCGGCGGACAACGCCGGCCTGGTGGCGGACTGCGCCGCGCTGCTCGCCTCTAAGGAGACGCTTGAAGGCGAGCGCGGCAACCTAAACTGGGCGGCGGATCTCGCCATTAGCGATTGGGATGGCATAGCCATAGCGAACAATCGCGTGTCAAGATTCGATCGGTATGTCCAGCCTATGAATGGCGAGATGCCGTCGGAGCTAGGAAACCTTGACAAACTCGAGGTTTTGAATCTCAACAACCATAAACTGACGGGCGAGATACCCGCTGAGTTGGGCAATCTTGCCAATCTCAAGCGTCTGCAGCTCTATGACAACCGGATGAGTGGCGCGATACCGGCGGAGTTGGGCAATCTTGCCAATCTCACGACTTTGGATCTCCGCATCAATAGGCTGACGGGTGAGATACCGGCGGAGTTGGGCAACCTCGCAAATCTCACATATTTGGGGCTATACAAGAATCAACTGAGCGGCGAGATACCCGCTGAGTTGGGCAACCTTGCCAAGCTCACGTATTTGGGGCTTAACAACAATCAGTTGACTGGCGAGGTGCCCGCTGAGTTGGGCAACCTTGAGATGCTCACAGGCTTGGGGCTCAGCAATAATCGCCTGACCGCGATACCGGCGGAGTTGGGCAACCTTTCCAATCTCACGTTTTTGAATATCAGCGATAATCGCCTGACCGCGATGCCCGTTGAATCGGGCAATTTTGCCAGCCTCAAGAGTTTGAATCTCAGCGACAATTTCCTGACCGCAATACCCTCGGAGTTGGGCAACCTTTCCAACCTCGTGAATTTGCGTATCAGCGACAATTCCTTGACCGCGATCCCCGCTGAGTTGGGCAACCTTTCCAACCTCACGAACTTGGATCTCAGCGGCAATAAGCTGATGGGCGATATACCCGCTGAGTTGGGCAACCTTTCCAACCTCGAGGCTTTGTATCTCAACGATAATCAGCTGAGCGGCGATATTCCCGCTGAGTTGGGCAGCCTTGACAAGCTGGAGTACCTGTATCTCAACGACAACTACCTGACGGGGGCGATACCAGCCGAGTTGGGCAACCTTGACAAGCTCATCCGGCTGTATCTCAACGACAACTATCTGGAGGGCGCGATACCCGCTGAGTTGGGCAACCTTGGCGATGCCTGGGTTTTGGCGCTGCACGGCAATCTGTTCACGGGTTGCATGCCCACAGCCGTGAGCGCGCTTTTGAGCAGCCAAGAGATACGGCTGATTGGGCGGCCGGTTTGCGGCGAAACGACCGCCGCCACGCCTGCTGCCGCGCCGCGTATAAGCGCCACGCCTACATCTGCGCCGAGCGCAACCGCCACGCCCGCGCCCACAAGCGCGGCGATGGCATCCGACGGTGCCTGCATAGAGCGGCTTGCGGGCAGTGGCAGTGCGAGCGGCAGCTGGGCGGCCGGCTGTCTCAGCGCCAACTCGCCCCAAAATCAAACCTACTACGCGCGGTTCTATACATTCACGCTAGACGCCGCGTCTGAGGTGACCATCACGCTGTCATCAGACGTCCGACGTTCGCCCTATCTCTATCTGATGGACGGCGCGGGAACGGGCGGCGCGCTGAGGCTGTCCAAGGGCGCCTCCGCCGCATCATCAGCCGCCATAACCGCGACCTTGCAGCCGGGCGACTATACCATCGAGGCAACCACCTACTATGCCCAAACCGACGGCGATTTCACGCTTGAGCTTGAGATAGCGCAACCCTAACGCCAACCATCCGCGGCAGCGCAAGCGGGAATGGGCGCGGCTGAATCGTCGCATGCTCTCCGCTTGCGCTCGCCGCGTAGAGTCATAGGCCGGCTATATCGCTACTTTGTTGGCTAGTTGGCGAAAGTTTCATAGCCGCAATCTGAGAATATCGCTCTTTCAACAACTTGCTATTCCATTCTACGCCGCGAGGTGATATACTTTTAGGCGATGAGTACGCAGCTTGACGCCAAATGCAAGGTGATACGCCCGGACGGGCTTGAGGTGGAGGTTGCCTCCGGTAGCATGACGCGGCTGGCGGGGGTGTCCAAGGCGCTGGCAGGCACGGAGGGCATACATCTGGCGATTGCCACTATACCGCCGGGATGCGCCTCCAGCCCGCATTATCATGTGAATTGCGAGTCGGCGATTTATGTGGTCAAGGGTAGCGGGCGGTTTCTCACGGGCAGGCGCTTGGAGACGACGCTGGATATATCGGAGGGCGATTTCATCTATGTGCCGCCCGATTCGGTTCACCAACCCGTGAACGACAGCGCGTCTGAGACGCTGGAGCTCATCGTGGCGCGCAACGCGCCCGTGGAGATTGTGGTAGAGTTTGACCCGGCGACGGGCGAGGCGAAGGCGTAGCGCCAATGTCGCGGGATAACAACGGGGGCCATTAGCTCAGCCGGTTAGAGCGCAGTCCTGATAAGACTGAGGTCCGTGGTTCGAGTCCACGATGGCCCACCAAACTTTTCCTAGCAAGCCGCGATAGCGCATCCCCGCGCTATCGCTTTGCTTATGCCCGGCCACCCCGTTCTGACGCGATTGCGACGGTTAGAAATTCAGACGCGGTTTGCCCGTTTCCCCAATTTCCCCGACTTACCTTTGTGTTCTTGGGCGTAAAGCAGTATATTGTGTAGCGAGAACGCAATCAGCGCTGACGGGGAGCGGGCAAGAGTTGTCGTTACTGCGAAAGTATGGGCTTACGCCGGAGCAAATAGAGCGCCGCAGCCTTGAGATGGTTGAGGATGCGATGCCGTCCACGCCGGGCTTTTCGCCGCGCGAGCGGTTTGTGGCATGCCGCATCGTAAGGGCGGAGGGCGAGCCGCACATCGTCTCGGCAATCCGGTTCAGCCATTGGGCGATTGAGAGCGGCGTCTCGGCTATTCGCGCGGGGGCGCTTATCGCGGCGGATGTGCGTATGGTCAAGGTGGGGACTTCGCAGGCGCTGCTCGCCCGGACGGGCAACCCCATCACGACGCTAATCGGGGATGCGGGCGTCGCAGAGCGCGCCAAGCGGGAGGGCATCACGCGCTCGGCGGCGGCAATGCTGGAGCTCGCGCCGCGATTGGACGGCGCCGTGGTGGCAATCGGCAACGCGCCCACCGCGCTACTGGCATTGCTGGATCTTGTGGATGAGGGCAAAGCCGCGCCCGCGCTCATAATCGGCATGCCGGTGGGGTTCGTGGCATGCGCCGAATCCAAAGCCGAGCTTGTCAAGCGCGATGCGGCGCACATCACTATTTTGGGCAATCGCGGCGGCAGCAGCGCCGCATCCGCCACTCTGAACGCGCTGCTAACCCTGGCTATGGAAAGATAGGGATCCGGAAAGATAGCGAATGAACTCAACAAATCTCTATTCCAACGCCAATAATAGGCGCAACGGCAACGCGCCCGCCGCGCCAATGGGCGTTGTGCTGCTCGCGCATGGCAGTCGGAGCGGCAGCCATACCATAGACGGGCTGCGCGAAATGGTTCGCCGCCTGCAAGCGCGATTGGACGGCGATAGCGCGGGATGCCGATCTAAGGTGGTTATGGCGTGCCTGGAATTCATACAGCCGGATCTGCCGGCGGCTGTGGGCGGGCTTGTGGCGCAGGGATGCGGCGATATAACGGTGATGCCGTTCCTGCTGGGACAGGGGACGCACACGACCGAGGATCTTGACGAAGAGATCGCGCGGTCGCTGGCGGCGCATCCGCAGGCGCGCGTCAGGGCAACCGAGAGTTTCGGCGCGGATCCGGCGCTTGCTGAGATAGTCGTCGCGCGGGTGATGCAACAGACCGTCTCTCTTAATGGCAAGAGCGGCGGCGCAAAGCCCACGGGGGTGTTGCTGGTCAAGGCGGGCACTCGCTCGCCTGCCGAAACTCACGGCTGGCTACATACGCTAGGGGGGATGGTGGAAGAGCGGCTGGGCGCGGGCTATCCGGTGGCGGTGGCGCAGTCGCACTTCGGCGCGCCCACTATGGACGAGGCGGCGCGGGAGCTGGTGGAGCGGCGCGGCGCGGCGAGCGTAATCTGCGCGCCGTACATCTTCTTTCCGGGGCTGATACTGACGCGCAACATAATGGGCGGCTTGGACACGCTGCGGCAGCGGTATCCGCATATCCCGTTCAGCCTGACGCCCACGCTGGGCGTTGATGAGCGGCTTGTGGATCTGACCGCGCGGCGCATCCTGGCAGCGCAAACGGCGGCGGCAATCCCGACTACGGCTAATGAATAGGATCGCGTCTTGGTAAATACGGCGAAGAGCGATAGGGCAAAGGCGGCAAAGCCTGAAGACGCAAAGACGGCAAAGCGCGAAAGCGATTACAGCCGCCCGACGGTGAGGCGGCGCGGGATGCGTACCGGCTACACCACGGGCGCATGCGCCGCGGCGGCCGCCAAAGCCGCCACGCTCGCGCTGCTCACCGGCGAGCGGGCGCGCGAGGTCACCATCGGCTTGCCTATCGGCAAAGACGCCACTTTCGCCGTGCATCGCTGCGAGATTGCGGATGATGAGGTTGCCCGAACCGCTACCTGCTCGGTTATCAAAGACGGGGGCGACGACCCCGACGTTACTTCGGGGGCGGAGATTTGCGCTAAGGTGTGGACGCTAGATGATGCGTCCGCCGATTGCTCTGATAGCGCCGAAGTCTTGGACGGCGGCGCGGCGTCGGTCGTGATTAAGGGCGGCGCGGGCGTGGGCAGGGTGACCAAGCCGGGAACGGGCATACCCGTTGGAGACTCCTCAATCACGCGGGTGCCTCTCAGGATGATACGGCAAGCGGTATTGGACGCCGCCGAAAGCGTGGGCGGCAATCTATCGCTCATCGCCGAAATATCGGTTCCCGGCGGGGAAGAGATAGCCAAGAAGACGGACAATCCCCGTCTCGGCATTGTGGGCGGCATATCCATATTGGGGACGACGGGCGTTGTGCAGCCGTTTTCCACCGCCGCTTGGCGCGCGAGCGTGAATGTGAGCATAGACGTAGCCGCCGCCAACGAATTGCCGCATATGGTCATCACAACAGGCACTCAGTCGGAGGCGTTTGCCAAGCGTTGCTTGGATCTGCCGGATATGGCGTATGTGAATGTGGGCATATTCACTGGATCGGCGCTCAAGCGCTGCGTACAGCGCGGCATATCGCGGGCTACGCTTGTGGGGATGATTGGCAAGTTTTCCAAAATCGCTATGGGCAATTTCGTTACGCATGTGGCGGGCAACAAGGTTGATCCCGCGTTCCTGGCGTCGCTTGCCGCCGATTGCGGCGCGTCTGCCGCCGTTCAAGCCGAGATGCGCTCCGCCGCAAGCGGCCGCCACTTCCAAGAGATAGCCGTCGAGCGCGGGATGGGCGCTGTGTTCGACCTGGTATGCGAGCGCGTGTGCGAAGAGGCGCGGCGATACCTCGCCGATAGAGCCGACGATTTGGTTATAGACGCGATATGCTTTGACTTTGAGGGCGGCATACTGGGCAAGGCTACCACGTCGGCGCAACCGATACCGCTAGTGGAATTAGGCGCGGCGGCGTCCGATGACTAGCGCATCGCGCCCGCTTGGGCTGCACGACCACGCATTCGCGCAGAAACGCCCGGACAAGGGGCTTATTACCAAATCGGAGGCGCGCGCGATAAGCCTATACCGGCTTGGGTTGACGCCCGGCAGCATCGTTTGGGATGTGGGCGCGGGCAGCGGGTCGGTGGCGCTGGAGGCGGCGCTGATAGCGCGCGAGGGCAGGGTGTATGCAGTGGAACGTGACGCCGAAAGCGTGCGGCATTTGCGTTCCAATATGCGGCGGCTAGGCCCTGACAATGTGGCGATAGTAGAGGGCGACGCGCCCGCCGCGCTTGACGGGCTGCCGGATCCCGACTGCGTGTTCGTTGGCGGGGGCGGCGCAAAGCTCGGCGCTATCCTGGACTGCGCGGCCGCGCGGTTGCGGCCGGGCGGGCGCATTGTGGCGAACTTGGCGGCTATGGAGCGCGCGCTGCAAGCCTATGAGCGCCTGCGCGGACTGGGCTTTGCGACTGAGCTCACTATGGCAAGCGCATCCCGCGCCAAGCCGCTGCCGGACGGCGCATTGCGGTTCGCGGCGCTCAATCCGGTGTTCATAGTCGCCGCCAAGCGAAACGACGTAGCGATATGAGCGGCGAAACGATTGCGAACAACCCCGGATGCCTGTACGGCGTGGGCGTGGGCCCCGGAGATCCCGAACTGCTGACGCTAAAGGCGGCGCGGGTGATAGCGAGCGCGCCCGTGGTGTTCACGCCGCAGGCGGCGGGCAGCGCGGACAGCCTCGCGCTCAGCGCGGCGCGCCCGCACATAGACGAATCCCGCCAGCGCCTCATATACGCATCCGTGGTTATGGGCGGAACGTCGGCCGATGTGTGGGCGGACTCTGCGCGGCGCATATCGCGCTACCTGCTGCGGGGCGATGATGTCGCGTTTCTGACGCAGGGCGATCCGATGCTGTACGGGTCGTTTATGTATGTGATGGAAAAGGTTCGGGCGGCGCATCCGCATTTGCCGATAGAGGTGGTTCCGGGCGTCACGTCAATCACGGCGGCGGCGGCGCGCGCCAAGCTGCCGCTGGCGTCCAAGGGCGAGCGGCTGGCGGCGCTGCCCGCGATGTACGGCATAGACGATCTGCGAGAGGCGCTCGCCGCGTATGACAGCGTGGTTCTTATGAAAATCAACCGGCGGGCGCTCGCGGCGGTGGCAGAGATGGAGGCTAACGGGGAGTTGACGCGCTGCGTGTTCGTGAAACGCGCCACAACGCCGCTCGAGCAAATCGCGTTCAGCCTGCGCGATATTGACCCCGCGAGCGCCGACTACTTTTCTATGCTGATACTGAGCGCCAAGCCCAACAAGGCAAGCGCGGGCGATAGCGCTGACAAGGAATAGACAAGGATTAACAAGGGCAAATGCAAGAATGTACGCGGGCGGCGGACGCCGCGCAAGGCAAGGTGTATTTCATCGGCGGCGGGCCGGGCGATCCCGAACTGCTGACGCTGAAAGCGAAACGCATCATAGATTCGGCGGATGTGATTATCTACGCGGATTCGCTTGTGCATCCCTCTGTGTGCGACTCCGCCAAGCCGGGCGCGCGGGTAATCGGCAGCAAGGCGCTGACGCTGGATGAGATTAGCGCGCTGATGATAGGCGCGGCGCAAGCGGGGGAATTAGTGGCGCGCGTGCAGAGCGGCGATCCGTCCATATACGGCGCCGTGCTGGAGCAGATGCGCTTGCTGGAGCGCGCGGGCGTGGCATACGAAATCGTTCCCGGCGTGAGCGCCGCATTCGCCGCCGCCGCCGCGCTGAAAACCGAGTTCACCGTGCCGGAGGTGTCGCAGACGACTATCTTCACGCGGATGGAAGGGCGCGTGGCAATGCCTGAGGGAGAGCAATTGCGCGATCTCGCGGCGCACGGCTGCACCCTAATTCTGTTTCTTAGCATCACGCGCATCAACCGCGTTTCGCGCGAGCTCATCGCGGGCGGCTATCCCGCCGACACCCCCGTGGCGGTGGTGTATCGCGTGAGCTGGGAGGATGAGCGGATCATTCGCGGCACACTGCAAGACATTGGGCCTAAGGTCAAGCGCGCGGGCATCACGCTGCAGGCGCTGGTGATGGTGGGCGCGGCGTTTGCCCCGGACATACGCGGCGCTGACACGGCGGGCGCGGCGTCATCGCACTTGTACTCGGCGGACTACACGCATCTATACCGCCGCGCGGCGCAGCCCGCCGACGTTGCCGCGCAGGACGCCTCGCTAGATGACGATGACAGCGGCAAATGAGATTGCCATAGTCGCGGTATCGCGGCGCGGCGCGGCGATGGGCTCTCGGATGCGCGATGCGCTGGGCGGCGATGCGACGCTCTACGCGCAGCGGCGTTTCGCGGACGATATTGACGGCGCGATTGCCTTTGACCTGCCCTTGCGCCCGCTGATAGCGCGGTTGTTCGCGGACTGCGGTGGGCTTGCTCTGATGTTGCCCGTCGGCGCGGCTGTGCGACTGATTGCGCCGCATATCGCGGACAAGCATACCGACCCCGCGGTGGTGTGCGTTGATGACGCCGGTCGTTTCGCGGTCAGCCTGCTGTCGGGGCATATAGGCGGCGCGGATGCCTTAGCGCGGCGCGTAGCCGACGCCATCGGCGCAACGGCGGTGATAACTTCAGCATCCCATTCGCTTGATACGCTTGCGGTGGATCTGCTGGGCAACGAATTCGGCTGGCGCATTGAGGCGAGTTCGACGGCGGTCACACGCGCAAGCGCGGCGGTGATTAACGGCGATCCGGTCGGGGTGTATCAGGACGCGGGGGAGAGAGATTGGTGGGATGCGGGCAAGCCGCTGCCGCCCAACATTCATATCTGCGAAACGCTATCCGATTTGCGGCAGTTCGCGGCCGTTTTGCTGATAACCGACCGTGCGGACATCGCCGATATGATTGACGAGGACGTCTCCACCGCAAGAGTGATCTATCGCCCGCGCAGCCTCGCGGTGGGCGTGGGATGCAGGCGCGGCGTTGATGTGGATGAGCTGGAGTCGCTGCTGCGGGACACATTCGCGGCTCACCGGCTCTCGCCCGCAAGCGTGGCCTGCATCGCCACCGCCGATATTAAGCGCGACGAGCCGGCGATACGCTTGCTGGGCGAGCGGCTCGGAGCGCCCGTGCGCTGCTATGATTCGGATGCGCTGAACGCTACGCCGGGGCCGTCGGGTCCCTCTGCGGCGCGGCGTCTGCTGGGCGTGTACGGCGTGTCTGAGCAGGCGGCGCTGCTGGCGTCCGGCGGCGGGGAAATCGTTTCGCCTAGAACCAAGTCGGCGCGCGCCACGATTGCCGTAGCGCGTATGGCGCAGTAGTATGGGATTGGATTATCGGATAGACTGACAAGGGCGGCGCAGGGCAAGCGCGGTTGAACTAGGGGTAGCGCAAGGTGCGCGCGAATGAACTAGGCTAGGGAGCAAGGCATATGGTTAGCGGCGATAAGCGGGCTGGCGGCGGCAGGCTGGCGGGCAAGGTTGCTATCGTAACGGGCGCGGGTTCGCGGGCGGCGGGCGTGGGAACGGGCAAGGCGGCGGCGATACTCTTCGCGCGGGAGGGCGCGAGCGTTCTGCTGGTCGACGCGGCGGTCGAGCGCGCCGAACAGACGCTGGCGGACATTGAGCGCGAGGGCGGCAAGGCGGCGGCGCTGCAGGCGGATGTGACGGCGGAGGCGGACTGCAAGCGCATCGCGGACACGGCGGCGCGGCTGTTCGGCAGGGTGGATATTCTGTTCAACAATGTTGGCGTTGGCAGCCCCGGCACAGTGCTGGATGTGGAAGAGGACGCCTTTGACCGCGTGATGGCTACGAATGTGCGAAGTATGGTTATGACAAGCAAATACGCCATCCCGCATATGGCGGCGGCGGGCGGCGGCGCTATCGTCAACATATCGTCCATAGCGGGCATACGGGCGGGCAGCAGCGGCGCGAGCATACCCTACGCGGTGTCCAAGGGCGGCGTGATTGCGCTGACAACGCAGATGTCGGTTCATCACGGGCGGGACAACATACGGGTGAACTGCATCGCGCCCGGCCCGCTGTACACGCCAATGGTCGCGGGCAGGCTGTCTGAGCAAGCGCGGGATTTGCGGCGCAGAAGTACGCCCTTAGGGACAGAGGGCAGCGCTTGGGACATAGGCTGGGCGGCGGTGTTCCTCGCAAGCGACGAGGCGCGGTGGATTACCGGCGTAACGCTGCCGGTGGACGGGGGCGTGCTTGCCACTACGCCGCTGTCAATGCTGGAGCATCTGGTTTAGCGTGAACAGCGGCCGGGCGCATTCCGCCGGCGATTGGCGGCAAGCATGCGGGCAAAGGGCAATCTTGGCTATCTGATATGCCAAGTGGCTCGGAATTAAGATTGAAATCAAGAGGAGGATGTTATGGCTACCTATGTGCTGGTTCACGGCTCGTTTCAAGGCGGGTGGATATGGAAACCCACGGCGGAGGAGTTGCGGCGGCGCGGGCATTCTGTCTATGCGCCCACGCTGGACGGCTGCGGCGAGCGGCGGCATCTGATTAGGCCGGGCATCACCATCGCGGCGCAAGCGCGGGAAGTGGCGGATATGCTGTTCTACGAGGATCTGCGGGATGTGGCGCTGGTAGCCACCAGCACGGGCGGGCTTGTGGTATGCAAGATTGCCGAGCTGGCGCGCGATAGGATACGCCGGCTGGCGTTTGTGGACGCGCTCGCGCCGCAGCCGGGGGAGCGCGTGACCGACATCGTGCAGCGCGGCGCGAACACGCCGCCTATGCCCACAACCGACCTGACGCGCGGCCCCACGCGGGAAGAGCTGGAGAATCGGCTGTTCGCGGACTTGGAGCCGGATCTGCGCGCATGGGCGGTGGATCGCTGCACGCCGCATCCGATTGAGGCGTCGGACGCGCCGGGGGAACTGGACAAGTTCTGGGCGCAAGAGTGGCCCGGGACGCGGGTCGTGCGCTGCCGCCTGAGCGCGAACCCGCCTGAGGCGCACCAGCGGCGGACGGCTGAGCGGCTGGGCGCGGAGTGGCTTGAGCTGGACGCCGGCCACTATCCTATGCTCAGCCACCCCTGGGAATTGGCGAATATGATTGAGTAGGCGGCCGGAGTGGGCAAGCGGATAATCAGCCGTCAATCAGTCGTCGGGCAGCGGGTGATGCCGCTCTATCCATTCATGAACGCTGACGGCGGTGAGTTCCCAGCCGCGCCAGGGCAGCCGCGAAACCACTTCCAGCTTGAACCAGTGGTAGTGCCGCTGCGCGTAGTCGTCGTTGCCGGTGGCGTCGGCTAGGATGGCGAGCGCGAGCTGCGCCGGCCCGCCTATGCCATACGCCCACTCCAGGTTGACCGAGTGTTCGCGCAGGTCAAGGCGGGATGGCAGCGGGCGCGTGTAGCCGTACTCAGCGACGAACACTTCGACGCCGTCGGCGCCGGCGCCCTCAGCGCGGCGGCCCACGTATGTCTTATCGCCCATATCGTTCATAGTCATAGCGGGCTACCGCCAATGCTCAGGCAGGATGGGCTCGGCGAAACCGAACTGGTCGGCAAGCCACCGCTCGGCGCGCATCCCGTCCTTGTAGCTTGAGCTTTGCGATTCGTACACGCTCACATCGCCCTTAATCGCGGCGGATACGGCGGACAGGCGATTGGCGTCCAGCAGGCTGCCGCTTGCGCCCGCCATAAGCAGCGTGGCGGCGCTAACCGAGCCTGCGAAACTGCTGAGGTCAAAGCGCGCCAGCGTTTCGCGCAAGGCGGCGGCGCGGTCGGGATAGAGGTTGAGGTAGTCGTTTATCTCTTCCAGCGGGTAGTCGCCTGCGCGGGCGGCGAGATCCGTTGTGTCCACGAACAGCGCGGGCGTGGCGATAAGATGCGTTACGCCTTGACCCAGGGCGGCTGTGATGAGCGCGATGTCGTTGCCTATGGCGGCGACGCGGGTTGCGTCTATCTCAGGGCGGGACAGCAGATATTCCAAGCCGCGAACCGAGTCGGCGACGATGCCGCGAAAGATGTACGCCTCAGGGTCGTGTATGCCGTCGGTGAGCAAGCCGGGGAACTGGGCGGCGTATGGGCTGTCGGCGCTGCGCTGCCCTCTCGCGGCGAGCGCGAATGTTGCGAACCGGCTGCGTAGGCTGTTGGGCGATCCCTGCGGGATGGGTTCGGGGACGCTCTGGTATTTGGGCGTGAAGTATATGGCGGGAAAGGGGCCATCGCCGCGCGGGATGCTGAGATAGGCGAATAGGCGATAGGGGCCTATGCTTGTGAGTTTGACGACGTGCATCGTGGCGTAGTCGGTATCGCGGATTGGCAGCGGGGATACTTCGGGCGCGGCGGGCGTCTGCGCGAGTTCGTCTAGCGCGCCCTGCCAATAGGCGGCGAAATCGGCGGGGGCTGTGGGAGTTGCGTTTGTCATAAAGCGTTACCTCTTGGGATTGGCGGCTTGTCGGTTTGGCGGGTTGTTGATATTGGCGGGTTTGGCGGGGAAAGATTGCGCGGCGCGGCTAATCGGCGGCGTATTGCAGATGCTTGCGAAAGAATTCGGCGATTACGGCGTTGTGCTTGTAGCGGCCCGCCTCGTGGCCATGCCCGTCGTAGGCGTACAGGCGCTTGTCTTCGGCGGCGATGGCGTTGAAGAGCGCGTAGCCGGTTTCGGGCGGGCAGACGTTGTCCTGCAAGCCGATGTTGACGATAGCCGGGCAAGTGATGCGGTCGGCGAAACTGACGCCGTCAAAGTATGCCACTGTTCGCTCCACGTCGGCGCGGCTTTCGGGATGGAGGCGCAGGTAGTCGTTGATTTCCTGGTAGGGATAGGTATGCGTTAGGGCTATGGCGTCCATAAAGCCGCACAGGTATGGCGCGCCGATGGACGCCGCCTTGACTTCGGGGCGCATCGCGGCGGCGGTTACGCTCAGCCCGCCGCCTTGGCTGCTGCCCGCCACGCCGATGCGGCCGGCGTCCACTTCGGGGCGCGTCAGCAGGTAGTCTATGCAGCGCCAGGCGTCCACATAAAACCCGCGATACGAGTATGTGTTGCGGTCGGTGATGTTGTGGGTGAGCAGGTTGGGGTAGCCGGGGTTGAACTGCGCGTTGCTGCGGAGCTTGCCTCTTGGGGCGGCGGCAATGGCGGCGTAACCGCGCCGCGCCCAGTCTTTCGGCACGGCGGGATCGCTCTGGTAGCCGGGCAGAAACAGCATCGCGGGCAGCTTGCCCCGCCGCTCGCGCGGGATGCAGTACCACGCGGCTATGCGAACATTGTCCAGGCTGTCGTAGAAGACCTGAAAGGTTTCCAGCTCATCGGAGGTTCGCAGCGGATCGGGGATAGTTTCGGCGTTGAGCGGGATCTGCGCGGCGTCGGCTAGAACGGCGTCCCAGAAGTCGTCGAAGTCGGCGGGCTTTTGGACGCTGCAGCGGTAGTCGGACGGGATTGTTCGGGGCATATGCGTTCCTTTCAAACGGGTATGGCGGTTTGGGATTATTGGGGATTGGCGATATGTCAAACGGGTTGTCAGGTTGCGATTTTGGCGCGGATTTGCGCTATGAGTTTGTTGACGGTGTTGGTGTCCTGGGCTTTGGAATTGTGGCGGACGTAGTAGCGCAGGTCGTTGAGCGCGGCGTGGTATCTGCCCAGCCGGTATAGTATCACGCCGCGGTCGCGGTATTCGGCATACGCGAAAGGCTCTAGGGTGATAAGGCGATTGATTGTGCCTAGCACGCGCAGATAATTGCCGCGTTGCAGGTGAACTACTTTCAGGTTGCGTAGCAGGCGCGCGATAAAGGCGCGGTTGGTTATCGGGCGCAGATAGGCGGGGTTCCACTGCAAGCCGCCCTGCGTAGCCTGCTTGAGGCGCTGCGCGCATTCGTCTTCGGACAGCAGGATGCCGCCGTGATAGGGGTCTATGAAGACGTCGGCCTCGTCGCGGTGGCGCACGATGAAATGGGCGGGCATTCCTATGCCAAGAAACGGGATGTTCAGCCGCTTGCCCAGCTCTATGTACAGCAGGGACAGCGTGATGGGGATGCCCAGCCGCCGCTCAATGACTTCGTTGAGAAAGCTATTGCGCGGGTCGTAGTAGTCTGTGTGATTGCCCGCGAACTTGAGCTCGTCAAACAGGTATTCGCTGAGCGTGTTCGCTTGGTAGAGCGGGCTGTCGTCGTCTATGCGGTAGGCGACGCCGTCCGCCAGCATATCCAGGCGATAAAGTTCGCGCCGTATGTTGAGCTGGGAGTTTTCGGTGGCGGCGATGAGCAGCGCGGCGTAGGCGAGGTCAATCTCCTCGTCCGAGCCGCCGACGTGGGCGTCGAATTCGTCCCATATATCGTTGACTTCCATAGCGGCGATCCATCCGCGGGTTGGCGCTCGCGGGCGCGTTAGGGTTGGGTTAGTCAGGGGCATTATACACCGAAAAGTGGCTTATGGAACGCCAAGCGGGGGGAATTTGCGGCGGGAATTTTGATTGCGAAATAAAAGCAACCCCGCATCCGGATGAACGCAGGGTTGCTTTGCTTAGGCATATGAGCGGGCAGGCGGGCTAGTCGGCCGCCGCTGCCAATTTGGTATCCAGCCGATCCTTGACAATCGCCTTAAGCTCCTTAACGCGATTGAGGTGCGGCGTCTCATTGCCCTCTTCCGCCTTGTCGTAGATCTTATCGCCGTCGACATAGACTTGGAGGACGCCGGACACGCCGGGCCTAACTTCGATTGACACCGCGTTTCCGCCGACCGCCACGAACTCGTTGACCATCCAGGCCGCAACTCCGTGGTACTGTCAAGGCACGCAGTAGATGATTTCTATGTCCATTTTGCCTTCGCCAGCCATAGCAAACCCTCCTGTAGTGTGTTAGGCGCGATATTAGCGGGATTTAATGCCCGCATATGCGGCGGTTAATAAAGCCACATTTATAACGCCTATTGCGTATGATGTGATTGACTTTATCACAGGATTTGGATGGTGTCAAATTTCCTGGCGCGGACGCGACGATTAAGAACGCGGCGCGGCGTCCGCGAAAGGCGAGAGGCTGGGCGCGTGTGGAAATCGCGCTTGCGAAATCCGCGTGACGAGTTGCCTGAAGACAGGGGCAAGCGGTTGATGATACTGGCGCGCGAGGCTGGGAAAGAGCCTTAGCTGCGGCGGCTGTCGGTGGACTTATGCGCGGAGTATGCGATACTACGCCATAGTCGCATTGATCCAAGACAACAAAGCATGGACGCCCGCCGACCTAGCGCCAAAGAGTGGCAACGATGACCTTGCCGAACTTCTCCGATAAAACGAACTGCGCCCGCATCGCGCTGGCGCTGCTTACGCTTAGCATTATCGTGATAGCCTGCGGCCGCCACGCCCCCGACGCCCGCGTTGACTGGCGGGAGGAATGCGCCGCTAGGCAACCCGACCCGCCTCCCACGGGAACCATCCTGCAACACCTCCGGCGCATACACGACAAGGACAGCCGCCTGATCGATATGAAACGCGCCTTTGAGAATGCAAAGACCATCCCCGAAATGGCGCAAGCCTACCTTCACGCGGGTTTCGACCCTAACGCCTCGCTAAAAAATTCCCATGGCAAGAAACCCATCCATAAGGGAGCCGATAGCGGAACCGCCGACTTAGCGCGCTTTTTCGTAGCCGCCGGCTCAGACCATACGACTAGCGCCCTTCACAGCGCGGCGCGGTATAACAATCTCTACTATGCGCGAGGCTTGATAGACGCCGGCGCCGATGTCAACGCCGCCGAACCGGACGGCGAAACGCCGCTGCACGCCGCCGCGCTGTACGCTACGATGTGCGATACTGGAATGCTCGGCATGCTCATAAACGCGGGCGCGGACGTCAACGCGAAAACCTCTATGGGATATACTCCCCTGCATCACGCGCTGCGGCAGCATATCCGCGCGCGTTACCGCGTCTATATGCATGATGTGATGGTGTACCCAAGCCCCGGCGAGTTTGAGATTCTCAGAAAGCTTAACGCCGCAAGGCTGTTAATAGACAAGGGCATGGACGTCAACGCCAAAGACAACACCGGCGAAACTCCCCTGCATATCGCCGCGCGCGGGAATAGGGATGAAATAGCGGTCGCGCTAATCCTCGCGGGCGCGGACGCCAATGCCAAGGACAACTCCGGCGAAACTCCCCTGCATGTCGCCGCGAGTGAAAACAAGGTTGAGGCGGCAGACGCGCTCATCGCCGCCGGCGCGAATATCCACGCCAAAGACAACGCCGGCGCAACCCCGCTGCACACCGCCGTCATCTCGCGCAGCGCCGACCTGGTAGAAATTCTCATCGCCGCCGGCGCCGACATCCACGCCGCCGACCTGAAAGGCCGCACCCCCGCAAGCATAGTAGCCGCCGGACGAAACTACGACTACACCATCGTCGCTCTGACCCAGAACAACAAAGCCTGGATGCCCGCAACCCTAACCCGCCGCGCCTACGCCCTTGCCAAACAAATCCAAACCCAAACGTCCAACAAAGCGCGGGCGCTGATAAACCTGCCGCGTCGCGGCCACCAAGCCATCACCGGCATATTCCGCGTAGAGAGCGGATCGTAACGCGCCGCCGCCCACACAACGATCAAGCGCGGCTGGATGACCTTGCCGAACTTATCAGATCTGCTTTCGGCTATCGTTTCCAAATCCCCAACGCGCGGTTAGCCAACATCTCGCCCCTTTGTTGGATGGCGGCTGCCTCCCAATCCGCGATTTGGATATGAGTATGGTATAGTGGGCGCGGGCGGCGCGGCGGACGGGCGCAAAGAGGGCAAGCGGGCATATCGGGCATATACGGCAAGGCGAGAGGGTGAGCGCGATGCGATTGCGGGATAAGACGGCGATTGTTACGGGGGGCGCGTCGGGGATTGGGCGCGCGATATGCGAGCTGTTCGCGGCGGAGGGCGCGCGGGTGGCAATCGCGGATATAGACGCGGCGGGCGGGCAAGAGACGCTGGCGCGCATTCGAGCGGCGGGCGGCGAGGCGCTGTTTGTGGAGACTGATGTGTCCAATGAGGCGGATGTTGAGGGGATGGTCAGGGCGGCGGCGGATGCGTTTGGGGGCGTGAATATACTGGTGAACGACGCGGCGGCGTTTGTGTTCGGGGAGGTTCAGAATGTCAGCGAGGCGGACTGGCAACGGGTGTTCGGGGTGAATGTGATAGGGCAGGCGCACTGCGTCAAGCATGCGCTGCCGCATCTGAAAGCGGCGGGCGGCGGCGCTATCGTGAACATCGCGTCCGTGAGCGGGTTCATAGCGCAGCCGGCGTTTATCCCGTACAACGCATCCAAGGGCGCGGTGATGCAGCTTACGCGCTGCCTGGCAATGGATCTCGCGCCGCACAACATCCGCGTGAACTGCGTCTGCCCCGGCGCCGTGCTGACGGCGGCGACCGAGCGCCACCGGCGGTTCGTGGGCGCGGATAGGGAAGAGTTTTTGGCGGAGGCGGGCGCGTCCAACTTTATGAAACGAGTAGCCGACCCGCGCGAAATCGCATACGGCGCGCTGTTCCTAGCCTCGGACGAGGCGTCTTTCGTTACGGGGACGCCGCTGATTATGGACGGCGGCTTGACGGCGCAGTAAGCGGCTAAGCGCAAGGCGCATCCGGCGATTGGATGGGGCGCGGCTTTATTGACGATAGGCGGCGCTTGTGCTACTCTGACTTCGTGAAAAGTTGCACATTCGGGCGCTTTTCGTTGAGTTGATTTACGCCGGCCTGCAATGCAGCCCTAGTTGCCTTATGGCAAGCGCAAGGGGCGATTGCGGGGCGGTCAAGCAAAGCGATTCGCGGCAGTGGCGCATACTCCAACATCCGGCAACAGATCCCTGATGACATTCCGAGCGCTGGCGGTCGCCGCCCTCGTGTCCGCGTTTGCCCAAGTTACGCTCGGCGGCATCGTGCGCGTTACGGGATCGGGGCTAGGCTGCCCCGACTGGCCGTTCTGCCATGGCAAAATCATACCCCCGCTCAACGACATCGCCACTATGCTGGAGTACAGCCATCGCCTCTCGGCGTCGGTGCTGGGCATACTGGTTCTGGCGCTGTTCATCACGGCGCTTATGCGCTATCGCCGCAATAAGTGGGCGATGAATTCCACCGCGACGGCGCTGGCATTGGTGGTCGTAGCCTCGCTTTTGGGCGGCGCGACCGTGCTGACGGAGCTGGTCTGGTGGATACGGCTTGTGCATCTGGCGATAGCGATGGGCGTGGTGGCGGCGCTTGTGATTGCGGTTGCGGTCGGCTGGCGCATCGGCGTTGGGCAAGACACGCGCGAGGCGGCGCATCCGGGCAGCGCAAACGCAAGGTTCAATCGCCTGACTATCGCGGCGATAGTAGGCGTCTTTCTGCTCATCCTGTCGGGGTCGTACATCGTGGGCGCGGGCTACGGGTCGTCCTGCGGGACGTGGCCGCTGTGCAGGGGCAGCCTGTTTCCGGAGGGCAGGGCGTACTTGGAGCATATGTCGCATCGCTATTTCGCGGCGCTTGTGGGCGTGGCGATAGCGGCGGTGGCGGTCGGCGCGTGGCGTCAGCGGCTAATCGCGCCAAGCATAGGCAGGGGCGGGCTGCTGCTGGCGCTGTCGTTTGCGCTGCAGATAATGGCGGGCGCGCTGACGGTTTGGATGGGGTTCACGCCTACGATCAAAGCCGTGCATCTGAGTATGGCGACGCTGGTATGGATCGCGCTGATATTCGTTGCGGCGCTGGCATTCGCGCCGCGGCGCTTTGAGCGTCCGCAGCCCGCGCGCGACGCGCCGGAGGCATCCCGGATGGAGGGCTTGCAGACTTGACCGCGCAGCAGCTGGCTACCCCGCAAAGCGTATTCAGGGCGTATGTCGCGCTGACCAAGCCGCGCATCATAATGATGCTGCTGTTCACGGCGCTTGGCGGGCTGTTTTTAGCGTCGGGCGGGCTGCCGGACTTTGGGATAACGCTTGCGGTTCTGGCGGCGGGAACGCTGGCGTCGGCGGGCGCAAACGCGCTCAACCAGTGGCTGGACAGCGATATAGACGAGGCGATGCGGCGGACGCGCAACCGCCCGGTGGTGGTCGGCGCGATACCGCGCGGCCACGCCATAGCGTTTGGCGTCGGCACAAACCTAATCGCTTTCGCAATGCTGACGGCGCTTGTGAACTTGCTGAGCGCGGCGCTGACGCTGACGGCTACGCTAATCTATGTGTTCGTCTATACCATAGGGCTAAAACGCACATCAACGCAGAATATCGTGATTGGCGGCGCGGCGGGCGCTATACCGCCGGCGGTCGGCTGGGTAGCGGTTACCGGCTCGCTTGACTTGCCGGCGATATACCTGTTTGCGATAGTGTTCTTTTGGACGCCGCCGCACTTTTGGGCGCTGTCGCTGCTGCTGAAAGACGACTACGCGAGCGCGAACGTGCCGATGCTGCCGGTTGTGATGGGCGTTGACGCCACAAAGAAGACAATCCTGCTTTACACGGCGCTGATGCTGGCGCTGACAACGATGTTCGCGGCGACGGGCGCGGTCGGGCTGGTGTATCTGGCGAGCTCGGCGGCGCTGGGCGCGGCGTTCATATACTACGCCTGGCGGCTGACGCGGCGGCCGGGCATTGAGGGCGCGAAAACGCTCTATCTGTACTCGCTGCTGTATCTTGGGCTGCTGTTCCTGGCGATAATCTGCGACAGCCTGTACAAGGTTGATTGGGTTCGCTGGCTATGATTGGTATATGGTGATATAGAGAATAGACGCAGAGGCGGCGCAATTCGGCGCATATTGCCTTGACTGAGATTAGCCGCTCTGATAGATTTTTACGGCGCACAAGTGGGATTGGGCGCGCGCGGGTTAAGCGCCGATGCTGACAAACCGACCGATGAGAGGGTGACAAGTATCAATATGGTGAAGAGCGCAAAAAGCTTGAAGAGGTCTCTAGGCATCGTGTTGGTGGGCATGCTCGTCGCCCTGATGACGGGCTGCACGCCCTCGCACGCGCAGTCCACATTCGACACGCTAGGCCCAGTCGCCGAAAATCAGCTATTCATCTTCTATGTGATACTGGCGGCGGGAACCGTCGTCTTCATCCTGGTAGAGGGCGCGCTCATCTATATGGTAGTGCGCTTTAGGCGCAGGGGCGACGGCGATCCCGCGCAGACGCACGGCAACACGCGGCTGGAGATCATCTGGACGGTGATCCCGGTTCTCATCCTGGTAGTGGCGGCTGTGCCAACGATACAGGGCATATTCTACGCCGCGAACCCGGAGTATTCGGACAACTACCGTGCGCCGCCGCTTGAGGTGGACGTCATCGGCCATCAGTGGTGGTTCGAGTTCAGGTATCCCAATCCCGTCAACGCGCAAGAGCAGATAGCGGTGGCGAATGAGCTGTTCATTCCGGTGGGCGAGCCTGTGAGCTTCCGCCTGGATTCGGTGGATGTAATCCACAGCTTCTGGGTGCCAAAGCTGGCGGGCAAGGTTGATATGATCCCGAACAACGACAATACGATGTGGTTTGAGGCGTATCAGCCGGGCGAGTTCTTCGGGCAGTGCGCGGAGTTCTGCGGCGTGATGCACGCGAATATGCGGTTCAAGGTGATAGCCGTGCCGCGCGCGGAGTTCGATGTGTGGCTGGCGCGGCAGGCGGCGGACGCGCTTGAGCCGTCCGACCCGCTGGCGCGCGAGGGCAAGGATCTGTTCCGCACGGCGGGCTGTTCGGGCTGCCATCAGCAAGAGCGCAGCATCATCAAGCTGCGCGACGACGGCAGCCGCCTGCCGGGCAGGACTGGCCCTAACCTGACGCATGTGGCAAGCAGGGTCAATCATCTAGGAATGTTCCGCAACTCGGACATTGAGTTTGAGGCGGGCAACCAAAGGCAGCTGTTCGTGAACAATGCGGGCTTGCCGGTGGACGCCGGCGGGCGAGAGTTCGTGAGCGAGTCTATGCTGCAGCGCAACCTAAAGACTTGGATAACCGATCCCGAAACGCTAAAGCCGGGCAATCTGATGGCGCGCGACGGCGTGCCGTACGTTGATCCGGACAAGGCGCTGTCCGAGAGGGATGTGGACGCGCTGGTAGCGTATCTGCTGACCCTGAAGTAGCGAGATAGGCGGCGATAATCGCTTGGGACGCGCGGGCGGCGCGAATACCCGCCCTAACTGACGCAACATTATGGGAGGCGAGGAATGACCACGATTGCGTTCCCGATACCCAGGCCAACACACCCCAGCGGCGTATGGAACTGGATTACCACTATCGACCACAAGAAGATAGGGGTTCTGTACGGGGTAACGGCGTTTTTGCTGTTTCTGAGCGGCGGCCTAGAGGCGCTGCTGATGCGGATACAGCTGGCGGGGCCGAACCAGAACATCGTGAGCGCGGAGGTGTTCAACCAGCTGTTCACGATGCACGGCACGACGATGATATTCCTCGCCATAATGCCGTTGAGCGCGGCGTTCTTCAACTTCGTAGTGCCGCTGCAAATCGGAGCGCGGGACGTAGCGTTTCCCCGCCTGAACGCCTTTAGCTACTGGACGTTCCTGGCGGGCGCCATCATCCTGAAAATAAGCTGGTTCACGGGGGGCGCTACCAACGCGGGCTGGTTCGGCTACGCGCCGCTCACAAGCGTTCAGCAGAACCCGGGAACGGGAATAGACTACTGGATCATCAGCCTGCAGGTGTTGGGGATAGCCTCGCTTGCGGCGTCGTTCAACTTCATCGTCACCATCATCAATATGCGCGCGCCGGGCATGAGCTTTATGCGCCTGCCGCTGTTCACCTGGATGACGTTCATCACCGCCATTCTGGTTGTGCTGGCGTTCCCGGTCATAACCGTGGCGCTGATCGAGCTCTACTTCGACCGCGCCTTCGGGATGAACTTCTTCAACGTGGCAAAGGGCGGCGACCCCGTGCTGTGGCAGCACCTGTTCTGGGTGTTCGGGCATCCTGAGGTGTACATCCTGATATTGCCGGCTATGGGCATCGTGTCGGACATCATCCCGACGTTCTCCAAAAAGCCGCTGTTCGGCTACCCGGCGATTGTGCTGGCGGGCGCGATAATCGCGTTTATGGGCTGGATGGTGTGGAGCCATCATATGTTCACCGTGGGGCTAGGCCCAATCCCGATAACGGTGTTCACCATCACCACAATGGCGATCGCCGTGCCAACGGGCGTAAAGGTGTTCAACTGGATGGGGACAATGTGGGGCGGCGCGATGGACTTCAAGACGCCTATGTTATTCGCGGTGGGGTTCGTGGCGATGTTCACCATCGGCGGCATAAGCGGGGTGATGCACTCCATGGCTTCGTCCGACGCGCAGCAGCAGGACACCTACTTTATCGTGGCGCATATCCACTATGTCCTGTTCGGCGGCGCGATATTCGCCATATTCGCGGGCATCTACTACTGGTTCCCCAAGATTACGGGCAGGATGTACAACGAAAGGCTAGGGCAGATTACTTTCTGGGTAATCTTCATAGCGTTCAATCTGGCATTCTTCCCGATGCACTTCCTTGGGCTGGACGGGATGCCGCGCCGCATCTACACATACGACGCCTCTATGGGGTGGAACTTGTGGAACGGCGTGTCCACGCTGGGCGTGGTAATGCTGGCGGTGGGCATACTGATGTTTATGCACAACATAGCGCGCAGCTGGCGCAAGGGCGACGTCGCCGGCGCGGATCCGTGGGACGGGCGCACGCTGGAGTGGTCAATCCCGTCGCCGCCGCCGGAGTACAACTTCGCCGAGATACCTGAGGTTCACGACCGCGACGACTGGTGGGCGCGCAAGCGGCGCGAGGTGCGGCGCGAAGTCCCCGTAGGCGGCGGTTCGGGCGAGGACGACGAAGAACACGATATTCATATGCCGCAGCCCTCATACTGGCCCTTCGTGGTGTCCTGCGGGATACTGATAGGCGCGTTTGGGCTGGTGTATCCAGTCGCCAACTACGCCATCGCCGCGATAGGCGTATTCATCGGCACGGTGGCGGTCTACGCTTGGTCATTCGAGCCGGTGAACGATCCCGAAGAGGGCGGCGACCACGCGGCTCACTAACCCCGGAGGCTGAATTAAGTGGCACAACACGCAATAGCGCACGGCGAACACGAGCCCACGACTACCGGGCTGAACCACAGGAAAATGCTGATGTGGGCGTTCCTGGGTTCGGACTGCATGTTTTTCGGCTCGCTCATCGCCACCTACCTGGTGTACAAGAACCGCAGCATGGCGGGCCCGCTGCCTGAGGATGTGTTCAGCATCCCGGTGACCACGGTGAGTACCTTCGTGCTGCTGATGAGCAGCATGAGCATGGTGCTCGCCTACGCGGCGCTCACGCGCAACAACATGACCACCTTTCGCATTTGGCTGGCGTCCACCGCGATAATGGGAATGACATTCATCGCGTTTCAGGTGTACGAATTCAGGACGTTCGCCAACTACGAAGTGGTGGTGAAGTGTTCCGACGTAGGGGTTGCCGAGCTGACGCCGGTTCAGCAGCAGGTCGCCGAGAAGTGCGGCACGCCGGACGAACACGACGGCAAGGTGGAAGAGGTCGTGGGGCTGACGCCGCGCACGAACCTGTTCGGCACAACATTCTTCACGCTCACGGGCTTTCACGGCGCGCACGTGACGCTGGGGATAGTGTGGCTGCTGTCGCTGCTGTTCCTGTCGTTCAAGAAAGGGCAGGTTACGCCGGAGCGCAACTTGGATGTTGACCTCGCCGCGCTCTACTGGCACTTCGTTGACGTGGTGTGGATTGTCATCTTCACCGTGGTGTATCTGTTTGGGGTATTCCCCGGCTACTAGCGCGGGGCGCTCGCAAGCGGTTGGCTAACACTGCGAACTACGCATACGCACAGAAAAGGGAAGAGGGAATGAGTCAGGAAAACCACCCGGCGCCAGCGCACGAAGAGGCAGAGGGCGAGGTTCACACGGGGCATCCCACGCCGCTGACCTACTTCAAGGTAGCCATAACGCTGTCGGTTCTAACGGCGGCGGAGTTCGGCATATTCTACGTAGAGTGGATAGGACACGGCATCATACCGATTCTGACGCTGATGTCCGCCGCGAAATTCCTGCTGGTGGCGATGTTCTATATGCACCTGCGCTACGACAAGCTCGGGCTGACCATCATGGGCAGGGAAATCCCCGTGTTCTCGGTGATGTTCGTGGCCGGGCTAATAGTGGCGGCGGGCGTGGTGTTCGCGCTGATGGGCTTGTTCAACTTCTTCACGGGCGGCTAGGCCGCGCGCGGCAATTACGCGGGCGGCAATCCGGCCGGGGCAGGCCGTAGCGGCAACGCCTTGGCGGGGAGCGCATTTTGGACGAACTGACTGCCGGTCTGTGGCTGCAATGGGAGGCGCACTGGGACGCGCTGGCGGGCATGGCGCTGTTGCTGGGCGCGTATCTGCTGGGCGTAGGCCCGTTGCGCGAGCGCTACAACCTGGCGGATTCGGTGGAGCCGCGCCAGGTAGCGAACTTCACGGCGGGGATGGTCGTGGTGTTCTTCGCGCTCACATCGCCGCTGCACATCCTGAGCGAGAGCTTTCTGTTCAGCATGCACATGGTTCAGCATGTACTGCTGACGCTGATAGCGCCGCCGCTGCTTGTGCTGGGAACCCCCGCGTGGCTGTTGCGCCCGCTGATGCGCCCGAACTGGGCGTTTCGCGGCGCGCGCGCGCTGACGCATCCCATAGCCGCGTTTGGCGTGTTCAACATCGTATTCTCAATATGGCACATACCGGCGCTCTACAACTCCTCGCTGCACAGCGAGGCGATTCACGCGCTAGAGCATATCCTAATGGTCGGCACTGCGATGCTGATGTGGTGGCCGCTGACAAGCAATATGCCGGAGCTGCCGCGCCTGAGCTACCCGATGCAGATAGGCTACCTATTCGCGCTGTCGGTGGCGCAGCTAATCGTGTTCGCAATCATCACATTCGCGGAAAGCCCGATATACGACTTCTACATCAACGCGCCGCGCATATGGGGGCTAACCCCGTTGCTTGACCAGCAGTTGGGCGGTATCATAATGAAAGTCGGCAGCGGGACCTACTTCCTGACGCTGCTGATAATCGTCTTCTTCAAATGGTTCAACCAGGAAGAAGAGGAGCGCAAGCTAGAGGCAGCCGAGTTTTACGGCAGCCGAAACGACGACGACAACGACTATGGACGGGCGGACGAGCCCGAATTGGAGGACTTGTATAGATGATGCAACGCTTTTTGCTGGCAATCCTATTCCCCGTGCTGGCGCTGGCGATAATCGCGGTGTTCGCGGGTTCGCTCGGCGTGGTGTTTATGATATTGCACCATCAGATGCACAGCGAACTCGGCGTCATCGTGCTTGGGATGGCGTTTGTGCTGTTTGTGCCGCTGGCGGCGTTCCTGGCGCAGCGGGCGGTGGAGAAGTAGCGGCGGCGGCATATCGCGCAGATGGCGCGCGCAGTGAGCGTGGTTGTGTTGTTGCGCCGTTATGCGCCCGCCGTTGCCCGCATACATCGCATACACGATAGCGTGAAACTCACGCCGATGACGCTTGCCTTGCGATTTCATATGCCGCGCATTTTCATAGCGGGCGTTATGGCGGGCGTCGCTTTGCTCGCGCTTGCATGCGCCTGCCCGGCCTCCCCGGATGCGTTCAAGGGAACCGTCCTGAGCGCCGCCAACCCCGCGCCCGACTTTCGCCTGACAGACCAGTTCGGCGAACCGACGTCGCTGGCGGATTTTCGCGGCAAGGTTGTGCTGCTGACATTCCTGTACACAAGCTGCCCGGATGTGTGTCCGGTAGCCGCCAATCATCTGCGGGAGGCTAGGGCGGCGCTTGCCGAGGATGGCGGCGGCGATACGGCTATCGTGGTGGTGAGCGTGGATCCTGATCGGGATAGCGTGGAGGCGGCGCTGGCGTATTCGGAGCGCTGGGATATGGTTGACGGCTGGGCGTATCTGACGGGCGGCGAGGATGCGCTGCGGCCGGTGTGGGACGCCTATTACATAGATCCGTACTTGCATGGGCCGGGGCGGGATAGCGCGGCGGCAAGCGGCGGGCATAGCCAAGCAGAGCCGGGGCAGGCGTCGTCGGGCGGCGGGGCGAGCGCGCTTGCGGCGCAGAGCGGGCGCATCATCCACTCGGCGCCGATATACCTGATAGACGCGGAGGGCGCGATGCGCGTGGCGTTCACGCTGCCGTTTGAGACGGCGGATCTGGTGAACGACGCAAGGCTGCTGCTTGGGGGCTAGGCGGGTTAGGCTTGCGCCGGCTCCAGCTGGGCTTTGGCTTGCGCGACGATTTCGGCGAATGCCTGCGGGTCGCGGATGGCGAGATCGGCAAGCATCTTGCGATTGATGTCCACGCCGGCGAGCTTTAGGCCGTGAATGAGGCGGCTGTACGTTGTGCCGTTGGTGCGCGCGGCGGCGTTTATGCGGATGTTCCACAGGCGGCGCATATCGCCTTTCTTCTCTTTGCGATGCGCGTATGAGTACGAGAGCGCGTGTATGAGCGATTCGTGCGCGCGCCTGTACAGCGTATGGCGGACGCCCTGATGCCCCTTTGTGGCTTTCAGCACTTTCTTATGGCGGCGGCGCTTATTCGTGCCGCGTTTTATTCTGGTCACCGGATTGCTCCCTGATGTGTACAAGTATCCATTCAGCATACAAACCAGGCGCGTGGTTAGCGGGCGCCTGGTTTGTTAATTATATCCCGTATGGGTTGCGGCGCATAGGGTTTTCGGATGGCGATCCCATCGGGATGCGGCAACGCCGCCCAACACCTGATGGCGGCAGATGCCGTTGCGCGTTTATCTCGCCCGCATGTGCCGCCACAAGCACGGCCAGCTCCCGTGCTGTCTCAATCTAGCGCACCGCGTCCTGCCGTGTGGTAATCACAATGCGCCAACTCATCGTTGGATTGATGAGCCTTACGCTTGATTAGCCGATTTAGTAATAGCCTGACTGCCGCCGAAACTCCGTCGTAGTCATGGCACCCTTAGACCTGTTGCAAGGGATGCATGAGGGTACCCAGTTTCTGCCGTCGTCGACTCCGCCACGACTCAGTGGATTACCGTGGTCGACTTCCCAAGCGCCACGCGCTCCCGGGATTCCGTAGTTGCTCCATGCGATCTTTTTGTTACAATGGAAGCAGTAACCGCCTGTCTTGTCGTATATGTAATTGAGATCCGCGTCAGTGAACATATTCGTCCTCCTCTTGCTTATTGCTTGCAGATTTCTTTTCAGCCACCCCTGTGAAACTACCCATTTTGCGCCGCCGCGTTCCCGCGCGGTTGGCATAGTGCTTATCGGCTATCAGCCGTTGGAATTTGGTGGCAAGCCTATAGCCGCCACTTGGCCGTGTACTTTGCGAAGTTGTACTCGTCAATAATCTTGGCGAGGCTGTTCTTGTATTCGCAGTGATCTGTGAATGACTGGATTGCGTCGGCGCGGGAACGGCTTTCTTTGGTCATAACCTCGCAGACTGCCTGGTTAGCAATTTCTTGCATCCACGGCAAGAATTCACTCGCGTATGTATATCCAGTATTAGTATCCAGGAGATGCTCTGCTTGGATAGACCTATCCCACATTACGAACAAATCCGGATTGATGGCAACGTGCAGCGCCTTGGAAGTCGCAACGGATTCATAGTTTTGGATGTGTGCAATCCTATTGAAGCATTCCGCTATCACCTGCTTTGCATCTTCGTCAAAGTTGGCATCTAGTAGCGTCTTGCCTTGCAGGGTATTTAGGAGCGGCACTTCGCTTTTCATGTTATTTAGTAGCAAGGGCGTTTGTTATCGCTTGTCTGAAACATAAAACATCCCCACCGCTTGAGGAAACTAACCAGCCTTTCAATTTCTGCATAGTCCAGACTATCGGGATTATCCCACTTAGTCTGATTTTTGTGCATCATATAACCGGCATAAGCCGCGTCATATCTGGTATCGTTCTGATGGTACATCCTGCATCTCTGCCGAATTTCCTGATACAGCATCATATCGCTTGCCTCCTTGCAAATTTCGTTTGACCCATGACAGGGCTTGTTCATTGACCGAAAATCGGCTACCTAGCCGCCCCGGCCCAATCCCCAAGCGCCTCTCACAGGTCAATCATCACCCCGCCGATATAGGCGGGATGCGGAGGAGGGTTGCCGCCCGCCTAAGGCACCCCGTAAGGCAGCAGTTTCTTGATGCGCGGCGCGTCGGCGGGGCTGACGTCTATTCTGCCGGTGTATTGGCGCTTGACTTTGTTGGGCTTTTTGCGGCGCAGGTGGCTGCGGTGGCCTTTCATTCGGACGAGCTTGCCGCCTGCGGTTACGCGAAACCGCGCGCGCGCGCCCTTGTGGGTTTTAAGCTTGGGCAACTTCTTTCTCCTGTTTGGGCTGCGCCGAATCGCCGCTCTTGGACAGGTTCGGCACTAGGGTCATTGTGAGGAAACGCCCCTCAAACGTGGGCGGACGCTCCAGCAGCGCCTCGTCCACAAGGTCGTTGGCGACGGTACGCAGGAGTTCCATGCCCAGTTCGGGGTGGGCGATTTCGCGCCCGCGGAACATAACCGACACCTTAACCTTAGCGCCGCCGCCGAGCAGTCGCTTGACAAGGCGCGTTTTGGCGTCCAGGTCGTGCTGGCCGATGCGGGTTTTCATGCGGACTTCGCGCAGTTCCTGCATAGCGCGCGCCTTGCGGGCTTTGCGCGCCTCGCGCTCTTTGCGCGTGTTGTCGTACTTGAACTTGCCGTAGTCCATAATGCGGCATACGGGCGGGTTGGCGGTGGGCGCGACTTCGACGAGGTCAAGCCCGCGCTCTTCGGCGATAGCCGCCGCCTCGCGCGTTTGCATAACGCCGAGCTGCTCGCCCTGGTCGTCTATCAGGCGCACTTCCGGCACGCGGATTCGATGGTTGACGCGATATTCTCTAGGGGGGATTTTCCTCTCACCTCAATCGTAGAATCAGCCTAATCTCGGCATAATAAGCGAATATAACACAAGGCTACGGGGTAGGCAATACCCATAGGCGGGAAAATGCCGAAATCGCGGGGATTGCTTGCCCTGTGATGCCTTGTGTCTGCTTGTTGTATCGGTTGTGCAACCGCCGCGCAATGCGATGTTAGAGAGATCCTAGCGCCGCTCCGCCGTCTCCGCGGCGATGCGGGCGGCGATGTCGGCTACGGGCATTGCGCCGAGGTTTTCGCCTGAGCGCAGGCGCACCGCCGCCGCGCCCGCCGCCGCCTCGCGGTCGCCCACCACAAGCATATACGGGATCTTCTGCAGCTGCGCCTCGCGGATTTTGGCGTTCATGCGCTCGCCGCGCGCGTCGGTTTGGACGCGCGCGCCGGATGCCGCCAGTTGCCCGCGCACATCCTCGGCGTAGTCCAGGTGCCGGTCGGCTATGGGTATCACGACCGCCTGCACGGGCGCCAGCCACACGGGGAACGCGCCGCCGTAGTGTTCTATCAGCACGCCCGTAAAGCGCTCCAGCGAGCCGAGCAGCGCGCGGTGAACCATATACGGCTGATGCTCTTTGCCGTCATCGCCGATGTATGTCAGCCCAAAGCGCTGGGGCAGGTTGAAGTCAAACTGCACGGTTGTGCATTGCCACATTCGGCCTATGGCGTCGCGGATGTGAATGTCTATTTTGGGGCCATAGAACGCGCCGCCGCCCTCGTCCACGCCGAAGGGCATGCCGCGCGCCTCCAGCGTCTGCCGCAGCGAGTCGGTCGCCAGCTCCCACTGCGCGGCGTCGCCCACCGCCTTTTCGGGGCGCGTGGACAGCATCACCTCGAACTCGCTGAAACCCATCGCTTGCAGGATGCCGAAGTCCAGGTCTAGCACGGCGTTCACCTCGTCCACGACCTGGTCGGGGCGGCAGAAGATGTGCGCGTCGTCCTGCGTCATGCCGCGCACGCGCAGCAAGCCGTGCAGCGCGCCGCCGCGCTCGTAGCGATACACCGACCCCAGCTCGCCCACGCGCATCGGCAGCTCGCGGTAGCTCCGCATCGCCGTCCGGTAGTACAAGATGTGAAACGGGCAGTTCATCGGCTTGAGATAGTAGTCTTGCCCGTCCATCTCCATCGCGGCGTACATATTCTCTTTGTAGAAGTCTAGGTGGCCGCTGGTTTCCCAGAGGGTAGAGCGCCCGATGTGCGGGGTATAGACGAGGTCGTAGCCGGCGGCGTAGTGCCGCTGTTTCCAGAAGTCTTCCACGATGCCGCGCAGCCTTGCGCCTTTGGGATGCCAGACGATTAGGCCGGGGCCGGTCTCGTCGTGAACCGAAAACAGGTCGAGTTCTCGGCCCAGCAGCCGGTGGTCGCGGCGCTTTGCCTCTTCCAGGCGGGCTAGGTGTTCGTCCAGCGCCTGCCGCGATTCGAATGCCGTGCCGTAGATGCGCTGCAGCATAGGCCGGTTTTCGTCGCCACGCCAGTACGCGCCCGCCACGCTGAGCAGCTTGAACGCGGGTATCGCGCCGGTGGACGGCACATGAGGGCCGGCGCACAGGTCTTCGAACTCGCCGTGCTTGTAGGTGGATATTGGCTCGTCGGCGGGGATTTCGCGGATGATTTCCAGCTTGAGCGGCTCGGCGGCGTTCAGCCCAAGCGCATCCTCGCGCGGGTATTCGGCGTACTCAAAGGCGAGGTCTTGCGCTATCACCTGCCGCATCCGGCTCTCTATGCGCTCCAAGTCTTCGTCCCGAAAGGGCTGCGGCGCCAGGAAGTCGTAGTAGAACCCGTCCTCGGTGGGCGGCCCTATGGCGAGCTTGACGTCGGGGAACAGCCGCGTGACCACATCCGCCATGACATGGGCGGCGGAGTGGCGGATGCGGCGGCGCAGATCGGCGAGTTCGGGGTCGTGTGTCATCGTCATCGGGCGTTGCCTCCGGTAAGGGATATGGCGTAATGGCTATGGCTATGGCATAGGAGCGGGGGCAAAGGGCAAGCGTAAGCCTCCCGCGCTGCCGTGCGGCAAACGGGAGGCCGTCTAGTCAAGCGGTGCGCGCGCGGCGGCGCGGCTATGCGGTTCCCAAGCGGCGTTTCCTTTGTGAGCGCTGGCTTGTGCTGTGTTGGAGTAGCCGCGGCGCATGCAGACACCGCGGCTACCCCTCTATTCTAGCCATAAACGGCGCGCGCGGTCAAGCCCTACTCGCTATGAGCTGAGCTGCCTCAGGCGCGGGTCAAGCTTATCCCGCAGCCAGTCGCCCATAAAGTTGAGCGCCATTACGGTTAGGAATATCGCCAAGCCGGGGAAGAACGAGATCCACCACGCGTCGCGCAGGAAGTTGCGCCCGTCGGCTATCATCGCGCCCCAAGTTGGCGTGGGCGGCGGGATGCCCGCGCCTAGGAAACTCAGGAACGATTCGGCGAGGATGAGTTGACCGGAGCGCAGGGTTGCGATTACCAGCACGGTGTTGATGACGCCGGGCAGGATGTGCAGCACTAGGATGCGCGGCAGGGATGCGCCCGCCACTCGCGCCAGCGCCACATAATCGCGCTCGCGCAAAGTCAGCACTTCGCCGCGCACATTGCGGACGTATCCCGACCATGTGAGCGCCGCCAGCACAATAATCATTGTGCTCATGCTTTGCCCTAGCACAACCGCCAAAACCATCGCCGCCAGCACGAAAGGCAAGCCTAGGAATATGTCCACCAAGCGCATCAGCACTTCGTCCAGGATGCCGCCGAAATAGCCGGCGATAAGCCCGATTGCCGTGCCGATGAGCGTGCCGGTTATGAGCGCTATCGCCATTACCATCAGAGAGACGCGCGCGCCGTGTATGAGGCGGCTCAGCAGATCGCGCCCGATATGATCCGCGCCAAGCGGGTATGTCCATGTGCCGCCCTCTACCCATACGGGCGGCGTGGCGCGAGCGCGCAGCGTGGCGAAGAGCGGGTCATGCGGCGCGGCGAGTTCGGCGAATATCGCCAAGAGCGCCATAACCACTAGGATGGCGACGGGTAGCACCGGCCAATTCCTGATGAATTGGATGGTCGCCGAAATTGGGCCGGCGCCGCGGCTCGGCAAGTTGACCTCGAAGTCCTGCCGTATTTCTGCCTGTGCCATGCTGTCTCTCACTCCTTAGCGGGTAGCGTTACGAGTAGCGGATGCGGGGATCGATGAAGGCGTACAGGATGTCCACCAAGAAGTTGATGGCGATGAAAGCCGCCGTGAACATTAGGGTTACCACCGCCAGCACGGTGAAGTTGTTCGTCCACACCGCCTCTACCGCGTAGCGGGCGATGCCGGGCCATGCGAACACAACCTCAATTGAGATTGAGCCGGTGATAAAGCCCGCGAACAGCACGCCGGAGTATGTCAGCGGCGCTATCGCCGCGTTCTTAAAGGCGTGTTTCCATATGACCGAGTTGTAGCGCACGCCCTTTGCCCTAGCGAGCTTGATGAATTCGGAGTCCAGCACTTCCAGCATCGCGGAGCGCACAAGGCGCACATAGCCGGCGGCGGCGAACCACGCCAGCGTAGCGGTGGGCAGGATGTAGTTTTGGGGCGAAAAGCCCTCGCCCATAGTTCCGGCTGGCAGCCAGTTCAGCCACACTGAGAATACCAGTATGCTGATGATGGCTATCCAGAACAGCGGGATGGTCTGCCCGAATAACGCGAAAGCGCGCCCGATGTAGTCGGCTATGCTGCCGCGCTTGATGGCGGATAAGACGCCAAGCGGTATGCCCACGACCGTGGCAAGCAGCCACGCGGCGAGCGCAAGCCTCAGCGTAGGCCCAAGTTTCGTTGGGATTTTGGGCGCGATGAGCTGCCGATCCGCCAGGTCTCTGCCCAAGTCTCCCCGCAACAAGTCCCATACCCAAAGCGCGTATTGGAATGGGATGGGCTTGTCCAGGTTGAGCTGGCGGGAAAGTTCTTCCCAGACCTCTTCGGTGATGCCGTAGGCGTCCTCCGGCAACAGCAGCACGCGCGGATCGCCAAGCAGGCGTGACACGCTGAACACGATAAGGGTAGCGCCGATTAGGGCTATTAGCGATGTGAAGAATCTGCGAACTATGAACCGGGTCATACTTTGTCCCCGTTGCTAATTTGCGGATTGCGGGATTTACGGGATTGCGTTCTTTTGGGCTGCGCCCCTAATGGCGCGGTTAATGGCGCTGGGGACGCAGCCCAAGGTTACGCTTGCGCTACGCGGCGCTACTTCAGCTTGATGTACTCGATCTCGCTGACGCCGGCGTTGCGGAACTGGAGCATCGGGCGCATGCCCTGCGCCCATAGCGCGCCGTCTATGCGCTCAACGTTGTAGAGCGCGTTGGACGGCGATTGCACGATTGCGGGCAGGATAGCCCAGTCGTGCAGGTATTGCCGCATCTCAACGCTTGCCTGATACAGCGCGTCTTGGTCGGCGGTTTCGTTCTTTATCTTGTTGACGCGGGCGGCCTCGGGCAACTCAATGCCGTGGTTGTAGCCGTTGCGCCCGTAGCTTGACCAGATCTGCTCAAGCGGCCAAGTGGCGGGCCCGCCGCAACAGGGGTGCATCCGCAGTACGGGGAAGGTGCGCGTTACAAGCCCGGGGCGGATAGTGGTGTATGTGCGCCGGTCGTGCTGAGCCGTGATGTTGAAGTTGTTGAGCCAGTCGGCGGCGATTGCGTCGGAAAGCTCAATGTCTTCGTTGCTTAGCCCGGCCCAGAAGGTAACCTCAAAGCCGTCGGCGTATCCCGCCTCGGCGAGCAGCGCCTTTGCGCCCTCTATGTCGTAGGGTAGCGTCCACTGCTCGGCGTTGTTCGCCCATACGGGGTCGTTGAGCGTCTGGCCGCCGAGGTACGCCGGCGTTCCAAGTCCGCCGAGGATGATCTCATTGAGCGCCTCGCGATCCATTGCCATACGCAGCGCTTGGCGCACTTTGAGCGAACTCTGCATAGACGGGGTGTTCTCGTCAAACGCGCCGTTCTCATAGGGATCGCCAACCCAGGGAAGGCTGGTGTCGCGCACGGTTTCGGGCAGAGGATCGCCCGTGAGCGCGTTGGTGTCTTCCCAGAAGTTGCCCGCGAATGGGAAACTTTTCACATCGGCAATGCCCTCAGGCGCGAGCGCGAACCTGCCGGTGTCCAGCAGCGAGTTCCAGTCTTTCAGCGCCAGCTCGCCGACCTGCGCCTGCTCGTTTTCAAGCATCGCTAGGCGCGTGGAAGGCTCAGGCACCTCAAGCGCGCGCACATTGGCGACGTACGGGGGCTTTTCCCAGTGGTCGGGGACGGCGCTCATAAACATAGCGTTCTGAGCGACCCACTCGTCCATAACGAAGGGGCCGGTTCCCACGATATTGGTACGCATCCACTCGCCGGCCTCGTCCTCTGTGGCAAAGCCGTTGACTTCCATGATGGTCTCAATGTGCGGGAACATTCCCGTGCCTTCGCTGATGTCGGTCATAATCTGCGCGAGCGTGTGACCGGCAAAGCTGTCCCAGGTGATGCGGAGGTTGTAGTCGTCCAGCGGCTCAAGGTCGCCGATGGCGATGTCGATGCTGCCGGAGGTGTCATGCCGCGCCTCAGGCGTGAACGAGGGCAACAGCGCCTTGTAAGTCCACTCAATATCCCTGGCGGTCATTTCGCCGTGTCCCTTATGGAACATCACGCCCTCTTGGAGCTGGAAGTCGGTATAGGACAGGTCGGGCGCGGTTTCCCAAGCCCTAGCCAGCCAGGGCGCGGCGGTCAGGGAGCCGCCCTCAGTGCGAACCGCTTTAAGCAGCGATTCTTGGTTGTTCACATAAGTGAGGGTGGAGCACCACAGGCAGTCGGTCGGGAACCCGCTGGGCGTATGGACGCTCACGGTTGCGATGACTAGCGTGCCGCTGGGCCTGTCTTCGGGCGCGACCGGCTCTCGTATGACTGCCACCGCGGTCGCCGCGGGAACCGCCGTCGCGGCCGCCACGGGGGCGCGCTCGGCCGCCATAGCCGGCGCCGCCGGCGCCGCGGGCTGCGGCATTGCGGGCGCTCGCGGCGCGGGAGCCTCCGGCGCTTGCTGAACCGCCGGCGCCACGGCGGGCGCTTGCGGCGCGGGCGCGGCAGGCGCGGGCGCGGCCGCCCCTCCGCAGGCGGCGAGCAGTAACGCCAGCGCGCCCAGGATGCCCAGGACTATCGTGGGTTTCCAGTTCATCTTATCCTCCTTGATGTTAATGGCCGAGTGACGCAGACCATATCGTTTTATTGGCGGCTTTGCTAACACGCCCCTTGCGAGGCGTCGCCGCGTTTGCCCTGGCGACGTTAATCGCCGCTTGCGCCATACTTATAATAGAATTGCGCTCATAAGTCAAGCGGGAGTTTAGTTTTGAACAATGTCTAGCATATGTCCAACGGGTGTTTAGCGCACGACAAGAGCGCCGGTTGGCGTCTAGCGGGCTATCGCGCATAGTGTATAATGCGCGGGCGGGAATTGCGAATGTGGGAATGTTTGTAGCAAGTCCGCGGCAAGTCTGCGATTGCGATAAGGAGGCGGGAATGGGCTACGACGTCGTCATAGTGGGCGCGGGTTCGGCGGGCAGCGCGCTGGCGAGCCGCCTGTCGGAGGACGCCGCGCGCTCAGTGCTGCTGCTGGAGGCGGGGCCCGACTATCCCGACTTTGCGCGGCTGCCCGATCACATCAAGTACGGCGTTTTGCCCTGGTATCACCAGGGGCGTCGGGACGCGCACACTTGGGGGTATGAGGCGCAGGCGACGCCGGACAGGCGCGCGTTCCGGCTGCCGCGCGGCAAGGTCACGGGCGGCTCCAGCGCGATTAACGGGCAGGTCTTCTTTCGCGGCATCCCCGAAGACTACGACGACTGGGCGGCGCGGGGCAACCGCGATTGGGCGTTCCTGGATGTGCTGCCGCACTTTCGCAAGATGGAAAACGACCTTGACTTTCAGGGCGACGACTTTCACGGCTCGGACGGCCCCATCCCCGCGCGGCGCTACGGCGCGGATGAGCTGCTGCCCATACCCCGCGCGTTTCTGCAAGCCACCCAGGCGGCGGGCTTTGCGTTCACCGAAGATATGAACCACCCCGAATCCACCGGCGTGGGCTACTACCCGCTCAACCGCATAGACGGCGTCCGGATGAGCGCGGCGCTGACCTACCTGGGAATGGCGCGCCACCGGCTCAACCTGACCATCCGAGCGGACACGCTGGCGCGGCGGGTTCTGCTTGAGGCGGGCAACGCGGTGGGCGTAGAGGTGGAGAGCGGCGGCGAAGTGTTTCGGGTGGACGCCGGCGATGTCGTCCTGTGCGGCGGCGCTATCAATTCGCCGCAGCTGCTGATGCTGTCGGGCGTCGGCCCCCAAGAGCATCTGGCTGAGATGGGCATACCGCTTATGCGGCATCTGCCCGGCGTGGGGCAAAACCTGCGCGATCACCCCGCCGTGTTTCTGCTGTACGAAAGCGCGCATCCGATAGCGGCGGACGCGCCCGCGCTGCAAATCGGGATGCGCTACACCACGCCCGGCTCGCGCTACCGCAACGATATGCAGATGCGCCCGCTGCATGTCCGCACCGAGCATATGCCAATCAACTTTGACATAGATGCCGACATCACGCCCACCGGGTTCAGCATAGCGCTGCAAAAGGCGGTTTCGGCGGGCGAGCTGCGGCTAAGGTCGGCGGATCCGCATCAACAGCCGCGTCTGAACTACCGCTATCTCACCGACGAATATGATAGGGAGCGGATGCGCGGCGCGGTGCGGCTGTGCGTCGATCTTACGCAGAGCGAGGCGTTCCGCGGCGCCGGCCTATCGCGCGTATCGCCCGGCGACGCCGACCTGGCGAGCGATGACGCGCTGGACGCCTGGCTGCTGGCGAATGTGCTGACGCAGCATCACTCGTCCGGCACCTGCAAGATGGGCCCCGCGTCCGACCCGATGGCGGTGGTTGACGATAGGGGCAGGGTTCACGGCATAGGCGGGCTGCGCGTGGTTGACGCCTCCATTATGCCGGATGTCATCCGCGCGAACACGAATGTGACCACGATAATGATAGCCGAGCGCATCGCCGACTGGATGCGGCAGGCATAGCGGCGATGAGCGGGGACGGCGCAATCTGCGTTGTTGCGGACGATCCGGTTGCGGCCGCGCGCGAATGGTTCACGCTGTTCGAGCGCTGCTGCGCCGCCGCCGACTACGCCGCCGCCGAGCGCCTGCTGGCGGACGACGTAGCGGGGTTCGGCGCGAATATGGAAATCGCTATCGGGCGCGGCGCGGCGCGGCGCGAATGGCGGACGGCGTGGGAAAATATCCGCAACTTCAAGATTGACTTGGACAACATCCACGCGGCGGGCGGCGGCAATCGCGCGTGGGGCGCGGCGACCTGGACATCAATCGGGTTCGGCGGCGATGGCAAGCCGTTCTACCGCCCCGGCTACGCCACCGCGATACTGGAGCGGCGCGGCGGCGTATGGCTCGCGGTTCACATCCACTTTTCGCTGTATCCGGGAACGCCGCACCGCTCTTTCGGGCGGCAATGGCGGCAACTAGGGGACAACTAAGGGGAGACGAAAGGCTATGACGCAAGCGGGGTTCGGCATTCGCCCCATCTCGGCAGAGGACAGGGATTGGGTTGAATGCACTCTGAACGAACATTGGGGATCTACGCGGATGGTCAGCCGCGGCGTTCTGCACGACATCGCCGCGCAGGACGGGTTCATTGCGATACGCGAGGGTTCGGGCAAACGCATCGGCTTGGCTACCTATGCAATCCGGGGCGCAATCCAAGGCGGCGAGTGCGAGATGACCCTGCTGCAATCGCTTGCGGAGGGCATTGGCGTGGGCGCGGCGCTCACGCTCGCCGTGCGGGATGCGGCGATAGCGGCGGGATGCGCGCGGCTATGGCTAATCACCACCAACGACAACACGCATGCGCTGCGTTTCTACCGGCGGCGCGGGTTCACAATCGCGGCGATTCACATCAACGCGCTGGAGCAAGCGCGCAAGCTCAAGCCCGGCATCCCGCTCACGGGCGCCGACGGCATACCCTTGCGCGACGAGATTGAGTTGGAAATGCGGCTGTAATCGCGGCAAGATAGGCGAGTGGTTTCGTCCTGCAATGCGGTAAATCAGGGTGGGAAATTCCGATTAGGGCAGGTATCCTGCTTTTTGGAAAAGTAGGCAAAGACTTTCGGGTATTGATAATGTTAGCCGTGTTTAGAGCAACGGCATAAAGGCAGATTTTAAGACGGGCATAATGGCGAACTTTGGCGAACTTTTAAGGGGGCAGCGGTATGCAGTTGGCGGGCAAGGTTGCGGTGATAACGGGCGGCGCGCGCGGCTTGGGCAGGGGGATAGCGGCGGTTATGGCGGAGCGCGGCGCGGCGATTGCGGCGGCGGACATTGACTCCGAGGGCGCGCGCCGCTCTGCCCAAGAGATTGCGGCGGCATCCGGGCGGGATGCGCGCGCCTACGCCGTTGATGTTACCAGCCAATCCGAATTGGCGGATATGGCGGCGGCGGTTATCGCCGACTTCGGGCGCATAGACATCCTTGTGAACGCGGCGGGCGTCATCGGCGCGGACGGCTTTGAGGACGCGGCGGGATCGCGCGAGGCGGACTGGGACATTACCTTTGACGTAAACGTGAAAGGCACGGCGCTGGCGATAGACGCGGTCAGCCCGCATATGCGCGAGCGGCGCTCCGGCAAGATAGTCAACATCGCCTCGCACGCCGGGCGCGGCGGCGGCAAGGGCGGCGGCGCGTATGGCGCGTCCAAGGCGGCGGTCATCCATCTCACGCAATCCTATGCCATGGATCTCGCGCCCCACAACATCAATGTGAATGTCATATGCCCCGGCAGCGTCTGGACGCCGATGTGGGAGCGCATAGCAATCCGAACCCGGCGCAACGATCCCGCCTCGGCCGGCCTATCCCCGCGCGAAATCTTCGAGCGGGTGATACGCGAGCGCTGCCCCCTCGGCCGCGAGCAGACGCCGGAAGACATCGGCAAGGCGGCGGCGTTCTTCGCCTCCGACGACGCGCTCAACATCACCGGCCAATCCCTGAATGTGAACGGGGGAACTCGGATGAACTAAGAGGGCGAACTAGGCGCGAATTTAGGGCGGGCGGCGCGCTTAGGCCGTAATCGCTTTGCCTGCCCAACCGCGCTTAGATGAACCGGCGCTGGCGGCTTGCCTAGCCGTTCAGAAACAGCGTCATATACTCGTCGTCCAGATACTCGCCGTTCACGAATACGGCGCGGCGCTCCAGCCCGTATGACACAAAGCCCAGCGCCAGATAAAGGCTGCGCGCGGCGGGATTGCCGCTGACCACCGCGAGGTTTATCTGCTCCAGCCCGTCCATCCGCGCGGCGCGGCTGATAGCCTCCTGCATCATGCGCTTGCCCAGCCCTTGCCCCTGCGCCTCCGCCGCCACATACACGCCCCAGATATGCCCCTTGTGCCGCGCATTTTCGCGCCGCTCCCGCCGAAACCCCACCATCCCGCTAAGCGCGCCGCGCACGAACAGCCCCAGCACGAAATCATCCGGCGCATCCCACGCCGCCCGCAGCCTATCCGCCACTTCTGCCAGCGGCATAGCCAGCTGCTCTTCATAGGTCTGAGCGAAAGCGGCGGGGTGATCGCGCAGCGCGCGCAGGCGTAGCGCGTGGTAGGCGGCGGCGTCATCCGCGGACAGGGGGCGTATCTCTGCGGTCATAGGATTCAATGTCACTGCTCAGTATGTTCTCGGCGATTATTATGACGATTACTATTATAAGGGGGCAATCGGCAATCCATATATTACCGCACAATGGGCGACTTCGGTATATTGGATGTTGTCGGTATATCTATGCAATCCCAATGCAATCGCAGGCTAGTCTTCTTAACGCCTGCCACTTCCAACAAGGCAATCGCTTGCTGCCCGTCGGAAATCAAAATTCGGTTGCGCCGCCGCCCTCTACCTTATTATTTAGCGTCAGCCCGCCGATTTGCGGTATAATCCCCATACCCACCCGCAACCAAAATGATAAACGTGTGAGTAAAGACTTTGAGGCGCGGCATATTGTTGATTTGCGCTGCGGCGCTCGCTCTATCGCTCGGCTGCGTCGCGGCGTCGCCCGCGGCGTCGCCTGACGATAGGCCTGAGCTCAAGCCGCCGCCCGCGGTGCAAACGCGAACCGCCGGGGGAGCCCCCGCCGACGCCTCCGCGACGCAAGACGCCGAGAGCGAGCCGGACGCCGAATCTGAGCCAGCCGCCGAGCCTGAGCAGGCATCCGCCCGCCCCGGCCCCAGGCTCCAAGCGCCGCCCGCGATACAAACCCAAACCGCCGTTGCGTCCATAGCCACCGCCGCAGCCGAATCCCGGGGCACCCCCGTCCCCACGATTGCCCCTCAGCGGCCGGACGCGCCTGCGCTCGCTCAGCCCGCCGCAACCCAGCCGCCCACCGCAACGCCCGCTCCGCCGCCGCCAGCCACGAGCACGCCAACGCCCGACCCGATATGGATACTCGCGTCCCCAACGCCCGTTCCCACGCCGACCGAAACGCCGCTGCCGCTGCCGACCGACACGCCCACTATCTCGCCCACCGCTACCGCAACCATTGACAGGTCGGGCTTGCCCGTGTGCGGCAAAACCGCCCTTGTGCTGATAAGCGCCGGCAAGCCGCACGATCCCTGCAACACGCCCACGCCCGGACCCGCCGCGCCAATCGCCACCCACACCCCCGCGCCGCCCACCGCTACGCCCACGCCGCTCATAGACCGCTGCGACATCATCCGCCGCGACGCCGACCTGTCCGGCTGCGACTTTACCGGCGCGAACCTTTCGGGCTTGGATCTGTCCGGCGTCAGCTTTGCCAGCGCCAACCTGACGGGCGCGGATCTGTCAGAGGCGTCGCTGGCTAACGCTACCCTGCACAACGCCACCCTCGTAGGCGTAAATCTCAGCAAAGTCGATCTGACTAGCACAACGCTGACCGGCATAGAGTCGTTTGAGGACGCCAAGCTTGTGCGGGTAACTTTCGCGCGGGGCGCGCGGCTCGCGGGCGTCAAGTTTTCGGGCGCGGATCTCGCCTACGCCCAGCTGCGCGGCGCTATGCTCAACGACGCCAATTTCTCCAGCGCAAGCCTCTTCGGCACGCGCCTTGACCACGCCTCGCTCGTCAACGCCACATTCCGCAACGCAGAGGCGGGCGATGTGCATCTCACCGGCGCCGATCTGCGCGGCGCGCGGTTCGTGAATACCGACATTGACGACGCCCGGTTCCAACAAGCCAACCTCACCGGCGCGGAGTTCAGAAATGTGCGGCGGGCGGGCAGCGCCGAGTTCGAGAACACAACCTGCCCCGACGGGGTGGTCAGCGCCGACTGCTATGACGAGGGCAGGCTTGAATTGCGCTGATTGTTGTGTTATATTGAACGGGCGTAGCGGCAACTTGCGCGTTGCGCTAGTGAAGAAAGCGAGGGAGGGCTATGAAAATCTTTGCGGCGATAGGAGTAATGGCGGCTCTTGCCATAGTGCTTGGGCTTGGCTATATGGTAGCCACATCCAACGGCGCGGCGGTGGAAGACAATCTCGGCCTCCAGACGGTCAAAGCCACTGAACAGGCGTCTGAGCAAGTGGGCGTGATGGTTGGGACTTTCGCCAAGATGAGCCCGGTTTCGCCGGCTGGCGTTGCCCCGCAGAAAGGCGCTGATGAGCCGCCGGCGGTTGCGGACGCGCAGGAACCGAATCCGCAGCAACCCGGCGGAGCCACGGTGTCCACCCGTGATGCGGGCGCGGACACAGACACGGAGGGCTTTGCCCCCAAAGCCGACTCCCCGCACAGCTCGGAAGTGCAGCGGGCATTCGCCCTAATGCAAAAGTACTCGGAAGAGGGCAATCTGGATAGCGACGCCTACGTGATGGCGGCGCGGCAGCTGAAAGATTCGTGGACGCCGATGTTCGAGCAGGCGCACCGCGACTACCAAGAGATGAACATCCGGATAACCCTGGCGAAAGAGACCGCCGAAGAGTATTTCGCGCAGCAGTCGAGTCTGACAGAGTCGATAAACGACCCTGAATTCCGCGCGGAGCTGGTGGCGATCGACTTGGCTCAGCATAAAGCCTTCACAGATTGGGCGGTCAAGGCGGACGGACTCGCGGAGGCTGCGTACAATATGATGCGGGATATGGAAGACGTTGACGTCTTCATCGCAAAGGCGAACCTGTCCGCGTACTTCGTCGCGCTGCAAAAAAGCACAAGCACGCTGCCCGTATCGATGACGGCGCTGAATGATCAGCTCGAGCAGTTCCGGTCTGCCACTTACGACCTGACCCAGTCAATCAATCAAGACGAGGTTGACAACGGAGTCTAGGCAACCATCCCCAGCACGCCAAATCTGCGCCGTATCCAATGGGATGCGGCGCAGTGCTTTATACCCATTAGCCGCCGCCGCGAGATTAGCCGCAAACCCGACGGCAGGGAGGGACGAAAATGCAACATCCTGACGCAAACGCAACAAGAGCAAAGGGCAAGGCGATATACAACGAGAAAATACGCCATATCGTAGAGGCGGACCCCAGTCAAAAAGGGCGCTTGGTCGTCATAGACATCTACACCGGCGAATACGAAATCGCCGACACCGACAGGGAGGCGCGCCGCCGTCTCGAAAAGCGCTGCCCCGACGCCTTCACTTGGGCTGAGCGCGTGGGCTACCCCGCGGCGTACAGGTTCGGAGGGAGTTGGGGCAGTGAATATCGCGGGACACTTTAGTGAACGCGGAGAGATGCTGCTTGATATTCAGATTTCAAGCGGTGTGGAGGCGAGCCCGATGATGCGGGTGTCTAGTGTTTTATGCCGATTAGCCACCACCGCGAGATTAGCCGCAAGATTGACGGTAAGGAGGGACTAAAATGCAACATCCTGACCCAAGCGCAACAAAAGTAAAAGGTAAGGCGATATACGACGAGAAAATACGCCACATCGTAGAGGCTGACCCCAACCAAAAAGGGCGCGTAGTCGTCATCGACATCTATACTGGCGAATACGAAATCGCCGACACCGACTGGGAGGCGCTCCACCGCCTCCTAGACCGTTGCCCTGACGCCTACACCTGGGCTGAGCGCGTGGGCTACCCCGCGGTGTACAAAATCGGAGGGACTTGGGGGAAGTGACTATTGCGGGACGCTTTAATGAACGCAGAGAGATGCTGCTTGACATTCAGCTTTCAAGCGGCGCGGCGGCGGCCCCGCTGATGCGGATGTCTGTGGTTGTTGACACGGGGTTCGAAGGATTTCTTGCGTTGCCGCCGGAAATAATTCGCGCTCTTGGACTGCCGGATAAGGGCAATAGAGATATTGTGCTGGCTGACGGCACACGGCGCGAGATACCGATTTATGACGTTGTCGTGTTGTGGAACGATCAGACGCTCGCCGGTACGGTCTTTGAGTTGTCCGGCGATCCCTTGGCGGGAATGGGATTGCTATGGGATGCCGCCTTGAGCGGATCCGTCGCATGGCGTCTGAGTGGCTACGCGCCCGCATAGCCCTTACGCTTAGAGAGGTTCCTCCTTGGATTTCGAATTCGCCTCAGGCGTAGCCCTTTGGCAAGCCGCGCTGCTCACCGCGTTTTCGTTTGCGGTGGGCGTGCTGGGCGGGTTCGTCGGCCTCGCGCTTGGCACAATACGCCTGCCGATGATGCTCTTGCTGGGCATAGCCGCCCCCATCGCCGGCGGCACAAACATCCTCGTAAGCGGCTTGGCGTCCGTTGCGGGCGCGATCCGTCACCTGCGCGAAGGCCGCGTCAACCTGCGTATCGTCCTGGTAATGGGCGTCCCCGCCTGCCTCGGCGCCCTCGCCGGCGGCTTTCTAAGCGACGTCGCCCCCGTAGGCATACTCATCCTGCTCGCCGGCCTGCTCGTGTTCTGGCAAGGCGTGGAGTTCCTGATTATGGTTCGTGAGCGCCGTCAGCAGGATGCGGGCGAGGAGCAAACCCTATTCGGCGGCGAGCTGTCGGGATCCGCGGGAACTTTCACCAAGGGCCGCGTATCCGCCGAGGCGGGCATAGGGCTTGGCGTGGGCTTGCTCGGCGGCGCGGTCGGCTTGATACTCGGCAGCATACGCCTGCCCGCGCTCATACGCATCCTGCGCGTGGATCCCCGCATCGCCGCCGGCACAAACCTGTTCATCGGCGTCCTCATCGGCGTATCCGGCTGGGTAGGCCATGTAACGCGCGGCCAAGTGGACTACGCGCTGCTCGCCCTTATGGGCGCGGCGGCTATGGTCGGCAGCTACTACGGCGCGAAACTCACCGGCCGCGTCCGCCTAAACGGCCTGCTCTTCGCTATGGGCCTAGTGCTAATGGTAGTGGGCGCGCTGCTGGTATGGCAGGGCATCCAAAGATAAACCCAATCCATCCATACCCAAAATGTTGCTCACTTTTCCCATAGAGTAGGAACCCCGGTCTATACCGCCGGCATGCGCCGATAACAAGCCGCTATTGACGATAGTCCATCGGCGCGAATTCCGCCCTCCAAAACGGCGATTGCCCGCTCAAGAACTGCCCTGTGCGTATGAACGCTATCGCATACTCTGGCAGCGGCGCTACCACTACGCAGCCGCCCGCCAGATTCGCGCCCCGATCCGCGAACACAAAGTCCATGTTCGCAAAGCCCGATTCCCGTCGGCTCGCAGGCAAGTCCGTCGCGTTCTCAGGAACCACATGCAGCAAGAATTTCGCATCCATATCATCACCCGCGCACTGGGGCTTGTGGTAGATAATCGCGTTGTCGCGGTGGTAAATGTCAAAGGCGCGCCGCGCTATCGGCGCGCCGAATTCCCCCGCGCGTATCGCCCTCAGCGCCGCCTGATGCCGCTCATAATCCGCAAGTATGGTCAGCGACCACGCGGGAGTTGCGCTCCCTTTGCTCTTTTGCCCCGCGCGGACGCGCTCAAACGCATACTCCGGCAGCGGCGCTATCATTACGCAGCCCCCTACCAGGTTCGCGCCGCGCGCCGCGAACACAAAGTCCATGTTCGCAAAGCCCGATTCCCGTTGGCTTGCGGGCAAATCCGCCACGTTCTCAGGAACCACATGCAGCAAGAACTTCGCATCCATATCATTGTCCGCGCACTGGGGCTTGTGGTAGATAATCGCGTTGTCGCGGTGGTAAATGTCAAAGGCGTACCGCGCCACCGGCGCCCCGAATTCCCCCGCGCGTATCGCCCTCAGCGCCGCCTGATGCCGCTCATGCTCCGCAAGCATCGTCACCGACCACGCGGGAGTTGCGCCCGCCTTGCTCTTCTCCCCCGCGCGTATCTCGGCAATCGGGTAGTCCGGCAGCCGTCGAACAACCACGCAGCGCCCCCCCAAAGCGCCCCGATGCTGTACAAACAGAAAGTCCATGTTGTCAACCCCAATCTCGCGCCGCGCGGCGGGCAGATCCGCGGCGTTTTCAGGGATGATGTGCAGGAAGAAAGGGTTGATAGTGGCGCTGTAAAGACAATGGTCAGTGGCATACAGCAGCCGCCCGCCGTCTTTGTCCCAGTGGATACCGATCTCGCCGTCAATAGCTCGCGCCGCCGCGCTAACCTCGGCCCCAGCGATAGCCCGATCCAGTCCGCGCCCCTCGCTCCATTCCACCGCCGCTATGCTAACCAGCGCTACCCCCACCGCGCACGCGCCCGCTATCGCCGCAACCTTGCCTTTCATCACATCCACCAGCGCCAGCGCCGCGCACGACCAGCACGCCGCCAGCAATAAGAACGCGAACCGTTCATTGCGAAAGTACAGATCGTTTGGCATCAAGAACTGCACTGACGCCAACGCCGTCAACCCCGCCAACCACAACATAGCCCTGCCAAGCCCCGGCATCCCTCGCCGCCTTTGCCGCAGCGCCAGCGCCACAGCCGCAGCGAGCGCCAGCGCCGAGTATGCCGCCAGCAGCGCGTCCGCCCGCCTGCTGATGGGCGTGATTGCCCACATCCCCCGCACGTCGCTCACGATTGGGAAGTTATGCCATGCCGCATCGCCGCAGCCCGCGCAATTCCCCACGCGCTCGCCGCTCAGCGCCGTCAGCAATTCGGTGACCGCCTGCCCGCCCCGCGTTGACGCGCCCTCTGCCACGCTGTCCGCCGCCTCCTGCGAACAGCCCGGCGTCGCCGCGCACACCGCAATCTTAGTCGCCTGCCCCAGCGCGAAACACGCCGCGAACCCGCCGATGTACAGCGCCACGCACACCGCCGCGCGGCGTATCGCGCCCTCAGACTTCACCCGCCGGTAGCCGTAGCCCAGAAATGCCACAACGCCGATTAGCGCTATCGCTAGCGCGTTATGCCCGTCCGACAGCCACAGATACGCCGACGCCATCCCCGCGATAAAGCAGAACGGCATCGCCCAGCGCGCCGACCGCTCCCAGCGCAACAGCAGCGCCAGCGCCGCCGCCGAAAGCGCGGCAAGCAGGTAGGGCAGCCCGTTGATAATGTCCGCGAAATACGCGATGTGCGAAAACGCCGCGCCCATCGCAATGAACGGGCTGCCGACTAGCAGCGCGCGCCAGCTGAACAGCACCAGCGTAACGCCGAGCATCAGCCACGCCGCGTATGTGGCGTACAGGATGAGCCTGTGCATCTCAAATATCGTCAGCCACCGCAGCCCGATTGCGTACAGCGCCTTGCCGCCCCACCAATAGCGCGATTGCGCCACCACCTTGGGCAGCGCCGCGCCCTCCACCGCCGCATGCCAAAGCTCGCCGCAGTGAAATCCGCCCGGCTCTATCACGCGCTCATAGCTCTTGATAAGGACGGCGTCGGTCAGCGGGCTATATGCAACGTCCCGATGCGCTCCCGCGATTGTGGTCTGCGCCACCTGACAGAACTCCCAGATGAACAGCGGCCTCTCATCCCTAAAGTAGCGGCCGGGCTTGCCGATGTCATGAGCGGCGTACTCGTCTATGACGCGCTGGCGGGCGAGATCATAGGGCGTCTGATTGCCAAGATAGTGCAGAAAGAAGAACAGCCCAGTCATTGCCACAGCAATCGCGGCATACAGGGCGACCACTCGCGCGGATGGCAAAAGGGCTAATCGGCGTAGCATGTGCATTGCAAAGGGAATTATAGCAAATCAGCCGCGAATTAGCGGATAGAGAGTTGATACGACTACGGCGCGTCAAACTCCACCCGCCAAACGGATCCCCCGTCGTCAAACTGCCCTGTGCGGATGCTGTCTATCTCATACTCAGGCAACGGCACGACGGCTACGCAACCGCTTACCAATCTCGCCCCGTAGTCCGCGAATCGAAAGTCCAGGTTGTCAAAGCCGGATTGCTGCCTATCAGACGGCAAGTCCGCCGCATCCTGCGGGATGATGTGCAGCAGGAATTTCGGATCAGTGTCCCCTATCGCGCACTCAGGTTTGTGATAGACAAGCGCATTATCGCGTTGATAGATGCGAAAGTCGGATTCGGCAACCGGAACGCCATAATTCCCCGCGGCGATGCCCTCATAAATGTCAACGAATCCCCTCAGATAGCGCAACCGCTCTTCGCTCACCACCGCGCTCCAAATCGTCCCCCCGTCGGCGTCAAACTGCCCCGTGCGGATGCTCTCTATCTCATACTCCGGCAGCGGCGCTATGGCGAAACACTTCCTATTCGAGCCTGCGCCATATTCTTCGAACCAAAAGTCAAGGTTGTCAATCCCGTGCCGCCTGCGCTCCGGCGGCAAGTCGCTCGCATTGCGCGGCGTGATGTGCAGAAAGAACCTGCGCTCGGTATCGTCCTTGCCGCAATCCTCTTTGGCGTACATCAGCCGGTTGTCTTGCCAGTGCAAGTCAAAGTCGGCGCGCACGGGCAGCGCCCGCTCCATCCGATTAGCCATATCCCTCAGATAACGCAAGCGAGCCACGTCCACCGTCGCGCCCCAAACAGAGCCCTCGCCCACCACGAACTGCCCTGTGCGGATGCCGTCTATCTCATATTCGGGCAGCGGCGCTATCGCCAAGCACTCCCCGTCCGAACTAGCGCCGTACTCCCAGAACCAGAAGTCCATGTTGTCAAACCCGGCTTGCCTGCGCTCCTCCGGCAAGTCATCCACATTTCGCGGCGTGATATGCAGAAAGAACCTTCGCGCGGCGGCGTTGTTGCCGCAATCCTCTTTGGCGTATATCAACCGCCCGTCGCGCAAATACAAGTCGAAGTTCTCGCGCGCCGCTATCGCCCGCATAGCGTCCGCCGCGCTTTCCCGCAACTCCGCCAGCCGCTGCGCGTCATACGCGGCGCGGTCATACAGGAACATCTGCCGGTTGTCCGGCGTGAGCAGCGCCGCCCCCGGCTTGCGCTCGCGCGCAATCACCAAGTCCGCAAGCGCGCGCCTATCGCTTTCGGGAATGAACAGGATAACGCTGCCCGTCAGGTAGTAGTGCGTGGCGCGATACGCGCCGCTAAACATCCACTTGTCCGGATACTGAGGCGCGAAGACGGTCTTCCCCTGGGCAAGCGGGCGGATCGTCTCAAAATCCGCCATCATCTCTTCATAAACCTCATCCAGCCCAAATTCGTTGCCCACATCCGCCATCTGAAACGCCGAAACCGCGAACAGCGCCGCCGCGACCGCCGCCGCAACGCCAACCGCCCGCTCGCCGAGCAAGCGGCGCGCGCCAATCAACGCCAGCGCGAACAAGAACAGCGGAATGCCCATGTACAAAAGTGATTCAAATTGATGAAACGCCGAGACGTGCCGCATCGGAATAATCCAGACAAACCCCGCGAGGACAATCGCGGCAAACAGATGCTTATGCCGCGCAAACGCCAGCCCAACCGCGCACGCCGCGCACGCCGCCAAGCCCAGCGCAATCCCGACGCCCGGCGTGGGCGACTCTCCCGCCGTCCAACCCAATCCTGTCGCCCCATAGCCGGGAACCCCGTATGGAACCATCATCCCGCCGATGCGATATATCTGATCCGGCAGGTAGTTCCCCCATGCCACGGATTCGGCATACTGGCTGCTGAACTCTTCGCTCTGCCCCGCGCGGTTCAGCATAGATTGGAAACTAGGCAACTCGGTAAGCGGCGTTTCGCCTTTAAGCGCATAGTATTCGCTGCCGAAATTAAGACCGAGCATCGCCAGTCCGAACAGCAGCGTCGCAGCGCCTAGCGCCAAGTATCGGCTGCGTAGCAGCGTCAGCGCCGCCCGCCCGGCTTGACTTATCGGCGATAGCGACCGATTATCGCGCAGCGCGCCTATGACCTCGCCCGCCAGCCCAATGGCGATGAACGGCAGCAGCAGCGCATACACATACCACCCCAGCAGCAGCGCAACGCACGCCTTGACCAGCAGCTGCCGAAAGCGCCCCTCTTGCGCGAACACCACCAACCCGTGAAACGCCAGCATCATCCCGATTGCGCTGGCGAATTCGGTAGAGGCCATATCGTTGTAATACAGCCAGTAGTACGACGAGAAAGTCAGCAGCGTCGCAGCAAGCGCGATCCAGCGACTTGGCGTTAGGCGGCATAGCGCCAGGTATGCCAGCAGTCCCCCCACAACGAAAAGCGCCAGCGTCAGCAGCCGCGCGGCTAGTATCTGCGCGGAGAAATCGCCATCGAAAGGCAGTATCGCCGGCTTTATCAGCAGATACGCGCCGATGGGAAAGCGATTGTACGGCTCATACGCGAGCTCGCCGTCCTCGTCCAATGTTTGCCGCATAAACATCAGGAAGTTGTGCTCAGGCGACAGATTGGAGGCAAGCATCAAGCTCTGCGAGGTGATGTGCGTATTGTGTCCCCTGAAATAAAAGCTATCCCGCTGGTTGCCAAACACAAACACGCTTGACAGCGCCAACAGCAGCAGCGCCACCGGAAATGCGGGTGCGCGCGTCAGCGAAAGCAACTTATTTCGCAGAGATTGAGGCAGGAAATATGAACTGCGTAGCATTAGCATTGCGTTAGAAATTATAGCAAATCACCCGCAAATTAGCGGATAGAGAGTTCACGCGATTAAGGCCCGGGAAACTCCACCCGCCAAACGGATCCCCCCTCGTCAAACTGCCCCGTGCGGATGCTGTCTATCGCATACTCCGGCAGCGGCGCGGCGGCTACGCAACCGACCGTCAGGCTCGCCCCGTAGTCCGCGAACTGAAAGTCCAGGTTGTCAAAGCCGGCCTCTTGCCGATTGGCTGGCAATTCCGCCGCATCCCGCGGAACGATGTGTAGCAGGAATCTCAGATTAGTATCCGCCGCCGCGCACTCAGGCTTGTGATAGACAAGCTCACTATCGCCGCGATATATCCGAAAGGCGGATTCTGCAACCGGATCCCCGTAGTCCCCTGCCGCTACGCCCTCATAAACACCGGCAAGCCAGCTCAGATGGCGCGCATACTCGTCGCTCATCGCCGCGCTCCAAATCCTGCCACCGCCGTCACCGAATTGCCCTGTGCTTACACTCTCTATCTCATACTCCGGCAGCGGCGCTATCGCCAAGCACTCCCCGTCCGAACTAGCGCCGTATTCCCAGAACCAAAAGTTCAGGTTGTCAAACCCGTGCCGCCTGCGCTCCGCCGCCAAATCGTTCACATTGCGCGGGGTGATATGCAGAAAGAACCGGCGCCCGGTGTCATCCCCGCCGCAATCCTCTTTGGCGTATATCAGCCGCCCGTCGTGCAGATACAAGTCGAATTCGGCGCGCATACCCGTCGTCTGCCCCATAGCGTCCGCCGCGCTTTCCCGCAGCTCCGCTAGCCGCTGCGCGTCATACGCCGCGCGGTCATACGCAAACACCTGCCCATTCTGCGGCGTAAGCAGCGCCGCCCCCTCCTTGCGCTCGCGCATCACCACAAAGTCCGCCAAGTCCCGCCTATCGCTCTCCGACGAGAACAAGAGGGCGCTCCCCGCCAGATAGTAACTCGCCGCCAAATAGTAGTATGTAGAGCGCCATGCGTCCCCAAATTCCGGGTCGTCCCATTCCTTATTAACAAAGACCGCCTTCCCCTCAGTCAGCGGGCGAATAGCCTTGAAATCCGCCGCCGCGGCGGCGTGAAACTCAGACGCCCTCGGCTCATAGCCCGCCGACATCTGAAACGCCGAAACCGCAAACAGCGCCGCCGCGCCCACCGCCAGCGCCCCAACCGCCCGCTCGCCCCCCAATCGCCGCGCCCCAAGCAGCGCCAGCGCAAACAGGAACAGCGGGATCCCGATGTGAAATAGCGTTTCATAGTCGTGGAACGCTGCGGTGTGCCGCATTGGAATCGCCCAAAAAAATCCCGCCAAGACAAGTGTGGTAAGCAAATGCTTATGCCTGAGCCGCGCGTAAATCAACCCAATCAGGCACACGACGCACGCCGCTACCCCCATCACAATGCCCATTCCCGGCGCGGGTGGCGCGCTCTCAGTCCAACCCAGCCCGGTTGCCCCATAGCCCGGAACCCCGTAAGGGATAATCATCCCGCCAATGCGGTAAAACTGCCCCCTCGCAAAGTTCCTCCAATCCACCACTTCGGCAAACCTGCCGCTAAACTCTTCATCCTGCCCCACGCGATCCAGCGCGGATTGAGCAGTGGGCAGTTCGGCAATCGGGAATTCGCCTTTAAGCGCGTAGTATTCATTGGCTAAGTTAAAGCCGAGCAGCCCTATCCCAAACAACAGCGTCGCAACGCCGAGCGCCAAGTAGCGGCTGCGTATCGGCGCCAGCAACGCGCCCTTGACCTGCCCCATCAGCGGCAATGATCGCCGCTCGCGCAACCCGCCTATTATCTCGCCCGGCAGCCCGATTATGATGAACGGCAGTAGCAACGCATACACATGCCACCCCAGCAACAGCGCGATGCACGCCTTGACCAGCAGCTGCCCAAAGCGCCCCTCCTGCGCGAACAATACCAACCCGTGAAACGCCAGCATTACCCCGAATACGCTGGTGAGTTCGGTAGAGACCATATCTTTGTAATACAGCCAGTAGTACGACGAGAAAGCCGTCAGTGTTGCCCCAAGCGCAACCCAGCGGCTTGGCATTAGGCGGCATAGCGACAGATACGCCAGCAACGCCGCCGCCGCGAAAAGCGCCAGCGTCAGCAGCCGCACGGCTAATATCTGCGCCCCCAGATCATCCCCGAAAGGCAGTATCGCCAGCTTAATCAGCAGATACGTCCCGATGGGAAAGCGATTATACGGCTCATACGTAAGCTCGCCGTCCTCATCCAACGTCTGCCGCAAGAACATCAAGAAGTTATGCTCAGGCGACAAGTTGGCTGCCAGCAACAAGCTCTGCGCCGTGATGTGGTTGTTCTGCGCCCTATGCTGCGACAGGTCGCGCTGGTTGCCGAACACAAACGCGCTTGACAGCGCCAGCAACAGCAGCGCCACCGGCAAAACCGACGGGCGTCGCAACGCCGGCAACCCGGTTCGCAACGATGAGAGGTGAAGTGATTGGCGCAGTCTATTCATTGCAGAGTGAAATCAGAGCATAGCGCATAATAGAATGAAATTTACGACAAGTCAGCCATCCAAGTCACCCACATCAAACAATCAGGCAAATACCCGCCCCACCACAATCCCCCCAACCGCCGCCGCCACGCCCACCACGACGCTCCCTCCCAGGTTAAGCGCCGCCCGCTGCCAGTCCCCCTCCGCCGCCAGCCTTGCGCTTGCGACCGTCAGCGTAGAGAACGTCGTGTACGACCCCAGAAACCCCACCGCCGCGAGCGCCCGCGCCTCCGCCGATACCCCAACGCGCCCATCCGCCAGCGCCACGAGCAGCCCCAGCAGAAACGATCCCGTGATGTTGACCGCGAACGTCCCCAGCAGCGTCGCCCCCAGCCATTGCGCCGCCGCCCGATCCACGGCGTAGCGCGCCACCGCCCCCGCCGCGCCGCCCAGCGCCGCCAGCGCCCATAGCGTCATCCGCCTACCCCCGCGGCAACCCAAGCCCGCGGCTTGCGATGATGTTGCGCTGTATCTCCGACGTCCCCGCGCGAATGGTCAGCGATACCGCGTCCATCCACTGCTGCGCCATACGCCCGTTGAGATACGCCCACTTAGAGCCTTCGTCCAAAACGCCGTATGCCCCCAGCATCTGCATCCCCAATTGCGCGACGCGCTGGCTGATTTCACTGCCCACAAGCTTGGACGCCGACGCCTCCTTGTTGGGAACCAGCCCCTGCGACTGCATCCAAGCCACATTGTACGCGACCAGCCTGCCCGCCTCGTTAGCCGCCCAAAGCTCAGCCAGCCGCCCGCGATACCGCTGCATCGGAACGCCGCAATCCAGCCGCAGGTGGTTGTAGAGTTCTATCAACTCTTCCAAATCGCGGCGATTCGACCCGTAGCGCCCCACGCCCGACCGCTCGAAGTCCAGTGTGGTCGCCGCCACATACCAACCGCGATTCCTGTCCCCAATCATGCTTTGCTTTGGAACGCGCACATTCTCGAAGAAGACCTGGTTGAAGTAATGCACGCCGAACATATTGATGATAGGGCGAACCTCAATGCCCGGCGCGTTCATATCCACGATGAACACGCTGATGCCCCGATGCTTGGGCGCGTCGGGATCGGTTCGCGCCATTATGTAGCAGCGGTTGGCGCGATGCGCGCCGCTCGTCCATATCTTGGATCCGTTCAGAATGAAATCGTCGCCGTCCTCCACCGCCCGCAGCTGCAGCGATGCGAGATCCGACCCCGATTCGGGTTCGCTAAACCCCTGGCAGTATATCGCCGACCCGTCCGCGATTTCGGGCAGATAGCGCGCCTTCTGCTCGTCAGTGCCGTACAGCATTATGGACGGCCCAACCATATGCGTCCCCATGCTCGTATCCCGCATCGGCGCGCGAAAATACGCGGTCTCTTCGCTGTATATCATCTGCTCTATGTGCGGCCTGCCCTGCCCGCCGTACTCCTCCGGCCACGCCAGCGTCAGCCAGCCGCGCCCCACAAGCTTCCCCGTCAGCGAGCGTATCAGCGCCCAATTTTCGTCCGTGAAATAGTCGTCCGGCACTATCCCGCGCCAGTCTTCCCCCAGATTGTCCACAAGAAACCGCCGCACTTCCCCCCGAAACGCCCGCTGCTCAGATGTGAGATGAAAGTCCATACTTCTTATGTCCTAATGTCTATGCCTATGCCCTAAATCCGCCCTTATTCCAACCCTACCCTCTACATCCCCCATCCCGCAAAAGTTTTTTGGCTACCTTTTTTCCAAAAAGCAGCATCCCCGCGCCCTTGTTCACACCCCCGCCAACCCCCGCGCCTCCTCCAGCAACTCACGCACTTCGGCCGGCGACTCCGCCTCCGCATAAATTCTTAGCAGCGGCTCAGTCCCGCTAAACCGCACAAGCGCCCAATACCCGCCGCTCAGCAGATAGCGAAACCCGTCCTGCGTGTCCAACCGCTCCACCCGCCTGCTCCCAAGCCGCTCCGGCGCTCCCGCTTGCAAGCGCGCCATTATGGCAGCGCGATTGCCCTCATCGAACTCCAAGTCAAGCCTGTCATAGTGATGCGGCCCCACCTTAGCCTCCAGTTCCCCCAGCAGATCCGCGATGCCCATATCGGTCTTGACCATCATATCAAGCAGCATCAGCCCGCTGAGGATGCCGTCGCGCTCCGGCACATTGCCCCGAAAGGCGTAGCCGCCGCTCTCTTCCCCCGCCAGCAGCGCATCCTCGCTCATCATCACCGGCCCCAGATACTTGAACCCCACCGGCGTCTCATGCACCGGCGCGTCGTACAGCGCCCCAAGCTTGTCTATCATCCCCGTCATCGTGATAGAGCGCACGATAGGCCCCCGCCTGCCCAGCGTGTCCAACTGATGCATGCACAGCAGCGCGTATGTCTGCAGCGTGGTCACGAACCGCCCGTCGTCGTCTATCACGCCCAGCCGGTCGGCGTCCCCGTCGTTGGCAAGCCCAACATCCGCCGTTCTATCCGACACTTCGTTCATCAGCGGCTCAAGATTGTGCGCCAGCGGCTCCGGCTGCGCCATTCCCGGAAACGCCGGATTGGGTTCGGCGCGTATTTCGGACACGCGCGTGGATCCCCCGCCTAGCAACTCAGCGAAATATCCCGCGCCCGATCCGTGCATGGCGTCCACGATAATGTCCAGCCCCGCGTTGCGTATCGCCGCCAGATCCACGAAAGACGCGATATGCCCAAGATAGTCCGGCATCGGGTTGAAATACTCCAGCAGCCCGGACGCGCGCGCCTCCGACAGCGACGCCCGCCTAACCTCGCCCGCAGCCTCAGCCTCGCCGATGCGCCGCTCCAGCTCAGCCACGATTTCGGGCGAAGCGCTGCCGCCGTAATCGGGCTTGTACTTGAACCCGTTGTACGCCGCCGGATTGTGGCTCGCCGTAATCACGCAGCCCGCGCCCGCGTCTTTCGCCACCAGATTGTACGCAATTGTGGGCGTGGGCGCCGGCCGGTCGCTCAGCAGCACGGGAACGCCGTTGCCCGCCATAACCTCAGCCGCCGCCGCCGCGAACTCCGCCGAGCCAAAGCGCGTATCATAGCCTATCACAAACCCCCGGTGAGCCAGGTTGTGCGCCCTCAGCAAGTCCGCCGCGCCCTGAGCGCACAGCCGCACATTGCCGAATGTGAAGTCCTCGGCGATTATCGCGCGCCAGCCGTCAGTCCCGAATTTGATAGGCATATATCTCCCTGCGCCTTTCTTTGCGCCGCGCCCGTTCACTCCCGCGCGTGTTAGGGCGCGTTATGCGACCGCGTTGACCGCGCTTACGACGCCCCCAAGCCCGCCGCCGCCCTTAGCGCCGCCGACTTGTCAGTCCGCTCCCACGGCAAATCCAGGTCGTCGCGCCCGAAATGCCCGTATGCCGCCGTCTGCTTGTATATCGGCCGGCGCAAGTCCAAATCGCGGATGATTGCGCCCGGCGTCAAGTCAAAATGCTCGTCTATCAGCGCCGCGATGCGCTCGTCCGATATTTTGCCGCTGCCGAACGTCTCTATGGAGACCGATATGGGCTTTAGCATCCCGATGGCGTATGAGACCTGCAGCTCCATCCTGTCCGCAAGCCCCGCCGCGACCACATTTTTTGCCACATACCGCGCCGCGTATGCCGCCGAGCGATCCACCTTTGTGGGATCCTTGCCCGAAAACGCGCCCCCGCCGTGTCGCGCGAAACCGCCGTAGGTGTCAACCAATATCTTGCGCCCCGTAAGCCCGGTATCGCCCACAGGCCCGCCGGTTACGAACCGCCCCGACGGGTTCACGAAAAAGTTCGTCTTGTCATCCAACAGCTCCGCCGGAATAATCGCCCGCGCCGCATGCTCAATCAGATCATCCCTGATAGCGTCCTGGCTTACATCTTCGCTGTGCTGAGTGCTCATCACGACCGTGTGTACGCGCTTAGGAACGCCGTATTCGTACTCCACGGTGACCTGCGACTTGCCGTCCGGCCGCATATACGGCAGCGTGCCTTCGGTTCGCAGCAGCGCCATTCGGCGGCAAAGCTTGTGCGACAGCGAGATGGGCAGCGGCATCAACTCAGGCGTTTCGTTGCAGGCGAACCCCACCATCATCCCCTGGTCGCCCGCGCCAACCGACGCCAGGTCGTCCTCGCCCGCCGCCTGCTCGCGCACCTCCAGCGCGTTGCTCACGCCGCTCGCTATGTCCGGCGACTGCTCATGCACCGAAATCGCCACCCCGCAGGACTGGTGGTCAAACCCGTATCGGGAATCTATGTAGCCCGCGTCCCGTATCGTATCGCGCACAATCGCCGCGATGTCCACATAGGTTTCGGTGGTTATCTCGCCCATCACAACCACAAGCCCGGTGGTTGTGCATACCTCGCACGCCACCCGCGCCTTAGGGTCGTCCTTGAGTATCGCGTCCAACACCGCGTCCGAAATCTGGTCGCAGAGCTTGTCCGGATGCCCCTCGGTAACCGATTCCGATGTGAACAGATACGACGCCGACTCGGTAAATGTATGGCTCAATTTCTCTTCTCCTGCGCCCGTTCCCCGCCCTTTGGCGCAATGCCTATCTTACGCAACGCCTGTCTATGCAGAGAAACGGGCTTTCGTTAATTCTGTTATCAACCTCGCGGTCTGTATGCCTTAATGCCGCGCAATTCGCGCCGCGCCTTGACGCTACGCTATGCCCAATCGCTTGATATGATCTTCCCCCAGCGCCACCAGATCCGCGCTGCCCTCGGCGACAATCTCGCCTTGCCCGCGCGTGAGCTGCGCCGTTGCCCGCATCTCGCGCCCCGCGCCGCCGCTCGTCAGCCACGCCGCCGCCGTGATGCGCTCGCCCGTCAGCGCCGGCCTCCGAAACCGCGTTTGCATCCCCCGCATCATCGCCACTTTCCCCGCGTGATAAGGCAGGTTTTCCATAACCTCGTACAGCAGCGTGGCGATTATCCCCCCATGCACAATTCCCGGCCAGCCCTGATGCGCCTCCCCCGGCGTGAACTCGGTCACAAGCCGCTCGCCCTCGCGCCTATACCTAAGCCGCAGCCCAATCGGGTTGGCGTCGCCGCATCCAAAGCATTGCGGATACCGCCGCGGCGTATGCTCCGGCGTATGTTCCTGCCCGCCCGTCAAGTTCCCACTTCCCAGCTTGCCAGATACTTGTCCTGCTCCGCCGTCAGCGTGTCTATCGTGATGCCCATAGACAGCAACTTCAGCCTGCCCACCTCTTCGTCTATATCGCGCGGAACGTCATAGACTTGCGGCTTGAGCGTGTGCGCCGTCCGCGCCAGATGCTCCACCGCCAGCGCCTGGTCGGCGAAACTCATATCCATTACCGCCGAAGGATGCCCCTCAGCAGCCGACAGGTTGATGAGCCTGCCCTCGCCCAGCAGGTATAGCCGCCTGCCGTCAACCATCCGATACTCTTCCACGAATGGCCGAATTTCCTGCTTGCTGTCCGACATTTCCTCCAGCGCGGGAATGTCTATCTCCACATTGAAATGCCCGCTGTTCGCAAGCACCGCCCCGTCTTTCATCACCTCTATGTGCTGCCGCGCTACCGCTTTCAAGCCGCCCGTGAGCGTGATGAAAATATCCCCCACGCGCGCCGCCTCGGCCATGCTCATAACTTGATGCCCGTCCATAGCCGCCTCCAGCGCGCGCGTATGGTTCACCTCAGTGACAATCACATTCGCGCCCATTCCCCTTGCCCGCAGCGCCACGCCGCGCCCGCACCAGCCGTAGCCCGCCACCACAACCTTCTTGCCCGCCCAAAGTATGTTCGTCGCCCGCGTGATGCCGTCCAGCGTGCTTTGCCCAGTGCCGTAGCGGTTGTCGAAGAAATGCTTGGTATCCGCGTCGTTCACCGCGATAATCGGATACCGCAGCCTGCCCGCGCCCGCCAGACTACGCAGCCGGATAACGCCCGTAGTGGTCTCTTCAGTGCCGCCGATAACGCCCTCTATCGCATCCCCGCGCTCAGAGTGCAGCGTGGCTACCAGATCCGCCCCGTCGTCCATAGTGATGTTGGGGCTGAGGTCAAGCGTGGAGTTGATGTGCGCGTAGTAGGTATCGTTGTCCTCGCCCTTGATGGCGAATGTGGGGATGCCGTATTCGCGCGCCAGCGCCGCCGCCACGTCGTCCTGCGTGCTCAGCGGATTGCTCGCGCAAATCGCCGCCTCAGCGCCGCCGTCTTGCAGCGTCAGCAGCAGGTTCGCGGTCTCGGTGGTCACATGCAGGCACGCCGCGATACGCAACCCCGTCAGCGGCTTTTCTTTCGCAAAGCGCTCCCTAATCTGGCGCAGCACCGGCATTTCGCGCTCAGCCCAGCGGATCCGCCGAATGCCCTCCGCCGCCAGCGAGCCGTCCTTGATGTGCGCGCTCGTTTCCGTTGTCAAATTGTTCCTCCCTAACTCAGGTTGTTGTTTCCAATCGGCAAGTTTCGTATCAATCATTGACGCGCTATGAGATGAGATGCGCCGCGCGATGCGCGCTTGAATATGCGGGGATTGCGCCACGCCTATCCCGCCCGAACAGGCAGCCTTTCCCCGTCCGCCAGCGGCGGAAAGCGCCCCAGATCCGTAAAGCCCCTAAATCGCTCTGCGATGTCCGCATCGCTAATCGCCAGCAGCTTATCCGCGCTGAAGTCCTGCACGCAGAACGATCCCATAACCGACCCCAGTATCGTAGCCCGCCGGTAGCCGCCCGGCGATATGTCCCCCGTCGCCGCGATGTAGCCCATAAAGCCCGCCGCGAATGCGTCGCCCGCGCCCGTGGGATCCACCACCTCATCCAGCGGAAACGCCGGCGCCGAAAACACCGACTCCCCGTCAAACAGCAGCGCGCCATGCCCGCCCTGCTTGACCGCCACAACCGACGGACCCATATCCAATATGCGCCGCGCCGCCCGCACGAGATTGCCCTCGCCCGAAAACTCCCGCGCCTCGCTCTCTTCCATAAATAGGACATCCACGCCGCTTACCGCCGCCTCCAGCGCATCGCGGCTGCCCTCTATCCAAAAGTTCATAGAGTCCAGCGCGATAAGCTCCGGGCGCTCATCCATCTGCTCTATCACGCTCAGCTGCAGCTCCGGCGCGATGTTGGCGAGGAACAGATAGCGCTGCCGCCGCTGTTCGGCGCTCAGCTCCGGCGCGAAGTCCGCGAACACATTCAGCTGCGTATCCAAGGTTTCGCGCGAGTTCATATCCGAAGCGCTATACTCGCCCGCCCACTGAAAAGTGCTGCCCTTTGCCCGCCGCAACCCGCTCACATCCACGCCCCGCGACTTCAGCAGCGCGACATGCTCCTCAGCGAAATCCTCGCCCACCACCGCAATCAGGCTCACCGGCGCGAACCGGCTCGCCGCCACCGAAAAGTACATAGCCGACCCGCCCAGCGAATCCGCCCGCCTAGCCGCCGGCGTAATAACCGAGTCATACGCCACCGATCCCACCACGAGTATGGACATTAAGCACTGCTCCTGCGCCGCTGTCACCCTATCTTTGGACAAGCCTAATCGCCTAACGGGATAGATACGGGGATATAGCTAAGGCTACGCCAAGAAATCCTGCCCTGCCGAAAACCGACTTGGCGCAACCCGCCGCCTTGCTGCCGCTATCCCGCTACCCCTCTTGCCGCTATCCCGCCGCCATAAGGCGCGTTAGGCGTCCCCACCGTAACTCGTCGGCTTGCCCTGCTCGATCCACGCCGCCGTGCCCGCCTCGATGTTATACAGGTTTTCGGTATCATAGCCCATCGCCGCCGCCATCTCCGCCGCCAGCCCGCTGCGGACGCCCATCGCGCAGATGAACAGCAACTTCTTATCCTTGGGCAGCTCGTCAATGCGCCCCATCAGGTCGTCCACCGTGATGAACAGCGCCTCCTTCACATGCCCATCCGCGTACTCATCAAGCCGCCGCACATCCACCACGACCGCGTCATCCTGCTCATACATCTCCGCCGCCTCGTCAATCGTCAGCCGGTAATACGGCTCCCCCGCTACTCTGGTTGGCATTGCCACTCCTCCATTCTGCTCAACTCTGTGTCTATTGCCGTTTCGCCAAGCGTCCAGGCTGATTGCCATCCTGAAAACGCGCAAAAAAATACTTCCCTTGATGAGAGAAGTCTGTATGAACTATGCCCTGCTCTCATCTCCGAGTCGCATATGGACTCTCCGGAATTAGCACCGCTTCTCGCGCCAACGCCCGCCTGGAAAGCGTAGCGATGCGCGGAAAGGTTGCTGGGCTTCAAAGGGCCGGTCCCTCAGCCGCTCTTGATAAGAGAAATTTCAGTTTTTGAACGCTATGATGATACTAAACCGCTCTCGCCAATGTCAACATTTACGCGCATAGCCGTCCAGCCTAACAACGGAGCGAATGATGCCTGCCAAGCCAAACTTCGATGATTCCAACGGGATTGGGACGATTGCCCCATTCGCCATAGCCACGCCGCCCTCAGCCGCAGGCGCGTCTTATGGCTAGGCGTCGGCTGCGAGCTCATCGCAGAGTGGGCGTTGCGAGTGGAGGCGGCGCGGATTAGCGCGTGGCGGGGACGGCATGGAGCAGGCGGGCGATTACTTGCCGAAAATAGGTAGGTGAATCTGTTCATCAACATGCCCACGCAGGGATTTAGGGATATATCCCGTAAGCCGATTGCCGCTGAGATCCAATTCGAGATTGGCAAGGTTGGCCAATTCCGAGGGGATCGCGCCCGTCAATTGGTTGCCGTGGAGATCCAACTCTTCGAGATTGGCAAGGTTGCCTAGTTCCGGGGGTATCTCGCCTGTCAGTTGATTGCCGCTGAGGTCCAATCTCCTCAGATTAACAAGTTTGCCCAGCTCCGCCGGGATACTGCCCGTCAGTTTATTGCTGTCGAGGTCCAAAAACTCGAGATTGGCAAGGTTGCCTAGTTCTGGGGGTATCTCGCCTGTCAGTTGATTGCCGCTGAGCCACAAAACCTTGAGGTTAGCAATGTTGCCCAGCTCCGCTGGTATCTCCCCCGTGAGCTGATTGAACTCAAGACGCAATCTCGTGAGATTGGAAAGATTGCCCAATTCTGGGGGTATTGCGCCCGTCAGTTGATTGCCGGTGAGCCACAACTCCCAGAGATTGGCAAGGTTGCCTAGTTCCGGGGGTATCGTGCCTGTCAATTGATTGCCACTGATCTCCAAAGACCTTAGATTGGAAAGGATGCCCAGCTCCGCCGGGATATTGCCTGTCAGTTGATTGCTGTCGAGATTCAACGACTCGAGATTGGTAAGGTTGCCCAACCTCGCGGGTATCTCGCCTGTCAATTGATTGTAGTCGAGCCTCAATCTCTTGAGATTGGCAAGATTGCCCAACTCCGCTGGTATCTCCCCCGTCAGCTGATTGAACTCAAGACGCAATAGCGTGAGATTGGAAAGATTGCCCAATTCTGGGGGTATCGCGCCCGTCAGTTGATTTCCAGTAAGTTCCAAAGATATGAGATTGGGAAGGTTACCCAACTCTGGAGGTATTGCGCCCGTCAGGCGCTTATTTTGGTCTAGACACAATCTCGTGAGATTGGAAAGATTGCCCAATTCCGAGGGTATCTTGCCCGTCAAGCCAGCGTACATAAGCTGTAATTCTGATACGCGACCGTTTTCTATGGTTACACCATCCCAATCTCTCGCTTGCCAGTTTAGGACACGGAATTCGCCTTTAAGCGTACCCTGTACGGCAAGCAGCGTGGCGCGATCCGCCGCAATGCCTGGGTTTCGGTCTAGGGTTGGCGCGACAGTGTTGTTGGAACATTGCTCGGCGTGCCGATTTGGGGTTTCGTCAACCATTATTACCCTACTTTCTCCCGCGAAAATGCGTTTGCGCCGCGCGTGGGGCGCCAGCAAAGAAATCGCTATGTCGGACGCCAATGTTAACAGATCCACAATGCAATGCTTATTTATTATAGTGGCTCGTGATGTCATACACAACCCCGCGCGGGCGTGAGATAGCTGTCAGGTCGTCCATCACATCATCGGACGCTAGCACAACCCATCGCTGGCGTGGGCAGTGGCGCGGCGGTTGCGTCGCAGGCGACGGTTGTCAGCAGCGAAATCGCTGCCGCCAACGCCAGCAGCGCTAGGGCGGTTGGCGTTGTGATTGCGTGGTTAGAGATGGTTTTCCCCTGTTCGCTCGGATTAGGGCGGGAATGTTCGCTTGACGATTATGAGGGGCATCAAGATTGTAGCGGGTTGCGGCTCGCTAGGCAATGGCGTGGGGATGGCGATAGTAGCGGCGGACGGGGCAATAGCGATGGGAGCGGTGGTTTCGCCAGATTAAGTTCTCAGCGGTTACGCGGACGCCAAGGGCGACGGTTGCGGATGCGCTTGGGGTTGGAACGACGGCGAGGGCGCTACTTTTGGGTGGGTAGCGGGTCTAGAGGGTAGATTTGTCCAATTGTTGCTTATTAGAAATCAAAACACGATTGCCATAAGGCTTTGGTCACAGCAGTATTGCGAAACGCGATATTATCTATTGCGTATTTTATATGGATAACATATCTTGTTTGTATTATTTTAGTATCGTTGTCAGAATGGTTATCAATAAGAATGGGGCGGGCTTGGACGCCCGTCGCAAGAGTAGGGCCGGGGGGAATCCGGCCGGCAAGGAAAGGACGGAACAAGTCAAATGGTACAGTTCAAGGCATGTCCCCGATGCAGCGGCGATATGAAGCAGACTAGGGACATGTACGGCAAGTATAACGAGTGTATCCAGTGCGGCTACACTAAGGACATCCTGCCTGAGCCCAATAAGACCTTCGATTGGGCGAAGACGCGAGGCAAGCCCGGCCGCAGGCGCAAGACCAAGGCCGCCGCCTAGCCCGCAAGCCCATCGCGCAAAGGTCAGCCGTATGCCTCCGCATCGCCCGCAAGCCCTAACCGGGCCAGGGCGCGGGTAAGCGCATACGGCGCGCATCCACTATTTTCGCAAGTCCTGCTATGCAAGTCAGGACACGCATCGCGCTTTTCCTCATCCTTATTATGGGATATGGGCGATCGTTAGCGCATGCGAGCGCCCCAAGCCCAGCCTTGCCTCCGATTGGAGCATCCCGTCAACGTGGCAAGGTTTTGGGGATGAAGCCCCTTTATCCTTTTCAGCGCATCTGATAGGCTGGCTGCGCGGCGACGTTCGCGCGGCGGTTGCGATAGCGCAATGGCGGCGCAGGATCGCGGCGCGAGTGCGCGCGAGTGTGTTCGGGGAGCAGATATGTGCAAGTCCGTCTTGGTGAGGGCGCCGGCGACTACGGCTAATATGGGGCCGGGGTTTGATTGCCTTGGCATGGCGCTGGACATCTGGAATACGGTGAGCGTGGAAGAGTGCGCGTCAGGGCTTGAGATTGAGGTTAGCGGCGAGGGCATGGGCGAGTTGCCCCGGGACGAAAGCAATCTGACGTATCGCAGTTTCGCGCGGGCGTATGAGGAGGTTGGGGCGCCGCCGCCGCCGGTTCGGATGCGCTGCCGCAACGCGATACCGCTGGCGCGCGGGCTTGGCAGCAGCGCGGCGGCGGTGGCGGGCGGGCTGCTGGCGGGCAGCGAGCTCAGCGGCGCGAATCTGAGCAGGGAACGGCTGCTGGCGCTGGCGGCTGAGATCGAGGGGCATCCGGACAACGCCGCCGCGACGGTGATGGGCGGCTGCCAAATCGTGGCGACCACGAGCTGGCAGATGGGCCGGCAAGAGTTCGTTACCGCGCCGGTGGCGATTCCGCCTGAGATTAGCGCGGTGCTGTTCGTGCCGGACGCGCCAATGTCCACCGAAGAGGCGCGGGGCTTTCTGTTCGGCGAAAAGATTGAGATACGGGACGTCATATTCAACTTGAGCCGCGTGGCGCTGCTGGTGAACGCCTTTGCGAGCGGGGATTTGCGGCATCTGGCGATAGCGACCGAAGATGTTCTGCATCAGCCGGCGCGCCAGACATTGTTTAGGCCGATGCGGGTGATATTCCGCGCGGCGCTGGCGGCGGGCGCGCTGGGGGTGTTTCTGTCGGGCGCGGGATCCAGCATCCTCGCGCTTGCGCGGGAGCGCGAGTACACGATAGGCTATGAGATGGCGGACGCGGCGGCGAAAGCGGGCGTGGAGGGCGTTATCAAGGTCGCCAAGCCGACGGCGCTGGGGGCGCATAGGGAGGCGGGGTAGGGAGGCGGTTAGGTCAAGGCGTTTGTCTATTTTGCGATATAATTCCCTTTGCAAAAGATAGCCAAAGGCTTTTGGGTTTGGATGGCGACTGACTTTTGATAAGAGATATGCTAATCGCGCAGGAATACGGCGGCGGCGCAAAGGGGCAGGAATGGCCCGATAGGGAGGGCTGATATGGTTACCGAAGTTGCGGCAAGGCTGACATACGAAGACTACGCGAAGACGCCGGAAGATGAGCGGTATGAACTTATCGACGGGGAGTTGATTATGGCGGCTGCGCCTAACCTGATACACCAGGAAATTATCGTGCGCCTAGTATGGCAGTTTCTGCCTGCAGTGCGGAGCGGGTTGGGGCGAGTGTTTGTCGCGCCTGCTGATGTCGTGCTGTCGGAGTACGACGTTGTGCAGCCGGACTTGCTGTTTGTGCTGAGGGAGAACGCGCATATTATCACGGCGGCTAATGTGCAGGGTGCGCCGGATTTGGTGGTGGAGATTCTGTCGCCGTCGACGTCGCGGCGGGATTGGAATGAGAAGCGGGATCTGTATGCCAAATACGGAGTCGGCGAGCTTTGGATCGCGGATCCGGATGAGCGGGTGGTTTGGGTGATGGCGCTGCGGGACGGGGAGTATGAGGTTGTGGGGAAGTATGGGGATACGCAGACGTTTATCTCGCCGACGTTGGCGGGGGTTACGATAGATTTGCGGGATGTGTTTGGGGAATAGGGTAGGCAAGGGCGCGGGAATAGCCCCATAGGGAGGGCTGATATGGTTACCGAAGTTGCGGCAAGGCTGACATACGAAGACTATGCGAATACGCCGGAAGATGAGCGGTATGAACTTATCAACGGGGAGTTGATTATGGTTGCTGCGCCTAACGAACCTCATCAGAGAGTCAGCAAGAGGCTGGAGTTTCCGCTTATTCTTGCCGAACAGCGCGGGTTGGGAGTGGTCTATGACGCGCCTTTTGATGTGGTTCTGTCGGAGTACGACGTTGTGCAGCCGGACTTGCTGTTTGTGCTGAAAGAGAATGAGCATATCATCACGAGGGCTAATGTGCAGGGCGCGCCGGATCTGGTGGTGGAGATATTGTCGCCGTCGACGTCGCGGCGGGATTGGAATGAGAAGCGGGATCTGTACGCCAAGTACGGGGTCGGGGAGCTTTGGATTGCGGATCCGGACGCGCGGATTATTTGGGTGATGACGCTGCGGGATGACGGGGAGTATGATGCGCCGGTGATGTATAGGGATACGCAGACGTTTAGCTCGCCGACGCTGGCGGGGGTTACGATTGATCTGCGGGATGTGTTTGGGGAATAGGCAGAGGGCGTGGCGCTGCTTTTTGGGAAAAGCAACCAAGTCTTTTGGGTTGGATTATGGCCGATAGTCAACTATCCTAATCGTATGAAGATAAGACGAGGCAAGGGCGCGGGAATAGCCCCACAGGGAGGGCTGATATGGTTACCGAAGTTGCGGCAAGGCTTACATACGAAGACTACGCGAAGACGCCGGAAGATGAGCGGTATGAACTTATCGACGGGGAGTTGATTATGGCCGCTGCGCCTAACGAACCACATCAGAGAATCAGCAAGAGGCTGGAGTGGCCGCTTATTCTTGCCGAGCGGCGCGGGTTGGGGGTGGTCTATTACGCGCCCTTTGATGTCGTGCTGTCCGAGTACGACGTTGTGCAGCCGGACTTGCTGTTCGTGTTGAGGGAGAACGCGCATATTATCACGACGGCTAATGTGCAGGGCCCCCCGGATCTGGTAGTGGAGATATTGTCGCCGTCGACCGCTCGGCGGGATTGGAATCAGAAGCGCGACCTATATGCCAAATACGGGGTCAAGGAGCTTTGGATCGCGGATCCGGATGAGCGCGTGGTTTGGGTGATGACATTGCGGGACGGGATGTATGAGGTTATGGGGAGATATGGGGATACGCAGACGTTTAGCTCGCCGACGCTGGCGGGGGTTACGATAGATCTGCGGGAGGTGTTTGGGGAGTAGGTAGGGTCGCTGATTATGCGACAAGCAATCAAACTCTTGGAATTGATGGCGGCTGATAGCCGGTAGGAATTATGCTAATCGTGCAAAAATATGGCGGCAGTTCGCTGGCGGATGCCGATAAGATACGCGGGGTGGCAGGGCGCATAGCGCGGGCGCGCGATGAGGGCAATTGCGTGGTGGCGGCGCTGTCGGCTATGGGCGATACTACGGATGAGCTGATTGGGCTCGCGGAGCAGGTGGCGGAGCGGCCGGAGGCGCGCGAGATGGATGCGCTGCTCTCTACGGGCGAGCTGGTGTCTTGCACGCTTATGGCTATGGCGCTGCGAACTATGGGCTACCCGTCCATCAGCCTCAGCGGCGCGCAGGCGGGCATCCGAACCGATACCGCTTTCGGCAAGGCGCGCATCGCGGGCATTGACCCCTCGCGCATTCTCGGCGAACTGGACGCGGGCAATATCGTTATCGTGGCGGGCTTTCAGGGCATCACCGAGGATATGGACATTACCACGCTTGGGCGCGGCGGGTCGGATACCACCGCGGTGGCTATCGCGGCGAGCGTCAATGCCGACAGGTGCGAGGTCTATACCGACGTGGACGGCATCTATACCGCGGATCCGCGCCTTGTGCCTAACGCGCGAAAGCTGGACGAAATCGGGTTCGAAGAGATGCTGGAGCTCGCCAGCTACGGCGCTAAGATGAATCCGCGCTCCATAGAGATTGGGATGCGCTACAATGTGCCTATACTTGTGGCGTCCAGTTTCACGGACGCGCAAGGGACGCTTATTCATAGAGAGATTGATATGGATACGAATGTTGACGAGGTGCGAAATCGCGCGCGGGGCATCGCCATCGATACCAATGTGGCGAAGATAACGGTGTTCGGCGTGGTTGATAGGCCGGGCATAGCGGCGAGCCTGTTTGAGCCGCTGGCGGCGGCGGACATCAGCGTGGATGTGATTGTGCAGAACGCGGGCGTTGACGGCACAACGGATCTGACTTTCACGGTGGCGCGCACGGATTTGGCGCGCGCGCTGGACGCGGCGGAGCCGGTCGTGCGGGCGATGGGCAGCCGCGGCCTGACAAGCGACGACAGCCTCGCCAAGCTGAGCATCGTGGGAACCGGGATGCAGAACGCGCCCGGCTACGCCTCGCAGATGTTTCGCGCGCTGGCGGACAACGGCATCAATATACATATGATTACCACATCCGAGATACGCATCACCTGCATCGTGAAAGAGGCGCAGGTGGGCGAGGGCGCGCGCGCGCTGCACGACGCTTTTCAGATGGATGCGCCCCAAGACTAACACGCCCGCTCGCGCCGCGGCGGGCCGCTATGACCGGCAATGACAGATCGCTCTTCATCACAAGACTCATCGGACGCATCGCAAGTCGCGCCTCAAGGCGCGTCTGACGCATCGCAAGCATCATCGCAAGCCGCGTCGGACGCCGCGCAAGTTGCGGCGGACGCCGTGCATCTTTCGGTAGTCATTCCCGCGTACAATGAGGCGGCGCGGATTGTCCCCACGCTGGAGTCGGCGGCGGCGTATCTGGGCGGGCAGGCGTACTCGTGGGAGGTGGTGGTGGTGGACGACGGCAGCGCGGACGCCACGGCGGCGATTGTGGGCGAATGGGCGGCAAATCGCGCGGGTTTCAGACTGGAGCGCATAGCGCACGCGGGCAAGGGCGCGGCTGTGCGCTGCGGCATGCTGGCGGCTAGGGGCGAGCGGCGGCTTATGTGCGACGCCGACCTCGCTATGCCCATAGAGCATATCGCCGACTTTCTGGCGCGAATGGATGAGGGCTACGACGTGGTGATAGGCTCGCGGCATGCGGCGGGCGCCAATCGCTACGACGAATCCAAATTGCGCCCTCTGCGCGGGAAGGTTTTCAGCGCGGTCGCTCGGACGCTGACGGGGCTTGATTTCGCGGATACGCAGTGCGGGTTCAAGTGTTTCAGCGCCGCCGCCGCCGAGGATCTGTTCGCGCTGCAGCGGACTGACGGCTGGGGCTTTGACGTTGAGCTGCTGTTTTTGGCGTCCAAGCGCGGTATGAGCGTATTTGAGATGCCGATTCAGTGGTATCACCAAGAGGGCAGCAAGATCAATCCGGTCACGTCTTGGATCGATCATCTGCGCGATATGATGGCGCTGCGGCGGCGCTGGCGGCGGGGCGAGTACGCGATAGACAATACGGGCGTTGCGGCGGGCAAGGCTGAGAGCGACTATGATGCGGGCAAGAGGGGCGTTGCAGCAGATAAGACAAACGCGGCGGCAAGCAAAGCGGATGATGGCATTGCGGCAAGCAAAACGGGAATGGTGGCTGTGGTTGCGCCTACATATAACGAGGCGGACAATCTGCCGGCGCTCGCGGAGCGCGTGTTCGCGCTGGGCATCCCGGACATTAGGCTGATAGTGGTTGACGACAACTCGCCGGACGGGACGGGGGATGTGGCGCGCGCGCTGAGCGGGCGGTTCGGCAACCGGATTGAGCTGATAGAGCGCGAAAGCAAGGCGGGGTTGGGGACGGCGTACATAGACGGGTTTTCGCATGCGATAGCGCAGGGCGCGGACTATGTGCTGCAAATGGACGCAGACTTGTCACATGCGCCGGAGTACATACCGGCGTTTCTGGAGGCGCTGCGCGACGCCGACGTAGTTGTGGGATCCCGCTACACGCAAGGCGGCGCGGTGGACGAGGGCTGGCATTTCAAGCGGCATATGCTCAGCTCGTCAGCCAACCTGTGCATCCGCGTTGTGGCGGGCTTAAAGGTGAAAGACTGCACAACGGGGTTCAAGGGGTTCAGGGCGGATGCGCTGAGGGCGCTTGACTTGGGCGGGATGCGCTGCAAGGGCTACGGGTTTCAGGCGGAGGTGGCATACGCCTGCCAGCGGCGCGGCTATCGCGTGGTGGAGCATCCGATTACCTTTTACGACCGCGAGGCGGGCGAATCCAAGCTTTCGCTGGGGATTATCGCGGAGGTTCTGTGGTGGCTGGCGACGCTGCATTTGCGAAAAAAGGCATACAGAAACCTTTAACTATGGGGCTAAGCCGCATCTAATACAAATATCGGATTTGGATAAGCCGCGCGTTAAATCTTGCGGCGGCTGAGTTCACGGGCTAGACTATTTCAGGCTGAAAACAAACAAAGGACAGAGGGGAAATGGCGAATTTGGTAGAGACGGCTCCCGCGCCGAGCGAAAAGGTTCGGCGGGAGCGGGCGAAGAGGGCGGTCGCGCTGGCGATGCGTAGCAGCTGGGAAGAGGCGGCGGCGGTGAATAGCGCGATATTGCGCGACTTCCCGGACGACCTGGAGGCGCACAACCGGCTGGGCAAGGCGTTCAGCGAGCTTGGGCGCATATCTGACGCGAAACGGGCTTTTGAGGGCGCGCTGGAGCTCTCGCCGCACAACGGCATAGCGCGCAAGAACCTCGACCGGCTGACAAGCATGAGCGACCAGGACGCGCCCAGGCCGGCGGGCGGCGTCAAGGCGGCGAGCGTGTTCATAGCCGACAGCGGCAAGTCGGCGACGACTTCGCTTGTGGGGCTTGCCGAGCGGCAGACGCTGCTCAAGCTGGCGCCGGGCCACTCGGTCGGGCTTGTGCCTGAGAACAGCCGCTTGCGGGCGGTGGATTCGCGCGGGCGCTACATCGGCAGCGTAGAGCCGAAATTGGGCAAGCGGCTGGCGCGGCTGATGCGCGGCGGCAATCGCTATGAGGCGGCTGTCACCAGCGCGGGCGCGCAGGAGCTGACCATCATCATCCGCGAGGTGTTCAAGCATCCCTCGCAGATGGGCAGGGTTTCGTTCCCATCGCGCGGCGCGGCGGACTATCACGCCTATATGCCGGGCGGCGCGCTTGACTACGATGACGACGTGGCGGGCAACGCGCTCAGCGGGCATCTGTTCAAAGACTGGTCGGACGACGATACCGAGCCGGGCGACGACAGCGCTTTCGCGCCGGTGATTCACCGCATCATCAGCGCGAGCGACGATGTGGGGGACGACTACTAAGCAAGGGTCAGCCGGCGTCAAGCGCGGCTATGGCGGCTTGCTGTATGGCGAGTAGTTGGCGTATGCCGCTGTCGGCTAGGGTTAGGATGTCGGCTAGGCTGGCGGCTGAGAATGGCGCGCGCTCGGCGCTGCCCTGCAGCTCTACGAATTCGCCTTGCGCGGTCATGACGACGTTGAAGTCGGCGTCCGCCTGGGAGTCTTCTTCGTAGCAGAGATCCAGCAGCGGCTCGCCTTGCACAATGCCCACGCTGACGGCGGCGATGCCGGTTCGCAGGGGGATGGCGGGCAATCTGCCGTCTTTGGAGAGCGCGGCGGTTGCCTGGTAGAGTGCGACGTAGGCGCCGGTGATGGCGGCCGTGCGCGTGCCGCCGTCGGCTTGCAGGACGTCGCAGTCCACAAGCAAGGTTCGCTCGCCAAGCGCGTCCATATCCACCACTGCGCGCAGGGATCTGCCGATGAGCCGCTGTATCTCTTGGCTGCGGCCGCGCGGGGTTCGCTCGCGTGCGGCGCGGGTGTGCGTGGAGCGCGGCAGCATAGCGTATTCGGCGGTGAGCCAGCCGCGCCCGCTATCGCGCAGAAAGCGGGGAACGCCGTCCTCTATGCTGACGGCGCACAGGACGCGGGTATCGCCCATCTCTATGAGCGCGGATCCCTCCGCAAACGCCTGGGCGCCGGGCGTGACGCGGGTGGGGCGGAGGGCGTCGTGAGGGCGGGCGTCGGGGCGTTGAAACATAGACATTGGCAATCAGCCTTGCTCATCTGTGCATTGTCGTAGAATGTCGTCGCGCCAGGCCCTGTGGGCGGCGGTGTCAACGCGGATGAACCGAAAGCCCGCTTTGCCCGCGAAGTGTTCGTCTACGTCGGTGTCGCCGATGTGGGTGTAGGTTTCGGCGGGGAATTGGGATTTGACTTCGTGGAGGCGGTCTTTTAGCGCGGTGAAGTCCACTTGGATGTCGAGGCGCCGCCAGATTTGGCGCTGGTAGCTGAGGGGGCGGTCGGAGCAGCTGCCGATGAGGTTGCCGCCGCGCTGGGCTGCGCGCACGAACTCTATGGTCACGCTGCCGCTCGGCTCGCCCACTTCCAGCGTGCCGTCTATGTCGAAACTAATTAGGTCTGCCAATATGTCAGCGCCTCCGTGTTGTCAGCGTCTTGCGTTGTTCGCCGCCGGGTTAGTCGTTGCGGCGTTAGTTGCGCGGGATTAAGGTTAGTTGTTGCGCTCGGCGTATGTTTGCTGGGCGCGCTCTATGGCGCGGACTCTGCCGCGCACAAGCGCGTCTTGGCGGGCGCGCGCCCAGTCCTGCGACGCCTTAGTGCCTATCGCGGATCCCTGGAATTGGGGCATAACGTAGCGGGCGAGCAGTTCAAAGCTCCGCAGCATAGCCTCTCTGGGCGCCCAGTCTATCGTGAGGGCGAGCAAGCCGCCAAAGCCGCCGCTCTGCTCGTCAAGCTTGCGTATGGCGTCAACGCAGTCGTCAGGCGTGCCGATTACCCACGCGCCGCTGTCGGTCATGTGGTCAACTATCTTTTCAATGGGCCCGTCAAAGCCGGACTTGCGCCCGTTGGTCTCTTCGGTGTATTCGCGCAGGAAGTAGCCCGCGCCCATTCGCGCCTCGTCAAGCGCCTGCTGGCGGGTTTCGGCGAGGTGAATGGGGATGCACAGCCGCCAGTCGTCGCGGCTGACGGCTTTGTTGTGTTCGGCGGCGGACTCTTCGGCGATGTCCCAGAGACGCTTTAGGTTCGCCTGCTGGCTTGCGGCGGGATCGACGGAGGGATCGCGGGGGACGGTGATTGTGAGGACGGACGCGCCGTATTTGCCGGCGAGCGCCACGCCTGAGGGGGATTGAATGGACGCCACCGCGATGGGCATATGCGGGCGCTGGTATGGGCGCAGCTGCAGCATCGCCTCGTTTAGTTGAAACCAGTCGCTCTTGTAGGTGATGGGTTCGGTTTCGGTGAACAGGCGCAGCACTATGCCGAAAGCCTCGTCCATCTTTTCGCGCTGAGTGGTGGGCTCAATGCCCATCATAAAGGCGTCGCCGGGCAGCGCGCCGGGGCCCACGCCGAACATAACGCGGCCGTGCGTCATATGGTCGAGCTGAACCATGCGGTTGGCGACCATAAACGGGTGGTGGTAGGGCAGGCTGACCACGCCCGTGCCGAGCTTGATGTAGCGCGTGCGCTCGGCTGCGGCGGCCATAAAGATTTCGGGGGATGAGATGATCTCCCAGCCGGAGCTGTGATGTTCGCCTATCCACGCCTCATCGTAGCCGAGGTAGTCCAGCCATTGGATAAGCTCAAGATCGCGGTCGATGGCGAGGGTCGGGTTTTCGCCAACGCGGTGGAATGGGCCTAGGAATATGCCGAATTTCATTCTGTCAGGCAGCGCCATAGCATTGTCCTTTGTGCGGGTTATGGGTTTGGCGGGGGCGTTGATTTTGGGGCATTGGCATTAGGCGTTAGGCATTGGGTAGCGGGCAAGCGGCGGGCGTTGGCGCGTTAGAGCGGCGCTTGGCTTGCCGGATGCCCGCGCGGCCGGTTGGGCGGCTATCGCAGGGTTCGGAAGAATGAGCGCAGGTTTTCCACTAGCGCCTCCGGCTTTTCAAGCGCGGCGAAGTGGCCGCCATCGGGCATTTCCGTCCACTGCCGCAGGTTGAATATGCGCTCCGCCCACTCGCGGGGGGGATAGGATATGTCTTTGGGAAAGACGGTTACGGCGGTTGGGGCGCTGATGATTTCGCCCTGGGCCAGGTTTAGCGGATCGCGCTGGGATTCGTAGTATATCCTGACCGACGAACTGATGGTTTGGGTTGCCCAATAGATGGTTATGTTGGTGAGCAGTTCGTCTTTGGTATAGACGCTTTCCACATCGCCGCCGCAGTCCGACCACGCGCGAAACTTCTCTACAATCCAGGCGGCAAGCCCGACGGGGGAGTCGGTTAGCCCATAGGACAGGGTTTGCGGCTTAGTGCCTTGGATGTGGCCGTAAGCGCCCTCGAATTCGCGCCAGTGGGCGCGGGCGTCCAGGAAGGCTTGCTCGGCGGCGGTAAGCGGGGCGGATCCCTCGCCTAGGTAGGGCATGCTTGAGGCGGAGGTGACGTGTATGCCGGTGAGCTTGTCGGCGTGCGCGTAGCCAAGCCTTGCGGTTACGCCGGCGCCCCAGTCGCCGCCGTGCGCCGCGAACTTGCCGTAGCCGAGCGTGTCGGTCATCAGCGTCGTCCACAGATCGCCCACGCGCGAAAAGCTCCAGCCGCGCTCGGTCGTCCTGTCCGAAAAGCCGTAGCTTGGCATAGAGGGGACAACGACATCAAAGGCGTCGGCGGGATCGCCGCCGTATGCCGCCGGGTCGGACAGCGGGCGGATTATCTTGTACATCTCAAAGAATGTGCTGGGCCAGCCGTGCGTGATTAGGATGGGAATCGGGTTGGGGCCCTTGCCGCGCTCGTGAATGAAGTGTATGCCCATGCCATCCACGTCGGCGCGAAAGTGGGCGAATTCGTTGAGCGCCGCCTCTTGCTTGCGCCAGTCGAAGTCGTTTGCCCAGTAGTCGGCGAGTTCGCGCACGTACGCCATATTTGACCCGTAATCCCAATCGGAGTTGGGGATTTCGTCGGGCCAGCGCGTATTGGCGATGCGCCGGCGCATATCGTCCAGGACTTGGTCGGGGATGTTTATGGTAAAGGGCTGGATTGCCATTTATCGCCTCCTGTTTGTGTTGTTATCTCTTGGGGGTTGCGTTGCGTATGGTTTGTTGCGCGGCGGGGATTAGCCTGTCTCTTAGTTAGTTGGCGTATATTAGCGCATAAGCGCATCTTGGGCGCGTGTTGGGCGTATCTTATCACGCTTAGGGCGCAAGCGCCGCCTATCTTGCGGCGGGGTGCGCTGTTTGCGGTCGGATCGTTCTAATCGCCCTAAGCGCCCCAAGCGCGTTGCGCCAGCGGCGGCCGGCGCGGCGCGTTTGCGACGACGATCGCGGCTGGCGCGGCCCTAGGCGCGGCGGCTTTGCGAGCAGGAACATCACGCCGCCAACGAAGTTTAGCGCGGCGAGCGATAGGAACGCGAAGTCGTAGCTGCCAAGCGTGTTTAGCAGGACGGCGGGGTATATGGGCGCCACGAGCAGCATCATATTCATCGGGACTTGGGACATTCCCATTATCTTGCCGAATGAGCTGCGCCCGAAGTATTCGCCGCGTATGGATGTGCTGAGCGGGTTGCGCCCGCCAAAGCCGATGCCGAACAAGATGGCGAATGCGAATACCACAATCAGGTTGGGGACGCCGGCGGCGGCGGCGATGTCGGGCGCGAATACCAGTATCGCCACAGCGCCCGCCTGTATGGATGTAAAGCAGAAGTACGCCACGCGCTTTGAGATGCGGTCGCCCACATAGCCGCCCACGATTTGGAACAGCATTGACATTGCGGTATAGGTGGACACCACCCAGCCCGCCATAGGCACGGACACGCCCTGGTCGTAGAGCATCGGGGCGAGATGCGCCATCATAGCGATTAACACCATAGAGGTAAAGCCCTGCCCGAATGATATGAGCCAGAATGTCGGGGTTCGCATAGCCTCGCGCAGGGTGAAATCGCGCTGGCGCGGGGCAGCGCGGCGCGGAGTGGCGGGACGGGTTGGCGCGGCGGGACGGCCCGGCGCGGCGGATGCGGAGGTTTGGCGGGCGCGCGGCTGTGGCTGCTGCTGGGATGGCTGCTCGCCGGGCGGATCGCCGTCGGGCAGCAAGCCGTAGTCCTCAGGCCGGCCGCGTATGACCTTGACTATGGGCAGCGTAAGCGCGAGCGTTACGACGCCCAGTATCAGCGCCGTCATAGACCAGCCTAGGTTGTCCTGCTCCGGATCCACCGCCCATGCGATAGCGGGTATCAGCGCGAGCGCGCCCAGCCTGCCTATGGAGCTGGAGTAGCCCATCGCCTTTGCCTTGTGGCGGCTGAACCAGTTGTTCAGCATCGTGTTCATCGTCAGCCAGCCGGACAGCCCTTGCCCCAGCGCCATTATCATAAAGACGAAATAGAACATCAAGGCGGGCTGCACCACCTGCATAAAGTCGGGCAGCAGGTGAAAGGGTAGGTCGCGCAATACGGGGATGTCGCGGGCGTCTCGGACTTGGCTAAACAGCAGAAAGCCCACGCCCAGGATGGATAATCCGATTAACACCATCCGGCGCACGCCCACGCGGTCGACTAGGTAGCCCTCTATAGGCCCTAGTATGCCGCCCTCCACGCGCGTGAAAGAGAAAGCGAGCGATAGCTGAGTGCGATTCCAGCCGAAAGCCGCCTCCAGCGCTACGAACCACAAGCCCATCGCGTGAAAAATCGGCACGCTGGTTAGCATATGCACCGTGCCGCTGATAGGCACAAGCCACCAGCCGTAGAACACGTTCTTGACGCGCATCCGCGCGCGCGACGGGCTAAACGCGCCCGATCCGAATTCCACGAAAGCGCTCCCTCCACTGGGTTGTGCAGCCTAACCAGTAGCCTAACCAAATCTTAGCGGGTAAGTTTATCATAATGGGCGGGCAAGCGTTGGCGGATGAGCGGGGCGGGCTTGCGCGGGGCGCAAATGTTGAGCGCGGTTTAGTGGGTTGGGTATAATTGCTTGGACGAAATTTAGGGATTGGCTATGAACGACAGGGTGAAAATGCTTGATTTGGCGGCGATAGTTTCGCGTTTGGGGCGCATAAGTTTGGCGCGGATGGCGGCGATTTCGGTTGCGGCGGTTGCGCTTGCCTTGCTTGCGGGCGGGGAATGGAGCGCGGCTTACGCCAACGGGGGCGAGTCGGACGGCGATAGGGTTGCGGCGGCGGATGACGGCGGCGATACGATGCGAGGCTATGCGCTACTGATATTGCGGGCGATTATTGACGCCGATTCGGACAAGCGGGCGCGGTATTGGCGGGCGCAGGCGGCGTGCGACGCGGCGGCGGCATACGCGCCGGGCGAGGCCGGCAGAGGGCGGCCGGATCTGGATTTGGCTATGGCGCGGCTGACGGGGGCGCTGTGCGGCAATCTGGCTGGGCGGCTGCTGACGGATCCGGAGGACTTCGCGCCGCGCGGGGATGGCGACGACGATGGTGATGGCGATGGCGGCGGCGATGATGGGGAGCGGACGGTGGGGCTGCTGGTGAACGAGCCGGGCGCGGCGGCGGGATACACGCTGTTCACGGGCATAGTGAATAGCGATGTCTATCTGATAGATTCGCTTGGCAGGACGGCGCATATCTGGCGGCTGGGCGACGATGCGCCATCCGCGCAGGCGATTTTCAACGCAAGGCTGCTTGACAACGGGAATTTGCTGGCGCTGCTGCAAGGCGGCGGCCAAAACGCGGCGGCTGAGATTGACCCGGACGGCAACTTCGTTTGGCGCTACGAATTCGCGCCTCTGCATAGCGATCTGCTCAAGCTGCCCAACGGCAATGCGCTGCTTTTGGGCGCGGCGACCAAGACGCGCGAGGAGGCTATCGCGGCGGGCGCAAACCCCAAGTTCGTGCCGGACGACGGGATTGTTCACGATTACCTGATAGAGGTTATGCCTACGGGCAAGAGCGGCGGCGAGGTTGTGTGGGAGTGGTCGGCGTGGGATCATCTGATACAGGATTTTGACCCAAGCAAGGCGAACTATGGGCTGGTGTCCGGGCGCATTGAGCGCATAGACATAAACTTTCTGCTGGGAACGCTGAGCAGGCATCCCGATATATCCAAGTGGATGAACGCGAACTCGGTTGACTACAACGCCGAGTTGGATCAGATATTGCTGTCGCCGCGCAATTTCAGCGAGGTGTGGATTATCGATCATAGCGCCACCACCGAAGAGGCGCGAGGCAGAACCGGGGGGAATGGCGGCAAGGGCGGCGATCTGCTGTATCGGTGGGGCAATCCGCGAGCGCACGGGAGCGGGAACGCCGAGGCGCAGCGGCTGTTCTGGCAGCATAACGCGCATTGGATACCGCAAGGGCTGCCGGGCGCGGGCAACATCCTCGTGTTCAACAACGGCAGCGAGTTCACGGGCTTTGAGCGGGGATATTCCTCGGTGGACGAAATAGTTCCGCCCGTAGAGGGCTACGGCTACGGGCAAGGCTATGACTACGGCTACGATTACGACTATGACTATGATTACGACTACGATTATGACTACGGCTACGACTATGGGCCTCAGGCGGCGTATTTGCCGGACGGGCCCGCGTGGACATACGCGGCGGATCCGCCCACCGGCTTTTACGCGCCGGCCCTGTCGGGGGCGCAGCGCCTGCCCAACGGCAACACGCTGGTCGTGAGCGGCGCTGACGGCGCTATCTTTCAGGCAACGCCGGAGGGCAGAGTGGTTTGGCGGTATGTGTCTCCAATAGATGTGCGCTCTTATCTGCGTCAGGGCGATATGCCGGTTGTGATTGACATGACGCCTTACGGCTACCCCGGCTCATTGCCTAGCAACAGCGTGTTCCGGGCGCAATGGCTCGCGCCGGATCATCCGGGGTTGCAAAGGCTGGACTTGACGCCGGGGCCGCCCGTAGAAGAGTTGCCGAATTAGGATTGGCGCGCCCGCTTGCGCTTGCGCGTTGCCGCCGCCTGCGGTATATTGGGCTTGCGCGGGTAGCCGATTTGCTTGGCGGCGTCAATCGCCTATCCGCGCCTCGCAAGACGGCTTGGCGCGATAACGGCTTTGCCGCCGCGTCAACGCCAAGTCAGCGAATTGCCGTCTTGTCAATCTGATTCAATTCGGCGATTTCGCCAACGCTAAAACGCCAATAAACGCTAATCCAACAAACGCAAACAGGAGGCGCTATGACTACCCTGCAAAATGAGTCGCTGCAAGCAATGAAGGAGTACGCCGACGACTACGAGCTGGACTTGTCGTGGCTGGATTCGCATGGGGAGTGGGGCGTCAAGGCGATGCCCGACGAAAAGCGCGGGATGACGCTGTCCAGCGTTGAGGTGGGATCGTATGGCGATGCGCCCGACGTGACCGACAATATGACGGGCAAGCCGAGGGGCGCGGCGTCGAGGCCGGACGCCTATCGCATCGGCGGCTACGGCGTCCGCACTAAGTCGGAGATCTGGCTTGACAACGCGGCGGCGCTCTACGAAGAGGCGCTGCAGCGGCAGTGGAGTTCGGCTACGGACATACCCTGGCACACCGTCAAGCCGCTGCCCGACGATATTGAGCGCGCGCAGTGCCAGCTGGACACCTTTCTGACCGAAGTGGAGTTCGTGGCGGCGGATGTGCCGGCGCGCTGGGTGGCGACCACCAGCCCGGACTTCTTTGAGCCGCGAATGTTTCTGCTGAGCCAAATAATGGACGAGTCGCGCCATTTGGATGTGTTCCGCAAGCGCGCGCTCGCCAACGGCGGCGGGCTGATGCAGCGCCCGGACATAACCACAAGCGGCGTGGTGGGCAGCATAGACCTTTCGCGCGAGTTCACCGAGATGTCCTCGCGGCTGCACATTTCGGGCGAGGGCGCCGTGCTGACGCTGTTCAGGATGGGCGAGCTGATGTCGTACAATGAGGCCGAAAAGCGCATCTACCGGCTGGCGGCGCAGGACGAATCGCGCCATGTGGCTTTCGGCGTGATGCACATGCGCTATCTGTCCGAAACCGAGCCGGATCGCCGCGAAGAGATCCACTGCTACCTGGACGAGGGCGAGCGCAGCCTGCTGGCGGGGACGCAGAACCCGGCGGCGGTGAACACGCCCAGCAGCGAGGCTATGGCTATCTTGCTTGGCGGCGGCGTCAAGAACTACGATGAGGGCGCGCGCAAGCTGCTGGCGATACGCCGCCGCCAAGTGCGCGAGTATGTGCAGCGCATACGCTCGGCGGGCTTTGGCGAGCGATTCGAGAACGGGCGCGCCGTGCCGGGCATAATGGACTATATCAAGAACTAAGCAGGATGGCGGTTAGGCTAAGCGGCTTGCGATAATCGCGTTGCCGAATTAGACGCCGCCTATCGGCAAGCCCCGGACCCGCGCGGTGAAAAGTGGCGTGGGTTCGTTTGGAAATCGCAAGCGCGGACGCGGCCTGCGCGGTCTTGCTTATAGGCAACGCAGGCTATCTCAGAAAGCGGAGGGCAAGCGCATAATGGCAGACAAAGAGCGGGAGCAGCGGGAGCAAGCGCCTGAGGCGTCGGCGGCGCGCGCCACTCAGCAGGCGGCGAGCGCCGCGCCTGAGGCAGAGATAAAGCCGCCCGACCTGTCGTGGATGCAAAGCACGCTGCAGTGGGGGACGCGCGCCGTTCCCACGAAGAACGGGCTGACCGTGGACGCGCTGAACATCGGCGTCTATGGGGATGTGCCGGACTTCTGGGATGACCAGACGCGCAAGCCGCGCGGCGCTTATCCCGTGCCGGGCGTGGCGCCGCTGGGCTTTGAAGTGCGCGAAAAGCGCGAGCTGTGGGCGGACAACGCCGCGGATCTGTACGAAGAGGCGATACAGCGCCGCTGGGCGCCCGCAACGGACATTCCATGGCATACCCTCAAGCCGCTGCCCGACGACGTGGAGGCGGCGATGTGCCAGCTCTGCACTGAGCTTTCGCAGTACGCCAACGTGGATATAGAGGTCATCGGCGGGTGGCAGCAGAAACTCTCTTACGGGTTTCATGAGGTAAAGCTTTTCCTGGCGTCGCAGATGTTTGACGGCGCGCGGCACTTTGAGGTTTTTCGCAAGCGCGCGCTCGCCAATGGCGGAGGGCTGGGCTTGGAAAGCAAGGGCGAGGTGAACCGCATGCTGCTGGAAAGCACGGGCGGGTGGCCTGAGACGGTTCTTATGCTCAACCTGCTGCGGGGGACATTCACATTCACGCTGTACAGATACGGCGAGTTGTTCGCGCATAACCCCGCCGAGAAGTTGATATTCGCGCGCTGCATGCAGGACAAGGCGCGGCACATAGCCTACGGGCTTTCGCATCTGCGCTACGCCACATCGCACAACCCTGAGAAGGTCGCGGTGTTCGGGCGGCTGCTGAACATAGCCGAGCGCGTGTTTGAGCGCGAGCTGGCGGATCCGGCGCTCAAAGAGGCGCTGGCGATCATATTCGGCGGCGGCATAGAGGGCGCGCGCAGCGGGATGCGCCAGTTCGAGCGGATGATGGGCGATTTCGCGCGGCACTACCTCGCCAATATGGAACACATCGGCGTCCGGCGCGAGGCGGGATTCCCGCAGTCGCTCGCAAAGTATATGGAGGCGTAGAAAGTGCCGCAATTCCCATCGCTAGACTGGTTCCAACAGGTGCGGGATGTGTTCAATCAGGACGAGTCCTATCAGCAGGCGGGCGGCGGGCTGTGCGACGCCACGATGGGCGTCAAGGTGGGTGGGCGCGCGTATGTGGTGGTGTTCGAGGGGATGGAGTGCGCGGCAGTGCGCCACGCCGACGAGGCGGCGCTCGCGGACGCCGACTTCTACCTGGATATGGCCCCCGACGCCTGGGCGGAAATGATAGCCAACATCCGGGACAATGGCGGCGCGGACTTGGCGCACACGCTAAACACGCTTGATATGGAGCGCGACGACGGCTTGGCGCAGACCTTGAACGGCGACCAGTATCGCCAGGACTTCTTCTACCGCTACAACCAGACGTTCCAGTACTTCTTCGACGCCTCCGCCCGCGTGCAAACCGAATTCGCGGACGGCGGGGACTAGCCGCCCGGTTGGCGCTACACTATGAACGGCAAGAAAGGCTTTCTATCCGGCAGAGTATCCATATGGAGCATATCCCGCAACTGGGGGCAAATCTACTACATCCTATTTTCGGCGCAGACGACCATCGCGCTAGGCTTGATAAGCCGGCATGAGATATTCGTCAGGGACAAAGACACTCCCACCGAAACGCTAATCGCAATCGGCCAGGCGTCGGCGCCGCTGATACTCACAATCGCGGCAGAGACGCTTGTGATAATTCTAGCAATGGAGGCAATCGAAATGCTGGCGGAACGGTACTTGAAAAGGCGGTATGAGGCGGGCGAAGAGGCGCAGCGCGCGAGGCATAATGAACGGATCAGGATACACAATGCTAGGGTTGATGCGTGGGAAGAGCGGCGGCTGAGGGCGCAGGCTGAGGGCAAGCCTTTCGATGAGCCTGTGCCGAGGCTTGGCGAGGATGACAACGCCTAGGATTGGATGGCGCGGCGCAGTGAAACATAGCGCGGAGGCAATCGCTATGCTGGCAGGACCTTACCTGAGAAAGCGGTATGAAGTGGGGAAGGAAGAGGTCGCAATGGCAGAGCGCGCGAGAGCAAAGGCTAGGTTTGACGCCTGGAACAAAAGGCGGCTGAAGGCAGAATCGGAGGGCAAGCCTTTCGATGAGCCGAGTCCGGATTTTGATGGCGACGACGCCTAGGATTGGATGCCGCGCCGCGGGGAATGGCGGGGCGTGGTGAAACATAGCACGGAGGCTAAACAAAGAAGGGCGCAGGCGATACAACGCTAGATTATATGCGTGGAGCGATCGGCGGCTGAGGGCGCAGGCTGAGGGCGAGTCTTTCAATGAGCCGATGCCGATATTGGGCGACGAGGGCGTTACATATTGGGATATTATGACCGAGGCTGAGCGCCACCCCAATGGGAGCATCGGGGTTTGGATAAGAGTTGGGAGAATGATATGCCGGAGTTTCCGACGATAGAGTGGTTTGAGGCGGTGAGGGAGCGGGCGAATGATGACGCGCGGTTTAGGTCGCAGGGGAGCTGCAACTGCAGGATGGGGGTGAAGGTGGGGGATGAGGCGGTTGTGGTGGCGTTTGAGGGGTTTGAGTGCGCGGGGGTGGCGCGGGCGGCGGACGCGGATGATCTGCGGGGGGCGGATTTTTATTTGGAGATGACGCCGGGGGAGTGGCGGGAGTTTCTGGGGAATATCGCGGCGAATGGGGGGGCGGATTCGGCGCATACGCTTAATGCGCTGGATCTGATGATGGCTAACGGGTGCGTGAAGGCGCATGATGAGCTGGGGCGGACTGCGTTTTTCCAGTATCACCTGTCGGCGCAGGCGTTCTTTGACGCGTCGGCGGGGGTGGAGACGGAGTTCCGGTAGCGTCCCGTATCTCATATCCCCACATCCCGCAGCGCGCAGTCCATAGCGATAATCGGATAGCGGTGAGTGCATATGCCTATTTATGAGTACAGGTGCGGCGGGTGCGGCCATAAGACTGCCGTGCTTTGGCGCAGGTATCCGCCGCCGGACGCGGCTCGGTGCGAGCGCTGCGGCGCGGAAGGGGCTGGGCGCGTGATGTCTAGCGTGGCGCTGCATAAGTCGGTGGGGAGCAAGTTGTCGGAGCTTGATCCGAAGTATGAGCGGATGCTGGATGCGGCGGATAGCGGCAATCCTAGGGCGGATCCGAATTATTATTTGAGCAAGGCTGCGCCGCTGAGCGAGGGGACGCCGGATTAGGTTGGGGTAGGCAGGCGTGTGAGTTGCGCGGGGGCGATTGGCTGGTTCGCGCTTAGCCATTGCGCTGGCGTAGTTATCTGCCGCGCATTCTGCAATCGGGCGGACGCAATGGGTTGCTGTGCGGTTAGCCATATCGCTGGCGCAATGAACTGCCGTGCGGTTAGCCATCGGGCGGGGGCAATGGGTTGCGGTGTGGTTAGCCATCGTGCGGGCGCACTCAGGTATCGCGCGGGTGCAATGGGTTGCGGCGCGGTTAGACATCGGTCGGACGCAATAGGTTGCCGTGCGCTCAGCAATTGCGCGGGCGCAACGAGTTGCGGCACGGTCAGGTATCGCGCTGGCGTAATGATCTGCGGCGCACTCAGCAATCGTGCGGGCGCAATGGGTTGCTATGCGGTTAGCCATATCGCTGGCGCAATGAACTGCCATGCGGTTAGCCATCGCATTGGCGTAATTATCTGGCGTGCGCTCATTCATCCTGCAGGCGTAATGATTTTGCGCGCGCTCATTCATCTCGCAGGCGCAGTGGGTTGCAGTGTGGTTAGCCATCGGGCGGGGGCAATGGGTTGCCGTGCGCTCAACAAGCGGGTGGTCGCAGTGGGTTGCCGCGTACTCAGCAATCGCGCGGGCGCAATGGGTTGCTATGCGGTTAGCCATATCGCTGGCGCAATGAACTGACGGGAGGTTAGTCATTGCGCTGATGTAGTGATCTGCCGCGCGCTTAGCAATCGCGGGGGCGTAATTATCTGCCGCGCGCTCAGCAATCGCGTTGGCGCAATGGGTTGCCGCGCGCTCAGCAATCCCGCTGATGCAATGGGTTGCGGCGCACTCAGGGATCGCGCGGGCGCAGTGGTCTGCCGTGCGATCAGGTATTACGCGGGCGTAATGGCCTGCCGCGCACTCAGCAAGCGCGCTGGTGCAATGGGTTGCGGCGCTTTCAGGCATCGCGCGGGCGTAATGATATGCGGCGCACTCAGCAATCGGGTGCGCGCAGTGGGTTGCTGTGCGGTTAGCCATCGTGCGGGCGTAATGGGCTGGCGCGCGCTCATTCATCCCGCAGGCGTAGTGATATGCCGTGCGATCAGCAATCGGGCGGGCGTAATGAACTGCCGCGCGCTCGGCAATCGCGCGGGCAAGTGGGGCGGGATTGATGTCTGATATGCCGATGTTGCGCTTAGCCATCGCGTCTGTTGCACTCGCGCATTGCAGGGGGCGAGTCTGCGTGAATCCGTGATGGAAGGTTAGCGCCGGCGGTTGGTTGTTCGCGGCGTTGTGGGTGCGTGTGAATAGGGTGGCGTTCATTCCTTATCACCTCCATCACCTCCGTTGGGAGCGGCGGTTATATCGGCGGCTGCGTCAGATGCGGCGTTGCCGTTTGTAGGGTAATGGGGGAGGGGGAGGCCGGGTTTTAGGAGGTATTGGTGGATGGCGGCGCCTAGGGGGGCGCCTAGGAGGGGGCCTAGTATGTATGCCCAGAATCCGGCGGAGGGGCCGGGGATGGCTATGGGGCCCCAGCCGGCGAAGTAGGCTACCAGGCGGGGGCCGAGGTCGCGGGCGGGGTTCCAGCCGGCCTGGGTTAGGGGGGCGAATACGCTGATTAGGACGGCGACGGCGAAGCCTATGAAGAAGGGGGCTAGGCCTTTGTTGGGCAGGGCGGCGTTGCGGCGGTCGGATAGGGAGAATATGATTAGGACGAGTATGGCGGTTCCCAATGCCTCTATGGCGGCGGCGGCGGGCGCGGATATTAGGGCGCGGGCGGCGGCGTCAACGCCGATTGTGTTGGGGTCGGGGAAGTATTGGCCGAATATCATGGCGGAATGCTGGCTGCCGGGGGCGCCGCGGGCGTAGCCGTTGGTTTGCTCGAAGCGGGTTATGAAGGGGCCGAAGGCGGCGAGTATTACCAGGGCGGCGAGGGTGGCGCCGGCGAGCTGGGCAGTCCAGTAGGCGAGCATTCTGGGAAGGGGGAATTCGTTGCGGCGAAATATGGCGAAGGCGAGGCTGACGGCGGGGTTGAGGTGGGCGCCGGATATGGCGGCGGTCGCGTAGATGGCGAGCGCGACGCCAAAGCCCCATACGGCGGCGATTTGCCATTGTCCGACTTGCGCGCCGGCGATGACGGCGGCGGCGATTACTCCGGTGCCGAATAGGACGAGGAGGAATGTGCCGATGGTTTCGGCTATGAGGGCGTGGCGCAGTTGCACGGCGGGGGCCTCCCTGACAATGGGTTTGCGGTTGGGAACGCGGGGGTAATTTTATCGCGCGGGGTTTAACGGCGCGTTAAGAGAGGGTTATTCGGTTGTTAGGGTTGCGGGGGTAGGGGGCCGCTCTACTTTTTTGGAAAAAAGTAGCAAAAACTTTTGAGGGGCGGCTTGCGCCGCGGTTTTGCCGAGCTAAGGGCTGCGGGATTTGGGGTCTGTTCCGTCGGCAGGGGCGTCGGGGTTTTTCGCGCGGAGGCGGTTTTGGATTATGGCTTGGCGTTTTTGGAAGTTTGCCTCGGCTGTGATGGCGTCGTAGATTTGTTCGTGGGTTAGGTTTTGTTTGGGGATGCCGGCGGTGGCGTGGTGGTTTTCTAGGGCGGTGTCTAGGTCGACTTCGGGGTGGCGGGCTAGGGCGTTGGCGACGGCGGTTTCGCCGCGGGTGGTGGGCGGCGTTGCGGTTGCGCCAGGGGGCGCATCGGCGGTGTCGGCGGTATCGGCGTTGTTGCCGTTGGCGTTGTTCTTGTTGTTGGCGGGGTTGTTGTAGTCGTGGGCAGCGGTTTTGGCGTCGTCGGCTTTCTTTGCCGCTTTTTTGGCTTTCTTTTCGGCCCTGGCGGCGTCTTTGGCGGCGGATTCGTCGGTTTTGCGCTGCACTTCTTCGAAGATGGCTAGGACTTCGGCTTTTTGCTCTGGGGTGAGTTCGGCGTTGGCGGATTCTTGGCGGAGAGCTAGGATGCGCTCCGCCTCTTGGCGCTCTTTGGCGTCTAGGTCGCGGATGCAGGCGTCTATCGCCTCGGGGGTTATGTGTTCCCAGGGGATGTCGGAGCCGCGGTAGATTAGGTCGCGGATCGCCCAGATTCGGTGGGTTTGGGTGTAGGGGTCTTCTATTATTATGCGGCGCGGGCCGAATGTTTTGGGGTTGTCCACGACTTCTAGGAGGAATCTCGCCAAGCCTATGCCGTTGTCGGTTATTTCGCGGATTTCGCGGGAGAGGCGGGAGTTGAGCATCCGCTCTTCCACGGGGGAGGTTCGCGGCTGGCAGTAGGGGCTGCGGCCGCCTAGGCTGCGTTTTATCATTTCTTTGGCGGCGGCGATTTGGTGGTTGGGGCGGATTCTGGTGGCTTTTTGGTATTTTTGCTCGGCGGGGTTGGCGCTTTCGAAGACGCGGGGCGGGCTGAGGATTTCGTTGAGTGCGGAGATTAGGGTTCGGCAGTTGTTGGTTTCCTCGCGGATGTACGCGCCGATGGGTTTGTTTAGGATTTGTTTGAGGGTGACTTTGGGTTTTTGGGGCTTGGGAGCGCTCTCGTCGTCTGATACGCGGACGACGCGGGCTGACGATCCCGGGGTGTCTTCGGGGAGTTGGCCGCCCATAACGGCTAGGTCGCGGGCGGCTTGTTGGCGGTGGTGGAGTTTGGCGTCGGGGTATTCGCCTTGCACGACGTCGTACATGAATTGGGCTATGTCAGCGCCGTTGTTGGTTAGGCGATTGACGAATTGGGCGAGGTTTTGGCGCAGGGTTTCCTGTTCGGATGGCGCGTCTGGGCGCGTTGTGGGGTTGTGAGTTGCTATTGCGGTTGTCATGTTTGCCTCCCAATCCCCCCGCCGGGACCCTACTTTTTTAGAAAAAAGTAGCAAAAAACTTTTGTGTGGGTTGCTGATAATTTGTTCTGGTATAAGAATAGCGGGGGTTTTAGGGCTGTGTCAAGGGTAATTTTGGGGGAAATAGGCGGACGCCGCTCAGGTCGGCGGCGTCCATAGGTTAGGGTTGGGTAGGCGAGGGATTACTTGGGGTTGCGGTGTTCGGCTATGATGGTTTCGGCCGTCCGGATGTGGTCGGCGGCGGCGGGGATGAATCTGCCCCTGGTTATGAGTTCGCGGGCGGCGTCGATGCGGTCTTGGGGCGTGGTGTCGGGCTCGTTGCCCTCCATTATGCCCACAAGCGCGCTGACTAGGGTTTTGCCGCCGTCGGTTATTTCCATGATGTACTGGGAGAGCTTGTAGTTCGCAATCTCTTGCTCGGTTGCTATCTGTTCTCGCGTTATGCCGTCGCACATATTGTTGATCCTCCTAATGTAGGCTGTGTAGGGTTTTGGGTTTGGATGGTTTGTTCGTATTAAGTGTAGTGGGGATATGAGGGGGTGTCAAGGGTTATTTTTCAGATTGGTGTATTTGCGCGGCTGTGCGCGGGTTACTTGCCTAATTGTGGGCGGGTGATGTAAAGTACGCGGCAAGCGGGGGAGTCCGCGATTTGGGTAGGCGAGGCAGGCGGCTGATGGGCTGCGGCGTGTCGGCGCAAAGGGCATTACTAAGGCATTACTAGGGAGGGAATGGTTATGACTACGGCGACTATGGGGGCGGTGTTTGGGGAGAGTATTAAGCGGCGGGAGGATCCGCGGCTGATTACGGGGCGGGGGACTTATGTGGATGATATTAAGCTTGTGGGGATGCTGCATATGGCGCTGGTTCGCAGCCCTTACGCGCATGCGAATGTGCGGTCGGTGGATACTAGCGCGGCGGCGGCGATGAATGGCGTGGCGGCGGTGTTCACGGGGGAGCAGCTGGCGGAGCAGCTTGGGTCGCTGCCGTGCGGGTGGGTGGTGCCGGATACGATTGAGGTGCCGCATCCGCCGCTGGCGATTGATAAGGTGCGGTGCGTGGGGGATGCGGTTGCGGCGGTGATTGCGAATGATCCGGCTGTGGCGGCGGACGCGGCGGCGCTGGTGGAGGTGGATTATGATCCGCTGCCGGCGGCGGTGAACGCGGAGGCGGCGACTAAGGAGGGGGCGCCTCAGGTTCATGATGACGCGCCGAATAATGTGGGGTTCGAGTGGGAGGTGGCAGGGGGCGATGTTGAGGCGGCTGGGCAGAGCGCCGAGGTGCGGGTGTCGCAGCGGGTGGTGAATCAGCGGCTGATTCCGAATTCGATGGAGGGGAGGGCGGTTGTGGCGGATTATAATCCGGGGACTAATCATGTGACGGTGTGGACTTCGTCGCAGATTCCGCATTTGGTTCGGCTGCTGCTGGCGCTGGTTACGGGGCATCCGGAGCATCAGATACGGGTTGTGGCGCCGGATGTTGGGGGCGGGTTCGGGTGCAAGCTTTACTTGTACGCGGAGGAGGTTATCGCGTTTGTGGTGGCGAAGCAGCTGGGGCGGCCGGTGAAGTGGGTGGAGGAGCGGCAGGAGAATTATCTCGCCACGACGCACGGGCGCGATCATATCGGGGATTGGGAGATAATGGGGAACCGGGATGGGACGATTACGGGGATACAGGGGACGGTGTACGCGAATATGGGGGCTTATTTGTCCACATTCGCGCCGGCGATACCGACGTATTTGTTCGGGCTGATGCTGGTGGGGCCGTATAAGATCGAGAATGTGCGGTGCAAGGTGATCGGGGTGTTCACGAATACGACGCCGGTTGACGCATACCGGGGCGCGGGTAGGCCGGAGGCGACGTATATCGTGGAGCGGCTGCTGGATATTTTCGCGGCTGAGGTGGGGATGGATCCGGCGGAGGTTCGGCGCAAGAATTTGATACCGCCGTTTGAGGATGGGTATGAGGTGGCTACGGGGGTGATTTACGACAGCGGCGATTATGAGGCGGGGTTGGATAAGGCGCTGGGGATGCTGGGGTATGAGGAGTTCCGCAAGGAGCAGGCGGCGGCGCGGGAGCAGGGGAGGTATTTGGGCGTGGGGCTGTCGACGTATGTTGAGATATGCGGGATGGCGCCGTCGGCGGTGGCATATACGCTGGGGGCGCGCGCGGGGGTGTGGGAGAGTTCGCTGGTGCGGGTGCATCCTACGGGGAAGGTGACGGTGTACAGCGGCGCGTCCGGGCATGGGCAGGGGCATGAGACGACGTTCGCGCAGCTGGCGGCGTCGCAGCTTGGGGTGCCGGTGGAGGATGTGGAGGTGGTGGAGAGCGATACGGCGCAGGTGCAGCAGGGGACGGGGACGTTTGGCAGCCGGAGCGCGGTAGTGGGGGGGACGGCGATACATATGAGCACTGAGAAGATCAAGGATAAGGCGAAGAAGATAGCGGCGCATATGCTGGAGGCGTCGCCGGAGGATGTGGTGTACGAGGATGGGAGGCTGTTTGTGCAGGGGGCGCCGGCTGAGGGGAAGACGTTCCAGGAGGTGGCGCTGGCGGCGTACTGGTATGACGGGCTGCCGGAGGGTGTGGAGCCGGGTTTGGAGGCGACGAGCATTTACGATCCGCAGAATTTCACGTGGCCGTTCGGGACGCATATCTGCGTGGTGGAGGTGGATCCGGATACGGGGGATACGGAGGTGCTGCGGTATATCGCGGTTGACGATGTGGGGAATGTGATCAATCCGATGATAGTGGAGGGGATGGTTCACGGGGGCGTGGCGCAGGGGATCGGGCAGGCGCTGTGCGAGGAGGGGGTGTATGACGATGAGGGGCAGCTGATAACGGGGAGCATGCTGGATTACGCGGTGCCTCAGGCGGCGAGTTTGCCGGCGTTTGAGACGGCGCGGACGGTGACGCCGTCGCCTACGAACCCGCTGGGGGTGAAGGGGGCTGGGGAGACGGGGACGATCGCGGCGTCGCCGGCGGTTATCAATGCGGTGGTGGATGCGCTGGCGCCGTTTGGGGTTAGGCATATTGATATGCCGGCTAAGCCGGAGCGGGTGTGGGGGGTGGTTAGGGGGACGTAGGGCGTGGTGGTGAAGGCTGGGCTGGGCGTGGTGGTGAAGGGCGGCGGCAAAGGGCGTCGGATAAAGTGGGGTGGTAAGACGAAAATGCTCGGCGGCTGAGCGGGGTGGCAAGGGCCGGCGATAAAGGCCGGTGGCTAAGTGCGGCTGTAAGACGAAAGAAAGCGCCCCCTCTCGCAGGCGATGTGGGAGGGGGCGGTGGTTTGGTGTAAAAACGGCGTGGGCGTAGAGAGGCGGGGATGTTATTTTTTGAGGGAAAGGTAGCCGAAAACTTTTGAGTGGGGGATCGATAGCGTTTCTTTTCAGATGGTTTGAAAGTTTGGCAAGTCGTTCTCAAACTGATAAAGCAGGTGGCTAAGGCGATGCCGTTCAGCCATATGCGGCGATAGATATACTTGTCTATCTGAATGGAAACGCTACATGGGGTATATTAGGGTTGGATTGTCAGGTTGGCGGGTGCCAAAGTCAGGATGGGATTGCTCTGATTGCGCTGATGATATTGGTGGAGGGTAGCCTTGAGGGAAAGGGGCGTGTTCGTTAGTATGAATGAATGCCGTGAGGGTTGGCATGTCTATGGCGCAAGCAATAAGCGATAAAGGGGGATAGGATGGCGACGGTGGCGTTTCATGCGGGTGCGAGTCGGGTGATGATGGGGCAGGCGGGGCCGGAGCTGGCTAAGGGGGATAGGTTGCAGGCGTCTGAGAAGGGGTGGGGAGCTGAGTCGCATGGGGTTAAGGCGATCGCGGAGGGGCGGGGGTGGCGGCATAAGAGTCACCGCGAGCTTTTCGGGGTTGCGCGCAGGCTGGCGGACGAAATGGAACAGCCGGAAATACGCCGCCTCTTTATGGTGGCAAGCAAGTTGCACATCAATTTCTATGAAGGCTGGATGTATGATGAAGAGATAGCGCGCGATATAGAAAGCGTCCGTAGGCTGCTGGCTATGTTGGATGAGGTTCCGCGCTAGGGGCGGCGCGGTTATACTAAATTGACACGGCAATAAAGAGGAGGGATAGGATGGCGACGGTGGCGTTTCACGCGGATACAAGTCGGATGATGATGGGGCAAGCGGCGGCTGATCTTGCCAACGGGGATAGTCAGCAGGCGTCTGAGAAAGGGTGGAGGGCGGCGGCGCATGCGGTTAAGGCGATCGCTGAGGGGCGCGGGTGGGATCATAAGGAGATGGCCGACTTGTTTAGGGTCACGAGCAGGCTGGCAGACGAAACGGGACAGGAGGAAATACGCACGCTGTTTAGTGTGGCAGTCGGGTTGCATACTAACATATATGAGGGATGGTTGGGGGACGATTACATAGCGGATAGTCTGGCGGACGTTGGGCTGCTGCTGGATATGCTGGATGAGGTGGGGCGGTGATGGAGCGACAGGCGCGGGTGCAAGGCGAAGGGGATGCGGTTAGGGGGTTGGTGGAGGGGATGGCGGGGGTGGGGTATGTGGCGGGGGCGGATGTTGGGACGGGGGTGTTTATGGCGATGGCGCTGGAGCGGCCGCTGCTGGTGGAGGGGAAGCCGGGGGTGGGGAAGACGGAGATCGCTAGGGTTATGGCGGAGTTGCTGGGGACTCGGCTTATTCGGCTGCAGTGCTATGAGGGGCTGGATGTGAGTACGGCGCTGTATGAGTGGAATTATTCTAAGCAGATGCTGTGGATCCGGCTGAATGAGCGGGAGGGGATGAGCGCGGCGGAGCGGGAGGAGCGGATTTTTGGCGAGGCGTTTTTGCTGAAGCGGCCGTTGCTGGCGGCGCTTACGGAGGAGGATAAGGCGCCGGTGCTGCTTATTGATGAGGTGGATCGGGCGGATGAGGAGTTCGAGGCGTTTTTGCTGGAGACGCTGTCGGAGTTTCAGGTTACGATACCTGAGATTGGGACTATCCGGGCGGAGCATAAGCCGCTGGTGATTTTGACGTCTAATCGGACGCGGGATTTGTCGGACGCGCTGCGGCGGCGGTGTCTGTATTTGTGGATTGATTATCCGGATATGGATAAGGAGCTGCGGATTGTGAGGGGGAAGGTGGAGGGGATCGAGGAGGGGCTGGCTAGGCAGGTGGCGCGGTTTGTGCAGCGGGCGCGTGAGGCGGGGCTTGAGAAGGCGCCGGGGATTTCGGAGACGCTGGATTGGGCGCGGGCTATGGTGGCGCTGCATTTGGAGCGGCTGGATCGGGAGGCGGTGGAGATGACGCTGGGGACTATTGTGAAGGACGCGGATGATTTGGAGCGGTTTCGGCGGGGGTTGGTGGATGAGATTTTGGATAGGATTTAGGGGCGGGATGTAGTGGGTTCGCGGGGCGCGCTCTGCTAGAATGTCTATGCCCAATAGGCCGCCGCTGTTGGCGTCCGCGGCGATTTGCGTTGCCGTAGCACAGATGTTAATATATGGCGCAAGATGGCATTTAGCCTAGTTAGGCTAGTCGGAGGATGGCTATGACGACTCAGAGCGAAACGGCGTATAACGCTGAACTTGCGCGGCTGTTGCGCGAGGAGGGCTTGAACGCCTCATATGCCGAGGCGACGCTCAGAGGCAGCGGCGGTGGCTTTGCGGATGTGATTGTGCAAATGGGATCGCATAGGATCATCATTGAGGCTAAGAAGGGGCAGTCAGACGCACAGCAGCGCGCGGCGCTGGGACAGTGCAACGATCGGCTTGACAACGGCCACTGCCAAGCCGCAATCGCCGTCTGCTATCCCGACTACGCTGAGCCGCATCTTTTGTATTCCACCGAAATAGACTACGCCATCATCGACGTTGACAACCGCGACCACAATTGGCATACGGGCAAGCCGACGCAACTTGCCGCCGCTATCAGGCATGCGCCGGCGCAGCTGGGCAACGCGGATATGGCCGCCGCTATGCTGGCGGACGAAATACACAAGGCGATTGCCCTTATCAGTTCCGACCAGAAAGAAGCGCTCGCCCGCGCGCTTGATTTGCCTGAGGCGCAAGAACCTCGCCGCGCCGATTTCAGGGGCAAGAACGCCGCCGCGCGCTATCGCGCCGCGCTTGAAAAATGGGAGCGCAAGAAGTACAACAACGCCGCTGTGCGCGGGATGCTGGTCATCGCATCCGCGGTGATGTTTCACGAGCGGCTTGACGGGCATCTCAAAGACAACGCGCCCGAATTCGACGAGCGGCTGTCCGGCAATCAGCCCTATGACGCCGCCGACTGGCCTCCCGCTAGCGCCGCCGACTGCGTGGACGAGCGCAACCCTGTCACCGCATACTCGCGCGCTTGGAACGAAATACTCGCGCTTGATTACAAGCCGGTGTTCCAAACCGCCCGCGCAGGTATCAGGGGGCCAAGCTACGACTTTAACTGGCGCAAGGCGGTGGAAATTGTGGCGCAAGCCGCGCGCGACCTAATCGGCGACCTGGCGGGCGGCAGGCACGACGTTATGGGGCGCATCTTTCACCGCGTCCTCGACACCGCCCGTTACGACGGATCATATTACACCGGCACGGCGGGCGCGGCGCTGCTGGCGACGCTTGCCGTGTTGCCGGAGGACAGGGACTGGGGCGACCTTGACGCGCTACGCGATTACATCGTCATCGATCCCGCTGGCGGCACGGGAACGCTGCCCATAGCCGCGGCGGAGCGCATCCGCGATCTTGCCCTAAACGCGGGCGCGTCAGATGTGGACGAACTCTCGCGCCTGCTGGTGGAAAATGTCTTGCATGTCTATGACATCAACCTGACCGCTACCCATATGGCGGCTACCACTATGGGACTTATGTCCCCCTCAACGCAGTTCCGCAATATGAATGTTCACCGCGTTCCGCTTGCGCCGCCCAAGAGCGAATCGGGCAATGGCAAGACCTCGCCCGCATATGTGGGCAGTTTGGAATGGTTGGACGGCAACCCGCCGCTAGTGGCGTGGCCCGACCCGGCGCGTCCGGCGCAGATAGACACGCAGGAAAGCCATCCTCTGCCTGAAGCAGACCTGTTCATTATGAACCCGCCGTTCACCCGCAATAGCCTGCGATTTGACCAGTTCACGCCTGAAGAAGAAGACGCGATTAAGACGCGCGAAGCCGAACTGCTCCGGGACACCGCAGCCCATCTCAGCGGCGGCTCTAACGCCTTTATGGTTCTCGCGCATCGGTATGTCAAGCCGAATGGACGAATCGCGGCGGTTCTGCCTCTCGTCGCCGCGCAAGCGCCGTCGGGAGACCGAATACGCAAACTATTGGGCAACGATATGCACATAGAGTACGTAGTCGCCATCAAAGATCCGCAGGACGTTGCTTTCTCAGAAAATACCGGCATAGACGAGATGATAGTCGTCGCTATCAAACGGATTCCCAATCCCGGTGACACTACCAAATTCGTCAAGATGCTGCGTAATCCCAAAACCGCCGCGCAGGGCTACGCCATCGGCGAGGCGATACTTCGCGGCGACGAACACGCAGACTACGATATTACCGAATGGCCGCAATCGCGCATGGCGGCGGGCGACTGGTTTCCTACTCAGTTCGTCAGAACCGAGTGCGTTGAGTTCTTCCAAAACCTGAAATCCGATCAGTGGTTTCCAACGGCGCGGGATAAGTATGTCGGCAATTTGGGCCCCTCCGGGCGACGTATCCGCGACGCTTTTACGCGCGTGAATACTTCGCAAATACGCTACGCTATTTGGGATCACAAAACAGACGTCCAAACCACTATGGCGGCAGTTCCGGCATCCTATTCCTATGTCATAGCAAAGCCGGGCAAAGAGAGTCTTGCCGATAGGTATTGGGAACGGCGCGCGAATGTGCTGTTGCCCGCAAGGTTGGGGGTATCCATTACCAAAGCGACTGCGGTGTACTCAGACAACCGCACGGTGGGGTCGGCGTTTGTTCCCTATCGCCCAATTGCGGGCGACCACAGCCAAGAGCGCGTGAACAAGGCATGCGTAGCTTATTTGAATAGTTCGGTAGGCGTTGTCGCGCTACTTGCCGTAACTTCAAATAGGATGATCGTTTATCCCAATTGGTCGATAAGCGACATGCGACAATTGACATTCCCGTTTTGGGAAAGGCTAACCGCCGCGCAAATAGAGCGGTTGGCGAGCGCATACGACGAGCTTGCCCACACGCCGATGCTGCCGATGCGCGAGATGCTGCGCTGCGACGTTCGCAAGCGCTTGGACGCCGAGGTGGCGGCGGCGCTGGGGATTCCGGGGGAGGCGGTGGAGTTGCTGCGGGTGGTGCTGGCGTCGGAGCCGGCTGTGACGGGGCGGACGTTCACGGGGGTGGCGTCGTAATGCCGTGAGAGGGGGGCGGGTTGTGGTATGATTAGGTAAGGGGGTGTTAAGGGATGTGTTGGCGGCGGCGGCGTGGTTGGGTAGGCGGCGATGGATCGCCGAGGGGCTGAACGGAGTAGCGCAAGGAAGGAAGGGGGATGGTTATGGAGATTGTGAAGCGGGTTGTGGGGGTGGTGTTTATTGTGGTGGCGTTTTTGGTGGCGATCAATTGGGTGGCGAGTTCGCTGATAGATAATAGCAGCGGGGCGTATCCGCTGTGGGTTATCTTGAACTGGCCTATGGCGGGGTGCATTGTGGTGGCGCTGGGGGCGAATTACGCGCATAAGCACGCGGTTACGACTATGGATAGTCCGGATGGGCCGGTTACGCGGCAGTATATCGAGGCGAATGTGGCGTTTTACGCCTCGCTGGTGTTGTTCCTGTGGTTCTTTTGGAACTGGTTCAACGCGATGTTTCCGCATAATGAGCCGGTGGAGGTGCAGCGGATTCATCTGATGATGTGGGCGTTTATCAATCCGGTGCTGACGGTGCCGGTGTTGGGGGCGACGGGGTTCCGGCTGTGGCGGGAGGGGAAGAGCGGCTGACGCCGCCTGTGTGACCTAAGCCCAATAATTCCAATATCAAGGGGGCGTCAATGGGAATTCTGATGCGCGGGGTTGGCGCGGTCTTTGTGCTGGTGGCGTTTTTGGTGGCGGTGAATTGGGTGGCGAGTTCGCTGATAGACAATAGCAGCGGGGCTTATCCGACGTGGCGGATTTTGAATTGGCCTACGGCGGCGTGCATAATCGTGGCGCTGGCTGCGAATTATTGGCGCAAGCATAGGGTCGCGACTATGGAGGGAGCGGATGGGCCGGTTACGCGGCGGTATTTGGAGGCGAATGTGGTGTTTTACGCGTCGCTGCTGCTGTTTCTGTGGTTCTTTTGGAACTGGCTGGCGGCTAAGTTTCCGCATAATGAGCCGGAGGAGGTTCGGCGGATTCATCTGATGATGTGGGCGTTTATTAGTCCGGTTCTGACGGTTCCGGTGTTGGGGACTACGGGGTTCCGGCTTTGGCGGGAGGGGAAGTCGGCTCAGGCGGGCGACGCCGAATAGGGGCTGACGCCGCATAGCGTTCACGCAAGGCAGGGCAATTCACGATTGGAGGTTGGCAGATGGCGGTTATGGCGGGGAAGGTGGCTTTGATGGAGGCGCTGCGGGCTGAGGGGGTGGAGTATGTGTTTGGGAATCCGGGGACTAGCGAGGGGCCGATTTTGGATGCGCTGGAGGGGTATCCGGATATTCGGTATATGCTGGTTACGCAGGAGGGGGCGGCGATGGGGATGGCGGACGCTTACGCGCGGTATCGGGGGGCGCCGGCGTTTGTGAATTTGCATATCGAGACGGGGCTGGCGAATGGGGTTAGTTTGCTGGCGAATGCGGCGGAGGGGGGGACGCCTTTGGTGCTGACTTCGGCGAATAAGGATGTGCGGAAGTTGGCTGAGGGGCGGACGGATTTGGTGGAGATGGTGCGGCAGTTTTGCAAGTGGAGCGCTGAGGTTACGCATCCGGAGCAGGTGGCTGGGGTTATGCGGCGGGCGTTTAATGAGGCTAGGACGCCGCCGACGGGGCCGGTGTATGTGGGGTTTTCGGCGAATGCGCTGGATGATGAGGGGGAGGTTGAGATTGTGGCGCCGGCCGAGGGGTATCATCGGATTGCGCCGGATGAGCGGGCTGTGCGGGAGGCGGCGCGGCTGCTGGCGGGGGCTGAGAGGCCGGCGCTGGTTGTGGGGGATCGCGTGGCGGCGTCGGGGGGGATGGCCGAGGCGGTTAGGTTGGCTGAGACGGTGGGGGCTAGGGTGTACGCGGCGCAGTTTTCGCAGGTGAATTTTCCGACTAGCCATCCGCAGTTTTTGGGGTTGGTTAGCCCGTCTATGCCGGAGGGTCGCAGGGCGCTGGCTGACGCGGATGTTGTGGTGGCTGTGGGGACTAGCGCGTTTCCGACGTACTTTCATTTTGGAGGGAGAGCGCTGGGATCGGGGACGGCGCTGGTGCATATCGATTCGGCGCTGGGGGAGATTGGGAGGAGCGAGCCGACGGCGGTGGGGATGCATGCGGATCCTAAGGTGGCGCTGGCAAGGCTGGAGGAGGCGGTTGGGGCGGTTATGACGGGATCTGAGAGAGAGGCGGCGCAGGGGCGGGTTGCGGCGGTTGCTGAGGTTAAGGCGGCGCGGCGGGTTGCTTGGGAGGCGCGGGTTCGGGAGCGGTGGGATGGGGCGCCGATGTCGGCGGAGCGGATGATGGCGGAGGTGGCGGGGGCGCTGCCGGCGGATGCGATTGTGGTGGATGACGCGGTGACTACGCGGGGGGCGCTGTTCGGGGCGCTGGATTTTGACGAGGCGGGGAGTTTGCTGGGGATAAGCGGGGGGGCGCTGGGCTGGGGAATGGGGGGAGCGCTGGGGGTGAAGTTGGCGGCGCCGGAGCGGCCGGTGGTTGCGGTGGTGGGGGATGGGAGTTCTATGATGACGGTTCAGGCGCTGTGGACGGCGGCGAATGCGGGCATTGCGGTGGTGTATGTGATATGCAATAACGCGGCGTATCGGGTGCTGAAGCTGAATATGAATTTGTATCAGACGCAGATCCTGGGGCGGGCGGCGGCTGAGAGCGAGTATATCGGGATGGATTTCCCCAAGCCGCTGAATATCGCGGGGATGGCGGAGGCTATGGGGGTTTATGGGCGCAGGATCGTGGATGCGGCTGAGGTTGGGCCGGCGCTGCGGGAGGCGCTGGGGATGGGGAGGGCGGTGGTGTTGGATGTGGCGATTGATGGGGGGGTGTAGGGCGGGCGTTTCCGATTAGGCGTAGGGTTAGGCTAGGGGGGCGTAGGGTTTGGCGGCGCTGGAGGGTTCGGCGGCTAGGTTGTGGCGGATAGATGGCTTGCCGCGATTGTTATCCGATGAAGTTATGCCCTGATTTGCCTAGCGATAGCACAAATGTTAATATATGATACAAGACGCTATTCGGGTAACCCACACAATCGGAGGATGGCTATGACGACGACTCAGAGCGAAACGGCGTATAACGCCACGCTTGCGATTTTGTTGCACGACGAGGGCTTGAACGCCTCATATGCCGAAGTGGCGCTCAGCGGTGGGGGGGTTGCCGATGTGGTTGTGCAAATGGGATCGCATAGGATAATCATTGAGGCTAAGAAAGGGCAAGGCAGACGCCGGAAATCGGATGCGCTGGAGCAGTGCAACGATAGGCTTAACAAGGGCCACTGCCAAGCCGCAATCGCCGTCTGCTATCCCGACGACGCCGAACCGCGCCATCTGAACGACGCCGAACTCGCTTATGCCGTCATAGACGCCGACAACCGCGATCCCAATTGGCAGACGGGCAATCCGGCGCAGCTCGCCGCCGCCATAAGACACGCGCCGGCGCAGCTTGGCAACGCGGATATGGCCGCCGCTTTGCTGGCGGATGAAATACAAAAAGCGATTGCCCTTATCGGCCCCGACCAGAAAGAAGCGCTCGCCCGCGCGCTTGATTTGCCTGAGGCGCAAAGGCCGCGCCGCGGCAGATTGAGCGCTGCCCGCTATCGCGCCGCGCTTGAAAAGTGGGAGCGCAAAAAGTACAACAACGCCGCGGTGCGCGGGTTGCTTGTAATCGCCTCCGCCGTGATGTTTCATGCGCGTCTAGACGGATACCTTAAAGACAACGCGCCCGAATTCGACGAGCGGCTGCCGGGCAAGCAACCCTATGACGCCGCCAATTGGCCCCCCGAAATAGCCAGAGTCTGCGCCCAAGAGCGCTATCCCAACGGCCGCAAGCGCAACCCTATTACTTCATACGCAACGGCGTGGGATGAGATACTGGCGCTGGACTACAAGCCGGTGTTTCAAACCGCCATCGCGGGCATAAATGGGCCGTTCGCTGATCACAACTGGACTAAGGCGGTTGAAATCGTGGCGAAAGCCGCGCTTGGGCTAATCGGCGACCTCGCGGGCGGCAGACACGATGTTATGGGGCGCATATTTCATCGCGTTCTGGACACCGCCCGCTACGACGGATCGTATTACACCGGCATCGCGGGCGCGGCGCTGCTGGCGACGCTCGCGGCGCGGCCGGAGGACAGGGACTGGAGCGATCTTGACGCTTTGCGCGATTATGTGGTGATAGATCCGGCGGGCGGCACGGGAACGCTGCCCATAGCCGCGGCGGAGCGCATCCGCGAACTCGCGGGCGCCGCGGGCGCGTCGGATGTGGACGCGCTTTCCCGCCTGTTGGTGGAAAATGTGCTGCATGTCTATGACATCAACCTCACCGCTACTCATATGGCGGCGACCACTATGGGGCTGATGTCGCCGTCAACGCAATTCCGCAATATGAATGTGCATCGCGTTCCGCTTGCGCCGCCCAAGAGCGAACCGGGCAACGGCAAGACCTCGCCCGCATATGTGGGCAGTTTGGAATGGCTGGACGGCAACCCGCCGCTTGTGGCGTGGCCCGACCCCATGCGCCCGGCGCAGATTGACACTGAAGAAAGCCATCCGCTGCCCGATGCGGACCTATTCATTATGAACCCGCCGTTCACGCGCAATAGCCTGCGATTTGACCAGTTCACGCCCGCTGAAGAACGGGCGATTAAGGCGCGCGAATTCGAATTGCTCAAGGACACCGCAGCCCATCTCAGCGGCGGTTCTAACGCCTTTATGGTTCTCGCGCATCGGTTTGTCAAGCCGAATGGACGAATCGCGGCGGTTCTGCCTATCGTTGCGGCGCAAGATTATTCGGGAGACCGAATACGCAAACTATTGGGCCGGGATATGCACCTGGAATACGTCGTCGCGCTCAAAGATCCCCAAGGCATGGCGTTCTCTGAGAACACTAACATTGGCGAAATGCTTGTAATCGCCGAAAAGCGCATTCCCAACGATAGCGATGTCACCAAGTTCGTCAAGATACTGCGTAAGCCCATGACTCCCGCGCAAGCCTACGCGATTGGCGTGGCGATACTGCGCGGCGAAGAACACGCGGATTACCGAATTACCGAATGGCCTCAATCGCGCGTTGCGGAGGGCGATTGGTTGCCCACGCAGTTCGTCAGATCCGAATGCGAGGCGTTCTTTCAAAGACTGGAGTCCGGCGAGTGGTTTCCAGCGGCGAAAAATAAGTATGTCGGCATTTTGGGCCCGGCGGGACAGGGAGTACGCGGCGTGTATAGCGCCGTGACTGAGTCACAGCCCCGCTATGCCATCTGGTATCACAAGACCGATATTCAAACCACTATGGCGGCTGTCCCGGATTCGTACTCTTACATCCGGGCAAAGGCCGGCAAGGACGAGATTGCCGACAGGTATTGGGAGCGGCGTGGGAATGTGATGTTGCCCACAAGGTTGAGCGTTCCAAACACGGTAGCAACTACTCTCTATGCTGACAGGCCGGCTGTGGGATCCTCTTTTGTCCCCTATCGTCCGATTGCGGGCGACCACGACCAAGAGCGCGTGAATAAGGCATGCGTAGCCTATATGAACAGCTCAGTGGGTATAGTTGCGCTGCTTGGCGTTACCTCAAACAAGAAAATGGTGTATCCCAACTGGTCGGTCAGAGACCACTATCGCATCCCATTTCCGTTTTGGGAAAGGCTGAGCGCCGCGCAAATAGAGCGACTGGCGGGGGCGTATGACGAGCTGGCGAATGCGGCGATGCTGCCGCTGCGGGAGATGCTGGGGTGCGATGTTCGGGAGCGGCTGGATGCGGCGGTTGGGGCGGCGCTGGGGATACCGGGGGAGGCGGTGGAGTTGCTGCGGGTGGCGCTGGCGTCGGAGCCGGCTGTGACGGGGCGGACGTTCACGGGGCGGGCGGGGGCTTAGGGGAGGTTGGCGATGGCTTGGGGGTTTTGCCAGTCGCAGAGGTTTTGGGTGATGGCGAGTGAGGCGAGGAGTGTGGCGGCGGCGGTTGTGGTGTAGAATGAGCCGTCGTAGCGGGCGGTGTCTAGGACGGTGTGGAAGATTCTGCCTAGTAGGTCGTGGCGGAGGCTGGCGATGTTTTGGGCTACGGCGAGTGCGGCTTTGGCGGTTTCGCGGATGGCGTCTGCGAAAGCGGGGTCGGGTGGGCAGGCTTGTATGGCGGCGAGGGCGGTTTCGAAGATGGGTTTGTAGTCTAGGGCTAGGATGAGGTTCCAGGCGTCTGTGAAGGCGTTGATGGGGGCGTGGGCTAGTACGCAGTGGTTGGCGAGCGCGGGGGGCCAATCGCCTGTGAAGGGGGTTTTGGCGCCGGGGGCGCTGTTGTCTATGTCGGGGCGGCTGTCGGGCAGGTGGGCGTCTAGGCGGGAGTGGAACATTACGGCGGTGGCTACGAGCAGTAGGGCGCGTTTGGCGGCTCTGTCCCAGCGGGCGCTGGGGTCTGCGCGCGTAGATGTTTTGGAGGGAGGGAGGTCTAGGGCTGAGGCTAGGCGCTGTTTTTGGGTGGGGTTTAGGCGGCGGACGGCCTCGTCGAGCTGGGCTGAGAGTGCTGCTGCTGCGGCGTCCGGGTCGCCGATTTGGGCTGGGGCTAGGCGGATGACTGAGGCTAGGTTGTCGATGTTGCCGCGCTGCCATGCGGCTTGACGGGCGTTGCTAGTGTGGTCGCGGACTTGGTAGAGGTATTGGGCGGTTGGGATTGTGTTTTCGGTGGTGTTGTCGGGGTAGCAGACGGCGACGGCGCAGCGGGCTAGGTTTTGGGTGATGCGGGCGTCGGCGTCTTTGAGCGCCTCGTTGCGTTTGGCTGTGGTTTGGCCGTGTTCGGCCTCTATGGCTACGCGGACGTTGTGGATGTGGACTTCGATGTCGATGCGTTTGCCGTGTGCGTGGGTGATTTCGGGGTTGGCGATTAGGCCGCGGGCGCGGAGTTGGCGGGCTAGGGTTACGTTTAGGGTGTGTTCGTGGGTGGTGGAGGGCATTGGGGGGCTCCCTAAGGTGGGCTAGGCGTTGGTTTCGTTAGTCGCGTGGGCGTTGCGCGGGTTGCGAACCGGCGCGTCGCTCCATTGCTCGGCGTGCGAGGCGTCTCCGCGGTCAACTAGGGCTTGGAAGGCGGACACGGCGGCGGCGGTGGCGTCGTCCGCGCGGTCGTTATCCCAGAGCCAGCGAAAGTCCTCGCCCGGCTCGGTTAGCATTACCGCCTCCGATCGCAGCCAGAATTTGCCCATGCGGGTCAAGTCGCCCTCTTCTTGCAGTATATCGGCGACGGCGGCCTTGGCGGCGGCGAGAGGAGCGTCAGCCTCTACCTCAGCCTCGCCCTATAAGAAGTCGCCTATCACTATTACGCCGTAAAGCGGCATATCGCAGTCCTCTCTTATCTTATCACCGGATTGACTCCGCCGCGCGCGCGTCTGTTCAAAGCGGCGGGCGGGTGGCTAGGATAGGAGCTGCTGTACGATAAAGACGACGATGCCGGCCACTATCACGGCGCCTACCGTTCCTGCGATGCCGAGCATCCAAAACGTCAGCCTTCGTATCTCAGCGCGCATCTCTCGCATGTCAGCGCGCATGTCCCGCATGTCAGCGCGTATATCAGCCGCCGTTTGGTCAATCTTATCGCTCAGATCTTTGGCGGTTTGGTCAATCTTGTCGGTCAGATCTTTGGCGGTGCGGTCAATCTTCCCGTCAAGCGTTATGAAGTTCCGATCAATCTTCCCGTCAAGCTCCTTGAAGTTCTGATCAATCTTCCCATCCAGCGCTCGGTAGTCTTCCCGCGCGTTGCGCGCGTTCTCCTCAGTGCGGCGCACTAGCAACTTCACTTGCCCCTCTATCTCGCCAAGCCTAGAGGATGCCTCCGCCACTTGCGAAATCTCGCGTTCTCGCTGTTCGGTGTCAGTAGCCATTGCCCTAATCCTCCTTTGACCTAATTATACACTGCCTTGTCAACCCGCCCGCGCTTTCACTCGCGCCGCGGCGGGAACGGGCTTAGTCGGCAAGCGGCAAGCATGCGGCTAAGACGCAAGCAGGGCTACGACAAGGATAACAGCGCCGGCAATCATCAACGATCCAAAGCCGATCACACAATACTTTATCATTCGTAGATAGGCGCGTATCGCCTGCATTTCAGCGCGAATGTCAGCGCATATATCGGCCATCGTTTCGCCGCCATCCCCGTCAAGCCCTTTGGCTGCGCCGTCAATCTTGTCGGTCAGATCTTTGGCGGTGCGATCAATCTTCCCGTCAAGCGCGCGGTAGTCCTCTCGCGCGTTGCGGGCGTTCTCCTCGGTGCGCCGCACTAGCAACTTTACCTGGCCCTCTATCTCGCCAAGCCTGGAGGACGCCTCCGCCGCTTGCGAAATCTCGCGCTCTCGTTGATCGGTGTCAGTAGCCATTGCGTAACCCTCCTTTGCCGTAATTATACCTTACCTTGTCAAGCCAAGTCCCCCGCATTCTCAGGCAACGTTTCTTTTTTAGGGGGATTGGCGGGCGGGTTGGGGATTTTGGTTGAAATTGGGTCTGAAAGGGGTTTGCGTTGGGGGAATGTATGTGCGTATAATGGGGGGATACGCTTGATGGAGGGGCGATATGTCTGGGCGGCATATATTGCATGCGGATTTTGACGCTTTTTACGCGGCGGTGGAGCAGTTGGACAAGCCGGAGCTGCGGGGGAAGCCGGTGGTGGTCGGGGGGAGCGCGGAGGGGCGCGGGGTGGTGGCGTCGGCGTCGTATGAGGCGCGGCGGTTTGGGGTTAGGTCGGCTATGCCTATGCGGACGGCGATGCGGCTGTGTCCGCAGGCGGCGCGGGTTGGGGCGAGGTTTGAGCGCTACCGGGAAATTTCGCGGCGGGTGATGGGGATTTTCCGCGATATTACGCCGCTGGTGGAGCCGCTGTCGCTGGATGAGGCGTATTTGGATGTGAGCGAGAATGTGGCGGCTGGGGCGACGCCGCGCGGGATCGCGGTTGGGCTGAAGCGGCGGGTGAAGGACGAGTTGGGGCTGACTATATCGGTGGGGGCTGGGACTTCTAAGTCGGTGGCTAAGATTGCGTCGGATATGGAGAAGCCGGACGGGTTGACGGTGGTGGCGCCGGGGTCGGAGCGGAGTTTTTTGGCGCCGCTGCCGGCGCGGGATTTGTGGGGGGTTGGGCCGAAGACGGCTGAGCGTTTGAAGGCGGAGGGGGTGGAGACGATAGGGGATATAGCGGGGCTGAGCGAGGAGTGGGTGGTCGGGCGGTTTGGCAAGCATGGGCGGGATATGCGGCGGCGGGCGCTGGGGGAGGATGAGAGCGAGGTGCGGGCGAGGCGGGAGACGAAGTCGGTGAGCGCTGAGATGACGTTTGAGCGGGATAGCGGGGATGCCGAGATGCTGGCGGAGATTGTGAATAGGCTGAGTCAGAGGGTGGCGGGGCAGCTGAGTCGCAAGGGGCTAAGTGGGCGGACGGTGAAGGTGAAGTTGCGGTTGTCGGATTTTACCACTTTTACGCGGCAGCGGACGTTGGATGGGCCGGTGGTGGACGCGGGGGATTTGGCGGGGGCGGCGAATGAGATATTGCGGGGTGAGTTACATTCGGAGAGGCGGTTTCGGTTGGTGGGGGTGGGGGTGTCGGGGTTTGAGCAAGGCGACGAGGAATATCAGGAAACGCGGCAACTGAGGCTGAGTGGGTTTGAGTGGGACTGAGGGGCTACGATGCTACTTTTTTGGAAAAAAGTAGCCAAAAAACTTTTGGGTGGGTGAGTTGGGGCGGGTTTGTGGGGTGGTTGGATGGCGTATGGCAAAGCGGCGTTCAGCGCGGGCAACCCCGTTAGCGTTCTGCCGAAAGCCGCCTTAGTTGGCCGTTCAGTTGCGATTAGCGTTGTCGGCAGCGTTAGGGCGGGCAGGGCCGCCGGGGGCAAGCCCGTCCACTGCGATGGCAGGCAGAGGCTTATTCGCTCAGATCAGTCTTTTTTCGGGCGCGGTTGGGCGGCGGTTGTGGCAGGCAGGGGGGCTGGCATGGCCGCGCGCTTGGCCGCCGCGTCGTGGGCGCTATTCGTCCCAAGGGGGCGGTTCGTTGAAGGGCTCGCCGCTCTGTTCGGCGCGGCGCATGCGCTCGTACCATTGCTTAGCCCTAGTTCTCTCTGTTTCCGCCCCAATGTCCACGCCCCTGGCCTCAGCCGCTTGCAAGTTTTCCGCGTACTTGTCTCTCAGCACCGGCAGTACCATTAGCATCCTCCTGAAGGCCGCTCTGCCTGACCGTCCCGTCGCGATCAGGGCTATCGTTAGTATCAGCGCGGGCCAGATCGCCAAGTTTATGGACCCCGCCGCGTCAATTATACAGGTTGTTCGGGGCTGCTGCGAATTCCAGCAGTCGGTCTCGAGCATATTCCATATCACAACGCCGAACCAGAGCAGGGTTATGAGCGCGTACACGATGCCGTGCAGCTGCTTGTCGCGGCGGGATATGCCTAGTAGGTCGACTTGCTCGTCGTCGCGCTTTCGCTCGTCGTTGTGATTGCGCGCGCCGTTGCGCTTGCCTGTGTTTGCCATTTTAGCCTCTCTTGGTTGATTGCGCCAACCGGAATTTATGCGGCGTTGTCAGTGCGCGACGCCGGTGAAATCTTTGGCAATTGGGGAATCAGCGGTTGACTTGCGGGCGGGTTGTGATTTAGTATATCGGCTTGATAGCGTGAAAAGTATCACAAGGGAATAATTGCTAGACGCGCGCAAGGCAAGGAGGGAATGGATGAAACTTACGGGCAAGAGGGCGAAGGGGTTTTGGCTGCTACCAATAGCGGCGATAGTGGCGCTGGCGGCGCTGGCGTGCAGCAGCGCGGCGCCTGAGGCGCCGGCGGCTCAGCCGGCGCAGACGTCGGCGCAGCAGCCGGCGGCGGCGGCAACGGCTCCGGTTGCTCCGGCGGGGCAGACGGCGCAGCCTACGGCGGCTCCGGCGCAGGCGGCGCCCGCGGCGGCGGCGGAGACGGGGCAGCAAGGCACGCTGACGGTTGTGCTGGATAATGTCGGGTCGCCGCTGTATCGCAATGAGAAGGCGACGTGGCCGGACAATATGATGAACTACTACTACGGGTTCCAGGAGCTGCTGGTTACCTGGGAGGCTAACGATGACGGGACGGTGTCGGACGCCACATGCGAGGCGCCGATGCTGGCGCTGAGCTGGGAGTATGATCTGCCGCCCAACTTCGATGATCCTGAGAATCAGGGGTCGGTTACGGTTAAGCTGCGCGAGGGCGTGGACTTTTATGTGGCGGATGGGGTTCATTCGGAGTTCACGGCTGAGGATGCGGCGTGGTCGTTTAACGACGCGGGGTCAAACAACCCGGCGGCGACGCATTCCAACGCGGGCGAGGCGGGGGACTGGTTCAAGCTTTGGGAGGCTACCGATAAGTACACGCTGAAGGGGACGTTCCGCAACTATATCGCGGACTGGCTCAACGGCGGGGGCGCGGGCATCAGCAGCATGTGCGGCGACGCCATCGGCGTGGTGTCCAAGTCGCTGTTCGATGAGATTGGCGAGGACATTCTGACTACGCCGCATGGGACGGGGCCGTTCTATGTGCAGGAGTGGAGGCCTAACGAAGAGATACAGGCTACGTCGCGCGTTGACCATTGGGCGAATAGCCCGAACTTCGCGTTCTTGAACCTGATACAGGCGTCGGAGGCGGCGCAGCGGACGGCGCTGCTGCAGACGGGCAGGGCGGACATCTCTATGGTGTCTATCCAGGACGTCGCGAATCTGCGGGAAGAGGGCTACCAGTTCCATAGCGGGCTGAACCAGATATTGGGGCAGTTCATCTATATGGCGGGGAATTACTGGTCGTACAAGGATCCGCAGACGGGCGACGCGGTGCCGCTGCGGGATGGGTTCAAGCCGGATGTGAATCACCCGTGGATAGGCGATCCGCGGATAGAGTGCGCGGACGCGGACAGGACGAATACCGACGCGCTGGGCGCGGGCTGCGACGCGACGGGCTTTGACTATACGGACACCGAGAGGTTCTCGTATGAGACGGAGCATATGCAGAAGGCGAAGGCGTTCCGCGAGGCGCTGATATACGCGATCGACCGCGACCTGATAGGCGAGACGATTGTGTCGGGCTACGGCGGGGCGATATACGGCACGGGGCATGGCGGCGGGATTGCGTTCCATCAGCTGCATCCTGAGTACAAGGATCGGTGGGTGTATGAATTCGATCCGGAGCTGGCGCGGACTAAGCTCGCGGAGTCGGGCGTGGCGCCGGGCTTTGAGTTCGAGTACTTCTGCCCGGCGGGGAATGGGACGTCCATTGAGGTGTGCCAGGCGGTGGTAGGGATGTGGGAGGAGCATCTGGGGCTTGCGCCGTACATAGACAACACGGCGTACTCGTCGCGGCGGCCTACGATGGTGGGGCGCGAGATCGATGTGATATGGCAGACGAGCTGGGGGCCGAACAGCACGCATGCCAAGTTGGACGCGGGCGGGACGATACCCGTGTGCTGCCTGTGGCCTATCGCGTCGGCGGGCGGCTACAACGCGGGGATTGAGGACAACAACTTCTACAACGACTTCGACATCACGCGGATACAGGAGAAGGGTTCGCCCGAAAACCTGGCTACGCGGGAAGAGATAATGAACCGCTGGTGGGATCTGAAGACGGGGACGGGCATTGTGGAGGTGCCTACGCTCATCGGAATGAACCCGGATACGATAGTGAGCTGGGATCTGAAGCCGTGGCGGCTGACGAACAGCTTTGACACGGTGGAGTATCAGCCGGCGCAGTAATGGGTAGCGCAAGAGCGCCCGTCCGCAGAAATGGGGATGGGCGCTTGTGGCGCAAAGAGCGGGGGGGCGCTGGCGTCTCACGCTAAATCGGGTTGACAAGCCGCCCGTCCTATCGCTGGCAAGGCGCAGCGGGCGGCAATGTCCACTAATTCCACTAATCGCAATCCTAACCGGCGCAATGCAATCCTAAGCACAGGGGCCTAATCACAGGCGTAATCACAATCTTAATCGCGGCGTAATGGCGCAACCTTAATCGCAACCCGTCAATCGCTTAGACATACCAAAGGCATAAACGGGGCATACATATCGGGGCAAGTCTGGTTAGCGCGCGGTTGGGCGCAATGGCATCGCTCTGATATAGTTGCCCGAAACGATTAGGGCGCAACAATCGCTCTGAGATAATTAGCCCGAAACGCTGCCCCGAAACGATTAGCCCGAAATAGCCGCTACGAAACGACTGGCGCGAAACGCTCGCTACGAAACGCGCTGATAAACAAGCATCCCGAAATAAGCATATCCCGCAACACTCGCCCGTATATCCAAAAGGCAGAGGCGCGCTCATATGAAAACGTTCATTGTCCGGAGATTCTTCTTTATGGCGCTGTCGATCATCGCGGCGACGATGATTGTGTTCAGCATGTCGCGCTTGCAGGGGGATCCGCGCTATCTGTTTTTGTCGTCGGGCTACGCGACGCAGGAGCAGTGGGATGCGTGGGGCAAGGAGTTTGGGCTGGATAAGCCGTTGGCGCTCCAGTATTTCATATGGCTGGGCAAGGCGATGACGGGGGATTTCGGCAAGTCGCTGAAGTCGGGGTATGATTCGGTGACGATGCTGCGGATATTCGCGCCGGCGAGCATGCAGCTTGGGCTGGCGGCGTGGGTGTTCGTGCTGATAACGGGGGTTCCGCTGGGGGTGTTGTCGGCGGTCAAGCGCGGGTCGCTGTGGGATTTGGTTGGGAGGACGTTCGCGGTGTTCGGGCAGGCGCTGCCGCCGTTTTGGTTGGGCATAATGCTGATCCTGATATTCGCGGTGACGCTGGAGTGGCTGCCGTCCGGCACTCGAGGCGGGAGCGATGAGCCGTTAATCGCGCGGCTGAGATATATCATACTGCCGGCGGTTACGCTGGGGTGGCTGGCGTCTGCCGGGCTGATGCGGCTTGTGCGGTCGTCAATGCTGGAGGTGCTGGATTCGGAGTTCGTCAAGCTGGCGCGGGCTAAGGGCGTTAGCAATACCACGCTGATATGGAAACACGCGCTGAAGAACGCGCTGATACCGCCGCTGACATTTTCGGCGATTATTATGGCGGCGTTCATCGCGGGGACGGTGGTGACCGAGACGGTGTTCGCGTGGCCCGGGCTGGGCTTTATGACGGTGCAGTCCATCATCAACAACGATTTTCCGGTGATGACTACGGCGGTGATGGTGTTCACTATCTTGTATGTGTCGGTGGTGTTCCTGGTGGACATCCTGTACGCATTCATAGATCCCCGGATCCGTTATTCGTAGGCGGTTCTGATGGGCAATATGGGCAAGTCTAGCGGCGATAAATCCTGATGGGCAATCGCTGATGGGCAATCTTAACGGGCAACGCTGATGGGCAATATGGGCAATCCTAATCGCCAACGGGCGGCGTTCCGAAACATCTAAATCCCAATAGCCCTAACGCCAACCTCATATCAAACACAAATCAAGGAAGCGAGTTCGCCGATGGCGCAGGCAACGGCAAATCTGGCAGATATAGAGCGGGCAACGCATCAGACGTTTATCAGCAAGACGTTGTATGTGTTGCGGCGGTGGCCGGTGTTTCCGATGTTCATACTCGGCACGCTGGTAGTGTGCGCGGTGTTCGCGCCGTTCATATCGCCGAATGATCCGGTTCGGCAGGATTTGCGCGCCAAGACGGACGCGCCGTTTTGGTATCCTGAGTGCGGCGTGTCGGTCAGCGTGAACCCGGTGAACGGCAACGAGGAGCTGAGAGAAGAGGTGCCTTGGCTGGATGGCTGCCGTCAGACGGGGGATAACTTCTATTCGCTGGGCGCGGATCCGCTAGGGCGCGGGTTGCTGACGCGCATCATCTACGGGGCGCGGGTGTCGCTCAGATTGGCGGCGGTGGCAATCTTGGTGGGAACGGTGGTCGGCACAAGTTTGGGGCTGACGGCGGGGTATTTCGGCGGCATTGTGGACGAGCTGATAATGCGGGTTACGGACATCGCGACGGCGATACCTTATCTGCTGCTGGCGCTTATCATCGTGATAGTGTTCGGGCAGGAGGAGTATGTGATCATCGGGGTGCTGGCGCTGGCGAGCTGGCCGGGGATAGTGCGGCTGGTGCGGGGGCAGACGCTGCAGCTGAAGGGGTTGGATTATGTGGCGCTGGCGAGCGTGGCGGGGGCGTCCACTTTTCGGATAATGTACCGGCACATTTTGCCGGGGGTGACGAACACGATAGTGGTGGCGACTACGCTGCAGGTGGGGAGCATCATCTTGGCGGAGTCTATCCTGAGTTTCTTGGGGGCGGGCGTGCCGCCGCCTACGCCGTCGTGGGGTTCTATGGTGGCGGAGGGGCGCGACTACTTGTACTCGGCTTGGTGGGTGGCGTTCTTCCCGGGGATGGCGATATTCCTGACGGTGCTGGCGTTCAACTTCATCGGGGATTGGCTGCGGGATAGGTGGGATCCGCGGTTGCGGCAGCTGTAGGGGAGGGTGGCGTTCTTCCCGGGGATGGCGATATTCCTGACGGCGCTGGCGTTCAACTTTATTGGGGATTGGCTGCGGGATAGGTGGGATCCGCGGTTGCGGCAGCTGTAAGCGGCGTTGGCGTCTTGCTTAGCGCATCAGTCAAGCGCGTCTGTCTAATAAGCGGTCAAGCGCGTCTGACGAATACAGCGGTCAAGCGCGTTGCGCCGAACTCAGCAGTCAAGCGCATCGCGCCAAACACAGCAATTGGGATGGGCTAGGATGCTGATTGCGTTTGAGAAGGCTTACGATCTTGAGAATACGCTGCTGAGCGGGCAGGCGTTTCGGTGGAGGGGGCCGGATGAGGATGGGTGGCTGGCGGGCGTGGTGTTCAATAATATCGTGCGGATGCGGCGGGTTGATGAGGGGGTGGAGTTTGTTTGCGGGCCGGATGATGAGGTTGGGATGTTGCCGCTTGTGGTTGATTATTTGCGGCTGTCGGATGATTTGGAGGGGATAGCCGCCGCAATCAATCGGGACGAGCGGATTGGGGCGGCGATAGCGCGGTATCCGGGGTTGCATATCTTGCGGCAAGAGCCTTGGGAGTGCATGGTTTCGTTTATCTGCTCGGCGAATAACAATATCCGTCGCATTAGCAAGAATGTGGAGGATATGGCGGATGCGTTTGGGGAGCCGCTGTCGCTGGGGGATGTGCGGCGCAACGCGTTTCCGTCGCCGGGGGCGCTGGCTGAGGCGGGGGAGGGGGCGCTGCGTGAGCTAGGGCTTGGGTTTCGTGCGAAGTATGTGGCGGCGGCGGCGGAGCGGGTGGCGGCGGGGGAGGCGGATTTGTATGCGCTAAGGGAGGCGTCGTATGAGGAGGGGCTTGAGGCGCTGACGGGGTTTGCGGGGATAGGGGATAAGGTTGGGAATTGCATTTTGCTGTTCGCGCTGGATAGGCTGGAGGCTTTTCCGGTGGATGTGTGGATAGATCGGGCGTTGCGGGATTGGTATCCGGAGGTGGGTGAGGGGGGGTTGAGTCGCGCGCGGATGCGGCCGTGGGCGCAGGGGTATTTTGGGGAGTGGGCGGGGTATGCGAATCAGTGGTTGTTTCATGGGAGGCGGGTTGGGGGGAAAGGCTAAGAGCGGCTAGACGTTAGCCTAGCCGATAGGGTTGTGGTAGCGGCCACAGTCTGCGTATCTTGCATCTTGCGCCGATACGCTTATCGTAGGGTCTTGTCTCGTGCGTCTTGCGACGCTGGCATTGTGGGGTGTCTGGGATTTTATAGGCGCTCTTTACCTGATGGGGGGATGGTGTATAATGGGTGACGGGAGAGGATGGATATGATAAATAACGCGGATGACATAATAAATCTGCTTGAGAGCAATGATGAGTTCCGCAGCGCGGTTAGGCGGTGGGTTCTGACTGAGGAGTTGCTGGGGTTGCCTGGCGTCGTGCGCGATTTGCAGGGGCAGGTGGCCGACGTTGAAAAGCGTAGGTCCAATGTAGAGCGGCAGATGCTCGAAATGCAAGGGCAGATTGCCGAGATGCAAGGGCAGATGGTCGAGATGCAACGGCAGATGGTCGAGATGAACGCGCGGCTTATCAGGGTGGAATCCGATGTGGCCGTGCTGAAGATCGATGTGGCTGTGCTGAAAGACGATGTGGCCGTGCTGAAGATCGATGTCAAGACGATAAAGGATGATATAGGGGCGCTGAAGGGGTGGCAGCTGCAGGAGCGGTTGCATCGCAGTGGGTTGCAGCAAATAGGCGATCGCTTTGGCATACCGGATCCGAAAGTCATACGCGCGGTAGGCGACGGGTTTAGGCTGCCGGACTTCAACCGAGACGTACGTCGCGCTAATGAAGAGGGCGTCCTGTCCGATCGCGAGTATCAGAGGCTTATAAATACCGATATGATTATGTCGGGCCGACGAGAAAGCGACGGCGCGGACGTTTATGTTGTGGCGGAGGCGTCGTTTGCGCTGACCTCCGCGGATATAGAGAAGGTTCTATATTCGGCGGATTTGTTCAAGAAAGTTTATCCCGAAAGGGATGTGCGTACCGCGTTGTGGTATGTGAACGTTGACGACATCCGCCGCAATGCGGCTGAGACAGAGGGCGTTGAGCTTGTGCGAACACAGGTTAAGCACGGCTAGGCGGCTAGGCGGCGTTGAAAGCGATTTTGGGGCGGTGATAGACGATTCGGCGGTACTCAAGTTCTGGTATCTGCGGGATACGCTGCATTATAGCGGCGCGCCTATGATAGGCATGCGCTTGGGCATACGGAGGCCGAAAATCATACGCGCGGCAAGCAGGGACGGCGTTTGTCTGCCAGAGTTCTATGAGGGCGTGCTTGACGCTGAGGATGCGGGGATCTTGTCGGATTGCGAGGGTGATAGGCTTATTGCCACCGATCTGATTATGTCGGGGGTAGATCTCGGCGGCGCGGAAGTTTATGTCGTGGCGGAGGTTGCGTTTGCGCTGTCAGCCGTCGTGATAGATAGGGCGCTGTATTGCGCGGAGTTGTTTGGGAAGGTTTATCCGGGAAGAGATGTGCGTAGCGTGTTGTGGTATGTGAAGGCGGATGAGGGTTGCCGCAATGCCGCCAAATCCAAGGGCGTTGAGCTTGTGCGGACGGAGATTAAGTGGCTGGAGGAGGGCTGACTTTGGCGGGCGGATAGCGGTTAGTCGCGGTTGTAGCGGTCTTGGTAGCGGATTATGTCGTCTTCTTGGAGGTAGCCGCCGGTTTGGACTTCTATGACTTCTAGGGGGAGGGAGCCGGGGTTTTCTAGGCGGTGTTTGGTGGCGACGGGGATGTAGGCGGATTGGTTTTCGGATAGGAGCATTTGCTCTTCGCCGCGGGTGACGCGGGCGGTGCCTTTGACGACGACCCAGTGTTCGGCGCGGTGGTGGTGCATTTGGAGGGAGAGCGCCTCGCCGGGGCGGATGGTTAGGCGCTTGACTTGGAAGCGCTCGCCGGTGTCTATGGTTTCGTAGGCGCCCCAGGGGCGGTTGACGCGGCGGTGGTGGGCGTGTTCGGGGCGCTTGGCGGCTTTGAGGCGATCCACTAGGTCTTTGACTTCTTGGGTGTGGTTTTTGTGGGCGGCTAGGACGGCGTCGGCGGTTTCTATTAGGATGACGTCTTTTAGGCCGACGGCGGCGATTAGGCGATGGCGGCTGATTACTAGGGAGTCGGACATTGCCTCGGCGTAGACGTCGCCGCGCAGGACGTTGCCGCGCTCGTCGCGGGGGGCGACGTCCCAGAGGGCTGACCAGGCTCCGAGGTCTGTCCAGCCGAATTCTACGGGGAGGGCTATGCAGTCGGCGGCGGCGTTGGCGGCGGCGGCCTCATTGGCGGCGTCATCGGGGGGGCTGTCGGTCATACGCTCCATTACGGCGTAGTCAATGGATTCGCTGGGGCATTGGGCGAATGCGTCGGGGTTGGGGCGGCAGAAGTCGCCGTCTTGGGATAGGCCGGCGTGGGCTTGTTGGCATTGGGCGGCGATGTCGGGGCGGCAGCGGCGCAGTTCGCGCAGCCAGACGGAGGCGCGCATCATAAATATGCCGCTGTTCCAGAGGCATTGTCCGTCGGCGAGCATCTTCTCCGCGCGGGGGAGTTGGGGTTTTTCCACGAATTCGGCGATGCGAAAGGCTGGGGCGCCGGCGCCGGCGGCGAATGGCGCGCCTTTGCGGATGTAGCCGTAGCCGGTGAGGGGCGCGCTTGGGGTTATGCCGAATGTTACGATGCAGCCGCGCTCGGCGAGTTCGGCGCCGCGCGTTACGGCGCTGCGAAAGCGGGCGGCGTCTTGGATGACGTGGTCGGCGGGCATTACGAGCATTACGGGGTCGGCGCTAGCTTGGCGCGTGAGGGTTAGGGCGGCGAGGGTTAGGGCTGGGGCGGTGTTCCGGGCGACGGGTTCTAGGATGATGGCGGCGCTTTCGCGGCCGAGCTGGCGCAGGTGTTCGGCGGCTAGAAAGCGGTGTTCTTCGTTGCAGACGACGAGTGGGGGGGCGATGCCGTCTATGCCGTCGAGCCGCCGGAGGGTGTCTTGGAGCAGGGAGTATTCGCCGATTAGGGGCAGGAATTGCTTGGGGTAGAGTTCGCGGGATAGGGGCCATAGCCGCGTTCCGGATCCGCCGGCTAGGATTACGGGTTGGAATGTCATGGGAGCGCCTCCGGGGTGATGGGCAAGGCGTCGTGGCGCGGTTGGATTTGCGCGGTTGGCGGGTTGCTCTGCCCTGTTCTGTCCTGTTTCTGTCATGTTTAGGTGGGGGTTGGCGTGTTTGCGCGGGGGTATTTTACTACATTGAGGGGGATTGAAAGCGGGGTTTGCGCGCTGTTTGGGAGTGATATGCGGCGATTAGCCTGCGCTTTTCGCTGTTCGCGCGCTGCCGTCTGATTGACGCGCCGACTGCCGTATCTGACGCGATTGGCGCAGGGGGATTGGCGCGGGCGGCGGATAGGGCGGCCGGCGCGGGATTGTTTGAGTTTCGCAACGCTGATTAGCCGCTGGCGCGCAGGTTCATTTCGTAGGGGATTTGGCAGAATGTTACGCCTAGTTGGGTTAGGGCGCGCTGGCTGATGTATTTGCCGGGGCCGAATACGATGGCGCGCTTGGATTGGGCGCGGGCGGCGTTGGCGATGCGGTTGGCGCGGGTTTCGGTGAGCATAAGGTCGGGGGCGCATAGGCGGTCTAGGTCGGGTTCGTAGAGGAGGTGGTAGGCGTTGGTTTGGTCGGCGTGGAATAGGCCGTCTTGGTTTTGGCTGGTCAGGTTGGCGGCGCCGGCGGAGGCGCCGGAGGCGGTGTAGAGGAGGTATGCGGCTAGGGCTGAGTAGGCGGGGAGGTTGTCGCCGGTTAGCATTTGTTCAGTGTCTATGGGGTCGCCTAGTTCGCAGTAGGCGAATGAGCCGCCTAGCCCGTTTTGGAGGGCTTGGTCGCGGGCGTTGGGGATGCCGTTGATGACGCGGCGGACGCGCTCGGCGGTGATGTTGTCGGCGTAGTTTTCGCACTCTATCAGGATGAATTTGCGGTTGCCGCCGTCTTCGTTGTTTAGGGCTAGGACGGCGTGGGCGGTTGTGCCGCTGCCGGCGAATGAGTCTAGGACTAGCATATCTTCGCTCGCGGCGCTCTCGGCAATTCCGATTAGGCTTTGGATTAGCTTGGGCGGCTTAGGGTTGTTGAACTCAACGGCGCCGCTTTGGAAAATGTCTTGGAGTTGGCGCGTTCCCTCGTCGGTAGTGCCACCTGTATCGGCAAGCATAAGATCTACGGGGACAATGCCTTTCTGTTCGGATTCGAATAGAAAATTTTTTAGGCGGGGATACTTGAACTTGCCGTCAACGCCCCACCAAAGCCGGTTGTCCTCAACGTGGCTTTGGTGAGCGCTTTGGCTGTATTTCCACGCATGGGTAGGATGGTCAATCACTTGATTCGTGTGCGGGTTGGTTACCGAATAGACTAGGTTGGGGCGCTGCTCTTTCGTGGCGGGATTGACATACGAACTGGAAATCCAGCGTCCGCGCGGGTCGTTGTCGGGGTTCTTGTATGTCTGATTCAGCGACTCATCGCGCTTAACCCGAATGTGGGTTACGGCGTCCGATTTGCGGTATGTGATGATATGCTCGCGCTGGTTTGAGAATAGTTTGGCGTTGTTGCTCCTGCCGTATCTGTGCTGCCAAACTATGCTTGCTAGAAAATTCTCTTCGCCGAAAATCTCGTCCATAAGCATATGCAGGTGGCGCTGTTCGTTGTCGTCTATGGAGATGAAAATGACGCCGTTGTCGGCGAGCAGTTCGCGGAGCAGGTGTAGGCGTGGCCACATCATGCAGAGCCATTTGTCGTGGCGCTCTAGGTCTTCGCCGTCGACGGGGGAGTTGGCGTTGAGCCATTGTCGCATAAGGGGGCTGTTGACGCGGTCGTTGTAGATCCAGTTTTCGTTGCCGGTGTTGTAGGGCGGGTCGATGTAGATGCAGTTTATTCGGCCGGCGTAGCGCGGGATGAGGGCTTTGAGGGCGTGGAGGTTGTCGCCGTGGATGATGAGGTTGTGGTCGGGGGATGCGCTGGTCGGGCTAATGTCGCTGTCGGGTGGGATAGACTTGTCTTTGTGCGGGATAAGCGGGCGGTGGGGGATGGTTAGGTGGTGGGCGTAGATGTGTTGTTTGCCTTTGAAGTCTAGGGTGGGCATGTGGGGGACTCGCTTTGGTTTATGCGCGGGTAGGGTTTGGGTAGGGTTCAAGGGGAATTATATGGGCGTGTGGGGATTTGTCAAGATTTATTAAGCGCGCGCGATAGGGGCTTACTTTTTGGCATAAAGCGGGCAGCGTTTCCATTTAGGCGGGCGAGTATATCCGCTGTCGCATATGCTTGGACAGCCTTGCCGCAGCCCCCCGCTTTATCAGCCGGAATACAACTAGCCGAACTTTCAAAACCACCTAAAACGAAACGCTACCGTCGGCGCGCGATTATGTGCAAGCCGCCTTATTTGGGTTTTGGCGTTGCGTCGCTTTACCTGGCGGTTGTTAGGAGATAAAGCGCTAGGGAGCGACGTTGGTCAATGTGAACATCTTGGAATGCGGCGATAGCGTTTTGCGCTTTGTTTATGTCGTAGGCGACGTCTTTGCGGCTTTCGGTATATGTTGGGCTGTAGTCCGCGCGCTCTCGCTTTCTTTTTAGGTCGGCGGCGATTTTGATGAACTGGTGTATGGGCGGACTGAAGAGATTTTGGAACTCCGGGGCGCGTTTTCTGTTGAAAATTGAATGGTCTAGCGCGCGATAGGTTCGCTCGCTTGCCTTGTTTTCGGGATGGGCATGTAGGCGCTCGGCGAGCGTTTGGGCGTTTGATTCGCAGAGCGCGTGGAACATCGCGTAATAGGCGAGCCGTTGGGCTTGTCGTAGGTTGGCGAAATCTTCGTCTTGCGGCATGATTGCCGCGAGATTATGTCGCGCTAAGTTAATTAGCGAGCGCGATAGCATGGGCGAATTCTTTCCGGAATTTGGGCCATTCTTCGTTGGTGATTTGGTATGAGACCGGGATATGTGGGATGTCGTTGTCAGACAGGTAATCGTAGATAGCGGTCATCATCTTGATTGTGGATTCGTATGGGATTATGTCGCTGTCTTTTTCAGAGACTATGACGACATGGATGATATCCTTGCCATCCATATCCGTATCCGCCATTAGGCGTATGAAGTTATGTATGGGCATCTCGTCTTTTTGCAGCAGGGAATTGTTGATAAGGGCTTTTATTTCCTGGGCTTGGATCGCGTTTATGTTTTGGGACATAGCGTTGCCTTTTGGCGGGATTAGTTTTGCGGCGCAAGCGATGATTATCTGATTATGATGCGGATTAAGTTATGTATATGATGGGTTAGGCTTGACATTGAATTTGAGTATAAAGGATTTTACTCGTTTTTGCATCGGAACTAACGTAGGGCAACGTTTCTTTTCAGATGGTTTTGAGAGTTTAGCGAATTGTTTCCAACTAATAAAGCGGGGGGCTACGGCAATGCTGTCAAATCATTTGCAACGGGTAGATATGCTCAATCACCTAATTGGAAACGCTACCATAAAGCAAGCAGAAACTTTTGGACGCGTCTAGCGGCGCGTTGCGGTTTGGTGGGCGCGGTGGTTGTTATGCCTGATATAATGGGGGCGTTATGGGGATTATGCGAATGGGGATTGTCGTGGGTTGCGTGGGGGCACTGGCGTGGGCGCTGGTTGCTGGGGGATGCTCGTGGGATGCGCCGGCGGATGGGATTGTTGCGCCTGAGATGGTTGCTGCGGCGACGGGCGTGGTTTCTAAGGCGGCGGCTGATGTTGCGCCGGTAGTTACTGAGACTGCGGCGACGCCTACGCCTGCGCGAGTTCTCGCCGCTACCGCTATCCCGTCTGCGACCGTAGCGCCGCTCGCTCAGCCTGAGCCTGTTATGGACATCGCGGGGGAGGATCCGCCGGCGCGGGATTTGTTTGGGGCGGCGATTGGGTTTGGCAAGGTGGATGGGGAGGCGCCGGCGCGGATTGTTGCGGCGGATCCGGATTGTTGCGAGGTGGGGCATAGGGAGCGGTTTTTTGTTACGGATTTGGGGAGCAGGGAGGTGTATGAGGTGGAGGCGGCGCTGCGGTTGGTTAGCGAGAATGCTTATTGGTATGTGGATGAGGGCGTGGAGGTTTCGGAGGGGGATTTGCGGGAGGCGGCGGGGGAGTTTGAGGGGCGGATCCGGCCGGCGATTGTGGGGGCGATAGGGGATGTTTGGACGCCGGGGGTTGATGGCGATCCGCGTCTGACGGTGTTGCATACGCCGTTGGATGCGGCGGCGGGATATTTTGGGGCGAGCGATGAGTATCCGCGGGCTACGCATCCGTACAGCAATCAGCGCGAGATGATTTATATGGGGCTGCCGCCGGGGAGCGCGGGGTATTTGGGCGTGCTGGCGCACGAGTTTCAGCATGCGGTTCACTGGCATTTGGACGAGGGCGAGGATGCATGGGTGAATGAGGGGATGTCGGAGATAGCGGCGTTCATCGCGGGGGGATCGCTGGATTTCACGGGGGCGTTTTTGCGGCGGCCGGAGGTTCAGCTTAATTATTGGCCGGATGCGCCATACGCAACGCCGGCGCATTATGGGGCGGCGGCGCTGTTTGTGGGGTATGTGGCGCAGCGCTGCGGGGGTTATGGCGGGCTGGGGGAGCTGGCGCGGGAGCGGGCGGATGGGGTGAACGGGGTGAATCGGTATTTGGCGCGGTGCGGGCTGTCGTTTGAGGATGTGTTCGCGGATTGGGTTGTGGCAAATTATTTGGACGCGCCGCAGGATCAACACGGGGGGAAGTATGGGTATGCCGACCACGAGGTTCGGGCGCCGCGTGCAGTCAAAGTGCGGTCGGATTTTGAGGAAAGGCGGTCGCAGGCGCAGCTGAGCGCGCGGTATTATGAGATAGAGTTGCCGGATGGTGATGCGGTGGTGGAGTTTGAGGGCGATGCGGTCGTGGCGCAGACGGGGGCGGATGGCTGCCGGAGCGGGCGGCGGTGCTGGTGGAGCGGGGCGGGCGATTCGGTTCATACATATTTGGAGCGCGAGTTCGACTTGTCGGGGCTGTCGGAGGCTACGCTGGAGTTTTGGATGTGGGCGGATATAGAGGAGGATTGGGATTACGGGTATGTGAGCGTGTCCACTGATGGCGGGGCTACGCGGGCGACGCTTGACGGGCGGCATACTACGCGCGCGAATCCGCTGGGGAACAATTTCGGCGCGGGCGTAACGGGCGATAGCGGCGGGTGGGTGGCCGAGCGGATGGACTTGACGGCGTATGCGGGGGAGGCGAATGTGTTGCTGCGGTTTGAGTATGTTACGGACGAGGGCGTTAATCTGGATGGGTGGCTGATAGACGATGTGAGCATACCGGAGCTGGGGTTCGCGGATGACGGGGAGAGGGCGGAGGGGTGGAGGGCGGCGGGGTGGCGGCATACGGATAATGTTTTGGCGCAAGGTTATGTGGTGCAGGTGGTGGAGGTTGGCGTGGATGGGGTTGTGGAGGTTCGGCGGATGGCGCTGGAGGGGGATGGGAGTGGGCGTGTGCGAGGGAGCGCGCGGGTGGAGGGGGTGGAGCGGGCGGTTGTGGTGGTGTCGCCGGTGGCGGGTGGGACGTATCGGGCGGCTGAGTATGGGGTGCGGGTTAGGGTGGATGATTGATAGGGGGTTGGTTTTGGTGGTAAGGCGCGGGGGTGTTACTTTTTTAGAAAAAAGTAACCAAAAAACTTTTGAGTGGGGGATTTAGGGGGCCAGGTTTATTGGATGACTTTTGTTTGCTCACTACCTTAGTAGCCGCCCGTATGTTGGCAGATCATCGCCTAGCAGCGGGCGGGCGTAGTTTAGGAATTCCTGTGTGACGAAGTTGTTGGCGGCGTCAAGGAATTGTGGGGGCATGCGCTTGACTTTGCCGCCGACGTCGGCTAGGGGGGCGGAGGATGTAGCGCAGGCGTAGTCTGGGCCCGCGGCGCGCTGTAGGGTTACGATGATGTCCCGGTTGCCGTCTAGGGCGTATCGGAGGGCGGCGCGGCCGGCTGATTCGGCCTCGCGGGCGTCGGTGGAGGATAGGCAGGCCATTAGGGAGCGCTGGATGGTGCCGGGCTTTTCGTGGCGGGCGCGGACGCCTAGGCGACGGCTGGTTAGCGCCGCTAGACGCTTGGCGGGGCCGTCGTAGTAGGCGTGGCCGAAGTCGTCTGTGTGATATGGGGCGTCCTGAGCGCCGATTGGGTTGCCGGAGCGGTCGCGCGCGTTTTCGGCTACGACCGCGACGGCGAATCCGTGGCGGCGGTAGGCGGTTTCCATTGCGTCGAGAAAGCGGGTTTCGTCTAGGGGGATTTCGGGCAGGCCGATGAAGTGGGGGGCGTCGCGGGCGTCTCGCTTGGCGAATGCTGAGGCGGCGGCGAGCCAGCCGGCGTCTCTGCCCATCACTTCCAGTATGGTGATGGGCGAGGCGATGCCCATAGATTCGGCGTCGCGGGCGGCGCCCATAGTGGCGAGCGCCACGAATCGCGCGGCGCTGCCGTAGCCGGGCGAGTGGTCGGTCAGCACTAGGTCGTTGTCTATCGTTTTAGGCACATTTATCACGGCGAGCGGCAGTCCCGCCGCGTCCGCCGCTTGTCCGACCTGATGCCCGGTAAGCGCCGAGTCGTTGCCGCCGATTATGAACCAGTAGCCGATGTTGTGGCGGCGCATTATGTCCAGGATGATGGGCGTGTCTTCGGGGCGCAGTTTGCGGCGGGTGGAGCCGAGCGCGGCGCCGGGGGTGTTGGCTACGCGCCACCATTCGGACGCCGAGGTGGCGCGCAGGTCAATGAGGTTGGATTGGAGCAAGCCCTCCAGTCCGTAAGCCGCGCCGTAGAGGGCGCCGATGCGGTCGGGATGCGCGAGCGCCTCTTGCGCTAGGCCGTATAGGCTGCGGTTTAGGACGGGGGTGCAGCCGCCGGATTGCATCACGAGCGCGTTCACGGGTTGCGCCGATTGGCGCGAGCGGGCTATGGCCATATCAGTTGGCTGTCTTCGTACACGGCTTGCAGGAATCTGTCGCTGAAGGCGGCGGTGTAGTCGAACTGCTTGGGCAGCGCGCCGGTGTCGGCGAGGTGGTCGTAGAGGGCGCGCCACTGGGATTCGGTCATCCAGCCAAGCCCATGCTCGTCGGTGAGGGCGCTGACGGCGTCGATGATCTCGGTGTTCAGCATATAGCGCTGGTGATCGCGGTCTTCGTCGGGCGCGTATTTCAGGACGATGTCCACCGCCTCGCCGGGGTTGTTCATGGCGTAGTCCAAGCCGCGCATAGTGGCTTTGAGAAAGCGCTCGGTTTGGTCGGGCTGCGCGGCGGCTATCTCTTCGCTGGTGAGGTATGTCAGCCCAAGGCTGGGGACGCCGTAGTCGGCGGGATCCCAGAGGGTAACGTCAAAGCCGAGCCGCCGCAGGGTGTCCGGCTCATTGGATTTGAATATGGCGAGGATGTCAACCTGGCCTTCGGTGAGGACGCGCGGGTCGAATCCTACGCGAACTTCGTTGACGAGATCGCGGTTGACTTGCTCAGCCTCTAGGATGGCGAGGTAGTCGGGCGGCTGGGTGAACTTGTAGCCGAAGGTCTTGCCCTCCCAGTCTTTGGGCGTGGCGATGCCGCTGTCTTTTAGGGCGACAAAGCCTTGCTGGCCGCGCTGGCCGAACAGGGCGAAGGCGACTAGGGGCAGGCCCGGGTCGGCTCTGCGCTTTAGCAGGTCGGCGGCGTCGGCGGTGGTGTAATGCACATCGCCCGCCATAAGCAGCTGCATATGCTCGCCGCTGGTGGCGTGGCGGATGTCCACCGCCAAGCCTTGCTCGGCGAAAAAGCCCTTTTCCTGCGCGACATACGCCGCGACGTTGGGCAGGTTGGCTTGGGGCTTGTAGCCGACCATGAAGACGACGTCGTCGGGCTCGCCGGGGGAGCATGCGGCGGCGAGGGCTAGGAGGGCGGCGGCGAGGGCTAGGAGGGGTAGGGTTAGGGTGGGGAATGGGGTGGATGGGAGGGTTGGTGTTAGGGGCAATGTTTTGTGTCCAATCTTTGGTTTAGTTGGATGTAAAGACCAACAAGAGTATTATGATGGCGGCGGCGCCCACGCCGATAAGGCTATAAAGGAAGATCTTATCGGCAAAATCGCTATTATTTGTTTCAGGCGTTGGTTGCTCGGTTGTAGGCACGGATTGCGTTTCGTAGCCAATCTCGCTTGTGGGTTGCGCGGCAGGGGTTTCGTCTTGCTCGATGTTGCGTTCATCGTCGGTTATAAGCGCGGATTGCGTGTCATCGTCAATCTCGCTTGTGGATTCGGGTTGCGCGGCGGGAGTTTCGTCCCGCTCAATGTTGCGTTGGCAAAATGGACATACTATTGCCTTGGGCGATATGTACTCGTCGCACAAATAACAGGCTATCCGCCCTGCAAGCGTATGCCGTTTCTGCTCTTCCGCAAGCGTCCTATGCCTAACAAGCGCGTGTACTATGGCAATTATTCCAAGAAAAAACCCGTAGATGGCGAATATAGCCACTTCATTATCGTCGCCGCCTTTGGTTTTGATGATTATGGCTGTGACGACCGCCGATATGATCGCGTTAACGATTAAGGGTATTATGAGTATTGCGAGCAGGCCTTCCATCGGCGTTTCCCGTTATTCCCCAAAAGCATGAGCCTTGTCGCTAGGCGCAAGGTTTCTTTCCCGTTTGGTGTGTGCTTATGAGGGCTATTGTGGCATCTCGGCGGCCTGCCAAGATGAGGCGTCTGCTAGCTGTAGCAGGTGCTGGGCGCGTTGGTATTTGTCAGCGGCGACTCCGGCGGGCAATTTAATATCCGCGTGGTATGGATTAAGGTTTGGAATAGGGGAGGCGACCACCCTGCGCTTGTTGGCGCTTGCCGCCTCCACGCTTAGAGCCACCCAGCCGTAGAAAGTTCTGCCTCTGCCGGTATCGTGTCGCTCAGCGATTTCAGTTATTTCGCTGAGAGGCGCTACGCTTATCCGGTCGACTGAAATATCACTTTTGCCCCCTCCCGGCTCGAATAGGCTTGCGGCAATTAGATTGCGCCTTGCGCGGCGGGCCTTTCTGCTTGAAGATATTCTGCGTCCGATAAGTTCATGCGGAGCGAGGTCGTCAGCAATGTTAGTCGCGCTCAATTAGCGTCACGCATCAATTCCAACAGCGCATCCCGCAACGGGGCGTCCGGCAGATCGTCTGCGCTCTTGTAGCGATCGCCCCTATGCCCGCTTTTGAGATTTGCAAGCCACATAGCGCCGCCGTCCGATTCGCACAGCGCCATAACCGACGCGCCTTGCCCATTGGAGGCGTGTACGGCTACCATGCCATACTCCATTGGATAGACCTCATACCGCCAGGGCAACATGTCATACAGCGCCCTCAGCAGGCGATCGGCGTTCTCTATTGCTAGATCGGATGGCGGCGTGAACCCGTCCTCATCCGCCTCTTCGCGCACCTCACTCAGGTCTGTCAAGGCGTCGGCCAGGTTGGCGGGGATTTCGCCGTTCAGCGCCGCGCTCGCTTTTAGCGCGTCCTGCGTTTGGATTGCCATAGCCGCTACTCCCATTTCTTGGTGGCCGCGCTTATATCATATCATACAGAAAATTTCACTGCTATTCCTATTTTGCCATGGCAAGCGCAGCAATAGCGGTTGGATTTTGACTCTGTGTTTCCCGCTGTTTCCCAAAAGTGTGGGGATTGTTGTCAAGGAATGGTTAAGCGCAAATTGGAATGGTGAGTTTTGTTGCTAGGCGCAAGGTTTATTTCCCGTTTAATGTGTGCGTATGAGGGCTATTGTGGCATCTCGGCGGCCTGCCAAGATGAGGCGTCTGCTAGTTGCTGAAAGTGTTGCTGCAAGCGCACCTTACGTTGGTATTCGTCATCGGCGGCGATGGTGGGCAGTTCAATATCCGCATGGTATGGGTTGATGTTTGGAATAGGGGACGCGACCACCTTTCGGTTGTTGGCTCTTGCCGACTCCACGCTAACGACCGCCCAGCCATAGAAGGTTCTATTTCGGGCTGTGTCGTGTTTCTTAGCGATTTCAGTTATCTCGCTGATAGGCGCCGCGCTTATTCGGTCGACTGAAATAACGGTTTTGCCCTCTCCGGGATCGAACACGCCCATTCTAGTCTGATTGCGCCTTGCGCGGCGAGCCTCTTTGCTAGAAGATATTCTGCGCCCGATAAGTTCATGCGGAGCGAGGTCGTCAGCAGTGTTAGTCGCGCTCAATTAGTGTCACGCCTCAGTTCCAACAGCGCATCCCGCAACGAGGCGTCCGGCAGATCGTCGGCGCTCTTGTAGTGATTGCCGCCCTGTCCGCTTTTGAGATTTGAAAGCCACATAGCGCCGCCGTCCGATTCGCATAGCGCTATGACTGACGCGCCCTGTCCGTTGGCGGCGTCTATGGCTACCTTGCCGTAAGACATTGGATAGACCTCATATCGCCAGGGCAGGATGCGATACATCGCCTTGAGCAGATGCTCGGCATTCTCTATTGCCAGATCGGATGGCGCTGTGAACTCTTTCTCATCCGCCTCTTCGCGCACCTCATGCAAGTCTGCCAATGCTTCGGACAGGCTGGCTGGGACTTCGCCGTTCAGCGCCGCGCTCGCTTTCAGGGCGTCCTGCGTTTGGATTGCCATAGCCGTTGCTCCCATTTCTTGGTGGCTGCGCTTATATCATATCATATAGAAAACGTCGCCACTATTCTTTCTTGACGCCTAACTCAAAAGCCCGCGCTGCTTTCGTGCCAGAAGAGGGCGCGGCGCTCGGCGTAGGCGGTTAGGGCGGTTAGGGTTACGCCGAAGAAGGCGAGGACTAGCACGGCGGCGAATAGGGTGGGCATGTCTAGGTTGTAGTGGGCGGTTATGATGACCCAGCCTAGGCCGGTGTTGCCGCTGAAGAATTCGCCTACGACCGCGCCGATTACGGCTAGGGGGATGGCTATGCGGAAGGCGGCGAATAGGTAGGGCAATGAGCCGGGCAGGCGCAGTTTTAGGTAGATGTCGGCGCGGGAGGCGGCGAGGGAGCGGAAGAAGTCGAGCGCGTCAGGGTTGACGGCGCGGAGGCCTACCATGCCGTTGACCAGGACGGGGAAGAATGTTATGAGGGCGGCTATGAGAAGCTTGGGCAGGGAGCCAAGGCCGAACCAGATTGCGAATAGCGGCGCCACGGCGACTATTGGCGTAACTTTGACGAGTATGGCGAGCGGCAGCAGGCTGCGTTCCAGAAAGCGCGAGTGCGCCATTAGGGTTGCGCCCGCAAACGCGACCGCCGCGCCGAGCGCGAACCCGCCGAGCGCCTCCGCGAGCGTGATGCCGCCGTGCAGGGCGAAATAGGCAATATCGCCTATCAACCGCTGCAAGACGACCGAGGGCGCGGGGACGATGTACTCTGGGATGCGGGCGGCGCGCGTCCAAGTTTCCCATATGCCGATTGCCAGCGCAAGGGCTATGGCGGGCGGCAATAGGTAGCCGGCGATAGATAGCAGCGCATTGCGGCGGCGTTGCGGCGAGGGCGGGGCGTCGGCCTCGCTGTCGCTATGCGGGCGCGTGGTTCGTGTGGGCAAGGGGCGGCTCACCGGCGACTCCGACTGACAGCGCGTCTCTTATGCGATAGGTGTATTCCAAGAACCGATCCGATCTTTCAACCGCCTCCGATCTTGGGCGGGCGAGGTCGATGGGGATGTCGTCCACGACTTGGGCGGGGCGGGCGGATAGCACGATGACCCTGTCGGATAGGGCGACCGCCTCGGGGATGCTGTGGGTTACGAACAGCACGGTGGTTCGGGCTTGCTCCCAGAGGCGCAGCAGTTCGTAGCGCATCTCTTGGCGGGTCATTTCGTCAAGCGCGCCGAAGGGCTCGTCCATTAGCATTACGTCCGGCTTGAGGGCGAGCGCTCTCGCGAGGGCGACGCGCTGGCGCATGCCGCCGGAGAGCTGGTGGGGGTAGTAGGCTGCGAAGTCCGCCAAGCCGACCGCATGCAGCGCTTGTTCGGCGGCTGACTCGCTCGCGCCGTTTGCGTGGCGGCGGTTGAGCTGGAGGGGCAGGCGGATGTTGTCGAGCGCGTTGCGCCAGGGCAGCAGGGCGGCGTCCTGGAACACGAAGCCGATGCCCTTGCGCCGCTGGAGCTCGGAGGGCGGGTTGCCGTCCAGGGCGACGACGCCCTCGCTGGCGTCCAGCAGGCCGCCGATGGCGCGCATGAGGGTGGTTTTGCCGCAGCCGCTTGGGCCTATCAGGGAGACAAACGCGCCTTGCGCTACGTCCAGGCTTACGCGGTGGAGCGCCGGTAGGGCGCCGGCGTCGCTGTGGTAGCGGTGGGTGAGGTGGTTGACGGATATGCTGGCGATGGTGGTTTCCCCGTATGCTTGTTGCCGTATGCGCCGTAGCGCCGTGTGTGTTCCTTGATATACCGATATGCTGTCTGTGCGCGGCATTATGGTAGCATAGGGGTTGGGGGGTTGGCTAACTTGCGTATCTTATGGGTAGCGTTCCATTCTGATGGCTATGTCGATGTCTATGCTAGGACACGCCCACGCGCTTTGTTGCGAAATAGCAAATAACCTACTAGACATACGAAAGCATTTGTATGCTATACTAGATATTAAGGCTTAATTTATGGCAATGGACGCAAAATGAAGCTGACCAAAGTTCGCATCACTAATTTTCAGAGCATTGAGGACTCCAACGAGTTCGATGTCGGCGACGTAACTTGCCTTGTAGGGAAAAATGAATCCGGCAAAACTGCGCTGCTAAAAGCGTTGCACCGACTCAATCCCAGTGATGACTCGAACCTAGTGTTCGATGATACAAATGATTACCCCCGTAGAATGTACGGAGTCGCTGAGGATATTAACGACCCATCGGGGGCTCAGGTTGTCCGAGCAACCTTCTGTCTTGATGAAGATGAGCTAAACATCTTGCAAGATACATATGGGGGCAAGGCGTTTCATAAGGATGGTGTAAGCCTAACGCTCTCAAAAGGTTACTCTAACAACCTGACTTCTGAAATGTCTGGCGTTAATGCCGATGCTGTTATCCAGCATCTTATATCAGATGCCAACCTTCCAAAAGAGTTGCTCTCTAAGTTGAGCGGAAAGGTGGATCCGGCAGAAATCCTCGGTCTAATTGAGGAAGACTCGTCAGAACATACAGACGCCATACAATCCCTCTCAGAACAGATTGAGCAAATTTATGAGAGTAGTGTGGAGAAGGTCATCTTCCGCGCTTGTCTTGAGGATCGTATTCCAAAATTTCTGTATTTTGACGAATACCATCAACTGAGAGGCGAGGATAACCTAGCCAGTTTGTCTGCTCGTGTCAAGCAGAGTGCCGTAAAGGATTATGATCGTCCGTTGCTTGGACTGATAAGCCTTGCCGGTCTCGATGTTGAATCACTAATCAACATCGAGCGAACTGAGGAGTTGATTGCGCGCCTTGAGCGAGCGTCGAACATTCTGACACGCAAAGTCCTTCGCTACTGGTCTCAAAACCGCCATCTTCGTCTGAAATTTGAAGTCCGAGAGGGGCGGAGCAAAGACCCAGAAGGAATGGTCAACGGCCCAAATATATCGGGGCGCGTGGAAGATACAATACACAATGTATCTACACGATTGGGAACTCGTTCCAAAGGGTTCGTATGGTTCTTTTCCTTCCTCGCTTGGTATCAATATCATAAAGAACGCGAGGATGGTATGGATACCATTCTTTTGTTGGACGAACCAGGCTTGTCTCTCCATGCAACAGCGCAAAATGACCTCTTGCAATTCTTTGAACAAGAGCTCATGCCTAATCACCAGCTCATATACACCACACACTCCCCGTTCATGGTCGATCCTAATCACTTCGTCGATAGGGTGCGTATCGTTCAAGACCGGAGCGTAGAAACCGATTCGGGCGATCTTCCTGAATCCGAGCGAGGCACGAAAGTAAGCCCCGACGTTCTTTCCGCTACGGCGGATAGCCTCTTCCCACTGCAGGCAGCGCTCAGCTATCAGATACACCAGACACTTTTCGTTGGCCCAAATAACCTAGTCGTAGAGGGTACAAGCGACCTTCTGTACCTGCAAACCATGAAGTCTATCCTGAACGAAACAAGCAGTGATGATGGGTTGCGTGATGAATGGACCATCACTCCTGTCGGAGGATCCGGTAATGTGCCTGCCTTTGTGTCATTGCTTGGCTCTCAGTCAGGATTAAATGTCGCAGTTCTCATAGACTTTGCTAAAAATGAACGGCAAATGCTTGAGAACCTATACAAGCATCCCCTGCTGAAGCGCAATAAAGTACATACCTTCGCCGATTTTACGGGCGCAAGTTCGGCAGACATCGAGGATATGTTCGCGCCCGACTTCTACTTGCAACTATTCAACCAGAAGTATGGCACCGACTTGACACTTGACAAGTTGTCAAGCAAATCACCTCGTATTATCGAGAGGATTAAGCAATACTTCAACGAAAATCAATCGCCCGATGGAAAGTTTCACGACTTCCATTATGGGGTTGCGAGCTACTTTGCAAGCCACTCGGAAGATCTCAAAGACCAGATAGACGCCGCAACGCTAGATCGATTTCGTGAGGCGTTTAAGGTTTTGAACGGGTTGTTGCCTTAGCGCATCTTCCTGGGCGCAACGCCTAGCCTATGCCTCAGCCCGCCTCCCCAACGGATACCCCGCTCATCCGCTCCCTCACTTGACCTCGCCCGCATACGCCATATAATACGGCATATTGCGCGATCCTGTATTCGGATGACTTGACGCGCCTGCGGGCGGGAACGCCGCCGGCTGATATGAAACACAGGCTTGGGGAGGGATTATGGCACGATTTGAGGGGCAGGTTGCGATTGTGACGGGGGCGGCTACGGGGATTGGGTATGGGATTGCGAGGCGGCTGGCGGCGGAGGGGGCTAGGCTGGTTGTGGTGGATGTTGACGGCGAGTTGGGGGAGCAGTCGGCGAGCGAGATTTCGGCGCGAGGGGGCGAGGCGCGGCTGGTGGTGGGGGATGTGGCGGAGGAGGGGACGGCGGATGAGGCGGTGTCGGCGGCGCTGGAGGCTTGGGGGCGGGTGGATGTTTTGGTTAATAACGCGGGGATTACGGGGGTGGACGGGAATGTGTGGGAGCTGGATTTGGAAGAGATGGATAGGGTGTATCGGGTGAATTTGCGGGGCGTGTTCGCGTTCTGCAGGGCGGTTATTCCGGCGATGCTGGAGCGGGATTACGGGCGCATCGTGAATATCGCGTCTATCGCGGGGAAGGAGGGCAATCCGCGTATGGTTCCGTATTCGGCGACTAAGGCGGGGGTTATCGGGCTGACGAAGTCGGTGGGCAAGGAGCTGGCTAAGAGCGGCGTGCGGGTGAATTGCGTTACGCCGGCGGTGGTGCATACGCGCATCCTGGACGAGCTGACGCCGGAGCAGGTGCGGTATATGGTGGAGCGCATCCCGATAGGGCGCACGGGCGAGATAGCCGAAATCGCGGCGCTGGCGGCATGGCTGGCGTCGGAGGAGTGCTCGTTTAGCACGGGGGGCGTGTTTGATATTAGCGGGGGTAGGGCGACGTATTAGGGGGCGCGTGATGGCGGATAGCGGCGGATGATGGGGCGGGCAAGGGCAATCGCAATGATGCGGCGGCGATAGAGATTTGCCGCATTGCGATAGTCAATGTTGACTATTATTTCGGATGATGATTAAATGGCGGCAGCCCTGACGGGCTTGGGTTGCGGGCGATGCGGCGGCGCTGTGAAAGAGGGTTGCGGCGCGCGCGATTCGGGGCCGGATTGCGGGGTTTGTGCGAGTAGTCGGTCAGCGAGATAAGCGAATAGAGGAGGGACAGATGCTAGGTTTTCGCGCATTAAAGCCGGCGGCGTGGCTGCTGCTTGGCGTTGCGGGGGCGCTGTTCGCGGCCGCCTGCGGCGCAGCCGAACCGGAAGTGGTTACGGTGGTGGAGACGGTGGTGGTTACCGAGCAGGTGGAGGTGGTGAAAGAGGCTACGGTGGTGGTCACTGAGCAGGTTGAGGTGGTTAAGGAGGTTGAGAAGGAAGTGGTGAGGGAAGTGGAGGTGGTGAAGGAAGTTGAGGTGGTCAAGGAAGTGCCGATAGAGAAGGTGGTTATCGCCACGCCTACGGCGTCGGATGACATCTTCTATGTGCGGCCGCTTGACCCGTTCCCGAAGAGCGGGGGGATGTTCCGGGCGGGGGCGCATGGGCCGCCGGCGCACTTCGACTGGTACGCATCCGGGACAATCGCCAATCACGGCGTCCAATCGCCGATGTACGACGCGCTGCTGCGGCGCGATCCGCGAACCTCCGACGTTCCGGTGATACCCGACCTGGCGTATAGGTGGGACGTGGCAACGGATCAGCTTACGTTCACCTTTGACATACGCGAGGGGGTGAAGTTCCACGACGGCAGCGATATGACCGCCGAGGACATCAAGGCGACTTACGACCGCATAATCTTTCCGAGGGAGGGGCTTGTCAGCCTGCGTAAGGGGCTGTTCCCGAATGTGACCGAGATAAACACGCCGGACGACTACACGATAGAGTTCCAGCTCAGCGAGGCGCGAGCGCTGTCCAATATGATGGTGGCGTTCTCTACCGAGTGGAACTTGATAAGCAAGAAAGAGACGCTGGAGCAGTACGACGGCAACCTGCGGGAGGTGGATGATCATCCCGGCACGGGGCCGTTCAAGTACGTTGAGCGCAACGACGACCATTGGGTAATGGAAAAGAATGTGGACTACTGGAGTCCGGACGCGCCGTACATAGACGGGATAGAGCATATCTGGCTGAAGGCGTGGACGCCGGAGAATACGGCGGCGCTGCTGGGCGGGCAGACGGACTGGGCGATGTGGCTGGCGCCGAAAGACGGCCGGGACATCGGCAACCGGCAGGGGCTGAACGGCATACGGCAGCATCTGCTCATATGGCATGGCATTCCGTTGAACAACACGCGCAAGCCGTTTGACGACAAGCGGGTGCGGCAGGCGTTTGCGCTGGTGCTGGATCAGCAGGCGCTGCTGGATGTGACGGCGGACGTGAAGGCGACGCTGTTCGGGGGCGGCTGGTTCACGGACGGGACGCCCTACGGCTTGCCGCTGGCTGAGCTTGAGCAGAAGAAGTATTTCCGCCATCCCACGCCTGAGGACATAGCTGAGGCGCAGGCGCTGCTGGCGGAGGCGGGGTATCCGGACGGGCAGGGCATACCTAAGCTTGACTTGGTAACGCGCGAGACGATAAACCAGCGGCTGCGCGCGCCCGCCATTCAAGCGATGCTCAAAGAAGGCCTGAACGTTGACACCGAAATCCGCGTGGTGGATGTGTCGGCGCACGGGGAAGAGATCAAGGCGGGCAACTACGACATATCGGTAGAGGGCGGCGCTTGGGCGTTCATCCCGGATCCGGCTTTCTACATCAAGGAGCTGTTCGGGCGCTGCGGCGATAGGCTGTGCGACAACAACACTGCGTTCTACGACAACCCTGAGTTGGACAGGATGCTCCGCGAAATGGAGCTGGAGCTGGATCAGGCGAAGAAGATAGAGATGTCCAGGGAGTTGTCGGATTTCCTGGATCAAGAGATGCCGTGGGTTCCCTTGGACACCACTGAGATAACCTACTGGGGCTACTGGGATCATGTGAAGGGGCTGATGCCCGCGAACAGCGATTTCTACGCCAACTACGAGCTGCACAAGTGGGACTATGTGTGGCTGGATAGGCAATAGGCGCGGGCTAAGGGCGGGATGGCTTGCCGCCGGCTTGCCGTTCCGCCTGACGGCGATAGCGCGAAACCCGAATTAGACGGGCGATGCGGCGTTTCTTCATAGCAAGATAGCAAGCGCCGCATCCCCGTTCAACTCCCCCGCTTAACGGAGTGGTCGATTGCGAACTTACATCATAAAGCGTCTGCTGTATGCAATCCCGACCATAATCGGAATTACGATTCTGATATTCGCGATTATGCGAATTTTGCCGGGCGATCCTTTGGGCGCGTATTACGGCATAGAGACGATAATCGTTTGGACGCCTGAGCAGCGGGCGGAGATACTGCGGGACTTGGGGTTGGACAAGCCGCTGGCGGTTCAATACGCGCTGTGGATGCGGGACATCGCGTCGGGCAGGCTGGGCGAGTCGTTCTTTCGGGGCGATCCCATCATAGAGATATTAGCGCAGCGGGGGCCTATCAGCGCGCAGATTGGGCTAATCTCGGTCGCCATATCCTGGGTGATAGGGTTGCCGGTGGGGATCATCAGCGCGGTGCGCCCGAACTCGGTTTGGGATATGTGCACGAGCTTTTTCACGGTGCTGTTCCTGGCGATACCCGGCTTTTGGCTGGGGCTGCTGATGGTGGTGGCGATGATAACCTGGTTCCAGTACAAAGCGCCGATTGTGTCTGTGCAGTTCTGGGAGGATCCGTGGAAGAACTTCCAGATAATCGCGGGGCCGGCGCTAGTGCTGGGATTGGGGCAGGCGGCGTTCATAGCGCGAATGGCGAGGTCGTCGCTGTTTGAGGTGCTGCGGGAGGACTATGTCCGCACATCGCGCGCCAAGGGGCTGATAGAGCGGCTGGTGATAGCGCGGCATGCGCTGCCCAACGCGCTGCTGCCGGTGCTGACGCTGAGCGGCGTGCTGCTGGGGTTTGTGATAGGCGGCTCGGTGGCGGTGGAGCAGGCGTTCACGGTGCCTGGGCTGGGCAAGGCGCTGGTGGTGGCGGCGATTGACAGGGATTTCAATGTAGTGCAGAACATCGTGCTGCTGTACGCGGTGATATTCGTGCTGGTGAACCTGTTCATCGATATGCTGTACGGGTGGCTTGACCCGCGAATACGCTTGAACTAGCGCGGGGCAATGCGGCGCAACAAGATAACAAAGCCGTCGCGCTCGCCGCATAACAACGCCGCGCAACACGCATAACAACGCCGCAACGCAAAGCCGCGCAATAAGGCAATCGCGTCCGCCATATAACAAGGCAATCGCGTCCGCCGCGCAATAAGGCCGCGGCGCGAATACGCATCTCAGAAAAGCGAGAGTGAGTTATGGCTACGGAATCGGCAGTCGCGCCGCAAGAGGGGATCAACGCCGCGAGGGTGAGATATACCGAGGCGGTGATAATGTTCGCGCGGCGCAGTCCGTTTGCCGCGGTGTGGGGCGTGGTGGGCTTGCTGCTGATTTTGATGGCGGTGGGCGCGCCCGTGATAGCCGCGAAAGATCCGCTGAAGACCGATTTCACGCGGATGAGCGTTCCGCCGGACGGCCAGAGCTACTTCGGCACGGATCAGATAGGCAGGGATCTGCTGAGCCGTATCCTCTACGGCGCGCGCATATCGCTGTTCGTGGCGCTGGCGTCCGTGCTTTTGGGAACCACGTTTGGGGGCGTGTGGGGGCTTGTGAGCGGGTACTTGGGCGGCGCGACGGATATGATAAGCCAGCGGTTCGTAGAGATAATAATGGCGCTGCCGGGCTTGATACTGGCGTTTGCGCTGGTGCTGGTGCTGGGCGCGGGGATGTGGACGATAATCGTGGCGATAGCGGTAACGCGCGTGCCATTCGGGGCGAGGGTGATCCGCTCGGTGGCGCTGAGCATCAAGCAGACGGCGTATGTGGAGGCGGCGCGCGGCATTGGGGCGTCGCAGGTCAGGATAATGCTGCGGCACATAGCGCCGCAGTGCATAGCGCCGTTTCTCATCCTGTTCACCGTCCACCTCGGCACGGTGATAGTGATAGAGGCGTCGCTGAGTTTCCTGGGGCTAGGCGTCAGTCCGCCCACGCCGACGTGGGGCGGGATGCTCGGCGAGGCGTCGGCGCTGCTGTACCCGTTTTGGTGGCATGTGTTCTTCCCCGGCGCGTTCATCACGGTGACGGTGCTTGCGTTCAACCTGTTCGGGGATGGGCTGCGGGATGCGCTGGATCCGCGGCTGCGGGGGACGATGTAGGGATGCAGGGGGCGTTGGCAAGGGCGTAATGTAGCGCAATGCGGTTGCGGGGCTTGTTGGGGACGCTGCGGTAGCGTTTCTTTTTAGGTGGTTTTGAGAGTTTGGCAACTTACGCTCCAACTTATAAAGCAGGTGGTTATGGCAAAACTATCCAACCGGCTGCAACGATAGAGATACTCAACCACCTAAATGGAAACGCTACCTTGTCCGCCGTAGCCGGTTGATTAGGTGGTTATTATGATATTACGGCTTGAATACCGTGATGTGCGCGGCGCGGCGGGCAGCGTTTCTAGTTGGAACAAGTGTATAAGGCGGGCGATATGGATGCAACGGGCGAGGGGCGGCTGGTGGGCAAGGTGGCGATTGTGAGCGGGGCGGGGACGTATGGGGGCAGGGGCGTGGGGAATGGGGCGGCGACGGCGATTGTGTTCGCGCGGCAGGGGGCTAGGGTGGCGCTGGTGGACGCGGTGGGCGAGTGGGCGGATGCTACGCGGGCGATTATCGCGGAGGAGGGCGGCGAGGCTATGACGGCGGCGGCGGATGTTACGAATCCGGATGAGTGCAGGGGGGTTGTGGACGCCGTGGTGGAGCGGTTCGGGGCGTTGCATATTTTGCATAACAATGTGGGCGGAGGAGGAGCCGCGGGCGGCGTGGTGGAGGCGACGCCGGAGGATTGGATGCGGAGCGCGTCCGTGAATTTGATGAGCATGATAAATATGTGCCGATACGCGATACCGCATATGCGGGCGGCGGGCGGAGGCGCGATTGTGAATGTGTCGTCGGTGACGGCGCTGCGGCCGAAGGCGGGGCGGTCGTCTGCGCCTTATACGGTGAACAAATCGGCGGTGGTGGGGCTGACAAGGGCTATGGCGCTGGATCACGCGGCGGATAATATACGGGTGAATTGCATTATGCCGGGCTTGATGTGGACGCCGCGCGTGGCGAGCGGGGCGGCGGAGCGCGATACGCGGTCTGCGTCCACGCCGCTGCCGGTGGAGGGCGCGGGCTGGGACATCGGGAACGCGGCGCTGTTTCTGGCGAGCGATGAGGCGCGGTTCGTGACGGGGGTTACGCTGCCGGTGGATGGGGGGTTTTTGCTGACGAGCGCGCCGAATTGATGGGGGGCGCTTTCAGCATAATATCCATATCGCTTGCGCGCGTCCTACGCATCAGTGGCGGGCGTGGGGTGCGATTGTCAATGCGTTGTCGGTGGTGGTGCTGATGTCGAAGGTGATGCGGGCGTCAGGGCTGTACGTGGGTATCAAGCAGACGGCTCTGCGCTGATGGGAGATGAGGGATGAGTGTCTTGAGCAAATAGGTATAGATGTTGGAGGGCGCGGTTGCTATGTTGAGAATGATCAATAGCCACTTGAAACCAAATGAAGGTATAAGATATGCCTAAGCGCGACACATTCAATTACACATACCGAAGCATATACGCAATGCGACGCTGTTTATCGCAGGGGTTACGTTGCCGGTGGATGGGGGCTTTGCTGACAAGCGCGCCGAATTGATGGCGGCGGGAGCCAAAGCAGGGGCGGGGGCTGCCCTACTTTTTTGTAAAAAAGTAGCAAAAAACTTTTGGGGGCGGCTTGCGCCGCGGATTTGCCGAGCTAAGGGCTGCGGGATTGGGGGGAGCGTTATGAGCAGGTATTCCTATTCTGCAAGGCTGTTTTGGACTAAGTCAAAATCACATTCCCGACCTATTATGCGGTAAATTGGGGCATGAAGTTTCGCTCGCAGTTGGCGAAAATTTCATTAGCGCCGCGCGCTGAGAATACCACCCCGCTTGTTTCACTGACGCCCCATCCCCAACTTGTGATATTCTTTCAAGGCGGCGCTTAGCCGCGTCACACACGCACACGGAGGCTTTCGGCGCAATGGAGCAGCAGACGCGGCGCATCCCCAGAGTTATGACTATCGCGGGATCGGATTCGGGCGGGGGCGCCGGGATACAAGCCGATCTCAAGGCTTTCGCGGCGCATCGGGTTCACGGGTCGTCCGCGATTACGGCGGTTACGGCGCAGAATACGGTTAGGGTGACCGATGTTCTTGCTATGCCGCCGGCGCTGGTGGCGAGCCAGATTGACGCGGTTATCGCCGATATTGGCGCGGACGCGGTTAAGACGGGGATGCTGCCCAATGCCGCCGTTATCGGCGCGGTGGCGGATAAGATGCGCGAACACGGCGTCGACGCGCTTGTGGTGGATCCGGTGATGGTTACAAGCGGGGGCGATAGGCTGCTGGAGGATGACGCGGTCAGCGCGGCGGTGGAGGCGCTGATGCCGCTGGCGCTGCTGGTTACGCCGAACACGCGCGAGGCGGCGGTTCTGACGGGCATCCAAGTGCGGACGCCGGACGATATGCGCCGCGCCGCTAGGACGCTGGCGCGGCAGACGGGCGCGCGCAATGTGCTTGTCAAGGGCGGGCATCTTGATGGGCCCGCTACCGACGTCCTCTATGACGGCGCGGATTTCAGTGAGTTCACAGCGCCGCGCATCCATACTACTAGCAACCATGGAACGGGCTGCACGCTGGCGTCGTCAATCGCCGCCAATCTCGCGCTGGGGGCGTCGCTGCCCGACGCGGTCGCCAAGTCCAAAGAGTATGTTACCAATGCCATACGCGCCGCCGTGCCGATAGGCGCAGGGCATGGGCCTCTCAATCATTTCTATATGCTGGATGAATAGCCTGTTTTCTTTTCACGGCAAACGGACAGCAGGCGTTTGGCAAGCGTTTGGAAATCTGCCGACCCCTGTCTAGCAAGCGCAATCGCCGACGCCGACCGATATTGAAAGACGCCAACATATTCCAATAAGAGCAAGCCGCCGGCAATCCCCGGCATCTATCAAATAAGGGAACGCACAGAGGGACGCAAAGGAACGAAATCTGATGAAAACTTCGGTAGGCATAGGGCTGTTGGGCGTGGGCGTGGTGGGCGGCGGCGTGGCGCGCGTTGTCGCGGATAAGCGCGATGAGCTGGCGCGGCTTATTGGCGCGCCGCTCACGATAGAGGCTGCCGTTGTGCGCGATATTGCCAAGCCGCGCGACGCAGCCCTGCCCGACGGCGTCCTGACTGCCGATGCCGCGCGCGTTCTTGACAATCCCGATGTGGACATTGTGATAGAGGTTATGGGCGGCGAGCGGCCGGCGCTTGACTACATTATGCGCGCCATAGGGCGGGGCAAGCATATCGCTACTGCGAACAAAGAGATTATGGCAAAGCATGGCGCGAGCATCTTGGCAGCCGCGCGGGAGCGGGGCGTACAGGTTTTGTTCGAGGCGAGCGTGGCGGGCGGGACGCCGATTATCGCGCCGCTGCTGCGGGATCTGGTGGCGAACCGCGTTATCAGCATAAACGGCATCATCAACGGCACAACGAACTACATCCTGACCAAAATGGCGCAGGAGGGGCAGGACTTCGGAGTGGCGTTGGAGCAGGCGCAGGCGCTGGGCTACGCGGAGGCGGATCCTACTAACGACATTGAGGGCATAGACGCCGCGTATAAGCTCGCCATTCTGTCAACGCTGGCGTTTCGCGCGCGCGTGAGCGACGCCGACGTGTATTGCGAGGGCATATCCGGCTTGAAGGCGCAAGACTTTCGCTACGCAAGCGAACTCGGCTACTCCATCAAGCTGCTCGCCATCGCAAGCGAGACGGGCGCGGGCATACAGGCGCGCGTGCATCCGGCGCTGCTGCGCGAGGATGTGATGCTCGCAAAAGTGGATGGCGTGCTGAACGCGGTGGAGGTGCATGCGGATCTGGCGGGCCGCGTCATCTTTCACGGCAGGGGCGCGGGCGATCTGCCCACCGCAAGCGCGGTTATGGCGGATGTGGTGGACATTGCGCGGAACGTGGTGGGGGACATTGCGCCGCCGCCAATCGCCGCCATAGCCGAGGACGTGCCTATCAGCCCGATGAGCGCCTTGGAAACGAAATACTATATGCGCCTGAATGTAGCCGAGCGCCCCGGCGTGTTCGCGCAGATACTCAAAGCGCTGGGCGATTTGGACATCAGCATAGCGTCCGCCATACAGAAAGAGACCGATTTCGCCGCCCGCCGCGCCGAAATCGTGCTTATGACACACAGAACCCGCGAAGATCTTGTGCAAACGGCGCTTGCCGAAATTGGCAAACTGGAGGTGGTCAACCGGATCGGCAATCTAATTCGGGTGGAAGAGTGGGATTAGCGGGAGGGGGTTGTCGGGAATTAAAGCGGGATGCTTGCTATCCGCGCTTAACCCGCTATACCTAGCCCACTATCCCTACATGCGCTCACGCATCAGCGCCCGCGCATCATTCCCCGCCCAAAAGGTTTGCCTACCTTATATTAGTGGGATACATAGCCCGCGCTACTCGTCGTCCGCCGCCGCATCCGCTTGCGTTGCCATGCGCCTGCGCCGCCAGATCGCAAAGGGGATTAGCGCCGCTAGGAACGCGCCAAGCGCCACGGGCGCGGCGTACTCGTATCGCGCCGATGACAGCGCGCCGCCAATCCTGTCCCCAAGCGTGGCGCTCGGCAATCCGGATAGGCGCAGAGATACTCGCTCGCCGCGCGCTACATCCGCGGTCTCTATGAGCTGATAAGCGCGCTCGCCTATGCTGACGGGCTCAGGCGCGCCGAAGTCGGCGTGGCTTAGGCGCAGAACCTCGTCGGGGGATAGCACGCGCAGGCTGTCGGCGCCAAAGGGGAATGATTTGCTGAACTCGGTTTCGCCGCCCTCGTAGGGGAACCTGTATGTGAACATTATGTCGTGGGTTCCGGGCGGCACGCTGCCTAGCACGGCGAATCCTCTGTCAACCTGCACGATGTCAGCGCCGAGCAGGCGCGTGTCAACTTGCAGGCCGTCGGCGCCGGGCGGCAAGCCGAACCTGAGCAGGCTCATAGGGCCTTGGTTGCCCGGCACGAATGTGTGGTCAGAGTCGTTCACCACTTTGACGATTTCCAGCGCGGCGATGGTTTGGGTGGCTCTGTCAGCGCCCGCGAAGAGCAGGGATGACGCGCCCACCCGTATGGCGTCCATATCATACGCGGCGTCGTACACGCGGATGGTTAGGGGCGGGGGATCGCCATCGCGCAGGCTGATCTGCTCGCCGTAGAGCGCGTCTTGGTAGCGAACTGAGACCGCGTAGGTGACGCCCGGATCGACGGCTATGCCATCAAACCGAAACTTGCCCTGGGCGTCGGTGATGGTGCGGACGCTGTCCTGGGTTTCCAAGGTTTGCATATGCAGGGTGACCGCGGCGCCGGCGACAGCGCCGCCGTTGCCGCCGGGCGTTGCGTTCACTACGCGGCCCGATACAGTGGCCGCCGGCGCGCTCTGCGCCTCTGCCGCCGGCGCAAGCGCAAATGCCAGGGCGAGCGCCAATAGTAGCGCGAGCGCCGCGCCAACTATTCGCCGTGAATGAATTGAACCGCTAACCATTCTGCAATCCCGCCTTAATTCCCCAGTTCAAAAAATTTTTGGCTACTTTTTTACAAAAAGGCAACATCCCCAACCGCATCTCCGCGATATATTTCGCTGTATTCGGGTATAATAGACGCCAAGCCTTTTACCGCACACAATTTTATCATATACGCCAACGATGCAAGTACACGAACAGCCCACAGAGCAAGCCGACGCCATCGATCTGATGGTGAATATGGGGCCGCAGCATCCCAGCACGCATGGCGTCTTTCGCGTGGTGATATGGATTGACGGCGAGCGCATTGTTCGGGCGGAGCCGCATATCGGCTATTTGCATCGGGGCTCGGAAAAGCTTTGCGAGGGCGAGCTGTATTCGCAGATAATCACGCTGTTCGACCGGCTTGACTATGTGGGGAATTTGAACTGCGAGCTGGCGTTTGCGCTGGCGGTGGAAAAGCTTATGGGGTTGGAGCCGCCGCCGCGCGCCGAGCTTATCCGCGTGATACTCGCCGAGCTTAATCGCATCGCAAGCCATATGCTTTTCTATGGGGTATATGGCTTGGATGTGGGCGCGATGACGCCGGCGCTGTACGGGTTTCGGGAGCGCGAGCGCATCCAGGAACTCTTTGAGAGCGTGACCGGCGCGCGGATGATGCACAATTATTTTCGGATAGGCGGCGTCAAGGAAGACTTGCCCGCCGATTTTGCCGCGCGGATGAGCCGCCTTATCCCGCAGCTTAGGCAGGGCATACAGGAGTGCGATGAGCTGCTGTCGCAGAACGAGATGTTTTTGGCGCGCACGCGGCATATCGGCGCGATAGGCGCGGATGAGGCGCTGGACTACGGCGTGACCGGGCCGGCGCTGCGCGCGGCGGGCGTGGCGGAGGATGTGCGGGTGTCCGAACCCTATTCTATCTACGACCAGTTTGATTTCGGCATACCCGTTGGGACATACGGGGATTGCTGGGATAGATACTATGTGCGGGTGGAAGAGATGCGCCAATCGCTGAGCATCATAGAGCAGGCGATGGAGCGGCTGGAGCCGGGCGACATCGCCGCCAATGTGCGCCGCATAGCGCGGCCGCCTAAGGGCGAGGTTTATGTGAGAACCGAATCCCCGCGCGGCGATTTCGGCGTCTTTCTGGTTAGCGACGGCAGCGACAAGCCCTATCGGGTGAAAGTGCGCGCGCCCTCATTCGCCAACCTGCAAGCGCTGCAGCGGCTGCTGCGCGACGCGTATGTCGCCGACGCGGTGGTTATATTGGGGTCAATAGACATTATTTTGGGAGAAGTGGATAGGTAGCGCCGCCGGTTAGCGTTGCTGATAGCGCGATTGATAGCGTTGCCGATAGCGCCGCCGATTAGCGCGATTGAAAGCGCCGTTGATATAGAGAGATAAAGATTGCCGATAATCGGCGGGCGTATCCGGGGCGCGATAACGGGCAATCTTGATAGCGCGGCGCAAAGCCGCTTTGGGAGCGCAGTATGAGCGTACAGACGCTGCTTTACATCGCCGCGGGCGCGGGGGCGCTGCTGCTGTTTCTGTCGGTGATGGTGTTGACGCTCACTTGGCTTGAGCGCAAGGCTTTGGCGCGCATACAGATGCGAATGGGGCCGATGCGCGTGGGCTTTCACGGGACGCTGCAGCCGCTGGCGGACGCGCTAAAGCTGGTCGCCAAAGAGGACATACTGCCGTCTTGGGCGGACAGGCGCGTGTATTGGCTGGCGCCCTTGGCGGTGTTCGTACCGGCGTTTCTGCTGTGGGCGGCGATTCCGTTGGCGCGCGACGCGGCGCTCGCCAACCTTGACTTGGGCTTGTTCTACATCGTGGCGGTGTCTGTGCTGTCGGTGATGGGGCTTGTGATGGCGGGCTGGAGTTCCGCCAACAAGTACGCGATGCTGGGCGGCTTGCGGGCGGCGGGGCAGCTCATAAGCTACGAAATCCCGTTCATAATGGCGCTGCTGGCGGTGGCTATGGCGGCGCAGTCGCTGAACCTGAGCGAAATCGTGGCGGCGCAAGCGTCAGTTCCCTACGCGCTTGTGATGCCGCTGGGGTTGTTTCTGTTCCTGACCGCCGGGCTGGCTGAGCTTGGCAGAACCCCGTTTGACATACATCACGCCGAATCCGAGGTGGTGGGTGGGCCGTTCGTGGAATACAGCGGCGCTCACTGGGCGGTGTTCTTCTTGGCGGAGTACATCAACACATTCACGATAGCCGCGCTGACGGCGCTGCTGTTCTTGGGCGGCTGGGGATGGCCGGCAATGCCCTTTGAGGGCGAGCTGCACTCCCTCTTGTCGGCGCTGTGGCTTATGCTCAAGACATATGCGGTTATCCTGCTGATATTCTGGATCCGCGGCACATACCCGCGCCTCCGCATTGACCAGCTCATGGCATTCGGCTGGAAGATGCTTGTGCCGCTGTCGTTCTTGAACATCGTCTTGGTGGGCGCTGTGATGTTCTACGGCTTGCCTATGTGGTCATTGGGGCTGCTGTCTGTGGTAACATTGGGCTTGGCGTTTTACATCATACGCCGCCGCGCGGGAACGCGGGCTGAGCGGGCGACGGTGCGGGTGGTGTCGGCGCGGGAGCTGCGGGGGTAATCACTGGGATTGAGATGGGCGTGAAATTGGCGTAAGATTATACATAAGCAAGCGAGGAGAATTGCTCTATGGCAACAACTTACTTTAGCGACCGTGAGCGCGGGCCGCATTCACGAATACGGGAAGAAATTGACTCAGATGTATTTGAGGCGCTACGAGGTGTTGTGCAAAAACATTTTGAACGACACAGATTTGCCATGAATTTCCCCGAAAATTGCCCTGACGGGACTGACATCTGCGGAACAGATAGCAGGATGTTCGCGTCAATTTTGAAAGGTAATATACCTGCAATAGAATGGAATTCTGGCAATATCAACTTCGTCGAAGTCGATGAACCTACGATTGACTCGCTGGCGATGTTTGATTTGTTGGAATTCTGCCACAAGAATATCGCAGAACCGACAGGAAGGAGCTATCACTCTTTCTTCAAACATCACCACATGTTCTTTGACGAAAGCGATTCCGAAATAGCACAAGAGGCTTTTCGGGAAGATGTGAATACGATCCTTGCCCGAAACAGGGTTGCTTGCGAATTGAAACCCGACGGTCGCGTTGAACGGACATTGTCGCCTGCTTTGGGCAAACTGCTAACCACGCCAACTTTTAACACGGGCGACGATGAGCTTGACTCAATGCTTGAAGATGCCCGTTCAAAATTCGTGTCTCCGGATCCAAAGGTTCACAAAGAATCTTTGGAAGATCTGTGGGACGCTTGGGAACGGCTGAAAACTCTTGAGATACCTGTACGGAACAAGAAAAAGCAGTCACTCAAAGCACTACTCGATAGATCAGGAGTCGGGAAATTCCGTGAACTAATTGAGGAAGAAAGCAAGGAATTGACCTGTATCGGCAATACTTTTGGGATTCGCCACAGCGAAACATACCAAAATTCGCTAGACAGATCTTATCAAGCGGATTACCTATTCTATAGGATGTTCGCGCTAATCAATATGCTTCTGATAGCTACTCAAAGAGTGAGATAGTCATAGCGCATGAACGTCGCCGGCGACGACTAACCCCGACCGCGAAAAGGCTTTATCCCTATCCGCGCTCCCCCTACATATGCGGTATGCGCGGGAATAACGAATTAGCGATAGGAATGGCAAGGCAGTGGAAAGCATCATTGGCATCGTAATCGGGCTTGGGATCGGCGCGTTGGTTGGCGGGGCGCTGGCGTGGCTTGCAATGAAAGCGCGCGGGGGCAATGCGGACGCCGCCTTGCGCGCCAATCTTGACGCGGCGGACGCGCGGGCGCAAGCGGCGGAGGGGCAAGTCGCCGGCCTCAGCCAAACCATAGAGGATACGCGCGCGCAAGCCGAAGAGGATAAGATCCAAGCCGTCAAGTTGCAAACCGAATTTGACGCATCGCAAAGGCGGTTTGAGGAACTGGAGCAGGCAAACGGCCGGCTCAGTCAAGCCGCTGAGGAGACGCGCGCGAAATCCGCCGAGAGCGAACTGCAGGCTGCGCGATTGCAGTCTGAGATTGACTCTACCCAAAAGCGGTTTGCGGAGTTGGAGCAAGCCAACGCCGCGCTGACAAGCGACGCCGAAGATAGGCAAGCGCAGATAATCCAAACCACTGCCGAAAACGCGGATCTGAAAGCGAAACTGGACGCCGCCAACAAGCGCCTTTCTGAGCAGACGGACATCGAAAAGACGCTGCTAAACCAGTTCAAGGTTATGGCGTCGGATACGCTTTCGCACAATAGCGACGCTTTCCTAAAGGCGGCGGACGAAAAGCTTGGCGCGATAGTTCAGCAGGCGAACAAGGACTTCTCGGTCAGCAAGGACGCGGTCAACGAACTGGTCAAGCCGCTGTCGGAAGAGCTTAAGCGCATTGAAACGGCGCGCGCGGAGTCGCAGGGCAGCCTGAGTCAGCAGATAACCGCGCTGGTGGAAAACAACAACAATCTCGCAAGCGAAACCCGCAGCCTGTCCACCGCGTTGAAACGGCCCGAGGTGCGCGGCTCTTGGGGCGAGATGCAGCTGCGCCGCGTGGTGGAGCTGGCGGGTATGGCGGATCACTGCGATTACCAAGAGCAGGTTAGCGTGGAGACCGACGAGGGCAGGCGCGAGCGCCCGGATATGGTGGTGTATATGCCGAATGAGCGCACAATCGTGGTGGACGCCAAGACGCCTATGGACGCATACCTGACCGCGGTGGAGTCGGATGTGGACGCCGACCGGCAGGACGCTTTCAAGCGCCACGCGCGGCAGGTGAGGGAGCGCGCGCAGGATCTGTCTCAGAAGTCGTATCAGCAGCGCTTTGACAAGACGCCCGATTTCGTGGTGATGTTTCTGCCCGGCGAGTATCTGCTTTCGGCGGCGCTGGAAAACGACCGCGAACTGATTGACTGGGCGATGCAGCGCAATGTGGTGATAGCCACTCCCAACACGCTGATGGCGCTGCTGAAAGCGGTGGCTATGGGCTGGCGCGAGGCGCAGATCGCGCAAGAGGCGGCGAATGTGGCAAGGCTGGGGCAGCAGCTGCATGATAGGCTCGCCACATTCGCGGGGCATATGGCGAGCATGGGCAAATCGCTGGATTCCACGGTCAAGCGCTTTAACAGCGGCGTGGGATCGCTGGAGGGCAATGTGCTGGTCAGCGCCCGCCGGTTCAACGAACTGGGCGTTCAAACGGGCAAGCCTATCCCCGAACTGGACGAAATCCAAACGCAGGCGCGCGAGCTCAGGCCCTCCTCGCTGCCCTTGCCCGCGCTGCCCGCCCTCCCGGACGCCGCCGGCGACGACTAATCCCGTTATCGCATCCCCGTTATCGCATATCGCAAAGCGCGCAAAGGCTATACCGCTATGGCAAACTTCCTAGACGGCTTGAAAATCACCCTGAAAACGGCGCGGCGCAAGCCGGTTACGGCGCAGTATCCGGAGCCGGACAAGCGATTAGAAGTGCAAGAGCGCTTTATGGGCTTTCCCGCGCTGACATGGGATGGCGATGTGAGCGAACCCTACTGCACGGGTTGCATGGTTTGCATCCGCAACTGCCCTACGATGTGCATGAGCGCCAAGATGAAAGACAACCCGCTGCACGCGGAGGGCAAGTCGCGCCGCCGCAAGATAATAGACGAGTTTGAAATCAACCTGGGGCGCTGCATCCTTTGCGGCATCTGCGTGGATGTGTGCAACTTTGACGCGATAGAGATGAGCCACGAGCATGAGCTGAGCAAGTACGAGCGCGACGGCAACCGCGCCGACCTGCCCGCGCTGCTGGCTATGGGGATGCAGTACCAGGCGGCGAGCGGGTGGCAGCCTAAGCAGCCGCAAAAGAACAGTGGCGTTCCGCTGCCGCCTAAGGGGGATGGGGTGGATAAGCCGGGCAAGCCGGCCGCGTCAGCGTCAGCCCGCAAGCCGCCGGCCGTGCGCGCTCGGCAAGCGTCCGCCGTAGCCAAACCGTCGTCCGGCGCCGACGCCTGAGTATTCGCGCTATGTTTGTAAGCGCATCTGTGCTATGATGGAAAGCGTAGCGTAGCCGCAAGCGATATGGGTATCGTGAAAGGCTTATCGCGCAAGGCAAGCGATTGCCTAAATGATGAGACGATCTGCTACGCGGGCAAGCGCGATAATTGCGACGGCATTATGGGCATACGACGACATAAGGGGGCCGGATGATATTCGCAAGCGAGGCGCTTTCTCAGCAAGAGGTGGACGCGGTTCTAGGCGGTGATTGGGCGCCGAATATGTTCATCAAGGCGCATGACAACTTCATAAGGGCGGTCATCCAAACTAGCGAAAAGGCGCGGCGGCTTGTGGACGATTTGGAGGGCTGCGAGCGCGATGGCAAGCTCTACCTCGCTTTTAGGAAAGCGGCTATCGCTCCCAAGATGTACGCTATTGGCGGGAACTCTAGGCCGGTGGATGTGTTCGGCAACGAAACGCCTGAGGGTTTCAACTTCGGCTATTGGCTAGATATGTGTGATAATGTGAAAAACGCGACGGAGGCGTTTCTGGCGGATGTCGGGATGAAGAACGGCGGCAGATTGCCGTCTCCCACTAGCGTGGACTTCATGATGCAGCTCGCGGACTTGGGGATCTGTACGGCGCGGCTGTATCGCGGCTACATTGATGTGCGGGACGCGGACGACTACTGCCGCAGATACGCCGCCCAAAAGAAAGCCGCCGCCAAAACCGATGAGGAGTTCGAGTTCGCCATAGGCAAGGAGCGCTACGCCGACCGGATGATGACGGGCGTTGTGAGGATGCTGCACTACAATACCGGACTGCCCGGCGAAGACGGCGCGCGGATGGCGGAGGATATGGCGGCCGAAAAGCGGCGGTTCGCGGAGCTGGAGGCGGCGGGCGAAGAGGCGCGCGGGCTAGTCTATTTCAAGGAGTATGGGCGGGATTGATAACGCCAACGCTGGTTTTGTTCTATGCGGCGGGCGCGCTGACGCTTGGGGGCGCGCTGGTTGTGGTGATGAGCCGCAACATCGTTCACGCCGCATTCGGGCTGCTCGCCTCAATGGTGGGAGTGGCGGGCTTGTTTCTGCTCGCATTCGCCGAATTCCTGGCGCTGGCGCAGCTGCTGATCTACGGCGGCGCTGTGGTAATCGTAATCCTGTTCGCGCTGATGCTGACGCGCTTGGAAGACTTTGAGCGGCTGTCGGACAACCCGCAGTGGCCGATAGCGGCGCTGGTGGCGATAGCGGTGTTCGGGGTGATAGCCGCGGCGATAGTGGCGACCGCCGCGCCCGCGACTGAGCGCGAGGGCGTGAGCTTTGTCGTCTTGGGGCGCAGCCTGTTCACCGATTGGGCGGTGGCGTTTGAGGTAGCCTCGCTGGTGCTGCTGGTGGCGCTGATAGGCGCCGTGGTGATGGTTCGCGGCGCGGGAGGGCGCGATTGATAGAGCTGGCGCATTTCCAAGTGATAGGCGCGGCGCTGTTCGCCATAGGCATCTACGGCGTGCTGGCGCGGCGCAGCGCCGTGCTGATCCTAATGTCCATAGAGCTTATGCTCAACGCGGTCAATGTGAACCTCATCGCCTACGCCGCCTTCGGCGATTTCACCGAAGAGCAGCGTGCGCTGGGGCAAGTCCTCATCATATTCGTCATAACCGTAGCGGCGGCGGAACTGGCGCTTGCGATAGCCATTATCCTGCGGCTGTACCGCAACCGCTCGTCGGTGAATGTGGATGACCTAAACCTAATGAAGTGGTAGCAACGCCATCCCGCCGCTGACCCTGCCCTCTAAATCCCCCGCTTTTCCCTAGACGATCCCCGTCCGCTAAACCCGCCATTGCCGCATCTCGCCGAAACTTCTGTATAATGGCGCAAGCAACCGATTAACGCGCTTGGCGCTGATATGCTGACATAAGGAGGGACGCTATGAGGCTGGCAGGCAAGGTCGCAATCATCACGGGGGGCGCGAGCGGGATGGGCGCGGAGGAGTGCCGGATATTCGCGCGCGAGGGGGCGAAGGTTATCATCGCCGACATCCTGGAGGATGAGGCGCGCAAGGTGGAGGCTGAGATAGCCGAGTCGGGCGGCGAGGCGGTGTTTATGCGCCTGGATGTTACCAGCGAGGCGGACTGGCAGGGCGCGGTGGACGCCGCCGTGGAGCGGTTCGGCAGGCTGGATGTGCTGGTGAACAACGCGGGCATAGGCGGCTCGCACAGCGCCGAAAGCCTGAACGCCGAGCGGTGGGACGCCTTTATGAACATCAACGCCAAGGGCGTGTTCTTGGGGATGCTCTACGCCATTCCCGCGATGAAAGAGACGGGCGGCGGCAGCATCGTGAACATATCGTCCATAAGCGGCATAGTCGGGCAAGAGGCGGTGCATATGGGCTACAACGCATCCAAGGGCGCGGTTCGCACGGTCACCAAGTCGGCGGCGGTGCAATACGCGCAGGACGGCATCCGCGTGAACTCGGTTCACCCCGGCTTGATGCCCCCGATGCGAACCACCGCGCTCAGCGCCGGCCGCCGCGACGAGATGATGGCGAATGTGCCGATGCGCCGCGAGGGCCGCACTGAGGAGGTGGGGAACGCGGTGCTGTTCTTGGCGTCCGACGAGGCGTCGTATATCACGGGGGCGGAGTTGGTGGTGGACGGGGGGTTCACGGCGGCGTAGGGTGGGTTGTGCGATTGCCGTTTCGCTGGATGCGGCCGGCGGCAGGGCGTCGGCTACGGCCCGCCGCAACTGACCTGATTGATATGCAATAGCGCACGGGCGGCGCAAGCGAGGGCCGGGCGCGGCAAACCTGCCGCCAGTCCCCCCGCTTGCGCCGCCGTTTATGCTTGGCGTTAGGGTTGCGCTTGCGCTATCTCAAGCTCAAGCGTGAAGTCGCCGGTGGTTTCGGAGTAGTAGGTTGTTGCGTCTATGGTGTAGCTGCCGGGCTGCAGCGTTTCGGTTATGGTGGCTGATGATGCGTTGGCAGATCCCGTTTCGCGCTCTATCGCGCCGTTGGTTCCCTCGCCGTTTAGCAGGTATAGATAGGGCGCGACGTCATCCGAGGATAGGGTGATTGTCACTTCGGACGCGGCGTCTAGGGTGAATGTGTAGAAACGGGCGTAGTAGTCGCGGGCGTTGGGTGGATTGGCGCTGATGCAGCCAGATGTCCAGCTGCCGTTGACGCTGGCGTTGCCCGCAATCTGCTCGGCGCAGGTGGCGGCGGGCGCGGGGGTTGCGGCGAATTCTAGGGTGAAGTCGCCGGGGGTTTGGGCGTGGTAGGTTGTGGCGTCTATGGTGTAGGCGCCGGGTTGGAGGGTTTCGGTTATGGTAGCGGTGCTTGCGTTTGCGGCGCCGGTTTCGCGGTTGATGGAGCCGGCGGTTCCCGCGCCGTTGAGCAGGTAGAGGTAGGGCGCGGCGTCATCCGAGGATAGGGTGATGGTGACTTCGGAGGCGGCGTCCAGGGTGAATGTGTAGAAGCGCGCGTAGTAGTCGTAGGCGTTGGGCGGGTTTGCGCTGACGCAAGCGGATGTCCAGCTGGCGTTGGCGCTGCCGTTGCCGGTGAGCCGGTTGATGCAGGGATCGTCGGTTGTCGCTACGACGCTTGTGGGGGTTGCGGTGGGCGTGGGTGATGGCGACGGGGTTGTCTCTATCACGATTGCTGGCGTTGCCGTTGGCGTGGGCGTCGCAACTGGAGTTTCGCCCGATACGGGTGTAGCGGTGGGCGTCGGCGTGGTTTCAATCACGATTGCGGGAGTTGCGCTAGGCGTAGGCGTTGCGACGGGGGTTTCGCGCGGCGCTGATGTGGGCGTGGGCGTGATGGTTGGGCGCGGCGGACGCGGCGCGGATGTGGCGGTGGGCGTGGGCGTTGCGGGCGCGGATGTAGCGGCGCAGAATGGCAGCGTGAATCCGGAAAACTGCGTCCGATAGTAGGGATTCGCCGCCGCCGCGCGCAGGGATTGGGGGATGCAGCCCGTCAGGTTGTTGTGGGAGAAATCCAATCTCTTGAGGTTGGAAAGGTTGCCCAACTGCGCGGGTACATCGCCCGTCAGGAGATTGTCTTCGAGCATCAGATACTCTAGGTTGGCAAGGTTGCCCAGCTCGGCGGGTATCGCGCCCGTCACGCCGAAGAAGCTGATTCTCAGATACTCGAGGTTGGCAAGGCTGCCCAACTCGGCGGGTATTTCGCCGTTCAAACCTGGTCCATCCGGGCCATCCCCGCCGTCCAAGTCCAAGCTTGTGACGCGATTGCTTGTAGTGGTTATGCCATCCCAATCGGTGATGGCGAGATTGGCTGACCAGTTTAGGTTGCCGTCAGCGCCTTCAAGCGTGGACTTGGCGGTGAGCAGCGCGACGCAGTCGGACACGAGGCCGGTATTGCGGTCGGGGTTCGGCGCGGCCGTGCCGTTGGAGCATTGCTCGGCGATAGGGACTGCGGTGGGCGTGGGCGTCGCGGTTGTATCCGGCGCGGATGTGGCGGTTGGCGTGGGCGTGGGCGCGGCGCAGTATGACAACCTGACACCCCCGCGCTGATTGGTGGCAAAAATTTTCCCGCCCAGAGATCGGGGAATACATCCCGTCAGGTTATTGTAGCGGAGATCCAATTCGCCGTACTGGATATTGGCAAGATTGCCCAACTCCTCGGGTATCTCGCCCGTTAGGTAATTGGCGTAGAGATTCAATCTCTCAAGTTTGGCAAGCTTGCCAAACTCCGGAGGTATCTCGCCACTCAGCCGGTTGTCTTCGAGAACCAATCTCTCAAGTTTGGCAAGGTTGCCCAACTCCGCGGGTATCTTGCCACCCAGACCACTGTCATTGATATACAAAAGCTTGAGATTGGCAAGATTGCCCAGCTCCGCGGGTATTGTCGCGCTCGTCAGGGAATTGTTGCGGAGATTCAGTGTCTCTAGTTTGGCAAGGTTGCCCAGCTCCGCGGGTATGTTCGTCAGCCTATTGGCGTGGAGATACATTGTGTTGAGATTGGAAAGATTGCCCAACTCCGCGGGTATCTCGCCACTCAGGTAGTTTTGGTAGAGATTCAGTGTCTTGAGATTGGCAAGGTTGCCCAGTTCCGCGGGTATTTCGCCCTCCAGTTGGAAATTGAGGTAGATAGACAAAACCTCGAGATTGGCAAGGTTGCCCAATTCTGCGGGTATCCCGCCCGTCATTCTAAGGTTGCGACTGATAACCAAAGTTTTGAGGTTGGCGAGGTTGCCCAACTCCGCGGGTATCGCGCCCGTCAGTCCACTGCTGACAAGGTTGTTCCCGATAACCAGAGTTTTGAGATTGGCGAGGTTGCCCAATTCCGCGGGTATCGCGCCATTCATGCGCCCGCTTTCCACTTCCAACTTTGATACGCGATTGCTTGCTATGGTTACGCCGTCCCAACCGCTAATGGCGCGATTTGCCGCCCAGTTTAGGCTGTCGAGCGTGCCTTCAAACGTGCCCTTTGACGCGAGCAGCGCGGCGCAGTCGGCCACAAGGCCGGTATTGCGGTCGGGGTTAGGCACGGCCGTGCCGTTGGAGCATTGCTCGGTGTACTGGGCGGGTATGGCGGGCGGCGCCGGCGGCGTGGGGGCTGCGGGCGGCGTGGGGGCTGCGGGCGGCGCCGGCGGAGCGGGGGCGGGCGGCGCTGCGGGAACTGCCGACTCTGCCGCGTTAAATGCGGTGGCGTGGCGCGCGCCGGTGGTTAGCAGCGAGGCCGCTATGACGGCTATCATCGCAAGCAGGGCGAGGGCGGTTGCGGTTCTGATGGCGTATTTGGGCATATGTCTTGTCCTCCCGGCAGGGGTTTGGAGTGATGTCTCTAATACTATCACCCCCCCCCGTTTTGTGTCAAGTGTTTTAGGCGGGAAATTTGCGCTGAAATGGGGTGAGTTTTGGGTGTTTGGGCGAGATTGGGGGAAAATAGCGCGTTTGGGAATGTTTGGGCGAAAGGATTTGTGGGTGTGTGGGCGAGGCGGGCAGGGTGAAATGCGAGGCGTATCCGCGCGCCACCACGCCCTAGACTTGACGAAACCCGGATTATCCGCCACAATCGGCTCTTGTTCGCAGGCGTTCCCCGCGTTGCTTGCGCTGATGCCGGTTCTTGATTTGCGATAATCGGAGTCGTCGTGGCAAGATTCATTTCACGGCTGCGTCCGCTCTTGATAGTCCTAGCGGTGGTCGTCGCTGTCTTTCTTGCGCGGGACTTTACATATAGGATAGCGCATAGCCTCGCCGGCGCGTCCGATGTGCGGCTGGAAACTGAGCTTTCGCAATACGAATACGGGCGCTCGGTCAAGCTTAGCGGGCGGTTGCGGTTCACGGATGCGGAGCGCGCGGATATTGACGCGGTCAGGCTTATCGTCAGGGGGCCGCAGAGTTTTGCCGCAAGGCTGCCGCTGCGCCAAGGGCGTTTTGACATATCCGGGCTGGCTGGCGTTCCGGGAATTCTGACGGGCGGGACGCAGCTTAATTCGGTGGACAATCCGATGGCGCGCGTGTATAAGGGCAGCGCGTCGGGGGCGTCCATTTCGTTCCAAGCTTTTTGGACGCCGGACTCGCGGAGGCGCTCCGGCGGCGGCTATACGGCTAGGCTGTCGGTCAATCTCAGCGACGCTGAATCGCCGATGAGTAGCCGCGCGGCGCGGTTTTATATCAGCTATCCCACGCCTACTATAACGCCGACGGCAACCGTGACCATTACGCCGACGCCGACGCCGACGGTGACGGCGACGGCCACTTTCACGCAAACTGCTACGGCTACGCGCACGCCTACGATTACGCCGACCACTACATCTACGCCAACCGCAACTGGCACGCCTACGCCCACAGCAACCCTCACGCCAACCTCTACTCATACCCCGCCGCCGACCGCTACCGCTACTGCCACCCCAGCGCTCACGCCAACCCTTGCCCTCACGCCAACCCTTGCCCTCACGCCAACCCCCACGCTCGCGCCGCCGCCCACGCCAACCCTCGCGCCCACATCCTCGCCGATGCCAACCGCCACCGCCGCGCCCTCCACCCCGCCTGCCACCGCCCTGCCCCCAACCCCCGATCCCCCGGCGCATCCTACGGCAACCGCTCCGGCCATCCAGCCCACACAGCCGCCATCCCCACCGCCGCCCAGCGCCACGCCGCCCGCAGTCCGCGTTGTGCTTGCCGTAACGCCGCTCCCGCCCGCTCCGCCGCAAGCGCCTGCATCTGCGCCCGCATCCCCGCGCGCGCCCGCCGGCGCTCCGGCCGAACCCACGCTTGCGCCTATCGCCGTCGCGTTGATTTTGGGCGTAGCCGCGATTGTGGCGCTGTCGGCGCTCATCGTAGGCGTGGCGAGGCGGTTAGGGTAGAAAGTCGCGGATGGGGATGAGCGGGATGCGCGGCGCAACGACGTTCCCGCGCCCTCACCCGCGTTGACACCCCCATACCATTGTTTTACCTTAAACAATATAGTTCTATTCCAAAACATCCCCGCACACACCCTAACCGAAAAGGCATACTCCCATGACTACCACAAACTCCCAACAAATCATCGCCGACGCACTGCAAACCCTGACCGAACACAACCCCCGCGCATCCGACGGCAAGTGGCTGGAAGGCCTGACCGTCGCCGCAGCGCCGCATATACGCGAGTGGGACATCGCGGAGGCGTATCCCTGGGCGGAGTGGCCGGGGCGCGCGGCGTATCTGGACGACCCCGATCCCGACCGCACGGACATCGGCATCGACGTCGTGGCGCGGCGGGCGGACGGCGGGTATGTGGCTATCCAGTGCAAGGCGCGGCAGCTGGACGAGTCAGGCAAGGGCGCGGACATCGGCAAAGACGAAATAGACAAGTTCGCGTCGATTTCAAGCAGAAAAAAGACTTTCTGGGCGGAGCGCTGGCTTGTCACCAACGGCGCGAATGAGACGAGTCAGAACGCCAAGTCAATAATCAACGACCCTGCGCTGCCCATCAAGGTTTTCAATATCCACGCGGATCTTATCGCGCAGGCGAGCGCGGCGGCGGAGGACGAACCCGGCGCCCACGCCGATCCCGCGCGCCAAACGCGCAGCGAGATGCAGGACGAGGCGGTGTCCGAGAGCGTGCGGCTGCTGCGAGAGCATGCCCAGTCCGAGAGCGGCGGGCTGCCGGTGGGCCAGGCGCGCGGCAGGCTTATTCTGCCGTGCGGGACGGGCAAGACGCGCATCTCGCTGCGTATCGTGGAGGAGCTGACGCCGCCGGGCGAGCTGGCTATCGCGCTTTGCCCGTCTATCGCGCTGGTGGCGCAGATTCGGCGCGAATACCTGCAGCACGCCGCGAGCGATCTGCGCGCGCTCGCCGTATGCTCCGACCAAAGCGCCGGCTACGCGCCAACGCCCAGCAAGGAAAACTCGCGCGATACCGGCAAAGATCCGTGGGTTGACAACAGCAATGTCAGCGCCAATGAGGTCAAGGGCTTGGTCACCACCGATCCCGCCGCGATAGCCGATTGGATGCGGCAGGGGCAGGGCGGCGAGCGGGTGAGCGTGATTTTCGGCACATACCAGAGCGGCAGCCAAATCGCGGAGGCGCTGGCGCTAACCGGCATCACGGCGCGCGTTCTCATCGCCGACGAGGCGCATCGCACGGCGGGCCTGCGCCGCAAGCGCAGCCGCGCCAAAATCGGCGGCCTATCCGAAACCGAGCGGCGCATCCGCGACTTTACGCTCTGCCACGACAACGCCGCCTTTCCCGCCGCATACCGCGTCTATCAGACGGCTACCCCGCGCATCTACGACACCACCAAGGCGAGCGGCGGCGGCGCCGACGACTACATCGTCAGGACTATGGACGACGAGACCGTGTTCGGCGTGGAACTCTATCGCAAGAGCTACAGGGAGGCGGTTCAGAACGGCTGGCTGTCCGACTACCGCATCATCGCGCTGGGCATCAACGACCATGACGCCTATCAAGCCGCCAACACGCTCGCCGCCAACACCAAGAGCAAGGGCAGGCGCGCGCTCACATCCACCGACTTCCTGCGCGGCTTGGCGTTCTCTCTTGCCATAGGCGGCGCCACGCGCGGCGACGAGCGGGGCGGCGCCGACATAAACTCGGTCATCGCCTTTATGAACACCGTGGACAAGTCCAAGAATATGGCGGCGGATCTGCAAACCCCCGTCGTGCGCGAATGGCTCGCCAAGTGGATGCGGGACAACCGCCCCGGCGATCCCGCCGCCGATTTCACGCTGCAGCATCTGGACGCGTCCAACAACGTCGCCGCCCGCGAAAACGCCAAGCGCCAACTCGCCGAGGCAAGCGCAAGCAACCCGCACGGCATAATCAACGTGGGCATATTCGGCGAAGGAACGGACTCGCCCTCGCTCAGCGCCGTGGCGTTCCTAGAGCCGCGCAAAAGCCCGATAGACGTAATCCAAGCCGTAGGCAGGGCTATGCGAATCGCCCCGGACAAGCGAATGGGCTATATCATCTGCCCGATACTCATCCCGCCCAACGCCGACCCGGAGAGCTGGCTGAGCTCCAGCGATATGGACGAGGGCTGGGCAGAGCTGGGCCAAATCCTGCTGGCGCTGCGCGCGCACGACCAGCGCATAGAGGACAGCCTAGCCGACCTGCTGCATCTCTACATACCGCCCGCGCCCGAATACGTGCGCGTCATCGCGGGCATAGCGCGAAACGAAAGCAAGCGCATCGAGTACCGCGAGCATATCGGCAAGCCGGGCGACGCCGAGCTGGATATGGAGCGCGTGCTTGACGACGATCTGTCTATGAGCGAGGCGGGGTTTGTCCAAATCAATCCGCTGCCGCCGCAGCCGGCCGCCGACGCCGACCGCAATATCGCCGAACAGCCGCAAACGGCGTATCCCAGCGCAGCAGACGCGCCCGACGCCGACGCCCAATCCGACGCCGACGCCGGCCAATCCGACGCCGACGCCGGCCAATCCGACGCCGACGCCGGCCAATCCGACGCCGACGCCGGCCAATCCGACGACGCCAATCCCGACGCCTACGTCTATGACAACGCGCCGCCCGCATCCGCCCAATCCGCCGCCGCCAATCCCGACGCCGGCGCCGCCATCCCGCCCGCCATAGAGTTCACCGGCATCATCACCGGCAAGAAGAACGCGGACGGCAGCAACGAAATCCGCGCCAACAGCGTGGAGCGCCAAAAGCCCGCCGCGGACGGCTTGCGCGGCGATGTAGATATTCGAAAGTCCAAAGCCAAGGCGAGCAATATGATTAACAAGGGCGAGGGCGCGCGCGTCAACCCCAAAGCCCGCCGCACAAAAGCCGAAGTCGCCAACGATTCCGCCCGCCAAGCGCTGCTCAAAATCAACTGGGACGAGTACGGCAACGCCATCACGCTAAACCTGCTCGCCAAGTCGGGCTTGACCGGCAACCGCGTCATCCGCGACCTGAACATCCTGGAATCCAGCGTCAACGAGGCGGCGCATCACCTGCGCGCGGACGACCTGCAGCCCGCCCTGGACAAGCATTTCCAACTGGACAACCTGGACAGCGCCAAGCGCGGCAAGCAGGCGGACGGCTGCGTCACCGCCGCGCTGCTTATGATGAACGCCGCAATGCTCCACCAGCGCATCGCCAACGGGCAGTGGCTGTCCCGCGTTACCGACCTCGCCGCCATAAAGAACAGCCCCAACATCGCCCGCGAAATCCTGCGCCAGTGGCATCAGATTACCCGCCACGACTTCAACGCGGTGCTTGTCCCCGCCATAGAAGTCATAGAGGCGATAGAAGACACCGGCAAACTCGCCGGCCTAGAGCGCGCGCTGCGCCACCTGACCGCCGAGGCGGAGCGCATCGCCGAAACCTACGCCGATATGGGCGCCGACCACGCAGGCCCCCTCTTCAACCGCGTTATGGGCAACCAAGCCTCCGACGGCGCCTTCTTCACCCGCCCCGTAGCCGCCTCCATAGCCGCCCGCCTTACCCTGGACGCCTGCGGCAATCAGGATTGGACAAGCCCCGAAACCTGGCGCGCCCACAAGACGATTGACCTAGCCTGCGGCAGCGGGACACTGCTCGCCGCGATGCTCGCCGATATGAAACGCCGCGCCAAAGCGCAGGGCGCATCCCCCGCCCAACTCGCCGCGCTCCAAAAACTCGCCGTGGAAGACGCCATCAAGGGCTTTGACATAAACCCGGTATCCCTCCAGCTCGCCGCCTCGCAGCTCACCGCCGACAACTCCGACATCCGCTACGCCCAAATGGGCTTGCATCAGATGCCCTACGGGCCGCAGCGGGACGGCATTGGAACCGTCGCCGCCGGCGCCCTGGAACTGCTAGGCCAAAGCGCCATAGCCCCCGTAGCCGGCGCTATGCCCCTGGGCGACGACAAGATAGGCTCCCAAAGCGTATGGAACCCCCAAGACAGCGCCGAACTCGAAGACGCCGTAGCCGCCGCCCAAAACGCGCGCGTGGTGATTATGAACCCGCCTTTCACCAGCCGCGCCAAGATGGGCGAGAAGTTCCCCCCGCAAACCAAACAGGCGCTACGCAATCGCGCGGACGCCTTGGAACAAAGGCTGGTGAGCAACGATCCCGAACTCCGGAATTTCGTGGACAAGGGCGCTCTTGAGCCGCTATTCACCGCGTTGGCGGATAAATGCGTCAATGAGCAAGACGGCGTTCTGACGATGATAAACCCCACAATCGCTTTGTGCGCCCCCTCATCCCTTGAGAAAAGGCGCATCCTGGCGCAACGCTGGCATATCCACACCATCCTCACATCACACACGCCCCGCAACATCAATATGAGCCAAAACACCAACATCAACGAAAGCATCATCGTGGCAACGCGGCATAACGGCGCTAAGCCGCCCACGCGCATAATCAACCTAGACCGCTTTCCTCTGGATGATACTGAGGCGGCGGATCTGCACTCCCGCCTTTCCAACTGCGACAGCGGCGAAATCGGCAATGGCTGGGGCGAAGTTTCGCATTGGCCCGCCGAGCGCATCGAGGCGGGGGATTGGACTGCCGCGATATGGCGTTCCCCCGTATTGGCGGATGTTGCGGCGCAATACGCCAACAATCCCGATATGCCAACCCTTAGGCAACTGAACTTGCTGCCCAACCAAACCGGGCGCGAACTTACCGCCAAATACACGCGCGTTGAGGGCAACCTGCCGGGCGCTATGCCCGTATTGGATTCCAAAGGCGTGGCGGGACAAACCCGCATACAAAGCGATCCCGACGGCTATTGGATGCCCAAGCCGCACATATCTATGGAAACCGACGCGCTCCCGCGCAAGGCGGCGCATTTTCTAATCACGGGCGGGCAACGCAACAACACGGCGCGCCTAACGGCGGTCGCCGACGACATTAAGTATATCGGCAATGGTTGGATGCCCATAGCCGGGCTATCCCCAACGCAAGCCAAAGCGCTAGCCGTATTCATCAACTCAACGCCCGGCCGCCTCCAGCTAATGCGAAACCAGGGGCGCACATTGGAATTCCCGATGTACATAGCCGCCGGCATAGGCAACATCCGCATCCCCGACCTCAGCGATGCGTCGTTGGCGTCGGCGCTCGCCGCCTGCTGGGAGCGGACGCGAGTGATGCCTGTGCCGCAGTTCCGCGCCGGCGAGTGCGCCGTGCGCCGCCACTGGGATGAGGCGGTAGCGTCCGCAATGGGCTGGGACTGGCTAGAGCTGGAGCGCCACCGGCTGCTGCTGCACGCCGAGCCGCATGTGCGGGGGCTTGGCTACGGGCAGTACGGGGATGCGGCGGAGCTGCCGGCGGCGGACGCGCCCGTCCCCCACCTAAGCGCGGCGCAGGGGGCTGAGGCGCGGGCGCTCGCGGCGCGGATACACGCGCTCTGGGCTGCCGCCCCCCCCAACGCCGACGACGATGACGCCTACCACTACGCCTGCCACGACCTCTACGACGAGCTCGACGCCCTGCTAGGCGAGACGTACGGCTTGAGCGACGACCAGGTCACCGATGTGGAGCGGGCGCTGCGGCTGATCCACGCGACGGATGAGGAGGAGGACGCGGCGCTGATTCGCTTAATAGAGGAGTCGCCGCCGGAAGACCGCGAAAGGCTCGGCGCGGAGGCGCTCTACGAGATACTGGATGAGTGGCGAGCGGAGGCGGACGCGGATGCAAATAGAGATTAGCCGCGGCTACCGGCGCAACCTCAGGCGGATTCGCGACGCCGAGCTGCGCGGCAGAATTGACGACGCCATCGCAAAGATAGAGGCGGCGGAGTCCGTCGAGCGAATCCGCGGCGCGGAGCGAGTGCGGCATCCCCGCATCCCCTACTACCGCCTGCGAATAGGCGACTACCGCCTCATCTTCTATCCGGTCGGCGACGATACCGCCATCATAGAGCGCTTTGGCCACCGGAATGATGTGTACCAAAACCTGCCGGGGTGATGCGGGGGACGGGGGTTGATGCTGTGGCGGCGCGTCTTGACAGGGGGCGGCGTAGCGGCATAATAGACGGGAGGGGGTTTGCATATGGCTACTGAGACGCAAGAGACACAAGAGATGCAAGAAAAGCAGCAGGCAGCCCAAGAGGCGCGGGCTGCGTTTGAGATTGAGGACGCGCCCAGCGTTGAATGGGCGCTGGGACGCATGGAGGGACATAATCAGATATTGCTGAGTGTCATCCGGGAGCGGGCGATGTACGCGCGGGAAGATTATCAGCATCTTAGCGCCAAGCTAGACTTGGCAAAGTCGGAGCTTGAGGCTAAGATAGGCAAGCATAGTCAGGGCATCTATGAACAGGGTTATCAGGCGCGCGAAGACTGCCGCGCGCTTGACGCCGATATGGATGAGCGGGAGCAGACCTTGATCCAGGCCGTTCTTGAGCAGGCGCGTCAGGCGCGCGCCGCCTACCAGTTGCTTGACGCAAAGATAGACGCCTTGCGATACGCAATTGGCCGGATTCCATAAAAGGAGTTTCAACTATGACCACTGAGACGCAAGAGACACAGGTCGCCGCCTTTGAAATTGAGGCGACCGGCAGCGTTGAGAGGGCTTTGGGCCGCCCTGAGGGGCAGAACCAAGTCCTGTTGCAGGTCGTCCAAGAGCAGGGCCGCCAGGCGCGCCAAGACTACCGGGATCTTGACGCCAAGATAACCGCCGTTCAGGCCGAAGTCGGCAGGCTGCTGTATTGGGTGCTGGGGGTTGCAGGCGTGATTATCGCCACCATTATCGGCGCGGCGTTCACGGTGATACTGCTGGGCTGACGACGACGTTGCTTGCCGAAATTGGGGTTTGGGCATTTGGGCGGTTTCTGTTACAATAGGCGCGGGGGCGATGCGCCGGGGCGATTGCGCGAGCCGCGAATACGGATTGGTCAGGCAAGATAGTCAGGCAAGGCGGGTGTTATGCTGAGATTGGTAGAAGAGATGCTGCTGCTGCTGCGGGATGATGACGGCAGGGAGGTTCGGGTTCCTAACTGGTCGCTGGATTATGCGATCGCGGGCGCGGTGCTGATGGATCTGGCGATGGAGAATCGGATAGATACCGATTTGCAGAATCTGATTCTGCTGGATGCCACGCCGCTTGGGGATGGCTTGCTGGATCCCACGCTGGCGGAGATCGCGAAGGGGGATCAGCAGCGCGATACGCGCCACTGGGTCGAGCATACGGCGGAGCGGTCGGCGGAGATCCAAGAGCAGGCGCTGGAGCGGCTGGTGGATGTGGGCATCCTGGAGAAGCAGGACGACCGCGTGATGTGGGTGTTCCGGTCGCGGCGGTATCCGGTGATTGACGGCAAGGTGGAGCGCGAGGTGAAGCTGCGGATTATGGGCGTGCTGCTGAGCGATGAGATTCCGCATCCGCGCGATATAATGATAATCTGCCTGGCGGACGCCTGCAGCATATTCCGCGAGATCCTGACGCGGCGCGAGCTGGAGCGCGCGCAGGACCGGATAGAGGTGGTGCGGCGGCTGGATCTGATAGGACAGGCGATGTCCAAGGCTATCACGGATATAAATGTGATGGTGGCGACGTCGGTGCAGCGGTATATTCACTAGGGGGGATGGCGGATGCGGGCGGGATAAGCGCGTTGCATTGCCGTCAGCCATTGCGTTATCCGTATGCCTCTTGCGCCTGCCGCCTGCGAAACCTGATTGAAGTGGCAACGCCCCGCTAGGCTTTCGGGCTTGGCGGGGCGTTGTTGCGTTTTCGGTTAAATCGCAAGCGCGGGGTGGCATGCGAACTAGCCGCAATTTGCGATTAGTTCTCTGAGTATCTTCCATCGCCACTTGTGCATAACGTCCGTTTTGAGCGCGTTGGCGGGTTTTTGGCATTTGACTTTAGGGTGGCCGGCCAGCAGGAAGTAGGGCTTGTTTAGTTCCCGCGTTATGCTGATTTCCGCCTCTACGCCTTTGGCTTGGTGGGTGTGGCGGCCGCAGATTACGATGACGAGGTCGGATTTGCGGATGAGATCTCGGACTTGCGCGCGCCATTTTTCGTCGAATGGCTCTTGAACTGACGAGTCAATTATGTTGAAAGGCGATTTGGGATCTCGCGCCTGAGCGATGAGCGAGCCGCGGAGTTTCTTGTCGTTGTCAAAGTCAAAGCTGATGAAAACTCGTTTTTGTGTCATTCGGATAGGTGCCTCCTTTGCGAACTTAGTCTATTATCGGACTTGGCGCTAATCCGTTCAAGCAGAGGCGTTTCGCAAGGTTGCACCGCTACGTTTGCTGTGAAATCGCCGCCGATTTTCGGGCGATTTGTTGGAATTTTGCAAGATTTAAGAATTTGATGTTGACTATTATCTTATTTAATGTTTCAATACGCCTTGCGCGTTGGCTTGCGCTTTGCGGGGCGGCGCGCGCGTTGAAAAACCTGGTAGCGCCGGAGTTAGGCAAGGAGGGCGAGGGATGAATGTCAAACCTCTAATGCTACTTAGTGCGATTGCGATTATGGCGGCGCTGGCGGCGGTTGGCTGCGCGTCGGCGCCGGCGGAGGATGCGGCGCCGGCGAGCGGAGCGCCCGCAGCGGCTCCGGCGGCTACCACAGCGCCGGCTTCTGCAGCGCCCGCAGCGGCTCCGGCGGCTCCGGCGCCTACAAGCGCTCCCGCCGCAGCGCCGGCGCCGTCGGGCGGGGGGACGCTCAGGGTGGCTATGCGGACGTTGGGGAACGCGCAAGGGTTGCCCAGCCAAGCGTCAGGGGGAACGGGCGATACGATACCCGGCCTTATCGGGCTTATGGAAAGCCTTACCGAGCGCAAGGCGGATGACCTGCTGTACGCGCCGCATCTGGCGGAGTCTTACGACGTGGCGACGGATCTGTCCAAGATAACCGTCAATCTGCGCGAGGGCGTGCAGTTTCATCACGGCTGGGGCGAGATGACGGCGGCGGACGTCAAGTGGAGTTTCGGCGACGCAGGCGTTGAAAACAAGGAGTCGGTGTTCGGGAATGTGGGCTATCTGCACGAATACCAAGAGCCGCACAATATCGTGGACGACCATACGGTCGAGTTCCCGCTGAAGAGTTTCACTTCGGAGTATGAGGGGGCGATTATCGGGCTGGTGTTCGTGTACAGCAGCAAGTCCATAGACGATATGGGGCGCGACTGGGCGTTCCAAAATCCAATCGGCACGGGCCCGTTCCAAATGGAAAATTGGACGCCCAACGATGAGTTCGTGGGCAGTACGTTCACGGATTACTGGGATACGGGCGCGTCTTTTGACGGCGTCAGCATCAAGGAAATCCCTGAGGATTCCACGCGGGTGGCGCTGATTAAGACGGACGAAGTGCATATCATAGATCCCGTGCCGTTCAGTTTCCTGCCGGATCTGCTGGACTCCGGGCTGCAGCCGAACAGCGACAATCAGGGCGGCGCTACGCAGGCGATTACATACAGCGGCAACTTCTGGATGACCGAGTATCCGCCCAACGACAACAAGGGCAGGGACGGGCAGCCGGTAACGCCGCGTCCGGGCTTTGAGCCGGACGACGAGCATCCTTGGATAGGCGATCCGGAGGATCCGGAGCGGATGGAGTCGGCGCGGCTGGTGCGGCATGCGCTTTCGCGCGCGATTGACAGGGATCTCATCGTGGAAGAGATTCTGCTGGGCAACGGGTTCCCGGAGTATGTGAACTTCTACTCCAGCTCGCTGCCGGAGCATCCGGACCATTGGGTAATCCCGTATGACCCGGACGGCGCGGTTGAGATGCTGGCGCAGGCGGGCTATCCGGTGGATGATTTCCCCGCGTTCCAGATATATGTCCAGCAGCTGCCGAATGTGAACTTTGAGGTGTTCGACGCGGTGGCGACGATGTGGATCAACATCGGGCTGGATGTGACCGTGGACAGCACGGCGTATCAGGCGTTCAGGCCCCGGCTGGTTGACCGCGAGTGGAACGGGCTGACATCCTGCTGCGCGTGGCCCGGCTGCGGGGGGCCGCTGCTGCTGATGGATCAGCCGCGTCTGGCGGCGCGCGAGGGATCCACTATCGGCGAGGGGGACTGGAACCCCGGCTTCGAGGTGATCGAGGTTATGGAGGGGGTGAACGAGGTGGAGGCGAACCCGCTTGACAGGGCGAAGAGGGTGGACGCGAACATGAAAGAGGGCGAGTTCCTGTATCACTGGATGCTGTCCACGGGCGTTGTTCACGCGGACAATCCGGTGTGGTTCAATCCCGACTTCGTGCGGGACTGGCGGATGGAGATAACCGGGCTGTTCAACAACCTGGAAACGATAACGCTGACGCAGTAGCGCGCCGGCGGGCGGGTTTGCCCTGGGGTATCCCGGAGTAGCCCGCTCGCCGCGCTAGGCGTATTCCCTACCTGGGCCGTATCCTGTATGGGCAATAGGCAATATCCCGTAAGGGGAGGGAACGCCCGCCCGTTGACAGCCTACCAAAACTTTACTGCCGCAACCTGCGATTGAGCCGGAGATATGACGCGATTTCTGCTGCGAAGGGTCGCCTATTCGCTGCTAACCATTCTGCTTGCCACGGTGATTGTGTTCGCGCTTTCGCGGATGTCGGGCGATCCGCGCCTGCTGTTTTTGAGCGCGTTCAGCCATGTGGGGGAGGATGTGTGGGAGGCGTGGGGGCGCAAATTGGGGCTGGACAAGCCGCTGCCGCTGCAGTATCTGTACTGGCTGCGGGATGTGGCGCTGGGCGATTGGGGCGAGTCCATAGACACGGGCATACCCGTATGGACGGCGGTAACGGACAGGCTGCCGCTGACATTGCGCCTGACGGCGGGCGGGTTCGTGTTCGCGGTGGCGGTGGGCATACCGCTGGGCGTGCTGTCGGGCGTGTATCGCAGCTCGGTGTGGGACTATATGGGCAGGACGCTGGCTATACTGGGGCAATCGGTGCCGGCGTTTTGGCTGGCGATAGTGCTGATACTGATATTTTCGGTGAGGCTGGAGCTGCTGCCGGCGGCGGGACAGGGGGGCATAACGCATTACATAATGCCGAGCGTGATATTAGGATGGTTCGGCTCGGCGGGCTTTTTGCGCCTAACGCGCTCGGCGATGCTTGATGTGATGGACTCGGAGTTCGTCAAGCTGGCGCGTGCGAAGGGCGTGAGCAAGAGCGCGCTGATATGGAAACACGGGTTTCGCAACGCGCTGATAGCGCCGCTGACATACGGCGGGCTGCTGCTGGCGGGTTTCGCCACGGGGACGGTGCTGACCGAGACCATCTACGCGCTGCCGGGGCTGGGCAGGCTGGCGCTGCAGGCGGTATATGCCAACGATTTCCCGGTGCTGCAGGGATCGGTGCTGATATTCGCGTTTATGTATGTGGTATTCGCGTTTGTCTTGGATATGATATACGCCATAGTCGACCCGCGCATAAGGTACGCCTAAGAGCCGCAAGGGCAGCCGATGATACATTCAGAGCGACAAGAGACATTTCTGCAGCCCGCGAAGCCCTCGCTTGCGGCTAGGGCGTATGCGAACTTCAGGCGGTGGCCCGTGCTGCCGTCGGCGATGCTCGCCATACTGGTGTTCGCGGCGGTGTTCGCGCCAATCATATCGCCGCACAACCCGGTTAAGGGCGATTTGCGCGCGCGGAGCAAGCCGCCGGTGTGGCTGGAGGGCGGCACGACTATGCACCTGCTGGGGACTGACAATCAGGGGCGGGACATATTCAGCCGCATCATATACGGCGCGCGGGTGTCAATGGCATTCGCGGCGGCGACGATGCTGCTGAGCGTGGCGCTGGGCGCGATTATCGGCGCAATATCGGGCTACTACGGCGGCCACATAGACGAGATACTGATGCGCTTGGTGGACTTGCAGAACGCCTTGCCGTTCATATTAGCGGCGCTTGTGGTGGTTGGGGTGTTTGGGCCAAGCTTTACCACGCTGCTGATAATCATCGCGTTGTTTTCGTGGGGGACGACCGCGCGGCAGATACGGGGGGAAGTGCTGCAACTCAAGCAGATGGACTATGTGGCGCTCGCCAGGGTAGCGGGCGCGTCCTCGCCGCGCATAATTTTGCAGCATCTGATACCGGGCGTAACGAACACGCTGATAGTGGTAGCCACGCTGGGGACGGGGCAGATAATCCTGACTGAGGCGACGCTCAGTTTCTTGGGGGTGGGCATACCGCCGCCTGAGCCGGCGTGGGGGAGCATGGTGGCGTTTGGCCGAAACTACATCGCTACGGAGTGGTGGATAGCGGTGATACCGGGCGTGGCAATCGCGCTGGTGGTGGTGTCGCTGAACTTCTTGGGGGATTGGTTGCGGGATTATTTTGATCCGCGATTGCGGCAGCTGTAGGGGGTGTGGGGATGCTTTTTTACAAAAAGTATCCGAAAAATTTTCGGGCGCGGGCTTAGCGGCAAGGCAGGATGTAGCCGCCCAATGGCGATTGCGGGTTGCGCGGCGGCTGTGATACGATAAGCCGTAGCATCGGCAGTCAGTCGATTGTAGCCGAATGAAAGGAATGCCGCCGATATGTCCCACGAAGTAGAGTTTGCTTGCACAATCCAAGAGGGCGCTATTCCTGACGAGATGCGGCCGACGCTCGCCGCCGGCCTCAGGCGGGTTAGCGCGGAGGTGTTGGGGGCGGATGAGGATGCGGTGCAGGTTAATTTCCGCGAGGTGGCGCGGGGGTATGGGTTTAGGGGGGGCGAGCCGTCCACGACTTCTATGGTGAGAGGGGTGGTTCATCCGAGTTTGGAGCAGCCTACGCGGGTGGCGTATTTGCAGCGGATCTGCGATATGTGGCAGGAGGTTACGGGGTGCGCTACCGATGAGCTGGTGGCGTCGGCGCCGGATAGGCAGTAGGCGAGACATATTACGCATAGCGGCGCAAGCAAAGCATAGCCAACAAGCGCATCGCATAGCGCAAGCAAGCATAGCCAAAGATTACGCATAGCATAGCGCAATCAAGCGCAACGCAAAGCAAACATAGCCAATAAATCTAACAATGCCATCAAGGGAGGACAAATATGCCTTATTATCGCTGTGTAGTTCCGGAGGGTTCGGTGTCGCTGGATAAGCGGCAGGAGGTGGCGACCGCTATCACGGATATTCACTGCGGCAGCACGGGAGCGCCGCGCAGTTTTGTGCATGTGGAGTTCGTGGAGTACGCGGACGGGGCGTCGGAGTACGATAGCCGCTATTATGTGGACGGGCGCAATCGGGCGGGCAGGCCGGAGGATGTCAAGCGGCAGCTGCTGGCGGATCTGACGGGCGCGTTTGCGCGGATTACGGAGGCGCCGGCGAGCGAGGTCGGCGGGCATATCTCGGAGGCGCCGGCGTCGTGGACGATGGAGGGCGGGCATATTCTGCCTGAGCCGGGCGAAGAGGGCGCGGAGTGGTACGCGCACGCGGCGAACTAAGGCGGCATGATTAGCGCGAATATCGCCGCACGCTAAGACGCCGCATCCGGCGCAGTGCCGTTGCGAATTAACGCGCAACATCTAGCGCAAACGCCGCCGCGAACTAACTCGCCGCGATTAGCACAAAGCTCGGCGTAAAACCTGAACAGACAGCACACGCGCCCGATGGCAATCAAGCCGCCGGGCGCGTTTTGCGCGTTGCGCGGGATGTGCCGTGAACTAACGCGCGGCATCTAGCGCAAATGCCGCTGTGAACTAACGCGCCGCGATTAGCACTAAGAGCGGGATAAAACCAGAGCAGACAACACACGCGCCCGACGGCAATCAAGCCGCCGGGCGCGTTCTTATGCGTTGCGCCGTATGCGCGGGCGGATTAGCGCTCCTCTGCCTCTATCTCTATGAACCGCCCTATCCGCCCGCAGCGCCGTATGCGTGAACTAGCGCTAGTACCCCCCCTGGTCGTCGCCGCCCGCCGCGTCGGGCGTTTGGACGATGCCCTGGGGGATTAGGTATTGGCGCATCCCAAGCGCCGCTTGAACCTGGTTGTGTTCGCGGTCGAGCCGGAGGGTGGGGATCTCTACCATGCGCCGCTGGTATTCGTCAAAGCGCTCGTAGGATTCCTTGACGAAGAGCGCCTCGTGGTTGACGGCGAGGTCTAGCCGGTCTTGGATGTCGCGGCGCTCCAAGTGGGTCGCCCATTCCTGGCGGGATATGTTGTCCACCAGGTAGCCGAATGTGATGTAGGGGCGCGTGCGCTCCAAGTGGTCGCTGAGGCGGACGATGTTCTTGATGTCGTCCAAGGGCAGCTGGGACGCCGCCGGCTGGTAGGTCGTGGATGCCTCGTAGGTCGTGGGCTGCGTTGTGTAGGACGCGGCCTCGGAGGCGGATCCCACCGGACGCGCCCAGTCGACCATGTCTTTGGTCTCTATCTCGACGTAGCCCTTGTGCCGCGCGTGCAGCATCATCGTCTTGAATTTGGGGAATCCGAGCGTGAGCTGGACTTGGTCGAAGTTGGGGATTTGCTGTATCAGCACCTGCTTGAGGGCGGCGAGCAGGATGGGCGAGCCGCCCTGCTCTTCCACCACGCCGCGTATCGCCTCGTACACGCGCTCTTCGGTGAGCGGCGCGTCCGGCTCGTCGCTGGTTGCCACTTCGAGGCGCGGCGGCGGCTCGGCGGAGTCTTCCACGACTGGGTCGATGACCCTATCGTAGTACTTGACCACGTCGGCGCTGCCGATGAGCCTTGTGGAGGCCGACCAGCTGAGGGTGACGATGACGATGGTTTTGCCGTGCGGCTTGAGCGCGTTGACTAGGTGGATGAAGTCGCCGTCGCCGGTGACTAGGATGTAGATGTTGATGTCGGGGTAGCGGTAGCAGACGTCCATGCAGTCGGCGGCGAGTTTCATGTCCACGCTGTTCTTCTGCACGATGCCGCTCGTGCGGCCGAACACGTAGACGGGCTCGATGCCCACGCGGTAGAGGTTTTCGGGGACAGCGCGCATGGTCTCGTAGCTGAAGTCGGCATACGCGCGGGCGATGACGACCTTGCCGAGGCTCTGCGCCTCCTCCATTATCGCGCTGATGTTAGGCGAGCGCTTGACGTCCTGCAATCCCAAATGGATGTTTTCCCAATCCATCAGCAATGCGACCTGGCTAGAAATAGATTCGGCGTCCATAAGACAATAGCCTCCTTGGGTTTAGGGTTATAAGATGTGAAGATGCGCGGAGATAAAAACCGCTGTGATAAGGGTATAATACTTTGCTAAGATAGGGCAAACAAGCGCGGGGAATAGTGCCACACTAAAGTTCTAGTGTAATTTTCGCCAACCGCGATCGGGGCTTTAAGCCCTAGATTATCGCTCCGGCGTATGAGTGGCTGCCGCGCGACAGGCGTGTGATAGGCAAGGGCTGAGCGGTGAACCGGATGAGGGGAGTCGCTAATACTTTATCGGGATTGTCCACCATTCACACTTCCCCACGCTAGGCGGAACCGCTTACATAGGTTAACCCCAGCACAGCAACTGCGCTTTGATTCCCAACCCTCAACAACCCCCCAAATCCCATTCCCCCTAAAAGCTTTTACCCACCTTTCCACAAAAAAGTAGCGCTCCCCCCCCCAAACACGATAAACTAAAGCACAAACTCCTAATCACCACCCAAAACCTCGCCCCCACCACAACCCGCCAACGCCGTCTAAACCCACAACCCTGCGACTAGCCATAATGCCCCTCTTCACCCCCAACCGCTTCGCCGTCACCGCCGAGCTCAACCCGCCCAAGGGCGCCGACCTTGCGCCGCTGCTGGCAAAGGCGGAGGCGCTGCGCGGCGTGGTGGACGCCTTCAATCTCACCGACTCGCACACCGCGCGCATGAGCATGGCGCCCATAGCCGCCGCCCGCCTGCTGGTAGAGCGCGGCTTGCAGCCCATACTCCAGCTCACCTGCCGCGACCGCAATCGCATCGCGCTCCAAGCCGACGCCCTCGCCACCGCCGCGCTCGGCGTCCGCGCCATTCTCACTATGACCGGCGACCACCCGCGCGGCGGCGACCACCCGGACGCCAAGCCCGTCTTTGACATAGACTCCACCGCCCTGCTGCGCGCCCTTGACGCGCTCCGGCGCGGCGGCGATATGTCCGGCGCAGCCCTCAGCGGCGCGCCCGACCTGCTGCTCGGCGCGGTCGTCAATCCCGGCGCGCCCGACCTTGACGCCGAACTGCGCCGAATGAACGAAAAGATAGACGCCGGCGCGCGCTTCTTCCAAACCCAAGCCGTCTATGATCCCGCCGCATTTGAGCGATTCATCCGCCGGACCGAGGGCTGCGGCGCGCATATACTCGCCGGCTGCATCCCGCTCAAATCCGCGAATATGGCGCGCAACCTCAACGCCAACGTCCCCGGCATAAGCGTCCCCGACGCGCTCATCCGCGAAATGGCGGCATCCAAAGACAAACGCGCCGCGTCCGCCGCCATCGCCGCCCGCGTCATCCGCGAAATCCGCCCGATGTGCCAAGGCGTCCACATCATGGCAATCGGCTGGGAATCCCTAATCCCCGAAATCATCTCACGCAGCGAGCGCTAAACCTATGCTGGTAACGGGCGTGGACATCATAGAAATCGACCGCGTTGAGCGCGTCTATGCCGAATACGGCGAGCGCTTTCTGCGCCGCATCTACACCGCCGGCGAAATCGCCTACTGCCGCGGACGCGCCCCCCAGCTCGCCAGCCGCTTCGCCGCCAAAGAGGCGGTCATGAAACTGCTAGGCACCGGCGTCCGAGGCGTCCGCTGGCGCGACATAGAAGTGGTTCGCGCGCGCGGACAAGCCCCCTCCATACGGCTGCACGGCACAGCCACAGCCCGCGCCGAGCGCATCGGCCTAACCGACATCGCCCTATCCCTATCCCACTCCCGCCGCTACGCCGTAGCATCCGCCATCGGCGACAGCGCGCGCGGCAACCTCGTCCCGCGCCGCTAATCCACAATCCCCCGCTAACCCCTTCGGATACGCTATGCTATGATGTGATGTGCATAAACGTCGCGCATCTAAAACCAAACACGCCCAAGACACGAAAGGATCGCTTGATGAAACCCGAAATGACAATTCAACAACGTTCCCACTCAGCCCTGTACTTCCTTGACGAGGCGGACCGCGAATTCGCGGCAGGCGACATCCGCCAAGCGTCCGAAAAACTCTGGGGCGCGGCATCCGACGCCGTCGCCGCCATAGCCCTTGAGCGCGGCTGGCGCTATCACAGCCACCGCGACGTCAAAAACGCCGCGTTTCGTCTGGCAGACGAGCATGACGACAGGCTGTTGCGAGCCGATTTCGACATCGCCGAAAAGTTCCACGTCAACTTCTACCACGACCTTATGGAAGACCACGAACTCAATCGCGATCGTCCGGCAGCCATCCGTTTCGTCCACCGCGCTCTATCCCTGCTCCAAACCGCCTAAACCCTCCCAACCTAAACCCAAAACCCCCCCTTATAGGAGACGCTATGACAGCCCCAATCACAATTCAAGAACGCTCCCATTCCGCCCTAGACTTGCTAGACCAAGCCGAGCGCGAATACGCGGCGGGCGACAACATCCAAGCGTCCGCGAAATTCTGGGGCGCGGCTACCAACGCCGTCGTCGCCATAGCCACCGAGCGCGGCTGGCGTTGCGACAGCGATCGTGACATCCAAGACGCCGTGGCGCGCCTGGCAGATGAGCATGGCGACGTGCTGTTGCAAGCCGAGTTCTCCGCCACCCAAAAGTTCCAAATCAATATGCACTACGACCTGATGCAAGACTTCGAGCTTGAACTCGACCGCCCCATAGTTCACGACTTCGTTCACCACGCCCTAGCCCTGCTCAAAAACGCCCAACCCGCTCAACCCAGCGCCTAACCTTGCAACCCATAACTCCCCTTAGCGGATGCGCGATGAAAGCCCCAGTCACAATTCAAGAATACCCCCACCCCGCCATAGACTTGCTTTACCAAGCCGAGCGCGAATTCGCGGCTGGCGACAACTGCCAAGCGTCCGCGAAACTCTGGGGCGCGGCTACCCACGCCGTCGTCGCCGTAGCCACCGAGCGCGGCTGGCGCTGCGACAACGACCGCGACATCAAAACCGCCGTGCTGCGCCTGGCGGATGAGAATAACGATATGCTGCTGCAGTCCGGGTTTATTACCGCCGAAAAATTCCATATCAATATGTACTACGACCTGATGCACGACTTCGAGCTTGAACTCGATCCCCCCATAGTCCACGATTTCGTTCACCGAACCCTAGCCCTACTCAAAAACGCCCAACCCACCCAACCACGCGCCTAAGATTGCAACCCAAAACTCCCCTTGGATGCGAGATGACAGCCCCAGCCACAATTCAAGAATACCCCCATCCCGCCCTAGACCTGCTTGACCAAGCGGATAGCGAATTCGAGGCGGGCGACATCTGCCAAGCGTCCGCGAAACTCTGGGGCGCGGCTACCCACGCCGTCGCCGCCGTAGCCACCGAGCGCGGCTGGCGCTGCGACAGCGATCGCGCCCTCAAAGACGCCGTGGTGCGCCTGTCAAACGAGCAAGGCGACGATATGCGGCTGCAGTTCGAGTACGGCGCAGCCGAAAAGTTCCACATCAATATGTACTACGACCTGATGGAAGACTTCGAGATTGAAATCGACCGCACCATAGTCCACCGCTTTGTCCACCGAACCCTATCCCTGCTCAAAACCCCCCAACCCGCCCAACCCGGCGCATAAGCAACCAAACCCCCCAAAATCCCTTTCGGAGACGCAATATGAACGCGATAAACAACATGCAAATCGGCCTTTTCGTGGGCGCAGCCCCCACCGACCGCATCAGGCTCGCCGAAATCATTGAGCAAGGCGTCCAAGCCGAACAGGACGGCTTTCACAGCTTCTGGCTGCCCCACATCTCTGCGCGCGGCCCCGACGCCCTTGCCGCCCTCGCCCTCATCGGCGCGCAGACCCGCCGCATCGCGCTTGGCACGGGCGTCGTCCCCACCTACCCGCGCCATCCCGCTATGCTCGCCCAGCAAGCCCTCACCACGCAGATTGCCGCCAACGGCCGCCTCACGCTCGGCGTCGGCCCCTCCCACAAGCCCGGCATCGAAGACGCGCTCGGCTTGTCATACGACCGCCCCGCCAAGCACACCCGCGAATACCTAGCCGTCCTGACCGCGCTGCTGTCCGACGGCAGAGCCGACTTCGACGGCGAATTCTTTCGCGTTCACACCGACCTAGCCCTAGCCGACGCGCTGCCCGTCCAGGTGATGATTTCGGCGCTCGCCCCCCAAATGCTGCGGCTCGCCGGCGCCGCCACAGACGGCACGATAACTTGGATGGCGGGCGTCCGCGCCATTGACACGCACATCGCCCCCCGCATCAACGCCGCCGCCAAAGACGCCGGCCGCAAGCCCCCGCGCGTGTCAGTCGGCTTGCCCGTAGCCGTATCCGACGACGAACATGCCGCCCGCGAGCAAGTCGCCAACCTCTACGGGCGCTACGGCTCGCTAGTCAACTACCGCCGCATCCTAGATGTGGAAGAGGCGGAAGGCCCCTCCGAAGTCGCCGTAGTGGGCAGCGAATCCGATGTAGAGCGCCAACTCCGCGCCTTCGCAGACGCCGGCGCAACCGAATTCATAGCCTCAGTATTCCCCGTTGGCGACGACCCCGCCGCGTCAATGGCTCGCACCCGCGCCCTGCTAAAATCCCTAGCGGCGAAATAGCCCTTAACCCGTATCCCTACACACAAACCCACCCATCCATACCCAAAAGTTTTTGCCTACTTTTTACAAAAAGTAGGAACCCCAATTGGCATAGCCAACTTGCGCTAACAAAGCCAAGAATACGACTGAGAATTGACGACCGAAACCTTATGAACGATACAAAACTTGTAACTCCCGACCAAATGCGGCTCATAGAAGACCGCTCCGAGGCGCTTGGCGTATCCAAAGCCGCCCTAATGCAAAACGCCGGCCTAGCCATAGCCCGCCGCGTCCGCCAACTCCACGCGCCGCTCGTGGGCGTCCCCGTCCTAATCCTAGCCGGCCCCGGCAACAATGGCGGCGACGGCATCGTAGCCGCCCAATGGCTGCGGCGCTGGCAAGCCCGCCCTACCATCTACATCTGCCGCGATAGGCCAGATCCCGATCCCATCCTAGACGCCGCCCGCGCCGCAGACGTCCCCATAATCGCGGCGTCCGCCGACGCCAACCTAGCCCAACTAGCCGCCTTGCTCGCCCGCGCCCACCTTGTCATAGACGCCGCGCTCGGCATAGGCAACATCCGCCCCATCCAATCCCCTCTGAGCGACATCCTAGCCGCCGCCGCCGCCGCCAAAGCCGCCCGCCCCGAACTCCGCATCCTAGCCATAGACGTCCCCAGCGGGATGAACGCCGCCAACGGCAACGCCGACCCCGCCTGCCTGCCCGCCGACCTCACCCTCTCTATGGGCTACCCCAAAGTCGGCCACTACGCCTACGCCGCCGCCCCTCTCATAGGCGCGCTTGAAACCACCGACATCGGCTTGCCCCCCGGCGCCGCCGCCGACATCCCCCTGTCCGTGATGACCGCCGCATCAGCCCGCGCCCGCTTGCCCTTGCGACCCGCCGCATCTCACAAAGGCAGTTTCGGCAGAACGCTGACGATAGCCGGCTCCCGCAACTACATCGGCGCGGCGCATCTAGCCGCAACCGCCGCCGCCCGCGTTGGCAGCGGCTTGGCAACCATAGCCACGCCCGCCGCGATACAATCCCCCCTTGCCGCACAATCCCCCGAACCCACCTATCTGCCCTTGCCCGAAACGGCCCCCGGCGTCATATCCCCTGACGCCGCCAACGCCGTCCTTTCTGAGATGGCAGCCTACAATAGCCTATTGCTAGGTTGCGGCATGGGGCAAGCCGCCCATACCCGCCAATTCATAGAGCGCATCCTACGCACCGAACAGCCCTTGCCGCCCGCCGTCATAGACGCCGATGGCTTGAACGCCCTGGCGCAAACCCCGCGCTGGTGGGAGCGATTCCCGCAGCCCGCCATACTCACGCCGCATCCCGGCGAGATGGCGCGCCTTGCCGCCAAGCCCGTCCCCGATGTGCAATCCGACCGCATCGGCATTGCCCGCGAATCCGCCGCGCTTTGGAACAAGATTGTCGTTCTCAAGGGCGCATATACCATAGTGGCATATCCCGACGGCGCGGCGGAGTTATGCCCATTCGCAAACCCCGGCTTGGCGTCCGCCGGAACGGGCGATGTGCTGGCGGGCTGCATCGCGGGCTTGCTATCGCAAGGCGTGGAGCCGCGGGACGCCGCCGCGCTTGGCGTATATCTGCACGCGCTCGCGGGAGAGCGAGTCCGTAGCGATCTTGGCGACGCCGGCATGCTGGCAAGCGACCTGCTGCCCGAACTGCCGCGCGCAATCACAGCGCTGCGCCAAGCGCGTCCGGGAACCGCCGGCTGATGGCGCAGTTGCGCGGGCAAGAGCGCGCCCGCTATGTCAGCCGCCTGTTCGGGCGCATCGCCCGCCGCTACGACCTGCTAAACACAATTATGTCCGGCGGCAGGCACTACGCCTGGCGCCGCATAGCCGCCGCCGACGCAACCGAACCAGGCCTGCGCGGCCCCGCCCTAGACGTGGCATGCGGCACCGGCGACTTCGCCCTGGAACTAGCCCGCAAGCCCGGTATAGACCGCGTTGTGGGCATAGACTTCGTAGAGCAGATGCTATCGCTTGCCCGCGCCAAAGCCGCCCGCCGCCCGCCGCGCGTTCCCGCCGACTTCCTAGCCGCCGACGCCCACGCCTTGCCATTCCCCGACGACGCTTTCGTATGCGCCACGGTGGGCTTTGGCGTCCGCAACTTCATAGACGTCCCCCTTGCGCTGCGCGAGATGGCGCGCGTTGTGATGCCTGGCGGCCGCGTTGTCATCCTGGAAATCGTGCGTATGGAGCGCCGCAACCTGCGTAGCCGCCTGCTCCCCAAACTCTTCCGCTCCACCGCGCCACTGCTAGGCAAACTGCTCGCCGGCGACGGCGAGGCATACGCATACCTGCCCGAATCCGTGGACGAGTTCCTCAGCGCGCCCCAACTCGCCGACCAAATGCGCCGCGCCGGCCTACGCGACGTCCGCATCCGCCCCCTGGCGCTGGGCAGCGTAGCCATCCTATCCGCCCAAGTCCCGCCCGATTTGATTGCCGCCGATTGACAACCCGCTAAGCCCATTCTAGCGCCCCCTTTATCCATCTGTGAATATCTATCCGCGAATATCCATCCGCGAAACCGCCATCCGCCCGCGAAATGCGCTTGCCCTTAACCCAAAACCAAATTGCCTTTCGCTACAATCGCCGCATAAGATAATATAACAATGCCCATAAACTATATGCGCCCCCAAGCGCGCCTTATCCCAATCCCACATCCCCGCTAGGGAAAATGCCTTGACCCAACGAGCCATCCCGCAGGAGTACAGCCTATTCGCCGGTCAGCTGCTGCTGTGGGCTGTCAGGGCGGGCGCGATTCTGATTGCCGCTACGCCGCTCATCGTGTCCTCCGATACCGTCTATCCCTTTGTGATAGGCAAGGCGATTTACGCGCGCGTTGTGATAGAGATAACATTCGCGCTGTGGCTGCCGCTCATCCTGTACTATCCCGAACACCGGCTGCCGCGCTCTTGGGTGATAATCGCTTTCGCGGCGTGGCTGCTTGCATCGCTCATAGCCGCGTTCACGGGCGTCAGCCTCAACCGCAGCCTCTGGTCGACTTATGAGCGCATGCAGGGCATCTTTGACCTCTTTCACTGGTTCGCGCTGACGCTCATCATCGCGTCCGTCTTTCGCTCTTTCGGGCATTGGCGCTTGCTGCTGTCCGCCAACCTCGCCGTCTGCCTGTTTATCGCGCTGGTGGGCATCGGGCAGCACTACGGCGTCTTGGCGTCCAACCGGCTGGTAGCCATAGACGAGCGCATCGCCACCACGATAGGCAATCCCACATTCCTCGCCGCCTACGTCACATTCAACATTCTGATAGCGCTGATACTTCTCACGCAGTCCCGCGCCGAAAGCGAGGCGCAAAATCGGCGGGCGGATCAGCCCGAAACCGGCGCTCGCCGTCGCCGCCGCGATGCCGCCGAAACCGCGCTTGGCGGCGAGCGGCGCGTCTTCATGACGGCGCTGCAAACATTCTGGGCGACCTCCCTGATGCTCAATGTCTGGGCGCTCTGGCTCACCGGCACGCGCGGCGGCATCATCGCGCTGGTCGCCGCGGCGATAGCGCTCTGCGTGCCGTATCTGATGTGGGGCAAACTCAAGCCCGCGCTGATAGTCAGCGGCGCAATCCTGTCCATCATCGCCGCGTTTATGCTGCTGTTTATGGCGGTGAGAGCCGACATCCTGCCGCCGCTCGGCTCGTCCCAAAAGATGATAGAGCGCATAACATACATCGGCTTGGGGGACAACAGCGTCAACGACCGCGTGGTGGCGTCCATAGCGGGCTACAACGCATTCATGGAGCGCCCGGCGCTCGGCTGGGGGCCTGAGAACTTCCTGGTAGCCTGGGGCAAGCACGCCGAGGCGCCCTCGCCCTACTACCGCTACTTTGACCGCGCGCACAACCGCATCATAGAAGAGATGGCGGCGAAGGGCGTGGTCGGCATAGCCGCCTATCTGCTCATCTGGGCGGCGATGGCGCGCGCCGTCATACTCATGGCGCGCCGCACAGAGGGCTACGATCAGCTCGCCGTTGGGATAATCGGCGCGGCGATGGCGGCGTACTTCGTTCACAGCCTATTCCTGTTCGATATGGCGGTAACGCTGATGTACTTCAGCCTATTCGCGGCGCTCGCCGTATCCCTCGAAATCCGCCTTGCCGAGCATTCGCCGCAGGCGTATCGGGGATGGCTGCCCGCCGGGTGGCTGGCGAAACTTCGGCCCAGTCGCATCCTAACTCCTCTCCGCACGATTTGGGGCGGCGCGGCGCTCGGCGTAGCGCTTGCCGCGCTGGTTATCGCCGCCATAGCGCTTGTCAACATCCGCGCCTACAACGGCGCCGCAACCATAGGCGCATTCCTGCTCACCGAGCGAGGCGAGTGGTCGCAGCGCGTATCCCACTTCCAAGACGCCGAGGCCGCATTCCCGAATATGGCGAACTACCCGCGCGTCTATATGATGGACTACGCGCGGCTGTTCACCACCGGGCTGCCGGACAAAGAGTTCGGCGAGCTTGCCGACCTGGTGGCGACGGAGGCGGACAAGGCGCTGCAAGCCGAGCCCAGCAACTGGAACATAATGCTTGAGCTTGCCGGATTCTACATCGCGGCGGCGCAGCGCGATCCCGCCTATTTGGACACCGCGCGGCAATACATCGGCAGGGCGTATGCCTTCGCGCCGCGCATAGTGGCGCAGAGCGAAGAGGCGCAGGCGCTTGGATTCTCCACATTCGGCGCGCCCCAAACCCCCGGCATGCCCGCCATCCCGCGATAGCGCCGTCTTTGCGATAGCGCCGTCTTGCCCTATCGCCATCTTGCCCTGCCCCTAACATCATCTTGCCCCGCCTCTAGCGCCATCTCGCCTGCCCCTAACATCATCTTGCCCGCCTCTAACATCATCTTGCCCGCCTCTAGCGCCGCCATCCTATATCGCCGCCGCCCTAAACCCTAGCGCCACCTCGCCGTAATGGTTCTCCAAGTGGATATGACGAGTATCTTGAAATCAAGCCAAGGCGACATCCGCCGGATGTACAGGGTATCGTAGCGCAGTTTGCAGCGCGGCGATGTGGCGTACTGCCCGCGCACCTGCGCCAGCCCTGTCAGCCCCGGCCTGACCGCCAGCCGCCGCTTAAAGCCCTTGTGCCGCTTGGCGAACTCCTCAGTAAGCTCAGGGCGTTCCGGCCTAGGCCCTACCAGGCTAAGATCGCCTTTCCACAGGTTAATCACCTGCGGCAGCTCATCCAGCGCCCTTGCCCGCAGGAACCGCCCCACCCGCGTAATGCGCGCATCCTCGTCGCCGCCCGCCCAAACCGCGCCTGTGTCCTCCTCCGCGTCCGGTATCATAGAGCGGAACTTGTACACCTTAAACACGCGCCCGTTCTTGCCCAGCCGCTCCTGCGTATAAAAGATCGGCCCCCGGTCGTGCAGCCAAATAGCCAGCGGAATGCCCACCCACAGCAGCAGCCACACCGGCGCCAGCGCGACATGCGCCGCGCACAGCGCCGCCAGGTCGAAGGGGCGTTTCCACCAGTCGCGCCCTCGCCGCCGGTCGAATTCGTAGTCGGATATATCCGCGCGTTCCCGTCTCTTCATCGCTAACATTATAATACACCTCTGGGGCGGGCGTTGATATATTTGTTGAAACACACCCCAAAAGTTCCCGCAAGGCATTTCCAGACCACTTTCCCGCCAATTCCCCACGCCCATATATCCCATCTATGTGCTAGAATACCCCATGCGCTAGGAGGTATCCCCCATGACCACCCAAACTGCTATCCAGCAAACCGCCATCATCTACCCGGAAACGGACGGTCAGCCCATGCCCGACGGAGAATATCAATCCCTCATCTTCAGAAAAGCCCTCACCCCGCTAGAAAACCACTTCAGAGAAGTTCCAGGCTCCCATGTCAACGGCAACACCCTCCTCTACTATGTAGAGGGCGATCCAAGCCAGTCGGTATCCCCCGACTGCTACGTCGTATTCGGCATCACGCCTGAGGCGATACACTCCCTATCCGAGGAGGGCAACAACACCTACCTGCTCTGGGAAGTAGGCAAGCCCCCCGACTTCGTAATGGAGATAGCCTCAAAAAGCACCAAATCCAACGACCTCATCGGCAAACGCGCCTTGTACGCGAGCTTGGGCATACCTGAATACTGGCGCTACGACCAGACCGGCGGCGACTTCTACGGCGATCCCTTGGTAGGCGAGCGTCTAGTCAACGGCGAGTATCAGCCTCTGCCCCTGAGCGAGGACGACGACGGCCGCATCTGGGCGCACAGCGCAACGCTGAACCTTGACCTGTACTGGGACAACGGCGACCTGCGCTACTGGAATCCCGTCGCCGAGAAGTGGCTGCTCAACTACGAAGAAGAACACGCCGCCCTCCTGTCAGCCGAATCACGCGCGGAAGTTGCAGAAGACCGCGCCAACCAAGAACAAGCCGCCCGCCTAGCGGAACAGACCGCGCGTGAGATAGCCGAATCCCGCGCCGAGCAAGAGCAAGCCGGCCGCTTGGCAGAGCAAGCCGCGCGTGAAGTCGCCGAAGACCGCGCCCAAGCCGCCGAATCCCGCGTCGCCCAAGAACAAGCCGCCCGCTTGGCGGAACAAGCCGCCCGCCAAGCCCTAGAAACCCGCCTTGCCCAACTCCAAGTCCAACTCCGCGGCAACCCCAACCCCCCACCCGTGCGCTAGGAGCCATCACTATGCTCGCTCACACCACCCTTGGTATTCTCACCCTGCAGCGCTAATGAATTTGAGGGACTGATTTAGGCACTCCTCAAGCGCTATCGCCAGCAGATGTTCCAACAGCTCCGTGCTCTTGGTGTAGCCCTTTGCACTCCACACAAGCCTGCTCAGCTTGCTCCGCTCATCGGTGAACCGAAGAATTGTGCATCTTGACGCTTATTGCCGCATTGGTTGCGCTTGTATTGCCGCTTTGCCGCGCGAATGACCGTCTTTCTTGACCCAATTTGAGCCGCGATTTGGGCATAGCGCATCATGGCCGTACACTCTTGGTTTCGCCATAGCGCTACCTGTCTTTTACGTTTGTTTCGGAGCGGCTTAGGGCAAGTACATCATATTAGCGCTGCAAGATGCGAATACCACCCGCGGGGGTAGTCGAGCATATCTATCGTTGCAGGTGGTTGGACAGCCTTGCCGCAACCACCTGCTTTATCAGCTGGCGCGCAACTTGCCAAACTCTCAAAACAATCTGAAAAGGAACGCTGCCGGGACGACGGGACGGGTTGGCGCATATGGCTAAGTATGCGTATAATGGCGCAAATCATCGCAAGCAAGAGCAAGCAGGGAGGCTTAAGGCATATGGATATTGGGGTGTCTTCTTTTCTGACGGATTATTCGGTGGACATCGCGCCGCTGGCTAGGCGGGCGGAGGAGTTGGGGTTCGAGTCGCTGTGGGTGCCGGAGCATCCGATTTTGCCGGTGAAGGCGGAGTCGCCGTGGCCAGGGTCGGCGGACGGGGTGATTCCGAAGGTGTATGCCGACATTGTGGATCCGTTTGTGGCGCTGGGCAGGGCGTCGGCTGTGACTACCACGCTGAAGTTGGGGACGGGGATTTGCCTCGTGCCGGAGCGCAATCCGCTGCTGCTGGCGAAGGAGGTCGCTACGCTGGATATGTATTCCAAGGGGCGGTTTCTGTTCGGGATCGGCGCGGGCTGGCATAGGGAAGAGACGGAGATTATGGGCGGGGATTTCGCGCGGCGATGGACGCAGACGCGAGAGGCGATTCTGGCGATGAAGGCGCTGTGGACGACGGTGGAGAGCGAGTATCACGGGGAGTATTATGATTTCCCGCCGGTGTATTCGTTCCCGATGCCGGCGCAGCGGCCGCATCCGCCGGTGCTGCTGGGCGGGATGGCGCGCAATGTGTTCAAGCGCGTGGTGGATTACGGGGACGGCTGGATGCCGAATAGGGTTACGCCGGAGCAGGTGGCGCAGGGGAAGGCGGCTATCGCGGAGCTGGCGGAGGCGGCGGGCAGGGATCCGGCGGCGATTAGCGTATCGGTGTTCGGGCAGCCGGCGGATAGGGCGCTGATTGAGCGGCTGGCTGAGGCGGGGGCGGATCGGGTGATGGTGCGGCTGGAGACGGCGGGGGAGGAGGAGGCGATCGCGGGGCTGGAGGCGATTGCGGAGGTGGCGCTGTAGGGGGGCAACGCGCGCGGGGGTAAGCCATAAGCGGGATCCTACTTTTTTACAAAAAGTAGGCAAAACCTTTGGGTGGGTGGCAAGGTTACTCGTTTGCGGATGTTTCGGCATATTCACGCTCTTGGCGTTGCCCGCCGTTCCCGGCTATCGCGTGACGCAGGCTAATCGGTTATGCCCTCTGCGGCTAGGATGGCCTGGAGTTGGCGGATGGTTTGGGCGTTTTCTTCTAGGGTGAAGCCGTCGGCTTTGTATTCTTGGAGGGCGCTCATGCCGTCGACGGCGCCGGCGTCGACGGTGGCGCGGAGGGCTGACAGGGCGTCTTGCTCGGAGGGGAGCAGGTTGCGGCGGGCGAGTTTGGATAGGGAGGCGGCCAAGCCGTAGCCGCCCCAGTTGGATACGCTTGCAAGAATGGGCGCGGTTACGCGGGTTACGCAGGGGAGTTTGACTAGGGAGTCCACTAGGGGGATTTGGGCGGCGAGGTTGCCCATGCCGATTTCGTTGCCACCGTCGCCTATGCCCACGCTGGCGGGGTGGTCGGCGAATAGGTAGTCTATGCGCGCGTTGTAGGGGGTGATGTCGCGGCCGCGCATATTGCGGAATTTGAGCTCGTGGGTGAGTCCGCAGCGCTCTATGGCTATGAGCACTGAGGGGGTTAGGTCGGCGAGCAGGTCGGCGGCGAAGCGTTGGCTTTCGGCGTCGTCGGTTATGGGGAATTCTATGACGCGGGATGCGTCGCTCTTGATGGCGTTCATTACGGGGATGCCGTGCGCGTCGGTGATGTAGATGACTTCGTAGCCCAAGCGCTCAAGGGCGCTGCCGATGGCTAGGGCGCCGGGGGGGCCGTCGGTTTCCACTAGGCCGGCGTCTAGGATGTAGAATCCGGTTGTGATTAGGGCGACGCCGGGGTTGGCTAGGATGAGGCCGGCGGCGCGGTCGCAGAAGTCGGCGGGCAGGTGATGGCGCAGTTGGGATATGCCGCGGCGGTCTCGGTCTAGGATGATGTCTTCGATGGTCATGTGGTTCACCAAGCCTGTGTGTGGGTTAAGGTATCGTAGTGTATTGATGGGTTATTTTCTGGGGCAATTATAGCATAAGAAGTAGGGCAGCGGCGGATGCGGCGTTATTCAAATCTTACCGGATGATAGCGGGTTTGCTCGTGGAGTATCCGCCGCGCTTGGACTTCTCCGGGGTTGGGTACAAATACCCAGTTCAGGACGTATAGCGCTTTTGCGCCGAAACGCCGCAGCATTGACGCCGCGATTCGGATGCGCGCGGGGTCGGCTTGGGGCGCTTTGTGCGGCGCTTTGAATGGCTTGCGGCGGCGATGTTTGTGGGGCCAGGCGCGGGTGGTTCCGACGGATCTGTATGGGTTGTGAGCGCGGTGGTGAGGGCGCGAGTGGCTGCGTTTGGATCCGGCTGAGCGGTAGCGGTCGGGGTGGTTTGTGAGTCTGTTCAGGGGCATAGGGTTGGGTTCGCTTTCGGGATGGTGAGTATGGTGTAGGAACTCAGGGGCAGCGGCGTAGGGGCGCTGCCCTTAGGATACGATAATAGGGTTGCGCCCATATGATACGGCTGCCGCTAGAATACGGCTAGGTCTTCGTCTTGTTTGTCGGTGATGAACATGTGGCCGGGCGCGTGGGTTATCATTAGGGGGGGCTTGACGCTCATTGCGACGGCTTGGGGGGTTACGCCGCATGCCCAGAAGACGGGGGTTTCGCCATCGCGGATTTCTACGGGGTCGCCGAAGTCGGGGGCGGCGATGTCGTCTATGCCTATGGCGGCGGGATCGCCGATGTGGACGGGCGAGCCGTGTACCGACGGGAAACGGGATGTTACCTGCACGGCGCGCACTACTCGCTCCTGCGGTATGGGGCGCATTGATACGACCATTGGGCCTGAGAAGACGCCTGCGGACGCGGCGGGGATGTTGGTTATGAACATCGGGACGTTGGCGTCGTTTTCGGTATGGCGCATCCGTATGCCGGCGCGGGTTAGGGCGGTTTCAAATGAGAAGCTGCAGCCCAGCAGGAATGAGACTAGGTCGTCGCGCCAGAATTCGGATAGGTCTGGGACTTCGGCGGTCATCTCGCCATTTTGATAGACGCGGTAGAGGGGCAGGTCGGTTGCGAGATCGGCGCCGGGCGCGTAGTCGCGGGGTTCGGTATCGCCCGCCTCCACGACTTCAAGCAGCGGGCAGGGCTTGGGGTTGCGCTGGCAGAATAGCAGGAAGTCAAAGGCGAGTTCGCGGGGGAGTATGGCGAGGTTCGCCTGGACATAGCCGGGCGCGAGGCCGCTTGTGGGGCGGGCGAGTTCGCCCTCGCGCATCAGGGCGCGCAAGGCGGCGGGGGATTCGGGGAGGGCTGTTTTGGGCATAGCAATCACCTCGTCAAAGCAATGGTTGTGGCAGGTTGGGCGGCGCAGGTTCGCAATCGCCGCCGCGTGGTTTTCGGGCGCGCGGCGGCTGTCGGGCGCGGCTATTCCTGGTTTAGGGTCGGCGAGCGCATTGGGGGGCCGAACTGCTCAGGGGTTAGGCGGATGACTTCTTTTTGATAGACTTGCAGGCGGTAGGATAGGTTGTCGGATATGAATAGGCGGCCTTCGGCGTCAATGGTGACGGATTTCGGACGGCGCAGGTATTTTTGCTGCTCAATGTTCGCCATATCGCGCAGGCGGTTGGGCGTGGCGTTGGTGAGCATGTATTCGCGGGCGATTTTGGATAGGGTGGCGTCGCCTAGGAATTTCTGGACGTAGCGCGGCTCCGGGTTGAACATCTGGACGCGGTCGTTGCCCCAGTCGGCGACGTAGATGTCGCCGTCGGCGTCCACCGCGACGTCGGTGGGGCGATTGAACTCGCCGTCGCCGCAGCCGGAGCCGCCGAAAGCGGCGATGAATTCGCCCTCGCCGCTGAACTTTTGGACGCGGTCGTTGCGCCAGTCGGCGACATAGACGCAGCCCTCGTCGTCAATGGCAATACCCCAGGGCATATTGAGTTCGCCCTCCGCGCCGCCGTATTCGCCGAAAGCGGCGATGAATTCGCCGTCGCCGCTGAACTTTTGGACGCGGTGGTTGAGGGTGTCCGAGACGTAGACGTTGCAGTTGGCGTCAAGGGCTATGCCGGATGGGCGGTTTAGTTCGCCGTCGGCGGCGCCGGGGGATCCCCATTTGGCTAGGAACTCGCCGTCTTTGTCAAACACGGTGATGCGGTTCAGGAATTCGTCTGAGACGTAGATGTTTTCGTCCGGATCGGAGGCGATGGCGGCGGGCCACATAAATTGGCCGTCGTCCTTGCCCACGCCGCCGATGGAGCCGAGGTCTTCGTCTGCGTAGCTATAACGGCGGATGAGTGATGCGTTGTCGGCGCGGCAGAGGACGTAGATGCGGTCGTCGGCGCCGAGCGCGACGTCGATGGGGAAGTTGGTGAGGCGGCGCATTCCCAGCGTTTTGACATAGGGAAAGCCGCAGCGGAGCAGTCCGTAGGGTCGGGTCATGGCAGAGCGCCTCCTGTAGAGCCGGTAAGCGGCCGGGTATTGCTGGCGGGGGAGCGCCAGGGTGATGATAGGGCTACTTTATCGTTGCGGGGCGCGGGGGTCAAGGGGGGGTGGGCAATCGCGTTTTCGTTTAGATGGGCGAGCGGGGGCGTCGTCGCAGCCGGGTGGACGGGTTTGGGGCGAGGGCTTGGCCAGACGCGCGCGGCCAAGCCTTTGCGTATTCATAGCGTTGCCCTCACTTTCGGGCTTGGCAAGCGCGCGGGGGCCAAGTGGGGGTACGGGGGCTACGCTACTTTTTTCTAAAAAGTAGCGTAATTTTTTGTGTGGTGTGTATCGGATATTATGTGCGTAGTGAGAATAATGAGTATATGAGCGGTGTCAAGGGTAATTTTCAGAATGGCGAATTTTGGGCGGACGCGCCGAAAGGTGTGGTATTATTTTGGGGGCTAGGTTACGCAGAAGGGGGCGCATATATGGCTGAGGGCAACGCGCGGCTTACGGCGGATGAGGTGCGGCATATCGCGCTGTTGGCGCGGGTGGGGATGACGGATGATGAGGTGGAGCGGATGCGGGATACGCTGTCGGATATTTTGGCGCAGTTCGAGGCGCTGCGGGAGGTGGATACGGGGGGGTTGGAGCCGACGGCTCATTCGGTTAGCTTGCTGTCGGTGATGCGGGATGATGAGGCGGGGGATTCGCTGGATAGGGATGAGGCGCTGGCGAATGCGCCTAATCGTCAGGGGGATTTGGTGCGGGTTAAGGCGGTGTTGGAGTAGCGGGGCGCAGGCAAGCGCGGGCGGGAATATACGGGCTTATCGGCGTTAGCGAAGTTGCAAGCAAGGGGCTTATGGATCAGTTAGAGTTTGCGGGGGTTACGGCGCATAGGGCAAGGGAGCTGCTGGATGCGGGGCAGGTTAGCGCGGTGGAGCTGGCAAGGGCGGCGCTGGCGCGAGCGGCGGCGGTGGAGGGCAGCGTGGGCGCGTTTGTTACGATTACCGAGGATGTGGCGCTGCGGCAGGCGGCGGCGGCGGATGAGCGCATCGCGGCGGGCGAGGCTGCGCCGCTGACGGGCGTTCCGATGATGCTGAAAGACAATATCGTAACGCGGGGCGTTAGGACTACATGCTCTTCGCGGATGCTGGAGAATTTCGTGCCGCCGTATGACGCCACGGTTGCGGCGCGGCTGTACGAGCAAGGCGCTGTGCTGGTGGGCAAGGGGAATATGGACGAGTTCGCTATGGGGTCGTCCACTGAGCACTCGGCGTTTCATCCAACGCGCAATCCCTGGGGGCTGGATCGGGCGCCGGGCGGCAGCAGCGGCGGGCCGGCGGCGGCGGTTGCGGCGGGCGAGGCGGTATATTCGCTGGGGTCGGATACGGGCGGCAGCATACGGCAGCCGGCGGCGCTGTGCGGCGTGGTCGGGTTAAAGCCGACGTACGGGCTGGTTAGCCGCTTTGGGTTGGTGGCTTTCGCAAGCTCGCTGGATCAGATTGGGCCGCTGGGCAAGGATGTAAGGGATTGCGCGCTGGTTTTGAACGCCATCGCGGGGAATGATTCCAACGATTCTACATCGCTGCGGTTTGATGTTCCGGATTACACGGCGGCGCTGGGGGATGATTTGCGGGGGATGCGTATCGGCGTTCCGGTGGAGTATTTCGGCGCGGGATTGGATGCCGGAGTTGCTGATGTGGTTCGCGGGGCGATAGATACGCTGCGCGGGCTTGGGGCTGATGTGGAAGAGACATCGCTGCCAAGCACGCCATACGCGCTGGCGGTGTATTACATCATCGCGCCGTCGGAGGCGTCGGCTAATCTGGCGCGGTATGACGGCGTGAAGTACGGGTTCAGCATGCAGGACGCGGACGGGGTGTGGGATGCCTTGGAAAAGACAAGGCAACACGGGTTCGGCGATGAGGTCAAGCGGCGGATAATGCTGGGGACATACGCGCTTTCGGCGGGTTATTATGACGCCTATTATGTGCAGGCGCAGCGGGTTCGCAGCCTGATACGGCGCGAGTTTGAGCGGGTATTTGAGCGGTATGACGCGGTGGTCGCGCCCACATCGCCCACGGTGGCGTTTGAATTGGGGGCGAAGACGGCGGATCCGCTGCAGATGTATCTAAACGATGTGCTGACGATACCGGCGAATATCGCGGGGATACCGGGGATGTCGCTGCCGGCGGGGATGTCGGATGGGCTGCCGGTTGGGTTGCAGGTGATGGCGCCGGCTATGGGGGAAGAAGTGATGCTGCGGGTGGGGGATGCGTTTGAGCGGGCAACCGACTTTAGGGGGACATACGGGTTGCCGCAGGTGGGATAGGCGAGCTTAGCATCCTGAGTTATCGCCAAAAGGCAATCTCAGCATCCCAAACAATCATCGCCAAATCGGTCGGCGCTGTGATGATGGCGCGGGGAATAGGTTAGCGCGAGGCTAGGGTTTTGAGGGCGGATTCGTCTAGTTCCACGCCAAGTCCGGGGCCGTCGGGGACGGCTAGGTAGCCGTCTATGACTTGCAGAGGCTCTTTGAGGACGGGGATTTCGTCGCGGATTGAGATGGGTTCAATGTTGTATTCTTGGGAGTAGGGGACGATTTCGGGGTAGGCGGCGCAGAAGTGCAGGTGGGCGATTGTGCTGATGATGGGCTGGGTGTTGTGGACGGTGATGGGCTTGCCGAATGTTTCGCATAGGGCGGCGATTTTTTGGAATTCGGTAAAGCCGGGGGCTTTTACGATGTCGGGCTGGATGATGTCCGCCTTGCCTCTGAGGATGAGGTCGCGGTATTCGTAGTGGGTGTAGATCATTTCGCCGGACGCGATGGGGATTGTGAGCGCGTCTGCGACTTGCGCCAAGCCGTCTAGGTCGTAGTGGGGGCGCGGCTCTTCGAAATGAAAGACGCCGAGATTATCTAGGCGCTTGCCGATTTCTATGGAGTGGTGAACTGAGTAAGCGCCATTGACGTCCACTAGGATGTCTATGTCGTCGCCGACTGCGGCGCGGACTTCTGTGACGGTGGCGATTGTGTAGTCGGCGGGGTCGTCCATTTTGCCGGGGACGGCGCTGTGGAGCTTGTAGCCGGAGTAGCCTTGCTCAACGAAAGACGCGGCGCGGCGCGCCTCTTGGATGGGCGTCATGTCGCGGCGCATAGAGCTGGCGTACATAGGGATGCGGTCGCGCTTTATGCCGCCAAGCAAGTCGGCTATGGGGCGGTTAAGGGCTTTGCCGCGGATGTCCCAGAGCGCGATGTCCAGGCCGGCGATGGCGCACCAGACGGCGCCGCCCATTTCGTAGGCGCTGGCGGCGCGCGCCATGTCGTCGAATCGGGCGGCTGTGTTGGTCGGGTCTTTGCCGAGCAGGGCGGGCGCGAGTATGCCGTCAACCAGGGTTTGGACGACGGCGGGCTGGCGGCGAAAGCATTCGCCGATGCCGGTTATGCCCTCGTCGGTGTGAACGCGGACGAATGGGAAGGCGCGGTCTAGGATTAGGCATTCTACGTTTGTGATTTTCATAGGTTCACCGGGGCGTGGTTCGCCTGGCGCGCAGTTGGGTTTAGGCGCGGTTGGATTTGGGCGCAACGCAATACGGCGGGGGAGCGCGGCGGCGCTGGATTTGGGGGCAGGTTAGACGGCCGCCTCGCCTCTTTCGCCGGTGCGGACGCGGACGACGTCTTCTACGTGGGAGACGAAGATTTTGCCGTCGCCGACCTCGCCTGTGCGGGCGCTTTCGGTGATGATTTCCACTACGGTTTCCACCTCGGAGTCTTGGACGACGAGCTCAAGGCGGACTTTGGGGAGCATATCGATGGTGATAGCCTGGCCGGTTCGGCCGGCGTGAACGACGCCGCGCTGTCCGCCGCGTCCGGTCACCTGCGTGCTGTTGAGCTTGTAGAAACCGGATTCGCCCAGCGCGAACTTGACCATCGTGAGCTTTTCGGGGCGGATGATTGCCTCTATTTTCTTCATAGGTCGTATCTCCTGTGGCTGCGCCGCGCCGCTGATGTCGCGGCGGCGGCGGGCAGGCGGGATGCGGCGATGTGTTAGGCAAGCCGCCGCATCCCGCGCGTTGGCAGTATGTAGTTATGTGGTTAGGGCAGGTTATTGCCACCTGTAGGCGGGCTCGTCGTGTTCGGCGAGGTCGATGCCGACCGCCTCGGCGTTGTCGGTTACCCGAAGGCCGAGCGTGTACTTGAGGCCGAGCAGGATGAGGGCGGTGATGCCGAAAGCCCATATCCAAGTGGCGACTATGGCGACGAGTTGGACGCCGAGTTGGGAGATGCGCGCCATGTCGGTGAAGTCGGCCATTGTCACTCCGGTGATGCCCACGCCCACGAAGAGCGCGGTGGCGATGCCGCCCCAAGTGCCGCCGATGCCGTGTACGCCCCAAACTGAGAGCGCGTCGTCAAGGTTCATCTTGACTAGGAAACGCGCGGCGAGGTCGCACATGACGCCGCCCACTAGGCCGATTAGGATGGCGGGCATTGGGCCGACGAATCCTGCCGCCGGGGTAATGGCGACTAGGCCCGCGACTGCGCCTGACGCCGCGCCGATTACGGAGGGCTTGCCGTCCATAATCCAGGACATGCCCACCCAGCCGATCATTCCGGCGGCGGCGGCTGTGTTGGTGACCACGAATGCGTTGACGGCGGCGCCGTCGGCGGCGAGCGCGGAGCCGGCGTTAAAGCCGAACCAGCCGAACCAAAGTATGGCCGTTCCGGTTACGACCATAGGGACGTTGTGGGATTCCATAGGCTCCATGCCAAAGCCGAGCCGTTTGCCCACAATTAGCGCCGCGGCTAGCGCGCCCACGCCGGAGGTGATGTGAACCACATTGCCGCCCGCGAAGTCGAGGGCGCCGAGGTTGAGTATCCAGCCGTTGTCGCCCCAGACCCAGTGGGCTACGGGCGCATATACCAGCGTTACCCACAGCACCATAAAGAGGATGTAGGAGCTGAACTTCATGCGCTCGGCGAAAGCGCCGGTGAGTATGGCGGGGGCGATGATGGCGAACATGCCCTGGAACATCATAAAGAGCATCGGGGGGATGGTATCGCCCTCTCCCAGCTCCGAGCTGATGCCGGCTAGGCCGAAGTGGCTAAGGTCGCCGATAATGCCGCCCACGGAGGGGCCGAATGCGAGGGAATATCCCCACAAGACCCAGACGACTCCTACGATGCCCATGCTCATAAGGCTGTGCATAATGGTGCCGGCGGCGTTCTTGCTGCGCGCGAGGCCGGCGTAGAACAGCGCCAGGCCGGGCGTCATAAAGAGCACTAAGGCAGAGCATACCAGTATCCAAGCGATATGTCCTTCCTGATTCAAAGCGGCTTACTCCTTTCCTGTCAATTATGCGCCGTGTGGCGCAAGCCCTTTCCAGTGAAGATGCGCCGTTTGGCGCTGAGACTTTTGCTGTGAAGATGCGCCGTTTGGCGCTGAGACTTTTCTGTCAAAATGCGCCGTTTGCGCTGAGATATTTGTTGTCAAATGCGCCGTTTGGCGCTAAGACGCAGAATTGTTGATGTGGCAGCGGGTAGTATAAGGGATTTGTGGGGGATATGTCCATAGTTCGGCGGGGATTGGCGGGAAAGGGGCATATGGAGGGTGAATTTTGCGCGTTAGCAAGCAAAATGCGACAGCGCGCGGGTAGCGGGGGCGGGCTGATGGGGATATAATCAGGTTGACTATACAACAGGGCATTGGACGCAAGGGGTGAATATACATAAGCGCCTCAGAGAGGTTCGCGCGATGACTACCAAACCTATCTCTATTGCCGACGTTAGGGAAACCGGGGAAGAACTAGCCAAGTTCCCCGAATTCCCGCCAAGAGACGATATGCAGAATACCAAGTACATCTACAGCCAATCCATCATCACCGCGCTGATGAATCGTCTGGGCGAGTCGGATAGCGTCTATGTGGGCAGCGAAATCCCGCTGGGGTGGGACGCGCGCGTCCGCAAGGGGACGCTTGTGCCGGATCTGATGGTGGCGCTGAACTGCGACGCCGCCCGAATGGACGCGCAGGACGGGTATGAGATGCGGTCGCAGCCGAATCCGCCGGAGTTCGTGCTGGAGGTGGCGTCGGTTCACACGGCGGATCGGGATGATACCGAAAAGCGCATTGGCTACGCCGGCTACGGCGTGAGCGAGTACTGGCGCTTTGACCCGACCGATGGCAGGCGCTACCTTGCGGGGCTTGCGGGCGATAGGCTTGTGGGCGGCGCGTATGCGCCGATTGAGCTGGAGTATTACGGCGCGAACAACAAGCGCGGCTACAGCGCGGCGCTGAAGTTGTATGTGTGCTGGGAGGACGGGATGCTGCGGCTGTACGATCCGGAGAGTGAGAGTTATCTGCGGACGCATGAAGAGAGCGAGGCGCTAGTGGGGCTGGAGGCAGCGCGGGCGGATTACGCGGACGCAAGGGCGAGTTATGCGGACGCAAGGGCAGGCAATGCGGATGCGCGGGCGCAGGCTGAGGCTGAGGCGCGAGCTGAGGCTGAGGCAAGAGCGGATGATGCTGAGGCTCAAGCGGCGGCTGAGGCGGCGCGCGCTCAGGCTGAGGCGGCGGCGCGGGCTGAGGCTGAGGCGCGGGCAGAGGCAGAGGCTGAGGCGCGGCGGCGGGCGGATGCGGTGATACGGGAGCTGCAGGCGCAGTTGGCGCGGGAACGGGGGGACGGGTAGGGGCGGTGGCGGGCGGATGCGTTTGGCCTGGGCAACGGGGACGCTACTTTTTTCAAAAAAGTAACCAAAAACTTTTGGGTGGGGGATTTATAGGGCAGATTTATCGAATGATTTGTAAATTTTTGGGAAACTTTCTAGGCAAATCCCATCTTCCCCCCTCTCAATCTAGCCTAATCCCGCACATATCGCTATAATACTTATTGCGGGCGCGCGGCATGTGGCGGCATTTGCCGCGCGCCCCACAGCGCAGTTCACGCGCATCGCGCGCTCAAGCGCGGCATTAGCGCCGCAATCAGGAGGCTGAAATGGCAGCGCAAGACTTTTCGTTCTCCAAGTTCTCCCAAAATTCTTTCTATGAGACGCTCAACGCCCGACTGGTGGATATGGCGGACGTGGGCAGAGACCGCCGCATCGTGGATCTCGCGTGCGGCACGGGCGGCGTTACGCAGCTTATCGCCGAGCGGCTGCAGGACGCCTGCGAGTCTATGGTTATCGGCGTGGATCACTCCGCGGGCGCCATTCGGCAGGCGATGGACAATTTCCGCGACAGGCGCGATTCCGCCGTGCGCTTTGTGCATAGCCAAGTGGAGTCGCTGTCGGACGCGCTCAAGGAGTCGGTGGACACCGTGGTGTTCTGCAACGCCATTCACTATATCCCCGACAAGGACGCGCTGCTGGCGGACATCACGAAGTCGCTGAACCCCGGCGGCAAGTTCGCGTTCAACACATCGTTCTTCGAGGGCAGCCATCCGCCCGAAAGCCTGGAGTTCTATCGCAAGTGGATGTTCAAGTCCATACGCACGCTGCGCCGCGATTACGGGCTGCGCCCCTCGCGGGCTGACAAGGTGGAATCGCGCAAGCATCTCACCGTGGAGCAGTACCGCGAGCTGCTGGAAAATCACGGGCTTACCATCGTGCGGCAGCGGATTGACACCGTGCAGGTGCCGATCGAGGGCTGGCTGGACATCAGCGGGTTCAAGGATTTCATAGAGGGCACAATGCCCGGCGTGCCGCTTGACAAGGCGAGCGCCGCGCTGCAATCGGGCGTGCGGCAGACCTTTGACGAGATGAAAATCACCCACGTGCCGCGCAGCTGGCTGGGCGTCATCGCGGTGCGCTCCTAATCGCCGCGCGCGCCCGCCAAGCCCTCTTTATGCTATGCCGCCCGATATGAGCCGAGATAGCGGGACGCCTGCGTCGCAAGACGCGCCGTTGCAAGCCGACGCATCCCAAGATGCGCCATCCCAAGACGCGCCTCAAGATACGCCGTCGCAAGACGCGCCCCAAGCCGCCGCATCCCAAGCCGCCGGTATGCTCTGGCTTTCCGACGCCGACGTAGAGCGCCTGCTGTCCGTAGAGGACGCCGTTCCCGTGATAGAGGCGGCGCTGGCGCAGCAGGCGGCGGGCAATGTCGTCAATCGCCCGCGCGCTCACGATATTGCGGGCGAGGGCGCGTTCTTGGCGCATATGCAGGCGGCGCTGTGGGAACAAGGCGTATTCGGGTTCAAATCATACTCGGCGGCGGGCGGCGTGTATCGGTTTTTCGTGGCGCTGTACTCTATGCGGACGGGCTTGCCGCTGGCGCTGATGGCGGCGAATTCGCTGGGGCGCATCCGCACGGGCGCGGCGAGCGGCGTCAGCGCGCGGCATATGGCGCGGCGGGATGCGAGCGCGGTCGGGATATTGGGCAGCGGCTATCAGGCGGGCGCGCAATTGCGGGCGATATGCGCCGTCCGGCCGATAAAGTCGGCGTATGCGTTCAGCCCAAATCCTCATAGACGCAACGAATTCGCTCGCCGCATGACCGCCGCGCTTGGCATTGATGTAATCGCCGCTGACAATCCCCGCCAAGTCGTTGACGCCGCCGATATTCTGGTCACAATCACGAACTCGCGCGAGCCGGTGTTCGGCGGCAATTGGCTGCGGCCGGGGATGCACATCTGCGCGGTTGGCGGCGCGAATGAGTACGCCACCGAACTGGACGACGTCGCCATCCGCCGCGCGGACATCATCGCGGTGGACAGCGTAGCGCAGGCGAAAGTGGAGTGCGGCGAGCTGCTTATGCCCGCCTCGCGCGGCGTGATACTCTGGGAGCAACTAACCGAACTTTGCCAAATTGTAGGCGGCGAAAGGGCGGGGCGGCGCTCGCCCGACGACATCACGCTGTTCAAATCGCTGGGAATGGCTATGTGGGATGTGGCGGCGGCAAAGGCGGCGTATGATAGCGCGATTGCGCGGGGCGCGGGCATACGCATCGGGGCGGGCAACTCATCGGTTTCGTTGCCAGTTGCGCCGTCGGTTGCGCCATAAGATACGCCATAAGATACGCGGCCTGCCTTGCATCCCGACCGCCATATTCGCGTATCATATATCCCTAAATATCGCTAAATCGCTATCGCTAGATTACCCTAAAAACCTCTATCGCTAAATCACCCGCCATACGCTAAACCGCTATCCCTAAATCACCCGTTAAATCACAAATCAACAAGGCAAAGGCATATGACAATCAGGGCGATAACGCCGTTGGACGGGCGCTACGCGGCGCAGCTGGGCGGGCTTGCCGACTGCCTGTCGGAGTGGGCGCTCATCAAGCGGCGCGTTCAGGTGGAGGTGGAGTGGCTGTTGGAGATGGCGGCGCTAGATGAGATAGCGGATATGCGGGCGCTCACCGGCGCTGAGCAAGCGCAATTGCGCTCTCTCGTTGACGATTTTGACGACGATGCCGCAACGCGCGTCAAGCAAATAGAGCGCTCTACCAATCACGACGTCAAAGCGGTGGAATACTACATCCGCGAGCGGCTTGCGGGCGGGTCTATGGACGACGTCCGCGAGTGGGTTCACTTCTGCTGCACATCAGAGGACATCAACAACCTCGCCTATGCGCTGATGCTGAAGGCGGCGATTCGGGACGAATGGCTGCCGCGCGCGGTGGAGCTTGTGGACGGCGTCGCCGCGCTCGCCGAAAGATATGCCGCCGCGCCCTTGCTGGCGCACACGCACGGGCAGCCGGCCTCGCCCACCACGCTCGGCAAGGAGCTGGCGGTGTTCGTCTATCGCTGGCGGCGGCAGCTGCGGCAAATTCGCGGCGCGGAGTATTTGGGCAAGTTCAACGGCGCTGTGGGCAACTACAACGCGCACGCTATCGCCTATCCCAACGCCGACTGGCAGCGCGTCTCGCGCGAGTTCGTAGAGCGTCTAGGGCTGACGCACAACCCGCTCACCACGCAGATAGAGCCGCACGACTACCTCGCCGAAATCTTTCACGCGCTCATCCGGTTCAACACAATCACGCTTGACTTTGACCGCGATATGTGGGCGTACATCTCGCGCGGCGCATTGCGCCAAAAGCCGGTTGAGGGCGAGGTCGGCTCTTCCACAATGCCGCACAAAGTCAACCCCATCAACTTCGAGAACTCGGAGGCGAATATGGGCGTCAGCAGCGCCCTGCTGGAGCATCTTGCCACCAAGCTTCCCATATCGCGGCTGCAGCGCGATCTGACGGACTCGTCGGCGCTGCGAAACCTGGGCCCCGCCATAGGACACGGCATAGTTGGGCTGCGCTCGGCGCTGCGCGGCTTGCGGCAGGTGGCGGCTGACGCCGATGCGATGGCCGCCGAGCTCAGCGCCGAGTGGGAAACGCTGGCGGAGGCTGTGCAAACCGTGATGCGAAAGCAAGGCGCCGGCGACGCCTACGGCTTGCTGAAAGACTTCACGCGCGGCCAGATCATAACGCCCGCCGCGATGCGCGAATTCATCGGCGCGCTGGATCTGCCCGCCGACGACAAGGCGCGGCTGCTAGCGCTCACGCCCGCGCGCTACACCGGCATAGCGCAGGCGCTCGTGGGGAATATCGCGCAATCGCAATGAAACCGCCTCTTACATCCGCCCGCGCTATAACCGCGATAGGCTAGAATAGCGATAGGCGGGGAACGGGAATAAGGGCTAGACGGGGATACTGGGATACGCAGGGATATAGGGAAAGGACTTATGATGACGCTGAACCTACCTCGCCGCGGCTTGGCGCTGATATTGGCGGCGGGCTTGTTTGCGGCGCTGCTGACGGCGCTTGTCGCGTCCGGCGAGGCGCTCGCGCAGGGCAAAACCACGCTTGAGGGCAGGGGCAGCGGCACGGCTGAAATAGCCAATCCCGAAGAGTGCGAGCAAACCGGCATCTGCGACATCGAAATCCGCGGCAGCTTTGACGCATCCGACTCCGCCGCAGGAATAGCGGGCGATGTGGCGTTCAGTTTCAGCGACGACCGCTCCGGCATATCCGCGCAATCGGGCACATGCAGCGCGCCCGCGCCGGGAACGCACATATTCGTATGGTCGACCGAAGACGGCGAAATCCTGCGAATGACGCAGACATTAGGCTTTATGTGTCCGTCCGAGGACGGCGAGTCGGGCTACTGGAAACGCTTTCTGCGCGTGGACGGCGGCACGGGCAGATTTGACGGCGCGTCCGGCGCCGTATTCATATCCGGCACCACCGACTTCGAGACGGGCGAGGCGACCTGGACATTCAGCGGCGACCTGTCCACGCCCGCCACCGCGGTAGCCCGTCTTGGCTGCTACCGCGCCTACTTCATCGGCAGCACGATAGTCATCCCGCCGCGCGGCTCGCCCGCGCCCACCTACGCCGACTTCCAATTCTGGCTGTGCGGCGACGACATAGCGCTGGTGGGGCCGGATCCTCGGGAGGGGTATGAGATATTCAATCCGCGGGAGGATGAGTAGGGGGAGGTTGGGGCAAGTAGGCGGCGATAGCGCGGCGGCAATCCCAACCCGCGAACACGGCGCAATTGCGCGATAAAGGGCGATATGGACATCTTTCACATCACGGACGTGGCAGAGTCGCGATTCCTCAGCGGCGAGCGATACTACGAGTTCTTCGGCGCGGACACAATGAGCCTTGGGCTGTACGCGCTATCGGCGGGCGAGGCCGACCCGCAGCAGCCGCACACGGAGGACGAGATCTACTACGTAGTCGGCGGCAAGGGGCGCATTATGGTAGAAGACGAAGACGCCGAGGTAGAGGCGGGCGACGTAGTATTCGTGCGCGCCGGCGAGACGCATCGCTTTTACGCCATAGAGCGCACGCTGACGCTGCTGGTAGTATTCGCGCCGCCCCGCCGGTCGAGGGCGGGCGTGAATGGCGTGAATGGGGCGCACAAGCCGCCGGAGGGGTTGCGGGGGTGATAGACGCAAGCGTGACGTAAGATGGGGCAGGGTGAACGTGGGTTATTGCGAGCTTGCCTTGCGCTTTATCTATCGCGGCTACCCCCTACTCCCCAAACACCTCCCGCAGATCTATAGTAACCCCCGCCAGCGTCGGCGAGCTGAACGTCTGCGTATCCCCGTACTTGCCCACAACCTCATACTCCCCGTCGCGCAGTGCCATCACCCACACTACGCGCTCATCCGGATCCGCGATCCAAAGCTCGCCGACGCCGTATTTGGCGTACAGATCCCGTTTCTCATTCCAATCCCGCCGCGATGTGGACGGCGATAGGATCTCTACCACCAGGTCGGGCGCGCCCTGGATGTTAGCCGTTGTGATGATATGCTCGTTTTCTTTCGGCACGAACAGCAAGTCCGGCTGCACAACATTGTGGTCGGACAGCACGACATCAAAGGGCGCGACGTACGCCCGCCCTAGCCCGAGATCAGCCGCAATGATAAAATACCGAATCAGTCCCATGATAAGCCTCTGGTGAAGTTCGTTAGGCGCGGCGGCCATAATCAGCTCCCCGTTGATAAGTTCATACCGCTCATCGTCCGGCATATTGGCGTAGTCTTCGTATGTCAGCCTTACGGCAGTTTCGGTAACCATATCAAGCCCTCCCCGGCGAGACTGCCCCCGCCCTTGTGCGCCGCCGCGTTCCCGCGCGATTGGTATAGTCGGCTATCAGCCATTTATCCACCCTAATCCCTTGCCTATTCCCCAAACACCGCCCGCAAATCTATCGCAACCCCCGCCAGCGTTGGCGAGCTAAACGTCTGCGTATCCCCATACTTGCCCACAACCTCATACTCCCCGTCGCGCAGCGCCATCACCCACACTACGCGCTCGTCCGGATCCGCGATCCAAAGCTCGCCGACGCCGTATTTGGCGTACAGATCCCGCTTCTCATTCCAATCCCGCCGCGAGGTGAACGGCGACAGGATTTCCACCACAAGGTCGGGCGCGCCCTGGATGTTAGCCCTTGTGATGATATGCTCATTTTCCTTTAGCACGAACAGCAAGTCGGGTTGCACAACATCGTACTCGGACAGAACGACGTCAAAGGGCGCGAAATAGAACCAGCCCAGTCCGTGCTCTTCCACAATGAGAAAATACCGAACCAACCGCTTGATGAGCCTCTGGTGAAGTTCGTTAGGCGCGGCAACCATAATCAGCTCCCCGTTGATAAGTTCATACCGCTCATCGTCCGGCATATTGGCGTAGTCTTCGTATGTCAGCCTTACGGCAGTTTCGGTAACCATATTAGCCCTCCCGGTGAGACTGCCCCCGTTTCCATTGCGCCGCCGCTGCGTTCCCGCGCGATTGGCGTAGTTGGCTATCAACCATCATCCAACCTAATCCGCCCCTACTCCCCAAACACCTCCCGCAGATCTATCGCAACCCCCGCCAACGTCGGCGAGATAAACGTCTGCGTATCCCCGTACTTGCCCACGACCTCATACTCCCCGTCGCGCAGCGCCATCACCCAGACCACGCGCTCATCCGGATCCGCGATCCAAAGCTCGCCGACGCCGTATTTGGCGTACAGATCCCGTTTCTCATTCCAATCCCGCCGCGATGTGGACGGCGATAGGATCTCTACCACTAGGTCGGGCGCGCCTTGGATGTTAGCCCTTGTAATGATATGCGCGTTCTCTTTCAGCACGAACAGCAAGTCCGGCTGCACAACATCGTGGTCTGACAGCACGACATCAAAGGGCGCGACGTACGCCCGCCCTAGCCCGAGATCAGCCGCAATGATAAAATACCGAATCAGTCCCATGATAAGCCTCTGGTGAAGTTCGTTAGGCGCGGCGGCCATAATCAGCTCCCCGTTGATAAGTTCATACCGCTCATCGTCCGGCATATTGGCGTAGTCTTCGTATGTCAGCCTTACGGCAGTTTCGGTAACCATATCAAGCCCTCCCCGGCGAGACTGCCCTCGCCCCTGTGCGCCGCCCGTTCCCGCGCGATTGGCGTAGCCCTTATCGGCTATCAGCAGTTGAATTTGGCGGCAAGCCTATGCTATCGCCCATTGGCGGATGCGTCAACACGGGTTTGGGCAAGTAGCGTTTCCATTTAGGCTGCCGAGTATATCCACCGCCGCCGCCGATTGGACGCCCTTTGCCGTAGCCCCCCGCTTTGTCAATCGGGAAAACAACTTGCCAAAATCCCAAAACCGGCTAATAAGAAACGCTGCCTGAGACGACAACAATTTGACATTCGCTAGGCGCATCCATACTATCCCCAAAACAAGAACGCCTACGACTAGATTTCAAGACATGGAGCGCCGCCGAGTGGTTGCAACGCGAAACGAACATTTCTCGCCGGGTTCATTGGTGGCTTGCAGAGGGCGCAATTGGGTGGTTATGCCGTCTAATCAGGACGGGCTGACGCTCTTGCGCCCGGTGGACGGCGCCGAAGAGGACGGCATCGGCGTTTTTAGTCGCATTGAGCCTGACATTATTAGCCCGTCTTCGTATCCTTTGCCTGACGCTGACAAGGCGGGGGACTCCGGCGGCGCGGCTTTGCTGCGCGAGGCTTTTCGGATGAACCTGCGCTCCGGCGCGGGGCCGTTTCGCTCAGTGGGCAGGGCGGCGGCGACTCCGCGTCCGTATCAGTATGTGCCGCTTGCCATGGCTTTGCGAATGAGCCCGGCGCGCCTGCTTATCGCCGACGACGTGGGCGTGGGCAAGACCGTGGAGGCGGGGTTCGTGGCGCGCGAGCTCTTGGACAGAGGCGCGGCAAAACGTATCGGTGTGCTATGCCCGCCGCATCTGTGCGAGCAGTGGGCGACCGAGCTGCGGGACAAGTTCGGCATAGACGCCGCAGTCGCGCAGTCGTCCAAGATGGCGCGCTTGGAACGCGAGCTGCCGCGCCAAGATATGCAGGTGTTCAAGCATTACCGGCATATCGTCGCATCAATAGATTTCGTCAAATCCGACCACTACGCGAAGTCTTTCGCGGACAACGCGCCCGACCTAATCATCGTGGACGAGGCGCACGCGGCGTCACGGCCCCGCGGCGACGCCTCCGGCAGCCAACAGCAACGCCATCGGCTCGTGCGCGAATTAGCCAACGATCCCAATCGCCACATCATCCTGGTTACCGCCACGCCGCACAACGGCGTCGAAGAGAGCTTTCGGTCGCTGATAGGGCTGCTCAACCGCGATTTGGATATGCCCGTTGACCGCAACATCCCCAATCGCCGCCTGACGCCCTATCTGGTTCAGCGCCGCCGCGCCGACTTAGCGAATTGGCTGGGCGAAGACACGCCGTTCCCCGACCGCGATAACGAAGAGATACAATACGCAATGTCCCCCGCGTATCTCGCGCTATACGAAGACATCATCGGCTTTTGCAGGCAGATAGTAGCCGGCGTCAGCGGCCAGCGTCAGCGCGTAAGGTATTGGGCGGCGGTGTCCATCCTGCGCTGCGTCCTGTCCAGCCCGGCCGCCGCCGAGGCCACGCTCCGCGCCAGAGCGAACAGGCTTGCCGAATCTCAGCGCGAAGAGAATGCGAGCGTCCAGGAGTTCATCGCGCAGGCGCTGGACGCCGACGCCGAAACGGACTCGCCGCCCGACTACGCGCCCACCGCCGCGCTCGCCGACCCGGACGCCGCGCTCACCCGCCACGAACTGCGCCGGCTGGACGGGTTCCTCAGCCGCGCCCGCGAACTGCGCGGGACACAAGCCGACGCCAAACTCGCCAAGTGCCGCGACGCCGCGCTTGATATGGTTGAGCGCGGCTATCGCCCGATTATCTACTGCCGCTTTATCGCCACCGCCGAGTATGTGGCGGAGCAGCTAAGCGCTGCGCTGAGCGGAACGCATCCGGATATTGAAATCCGGTCGGTTACGGGCGGCGACGGGAACGATGAGCAGCGCAAAGAGATCATTGACGACATCGTGCGCCATAAGCGGCGCGTGCTTGTGGCGACCGATTGCCTCAGCGAGGGCATCAACCTGCAAGAGCATTTCGACGCGGTGATGCACTACGACTTGCCGTGGAACCCCAACCGGCTTGAGCAGCGCGAGGGCAGGGTGGATCGCTACGGGCAGGCGGCGCGCCGCGTCAAGGCGGTTCTGCTGTGGGGCGCGAACAACAACGTGGACTTGACCGTGCTGCAAGTTCTGATACGCAAGGCGCGCGAAATCAGGCGGCGGCTTGGCATATCCGTCGCCGCGTCAGTAGAGTCGGAAGCCGTGTTGGAAGCGGTGATAAACAACATCCTGGCAACCGGCGGCGTTCAGCCGCGCTTGGATCTGCAGTCGGAGCAGTCCGAGGTGAGCGCGTATCACCGCGAGCTTGACAACGCGGCGAGCGCGCAAGCCAAGCAAAGCGCCTATTTCGCGCAACATTCCATTCAGCCGGACGAAATCGCGCGCGAACTCAAAGAGCTGGATCCCGCGCTGGGCAGCCAAGACGACGTGCGCGGGTTCGTGGCAAACGGCTACCAGCGGTTCAACGGCGAGCTGCGCGAAACGCGGCGGCGCAACGTCTTCGAGCTATACCCCGGCGACCTGCAAGAGCGCCTCAGCGCCGCGCTGCCCGACGCCGAGTTCCCCCTGCGCGTCTGTTTCGACCAAACGCCGCGCGCCGACGCCGTTAGCGTCATCCGCAACCACCCCGTCGTGTCCACGCTCGCCGACGCCGTGATGGGGCGGGCTATGTCGGATGAGGGCGATCCCAATTTCGCCCGATGCGGCGCGATATACACCACCGCCGTGCAGCGCCGAACCGCCGCGCTGCTGCTGCGCTTGCGCTACTTGCTCACCGAATCGGGCAAGCAGACATATGCCGAAGAGATAGTAACCGCCGCGTTCTATCGCGCGGGCGGGCAAATCCACTGGCTGCCTCTGTATCAGGACGATGCGCCCGACGGCGATCTGCGCGAAACCGCCCTCGCCCTGCTGACCGGCGCCAAGCCCGCCCGCAATATGCCCTCGCATGACCGCTGCCGCAATGTATCTCAGATGCTTGAGATGCTGGACGACCGCCCCGGCTGGCATAACGCGATTGTGGCAGAGCGCAAGGCGGCTATTCTTGCGGCGCACGAGCGCGTGCGCGGCGCGATTGGCGGCAAGCCGCTGCTGGTGGACGCCAAGCCGCCCGACATTATCGGCTGCTACGCGCTTGTGCCGGCGGAGGGCTGACGATGGCTTATGTGGTTGAGGGCGGGCTGTTCCCCGCCGATCTGCTGGACAGGATAGGCGCGGGCGAGGCGGAGGGGCAGCGCGCCGCCGATTTCGCCCGCAATGGCGCAAGCCCAACGCGGATGGCGGACGCCATACAAGCCGCCTTCTCCGCCGCCCGCGCGCACTGGGAATCGTATCAGTATCGCCTGCAAACCTCCCAGCGCTCAACGGCGCGGCTGACGCGCGAAGACTGGGTGATTAAGCTCACTGAGCTGCTGGGCTACGACGAGCTGAACCGGCTGCCAAGCCCGATTGAGGCGGGCGGCTTGGCGTATCGCATACACGCCACCGCCGGCGCCGCCGAGGACGCGCCGCCCGTCCACATCGTCGGCCGCGACCAGCCGCTGGATCGCCGCGAGGCGCAAAACCGGCGCAGCCCCCACGCCTTAGTGCAAGAATATCTGAACAACTCGGACGCGCTCTGGGGCATCGCGACCAACGGCGACCGCTTGCGGCTGCTGCGCGATTCGGCGCGCTTTACCCGCCCCACATACATCGAGTTTGACCTGAAAGGCATCGTAGAGAGCAACCAATACGCCGATTTCGCGCTGCTCTACCGGCTGCTGCATCGCACGCGCCTGCCCGCCGACGGCGCGCCGCCCAACGACTGCCTGCTGGAGCGCTACTACCAAGCGGGCTTGGACAGCCATGGGCGCGTGCGCGATAAGCTGCGGGATGGCGTAGAGCAGGCGCTGCTCGCCTTGGGCAACGGCTTTCTGGCGCATCCCGACAGCGGCGCTTTGCGCGAAAGCGTGGCAGAGCGCGATGGCGGCAGGGCGCGCTTGTCGGCGCAAGCCTACTATCGCCAGCTGCTGCGCCTGGTCTATCGGCTGCTGTTCCTGATGACCGCGGAAGAGCGCAAGATGCTGCTTGACCCGGACAACGGCGACCCCGCGCTGTACGACATCTACAACGCCCACTACTCGGTGAGCAACCTGCGCGAGCGCGCCGAGCGCAGGTTCGGCGACGACCGCGTATCGTCCGACCTGTGGCAGGGCTTAAAGCGCACGCTGGCGCTGTTCCGCGAAGAAGACGCCGCGCGCGCCATCGGGCTGCGGGCGCTCAACGGCGAGCTCTTCGCCGAATCCGCCTGCCCCGACCTGGAAAGCGCCGGACTGAGCAACTACGACCTGCTGCGCGCTATGTTCAACCTGTCAACATTCTGGGACGACGATGACGGCGGCGGCAGGCGGCGGCGCTCCCGGCGCTCAGGCGCGTGGCGGCGCGTCAACTACGCGGGCATTGATGTGGAAGAGTTCGGCTCGGTATATGAAAGCCTGCTGGACTTTCACCCGCGCATGACGCCCGGCGCAGCGCCAAGCGCGCCGCCCGAATTCGGGTTCGCGGCGGGGTCGGAGCGCAAGCAGACCGGCTCGTACTACACGCCGCCCGAACTCGTGAAAGAGCTGGTGGACAGCGCGCTCGTCCCCGTGATGCGAGAGCGCGTTGACGCCGCGCCGGACAGCGCCGCCAAGATAGACGCGCTGCTCAGCATCAGCGTCTGCGACCCCGCCAGCGGCTCCGGCCACTTCGTCCTGGCGGCGGCGCGGCGCATCGCCACCGAACTCGCCCGCCTGCGCTCCGGCGACGAGTCGCCCGCGCCCGCCGCCTATCGCGCCGCCCTGCGCCAAGTCATCCGCCGCTGCATATACGCCGTGGACAAGAACCCGCTCGCCGTGGACCTATGCAAAGTCGCCCTCTGGATAGAGGGACACGAACCCGGCTTGCCGCTCAGTTTCCTAGACCACCGTATCAAGTGCGGCGACAGCCTGGTGGGCGTCGCCTACCTATCCGACCTGGACGCGGGCATACCCAACGCCGCCTACAAACATATCACCGGCGACGACAGAGCCGCCGCCGCGCAATGGCGCAAGCGCAACCGCCAAGAACTCAAAGGCAATGTGCCGTTCAATTTCGCGGACAGCGACGTCGCCGCAAACCTATCCCACGACTTCACCGACCTCGCGGCTATGGCGGACGACTCGCCGCGCCAAGTTCACGCAAAGGAGGCGCGCTACTAATCAATCCGCGCCCCCCAAACCGGCTGGTGGACGAACAAAACCGCCTGCGACCTGTGGACGGCGGCGTTCTTTATGCCCAAGCTGCCGCCCGACCCGCGCGGCATAGACAGCCTGCCCACAACCGGCGTCCTGCGGCGGCACATCGCCAACGCCGCCCGCGCAAGTTCGGGCGAACTGATTGGCGGCGCCGTTGACATATCCGCCCAAAATCGGTTCTTTCACTGGCAGCTGGAGTTCCCCGAAGTATTCGGCAACGGCGGCTTTGACGTCGTGCTGGGCAACCCGCCTTGGGAGCGCATCAAGCTGCAAGAGAAAGAGTTCTTCGCCTCGCGGGACAGCGCCATCGCCAACGCCCCCAACAAAGCCGCCCGCTCCAGGCTGATAAGCGCCCTGCCCGACAGCAACCCAGCGCTTGCCGCCGAGTTCGCCCAAGCCCGCCGCGCCGCCGAATCCGCCAGCCTATTCGCGCGCGCCAGCGGCCGCTACCCCCTTGCCGGACGCGACGACATCAACACATACTCGGTATTCGCCGAAACCGCCCGCAATATCCTGAACCCTACCGGGCGTATAGGTATGCTCGTGCCGTCAGGGATAGCCACCGACGACACCACTAAGGTTTTCTTTGCGGACGCGGTGAACAGCGGCGCGCTTGTCAGCCTCTACGATTTTGAAAACAGGCAAGGCATATTCCCCGGCGTTCACAGATCTTACAAGTTCTGCTTGCTCACGCTGAGCGGCAGCGCTCGTCGGGCGGCGCAAGCGGAGTTCGCGTTCTTTCTGCATGACACGGCGCAACTTGCCGAACTTGGCCGACGGTTCGCGCTGACTGCGGATGACTTTGCGTTGTTCAATCCAAACACACGCACCTGTCCCGTGTTCCGTTCCCGCCGCGATATGGAAATCGCCCGCAAGATGTATGACCGCGTCGGCGTGCTGTGGCGCGATGCCAATGGCGACGATGAAGAGCGCAGCCCTTGGGGCATTGCGTTTTCAGCAATGTTCCATATGTCCAACGACTCCGCGCTATTCCGCCATTGCCGCCGCCCGCTTAATAAAGCGAGCAGGGGCTTTTACGCTCCCGTTAAGTTCTGCGCTAATGCGCTCAATGGCGACAAAAGCCCGCCGGCGCCGCGGAACTGGATTAAATGCCTTGCGCGGCAAAATAAGCCCTGTCTCCCCTCACTAAAAGGCGGCCGTCCCTAAATGCAGGAACGGCCGTCGTCGCGATAAAAGCGCATCGGCTCAACGCGCGAAACCAATAGATCATCGCAACCACATCGTCGCCAAGCGAGCGCCGTTTGCAGCCTTATTCTCAGTTATGCGCGCCGTCAACGCGCTTATTATGACTAAAGCCTGCCATATGCAACCATGATCCACTTCCCGATTGACAGCCCGCGCCAGAAAATCTATCATCTAAATAAGCGAGGAGCGATTGAAAGATCCCAAAATCGGCCCCAAGATCATCATCAGCATGATGGCCTATACCGCCATTTTCCTAATAGGAATGGCGCTAATCGCCTACAATGAAATAACCCAGCCGCCCCATCAAGGCGTCATACCCACAATCATCCAAATCCTAATCAAAGGCCAAGCCGCCGCGATAGTGGCGGGCGGAGCCGCAATCTCCGTTGAGACAGGAGCCTATATCGTGGTACTCGCAAGCTATCTAATAAACAAAATAAATAACGAGCGCGAAAAAGCCGTCGCCCAAGCCGTCGCCGAAGGTAGAGCCGAAGGCATCGCCGAAGGCAAAAGCCAGGGCAAAAATATGGCGTATCAGCGCGCGAACACAGAGTTCGCCGCCTATATGCAGCGCATGCGCGCCGCGCAAGAATCCGGCGAGCCGTTCAACGAATCGCCGCCGTACTTCCCAACAGACGAAGAGGACTAATAGTCCCCGCGCTGCAGCTCAACCCCGCGCTCCAGCTCAACCCCGCCTACGAACCCGCCGAAACGCTGGGCAAACTCGCGGCGTCCGGCGTCATCCGCGAAGACACCGCCGCGTTCTTCGGGCATAGCCTGCGCCTGCATCGCCACCAGCGCCAAGCGCTTGACGCCGCCCATCGCAAGGACAACTATGTCCTCAGCGCCGGCACGGGTTCGGGCAAAAGCCTCGCATACCTCATCCCCGTCTATGACCACATAATCCGAAACGAACTGAGCGACCGCACGGGCGGAGTTCGCGCCGCGCTTGTGTATCCGATGAACGCGCTCATCAACAGCCAGTTGCGCGCGCTTGAAGAGTACGCCGAGGGCTATCCCCAAAACCCTGTGACATTCGCGCGATACACCGGCCAGACCACAAATGACGAGCGCAGCGAAATACAGATGAACCCGCCGCACATCTTGCTAACCAACTATGTGATGCTGGAATATATGCTGACGCGCCCCGCCGAGCGCTCGCTGCTTGCCACCGCCACGCGGGATTTGCGGTTCATCGTGATGGACGAGCTGCACTTCTATCGCGGCAGGCAGGGCGCGGATGTGGCGATGCTGATGCGCCGCCTATCGCGCAAGGCGAAGTCGGATGTCCTGTACATCGGCACAAGCGCCACAATGGTATCCGAGGGCAGCCGCGCCGATCGCAAAGCGGTGGTTGCGGAGGTGGCGCGCAAGATATTCGGCGCGCAGGTTCGCCCCGACAATGTGATAGACGAAACCCTGAGGCGCATAGCCCAAGTCCCCGCGCCGCAAAGCCCGTCTGAGCTGCGCCAAGCCGCGTTAACGCCGCCGCCCACTGACGCTGACGGCTTTGTGAACCATCCCCTAGCGGCGTGGGCAGAGAACGCTTTCGGATTGACTGAGGAAGAGGACGGCGGCTTGACGCGGAGCAAGCCGCGAACTCTCGCCGATGCGGTCGCCGATCTATCCGCCCAAACCGGCTTGGACGAGCAAGCCTGCGACAGCGCCATCAAAGCGATATTGGACTGCGGCAACGCGGCGCGCGACGACTCCGGGCAGCCCCTGTTCGCGTTCAGGCTGCATCAGTTCCTAGCGTCGGGCGGCAATGTCTATGCCACGCTGGAGGACGTAAATCGCCGCGAGCTGCGCCTTGAGGGCTCGCGCGACCTGGACGGCAAGGACGGCCTGGACGGCAAGCGCGATCTTTTCCCGCTCTCGTTCTGCCGCGATTGCGGGCAAGACTACTATCTGGTAGAGCGAACCGCCGCGCGGCTAATCCCGCGCGCGCCGTTGGGCGGCGGCGAAAGCCACGACGGGGCGCAGATAGGCTACTTCGCGCCCGACGCCGGCGGCGAGATGTGGTCGCGCAACGACGACGACCTGCCGGAGCATTGGTTTGACGCGCGAAGGGACAGGCGCGTCCGCCTCAAGCGCGAGTTCGCGCCGCATCTGCCGGAGCGCTTGGCGGCGTTGCCGGACGGCACGTTCGCGGGCAACAACGGCGGCGTTGCGGGATGGTTTCAGCCCTCGCCCCTGACCTGGTGTATGCAATGCAACGCGGTATATGACCGCCATCGCGGGCGCGAGTTTCGCAAATTGGCGTCGCTGGGGCAGATAGGGCGCTCCACCGCCACCACAATCGCGGTGAGCGCGGGCGTGTCCGCAATGGCGGCGCAGGGCATATCGCAAGAAGAGGCAAAGGCGCTTTCGTTCACAGACAACCGGCAGGACGCATCGCTGCAGGCGGGGCATCTGAACGATTTCGCGCAGACGGCGCAGATACGCGCCGGGCTTGTGGCGGCGCTGCGAAAGCGCGGCGATCTAGGCTTTGAAGAGGTCGGCGACGCCATATTCGAGGCGCTGGACTTGCGCCCCGAAGAGTATATGCAAGAGCCGGTCGAGGGCGGGCCCGGCCTAAGCCGCGCAAGGGGCTACGCCATCCAAGTCCTCCAATTTCGCGCGCTGGAAGACCTAAGCCGCGGCTGGCGCGTCGTGCAGCCCAACCTAGAGCAGGCGGGCTTGCTGCGGATAACATACGCGGGCTTGGACGAGCTGGCGGCGGACGACGCGCTCTGGGACGCCGCGCCGCGCATCGGAGAGGCGTCCGCCGATACGCGCATGCAGGTATTGACCGCGTTCCTGAACCACCTGCGGACGCAGCTGGCGATCCAGGCAAACGAACTGAGCGGGGACAGCATACGGCGGCTCATCAGCGGAACGGCGAACACGCTGGCGGAGCCGTGGTCAATGGACGACAACGAGCGCGCGGACGACAGGATGAACATCGCGCTGCTGCCCGGCGCGTCCAAGCAGACCTGGGAGCGGCGGGCGCTGTCGCTGGGCGCGCGCGGCGCGGTATCGCGCTATCTGCGAAACCCGCAAACCTGGCGCGCGAGCGATTACGGGCTAGATCCCCCCGAAAGCGGCGAGGCGATAATCAACCGCATCGTGGACGCCTTAAAGGGCCACATACTCTACATTGCGCGCGAAAAAGGCGAGGCGCGCGGCGTCAGGGTTCTGGCGAATGCGCTGCGGTGGACGCCGGGCAACGGCAAGCCCGCCGCGCCCGACCCGATTCGCACGCGCAACCTGCGGCGGCGAACCGCGCCGCCAATTCGCAACGACTACTTCTACAACCTCTACCAAAAGAGTGGCGGCGACCTCAAGCGCCTGCTTTCGCGCGAACACACCGGGCAAGTCAACCAAGCCGACCGCGAAGAGCGCGAAAGGCTGTTTAGGGCGGGAACGCTGCCCGCGCTGTTCTGCTCGCCCACTATGGAACTGGGCGTGGACATACGCGATTTGCAGTTTGTGCATATGCGAAACGTCCCGCCCACGCCCGCGAACTACGCTCAGCGCGGCGGGCGAGCAGGGCGCGGCGGGCGGCCCGCGCTCATAGCCGCTTTCGCCGGGCAGGGCAGCGCGCACGACCGGCATTTCTTTCGCAATCGCAGCGATATGATAGCCGGCGTCGTGGATCCCGCCCGAATGGATCTACGCAACAAAGATCTTGTGGAATCTCACATCCATTCCATCTGGCTCGCCGCCTCCGGCGTATCGCTGGAACAGTCGGTCAGCGACATACTGGATCTTGAGGGGGCTGACGATAAGTATCCCATCAAGCCGGACTTGGATGCCCGATTGCGGCGCGTTTCGCCCGATGCGGTTCTAAAAGACGCCCGCGCCTTGATTGACCGCGCGCCTGAGTTGCGTAAAGCGCGTTGGTACAGCCCAAAGTGGCTGGAGGGCTTGGTGGACGACAGCCTAATCGACTTTGACAATGCGTTCAAAGACTGGCGCGAGCTCTACCGCGCCACGCTGCGGGCTTACGACAAGGCGCACTCCGAATCCATATCGCCATCCGCATCGCGCTCGAAGAAATCGGCGGCCGTACAGCGCCACCTGCAGGCGCGCCGCGAAATAGATATGCTCCTCAACCGAACAAACGACTACGCCGACAGCGACTTTTATCCCTATCGCTACTTGGCGTCTCAGGGCTTTCTGCCCGGCTACAACTTCTTGCGCCTGCCGGTCAGGGCGCTCGCGCTGCGCCGCTCGTCAAGAGACACGGACGTCATCCACCGCCCGCGTTTCTTGGGGCTTGCCGAGTTTGGCCCCCACAACACGCTCTACCACGAGGGGCGCAAGCATCGCGCCGACGCGATCGTTATGCCGGCGGACGGCATTGATTCGCTGCTGACGTCGGCTAAGCTATGCCTAAAATGCGGCTATTGGCACGACGACGCCGACGGCGCCGAAATTTGCGAGAACTGCCACGTTTCCCTGAATTCCGACAGCGCATATTTCCCGCAGCGCCTGTTGGATATGCCAACAGTCCGGACAACCCCGCGCGAGCGCATATCAGCGGAGGAAGAGGAGCGGGTTCGCAGCGGCTACGACATTGCCACCCACTACCGCTTTCAAGGCGAACCGGATACGGCGGCAATAAGCGCGGGCGGCGAAGTCTTGGGCGAAATGACCTACGGGCAATCGGCGCTGGTATATCGCATCAATCACGGCTGGCGGTCGCAGGGCGATAGGGCCGGTTTCACGCTTGACGCCCAAACCGGCCAATGGACGCAGCAAACCGTCGCTGTATCCGACGACGACTATGACGCTGAGCCGGATATGCCGCAGCCCCTAACCGGCGTAAAGCCTTTCGTGATGGACGCCAGGGACATTTTGCTAATCAAGCCCAGCCGCAGCCGGTCAGCCAACCCGAACTTTATGGTTACCCTAGCGCAAGCCCTCCGGCAAGGCGTTCAGCGGGAACTCCAGGTCGAGGAAAACGAATTGGGCGCTGAGCTGATAGGCGCGGGCGATACGCAAAGCGTCTTGCTTTGGGAGGCGGCCGAGGGCGGCATAGGCGTCGCCGAAACGCTGATGGAAGAACCCGGCGCGCTAAGCAAAGTCGCCCGCCGCGCGCTAACGATATGCCACTTCGACCCCGACACGGGCGCGGCGAGCGGCGACAACCCGCGCGCCTGCGTATCCGCCTGCTACCAATGCCTAATGAGCTACGCCAACCAGCAAGACCACCGCCGCCTAGACCGCAACCTCATCAAAGACTTCTTGCTTGGGTTGACTTCTGCCAATCGCCCGAAAGCGCCATCCCCATCCCGCGATGAACATTACGGGCGGCTCTTGAACGCCACTGACCCTAAGTCGCCCCTTGAGCGCGAATTCGTTCAACATCTATACAACAACGGCCACACTCTCCCCGACAAAGCCCAGCATCGCCCAAGCAAACAAGCGCTGACTCAAGCGGACTTCTACTACGAATCCAAACGCGCCTGCGTCTTCGTTGACGGGCAAAGCCACGATTCCCCAAGCCGCCGCGCCAAAGACGCCGCCGCGCGGGAAGACCTGGAAGACTTGGGTTTCCAAGCGATAGTCATCAGACGCGACGCATCCTTTGAAGAGCAAGTGGCGCAGCATCCGCATATTTTCGGGCAGGGTAACTAAAAGAGCGTCGTCATCTACAAAGGGGCGGCGATAAACCCCTCTTGCATCGCCTGTTTCATAGTGTAGTTATGAAACGGGAAATGCTTTACCGTCCCATCCGGCTGCTCGCGCGGCGAGCCGAACAGCTCCAGCGTCTTATTCTTGGGCGCGGCGCTGAACGCGAAGTAGCTAACATTGGGCAGCATCCCGCGCGATTCCACGATGCGGTTTATCGCATCTTCATAGTCCTCCTCGTCGCCCTCGTCGCCATCGCCCTCCGCGCCGCCCAGCGCCTGCGCTATCGTGGCCGCCGCCTGCCCACCCTGCCCTGATCGCGCCTCGTCTATCACTATGGCGAAATTATCGTCCCGCAGCTCCGCGCCGCCGATGGCGTCCTGTATGAACGGCAACTTCTGCGCGGTGGTTATAATGACTTTCACCTCATCCGCGATAAAGCGGCGCAGATCCGCGGCGGATTCGGCGCGCGCCGGCGTGGATCCCACCTGCGCGAACTGCCGTATGGCCTCGCTGATTTGGGCGTCATGCGGCGCGCGATCGGTTACCACGATGACCGAGCGAAACGCGGGCGCGCCGTCGCGCTCCAGATCCGCGAGAGCGAGCGTGAGCCACGCGATAGTGTTGGATTTGCCGCCGCCCGCCGAATGCTGAACTAGGTAGCGTTTGCCCGCGCCATTGGATTGCACATTGGAAGTCAGCAATCGTATGGCGTCAATCTGGTGATAGCGCGGCCAAATCTGCCGCCGCGTTGCCTTGCCTGCGCCGGCGTCTTTGCTTTCAACCAGCAGCGCATAGCGCTCAATGATGCCCGTCATGCTATATCGCTCGAAAATTTCGTGCCACAGATAGTCCGTTTTCAAGCCTGCGGAATTGACGGGATTGCCCGCGCCGCCCTTGCAGCCCTTGTTGAACGGCAGAAACTCGGATTGTTCGCCCGCAATCTCAGTGCAGAACAGCGCCTCGCTTTCGTCCACCGCGAAGTGCGCGAGGCAGCGCCCCACGCGAAACAGCGGCTCATCCCGGTCGCGGCGGAGATACTGCCGCGCTGAGTCCTCGGCGGTTCGCTTGGCGGATTTGTTCTTCAGCTCAAAGGTGACTATCGGCAAGCCGTTGACGAACAACGCGAGATCCAGGGATTCGCGGCGATTGCGCGCCCCAAAGCGCAGCTGGCGCGTAATGGAAAAGCGGTTTTGTTCATAGCGATCGAAAGCGGCGTCATCGCCCGGCGAGCGCATAGCGCAATAGAGCGCGACTTCGCGCTGGTTATGCCTAACGCCCTTTCGCACCACATCCACCACGCCGCGCCTATCTATTTCTAGCTTAATCCACTGCAGGAACTCGTGGCGCATGGGCGAGTCGCGGTCGTCAATGGACAGCGCATCCGCGATTTCGGGCTGCGTCGCATGCAGAAACGCGGCGAGCTGCGCGACATCCACGCCGCGCTCGGCGTCATAGTCCGCCGCGTCGCCGCATACCCAGCCCGCGGAGTACGCCGCGGGCCGCTCGCCGACTGCGGCGCGTCCCTCGCCCCGCTCGCAATCAACGCCCGCGAGTATGCGGCACACGCGGTTTTCGAGCGCCCGCTCGGATGTATCGGGCGGGGGCCTGCGCCGCTTAGAATTGAGATACGCGATTGCCTTGCGCCGCTCATCGGGAGGCATCTGGAACAGCCCGCGCACAACGGGGCCCCTGTCTTCATCCGCGATCTCAGGGATGTCCGATGTGTCAATGAGTTCGTCCGGCATCGCGGCAAGCGCCTCTAACTGCTTAACCTGATACGGCGTCAACTTACCTGTATTGCTCATATCTCCGTCTTTCTCTGGGAGTGGCATGCCTTGCGCTGATGATGCGTATTTGCTCATCGGCCGTCGCATCCTCGCTTTCGCGGATCGTATAAATAACCATAACAATCGCGCCGCCTATCATCCCGATAATCCTAAGGCGTTCCTCATGAGGATGAGGGTCAGGTTCGAGCGCGGCTAATGGATCGTCGAACACGCTTTGAGCAGCCTCGAAACTGATGCCGTGTTTCTGGATATTGGCGAGATTTTTGTCATCATCCCATGACCAGCTCAACGCAGCCTCCCCCGTAGCGTTTCCATAATACCAGAAAAGGCGGCGGCGTTGGCAAATGGGATTAGCGTGTCGGGATAGCGGCGCCGCCGGTTGCCCGCGCATCCACCCGCCCCCGCGCCACGCCGCCCGCCGCCATTGCTGTCCCGCCGCTCCCGCTACTCGCCCAGCTCTATCTCAACGCGCCACGACCCGCTCCCAAACTGCCCCGTGCTTATGCGCTCTATCGGATAGTCGGGCAACCTCCGCGCCGCAATGCACCAGCCGTCGGATGCTTTGCCTTGATCTTCGAAGTTAAAGTCCTTGTGGTTAAAGCCGTATTCATTCCTGTCCATGGGAAGATCGCGCGCATCCGCGGGGATGATATGCAGGAAAACGCGCGCATGCGTGTCTTCCGCCGCGCAGGGCTCCTTGAAATAAGTCAGCATGCGCTCGTCTTCATCAAGATAGATGTCGTAGTGGGAGCGGGCGAGCGGCCGGCCGAAATCGCCCGCTGCGATGGCGGCGCTCGCCCAATCAAGCGGATCCGGATAGTCTTCGAGGCGCGCGCCGGGCGTGAGATCCAGCGCCTGCAATCCCGGATGATTGGGCGAATGCCAAGACGCGCGATACACGACATTTTTGATAAGTTGCGGGGAATCGGCATTAGGTTTCCCATGCGTGAGCCGCGCGGGCGCTCCCTCGCCTTGCCACAACGAAATGTGATAGTGATGAGGAACTATGTACTTCCAAACCGCTTTGCCGTCTGGCGTTGCTTGGAATATAGTCCCCGTAGTGCCATCCACAACCAGCGTGTTGCCGTTGGGGAGGCGCTGAGCGCCGGATATAATCGGCGCGTAGAAGTCCGCGGGCGTTTCGGCGGTGTAAGTCCACTCCGGCTCGTCAGGAGGATAAGCCCCATCCTCAGCGCGCCTATAGCCGTCCCACTCCACCGGCGGAACGATCTCGTCCACCGACGAGTAGCCCCGCTCGTCGCCGGTGAGTTCGTTGCCGTTGTTGAATGCGAGAATGTTCCCCGCGCCCGGCAACCCTTGCGCTATCCACTGCGTATTATGCTGCCAGAACAGCTGCTGATCGTCTGCGTCCCCATGCCCGTATGCTCGCGGATTCCCCCATCTGTACAGCAGATCCCCGCCAACGCCGCCATTGCCCCCGCTATGCCCCCTCGCCTCTTCCATAGTTGCGCTGTGGTCAATAATCCAGAATTCGCTGAAGTGGCGCGGCGACAGCATAATCTGGTCCAGCTCAGGGTTGTAATCAATCGCGTTGATGTGCAGCCAGTCCCTGAGTATCCAGCCCTCGATCTGGGCGCGGCCGCGCTTGATTCTGGATTCTTGCAGAAAGTTTATGTCTATCAGCTCAGGATGTTCGGCTGCCACGCCGTAGTTTTCCTTGCTTGGATCGAAGTCCTGGATTAGATGATCCCAAACAGCCCATTCCCAGACCACCTCTCCCCCCGATTCGCCTGCGGGACGCACTTCTAGCAGACGCTCATTCACCATCCCGTTTTCGTGGACGAATTCAGGGTTCGCGCCCGCCGCGATGGCTTGCTCGCGGGTTTTGCGCTCCGAAACTAGCAGCAAGACGTTGCCGTTGGGCATTTTGAGGAAGTCGTGATGAATGCGCCCATTGTATTGCCAGAGCGTATTGCCGTCGGGGTCGAATTCCAATACGCCGCCCCTTCCGAGGACTAGCAGCCCGCCGTTATCAAGCAGTTTTGCGTGGTTGAAATTCTTGCGGGGAAGAGCGTCTTGGAGATGCCATTCATGCGCGATTCTGCCAAGCGGGTCTATGAGATATACATACTTGCTGTGTTCCGGGGAGAACAAGGTATAGCCTGCCGCCGCGCCCGTTTCATTCACCAGCAAGCCCCCGGTTTGCTCATCCCCGCGCGGCGCGTAGCCGGCGGGGTTGACGCCGAGCCGGGCGTCAAGTTGGGCGCATATGGCGGAAGTCAGTGTGAGCAGGACGCGGTCTAGGGGCGGATTATCCCCACGCCGCGCATAAGCCGCCATCGCCTCGCAATCCGCCCTCGCCCGCCAGTACCGGACCCAGTTGTTAGTGTGACGGTCGGCCAGCGTCCGCAGTATTCGTTGGGCGTGGGCTTGCGCCGTTTCGTCGGCTGCCCCTTGGCTGCGGGCGGACGCGCCCCCATCGGCATAGGCGGGAGCATGCCAATCGACGCCTATGAGAACGGCAATCGCCGCCAAAACCGCCCAGACCGCCGCAATTCTTGGAACACATCCATTCTGCCCCCCCCAGAACAAATATGCGCCAGGCGCGACGCCGCGCCTACGTAGTCAATCGACTTTGCTCTTTGCAGTGTCCTCAAATCCCCTTCACCCAAAAGTTCTTTGGCTACCTTTTCAAAAAAAGTAGTGCCCCTGCCTTGCCTACCCGCCAAACGCGCTTGCCCCCGCCCTATCTCTCGAATATCGGCAGATACCGCGGCACTCCCCAATCCATCCCCGAATTATCCATCATCAGGTCAATGAACAGCGGCACAAGCAACGCCATTATCCGCGCTCCATCCCGCACATGCGGCCCCGTCAGACTGCTCTGGTACGTCGCCGCGCCGTGCATCACCTGATTGCGGAGCACATATATCCGCTTAAACAGCGTACCCAGCGCCAGTTTCCCCACCCGTCGGCGCTCCCGAATAACGCCTTGCGACATCGTGTTCCCGCGCGGCATCACCCTATCAAGCGCAAGTGCCGCCTCGCGGTTCTCACGCTCAAACTCCGCTTGCCAGTCGCTATGCTTCGGGTCGCCGTCGCGGTGCCCCCAAAACCCATTGTATAAATACTGGTTATTTATGAGCGACAGAAATGCCTCTTTGTAGAGTCCGTCGCGTAGCGCGCTACGCATCGAGTCGGACTTGTCACAAAACAGCAACTGTTTGAAGTAGGCGATGAACCTTTCTTCCTCCTTCTGTCTAAGCCCGGCCGGGTAGTTCTCTGCATACATCGCGTTGAACGCTATCCAATAGAAGACAACCGCCGCGTCCGGATCCGGCGTCTCGCGCCCAAACAACTCATGCTCAGCGCGCGAAAGCCAACTTGTGCTGCGAACCATCCGCAGCATAAACCGCGAGTATGGGCTATCGCCATAGCAACTTTTGAACCCGTTGAACCGCGCCACCAACCGCTCCGCCTGCGCCACGCCGAACCCCTGCCCAGCATTCTGCATACTCATATCAATCCCCCTTACTTATTCGCTATTCCCAGTTTGCAGTGTTAATGAAACTTTCGCCAACTACGAGTGAGACTTCGCGCCCTAGTTTATCGCATTCAGCGGTAATACGATTTTGACTTGATTCAAAATAATACCGCAGGATGAGAATACTTATTCATTCTTATCTTAACCCTACCTAAATCGCCCTCGCCTAACCCGTCAGCCCAATCACATCCTAACCCCCACGCACCCTAATCCGATACGCCTACCCTCTAAATGAGAATTATTATACCGCAACGCGCGCAAACGCCTTGAACCAACCGAACCCGCATCTTTCCCCAAAACCCCCTCTACATAGGTAGCGTTTCTGTTTAGATTGTGAGAGTTTGGCAGGTTGTTCCCAAAATGATAAAGCGGATGGCTACGGCAATGCTGTCCAACTGGCTGCGGCTCTAGATATATTCGCCCCCCTAAATGGAAACGCTACCCGACATATCCCCCTCCCGCCCCCCTAACCGCCGCCCCAAACGCCGCTATCTTGCCCGCATCCTTCACCCCGCCCGTCTCAACCCCGCTAGACACATCAACCCCGCGCGGCGCAACGACCGCAATCGCCCGCGCCACATTCCCCGGATCCAGCCCGCCCGCCAGAAATATCGGATGCCGCCGCGCTATCTCGGCCGCTATCCCCCAGTCAAAAGTATGCCCCGTGCCGCCCAGCGCGCCGCGAACCCGCTTGTCTAGCAGCGTCATATGCCCCCGCGCCGCAACCTGCTCCACATCACGCAGCGCGTCCGCCACCGCCGCCTCGCGCGGCAAAGCGTCGTCCACCTTGACCTGCCGTATCACGCCCGCGTCCACGCCGTCCCAGTACTCCGGCGGCTCATCCCCGCACAGCTGCGCCGCATCCAGCCCACACGCCCGCGCCACGCCGTTCACTTCCCCCAGCGGCTGATTGGCGAACAGCCCCACTATGCGAGGGCAATCATCCCCTTGCGCCCGACGAACCTCTGTGATAATATCCCGCGCCAGCTCAACGCCTATTTGCCGCCGCACGCCCTCTACAAACACGAACCCCAGCAGCGCCGCCCCCGCGTCCGCCGCCGCGAGCGCGTCCGGCAGCGTCCGCAGCCCGCATATCTTGAACTCGGTCATAGCGCCAGCTCCCGCAGCCGCGCGCCCGGATCCGCCGCCGCCACCAGCGTCTCCCCGACCAGCGCCGCGCTCGCCCCCGCCGCCTTCACGCGCCGCAAATCATCGCGCCCGCTTATCCCGCTCTCGCTCACCACTATCTTCCCAAACGGAACGCGCCGCGCCAGCCGCTCGGTAACCGCCAGATCCGTCTTGAATGTACGCAAATCGCGGTTGTTTATCCCAACGATCTCCGCCCCCGCATCCAGCGCCGCATCCAGCTCAGCCTCATCGTGAACCTCCACCAGGCACTGCATCCAAAACCGCCCGCTCAGCTCCATCAGCGCCCGCAGGCTGTCCGGCGTCAGCATCGCCGCGATGAGCAGGATGGCGTCCGCCCCGTATGCCCGCGCCTCATACACCTGATACGGATCAAAGATGAACTCCTTTCGCAGCACGGGTATCTTGCGCGGGCTTGCGACCGCGCTGACCGCCGCCAAATCGTCTATGCCGCCCTGAAAGTGATCCGCGTTAGTCAAAACGGATATGGCGGCAGCCCCGTTGTCCGCGTACAACTCCGCCAGCCGCCCCGCGTCATAATCCGCCCTTAACACGCCCTTTGACGGCGACGCCTTCTTAGCCTCCGCGATAATCCGGACGCTATCCCCCCAAAGCGCCCCCGCCAAATTCAGCGGCGCCGCCCGCTCCGAAATCCGCGCATCCAGCGCCGAAATCGGCGCCTCAACCTTCAGCTGCTCCACCTCGCGCCGCTTAACCGCCACTATCCGCTCCAGTATGTCAGCCATCTGCCTGCTCCATTGCGCCGCTCTCGCGCCCTGCCTTAATCCAAAAATTTGTTGGCTACTTCTTTGCGAAAGTAGCGCCCTTGATGTTCATTACCGCCGCTTGCGCCGAACCACCGCCATCAGATAGGCGTTGCTATTATTGCCATACCCCTCCAGCGCCTCCAGCTCATACCCGTTGGCGTCCATAGCGTTCAGCCACTCCGCCAAATTCTGCGCCTTGCGGCTATTGATTTCGTACGTGACATACTCATCGCCCACAGCGCCGCCCTGCTCCTTAGGCTGCTCCCGCTCTTTCTGCCTAAACATAGCCACTTGCCTTACCCCCTTGCCCTACTGCTCTTGCATCCGAACCCAAACCCGCCTTATCCACACCCACCCTAAAGTTTTGCCTACTTTTCCAAAAGTAGCGTCCCCCCGTCCCTACTCCACCTCATTGCTCACCCGCACAAACGCCTCCATCCGCGCCAGCGCCCTCCCCCCATCAACCGCCGCCGCCGCCGCATCGACGCCCTCCCTCAGCGACCCAACCCTCCCCGCCGCCACCAGCGCCGCCGCCGCGTTCACCAGCGCAATATCCCTCGCAGCCCCAACCTCGCCCGCCAACACGCCCCTTAGCATACCCGCGCTCTGCTCAGCATCCCCCGCCCCAATATCCCCCACCCTCGCCCGTCGCAACCCAAAATCCTCCGGCGCTACCACATACTCCCTCACAGCGCCATCCCGCAATTCCCAAACCCGCGTAGCGTCCGCGATGCTGATTTCGTCCATGCCGTCATTCCCGTGAACCACCAGCGCCCGCGCGCTGCCAAGCCGCCCCAGCGCCGCCGCCATCTTCGCCGCGCTGCCCGCGTCCGCCACGCCGATAACCTGCGCCCCGGCGCCCGCCGGATTCGTCAGCGGCCCCAGTATGTTGAACACCGTCCGGATCCCGATTTCCCTGCGCGGCGGCGCGGCGAACCGCATCGACGGATGATACCGCTGCGCGAACATAAACCCAAACCCCGCCTTGTCTATGCACGCCGCAACCCCCTCGGGACTCAGATCAATCTTAGCCCCCAGCGCCTCCAGCACATCCGCGCTCCCGCAAGCCCCCGACATCGCCCGATTGCCATGCTTAGCCACGCGCGCCCCAGCGCCCGCCGCCACAAACGCCGCCGTGGTGGACACATTAAACGTCCCAGCCCCATCGCCGCCCGTCCCGCATGTGTCAACCAGATCGCCGCCCGCGTCCACCCGCAGCGCATGCTCCCGCATCGCGCGCGCCATCCCCGCTATCTCATCCACGCTCTCGCCCTTCATCCGCAGCGCCGCCACAAACGCGCCGAACTGCGCCGGCGTCGCTGCCCCCCGCATAATCTCATCCATCACAGTCGCCGCCTCTTCCATCGCCAGCGACCCGCCCCCTACCACCCGCTCTATCGCATCTCTTATCATTCGTCCTGCCCCCTACTATCGCTACCGCTACGCCGCCCGATTTGTGCATAGCAATAGCGCTGATTCCCGACTAGGGATGAACCTGATTGAACCCGCGCGTTTCCCTAAATGCGCTTGCCCAGCGATTTCCCTGACGCGCCCGCCCTGCGCCTGCGGATGCTACTACCCATCCAAAAAATTGCGTAGCAAATCATGCCCCACCTCAGTCATAATAGACTCCGGATGAAACTGAATCCCCTCCACCGGATGCCGCTTATGCCGAACCCCCATCACAACCCCGCCGTCAGTCCAAGCCGTAACCTCCAGATCATCCGGCAGCCCCTCCCGATACACCGCCAGCGAATGGTAGCGTATCGCATCAAACGGGTTCGGCAGCCCCTTGAACACGCCCTTCCCGTCGTGATGTATCGTTGACATCTTCCCATGCATAATCTCGCCCGCGCCGCCAACCACGCCCCCATACGCCTCCCCAATGCACTGATGCCCAAGGCACACCCCCAGCGTGGGCGTCCGAGCCCCCAAGCGCCGTATCGCATCGTTGGATATGCCCGCCTCCCTAGGCGTGCAAGGCCCCGGCGATATGACGAGCTTCTCAGGCGCCATCCGCTCTATCGCCTCAACCGTTATCTTGTCATTGCGCGCCACCTCCACCTCCGCCCCCAGCTCGCACAAGTACTGATACAGGTTGTAGGTAAAGCTGTCGTAGTTGTCTATCAGCAGTATCATTCCGATTGCCCTCCAATCGCGCGCCTTGCCCGCTTAGCTCAGCGCGTTAGCTCAGTGCGATGCCCGCCTGCTCGGCGTCGTCTATCGCCCGCATCAGCGCCGACGCCTTGTGCAGCGTCTCCCGAAACTCAAAGTCCGGCTCGCTGTCATGCACTATCCCGCCGCCCGCCTGCGCGTGCGCTATCCCGTCTTTCACCACCAGCGTCCGTATGTCTATCGCCGTATCCATATTCCCCGCCAAGTCAAAGTAGCCCACAGCGCCCGCGTATGGCCCCCGCTTGTCCGGCTCCAGCTCCGATATTATCTCCATTGCCCGTATCTTGGGCGCGCCCGACACCGTCCCCGCCGGAAAGCACGCCCGCAGCGCGTCAAAGTTCGTATAACCCGCCCGCAGCTTGCCCGTCACATGCGATACCAAGTGCATCACATGCGAATACCGCTCCACATCCATCAGCTGCGTTACCCGAACCGACCCCGGCTCGCTCACCCGCCCGATGTCGTTGCGCCCCAAATCCACCAGCATGATATGCTCAGCCCGCTCCTTCTCATCAGTGCGAAGTTCCCGCTCATTGGCGTCATCCTCCGCCTCATTCGCCCCCCTAGGCCTAGTCCCCGCTATCGGATTCGTGGACACCATCCCGTTCTCAACCTGCACAAGCATCTCAGGCGACGCGCCGACTATCTGAAAGTCGTCCAACTGCAGATAGTACATATACGGCGACGGGTTTATCGCCCGCAGCGAGCGGTATATCTGAAACGGATCCGCCGTCGTAGGCCGCGACAGCCGCTGCGACACGACCGTCTGTATCACATCCCCCGCCACGATGTACTCCTTCACCTTGCCCACCATATCGTAGAACTCGTCCGGCGTTACATTGGATGTCGTCGCCAGACGCTGATCCGCCGCAACCCCCGACGGCGCCGCCAAATTCAGCGGCGCTTGCAGACGCCCTGCCATATCGTCTATGCGCCCCACCGCCTCAGCATACGCCCGCTCTATGCGCCCGTCGGCATCCCCGTCGCCATCCCCATCATCGGCATCATCCCCAAGAAACGCATGACTCACCACGCTTATCTTGTGCTGCAAATGATCGAACACCAAGAAAGTGGTCGCGATCATAAACACCGACTCCGGAACCCCCATCACATCCGCCTCCGGCGTGGGCAAATCCTCGAAATAGTTCACCGTCTCGTAGGACAGATACCCAACCGCCCCCCCGTTGAACCGCTGCATATTCGGAACTTCAATCAGCCGAAACCGCGAAAGCTCCCGCTCTATCGGCAGCAGCGGATCAACCCGCCCATGCCGCTCGCGCGCCCCCGTCTTGATAACGGATTGCGGCTCAGTCCCGATTATGCTGTATCGCGCCACGCGCTCGCCGCCCTCCACGCTCTCCAGCAAAAACGAATACGGCGGCCGCGCCACCTTCAGATACGCCGAAACCGGCGTCTCCAAATCCGCGTTTATCTCGCGGCATATCGGTATCAGATTGCCGTTATTATCAAGACGAGCAAGCTCTTTCGCCTGCTCCAAAGTCGGATAGTGCATATCCCTACTACTCCCTCATATTGGCGGCATTGCCACGCCCGCGTAATGCGCCCTGTATGCCCCTGATAGGCTTACGCTTGCGACAACCCCCGCTAACTCGCTTTGACGATTGGATTGCGATAGCCCCCCGCTAACTTGCTTGGCTATTGACTTGCGACAGCCCCTTGTTATCTAACCCGCTTGCCTAACCCCGATTTCCCCACGCCCGCCTATCGCGGCAGCGTCAACCCAACCCGCCGCTTTATCTCATCCATCTTAGGCGTAGAAAACGCCGCCGCTTGCTCAGCCCCCTTGGCCAGCAGCCGGTCAAGCTCAGCCGGATCGTCCATATACTCGCCATACCGCCGCTGTATCGGCGCGAGCGCGTCCACCACAACCTCAGCCACGCGCGTCTTCAGATCCCCATACCCCCTTGCGTCCGCGAAATCCGCCAGCGTCTCAGCCTGCGTCTTATCGGTAATCACCTTATAGATCCCCAGCAGATTATTCACCCCCGCCTTAGCCGGATCCTCCGAAAACGCGATTTCGCTGCCCGAATCCGTAACCGCCCGCTTGATGCTGCGCTCTATCTCTTTGGCGTCATCCAGCAGCCGCACCGCATGCCCGCGTATGTGCGAGTAGCTCTTGGACATCTTCACCGTCGGATCATCCAGCCCCATCACCCGCGCGCCTATCTCAGGGATCACCGCCTCCGGCACGACGAAAGTATCCCCGTAAATCCGATTGAACCGCATTGCGATGTCCCGTGTCAGCTCAACATGCTGCCGTTGATCATCCCCCACCGGCACCTCGTCCGCGTCATACAGCAGAATATCGCACGCCATCAGCACGGGATAATCAAACAGCCCCGCCGAAACGCTCTCTTGCCGCGCCGACTTGTCTTTGAACTGCGTCATGCGCTCCAGCCACCCCATAGGCGTAACGCAGTTCAACACCCAGCAAGCCTCCGCGTGCGCCGCCACATGGCTCTGAACGAACACCGTGCTCTCGCTCGGATCCAGCCCCGCCGCGAACAATATCGCCGCCAGCGACCGCGTCTGCTGCCGCAGCTCATCCGGCTGCTGATACACCGTTATCGCATGCAAATCCACCAGGCAAAAATAATTCACCTTATCCGCCTGCCCCGCAACCCATCCCTTGATAGCCCCCAAATAATTCCCCAGCTGCACCTCCCCCGACGGCTGAATCCCGCTAAACACCCGCCGCCTAACCCCCTTGCCAGCAACCGCCGCCTCGCCGCCCATTGCCCTATCTATCGCCCGCGTAACCTGCATATCTAAAACGCCCCCCTGCGTTATCTTTCGCGCGAATATCCCGCGCCAACTAAATTTTGCCAACAAAAAAACCCGCCCTAGCAAGGGACGGGTTCTTAACAATCCGTGGTGCCACCCTAATTCGCCATCACGCCCTTTGCTTAAACAACAGAGCGCGACAACCTTCATTGCAAGGCGCGGAGACGGCCCTTAACGGCCCGCCTCGATGCCCTGGGCAATGATAACGGCTGCCCCAACGCCCGGCCACGCCTACTAACCCAATTCGCGCCCCGTATTTGGCGCATCCAAAACGGCTTTCGGATGGCGGCTCCCAGGCCCATTCGATCCCCTAGCGAAAGCGCCGGCTCCCACCTGCCCCGGCTCTCTGAGCTCCGCCAACGGAAACCTACTACTCCTGCTCAACGCCTCTCTGAATATGCGTATGTCTGCCCCTAATCCTAACCGCCAATCCCCCGCCTGTCAAGAATTTCCCACTCCCAGGTATTCTCAGGATGCAGTGCTTATATGATATACTTGCCCTAAACCGCTCCGAAACGTCTGAGAGGCAGGTGGCGCTATGGCAAGACAAAGAGTGTACAGGCACGATAATCTATGCCCGAAATGCGGCTCGAATTGGGTCAAAAAAGACGGCCACTCGCGCGGCAAGCAGCAATTCAAATGCAACCAGTGCGGCAAAAAGCATCAAGAGGGCGCGAAGCATCGGTTCACTGACGAACAGAAAGAGCAAGCGGTGAAGATGTGCGCCGAGGGGATGAGCCTATCGGCGACAGCCCGCGTGATGGGCGCGAGCATACCCACGGTAAGCGAGTGGGTTAAAAAAAGGGGGCCTTGGCGACCGAGCGTCTAACGCGGTTTATGTCGTGGCGGACAAGCGGTCGTCAAGATAGCGTCCGCGCGTCTATTGTGGCGTTTGATGAGATGTGGACATACTGGGAAGTAAGGCGCGGCAAGGGGCGCAAAGACCTTTGGATATGGACTGCGGTGGTGGAAGAGCGGGACGGTATCCGCTGGCGGATGTATGAAGTGGGCGGCAGGGACTTGTCTGCATTCTCGCGCTTGTTGGATAGGCTGCCGGGCGCTGATAGGTACGAGACCGACGCCTATCCGGTGTACGAATGGCTGCCGCGCGACAGGCATGTGGTAGGCAAAGGCGGAGCGGTGAACTGGAACGAAGGGCTGCACTCCAAGTTGCGTAGCAAGCTGAACCGGCTTGTGAGGCGGACAAAGGGCTACACAAAGAGCGTTGAGATGCTGAAACATCTGCTGGCGATAGTGTTTGAGGAATGCCTAAACCAGTCCCTCAAACACATTAACACTGCACACTGAGAATACCCACTCCCAAAACGCCCTTTATCATCCGCCCCTTGCCACCTTCCCCTTTAGCCGCGCGCGCCTAAAATTCCCCACCCTAAAGTTTTTTGCCTACTTTTTTACGAAAAAAGTAGCGTAGCCCCATAACGCCCCTCCAGCCCTTGACGAAACTGACGCCCCAGCCACGAAACGCGATTGCCTAACCCGCCCAATCCCAAATTTATTGACATCACCTTAACCATTTCATAATATAAAAGTCAGCACATACCGATGGAGGCGCGAGCAGTTGACTTCTGAAACAGCGGATTCCACGACCCCAACCATCAAAGCCGCCTTGGACGAGTACATCCGGAGCCTCAAATCCAACGGCAAGCCCAAGGCGAAATCCCGCAGCGCGGACAAGCCCGTTGACCCCAATATGCTCCAAGACTTTCTGCGATACCTGGATTCCCAAAACACCCAAAGCATGGGCAAGCTTATCCGAAAAGAGGTTATCGCATACTCCGATAAGGTCAACAACGACCGCGACAAGAACAGCACATCCAAGAACAGCTCCCCCGGCGGCGTCAACACCAACGCCGTAGATCGCCTCCAAGCCGTCAAGGGCTTTCTGTCCTACGCCAACAAGCGCGAGTGGACTGACGAAAACCTCGCCCGCCACATCCGCATCCGCAAGCCGCGCGGCCGCGCCGGCCACGTCATACAGAGCGGCAGAGAATCCATTGACCTCACATCCCAGGGCCACCAAGCCCTCCAAGTGGAGCGCGAGCGCCTGCTCGCCGAAACCCAAACCCTGCTTGACGACATCCACAGAGCCCGCGCCGACGGCGACGTCACCGAAAACTCCCCCCTAGACGCCGCCCGCGAAGAACACGCCCGCAAAGAGGCGCGCATCAAAGAAATCAACGCCACCCTAGAGCGCGCAGTCGTCATAGACGCCGCCGCCAACGGCGCAGACGCCAAAATCGTCAAAATCGGCGCGCAAGTGGAAGTGGAAGACTTCGCCACCAAAAAGCGCGATACCTACACCATCGTCAACAGCAACGAGGCGCGCCCGCTTGAGCGCCGAATATCCGACGACTCCCCCATCGGCAGGGCGCTGCTCAACAAGCAAGTCAAAGCCCGCGTGGAAGTCGAAACCCCCCGAGGCGCGCGCCGCTACACCATCATCAGCATCTCATAACCCGCCAACGACGGCCCGCGCCAGGCTGCCACAGCCGCCAACCCGCGCCGCCTATACCCGACCGGCCCCAACACATCCCGCAAAGGAGCGCCCACTTGACCACTACCAAATCCGGAGGAGGCTACTGGGCTACCATCGCATTCCTCGCGGCGCTGGGCATCCCCGGCGTGGCGATGCGCTTTGCGGGCATTCACCTGTTCCACCCCGGCGTGGACGCGCTCATATTCGGCATTGGCATCATCGGCGGCGCTTTCCTGCTGTCCTGGGCCGCCGAAGTCGCCCAACTAGACGTCTCAGCATCATTCGCCATAGCCGTCCTAGCCCTCATAGCCGTCCTCCCCGAATACACCATTGAGGCAGTCCTAGCCTGGGACGCCGGCGCCTCATTCATAGCCGCCAATATGCCCGCCGATCCCACCCTGGAAATGCAGCTCGCCGCCGCCAACGTCACCGGCGCCAACCGCCTGCTCACCACTTTCGGCTGGTCGCTCGTCATACTGCTGTTCTGGTTCAAGCGCCGCCGCTCCCTGGATATGCGCGGCTTGCTCAACCTCGAGCTGCCAATGCTGCTAGTGGCGATAGGGCTCACCGTGGCGGTATTCCTATTCCGCGCCATACCCATTTGGCTCGCCGTAGTCTTCATCGGCGCGTACATATTCTACCTATGGCGCAGCTCCACCCAAGAAGTCCAAGAACCCGACCTGCACGGCCCCGCCGCTATGATTGGCGGCTTCAGTACGGCACAGCGCCGCCTCTGCGTGCTGCTGCTCTTCCTGTACAGCGCCGCCGTCATCATCATCGCCGCGCCCCCATTCGTTCACGGCCTAGAAGACACCGGCAAGGCTTTCGGCTTCAGCGAATTCCTCATAATCCAGTGGATAGCCCCCCTTGCGTCCGAATCCCCCGAAATCATCGTCGCCGCCCTATTCAGCCTGCGCGCCCACGGCGACGCCGGCCTAACCACCCTCATATCATCCCAAGTCAACCAGCTCACCCTGCTCGTCGGCAGCATAGTCGTGGTGTTCAACATCTCCACAATCGTCCACCCGGACACCACCGGGTTCACGCTTTTCAACTTCCCGATGGACGAACTCCAATCCACCGAATTCCTGCTCACCGCCGCCACCGCCCTGTTCGGCTTAATACTGCTCGCCGCCCGCAAAATCCAAGCGTGGCACGGCGTCGTCCTATTCGTCCTCGGCGCGGCATACCTCGCAATCCTGCTGATATTCCTAACCGGCGACATAGAAAACCCCACCTACCGCTACATATACAGCGCAATCACATTCGGCCTAACCGTCCTGCTAGTCGCGTCCAACTGGCGGCGCGTCATCTACGTCGTGCGCGGCGTCCCCCGCCCAGCCAACGCCGACGATGAGGACGCAGAGAACGCCCACGCCTAGCAGAGCGCCGCGCCCCTACCCAAGCCCCTACCCAACGCAAGGACTCGCCCAATATGGTTGCCACCGCCCCCTCCCCGACAGACGCCGCCGCGTCCGCCGACACGCGCGATCTCGTCCACGAACTCCGCCAATCCGTCGCCGGCGAAGTCCGCTTCGACAAAATGTCCCGCATGCTCTACAGCACCGACGCCAGCATCTACCAGATAGAACCCATCGGCGTAGTCCTCCCCAAAAGCGCCGACGACGTCATCGCCGTCCTGGAAACCGCCCGCCGCCACAACATCCCCGTGCTGCCCAGGGGCGGCGGCACAAGCCTAGCCGGCCAAACCGTCGCCAACGCCATCGTAATGGACTTTTCCCGCCATATGCGCGATGTGCTGGAAGTCAACCCCGAAGAGGGCTGGGTTCGCGCCCAGCCCGGCATCATCCTAGACGAACTCAACCACAAAATCGCCCACACCGGAATGTTCTTCACCCCCGACCCCAGCACCAGCAGCCGCGGCAACGTCGGCGGCGCGCTCGGCAACAACTCCTGCGGCGCTCACTCTATCATGTGGGGCAAAACCGTGGACAACGTCGAATCCCTAAACGTCGTCCTCTCCAACGGCGAGCGCGCCCACTTCGGCGCCCTAGACGGCGCGCAGCTTGAAACCAAAATGCGCGGCGATACCCTTGAATCCGCCATCTACCGCGACCTATTCCAAATCGGCGAATCCCAGCGCGCCGAAATCCTAGCCCGATACCCCAAAATCCAGCGCCGCGTCTCCGGCTACAACCTAGACGAATTCGTCGGCGGCAGCGACTTCAATATGGCGCGTTTCGTCGTCGGCTCCGAAGGCACCCTAGTCACCATCACCGAGGCGAAACTCAAGCTAGTCCCCAAGCCCAAGCTCACCGCCCTATCGGTCATCCACTTCAACGACCTGCTGGAATCCATGGAGGCGACCGTCGCCACCCTGGAAACCGAACCCGCCGCCGTTGAGATGATAGGCAGCATGATTATCCGCCAAGCCAAAAGCAACCTAGCCTACTCCCGCATCACCGACTTCATCCAGGGCGACCCCGAGGCGCTGCTTGTGGTGGAAGTCATAGCCGATACCGAACCCGAACTCATCGCCAAGCTTGACCGCCTTGAAACCCGCCTCAAGCGCGATAAACTCGGCTACGCAATGCCCCGCCTCATCAAGCCCGCCGACCAGGCAAAAGTCTGGGACGTCCGCAAAGCCGGCCTGGGCTTGATGATGAACGTCCCCGGCGACGCCAAGCCCCTGCCTTTCGTGGAAGACACCGCCGTATCCCCCGAAAAACTCCCCCAATTCGTCAAGCGCTTTGACGAAATCGTCCGCGCCCACCACACGGAGGCGGGCTACTACGGCCACGCCAGCGTGGGCTGCCTGCACATCCGCCCGCTCATCAACCTCAAAGACGACGCCGGCGTCAACAAAATGGTCTCCATATCCGACGAAATCAGCGACCTTGTGCTGGAATTCGGCGGTTCACTCAGCGGCGAACACGGCGACGGCCTAGTCCGCAGCCCCTACAACGAGAAGATGTTCGGCGGCGAAATCTACAGCGCATTCCGCGACGTCAAGCGAGCCTTCGACCCGCAGGGCATTATGAACCCCGGCAAAATCGTCGACTCCCCCGGCATGACCAACAACCTCCGCATCGGCCCCCAATACAAGCCCCTGACCATCCAAACCGGCTTCGCCTACGAGCAGGAGGGCAGCTTCGCCCACGCCATTGAAATGTGCAACGGGCAGGGCGCTTGCCGCAAAGTTCTCGGCGGAACGATGTGTCCCTCATACATGGCAACCCGCGATGAAGAACACTCCACCCGCGCCCGCGCCAACGCCCTGCGCGGCGCTATGTCCGGCGCGCTCCCCCCCGAATACCTCACATCCAAGCGAATGCGCCAAGTTATGGACTTGTGCCTTGAGTGCAAAGGCTGCACCGCCGAATGTCCCTCAAACGTGGATATGTCCAAGCTCAAATACGAATTCTTGGACAAATACCACAAAGCGAACGGCCACTCCCTCCGCGACATCTTATTCGGCAACATAGCGGCGGTCAGCAAGATGGCGTCGTTCTTCGCCCCCCTATCCAACCTGCCCCTAAAATCCGCGCTCGGCAAGCGCCTGCTAGAGCAGTACGCCGGCATAGACAGCCGCCGCGAACTCCCCCTCGCCGCCAGCCAGACATTCCGCCAGTGGTTTCGCGCCGCCGGCGGCTCGCCCCCCTCCGACGCCAAGCTCGGCGATGTCCTGCTATTCCCCGACACCTTCACCGACTACAACCACCCTGAGCTAGGCATAGCCGCCGTCAAAGTCCTGCGCGCGCTCGGCTACCGCGTCATCGTCCCGCCGCGCGTAGGCTGCTGCGGCCGCCCCATGCTTTCCAAGGGCTACATGGACAAAGCGAAAGCCGCCGCCCGCCGCAACGTCGACGCCGTCTATCCATATATCGCAAACGGCGCCAAACTCGTCGGCATAGAGCCCAGCTGCATCCTAGGTTTCAAAGACGAATACCCCGACCTGCTAGGCGGCGACCCCAACGCCAAGCAGATCGCCGCCAGCGCAATGCTCATAGAAGAATTCATCCTCTACGCCCAACAAGAGCATGGCGCGACCCTAGACTGCGCCAACCCGCCCGGCAAAGTGCTATTCCACGGCCACTGCCACCAGAAAGCGCTAGTAGGAACCCGCGCCGCCATGCAAGTCCTAAACTCCATCCCCGGCTGCGACCCGCAAGAAATCAGCTCAGGCTGCTGCGGAATGGCCGGCTCATTCGGCTTTGAAAAAGAACACTACGACGCCTCAATGGCGATAGGCGAACTAACCCTATTCCCCGCCATCCGCGCCCAGCGCGGCGACTTCACCCTAGTAATGGAAGGCGTATCCTGCCGCCAGCAAATCCAAACTGCCTGCGGCAAACAAGCCCAACACCTAGTCCAGCTCCTAGCCGACGCCCTCCCTTAGCCGCCGCCGCTCGTGCGCCTTGCACGGGAGCGCATCGGCCCACACCCAGCAATCGACGGCCCACGCCGCCAATCACCGGCCCGCGCCGCCAAGCCGCCGCTACCGCCCCTTGCGCTTGAACTTAGGCGGCGGCTCATCAAACTCCTCACCCTTTTCGCGCGCCTCAAGCATCCGCTTGTAGTAGGCTTTGTTCTGCCTAGCAGCGTCTTTGTGAATTCCAGCGCGGGCTTCAGCAAACCCTTGGGCGTAGCCCTTAGCGTAACCTTCGGCGTAGCCCTCGGCATATCCCTCAGCGTAGCCTTCGGCGTAGCCCTGCTTGTATCCCTTTTCGCGCGCTTTGTCCAGCATGTATGACGCGATGACCATAACGCGATTGCCTCCTTACCGGCCGTTGCGGTTGAAAGTGGGCGGCGGCTCGTCGAAGTCCTCACCCTTTTCGCGCGCCTCAAGCATCCGCTTGTAGTAAGCTTCGTTCTGCCTGGCTGCGTCTTCGTATGCCTCGTCACGACCTTCAGTACGCCCCTCGGCCCTCCCCTCCTCCTTCCCCTTCTCTATCCCCTGCTGCACCATCCGATGTGCGATAACCACGATGTACGCGCCTCCCTCTACTACTGCTGCGAGGCCGGTTGACACTACCGACACCGCTTGTCCGCCGAATATGATTGCGATAGTCGTCGCCAATGGCGTGTCTTGTATCACTTCGGTGATTTCGTACCACGTCACAAGCGCCATTCCCAGCGCAAACGACACTGAGAACACCGACACCGACACTACCCTGATCCAGTTAGTTGTTATGATATTCAACTTAACTCCTTTATTATTGTCTAGAGATGCGGGAATGTCAATCGGCGGCGACATACGCATCCGCCCACACCAGGCGGATGCGCCCACCGCCCCCTACACGTCCGCCGCAAGAACCCACATCGGCCCAGCCCCCACCCGATACCTCCCCAACGCAACAAGCTCCCCGCTCTCTCCAACCCGATACGCCGCCAACCCCCCGCTCTCCAAACCCGCCGCGTACAAAAACGCCCCCCGCGGATCCAGGCTAAACGCCCGCGGCACCGCCTCGCTCGGCGCGTGTCCGATGGCGGCCAGACTGCCATCATCAGCATCCACCCGGAAACAAGCGATTGAGTTATGCCCCCGATTCGGCGCATACAGAAATCGCCCCGATGGCGCTATCTGAATCTGCGAGCAGCTATTGCGCCCCACATACCCGTCAGGCAGCGTAGATATGGTCTGAAACGCCGTCAGCGTCCCGCCATCCGGATCGAAGTTATACGCGGTCACGCTGCACCCCTGCTCATCCGAAAAATACAGCACGGGCTTGTCCGGATGAAAGCAGAAATGGCGCGGCCCAAGCTCCGCGTCAGGCGTCACCCGCGCCGGCGCGTTGGGCGATAGCCTGCCCGTATCGGCGTCAAACCTGAACTGAAATATCGCGTTAGGCCCATTGCCCCCCGATATGTGCGGCGCAAACGCAAAGCGGTTCGCGGGATCGGTTTGGATGGAGTGCGCCCCCTTTGCGGTAGCAAGCCACTCCACCGGCGGATCCGCCGCCGCGCCGCGCCCGTTTATCGGATGAACCGCGCACCTGCCCCCCTCATAGTACGCCGACAGCAGATAGTTCCCCGCCCGATCCGTCGCCAAAAAGCAGGGATCGTCGGACACCGAAATATCCGCCATATGAGCAAGCCCACCATCCGCCCCAACCGCGTACGTGGATATGAGATTGGCGTCCCTGCATGCGACATACAGCCGGTCGCCGCGCGGGCTAAGCGCGAGAGGCGCCGGCCGCGCCGCCGCCGGCGTATCGTCTATATGCGTCAGCGCCCCATCCCCCGGGTTCATCCCGTAGCGGGCTATGCGGTCTTCTTCGGACAGCGTGATGTAGATATATGTGGCCATAATTCGCGCCTTTCGCTTAGGGTTATGATTAGCAAGATGTGATTAGGTTACGCGCGGCAAGGGCATAGGCAAAGTCGTCTTGCCCGCCGCTTGTTGGCGATACAGATGGCTATGCGCGGCAATAGCGGTTCTTGCCCACTGCTACTTGTTCCCGCGATTTAGATGGCTATGCGCGGCAAAGGCAGGCGTATCGCTGCCGCCGACCTGTTCCCGCGATATGGTTGCTACGCACGGCAAGCGCCGGCATCTTGCCCGCCGATACTTATTCCCGCAATAAGTTGGCTACGCGCGGCAAGAGAGGGTGTCTTACCCGCCACCGCTTATCCCCGCGATACGCTTGGCTACACGCCCGGCAAGAACGCACACAACGCGCCACCGGCTAAAACTTCAGCATCCGCCTAATGCGCTGCCGCCCCCGACAAGGCCCAACCACCGCGATGTTCAGCTTGCGCTCATCCACCAGCGCGCTTGCCACCCGGCGTATGTCTTGCGTTGACACCGCGTTGATGCGCCCGATAACCTCGTCCGGCGAACTCAGCTCCCCCAGCAGCAGCTCGCTATGCCCCAGCCAGTTCGCCACCGCCCGCGTATCGTCCAACCGCAGCAGCAGCCTGCCCGCGCTCAGCCGCTTTGCCTGCTCCAGCTCCTCTTCGGGAACGCCCTCGCGCAGCTGCCCCACCTGCTCCAAGATGGTCTGCACGACGTCGTATATGCGGCGAGGATGCGCGCCCGCCGAAATCATCAGCGCCCCCGTATCCGAAAAGTGGCTGACCTCGCTGTGAACGTCATACGCCAACCCCCGGTTTTCGCGGATTTCCACGAACAGCCGGCTGCTCATCCCCTCGCCAAGCATCACGCTCAGCATATCCAGCGCGAACCTATCCGGATGCGCCAGCGACAGCCCCGGCAGCGCTATGGACAGATGCGCCTGCTCCGTCTTGCGATACTCAATGCGCGACTGCGCCTCCGCCTGCTCGCCGCAGTACGGCTGCCACCGCGCCCGCTCGCCCGGCAGCCAGCCCTCGCACAGCCGCTCCACCTCCGCGACCGCCTGCTCGTGCGCCACCGCCCCCGCCACGCCCACCACGATGTTCGCGGGCGTGTAATGCTCATCAAGATACGCCAGCATCATATCCCGCGTAATCCCCGCCACGCTCTCGCGGCTGCCCCCGATGTCCCTGCCAAGCGGATGGTTCGGCCACAGCATCTCGTCTATCAGCGCGTCCACCTTGTAGCCGGGATGATCGTTAATCATCGCCAGCTCCTCAAAGATGACCAGCCGCTCTTTCTCTATATCATCCGCGCGATACAGCGAGTTTCGCAGGATGTCTATCAGCAGCTCCAGCGATTGCGCGAAATACGGCTTGGCGACCTTGCACCAGTACACCGTAAGTTCCTGCTCCGTAGCCGCGTTTATGCTGCCCCCGCCGCCCTCAATCGCGGCGCTTATCTGCTGCGGCTGCGGCATAGACGGCGTCCCCTTGAATACCATATGCTCCAAGAAATGCGACAGCCCCGCCTGCTCAGCCGTCTCGCAGCGCGATCCCACCCCCAAAAACACGCTGACGCTCACCGACCGCGCATGCGGCATTTCGGCCGACACAACGCGGATGCCGTTGCCCAGCGCCGTCTTGCGAAACGGCTGCTGCTGATCCTGGAATTCCGGCGCCCCTGAGGGCGCGATTGCGGTTGCGGTCGCAGCCGTATTCGCGGTTGTGTTTGTGAGATTATTTGTGAGCGTATTTGTCATATTCCCCTATGCCGTCTCGCTTATGCCATTCGCCTATGATGATGACGCCGACTCGTCATCCTGCCCGGTTCGGATTTCCACCCCAGCCCGCTCTTCCTGAATCCGCGCCACCGCGCCCGCCGCAAGCCTGCCCCAGCCCTCGTTCTGCGCCGCGATATACCGCTGCTGCGCCGTATTCGCCATCTCCATCGGCACCCGCAATCGCCGCCCCATATCCGTCGCAAGCCCCACATCCTTAGCCGCTAGGTCAAGCTGAAACCCCGGATCGAAGTTCCCCTGAAACAACCCCGCCGGAAACGCCTGCATTGATTGCGTATTCCCCGAACTCCCCTTCACCGCGTCAAACAGCGTCTGCGGATCCACCCCCGCCTTCACCCCAAGACTAAACGCCTCCGACAGCAGCACGCCCACGCTCAGCCCTATCAAGTTGTTCACTATCTTGCACACGGCCCCCGCGCCCAGCTCGCCGCAGTACATCACCTTGTCCCCGATCCGATCCAAAACCGGCTTGCACCGCTCATACGCCTCATGATCGCCGCCCACCATCACGCACAGCGTAGCCGCCTCAGCGCCCCCCGTGCCGCCGCTCACCGGCGCGTCCAGCACACTCAGCCCCGCGCCCTCCGCCGCCGCGCTTATGCGATAGATCGTATCCGGATCAGTCGTGCTCAGGTCAAACAATACGCTCCCACGCCGCGCGCCGCTCACTATCCCGCCCTCGCCCAGCGCCACCTCCTCCACATCCTGCGGACGCGGCAGCGACGTAAATATCACATCGCACTCCGCCGCAACCGCCGCCGGGCTATCCGCCCACTCCGCCCCCATCCCGACCAGCTCATCCGCCGACTCCCTCCGTATGTCAAACACCCGCATCTCATACCCGCCCAGCGCGATGTTGCGCGCCATATGCCTCCCCATAAATCCCACCCCAATAAACCCAACTTTCATAATGCCCCATCCTTATCTGTTCGCTTATGTACTTGCCTTGCGATTGATTTGCGATTGCCTTGCCTTTGGCTTATGCGATTGCCTTGCTTTTGATTTGCCATTCCCTTGCGATTAACGCGGGGAATTTCGCAAGGGAATGATAAAGGGCTTGCGCGGCGCTGACAAGCCGTTGACGATTGTGCCGGTGATGCTTGCGACATCGCAGCCCCGCCGCTTTCCAGCCACAAAGCCGCCCCTAAAACCTTTGCCCGCGCGCAAATAAAATCCCAAAGTGGGGAATAGCATCTAAATGGCAAATGGAACAATAATCAGCCTAACACTGCAGGGGGCAGGAATGAACATCAGAACACTCCACAAGAAAGCCGCCGCCCTGGCGCTGTCAGGCGCGCTAATAGCGGCATTGATAGCGACCGCATGCGCCGCATCCCCGCCGCAAGACACCGCCGACACCGCGTCGTCAACAGGAACTCAGGCACAGCAATCGGCAGCAGCAGCCGCGCCCACATCGCCTCCGCCAACCCAAGCGCCCACGACAGCGCCGGCCACTCCCGCCGACACCCCCACCCCCATCCCATCCAAGCCCGCCCCCGAACCCGCCGCCGCCGCATCCCACGCCGTCGTAACCCCCGCCACCGGCGACGAACCCACCGTCCCCGAAATAACCCGCATCTCAAGCTGGATAAACTCCGACCCATTCACCTTCGAATCCCAGCGCGGCAAAGTCGTGCTAGTGGACTTCTGGACTTACACCTGCGTCAACTGCATCCGCACCCTGCCCTACCTCAAAGCCTGGCACGAAAAATACGCCGACGCCGGCCTCGTAATCGTAGGCGTCCACACCCCTGAGTTCGAGTTCGAAAAGGACAGGGAAAACGTCGTCAACGCCGCCGAAGAGTTCGGCGTGGAATGGGCGATAGCCCAAGACAACGACTTCGGCACCTGGCGCGCCTTCCGAAACCGCTATTGGCCCGCCAAATACCTAGTGGACAAAGACGGCCTCATACGCTACACCCACTTCGGCGAGGGCGCTTACGACGAAACCGAACTCTGGATACGCGGCTTGCTGGAAGAGACCGGCGCCGACCTAACCGCCATACCCGAGAACACCATCCCCGAACCCCGCCACGCCGTCGACCTGCGCCAAAAAGACCGCGAAACCGGCCTCACCCGCGAACTCTACGCCGGCTTTGAGCGCAACTACGGCGCGCTGCTGTCATCAACCCCCTACGTCCTCCACCGCGAATACTACGAAGAAGAGGGGCAAGAGATCCTCTACACCGACCCCGGCGACTACCGAAACCACTTCCTCTACCTGCAAGGCTTGTGGCGCAACGACGCCGAGCGCCTTGTGCATGCCCGCGAAACCGAAATGTTCGAGGACTACCTCGCCGTCAAGTTCAACGCCACCAGCGTCAACGCCGTGATGGCGCCCGTCAACGGCAACGCCTACCAAGTTCGCGTAATCCTGGACGGCAAGCCCATCGCAATGGACGCCGCCGGCGCCGACGTCGAATACGACCCCGACGGCAACGCCTACATCCGCGTTGACCAAGCCCGCATGTACAACATCGTCAACCTATCCGAATACGGCGGCCACGAGCTCAAACTCAGCTCCAACTCCGCCGAATTCTCCCTATTCGCCTACACATTCGGCGCATACGACGGCGGCGAACCCGCGCCCACAGGCCCCAACGGCTAAGACGCGCGGCGCGGCGTCGCATCACCCCCTCGCGGCGTCGCCCGCATCACCCACAATCACTGCTATCACCGCATCACCCAATTCACGGCTACCAGAGAGGCGATTGCGATATGAGACACAAAGCGCTTTGGGCGGCAACAACGGCGGCGCTACTGGCATTGGCGCTGGCAACAACGCTAGGTTGCGGATCTATGCCGGGAATGGCGGGACAGGATAGCGCTGAGGACGCGGCTGCCCACGCCGACGACCGCCCCGACGAAGTTGAACTCATAAAAGGCCCCGTATCCCCCGACGGCCTCCAAGCCATATTCGCCACCCCCGACATATCCGCCGGCGAACAGCGCATCGCCGTAGTCCTCACATCCGAACAAGGCCTTGTGCGCTCCCCCCTAGCCACGCTCACCTCATTCTACTACCCCGACGGCGCAACTGAGGGCGAGCGCCGCGACGCAGCCGTAGCCGAATTCCGCCCCTTCCCCCTAGGAACGCGCGGCCTCTACGCCGCCCAAATGAACTTTGACGCCCCCGGCGACTGGGGCTTGGAAATCGCCGTCATAGACGAAAACGCCAACACCCTCCGCGCCAACCTGCGCTTTCAAGTCCCTGCCCAAACCATCGCCCCCGCCATAGGCGCGCGCGCCCCCGCCAGCGCCAGCAAAACCATCCACGACACCCCCCTAGACGACCTCACCACCGGAACCCTCCGCGATGTTGACCTATACCAAATCAGCATAGCCGACGCCATCCAATCCGACCTGCCCGCCGTCATCGTAATGGCAAGCCCCGCCTTCTGCACCAACGCCGTATGCGGCCCCCAGGTAGACGTCCTCAGCCAACTCAAAAACAAGCACCCTGGCCGCGCCCACTTCATCCACATAGACTTCTACGACAACCCCTCCGAAATCCAGGGCGACCTAACCCGCGCCCGCCTATCCCCCACCGTCCGCGAATGGAACCTCCCCAGCGCCGAATGGTCATTCATCCTAGACGCCTCCGGCACAATCCGCCAGCGCTTCGAAGGCTTCGCCCCCCTAGACGAACTAGAAGACTCCCTCCTAGACGTCCTAGGCTAAACGCCTGCCCACCCAAATTTGAAAACAACTCTTGACACCCGCTATCCTACCCATTATTCTTAATACGAACAAATTATCAACAAACCCACACAAAAGTTTTTGCTACTTTTTTACTAAAAAAGTAGGGTCCCGGCGGATGGGAGGCTCGGAGGCAACCAACATGACAACCGCAACCGCAACCCGCGAACCCATAACGCGGTCAGACGCGCTATCCGAACAAGAACTCGTGCGCCAAAACCTAGCCCGGTTCGTCAACCGCCTAACCAACGACGGCGCCACCATAGCCCAATTCCTGCACGACACCGTCCAGGGCGAATACCCCGACGCCAAGCACCACCACCGCCAAATCGCCGCCATAGAACTCTCGGCGATGGGCGGCCACCGCCCCGCCGATATGCCCGGCGCCGCCGCCCGCGTCATCCCCGAAGAGGATCTGCCCAAGCCCCAAAAGCCCAAAGTAACCCTCAAGCAAATCATCAACAAACCCATCGGCTCATACATCCGCGAAGAAACCCACGACTGCCGAACCCTAATCCTGAAACTCAACGAAATTCTGGACCCGCCCCACGTCTTCGAAAGCGCCAACCCCGCCGAGCGAAAATACCAAAAAGCCACCCGCATCCGCCCGCATCACCAAATCGCCGCCGCCAAAGAAATGATCAAGCGCGGCATCGGCGGCCGCAGCCCCTACTGCCAGTCCCAAACCTCCCCCGTGGAAGAAAAAATGCTCAACTCCCGGCTCTCCCGCGAAATCCGCGAAATAGCCGACGACGGCATTGGCTTGGCGAGATTCCTGCTAGAAGTCGTGGACAACCCCAAGACCTACGGCCCGCGCCGAACCATCATAGAAGACCCTTACACCCAAACCCACCGCATCTGGGCGATCCGAGACCTAATATACCGCGCCGTCGACATCCCTTGGGAACACATAACCCCAGAGTCCATAGACGCCTGCTTCCGCGACCTAGACGCCAAAGAGCGCCAAGAAACCGAACGTCGCCTATCCGAGCGCCGCGCCGCCGCCGATCTCACCCCTGAACAAAAAGCGGAAATCCTAGCCCTATTCGAGCAAATCAACCGCGAAAACGAACAGCGCCAGGCAAAAAACGCCGCCGCCAAAGACGCCACCCTAAACGGCAACAACCCCCGCACCGGCAACATCTTAAACACCGGCAACAGCGCTGACGCCGGCGAGAGCTCTGGCAACGGTGCCAACAACGGCAACATCGGCGATCCCACCAACGCGGCCCCCCCCGCATCCGACCGCGGCCCCACCGCCGTCGCCAACGCCCTAGCCCGCCACCCCGAAGTCGACCTAGACACCGCCCTAGAAAACCACCACTCCACCGCCGGCATCCCCAAACAAAACCTAACCCACGAACAAATCTACGACGCCATCACAGCCGAGGCGAACTTCCAAAAACGCCAAGCCATAATCCAACGCCGCCTCCACCCCGAAAACCCGGACGCGGCCCCTGAGGACAACGCTCCCCCCAAATCCCGCAGCCCTTAGCCCAGCCGGATCCACGCCGCAAGCCGCCCTCAAACGCTTTGGGCATTATACCCCAAAATACACAAACGCCTTGAACTAGGCGTCGCCGCGCTTTGCCTTGAACTCCCAATCATACGCCCACCCGTCCTCCGACATGCGCGTCCGCGCAACCGCGCCCGCGCTATGTTTTCGGGCATGCCCGGCATCATATGCGGCATCGGATAGAAAGGAGCCCGCTTGCGCTTGCCCCTGAATTTATCAGCCATTGAACGCCCCTCGCGCGCGTTTGGCAATTAAGCGTCATTCAGCCCCCTAACGTCCGCGAACAGCGTCTGACGCAAGAACCGCTTGGCTATCGTTGCCTCAACATACGGCTTGCATATTTCAATCCCGACTGCCCACCATCCAAGCATTTGCGCGACGCATGCGGTTTAGCGCCGCTACCACTAAACGGATCAACCACTATATCGCCGGAGTTGGAATATGCGCGCGCTAAATCCTCCGCCAATCCCATCGGCATCTGAGCGAGATGCCCCTCTACCAAATGTCGTACACATTCGCCAGACCCGCCAACAAAATACCGCCATATCGCGCTGCGTTTCCCGCAATGGGAACGAGACGCCTCACACCGCGTCGCTTTTTCCCGATTACGCCTTGCCGACTGCGCCTTGCGCGAGCTTCACTGCCACCGCGATTATGGCTAGGCATATCGCGCATTGGGTTAAACGCGCGCGGCTCTCCCTTGCCGAAAATCCAACAAAAACCCCACGATTGAATATAGCGTTTTTGCCCACGCGCAGCGGCCAAGACGCTTGACGCCGAAGTGGCGATATAACGCCGGCGCAACCACGCTTGTGCAACGGCCAGAACGATTCCACCTCGTTGGCGCTCGCCTACCCGTGCGCGAATTCGCTAACTCCGCGCTTATCGCCCCCTCTTCGCCGCCGGATATGTCTCATCCGCCTCGACCGGCTCGCATAAACTTTCGGCATCTACCGACTGCCAACCCCGCGGATGCGATGCGCCATATGTCAAGCCATCTTTTTTTTGGCAACGCCGATGTCACGGTGAAGTTTCATTAAAGACACACCCTTGAGACTTGCGCTCATTACGTAAACGCCATAGCCCACTTCCGGCAACCAACCTTTGGCGAATGCACCACGGAGTTGACCTTGACACTGGAATACTTGCGCCAACCGACGCAGCGCCAGGGCATAGAGGGCGGGCGCGGCGGGTTGCGCGCTCGCCATTACAGCTAGCGCAGTGAACATCGTCCGCCCAACGCGCTTTCCCAAACCGGCGCTCCGTCGATAGGTTTGCGTCCATTGGATATAATTCCCAAAGATATGGCGTTCTCTGAGAATACCGCGATAGGCGAACTGCTTGTAGTGGCGAAAAAGCGCATCCCCCAAGACGGCGATGTCACCAAGTTCGTCAAGATGCTGCGTAAGCCTAAAACCGCCGCGCAGGGTTACGCGATTGGCGAGGTTATATTGCGGGACAGTGAACGCGCGAATTACCGGATTGCCGAACGGCCCCAATCACGCATGGCGGCGGGCGACTGGTTCCCCACGCAGTTCGTCAGGACCGAGCGCATTGAGTTCTTTCAGAATTTGGAGTCCGGCGAATGTTTTCCAACTTCGAAAGACATGTATGGGGACAATTTGGGGCCGGTAGTAGGGCGATACGCGGCGCGTACAGCCCCGTAAGCGATTTGCACCCGCTACGCTGTCTGGAATCACAAAGCCGATATTCAAACCACTATGGCGGCTGCCCCGGATTCGTACTCTTTTATCAGGGCAAAGGCGGGCAAGGAAGATATTGCCGCCAGTATTGGGAGCGGCGTGCGAGGGTGATGCTGTCTGAAAGGTTGAGCGTTCTAAATGCGCGATTAACCGCTCCCTACGCGGACAATCGGGCGGTGGGGTCGGCGTTTGCTCCATATCACCCGATTGCGGGCGACCACGACCATGAGCGCGTGAACAAAGCTTGCGTAGCATATCTTAACAGGTCAGTGGGCATAACAGCGCTGCTTGGCGTAACATCCAACAGGAAATTCGTGTATCCGAACTGGTCGGTCAGATAACGCTATCGCATCTCATTTCTGTATTGGGAAAAGCTAAGCGCAGAGCAGATAGCGCGACTGGCGGGGGCGTATGACGATCTTGCGGATGCGCCTATGCTGACGCTGCGGGAAATGCTGGGGTGCAACGTTTGGGGGGGCGATTGGACACGGCGGTGGACGCGGCGCTGGGGATACCGGCGGACGCGGTGGATCTGTTACGGGTGGATCTGTTACGGGTGGATCTGTTACGGGTGGCGCTGGCGTCGGAGCAAGCGGTGACGGGGCGGACGTTTACGGGGAGGGCGGAGGTGTATGGGGATAGCGCGTACTCTTTGCAATGGCGGGCGGCCTCCTGCAATACGCTAGTTGGCGTTAGCGCATTATCAAGGTTGTCCGCCGTTTTCATTTCCCATACTGCGATAGACGGTTACGATTGCCTGATATGGTATGATTGACATCCCAGCCATTTCAGTACATCATCATAAGAGAGCAACCACCAAAGTGAAAGCCCCGTCAGCGCAGGAAGACCAGTCGCAAGAGCAGCGAATATCAATATCATCGCTAACTCCCAAAATGATGGGAGCGTACATCATCCTGTTCTGCGTCCAATGGGTCGCGGGGATGGCGATTGAGATTTACTACCAGATATGGCAGCGCACGGACAATACCCTTGCCGGCGCAGCATTGGAAATCATAAAAGAGAGCGGCGCAATCGGAACCGGCGCGGCGGCGAACTCCATAGCGATCGCTCTAATGATGGAGGGAATTATGGTACTAGCGCAAATGCTGAGAAAGCAGCAAGAAGCGGAAGCCCGCCGTCAAGGCCGCGAAGAGGGCATCACGCTGGGCCGCGAGAAGGGCCGCGAAGAGGGCATCACGCTGGGCCGAGAGCAGAGGGACAAAGAGTACATCGCCTGGGCGAAAGAGAAAGGCATCCCCATCGAAGATCTGCCTATCAAAGACGACTAACTCACACAAACCGAGATAAGCGCCGCGCATCGCCAAAGCGATCGCTCTAATGCCGGAGGGAATTATGGTATTAGCGCAGATGCTGAAAAATAGGGATTATGAGGAGGGATTCCGTAAAGGCGTTGCGGATGAACGCCGCAGGATGAACAAAGAACTTATTGCTTGGGCAAAAGAGAAAGGCATCCCCATCGAAGACCTACCTATCGAAGCGGGATACCGCCAAGGCTTTGCGATAGGATACAAAGAGGGCATTGCAATAGGACGCAGCCAAAGGGATAAAGAGTACATCGCCTGGGCGAAAAAGAAAGGCATCCCCATCGAAGACCTACCCATCGCCCACTACTAACCCGCCTATCCTACACTACCTCTAACCACACACCACGGGAGCCATTCCATTGACCACACTCGCCAACCTGCTCAACCCCAGCCATCCCTCCGCCCGCGCCATCACGATCCCGGACGGCCCCGCCGTCAGCTACGCCGACTTCGCCGCCGAGATTGAGCGCGTCGCAGAGTTGCTCGCAGGCGCGGGCGTGCAGCCCGCCAAAGCCGTCTCTATCGCGCTGCCCAACGGCTTGGATTTCCTAGTCGCATTTATGGCGGTAGCGCGCGCCGGCGCCATCGCCGCGCCGCTCAATCCCGCCTATACCGCCGACGAGTTCGAGTTCTATATGCAGGACGCCGACGCCCAGCTCGCCATCCTGCCCCCCGGCGACCACCCCGCCCGCGCCGCCGCCGCCCGGCTCGGCGTTCCCACGCTGGACGCCGCCCTAGACGTCCACGGCAAACTAACCCTATCCCGCGCCGGCGTCCCCCTCACCGCCCGCCGCGACGCCCCCGCGCCTTCCCCCGACGACGTCGCCCTCTTCCTGCACACATCCGGCACAACCAGCCGCCCCAAGGGCGTCCCCCTCACCCACGCCAATCTCGCCGCCTCCGTCAAGAACATCGCCGACTCATACGCGCTCACCCCCGACGATGTGGCGATGGTCGTGATGCCCCTGTTCCATGTTCACGGGCTAATCGGCGTATCCCTATCCACCCTCGCCAGCGGCGGCTCGCTGGTAGTCCCGCCGCGCTTCAGCGCCAGCCGATTTTGGGAAGATCAGCGCGCCTCAGCCGCCACTTGGTATTCGGCAGTCCCCACCATCCACCAGATCCTGCTGATGCGCGCCGATGATGACGCCGCCCCGCGCGGCAGCTTCCGCTTCATCCGATCCTGCTCCGCCGCGCTCGCGCCCGTCGTCTTTGAGCAGCTGGAATCCCGCTTTGACGCGCCCGTCTTGGAGGCTTACGGCATGACCGAGGCGTCGCATCAGATGTCCTCCAACCTGCTGCCGCCCGGCGCGCGCATGCCCGGCACGGTCGGCAAAGGCACAGGCGTCCAAATCGCCATTATGGACGACGAGGGCGGCTTGCTCGCAATCGGCGAGCGCGCCGAAGTGGTCATCAAGGGCGCCAATGTTACGCGCGGCTACCACAACAACCCGCAGGCTAACGCCGAAACATTCACCAACGGCTGGTTTCGCACAGGCGACCAGGGCTTTCTGGACGCGGATGGCACGCTCACGCTCACCGGCCGCATCAAAGAGCTCATCAACCGCGGCGGCGAAAAGATCTCCCCGCTTGAAGTGGACGCCGCGCTGCTGCATCACCCCGCGGTGGCGGAGGCGGTCTGCTTCGGCGTGCCGGATGTCAAGTACGGCGAGGCAGTCCAGGCGGCGGTAGTATGCTCGGCCGACGCCGACGAAACCGCCATACGCGCCTACTGCGCCGAGCGGCTCGCCGGCTTCAAAATCCCCGACCGCATCTACATCGTGGACACCCTGCCGCGCACCGCCACCGGCAAAATCCAGCGCCGCCACATCGCCGCAATGTTCGGGGAATAGCGTATCGCCGCCCATTCCTATTTGCACACGCCTTGCGTGTCAAACAAAATCGTATCGCAAAGCGTCATAGAACTATTGACCGAGCGCCCGTTTGTGTGTATTCTATATGAATACCCGCAAACGGGTTGCGCGATAAACGCGCCCCGCAAGGCATATCGCAAGAGCGTCAGCCTGCTATAATTTTGCTTAACAAACAAGCGAGGCGGATATGCCTAACACAGACGCCCTAAACCGAACCATATTCATCAGCGACAACCTGCCGTTCCTGCAAGCCCTCGACACCGAGAGCGTAGATCTCATTGTCATAGACCCGCCCTTCGGCAAAAAACAGACATTCCAAGGCCAGATAAAACCGCCGCTAACTGACAGCGAGAGAACGCTAGAGGCCGATCTGCTAAACAAATGGGGCGTGTACGACGTCAACAGCGCCTACGAACTCGGCGTAGAATACCCCGACCAGTCCGGCACAACTGCGCTATTCAAAGACATATGGCAATTCGAGCGCGTTCTAAAAGAGGACTGGTACGACCGCATCAACGACACCTCCGTATGGTGGCTCATAGAATCAACCCGCCGCACGCACGACGAAGACACCGCCGCCTACATAGCGTTTATGGCGCAGCGGGTAGTGGAAATACACCGCATCCTAAAGCCAACCGGCAGCGTCTATCTGCACTGCGACCACTCAGCCAACGCATACCTCCGCCAACTTATGGACGCAGTATTCGGCCATCAAAACTTTCGCAACGAGATTGTATGGTCTTACCCCGCAAGCCCATCAGCCGCAAGGCGCGATTTCCCAAGAAAGCACGACATCATTCTGCGCTACGCCAAAAGCGGAAATTGGGTATTCAACGCGGACGCCGTCAGAGTGCCTTACGCCGAGTCAAGCATGCAGCGCATAAAATACGCCGCCAACGCATCCACCGTTATGGCGGGATCCGAAATCAAACTCCCGGAAGGCGGCAAGATACCGCCCAGCGTTTGGGATGACATTCAACAAACCTATCGCTACCGCGGCGAAATCGCGGGCTATCCCACCCAAAAACCGCAAGCGTTGGCGCGCCGCATCATAGAGGCAAGCTCAAACCCCGGCGACCTCGTCCTGGACTGCTTCGCCGGCTGCGCTTACGTCCCCGTCGCCGCCGAGCAAACCGGCCGCCGCTGGATAGCCTGCGATATGTCCCCCCGCGCCTGGACGGTAGTCCGCCGCCAATTCGCCAAACAGCCCGACCTCGCCATGACCGCGGAAAGCGAAGACGCCGAATACGACGCCGGCTCCCCCACCTTTGATGGCAAAGGCATACTAAAAGTGCGCGGCCCCAACCAACTTCCCCAGCGAAGTCCCGACGACGCCACCACCGAGCGCCTGCCCACCCGCGCCACCCTGCGCCCCATCCGCTTCCGCCAAACCCCCCTGGAAACCAGCGCCCAAATCTGGCAAGCTTTCGTGGACGAATGGGGCGCCGAATGTTGGTATTGCGGCGCGCGCGAGCAGCGCGGCAGACTCTACCTCCAGCTAGACCACATAGTCCCCAACAGGGGCGACGGCAGCAACGACGACTGCTGGAACCGCGCCCTAGCCTGCCTAGCCTGCAACAGCGACAAAAGCAACCGCCTAACCCCCGCGCAAACCATTAAGCAAGCCCTACAAAGCGGCCGCATAGAAACCGAGCGCCAGCGCGCCGACATTGAAAGACGTTTTAACGAGCGCCACCAGTGGGCGATTGCCCGCTGGAAAGGGCTACCCAAGCCAAAACGCTTTTCAGATCCCGAAAACCCTGACGCCGACACAGAAGAATAGGCTATATCCTACTACCTCGCCCATCTATACCCATCCCCCGCTACTCGCCGCCAACCTTTCCCCCAAACCACCCCGTCAACAAGCCCACTCCCCCGCGCCTTGCCGCCCGCACGCCCGCGCCGCGTTCAGGTTCGCGCGCGCCAGCGCCGCCTCAAGCGCGTGATGCGTGATGCCCGCCAGCGCGCCCGCTCGCAGCCAGCCCGCGTTGTGCAGATACGCCAGCAGCCCCGCCGTGAATGCGTCGCCCGCGCCCACCGTGTCCGCCACATTCACCGCGATCCCTCTGCTATGAACGCTGCGACCGTCCGCAGCCATAGCCACCGCGCCATCCGCGCCAAGCGTGACCGCTACAACCGACGCCCCTATCCCCAGCCACCGCGCCGCCGACTCCAGTGGCAACTCGCCGGGATACAGCCACTCCAAGTCGTCCGCGCTCGCCTTGACTAGATGCGCGAAACCGACCAGCCGCTCAATCCTGCGCCGGTACTCCGCGCGGTTGGGGAACAGCGTCGGCCGCACATTCGGGTCAAGCGATATGACGCGGCGGCGGCGCTCACGCTGCATCAGTGCCGCATATGCCCTATCGCTCTTGCCAAGCACAAGCGAGTACGAGCCGAAGTGCAGCGCCGCTACATCGTCGGGAAATTCGGTCGGCGCATCCGCGAGGGTGAAGTTGCGGTCGGCGGTGTCATCGCCGTAGAACGCGAAGTCGTGCGCTTGTCCTTGCGCTTGCCCCTCGCGCGCTTGCCCTTTGCGCCCTTGTCTATCGCGCGGGATGACGAAAGCCAGCGCGCTCGGCTGATCCCCGCGCGCTGCCCAGCGCAGGCTGACGCCGCTTGCCGCCAGATGCGCCCTCAGCAGCTCGCCGAAGTAGTCCGTGGATAGCTTGCCCACAAACGCGGCGGGCGTCCGAAGCCGCGCTATGCCCACTGCCACATTGCAGGGCGAGCCGCCCGGCAGCGCCACAAACGCGCGCTCGCCGCCCACTGACGCCGCCGCCGTGAAGTCAACCAGTGCCTCGCCGCACGCGGCTATCATGAGCGCCGCCTTGCGCCCGCGCCAAGCGCCGCCAGGCCCGCGAACCGCTCTCGCAGCGCCGGATATAGCCGCCGGTATTCGCCGTAGATAGCATCGTATTCGGCGGCGCGCCCGGCGTCCGGATGCGCCGCAACGCTCGTCTTGACGCATGCCCGAACCGCGCTATCAACATCCGCGAACATCCCGCATCCGACCATCGCCAGCAGCGCCGCGCCATACGCCGGGCCTGCCGCAGGCCGCGCGGTGGCAATCGGCATATTGAACACATCCGCCAGCGTCTGCAGCCAAAGCCCGCCGCGCGCGCCGCCGCCGATTGCCCGCGCCTCCAAGGGCGCCGCGCCTTGCGCCCGCATCAGCTCCAGCGAATCCCGCAGCGCAAAGCACGCGCCCTCTATTGCCGCGCGAACCAGATGCGCCCGCCTATGCGCCAAGCTCAGCCCGAAGAACACGCCGCGCGCGTTGGCGTCGTTGTGCGGCGTGCGCTCCCCGCTCAGATACGGCAGGAACAGCAGGCCATCGCCGCCCGCCGGCACGGCCGCCGCCTCAGTCATAAGCGCATCATACGACGCGCCCGGCGCAACCACATCCCGCAGCCACCCAAGCGCGCCGCCCGCCGACAGAACCGTTCCCATCAGATACCACATGTCGGGAACCGCGTGGCAAAATGTGTGCAAGCTCATATCCGGCGCGATGCGCGGCTCGCGCGTTGGCAGCAGCAGCGTTCCCGATGTGCCGACGCTCGCCTGCATCACGCCCTCGCTTATCGCGCCGCATCCAACCGCGCCCGCCGCGTTGTCAGCGCCGCCGCCCACGACCGGCGTCCCCGCCGCGATACCCAGCAGCGCAGCGCCCTCGGCAGACGCCGCCCCCGTTATCTGCGCGGATCCCGCAACGCGCGGCAGTATGCTTGCGTCCAACCCCAGCGCATCCAGCGCCCGCCCACTCCAGCGCCGCCGCCGCGCATCGTACAGCAATGTCCCCGCGGCGTCAGAGGGATCGGTGGCGCAATCCCCCGTGAGCCGGTAGCGGATGTAGTCTTTGGGCAGCAGCAGCGTCCGCAGCAGCGCGTAGTTCGCGGGTTCGGATTGCATCAGCCACAAAACTTTTGGCGCGGTGAAACCCTCCAGCGGCAGATTGCCCAGCGCATCGCGCAGCCCATCCATTCCCAGCGTCCGCGTGATGCGCCGCCGCTGCTCCGAAGTGCGCGCGTCATTCCACAACAGCACCGGCCTGATAACCTCACCCGCGTCATCTAGGAACACTGAGCTGTGCATCTGCCCCGTCAGCCCAACCGCCGCTATGCTAACCTGCTTGCCCTTGCCATCCGCCGCCGCCACTGCCCGCCTTGCCGCCAACCCCGCGTTCTGCCACCAATCGCGCGGATCCTGCTCAGACCAGCCCGGACGCGGCGTCGCTATCGCCTGCTCTGCCCCGTCCTCTGCCAGCACACTGCCGTCGTCGGCAACTACTACCGCTTTCACCGCCGTAGTCCCGATGTCTATGCCTAGAACGGCTTGCGTTGCATCACCCATTAGCCGTTTGCCCCGCTATTACTATACGAAAACGCATTTGCCCAAATCCAAAAGTTTGCCTACTTTTCCCCCAAAATATGAACACTATCAGTTCGCCCCCGGCTCCAAGATTTCCAAAACCTGCCCTCCCTCAACATCCTCTATCACCTGCCGTATCCCGCTTGGCCAGATAATCTCTATCCGCTCGGCGCGCGGCGCATCTCCAAGCCCAAACTCCAGATCCACGCTGTCCATTGACAGGTAGCTTGAACCCGCCCGAACTTCTTGCGACTGCACATGCGGCGCGGCTTGGCGCGGCAGGTTCGTGGACACATATACGCGCGCCCCGATGGCGTCCGCGTTGCTGCCGGTGCCGTCAATGCCCATGCGCCCTTTTAGGCGCAGCGTTAGCCAGTTGTTAGAGCCGCCGCCGTTCATCCACACGAACACGGGCCCCGGCACGTCCGCCGTGTACGCCGACCTGCCGCGCTCGTCAAACGGGCCTACGAACAGCTCGCCGCTGCTGTTCGTGCCAATCAGGTCAACGAACCCGTCGCCGTTCAAATCGCCGTGCGCCAGCCCCTTGCCGTTTTCGTGGTTCATGCGGTCAATCCCCCTGACCTGCAGCCCCACCGACGGGTTGGCGCGCACAAGCGGGTCGTCCTCCAGCCCCTCATAGTTCGCCATAGCGATGTCCAGCAGGCGCGCGCGAACCGTTACATCCGCAAAGCCGCCCTTGCCGTCGCCCAGCATCATCCTGCCCGCCGCCGGGAAGATATGGCCGCCGGGCCCGCCGCCGCGCCCCATCGTGGAGCCCAGCCAGTACAGGTCTTGATCGCCGTCGTTTTCGTAGTCAAAGAAGGTCGCCCCGAACCCGAAATCATACGCCGCCATTCCCGTGGGCATGCGATGGCCGGGATGTATCACCGCCGGGTCAAGCGATATTGGCGGCATAAGCGGGCTTGGCGCGACTTCGGTCGCCGGCGCCACGTCCACGAACCCGCCCGCGCCGTTGTTTCGCAGCAAGTAGTGCGAGCATGTCCCCGACGCGAACCGGCCGAAGTATTCGCATGTGCCGCGCGGAACTTGCCTAGGCGGCTGTATGAGCGTGTGAAAGCCCACATTCGGCACGAACACATCCAAGTCTATATCGCCGTCAAAATCCCCCACCGCGAACCCCATCCACGCGCCCGCCTGGTCTATCCCCATATCGCGCGCCACCGGCGTGAACTTCACGCCCGCCCCGTCCGAATCGTTGCGATACAGATGCAGCCTGTCGGCGTCATTCGCTACCCACAAGTCGGGATCGCGGTCGTCGTCGTAGTCAAAGAACAAGACCGCGTGCGTCTGCCCGGTGGGTTCGCCAACCCGATTGCCCTGCGCGTCTATCGTGAGCGGATTGTATCCCTCATACCACTCGCCCGTATCAGGATCGCGGTAGCTCACGGGGCTGTTGTCCGGATGCCGCATCAATATCTGAGGGCCGTCAACGCCCGCCGCTTGCGCCATTTCGGTGAATGTCAGATCCCTGTTGTTGATGTACAGCCTATTGTAATGCCCCGGATGGTTCAGATCCTCAAAATGCCGAAAGTCCTGATCCATCAGATTGCCCACGAACACATCCAGCCACCCGTCGCGGTTCACATCCGCGCAGGCGGCGCTAGTGGCGGAGCGCGCGTTCACCGCATCCCCAAACGCCGCCGCCGTGATGTCCGCGAATGTGCCGTCCCCCTTGTTCAGCAGCAGCGAATCCAAGTTGCCCTGCTGCGCCGAGCGCATCCCAAGCCCGTCCGCCGGATCCCCCCACGCGCCCACATACAGATCCTGGTAGCCGTCGTTGTTGACGTCGCAAGCCACAACCCCCGTGCTGTGCGAATCCGTCAGCGCCGCGCCCGCCTGCGCCGCCACATCCGTGAAAGTCAAATCGCCGTTGTTGCGATACAGCAGATTGCCGCTGCCCGCCTCCGATGTGATATAGAAATCCAAATCTCCGTCGCGGTCGTAATCAAAGATGGCGACGCCGGGACGGTCGTTCCAAACCCCGAACCCGTCCTGCAAAGCCGCCGGCGCGATATTCGTGAAATGCTTGATAGCCAAAGCATCCTCGCCCGACGAACTAGACGCCATCTCGCCGTTCTCGCCGGATTGCCCATCTTCCCCCGCGCCGCCCGCTATCCCGCAACCCGCCGCCAGCGCAACCGCGCCTAAAAGCAGTCCGGCAATAGCAACCCTAATTCGCATACGCGCCGCCATTCTTGGCTAATTCCAGGCTTGAGGACAACGCTATCCTGCGCCCACGCCTACCCCCGAAAATGCGGTATCACACTTTCCCCAAGCACGGCTATCGTCTGCGCCGCCTGCTCCGGCTCGTCAAGCGCGCAGCGGAACAAGACATGCGTAACGCCCATCCGCTCAAACCGCTCCAGCGCCGCGATGCACTCGTCCGGGCCTCCCACAATCAGCGACTCGCGCATTTCCCAATCGCTGTACCCGCGATAGCCGTATCGGAACAGCCCGTCCGCCTCATCCCTTGCCGCCGCCGCGCTGCTTGCCAGATGCAGATCCCGCCGCAGCGCCACCTCGCTGACGGCGTCGGCGCGCCCGCACTCCGCCAGCGCCGCGCGATAGAACGCCAGCCGCTCTTCCACATATGTGGGCGTCCAGCTTGGGCTGATAATCCAGGCGTCCGCCATCCGCGCCGCCCGCCGGACCGCGCGGTCGGCATTAGCGCCTATCCACATCGGCATAGGCTGGCTTATCGGCTTGGGATTGATGGCGACTTCCTCGAATTCGTAATGCTTGCCCTTGTAGGATGCGTGATCCTCCGCCCACAGCAGCCGCATCGCCTCAAAGGTTTCTACGAACCTTGACACGCGCAGCCGCTGGGGCGTCTGAAACGCCGCGTGAACCTCCGGCTGATGCCCAAGCCCGCATATGACGCCCGTCCTGCCGCCGCTGATGACATCCAGCGTCGCCAGCTGCTCCGCCAGCAATATCGGATTGTAGAACGGCAGCAGAAACAGCGGCAGCAGCCGCATATCTCCGCTGTGCGCCGCCAGATGCGACATCGTGGGCATCACCTGAAAATAGTGGCTTTCGGTAACATGATGGTCGCCCAGCGACAGCGACGCGAAACCCAGCCTCGCCATAGCCTTAACCTGCTCCACCAGCCCGTCCATCAGCGCCATCGGGTCGCGATCCTGCGCGTAGCTAGTGGTCAGCGACATTCCGATCTGCATAGCGGCCGCTCCTGTGTTGTTTCGTAGAGTTGCTCAGGCGCATCCCTGTATTTCAAGTATAATCGCTAAGGCGGCGTTGTTAAAGGCTTGCGCTTGAACATTTTCCCCTATCTGATGCCCGCCCTGTCATCCCTTCCCCAAAAGCTTTGCTACTTTTGGGGAAAAGTAGGATCCCTCGTCCACCCGCACCCCGACCTCCCGCGCGGCGCCCGCGTCAAAGTCGGCATCAACGGTAGCCTAGAAGAAATCCTATTCGGCCCCACCTCCGTAACCGACGGCGCGCAAAACCTAATGGGCGCGCTGCAAGTCTGCATGGGCATGGTCGGCGCGCAGACCATCCAGGAAATGCACAACACTGAAGTGGTCGTGGCGCCCTCCATAAAGACTGAGGGCAAGCATTATCAGCTGGGGATGGAGTAGGGGGGCGGCGGGTATTCGGGCTAAGGCTGAGGCTGGGCGCGGGTTTGGCGATCAGCCTTTTCGCAGTCATGAGCAACCGCGCACCGCCCTTGCGCCATCTCGCCGCCATAATCTTATGCGCGCGCCAGCCAAGCAAGCGCGGCTTGCTCTATGCCGGTTTAGGTGAGGGTGGTCATATGAGGCGCATCGCTTGTTCGCTTATGATAAGGTTGCGGGGGTTGTGGAGTTCGTAGGTATTGCCGACCCTGTGTATATCCCCGCTCAAGGATATTTCTGTTTGGTCTTTGAACGCCTGAATCACATTGTCATACGAATCCTTTGCGAACTCTACCTTGATGCGAGTCAAGCGTCCGTCTCGATGCGCCAAAAGATCCGCCTTGCCATCAAACTCGTGCGGCTCTCTTTCCAAGCCCACAACCTGGGCAGTAATTCGCTCGTCAAACGAGGGTTCGTTCACGCGAAAGAACTTCGCCGCTTCTTGTAGAACATCGGCCGAGTGCGTTGAGAACTCGAATTTGCGATTAGGAACGCCGGCCGGACGAATTCCCGCCCAGCCTAGATGTATTTCAACGCCTTTGCCCCTATGGGCTAGTTCCGCCACCGAGCCGCACAAATTGGCGCTTACGCCGTGTTTTACCACCGCTCCGAAAGGCTCCAGCGAATCGGCGGACACCGCTTCGGATACCGCCGCGCCCGCGTGGTCAAGCGCACTCGCCAGTTTATCCGTGGCGAGCCGCGCGAAAGGCACGGATTCACTGCCCCAAAACTCTTGGCGACGCTCGATGTCCGCGGCAACCGGGGAATGCAGCGTCAGCGAATAGCCCTCATAATATCCGGGAATCGGGCGAACCTTATCTAGGTATTCGGCTACTTCGGAGCTTAGCCCGCCCCTATACGCGGCGCGCGGGCTTTCGACGGCGCGCGCGGCGTATGCAACCATATCGTAGGCGTATCTTAGCAAGTCCGCGCTCCGGCGCAGAGACAGCGGCTCTTTGGCAATCCCGTTCATTGAACGCAGGCGTATAACATCGGCGCCGGCGGCTGACAGGTCGTTGAATATATCCAGCTGCGAGCGGTCTTCCATTGCGGCTAGAACCGCGACCGTCTCTGCCATATTTTCGGCGTATCCGCCTATCGTGTCCCGGTGCGGCACAAGAATTTCCCAAGTTCTGCCGTGCCGCTCCGTAGCGAATACGTTTATGGGACGTTCGCCCCATATTCCCGCGTCCGTCCAACCCTGAGAGTTTAGATAGGCGCGGACGCTGGATATGGATATGGAAGATAGGGCGGCGCTATCGCGGATTTGAACTTTCATAGCGCGCCTGTCCTTTCCGTATTCTTCATCATTGAGATGAGTCTATCGCTGCTGAACACATTTTCGGTTGGAACCGGAACCGTAATGTTGGAAGTATTTGAGGTTTCCTCCCATTTCTTAAGGTCTAGATAGTAGGCGCAGTAGCGCAGGCAGAGCTCATCACGGGTTTGCGCTAACCACTCATCAAGCGAATCGGGCATAATCAAGACTATCAAGACTCGCGGATTGATTACGTCCTCTCGCAGGTCATTGTAGTTCTTTACGCTTAGCGGAAAGTGAATGTTTTGTCCTCTGACAACGTCTCTAGCCGTGGCTTTGGCTTGGAATTCTATGCGAGGCCTTCGCCCGAAGTCTCCAGCCAAAGTGCCGTCAACGCTATCGTAATCCACTTTCGGTTCATCTACATGAAATCCCGCATGCGACGCCACAGCCTCAATGTAGGCTAATGAAAATCGCGCCTTTTGCTGGTTTATGTCCATCATCGCAGTTATTATCTCGCTATGGCAATCGCCCTCGCCAGGGCGTCTGTCTGCATTGTAGCATAGCGCGTCAAGTCAGAAGGCATCTGCTCAGCGCGCGCCGATATGATAGCGATTTCGCGTTTGCGCCGCAACCCTACCCCGCCTAGCCTACCACGCCCTCGCCAACCTGCTCACCTAACTACCCCCACGCACCGCTCCCCCACCCACGCCATCGCCCCCCCAAACGCCCCCTCCACCACCAGCAGCCCCCCGCCGTTCAGCCGCCGCGCCGCCTGCGCCACCAGCCGCCGCGTCAGCCGCAACCCGTCCTGCCCGCCATCCAGCGCCAGCGCCGGCTCCCGCCGCAAGCTTAACACCGCAAGGCTGCTCATAGGCGCGGGCGAGGATGTTCACACCAAAGCCAACACCGCGAAACCCCACCGCATATCGCCGCTAAGCGCGGCATGCACGAAACGGCTGTGGCGCTCATCGTCGCGGGCGCGGACGGCAATGCCAAAAACAATTTCGACGCAGCGGCATTGCACAGCGCCATTCACTACCGTAGCGCCAATCTGGTAGCGGTTCTCGTCGCCGACGGCGCGGACATCCACGCCGCCGATAAGAACGGCAACACGCCCGCAAGCATAGCGGAAACGGGTTGGAACTACGACCACATCGCCAAACTGCTCCAATCCGATGCGGACATGCTTGGGAGCAAGGCGTGGGGAGCGTCGCAAAGACCTGTGGATATGGACTGTTGCGGTGGAAGAGCGGGACGGAGTCCGCTGGCGGATGCGCGAGGTAGGCGGCAGGGACGAGCCGGCGTTCTCTCGCTTGTTGGATAGGTTGCCGGGCGCTGACAGGCGCGAGACCGACGCTTATCCGGTGTATGGATGGCTGCCGCGCGACCGGCATGCGATAGGCACGGGCGGAGCGGTGAACCGGATGAGAGGCTGCGTTCCAAGTTGCGTAGCAAGACGAACAAGTTGGCGAGGAGCGCAAAGAGCGTTGATATGTTGAACCATCTGCCGGCGATAGCGCTTGAGGAGTGTCTAAACCAGTCCATCAAATCTATTAACCCTGCAGGATGAGGATACCGTCGGCTTAGCGGCTTACCCACTCTTGTCTTAAATCCATTACAATGTTCCCAACCCTACACTTGCCAACCACCCAATCCCGCAACCCGCCGCCCGCCTAGACACTCTTGCATTGAATCCATTACAATGTTCTCAATCCTACAACCCGCCACCAGCCGCATACCTGTTTGGCGCGCCGCGCCCCCGTCCAATGATATAAAACCTCTGATGAGATACAATTGAACCAAGCCCATTAAACCGCGATTGAACTAACGCGATTAACCTGCCCTTATAACCACAATTGAACCAACTCGATTAACCCGCAACTAAACCCAAATCAACCCACAACCAAACACCCATACCCAACCCCAAGGAGCGTATTCCCCCTTGAAAATACAGGGCAACTTCACATTCAACGCTGACCGCGCCAAAGTCTGGGATACGCTGCTATCCCCCGACATCCTCGCCGACTGCATCCCCGGCTGCCAAAGCCTTGAACCCGACGGCCCCAACGCCTACAAAATCGCAATGCGCGTTGGCGTCGCCGCCGTGCGCGGCTCATACACAGGCGGCGTAACCCTCGCCGACCTAGACCGCCCCCGCTCATACCGCATGATTGTGCAGGGCAGAGGCGCCGGCGGCAGCGCGCGCGGCGAGGCGACCATCACCCTCACCGACGCCCCCGACGGCGCAACCCAAATCGCCGTCAGCGGCGACGCCCAAGTCACCGGCGTAATCGCCCGCGTTGGACAGCGACTTATGGGCAACGCCTCCCGCATGCTCATGACCCAATTCTTCACCTGCCTCCAATCCAAAGTGGAAACCAAAACCGACTAGCCAACCAACGCCTAACGAACTAGCCAATCGCCGCCTAGCGCTCTAGTGGACTATAAGGAAACAACCCAATGCCCTACAACTACATCGACGCCCACCAAACCGGCGGAACCCTCGTCATCACAATGGACGACCCGCCCACCCGCAACGCCATCGGCGACGAAATGGCGGCCGAAATCAACGCCGAAATCCAGCGCCTAGAGGCATCCCCCGACCTGCGCGCCCTAGTCCTAACCGGCCGCGACCCCTCATTCTGCTCCGGCGCCAACGTCAAGCGAATGAACCAAGCAAACGAATCGCGCCAACCCGACCCCATCCCGCCCGACCTAACCCCTTGGGAATACCTAGACCGGCAATGGCAGGCAGACGCCGACGGCCGCAGCGACATGGACGGCGTCCGCTTTCTGCCCCTCACGCTGCACAACGCGCAAAAGCCCACCATCGCCGCCGTCAACGGCTACGCGATGGGCTTGGGAATGGGCATCGCATTGTCCTGCGACATCCGCATCGCCTCCGAAAACGCCCGATTCTCCGAAACCTTCATCCGGCGCGGCTTAATCCCCGCCGACGGCTCCTGCTGGCAGCTCCCCCGGATGATAGGATTGAGCGAAACCTTCATCCTCCAATACACCGGCGACGCCGTTGACGCCGCCGAGGCGCATCGCCTTGGAATGGTCAGCCGCGTCCTCCCCCACGCCGACCTAATGGACGCCACAATGGAACTAGCCACGCGAATAGCCCAAGGCCCCACCTACTCAATGGCAATGATAAAGCGCCTAATCCACCGCTCATTGCACACCGACCTAGCCGAAAGCCTGCGCTTGGCTGGCCCCGCCCAAAACATAGCCCGCCGCACCGCCGACCACCGCGAGGGCGTCCGCGCCTTCATAGAAAAGCGCCAACCCAACTACCGAGGCCGCTAACCCCGCCTGCCACAGCCCCTAACGCGAAACGAGCCAGCATGTCCGACACCCCCAACGACACCCCCACCGAACTAACCACCTACCCCAACGAAATAGAAGCTCAAATGGCCGCCGCCCTCCTAGCCAACAACGGCATCCCCGCCGTCGTCCAGCCCTTGGGCTACGGCTACGGCGGCGTAGGCTTAACCCAATTCATCCCCCACCGCCTCCTAGTCCCCCAACGCCACCTCCGCCAAGCCCAGGACATCCTAGGCGCGCCTCCGCCCCCGCAAGACTAATCCTGCTGACCCGCGGCATACGTATTTCCACCCAAAAACTTTGCCACCCTTTTCCAAAAAATAGAACCTCGTCCGCCCCATCAGCGAAATTCACGCCTCCAGCTTGAATATGGCAACCCTCGCACCTGTGCTACAATACCCCCTGTGCTAGGAGGTATATCCCCATGACCACCCAAACCGCAACCGCCATCATCTACCCCGAATCGGACGGTCAGCCTATGCCCGACGGAGAATACCAATCCCCCATTCACGCGGACGCGCTCACCACGCTACGCACGCACTTCCGCCACTCCCCTGCCGTCCGCGTCAACGGCAACACATTCCTATACTACATAGAGGGCAACCCCAACATATCCGTCTCCCCCGACTGCTATGTAGCAACGGGATTGTCCACAGAACAGCAGGAAAACATCGACCGCAACAACACCTACCGCCTATGGGAAGTGGGCAAGCCGCCCGAATTCGTAATGGAGATAGCGTCATACAGCACCAAATCCAACGACCTATCCGGCAAGCGCGATCTGTACGCGAACTTGGGCATAGGTGAATACTGGCGCTACGACCAAACCGGCGGCGACCACTACGGCGAGCCGCTAGTCGGCGAGCGCTTGATTGACGGCGAGTACCAGCCCCTGCGGATGCGCGAAGACGAAGACGGCAACATCTGGGCTCACAGCGACGCTCTAAACCTAGACCTATACTGGGACGACGGCGCTCTGCGCTTTTGGGATCCCATCGCCGAAGAGTGGCTACGCAACCACGAAGAAGAACACGACGGCCGCCTAGAGGAACGCGCCGGCCGCTTAGCCGCCGAATCCCGCGCCGACCAAGAGCAAGCCGCGCGCTTGACAGAGCAATCCGCCCGCCAAGCCGCCGAACAGCGCGCCCAAACAGCCGAATCCCGCCTAGCCGAACTCCAAGCCCAGCTCCGCCAACTGCGCGGCGAATAACCACCGCTCGCATGAACAACAACAGGCTGCCTATGCTCACCACCCGCCCAACCAAAACCACACTCGCCCTAGCCCTCGCGTCAGCGCTAACCCTAGCCCTGATGCTAACCGCCGACGCCCGCGCCACCGCCTCCACCGCCCACGCATCCGCCCACGCCATCCCCATACCCGCCCAATTCACCGCCCAATGCTCCAACGCCATCGCCGTCCCCAACCCTGCCGCCAACCCCGGCCTAGTATCCGACTGCGCCACCCTCCTCGCCATAAAAGACACGCTTGAAGGCGCGGGGCGCGACATCCTAAACTGGTCGGCGGATAGCCCCATCAGCGGCTGGGACGGCGTACACATAGTCGACAATCGCGTGGTAGAACTGGCGACAGTATCGTCGCGGGGCGATCTATGCTTGACCGGCGAGATACCTACGGAACTGGTCAACCTTGACCGGCTCAAGCAACTGAATTTCCGCAACACCTGCGCCAATCAAGGCATGAGCCTAACGGGCGAGATACCCCCGGAACTAGCCAACCTTCCCAATCTCGATACTTTGCTGACCGTTCACCAGTTTCGCCTAACGGGCGAGATACCCCCGGAATTGGGCAACCTCGCCAAGCTCCATTATTTGAATTTCTTCAACAACGACCTGACGGGCGAGATACCCCCGGAATTGGGCAATCTTGCCAACCTCGGGTTTTTGGATCTCACCTACAACCGGCTGACGGGCGAAATACCCCCGGAGCTAGGCAGCCTCTCCAATCTCACGTATCTGAAGCTCTTTAGCAACGACCTGACGGGCGAGATACCCCCCGAGCTAGGCAACCTTGCCAACCTCCAGACTTTGGATCTCACCTACAACCGGCTGACGGGCGAAATACCCCCCGAGCTAGGCAACCTTGCCAACCTCCAGGATTTGGCGCTCTTTAGCAACGAACTCACGGGCGAGATACCCCCTGAGCTGGGCAACCTTGCCAACCTCCATGATTTGACTCTCACCTACAATAACCTGACGGGCGCTATACCCCCTGAACTAGGCAACCTTGCCAGCCTCCAATCTTTGGAGTTCTCATGGAACCAATTGACGGGCGCGATCCCCCCGGAGTTGGGCAACCTTGCCAATCTCACGTCTTTGGAGATCTACGACAACGAACTGACGGGTGAGATGCCGGCGGAATTGGGTAACCTTGCCAGCCTCCGCTATTTGAATCTTGGCAAGAATCAACTGACAGGCGCGATCCCCCCGGAGTTGGGCAACCTTGACAATCTTGGGGTGCTGGAGCTCTACATCAATCAACTGACGGGCGAGATACCCCCGGAATTGGGCAGCCTGCCCAATCTCAGTACATTGAATATCCACGCCAATCAACTGACCGGCGATATACCCCCGGACCTAAGCGACCTTGACAACCTCCAGTTTTTGATTCTCGCCGAAAATCAACTAACTGGCGCAATACCCGCGTGGTTGGGCAATTTTGCCAACCTCCAGAATTTGAGTATCGGCGACAATTCCCTGACAGGCGCAATACCGCCGGAACTGGGCAACCTTTCCAATCTCTATGGATTGTTTCTCTACAAAAATCAACTGACGGGCGAGATACCCCCGGAACTGGACAACCTTGCCAATCTCAAGTATTTGTGGCTCGACAACAACAACCTGACGGGCGAAATCCCCCCGGAGTTGGGTAACCTTGCCATTCTGGGAGAGTTGCGCCTCCACAACAACCGCTTGACCGGCGAGATCCCCCCGGAACTGGGCAACCTTGCCTACCTCTATGAATTGCGCCTCCACGGCAACCGGCTTGCGGGCTGCATCCCCGCATCCCTGCGCGCGCCCTTGGGCAGCGATGAGATAGCGCTGCTTGGGCTGCCGTTCTGCGCCACGCCCGTTGCCCCCCAATTCACCGAGCAATGCTCCAACGGCGTCGCCGTCCCCAATCCCGACGCCAGCCCCGGCCTGGTTGCCGACTGCGCCGCCCTCCTCGTCGCAAAGCTCACCCTCACATACGCGGCCGGCAACCTAAACTGGTCAGCCGACATCCCCATCAGCGATTGGGATGGCATAACCACGACAAACAACCGAGTGACAGCCCTGTCTTTGCCCGAATACGGCCTGACCGGCGAGATCCCCCCAGAACTGGACAACCTAGCCAACCTCAGGGAATTGATACTCTACGCCAACCAATTGACGAGCGCGATACCTCCGGAACTAGGCAGCCTTGCCAACCTTGAGGTATTGAATCTCCACGGCAACCGGCTGACGGACGAAATCCCGCCAGCGCTGGGCAACCTCGCCAACTTAAAGGCATTGTATCTCAATGACAATCAGCTGACCGGCGAAATACCCATTGAACTGAGCAATCTTGCCAACCTGCAAGAGTTGGTACTCAGCCACAACCGCTTGACGGGCGCAATCCCCCCTGAGCTAGGCGATCTTGCCAACCTCATCGAACTGCATCTTGACGGCAACCAATTCACCGGCTGCATCCCCGCATCCCTGCGCGCGCTTTTGGGCGGCGCCCAGATAGAGCGGCTTGGCTTGCCAATCTGCGCCGCGCTCACCCCCATCGCCCCCCAATTCACCGCCCAATGCTCCAACGGCGTCGCCGTCCCCAACCCCGCCGCCACGCCCGGCCTCGTAGCCGACTGCGCCGCCCTCCTTGCCGCAAAGCCCACCCTAGCGGGCGCCGCCGCCAACCTAAACTGGTCGGCCGCCATCGCCATCAGCGACTGGGACGGCATACTCACCGCAAACAACCGCGTGTCATCACTGAAACTAAACCAATCCAACCTGCGCGGCGCGCTGCCCCCCGAACTCGGCAACCTATCCAACCTAGCCCGCCTAGACCTCGGCGACAACCACCTAACCGGCGCTATCCCCCCTGAGCTAGGCAACCTATCCAACCTCGCCGAACTGCACCTATCCGGCAACCAACTAACCGGCGAGATCCCCCTTGAACTAGCCAATCTTTCTGAGATCCAGGCTTTGGGCATCGCCGGCAACCAACTCACCGGCGCAATCCCCGCGTGGTTGCCCGACCTTCCCAACCTCAGGCATCTCTTCCTAGCCAATAACCGCCTAACCGGCGCAATCCCCCCCGAACTAGGCGACCTCCCCAACCTCGAAGTGATAGAGGCATACAACAACCGCCTAACCGGCGCTATCCCCGCCGAACTAAGCAACCTAACCAATCTCAAGACCCTAGACCTAGAAGGCAACCGCCTAACCGACGCCATCCCCTCCGAGTTCGGCAACCTCCCCAACCTAACCCACCTGCGGCTAGGCAACAACCGCCTAACTGGCGCTATCCCCCCTGAGCTAGGCAACCTCGCCAACCTCAACTACCTATACCTCAACAACAACCGCTTGACCGGCATAATCCCCGCCGAGCTGGGCGGCATCCCCAACCTCATAACCTTGCGCCTCAGCGCCAACCCGCTTGAGGGCTGCATCCCCCAACCCCTCCGCGCCCCCTTGGGCGACAGCGAGATAGCCCAACTCGCCCTCCCAATCTGCCCCGCCCCCGCCGACCGCCTAACCGCCCTAGAAACCCAATTCGCCGCCCTCGCCAGCGCCCTCAGCGCGCTAGAATCCCAACTAGCCGACCTCGCCACCCGCCTAACCGCGCTAGAGACGCATCCGCGATAACCCCACCGCCACCTCCGCCAAGCCCAAGCCATCCTAGGCGGCAACCCGCCCCCGCAAGACTAACCGTAGTAACCCCTTAGCGCGATCGCGGTATTTCCTAGTCGCTGTTCTACGGCGGGCTATTCTTCAAGCCGATCTTCCCGATAGCAATCGTCGCTTACTACCCCGTCAGGACAAGTAGTTTTCAGAAACTCGGCGCTGCTCGCGCCTTGCACTCTTCTGAATACCGCTCCTGTGAGGTCGGCGCCATCAAATCGGGCATCGTCAATCTCAGTGTTGATGAACAACGCTCCATTCAGAATCGCCCTAGTAAAAGACGCTTCATCGGCGTCTGCGTTTCTGAAGAGGGCATCGTCCATAATTGCCCAATCGAATTTTGCGCCGTACAAGTTGGCGCTTGAGAAGTCAGATCCGGCAAGATCCGCGCCTCGCAGGTCTGCATACGAAAGATCCGCTCCCGCAAAAGACACATTTCGCAGCGGAGCGCCTTTTGTGAACACGGCTCTTGTTAGAAGGGCATCTTGGAATGAAGTTATGCCGGTAAGAGTTGTGCGCGTAAGGTCAACTTTGCTCAAATTTATGCCATCCACGATGGCGTTATGGAGTGTAGCGTCTGTGAGCGCCGTTTCGGACAAATCGGCAAAATATAGAATCGCGTCTGTGAAATTAACCCCGGACAGGTTGAGTCCGGACAGGTCTGATTCCGCAAAATCGCAACCCGAAAGATCGGCATTTGGCTTAATGTCCTGACAGCGCCGGCTCACGACCGTTGCGGTTGGCGCAGGCGCGGGCGCGCGAGTAGGCGGGATACTTGCGGCGACGGTAGCCCCCGGCGTGGGCGTATTGCAAGGATCGTGCCGCTTGCCTGCGTTCAATAGCACCATTTGCGCCCAACCGCACACAGGCAGATGCGAAGTATCCGGCGTAGATGTCGCCGTGGGAACGGGCGTTAGCGTTGCGGTAGGCGATTGCGTCGGCATGGGGATAGGCGTGGGCGTATTCGTCGCCGTGGGAATAGGCGTAGGCATTGCAGTGGGCGACTGCGTCGGCGTAGGTATGGGCGTTAGAGTAGGCGTCGCTGCGGGAATGGCCGTAGGCGTCGTCGCGGGAGTGGGCGTTGGCGCTAGCGCCACAGGCTGCGCCGTCGGGATGTTAGCGGTCGGCTGCGCCGCGACCTGTACGGACCGCCGCGCCGGGTCCGCCGGCGGCCAAGTCGCGTCGTGCGGCGTGTCCATCCATCGAGCCATATACCCGTCCAGCGCGCCGGTGGCGTTTGACACGCTTGCCGCGAAACGCTCGGCAATGGAATTCAGATCTTGCTGCGCTCCGCCGATGCTGGAGGCTAGACCGGACAGGGCGTCTTCGGCGCCGCCCACATTTCCTGCAAGCGATCTGAGGCTGCCGCCGATGATTGGCGTATCGGAGGCGTTTCTCATCGCGCTCGCCAGCCTGCCAACCTCGCTGCTCGCATCCGAGACGGCTGACCTGATTTCGCTCATAGTGGACGCCAAACCTTGCGACGCCGCGCTCGCATCCCGAAACGCCCGCTCAGCCTCAACCGCGTCTATCTCGTCAGCGTCGGACAGAGATTCAAGGCTAACCGACGATTCCGCTAACTGAGCGGAGTTATCGCCCCATTCGTTCAGCGTGGAATTCAAATCGCGCATCAATCCGGTTAGCGTGTCCAGCCCCGGGTATGAATCTTCTATAATATCCAGCGCCGACACGCGCCCCATAAATGGCACGGACGCGCTTATTCCATCCAGCCTATCCATCGCATTCACTACCGTGTTGGACACGGATCTGGCATCCGCTATATCAGAGTCAAGTTCCTGCGCCATTCGCGCGGCGCCGGCGACGCCTGACAAGTCCGTATTATGGAACGCCTGCGTCCATACATAGGAGCGTATCACCGCCTCCGCGTCCGAGCGGCTGGCAACCGGACGCCCCGCCCCGTCAAAAATCGCCAGGTCGTCATCGTATTGAACCAGTACGTACAAATTCCCTTGGTAGATATGCCGCGCGAGTTCCACGCCGATAGGCGCGCTTTGGAAGAATCGCCACCACGCAAACGCCCCCAGCGCAACAATCAACACAATTAGCGCCACGAGCGCAAATATCATGCGACTTGGGCGACGAGTGTCTTTCATAGACGTACGATTTTCCCTCCCGCGATTGCCGCCGGCGCGGAGCGGCAACTATGTAACCACGCCGCGCCGCCATAACCTGAGCGCGATCACGGCGATGAACGCCAGCATGGTCAGCCAGTAGCCTGCGCCAAACTGTATAATAGTGAACATGTCGCCGACGGACACCCCACCCGCAAGGTCTTGAACCGGCACTAGCATACTCGCGGTGAATACCATCATCGCAGCCAGGCCCGCATAAGCGAATGCAGGGTAGAGCCAGTTTTTGAGGCCGTCGCTCATGAAGAATAGTGCCCCCCCTGCAATGGCAAGCAGCGGCATTAAAATGAGACAGAGTAATTCTACTTGGAAAGAAAGAGAATACTCTTCTATGTAGTTGGCGATGCCTCTACTCCCCCATGTATTAGGGAGTGCGGATTCATTATCGAAGAGTAAATCTAGGGTAATGCCTAGTATGCCCTTCACGATAAACAAAGGTTCCCCTTCCCTGAGGACGTGGAATTCCACCCAGCCCATGAATGAGAACGGCAGTATGAGGAGGAAGACGCCCGAACTTACTAGGTCTCTAAGCATAGGCGGCATGTTATTTTCGCCGCGATTGGCAACAGGCGTTGAGCTTTCGCCGCGATTGACGACGGCCGGCAGGATGCGCGGAAGTATGAGTGAGGCAATGAACGCCAGCAGGCTCAACCAGTAGCCTGCGCCAAATCTTAGTTCTGTGTCTTGCCCGTCGAATAATTCGTTGATGCCGATTTCATACCAACCGGCTACAACGACTAAATCACTTACTGCATAGACTATCAGCGCGGCTAGCCCTGACCAGCAGATACGGCGATTTAGACGGTTTCTTCTGCGGTCGTCACGCAGGAAGAATAGCGTTCCCCCTGCAATGGCGAGCAGAAAAACGATGCTGATCGCGAAGAAGTCAAATAGAAAATAGAGTGCATCTGCATCGGAAGGATCATCTACAAAACCGTTAAATATGGACGAGACGTTGTCCGGCGAAAGCCAATCCATGCCCGTGAAGGACACAGACTCTTCGTTTCCTCGATCATCTACATAGATATGAGTTGTCCAAGGCAGCAGGAAGAACGGCAGTATGAGAATGAAGACGCCTGAACTTGCTATCCTAAGCAAAGGAATCGGGTTCTTTTCACTGCGCTCGACTGGTTTGTTGTCAGGCTGATATGCGCTAATGCCTGTGCTGGGCGCAGGCGCTACGCTTTCGGCTTGGCCGTCAGATTCGCTGTCGGGCTGAGACGCGCTATGCTCTATATTGAGCATAGGCATCAGGTTCTTCTGTTGCAAGAAGATGATGACGGGGTTCCACCATCCGCGCTTGTTGCCATATACGTATATGCCCGCGCCAATGACGACTATGCCCGCAGCCGCGGAGCCCCAGCCGAGTATTTCTAGGATAAACGACGCAATCCGGGTAGCCGTATCAGTGCGGATGATGAGGCCGGTGGCGATTATCCCGACGCCCGCGGCAATCGCTATCAGCTCGCCGCGCCCGGAGGGTTCGCCGGCGGTCTGATATGCGTTAGGCTCTATGTTGATAGGCAACAGGTTCTTTTGCCGCAGGAAGATGATGACGGGGTCCCACCAGTTGCGCTTGTTGCCGTACAGATATATGCCTACGACAATGGCGACTATGCCCGCCGCCACGGAGCCCCAGCCGAGTATCTCTAGGATGAACGACGCAACCCGCGTAGCGGTATCAGTGCGGATGACGAGTCCGGTGGCGATTATCCCGATGCCCGCGGCAATTGACAACAACTCGCCGCGCCCGGCTGCAAGGAAAACTCTATAAATTCCAGCCATTCAGAACGCCTCCTTGTGGGTATGCAAAGACTTTCTGTTACTTTACCACTACCCCCCCCCCGTTGTCAACTACTATTTTCGGCATTCTCAAAATTTGAATGTTTAGGTCAAGTCTCGCGGTTTCTGAATAGCGCAAATTTCATTAGCGCCGCTTGCCGCTACAACGCCCATGCCCTACGCGCCGCCTCACCCGCCCCCACTCACCCCCGCCAAAAACCACCCCGCCGCCGCCTCAAACGCCCCCGGCGCCTCCTGATAAAACCAATGCCCGCCCCCTTCCAGCTCCGCCAGCCGCGCATGCCGGTTCGTCCGCCCCAGCGCCTCGCGCATCCGCACTGCGACCTCGTGCGTCAGCAGCTCACTCTGCCGCCCGCGCACAATCAGCGTAGGCGCCCTCACCCGCCGCCACTCCGCCCACAAATCCGGCCGCTCATACGCCGCCAGCAACCGCCTATCGCGCTTCCAAGCCCGCCGTCCGCCCGGCAACTCCCGCGTCATATGCCGCGCTTGATGCAACAGCATATCCTCCGACGAGCGCGGCTGCCGCGACCGCAACCGCTCCACCACCGCCTCCAGCGACTCCCACTCATCCGACTCCGCGTGATACCGCGCGAACATTCCCCGCGAATCCGCGTTCACCGCATCCGGATCTATATCCACAACCGCCAGCGCCCTTACAAGTTCGGGATACTCCGCCGCGAAAGTAAAAGCGTATCGCCCGCCCGCCGAATGTCCAACCAGCGTAATATCCCGCAACCCCAGCCGCCTAACCAGCCCCTCCACATCCGCCACATAATCCCGAAACCCATACGCCCCGCCATCCGAATGTTCGCTATCCCCATGCCCCCTGCTATCAAGCGCCACCACCCGATACCCCTCCGCCCGCATGCTCGCCGCGAAAAAATCCCAGCTCCGCGCGCAATCCTGCAGCCCATGCAGCAAAACCATAACCGGCGCGCCCACATCCGGCGCCCCCCAATCAAGATAATGCAACCGCAACCCGCCAACCGACACATACGCGGATAGCGGCGGCGGCAGATGAGTGGCTTGTGGCGTAGTCATATGCGATACGCTAGTCCGCGGCGGATTTGGCGGCAAGCTCAGCATCCTGCAGCGCCTCAATGCGTGGGTCCAAATCGGCGAGTTCGGAGTCTATTTGCTCTATGGATGGGTAAATCTGGGCTTTGCGGTTCAACTGGGCGATGCTAACGCCCATCTCCGCCAGCGCCACAGCCATATCGTTTTGGCTAGGCGCGATGCCATAATCACGCTCCAGCTCAGCAAGCTTAACGCGCATCTCCGCCAACTTTATCGCTTGAGCCGCCATCGCCGCGTTCTGCCTGGCAATCGCCGCCGCCCTCTCCGCCCTGGCCATCTCGATCCCTTCAGCCCTGCCTTTTTCGAACCAATGGGCTTCGCGATCCGCCTTCAGCTTGTCATACAGATACGAATAGAACACCATAAGCCCGCAGATCCTTTCGCTTGAGAATCTTTCCCTACTCCGCCACATCCTCGCTGCCGCCCGCGCTGCCGTTCTTGCGCCCGGCCTGAGATGCCCTCATCTCGGCAAGCTCCGCATCTTTGTCCGCCATCGCCGCCTCTTGTTCGGCTATCACAGCCTTCTGTTCGGCTATCACCGCAGCGCCCTCAGCCCTGCCTTTCTCTAATCCCTTAGCTTCGCCCTCAGCCAGCCCTGCCGCCTTGCCTTTCTCGATTCCCCTTTTCTCTGCCTCATCCTCCCACGCCGCGCGCCGCTCCGCCTTCAGCTTGTCATACAGATACGAATAGAAGACCATAATCCCGTACACTCCTTCCAATATCGTATATGTAGCCACCACCGCGAACCCCGCCGCGAGCGTGGCATCCCCCGCGACCAGCCTCGCCTTATCCGCCGCCGCCATATCGCCGCCCAGCGCCAACGCCGCGCCGCTCCACCAGCGCGTCAGCGCCGCCGTAATCCCCACCACCATAGCGATAGCCAGCGGCCTATCCCGCGTCTTGATGTTAAACAGCGGTATTCTAGCATCCCCGTCCGCATCCCGCTTTCGCGGATTTATCCGATTTATCACTATCGGGCTGACATAGCACAACGCAAACGCCGCAAGCGCCAGCACTTCCCACACGCCTATCATAGCATCAAATCCATTCTGTTACACGCCGCCACGCGCCTATCGCCGCCAGTCATAACAGCATCGTTGGCTTTCGTGGACATACGCCCACACGCGCCTACCACGTCCACGCCCATCAAGGCGGGCGTCAAGAGCAACGGCAAGCATCCAACGCTCCCACGCGCATACGACACCCCTCAATGCGGCGGGCAAGGACAACGGCAACGGCAAGTATCCAACGCCCCCACGCGCCTACGACGCCCCCTTTGATTATGATGTATGGACGCGCCAGTTGTGCGACGCCCCCATCGCCGCCTACCCCTCCCCCACCACCTCCTCCGCCACCAGCGCATCCACCTCCGCGTCCGAGTACCCCGCTATCCCCCGCAAAATCTCCCGCGTATGCTCCCCCACCGTGGGCGCCGAACCCACCACCATCGGCGTGCGGCTGAACTTGATCGACTTCCCGCTCACCCACATCGTCCCAGCCACCGGATCCGGCACCTCCATCATAATCTCCCGCTCATGCAGCTGCGGCTCTTGCGCCGCCTGCTCGGTGGTATTCACCGGCGCGCAAGGGATGCTATATCCCGACAGCGTCTCATCCGCCTGCTTAGTCGTGCGCCCCTTCAGCCAAGACGCGATAGCGTCCTCCAGAACATCCCCGTTCTGCGTCCGCAGCTCGCGGTTCGCAAAGCGCGGGTCGTCCAGCCACTCCGGCTTGCCCAGCGCCTCGCAGATACGCAGCCACATATTGTCGTTGCCCGCCGCGAGGATGATATACCCGTCAGCGGTCTCGTACATCCCGCCGAATGGCGTGCCGCCGCCGCCCACCGCGCTGTCCGCCCGCTCGGTCTCAACGCCGCCGCCCAGATACGCCGATATGGGAATCTCGTTCACCGTAAAGCCCGTATCCGCAAGGCAAACCTCCAGCGCCTGCCCAACGCCCGAAATCTCGCGCTCACGCAGCGCCGCCAGCGCCCCGATGCAGGCATGCAGCGCCGTGATGCGGTCTATCAGCGGGAAATACGTCTTGATTGGCGGCAAATCCCCATACCCCGTCAGCGACATCAGCCCCCCCATCGCCTGCCCAATCGGGTCAAACCCCACCTTCTCGCGGTTCGGCCCATACTGCCCATACGCCGACACATTGATCATTATGATCTTCGGGTTAAGCGCCTTGAGCGTCTCATACCCAAACCCCATTATGTCAATAGTGCCGGGCCGGAAATTCTGCAGCAGAATATCCGAAACCTTCACCAGCTCCCGCAAAACCTCCTTGCCCTTATCGGTTCGCAGGTTGATGGCGAGGCTCTTCTTGCCGCTGTTGTACTGAACCCAGTACGCCGACTGCCCCCGCACGCGCGGCCCATTCGCGCGGCTCTCGTCGCCCCGAACCGACTCCACCTTGATAACCTCAGCCCCCATCCGCGCGAACATCAACGCGCACCTAGGCCCCGCCTGATACCGCCCCAAATCCAACACGCGGATGCCCTCCAGCGGCGCGCCAACGCTCCCCTGCGTCCCGTTGCTGCCCGTATTGCCCGTGTTCCCGGATATGTCTGCCATATTCGCACACTTCCCTTTCGCGTAACTAGCGGCTGCCCCCGCGTATCAATTCGGTATCAAGCGATTAGCCGTCGCCTATGGTATTTCAGCGTGACTAGCGATTGCCCGCGTTATCAAGCCGGTGTTAAGTGATTAGAAATTTCCCCCGCGCATCAAGGGCATCAAGCCCGTGTATCAAGCCGATGCTAATCGGCGTCTTTCGGTTGCCCTTGGATTGCCCTCGCTATCAAGCCGTTGCCAAGTGATTGGCGATTGCCCCCGCGCATCAAGAGCGTCATTTGGCATATCAAGCCGTTGCCAAGCATCGCCATTCGCTTGCCTATCGGATTGCCCGTAGTGTCAAGATGGCATCATTCGGCGTCTTTCGGCTGCCTAGTTAGTATCACAATCGGCGTCATTCGCTTGCCAATTGAATATCGCGCGGATATATCGGATAGAGATGTAGAGCCAGGACAGAGCGCCGCCTTGCCCCAACCCGACATACGCCCTTTATCCCGCCATCCCCCTACCCATCCTTGCGCCCCTTGCGCGCGATGAAATCGGCGAATCCCTCCTCCACCGGCGTCGGGCTGAGCTTGCCCTTCTGCGCCGCCGCCTCATTGTCATACATCCACCGCCAATCCTCGCCCACATCGTCTATCATCAACTCCTTGATCCCCTGCACCATCCGCGGATCGTTGGCGGCGATAAGCCCGGCGATCTCCATCGCCTTCGGCATAAGCTCATCCGGCCCGACCAGATGATTAAGCAGCCCTATCTGCAGCGCTTCCTCGGCCCCCACCACCCTCGCGCTGAACAGCAACTCCTTAGCCTTCGGCCACCCCACCTGCATCGGCAGGCTCCACGTAGAATTCACCCGCCCATACGACGCCGCCAGGAACCTAAACCTAGTCCGGTCGCACCCAATCCGGATGTCAAAACTAGACGCCATAACCGCCCCGCCGCCATACGCCAGCCCGTTCAGCGCCCCGATAGTCGGCTTTGTGCAGGACGCGATATGCCACGCCTGCTCCGACCGCCGCGGATCCGGCGGCGGCGGATTCTCGGCATCCCGCAGCTGCTCATGAATATCAGCCCCCGCCGAAAACGCGCGCTCCCCCGTCCCCGTGAACACCACCGCCCTCACACCCGAATCCGCCTCCATCTCGCTCACCGCCGCGTCCACCTCGCGGTACAAATTCTTGCTCAGCGCGTTCAGCACCCTAGGCCTATTCAGCCTAATAACCCCCACGCCCTCATCTTTCGTAACGACAATATCCTGGTAACTCACTATGATTGCTCCCCCATATTCGGCGCTTGCCGCCTTGCTTATTGGCTTGATTTGGCTATGTTGATTATCTTGCGCGGCGAACTTGCTTATGTTGACGGCGAATTAAGACTTGCGGCTTGCCCGCCCGCGCATTGCCGCCCCCTGGTGAACCCCGTTGTGCAGGGTAATCGGCTATTCGCGCCAATCCCCCGCTATCCCTAATCCCCGGCTAATCCAGCGTAATCGCAATAGACACCCGCGTCTCATCCCCCACCGCGCGCGTAGTATGCCCTTGCCCCGTCAGATCCTCCGCCAGCATCATATCCCCCGCGCCGAGCGTGAACACCGTCCCGTCGCCCAACCCGATCTCCACCTGCCCGCGCAAGGTAACGATATACTGCCGCCGCGGCGCCGGATGCCAGTCAATAAAATACCCCGGCTCCTGCCTCCGAACCACCACCCCCGTCGCCCCCTGCGTATCCGGCGGCTCAACCCCCTCCTCCATATGCGACTGCCCATCCTCCCCCGTGTACAGCCTATAAAACATACCTCGCCTCCCTTTCGCTATGATAGTTTCGTAGTAAGACAACTTTCGCGCAATTTTACGCCTATGCAACGAATAGTGTCAAAACAGAGGCTTGCCGCCCAACGCACACGCCCCCGCTACTTGATTTATACCAGCCACAATCAGCCCAAACCTGTCCCTAAACACCCACCCAAAAGTTTTTTGTTACTTTTTTTCTAAAAAAGTAAAGCCCCCGCGTAACCCAACGCAGGGGCTCATAACCCATCGTCTTTGCTATCCGCTTATCCCTCTGCCAACCCCGCCACCGCCCTATCCGCGATCCCCCCATACTCCGCCAACACCTCATTGCTCACCAAAACCGTCGGCTTTGAAGTATCCCGATACTCCGCCCGCAGCGCCAGCCTACCCAGAAACTCCAGCTCCAGCTCCCTAGCCAGCTCCTCCCCCGCCCCGCTGCCGAACACATCCCCGCTGAAATTCTCAACCACCCCCAGCACCTTCACCTGCAGCTTGCGTATCATATTGATAGACCGCTTAGCGTCAATCTTAGCCAGCTCCTGCGGCGTGGTCACCACGATAAACCCGTCCAGGTCAAGCGTCTGCATCACCGTCAGCGGCGCGTCCGAAGTCCCCGGCGGCAGGTCTATCACCAGATAATCCAGCGTCCCCCAATCCGTGGTCTGCAGTAGCTGATTGATAGCGTTATGAACCATAGGCCCCCGCCAGATAATCGCCTCCTCCTCATTCTGCTGAAAAAAGCCCATAGACATAACCTTCACGCCGAACCGCTCCGACGGCAGCATCTTATTGCCCTCGCCCACCTGCGGACGCTCCGCCACCTTCATAGCGCGCACAACATTCGGGCAATCGATATCCACATCCAGGATACCCACGCTCGCCCCCTGATGCGCCAGCGTCGCCGCGAGATTCACCGCCACCGTCGTCTTGCCCACGCCGCCCTTGCCGCTGTACACGCCAATCTTATGCCTAATCTGCGACAGCGCGTCCGCCACCTGACGCTTCTGCTCAAACTGCCGCTTCATCGCCTCGATGCGCGCCCTAGCCTGCGCCGCCTGCTGCGGATTCATAGTCATATTCGGGAAACGCCCCCATTCTGCTTAGCGCGGGCGACGGCCCGCAAACCCGGCGGGCCGCCCGCGCCTATCCGGATGCGCCTTGCGCGCATCGCGTTAATCCAGCCCCAACAACTTCTTCCCCTCTTCGGTAATCTCCTCCGGCGTCCACGGCGGATCGAACACCAAATCCACATTGATATCCTCCACCCCCTCCAGCTCCGCCAGCCGCCACTCCGCCTGCTGCGCGATATACGGCCCCATGCCGCACCCCGCGAAAGTCAGCGTCATCTGCATATCGATATTCCCGTCCACCACCGACACATCCCTCACCAGCCCCAGATCCACGATATTCACCGGAATCTCCGGATCATACACATCCCTAAGCGCCTCATACACCTCATCCAGCGTCAGCGCCGCCATCTCAGCCATATCAAACTCCTCCCGCCTTAGCGTCCTTGCCTCTTGCCTTTGCCTTCCGCGATTGCCCTTCCCTTTGCGCCCTCAGGCGCACACACGCATTGTATCACGCCCCCCAACCATTTCATAGCCAACCCCCTACCGGGCATTCTCAGGATGCAGTGTTAATGGATTTGAGGGATTGATTTAGGCACTCATCGAACACTATCGCCAACAGGTGTTTCAGCATATTCACGCTCTTTGTGTAGCCCTTTGTCCGCCTTACTAGCCTGTTCAGCTTGCTCCTCAACTTGGAGTGCAGCCCTTCGTTCCAGTTCACCGCTCCGCCCTTGCCCACTATGTGCCGATCCCTAGGCAACCACTCGTACACCGGATAAGCGTCAGTCTCATACCTGTCCGCGTCCGGCAGCCTATCCAACAAGCGCGAGAACGCAGACAAGTCCCTGTCGCCCACCTCATATATCCGCCAGCGGACGCCATCCGGCTCTTCCACCACCGCAGTCCATATCCACAGGTCTTTGCGCCGCTCGCCGCGCCTGACTCCCAAGTATGTCCACATCTCATCAAACGCCACAATAGACGCGCGGACGCCACTCTGACGACCGCTTGTCCGCCACGACATAAACCGCGTCAGACGCTCTCTCGCCAACGCCCCCTTTTTTGACCCACTCGCTTACCGTGGGCACGCTCGCGCCTATTACGCGCGCGGTCGCCGATAGGCTCATCCCCTCGGCGCGCATCTTCACCGCTTGTTCCTTCTGGGCATCGGTGAACCGATGCTTTGCGCCCTCTTGACGCTTGCGGCGCTGGTTGCGCTTGAACTGCTGCTTGCCGCGCGAATGGCCGTCTTTCTTGACCCAGTTTGAGCCGCACTTCGGGCATAGCGCATCGTGTCTGTACACTCTCGGTTTCGCCATAAGTTCACCTGTCTTTCGGCGGTTTAGGGCAAGCATGTCATATTAGCACTGCATCCTGAGAATACCCATCCGCGGGTATTCTTACCTTGCAGTGCTGATATGATATACTTGCCCTAAACCGCTCCGAAACCGCTGAAAGGCAGGTGTCATTATGGCGAGCCAAAGAGTGTACAGACATGACGCGCTATGCCCGAAATGCGGCTCGAATTGGGTCAAGAAAGACGGCCACTCGCGCGGCAAGCAGATATTTAAGTGCAACCAGTGCGGCCGCAAGCATCAAGAGGGCGCAAAGCATCGGTTCACCGATGAGCAGAAAGAGCAGGCTGTGAAGATGTGCGCGGAGGGGATGAGCCTATCGGCGACCGCCCGCGTGATGGGCGCGAGCGTACCCACTGTAAGCAAGTGGGTCAAAAAAAGGGGGCCTTGGCGAGAGAGCGTCTGACGCGCTTTATAGAGTGGCGTACAAGTGGGCGGCAAGACAGCGTCCGCGCGTCTATTGTGGCGTTTGATGAGATGTGGACATACTTGGGGATAAGGCGCGGCGAGCGGCGTCAAGACCTGTGGATATGGACTGCGGTGGTGGAGGAACGGGACGGAGTCCGCTGGCGGATGTATGAGGTGGGCGGCAGAGACTTGTCCGCGTTCTCGCGCTTGCTGGATCGGCTGCCGGGAGCTGACAGGTATGAGACAGACGCTTATCCGGTGTACGAATGGCTGCCTCGGGACAGGCATGTGATAGGCAAGGGCGGAGCGGTGAACTGGAATGAGGGGCTGCACTCTAAGCTGAGGAGCAAACTCAACAGGCTGGTAAGGCGGACAAAGGGCTACACAAAGAGCGTGGAGATGCTGAAACATCTGCTGGCGATAGTGTTTGAGGAGTGCCTAAATCAGTCCATCAAATCAATGAACACTGCAAGGTAAGAATACCCATCCGCGGGTTTTTCTTGATACGCCGCGCGTTGTCTGGTAGAATGGCTTACTAGGTTGGGGATTCGTCTAGCGGTAGGACGACAGACTCTGGATCTGTAAGCCGAGGTTCGAATCCTCGATCCCCAGCCAACCGAAAGTGTTGCGTGGCGCATTCGTCTAGCGGCCAAGGACACCACCCTCTCAAGGTGGAGACCACGGGTTCGAATCCCGTATGCGCTACCAACATCCCCCTTGCTTACCGGCTGCTACCCGCTTGCGTTGCTTGCTTGCCATAAAGCGCGGCGCGAATTTCGCCCAACGGCATCCCGTCTAGCGTTTCTAGCGCTCATACACGCGCCTACTCCGGGCGCGGCGCTCGCTCCAGCAGCGCGGTTATCGCTTGCTCTAGCGGGACGTCCTCGAAGATAACGCTGTGCATCGCTTGGGCTATTGGTAGCTCAACATTCAGCCGTTGCGCCAGCGTGAGCGCCCCTGCGATGGTGTCCACGCCCTCGGCTACATTCTGCATAGACGCCCGAATGTCTTGCGGCGCGTCGCCCTGCGCCAGGCGCGCGCCGAAGTAGTGGTTGCGGCTTAGGGCGCTGGAGCAGGTGGCGATTAGGTCGCCCATGCCGGACAAGCCCGCGAGGGTGAGCGGGTTCGCGCCTGCCGCCACCGCGAGCCGCGAGATCTCCGCCAGCCCGCGCGTGATGATGGCGGCTTTGGCGTTGTCGCCGTAGTTCAGCCCGTCGCACACGCCCGCCGCCAGCGCGATGATGTTCTTGAGCGCGCCGCCGAACTCCACCCCCACTATGTCGCCGTTGGTATAGACGCGAAACCTGCCGGAGTTGATGATGCCCTGCGCGGCGGCGGCGGCATCTGCGGATCGGGACGCCACCACCGCGGATGAGGGCTTGCCCTCTATGATTTCGCGCGAAAGGTTGGGGCCTGACAGGGCGCATATGTTATCGCTCAGCGTTGCGGGAAGTTCATCCGCCAAAACCTCGCTCATTCGCTTGGCGGTTCGCATTTCCAAGCCCTTGGCGGCGCTAACGATGATCGCGTCGGGCGGGAACGCCGCGCCCACGCGCCGCGCATTCGCCCGCAGCGCTTGGGAGGGGACGGCGATTATCACAAGCTCGGCGTCCGCGAAAGATTCTCGCGCGGACGCCGACACCGACAGGGATGGGGGGAACGCCACGCCGGGCAGAAAGCGGGCGTTTTGGCGGGCGGCTGTGAGCGCGTCTGCCTCAGGCTGCGCTCGCGCCCAAAGACGGACGTCCACGCCGCGCCGCGCGAGTATGACGGCGAGGGTGGTTCCCCATGTGGTTGTGCCTACGATGCCGACTTTTGGCATTGGGATGCCTGCGCGTTTCGGGATGGATGCGCGGTTGCTACGCTACGGGCGTTGGGAAAGGTCTAGCGGAGATGTGTAGCGGCGATTGGCAAGCGGCTCGCCGGGTTCGGGGCGCTCTAGAAAAGTTACGCTGTGATAGTAATCGTCCAGCGCAATGAACTTGCCGTTCTCTTCCGCCCATTCGCGCATACGGCGGCTGCAGCTATGCCGCCAAGACAGGACTTCTATGCGCCAGCCGCGCCTGTGCATCCGCTCCAAGTCGGCGTGAAAGCCCTCGCCGGCGTAGAATCCGCTGCCATCGCCCGTAAGCAATACCATTATGCCCGGATCGCGGTTGTGGTCAATGCCATCTCGCAGCATGGCGTTTTGCAGGGATCTGTCAATACCTTGCTCAGCGCCACTATCCAAAAGTTGGACGGCGACGTCCTCATTTTCCAACCCGTTCCACACATATCGCAGTTCGGGCGGGATTGGGCCAACGGCTACCGCATGCCCAATTTCGCGCTCTGCGCGGGCAAGTTCCAGCATATTGCGAAAGTCAATACGCACTCTTGGGCGCGCGTCCGGGCCTTCCAACTCCGTAGCGACCTGTTGCGCGCTGATGTGGGTATTGGAGTTATCCCAGTAGATAAATACCTTTTCCATTTCCAAGCATTCCTCTGGTTTGGCTACGTTTTGCTTATTTCATTATAGCAAATACCAATAACCTTGACTTGGCAGGCTTGGCATACCCCCACCCCCCTCACCCATCCGCGCGAACCGACGGCTTGCCTATCTTGCGCTCCTCGCCCTTGATGAGGCGCAGGATGTTGGGCTTATGCAAGCCGACTACGATGCAAGCGCCCACTACGCCGAATGAGAGGTATTCCAGAGGCGCGCGTCCCAATGCTATCAGGACTGCTAGGGTGATGACGCCGGATAGCGTGCCTAGGATTGAGCCTAGCGATACGTAGCGGGTTAGGGCTACGGTGGGAACGCCAACTAGCGTGGCTACTAGGCCGGATATGGGCGATAGGATGATGAGCGCGCCCCAGCCGGCGGCGGTTCCCTTGCCGCCGCGAAAGCCTACGAATATGGGCCAGTTGTGGCCGGCGAGCGCGGCGAGGGCGCCCAGTGCCTCCGCGCCGGGCGCGTCGAATAGCCAGCGCGCTATCAGCACAACCACAACCGCCTTGCACATATCCAAGATCAGCGTCAGCGCGGCAGCGGGGGCGCCGGCGGTTCGCATCACATTGGTCATCCCCGTGGAGCCGCTGCCGTAGTCGCGCACATCCACGCCCTTGGAGAGCTTGCCCAGTATCAAGCCAAAGGGCAGCGATCCCAGCAGGTAGCCCGCGGGCAGCATCACGATGTAGGGCAGCAATGCGTCAAGCATCTAGCGCGGCTACCCTCCCCTGCCCTTGAAACGCATCCGCAGCGGGCTGCCGCGAAATTCGTAGGCTGCCCTTATCGCGTTTTCCAGGTAGCGCCTGTATGAGAAGTGAACCATATCCGAATGGTTGACGTAGAATGTGAAACTGGGGGGGCCTGTGGCGTCCTGCGCCACGCTGTATATTTTGAGCGAGCGCCTGCCCGAAAGCGCGGGCGGATGCTCGGCGACCGCGCTCATCACGCGGCGGCGCAGGTCGTAGCGCGGCACGCCTTTCGTCCATTCCTGATACACCTGCCGCGCGGTGTCAAGCAAGCCCGCTATGCCGCCGCCGGTGAGCGCCGATGTAAAGCAGATGGGCGCGTATGACGCGAACTTGAACTTTTGGCGTATGCGCTCTACGGCTTGCGGCTGCGTCAAGCCTAGTTCGGGCGCGAGATCCCACTTGTTCACCGCGAGGATGATGCCCTTGAACTCTTCCAAGATGTACTTGGCGATATGGGTGTCCTGGTTGCCGGCGAGTTCGGATGCGTCCATAAGCAGGATTGCGACGTCGGCGCGGTCGATGGCGCGGATGGCGCGCAGGACGCTGTATCGCTCTATGCCGCGCTCGATGCGCCCGCGACGGCGTATGCCGGCGGTGTCTATGAGCAGCACAGACCAGTCGTCAAAGCGCAACAGGCTGTCCAGGGAGTCGCGGGTTGTGCCGGGGATGTCGCTCACTATGGCGCGCCGCTCGCCCGCTATGGCGTTGAGCAGCATTGACTTGCCCACGTTCGGTCTGCCTATGATGGCGAGCTTTAGGTCGGCGTCCGGCTCCGGGAACGCGGGCGCGTCGGCGAAATGCGCCACCACCTCAGCCATAAGCGCGTCAACGCCTAGGTTGTGAAACGCGCTAACCGGGATTGGCTCGCCAAGCGAGAGCGCATAGAACTCCACCGCCTCCTCGGCGCGCCGGTCGTTGTCCGCCTTGTTGACGGCAAGCACTACGGGCTTTTCGGTCACGCGCAGCGCGTCCGCCACATCCATATCGGCGGGCGTCAGGCCGGCCGCGCCGTCCACCGCGAATATGATGACATCCGCCTCGCTTATGGCAAGCTCAATCTGGGATTTGACCTGCTGCCACAGGTCGGTTTCGGGGAATAGGTCAAGCCCGCCGGTGTCAACCAGCACAAAGGCGCGCTCCGCCCATACCGTCTCGGCGATAACGCGGTCGCGCGTGGTTCCCGCGATGTCGGACACGATGGCGGCAGGCCTGCCGATAAGCCGGTTGAAGAGCGTGGACTTGCCTACATTGGGGCGTCCAACGATTGCCACAAGGGGCTTGACGCTGCTTGTCATGGGGCATTAGTCCCTGAGAGTGATTGTTGGCGGCGGTTGATGAGAGCGTTAAGTGCGTTGGATCGCGGTGGCGGATTAGCGGGTTTGGCGATAGGCGCGGGGTTCAATGCCCGTTGCGCTAGTCGGCGAATATGGCGGCGAGAATGGCTTTCTGCGCGTGCATGCGGTTTTCGGCTTGGTCAAACACGGCGGAGTTGGGGTGGTCAATCATCGTTTCGGATAGTTCCTGTCCGCGATAGGCGGGCATGTCGTGCATAAACAGGAAGTCGGGCTTGGCGAGTTTCACAAGCTCTTCATTCACCTGATAGTCGCCGAATACGGCTATGCGCTCCGCCTTTTCGTCTTCATCGCCCATACTCACCCATGTATCGGTATAGACCACGTCGGCGTTGCTGGCGGCGTCTTCGGGGCGCTCTGTCCAATGCACGGCGGATTCGCGGCGGGCGGCGCGGCGGCGCGCCTCTTCCAGGACGGGCGCGGGCAGCTGATACGCCTCAGGCGAGGCGAGCGTGAAGTTCGCGCCCACTGAGGCGCAGGCGAGCGCTAGGCTGGCGGCGACGTTGTTGCCATCCCCAATGAACGCCACGCTCAAGTCCGCCATAGCGCCCTTGCGCTCGTATATGGTGAGCATATCGCCCACCGCTTGGCAGGGATGCTCCAAGTCGGACAGCGCGTTGACTACGGGGATGTCGCAGTAGTTCGCCAGCAGCTCCAGGCTGCGGTGGGAAAAGACGCGGGCGATAATGCCGTCCACCCAGCGGTCAAGCACGCGGGCGACGTCCGCCTCCGGCTCGCGGACGCCAAGCCCGACGTCCTGTTGGCTGAGATATGTGCAGGATCCGCCGAGCTGCCGTATGCCCACCTCGAAACTGACGCGCGTCCGCAGCGAGGGCTTTTCGAATATAAGCGCGAACTCCTTGCCCGCGAGCGGCCGTTGCGGCGCGGCGCGTTTCATATCGTAGGCGCGCCTCACCATATCGCCCACGCCGTCCGGCGGCATATCCGCGATTGACAGGAAATCTTTCCCTTGCATAATCCCTCTCATAGTCCATCCCGCAATGGCGCGGGGGCGATTGCCCGTTTGCGCCGCTTGCCCTATGTTTGAATGGCGATGATATATTATAGCCGATGCGGTAAGCAAGCGCAGTGTTGGCGGGTATTTATCACGACGTATCGCGGCTTATCGCGCCCGCGCGTCTTTGGCGGCGGCTTTCGGGGATGGCGTCAAGCGTGATGCCGCGTGATTGCGCCCGCGTGTCTTTGGCGGCGGCGTTATTAGGGCAGCGCCGCAACACATATCACGAACTTGTGGTAGTATTAAGGGCAGGATTGGATGATACGCCATTGCGGGGATACGCAAGCTGAGGAGGATGCTGAATGAGCGCTATGGCTAAGATTATCGCAGGCATTGTGCTGGTAGTCGTGGGGCTGCTGTTTCTGACGGGCATAGTGCAGGCGCTTATCACGGTTGTGGGCTGGGTCGCCATAGTGGCGGGCGCGGTGGTGTGCGTTATGGGCGTGGTTGGGCTGTTTAAGAGCGATCGCGGCTACTGACGCGCGGCGCGGCGATGCGAATGTGAATGTGAAAGGCGCAAGGGATCGTTAGATGAGCGCTATGCGAACCGGGCCCCTGGTTGTGGGCGTCCTGCTTATGCTGCTGGGCTTGTTCCTGCGAATGGGCGTAGTGCAGTGGCTGTTGGACGCCATTGGGCTTGTGGCGATTGTCGCCGGGCTGGCGATGATTGTGCTGGGCGGGGCTACTCTGCTGTACGGCAAGCTGCTGTCTAAGGCGGGCGGCGCGGCGTTTCTGCTGGGGGGCGTCGTGTTGGCGTTTATCGGCTTTATACTGCGCCTGTGGTTCGTGGGCTGGATTGTGGGAATGGCGGGCTGGTTCATTCTATTTGTCGGCGTGGCGCTGACGGCTATCGGGATTATCGGGGTGATGACCGCCAAAGATAAGGGCAAGGCAACATAGCGCCGCTGAGCGTTAATGCAAAGCGTTCACGCGATAGGACGCATACACGGCGGGGCGGCATTGCCCCGCGTAATGAATTAGGGAGTCGCAAATGGGACTGATGTCAAGAATGTCCACGGTGGTTAAGTCAAAGATGAACCGGCTGCTAGACAACGCGGAGGATCCGCGCGAGACGCTGGATTACGCATACGAAAAGCAGATGGAGACGCTGCGGGATGTCAAGCGCGGCGTGGTGGAGATGGTTACCGCCAAGCGGCGGCTGGAGTTGCAGGCGTCTAAGGTCAAGGACAATATCGTGAAGCTGGACGGGCAGGCGCGCAAGGCGATCGCGGCGGGACGGGAAGACCTGGCGCGGCTGGCGCTGGAGCGCAAGCAGGCGTCGCTGGTGGAACTGGAGGGGCTTGACGAGCAGATAGCCGACCTGGAACACGAGCAAGAGAAGCTCACCCACGCGGAGCAGCGGCTGCAGTCAAAGGTGGCGGCGTTTCGCACGCGCAAAGAGGTGGTCAAGGCGCAGTACAACGCGGCGCAGGCGCAGGTTCGCATCGGCTCGGCGCTGTCGGGCATATCCGAAGAGATGGGCGACGTTTCGCTTGCCATAGAGCGCGCCGAAAACAAGACCGAAACGATGCGCGCAAGGGCGGGCGCCATAGACGAACTGGTAGAACTCGGCGTCCTGGACGACCACACCGGCAGCAACGATCCGCTCAGCCGCGAACTGGCGATGCTGACGTCGGAGCAGAACGTGGAGTCTGAGCTGGCGGCGCTGCGAGCCGAGTTGCCGACCGCCGAGCGCAAAGCGATTACGGAGGGCTAAGCCTGTGATTGTACGCATACTCACCGAGGGGCAGTACAACCTGCCCGGCGCGTACATAGACGCGCTCAATGAGATTGACAACGAACTGGTAGAGGTCGTCGCCGCCGACGATGAGCCTGAGTTCAAGATAACGCTCAAGAAGATGCTTGACCTTGTGCGCGAACACGGCAGCCCCGTGCCGGTGGACGAGCTTGTGGAATCCGACCTTGTGCTGCCGGAGCCGGACATAACCCTGCTTGAGGCGGAGGAAATGTTCGTGGGCGAGGGCTTGATGCCGAACTAGGCGCGGGCAATCGCAGCAAGCGCGGCGCAAGGGCAAGCAAGCGCGGCTAGGTTAGGGCTAGAACGGGGTTGCCCAAACTGAGCGCGGCGCAAGCGCAAACGTAAGCAAACGAGGGCCGGGCTTGAACTAGAACGGGATCCCCCACAGCGCATACCATATTTCAAGGTTGCGCTCTACGGGGATCTTTTCCTCTTCCATCACGCTGCTCAGCCGCATTTCGGCGGCGTTGTCGCGGGTCTGCGGCGCGGTCAACACCAGCGGGTAGAAGTTGCCGCGCTTGTAGTTGTACAGCCAGTATGCGCTCTTGCGCTCATACTCCAAGCCGAACACCGCCGCCAGCAGCCTATCGGCGAACCCGTGGTCTATGATGGTTTCGCTTATCAGGTGGATGGTGGTTACCAGGTCTTCAAAGTCCCTGTCATCCAGCACGACCCAGCGCGTTCCGAATGTGTCGTCTTTGACCTCAAAGCGCGTGTTGGTGGACTTGCCGCTGACTCTCAGCAGGTCGCGCAGTTCGGTCTCAAGGTTTTGGAAGAACGACGACTCCACGGGATTGAACACAATGCCCGCCTTGTGCGTGCTACGCAGGTCGATGCGCGCGCTCAGCGTGAGTTCGGCGGTGATGACTGAGAAGAACCGCTCTCGCTTGGGGGCTTTAATTTTCGTGCGCCCGAATAGCGTACTGAATAGTCCCAAATTTCACCTCTTTATCACGCCGCTTTGAAAGCCGCGTTATGGTGGGATAGCCGTTTGAAAGCCGCGCTATGGCGGGTCGTCGTCTTGTTTGCCTTATGCGTCTTGTTTGCGTTTAGCAGGAATGGCGTCGCCGGCTCCTCTGCTCCCTGGCTACCTCGCGCGAAACGGGCTTGCGCTCTCTATCTGCCGCTGCATTTCCATTAGGCGCTCGATGCGCTGCTCGGTCTTGGGGTGGCTTGAGAATAGTTCGGCGATGCTGTTGCCTTTGAGCGCCGGCACTATGAAGAAAGCGTTGGCGTGTTCCACTTGGCGCATATCGGTTTCGGGTATGCGATACATATCGTCGCTGATTTTACGCAGCGCGGACGCCAGCTGCGCGGGGGCGCCGGTGATTATCGCGCCGCCCCTGTCCGCCGCGAATTCGCGGTAGCGCGAGAGCGTCATTATCAGTATCTGGCTGAGGAAGTACACGATTATCGTGCCGACGTACACCGCGAGCATCACCAGCATCGCTTGGCCCGCATCTCGCCTATCGCCGCCGCCCATGCCGCCGAACCCGCCGAACAGGCTTACCCAGAACAGCATCTGCAGCAGAAAGCCGGACATTATCACGATGATGCTCGCCCAGGTCAGCACCATCACATCGCGGTTTTTCACATGGGCTAGTTCGTGCGCCAGAACCGCCTCCAGCTCGCGCTCGTTCAGGCGGCGCATCAAGCCGCGCGTTACGGCTATGACGGCGTTCTTGGGGTTGCGCCCGGTGGCGAATGCGTTGGGGACGTGCGTGTCCATAACCGCGATGTGCTTGGGCTTGGGCATATCGGCTATCGCCGCCAGCCGCTCTATCGTGGCGTGCAGGCGCGGCTCTTCCTCCGCCGACACCACTTTCGCGCCCGTCGTGGCAAGCACAAGCTTGTCGGACATATAGTACTGGAACACCGCCATCCCCACGGCTATCGCGCCTATGAAGAACCACGGCACTCCGGCTACAAATAGCATCCCTAGGAATACCACGTATAGCCCTATGAGCATTAGCATTGTGAAAGTCATCCGGACGGTCAGGGCGGTATCCCTGCCGTAACCTCTTTGTCGCATCTAAGTCCTCCTGTGAACCGCGAACCTGTCTGATTTGTCTTTGCGGCTACCTATATTATACACATTGCGGCTTGCGGCGTATTCGCGGCGGCATTGCGGGCTTGGGCAAGCGGCCGCGCAACGCCGCAATCGCCCGCAAATGGGCGGGATTTGTGTTTTATCCGCGCCAATCGCCTGATACTATTATCTATCATCTACCTATATCAACGCGCGGGCGACTAAGATAGTTGCCAAATCTCTCGGATTAGGAACGCGGCGCATCAGGGAACGGGCGCATAGCGGCGGCATAAGACGCATCGGGGAAACGCGAATGGCATCGGCGGCTTGGCGGACATTCGGGCATGCAAAGGCGATAGAGGCGCTTTCGCGCGGCATAGCGTCGGGCAGGACGGCGCACGCCTATCTGCTGGCGGGCGCGCCGCAGGTGGGCAAGATGACGCTGGCGATGGACATTGCGCGGATGATGAACTGCGTGGCGGATGACGCCGCGAATATCCCTTGCGGCGAATGCCGCCAGTGCGAGCGCGTAACGGCGGCGCTGCATGCGGATGTGCGCGTGGTGGGCTTGGATAGCGGCGATGATGACGCGCCCGCCCGCACAGCAATCGGCGTGGATCAGATACGCGAGCTGCAGCGCGAGGCTGTGCTAAAGCCGTATGAGGGCAAGCGGCGCGTCTTCATCATAGACGGCGCGGATCGCCTTACGCAGGAATCCGCCAACGCGCTGCTGAAGATGCTGGAGGAGCCGCCTGAGGATGTGATATTCGCGCTGCTGGCGTCGTCCGTGCGCGAAAACACGGCTGACGAGTCGGCGGGCAGCGCCTACGTCCCGCCGCAAGAGCAGGATAGGATTGCGGCTATGCTGGATGCGCTGCCGGAGGTGGGCGGCGTATTGCCCACTATCCTATCGCGCTGCCAGACATTGGAACTGCGCCCATTGCCCGCGCCGCTGATAGCCGCTGAGCTGGAGCGGCGTTTCGGGCTGCCGCCGGACGAGGCTCAGCAGATAGCGCGGCTGTCTATGGGCAGAGCGGGCTGGGCGCTGAACGCCGCCGCGGACGGGCAGGCGCTTGCCGAACACGCCGAGCGGCTTGACGCCATCGAGGACGCCATTCGCGGCGGCCTGCCGGAGCGGTTCGCATACGCCGAGCGGCAGGCAAGCGCATTCGGCAGAAATCGCGCCGCCGTGTTCGCCGAACTCGATCTCTGGCTGGCATGGTGGCGCGATGTGCTGGTGGCGCGAGAGGGCAACGCCGATCTGGCGGTCAATCTCTGGCGCATAGATACCCTGAGAGCCGCCGCCGAGGGCTGCTCGCGCGCGCAGATTATCGCCGCCGTGCGCGCCGTGCAGGAAACGGCGGCTATGCTGCAAGCGAATGTGAACGCGCGGCTGGCGCTGGAGGGGATGATGCTGCGGCTGCCGGAGTTGCCGGGGCTGCCGCAGTCGGGTTAGGGCAATCGGGTTAGCGGGCAAGCGCGGCGCATATGTAGCGCATCTCAGCGGATATTACGGAGTTGGGAATGGCAGAACTGACAGGCGTGCGTCTTACGCCTTACGACAAGCTGCAGTATTTTGACGCAAACGGCATAGCGCTGGCGGCGGGCGATAGCGTGCTGGTAGAAACCGACGATGGCGAGCGCGAGGGCGTGGTGGCGATTGCGCCATCTCAGTTGCTGCACTCGGATTTGCGAGGGCCGCTTAATCCGGTAATCCGCAAGATAGACGGGCGTTAGCGGGATGTGATCCTGGGGCAATTGCCGCGCCTTAGCGCGCCGCCCTGGGGTTCTTGCCGCGCCCGCTTTCATTTGACGAACATAGGCGGGCAGAATAAACTACGCTTTGCGGCTAAGGCCTTCTTGCGGCGGCGCGTCCGGGGCGAATCGCGGTCAAATCGCGGCGCGTCAAGCCCAAGCCTAATAGTATGCCGCGCGGCGCTCCGGCAAACCACCGCACGGGAGTTGTGTCAATGAACTACGACGAAATGGCTCTTGAACTCCACGCCAAAAATCGGGGCAAGCTCGGCGTTCACTCCAAGGTGGCGCTTAATACGATGGACGACCTGTCCACCGCGTACACGCCCGGCGTGGCGGCGGTGTGCATGGAAATCGCGCGCGACCGCGCCAAAGCATACGAACTCACAAGCAAGAGCAACACCGTGGCGGTAGTCAGCGACGGCTCCGCGGTGCTTGGGCTGGGCAACATCGGCGCTGAGGCGTCTATGCCGGTTATGGAGGGCAAGGCGCTGCTGTTCAAGGAATTGGCGGACATAGACGCTTGGCCCATCTGCGTTGACGCGCACGAATCCGCCGAAATCATCGCCATAGTTCGCGCCATAGCGCCCACTTTCGGCGGCATCAACCTAGAAGACATCGCCGCGCCCAAGTGCTTTGAGGTGGAAGAGGGCTTGCAGGACATAGGCATCCCCGTGTTCCACGACGACCAGCATGGCACGGCGGTGGTCGTCTTGGCGGCGATGATAAACGCGCTGCGCGTGGTGAACAAAGAGTTCGGCGATGTGAAAGTCGTGTTCAGCGGCGCGGGCGCGAGCGGCGTCGCCTGCTGCAAGATACTGCAGGTGATGGGCGTCCAAAACATCGTTATGGTTGACACGCGCGGCGTCATCTACGACGGGCGCGGCGATCTCACGCCCATCAAGCGAGAGATAGCCGAAACCACCAACCCTGAGCGCGTCAAGGGCGATGTTCACGATGCGCTCAAGGGCGCGGATGTGTTCATCGGCTTGTCCATCGCCAACCTGCTCACTGCGGAGGATGTTCGCGCTATGGCGAAAGACGCGGTTGTGCTGCCTATGGCTAATCCCGACCCTGAGATTATGCCGCAAGAGGCGTTTCGCGGCGGCGCGGCGGTGGTCGGCACGGGCAGGAGCGATCTGCCCAACCAGATAAACAATGTGCTGGCGTTCCCCGGCATCCTGCGCGGCGCGCTTGACGCTCGCGCGACGCGCATCACAACCCGAATGAAAGTCGCTGCAGGGTTCGCCATATCCGAACTTGTGCCGGAGCCCTCGCCCGACGAGATTATCCCCTACGCTCTTAACGCAGAAGTAGTCCCCGCCGTCGCCAAAGCGGTGGGCGACGCCTGGCAGAGCGAAACATCAGAATAAGGCGCATGCGATAAATCCCCGCTACTAAACGCAAATACACGCAAACGCGATAAATCCCGCTACTAGGAGAAACCGATGGCAACACAAACAAGCAGAGTCAGCTGGGCGAATGTTGAGGGCGCGGATGATCTTTTGACGCCCGAATTCTTGGATTATCTCACTGAGGCGCATGACAGGTTCGCCGCGCGCGTGCAGGATGTTCGCGCCAAGCGCGAGGCGCTGCTACGCAAGGCGCTTGACGGCGCTATGCCCACATTCTTGCCCGACTCCGCCGCGTCCGCCGACTGGCAGGTTCCCGAAACGCCCGCCGACCTGCGGCTGCCGGGCATAGAGATTTCGGGGCCCGTGTCAATCACCAATATGGCGATAAACGCGGTCAACCCGGGGCCTGAGGGCGAGCGCGCGGTGGGCTACCTGGACGACGACGAGGACTCCGGCGGCCACCGGCTTGTTGACACGCTGAGCGCCGCGCGCAACCGGCTTGGCATCACCGAGCGCACGTTGTCGTTCCACAATCCCGCGCGCAATCGCACATACACAATCGCGGACGGGGACACGCCGTTCTTTATGCACCGCGAGCGCGGCTGGCACTTGGACGAGCATGACTTGACGATAGACGGCAAGCCCGTTCCCGCCACGCTGCTGGGCATGGCGCTCACATTCGCGTATGGCGGCAGGGCGCAGGTGGAGCGCGGGCAGGGGCTGTACTTCTACCTGCCCAAAGTGGAAGTGGTAGAAGAGGCGGCGCTTTACCGCGATTTCTTCGACTTCAGCCGCGATTGGCTGGGCTACCCGGACGACGCCGTCATCCGCGCGATATTCCTGGTGGAATCGCTGCCCGCCGTGTACATAATGGAAGACCTGCTCTATGAGCTTGGCCCCTACGCCGCCGGCCTTAACGCGGCGCGCTGGGATCTGAAAGCGAGCATCCTGGAATACATTATGAACGACCCCGCTATGGTGTGGCCCGACCGCTTTGGGGTGGACATCAAGACGACCGACTTTATGGCGAACATCTTTCGCCGCCTGGTGGCGGTCTGCCTCAAGCGCGGCGCCGTGCCGATAGGCGGGATGGCTACCGCGCTGCCGAGCCGCGACGACGAGATCAACCGCGCGGCGGCGGCGTCCATTCACGCGGACAAGGTTTGGGAGGCGCAGCAGGGCTTTCTGCGCGGCTGGGTAGCGCACATCTTTCATATGAAAACCGCGGGCGATCCGTTCAAAGAGCATATCACCGCCGACTGGATGCCATCCGAGAGTATGCTTGACCCGGACAATTATCCCGTCAGCATAGAGCGCCCTGAGGGACCTATCACCGAGGCGGGAACGCGGCGCAACGCGCGGATGATAATAGAGTATGTGGAGGGCTGGCTCACCGGGCGCGGCGCGAAAGGCATAGACAGCCTTGAGGGGCAGCCGGGCGTTCATCCGGCGCTGATGGAGGATCTCGCCACCGGGCGCATATCGGTGGCGCAGATGGCGCAGCGCATCATACACGGCGCTGTGGCGGAGGACACTGAGCGGGCGCACGATTTCGCCATGGCAAAGCGCATCCTGCAAGAAGAGGTCGCGGACATACTGCGCCTACGCAAGGCGGCGTCGGCGGGCGGCGATGCGGCTGCCGCTGCCGAATATGAAGAGCAGGCGGCGCGCTACCAAAAGGCGTACAAGGTATCGCTGCGGTGGATAAAGAACTATACTGAGCTAAACTTCCGCAGCTTGGGCAGCTACGCGCATGCCGACTTCGACCGGATGGCGGATGAGGCGGATGCGTTTTAGGGGAACTGGCTATGGTTACCGATAATCTCGCAAGCGGGGCGATGCGCCCCAACACGCTGTACTATGGCGATTGCCTGGACTGGATGAGCGATTGGGATGGCGCAAGCGTTGATCTGATTTATCTGGATCCGCCGTTCAACAGCGACGCCAACTACAACATACTATTCGGCGCAGAGAACGGCATCCCCGCCCAAGTGCGCGCGTTCCAAGACACTTGGAAATGGGACGCCGCCGCGCAGATACGGGTGGACGAACTTAGCCGCGCGACGGCGCATCCCGCCAACAGCGCCATCATAGGCTTACATAATTTCCTAGGCCCAAGCGGCATGCTGGCGTATCTGTCGTATATGGCGCAGCGGCTGCCCGCAATGCGTAACCTGCTCAAGCCCGGCGGCGGAATCTACCTGCACTGCGATTCCACCGCAAGCCACTACCTCAAACTGCTGATGGACGGCATATTCGGCGCGCGCAACTACCTCAACAACATCGTTTGGCGGCGCGCCACATCGCACAACGACGCCACTCGATACGGGCGGATTACCGACCACATCCTCTACTACGCCAAAGATCGCGCGGCGCTGTATTGGAACGGCGACGCCGCCCGAACTCAGAGGAGCGCGGCGTCGGCTCGCAGAACGTATTCAAGCGAGGACGACTTTGGCAGATACCGAACCGCCGACTTGACCGGAGCCAGGACATCCGGCGGCGAGAGCGGGCAGGCTTGGGGCGGCTACGATCCTGGATCGCGCGGGCGCCACTGGGCGCCGCCCAAAACCGGCGGCTACGCGCGGTTCATAGAGGAACATTTCATATCCGACTATCGCTCAATAGAGGGCGTCCATGACAGGCTTGACGCGCTGGACAAAGCGGGCTTGATTCACCATCCCACAAGCGGGTTTTGGCCCGGCTTGAAACGATACGCCCTAGCCGACCAGGGCGCGCCGCCGCAAGACTTGATACTGGATCCCACCGGCTTTACCAACTTCAGCGCACGGCGCGGCAATGGCGAGTATCTCGGCTATCCCACGCAGAAACCGAGCGGGCTGCTGGAGCCGCTGATACTGGCGGCAAGCCCTGAGGGCGGGCTTGTGCTTGACCCGTTCTGCGGCGGCGGCACAACAATCGCGGCGGCCGAAACCCTGAACCGGCGGTGGATTGGCATTGACATAGCCGTCCAAGCCATAGACATAGCCGCCGAGCGCCTCAAAGTTCAGACGGGCATTGACTTTCCCATTCAGGGCATACCGACGTCCATAGCAAGCGCGCGCCGTTTCGCAAGGGACAACCCGCTGGACTTCGAGGCGTGGGCGATAACGCGCATACCCGGCCTTGTGCCAAACGAAATACGCACCGGCGACCGCGGCATAGACGGGCGCGGCCGCCTGCTGCAGAGGCCGGAGGGCGGCGAATCCAACCTGGTAATCGCGCAAGTCAAGGGCGGCGCATTCGCGCTAGGCCAGCTGCGCGATTTCCTGCACGCGATAGAGCGCGAGCAAGCCGCGATGGGCGTGTTCATCACGCTAGACCCCGTGCGCTCAAGAGACGCCCGCGCCGAATGCGCCGCGCAGGGCGATGTCTCATTCGGCGCGTATCGCTACCCCAAAGCGCAGCTATGGTCAATAGACGGCCTATTCGCCGAAACGCCAACGCTGCCCGCGCTGCCGCCGCTGGCGGACCCGTACACGGGCAGGGCGATGCAGGGGAGGCTGGGATAGGACAGGCCTGCCTATTGCCATCTAGCCGCTAGACTATCTGGAACGGCGGCATCATATTCGGCAACTCAACCTCCAGCAAGACGGGCGCGTCCGCCGCCAGGGCGTCGCGTAGCGCAACGCCTATGTCCGCGGGACCCGCCTGCATCCCACGTATGCCGAATGACTCCGCCAGTTTTAGGAAGTCGGGGTTGTTGAGGTCGGTGCCGATGTAGCGCTCGCCGTACTGGTGCGTTTGGTCCCACATTGACGCGCCGTAGGCGTGGTTGTTGAATACCACCGCCACCACATTGATGCCGTATCGCGCGGCGGTGGAGAGCTCTTGCAGGTTGTACATAAACCCGCCATCGCCGCACAGCGCCACTACGCGCTTGTCCGGCTGCCCGACCTTTGCGCCCAAAGCCGTCGGGTAGGCGTAGCCCAGCGTTCCGAAGTAGGATGATGTGACGTAGGAGCGCGGCGTCCTGACGGGATAGGCGAGGTGGCTCCAGTAGCCGATGTTGGTCATGCCGCCAACCAGGATGTCGTCGTCCGCAAGCGCGTCCCTGATGTCGGCTATGATGCGCGTCTGTTCGGGCGCAAGCGTAGCCAGGTCGTTGTCGGCGGCGGATCTGTACGCGGCTATCTCTTGCGCGCGGGATGGCTTGGGCGCGGCTATATCGCGCAAGGCGTCAAGCAGCTGCGCCAGCGCCGCCTTGGCGTCCGCCACGATGCCCACTTCGGTCGGCAGGTTCTTGCCGATTTCGGATGCGTCGGCGTCTATGTGGATGAGCGGCGGCGGGCTGTCCATAGCGAACTGCCTGAAGAGCAGCCGCGTTCCTATCGCCAGCAAAGCGTCGCAGTCCGGCAACACATGCTTGGCGGGCTCCACCATCGCGTAGTTGACGCCCACGGCGAGTTCGTGGTCGGGCGGGATGACGCCCTTGCCCTGCTGCGTGGTCATAACGGCGGCTTGCAGAAATTCGGCTACCTGCCGCAACTCGTCCGACGCGCCGGATATGACGCCGCCGCCGCCCGCGATTATCGCCGGCCGCTCTGCGCGCGCCAGTATCTCCGCCGCTCTGCGAATGTCCTCCGCGTTGCCCATCTGCGCGGGGTATATCTCAGGCTCTATGATGTCGGCGTCGCCAAGCGCGGCGAGGGTGTCGGGCGGGATTTCAAGCTCAACCGGGCGCGGCCTGCCCGTAGCCATCTGTCGAAACGCCTCATGCACGGCGTCAGGGATTTCCCCAACCTGCGTAACGCGGTGGTTCCACTTGGTTATGGGCTTGAAAACATCAAGCTGGTCTTCGACTTCGTGGAGTTGCCCCTGCCGCTTGCCGAGCGCGCCGCTGGCGATTTGGCCCGAAATCAGCAGCACGGGCGAGGAGCTGGCGTATGCCGTGCCAAGCCCGGCGGCGGCATTGAGCGCGCCGGGGCCGGGAACGACCATCGCCACGCCCGGCTTGCCGGTGACTTTAGCGTAACCGTCCGCCATATAGGTGGTCGCCTGCTCGTGGCGCGTATGCACGAGGCGGATGTCGTTCCTGAGCTCATGCAGCGCGTCAAACGCCGCCATTATTTGCACGCCCGGCAGCGTGAACACGGCGTCCACGCCCTCCGAGCGCAACTGCCGCGCCAGCGCCTGCGCGCCCGTCATCTGTGGCATCTTACTTCCCCTTAATTAAGAGTTGGAAAGAGCGAAACCGCGCGATAGCAAGACTGAGTTGTCAGCCTAATAGCCGTATGCTACTGCACTGAACTCAGCGGGTTCACGGTCACGCGGCTTAGCCGCACATCGCCCGTATTGCGGAACTGATGCTCAACGTTGGGCGGCACTAGCACTGCGTCGCCCTGCTTGATGGGATACTCGGTTCCCTCTACCCAAAGCACGCCCGCGCCCTCGGTGATGAACGCCTGGTGTTCCCAAGGGTGGGTGTGGCCGGGGCTTGTGCCGCCGGGTTCGTGCTGAACGTACAGCATCACATAGTTGGGCGCGCCGTCGGACGGGCCCAGTATCGGGTTGCTTTCGCCTTGGTAGTTCTTTATGACGGGTTCCAAAGTTGTCCTCCTCATATTTAGGTCAGTTTGGGTTAGTCTAGGATGTGGCAATCGGTTGCAAGACGAAATCGTAGATGCGCTATCGCCATTGCCGCGCGATTGCGATTGCTACGCTCGCTAGTCGTACTCTTGCGCGATTGCCAGGGGCGGCTCGCCGTTCCAGACGCGCGTCATATTTTGGTAGGCGAATTCGGCGCGGCGAAACCAGGTGTCCCATGTGGTTCCGGCGATGTGCGCGGTTACGACTACGTTGTCCATTCGCAGCAGCGGGTTGTCGGGATCGACCGGCTCTTGCTCAAACACATCCAAGCCGGCGCCGGCGATTTTGCCCTGTTGCAGCGCCTCTATCAGCGCCGCCTCGTCCACTACGGGGCCGCGGCTTGTGTTGATGATGACCGCGGTGGGTTTCATCAGCGCGATGCGCTCGCGGCTGACGATGTGGCGCGTGTCGGGCGTCAGCGGCGTGTGGCAGGTTAGGATGTCGGATGTCCGAAAGAGTTCGTCCAGGTCAACGCGCCGGACGTCAAGTTCGCGCTCGCGCTCTGCGGGCAGCGGATACATATCGTAGTACTGCGCTTTGGCGTCAAAGCCCTGAACGCGCCGCGCGACCTGCCTGCCGATGTTGCCCATCCCAAGCACGCCCACGAGCTTGTTCGCCATCTCAAAGGTGTTCGTTCCGGTGATGGGCGCGCTCCAGTCGCCCCGCCGCGTGGCGGGATCGGCGTGGATCTGTTGCCTGTACAGCGCGAGCATCAGCATTAGCGCATGGTCGGCGACCGCCCACGAGTTCGCGCCGCCGTTGTTGGCGCAAGGCACTTCCAGCGCGCGCATCAGGGGCAGGTTCATGCGGTCGTAGCCCGCCGCCAGCAGCTGCACAAGCCGCGCCTTATCAGCGGCGCGCAACACATCATCGGCGAGCGGCGCGGCATAGACCATCAGGAAATCGGCGTCGCGCGCCAGCGCCTGCTGCTCCTCAGGCGGCGTGTCCCGCCCAATCACCACGGTCGTCCACCCCTCAGGCGTATGCCCGGTGATGACTTCCACAATCTCGTCGGATAGCCCGTGTATGAACGCTACTTTCGCTCCCGCCATTACATTCCCTTTTCGCTAATCGCGGTTTAATCGCAGATGCGCCGCCGGCGCGATAGCCGCCTAGCCGGCCGGCTGACTGCTGATTGCTTATCGCCGGCGGCTTGCCCGCTTATCCGCCGTACATCTTGCGGAGTTGGGCTTTGAGCTTGTCCACGCTGAAGTCGGGGGCTTGGCAGAGGCTGATCATTTCGCGCTCGCGGTCTTCCACGCGCTTGACGGCGGCGGGAACGTCGGCGGCGATGTCGTGCGGGATTTTGATGACGCCGTGCTGGTCGCCCATAACGATGTCGCCCATTTGGACATCAAGCCCGCCCACATTGACGGGAACGCCCACATCTACCAGATGCACATAGGCGTGCGACACCAGCACATCGGTTGCGAAGGCGTTAAAGCCGAGTTCGCGCATCTCGTCCAGGTCGCGCACGCCGCCGTCGGTGACGGTTCCCACGCAGCCGAGCGCCTTGTGGATGTTCGCCTGCACTTCGCCCCAGAACGAGCCGATGACATTGGGATAATCAATGTCTTTCAGCACAAGCACGCGCGGCTCAGGCACTTGGAGTATGGCGTCCACCCAGTCCAGGCGCGACACATTCATATTGGCGCTGGGCGGCATATCCGCCGCGATGACGGCGGTAACCGCGTAGCCAATCATATGCCCCATATCGGGGAATATGGACTTGACGGCGGGCATCATAAAGCCCTCGGTGCGCGGCATCACATCGAAAGTCTCGATGGCGTTGGCGATAGAGCAGGACGGGATCTGCCGCAGTTCTTCCAGCTGCTCAGGGGTGAGGTTTGGCAATGGGGGGCCTCCTTGGTGATTAGTAGATTGTTAGCGGTTTTTGTTGGCGGTTGTGTTTCGGATTTGGGTTGATTGCACGGGTGGGCGCTAGATTTGCAGGGCTATGGCGAGTATTGCGCCACATAGCGATATTAGCAATACGCCCATTGCGCCAAGCGTCAATTTTATCCACATCAGTTCGGACTCTTGTTGAGCGACCTTTGCGGACAATTCGGCAATGTCGGAATTCGCTGCCCGTTCCGCCCGGTTGGCGGCGGCGTTAGTTCGTTGCTGAGTTTCGGTTGCCATAGCGCAAATCCCCCTTAGGGCTATCGCCGCGCATAGCCTTGCGCGGCGCTGATGTTGGCGCATCGCAATCATATCACACAAAGCCATTACGCGCACACGCGCCCGCCCGCATTGCCCGCCGCCGCTACGCTCGCCGCCGCCGCGCCCAAGCCAGCGCCGCGCTTGCGATTGCCGCCATCCCGCCCGCAAGCGCGTTGAAGAGGACGTCGCGCCAGTCAAATACGCGGTTGGGCAGCAGCGCTTGGATGCCCTCGTCCAACAATCCCAGCGCCGCCGCGCTTGACGCCGCCAGCGCCGGCAGCGCCCAGCCCGATACGCGCCCGCCAAAGCGCGCCCGCTCCGACAGCGCCTCATAGATGAGCATGCTCACCACGCCGTACTCTATGAGATGCGTCCGCTCTTCGGGCAGCGCCATTCGCGTGAACATCAGCAGATAGGCGGCGGCTATGCCCACAATCACGGCTATCTCAATCCCGCGCGGGCGAGCTTTAAGCCCATTCGCCACGATAGCCGCGCCCACAAGCAGCATGCCGAGCGCAAACGCGCCCTCCGTCAACCCGCGCTCCCGCAACTCCCCTGCCAGCGCCGGCGCCAATCCGAGCGTGGCGTAGATAGCAACCACGACCGCCACCGCGCATAGCCACAGGCGGCGCTCTCGCTTGGACAAGAATATGGGCGAATGCGCCATCCTAACCGCCCCGCAACATTACGCAGATCAAAAGACGCCGCCTATCTTATGGCGCATTTGACGCATCGGCCATCCCGCCAATCCCGCTACTCCTCAACTATCGTGTACCCGCTGCTTATCTCAGCGCGGCCGCCGATGGTGGCGCCGATAGAGCAGTACTTAGTTTCTGAGAGTTCAATCGCGCGGCGCACCGCCGATTCGCGCAAGCCACGCCCGCGTATCGTGTAATGCAGCCGAATCGCAACCCAAGTCCATGGCGCGTCCGGCAATTGCTCGCCCGTAACGCCGATTTCCACGCCGCTAACATCTTGGCGCTGGCGGCGCAGTATGTTGACCACGTCTATGCCGCTGCATGCCGCGAGGCTTGTCAGCAGCAGGTCGCCGGGCATCATTCCCGCGAACTCGTCGCCCGCGTTTTGCGGCGCGTCCACGATTACGCTATGCCCGTGCGTATCCCGCGCCTCGAACCTAAACCCGTCCTGCCATTCCACTTGCACGCTGCTAGTAGGTCGTTCTGCCATTGCGCCCTCCCGCGTATGCGCCGCGCCGCTTTGCCGTTGGATGCGCGGTAGCCCCGCAACGCGCCGCGCTCACTCCGGCATCCCGTTGTCAATCCAGTTTTCTATCGCCTGAATGTCCTCTTCGGCGAGAAATGGCCCCCCCATCGGCATCTTGGGGATGCTGCCAAGCCCCTGCCGCAGAGAGATCACCAGCGCCGTTTCGGAGGCGGGGACGCCCTCTTCTATGAACTTCATTCCCATAGCCTCATCGTTGGCGAGCTCTTGCGGCGTATCCCAGTAATAGCCGTGTATGCCCGGCAGCCCGCGCCGTTTTTCGCGCCGCTCCCACCGCTGCATTATGTCCGCCAGGATCTGCCGCACCTGTTGCCAGCGCACAATCTCGTCGCTCATATCTGTCCCTCTGTTGTCCCCTCGCGTGTTCTAGGATGTGTTTGTGTATGCGGCATCCCGCATCCGGCGCTTGGCGCGTTAGCGGGCGGGTTGCACAAGCTCAATCAGCACATTGTCGGGGCCCTCTATGTACGACAGCCGAGTGCCGCCCGCGACCTCGGTTATGGGCAGCACAACGCGGACGCCCGCCGCCGTGAGCCGCGCCATATCCGCGTCAATGTCGTCCACGTCGAACCCGAAATGCTCCAAGCCCAGCCGGTTCAGCTCGGCGACCGCCCTTTCGTCTGAGGAGCCCGCCGGCGGCGAGGATATGTTCAGGCGCACGGGCCCGCCCGCGTCCATGCTGATGGTCGTCGTGCCGGGCATCACCTCGCGCTCCGAGAGCGTCTTCGCGCCGAAATGCCGCTCATACCACGCCGCGGACGCGCGCGGGTTAGCCGACCTTATGTGAACATGGTTGATTGAGTATGCCATAACTGCGCCCCCTTGCCGTTTCCCTCGCGTTTCAATCCCGATAAGCCGCTTGCCGCGCCCCTTGCATGCCCTCAAGTGACGCGGCAACGCATAACATACCAGATTATTGAGCGTTTTGCCCGCTTTCGCCCTAGGACAATCGCATTTGGGTTTCCGGCGAGCAATAATCGGATAATCCTATCCTAATAGCGCCCATCCGCGCCGCCCAATTGCCCGCCAACACTTGACCACGCGCATATGTTGGCTTGATAATGTTGCGTAACAAAATCGCATTAACTCGCAGCGCCCTGACAGCGGCGCGCGCCGAAAGGAGCAAAGCGGATATGGCAGACATTGGATTCGTCGGGCTTGGCATTATGGGCAAGCCTATGGTCAGAAACCTGATGAACGCGGGCAACAGCGTAACCGTCTATGACATCGTTGGCACGGCGGTGGAAGAGATGGCGACCGAGGGCGCGACGCCGGCGTCGTCCTCCAGCGAGGTGGCGTCCAAGAACTCGCTCATCATCACGATGGTGCCGGATGGGCCGGACGCCGAGGCCGCCATAATGGGCGCAAACGGCGTCTTGGAGGGCGCGGCCGAGGGCGCGGTGGTGATAGATATGAGTTCTATCGCGCCGGCGTCGTCCCAGCGCATCGCCGCCGCCTGCGAGTCGCAAGGCGTGGACTTCCTGGACGCGCCCGTCAGCGGCGGCGAGCCGGGCGCCATCGCCGGCACGCTCGCCATTATGGTGGGCGGCAAGCAAGATGTGTACGACAAGCACGTGGGCGTGTTCGAGCCGATGGGCAGCGCCACCTACTGCGGCGACTACGGCGCGGGCAACACAACCAAGCTCGCCAACCAGATAATCGTCGCCATCAACATAGCCGCCGTGAGCGAGGCGCTTGTGCTGGCGAAGAAAGCCGGGCTTGACCCGAATATCGTCTTGGACGCCATCAAGGGCGGCTTGGCGGGCAGCACGGTGCTCAACGCCAAAGCGCCGATGATGATCGAGGGCAACTTCAACCCCGGATTCCGGGTGCGCCTGCATCAGAAAGACCTCAACAACGCCTTGCAGACGGCGCGCGAACTCGACGTCCCGCTGCCCTTCACCGCGCTGGCGCAGCAGATAATCGGCTCGCTGATGAACGCGGGCAAGGGCGACGCCGACCACTCCGCCATCGCCAACTTCATAGAGGACATGGCGCAAACCACCATCAGCGGCAAATAGCGCGCCGCGGCGTCACGACTACGCCACGACTACGCCCGCGCGCGGCATATACGGGAGGCAAGCAATGGTCACCGCCGTCCGCCTCACATACCAAGACTACGCGAACACGCCCGAAGATGAGCGATACGAACTCATAGGCGGGGAGCTTATTATGTCGGCAAGCCCCAACCTGCCCCACCTGAGGAACCAGACGAAACTGGGCTTCAAAATGGTGCAATTCGTCGATCTGAACGATTTGGGCGATGTCTTCTACTCCGCCGCCGAAATCGTTCTGTCAGACACGGATGTACTCAAGCCGGACTTGTCATTCGTATCCAAAGAACGCGCCCATATCCTTACCTACGCCAACATCCAGGGCGCGCCCGACCTTGTGGTAGAGATACTATCCCCCTCCACCGCGCGGCGCGATTGGGGCGTCAAGCGCGAACTCTACGCCAGGCACGGCGTCAAAGAGTACTGGATAGCCGATCCCGCCAACAAAATGGTGTGGGTGATGCTGCTCACAAACGGCGTTCTGGAAATTCAGCAAACCTGCCATCCAGGCGATACGATAGCCTCAAGCGTTCTTGCGGGCTTTACCGTCGAAGTGAACGATATTTTCGCATAGCGGCGAATGCCGCACAGCGCATAAGGGGAGGCACAGCAATGGTTACCGCCATCCGCCTCACATACGAAGACTACGCTAAAACCCCGGAAGATGAGCGCTGGGAACTCATAGACGGGGAACTGATTCTGACGCCCAGCCAAAATATGGCGCACCAAACCAACCAGTCGGAGCTGGGTTTCTGCATGATGCACTTCGTCAGTACAAACGGCGCGGGCAAGGTCTATCTCCCCAATACGGACGTCGTCCTGTCAGACAACGACGTAGTCAGGCCTGACATACTATTCGTATCCAAAGAACGCGACCATATCATTACTTACGCTAACATCCAGGGCGCACCTGATCTTGTGGTAGAGATAATTTCGCCCTCCACAGCACGGCGCGACTGGGGCGTCAAGCGCGAACTCTACGCCAAACACGGCGTCAAAGAATACTGGATAACGGATCCCGGCAACAAAATCGTGTGGGTGATGCCGATCAAAGACGGCGTCTTGGAAATCAAGCAAACCTGTTACCTAGGAGACACGATAGCCTCAAGCGTACTTGCGGGCTTTACGGTCAAAGTGGACGATATTTTCGCATAGCGACGAATATCGCACAGAGCAAACAGGAGGCAAGCAATGGTTACCGCAGTCCGCCTCACATACCAAGACTACGCCAAAACCCCCGAAGATGAGCGATACGAACTCATAAACGGAGAACTGATTATGTCGGAAAGCCCCATCATAGTCCACCAAAACAACCGGATGAAACTGGGCAACCGGATGACGAATTTTGTCGAAAGGAACGACGCCGGCATAGTCTATCTCCCCGATACGGACGTCGTCCTGTCAGACACGGATGTAGTCCAGCCTGACATAATGTTCATATCCAAAGAGCGGCAGCACATCATCGGCGAGAGAAACATCCAGGGCGCGCCCGACCTGGTGGTAGAGATACTATCGCCCTCCACCGCGCGGCGCGATTGGGGCGTCAAGCGCGAACTATACGCCAAGCACGGCGTCAAAGAGTACTGGATAGCCGATCCCGCCAACAAAATCGTGTGGGTGATGCTGCTCACAAACGGCGTTTTGGAAATACAGCAAACCTGCCATCCGGGGGATACGATAGCCTCAAGCGTACTTGCGGGCTTTAACGTCAAAGTGGACGATATTTTCTAGCAATGAAAATCCTAATCCTGAATGGGCCAAACCTGAATATGCTGGGCAAGCGCGAGCAGGTGTACTACGGCGTCAAGACGCTGGACGACATCGCCGAACTCGTCGCCGAGCGAGCGAGCTGGATGGACGTTGACCTCGAGTTCTACCAGTCCAACCACGAGGGCGCGCTTGTGGACTATCTGCAGCGCCTTACCCCCGACGTGGCTGGCATCATCGTCAACGCGGGCGCGCTCACCCACTACGGCTTGTCATTGCGGGACGCGCTCATAGACGTGCGCCTGCCCGTGGTGGAAGTGCATCTGTCCAACATACACGCCCGCGAAGACTTTCGCCGCCGCTCCGTCATCGCGGACATCGCGCAGGGGCAAATAGCCGGGCTGGGCTGGCAGGGCTACCTGTTCGCCCTGGAATATCTCACAACGCATCTGAAAGAAGAGGGACTCGCATGAGCGTAAAACTCAATAATCTGCGCCAAAAATTCGACCAAGACGACCTGGGGCTGGACGCCATACTGATTTCGTCGCCCGAAAACCGCCGCTATATGTCCGGCTTTACCGGCTCCGCCGGCTGGCTGCTCATATCGCGCGATGACGCCACGCTCGCCACCGACTTTCGCTATGTGGAGCAGGCGGGCAAGCAGGCGCCCGACTTCCGCATCCACCGCACGGCGCCCGGCTTGGGCTGGTTTCCCGAATGGACGGCGGAGCATAATGTCAAGCGCATCGGCTTTGAGAGCGACGACGTCACCATCTCGCTGCACAACGCCTTTCGCAAAGCCGCGGACGAATCCGAAACCACAAACCATCCCGAACTCATCCCCACATCCGGCATCGTTGAGCAGCTGCGCGTGTACAAGGACGCCGACGAGCTTGCCCTGCTCGCCAAAGCGATTGAGATAGCCGACGAGGCGATCGACGAAGTAGCGCCGCGCATAGAGCCGGGCATCACCGAAGAGGGGGTAGCGTGGGAGCTTGAAAAGGCGATGCGCGAGCGCGGCGCTGAGATGATCTCGTTTGACACAATCGTGGGCGCCGGCGCCAACGGCGCGCTGCCGCATCACCGCGCCGACGACACCGTCATCAAGCCAAACGACGCCATCGTCATAGATATGGGCGCGAAATACGAGGGCTATTGCAGCGACCTCACGCGCACGATATTCGTGGGCGAGCCCGACGCCAAGTTTCGCCGCATCTACGACATCGTGCTGCAAGCCCAGCTCGCCGCCGAAGAGCAAGTTCGCGCGGGCATGACCGGCGAGGAGGCGGACGCCATAGCGCGCGACATTATCGCGGAGGCGGGCCACGGCGACGACTTCGGCCACAGCCTCGGACACGGCGTAGGCCTCGCCGTACACGAATTCCCGCGCCTAGGCCCCCGCGCCGAAGATACTCTGGAAGACGGGATGGTGTTCACCATAGAGCCGGGCATCTATCTGCCCGGATGGGGCGGCGTCCGCATCGAAGACATCGTAGTGATGGAAAACGGCCGCGCCCGCGTCATCAGCAAGGCAAAGAAACTCTAAGCCCCCACCCATTACGCGCCGCGCCGCCGCCCTTATGTGGCATATGGCATACGGCGGCGGCGCGGCGCTCCGACCAACCCCAACCCAAGCAGAGAGGCATCCCGTTATGACCGTCAACTATGGCGAGCTGCGAAAAGGCATGGCAATCGAGATGGACGACGCCCCTATGTCGTGGTGGAGTACGAACAGCGCAAGATGCAGCAGCGCGCCCCCGTTATGCGTATCAAGTTCCGCGAACTCACCACCGGCAGGCTCGTCGACCGCACATTTTCCGGCTACGACGTGGACTTCAAGATAGCCGACGTAGAGCGCCGCTCGGCCGAGTACATCTACCAGGACGAAAACCTCTACTACTTTATGGACACATCGTCCTATGAGCAGTTCCCGCTCTCCGACGCGCAGATTGGCGACGGGCTGCAGTTCCTGGTAGAGCAGATCAACGTCGACCTAGTGCTATACCGCGATATGCCGGTGGCGATTGAACTGCCCATCACGGTCAACCTTGAGGTAGCCGAAACCGTGCCGGGCGTGCGCGGCGATACCGCTCAGGGCGGCACAAAGCCCGCAACGCTGCAAACAGGGCTTGTAGTCCAAGTGCCGCTGTTCGTCAACCAGGGCGAGCTCATCAAGGTGGATACCCGCACAGGGCAGTATCTTTCGCGGGCATAGCGCCCTTATGGGTTAGCATAGGTTAGCGCATCATTCGCGCCTAATTCGCGCAACATCCGCATCTCATTCACCCGCATCCCATTCGCGCAATGCCGATAATACATCCCGTATCAACGCTGGCAAAGCACATCAAAGACACGCTGGAGCGCGACGCCGACTTGCGCGACGTCTGGGTCAGCGGCGAGGTTTCGCGCGTCAGCCGCCCGGCGTCGGGCCACGCCTACTTTAACCTGCGAGACGACGCATCCACGCTGCGCTGCGTAATGTTTCGCAATTCGCGCGGCACTGAGCTGCTGCGGGACGGCGCGGCGGTCATCCTGCACGGGCGCGTCACCATCTACGCGCAGCGCGGCGACCTGCAAATCATCGCCGACATCGCGCAGCCCGAAGGCGTTGGCGAACTGCAGCTGCAACTGGAGCAGCTCAAGTTCAAGCTTGAGCAAGAGGGCTTGTTTGACCCATCCCGCAAGCGCGAACTGCCCAAGTTCCCCTCGCGCATCGCAGTGGTAACATCGCCCAGCGGTTCGGTGTGGCACGATATTCAGAATGTCATACGCCGCCGCTACCCGCTCGCCGAGCTTGCAATCGCGCCCGCCCCCGTGCAGGGCGAGGACGCCGCGCCGCTTATCGCAGAGGCGCTTGACGCCGCCAGCCGCGAGCCGGACGTGGATGTCATCATCCTGGCGCGCGGCGGCGGTTCGCTGGAAGACCTGTGGGCGTTCAACGAAGAGCCGGTAGCCCGCGCGATCTACGCCTGCGGCGTCCCCGTAGTCAGCGCGGTGGGACACGAAACCGACCACACCCTAGCCGACCTCGTGGCGGACAGGCGCGCCCCCACGCCATCCGCCGCCGCCGAACTCGTCGTCCCCGACAGCGCCGAGCTTATGGGGTTCGCGGTCGGCTGCGCCAACGCCATGACCGCAAGCCTCATTCGCCGCGTAACCACCGTGCGCGACATTGGGCGGCAGCTGGACAGACGCCTGCAAAACGCCGTCCCCGACCTGGATACGCTGCGCCTGCGCGTGGACGACCGGCTCAGAACCGCCGCAAGCCTTGTGCGCCACGACCTGGCTATCAAGACTGAGCGATCCAGAGGGCTGACATACCGCCTTGAATCCCTCAGCCCGCGCGATACCCTGCGGCGCGGCTACGCCATAGTGCAGCGCACAACCGACGGCAAGGTGGTCGGCTCGCGCAACCAGGCGGCGGACGGCGACGACATCAACATCACCCTAGCCGACGGCATATTGGACGCCACAATCACGGCAAGCAGGAGCGGCGATGACCAACGCTAACGCGCAAAACGGCAAATACGATAGCGGCAATGAAGAGGCGCTGGACTTCGGCGATCTCACCTTTGAGCAGGCGCTGGAGCGGCTTGACCAAACCGTCCAGGCGCTGGAATCGGGCGGTCTTTCGCTTGACGACGCCACGCGCCTGTACGAAGAGGGCATGGCGCTCGCGCGGATGTGCAGCGAAACGCTCGCCGCCGCCGAACTCCGCATCACCCGCATCCGAACCGCGCACGGCGAGCAGATGCGCTTTCTCGCCGAAGACGGCGCCGCGTATGAGACGGATCCTTGCTGAGCGCGCTACGCAAGGGCGGCCGCATCGTCCGCCGCCGCCTGCAAACGCAAGGCTGGCGCACAACCGCGCTGTGGGCATACGCCAGGGGCATCCCGTACATCACCGGCGTTCCCCTGCTCGCATACAGCCGCGTGGCGCCGGCGCTCTATGTAGGCCCCCAATACCGCGCTCGCGGCAAGCCCACGCTCGCCCGCGCGGGCATCACCCACATCGTCAATATGCGCTCCGAATTCGACGACGCGGCGCACGGCCTATTGCCGCAAGACGCGCCCGACCGCTACTGCCACCTGCCCACCACCGACGACCGCGCTCCATCCCCCGCGCATCTAGCCCAGGGCGCGGCGTTCATACGCGAGGCTATCGGCGGCGGCGGCAAAGTCTATATCCACTGCTCGGCGGGCGTGGGCAGAGCGCCCACTATGGCGGCGGCATATCTGATAGGGCAAGGCTACGCTATGGACGCCGCGCTGGATCTCATACGCAAAGCGCGCCCGTTCATCTACCTGACGCCGCCGCAGATGCAAGCCTTGCGCCGGCTAGACGCCGAGCGGGTTGCCGCCGCGCACGATAACGCGCGATAAGCCGCCTAGTCAGCGGGCAGCCGAACCCAGATGAACTTGCCCACCTCATACCCGACCACCACATCCACATCCGCGCCGTCCGCCGCGCAGGTGAACGAGATTATGCCGGTGGATGTGTTTATCTCATTGATGCGTATCGGCGTGCCGGGAATTACCCGGTTGTCAACCAGATGCTTTAGCAGCGCCTCATCGTCAACGGGGATCTTGTCAATCTCAAGCCGCTGCTCCGCCTTTGCCTCGTTCAGCCGGAACAGCCCTTTCTTGCGCGCATAGTTGGTGCCGGGTATGGGATAGCCAAACGGCGATGTGGTGGGCATCCCGAGCTTGTCCATAATGCGCGTTTCCAGATAGGGCGAAATCGCATGCTCCAGCAGATGCGCCTCCACGTGCGCGCGGTGGAGTTCAACGTCAAACATATCCACCACCATCCGCTCCGCCAGCCGGTGCCGCCGCACGATGCTCTCGGCGTCCTGCGTCCCCTTGCGCGTCAGCGTGAGCTGCTTGCGCGAGTCCATCTCTATCAGCCCCTCGCGCTCCAGCCGCCGTATCATCCCGCCCACGGTGGGCAGCGATGTGCCAAGCCCCTCGCCCTTCGGCAGCATCTTCAGATGCTCCGCCAGCTGCGTCAGCGTAACCGTAATCGCCTCTTCCTGCAGCCGGTAGATTGACAGCAGATAGTTCTCCGCCGTCATAGAAAGCCGCTGCCGCGAGGGAGAAGTATTGCGCCGGTTGGAGTTCATTCTAGCCATTGCGAGTTTGCCCTGCCTGCCCAAAAGTTGGCATTGAGATTACCACTAGCGGGCGCGGCAAGTCAAACGCGGGGGGAATTGCTTGGGGGCGTTATGTATTCGGGTGCGCCGTGCATCATCGGGAGCATTGGGAACGGCGGCTTGGAATTAGTTGGAGTTGTCAAACGTTGCCATTCGGCCGCTATTCCTTGAGCGGGGCTTGCGGGCTTTGCGGATCGGTTAAGATCATAAATCCCTCTTCTTTCCAAAATTCGCACATAGCCTCGAAGTAGCCACTTCTCGGCGTATAAGGTTCGTCCATGTACAATCCGAGTATCTCCGCCCCCTCAGTAGTCAAATGACGATTCCCCATATGCAACGGCCGTGTCTCGGTCGTTTCCAATACAAGAGTCCGCTGTCCATTTCTTAGGCGCGCTGTTTTGCATCGTAGCAACTCGCCCGATTCGTCGTATTCAACGTCCCCATCGCTGACTTCCATGATGTGGCCAAGTCTTGGCTGAAAATAGATTAGCCCCAAATTTTCAAGTCGAAGACACTCTATATCGGTCAACCCAGCATAATTGGTCAACCAAGAATAAGGACTGACATCGATATATGCGTCCTTAACGGGAGTCGCCAAAAATCGCACTGAATACGGGGCATCGGTATCGATCCACGCGATCATTCGCAACTGGATAAGTGATCGTAGCGCATCTGCATCCAACTTTCTAACGCTTTCCAGCGTCGATGGATGTATCAAACCACGCTTGTCGACGTCTTTTGCGAGTATCTTACCAAGCAATGACCGCAGTTCATCTGCTGTGCTGCATCTACTCACGTCTAGCACGTGCATGGATACAGAATCCTTTTCTTGAAATCCGTCACTCAGCCGTTCCGCAAAGTCGTCGGGCGAAATAGACTCTTCCTCCGCGGCGTCTAATACGCGGTCCACGCTCTCTTGCAATGTATCCCGAAATGATTCCTGTACAGCCAGACGGCGTGCTGTTTTATAATCCAAACCTCCGGTTTCCATAAGCGACTTAATTCGCCTCTTCAAAGCACTATCATCCCCTGCTGCCGCCAGACCCGGCTTTGCGCGAGCACTCAACAAGTCACCCGCAACTGAAAACGGCTTTCCGATAAGCCGAAAGAAATCCATCATCGTTCAAACCTCACTTATTCCTCTAGCGCAATCTCCTGCGCCCGCTTATTCGCTCTTATCAACGCGCTGTCCGCAATTTGCGGATTGTGCATCCAACCCGTTCTTTTATTCTGCCTCTGCAAGCCGATTATTGTCAAGTCCGCGCTCTTGCGGCGGTTGCAGGGGCCGCATAGCAGGATGCGGTTGGTAATCCAGTTTTCGCCGCCCTGGGCGCGCGGGTTGATATGGTCAAGTTCCATGAACTCCGCCTCAAGGCTGCGGCCGCATCCGGCGCAATCAACTAGGCCATTTGCCGACGCCTGCGCGTCAATCAGTATCTCGCGCATCTGCGTGTGCGAAAGTTTCTGCCACTGCTCTTTTGGGCGCTGCTTTCTCAGGCGCAACTCAAATGTGGGCGCGTCTTCGCCCCCGTCAGTGCGAACAGGCGCGTCTTGGGTGTAGAGTATTTGCGCGTCAGGGTTGGCGAGCAGTTGGCGATTGTCTTCCATGCGCCTTTGAACGATGTCATATGCGCCGTCCCACAGATCCATTCCAACCCACTGACGGCCTAGCCTTTCGGCGGCGATGGGCGTGGTGGCGCAACCGCAGAATGGGTCAAGAACCATATCGCCCTCATTGGACGACGCCTTGATAATGCGCTCATACAGGGCGAGCGGCTTTTGGGTTGGGTAGCCCATGCGCTCCCGAGACTGGCTGTTTATGATGTTGATGTCAGACCACGTGTCGTGCAGCAAAGCGCCGGGGTTTTCGTCGTCTCTGTACACAACGGCGTCGTAGTTTCCCTCGGCGATTTTGTCCGCCGCCTTATCGCGGTCGTACACGATAAGTTGCTTGACGCCGCTGGGGCGGTTGACTTGGTAGCCAATCGCCAACTTCTTGCGCTTGTCGTCCGAAACGCTGAACTGCTTGTAGAATGTGTAGCCGTTGTTCTTTGAATAGAACAAGATCACATCATGGTTGCGTTGGAAATACCTGGCGGCGTTGCTCCATTTGCCGTAGTGCCAGATAATCTCGTTGCGAAAGTTCTTATCGCCGAATATGGCGTCCATCAGCGATTTGAGATAGTGGCTGGCGGTCGGATCGCAGTGCAGGTAGAGGCTGCCCGTGTCTTTGAGAACGCGGCGCATCTCAATCAGCCTTACGCCCATAAAGCACAAGAACGCGGCGAGGTCTTCGCGGCCGCCTAGCCGCTTGCGGGTTTTGGGATCGTTGTCAATGCCGCCTACCACGTGGTTTATCAGCGAATACACGCGCGGCTCGTCGTCTTTAATGTCGTCAACCCATTCGGGTTGCACATCATCATCCCAAGTCCACCTGTCTTGAAAGCGCGCCCCCGCCGCCAGGCTCTCCGGCGTTGCGTGAAAGTCCTTGCCCTTGTTGAACGGCGGATCTGTGGCGATAAGATCAACGGTTTCGCTATTCATCCCGCGCAGAAAGTCTAGGTTATCGCCCTTGAACAAAGTTCGGTTTTGGAAGTTTGGGCTTGCCATTGGAATGCCGTCCTTTGGGCTATGCTATCCGCGGCGAGGGCGGCCCGCCGCGCCGATGAGGTTATTGTAGCACACAATAGCGCATCACGCACACAAGCGCCCGCGTGAAATTGCGCGAGCGCTTGCGTTTGGCTTTCGGCGGGCCGCTAGGCTATCGCTAGTTGCACAGCGGCAGCCCCACCTCCGCCAGGTCGTTATCCGCCACATCCCCCAGCGCGCTCGGAACGCAGCCCGCGAAGTCGTTGCCCGCGAGCCGCAGCAGCCGCAGGCTGACCAGGCTGCTCAGCCGCGCGGGTATCTCGCCGCTCAGGGCGTTGCGATCCAAGTACAGATGCGTCAGGTTTCTCAGCGCGCCCAGCTCCGGCGGGATGCTCCCGCTCAAGCTGTTGTTCGCAAGCCCCAGCCATTGCAGGCTCGTCAGGTTGCCCAGCTGCGCGGGTATCTGCCCGCTCAGGCTGTTGCCGCCAAGCGACAGCACATCCAGGTTGCCCAGCCTGCCCAGCTGCGGCGGGATCGCGCCGCTTATGCCGTTGTCCGGGATGGACAGCGTCTGCAAGCCCGTCAGGTTGCCCAATTGCGGCGGCAGCGCGCCGTGCAGGTCGTTGCCGCCCAAGTATATGTACATCAGGTTGGCGAGGTTGCCCAGCTGCGGCGGCAATGCGCCCGTCAATTCGTTGTTCTGAACCGACAGCCGTTCCAGGCTGCCCATATTGCCCAGCTGCGGCGGCAACGCGCCATGCAGGTCGTTGTCGTCCAGGATAAGCCGCCTGAGCGCGCTCATATGGCTAATCTGCTCAGGAACCTGCCCAACCAGCCCGTAGCCGCTTAGGTTTAGCTCAACAATCCTGGGCGATCCGTCCACGCTGGCTACGGTTACGCCATCCCAAGCGTCAATCCGGATCCACGGCGACCAGTTCAGCGCGCCGGGCAGGGTTCCCTCCAAGACGGCCTTGGACGCCAGCAGCGCCGCGCAGTCGCGCGCCGATCGCGGGTTGTCCAGCGGGTAGATGACCGCTATGCCGTTGGAGCAGTCGCTGATGAACCGCTGCGGTATGGTAGCGGCGGGCGCGGGCGTGGCGACGGGCGCCGGAGTGGCGGTCGGCGGCGGCGTTGCGCTGGGAACCGGCGTTGGCGGCGGCGGCGCTATGTCCCCGCCGTCCTGCCGCGTCCCCCAGCACACCAGCTCGCCGTCATATCGCAGCGCGCAGGACAGCGTTTCGCCGCTGCTTATCGCCGTGTACCTGCCGTTTTCAGGCGGCGCGGTTTGCCCATATCTGTCATCGCCCCAGCAGGTTATAGAGCCGTCATCCCGCAGCCCGCAGGTGTGGTTGGAGTGGCTGCTGATGGCGATGTATCTGCCGCTTGCGGGCGGCGTTGCCTGCCCGTATGTGTTATCGCCCCAGCAGATTAGAGAGCCGTCATCGCGCAGCGCGCAGGCGTGGGAATCGCCGCCGCTGACGGTTGCGAACTTGCCGCCGGGCGGCGTTGTCTGCCCCTGCGAATCGCTGCCCCAGCACACGATTGTGCCGTCCTGCCGCAGCCCGCATGCGTGGCTCGCGCCGATGCTTATGCTGGCGCCGGCGCTCGGCATCCCTATCATTATCGGCGTGGATGTTGCGATTGGCGTGATTGTGGGCGTTGCGGTGGGAAGGCCCACCGTCGGCACGGATGTGGCGGTGGGCGTAGGCGTTGCCATAGACGCGGGCGGGCTTGCCTGCCCCGACCCGTTCCAGCCCCAGCAGACCGCTCTGCCGTCGTGCCGCAAGCCGCATGTGTGGTAGCCGCCGGCGGTCAGCGCCGCGAACCGCTCGCCGGCGGGCGGCTGAGACTGGCCCAGGCTGTCGTCGCCCCAGCACACAACCAAGCCGTCCGACCGCAAGCCGCAGCCGTGCGCCACGCCCGCGCTTATGGACGCGAACCGCTCCGCTATCGGGCTTGTCCTGCCCTGGCTGTCCCTGCCCCAGCAGATTGCGAACATATCCGAATCGCGCAGCGCGCAGGTGTGATGCTCGCCCGCGTCAATTGACCTGAAAACTCCCCGATGCGCGATAGTCTGCCCATAGCCGTTGCTGCCCCAGCAGGTTACCTTGCCCTCCGCGTCAAGCCCGCATGTGTGATAGCCGCCCGCGCTTATCTCAACATAGACGCCATCCGCGGGCGGCTCGGACTGCCCAAAGTCGTTATCGCCCCAGCAGACCGCCTTGCCATCCTCGCGCAAGCCGCACGCATGAAACGCGCCCGCGCTTATCTCAGTGAACTCTTCCCGCTGCGGCACATTCCATATCTGCCGCTGAGAGTCGTTGCCCCAGCATACCGCCTTGCCGGCCTCGCCATCCTCTTCCTTTCGGATGCCGCAGGTGAACGAGTCGCCCGCGCTTATCGCCGCGAAAGTTTCGCCCTGCGGCGGCGTGGATTCGCCGTCGGCGTCGCTGCCCCAGCAGGTCGCCGCGCCGTCCGCGTCAAGCGCGCAGGTATGCGTTACGCCGCCGCTTATCGCCGTGAACGAACCGGGCGCCTGCGCGTTTGCCGCGTTGATGTTCGCCAGCCCGACCAGCAGCGCCGCCAGCGCCACCCCCGCGACTATCAGCGAGGCGAACGTCGCCGGGTTTATCAGCGATTTGCGGAGTGTCGGATGAAATCGCATCTTAGCTAAGGCTCCTTTCGCGCTGCGGCGTGGGCGCGCCATCCGCGCAAGGCAAATCCACGCAATAATACGCGCCGTGGCGTATCGTATCATAGCCGCCATCTGCGAATTCAATAAGCGGCGGGGTTAAGATACGCTGATATGCGAAAAGAGAAATGCGCTAATGTACGCGCCAAGACGCTGAGATAAGAGGGGATATAGAGAGGGCGCGAGCGGCGAGCGCGGGTGAAATCGGGGGGGATCGCGCAAGGGGTGTCGGGGGATGCCGGTGGGGAATATGGTGAGCGATAGGATTGGTGGGCGATTATCGCGCAAGCGCCGCCGGGGGAATATGGTGGGCGATAGAGGACTCGAACCTCTGACCTTCTGCGTGTAAAGCAGACGCTCTAACCATCTGAGCTAATCGCCCGCGCCGCAACGCGACGGGCGCATGCGGGATATTGGATGCGCGGATTTGGGGATCGGCTAAGGGGTTGCATTGCCGCCCGATGCGGATTTACGGGGATATAAACATATGGCGCGCTTGGCGGGACTCGAACCCACGGCCTCAGCCTCCGCAGGGCTGCGCTCTATCCACTGAGCTACAAGCGCACGTTTCGGTTGGCGGCATTGCGATTGCGTTGGTGCCGAAGGAGGGATTTGAACCCACACATCCGTAAAGGATACTACGCCCTGAACGTAGCGCGTCTTCCGTTCCGCCACTTCGGCACATTCCCGTTTGTTCGCGCGGCCAGATTACCCAGCCGCGCCGCCCGCCTTATGGTGGGCGGTCCAGGACTTGAACCTGGGACCTCTTGCGTGTGAAGCAAGCGCTCTAACCAACTGAGCTAACCGCCCTGACGCGGCGCTCAGCGCCATCGCCACTCCAGCGAACAAAGTGATTATAGCAGATAAACCGCGCCGTGAAAACCATATTCCCCAAATTCGCCGCATATCCCCGGCAATACGCCAGCCAAACGCGGCATCCCGCGCCCGAAAATCCCCCGCAATTGCCCCGAAACCCGCGCCGCGAATAGTGCAACCCAGCGCCGCGTTAGGGTATAATAGCCTCAGGCGCCCCTGTAGCTCAGGAGGATAGAGCAACGGTTTCCTAAACCGTGTGCCCCGGTTCGAGTCCGGGCAGGGGTACCATCCCCTCTTTATGGTTTCGCTAGTTTCGCTCGCCTAATTCCCCTTGCGGGCTTATGGCAGGATTATGAGATATGGGCATTGCGCTTGCCCACTCGCTTTGCTTGCCCACTCGCCATAACCCGCTCAGCTCAGCCAAGACACTATCTCAGACGTCGCGCTCCGCCGCGTAGTCGGCGCGTTCAGCGGCTCGCCGATGAACAGCGCCCCCACCAGCGTCCAATCCGCATCCGCGCCCAGCGTCGCGCCCAAGTCCGGATGCCGCGTCACGCCGCCCGTACTCCAGTCCACCACCAGCCCCTCCGCCACCGCCGCCAGCGCCATATTTTGAACCGCGCAGCACACCGACGCGTAGTTCTCTTGCGTGGTCTCGTCGTCCCGGCCGGGAACGCTGTACACATACACCGCCGCCGGCGCGTTCAGCACGCGCGCTTTGCTGGCGTCCGCCGACGACCTTTTCTGCTCAGGGTTCGGGTTCGCCACCGCCTCATACGCGGTTTGCCACGCCAGATCCGCCACGCGCTCGCGCATAGCGCCGCCCCTTTCAAGCGCGAAAAACCGCCACGGGTTGGTCAAGCGGTGATTGGGCGCCCATATCGCCGCGTCCAGCATGCGCCGCAGCGCCTCGCGCGGCACATCCGCGCCCGTGAACTCTTTCGTCATCCGCCGCCCGAATATCGCCTCATATACCGACGTCCCCGTCTGCGGTATGGCTACCTCGTCGCTTTTTATCGTTGCCTCTGTGGTCATTGCCTCTCCTTGTTTATCCTGCTAATTCGCGCCGCTAATTCGCGCCTATAACGCCCGATTGCGGCGGCCCAAAACCGCCCGAATTCGGCGCGTCTCAGGCTGCGAAAATCGGCTAATCAATGCTATGCCGCAAACTAAATATACGCTTAACGCCGCCTATGTCAACTATTAGCCGCGCTTGCATCATCGCCGCCAATCGCGCTACGCGCAACGCAACCGCTCATATGACGCCAATAAACATAGATTGCGCTATATGGCGCAATTTTTTAATTCAATCTGGACTAGCCCCAAAATCGGTGTAAATATAGATGTTAGCCGCGTTGCGCTTGGCAACATTCAGCGGCGATAACCAAACCTTGCGATAACCATAAGCAACTACAAAGAGGAGGACGAGTACGCGATGAACCTGAGTCCCAGACTGCAAGAGTCGTTCAACAACCAGATAACCGCCGAGTTCGAGTCGGCGTTCATCTACCTGTCAATGGCGTCCTACTTTGAGGACAGGAACCTGCCCGGTTTCGCCCACTGGATGCGGCTGCAGAACGCCGAAGAGACCGCGCATGCGATGCGGTTCTTCGACTATGTCCACGACCGCGGCGGCCGCGCCACGCTGCAGGCTATCCCTCAGCCGCCCGCCGACTTCCAGAGCGCCCTGGACGCGATGGAGCGCACCCTGGATCACGAGCGCAAGATAACCGGCCTCATCAACCGGATGTACCAGCTCGCCATAGAAGAGAGCGACTACGCCGCCCAAGTGATGCTGCACGAGCTCATCAACGAGCAGGTGGAAGAAGAGAAGAGCGCCGAAGAGATAGTCGACCAGCTCCGGCTGATAGACGGCGACGGCAGCGGCCTTCTGCTCATAGACGCCCGCCTAGCCGCCCGCGCCTAGCCCGCGTCCAACCGCAAGCGGCGCTAACCTAGCGCCAACGCCAACGCATCCAACAGCCGCGCTCCCCGCCAATCACGGGGGGCGCGGCTCTCCTTTCGCCATACACCCCTAATCCCCTACGGCTCGCCGATTCACTCCCATTGCCCCTTGCCCCTTGCCATCTGCTCGCCTCACCCGCCCAAATCTCCCACACGCCGCGCTCCATCGGCATTTTCCCCGCGAACTAGCCGCCTGCAATAGCAATTTTGAGAATATGCGCGAATTTACAATAAATCTATTGACATACCGATTTTATGCCGCTAATCTATCTGTAACACTTAATACATACTAATTATATGCGTATGTTTCTAATAACTGAAACGCGCCGTCAAGGATTAGCGAATGACAGCGAGCGAAACGCGGATTATAGGCGCGGCGGCGCTTGCGGCGGCAAATAGCCACAGCGCTTTCATACCCGCCAACTGCCGCGAACCGCCAACACATCCCGCCGGAGCGCCTAGCGCGTTCCCCCAAATATCGTAATTCCTTCCCTCCTTTCTCGCAGGCCGGCCCCTCTTACCCTCCCATATAGAGGGGTCGGCCCAAAAGACAACATCAGCGCAGAACTCATACCCAGCGGATAATGCGCTTATCTGTTGACAAAATCTTCAACTTAATCCATATTAACTAACGCGATTAGTTGCTATGCTTTGCCTTGCTCAACATACGAATGAGCGAATGTTAAGCATAGCGACGCAAGGAGTGAACGCAAATGTCAGCATCCAAGCCGCTATGGTTGGCGCTCGCCGCGCTGATAACGGCAGCGTTTGGGCTTATCGCATGCGGCGCAACCCCCGCCGCCGTCGCGCCTGCGCCTCAGATAATCGAAGTGGAGCGCATAGTGGAAGTCCCCGGACCCGCGCCTACGGCTCAGATAATCGAGGTAGAGCGCGTAGTCGAAGTCCCCGGCGAAAAGGTCGTGGAAGTGGTGGAACGGGTAGTTCAAGCCGACCCCGGCGAACTGGTCGTCTATTCGGGCAGGAGCGAATCTCTCGTGGGCCCAATCATCGCGCAGTTCGAAGAGGTTACCGGCATAAACGTGGCAGTCAAGTACGGCGGCACGGGCGAAATCGCCGCTACCTTGCTTGAAGAGGGCGACAACTCCCCCGCCGACGTGTTCTTCGCCCAGGATCCGGGCGGGCTTGGCGAGGTAGCGAGCGCCGGAATGTTCGCAACGCTGCCGTCCTCCATCACCAACAAAGCGCCTGAATGGGCGCGCTCCCCCGACAATCTCTGGGTAGGCATATCCGGCCGCGCGAGGGTAGTGGTGTACAACACCGACAACCTGACGCCCGCCGACCTGCCCGACAATATGGAGGCGTTCACCGCGCCCGAATGGAAGGGCCGCATCGGCTGGGCGCCCACAAACGGGTCGTTCCAAGCGATGGTCACCGCGATGCGCGTAGTGTGGGGCGAGGACAAGACGCGCGAATGGCTGCTGGGCATCCAAGCCAACGAGCCGAATGTCTATCCCAAGAACACGCCTACCGTGGCGGCGACCGCCGCGGGCGAGGTGGACGTCGGGTTCGTCAACCACTACTATCTGCATCGCTTTATCGCCGAAGAGGGCGAGGGCTTTGCCGCCCGCAACTACCACATCCCCGGCGGCGGCCCCGGCGGCGTCATCCTAGTAGCGGGCGGCGGCATCCTGAACACCGCCGAAAACAAGGACAACGCCGAGCGGTTCTTCAACTTCCTGCTGTCCACCGTGGCGCAGCAGTACTTCGCCGGGCAAACCTTTGAGTATCCCCTAGTAGAGGGCGTCAGGACGAACAGGATACTCACGCCGCTCGAAGAGATCAACAACCCGCACATAGATATGGCTACCCTAGAGGATCTCGCCGGCACGCAAGCGCTGCTGCGCGATCTAGGCATACTGAACTAGCCCGCCGCTCGCCAATCGGCTAATCGGCTATCCAAACATACCCAATATGGTAGAAATCAGCCACATACCCAACAAGTTCACAGCCGCCGGCCTTGCCCTGCTACCAGGCCGGCGGCTTACCCTCGCCGCTCTGCCCCCGCCGGTCGTATTGCTGCCCGCGCTGCTGGTCGGCGCGGCTATGTTCCTGCCCGCGCTCTACCTTGTGATACGCGGCGCGAGCGCGAGCGACCAGGCGTGGGATCTGTTCTTTCGCGTCCGCACGCTGGAAACGCTTGGCAGGACATTGCTGCTAGCGGTCTGCGTAACCTCACTGTCCGCCGTCCTCGCCGTGCCATTCGCGTGGCTGACCGCGCGCTCGGATCTGCCCCTGCGCCGCGCTTGGACGGTGCTACTCGCGTTGCCCCTGGTAATACCCAGTTTCGTGGGCGCGTTCCTGTACGCCTCGGCGCTAGGCCCCCGCGGGATGCTGCAATCGCTGCTGGAGGCGGCGTTTGGCGTGCAGCGCATCCCCGACTTCTACGGGCTTGCGGGCGCGACCCTGGTTCTGACGCTGCTCAGCTACCCGTATATGTTCCTGACCGTGCGCGCGGCGGTAGCCAATCTTGACCCTGCCACCGACGAATCGGCGCGCAGCCTTGGTCACGGCGCTTGGAGCGCGTTCTTTCGCGTGACGCTGCCGCAGCTCAACCCGTCCATAGCGGCGGGCGCGCTGCTTGTGGCGCTCTACACGCTCAGCGATTTCGGCGCGGTATCCCTGATGCGCTACAACACATTCACATTCACGATATACCAGCAATACCAGTCGTCCATTGACCGCTCCATAGCGGCGCTGCTTTCGTTTGCGCTTGTGGCGCTGGCGATAGCCATACTGCTTATGGAAAGCTACACGCGCGGGCGTCAGCGCTACTATCGCGCGGGCGCGGGTTCGGCGCGCCAGCCGCGGGCCGCCAAGCTCGGCGCTTGGAAATGGGCGGCTATCGCGGCGATAATCGGGACGCTCGCCCTCGCGCTCGCGCTGCCCGCGGGCGTGTTGGCGTTCTGGCTGGTTCGCGGCGTCTCAAACGGCGAGCCGCTGCTATTGCTATGGACTGCCACCCAAAACTCGCTTATCGTATCGCTCGCCGCCGCCGTCATAACGGCCGCGATGGCGATTGCCATGGCAACCCTGCTTGTGCGCTATCCCACGCGCCTCAACCGCATCCTCGAATCCCTGAGCTACACCGGCTACGCGCTGCCGGGCGTAGTGGTCGCCCTGGCGCTCATCTTCTTCGGCGCGAACTACTTCCGCCTGCTCTACCAGACCCACTACCTGCTCATATTCGGATACGCCATCCTATTCTTCCCTGTGGCGCTTGGCGCGGTCAAGGCGTCGCTGCTGCAAATCAGCCCCCGCCTTGAAGACGCCGCGCGCAGCCTAGGCCACAGCCCGCTCAGGGTGATGCTCCGCATAACCGCCCCGCTTATGATGCCCGGCGTCCTAATGGGCGGCGCGCTTGTGTTCCTGCTAACGATGAAAGAGCTGCCCGCCACCCTGATACTAGGCCCTCTTGACTTTGACACGCTCGCCACTGAGGTATGGTCGGCCTCCGCCGAGGCGTTCTTCGCGCGCGCCGCCGCCCCCGCGCTGCTGCTCATCCTGATGTCGTCCGTCCCAATGACGCTGCTAGTGCTGCGCGAAAAGAGGGCGCTGGCATGACTACCCCCCTGATTGAGTGCATCCAAGCAAGCAAGCGCTACGCCGACACGCTTGCGGTCGACGCCGTCAGTTTCGGCCTGATGCCCGGCGAAATCGTGTCCATACTGGGCGAAAGCGGCTGCGGCAAGACCACGCTGCTGCGGCTCATAGCCGGCTTTGAGGCGGTGAACGGCGGCGCAATCGCCATACGCTCCGAACCCGTATCATCCGAAACGCTGCATCTGCCGCCTGAGCGCCGCAACATCGGGATGGTATTCCAGGAGTACGCGCTATTCCCGCATATGAGCGTGGCGCAAAACGTGGCTTTCGGGCTGCATAACGCATCCCCCGCCGACCGCCGCCGCCGCGCGCGCGAGGCGCTGGAGCTAGTGCGCCTAGCCGACCTTGAAAGCCGCTACCCGCACGAACTCTCCGGCGGCCAGCAGCAGCGCGTCGCGCTCGCCCGAACCCTGGCGCCGCATCCCATCGCTATGCTGCTTGACGAGCCGTTCAGCAACCTAGACGCCGGCCTGCGCCACAGCCTGCGCCTGGAAGTGGTGGAGATACTGCGCCGCGAAAACATCAGCGCCATCCTGGTCACCCACGACCGCGAAGAGGCATTCGCCGTAGCAGACCGCGCGGGCGTTATGGTCGCCGGCCGCCTAGAGCAGCTCGGCGCGCCCGCCGACCTCTACCGCGCGCCCGTCAATCCCGCCGTAGCCCGGATGGTGGGCGACTGCGACTTCCTGCCCGGCGTGGCGAATGGCGTATTCGCCGCAACCGCCATCGGCGATCTGCCGTTCATCTGCCACAGCGCCGCCATATCCGACGGCGACGCGCTGCTCGTGATGATCCGCCCGCAAGATCTGGGAGTGGCGGCGACGCAGTCCGGCGATTGCCGCGTGGAATCCCTAGAGTTCCGCGGCGGCGAAACGATGGCTTTCGTCGCAACACCCGGCGGCGCGATTGTGCGTTGCGTCCGGCGCGGCTACCCAAGCCTATCGCCCGGCGCCTCGGTTGAACTCACGCGCGTTCACGACAACCCGTTCCTGGCGTTCCCCGCCGAATAGCCGCGTCAACTTTCGCCCGCGTATGGCGCGTATAGGAATAGCGCCGCCCGCAATCCCTCGCTGCGCCCAACTACACGGGCATTGCATCCGATACGATTGACGCGGCTATGCTTGACGCCCGCGCCCTATCCCGCCCTGAGGCGTTCTTGCGCTTGTTGGATAGACTGCCGGGCGCTGACAGGCACGAAACCAACGCTTATGGGGTGTACGAGTGGCTGCCTCGGGACAGGCATGTGATAGGCAAAGGCGGAGCGGTGAACCGGATGAGGGGCTGCGCTCCAAGTTGCGAAGCAAGCTGAACCGGCTTGTGAGGCGGACAAAGGGCTACACAAAGAGCGTGGAGATGCTGAAACACATGCTGGCGATAGTGTTCGAGGAATGCCTAAATCAGTCCCTCAAATCAATGAACACTGCAAGGTAAGAATACCCGGCCACCCGGTATTCCCACTCTGCAGTGTTAATATGATATGCTTGCCCTAAATCACTGAAAGACGGGTGAACTTATGGCAAAGCCGAGAGTGTACAGACACGATGCGTTATGCCCGAAATGCGGCTCGAATTGGGTCAAGAAAGACGGGCATTCGCGCGGCAAGCAGATATTTAAGTGCAACCAGTGCGGCCGCAAGCATCAAGAGGGCGCAAAGCATCGGTTCACCAATGAACAGAAGGAACAAGCGGTGAAGATGCGCGCGGAGGGAATGAGCCTATCGGCGACGGCGCGCGTGATGGGCGCGAGCGCAACCACAGCAAGCAAGTGGGTCAAAAAAGGGGGCGTTGGCTACCGAGCGCCTGACGCGCTTTCTGGAGTGGCGGACAAGCGGTCGGCGGGATAGCGTCCGCGCGTCTATTGTGGCGTTTGATGAGATGTGGACATACTTGGGGATACGGCGCGGCGAGCGTCGTCAAGACCTGTGGATATGGACTGCGGTAGTGGAAGAGCCGGACGGCGTCCGCTGGCGGATGTATCAGGTTGGGAGCAAAGACGAGTCGGCGTTCTTGCGCTTGTTGGATAGACTGCCGGGCGCTGACAGGCACGAAACCAACGCTTATGGGGTGTACGAGTGGCTGCCTCGTGACCGGCACATCGTAGGCAAGGGCGGAGCGGTGAACCGGATAAGGGGCTGCGCTCCAAGTTGCGGAGCAATCTGAACAGGCTTGTGAGGCGAACAAAGGGCTACACAAAGCGCGTGGAAATGCTGAATCATCCGCTGGCGATAGCGCTTGAAGAGCGCCTAAACCAGCCCCTCAAATCTATTGGCGCTGCGCACTGAGAATACCCGGCCGGCGGGCTTTAATTGACAATCCCGCTTATGCGTTGCTACTATTGGGAATGCTACTATTGCCCCGCGCCGGGGAATGCCTAGGGCGGCGCGAGGGGCGCGGCGTTTATGTGCGCCACTATTCGCAGGGGGATTGTTTAGCCTTGTCTTATGTGAAATGCCTGAGTTGCCGGGAGTGCGGCAGCGAGTATGCGGTGGAGCCGCTTTATGTGTGCGATTTCTGCTTTGGGCCGCTTGAGGTTAGCTACGATTACGACGGCATAGCGCGCAGCATTAGCCGCGAGCGCATCGCCAAGGGGCCCCTGACGATGTGGCGCTATCACGATTTGCTGCCGGTGGACGCCGATACCGCGCTGGATATGAATACCGGCTTTACCCCCCTCGTGCGCGCCAAGAATCTGGGCAGGCTGCTGGGGCTTAATCGGCTGTATATCAAGAATGACAGCGTTAATCCGACGTTTTCGTTCAAAGATAGGGTCGTGTCGGTGGCGTCGGCTAAGGCGCTGGAGTTTGAGTTCGATACGCTGGCGTGCGCCTCTACGGGGAACCTAGCAGGGTCGGTTTCGGCGCACGGCGCTAAGGCGGGGATGAAGACGATGGTGTTTTTCCCGTCGGATCTGGAGCGGGGGAAGATACTGGGGGCGGGGATCTACGGCGCTACGCTTGTGGCTGTGGACGGCACTTACGACCAGGTGAACCGGCTGTGCAGCGAGCTGGCGGATAATCACCGCTGGGCTTTCGTGAACATCAATATGCGGCCGTTCTATTCGGAGGGCAGCAAGACGCTGGCGTATGAGGTGGCGGAGCAGCTGGGCTGGCGCGCGCCGGATGTTTGCGTCGTGCCGGGCGCGTCGGGTTCGCTGTTCACTAAGATATGGAAGGGCTTGAACGAGCTGGCGGATCTGGATCTGATAGATTCGGCGCATACCAAGATGCACATAGCGCAGGCGGAGGGCTGCTCGCCCATCGTGTCGGCGTATGACGAGGATACGCCGCATGTGCGGCCGGTTACGCCGGACACTATCGCCAAGTCGCTCGCCATCGGCAATCCGGCGGACGGGTTTTATTCCATCAAGACGATAGAGGCGTCGGGCGGCAGCGCGGTGGCGGCGCCGGAGGATGAGATAGTTGAGGGGATACGGCTGCTGGCTGAGACCGAGGGGATTTTCACCGAGACGGCTGGCGGCGTGGTGATTTCGGGGCTGCGGGCGCTGGCGCGGCAGGGCAAGATTAAGCCGGACGACCTGACGGTGGCGTACATCACGGGCAACGGGCTGAAGACGCAAGAGGTGGTGGAGTCGGTGGTGGATCCGGTGTTCACGACGCCGGATTACGATGATTTTATGAGCAGCCTCGCCACGCGGGAAGAGCGCAACGGCAAGCGCGGCTAAGGCGGGCGGCTAACGGGCGGGCGCGTCATACATAGTCATGTCATATTAGGGCATATCATATAGGGGCAACGCCGCGGCGCGAGAAAGAAATGGCAAGGATAATGGCAAAACGACGGGTACGGTTCACATTTCCGCAGTCGCTGATAACCGAGCCGCTGATATACAATCTGGGGCGCAAGTTTGAGATTGTAACGAACATACGGCGGGCGGATGTGCGGGATAATATGGGCTGGGTGCTGCTGGAGTTGGAGGGGGATGAGGATGAGATAGCGCGCGGCTTGGAGTGGATGCGCGGTTCGGGCGTGCGCGTTGACCCGATAACGGGGGATCTGATAGAGGGGTAGCGCGGGCGGCAAGGGCGGCTAAGGCGCGGGGGCAAGCGGGATGCGGCGCAAGGGCAAGCGGGATGCGGCGCAGTTGGGATTTGGCGACGCCCGTTTCGGCTTGCGGATTACTATCTAATGACTACAACTGATTTGCGGCGAATTTGCGATTTGCCGCCTATTGATAACCACAATCTCTTACTAACCTCGGAGGATGAGACGCGATGAGCATATCGGTGCGGATACCGACGCCCCTTAGGCGGGTGACCAATGGCGCGGATAGGGTAGCGGCGGAGGGGGATACGCTTGCCCAGATAATTGATTCGCTGGAGAGCCAGCATCCCGGGATCAAGGGGCGGCTGTGCGATGAGGATGGGGAGCTGCGAAACTTCGTGAATGTGTATGTGAACGGGGAGGATGTGCGGTTTCTGCAGGGGCTTGGCACTGCGACGAAGAGCGGGGATGAGGTTAGCATAGTGCCGGCGGTTGCGGGCGGCAAGTAGGCGGCAATCTGCGGCGAAGTCGCAAAGCAGGGTTCGGCATTGCCGCGTCTTCAAGCGGCGATTGGCAAGCGGCGGTTAGCGGCGAGGGCGCGTTGGGATTAGCGCTGTCTCACTGCGAGGTTGCGGCGTTTTCCTGCGTCGTCTAGGCGCGTATGCTTGGCGTTCCCTCAGCGTCTTCAGGCGGCGATTAGCGGTTGCGGGCGGCTTGGGATTGCAGCCATTTTTGTCTTTGGGCGCGGCGGACGTTTTCGTCGGGGGGCGTGAATTGGCGGTGGAAGTCGGCGCGGTATTGGGCGAATTCGCCGCGCAGGATGGCGGCGCGCATTTCTTCCATAAGGCGCAGGATAAAGCGCAGGTTGTGGATGGTGGCTAGGCGATAGGCGAGCAGTTCTTTCGCGCGAAATAGGTGGTGGATGTAGGCGGCGGAGTACTCGCGGCAGGCGTAGCAGTCGCAGCGCGGCTCTATGGGCGCGTCTTGCGCTTTGTAGCGGGCGGCGGCGATATTGAGCCTGCCCGCGCGCGTGTAGAGCGAGCCGTTGCGGGCGATGCGGGTGGGCAATACGCAATCAAACATATCAATGCCGCGCGCCACGCATTCCACCAGGTCTTCGGGCGCGCCCACGCCCATAAGGTAGCGCGGGGCGCTTTCGGGCAACAGGGGGGCGGTTATGCCCACGGCGTCGTACATCTGGCGCTTGGATTCGCCCACGCTTAGGCCGCCTATGGCGTAGCCGGGCAGGTCTAGCGCGGTGATGAATTCGGCGGATTTGCGGCGCAGGTCGGGGAATAAGCCGCCCTGCACAATGCCGAACATTCGCTGATCCGGGCGGGATTGCGCCTCTCGGCAGCGCAGCAGCCAGCGGTTGGTCTTGTCCACGGCGGCGTCCACGGCGGGGCGCTCGCTGTCGGATGGGACGCAGATGTCCAGGGGCATAATGATGTCCGCGCCTATCGCCTCTTGGTGGCTAATCGCCGCCTCAGGGGTGAATGCGTGGACGCTGCCGTCGACGTGGGATTTGAATATGATGGCGTCATCGGTAACGCGGCGCAGGCTTTCTAGGCTGAACCCCTGAAAGCCGCCGCTGTCGGTGAGGGTTGGGCCTTGCCAGCGCATAAAGCGATGCAGGCCGCCGAGCGCTTGGACGGCTTGGGCGCCCGGGCGCAGGTAGAGGTGGTATGTGTTGGAAAGCAGGACGCGGGCGCCGGCGGCTCGCAGGTCGGCGGCGTCCACCGCTTTGACGCTGCCCTGCGTGGCGACGGGCATAAAGGCGGGCGTGGGGGCGCTGCCGTGGGGCGTGCTGAGCGTGGCGGCGCGGGCGGTGCCGTCGGTTGCTTGGAGGGCGAAGAATGGGGGGGCGTCTGTCAAGCGCTGGCTTGCTGTCATGATAGAGGGCTTTCGGGATGTTGGCGTCGGGTTGTTGTAGCATATCGCATATTTGGGGAAAGCGGGGATGCTACTTTTTTAGAAAAAAGTAGCCAAAAAACTTTTGAGTGGGTGGGTTCAAGCGGGTTTATCGGATTGTTATTTGTAAGAAATCAATTTGCGGCTGCGCGGATGGGTTTATCCGGGGGTTAGCCGCGGATGCCTTGCATTATGAGTTGGACGCCCATCGCTAGGATAAGCAGCATAAGCAGGCGGATTATCCAGACGCTGCGGACTTTGGCGGATAGGCGCGCGCCGATTTGCCCGCCCACGACTAGCCCTATGCCGGTGAACACGAATGTGGGGAACCATTCTATATTGCCGAGGTAGAAGTGGGCGGCGGCGCCGGCGGTTGTGTAAAAGGACAGCGCGAATATGGATGTGGCGACCGCTACCTGCACGGGAAAGCCGAATACATAGACGAGTATGGGGGTTCGCAGAAAGCCGCCGCCCACGCCGAAGAAACTGGATATGAATCCGAGTACGAAGTTGACGGCGACGGCGTAAGCCTCGTGAAAGCGGTAGCGGTGGGTCTCGCCGCTCTCGGTGGTGATGCGGCGGCGATGCAGCCAGCGCGGGGTAACGAAATGCAGGTGGCGGGCGCGGGCTACCGAGGACGCGCGGCGGCGCTCAAACGGCTGCGCGGCTATGCGGGCGGCGAGCGCGAGCAGCAGCAAGCCGAACAGCGCGTCAAAGATGCCGGGCAGGCCGGCGAGGATCTCTTTGAGGGCAAAGGGCGCTATCACCGAGCCGGGTATGGCGGCGGCGGCGAATAGGTATGCGCTGCGCCTATCCACCACGCGCATCCAGCGGTAGGCGAATGCGCCCGATATGCTGTTGACGGCTACGAGCGCAAGCACGGTTCCCGCCACTATGATGGGATCTTTGTCAAAGAATATCCGCAGGACGGGGACTAGGATAAAGCCGCCGCCCGCGCCCACAAGCACGCCGAACACGCCCGTGGCTAAGCCCATAAGGGCGAATGTCAGCCACTCTAGGATCTGCGCCCAGTCCAGTGCCGACAGCGCGCTTTCGGGCAGCCAGTCCGCGCCCGGCATCTATTCCGCCGCCAGTCGGTTTAGCGCGTCCTGCACAAGGTTTGTGGGAATATCGCTGCGGGTTACGGCGTTGCTAATGCCGTCAAGCATCACCCAGCGGATGGATCGTCCGGCGGTTTTCTTGTCGGACAGCATAGCGGCGTTGACGGCGGGAATATCCATATCGGGGAACGACAGGGGCAAGCCGTATTCGGCGAGCAATCCGCGCTGGCGATCCACTTCGGCGGGGGATAGCATGCCGAGCGATTCGCCGATGTACGCCGCGCCCATCATGCCGATGCTGACCGCCTCGCCGTGCAGCAGGCGGGAGTAGCCGGTGGACGATTCTATGGCGTGGCCGATTGTGTGGCCATAGTTCAGCAGGATGCGTATGCCGAGCGTTTCGCGCTCGTCTTGGGATACCACGTTCGCCTTGACCGCCACGCTGCGGCGGATGATGTTCGTGGCGATGTCCCGCTCAAGCGCGAGTATGGGCTGGCTGCGGCGCTCGAAGTCGGCGAGCAGGTCGGCGTCCATGATTAGGCCGTGCTTGATAGCCTCCGCCCAGCCGGATGTGAGCTCGCGGGGGGGCAGCGTTTGGAGCGCGCTGACATCGGCAAGCACGAATTTGGGCTGGTAGAAAGCGCCAACTAGGTTCTTGCCCTGCGGCAGATCCACGGCGACTTTGCCGCCGATGGATGCGTCCATCATAGCGAGCAGGCTGGTTGGGATTTGGGCAAGGGGCATGCCGCGCAGATAGGTTGCGGCGGCAAAGCCCGCTAGGTCGCCCACAACGCCGCCGCCCACCGCGACAACGAGATGGCCGCGCTCCGCCTTGCGCTCCGCCAGCCAGCGATAGATGAACTGGGCGGTTTCCAGCGTCTTGTGCGTTTCGCCGGCGGGCATAATGAACATATGGGCGGCGATGCCGGCGGATTCCAGCGCGAACTGCGCGCGGCGCGCCTGTGATTGGACGCCCTCGTCGGTGATGACATAAGCCACTGACGCATCTAAGACGGACTTGACGCGCTCGCCCAGCTCGTCCAGGATGCCCCATCCGACCCATACGGGATAGTCGCCCTGAGATGTGCGGACGGTCGCGGCGAGGTCGGCGGCGTAGGGCTGGTCGTTGGCGGGCTGTTGCGCCGTTGCATTGGTGGCTTGGTCGCCGTTGGAATTAGCCATTTCTTGCGCTCTCGCCTCCATCCATTTGGGATACGCCCGGTAGCATATTTCGTCGGTATCGCCGTCATCGTTAAGTATGTCAAAAGCGCGGACGACTTCGCGCGCCGCCTGCGCGGGGGATAGGCGGTCGGTGTGAACCGTCCAGTGGGCAAGAGTATAGTGGAATTGGCGCTGGGCTTTCAACACGCGGATGCGCCGCATCGGGTCGGAGTGGGCGAGCATAGGGCGGACGAGCGCCTCATCACCCTCGCTCTGCGCCCGCACGCGCTCATATATCGTTTCGGGCGCCGCCTCAAGGCAGACCACCGCGCCATTTGCCGCCATAGCCTCGCGGTTGGCGTCCGCCGTAATAATGCCGCCGCCGGTTGACACGACCTGCCGCTCGCCCTGGCATGCGTCGAGCAGCGCTTGGGTTTCCATAGCCCGAAATCGCGGCTCGCCATACTGGGCGAAGATGGCGTCAATGGGCATTTCGGCGGCGGACTCTATGCGCTCGTCCAGGTCGACGAACCGCCAGCCGAGCAGGCGGGCGGCCTCGCGGCCGACGGTGGTTTTGCCGGCGCCTGAGAATCCGGTTAGGAAGATGTTGGGTTTCATTGGGGGGAGATGCCTCGCTGGGGGTTGGGGTTGGTGTGATGCTGTAATGAGATGTATTTGCGCTTGGTTTGCGGTTTGCGCCGAAGTTAGATTGCGTTTGTTATGATACCGCATAATCATAGCGCATAGGGGCAAGTTTGATATACTGGGGGTAAGCGGTTATAATCGCGGTTAATACGCAAAGAACCAAAGGCGGGGATTAGGATATGCTGACTGACAGAAGAGATCCGCGCTCAACCAAGGCGGCGGCGAGCAAGCATAGCGGGGGCTATGCAAAGGAAGATTTTGACGGGGATGTGAAGCAGGTTGTTGATCTGCTTAAACAAGGCAAGATGTCGCAGAAAAACGCGGATGTGATATTGTCCGCGTATCTGGGAATGTTCGTTGCAAGCGAGATCAATTCGATGGTTGACGAATACTCGGATGAGCTTGAGCGGATGCTCATTGACGCGGTGAGCGGGGCAAAGCGTAGTTAAAGAAGGCGGGCAAGAAATTGAGCGCATCAGACGATACTCCCAAGGACGCGCGTGAAGAAGAAATCGCGCGATCAGCGTCAGATTCACAGGGGGCGGCATCTGCCGAAGATGACGCATTGGCAGAACTTATAGATGGGGAGGGCATATCGCTGGAATCGCACGACTCTGCAAATGGTGATGTTGTCGCCAATTTTATTGCGAGGTTCACATCGATAAGCATCCCCCGTCCTAATCCAATACAGCAACGGGTTACTTCTGAGCATATTGGGCAACTAATCGCTAACTCAGAGAGGGACAGCGAGCGGGCGCACACGTCGGAGGCGTCCGAGCGAAGGTATCGCTTTCTGTATTTCGTGATTGGGCTTATTGCCGCGATTGGTCTTTTGGTCTTCTTCTCGGTTACGAATGACCGCGAAATGCTGACCACTGTCCTAGTTGCTTTGCTGGGCTTTGCGGGCGGCTTTGGGCTGGGGCGCACAACGCGGCGGGGTTAGGACAAGGTTAGTCTGTCCGTGCGGGTTGGTGTTGCGTGGGGGCGTGGTGGGCGCTATCATATAGACCATCTGCTGGTAGATGGAGAGAAGAGTATTCTACGACAGAAGGGCGTCGGGCGATTGTAGCGCTCGGCGCCTTGATGTTTTCCTGCCGCGCCGCGCAAGTATGCTAATAGCGGGCGCGCCATCGCTCCTCACCCCATCCGCATCAGCGCCACGTTGCCCGCCGCGAACATCGCCTCCACCGGCGCGGGCTTGGCGGTCCACATCTCGAAGGCGGCGGCGCCCTGGTAGATGAGCATGGGCATGCCCCCGACCGCGCGAGCGCCGGCGCTGCGGGCGGCGGCGAGCAGGGGGGTGTGCTGCGGGTTGTAGACCATGTCCAGAACTACGGCGTCGTGGGGGATCGCGCCGCCGGAGAGGGGGGTTTGGCCTTCGGCGTCGCCGTGTCTCATTCCGACTGAGGTGGAGTTGACGATTAGGTCGGACTGGAGGGCGATGTCTTCTAGGGCGGGGTCTGCGAGGGATAGGGCGGATAGCGTGGTGGCGGCGTTGCCGCGCAGTTCGGCGGCGAGCGCCTCGGCGCGCTGCGGGGTTCGGTTGGCTATGGCGAGCGTGGCCACGCGCTCTTGGCATAGCGCGAATGCCGCCGCTCGCGCCGCGCCGCCCGCGCCCAACAGCAGCGCCCGCTTGCCCTCAGGGTCAAAGCCGGCGTCCTCTTTCAGCGGGCGCAGAAAGCCCTGCGCGTCTGTGTTGCGCCCTATGAGCTTGCCCTCGCTCTTGACGATTGTGTTGACAGCACCTATCGCTTGCGCCAGCGGGTCGATTTCGTCTAGGAAGTCCATTACGCGGCGCTTGTGGGGGATGGTGACGTTCGCGCCTATGAAATCGCCGCCGCGCAGCTTGGCGACCTCAGCCTCCAGCGCGTCCGGGGGCGTTTCCCACGCGAGATAGCGCGCGTCCATGCCGTAGTGGTTGAATGCCGCCTGCTGGAACGCGGGCGATAGCGAATGCGCCAGCGGGTAGCCGAATATGCCTGCGAGTCGTGTCATGTCTCACCTCTTCTTCCCTGCGTCTTTCCCGTAATTAGCGTTTGGAATTAACAAATGCTTATACAAGTATAACAACGCGCGGCGCGGTTGTCAGTTATGAGATAAGAGGACGCGGGTTCAACAAGTTTATCGGATGGTTGCGGGTAGTGAAAACTTGGAACTGACAACTTTATCTGCCTTGCTTATACGGGTTGGGGATAGTTACGCTGGTTGCGATAGACTTTAAGCCGCGGATGCGCGGCGTGGGCGATAGGCGATACAGGTAGGGGGCGCGATAGATGTCAGGATTAGAGGCGATTGCGGAGCGGGTAGCGGCTTGTACGCGGTGCGGGCTGGCGGAGCAGCGGGGGCGCACGGTGCCGGGCAGCGGGGCGGCGGACGCGGATATTATGATCATCGGGGAGGCGCCGGGCTATAACGAAGACAAGCAGGGCTTGCCGTTTGTGGGCGCGGCGGGCGGCGTGCTGACGGATCTGCTGGCGGGCATCGGGCTGCGGCGCGAGGATGTGTATATCACGAATATGGTGAAGTGCCGCCCGCCCAGCAATCGCGACCCTCAGCCCGCCGAGATGAGCGCCTGCGCGGATTATCTGGATGAGCAGATCGCGCTTATCGACCCTAAGGTTATCGTTACGCTGGGCAGGTTTTCTTTCGGCAAGTTCTTTCCGGGGCGGTCGATTAGCCGCGAGCGGGGCAAGCCGCGAATGTGGAACGGGCGGATGATATATCCGATGTATCATCCGGCGGCTACGCTGCACAACCCGCGCCTGCGGCCGGCGCTGGAGAGCGATTTTCGCAATCTGCCGGTGATGGTGGAGGAGGTGATTGCCTTGGCGGATGCAGATGGTGGGGTTGCCGACGGCGCTCAGGCCGCGGATGAAACGCGGGCTGAGCAAATGCGGATGATTTAGGGCGGCGGTTCGGCGATGCCTATCATATCCGCTCTTTTCGGTAGGGCAAGCGGCGCTGGGCGATTGCGCGTGAAAGCGCTCGCGGTCGTGGCGGTATGCGCGCTTAGCCTGGTTGGGCTTGGCGCAGTGGGTTGCGCGGCGACGGATCCGCCGCTGCCGGTGTCGCCATTGCCGTTGGTGGCGCATACGACGACGTCGGCTGCGCCCGATAACGCAAACAATCTCGCTGTTCGCGTGGCTACCATCCCGCCTAATCTGCCTAAGTATGACAGGGGGGATTGGCGGCATTGGGTTGATGATGACGGGGATTGCCAGGACGCTAGACAAGAAGTACTGGTCGCGGAGTCGGTGGGGGCGGTGCGGTATGAGCGGGCGGATGAATGCCGCGTGGCGAGCGGGGATTGGGTTGGGGCTTATACGGGCGAGCGGTTTAGCGATCCGGGGGATTTGGATGTTGACCATATGGTTCCGCTCGCCAACGCGCATAGGTCGGGCGCGTGGCAGTGGGATGACGCGCGCAGGCGGGAGTACGCGAATTATCTGGCGCACGGCAATCATCTGATTGCGGTTAAGGCGGCGGCTAATCGCGCCAAGAGCGATAAGGGGCCGGAGGATTGGATGCCGCCGCGTCAGGAATATCATTGCCAATACGCCGCCGATTGGGTTGATATTAAGCAGCGGTGGGGGCTGACGGTTACGCCGCGAGAGGCGGAGGCGCTGCGCGAGATGCTGGCGGGGTGCGATGCGCCGGTTATCTTAGAGATAACGCGGGTGGAGGGGGTGGCGCTGCCGGTTGCGCCGACGCAGGCGCCGGCTGGGCCTGGTGGGCAGACGCCGTCGGGCGGGGGCAGTAGCGGGACGGCAGCGGATGGGTTGCGGTATGATCCACGTGGGCCTGACCGCGATTGCGGGGATTTTGATACGCAGGCGGAGGCGCAGGCGTTCTTTGAGGCGGCGGGCGGGCCGGATAAGGATCGGCATCGGTTGGACGGGGATAGGGACGGCGTGGCTTGTGCATCGTTGCGATAGCGCAAGGCGAGCGGCGTGGGTAGCATTGTTTCGTTGACGCAAAGGCGGGCGGGTAGCATCTCTTTTATGCTGAGATATAGCCACGCTGCGCTGACGTAGCCGCGCGGGTAGCCTATCTCATTATTAAGGGGCAAGATAGCGCGCGCCGGATAGCGTTCATCTTAAATTGCCCCCAATTGGCGCAAGCGCGCGAGGTCGGATTTGGAGTAGCCTAGCAGGTCGGTGTAGATGGCGGCGTTGTGTTCGCCGAGCAAGGGGGCGGGCGTTAGCGTCCAAGCTGCGTTGTTGGGGATGTAGGGGCCTGTGGGGTATGTGAGATCGCCGGCGGCGGGGTGGGTTATGTGGGTGAAGAAGTCGCGGGCTTGGAGGTGGCGCCAGGATAGGATGTCTTGGGGGGTTGCGACGTAGGCGAATGCTAGGCCTAGGCGCTGGGCGCGCTCGAAGATTTCGTGGCGGCCGTGTTTCATTAGCCAGGGGAGCATTAGCGCGTCAAGCTCGTCGGCGTTGGCGGCGCGGCCGGCGCGGTCGGCAAAGCGCGGGTGGGCGAGTTCGGGGATGTTCATCAGCTCAGCCATTGCGGGCCACTTGTGGTCGGGGCCGGCGATGACGCCGACGTAGCCGTCGGCGCAGGGATAGGGTCCCCACGCGGCGCGTCCGTAGCCGCGATTGCCGGTGCGCCGGAAGTTGCTGCCGGTGTAGCTAAATTGGCTGAGCGCGTTTTCCAGGATGGTGGCTAGGTATTCGGATATGGCGACGTCTACGTGTTGGCCCTCGCCGGTGGAATCTCTGTGCCATAGGGCGGCAAGGCTGCCCACGAAGGCGTTTTGGCCTGCGCCGTACTGGGCTAGGCGGGCTGCCATAGCGAGGGGTTCGCGGTCGGGGTCGCCGGTGATGTACATCAAGCCGCCGAGCGCGTACAGGTTGATTTCGCGCGCGCGGTAGTCGCGGTAGGGGCCGGTTTGCCCGAAGTTGGATATGGAGGTCATCACCAAGCCGGGGTTGATGGCGGCTAGGCTGGGGTAGTCAAGTCCGAGCGCGGGCATAACGCGGGGGCTGAAGTTTTCCACCAGCGCATCCGCCCACTGCACAAGGCGGCGCAGTATGGGCTTGGCGGCGGAGTGTTTCAGGTTAAGCGTAACCGATTTTTTGGATGCGTTGAGGTATAGGAATAGGGCGCTCTTTTCGGGATGCGGCTCGTCGTGGGGGAATGGGCCGATGCGGCGGGCGGGATCGCCGAGCGCGGGGCGCTCTATCTTGATGACCTGCGCGCCCTGCGTCGCCATAAGGCGGGTGGCGTAGGGGCCGGCGACATAGCGGGTGAGGTCTAGGACTTTTAGCCCGTCAAGAAAGCCTGCGTTGGGGTTGTGGTTCATTCGGTTGATATGCCTCCGCGCTGTGGGGGCTTGGTTTGGATGGTCATCTGCCGACTGCGCTTGAAATGGTTTCGATGCCGTCGGCGAAGCGCTTGATGTCGGCGCCGGCGCGTTCTAGGGCGCGTGACGCGCGGGTGAAGTCTTCGCCGGCTTGGTCTAAGGTGATGCGGGCGTGTCCGACTTGGCTGCTGACGCTGTCGGCGGCGTCGCCGAGCGCGTTGGCGTTGTACTGGAGCGAGCGGGCGGTTTGGCGCAGCTCGTCGGCGGCGCTGAACATGCGGGGCGCGTTCAGGATGGCGATGACAAGCAGCGCGTTGGCGAGCAGCAGCAGCAGCGCGAGCAGGGATCTGACCAGCCATTTCCAGATTAGTTCGGCGTCCAAGGGCGTACTCCGGCGGGTGTGTTGCGTTGGCGGCGATAGCGGCGGCGGGCTATTGTACGGGTATGACGGCGCGCTTGTGGGTGGCTACGGCTACGCGCTTGTCGCCCTCATGCGCCTCTATGGCGTAGGTGAGGCGGTTGCGGTCGATTTCGGTGAGCTCAACGCTGATGGTGACTTTGTTGCCGATTGGCGTGGGGGCTAGGTGGCGCAAGCCGTCAACCGCGTAGCCCACTGTGGTGTGGCCGTCGGGCATAAAGGGCTGAGATTGCTGGATGCAGGCGCCCTCCATTAGGCCTAGCAGCGCGGGGGTTGACAGGACGTCGGCGCCGGGCTTGCCCATTCGGTTGGTGGTGTGTTCCATCGCGACTTCTATTTCTTGTTGGAATCGGTTGCCTGTTTGGAATTTGTCCATTGTCATGGCTGATGTTGCCTTTCGTTGGGGCGCGGGTAGCGCCTGTGATGTTGGTGGTTAAGGCTATCATATGGGGGGGTTGCGTGTCAGTATTCGCGGGATTGTTGGGGGGCGTTTTGGTTTGGGCGGCTGAGTATATCCGCGGATGCCGCGGGTTGTGGCAAGGGCGATGCGGTTCTTTTAGCGGCCGGCGCGCGCTTTACAGGCGTAGGGAAAAGGTTCATAATGCTGATAATGAAGAAAGGATTGGAATGTGACTACTGAGGCTGAACGGCGGGAAGAGAGCGTTAGCGTGGCGGAGCGCATGCGGGCGATGAGTCCGGATGAGCTTGGCGGCGAGACGCTCCCTATTGGCGAGCGATGGATTATCGCCCAGCAGATTGAGAGCTTGCGGATTGATTTTCGCGAGGCCAATAGGCTTACTAACGATAGGATTGGTCGCATGGAGACGAGGCTGTCTGAGATGATTGGCGAGAATGCCAACGGCATTGCGGCTAATCTAGCGGCGATAGCGGCGCTTTCAGAGGTTGTGAAAGGCAATCAAATTGCGATCGCCGCGAATGCGAAAGCGATTGAATCTCTGTCAAATAAATTGATGGAGGTTCGCATTGGCATCAAGGGCGATGTCATCGCGGCGTACAAAGAGGAGCGCGCTCGCTCCGACACTCGCAAAGGTTGGCTGATGACGTTGCTTGCGGCGATTATTGGCTCCGGCATTACGGTCTCGTTGACCGTTCTCGCGGCGCGGCTTGGATTGATGTCCTTTTAGGCATCTAATCCGCAGAGATTAAAGCCTCCGGCGAATGCCGGGGGCTTTTCGTTTCGCCTCGTAGCGGCGCGGCGTTGCGCGGGCGTTTTCGTTTAGACGGCGGCGCTAGGGCGTTAAAATTGTAAATCTAAACGGGGCTATGCTATATTTTCGGGGGCGCGGCGATTGGGTTGCCGCGTTGAAAATCGGTTAGGCAAGCGCGGTTACGCGGGTTAGGAGAGTAAGGCATATGGCGGTCGTGGAGTTTGAGGTTAGGGAGCGGGCGGCTTATATTCGGCTGAATAGGCCGGATAAGCTGAATGCGATTGATGTGGAGATGCGGGATGAGCTGTGGCGGAGGCTGCATGAGGTCAATGATGATCCGGATATTTGGCTGGCGGTGATTACGGGGAACGGGCGCGCGTTTTCGGTGGGGCATGACCTGGTGTCTATGTCGGGCAGGAGCGACGCGCTGTATGATCCTGAGATTTCCACCGAGGATCTGTATGTGTACCAGTCGGAGATTTTCAAGCCGATTATCGCGGCGGTGAACGGGTTCTGCCTGGCGCAGGGCGGCGGCATCGCGCTGGCGTCGGACATCCGCATCGCATCCGATAAGGCGCAGTTCGGGTGGCCGCAGGCTAAGCGGGGGATTGGGTCGGTGAGCGGGCCGTGCATGCTGGCGCAGCGCGTGCCGCTGAATTTCGCGCTGGAGTTTCTGTTCACGGGGGATATGATCGACGCTGAGCGCGCGGCGGAGCTTGGCATCGTGAATATGGTCGTGCCGCATGACGAGCTTATGGCGAAGACTGACGAAATCGTGCAGAAGTTGCTGCGGAATGCGCCGCTGCCGATGCGGGCTATCAAAGAGGTGGCGGTGCGCGGGCAGAATATGCGGCTGGAGGATAGGGTTCGGCTGGCGGGGATCGTGAACCGGCGGCTGCAGCGCACGGATGACGCGATTGAGGGCATCAAGGCGTTTCAGGAAAAGCGGACGCCGGTGTTCAAGGGGCGATAAAGCAAGGGGCGATAAAGGCGATTAGCGAAACCGCCGGCGGCCCGGCAACAGATAAACGTGTGCCTGCGGGCGCGAATTATGCGAGGTGAGAGGTTTCTATGACGCAATCCCGATCCAGTTCATACGCGGCGCGCGGGGCGCAGGCGGCGGCTCAAGCGTATCCCAATCCGGACGAGGCGGACGCCACATCGCGCAGCCTGTCGCCGGTTTTGGTGGTTACGCCGCATCCGGACGACGCCGAGTCGGGCGCGGGGGCGACGATAGTGAAGTGGGCGGCGCAGGGGCGCAAGATTGTGCTGGTGGTCTGCACAAACGGGGACAAGGGCAGCTCGGATCCGGATATGACATCCCCCAAACTGGCGGCGATACGGGAGGCGGAGCAGCTGGACGCGGCGGAGGCGCTGGGCGTGGCGGAGGTAGTGTTTCTGCGCCACCCCGACCAGAATTTGGCGGACACCTATGCGCTGCGGGAGCAGATTTCGCGGCAGATACGCATCCATACTCCGGAGACCGTGCTGACGATAGATCCGAACCGGCCGTACATCCGCCACGAGGATCATTATGTCTGCGGGCGGGTTACGATAAACTGCGTGTTCCCGTACTCGCGGGACAGGCTGGCGTTTCCGGAGCATATCGCGGAGGGGCTGCAGCCGCACAAGGTTCGGGAAATATACCTGTGGGGTTCGCCGGATCCGGATACGTTCTTGGATGTGACGGATACGTTCGATGCAAAGCTGGAGGCGCTGAGCCGGCATCGCAGCCAGGTGGGGCAGGGCTGGGAGCTGCGCGAGGTGCGGGCGCGGACGCGGTATGCGGAGGTGGGGAAGAAGATAGGGGCGACTTATGCGGAGGCGTTTAAGCGGATAGAGATATTTTGATGGGGGGGCGTGGTTGCGGGCGGGCGCATATAGGCGCGGGAGGGTGTGCAAGTGAGCATTAAGAGGGTGTGCAAGTGAGCATTAAGATGTCTATGTCCAAACGCGCAGTCAGGATGGCAACCGCACTGGCGTTGGTGGCGCTGACGGGTGTGATAGCGGTTTCGCTGCTGATGGCGGGCGGCGGCGGCGCGAGGGCGTTTGACGTGGGGGCGTCGGTGGGGGATATGCCTATACCGGCGCAATACACTGAGCAATGCTCTAATGGGGTCGCCGTGCCGAACCCTGGGGATAATGCAGGGTTGGTGGCGGACTGCGCGGTATTGCTCGCGGCGAAGGATGCGCTTGTGGGGACGACGGGCAGCCTGAGTTGGTCGGCGGATCGAAACATTGCTTATTGGCGCGATGGGGTAAGGATAACGGGCGGGCGCGTTACGGGCTTGACGCCGTCGAATAAGTCTTTGAACGGCGTTATACCGGCTGAGTTGGGCAACCTTGACAAGCTGGAGATGCTATATCTCTACCAGAATGACTTGACGGGCGCGATACCGGCGGAGTTGGGCAATCTTGACAACCTTAAGTGGGTGAGGCTCTGGGCGAATGAGCTGACGGGCGAAATACCGGCTGAGTTGGGCAACCTTGACAAGCTCAGGTTATTGGAACTCTATGAGAATGAACTGACGGGCGAAATACCGGCGGAGTTGGGCAACCTTTCCAACCTTGTGAGGTTGGATTTGCACGACAACCGGCTGACGGGCGATATACCCGCTGAGTTGGGCAATCTTGACAGCCTCCTGAAGTTGATCCTCTCCGAGAATCAACTGACGGGCGATATACCATCGGAGTTGGGCAGCCTCGCCAATCTCGAGGAATTGTGGCTCTCGTACAATCAACTGACGGGCGATATACCGGCCGGGTTGGGCAAGCTTGCCAATCTCAGGAAGTTGATTCTCTCAGTCAATCGGCTGACGGGCGATATACCCTCGGAGTTGAGCGACCTTTCCAAGATTGAGTGGCTGTATCTCAGTAGCAACCAACTGACGGGCGAGATACCGGCGTGGTTGGGCAGCCTTACTCGGCTCGATCTTTTGAGTCTCTCGGACAATCAATTGACGGGCGAGATACCCGTGGAGTTGGGCAATCTCGCCAATCTCACTTATGTGTTTCTGCACGGCAACCAGTTGACGGGGTGCGTTCCCGAATCTCTGCGGGCGCATATGACGCCTTGGGAGCGGCAGCGGATAGAGTTGGCGTTTTGCGATGATATAAGCGCCGCAACGCCGACGCCAACGGCTACGGCTACATCCACGCCGAGCGCAACGGCAACGGCTACATCCACGCCGAGCGCAACGCCTGTGACTACGCTGACGCCGACTGCTACGTCTGTGCCGGGCGCAACGCCTGTGGCGACGCTGACGCCGACTGCCACATCCGTGCCGGGGGCGACGGCTACGGCTACCGCGACGCCGGGGGCGGGCGGCGAAGTGCTGGGCAAGTTGGATGAGCTTGAGCGGCGGGTTGGCGAAGATGCGGAGCTGAGTGGACTGGTCGCTGAGATAGTCAGGCTCGTGGCGGCGCTGGTGGCTAGGGTGGCGGAGCTTGAGGGCGGGGATGGAGGCGCGGCAACGGCTACGCCTACGCACACGCCGACGGCAACGCCGGTGATGGCGATAGAGCCGACGGCAACGCTGTCGCCTACGCCTACGAGCGTTGCGGGAACATCAGACGACGCTTGCACTGAGCGGCTTGCGGGCAGTGGCAGCGTGAGTGGCAGGTGGGCGGCGGGTTGCATTAGCGCCAATCCGCCTAATGATGACGATTACTATGCTCGGTTCTATACATTCACGCTGGCGGCTGCGTCTGATGTGAGCATTACGCTGTCGTCCGCGGACGTTGCGCCGTATCTGTATCTGCTGGAGGGCGCAGGAAGGGGCGGGGCGGTCAACCGGCAAGCGGGCGCGGCTACCGCGTACTCGGCCGCGATAAGCGGGAGTTTGGGGGCGGGGGCTTATACGATAGAGGCAACGACGTGGTATTCCAAGGCAGTCGGCGATTTCACGCTTGAGTTGGAGATAGCGCAACCTTAATGCCAAACATCCGCGGCGGCGCAAGCGGGAATGGGCGCGGCTAACCTGACGCCTGTTCCCGCGCTTGCGTTTGCCGCGCGTTTTGATTTTGCCGCCTTTAATCTTGCTACCTGTGGGCGCAATCGCTACACTTGATAGGGTGGGCGGCGCAAGGGCGCTTGCTTGGCGGCGATGGCGATAGCGCGCGGGAATGGGGCATGAGCAGTACATCGGCTACATCAATGGCGTCCATTGAAGAGCGCAGGACGCTGATGCGGGTTATGCAAAAGCGCTTTTCGTGGAGTTTGACGCTGTTCGCGGCGCTGCTGGCGGCGGGCGCGGCGGTGGTGAGCAGCATCTATTCGCCGGGGATAGATCAGGATCCGCAGCGGCTGTCGGGCAGCGCGGCGCTGTTTCAGATACTCGGCGCGGGCGTGTCCACGGCGCTTGTGATGCGGCCGCTGACGCACTGGATTGGCAGTCGCGCCGAAGAGTCGCGCATCCTGGTTTTGTGGCTGTTTTTCGGGCTGGCTTTCGGGATTGGGACAGCGTTTCTGACGGGTGCGATACTGCCTATGAGCGCGGCGATTAGCATCAATATGGCGGGTTTCAATTCGCTTGGGACGCTGATAGACGACCTGATAGATTCGCTGTTTCGCGCGCCGCTGAGCGCGTTTCAGTACGGCGTTTTGGCGCTGTATTCGGCGTTTGTGGTCGGCATAATCTACGGCGTTGGCGGATGGGCGATAGATATGTTCAACCGGATGGCGTATCCCTATCAGCAGCCGGATCCGTGGGTTGAGGCGCTTGGGGATTGGATGCCGGTCGTCAAGCGGCGGGTTGCGGCGGCGGCGTCTTGGCTGTCGGCTGCGGCGCCTTGGATTATCGCGGTCGGGGTTGGCGGCGCGGTGTTCGTGTTCGCGCTGGTTGGGCCGATAGAGTTTCTGTCAAGGTTCAGGCTGGGCTAGGGTGAGATATACGCCGCGCGCCCTCACGCCGATTTCTCGCAAGCCGCGTCTTGCGCCGCCGTTGCGCGGGCTTGTCGCGGCGCTGGTTGCCGTCTTTGTTTCGCTTGGCGCGATAGCGTGCGGGGATTCGGGGGATGGGCAAGGCGGCGCGGGACAGGGCGGCGCAAGGCAGGTTGAGTCGGCGTCGGTTATCATTCCCACTGCGACGCCTACGCTGGCGCAGATGCCGCAGCCGGTCGTGGCGCAGCGCGGCGTTGTGGTGGAGGGGGCTAAGGGCGACGAGGAGCCGGCAGGCGGCGGGCAAGGGCAGGGGCAGGCGAGCAAGCAGGGGCAGGTTTCGGCGCAACAGGGCGCGGCGGGACAGGCGTCGTCTGGCAGGGCGGGCGTGGATACGCGGCGGTATCGGCAGGCGGGTTTCGCGGGCGTGGGGGATGTGGTTCCGTTCAGGAATATCGCGGAGCGGGCGCTGGGGGATGAGGCGTCGGTCGCCAACGATCTGCCGGGCGTGGTTATCTTTGACTACGACCGCGACGGGGATATGGACTTTTACATCACGCAATCTATGGGCAATCCGAACCTGCTGTTTCGCAATGAGGGCAATGAAGGCGGCGGCGATGCGCCCGCGTTCAGCGAGGTGGGCGTACAGGCGGGCGCTGACGCCACCGCGAGCAACAGCACGGGCGTTGTCGCCTGCGATGTGAACAACGACGGCTATCAGGATTTGTATGTGAGCGCGCAGGGGATAGTGGGGGATGGCAAGGACTTCCAAGCGGCGGCGGATGACGCCGAGCTGCGGGCGGCTATCAGCGATAGGCTGCTGCTGAACAACGCGGCGGGCGGTTTCACGGACATCACGGCGGCGGCTTTCGGGGATGACGCGAACACGCGCACCGGCACAAGCCCCGCCTGCGCGGACATTGACAGGGATGGGTGGATAGACATATTCGTAGGCAACCGCTCGGATTTGGACAATGTGCATCCGGGCGCGCCTACTTTCGGCAATCTGAATGTCTTGTATCGCAACAACGGGGACTTGACATTCAGCGAAATCGGCGCTGAGGCGGGAGTGCGCGGGGAGCAGGTGGTTACCTGGGCGACGATGTTTTTTGACTACGACGATGACGGGGATCCGGACTTGTGGACGGCGGACGACGGGGGGCCGGTGCGGGTGTATCGCAACGATACCGGCGATACGGCGGACGGCGCGGCGCGCTTTACGGCGGTGGAGCGGGCGATGGGGCTGGAGACGCGCGGCAACTGGATGGGGTTCGCGCTGGGGGATTATGACGGGGATGTGGACTTGGATGTGTTCGTAACGAACATTGGCTATCACCCGAAGACGCGCCCGCTGGCGCTGAGCGGCGCGAGCGGCGATTGCAGCGTGGAGCAGCGGTTTGAGCTTTCAACCTGCGCTCACTACTTGCTGAGCAACGGCGGGACGAGGTGGGTATCCAGTTTCGGCGAGGTGGGCTTTTTCCCGGATGTGGCGGCGGCGCTGCCGGTAGAGCCTAGCCGGGTTATGCCGCCCGATTCCATAGATCCGGCGAAGATTACGCTTGACTGGCGGGTTCCCACGGGGCTGGCCGCCTACGATTTCGGCTTTGGCGCGGCGTTCTTTGACTATGAGAACGACGGGGATGCCGACTTGTACTGGACGGGATCGGCGCTTGGGCGCGGGGAATCGCCGGATGGGATGATATTCCCAGCCGCCGGGCGGATGCTGCGCGGCAACGGGCAGGGCGAGTTTCAGGACATCACGGTTGAGGCGCGGCTGCTGAACATCAAGGGGGTTGATTACGGGCTGCTAGACCCCGCCGCCGCTGCCTTTGACCGCGCGGCGCAGCGCATAGACGCCGCGTATCACGAAAACGGCAAGGGCTTGGCAAAGGGGGATCTGAACGGCGACGGCTATGTGGATCTGATAGCCACGAACAGCGCGGGCAGTATCTTTGTAGGCGAGGGCGCGGGGGCTGAGCTTGGATATGAGGAGGGGCCGACGTTCGTGTGGCTGAGCGAGGCCGGCCCGAACAACTGGCTGACGCTGCGGCTGCGCGGGCGCATGGCGGTGGACGGCACGGGCAGCAACGCGGACGCGATAGGCGCGCGGGTATTCGTGACGGCGCGCATAGGCGGCGAGCGGCGGACGCAACTCGGCGAGGCGCTGGGCAGCTCAAGCTTTCTGTCTATGAGCAGTCCTGATGTGCATTTCGGGCTTGGGGACGCGGCGGTCGCGGACGAGGTAACGATATTCTGGCCGAGCGGGATACGGCAGGTTATCGCGGATGTGGGGGTGAATCGGGTGGTGGATGTGGTGGAGCCGGCGGCGCCGGAGTAGGCGCGGGATGGTGTCCCTCCGTGTAGGCTTGGGCTTGGTTCGCCTGCCGGGTAGCGGGAGTAGCGAGGGGACGGGCAGACAGGCAGACAAGGGCGGTTATTCTTCGCCGCTTAGTTCGCGGATGAGTTGGATGAGGCGGAGGTTTTCGGCGGCGATTTGGCGGCGGGCGGCGGCCTCGGCGTCGGCGCGGGCAGCCTCTTCTTCAGCGCGGGCTTGGGCTTGGCGGCGCGCCTCGGCCTCAGCCTCAGCGCGGGCGTCGGCTTGGCGGCGGGCCTCAGCCTCAGCCTCAGCTCGGGCGTCGGCTTGGCGGCGCGCCTCGGCCTCAGCCTCAGCGCGGGCGTCGGATCGAGCGGCGCGGGCCTCGGATCTGGCGGCGCGGGCCTCGAATAGGTCGCCGCGCGCCTCGCTCTCTCCGAAGGTGCGTATGTAGAGGTCGCGCTCAGGGATGTAAAAGCGCAGGTTCCCGTATTCCCAGCAGACATACGCGCCCAAGACCTCGCTGTATCCGCGAGCGCGCTCATCGTCCAGCCACTCTATTGGGATAGGCTCATAATCGCCGTCCACAAGAGCATCGCCCGCAAGGGCTGCGTCGTGGTAGCCGCCGCCGCTGTTGTCAAAGCGCCAGTACTCGCGGACGCCGTAGCGGGCGTAGTCCACGCGCTTGGATGTGTAGTCAATCGCGCCGGTGCTTTTGGACGCCACCTCCAGCGCCAAATCGGGCGGCTTGCCATGCGTGTCAAGCGAATAGCCGCCATCCGCTTTGACACGATTCACGTCGCAGTTGAACGCTACTATTAGGTCGGGGATGCAGATGTCGTCGCGGTCGCTGACGTTGGGGCCAAGCGGGATTTCACTGCCTACCAGCGTGTTCGGGCGGTCGCCGAGGTATGTCGCGAGGGATTCAGGGACGGAGCGGTCGTAGAGAAATTGCCAGTTCTGCATATCCTCTCTCGGCGGAAAGTCGGGGAATTGCGTGGGTTCGTCGACGTCGGTTTGGGGCTTTGGCTTTGCGATCGTGAGGGATTGGTTGACCATAGCGAACCTCTCGTCGGTTCTTGTAAGGCGGGTTTTGGTTGCAAGTATAGCGGTTTGGGGGCGGCGTGTATAGCGCGATTGGGGGCGGGTAGCGTTTCCATTCAGGTGGTCGAGTATGTTTATCACCGCAGCCGATTGGACAGCATTGCCATAGCCCTCTGCTTTATCAGTTGGGGAACAACTTTCCAAACTCTCAAAACCATCTAAAAAGAAACGCTACCCTGCCATCTACGCTATCTCTTTTCTAGCAGAAACATATGCTCCGCTACATGAATATCGCGGGCGCGCAAGTTCCGCGAGCCGCGAAACGTATTATAGGGTATTGCATACGACTGCACTGCGCCTAGCCGCGACAACGCCGCCTCCAACTCCTCGCGCGGGATGAAGCCCTCGCTGTTGAATGATAGCAACACGAAAGGCGCATCCAATCGTTCTAGCAAGTCCAGCAGCAGGGAGAGGGATTTGGCTTTGACATTGTAGCCGGAGCGCCGCCAGTCGGGGGGGATGCCGGATACGCGGCTGACGCGGCGGGGGCGGCGGTAGTTCGCCAGCAGGTTTAGCATAAAGTAGTTTGAGCCGTAGGGGTGTTGGTTGTACGGGGGATCCACATAGGCGAAGTCGATGTCCCGCACAATGCGCGCCATATCGTTGGCGTGGCATTGCAGTGCGCGGTAGTCGCAGTCAAAGCGGCTGAGGACGGGAGGGGCTAGGCGTATTTCGTCGGTGATGCGGGTTAGCGCGTCTTTGCCTGTGCCGCCGAATTGACCTATGCCGGTGGCGCGGTTTTTGTAAAAGCCCTTGAAGACGCCGGCGGTGTTGGAGTGGACGGACGCCTCGCTGAGCAGGGGGCCTAGCAGCAGATCGCGGTATCGGGGCGGGCAGTCGTCTATGAGGCGGCGGTAGTTGTCTAGCAGGCGGGCGTTGCGCTTGGTGTAGAAGACGCGGTCGGTTGGGGCGATGTTGTTTTCGTCGGAGGGCGCGTAGAGGTCTTGGATGAAACCCGCGGGCAGGTCGGCGGTTGGGGCGCGGCGGTTGAGGTCGGCTACGATGTCGGATAGGGCGGCGGCGTCTATCTCGCCGCGGTTGGTTAGAAAGCAGCGGGCTATGACGGCGGCGTAGTCTTCGAAGTCGTTGCTGACGACTAGGGATGAGTGGGCTTTGAGGTAGCGGGATACGACGCCTGATCCGCTGAAGGCGTCTAGGGTTCGCAATTGGGGTTTGGCGAGGCGGCGTTTGGCGTGGGCGATTGCCTTGCCTATGTGCGGCAGCAGGCGGCGCTTGTTGCCGATGTAGGTGATGAGCTGGCGCGTGAGGTAGGCGGGGGATTCGGCTAGGGGCGGCTGTTGCGTGGCTTGGGCATCGGCGTCTAATCGCATTTGCGCCACATCTTGAAAGGTTGTTGATATGCCGCTTTTATTTCTTGAAAGGTTGTCGCCATACCGATTTCACCCCGCGTTTTGCTCAGATTGTAGGCTTATGATACGCGGGCGCAACGGCTAAATCCAAGTGGGATTGATGGCTAGTTCGTGAACGTCGGCGCAATCTTAGGGCGCAGCGCGGGGGATAGATAGATACGGCGGCAATGTAGATGCGAGATAGCCAATCCAAGATTTTGTGGCTTTCAACTGAGAATGGCCGGCGCAAATATGTTATCCTATTTCGCGGCGCGGATCGCCGAAAAGATAACGCAAAACCAAAGATAACGCAAAGCCATAGCCATCCATAGCCGCGCATGGGAGTTTGATTGCCGATATGCTGAACATTGTCAACGCGCCCTCGCGGATGCTGAACAACGCGGGGTTTCACTATGCCTGGGTGATAGTGGGGATACTGGCGCTGGTTCAGATGGTGGCGCTGTCGATCAATTTCGCGGGCGGCGTGCTGGTGGAGCCGCTGGCGGACGGCGAGGGGGAGTTCGGGTTTAGTTTCGCGGACATAGGCGGCTCGCTGGGGCTGTATTATCTCGTCGCGGCGCTGTTCGCGCCGGTGGCGGGCTGGCTGGGCGATAGATACGGCGCGCGCAATATGATGCTGCTGGGCGCGGTATCTTACGGCTGCGTGCTGGTACTGGTGGCGTTCATCAGCGCGCCTTGGCATCTGTTTGTGTCATTCGGCATATTGCGCGGGATGGTGCAGGCTATCTTTATGGTGCCGCTTATGGCGGCGGTGTCAACATGGTTCAGGCGCAGGCTTGGGCTTGGGACGGGCATACTTTGGGCGGCGTCGGGCATTGGGCCGGGCGTGATGTCGCCGCTGCTGGGCAGCCTTGTGCAGGATGTCGGCTGGCAAGCCACGTTTATGGGCATTGGCGCGATAGCGGGCGCGCTCATATTGCTGCTCGCCATATTCTTCCGCAGCGCGCCCGCGGATATGGGGATACTGCCCTACGGCGCGCGGCGCGGGGAAGAAACGCGGAGCGCCGTGTCGGTTGATATGGCGAAGTTGCGGACGAAGGTATTCAACAAGCATGTGCGGCGCACAAAGGCGTTCTGGAATCTGCCCGCGATACACGGGCTTGGCTGCGCGGGGCATGGCATTGTGCTTGTGTTCGTGGTGTCAATCGCGGTCAACCAGGGCATGACGCTGGTGAACGGCGCGTGGATACTCACCATCATATCGCTGGTGAGCATCCCAAGCCGCTTTCTGACGCCGATACTGGCGGAGCGCTACGGCACAAAGACGATAATGGCGACCTGCCTGATGATACAGGGCTTGACGGTCATATACCTGTTTTTCGCGCAGAGCGCGTGGGAGTTTTACCTGTTCGCGGCGCTGTTCGGCATCGGGTTCGGCGGCGAATGGACGGGGTATCTGGTCATCAACCGGCAGTATTTCGGCAATGGGCCTATGGGCGGGGTATATGGCTGGCAGATGTCGGGGGCGCTGCTGGGCCACGCATTCGTGAGCTGGGTAGCGGGCTGGATGGTCGACCTGACGGGTTCATACAATCCGGTAATCGCGCTGTCGGTGGCGATGAGCGTGGGCGGCGCGGTGGTAACGATGATGCTGGAGCCGACCTCGCGGGTGATAATAGACGATTGGGAGGCGACGCTGCCGGAGGATGCGAGGCCGGGGGCGGCGGTGGGAGGCGCGGCGGCGGGAGGTGGGGATTAGGGGGTTGAAAATGGGATTAGCGCGGGCTAGTTTCACGGGGCGTTAGCGGGATGGCGGCGTTAGCGCGGCGCCTCATCCAGCATATCAAGCAGCCTGCGGACGCTCGCCAAGCTATGCGCTATTACCTCATCGTCGAACCATCCCTCATAGAAGTTGGTATGCAGCGCGATTGCCGTGTTGAAGAGAACAAATAGATCAGGCTGCTCCATTTCGTCGGCTAATCTGAGCGCAACCTTAAACAGGTCGGCGATGTCCGCATGCCGCCAACCGCGCGCCTCGGCGATCGCCTTGACAGCGTGAGCCGCCGCGCTCCAGCCCTTGTCAGACGCTTGCAAGCCGTCCCCTTTGGCAAGATAGGCCGCCGCTTGTCGCATCAACCGCCGGCTTGTGTCCGCGTGAAAGGGTACTGTCGCCATTTTAGCCCTCTTTTATTGCCGCGTCAGCATAGTTGCGCCAACCCTAGCGCGGCAGTTCATCCAGCATAGCCAGTAGCCTGCGAACTCTCGTCAAGTTTTGCGCTATTACATCATCATCCAGCCAACCCTCATAGAAGTTGGTATGCAACGCGCTTGCCGTGTTGAAGATATCCAGTATCTCTGGCTGCTCCGTTTCATTCGCCAACCGACGCGCGACGCCGAACAGATCGCGATGGGTGTTGTGCCGCCACCCGCGCGCCTCCGCAATCGCCTTAACCGCATGCGACGCCGCCCCCCATCCCTTCTCAGACGCTTGTAGGCTATCGCCTTTGGCAAGCTCAGGCGCCGCCTGCTCCATCATCATCCGGCTTGTGTCTGTATGAAACGCTACCGTCGCCATTCTGTCCCCTCCTTATTGCTATGATATTGTGTCAGTATAGTAGCGAACAAGCCGCTTTCGTTCAAGGCTACCGCCCGCTCAGGGACAATCCCAATTCCATTTTCAACGCGCGCCAACCTGACAACCCGACCTTAAAATCCCCCAAGCGGTATGCGGCAGTGAACACGGCGCACGTCGGCGGATGATTAGCGCGTATGCGGCGCATAGCGGGGATGTATCGCTAATTGATAGAGCGATAAAGCGGCGGCGAGGAACTGGCGCGCTTAGGGCAGTCTAGCCCGGCACCCCAGGCAGTTCTATCTCATCCGCGAAGTGGCAGCTGGCGTAGCGGCCGGGGGATACTTCTACCAGGGGCGGCTCTTGTTCGCGGCAGATGTCTTTGGCGAATGGGCAGCGCGGGTGGAAGTAGCAACCGGGCGGCGGATTGGCGGGGTCGGCGACCTCGCCCTCCAAGACCATGCCGCGCGACTGGATCTCGGGATTGGGGACGGGGACTGACGACAGCAGCGCCTGCGTGTACGGGTGGCGCGGCTGCGTGAATAGGTCTTCGGTTGACGCCACTTCCACGATTTTGCCCACATACATCACGGCTACGCGGTGGCAGATGTACTGCACTACGCTGAGGTCGTGGCTGATGAATAGGTAGGTGAGCCGCAGCTCTTCCTGCAAGTCCTGCATTAGGTTGAGGATCTGCGCCTGCACTGAGACGTCAAGCGCCGATACGGGTTCGTCGGCGATTACCAGGCGCGGGTTGACGACGAGCGCTCGCGCTATGCCGATGCGCTGGCGCTGGCCGCCGCTGAATGCGTGCGGGTAGCGGCGCGCGTAGTCCACCGACAAGCCCACGCGCATCAGCATCTGGGCTACGCGGTCTTCCAATTCCTGGCCCCTGGCGATGCGGTTCACGCGCAGCGGGTCGGCTACGACGTCAAAGACGGTCATGCGCGGGTTTAGCGATGCGAATGGGTCTTGGAATATGAGCTGCATCTCTTGGCGCAGCAGGCGCAGCGTTTCGCGGTCGGCGGCGGCTATGTCAACCTGCTCGCCGTTGCTCATCCGAAAGGCCACGTTGCCGCCGGTGGGTTCTATCGCGCGCAAGACAGCGCGGCCGGTCGTGGTCTTGCCGCAGCCGCTCTCGCCCACAAGCCCGAACGTCTCGCCGGCGGAGAGCTCAAAGCTGATGTCGTCAACCGCCTTGACAAAGCCGGACGCGCGCCGCCACATTCCCGAATAGATGGGGAAATAGACTTTCAGCCCGTCCACATCCAGTATCTTTTCGCTGCCGTTTGCTTGCATCGTGAAACCCCGTTGAGTATGCGGGTAAGATTACGCGGGTGAATAGGGATTGGGTATAGGGCGCATCGGGCGGCTAATCGCTCGCCGCGGCGGATGGCTGGGCTTGCGCTTGCTGCCGCGCGGCGTTGACGGTTTCGTCGTCGTAGAGCAGGCAGCGGACGGTGTGTTCGCCGTCTATGTTGATTTGGGGCGGCTCGATCACGTCGCAGACGCCGGGCATAGCCTGGGGGCAGCGCGGGTGGAATGGGCAGCCGGGCGGCCGGATGAACGGGGGCGGCACAGTGCCGCTGATGGCGGTTAGGCGCTCGGTTTGGCGGCGGCGGCGCAACTGCGGTATGGACTTGAGCAGTTCCTGAGTGTAGGGATGCTTGGGTTCGCTGAAAAGCTTGGCGGTATCGGCGCGCTCTACGATTTTGCCGAGATACATCACGATTATCTCTTCAGCCATCTGCGCGACCACGCCGAGGTTGTGGGTGATGAGCATCATCGCCATGCCGAGTTCGCGCTGCAGCTGCGCCATAAGCTCCAGGATCTGCGCCTGGGTGGTGACGTCCAGGGCTGTGGTCGGCTCGTCGGCTATGAGCAGGGTGGGATTGCAGGACAGCGCCATTGCGATCATAGCGCGCTGGCGCATGCCGCCGCTCAGGTTGAACGGGTAGGCGTCCACGCGCGTATCCGGGTCGGGTATGCCCACTTTGCCCAGCATATCGGCGGCTATCGCGCGCGCGCCGTCCCTGTCCACGTCTTGATGCAGCAGGATGCCCTCAACGATTTGGTCGCCGATGGTGTGGACGGGGCTGAACGAGACCATAGGCTCTTGGAACACCATCGTGATGTCGGAGCCGCGGATGCGCCGCATTTCGGCGCCGTCTTGGGGCAGCGACTGCAGGTCTAGCGTTTCCCACTCGCCGCCGTCCGGGGCTTGGCGATGGTAGATGAGTTCGCCGTCGACGGTTCGGCCCGGCGGGCGCACGATACGCATAATGGAGCGCGCCAGGACGCTCTTGCCGCAGCCGCTCTCGCCCACCACGCCAAGCACTTTGCCGCGCTCTATACGCAGGTTCACATCGTCCACCGCCCGCACTTCGCCCTCGTCCAGGTAGAAGTAGGTTTTCAGGTTCTTTATGTCCAGCAGCGTTGAGTTGTTCGCCTGCAAGGGGTTCACCTTATAGGTTTGTTGGGTATTTGCGGTATTGCAGGCGGCGGGTTTTCGGTTGTTCACCGATTGCCGCGCCGCGCTTGCGTTTGTCTAGGTTATGCCGGCTAAGTCCTGACGGCGTAGGGGTCGGCGGCGTCGCGGAGGCCGTCGCCCATGAAGTTGAACGCCATAACGGCTATCAGCACGAATACGCCGGGGATTAGCAGCCAGGACGCCTCCGCCACCGCTTGCAGCGTTTGCGCCTCAAAGAGCAGCACGCCCCAGCTTATCGCGGGTTCGCGCAAGCCAAGCCCCAGGAAACTGAGCGATGTTTCGGCGATGATGATGCCGGGGATAGCCAACGTGGTGGCGGCGATTATGTGGCTTAGGAACGAGGGCAGCATATGGCGGAATACGATGCGTATTTCGTTTGTGCCGTAGAGCCGCGCCGCCAGCACGAAGTCTTCTTCGCGCATAGCCAGAAAGCGCCCGCGCACTTCGCGCGCCAGGCGCGTCCATTCTATCAGCGAGATGATTATGGTTATGGCGAAATAGACGCGCAGGATAGACCAGTCGCGCGGCACGGCGGCGGACAGCGCCAGCCACAGCGGTATAGTGGGGATGGCGCGCACGAACTCTATGATGCGCTGTATCACCGCGTCGGTAGCGCCGCCGCGCAGCCCGGACAGCCCCCCAAGCATCGATCCCAAGAATATGTTTAGCGCAACGCCCACCAAGCCTATGGACATTGACACGCGCGTTGCGTACATCAGGCGCGAGAACATATCCCTGCCCATCCGGTCTGTGCCGAGCGGGTAGAACGGCTGCGGCGCGGCGCTGGTGTCAACATCCAAGCCCAGCAGATGCCAATCAGTGCGTATCAGCCCGAATAGTTCGTATTCGTGGCCGCGCACGAAGTACTGGATGGTGTGGCGCGTCTCTTCGTCGGTTTGCCACTCCATGCCGAGGTTGACGGGATTGCGCTCGCCTTTTAGCCCATGGACGTAGGGCAGTTGGGGCGCAAAGCCGTCGAAGAAGTGTACGCGCTGCGGGGGAATGAATGTGCGCTGGGCGAATTCGGCGCGCGGGTCGTGTATGGCGAAGAATTCGGGGAACAGCGCTATGACATAGAAACACAGCACCACAATGGCGGATACGACGGCTACGCGATGGCGGATAAAGCGCCACCAGATCAGTTTCCACTGCGAGGCGATGTATATCTGCTCGTCTTCGGACGGGCGCTGTATGGGCAGCGATTCGGTTCTGGTAGCCATTGGCTACGCTCCAATCCGGATGCGCGGATCCATCATCGCTAGGATGATGTCCGATATTAGCACGCCGATTAGCGTGAGCGTGGTTAGGATAAGCACGATTGATCCCGCCATAAACATATCTTGGGACAGCAGCGCGCGCAGCAGCAGCGGCCCTATCGTGGGCAGGCTCATAACGGTCGCCACTATGAGCTGGCCGGATATGAGGCGGGGGAGTTCCAAGCCCGCCGTGCTGACGAATGGGTTTAGCGCGATGCGGACGGGGTATTTCAGCACGACTTTCCATTCGGGCAAGCCCTTGGCGCGCGCGGTTTCCACATAGGGCTTGCTCATTTCGTCAAGCAGGTTGGCGCGCACAATGCGCGTAAAGCGCGCCGTGCCGTCCAAGCCGAGTATCAGCATCGGCACCCATAGGTTGGACAGCATATCCACTATCTTGCCGCCGCTCCATGGCGCGGCGATATACTCTTCGGAGAACAGCCCGGTTACCCTGATGTCAAACCAGGTGAACGCGAACCACATCACCACAAGGGCTATCATAAAGTTGGGCGTTCCCACGCCTAGATATGACAGGAATGTGAAGAAGTAGTCTATCGCGCTGTACTTCTTGACGGCGGACAGGATGCCTATGGGGACGGCGAGCGTCCATGTGAATATGATTGTGGACAAGCCTAACACCACGGTCATCGCTAACCGCTCGTTGACAAGATCCACTACGGGCCTGCGCCATTCAAGCGATATGCCCAGATCCCAGCGGACGACGCCCCACACCCATTTGAGGTATTGCACATAGACGGGCTGATCCAGCCCGTACTGAGTACGCAGCGCCTCAACTTCGCTCTCGTCGGCGAGTTCGCCGGTAGCCTGCAGCTGCGCTATCAGGTCGGACAGGAAGTCGCCCGGCGGCGCCTGGATGATGGCAAACGCCACCACCGACATAAGCGCCATCATTGGGATGAATATGAGCAGCCGTCTTATGATGAACTGGAGCATATGCGCTCACCGGGAACCCTTGTGTTCAGGGGGTTTTGGGCTTTGGATGTCGCTAGGGGCAGGCTAGGATTATGGCAACATTGCCGTTTCCCGCCGCCTGCCCTATTTGCGTGTTCGGATAGTTGCGTTAAGGGTAGATGTAGATGTGGTCAGCCCGCCGCTAGGATGCGCCTAGATATGGCGGGCTGACCGATTAGGTTTTACCTGTCGTAGTACCACTGCTCCGGGAACCCGGTGTTGGGGGTGCGGAGCGGCCAGTCGTTGCCGGCCGTGTCGGGGACGTTCTTCAGGTCGTTGTTGACCACGATGACGCCCTGAACCATCGGGGATAGGCCGACGATGCCGATGTTGTACTGGTTTTCCACGATTGTCTTGTAGATTTCCTTGCCCAGCGCGTTGCGCTCAGCCTCAGGCAAGCCGGGGCCGCGCTTGTGCATTTCAAGCAGGTCCAGGGATTCCTGCGGGCATTCGAAGGCTATCGGGTTTTCGGTGTCTATCAGCCACGCGGCGCAGCCGGGCCCGTGGAATGTGCCTATGCCCTCAGGCGCGCGCTTGCTGATGGAGCTGAATGTAAAGCCGGCGGTGTCTTCGTTCCAGACCATAACCGCCCATTCGTTGGTCTGCCAGCGGTTGAAGTGAACCGTGCGCGAGGTCTGGTTGACGGTAGCCTTGACGCCCACCGCGTCCCACGCGCGCCCAACCACTAGCGCGGCGTCCGGCCATGTGCCGAATGCGTCGGTGACCGTGATGGTCATGTCAATGCGCTCGCCGTCGTATGTGCGGCAGGGCCCGCCGTCGCAGTCGCTGGAGTCGTCCATGCCGAAAGGCGCGGGCAGCGCGTCAAGCATCGCCCTTGCCGCGTCGGGGTCGTACTCGGTCCGCAACTGGGCGATGTCGTCGCCCGGATAGTGCGGATGCGCGGGCGAGGGAACGCCCTGGCGTATCTGCCCAAGCCCCAGGAACTGGCTCTGCTGTATTGACGGGCGGTCAATCGCCAGCGAGAGCGCCTGGCGGAACTCTTTGGTGCGTATCGCGCCGCCGGTGGGACCCGGCAGGCTCATATTGAAGAAGAACGCTATGTCGGAGCCGGCGAATGTGGGCCAAGTCTTGACGGTGTAGCCGCCCGCGCCCTCGCCGTCCTTGAGCGTGGTGAACTGGTCGAGCTGGATGTGCCTGCCCTGCATATCAATCTCGCCCTGAATGGCGCGAATGGAGCCGAGCTCGGTGTTTTCAACCAGCGTCAGTTGGATGCCGTCCAGGTAGGGGAGCTGGTTGCCCGCCGGGTCAACCGCCCAGAAATACGGGTTGCGCTCGGTGTTGACAACCTGGTCGCCGAGCGGGTTTGTGAACCGCCACGGCGCTAGGGTGGGCTTGTCGGGGTTCAGGTTGTACTGCGTCTGCGCGTCGTAGTACGCCGTCCAGCTGGGGAAACCCTCAGCCTCGGCCTCAGCGACCACGTCCGGGTTGAAGTCCGGGTGGAACTGCTGCATGTAGTGGGAGGGCGCGTAAGGCACATTGCGGGTAGAGCCGTAGCATGCCTCGTCCGCCTGCGCCACTATCTCCAGGAACAGGAAGTTCGGCACGGGGAAACTGAACCGGACGGTGGTGTCGTCCACTTTGGATATGGATCCGACCTTAGCGCCAATCTTCAAGAAGAAAGGCGGGTTGGGGTTGAGGTCTTCGTTGAGGATGACATTTTCGTACTGCCAGATAAAGTCGTCGGCGTTGAAATCGTTGCCGTCCGACCACTTCATGCCCTCGCGCAGGAAGAATGTCCACTCCATCCCGTCGTCGGAGACTTCCCAGCCCCTGGCGACGGAGGGAATGAACGACAGGCCGTTCTGGGAAAAGCGCACTAGGGACGCGCGGGACAGGCGGAAGAAGTTGCAGCCGTCCGCTGGGCCTAGGTAGAACCGGCGCACTTCGCCGCCGTACTGGCCGATGTCGCCAATGGGCGGGATTATCATCGGCTGCGAGGGCAGGCGCTCATAGACGGGCGGCAGGTTGCCGGCGGCTACTTCGGCCGCCAGGTCGGGGGATTCGTTGAAGTTGGTGATGACCACCTCTTTCTCAACGATCTTCTCCACCTCGACCACCCTGTCAACGGGAACTTCGATGCGCTCCACCTTGACGACTTCTTTCTCCACCTCCACCTCTACCTCTTTCACCACCTCCACTTCCACTTCTTTCTCCACCACTTTTTCGACTTCGACTTCTTTAACCACTTCTTCGGTCACCACGACCGTCTCCACGACGGTGATGACTTCAGGTTCGGCGGCGGGCTGAGAGCCGCAGGCTGCCGCAAAGACTGCGGCGAGCGCGAACACCGCTGCGAGTAGCAACGCTGACCTTTTCATTTCACCAACCTCTCTCGCTGATTTCGGCGCGCTGTACGCCGTGTTTCGGATAACGCATAGGCGCAGGCAAGGCGAATATGTCTGCCTAACGCGCGGCACTATCACCCGATTGTGATAATTGTAGCGAATGGTAATGTAGCAGAGCGGGGATTGTCAAGCGTTAGGGGCGAGGAGGGGGTTGTGGGGGTGTTGGCAAGGGGGCTTGTAGCGCATATAATAGAAAAGCAAACAAAGACACAAGGAGAGAGTTTTATGGAGATGGTGTTTGAGGTTACGGAGGCTGAGGAGGGCGGCTACAACGCCAGGGCAGTGGGGTATGGGATATTCACGCAGGGGGATGACTGGGCGGATCTGGAATATATGGTGCGGGATGCCGTGCTGTGCTACTTTGACGATGACGAAGAGAAGCCCGAAACCATACGGCTGCAGCTGCTGAAGCTGGTCAAGGAAGAAGTAACCGCCGTATGAGTCTGCCGCGCGACTTATCGGGCGACGAATTGGCAGCGTTGCTGCGTCGTCATTACGGCTACCGCTTTGTTCGTCAGCGCGGCAGCCATATAACGATGGGTTTGGATGTTCAAGGCGCGCGGCGCAGAGTGCTGATACCGCGCCATCGCAGCGTGCGCGTCGGCACATTGAGCGATATTTTGGGGTATGTAGCGGCGCACAATGGGATTACTAGCGGACAGGTTCGGCGCGATTTGTTTGGCGGATAGCGCTTGCCTGGCTCGCGCAAAGCGGATCCTGCCTAACCGCCTGTACGCAGATAATCCGAAAGCCTACAGCAACCCCCCCGCCCGCTCTTGCGCGCAAGCACCTGGCGGGCGTAGGCGGCCGCTATTGCCGGCTGAATTTGCCGCGGAGCTCTTCTTGGACGCGCTGGCGGAGGATGTCTAGGTCGCGTTCTAGGAGCTCGCGCTCGGCGATTAGGCGCTCGGCGACGGTGGACGCCTCTAGGAGGGTTTGCTTTTCGGTTAGGTCTAGGCGCAGGACTTCGGCTATGTAGTATGAGAGATCCACCGGGTCTGAGGATGCGCGGACTTCGCGGGACCAGCCGCCCTGCAAGCCGTTGACTAGGCTGATGTAGCGGTTGAGGGCGCGCTTGACGGCTTGGATCTGGTCGGGCGCGTCGTCGCCGGGCGGGTCGGGCATAAGGCGGACGTCGCCTATCATATAGGGGCGGTAGCTTGTGATGCGGTTGATTTGGAAGCGGCGCTCGCCCTCTATGGCGATGAAGAAGCGGCCGCCGCGCACTTCGTTGACTTGGGTTATGCGCGCCACGGTGCCGATTGTGTAGGGTATGGCGGGCGCGCCGGTTTCTTTGCCGGATTTGATGAGCGCGATGCCGAAGCGCTCGTCGTCTTCCATGCAGTCTTCCAGCATTTGCTTGTAGCGCTCTTCGAATATCTGGAGCGGCAGCGCGGCGCCGGGGAATAGCACCGTGTTGAGCGGGAAGATGGGTAGTTCGCGGGTGTTTGGCGGTTCGTGCAGCATAGATAGAGTATAAGGTGGGGGCTTGCGGGTTGCAAGGGCTAGGGGGAGGATGGGGGGTAATCGGGCTTGGCAGGCGGCGGCTCTGCGTATATGAAAGCCGCCGCCCTGTGGGGAATTGGGCTAGTTGCGGTAGCGCTTTGCGCGGTGGGCGATGGTGATTATCGCGCCGTCGTCGGCTGCCACGATGTAGCGGTCAAGCCATTTTTCGCAGCGGCAGTAGTCGCGGCGGCTGAGGACGGCTTTGAGGCGGCGGCGCGATTTCTTGTCAAAAGAGTATGATTTCGCGCCGTTGGAGTATGTCCAGCTTGCGTATCGTAAATATAGGCCGATCACTTCGGTCGGGATGTTGCCGCGCTGTTGGTAGCGTTGCGCCGCGTGTTTGGTGAGCCGGGAGTGTATTGTTGGCATTTCGTTCTCGCCTGAGTTTGGGTTGCGCGATGACATTTGCGTGTTCAATTTCGCTCCTTGATTGATGCGCGTGTTTAGGGCTTTGCGCTTGTATGGGTTGACGCTTGGGCATTGAATTGCGCGGCTATCGGCAGGGCATAGGGTTACCTCCTGATTAGGTTGCTTTGATGCAAACCGCGGCGTCGCTTATCGCGGGCAGGGCGCGAATAGACAGCAGGGCCGCTGATCGGCTGGGGCGCGACGTAAGGGTTGCAAGGGCAACGGGGTAAGAGAGGGCGGTTAAGACAGCGGCACGTCTTAACCGCCCAACGCAATGCTACTAAACTTTGGGCGTTATGTCAATGGAAATTTGGCGCGGGCGCGCGGGGATGCGCTCATTGCGTTGCGGCTAGGGCGGCGTCTATGGCTTGTTGGTATGCCTCGTAGGGGCCGCCTACGCGCTCGCCGTTGATTAGGACGGTGGGGGTGCCGTTGACGCCGCGGCTTTCGGCGTCTAGGTGTTCGGCGCGGACGCGCTCGAATGCGCGACCGCTTATCATGCAGGATTCGAATTGGGCGGCGTCCATTCCGAGCTCGTCGGCGAAGCCTTGCAGGGCGGCGAAGCGGAAGTGGCCCTGGTTCGCGCCTTGCCAGTTTTCGAACAGGGCGTCGTGGAATTGCCAGAAGTTGCCCTGCTCGGCGGCGCATTCGGCGCCCATTGCGGCGATTATGGATTCTTCGCCGACTACGATGAAGTGGCGATAGACGAATCGCGCTTTGCCGGTGTGGACATAGTCGTCAATGATTTGTCGCCCTGGCCCGAGGGCGAAGTTGCGGCAGTGGATTCACTGGAAGTCGGAGAATTCTATGATGGTTACGGGCGCGTTTTCGTCGCCGAGCGTGTTGACGAATGCGGCGGCGTTTGTGGTGTCATCGGCGTCGGAGGGCTGAGTTGCGTCTGCGTCCGCCGAGGGTTGGGATAGGCTGCCGGTGAAGTCTATTTCAAGGCGGATGGTGTCTTCTACGCTGAGGACGATGGGGACGCTGGGCTTGTCCATAGCGAAATCGGCGAAGGTGAATTCCACGCTGGCAGCGCCGCTGATTGTGGCGGCGGCGAAGTCGGCGGTGGCGCTCCATGTGACAGGGCGAGTTTGGTCGCGGATGGTTAGGTCGCCGGTGATTGTGAAGTCGATGCTGCCCTGCGCGGCGGTTAGGGGCGCGGGCAAGCCGTCTATGGCGGTTGGGCTGAAGACGATTTCGGGGTATTGCGAGGCGTTGAGGGTTCGCTCGCGCACATATCTATCGCGCCTATCGCTGTCGGTTGCTAGCGTGCCAGCCTGCACGATGACGCGGCTTTCGGCGGGGATTAGCGCGCCGTCGGCGTCAAAGGCGAGTTGGCCGGCTACCTCTGTGGTTTCGCCGGTGGCAGTCCAGGAGCCGGTGCGGGCTAGAACTTCTTCTACTTTGTAGCGGGCGATAGTTCCTTCGCCTAGGGTGAATATGGCGGGGCCGCTAGTGGATGCAGCGGGCGCAGATGGCGGCGGCTGAGTGGGAGCGGGCTGAGTAGCGGGCGCGGTAGTGGCAGCGGCAGTCGGCGCTTGCGTAGGCGTGGGCTGAGCAGGCTGAGCGGCGGGCGCGGATGTGGGAACGGGCGTAGGCGGTGGTTGCGTGGGAGCGGGCGCAGTGGTGGGCGCGGGTTGCGCGGGCGCGGCAGTAGGCGGGGGCGGCGCTTGTGTGGGCGCGGATGTCTGAGGAGCCGCGGCGGGTTGCGCGGTGGGCGCGGCGGCGGGCGCATTGCCGGAGCAGGCGATTAGCAGGGCGGCGATTGCAATCAGGCTTAGCAGGGTTGGCAGGATGGCGGGGCTGAGGGCGCGGCGGGATTTGAGGCGCATGGGATTTTTGGCTCCTGAGGTTGGGGGCAGGCAAAGTTGGTTGCGTCAAGGATAACACATATGCGGGCGGCAACGGGGTTGCGCGCTGGCTGTGCGTGATGGCTGTGTTGCGATAGTCGTGTGGGATACAACGGGTTCGGCGCGATAGATATTTGTGTTGGATGGCTATGCGTCATACAACGCGGGTTGGCGCGAAAGGTTAGGTTGGCGGCAAGGCGGGGGTTAGCATTAAGGCAGGGTTAGGCGAAGTAGCGGGCTAGTTCGTCGCGGGCGAATTCGGGGAGGGGGTGGCTGGCGCTGCCGCGTGTGAGGGTTAGGCCGTCGGCGGGATGTGTTGCGCTGCCGATTTGGGCGGCGGGGATGCCGGCTTGTCGCAGGGCGGCTATGAGGTTGGCGGCGCGATCTTGCGGCAGGGTTGCGAGCAGGGCGCCGGATGCGATTAAGCCAAGCGGGTCTAGGTTTAGGGCGTTGCAGATGGCGCGACATTCGGGCAGGACGGGTATGCTTTCGGCGCGGATGGCGACGCCTATGTTGGCGGCGGTAGCCAGCTCGCGGATGGCGGTGGCTAGGCCGCCCTCGGTGGGGTCGTGCATAGAGTTGACGCCGATGTCGCAGGCGATGGCGGCGGCTTTGGCTACGCTGATGCCTGGCGCGAATAGCAGGTCTTGGGCGCGGCGCATTAGGTCGGGGGATAGGCCTGCGGCGGCGAGCGCGGCGGCGGCCTCGCGGGCGAGTATGGATGAGCCCTCAATGGCGATGCCTTGCGTTAGGATGATTGCGTCGCCGGGCGTTGCGCCGGATGTGAGGACTACGCGGTCTTTCGCCGCCTCGCCGAGCATCGCGCCAACGGCGATGGGGCGAGGCAGGTCGTAGGTGATTTCGGTGTGGCCGCCGATTAGGGTAATGTCCAGCTCGGCGCAGGCGTCCAGTATTTGGGCGAAGATGGCTTGGGCGTGGTCGGGGGATGCGCGCTCCGGCAGCAGCAGGGTCGCCAAGAGCCAGCGGGGGGTTGCGCCCATAGCGGCGAGGTCGTTGGCGTTGACTTGCACCATATACCAGCCGATTAGGTCGGTGGCGAATGTGACTGGGTCGGTTTTGGCGACGAGGTATCGGTCGCCGATGTCTATGATTGCGGCGTCTTCGCCGGGGCGGGCGCCTAGGATGACGCGCGGGTCATGCGCGGGGATGCCGCTGAGCATGCGGGAGAGGAGGTCTGGGGGGAGCTTGCCGGGGAGCATATGCAGGGGGTTAGCGGGCGGCTTGGACGCGGGTTTCGGCGGCAAGGCGGGCGGCGCGGAGTTTGGCGGCGCGGCTTTCTGCCGCTAATCGGGCGGCGTGTGCCTCTTTGTAGTTGAGTAGCCGTTCTTTGGAGACGGGATCCCAGTAGCGCAGTTCGCCATTATCCCAGTACAGGAGTAGGTTCAGCGCGGGGCTGTATGCCCATACGCCGTCCTCGTCTTGGATTAGGGGAAGGCGCTGATACTCGCCGTTGACTAGGCGCTCGCCTACAAGCGGTTCGCCGTAGAATGAGCCGCCGGTCTGGTCGTAGCGCCAGTATTCGGATACGCCGATGCTTGCGTAGATGGCGCGTTTGGTGGTGAGGTCGGATCGCTTTGTGCTGGGCGAGCCTATTTCCAAGACGAATTCGGGGGGTTTGCCGACTTCCCAGATTAGGTAGGTGTTGTAGCCCTGCGGGGATAGGGATTGAACTGCCTTATCGGTGAGATTGAAGACGACGTAGCAGTCAGGGGCTATTGTTTTTCGGGGATTGCCCTCCTCGTAGTATATGAATACGTTGCCGTTGACATGCGCGCCGGGGGTTTTGTTGAAGTGGGTTTCCAGCGTGGTTACGACTTTTCTGTAAATGGGCGCTTGATATTCGCCGTCGGGGATTGGTTGGTGGTCGGTGTCGGGGTAGTAGATGGTGGGTTTCGCAATGGACTTGGGGGCGGAGTGAGCGGGCATAGTGGTGGCTCCTAGGGCGAGGGGTTGGTGTTGCCGCGGAGTTGGCGAAGTTGGGCTTCGAGAGCGGCGGCGCGGGCCTCGGCGGCTTGGGCGCGGGATTCGGCGACTTCACGCGCGGCTTGCTCTGCCAAGCGGCCGGCTTGCTCTTGCTCGGCGCGGGATTCGGCTATCTCACGCGCGGTCTGTTCCGCTACGCGGGCGGCTTGCTCTTGGTTGGCGCGTGATTCGGCTGCTAGGCGGCCGGCGCGTTCCTCTAGCCGCCCGTCGTGATCCTCTTCGTGGTTGCGTAGCCACTTTTGGGCGACGGGATCCCAGAAGCGCAGAGCGCCGTCGTCCCAGTATAGGTCTAGGTTCAGCGCGTCGCTGCGCGCCCAGATGCGACCGTCGTCGTCCTCATTCATCCGCAAGGGCTGATACTCGCCATCGACTAGGTGCTCGCCTACCAATGGCTCGCCGTAGTGGTCGCCGCCGCTGTGGTCGTAGCGCCAATACTCGCTTATGCCCAAGCTTGCGTACAGCTCGCGCTTAGCCACAAGGTCGGCGTTTTTTGTGCTGTAGGACGCTACCTCCATCACGAAGTCGGGCGGCTTGCCCACTTCCCACAGGCGGTAGGTGTTGTTGCGGTTTATGTTTTCCTGCTGCTCGGGGGACAAGCCCGTAGCTACATAACAGTCGGGGGATACGGATATATGAGGGTTGCCCTCTACATAGTAGAGAAAGGTGTTGCCGTTGACGCGAACATCGGGGGAGTGGCGGAAGTGAACGCGGAGCGTGGAGTATGCGCTTGAGTGTATGGGGAATTGATATTCTCCGTCGGGCATGGGCTGACCGTCCGATTCTGGGTAGATGATGGCGGTTTGGGTTGTTGCGGTCTGAGTGGTCATTAGGGATGCCTCCTAGTACAAAGGGGATTGTACAAGGGGTATTATAGCACATAGATGGGCGTTTGCGGGATAAGATTGGGGCGGTTGTGGTAGGATAGGCGGCGGCGGTTGGCGGGCTTGGCGGCGGGATTAGCGATTGGGGCGGCTATGATTACGGCGGTTTTTTTTGATTTGTACAACACGCTGGCGGGGTTTAGGCCGTCGCGCTATGAGATACAGTCGGAGGCGCTGGCGGATTTTGGGATAAGCGTTGCGCCGGAGGGGATTTTGCGCGGGTATCATCTGGCGGACGCGTTTATGTCGGAGCAGAACGCCACGCGCCCGGTGCGGCGGCTTGGGCGCGTGGAGCGGGACGCGTTTTTCGCGGAGTATGAGCGGCGCGTGCTGCAAGGCGCGGGCGTGGAGGTGTCAAGCGAGCGAGCGGGCGCTATCTGGCGGCGCGTGCGGCGGGTGGAGTACGGGCTGGCGGCGTTTGACGACGCTATTCCCGCGCTGCAAGCATGCCGCGAGCGAGGGCTGGTCGTGGGGCTGGTGAGCAATCTGAATCAGGGCGGCGACGAGCTGGCGGCGAGTCTTGGGCTGCTGCCGCATTTGGATTTCACGGTGACTTCATATGATGTGGGGGCGGAGAAGCCGGATCCGCGCATATTCGGCTATGCGCTGGCGCGTGCGGGCGCGCGGGCGGAGCAGGCGGCGCATGTGGGGGATCAGCTACTGACGGATGTGGCGGGCGCGGTGAACGCGGGCGTCAAGCCGGTGCTGCTGGACAGGGACGGCAATCACAAGGGCTATCGGGAGCATCCGCGCATAGAGGGGCTGGCGGAGCTGCCGGGGGCGCTGGCGGGGCTGGGGTAGGGGGTGTGGGTTGCGGCGCTGACGCGCTGGGTGGTTGCGAGCGGCTGGATGTGGGCGTTGCCGTCGGATGCGGTCGGCATTACGCATCCCAATATCATTGGGTCCCCGGCGTTGGCGTGGCGGTTGCGGCATCGCAGAATGGCAACCAAGTCCACTCTGTCCCATCGTCGCCCAAAGGAGCGCGCAGGGATTTGGGAATACAACCCGTGAACTGATTGTCGAGATTCAAAAACTCGAGATAGACAAGGTTGCCCATCTCCGCGGGTATCTCACCTGTCAGTTGATTATTGCTGAGATCCAATTGCTTGAGATAGGCAAGATTGCCAAACTCAGCGGGTATTGCGCCCGTCAGTTGATTGTCGCCGAGATCCAAATACTCGAGATTGACAAGATTGCCCAACTCAGCAGGCATCTCGCCCGTTAGTTGATTGTCGTAGAGATACAAATACTCGAGATTGACAAGGTTGCCCAACTCAGCAGGTATCTCGCCCGTTAGTTGATTGCCGTGGAGAATCAATTCCCTGAGATTGATAAGATTGCCCAGTTCCCTGGGTATCGCGCCCGTCAGTTGATTGTCGGCGAGACTCAATGCTCGGAGATTGGCAAGATTGCCCAACTCCGCGGGTACTGCGCCCGTCAGTTGGTTATTGCCGAGAACCAACCACTCGATATTGACAAGATTGCCCAACTCCACGGGTATCGCGCCTGTCAGTCGATTGTCGCCGAGACTCAGGTCATGCCTGAGATTGATAAGACTGCCTAACTCTGAGGGTATCTCGCCCGTCAGCCGATTGTTGTATAGCCGAAACAACTCGAGATTGGCAAGATTGCCCAACTCCGGAGGTATCTCGCCCGTCAGTCGATTGTTGGCGAGATCCAATTGCCTGAGATTGGCAAGGTTGCCCAACTCCGAGGGTATCGCGCCTGCAAACCGATTGTTGGCGAGATCCAATTGCCTGAGATTGGCAAGGTTGCCCAACTCCGAGGGTATTGCGCCATTCAAATCTTCCGACCGCAAATTCAATCTTGACAATTGGCCGTCTTCTGTTGTTACGCCGCGCCAATCGCTGATGTCAACGTCCGCTGACCAATTCAGGTTGCCCGCTGTGCCTTCAAGCGTGTCCTTTGCGGCGAGGAGCGTGGCGCAGTCGGACACGAGGCCGGGGTTGTTCGCGGGATCCTGCACGGCGATGCCGTTGAAGCATTGCTCGGCGCGCCGGTCTGGGAAGGGCGTGGTGGTTGGCGTGGGTGTGGATGTTGGCGTGGGCGTAGGCGTGGCGGTTGGCAACGGCGTGGCGGTTGGTGTGGGTGTAGCGGTTGGCGGCGGCGTGGGCGTGGCGGTTGGCGCATCGCAGAATGGCAGTGCCTCTATCAGACTTTGACTGCGGTACAAAGGCGCGCGCAGGGAGCCGGGAATACATCCCGTTAGTTGGTTGTTGTGGATATACAACAACCCAAGATTGGCAAGGTTGCCTAGTTCCGGGGGTATCGCGCCCGTAAGTTGATTGTCGTTGAGACGCAAATCCACTAGATTGGCAAGGTTGCCCAATTCGGAGGGTATCGCGCCCGTCAGCCGGTTATTATGCAGATACAAATCCGTGAGGTTGGAAAGGTCGCCTAGTTCGGGGGGCATTGCGCCCGTAAGTTGGTTGCCGCTGAGAAACAATTTCTCTAAATTGGCGAGGTTGCCTAGTTCGGGGGGCAGCTCGCCACTCAGCCGGTTGCCGGGGAGAACCAACTTTTCCAGGTTGGCAAGGTTGCCTAGTTCGGGCGGCAACTCGCCCGTCAGTCGGTTGCCGAAGAGATCCAATGTCGTGAGATTGGCAAGATTGCCTAGCGACGTGGGTATCTCGCCATTCAGGTCGTAATTGCTCAGCCGCAATTCTGACACGCGATTGTTGTCTGTGGTTACGCCATCCCAATCGCTGACGCTAATGTCCGGCGACCAGGCTAGGTAGCCGTTCACGCCTGCGAGCGCGTCTCTTGCGGCGAGCAGCGTGGCGCAGTCGGACACAAGGCCGGGGTTGTCCGCGGGGTTCGGCACGGCGACGCCGTTGGAGCATTGCTCGGTTAGCTGGTCTGCGGTGGGCGTTGGAGTGGGTACCGGGGTAGGCGCGACAACTGACTCATCGCAAGTTGGCAAGCCAAGCAACTCTACCTCATCTTCGCTCAAAGGCGCGAAAGGCGTACTGGGCGCGCTCCGCAGGTATGCGGGAATACAGCCCGCAAGCCGATTTCCGTGAAGATGCAATTCCCTGAGAACAAGGTTGTTGCCCAGTTCCAGGGGTATCGCGCCCGTCAAGTAGTTGTTGTTGAGCCGCAATACTTCTAGACTGGCAATGTTGCTCAGTTCGGGCGGTATCGCGCCCGTTAGTTGATTATCGTTGAGATGCAAAATCGTGAGATTGGCAAGGTTGCCCAGTTCCAGCGGTATTGCCCCCGTCAGTTGATTGCCGTCAAGAGCCAAGAGCGCGAGGTTGGAAAGGTTGCCTAGTTCCGGAGGTATTTCGCCTGTCAGTTGATTGCCGCTGAGCGACAACGTCGCAAGATTGGATAGGTTGCCCAACTCCGAGGGTATTGCGCCCGTCAGGTCATTGCCTGCGATATACAATTCCCTGAGATTGGAAAGGTTGCCCAATTCAGAGGGCATCTCGCCGGTCAAGCCCCCTAATATCAGCAATGACACGCGATTGTTGTCTGTGGCTACGCCATCCCAATATCTGATGCTGCGATCCGCTGACCAGTTTAGGCTGTCGCTCTCGTCGAGCGCGTCCTTTATGATGAGCAGGGTGGCGCAGTCGGAGACCAGATCCGGATTGTTTTCAGGGTCGTGAACGGCGCCGCCGTCGGAGCATTGCGCGGCGAACCGGCTGGTGGACTGATCCGCGCACGCCATTAGCAGCGAAATCGCCGCCACGGATGCCAATGCCAGCAACGCTAGGGCGGTTGGCGTTCTGATTGCGCGCTTGGGCATATATCTCTCGGTTCGCTTGCGTTTCATCCGCGTAGGGCAACCACATTATTACAGGGTAGCCACATTCGCTTGCCAATTATGCTGGGCGTCAAGATGTAGTGGCTTGCAATGCCTTACGCAACAGCGTGGGTAGGGGTGGCGTAAGGCGCACGGACACACGAGGACGCCGCCGCGACAGAATTGTTGTAGCGGCTAGGACGCTTGCCGGCGGGCTGTGTCCGCGGCGGGCGCGGCTGCTGCAGGGTAGCGAGCGCGGCTAGAAGTCGGCGTCGGCTTTGCGGCGGCGGCGCTTGCCTACGACTTCTACGCCCTCGGAGGTGGCTATGGGTTCGGTTAGGACGGGTTTTTTCTGCGTGGCTTTTTTGGGCTTTTTCGCCTCGCGCTTGGGGACTGATCCTTTTGGCATTGTTCGCCTCGCTGATTGTGTATTGGGTTAGTGTATGGCAGTGGGGGGGAAGTTGCAAGGGGGAGGGGATGGATGGGGGCAAGCATCCCAAGCCGGTGGGTGGGTTTAGGATGGAATGGTGATGCTTGCGTTTCGGATTAGCGCGTATTGTCCAACCGCTACTTAGTCAGCAAGCTTACTCATGTCCATGCCAGACTTCCCCAGGCGCGCTGCGTCAGCCACAGCCCGGTCATCATTCTCTACGCTCTTGTCGCCCCGCAGCGGCTTGTGTCTTGCCTTGTTCTTGCTTATTACGCGCTACGTTTTACGTTGTTCATATCGCGCGCTGGCGCATACGCTTGTGGCGTAACGGATTGCGCCACTTCGCGCATAAGGCGACCGCTCTCAACTGCTCCACATATATTTAGCCGGTCAGCGAACCCATTGCTGTCACGATCTACCAGCGTCTATGCCTGCCGCTCTCTGTGTCCGCCGCGAATCCATAATTTTGGCTTTGCCCTTAATCGGACGTTGATTTGGTAGTTAGCTAGGGCTATCCCCGCATATGCGGGGGATCCCGCCGAGCAGTTGCTGGCGGCAATGAGCGCGGGGGGCTATCCCCGCATATGCGGGGGATCCCGGATTGTGAGCCATTCATTGCCCGGCTTGATGGCGCTATCCCCGCATATGCGGGGGATCCCGTCCGAATGCGCGGACGCCAAAGGGCGCGATTGGGCTATCCCCGCATATGCGGGGGATCCCGCGATAGCGTCGCCGTTGGCGATGTACAGCGCGGGCTATCCCCGCATATGCGGGGGATCCCGCCGAATGACGCCTTCCTCGTCTGCGGGCTAACCGCTATCCCCGCATATGTGGGGGATCCCGGGCTTGCGCGTCCGATATTTGATGCGTTTGAGGTCTATCCCCGCCTACGCGGGGGATCCGTTCCAGACGGGCGTGGACGAGCTCACCGCCAAGGTCTATCCCCGCCTACGCGGGGGATCCTGTTGGGCAACAGCGGGATGGCGTTATAGCCTGGGTCTATCCCCGCCTACGCGGGGGATCCAATATGAGTTCCATCATCATCATCATCCAAGAAGGTCTATCCCCGCCTACGCGGGGGATCCCCGGTCGTCGTTCACCACAGCCCCAGCCCGCCGGGTCTATCCCCGCCTACGCGGGGGATCCTGCCGCTCACCCGCGCTATCACAGCCGTTTTCAGGTCTATCCCCGCCTACGCGGGGGATCCACCGAAAGCGCCGATTAGCCAATGTCAGGGGCGGGTCTATCCCCGCCTACGCGGGGGATCCCCTTGCTGAATACCCAGACGAAGTCCCACGTGTGGTCTATCCCCGCCTACGCGGGGGATCCGCGGATCCGGCGCGCGCCGTCCGGCGCAACCGAGGTCTATCCCCGCCTACGCGGGGGATCCCGATCCTTCGCCGCGCCCTCTGATAGGTTTAGAGGTCTATCCCCGCCTACGCGGGGGATCCTAGCCCCACCTGCTCCCCGCCTTCGCTAACCACGGTCTATCCCCGCCTACGCGGGGGATCCCGCATCCAAGCGCGCCTACTCCAGCTCCAGCCGGGTCTATCCCCGCCTACGCGGGGGATCCACCTTCGATCTTTTCCCTATGGGCTGTGGCTACGGTCTATCCCCGCCTACGCGGGGGATCCCGTTTGGAACGCCTGTATACCTTCCGTCCATTGGGTCTATCCCCGCCTACGCGGGGGATCCAGGTCTTGTTCGGGGTGTATGTTCTACGCCAATGGTCTATCCCCGCCTACGCGGGGGATCCCGTCCACTTCGGCAATCAGCGGCGCGAGTGTGCGGTCTATCCCCGCCTACGCGGGGGATCCAGGGCTTGGATGTGGCAATCAAACCCCACCAGGGGTCTATCCCCGCCTACGCGGGGGATCCGGGTGGTTCATAGAGTCGGTAGAGCAACCGCAGGGTCTATCCCCGCCTACGCGGGGGATCCCAGCGCGTTTTGAACTTGAAAGAATGGATGTGAGGTCTATCCCCGCCTACGCGGGGGATCCACTGGGGCAACGCCGACTACCGGCAAGCCTTGAGGTCTATCCCCGCCTACGCGGGGGATCCATATCCGGCGCAAACGAAGAGCAGGAGCAGTGGGGTCTATCCCCGCCTACGCGGGGGATCCGCGGCAAGGGCAGCGCCAATGATATAGCCGTGAGGTCTATCCCCGCCTACGCGGGGGATCCCCCCCGCCGTGTTCATAGCGTCAATACAATCGCGGTCTATCCCCGCCTACGCGGGGGATCCCTATTCGTGAACGGCGAGCCGGTGGACATCCCGGGTCTATCCCCGCCTACGCGGGGGATCCCCTCGCGCGAACCGTGCTTTATCAGCACGGATAGGTCTATCCCCGCCTACGCGGGGGATCCGTTGAGTTTCTGGTTCTGGGCGTCGTACCGGACGGTCTATCCCCGCCTACGCGGGGGATCCGCCTTGCTGACGGCGCGCCGCTTGCTGGTAGCCGGTCTATCCCCGCCTACGCGGGGGATCCGACGTCGGCGGGCAAGCGCCAATGTGAGATAGGGGTCTATCCCCGCCTACGCGGGGGATCCGGCGCCCGCGCCGTTTCGTGATAATATCCCGCCGGTCTATCCCCGCCTACGCGGGGGATCCTCCGCGCCCTCAGGGGTTAGCCGGATGCGTTGGGGTCTATCCCCGCCTACGCGGGGGATCCGCGCTGCGCCCATTCGTAGTTCTCCCGGGCTATGGTCTATCCCCGCCTACGCGGGGGATCCCTGCTCGCCGGAGGCGGAATATCCCACTGGTACGGGTCTATCCCCGCCTACGCGGGGGATCCTCTCCTAACCTCCTTGCGACTGCTTTGCCTGTGGGTCTATCCCCGCCTACGCGGGGGATCCTATCGCGCCGCGCCACTGCCGGTTGCGGATGGCGGTCTATCCCCGCCTACGCGGGGGATCCGGCTTGGCGTCGGCGCCGCCGCCATCCATTAGCGGTCTATCCCCGCCTACGCGGGGGATCCATAGCGGCTGCCTTTTCAGCAAACCCGCGAATGGGTCTATCCCCGCCTACGCGGGGGATCCTAAAACAAGCCGATTTCGCGCTAATTTTGGAAGGGTCTATCCCCGCCTACGCGGGGGATCCATAGCGGCTGCCTTTTCAGCAAACCCGCGAATGGGTCTATCCCCGCCTACGCGGGGGATCCCGCGGGCTTTGTTGCGCCGCCCGCGCCCATTGCGGTCTATCCCCGCCTACGCGGGGGATCCAGCGATACGGCGCGTTGTGAGCGGCGGGCTATAGGTCTATCCCCGCCTACGCGGGGGATCCCCTCTATTTCGTAGACGTGGTATAGGTCTAGCAGGTCTATCCCCGCCTACGCGGGGGATCCCGGATGGCTTGCTAATATCCGCGCATACGGGCGGGTCTATCCCCGCCTACGCGGGGGATCCAATACCGGCGGACGGGAAATGCCGCCAACCGCAGGTCTATCCCCGCCTACGCGGGGGATCCAGGGCAACATCCAACGCCAGCCCTCTGCGGCGAGGTCTATCCCCGCCTACGCGGGGGATCCGCACTCGCATTGGGCGCAAACGCAGAAATCATCGGTCTATCCCCGCCTACGCGGGGGATCCGGCGCAAGAACATCGCTCTCGCCGCCCTGACGCGGTCTATCCCCGCCTACGCGGGGGATCCTCCATATCCGCGGCGACATCCGCGTTCACCCGCGGTCTATCCCCGCCTACGCGGGGGATCCCCATCGCCCTCGGCGGGGCAGTAGTGGATGTCGGGTCTATCCCCGCCTACGCGGGGGATCCGGTTCGCTGCCTTGATCGCAGCCATAGTCGCCAGGTCTATCCCCGCCTACGCGGGGGATCCCTCCGGCGCTTGCTGCGACGAGCCCGACTGCGCGGTCTATCCCCGCCTACGCGGGGGATCCGCGGCTCCGCCACGGTGTCGCGCGAAGACAAGAGGTCTATCCCCGCCTACGCGGGGGATCCTACCATGAGCGCCAGGACCGCCAGAACCTATTGGGTCTATCCCCGCCTACGCGGGGGATCCAGCGGCGGCATTGACAGAGGGGGGGGGTGATGTGGGTCTATCCCCGCCTACGCGGGGGATCCCCCGCTCAGGCTGCCGCGCCGCCCAGCCAACTCGGTCTATCCCCGCCTACGCGGGGGATCCTCGCCCGCGCACAATCGCCGTATAGCCCTTGAAGGTCTATCCCCGCCTACGCGGGGGATCCCAATGGGCTTTACGCATCGGGCGCACAAGCCGGGGTCTATCCCCGCCTACGCGGGGGATCCGGCGACGCGCCATCGCCCTGCATAACCACGCGGGGTCTATCCCCGCCTACGCGGGGGATCCCCATAAGCGCCCTCACATCAAAGCCAAAGGCAAGGTCTATCCCCGCCTACGCGGGGGATCCGGGATATGCGGCGGCTATCTCACCGACGCTTATGGTCTATCCCCGCCTACGCGGGGGATCCTATTGCGTTGACGGCGGGCGGGCTTTACATCGGGGTCTATCCCCGCCTACGCGGGGGATCCAACGTCGTCTTGCCCTCGCCGCCAACATCATCAGGTCTATCCCCGCCTACGCGGGGGATCCTTGTGTTGCCCGCTTTGGGCGCAAGCGCCGCGCGGTCTATCCCCGCCTACGCGGGGGATCCGCCCGCCGCGCCCATTCATACCAGTATTCGCGGGGTCTATCCCCGCCTACGCGGGGGATCCCGCAAGTCAACGCATATTCGCGCCCCTAGCCCCGGTCTATCCCCGCCTACGCGGGGGATCCTGGAACAAACAGGTTCTTTGCCCAAACTATGTAGGTCTATCCCCGCCTACGCGGGGGATCCACCGACCCGATACTGACATATGCAACTAGCAGGGGTCTATCCCCGCCTACGCGGGGGATCCGTCCCGCGTGTGCGTATGCCAATCCATTGCTAGGGTCTATCCCCGCCTACGCGGGGGATCCGACGAGCGCCGTCCGCCGGTTTCCCAGTGGTGGGGTCTATCCCCGCCTACGCGGGGGATCCGCTGGCATTGCGGGGATTGCGGGCAATGCCGCGGGTCTATCCCCGCCTACGCGGGGGATCCGGGGAATTCCGGCCGCTTACTCACAAAGACGGCGGTCTATCCCCGCCTACGCGGGGGATCCCATGACAAGGCGATGGCGAAAGTGGATGAGGCGGGTCTATCCCCGCCTACGCGGGGGATCCAATGCCGCCGTCAGGCATGGGCATCGCGGCGAGGGTCTATCCCCGCCTACGCGGGGGATCCACGCCGGCGTTGACATCAGCGATTTCGTAGGACGGTCTATCCCCGCCTACGCGGGGGATCCGGAGCCGACGCGGACGCCGTTTGTTGCGTTAGCGGTCTATCCCCGCCTACGCGGGGGATCCCGCCCGCGAAAGCGTTGGGGGTTATGCTGGAGCGGTCTATCCCCGCCTACGCGGGGGATCCGCGTCAAGCCAAACCTGCTGGGCGGGAGTTACCGGTCTATCCCCGCCTACGCGGGGGATCCGGCGCGGAGGTAGCGGATCGCCGCGCGTATCAAGGTCTATCCCCGCCTACGCGGGGGATCCGGGCGGGATCTGCGCCGAGTGCTGGGCGGCGAGGGTCTATCCCCGCCTACGCGGGGGATCCGGTTGTAGTCCATATCGAAGACTTGCGTGTGAAGGTCTATCCCCGCCTACGCGGGGGATCCGCGTTTGCGCTGGGCGCAGTGTCTTCCCTAAAGGGTCTATCCCCGCCTACGCGGGGGATCCTGGTATTGGACATGTTCGCGGGGAGCGGCACGGGGTCTATCCCCGCCTACGCGGGGGATCCAGGCCGGCCTAATAGACTTCAGTAAATAAGGAGGGTCTATCCCCGCCTACGCGGGGGATCCAGTTGGAATACGCCATACGCCGCGCCGCTAGAGGGTCTATCCCCGCCTACGCGGGGGATCCTCACGACCTCGTCTTCTTTCGCCTCCGCCGTATGGTCTATCCCCGCCTACGCGGGGGATCCTGGATGTCCAGGGTCATAGTCGGGTGGGATCTCGGTCTATCCCCGCCTACGCGGGGGATCCCACAAACACTTGACGCTCATATCGCGACTAGGGGGTCTATCCCCGCCTACGCGGGGGATCCATGGGCGCGTTGGCGAGCGCGGCGGCAAGACGCGGTCTATCCCCGCCTACGCGGGGGATCCCTTATCCGGTAGATAGGCAAGCGGACGATAGACGGTCTATCCCCGCCTACGCGGGGGATCCATCGGGCGCGCCCGCCAAAGCGCAAAGCGGAGGGGTCTATCCCCGCCTACGCGGGGGATCCCCGAGCGCCGCTACCATCGACGGGCAACGGGACGGTCTATCCCCGCCTACGCGGGGGATCCCGCCTGCTATGCCGAACCCGAATGTCCCCCCGAGGTCTATCCCCGCCTACGCGGGGGATCCTTGGCGTGGTTGCGCCGCTGGAGGAAAGCGAGGGGTCTATCCCCGTCTACGCGGGGGATCCGGGCACGGACTCTATGCGGTTCGCTATGGACTCGGTCTATCCCCGCCTACGCGGGGGATCCCGCCCAAAATCGTTTTGGACGGCATAGCCAACAGGTCTATCCCCGCCTACGCGGGGGATCCGCGTCCGCCAAAACGCTCCGCGCCTCTTTGATGGGTCTATCCCCGCCTACGCGGGGGATCCGTATGCGCCATCCCACAAGTCCATGCCTATCCAGGTCTATCCCCGCCTACGCGGGGGATCCAAACGTCGTTGTAATCTCGCCCATCCTCATCGGGGTCTATCCCCGCCTACGCGGGGGATCCTTTAGCCTTGCCGCCCTATGGTTTAGCCTTGCCGGTCTATCCCCGCCTACGCGGGGGATCCGAGCGGACGGGGATAAGCGCGCCCTATGCTGGCGGTCTATCCCCGCCTACGCGGGGGATCCGCAGGGACAAGCCCCCAAATATCAGCGCGCCTAGGTCTATCCCCGCCTACGCGGGGGATCCGCGTCGGTTGTGATGTGAATCATCGCTATCCGGGGTCTATCCCCGCCTACGCGGGGGATCCGCCATTGCGCGCGGGTATTAGTCGGGGACTGCGGGTCTATCCCCGCCTACGCGGGGGATCCCCCGCCGTCTTATACAGGATAGACCTGTTGTCGGGTCTATCCCCGCCTACGCGGGGGATCCCCCATCGCCCCCCTCCCCAAGAACCGCAGTCGAGGTCTATCCCCGCCTACGCGGGGGATCCGGGGCTTGCCGCGCTGCCGCGCGGGTTTCGGGCGGTCTATCCCCGCCTACGCGGGGGATCCCGCATTATCGGGCAGGTAGTCGGATCTGTGCCGGGTCTATCCCCGCCTACGCGGGGGATCCCTTGTCCACCGCATGCCGCGCCCGGCTGATCCGGGTCTATCCCCGCCTACGCGGGGGATCCGGCCTGCCGCTTGGCTGGGCAACGCCGCAGGGCGGTCTATCCCCGCCTACGCGGGGGATCCCCGAGAGGGTTCGGGCGGCCGACATAGACGCGGGGTCTATCCCCGCCTACGCGGGGGATCCGGATCTGCTGGAGGGGGTTCTCGGCACGCCTAAGGTCTATCCCCGCCTACGCGGGGGATCCTGCCCGGACGCAGCGCCGCTCGCCCAAGCAGGTGGTCTATCCCCGCCTACGCGGGGGATCCGGACATTTCAATGCCTCTCTTTCTGCGGGTTACGGTCTATCCCCGCCTACGCGGGGGATCCTACCCGCGCCCGCCCTCGCGCGAGGGCGACGACGGTCTATCCCCGCCTACGCGGGGGATCCGCTCCCCGGAGTCGTTCCAACTGGCGTGTGGAGGGTCTATCCCCGCCTACGCGGGGGATCCGGCGCGGCGGGCGGCTAATCGCGCTCCACCAGCGGTCTATCCCCGCCTACGCGGGGGATCCCGCATCTGCGCGATGGGCTACAATGTCAAGTAAGGTCTATCCCCGCCTACGCGGGGGATCCCCCGCCGTCCGCGCTTGGGAGCTTGTGGTCAAGGGTCTATCCCCGCCTACGCGGGGGATCCTCTATTCAAGGCGGCAAGGACGCTGCTGTTTCCGGTCTATCCCCGCCTACGCGGGGGATCCTCCGACTTGTATCCAACCGCCGGCGCCTTCGGAGGTCTATCCCCGCCTACGCGGGGGATCCATTGGCGCAAGCCGCGCACAATCCAATATCCGGGGTCTATCCCCGCCTACGCGGGGGATCCCATCGAGGGCTTGAGCGCCGCTATTGACGCCGGGGTCTATCCCCGCCTACGCGGGGGATCCGTGATTGTACTGCTCCCAGCCCATCCGCTTGAAGGTCTATCCCCGCCTACGCGGGGGATCCTCCAAGCTGAGCTCATACGCGTCGTGCATATCGGGTCTATCCCCGCCTACGCGGGGGATCCTCTACATCGTTTGATATTTTGGCGCTGCCTCTATCTCAGAATTGGATTTTCATAGGGCAATTATGCCCGGTTAAGCCATCTCGCAACCGCTACCGCCGCGCCGCCTAAGCGTATTTAACCAGGTGAACCCCGTCGGCGTCCACTATTTGTTTGGGGGATTCGCCTAGCGTTAGGATGCGCTGCTCGCCTACCGCGGCAGGGTCGCGCCAGGTCATTACTATCGCGCCCTGCCCGCTGTGCGAGTGCCAGCGGGTTAGCACATCCCAGACGCGCCGGCGTATGCCGCTTGTCATCATCGGCGCGGTGTACACGCCGGGCGCTATTTCCAGCATCGCCGACGCCAAGAATCCGCGATAGCGCGCCTCTACGTTGACCGTTACGACTATCGTCATCAGACCGCTCCCTCTATATTCGTCAGCTCGGCGAGCGCGTCTTCAGCGGCGGCGGCGGCGTCTGGCGACTCCGCGAGCGGCTCTACATCTTGGAAGAGCGTCTTGATGCGGTCTATCATCGCGGGGATGACGCGCTCGTCGCGCAGCGTCTGCCCGGTTGTGCGGCGCGCGTGGCGCTCTATGTTTATGGACGGGTTGTCCAGCGCGGCGCGCGCCGATTTGAACGCGGCGGGCAGCAGCACGGTGTCCCGAAACAGGTCGGCTATGTCCAAGGCGAATGCGTCGCCGCTGTGTTCGTGGATGAACCCCAGCTGCGGTATCGCGCCTATCGCGGTTACGGCTATCACGGCGGCGGATGTTACCGCCACCGATGCGTGGTTTATCGCCTGGTTGGGGATGTCCGCCGCGAGCGGATTCGCGCGGTCGTAGCGCCGCCCGCGCCAGTCTATGCCGTATCGCCGCGCGAGGTTTTGGTATGTGCGGCGCATCCGCGATCCCTCTATGCCGCGCAGGACTTCGATGCTCTGGTGCGGCAGGACTTCGCCAAGCCGCATCGCGTACATCCGGCGGGCGACGGTTATGCGGCTGCCGTCGGGATCGCCCCACGCGCGCATCTGCCGCCGCGCGGTGTCGGAGGCGTCCGGGCCAAGCGGCGGCGCGGTGTAGCAGCGCACGCCATCCTCGCCCACCGCCACCAGCGCCGTGCCGTGCCGCGCCATCAGCCGCAGCGCGTCATGGCTCACCGTGGAGCCGGGCCCCAGCAGTATCATTGAGAGCGTCTGAAAGGGTATGCCGTATTCCCCCGCGTCAAGCGGGCTGTCCGATGACGCCGCCGCCTGCCGCTCAAAGCGCAGCGTGCCATCCCGCACCGTCAGCGCCCCCCGACTGAGCCACAGCAGCCCATGCCGGTCGGCGTGCGGTATCCGCGCCGTCTCCAATCCAAGCCTGCCTCGCATCATAGCGTTGCCGCTCCTTGTGTTCGTAGAGATGTGTTAGATGTGGCTGTCCCCGCGTGCGCGGGGGATCCATGAGTGATGAGGATGTGTGGGCTGATGCGCTGGGTCTATCCCCGCCTACGCGGGTGATCCATTTGCTCTAGGGATGCGCCTTGCATGTACATCGGTCTATCCCCGCATACGCGGGGCATCCGAAACAACCTGCATCCAGTTGGACGGCGAATTAGGTCTATCCCCGCATACGCGGGGCATCTGGTTACGCCTATCTCTATGCTGACAAGAGCGCGGGCCTATCCCCACCCACGCAGGTAATCTCATCGGGCCGCGCAATATCCCCCTTTCGCGTGGTTCGGCTTGTCCGGCGTCGGGCAGTACGCCAGAATTGCGCTGTCAACCATATCCAAATTCTCGCGCCGGTAGATCGCCTTGCCACAGCACTGGCACTCGCTACGGCCGCACACTTGGCAAGTCCACGCGCCGGAGCCGCCTTGCCGACAGCAGCAGCAGTTATGCCGCGAGCGCAAGTCCAGGTTATCGCAGCGCCGATGTTTGCAAGGTCGCATCACTTCCTCCCGTGAGTATTGTCTATTCCCGCCCCCGCGGGGCATCGCCAATCGCGCTAGGGCTGGTAGCCTATGGGAAGGGTCTATCCCCGCCCACGCGGGGGGCATCGTGTGTTTTGCCATGGGCTTATGGTTCGTCAAGGGTCTATCCCCGCCTATGCGGGGGAATCGGTCATCATCCAAGCCGCGCAGATAGGGGCGGCGCTCTATCCCCGCCTATGCGGGGGAATCGGCCTGCTGCGGTCGGTGGGGGACATACTGCTCGGTCTATCCCCGCCTATGCGGGGGAATCATAGCCCCCCCTATCGCCTCCGCGAAGAAAGACGGTCTATCCCCGCCTATGCGGGGGAATCCCCAATCCATACTCCGCATCCCCTTAAATCCCCTACTATGGGCTGCCGCGCCCGCCCCCGCGGCAGTCCAATAACTATTCCCGCCCATTCGCATTGGCTCATATTCAATTGTTAAAGTGCATTGAAATGAACCGCCTATGAGCCGCCGCGAACCCGCCCAATCGCCGCCGCCCGTCAGCGAGCCGGCCGCAGCAATAACATCCCGTAGCCGTATGCCTTGTGCCGCCCAATGCCGCCCGCAAGCGTCTTGCCGAACAAGTCGGCGTCGGAAATCGTCAGTATCCCGCGCATAACCGCATGCGGCCCCTCCGATGCGTTTCTGCCGATGCGCCGCACGGCGCGAGTTCGCCGGAATGACGCCAGCCGCGCCTCCTCCATGCGCGCGCCGCCGCGCTCCAGACGCGCCGCAAGCCAGTCGGCGTACACCTCCTCCCGCGATAGATCCGTCCGCTCATCCTTGCATTGCGGCAGCGCCGCCAGAAACGCGTCGTGTTCCTGGATTTTGCCGCCGGGAACCCGCGCCCCCCTGGTCACCGGGCGCGTCAGTATCTCAAACCCAAGCCGCCGCCCGGCGCTCCATTCGGCGGGCATGCGCTTGGCGTCTATGTGCGCCGGGGGCAGTATCGCCGCCTGCAGCGGGCATGCGAATGTTTCCGACGCATCCCGCAATTCGTCCGCGTCCGCCGCCGAATACCCGTACAGGCTGCCGCGAGAGCATCCGCGCGGCGCGATTATTCTGAACGGCTGGGGCGCGCTATCGCCGAAACTCTCGCGCAGGAGTTTGTGCATAGCGAAACCCTCATCAAAGACATTGCCCCCGAAGATGCGCCGCCCGCCCGCCCAGCGGTGAAAGGCGTTGAGGTCAAGCTCGGCGCGTATCATATAGAGCGGCGGCGCCGCGATTGCGGTTGTCATGGGCTAATCCTCCCCGTCCGAACCGGCGCGCTTGGCGGGCGCAAACGCTGACGCGGGCAGCGTTCCCTCGTGAACCCAGCGTCCGCCGCCGTGCAGCCCGGATGCCCAGTTGCGCTGGTCGGTGAGCATAGAAAAGTTGCTTTCGGTCAAGCCGTCAACGCCGGCGACGCCCTGCCCCTCCGGCCATAGCAGCGATACGCGCCGCGCCGAATCAGCCGCATCCGCCTCGCCATCAAGCGGCGCTGCAATCAGCGCGGCGAGCGCGGTGTCCCCATCCGCGAATCCCGCGAACAGCGGCGCGGAGGGCAAGCAGGGTTTGCGCCCGATGAACAGCGGCCGCGCGGGTTCGTCCAGCGCCGCCGCGAGGTCGTCCAGCGTGGGCGATTCGTCTGCCGGATCTAGGCGCAGGGCGACCACAATGCGGGCGTCGGCGTAGTAGTCGCGGTAGCGCAGCGCAGGCGATTTGTATGTATTAACGCCGCCCGCGCGATCTTCGGGAACGCCCAGAGTAGTCCAGCCCTTATCGTTTGCGCCTAGTTGCGCCGTTTGAAAATCCCGCATGCTCAGCCCGCCCGCCGGTTCGCGCTCTATGCGCGCCGCGAACACTAGCCGCTCTTGCAGGCGCTGATGCCGCGCGCGCTCTGTGCGCCGCCAGCCCAGCGCGTTGGCGAACAAGCCCGTCAGCATGGACGCCGCCGGAAAGCGCCGCGTTACCCCGTAGTTGTCTATCGCCTCGCCGCCGAAAGACATCAGCGGCGATTCCAAGTTCAGTATCAGATGGCGCATCGCTATGCCTCTGCCTTGCCGCCGCGAATGGCGTCCGCCGCCCATGCCGCCAGGTCGTCCAAGCAGACCCGCTCGGCGGCGGGCAGCTCGCAGTCTTCTATCGCCATAAACTGCCGCGCCTCATTCGCGCCGTATGCGGCGTCTATCTTGGCGAGATAGGCGGACAGCGCATCGCCGGCGTCGCTCACCTGCGCGCTGACGGCGGCGCGGTAGGCATTGGCGAGGCTGCGCGGTTGCCGCGTTCCCGCCTCTATCAGCATCAGGTCGGCGCAGGCATACGGCGCGGTAGAGCCCAGTTTCGCGCCTGGCGACACCGTGGCGATGAGATGCGCCAGATGCTCCACCACCTTGCCCGCCAGTTCGCGGTCGGCGTCCTGCCAGTCGGCGGCGGCGCAACTTGTCAGATTGGACACCAGCGCGGGAACATCCACCACCACATACCCATAGAACAGCCCGGCGGTGAGTTCCATATCGCCGATATGCGCCGCGCCCGCGTCTTCGTCATCGCGCTGCAAATCGTCCACCACCGAGAAATAATCGCTCTCGCTCTCTTCCCGATGCACCGTGAAAGCGTGCGCCACATGCACCGCGGCATCGATATTCGCGCCCGGATCCGACGTCACCATCCGCCCGAACAGCGCGCCCTCCAAGCCGCCCGGCAGTTTCGCGCTATCGCGGAACGCCTTAAAATTACCCCCTCGTTTCTTGAACAGATCATCGGCGGCAGCCTCGGCGGCTTTCTTATCTTCGGGATGTACCGCGCATATTTCTGCCGCTTTTTGCCGCAAATACTCCACTTCAGGTAGCCCTAGCAGTAGCGGCTGGCGTGTATTTTCCTGAGCAGGCTCTTCACCAGGCACGGCGCGGGGACCATATACCCCTTTGACAAACTTCACCTCAACTGCATCAAGCACATCTTTGGACGCATCCCCTTCTTCCCGCAATGACTGCATTACCTTGCGGCCTATCACATTGCGCGACCTTATCGCCTTCTCCGCGCCAGGGATATTATGGATCGCGAAGTCGTCCTCCTCCGCTTTGCGCCAATGCCGTTTCAGGCATTGCGAGGATATGCGCGTGCGGACGTCGCCGCCAAAGCGCATGCGCTTTGCAAGGCCGCTGTCGTCGCGGTTCAATAGTGCCGCGGGGTATGAGTGCAGAGTGTGAATCTGCAAAAATCGTGGGTTGGTACGCATTGTTTGTCTCCTTGCTTGTTAGTTTCTAGTTTTGAGACCTCGGCCGCTCGCTGTATGATTTCGCCCGATAATACGCACGCGCGATTTCAGTTCGCGCCTGTTCAACTCGTTCTTCATCTTGGCCGTCGTTCAATATAAACCTCGCCATTTCGAACCAGTCGAAAGAGCAACCTTCGTTTCCCAGCATCCGGAACAGTCGCGCAAGCAGGCGGCGGAGCGTGCCCCCCCTTGCGGCAAGCAAAGTCGCCAGCCTGTCTTCGCTGTAAAACGCATTCGTCCTACTGCTATCGCCCCCGTAGAACAACGCGCGACCGACTGGCGTCCCTGAATTATGCGCTTTTCCCTTGTGAGACATTAGCGCAATGCCTTGTAGTATCAGCCCCCATTTCTTGATGTCTGGATTTCGGGGCATTGTCCGCCACGACATAAACTTCCAGAAAATAGCCGTGTTAGGGCTATCGGGGTCCATACGGCGTAGGCGCGCATGGTTGCCGCTGCCGAATTCCTCGTCTTCAATCGTTTCCACCAAATTGCCCATAGTGGAGACAAAGTTTGCTGGGAATAGACTATCAATCCGACGGCTTTCGTCCTGAGTCCGCTGCGGCTGATTGGAGTTTTCATCATTAGGCCCGTCTTTCAACACGGCCTCTATTTTGTCCCAATCTTCAGGACGCCAAACACGGGTCGGGAGATGAGCGCCAAATGCGCGCAACCAATCTTTTTGTTCGGGGCGCGGTTCGCTATCATATCCGCGCTTCAGCTCCGCCACGACGAACTCTGTCGCGCCGGTCGCTTCGTCTCTGCGAAACATCACCAAGTCGGGAAAACCCCTGCCCCTGACAAAGTGCTGTCCGAAGTGATAGGGGCGCCAACCATGTTGCTGAGCGACGTCGATTACATCCTGAGTAAAGTGGCACTCAGATATCCGACACCCCTGATGCTGGCTTGTCATATCAGATTGAGTTGCGTCCCCGTCGGATTCTGCTCTTGCGTCTGTTCGCTGTTGTTCTGACATTCGTCTTCTTCCCCCTTGTCGTTTTGTGTATCAAACAATAACGGAAAACCGTCTTGTATTCGCCCCCAAAACGCGCTGTTGGCAGCGACTTTCGCGCGATAGCGATGAATAGACTGGCACGGCAACACCTCCTCCGCCTCTTGCAAAATGCGGACTGCATAATCTACCACGCCATCTTTATCTTTCGTGTTTCGTAGCCATTTATTGCGGATGCCCTTGCGCTCGCCTTCGGCCGCCTCAAATTCATCCTGCAAAGCATCAAAGAACGAGCTGTCCACAATTTCGTCTAGCTTATCCCTCCATACATTAGCATTGGCGCTATTCCGTTGAGCACCTGAATTGCCACTGGCAACAAACACGGAAATCCCGTGACTCAGGGCACCTTTGACTTTGCCTATCTCCACGATGCGCTCCCGCGCAATATCGCCCAGTTGTTTCACGCCGTCGTTGCGCCCGAATATCTGAATTATCTTAGGGCACAGTGGTATCACGCGCTCATAGTAGCCCTTGGTCTCCCCTCGTCCGCGCACGATGCCACGCGCTACCAACTTCATATCCCCTTTGCAGTCTTCGTCCTGCTGTGTCAACCGCAAGAGCGCCGGCTGCTTCCAATCCGGGGAAGTCATGCCATCCACCACTCGCTCATACCCAAACTTTCGCCACGGCGTCAGGAATGACGGAGGAGTTACCCCTTGTTTCACATTGTTACTCACTGGAGCCCAAGGGTCCCCTGTCAAGCCCTTGACATCCGCCATTCTGCGAAAATCTGAGTTGGCGCGAACTGCCGTCAATTTATCCCCAACCCACCATAGCCGAACCCGACGGCAAATCTCAATGTAGAATGGATCCATGTCGGTAAGGAGCAAAGCCTCTGCCTCAGTCCCATCCCAGGGCAGAGGCCACACCAATCCGATGCCTTCGTCGCTCAGCGGATACTCTTCCAAAATATCCTTCCGACGTTCTATCAACCCCGCTATGTCACGGCGTGTATGAATCCCTGGACGTTCGGATGGTGTGATGCTAAATGCTGGGCGATTGCCGTAACCGCTGGGCATCCGCGATATGCCGTAATTGAACTTTCCGTGGATCCCTTCTTGCGTCTGCAGACTAATCAACGCGAATATCCAGTCATCGCCGTCCGCGTCTGAGGCTACTGACATCTTCAAGTCGTGATTTTTGGAGGTAACCAGCATGTCTAGCTTATCTGGTGTAGCCACCAATTTTTCTGGATTTACCTCGTCTATATCGTAATCTTTCGCCCCATCCGCCGAAGACGCCGGCGGCTGCATAAACGCGGGGGCTGTGATGTCGTCCACGACGAGAAGCCAAGGCTCGTCGTCCGGCCACTTCGCCGTCAGCCCGCGCAACAGCTCGCGCCACGCATCCGCATCCCCCGGCGGCTCGCCCATGCCCGCCTTGTGTATCGCCATCGCCCCCAGCTGCACGAGAAACGCATGCCACGCATGCCGCTGATGCGGGCGCAGAGCCGAGAACGAGTTCACTTCGTCCGCCACTAGTGCCTCATACACCTGTGGCAGCGACATCCGCGCAATCGCGCCGCCGCCTATGTCCGCCCGAATTAGCGGCTCTGTCAAGACATTGTGCATATCCAAAACTCCCCCAATAGCAATTGGTGAATGTTGAATGTAAGGGCGTTACAATAGTTTCAAACTAATCTACTACACACGATTAGAACTTTGCAACCCCTTAACCCCTCATTTCATAGATGAATTCAGTGATTTCCCAGATAATCCTGATGAAAGAGGGCAAAGCGGCGGCCGGGGGTACCTTAATAATCGTACCCCACGCCATACGAGGGATCGGGGCAAAGCGCCAGCGGCCGGGAATACCCTTCACGCCGGCGCCGCGCCGCCCTAGCCCCGCCGCAGCCCCAGCCTGTCATACACAAACCCCCGCTCCCCCACCGCAAACCCAAACCCGTCCTGCATTGCAGACGGCGCAACCATGTCCGGCAACTCCGCGCCCCCCAGCCACCGCAGCGGCAGCGCCAGCCCCTCGATCCGCGCCGCCCCCCCAAACGGGCTTGCCTGCGGCTGAGCAAACGCCACATCCACGCGGTCGTCACCCAGCCGCGTGCGTATCTTCTCATCGTCGCTCACGAACAGCGCATCGCGGTTGTCCGCATAGAACGACTTGTCCCACCTGATTGTGTGCAGCCGCGCGAGCTGCGCGTCCGCTATCTTTTCGCCCTCAACGCCGATGCTGTTTGCCGCCCAATCATCCCCCATCTCGCGCGTAATCGCCCCCAGCCTTTCGGGATGCGTAGCATTCTCCACCAACAGCCGGTTCATAGCCGGTATATCCCACTCCCCATACTCCTCAATCAGCCGCCGCGTAGCCTCCAAAACCCGCAAATCCCTGTACACATAGCCGTGCGGCCCCAGCCCATTTGCCGCGCCCCCGCTACTCAGCAGCGGCGACAAATCGCCCCCCGGCGGCGTCATAACCACGCAGCGCGCATCCCGATAGCCCGTGGGCCTGTCATCCAACGCGTGGCGATGCAGCCGCCCGATGCGCTGCAGCAGCACATCCACCGGACACAAGTCGGTTAGCAGCAGGTCGGCGTCTATGTCCAGCGACTGCTCAAGCGTCTGCGTTCCTACGATTACGCGCCCGCCGCTTTCCCTATTCTTGCCGAACAGCGCCTCTACCCGCGCGTCCAGCAGCGCCCTATCGCCCGCCGCGAACCGCCCGTGATGCAGCGTCCGGATGCCGCTCACGCTGAACAGCGGCGCGTCGTCGCCCGCGCCCGCCCGCTCTTCCAATGCCCGCTGCGTCTCTATCGCATGCCCGACCGTGTTGCGGATGACCATGACTTTCGCGCCCGCCCTCGCCGCGTCTAGCGCGAGTTGCGCCGCATACCCGAAATCGCCCATGTGTGGTTTGCCAGTGATGGCGACCTGCTTATGCCTATCGTTTTCCCCCGTCGCCCTCATCTCAGCTCGCCCGTCCCCATCATACGAACTGACCGCCGGATACGGCGCGGCGATAGCGTCGTCTATCGGCGTCACTGCCGCATTGCCCCGCTCGCGCTCCAGCCACTTGTCCCGCGCCGCCGAACCCAGCGTGGCGCTCATCAGCAGCGCGTAGCCGCCCGCGCCGAGATGCGCCGTCAGCAAGGCGTCCAACACCTCGCTCATATAGGTATCCGAGGCGTGAACCTCGTCCACCACCAGCAAATTGCGCGCCAGACACGCCGCCCGCATATGCGCGTTTCGCACTTGCAGCGCCCCCAGCATCGCCTGATCCACCGTTCCCACCGCAATCTGCGCGGCAAGGTATCGCTTGGGATTTTCGGCAGCCCAGGGCTTGCTGTTCTCATCGGCATTGCCCGCCGAATGTTCATCATAGGCTTGCATAGCCACCCCGTCGGTGGCGCTACCGGGATGATAGCCCGGCACGGCGAGGACTACGGGCGGCCTATGCTCCTCAGGCAGCAGCGCGTCTATGAACCGCTGAACGCGCCCGTGTATCTGCGCCGCCGCCGCCCGCGTTGGCAGCGCGAAATACAGCCCGTCAACCAAGCCCGCCTCATACATCTGCGCGAACCGCCACAGCGCCGCCTCCGTCTTGCCCGAACCCGTTTCGGATTCGATTATCACGAGCGGATGCGTCAGCGGCGTATCCCGCGCCGCCCGCTGTATCGCGTTGGGCGCGCCGCCGTCTATCTGGAACAGCGTTGTGAAATCCGCTATCCGCCCAAAACTCTCGCGCTGCTCCGATATATCCAAGCCCACTTCGCGCACGGCGTCCGCCGCCTGCTTGCGCGCCGTAGAGATGTAATCGTCCGAGGGATTATCGCAGTACGGGAAGAACTTTTCGTTTGACCCCAGCCAATCCGCCCAGTTGCACAGCCCCAGGAACAGATGCTGGAACCGCGGCGCGTCCGGCAGCGGCGGCGCGCCCGCCGCAAACGCATCCGGGAACCACTCCCGAACCAGCCGCCCAATGCGCTCAGCGCAATCACGCGGACTGAGATCGCCAAACCGCCGCCATATCTCAGGATTGGCGCTGCGCGTATCCTGCAAATTCAACGGCCGCCCGTGATGCGACAGCGTCGCCACGAACAGCCCGCACACGACTTCGCCATCCCTATCATCCCATTTCAGCAACTCATCCCACCCAAGCGCATCCAAGAACCAGCCCGCCGTCTCGTCGCGCCCCGCAAGCGCCGGCACAAGATCCAGCGTATGCCCCGCTCTGCCCGGACGCCGCTTGCCCCGCAAATCCTCCGCCGGCCAAACCTGTGTCTGAAAGCCCACGTTCACCTTGCCAATATCATGCAACGTCGCGAACACGGCAAGCCGCGCCGCCGTGAACTCGTCCAAGCTCGGCATATCCCCCGCATGCGCCAGCCGCTTGCGAATGGACGGCTGCTCCAACAGCGCCTCAAAACACGCCCCCACATCCGCCAAGTGATGCTCCAGCAGGTGGATGCGCCCCGGCGGCGCTATCGCATGCCTATCCCACTTTGCCCAGTGACGCCGCGTATATTTGCCGCCGTCCACCCTTGACGCGCCCATGCTCAAACCTCCTTGAAAATACCCATTTGGCTATCCCTTTATCTATGCGTTGTCTATGCGAACACCTTATCATACACATAAAGGTTTTCAATACTTTTTTATGAAAAGGCATATCTCAGTCGGCCCCGATAGTAACCGACCCTAAAATTGCGGGAAATAAAAACGGCGGACAACCCTGATAAAGCGCTAATGGCAGCTAGCGCATTCAGGACGCCGCCCGCCAATGCAAAGAGCAATCGCTACCCTGGCCGCAGGTCAGCGCCTACCCGCGTGCCCACCCAAGCCAATGCCCATACCGCAAATACGGCATACTCCACAGACGCGGCGAAGTCCGCAAGCGCGTCAATGCCATCTATGAGGCAACGGTGGCGACTATCCGCTACCTCTGCGTTGGCTGCAAGCGCGCATTCACTCGCTATCCGCAAGGCGCTGACCGCAGCGAACACAGCGCCAGCCTAAGAGCGCTGATGTCGCTGATATGGGCATTGGGGCTATCCCACAGGTCAGCGGGATCCGTATTGACGGCGCTGGGCTGCCTTGCGGCTAGGATGGGCGGCAGGCGTGCTGTTCAGCGGATGTATGAAGTGGGCGGCGGGGACGAGTCTGCGTTCTCGCGCTTGTTGCATAGGTTGCCGGGCGCTGATAGGTATAAAACCGACGCCTATCCGGTGTACGAATGGCTGCCGCGCGATCGGCATGTGATAGGCAAAGGCGGAGCGGTGAACTGGAATGAGGGGCTGCATTCAAAACTAAGAAGCAAGCTGAACAGGCTAGTGAGGCGAACAAAGGGCTACACAAAGAGCGTCGAGATGCTGAAACATCTGCCGGCGATAGCGCTTGATGAGCGCCTAAATCAGTCCCTCAAATCCATTAGCGCTACGCACTGAGAATACCCTTCTAAATCCCCCCAAAGTTTGCCTACTTTTTTACAAAGAGTAGCGTCCCCCCGTTCACCCAGGCAATCCCGCTATCGCCCCCCAAACTCCACCCGCCACAACTCCCCCGCGCCGCTCACGAACTGCCCCGTGCGGATGCGCTCTATCCCATATCCCGGCAGCGGCGCCACCGCAACGCACTTGCCGTCAACCACAGCGCCGCGCTCCACAAACCGAAAATCCGCGTTTGCAAAACCCAACTCTGCCCGTCCCTCAGGCAAATCCGCCCCGTCCGCAGGGTAGATATGCAGCATAAACCGCGCATCAGCATCCGCGCCAACGCAACGCTCTTTGACATAAACCAGCGCATCCCCCGCGCGATACACCGCGAACTCCGACCGCGCCGCCGCCTCGCCATACTCCCCCGCAACCGCCGCGCGATATGCCGCCCTATATCTATCGCGGTTCGGGTTCAACTCAGCGCTCCACCACACATCCAGGGATAAGACGTCAGCCACCCCCGTGCGGATATACTCTATGCCATACGCGGGCAGCGGCGCTATCGCAACGCACCTGCCGCCCAAATCCAAGCCATAGTCGCCGAAAACGAAGTCCGCGTTGTTAAACCCATGCGGCTTGCCCGCGCGAGTCAAATCCGCGGCGTCCTCCGGGAAGATGTGCAGAAATATCTTCACCCTCGACTCCACATCCGCGGCGACGCAAGGTTCTTTAAGATAAACCAACTCGCCATCCCCCGCGTACATCGTGAACTCGCCCCGCGCCGCCGGCTCCCCATACTCGCCCGCCGAGATGCGCTCATAGGCGTCGCGATAGGGATTGCCGCGCGGCGCATACGCGCTATTCACCCTAAACACCGCGCCATCCGACAGCTCGGCTATCGGCTGAAATCCGGGCGTCGCCCGCAGCGTAGCATCCCCATAGCCGTAGCGCCAGTTGCGGTTGACGCTCCTGATCCAGACGATATAAGTCCCATCAGGCGCTACCGCCGTCAGATCCCTCAGCTTTTCCCCGCCGCTTATCGCCTCCACCTTGCGCGGCGGTATGCGGCGAAAATAAGTGTCAGGCTTATCGCCGCCGCCTGCGCGATTACCCAGATGAAGATGCAAAAACGCCGCCTCATTGCTCCAAACCTCGCCGCTGAGATCAAGCCCATCCGGGTTTTCGCGGATGTATCGCAGCGTATCCGACTCCGTCCAGCGCGGCAAAGCGTACTGCAGAAACACATCCCCCTCATTTGCGCGGGCAATCTCAACCCCATTGAGCGCCGCCGTCTGCCCCAGCCAAACCAGCGCCGCAACCGCCAGCCCAACCCGCAGCGCAATCGGCAACCTAGCTGTCAGCCGCCCCCACGCCATCCTTCCCCGCGTGTGCGACGCCGCCCGGCTACGTGCCCACCCCAGCAACCCATCCAGCGCCACGACAACGCACACCAGCAGCGGGATATACAGCGATTCTATATGCCTAGCAGCCACGCGCGGCGTATATCCCGCCACCACGCCCGCGATAGTGACACACAAGCATATCAGCGCAAAGCCGCCGAACAGCCAACACGGACGCCATCCGCACGCGGGACGCGGCACACAGCCGCTCGCCGCGCCGCGCCAAAACCGCCGTCCTGCGACCGCAAGCGCCGCTATCACAAAAGCGAGCGCCGCCGCCAACAGCAACGCCGCCGCCCAATTAAGCGGCGGCGCATCAAGAAACTGCCATCTCGCGCCAAGCTCCTCCAAGTCAATGTACGCCCAATCCCGCATCGCCGAGAGCGCGTCCATAAAAGGCTTTGCCGCGAAAATGCCGAAAGGCTCTACGCGCACGCGCGCCTCCCCCGCTACTAGCTGATTGCGAATCAGCCACGCCCCCATAGGCAGCGCCGCCGTCAGTCCCACCGCCGCGGCGCGCCCCACGCGCCCCCTCAGCGGCGCATCCCGTTGCAGCAGCAGCGCCAAGCCTATCGCCGCAGGCACGGCTATGCCGATAAAATGCGTCTGCCACGCCAGCGCCCCGAAAATCGCCGTCCCTACCAGCGCCGCCGTCTTGCGCTTGTGCAGATAATCATCCGCGCTTACAAGCGCCAGCGTGGTCAGCAAGATAAACAAAATGTCGGACATAACCCACGCCGCCCACCCCGCCAGCCCGGCGGAGCAGGCAACCATCAGACACGCCCACACGACCAAAAAGCCGGACGCAAGCCGCCGCCGCAAATATCGCCCGACCGCGAATATCATAAGCGCAAACGCCGCCGCGTTCAGCGGCCCCGCCACATCCGGCGGATCCGCCCATCCTAGCCCGCCGACCGCCAGCGCGACAGGGTAGAGCGGAGGCGAACCGATGTAATGCGTTCCACCCGCGTCGGTGATGCCCTCGCCCGCCTGCAGCGTCCGCGCCGCCGCTATGAATCGCAGCGAATCTATGGCGAGTCCCGGCGCATGCGGCGCCGCAAGCCGCGCCCCCACAAGCCCGGCCCCCAACAGCGCCGCCAGCGCTATCAGCATCGTCAAGCCATCCGGCCGCCCGCGCTCCCAAGCCAAGCCCCGCATCCTGTTCATCGCATTCATCACAACAAAAACTATATCACACGCGCATATTACGAACATCACAAAGGCGTCTCAGCCAACTCGCGGCGGGCTTGCCAACCCCTAACAAATCCTAAATCTTTTCTTAAAAAAGACTAAAAATCGCTTTATGCCCCAATTCCCTACATGCTAATCTCTTGCCATAGTTGAGAAGGCAACCCGCCCGGCGCCTCAGGCGCAAGGCGGCAATGGCGAGGACGAGCCGCAAGTTGACGCTTAGGATTACGGGCGGCGTTCACCGCGGACGCAGATTGCGCCTGCCGCGCAGCGCCGAACTCAGGCCTACCGCCGATAGGGTTCGCTCCGCCGTCTTCTCAATTCTAGGCGCGCAAGCCCTGCGAGAGGCGCAGGTTCTTGACCTGTACGCGGGCAGCGGCGCGCTGGGGCTGGAGGCGCTGAGCAGAGGCGCGGCGTATGCGCTCTTCATTGAGGCGGACGCCCGCCGCTGCCGCTCCATCCGCGAGGCGCTCGCGGCATTGGCGCTAACCGAGCGAGGCAGCGTCCGCAACGGCAGGGTTGAGCGCATCCTGGACGCGCTCGCCGGGAAATACGGGCTGGTCTTCGCCGATCCGCCCTACGCGCAAACCGACTGGCAACCGCTAATGCGACGCCTGAACCGCGGCGGACTGCTAACCGACGGCGCAATGGTAGTCGCCGAACACCGGCGAGAAACGGAATTGGCGGACGAATACGGCGCATTAGCCTTGCAAACAAGACGGCGATACGGCGATACGGCAATCTCAATATACAGACTGAGCCGCGCAACAAACGCGGAGCGGAGCGAGTAGATGATTAGGGCGTTCTACCCCGGCAGTTTCGACCCCGTCCACAACGGACATGTGGACATTGCGACTAGGGCATCCGCGCTCTTCGACGAGCTCGTCATCGGCGTCTATGACACGCCGCCCAAAAACCTGATGTTCACCACCCGCGAGCGCGTCGACCTGTTCAAGCAGTCCATACCGCACCTGAACAATGTCAAGGTCACGCCCTTCGTGGGGCTTGCGCCCATGGCGGCGCGGCAAGAGGGCGCCGCGTTCATCGTCAGAGGCCTGCGCGCCGGCCTAGACTTCGAGATGGAGTTCGAAATGGCGCTCATGTGGCGCAACATCGCCCCCGACATCGACGTCGTCTGCCTGATGAGCGCCTTGGAGTTCCAGTTCGTCTATTCCAGCCGCATCAAAGAGGTGATGCAGCTCGGCGGGCGCGTGGACAACCTCATACCCGCCCCCGTGTACGCCGCGCTCTCCGAAAAGTTGGACGCGCCCCCGACCGAACCCTAGCCTTAGCCCCGCATAATCGCAACGGCCCGCAATCCCGGCAATCACATAGCGATTAAACACAACCAGCCGCAATCAAATCAGAATGGGGGAGAGGACATATGCAGACTACCCAGATAGCAAACGAACTGAAATCTTTGGCTACCGACGGCATGCGAGTGCCGGGCTTTGGCCGCAAGGTCATGGTTGAGATCGACAGCCTCATGGCGCTCAGCGAGGCGCTCGGCCGCGTGGACTCGCCCGACGAGCTCCGCGAGGCGTCCGAAGTCATCAAGATGAAAGAGAGCATCCTCAGCCAAGCCTACCTCGAAGCCAAGCGCGTCCGCGCGTCCGCCGAAGAGGAGGCCAAGAGCGTTACCGAAAAGGCGCAGACCGACTACCACGACAAAGTCGGCGAATCCGAAATCATCCGCCGCGCCGAAGAGATCGCCCAAGAACTCAAGGAAGAGGCGGGCTACGAATCCCAGCAGATCCTGCAGGACGCCCAGCGCAAAGCCTACCGCATTATGCAAGAGGCCGAAACCACCGCCGTAGCCCGCCGCGACGGCGCCGATAGCTACGCCCGCGAAGTGCTGTTCAACCTAGAAGAGCAGCTCGCCGACGTGCTAGGACAAGTGCGAAACGGCCTAGACGCGCTCAACGCCGAAATCGAAGAGAGCAACAAGCAGCACGGCAAAAACGGCCTAAGCGTCAACGGCGTCAATGGCGTCAGCGCAAACGGCGTCAACGGCGTAGCCGTCGCCCAGTAACGCAACGCCAACATCCTGACGCGCGCATAGCGGGACGGGCAGATCTGATATTAGGGCAATGCGCCCCATACGCTCAGCAACCTGCCCGTCTTTCATTTGTCTTGCGTTTTGGTCTTGCGCTTTGTTTAGCAGAGATATGCGATGCGTTAGGCGGCAATGCTATGCGCTAATATGCCGCCCCTACGCCGGCTTGTACGCCTTGATGTTCATGCTATGAACCCGCGACGCCCACTCCTCCTTGCCCTCCCAAGGCTTGTTATCCACGATTTGGATGTCCGAAAGCCCGGCATCCCGCATCCGCCCGATGTACACCTCTTGCGGCTCGGCCCCCGACAGGCATGCCACCCAGTTGTCCGGGTTGTCCAAGGCATGCGCGGGCAGCGGCGCTGTCAGCAGCATATCCGATATGAACATCCTGCCGCCCGGCTTGAGAATGCGCGCCGCCTCCCGGAACACCGCGTCCTTGTCCGGCGCGAGATTGATCACGCAGTTGGATATAATCACATCCACCGACCCGTCCTCTATCGGCGTGCTTTCCATCTCTGCCAGATGAAACTCCACATTGTCCACGCGCAGATTGGCGGCGTTGGCGCGCGCCAGGTTAATCATATCCGGAGTCATATCGATGCCGATGACCCTGCCTTGTGCGCCCACCGCTTTGGCGGCGATAAAGCAGTCTATCCCCCCGCCGCTGCCGAAATCCACCACCGTCTCGCCCGCGTTCAGATCGCCTATCGCCGTGGGATTGCCGCATCCCGCCGACGCCGACAGCGCCTCGCCCGGCAGCCCCTCTATCTGCTCCATATCGTAGAGCGGCGCAATCGTTTCGGGCAGATAAGTCAAATCCGTCGCAACCTGCTCGCCCCCGCAGCACCCCTCCGCGCCGCACCCATCCCCGCCGTCCGCCGCCACCCGCGCCACCTCAGCGTACCGCTCCCTCACCCTTGCCTTCACATCCGAATTCGTGTAATCAGCCATAAATCTCTGTCCTCCGTATTGGCGTATTAGGTCGTGTTAGGTCGTATTAGGCATTATGCGTTAGTTGGATTTTAACCTGCCAGAGCGAACTGCCAGCCATCCAATTGACTGACGCGGCGCTCGGCGCGAACCTGCGCCCACCCGCGCCTACCCGCGAAACCTCTCTCGCGTGAACTCCGCCGTAACGCTCGTGTTCGGGGTTGCGACCGCAACCGTGCCGTACAGCGGTCAACGCCGTTTCCATGTATCCACCAGCGACTCCCCGTCGGCGTCGGCAACGCCCCACATCTGAAAGTGGATGCGAATGTCTTCGTACAGCGTCCGGGCGGCGTCCGGATCCGCCTCCGCCGCGCGATACGCCTCCACGCTCACATCCATCCAGTCCAGCGCGATTTCGCCCTCCGCCGCCAGCCGCTCAATCATATTCACCGCGCAAGCCGATATGCCCCCCAGAAAGAGTTCGCCCGCGCCAATCTCTTCACCCCCGCTGTCGTCCGCTACCCAATGATGATTTCGCGCGTTGCATATCGCCCGCCCGCGCGTTCCCGTACTATACCCGCGCACCTTGTACGCAAGCTGCAGTTCTGTCGTCATAACCGCAATCCCTCCCCGCGCTTGTTAGCCTGCGCTTGTCAGCCCGTCATAGGAACAGGCTTGTTTCGGGTGATTGTTTATCGGCATAGGCTTGTTTCGGATGCGCCCGCTTTCGGGATGCGCGCAAGTTCGCGTTGCCGCATCGCGTCTATCATAGCAAAATGCGGCTAGGCGTGTGAACGCGCCCCCAGCGCCCTAACCTGCCCCGGCGTCAGCGCCCACAGCAGCTGCCCGCCCCCGTCGCCATCCAGCCGCAACCGGCACAGCCCGCCCTTCTTCAGCCGCACAAGCCCGTCCTCAGCGCCGCCCGTCAGCGCAAACGCCACAAGCCTGCTCAGATGCGGCTCATGCCCCACCACCATCACCGCCTCGCCATCCCCATGCGTCGCCCCAAGCTCAGCCAGCAGCAGCGCCGGATGCGCCCCAGGCGTCAGCGCCTCCGAAACCGACAGCGCCGCCCCCAAAGCATCCCTTGCTATCTCAGCCGTCTGCATCGCCCGAACCAGCGGGCTGCTCACAATCGCGTCCGGCCGCACTCCCAGCGCCCGCATCCCCGCCGCCTCGCGCCGCATCCTGGCGACGCCCTTAGGCGTCAACGGCCGCAACCCATCGTCCGGATAGCGCCGCCCATCCCGCTCAGCCGCGATCCCATGCCTCAGCACATACAGATCCATCGCCGCGCCCCTTATGCCTATTGCTGCCTATTGCCTATGCCCGCCTAGCCGTCGGACGCCCGCATCACGCCGATAGTAGCCCGTATGCCGTCCGAATCCAGGGTCTCGGCATACGCGCCGTCCGCCGGCGCCTGCGCCAGCAGCTCCCGCGACAGCGTTTCCTGCTTGATATACTCCCCATGCGCCGCGATTACCTCGCCAAGCCCGCCGCCGTCCTGGTAGTAGGCAACGATGTAATCCGAGATGTCAAAGTCCGCCGAGCGGCGCATATTTTGGATGTGATGCACAACCTCCCGCGCCTGCCCCTCCAGCCGCAATTCTTGGCTTATCTCAGTGGACAGCGCCACCGAATAGAACTGCCCCTCTTCGGCGGCAAAGCCCTCAGGCGCCGCGCGCTCTTCCAAGATGTCCAGCGCGCCCGCCGCCGCCGCGCCCTCTGCGTCCGCCGCGAGATACGCCGCCCCCTGAGGCGCGCCCTCACGCAGCCGCGCCAAATCCGCGGCGTCCGCCCCCAACTCTATCGGCGGCAGATCCCCGTCAGCCGGCGGAATAACCACCTTGCGCCCCGCGCGCATCGCCGCCACAACCTCGCGCGCGTCCATAGCCGCCAGCCCGGCGCTGATTTCGCGCATCCGCCGCCCATACTTGGGACCAAGCACCGGCATATTCGGCGAAACCTTCCAATCCCAGAAATCGATCTCGCCCATTCCCCCGTCCGCGCTTGCGTCCACCACAACCACCTCTTTCACATTAAGCTCATCCCTGAGCTGATCCGACAGCGCCGCCACCGCCGCGCGCTCCGACTCGCTGCCCACAAGCGCCCGCAGCGTCTGCAGCGGCTGACGCACCTTGATCCCCGCCCTGCTCCGAACCGCCCGCCCCATGCTGGACAGCCGCATTATCATCCGCGTATCCCGCGACAGCCTCTCGTCTATCAGCGACTCGTCGGCTACCGGATAGTCCTCCAAATGCACGCTCTCTCGCCCGCCGCCGCCGATCCCGTTAACCAACCCGTTGTTGCCGCGCCCCGCCAGGTTCTGGTAGATCTGCTCGCTGATAAACGGCATCACCGGCGCCACCAGCTTCGCCAGCGTAACCAAGCATTCGTGCAGCGTGGCATACGCGCCCAGCTTATCCGCGTCGCCGCCGCCCGCCAGTATGCCCGCCTTCCAGAACCGCCGCCTGCTGCGCCGCACATACCAGTTGGACATATACTCGATCAGCCCCTCCACGCTGCGCGCCGCCCGGTCCGGCTCAAACCGCTCCATCGCGTCCGTGAACTCAGCCACCACCTGGTTCAGCTCGGACAGGATCCACCGATCCAGCTCCGCGCGCTCAGCAACCGGCGGCGCCGGCGTGGCAGGGTCGTAGCGGTCTATGTTCGCGTACGTCACGAAGAACGAGTACATATTCCACAGCGGGATTATGAACTGCCGCCGCACCTCGTCCGCCGCCCGAAAGCCGAAGTTGATGTTGTGCGCCGGATTCACCCGCAAAAACACCCACCGCATCGCGTCAACGCCCATCTGCTCCGCCGCATCCTCAAACCAGATAGCGTTCCCCTTGCTCTTGTGCATCTCCTCGCCATGCTCGTCCCGCATCAGCGCGTAGCTGAACACCGACCTGAACGGCGCGGCATTCCGCAGCACCGTGGACATCGTCAGCAGCGAGTAGAACCAGTTGCGGAACTGCCCCGGAAAGCTCTCCGAAATCCAATCCGCCGGAAACCACTTGCGCCAATAATCCTCGTCATGCCGATACTCCAGCGTAGAGAACGACACTATCCCCGCGTCAAGCCAGGCGTTGCCCACATCCGCTATCCGCGCCACCTTGACGCCGCACTCGCCGCAGCTTATCTTCACCGCGTCCACCCAGGGCCTATGCGGCGAATTGCCCGCGAACTCATCCCAGCCCTCAACCGCGCGCTCTTGCAGCTCGGTCTCGCTGCCTATCACATCGAACCAGCCGCAATCCCCGCACTTGTATATCGGCAGCGCCAGCCCGTAGTAGCGCTTCTTGGAAATCATCCAATCGTCCATATTGCGGAGCCAGTCCAACTCCCGCGCATACCCGAACTCCGGCTTCCAGCTGATAGTGTCCACCACATCCATTATTTGGTAGCGCAGGCTTGCCGCCTTTTCTTCGGCGGTCACCTCGTCGCGCGGCTTGTCATGCTTTCGCCCCATGCTGATGAACCACTCGTCCACCAGCCGAAACACCAGCTCCGAATCGCAGCGCCAGCACACCGGATAGCGATGCGGATACGCCTCCACCCGATAGAAAACGCCTTTCGCTTTCAGGCTGTCGTAGATGGCGTCGTTCACATCATAGACATTCTGCCCCGTGAGCCAATCAAAGCCGGCCACGAAATCGCCGAACTCGTCCAGCGGCGCTATGGCGGGGATGTCGTTCTCTTGCCCCAGCGCGAAGTCCTCGCTGCCCGCGCCCGGCGCGATATGCACAACCCCCGTCCCCTCGCTCTCGCTCACCTCATCCCACCCCACGACCCGGTGAACAACCCCCTCTTGCGCCGGCAGTTCCGCGAAAGGCGCTTTGTATCGCATCCCGATAAGCTCGCTCGCCGCCACCTCGCCCAGCGCCTCATACTCGCCGCGCAAAACATCCGCCCGCTCCTTAATGAGATACAGAATCTCCCCATCCTGCGCCGCCTTGATATACGTCTTATCCGGATGAACCGCCGCCGCCGCATTCGCCGTCAGCGTCCACGGCGTAGTCGTCCACACCAGCAGCGATTCGGGCATATCGCCCGCCCTGTCCAGCAGCGGGAACTTCAGAAACAGCCCCGGATGCGTAATCTCGCGGTAGCCCTCGGTAACAATCTCATGCTCCGAAAGCCCAGTGCCGCAGCGCGGACACCACGGCATCACATCCCTGCCCTCATACAGCCAGCCCCTTTGATGGCAGGCTTTGAGAAAATGCCAGATGGTATAGTTATTCTCATCCGACTTCGTATGATACGAATCGCTCCAATCCATCCAATACCCCAGCCGGATGGACTGCTGCGTGATAACGTCCGCGAACCTGTCAACGCGCCGCTTGCACAGATCCACGAACTTGCCCACCCCAAACGCCTCGATGTCGCGCTTGGACTGAAACCCCAGCTCCTTTTCCACCTCCACCTCGATCCACAGCCCTTGCCCGTCGAACCCATTCTGAAAGCGCTGGTCATACCCCTGCATCGCCCGAAAGCGCAGGAACATATCCTTATACGACCGCCCCCATGCGTGATGCACCCCCATAGGATTATTGGCGGTAATCGGCCCGTCAATAAACGAATAAGTCTTATCGGCCCCCCTATTGCGCGCCATATACTTCCCCGGTATCCCGCGCTCCTCCCACCACCCCAGCACATCGCGCTCCATAGCCACAAAATCGGCCTTCGTATTAACGGGATTGAACATAGTTCGTTCACCTCAGTTGTGATGCGTGTATAAAGAATGTAACAGGATTTGCGATGATTTTCACTATTTTCGGCTAGACGAATCCGATCGTTTCGTATATTCTTGCGATGACAGCAAAGTCTAAAGCATCTGTACAGGACAAAGCGATGAAAAGAATCAAAGATGACTGGCCGGCTACCACCGCCCATTATCGCAAGAGAGATATAGACCCTAAGCCTCCGCGCCAGCGGGGTCACGTCTGGAGTGGTAGCCAAAAACAACTGCTCATAGACTCTATGCTCAGAGGATTCGACATCTCCCAACTATATCTCACAAAAGCCGAAAACACCGACTACCTGTGGGAAGTTGTAGATGGGCAACAGCGGTTGAGGGCAGTCTGGGAATTTTTTGACGGTGAATACAAGCTGTCAGAAGATTCTGAGCCTTTGGGTGAACACATCATCGCCGGCAAGGCTTTCGGCGAGCTTCATCCCGAAGTTAAGGACAGATTGCAAAGCCACTCACTCAGCTTCGTTATTCTCGAGGAAGAGAACGAAGATGAAATCGAAGAGATGTTCCTCCGACTTCAGAACGGGTCATCTCTCAATTCCGCTGAAAAGAGAAACGCGATTTCATGAGAACTGAGGGACTTTGTGCGTGATACCGCGTCAACGCACAGGCTATTTAGAAGACGAAAGAGAATTGACAATGCCTAAGAATGGTTGGCTGTACCAAGAACTAATGCGGCGGTATCGTGAGCGTTTGCGACACAATCCAAATGCACACGAGGAAATCCTAGAGATCCTTGAGGAGATGCGGCCGATACACAGGGAAGATGCAATCAAAAGGGGGGTGAACGTCGATCAATCATGGCGCGCTTGGAAAGGGAACAACTTTGAAAGATTCCTCCGATACGTATTGACCGCCAGCATCGAAGCGCGACTTCCATTTAAGGTGATCCCGGGATCAGACCTTGAAAAGAAGGTTGTCGACGAAGAATTGAGCTTGGTCAAGCGCAATTTGCTGGTCGATTTTGGAATTCACGGGAATGTCGTGCCTGATGCGGATATTGTCGTGTACTCCCCCGATGATAGGTCAGTCAAGGCTATCATTTCTTGCAAGGTTAGCTTGCGTGAACGTATAGCGCAGACCGGCTATTGGAAACTGAAACTGAAAGAAGATCCCGTCACGCGAAACATACTGATGTACTTCGCTACCCCCGACGGGGACAACGACTTCCTGAAAGATCGCCCTCCCAAAGGCGTAGTAATCGCAATGTACGAACTGGACGCAGTCTATGTTCTCAGCGACGAAGTGACCGAAGAGCACAACATCAAGCGACTAGGGCGGATAATTGAGGATTTAGGAAATGCTTACAGATAAGAGGCAGTTGTCCCGACGCGCAAAGACATTCGCAGAAAAGATAGAGGAGCTGGAGTACGCCAAAGCGCAAATGGCGAACCCCAGCTTGGCATATCCCGATGCCGATGCGACCCACAAGGACATCACAAAAGAAATCAAGAAGCTGAAAGGACGGCTTGACACCTTTCAGAAGCAAGTCGACAAGGCCTATTATAAGGTCAATCCTGACGCCCAAAATGATAAACCCATCTTGGAATCCACGACCCTGTGGGATTTTCCCACCCAAAGTTACGGGACTGTCAAAAAGGGCGACAGCAAATTCCAGGGCGTAACGCCCGCTTTCATCATATACAACATGGTGCAGCGCTACACACGCCCAGGTGATGTTGTGCTAGACCCAATGTGCGGCAGCGGGACTACGATTGATGTGTGCGAAGAAGAGGGACGGATCCCTTACGGATTCGATGTCAAGCCGACGAGGCCGGACATTGTCCGAAACGACGCGCGGCACATCCCTATGCCCGACGAAAGCGTTGATATGGTCTTCATAGACTCGCCATATGGAGACAATGTCAAGTACAACGACGAACCTGCCAACATTGGGAACATCTCAGCTGAGGACGACGAGTTCTATAACGCCCTCGGCCAAGTCGCCGGCGAGCTGTACAGAGTCTTGAAACCAGGCAAGGCGCTTGGTTGGCTCATCGGCGATCAATGGGTCAAGCGCAAGTTCACGCCGGTTGGGCTTAACATCTACCGGCTGCTAACGGAAGCGGAAGGCGCAAGTTTTGTCCCGATGGACTTAATCTGCGTTACACGCCGAAACCAGAGTTCCAACACAGGCTTGTGGCATTACAGAGCCATCAAAAACAACTTCTACCTGAGAGGGTTCAAGCACCTCATAATCGTGCGGAAACCCTACCATGGTGAAATGAACAGCAACGGCGTCAATCGCCCCGCATGGAGGAAGTACAAGTAGAGAAGAGAGAGAACAACTACCTAAGGAGTGCGCTAATGCCGAATCACAAAACCAACGACAACTACGAACCCGTGATACCCAGAAACAGATTTATCGCAGACCCAGTCGTCCACGTAGTCGCCTACTACGAGGGCGGTCTCAGGGCTGCAAAGTATTTCAATGCCGACGAGAAGTTGATTGACTTCTTCGAGGAAGCCATAAGCCTCTATGAAAAACACGATATAGACACCCCAGCTGTTTGGACGCTAGACCGCAAGTTGGTAGCGTTTTGCGCCGAACTGCTGGATGTCTATGAGAAGCATCGGGTAGGCGATAACCCAGAGTGGGAAGAGTTTCTGGACTAATCCCTCACTCCACAAACAACGGCGCCCCCACCCGTATCACCCGCCGCTCAGCCGCCACCGCCCGCCGCAAATACTTCGGCAGCGCGAGCATCCCCGCATGCGTCTCCCCGTCATAGTAGCGCAGCTCGCCGACCACCCGCTCCCTGATGCGTCGATCTATCTCCCCGCGCGAAAGCGTCAGCGCGTCCGCCGACTCCGCCCCTATCACAAACCCCCACGTAGCCCCAAACGACGGCACAAACGCCTCGCTCAGCAGCGCCGCCGGGAACACCGAATCCACCGTATTCGCCACCGCCGAAAAGCACTGCTCATAAAACGCCGGCCCCGTAGGCCCCGACTGCGCCGCCATCAGCCCGCCCGCGTTCAGCCGCCCCCGCATCAGCCCGTAAAACTCCCGCGTGAATATCTTGTACGCCGGCCCAGCCTCCAGCGGATCCGGCACATCAATAATAGCCACATCAAACCGCTCCCGCGTCCGCTCAATGTACGCCATAGCGTCATCATGCGCCAGCGTCAGGCGCGGATCGTCAAACGCGCCCTGATGATGATTCGGCAGATGCTCCCTGCACAGCCGCACCACCAGCTCATCCAAATCCACCATCACCACGCGCTCCACCGACCTGTGCCGCAGCGCCTCCCGCGCCGTAGCCCCCTCGCCGCCGCCCGCGATGAAGACCGCGCGCGGATTCGGATGCGCCACCATAACCGGCTGAACCAGCGCCTCGTGATACACAAACTCGTCCAACTCAGTGGACTGCGTCTTATCATCCAACACCAGACTTCTGCCAAAGCAAGCCGCGTCATGTATGCGGATATGCTGATACGCCGACCTGCCCTCATACACAACCCCGCGTATGCGCTCCGCCTGCCACAAATCCGGCGTAATAACCTCGTAATGCCAATTCCCCTTAGGCGGCGTATCCATATGCTCGGCGCTCCCAACTATGCGTATGATATATGCGTATGCGGCGACAGCCTTGATACGCTTGCTAATAGCCCTGACAGGCATAGCCCTGGCGCAACCCGCGCCGCCGCTATTCGGCGATGCGATGCGGCGCTATTCGTCCGATGAGCAGCCACATGCCGCCCGCCGCCTACCTGCTTGCGCCCGCCTATTCCCGACTAACAACCGCCAACTCCCTGCCCGCCTCGACTGCCACCCCGCGCTCAATCTCAGTGATATGATGTCGCTTGCAGCCCAACCCCCGCACAATCAGCTCGGCTGCTGCATACGGCTTAAACTCGCTCCCGCATGTAAAAATATCCGCCGCCGCGTAGCCGTACTCCGGCCATGTATGTATGCTGATATGCGACTCCGCGATAGACAGGATGCCCGTAACCCCCAGCGGCGAGAACTTGTGAAACACCTCGCCCACAACCGTCGCCCCCGCGGCGTCCGCCGCGCCCTGCAGCGCATCCCGCACCGCCTCCATATCATCCAGCAGCGCGGGATCGCAATCATTCAGCTCCAGCAGCAAATGCGCCCCCAGCGCCCCAACTCGCGCGCCCAATCACCTACCCTCCCCATAACCGGCCAGCGTATCGGCATCGCCCGCAGCCGCTTGCGCCCCGCGAACAACGCCCCAATCAAGTAAGACACCCATTATACAGCAATTCCCTTTCCAACAAGCAACATTCGGCTAAACCAGCCCTTGCCCGCCCTCGCCGACGCCAAAGAACCGCTTGGCTACAAGTTCGGCGTTGGGGTAGGATGGGTGGCGCGGCGGTCTAGGGCAAGCGCCCGCGCGACGCGGCATCTGACGGGTGCGTTGCGGGCTAAGTGATAAGAGAAAGGGCTTTGCATGGACAACGAGCGCGAAAATCTGCTAACGATACTGCGTAGGAACCGCCCCGCCTATTCTGTGGTATATTTTGGGCAGATGCTGGCGTGGCTCGCGCTAGTGACGTGGAACGAGGCCACAAGCGGCCAACACGCCAGCCCGGTAAGTTATACTATAGCCGTAGGCACGGCGCTTGCGCCGCTCGCCTTCATATCGCTGGTAACCGCGATTGGCGCAGTAGATGCAGGGAGGTACCTGATGACACTATTCTTTCCGGACTTGGAGGCGAAGTATAGGAGGGACGAGCGGGCTAAGCAAGAGGCGAAACGGCGCGCTGAGCGGCGCGCTGAAAATGCGGCAATTATGGATTGGTATGCGCGTCAGCAGAATGCGCTGCGCCGGGGCGAGTCGTTCGATGAGCCGCCGCCGCTGATGGATGATGCGGACGAGGATGTCAACGGCAGGCGGTAAGCCGCCGCAACGGGCGCGATAGGGGCAGTGCACATTAAGGGGGGAGCCTGATGACACTATTCTTTCCGGACTTGGAGGCGAAGTACAGAAAGGACGAGCGGGCTAAGCAAGAGGCTGAGCGGCGCGCTGAAAATGCGGCAATTATGGAGTGGTATGCGCGTCAGCAGAATGCGTTGCGTCGGGGCGAACCGTTTGATGAGCCGCCGCCGCTGCTGACTGATGAGGACAGGGATGTCAACGGCAGGCGGTAGCCGCCGCAGCGGGCGCGGGATGCCGCATCCCCCGCTTTCCCCACCCGCGAAACCCCATTGCCCCCACAAGCGCAACATCCCACTCATTCCAACGCCCCGGCGCCTTGCGCGATACTGCGATTGTGATAATATAAACGCACCAAGCAAGCCAACAAAAACAACCAAGCGCGGGAGGCTAAACGAATGACCATCAAGAAATATATGCCTACCAACCCAATCAGGATCGCAACCTCCATATCGCTAGTCGCGGCGATGGCGGTTGTGGCGGCGTCCCTGCTGATGGCCGGCGCGAGCGGCGCAAACGCATTTTCGCGGGGGGGGGGGTAGAATATAACTATATCCCCAGCCAGTACACCGCGGCCTGCTCCAACGGCACAGCCGTGCCGAACCCCGCGAGCAACCCCGGCCTGGTCGCCGACTGCGCCACGCTGCTCGCCGCAAAGGATACGCTCGGAGACGATGACGGCAACCTGGACTGGGCGGCGAATGTTCCCATTAACCGCTGGATCGACGTAACCGTAAGAAACAACCGCGTGACATCATTGGAGCTGATTGGCCTAGGCCTTACCGGCAGCATACCCTCTCAGTTGGGCAACCTCGCCAAGCTCGAGCATCTGCATCTCTACCTCAATGAACTGACGGGCGAGATTCCCGCGCAGTTGGGCAACCTTTCCAATCTCGAAACTTTGGATCTCAGATGGAATTGGCTGCGTAGCGAGATACCCGAAGAATTGGGCGACATTCCCAATCTCAGGTACTTGGCGCTTATGGGCAGCGCCCCAGAGCTCGGCCGCCCCCACAACAGCATCCATGGTTGTATTCCCACATCCCTGCGCGCGGCTTTGGGCAGCGGTGAGATACGGCTGCTTGTACTGCCAATTTGCGCCGCGCCAACCGCAACCCCCACATCAGCGGCAACCGCGACGCCCACCGCCACTGCCACGCCCATACCCACCGCAACGCCTACGCCCACGCCCACCGCTACCCCCGCAAGCGTCATAGAAACATCCCCCACGCCCACCGAAACACCCACAAGCGCGATTGACGCGACGCCCACGCCTACCGAAACGCCTGCAAGCGTCATTGAAACATCGCCCACGCCCACCGGAACGCCCGCAAGCGCGATAGACGCAACGCCCACGCCCACCGAAACCCCCGCAAGCGTCATAGAAACATCCCCCACGCCTGCGCCCACATCCGCGCCGGGCGCAACCGCAACGCCCACGCCTACGCCCGCCTCGACTTCGTCGGGGTCCGGCGATGTTATGGACAGACTGGATGCGCTCGGACGGCAAGTCGCCGGCAACCCCGGCCTCAGCAGTCAGGTCGCTGAAATAGCCAACCTCGTAGCCGCAATGGCCGACCTCATCACAACAATGGCGGCAAGAATAGCCGAGCTTGAGGCCGGCTCCGCCCCCGGCGCTGCAACCGCAACGCCCACGCATACCGCTACATCCGTTCCGGGCGAAACCCCCGTTGCCACGCCAACCCCCACGCATACCGCAACGCCGATAGCGGCGTCGCCCACGCCCACGGCTACATCCGCGCCTACCGCCACGCCCACCGCTACCGCCACGCCCGCGCCTACCGCAACTCCCTCGCCAACGCCCACAAGCGTTGCGGTGGCGACCGACTACGCCTGCATAGAGCGGCTTGCGAGCGGCGGCAGCGCTTACGGCAGCTGGGCGGCCGGCTGCGTCACCGCCAACCCTCCGCCCGGCGCCGACAACGACTACTACGCGCGATTCTACATATTCACCCTATCCGCCACCGCGCGGGTAACAATCACCCTATCATCCGCCGACGCCGCTCCCTACCTCTACCTGCTCAACGGCGCGGGAACCGGCGGCTCAATCAACCAAGAAACCGGATCCGGCGCATCCTCAGCCGCCATAACTACCACCTTGCAGCCCGGCTCCTACACCATAGAGGCAACAACCTGGGACGACGAAGACACTGGCGCCTTCACCCTCACGCTAAACATAGCCCAACCCTAACGCCAACCTATCCCGCAACCCTAACCCAAAGCCCCGGCCGAAACGCCGCGCCGGGGCTACTCTCGCTTGTCCCACCCGCGAAACCCGACTGCCCTCGCGCATGCAACATCCCCCAACTATCCCAACCCACTAGCGCCCCAACCCCCTTTCCCTGTATCATTCCCCCACCACACACCCGCGCATAACACAGCGCATACACCCCCAGGAGGCGCACATGCGATACGACGCCATCATAGTCGGCGGCGGCTCAGCCGGCGCCGTAATCGCCGCCCGCCTCTCCGAAGACCCCAGCCGCGCCGTCCTGCTGCTAGAGGCCGGCGCCGACTACCCCGACTTCGCCGCTATGCCCGACGACATCAAGCTCGGCCTAGGCACCGGCGCCGACTTCTTCAACATAGACGACCGCCACAACTGGCAATTCAGCGGCAAAGCCACCGACCACGCCCCCACAATGGACGTCCCCCGCGGCAAAGTGATGGGCGGCACAAGCGCGATCAACGGCCAAGTCTTCCTGCGCGCCATACCCGACGACTTCGACCGCTGGGTCGCTATGGGCAACCCCGAATGGCGCTTTGAAGATGTCCTCCCCTACTACCGCAAGCTGGAAACCGACCTGGACTTCCAAGACGACTTTCACGGCGGCGACGGCCCCATCCTCGCAAAGCGCCACAAGATAGACGACCTGCTCACCGACCAAGCCGCGTTCTACAACGCCTGCATAGACGCCGGCTTTCCCGCCAACCCCGACCACAACCACCCCGACGCCACCGGCGTCGGCCCCTACGCGCTCAACAACCCCAACGGCATCCGCTGGAGCTCCGCGCTCGGCTACATCAACCCCGCGCGCCACCGCCTAAACCTCACCATCAAGCCCAACTGCAGCGTCCGCCGCATCCTATTCGCCCACGATCCCCCCTTGCGCGCCACCGGCGTAGAGGTAGAGAGCGGCGGCGAACTCTTTCGCGTGGAGGCAAACGAAATCGTCCTCAGCGCCGGCGCCATAGGCTCGCCCCACCTGCTCCTGCTATCCGGCATAGGCCCCCCCGACGACCTCCGCCGCGCCGGCATCCCCCTCCGCCGCGAGCTGCCCGGCGTCGGCAAAAACCTCCGCGACCACCCCGCCGTGCATGTGCAATGGCGCTGCAAGCCCGACTTCCCCGTCCCGCCCGACGGCGTCGGCGCGCAAAAAGTCGCCCTCCGCTACACCGCCGAGGGCTCCGCACTCCGAAACGATATGATAAAAGTGATGCGGTTCAACTCCGAAGAGCGCCTGCTCATTATGAGCGTGGGCATCTACCTCGCGCTATCGGCCGGCGAACTCCGCGTCACATCCCCCGCCCCCGACATCCAGCCTACGCTAGACTACAACTATCTCAGCCACCCGTTTGACACAGAGCGCCTCCGAAACGGCGTCCGCCTCTGCCTATCCCTCGCCGAACATCCCCAATTTGAGCAAATCATAGACGAACTCTATGCCCCAACCCCCGCGCAGCTCGCGTCCGACGACGCGCTTGACGCCTGGATCCGGCGCGGCGTATCCACAATGCACCACATCTCTTGCACCGCCAAGATGGGCGCGTCATCCGACCCTATGGCGGTAGTTGACCAGCATGGCCGCGTCCACGGCATCGCCGGCCTGCGTATCGCCGACGCCTCCATTATGCCCGACTGCCCCCGCGCCAACACCAACGTCACCACAATGATGATAGGCGAGCGCATAGCCGACTTCATAGCCCAAGGCGAATAAAACCCGACGGCGGCAAGCCCAATCCCAATTTGAATTCCTAACCTGCAACCATCCGATAATCCTGCCTTGCCACCCCACTCAAAAGTTTTTTGCTACTTTTTTTCTAAAAAAGTAGGGCCCCCGCGCTTTCCCCTAAACAATCCCCAAAGCCACAACCCACTATGCTCAAACACTTCCAACACCTCTACACCGACCGCATCTACCACGAGGCGCTCCACCGCTTCGCCCTAACCCCCATATCCCCCGAAACCCTCCCCGACGCCAGCCACAGCTACGTCTACGAATGCGCCCGCCCCCCCAAGCGCTGCATCCTAAAAATCACCCACTCCATCCACCGCAACCCGTCCGACATCCTCGGCGAGCTTGAATTCATCAACTACCTATCCGACAACGGCATCCAAACCCCCCGCGCCCTGCCATCCATACACGGCAGCCTGATAGAAACAATCCCCGCCGACCACGCAGACGCCGGCCACTTCATCGCCGCCGCCTACGAAAAAGCCCCCGGCGCCCTAATGGACTGGCGCGACTGGACGCCCGCCATATTCAAGCAGTGGGGCGCCCTAATCGGCAAAATGCACGCCATCACCAAAAACTACCGACCCTCCTCCGATCTCACCCGCCGCCGCTACTGGCATCAAGACGGCGACTGGAACATAAACGACCCCATCTACCTAAACCGCCCCTCATTCCAACAAAAAGCCCGCGCCGCCAAAGAATGGCTGCTCACATTGCCCACCGACAAAGACGCCTTCGGCTTAATCCACTCCGACCTCCACCAATGGAACTTCTTCCACCACAACGGCAGCATCCTCCCCTTTGACTTCGACAACGCCCACTACGACTGGTTCATATCCGACTTCACCACCGTCATAATCAACGCCGTAACCTGCCAACAGCATCACTACCACCGCCGAGAATACGACCACTGGACGCAAGGCAAACCCATGACCGCCCACGCCTTCCTAGACTACTTCATGCCCCCCTTCCTAGACGGCTACAACCGCCGCAACCGGCTCGCCCCCATCTGGATGCGCCTGCTCCCCCGCTTTCTAAACCGCCACTGGCTCACCTTCCACTGCGACGCCCTCCGCGACCCCACCTTCGCCCGCCAACCCCCAAGCGCCCAAGCCGCCAACTTCCCCTGGCGAACCCTCGCCCAAAGCGAGGCCGAAGTGATGAACGACTACTGGAGCCAATTCGACTTCCAAAAATACGCCTAATCCCACAGCCCCAATCCCCAAAATCCCCCAATGAAAACGCTGCCGCGATAGGATGCCGCCTTGAAATTCAAGCGCAATTGGACTGAGTAGCGGCTAGGGCGGCGGATGTTAGCCGGCAATCATACCGCCGCGGCGGCCTGCTGCCGGGCGCGGGCGCGTTCTAGTTGGACGGCGGTGTTGATGATGGCTAGGTGGGAGAATGCCTGCGGGTAGTTGCCGAGCTGCTCGCCGGTGTGGGGGTCTATCTCTTCGCTCATCAAGCCGACGTCGTTGGTGTGGGCGAGCAGGCGGTCAAACAAGGCGGTCGCCTCGTCTATTTCGCCGAGCATAATCAGGTTGTCGCATAGCCAGAATGAGCAGATGTTGAATGTGCCCTCGTCGCCGGATATGCCGTCGTCAAAGCCGCGATAGCGATAGACGAACCCCTGCGGCGATGTGAGTTCGCGCTGCGTGGCGCGTATGGTTGCCAACATTCGCGGGTCGCTCGCCTTGATGAATCCGATTAGGGGCAGCATCAGATTGGCGGCGTCCAGGTAGTCGCTGCCGTATGCCTGCACGAACACGCCGCGCCGCTTGTCAAAGCCCTGCTCAAGGATCTGCCGCCTGATTTCGGAGCGCACTTTGCGCCAGCGATCCACATCGCCCGGCAAGTCCAGCGCGCGAACCATCTTGATGGCGCGGTCTAGCGCTACCCAGCACCACGCCTTGGAAAAGACATTGTGCTGCCGCGCCGCGCGCGCCTCCCAGACGCCCTCGTCCGGCTCGTGCCAGTGATCCAGCACAAAGTCAACCACGCGCAGCAGGTATGACCAGTATTCCTCATCTATCGGCCCTATGGACTTGCGGTAAAGGTGGGCGGAGTCCATAAGCTCGCCATAGGCGTCCAGCTGATACTGCGAGTACGCGCCGTTGCCGATGCGGACGGGGCGGGATTCGCGGTAGCCGTCCAGGTGGGGGAGTTCCACTTCGGTGAGCCGCCGCTCGCCGCCAAGCCCGTACATAATGTTCAGGTCGCGGGCGCGTCCCACGGTCGCCCATTCAATCCAGTTTCGGAACGCGATAGCCTCTTGGCGATAGTCAAGAATGGACAGCCCGTAGATGGCGAATGATGCGTCGCGTATCCAAGTGTAGCGGTAATCCCAGTTGCGCGTTCCGCCGATCTCTTCGGGCAGCGATGTGGTGGCGGCGGCGACCATGCCGCCGGAGGGCGCGTAGATGAGCGCCTTGAGCGTCAGCGCGCTACGCAGCACATAGTCGCTGTACGCGCCGCCGTAGCTGCATTGGGCGCTCCAATCCTGCCAGTACGCGGTAGCCTCTCGCAGGCTTGCCTCTATCTCAGCGCCATTAAGCAGGTCGGCGTCGTGCGAAAAGCGGGATTCGTAGGTTACAACCACGTAGAGCTTATCGCCCGCCCTGAGCGTGTGATTGCTTGAAAAGCCGCCGTCGGACTGCGTTTGCAAGCCCAGCGAGCAATACAGCGTTATCGCCGCGGAGCCGCCGTGCGCGAACCCAATCTTGCCGGACGGCTCTATGACGGCGTGAGGAATGATTGAGCCGTACTCAAAGCGCGGATAGCACTCCACGCCGACATCCACGCTGCCGCTGACGCACTCGGCGATACGCATAATTTGGTGGGATTCGCCGATTTTGTACGGCTCAATCGGCGCGCTGTCGTCGTGATGAACGGGCATAAAGTCGGTAAGGCGCAAGACGCCGGCGCCTGTGTCAAAAGTGGTTTGCAGCACATTGGAGCCGGGCAGGTATTGGCGGGTGGACGAGTAATCGCCGCGCGGCGCTATCTTGAAGTAGCCGCCCTTGTCCCAGTCCAGGATCCTGCCGAAAATGGCGTCGCTGTCAAAGCGGGGAAAGCAGCACCAGTCCACCGACCCCGCGGTGGAAACCAGCGCGCAGGAGTGCATATCGCTGATGATGCCATAGTCGGATATGGGCGGGTGATTTGGGGATGCTGGCATATCGGCACCGTGGCTGGCTTTCGTGTTAGGGTTGGGTGTCAAGGGCGTAGCGTTGTTCTAAGGGCTAAGAGCGCGTTTCTGCGCGGTTGGATGTTGTTGTTAAGGGGATATTAACGGGGGATGGCGCGGTTGTCTAGTGGGAATTCGTTAGAAATTCGCTATTGGCGGCGTTTCCAATCAAGCGCGCGGGCATATCTACCGCCGCATATGAATGAATGGCAACGGCATTGCCGCAAATACCCGCTCTATCAGCTGCGGAACAAACCGCCAAACCCTCAAACCCTAGCCACTAGCGAAACCAAAACCCCCGCCCGATAAACACCCGCTTGCCCTTAAGCGCCACACACCTTACAACTTACAAAACCGCCGTCAACCCCCCCGACGCGATCAGCGTCACCGCCCAAACCCTATCCAAATTAAACCACGCCCGCCGCAATATCGCCAACCCAACCTTCTCATACACCACCACCGCCGTAACGCCCATCACCGAGAACATAGCCAAAGTATGTATCGCCACCGCCGTCAACTGCGCCGCCAGCGTAGCCAGCGTCGGCGGCGCTCCCAGGCTCATATACTCCGCATGCGGCAGCTCGCGCAAGTCCAGCCCCGCCGCCGCCTCGCCCAGCAGCGGCAGGTTAAGCAGTATCGGAAACAGCATCAGCCCCGCCCCATGCGCCGACGCCATCAGAAACGACCACGCCGTCAGCGACCGGAACCCCACCCGCATCGTCACCCAGCGCGGATGCGACAACGGCCGCAGCAGCTTGAACACGCCGAACCCGATGACCACCGCCGCGCACGCATACTTCAGCCACGCCAGCGGCAGTATCACATTCGCCACCAACACAAGCGCCACCACCGCCGCCACCGACGCCGTATGCCCCAGCGCGATTGGCGCGAATGCCCGATACACCGCCGCCCGCCGCCGCTCCTGCAGCCCAAGCGCCACCGCGAACAGCCACCCCATTGACGGGTTGACGCCGTGATATGCCCCCAGCCCGACAAGCGCCAGCCACGGCGCGAAGTCAGCAAGCCCCATCAGCCGTCAACCCGCCCTTGAACCACGCCTTGCAACCAAGACGCCCGCCGCTAGTCCGAGTAGCAGAACGTATCCGACGAGGCATCCCCGCCCTGCAGCCGGATCTGGTGAACACGCTCATCACCGAACTCCATAAAGAAGTCCTCGTCAAGCGTCATCCCCCCCTCCGGCGAGGCGTTTATCTTCGCCGCCCAGCCCTGCACGCCCTCCGGATAGAACTGGTTGTCCCACGCCACATACAGCGAATTCGTCACATAGATGCGCTCGCCGTCCCGGCTAACCTCAACCATCTGAGGCCCCCCGTTCAGCTCGCCGCTCTTCGGATGCCCCGCCTTGCGGATTATCCCCCCCAAATTCACCGTCGCCGTCAACTTCGGATTGAACGGATCAGACACATCGTACTGCCGGAACTCGCCCGTCCCCCAGCACGACACATACAGGAACCTATCGTCCAGCGACAGGTTGATGTCCGTGATGATAGGCGGCACCGCCCCGAACCCCTGCAGCAGCGGCGGCAGATCCTCCGCGTCCGCCGGCTCCGCCGGTATCTGGATCACCCTAGTGGCATCCCAGTTGTCCTCGTCATCCTTATGCCACAGCCATATAGACCCGGACAGGTCGCTCACATTCGTAACCACCCCCGCGAACCCATACGCCTTGCGCGGATCGCGCGCCGGCCGCAGCTCCAGAACCATCTGGTTCTCGTCGCCGATGTCTATCGTCTGCTTTATCTTGCGCGCCGGATAGTCCCAGATGTGAATCTGATGCCCATACTGCTTGCCCAGCAGCAGCTCCGGCACCACGCCCGACTCCACCATATCCGGCGTCCCCCACTCGCTCGTTATCATCGTATCGTGGTTGAAGTGCCACCCGAAGTCATACGACAAAACCTGCTCCCCGCGATCCGCCTCCCAAGCGCCCTTCAGGTCAAACGTATCGTGGTCCAGCGTGAACACGCCCCCCGGCCCGCCGCCGTCCGGCGCGCCAAGCCCGTTGATATAAATCGCGTCCGGCCCGCAATGAACCGTATGCGGCCGGCTGTACCCCGTCTTCGCCGCCAGCTCATCCGGCTCGATCACCTTCGCCACCACCGGATTGCGCGGATCCGGCTTAGTATCCACCACATATATCCGCGACGACCGCAGCCCGCAGAACAGCAGATACCGCCGCTCCACATGCGGATGCGGCATATTCGGGCAGAGCGACGCGCTGCAGGCGTTCCACCCGAAATGATGCAGCTCATCGCCCACATTCGGCAAATCCAGCCGCCCCACCAGCGAGCCGTAGCTCTCCGAATCCGGATTCACATCCATAACCCCCACCGCGTCCGGCTTGCCCGAATCCGGCGGACTCACTATCGCCACATACGCCAGCTCCTCCTGCGGCGCTTGCATCGCCATCTTCGGAGACGGATAAAACGTCGGGTCAGGTGTCCAAGTTGCCAAGGGAAATGTCCTTTCTTTGCGCTTTGTATCCTTGCGCCGCCTACTCGCGCCGCCAAGCATCGGTATTGCCTATGCCCCGATTTTACACCTTTGCATAAATCAAAGCAATACCAGACATTAAGAAAACAACAAATCCCATTCGGCTATCTATATTCCTATGAATAACCCTAACCCTTAAATCCACACCCACTCAAAAGTTTTTTGCTACTTTTTTCTAAAAAAGTAGAGTCCCCTACGCCTCCTCTTCTACCACCGCCTCACCATCCCCCTCTTCTTGCGCCCCGGCAACCGCCTCAGCATCCCCTTCATCCCGCAGATCCTCCCGCCACTCCCGCAAGAAATACATAAACACCTCCTTGCTCGCCGCCGTCAGCGGAGGCCCCAGTATCACCCCCCAAAGCCCCGCAACCTCGCTGCCCACAATCAGCGCCACCATTATCATTATCGGATGCACATTCAGCGCCCGACTCTGTATGCGCGGCACAAGCAGCGAATTCTCCAGCAGCTGCACCCCCAAATACACCAGCGCCACCCACACAAGCTTATCCGGCGCCGTCGCCAGCACCACAATGATCCCCGGTATCGCCCCCAGCCAGGGCCCAATAATCGGCACAAGCTCGAATATCCCCGCCACCAGCCCCAATATCGGCGCGAATGGCACTCGCAGGATGCTCAGGCACACGAACACCATCACGCCCACCACCACGCCCAGCAGCAGCTGCGCCCTCACATACGAGCTGAACACCCCGTTCAGAATAAACAGGATATTGCGCGCATGCGGCCTAGGATTGGGCGGAAACAGGCTTATAATCCCGTCAGCCAGCTTCTCGCGATCCTTCAGCGCGTAGAAAATAAACAGCGGCGCGGCGGCAAGCCCCAGTATCACCGTCAAGGTTCGTGAAACCACCCCCAAAGTCCGCGCCGCGAAAGTCCGCGCCCCGTCCACCATCATCGCCCCGAAACTATCCATCGCGTTCTGCGCGAAAGCCCGCATCTCCTCCGGGACATTCTCCGAAATCCGCGCGTTCCACCCCTCCAGCGTGCTGCGCGCCTGCCGTATCAAATCCGGCAGCGCGTCTATAAACACCCCAAACTCCGCCACAATCGGCGGTATCACCAGAAACAAAACCCCCGTCACCACAAGCGCGCTCACCACGAACACGATGAATATCAGAATAATGCGCCTAAGCTCAGGCTTATCCCCCATCCAAGGCGTGCGCCGCTCCATCAGCGACACCAGCGGCTCAAGCGCATACGCCAGCGCGCCCCCCACCACAAACGGAATCAGCGCCCCTCTAATCTGATACAGCAGCAGCGCCACCACCACCACCGCCAGCAGCAGCCACACATACCGATTCACCCTAATCAGCGGCGCCGGATTCTCCGAACTCATAAGCAACCCTAATCGCGTACTAACGCCCCGGCGCGCAAACGCGCCCTTAACCCTGCGTCTATTGCGCCGCCTATTATGCACTCCAGCCCCCCCAAGCGCAACAATCCCGCGCCAACTGCCTGGGTAGCGTTTCTTTATAGATGGTTTTGCGAGATCGGTAAGTCGTCCTCCATCTGATAAAGCATAGGGCTATGGCAATATGGAAACGCTACCAACTGCTTGCCTCCGCTTGCCAATAAAGACACGGCTTGATATAGTTGCGGCGCAAGGCTAACACTTTCCCAAGCCCGCCCGTGCATTGCACACAAAAATGAGGCTAGGATGACTACAGAGCGTAAGATGCCAGAACTGGGCAAAATCGAAAAGGTGGACATCAAAGAAATTTGGCATAGGGAAGACGAAAATTTCACGCCTTGGCTGGCTGAGAACATATCTGAACTCGGCGAAGCTTTGGGGTTGGATTTGGAAGCGCAAGAGCAAGAAGCTCCCGTAGGGACATTCAGGCTGGATGTGCTGGCGAGCGAGGCGGGAACAGATAATTCCGTGATAATAGAAAACCAGTACGGCGACACAGACCATACCCATCTTGGCCAACTGCTTACCTATGCGGCGGGACATGACGCAAAGGTTGTGGTCTGGATCGCAGAGGGATTCCGTGAAGAGCATCGCGCTGCGCTGGAATTGCTCAATAATCGCACCGACGAGGACACTAAATTCTTTGGCGTCAGGATAGAGGCATGGACAATAGACGACTCGCGTCCTGCGCCAAGGTTCGATGTCGTGGTAACGCCCAACAGCTGGACTAAGGAGGTTAAAAAAGCCGGAGTGCAAGGCGATGAGAAATTCAGGGAATTCTTCCAACCATTGGTAGATACACTGAGAGACGACCATAAATTCACCAACAAAACAAAGGCAGCTACCAAGCAGTGGGAGAGTTTTTCGTCGGGTCATGCCAGGCTACGGTATAACCTTGTGATCCGCAAGAAAACGTGCCAAGTCGAGCTGTACATCACCCGCAGCGACAAAGATCTGAACAAAGAGATTTACGACGATCTCCACGAACAAAAAGATGCCATCGAATCCGAGATCGGCAAACCCCTTCATTGGCAACGATTGGACAACCGAATCGCAAGCCGCATATCAATCATAAGGGACGGTGGCATTGATGACGAAGACATGCACGACGAAATTCGTGAATGGATGGTCGATCGTCTGCTGAAGTTCAAGGAGGTGTTCGACCCAAAACTTGGCCCAATACTTGCTGAGTTGGGGAGCGAGGAATGATAGTGCTACCGGCAGAAAGCCTAATCCCAAGCCAAGCCCAGCAAAGAGAGTTGCAACATCGCCGACGCTCGCCATATGCGCTACACTAGCGGAGCCGAGTACGATTTCGCCCACGCACTGCACACGAAAAGGAGACATAGATGACTGCGCTTCAAAGACCACGACGACGTGAGCAATACATAGCCTTCTTCCAACCATTGGTAAATACCACAAGCCGTGACCATAGACTTCACAACAGACTAAACGCAACTGGGAAATCGAGAGAGAGGTTTTCGGCGTCTCACCGCGGTCTGCGCTATGAAATCGGGTTTTTCAATCGCGGCGCACTAAGGCACCGAGTCGAACTGTTCATCGAGCGCGGCGACAGAGCTTCGAATGAAGAGATACTCTACCAACTCCGCGCACAAAGGCAAGATATCGAATCCGCTCTCGGAGAATCTCTCCATTGGCAACAGGATACGGATGGTAGGGCATGCCGCATATTCGCCGCAAGGGGTGGCGGCATTGATGACACAGACATGCACGACGAAATCAGCGAATGGCTGGTTGACCGCCTGCTGAAGTTCAAGGAGGTATTCGGGCCACGACTTGCAGAATTGGCGGCGCAAGGAGTTCTATGACCCCCACGAGGCCCCCACAATTGCCCAACCAACTCACCCTCATACTCGGAGGCGCCCGCTCCGGCAAAAGCGCATTCGCCGAGCGCCTCGCCCGCGCCGCCCAAAACGTCCTCTTCGTCGCCACCGCCGAGCCTCTTGACGACGACATGGCGCGCCGCATCGCCGCCCACCGCCGCGCCCGCCCTGCCCACTGGCGCGCGCTGGAAGAGCCGCTCAACCTCGCCGCCGCCATCCCCCCCGCGCTCGCCAACGCCGACATCGTCCTGCTGGACTGCCTTACCCTATGGGTCAGCAACATGCTGCTCAAAGCCGAAACCGCCCTAGACCCCGCCGCCGCCGAGGCGGCCATCCTAGCGGCTGCAACCGAACTGCTGGACATCTGCGAAACCTCCCACGCCGCCTGGATACTCGTCAGCAACGAAGTCGGCTTAGGCGTAATCCCCGCCTCGCCCCTAGGCCGCGCCTACCGAGACGCCCTAGGCAAAGTCAACGCGCTAGCCGCCGCCCGCGCCGACAAAGTCTATCTCATGACCGCCGGCCTAGCCCTAGACCTCACCGCCCTAGGCGCCCGCCGCCCTGATGACCTAGACGACTTGACGCCGCCCTTGCGCCCCGACTCAGAGGCGGATCCCGAATGATACGCCGCGCCACCGCATCCGCCCCCGGCAGCTGCGGCGAACTAGCCCAAGGCATGCTGCGCGACGAATACTTCCTCGTCAGCTGCCCCATTGATATGCGCTCCACCGCCTCGGTGGAACTCGCGCCCGGCGGCGGCCACATCCGCGCTCCCGCATCCGCGCCCAAAGCCCGCCGCGCCATCGCCCTAACCCTAGCCCACTTCGGACGCAGCGACCTCAGCGTCCGCCTTAGCCTGCAAAGCCCGCTCCCGCGCGGCAAGGGCATGGCGAGCAGCACCGCCGACATCGCCGCCGCAATCGCCGCCACAGCCGCCGCCCTCAGCGCCCCCATGCCGCCCGCGCTCATAGCCCAAATCGCCCTGCGGATAGAACCCAGCGACGGCATAATGCTGCCCGGCATAGCCCTCTTCGACCACAAGCGCGGCAACCTCGCCCACCCGCTCGGCGATCCCCCGCCTATGCGCGTCCTAGCCCTTGACTTCGGCGGCGGCGTGGACACCCTCGCCTTCAACCGCGTCAACCGCGCCCGCGCCCTCAAGCGCCTCCAGCCCGCTTTCGCAGAGGCGCTCGCCCTCATCAAGCAAGGCATACGCAACCGCAGCGCCGCCGACATCGGCGCCGGCGCCACCCTCAGCGCCCTCACCAACCAGCCCCTGCTCTACAAACCCCAACTAGACGCAACCCTGCGCCTAGCCCGCGAAGTCGGCGGCCTAGGCGTCAACGCCGCCCACAGCGGCGCTATGCTAGGCATCCTGCTGCCCGACGACCCCGACCTAGCCGCCCGCGCCCAAACCCGCGCCCGCCAACAACTGCGCGGCGTCCAACGCATACACAACCGGCGCATAATCGGCGGCGGCGTGATAACCTGTATCGCCGACGCCGCCACCCAAAACGACCCGCCGCCAAACAAGCCAATCAGAAAGGCATCCCAATGGCAAACATAACCATCGTAGGCGTAGGCCCAGGCGACCCCGACCTGCTCACCCTAAAAGCCCAGCGCGCCATCCAAGACGCCGACTACGTGGCCGGCTTTGAAACCGTGCTAGGCCCCATCCGCCGCTGGATCAACGGCGAGGCGCTGCCAATGCGCTATCGCAACCAAGAGGACGTCCTGGCGAACCTAGCCGCCCACGCCCAAGACGGCAAGCGCTGCGTAGTATGCGCCTGGGGCGACCTCAACTTCTCCGCCAAAGAACTCCTGGACAGAGTCCGCCGCCGCGCCGACGTCGACCTAATCCCCGGCATAAGCTCAGTGCAAATCGCCTGCGCCCGGCTCGGCTTGACGATGGAATCGTCTATGTTCATCACCCTCCACGCGCGCGACGGCCACGAAGAGGGCTTGCGCGAACTAACCGCGCATCTCAAATCCCAGCGCCGCAACCTCATCGTCCTGCCACGCCCCTTTGACCTTATGCCCGCCGCAATCGCCGCCCGCCTGCGCGCCGACGGCATCCCCCCCGAAACCCCCCTGCGCGTCCTCCAGCGCCTATCCCTCCCCGACGAATCCCTAGCCGACTACACCCTAGCATCCCTAGCCGAAGAGACCGCCGAGTTCAGCGACCTAACCATCCTAGTATTCCCAATGCCCGAATAGCCGCCGCCCAATGACGCATTTCGCCATCCCCACAACGCAATCCCATCCCCCGCATATCCGCCGCCCGCCGCGGATGCGCCCTTGCGCCTATCCCGCCATTCGCGCCGCCCTAACGCAGACGCCCGCCCGTCGGCGGCTTTGGCGCGGCGGTGGCGAGCAGCAGCAGCGCCGACGCCGCCATCAGTGCCACGCCTATCCACCACATAGCCGTGTATGTCCCCGTCCACTCGTGCGCGTAGCCCGCTATCGGCGCGCCTATCCCGCCCACTATCAGGTTGATGGGCATCGAAATCCCCCGTATGCTGCCCACATACTCCCGCCCGAAATAGTCCGCCCATATGAAGTTCTGCAAAAACATCATCCCGCCAATCCCAAGCCCGAATATCGCCATAGAGCCGAACATCGTGGCGTCCGACTGCGCGTATATCGTCATAACGCTTGCGATTGCCAGCAACCCGAACCCGACAGCGCCCAGAAATCGCGCCGCAACGCGGCTGACCAGCCTGCCAAACGCGAATGTAGCCGCCCCCGCGCACACCGCGTCAAACGCCGTCGCCCAAGATATGAGCGTCGTGTCAAACCCCCTGTCAGTGAAGTCCGCGATGCGATGAACCGCAACCGTCCCCACCGCAAGCGATACCATGCTGAACACCGCCACCAGGCTCCAAAAAGTGGGCGAGCGCAGCGCCCGCCGTCGTCCAAGAATACTCAAGCGCGGCGGCCGTAGCCGGCCTGCCGCCGCCAACTCTATCGCCGCCATTGCCCGCATCGGCCGGCGCAACATCCCCGTCCGGCAGCAGCCCCATATCCTCCGGCTGCCGCCGCGCGAATATCGCCGCCAGCGGCACAATCACGCCTATGCCTATGCACGCCAAGACGATCCACGCCGTCTGCCAGCCCCATTCGTCTATGAATATCTGCGTCAGCGGCACGAACACAATCGCGCCGATTGGGATGCCCAAGCCCATATACGCGATAGCCCTGCCGCGCTCGCGCACGAACCACTTCAGCGCCGGCACCGATGTCACCAGCGCGCCCGGCCCGCTCATCCCCACCAAGCCCATCGCCGCGTACAGCGCAACCAGATGCCAAGCGTCCGTCATAAACGCCAGCGCTATCATCGCCAAGCCCGTAACCAGCGCCGCAACCGGCAGCATCGCGCGCGAGCCGTAGCGATCCAGCAGCCAGCCCACCGCAGGGCTGGTCACCGAGCTGGAAAACTGCCGCGCCGTCTGCGCCCACCCGAACCACGACCGCCCTATCCCCAAGCTGTCGCCCATAGGCACGATGAACAGCCCGAAGTTCAGCGATCCCATCGCCATGCTCACCGCCCCCGCCGTCGCCATCACGAACACAATCACCCAGCCATAGAAAAGACGCGGGCGCTCGCCGCCGCCGCTCCCCATGCCTTGCGCTACAAACAAACGCTGCCCTCCGTTCCCAAATCGGCGCTAACCGGAATAATGCGACAGCCGCGCCAACCGCGCCGCCCGCGTAATGATATACTGCTAGATAGCGCTCCGCTAACTCTAATAAGGAAAGACTAATAAGCGCGCGCCGCGTTATATTCTACACAATCACGCCGCGGTAAGCGCATAAAGCATACATAGAGGAGAGTATCCCTAATGAGAACCGAAATAGAGTTTGCCCCAAGTTTCGCCACCCTAAACGTAGAGTTGGACCACGGCGAATCCATCAAGGCGGAGGCGGGCGCGATGCTCGCGCAGCAGGGCGTTGAGATGCAGACGGGAATGGGCGGGCGCGGCTTGTTCGGCGGCATATCGCGGATGATCTCCGGCGAATCGTTCATGCTCAACACATTCACCGCCAAGCGCGGCAGCGGCTGGGTCAGCCTAGCCCCGTCCACGCCCGGCGACATCTTCTCATTCGACCTACGGCCCGGCGAAAACCTATTCATACAGAGCGGCTCATTCCTGGCGTGCAGCGAGAATGTGCAGACCGACTCAAGGTTCCAGGGCTTTCGGGGATTCTTCAGCGGCGAGAGCCTCTTCTTCCTCAGAGCCTACACCGAGCGCGGGCAAGGCGTGGTCTATTACAACGCCTACGGCGCAATCAAAAAGCTCGCCGTAGAGCCCGGCAAAGAACTCGTAGTGGACACCGGCCACCTCGTCGCCTTCTCCGACGACGTAGAGTACTCCATCGGCAAAGTAGGCGGCATCCGCTCCCTCATAGCCGGCGGCGAGGGCTTGGTAATGAAGTTCAACGGCAACGGCCACGTCTGGGTCCAGACCCGCAACATGGCATCCCTAGCCAGCCAGCTCATCCCGTTCCTGCCCAGCAAGAGTGAATAGGGGGCAACGGGATGCAGGCGCAACGACTATGCCATCAGCGCAATCACGCTGATATGCCCGCCAAGGACAAGCCCGCCCTGAATTCCCCCACCCAAAAGTTTTTTGGCTACTTTTTTACAAAAAAGTAGATACCCCCACTTTCCAAAACCGACGACTCCGCTCGCATTGCCTATGCGCTTGACATAGCCGTATCTCCCCCACCATATATGATATACTACATTCGCAAATGAAATATCGCGCAATCAACCTCAACCGCTAACGCGCTGGATAACAAGGGAGGCGTTGCCATGGTCGTCGCAACCGACAAGAAAGAACTGGAGCTTATCGCGCACCTGATGCGCCGAGCGGGGTTTGGCGCGAACCGCGCCGAAATAGAGGCGCTCGCCGAAAAGGGCTACGATGCCGCCCTAGACGAACTGCTAAATCCCGACAACCCGCAGTGGATGGGCGACTATATGGTCAGGCGCTTTCATCACGAGCAGTCGGGGATGATGGGGCCGCGCGCCTCCGGCGAAAACTGGCTCTATCGCATGGTCACATCCACCGCGCCGCTGCAAGAAAAGATGAGCCTGTTCTGGCACAACATCTTTGCCACCGGATACCCGAAAGTCATTCACGGCAAAGTCCTGTGGAACCAGATCCGAATGTTCCGCCGCTACGGAATGGGCAATTTCAAGACGCTGCTGGTGGAGCTTTCCAAAGACCCCGCTATGATTGTGTGGCTGGACAACTACGACAATCACAAGGGCGCCATCAACGAAAACTACGGGCGCGAACTGCTGGAGCTGTTCAGCATGGGCGTGGGCAGCTACAGCGAGGACGACATCAAAGAGGCGTCCCGCGCCTTTACCGGCTGGACTATCGGCAATACCGAGTACATGGTGCTGCGCTCCGAGCGCGACTCCGATTGGCCCTACGGCAGGATTTCGTGGCACTTCGACTACCGCTCCGAAGACCACGACGAGGGCGAGAAGACATTCCTAGGGCAAACCGGCAACTTCAACGGCGAGGACATCGTGGACATCATCTGCCGCCAGCCCGCAACGGCGCACTTTATCGCGCGCCATATGTGCCACTTCTTCGTGGCGGACGAGCCGCCCGTGCCGTCCTGGCCCTACACGCCCCCGCGCGATCCCGCCGCCGTGCAGACGCTTGTGGACGCCTACTTCGACAGCGGCTACGACCTTGCCGCAATGCTGCGCGCGCTGTTCACCTCCGACTTTTTCAAGAGCAAGAGCATCCGCTACGAAAAGGTCAAAAGCCCCGCCGAACTGGTGGCGGGCGTACTGCGGCTCACCGGCGAGTTCGATCGCCCCCGCCGCGAAATTATGGAACGCACGCAGCAGATGGTCTTTATGGGGCAGCAGCTCAACAACCCGCCCAGCGTAGAGGGCTGGCATCAGGGAACCGAATGGGTAGATACCGGCACTCTTGTGGAGCGCATCAACTTCACCTCCGAGCAGATAGGCGACGCAGCGCACCCCGGCGTCCGCCGGATGATAGACAATGTTATGGCGGACGAATACGCCACCTCGCCCGCGCGCCTGGTGGACGCCTGCCTTGACCAGCTCGGCGTCATAGCCGTGTCCGACGAAACCCGCGACGCGCTGGAGCGGTTCGCCGCCGGCGCAGCCCCTGAGCGCAGCCCCGACAAGATAGCCAATATGCTGCGAATGGCGGCCGCCACCCACGAATTCCAGCGCAGTTAGCGGCAAATCAACGCGGCTCAGCCATTCGGCGCGGCAGTGGCAAATAGCCCGCCGTCGGATGGCTAGGCCGCGCCTGCCGTATCCTCATACCCAATCACACGCCCAATCACACGCGAGGCATAGCAATGACCACTACCACCGCAACGCAACTGCTGGAGTACGAATGTACGCTTGGGCTGTCCGTGATGGAGGGGCGCGGCTTTTACTATCCCTGCGACAGCGTCCCCGCAAGCAACGGCCGCCTGTATGTCGTCAACCGCTCGCTTGAGGGCGTGGACAGGGGCGTGCGCGTTACCGTCTGCGATATGGACAGCGAATACTACGGCACATTCGGCGCATACGGCGACGGCGAGGGGCAGTTCATCTGGATGACCGCCGCCGCCGAAGACAGCGCGGGCAACATATTCGTGAGCGACGAATACCTGCATCGCATAACCGCCTTTGACGCGGACGGCGGCTACCTGTTCTCTTGGGGAAAGCATGGCGGCGGCGAGGGCGAACTTGATGGGCCTTGCGGCCTATCATTTGACGCCGCCGACAACCTGTATGTCAGCGACACCTACAACAACCGCATACAGAAGTTCACCTCGCGCGGCGCGGCGCTTGGCGTCATCGGCGAGGGCGCGCTCTCGATGCCGTGGGGCGTCGCGGTGGCGCCCAACGGCGATGTGTACGTCGCCGACTGGGGCAACGACCGCATCGCGCGGTTCGCGCCCGGCGGCGAATTCGTGGCGTCATACGGCGAAAGCGGACGCGCGCCCGGCGAGCTGACCAAGCCCGCGAGCGTAGCGGTGGATGCCGCCGGCAATATGTACGTCGCCGACTGGGGCAACGAGCGCGTACAAGCGTTTGACGCCCACGGCAACTTCCTGCAGCTGCTGCGCGGCGAGGCCACCCTGTCCAAGTGGGCGGTGAACTTCCTGCAAATAAACAAGGAAGAGGGCGCGGCGCGCTCCCGCGCCGACCTAGAGCCGGACATAGAGTTCTTCGACCCCAACGACCCGCACGAAGTCTCCTCGCACATAGAGAAATACTTCTGGTCGCCGATGTCCGTCAAGCTTGACGGCAAAGGCAGGCTATTCGTAACCGAAAGCAACCGCCACAGGATCCAGGTGTACCGCGTCGGGGGATAAGCCGGTGGCGGACAGCGCGCATGCCACGCTCATCAAGGCGTATCATACGCTCGCAAAGGGAACGCGCAACTCGCGCGCGGTCGCAAACAATCCTGTAAAATGAAAAGGGGATTGATGGACGACAATAGGGAGAACCTCTGGACAATCATAAGCGCGCGGCGCAAGGCGTACTTGTGGGTATATTTCGCGCAGACGCTGGGATGGCTAATAGCCGTAATCATCTACGAGGCGGCATACGCGCCGCGCGAAGTCGCCTTAAAGCACGCCATAAACACCGCCGTCACAATGTCATTCATAGCGCCGGGCGTCTTCATATCAACCGTATTCCTAGTGGAAGTGGCATACGACTCCGCCAAATGGCTAATCATCCGAGGAGGGGAATTTATGGGACTGCTATTCACGCCGGCTAGGAACAAGTATGTGGTGCTGGGCGAAGAGCGCGGGGAGGCGCGGGGGGAAGCGCGGGGCATAGCCATTGGCGAAGAGCGCGGGGAGGCGCGGGGCATAGCCATTGGCGAAGAGCGTGGCGAGGCCCGTGGCGAGGCCCGCGGCGAGGCCCGCGCCGCCGCCCGATTTGCCGACTGGCTCGCCCGCAAAGAGCAAGCCGAGAAAAAGGGCAAAGACTTTACCGAACCGCCGCCATTCCTGAACGGGAACGGATCCGACGGCAAGGACAACACCCAGCGCTAAGCGGCAGCCCCAAGCCAGCCAGCCTTACCCAAGCGCAGAACCTGCCCCACTAACAAAACCATATCCCTAGTAAAAGCGGCACACGACTCCGCCAAATGGCTAATCATCCTAGGATGCGAATTTATGGGACTGCTATTCACGCCCGCCAGAAACAAGTACATAGTGATGGGCGAAAAGCGTGGCTATGCCCGCGGCGAAGCTCGCGCCATCGCCCGATTCGCCGACTGGTTCGCCCGCAAAGAGCAAGCCGAGTGCGCGGGCAGAGCCTTCACCGAACCCCCGCCCTTCCTAATCGCAACCGAATCATCCCACAACCACAATCCCCAACTCTAACCGACATCCCCAAAACCCGACTTGCCAACCAACCAACACCCCACCCCCAAGTCTTGACGAAACGCGATAATTAAGCGAATATACGCTAAACAAGCAACCAGCATAGGGCGTCACAATCCTCAGATTAGGAGAAAGAACATGGCGACTAACGGCAACGGCAACGGCAAATCGGTAGTAGTGCTGCAGCTTTCGGGCGGCAACGACGCCCTGAACACCGTCATCCCCTACAACGACGAGCGCTACTACGACAACCGCCCATTCGTCAACATCCCGCAGGACGAAGTCCTCAGGCTGGACGACAAGCTCGGCCTCAACCCCAGCCTCGCGCCCATCAAGGCGCTCTGGGACGAGGGCAAAGTCGCGCTCATCAACGGCGTGGGCTACCCCAACCCCAACCGCTCGCACTTCCGCTCAATGGACGTGTGGCACACCGCCGAAAGCGAGCAGATAGCCGAAGAGGGCTGGCTCGGCAAGGCTATCCGCGAACTCGATCCCAAGGGCGACAACGTCCTCACCGGCGTCAACTTCGGACGCGGCCTGCCCCGCGCGCTCTACGCCAAGGGCGTCCCCGTGGCGTCCGTGGGCAACCTGGAAACCTACGGCCTGTTCCCCGACATCAAGGACGAGGCTACCCGCAACCTCGCGCTGGAGGCGTTCTCCCAGATGTACGGCGGCTCCGGCAAGGACGTCATCGCCAACTTCATATCCCAGACCGGCACGGACGCGCTCAAGGGCGCCGACATCCTGCGCGTCGCCCCGCGCAAATACACCTCCGGCGTGGAATACGCCGACAACCCCATAGCCCAAAATATGAAATCCATCGCGCAGGTGATGACCGCCGACCTTGGCACGCGCGTGTACTACACCCAGCACGGCAGCTTTGACACCCACGCATCCGAACTCGCCAGCCACGCCAAGCTCTGGCAGGACGTCTCCGGCGCGGTCAGCGACTTTATGGACGACATGCGCGAACACGGCAAAGAAGACGACGTAGTCGTGCTGCTGTTCTCCGAATTCGGCAGGCGCATCCGGGACAACGGCGCCGGCACCGACCACGGCTCCGGCGGCGTGGCATTCGTCATCGGCGGCGAGGTCAACGGCGGCATGTACGGCGACTTCCCCTCGCTCGCCGAGGACAGGCAGCTAGAGGGCGACCTCCACTTCAGCAACGACTTCCGCAATACCTACTCCACCATAGCCGAGCGCTGGCTCGGCATAGACCCCGCGCTCGCCACCAACGGCCAGTACGAGCAGTTCGACTTCCTGTCCAAGTAGCCGGAGGGCGGGGGCATATCCCCGCCTAAACAAACAAGAGATAAGAGAGGGCATTTTCCCCGAAAAGCAAACCATCGGAGATATGCCCTTTCTAGCCGCCAAAAAACATAATGCGAGGATGCGCGATGACATCAGTTCAAAACATCAGCCTGCAAGACATTGACCCTGACAGCACAATCAACGTTAGGCGAGAAGGCGTCCAAGACAACGTTGAGAAAGTCAAAGTGTCTATCCAGGCGCACGGCTACTGGCCCGATATGCCTATCGTGGTGCGTCCGCATCCCGATTCCCAATCGCCATTCCAGTACGAGCACGTCACAGGGCAATGCCGTTTCAAGGCATGCCTTGATCTGGGCCTGGAAGAAATCCCCGCTTTCGTGTTCGACCTCAGCGACAATGAAGCCATACAACGCTCGTGGCTTGAAAACGAGGCGCGCGGCGACCTCGCCTACACCGACCGAGCATACTGGACGGAGCGAATATACAACCAGTTCAACGGGGACGGATACACCGCTACCGAAGCCCTGCAAAAAGCCGCAGACTTCCTTGGTGTTAAAATTGATACCGTGATGCGGTATTACACCTTGGTAGCGTTGCCCGAAGACCTAAAGCAGAGCGTTGATCAAGGCATATTGTCCAACGGACACGCGGTCGAAATCGTGCGAAACACATACGACACTGCCAGGCCTGATCAATCAGAAGAAAAGATGCGCGAAAGGGCGTCGTGGTTGCTTGGGCTTGACAGAGATGCGCGCAGACACGCTATTGATGCGTTGAGGGCACAGGGACACGGCGCGTCAATCGCAGACTTGAACAAGCATGTACTGGAAAAGGCAAAGGAGGCTGGGCGAGAGGTTCGGTACGCAATTCCGCAAGAACTGCATGGCCGCCTACTGGAATGGGGCAAAGAGCGCGGCTTGGAAGGCGAAGATGCCATCATAGCGCATATGGTCGCAGAAACACTTCGGCGGTCGCGGTAATGGACAAGCACGAGGCACTGCAGCTGCTAAACAATCTCGACGGCAGAAAGCCCTCCGAAATCGGCGAAGCCGTAGATGTTCTGTATAACGAACACGGCAGTTACAAACAGATCCCTCGGCCAACTGGCGTAAGCCTTGATTTTCTAAATCTACACCGTCGCATATACCAACTCCCGCGCGGCATCCGCTGGAAAGTGGATGAGGGAATAATCATCCCCGGACAAGCCTACCAGATTTCCAGAGTTGTCAACAAAGAGGACAAGTGGTTGCTGGCAATCACAATCGTTGAGAAAAGGCTGCGATCTTTCGAATGTGAGAATGTCGTAAACAATGTTCTCAACAATAACCTATCAATGCGGGATGCGCTCAGTGCCATAACTGGTGTTCGTTTCGCAGAAATTAGCCCGCCGCCGCTGTTGTTGCCAATCAGCGTGGATTTCTGGTTCACAATGACGCAATTAGCCTGGGACAATCAACAAGATTGGCAGGATTTCTGCTTTCAATCAATCAAGCAGGGCATGGATGTGAACCTCAAAGAAGCCGCATCCCAACTAGAGGCGATTGCTGCGTCTTTGCGCCAAGCGGGTGAGGAAACGCGCGATTAAGAACACGCCATTGCTGAACGCCGCAACCCGACGCGCCAAATCCGATATTGGCGCATAAGACATAGCGGCAAATAATAGGGTATGCCCACACGCTTTGAGGGGCATACCCTATTTTCTGTCAATTCGGCTATCCGCCGCGTGTTTATGACACCCCCGGCCTCCCCCCCGCCCACGGCGCCGCCCGCTCATACGCCGCCGACGCCGCCAGCACCGTCGCCTCATCCCCCTTGCGCCCGACTATGTGCAGCCCAACCGGCAGCCCGTCCGCCGAAAAGCCGCACGGGACGCTCGCCGCCGGATGCCCTATCGTGTTTATCGGATGCGTGAACGGCAGAAAGCCCCAGCCCCTGCGCGTGGCGTTGCGCTTGCCCGCTACCTGTTCGGGGTATTCCCCCACCGGGAACGCGGTGGTCGCCATCGTGGGCGACAGCAGCAGGTCGCAGTCGTCAAACACATCCGCGAACTGGCTTATCATCCGGTCGCGCCCGCCCAGCGCCCGCGCGTAATCCGCCGCGCTCAGCCGCGCGCCGTCCTCTATCGCCATCCGCCCGTACCACGTCAGCGGATCCGCCGGATCGTCCAGCAGATGCCCCTGCGTAGCCGCTATGTTCGCGCTGAAGAGCGGCCACCAGGTCTCAAACGCGGATTCCAGCGCCAAGCCGCTCTCGTCCACCGAGCAGCCCAGCCCCTCAAACACCCGCGCCGCCGCCGCGCTTATCTCTATCACCTCCGGGTCGACGCCCGCGTAGCCGTAATCCGCGCTCCAAGCGATCCGCAGCCCGCTTATGTCCCTGTCAAGCGCCCCCACGAAGTCAGGGACGGGCGCGCGCAGCGAGGACACATCCCTGCCATCATACCCCGCCATCGCCTGCAGCAGGATAGCCGAATCCCTCACATTGCGCGACATTGGGCCTTGCTGGCTGAGCAGGTTGCCCGTGGGCGCCGCGGGCGCGACGCCGCTGAAACTGGACACCCGCCCCTGCGTGGGCTTGATGCCGTATATGCCGCAGAAACTGGCGGGTATGCGAATCGAGCCGCCCCCGTCGCCGCCCGTGCCAAGCGCGCACAGCCCGGAGGCGACCGCCGCGCCCGCGCCGCCGCTTGACGCGCCCGATGTCCGCGCCGTATCCCAAGGGTTGCGGCACTCCTCCCCAAGCCGGTTTTCATTCGCCCCCAGCAGCCCGAACTCCGGCGTGTTCGTCTTGCCCAGCGTCACCGCGCCCGCTGCCTTGACGCGCTCCACCACCGCCGAATCCGCGTCCGGCACCTGATCCTTGTACGCCAGCGATCCCATCGTGGTGCGGACGCCCTTGGTCATCTGCAAGTCCTTGATGGATATGGGAACGCCGTGCAACGGCCCCAGTTCGTCGCCGCGCATCACCGCAGCCTCCGCCGCTCGCGCCGCCGCCATCGCCTCATCCCGCGTCAGCGTCAAGTAGGCGTTCAGCCGCCCGTCAAGCCGCTCTATGCGCTCAAAGTACATCGCCGCCAATTCCACAGGCGATACCCGCTTGCCCGCTATCAGCGCCGCCTGCTCATAAGCGGGCGCGAATGCCAAACTTTCGTCCATTTCGCATACTCCTTATTAGGTAGTGGTTTGCTATGTGATATATGTGATATTAGGCGCGATATGAATGGTAGCGCCGCTATCGGCTACATCGGCGCTATCGCAGCGGCGTTAGTGGCATTGCACAATCGGCAATGGCGTCTTTATCCCCAATCGCCTTTCGGATAGGATAGCCCCCGCCGCGATTGCCCACGCCAACCGCGCCGTCAGCACACCGCCGGCCGTTTATCAGCCCAAGGCATTGCCCGTTCAAACGCCGCCGACGCCGCCAGAACCGTCGCCTCGTCGCCCTGTCGCCCGATGATGTGCAGGCCGATGGGCAGCCCGTCCGCCGAAAAGCCGCAGGGCGCGCTCGCCGCCGGATGCCCTATCGCGTTTATCGGATAGGTGAACGGCAAATACCCGAAGAACGGGTCAACCTCGCGCCCGGCGATTTCGGTCGGGTGTTGTTCTATCGGGAACGCGGGAACCGCCATTGTGGGCGACAGCAGCAGGTCGTATCGCTCAAACAGCGCGTCGAACCGCGCCTTCAGCGCCGCGAACTCGCCCAGCGCCCGCGCGTAGTCCGCGCCCGTGAACCGCGTTGCCGACTCCATCGCCGCCCGAAAATAGCCCGTGAGCTCATCCGCGTTTTCGCGCAGCAGATAGCCCGACGAGGCGTATGTGTTGCACGCGAATATCACCCGAAACGCCTCTTGCGGCGCGTCAAGATCAAGCCCGCTTTCCTCCACCGAACAGCCCAGATCCTCAAAAACGCGCGCCGCCTCGCCGCACACGCTCGCCACCTCCGGATCCACCGCCGCATAGCCGAAATCGGCGCTCCAGCCCAGCCGCAACCCAGCTATGTCCCTATCCAGCGCCGCGACATAATCGGCGGGAGTATCCCGCAATGCCCCGGCGTCCCTGCCATCCCAGCCCGCCAGCGCCTGCAGCAGGATAGCCGCATCCCGCACGCTGCGCGTGATAGGCCCCGACTGCGAGAGCTGATTGACGATAGCCGGCGCGTTCCTGCCGCCGTATCGCGGCACTCTGCCCTGCGTGGGCTTGATGCCAAATAGCCCGCAAAAGCTCGCCGGTATGCGAATAGAGCCGCCCCCGTCGCTGCCCGTTGATATGGCGCACAAGCCCGCCGCCAGCGCCGCCGCCGCGCCCCCGCTTGAGCCGCCCGGCGTGCGCTCGGCATCCCACGGATTGCGGCATGGCGGCCCCAACAAATTCTCCGTAGTCCCCCGATGCCCGAACTCCGGCGTATTCGTCTTGCCCAAAATCACCGCGCCCGCCGCCTTGACGCGCTCCACCACAATGGAATCCTCATCCGGAACGCGATCCTTAAACGGCAGCGATCCGCTGGTAGTGCGTATCCCCCTAGTCATCTCAAGATCTTTCACCGATATAGGAACGCCATGCAACGCCCCCAACTCATCCCCCCGCATCACCGCATCCTCCGCCGCCCTCGCCGCCGCCACAGCCTCATCGCCCGCCACCGTCAGATACGAGTTCAACCGCCCATCAAGCCGCTCGATGCGCCCCAAATACATCGCCGCCAGCTCCACCGGCGACACCCGCTTGCCCGCCACCAGCGCAGCCTGCTCATACGCCGGCGCGAATGTGATGCTTTCGTCTGTCATAGCGCGTTCCTCCATCATCCGGCGCACTCCGCCAAGCGCACAATCTCATTACCCAGCCATTCCCAGTTTGCGGCGATGGCAAGGTCAAACTCGCGCTCATAGTCGCGCGATGTGTCCATATCAAGCCAATGCCACACGGATCGAGTGTAGGAAATCAAAAAAGAATCGCTACCATATCCCCCACCTCCGCGGTCGCCGCAACGCCTTGCCCAAAAACGCCTCAGTCTCAGCCTTGTTCAGCGCTATCAGCCCAGCCACGCTCGCGGTGTCATCCAGTATCCAGTCCGGTATGTCATCCTTAATCGCGCGCGCTCCCATAACTGGAACCGACACCAGCACATTATCGCCCGATACCGTCCAAAAGCCCTCAGGCGGCTTTCGATCGCGACTGCGCGCCTCAGGGCTAAGCAGGCTCTCAAGCCTCCGACGAGGCCGCTCAAACGCGCGCTCCTGATAGTCCCGCAGCGTAACCAGCCTGCACCAGTCCGGCAAAGCCTTGCCTTCAACCATGTTCTCTTGGAACAAACCCAGCAATATCCCCGAGGACAGCTCCAGCACATCCACGTCTTCGCGCTCGCTCTCAAGCGCCGCGTCCAGCTCATTCATAGCCCTGCCAAGATAAGCCCGATACAGCGCGGTTCCCATCCGATCCCGAATGCCCGATACCGACTTCTGCAGCCTATTGCGCTCCGCCACCTTGTCGCCAGGGAGCGAAGTGCGCGTGTAGATCATCAGACACCGCTTGACTATCTCAGGCGGAAAGCCCCGCATCTCGGCGTTCATTGACAGCGCAAAGCAAGGATACTCGTCATTCTCTATCGTCTCGTTCTTGATCACCTCCGGCCCGTGCCGCCGAAATCTATCGCCCATCACATCGTCAAAGACGACCGGGAACCTCTTGTACGACTCCTGCAACCCTCGCAGCTTGCTTGCGGTGAAATCGCGCGTGTCGACCATATGCGGGAAATCAAACATTGACGCCATCAATCCCTCGATCAGCCGGGTCTTGCCGCAGTTGGACGAGCCGTAGAGAATAGCGAACATCGGCTGGTCAAAGCTGAAAGCGTTGCGCCGCATCATAAAGTTTCGCAGGTCGCACATCAGCGGCGCGAAATAGAACCAGCACATAAATGTCCAGTAATCCCGCCTCAGCCGATCCACATCCCCCGCGAAACCGCGCTCATAGTTGCCGAAGAACTCCAGCCAGCATTCCACATCCGAGCGAACATCCGCCGGATCCGCATCAAGCGAATACTCATTCCCCGACAGCGCAAAGCGATTGCCGTCCCTGCTCAAATACGTCTGCGGCGCATCCTCGCCCTGCCGCGCCAGCGTGATGCGCGACATCTGCTTGACCACCCTAGGCGTAACGCGCACCCGCCCATCTTTATCCGGCTTAATATCCGCCAGCGCCTTTTTATAGGTATTCTCACCCTGCAGTGTTAATATGCTATACTTGCTCTAAACTACTCCGAAGTGGCTGAAAGGCAGGCGGCGCTATGGCGAAACCGAGAGTGTACAGACATGATGTCCTATGCCCGAAATGCAGATCGAACTGGGTCAAGAAAGACGGTCATTCGCGCGGCAAGCAAATCTACAAATGCAACCAGTGCGGCGGCAAACATCAAGAGGGCGCAAAGCATCGGTTCACTGACGCACAGAAAGAGCAAGCGGTGAAGATGCGCGTGGAGGGGATGAGCTTGTCGGCGACAGCCCGCGTGATGGGCGCGAGCGTACCCACTGTAAGCAAGTGGGTCAAAAAAAGGGGGCCTTGGCGCAAGAGCGTCTGACGCGCTTTATAGAGTGGCGCGCAAGTGGGCGGCAAGACAGCGTCCGCGCGTCTATTGTGGCGTTTGATGAGATGTGGACATACTTGGGGATAAGGCGCGGCGAGCGGCGTCAAGACCTGTGGATATGGACTGCGGTGGTGGAGGAACGGGACGGAGTCCGCTGGCGGGTGTATGAGGTTGGCGGCAGGGACTTGTCTGCGTTCTCGCGCTTGCTGGATAGGCTGCCGGGAGCTGACAGGTACGAAACCGACGCTTATCCGGTGTACGAATGGCTGCCTCGGGACAGGCATGTGGTAGGCAAAGGCGGAGCGGTGAACTGGAACGAAGGGTTGCATTCCAAGTTGAGGAGCAAGCTGAACAGGCTAGTGAGGAATACAAAGGGCTACACAAAGAGCGTGGAGATGCTGAAACATCTGCTGGCGATAGTGTTTGAGGAGTGCCTAAATCAGTCCCTCAAATCAATGAACACTGCAAGGTAAGAATACCTTTTTATACACCGGCTTGACGCGCTCAACCTTATGCGCTATGACCGGCGGCGAGAACGCGCGCTCATCATCCTTGGCGGCCGGCACGAACAAAGTGACGCCGCTAGGATCGCTTTCGGCGTCCCGCAACGCGGGCGTCTCTTCTATCCTGACCTCGCGCGCCTTCGTGCGCCGCCCCTCGCTATCTCTCACGGCAAGCCTGCTTGTAGAAATATCCCGCACCGCCTCATACTGCGCTAGATAGTGTTCCCAGGCGGCGACGTCGTCATCGAACATCACAAGCGTCTCCGCCTGCCGCCCGCTAAACGCAGTCTCAGACAAGTTAGCCGAGCCAACGATAACGCGCCTGCGCCCGTCTTCGCTTGAAAGCAAATAAATCTTGGCATGCGCTATCGCGTCCTTGACCACGAAAAAGCGGGCGGAGCCCGCGGCGGCGCGGCCATAGATATGTTGCAGCCGATCCTCCGACGCGCCGGCGACGCCCACAAATCCATCATTCAGGCTTTGCTCAACGACCCGCTGAAAACCCAGAACCTCCGCCGCCTCGCGCGAAAGCGCGCCGTTATGCCCGAAGACGCACTCAAAATCCGCGAACTCAAAGTCGCGCAACAGTCCGGCTATCATCGGTATGCTGGAAGTGTAAGTGAGCGCGCGCAACCTCTCAAAGCCGCCGAACAGCCCGCGCTCAAATCGCTCGACGCCGCAGGCTTTCGCGCGAACAACGTTAAGAGCGCCGCTCCGCGTGCGCGAGTCGGGATCATCCAGCGTGAAACCGGGCTGTTCAAGCATTAGCCAAGCATACCCAATCTTTATATTCGGCAGTCAGCGCATAGCATAGACAACCGCCCTGCTAAACGCAAGCCGTATCTCAAACGGGTATTCTCTGCCTGCTGCGCTACTTCAAACCAAGTCAAAATCATATGCCCGCTGAATGTGACCGATTAGGGCGCGAAGTCACGCTCAATTGGCGAAAATTACGATAGCGCCGCACAATGAGAATACCCATCACCCCCCACCTTTCCCTTGACCCCACTCCCCATTCGCATCTACAATAACTATCTGATACCCTAATCTACTCACCAACCCAACCCCCAAAACTAACAGGACAAACCCAAATGTATGCAATTGTTCACACTGGCGGCAAGCAGTATAGGGTAGCCCCCGGCGATACCCTGCGCGTGGAATATCTGCCCGCCGACGAGGGCGACCTTGTGGAGCTTGAGGATGTGCGGATGCTGTCCGACGACGGCGGCGATGTGACTCTCGGATCGCCCGCCGTTGAGGGCGCGAAAGTTACCGCCGAAGTCCTCGCGCAGGGCCGCGCCAAAAAGGTCATCGTCTTCAAGTACAAGGCGAAAACGCGCTATCGCCGGAAGAATGGCCACCGCCAAAACTTCACCGAACTGCGCGTAACCGACATATCCTACAACAAGCAATAACAAGGCAAGAGGCAAGACTATGGCACACAAGAAAGGCGGCGGCAGCACGCGAAACGGGCGCGACAGCAACTCCAAGCGGCTGGGCGTCAAGCGCTACGACACCCAGTTCGTCACCGCAGGCTCCATCATCGTGCGGCAGCGCGGCACCCGCATCCACCCCGGCAGCAACGTCGGCGTGGGCAAAGACCACACCCTCTTCGCCCTCGTGGACGGCAAAGTCAAGTTCGAGCACAAAACGCGCGACAAAAAGCGCGCCAGCGTCTATCCCGTAGGCTAAGCCCGAACCCGCGCAATCGCGCCGTCCACAATTCCAGGCGCGTCCCCGCATCACGCGAGGATATGCGCGGCGATTGAACGAAACTGCCCAAAACCCAAGCGCGTCCCCCGCATCACGCCGCGCCCTACATTATCGCGCATCACGCGCGCATCACCGCATCACAAGGAACCCCAAATTGAAAGCAGCGATACACCCCAAATACTACCCCGAGGCGGTAGCCATCTGCTCTTGCGGCGCGACCTACACCACCGGCTCCACCAAGCCCGAACTTCGCGTGGAAATCTGCAATCAGTGCCACCCGTTCTTCACCGGCGAGCAGCGCATCATTGACACCGAAGGGCGCGTGGAACGCCTCAAGCGCCGCTTTAACCTGAGCTAGCCCAAGCGCATGCGGCAAGTCGGCGAATGAGCGCGAACAGCCCACACACCTACGGCGGCCAAGCCGTCATCGAGGGCGTGATGATCCGCGGCCAGCGCAATGTCGCCATCGCATGCCGCCGCCCGGACGGATCTATCGCCGTGCAGCGACAGACGCTCACGCCCATATTCACCGGCAGGCTGCGCCGCATCCCCCTCATCCGCGGCGTTATCGCTATGGCCGAAACCCTCACGCTCGGCATGCGCGCCCTCAGCTACTCCGCCAACGTCGCCGCCGAGGCGGAGGGCGAAGAAATCGGCAAAGGCTCTATGGTCGGCATGATGGCGGTATCCCTCACAATCGCCATAGGCGTATTCTTCATCATCCCCGTGCTGGCGAGCGACCGGCTGGAGGGCTTGCTAGGCTCCAGCATCGCCGCCAACATCGCCGAGGGCGCCATTCGGCTGGCGCTGTTCCTAGGCTACATCCTGCTCATCGGCAGAATGAACGACATCCGCCGCGTGTTTATGTATCACGGCGCGGAGCATATGACCGTCCACGCCCAAGAGCGCGGCGACCCGCTGCAAATAGACTACATCCGCCGCTACCCGACCGCGCACCCGCGCTGCGGCACGGCGTTTCTGCTGGTCGTGATGGTCGTGGCGATAATCGCGTTCATATTCGTGGGCAGAGAGCCGTTCTGGTGGCTGATAGCGTCGCGCATTGTGCTTGTGCCGCTAATCGCCGCCGTGAGCTACGAAGTCATCCGATTCAGCGGCCGCCACGCCGACAACCCGCTTGTGCATCTCATCACAGCGCCCAGCCTCGCGCTGCAATCCCTCACCACGCGCCAGCCCGACGACGACCAGATAGAGATAGCCATAGCCGCAATGCAACAAGCCCAAGACGCCGACCGCGCCACAATCGCGGGCGTGGGCAATAACTAGGCTAGGGCAAGTCTGAGGGCTAGGACAAGCAAGCGCTAGGGCAAGCAAGCGCTAAGCGCTACGGCAAGCCGCCCTATCCCTGCCTGCTACCCCTGCCGCGCCCGCAGCGCCTCCCACACATCCTCCGGCCTGCCGCCGGACGCGCACAGCAGCGCAAGCGAGTGATACAGCACATCCGCCAGCTCCTCCGCCAGCGCCGCGCGGTCGCCCTTGACCCCCGCGATTGCCGCCTCCCCCGCCTCCTCGATAACCTTCTGCGCTATGCGGTCAACCCCCGCCTCCAGCAGCGCCGCCGTGTAGCTCCCCTCAGGCATTTCGCGCTTGCGATCCTGTATCGTGGCGAATAGATCCTCCAGTACGCCCGGCCCCTTCGCCTCGGTATAGAACTGCGGCAGCTCGTCCATTGGAATGGGCGTGAAAAAGCAGTTGGGCATTCCCGTATGGCAGATAGGCCCATCCGGCTCCACCTGCAGCAAAATCGTATCCCCGTCGCAGTCCACCGCCGCCGATTTCACGCGCATATAGTTGCCCGAAACCTCGCCCTTGTGCCACAAATCCGAGCGGCTGCGGCTGAAAAACCACACCTCGCCGCCCTCCAGCGTGCGCTTGATTGAGCCGGGGTTCATATACCCCAGCATCAGCGCCTCGCCCGTATTCGCGTCCTGCGCGATTGCGGGAACAAGCCCCTTTTCGTCCAATTTCACTTCTGCCATATCATTCACCTGCGCCTTGTTACTGCCTTTGCTGCGATATATGAGATTGCGATGCTTTGCGCCGCCGCGTTTGCGAAAATGTCCGATAGCCCTTTGTGCAACGCCGCCCATCAGCTATTGCGATATATGAGAGCGCTAACGCTTGCGCCCGCTACCCTTGCGCCGAAATCCCCGCCATTCGGATTGGCATCCCCCTATCCGCGAGATAGCGCTTGACTTCGGGTATGGGATGCGCGCCGTAGTGAAAGATGCTCGCCGCCAGCACCGCGTCCGCCTTGCCCAGCGCCAGCGCGTCATGCAGATGCGCCGGGCTGCCCGCCCCCCCGCTTGCGATTAGCGGCGCCGTAGTCGACTCCGATATAGCCCGCAGCAGCTCCAGATCATACCCCGTCTGCTGCCCGTCGGTATCCATGCTTGTAACCAGCAGCTCGCCCGCGCCCAGCTCCACCGCCTTGCGCGCCCACTTCACCGCGTCAATCCCCGTAGCCGTGCGCCCGCCATGCACATACACCTGCCACCCCGACCCGGCGTCCAGCGCCACATCGCCCGCCACATCCCCCGCCCATCCGCCGCTATTCGCCGCCACCCGTTCATCGCCGGCCACAACCCGCTTAGCGTCTATCGCCACCACGATGCACTGCGCCCCAAAAAAGTCCGACGCCTCCGCCACCAACCCCGGATTGGCAACCGCCGCCGTATTAAGCGATCCCTTATCCGCCCCCGCCTCCAGCATGCGCCGCACATCCGCCACCGTCCGCAAGCCGCCGCCCACCGTCAGCGGTATGAACACCTGCTCCGACACCAGCCGCACAACATCAATCATAATATCCCGCGCGTCCGAGCTTGCGGTAATATCCAGAAACACCAGCTCATCCGCCCCCTGCGCGTCATAAAACCGCGCCAACTCCGCCGGATCCCCCGCATCCCGTATATTCACGAAACTCACGCCCTTAACAACCCTGCCCCTGTCAATATCCAGGCACGGAATAACGCGCTTAGTCAGCATAATCTAGCCCCCGTCTTTATCCAAACCCAAAAGTTTTTGCCTACTTCTTTCTAAAAAGCAACGTCCCCACGCCCATCATACACGCCCTTAGCGTCTAACATTTCCCATACAACTTACAACAATCTCTCCAACAGCCACAAGACAACTACCAGCAGCAGCACAACCACAAAAATAGTTCCAACGCCGCGCCCCGACGCCGGCGTCCCGCGCTCACTCCCCCGATCCCGCCGCCGCCCCGTCTGCTCCCGCCGATACACCCAAGGCCGCTTACCACCCCTAACCGAATCCGTCCAACACACCCCCCGCCTGCTTTCCCGCGCATCCATCTCAGCCACCCTCACGCCAAGATCAGCGCCGCCAAAATTCGTGAATGCGTAAGCGAAACCCTCCCGAACCATCCTTACATTCAGGCTATTGCGCCTATGCGACGCCGCCGGATACAGCAGCCCAACCTTGCGCCCGTACTTATCGACGTCCACGACCTCAAGCGTTATCGTCCCCGACGCGCCTATCATCCGCGACAGATGATCCGCGCACTCGGCCCCGCCCGGCTGACCCAGTTCGGGCGCGTCTATCGCATACAGCCGCACTCTAACCCACTCCCCCTTGAAATCGCCCTCAACGCTATCCCCGTCTTTAACCCTGATATTCGTGAACCGCCCTGTGGACATATCCCAAACCTACCCAAAAGCCCTTGACCGCTTTTCCATAAAATAGATACCCGCGCCCATATCGCCCGCTACTCTTATGCACAAACCCATCGCGCCTATCCCCCAACCGCCGCGATAGCCTCCCGCAAATCAATATCCCCCGTATAAATCGCCCGCCCCACAATCGCCCCCTCCGCGCCCAGCGCCGCCAGCCGCGCCAGATGCTCCACCCGCGCTATCCCGCCCGCCGCCAGCACCCGTATCCCCGCGCGCGCCGCCAGTTCCCCCGTCGCAGCGAAGTTCGGCTCAGTCAGCGTCCCGTCCCGCGATATATCGGTGTACAGAAACCGAACCACGCCCAGCCTCGCCATATCGTCCACAAGATCCGTCGCCGGCATCCCGCTGCTCTCAGTCCACCCGCGCAGCGCCACGCGCCCGTCCTTGGCGTCCACGCTCACGATAACGCCCTCAGCGCCTAGCTCAGCCAGCAGCGCTCGTATCAGATCGGCGTCCTCCACCGCCGCCGTTCCCAGCATCACGCGGCTCGCGCCCGCCGAGATTGCCGCCCGCGCCGTCGCCAGATCCCGTATGCCGCCGCCCAGATGCAGCGGAACGCCCGCCGCCCGCGCTATCCGCTCCACCGCCGCGAGATTGGCCGGGCTGCCCGCTTTCGCGCCGTCAAGGTCAACGATATGCAGCCGCCGCGCACCCATATCCACCCAGCGCAGCGCCGTCTCAAGCGGGTCGTCCGAATACACCGTCTCGCGCTCATAATCCCCCTGATACAGGCGCACGCACTTGCCCCCGCGCAAGTCTATCGCCGGAATAACCTGCATCAGCCCGCCGCCCCCTGCGCCGTCGCCGAGCCGCGCGTCCGCTGCGTCATTCGCACAAAATTGCGATAAATCAGCAGCCCCACCGCGCCGCTCTTTTCGGGATGAAACTGCACCGCCGCCGCGTTGTCCCACGCCACCGCGCTGCAAAACTCGATGCCGTACTCGGTAACCCCCGCCACAATGCTCCTATCATCCGGATCGGCGTAATAACTATGCACAAAATAGAAATACGCCCCCGGCGGCGCGCCCTCAAAGACGGGATGCGCCAGCCGAAAATCCACGCTATTCCAGCCCATATGCGGGATCTTCAGCCCCGCCATCTCAGTCTTTTCGGGAGGCAGCCGCCGTGTTCGCCCCTTCAGCGCCCCAAGGCAAGGCTCATCCCCCTCATCCGAACTTTCCAACAGCAACTGCAGCCCCAGGCACACCCCCAAATACGGCTTGCCGCCTGCGATAGCCCCCTTGATAACATCCTCCAGCCCCCTCTCGCGGATGCTTATCATAGACGAATCACACGCCCCCTGCCCCGGAAACACCACCCCGTCCGCGCCCGCAATCTCACCCGCGTCCGCCGTAACCACCGCCCTAGCCCCGCACTCCTCCAGCGCCTTCTGCACGCTGCGAAGATTGCCCGCCTTGTAGTCAACAACCGCTATCGTGGGGGCGGTGTCGGATGCGCCGCTCATCGCTCGCCCTCCGCCCCCACCTCCGCCAGCGCCTCGCCCTCGTCGTCCAACCGCGTGCCGGTAACGATGTGCATCGGCAGCGCCCTGTCCTCATAGCGCGCCAGCATAAACAGCAGATCCGCCAGCCGGTTCACATAGCGCAGCAGCTCAGGATTGGGCAGGCTGCCCTGCTGCTGCAAGCCCACGATGCGCCGCTCCGCCGCCCGAACCGCGCCGCGCGCCAGGTCAATCGCCCCGGACGCCGCCGACGCGCCCGGTATGATGAACTTAGGCGGCAATTGCACTTGCGCGCTCAGCTCGTCAATCAGCGCCTCCAGCGCCTCCACATTCGCCGCGCTTATCGCGTGAAAATTCGCCTTGTAACGCTCATAATTATCCGCGTCCGTGGCGAGCTCGCCGCTCAGCGTGAACATCTCGCGCTGCGCCTGCAGCAGAATCTCTTTCACCCGCGCATCCTGCGACAGCGCCCTAGCCAGCCCCATAGCCGACGTAGCGAAATCCGCCTCCCCATACGCCTCGCAGCGCGGATCATTCTTAGCCACGCGCCCCCCGAACAGCAGCCCCGTCTCGCCCCCATCCCCCGACTTGGTGTATATCTTCATAACCATAGCCGCATTATACCACAGCGGCCGAAACAACAGTCAGCGCCTAGCCCCAGGCGTTTGGGATACGCCGGGGATAGCCGCAATTCAAGGCAAGGCGCCGGCGATTGCGCGAGTTGCCGTCCGCCGGCGCTAGTACGCTTGTCCGGTGAGCGCTCGGATGAGGATTTGGAAAGTTGCGATGAGTTCCGCCATCTGCCTCTCAAGTTCGCTCACCCTGCTATGAAGATCGCCGGCGACGGGCGTAGCGGTAGGCGTGGGCGCGACGCTTGGCTGACAATCGCCGCTACCGCCTCCGCCATTTTCGGGCCAGCCACATGCGGTTTCGCCGGCGGCAAGAGCGACGTTTATGGCGTCGGCGGCGTCCGCCGTAACCCATTCGCGCCATATGTGCGAGTTGCTGTTCAACCACCACAGCGCGGCGGCGTTGACGTCCGATGTGTTGTTCGCATCCTGCCACGCCACAATGGGCTTGAATACTCTATCTACGTCGAAGTCCCACTTTCGCAGTACGTCCGCAAAGTCGGGCGCGGTTGCCGGGAAATCGGAGTTGACTACAATAATTATCGTGGCGTCCTGATACGCGCACGCCTTTGTGGTTGCCCAGCACTCGTCGCTGTACGGCGGCTCTTCCAGCCGAACCAGGTCAAGCCTCAGCGGCGGATCCGCCGTCTCCCACATATAGCCCAGCCACGGCTCGCGCCGCTCATACGCGCCGTACAGATCCGCGTTTAGCGCCGCCCCATCGCCGGGGTTGACGATGTGAACATGCTCGGACAGCCCGTAGCCCTCAACCTGCGCTACGTTTATCAGCTCGCACGTCCAGCCGATTACGCAGGACACCAGCCGCGCCTTGCCGCCCGTCTCAGCCGTAGCGAACAGCGATTTGTAGAACGGGTTCTTCAAGTCTTCCACGCTGTCCAGTTCGGGATACTGCTCTTGCAGATACGCGGGAATGACAAACGCGGATTGCCAGTCGCTGCCCAGGCTCAGCCCCAACGAGACTACCTCGCCAGCGGCGCGCGCCTCGTTCCAAATATCGTTTTGGTTGGGCAACCATATCTCCATCGCCACGTGGGTATCCCCGCGTCGTATGCCCTGGAACAGGGGCAGCGTCGCGCCGAATTTCACATCGGTGGGGTAGCCGTAGCCTTTCTCGGCAATGTATTGGGCGATGCGGTTTTGGAGCAGCGCGCTGGGCCAGTTCAGGTCGCCGAATATGATGGTCTTGTCCTCTATGATATGTTGCGCGATGGGTGCGTTGGCGGCGGGCTGCGCGGGCGCGTCAAAGGCGCTTGCGCCGCGGACGTCGGCAATCAGCGCCAGCGCAATGATGAACGCCAGCGCGGTTAGGACAAGCGCAACTGCGGCTTTCGGGATGATGTGGTAGAGGGCGCTGGTTTTCATATCGGCTTGTCCTATGAATTGGCGGATGCGGCTTGCCGTTTTCGGGCGCAACGGGCGCTTTTGGCTGGATTATATATTAGTCCAGTCAATTCTTTCTAGCGGCATAGGCGCAGGTTTAGGGCAATCGGATTTTGCGGTGGGATGTCGGCTTAGCGGTCGTAGCAGTCGGTTTCGCTGGATGCTAGATGAGCGCAGCGGGCAAGTACTAGCACAATTTTATTGAAAACCTGCACTATACCTACTAGATAGCAACTGCAATACCTGCTAACGTCGTAAGCATGCAACTGCTAAACACACTCAATAACCCCGAATGGTTGCAATACCTTGCGTCAGGTATTGTAGGGGCGCTCGTGTACACATCCCTCATACCTGATGGGCGAAACGAACTGAGATGGTTCTTAGTTTTGTATATCGTGCCTTTCGCAGTTGCCTGCTCTACATTCACCGGCATTGCGGCAACCCTATCAGCGACAGCGGCGTGGTGGCCAGCGTTCCTGAATTATTGGATCGCGGCAATACTATCTTCAGCGCTACTTCCGATGGGGCTTGCATCTCTAAAAAACAATGATTTCCCGCATAAATTGCTTCGGAAATGGTCAATAACAAGGGAGAATCAATATCCATCGGCCCTTACCAATGTGTTCAACCACGCAAAGGTCGATAAAAACCAAAGGATTACGCTTGTATTAAAACAAAACGGCTGCTACGTTACAGGCAATTCATACGAATATCCTGACAATGAGATGGGACAATTCGTTCTGAACAATGTGCAGTGGAATTGCGATTGTTGCGCTGGTAAGATGGCTGAAGTAATCATAGTCGGAATGTCTGAGATTGCTACGGTAATTTTGGGCTATAAGACGAAACCTAAATCAGAGGAGGCTTAATCATGCCAAAAGAACAGGCCAGAGAACGTGAAACACTAATACGGAATGAATCAACGTCTAACCATGAAGTCCATGAAGTTATCCGCGGGATCCCTGAGGACAAGGAAGTTTACAAGTATGGAATGACTCCAGAGGCAGAGCTGTTTCCTACCCCTCCATCTGAGATTCAGCAGCCTGCTCCAGAGAACAAAAAAGCCGGGGGCGACAAGAAGTAACACTGCCACAATCCCGCCTTATCTGCGAATGGGATTGTCTTGAGTAAATGCTTGTCAAGCGTTCCCCGCACTCCCCTAATCCCCCGTGCCGCACACCAAGAGGCCCGACGAATCACCGTCGGGCCTCCCGCTAATCTACGCCATAACCGCCCCCCTCACACCCCCCTACCCCCCCTTCACCTCCACCCGCCGCGCCTTCACCCCCTCCGCCCTCGGCAGCCGCACCGTCAGCAGCCCATGCCGGTACTGCGTCTCCACGCCGTCCGCGTCCACCCACTTCGGCAGCTGCAGCGCGCGGTGGAACTTCCCGTGCCGCCGCTCCCGCACCACGAACTTGCCCTCCGACTCGCCCTCCGCCGCCTTGCCGCTCTCCGCGCTTATGGTCAGCGTCCCCTGGTCAATCGTAACGCTGATGTCCTCCGGCGCGATGCCCGGCAGCCCCGCGCTCAGCACGATGTCGTCGCCCGCATGCTGAACGTCCACCGGGATGCGCCACCGCTGCTCGAACCCGCCCTCGCCGCCGTCCCGCCACGCGAACCGCCCGCCGTTGAACCCGCGCCGCGCCTGATTCAGCGCGGCGTCCATCTTGCGAAACTCGCGGATTGGGTCTAGCCTTTGCATAACCATATTGCGATGCCTCCTTGCATTGATTAGTATTGCTTACCCGCTTTGCGTTGAGATGAGCGCCCCGCTTATCCCGCTCGGCAACTCATCTCAACCTGCATAATAGTAGTATAAACATTGATACGCATCGTGTCAACTATAATTTTACGACTTGTTGCAACTTTCGCAAATAGCGTATATCATAGATGATATAATATGTGTGCAATAGCAAACAAAGACTGCGTTTCTTTTCAAGCGGTTTTGAGAGTTTGACAAGTTGCTATCCGACTAATAAAGCGTTGGCTACGGCAAGCCATCCAACCATCCGCGTCAGCCGATATACTTGACCACCCGAATGAAAACGCTGCCCAAAGGCTGCGGGCGATAGGCGATACTGATATGGCAAGAGACTACTACCAAACGCTAGGCATCCCGCGCGGCGCCGGCGAGGACGAGGTCAAGCGCGCCTTCAGAAAGCTCGCGCGCGAATATCATCCCGACCTCAACCCCGGCGACAAGGACGCCGAGCGCAAGTTCAAAGAGATTAACGAGGCAAACGAAGTGCTGTCCGACGCCGACAAGCGCGCCAAGTACGACCGCTACGGCGAAAACTGGCAGCATGCCGACCGCGCCCAAGACGCCACCGGCGGATTCGGCGGCGGCGACTTCGGCGCGACCGGCTACGCCCGCTACGACTTCGACCTATCCGACCTCGGCGACCTGCTCACCGACCCCCACGACCTATTCGCCTCCAGCAGACGCCGCGCCCGCGCTCGCCACCGCCGCGCCCGCAAGCCCGACATCCCCGTCAGCGTAACCCTAGAAGAGGCATACGGCGGCGCAACCCGCCAGGTCACCATCCCCACCGACGCCGGCGCCCAAAAGCGCATCGAAGTCACAATCCCGCGCGGCATGGACGACGGCGGCCGCATCCACATATCCCTCCCCGACGGCGCCGACATCTTCTTCAAAGTCCAAACGCTGCCACACCCCCGTTTTACCCGCGAGGGCGACAACCTGAACGCCAACCTAGCGCTGCCATTCGAAGACGCCATCCTAGGCGGCGAGGCGGAGTTTCGCTCGCTCAAAGGCAACATAATGGTCACAATCCCGCCCAACAGCGCCGCCGGACGCCGCATCCGAATCGCCGGCCACGGCATGCCCCTCCGCCGCGCCCCCGACCGCCACGGCGACCTCTACATCGCCCTAAAGCCCGAACCGCCCGCCAACCTCAGCCACGACGAGCGCGCCCTGCTAGAAGAATTCCGCCGCCTCCGCATAAACAACGGCAAGCGGCGGGAATGATCGCATCTCAGTGGGAATAACGCATTGTTCAGGAATAAGCGCATCTCAGCGCGAATAAACGCATCGCGGCGCGAGCAACTTAGCCGTCGCCCGCGCCGCGATTAGACTGCGTAAGTTGCCCCCTACCCGTCAGTCAGCACAGGCACGCCGCAGAACGCCTCATAGTCAATCAGGTCGTCTATCGTGGGCTCATCCCCGCACAGCGGGCAATCCGGATTGCGCCGTATCTTCACCGCGCGAAAATCCATATCCAGCGCGTCTATCAGCAGCAGCCTGCCCGACAGCGACTCCCCCACGCCCAATATCTGCTTGACCGTCTCGGTCGCCTGGATGCTGCCTACCAGCCCCGGCAGCATCCCCAGCACGCCCGCCTCCGCGCAGCTCGGCACCTCGCCCGGCGGCGGCGGCGTCGGAAACAGGCAGCGATAGCAGCCCTGACCGGGCAGATACACCGTCGCCTGCCCGTCAAACAGCAGGATGCTGCCGTCTATCAGCGGCTTGCCGCTCAGATACGCCGCGTCGTTCACCAGATACCGCGCCGGAAAATTATCCGCCCCGTTTATGATGATGTCGTACTGCGGGATGATGTCAAAGGCGTTTTCCGAGGTGATAGGCTCTTCGTGAATCCGAACATTCACATCCGGATTGTACGCCTTCAGCGTCTCTTGCGCCGACAGCGCCTTCGGCCTGCCGATGTCGTCGTTCTGATGCAATATCTGCCGCTGCAGATTGGTAACGTCCACCGTATCGAAATCCACGATGCCGATAGTCCCCACGCCCGCCAGCGTCAGATATATGGCGATAGGCGACCCTAGCCCGCCCGCGCCCACGATAAGAACCTTGGACGCCAGAAGTTTGCGCTGCCCCACGCTGCCCACCTGGGGCATAATTATGTGCCTGCTATACCGCTGCACCTGATACGGCGTCAGCGTAGCGATCTGTTCCTGCGTCTGCGTAGTCATCCGGCAAAATCCCCCTTAGGTAGGTATCCCGTACTGAGTATCCTGCGCGCTTATTTGCATAACCGAATTATAGCGCCCCACGCCAACATCATCAACTTGCCACTGAACTTGCCACCCAAAAGTTTCGCCAATTTCCCCCAAAAAGCGGATCCCCGCCCGCCCTTAACCCTGCACACCCTACCAATCCAAATACTATTTATCCCAAATTCCCCCTTGACGCTTGACTTTCGTCCCCGTATGCCATACATTGCATCTATCGGATTAGAATCATTCTAATTTGCCCAAAATCGCCCGCCCCCGGCGCTGCGATTAACAAACCGCTAACAACAATTCGGTTGCCCAAAACCCGCAGCCCTGTTGATAAAGGTATAGAGAAAGATAATTAAGGACAACCCACCCAAATGATCGCAGCGACCCACAAGCCCCCGCAAACCAAACCCGCCAGCCCGCCCCCATCCAGCGAGGCCTGGTTCGGCTCGCGCCTGGCGGAAATGCAGGACGCCCTCCACCACAAAGGCGTCGCCATCACCCGCAAGCGCGCCAAGCTGCTCGAAGTCCTGCTCTCAAGCGACCGCCATCCCTCAGCCGCCGAAATCCACCAAGGCGTCCGCGCGTTCTACCCCGAAACCAGCCTTGCCACCATCTACAACACCCTGGACATTCTCAAAGAGACCGGCCAAGTGCTGGAAATAGAATTCAGCGCCTCCGCCAACCGATACGACGGCAGAATTCCCGACTCACACCCGCACCTAATCTGCGTCAAATGCGAGAAAGTGGAAGATATGGACGACGTCCCGGACGCCCCCGCGCCGTCCGACCCGCTCGACCGCGTATCCCAAGCCACCGGCTACCACATCACCCGCCTTCGCGCCGACTACTACGGTACATGCCCCGACTGCCTCAGCGCATCCCCCACAGACGCGGCCGCGCCAAACCGCGCGGCGCAGGAAAGGGGGTTCGCGTAGTTCTGCCCAACTCACTCAAACCACGCAACCACTATCAAACCTATGCGACCGGACGGATAGACAAAGCCCCTAAGTCCTAAGTAAGGAGGATCTAAATGTCCAACAGAGAAGACATTGCCCTGCTAGCCCATCTCATGAGGCGCGCCGGCTTTGGCGCTACCCGCGACGAGCTGGAATCTATGGCGGAACAGGGCTACGAATCCACCGTGGAGCGGCTGCTGGACTACGACAGCCAGCCCCCCGTGGACGAGTACATGCTCTACCGCTACCACCCCATCACCGAAGTCCCCGGCGGCGCCGCCGCGCCCGGCCAGGCAAACTGGCTCTACTTTATGGTCAACACCCAGCGCCCGCTCAACGAAAAGATGGCGCTGTTCTGGCACCACGTATTCGCCACCGGCAACGCCAAAGTGGATAACTGCAACCACCTGCTTGAGCAGATCCAAATGTTCCGCGACGTCGGCATGGAAAACTACCGCGACCTGCTCGTCAAACTCGCCAGCAACCCCGCTATGATCTACTGGCTGGACAACAACGAAAACCACAAAATCGCCCCCAACGAAAACTGGGGCAGGGAACTGCTGGAGCTGTTCAGCCTAGGCGTGGGCAACTACACCGAGCAGGACGTCTACGAATGCTCGCGCGCCTTTACCGGCTGGACTATCTCCGCCAAAATGCCGCGCTACCCCTACGGCAGGCACCCGTGGCATTTCGAGTATCGCCCCGAAGACCACGACGAGACCGACAAGTCCTTCCTGGGCTACACCGGCAACTTCAACGGCGAGGACATCATCAACATCATCCTGCAGCAGCCCGCCTGCCCGCGCTTTATCGCGCGCCACCTCTACAACTTCTTCGTAGAGGACGAGCCGCAAGTCCCCGCGTGGAACATCGAGCCGCCGCGAAACCCCGACGCCATCCGCCTGCTCGCCGATACGCTGGTGGAAAACGACTACGACATCAAGCCCGTGCTGCGCGCCCTCTTCAACTCCGACTTCTTCAAGGACGCGATGTACAAGAAAGTCAAGAACCCCACCGAAGTCGTCGTCGGCACGCTCAGGCTCACCGGCGACCTCCAAGGCCCCGACCCGCGCCTAGAGGCGGTAGCCAGGGAGCCCGGCTATATGGGGCAAGACATCCTTGACCCGCCCAGCGTTGAGGGCTGGCACACCGGCCACGAATGGATCAACAGCGGCTCGCTTGTCAAGCGCGTCAACTTCGTCGCCGACCGCATCAGCGACACCAACCTGCCCGGCGTCAAGCGCATCGTTGAGCGCATCGCATCCGCCAACGGCCCCACGATGACCCCCGAAGAGTTCGTGGAAAACTGCCTCGACCAGATGGGCCCCCTCCCCGTATCCGACCGCACCCGCGAAGAGCTGCTCACCCAAGCCCAAAGCGAGGGCGCGATCGACTGGCGGGAATCCTACGACGACTCCGCGCGGCGCACCGGCGAAATGCTCGCCCTCATCGGCGCTACCAGGGAGTACCAGTTCGGGTAAGCATCCGCGCAATCAAGCGCGTCAAAAGCCAATAAAAAGCCAAGCCTTGCTAAGCATAAAAGGCATAAAAAGCCAAACCCTACAAGGAGAACGCTATGGCAACAAACTCTGCGAAACCGCCGGTTCTGGTTGTGCTGCAACTCACCGGGGGGAACGACTACTTCAACACCGTCGTCCCCTTCAACGACCCCAACTACTACGACAGCCGCCGCTCGCTCCAAATCCCCGAAAACCGCGTCCTCAAGCTGGACGACGAGCTCGGCTTGCACCCCGCTATGGGCCCCATGCAGGGCATCTACGAGAGCGGCGATATGGCGGTCATCCACGGCGTCGGCTACGAAAACTCCCCCCGCTCGCACTTCCGCTCCATGGACATCTGGCACACCTGCGAACCCGACAAGGTCGGCACTGAGGGCTGGCTAGGCCGCGCCCTCAGCCAGATTGACCCCAAATCCGAAAACCCGGTCACCGGCGTCAACGTCGGCCAGGCGCTCCCCCGCGCCCTCGTAGCGCCCGGCGTGTCCGTCGCCTCCGTCGCCGACGTATCCACCTACGGCTTGCTCACCAACATCGAGCAGCAAGAGCAGCGCCAGCAAGTCCTGCAGCGCTTCGCCAATATGTACTCCCCCGCGGTCGGCAGCGGCCAAGTTATGGAATACCTAGGCCAAACCGGCCTTGACGCGCTCAAAGGCGCGGACATCCTGAAAGTCGCGCCCCAGCAGTACAGCAGCGGCGTTGAGTACGGCGCAAGCCCCATCGCCCAAAAACTGCGCGACATCGCTATGATTCACACCGCCGACGTCGGCACGCGCGTGTTCTACTGCGACCACGGCAGCTTCGACACCCACGCCGCCCAAGCCACCACCCACGCGCAGCTCTGGACGGACGTCTCCGAGGCCATCGCCGACTTCTGGGACGACCTGCGCGAACACGACGCCGACGAGAACGTGGTTATGTTCCTGTTCTCCGAGTTCGGCCGCCGCGTCCGCGACAACGGCTCCGGCACCGACCACGGCGCCGCCGGCGTCGCATTCGCCATAGGCCCCAGCGTCAAGGGCGGCATGTACAGCGAATACCCCGAAACCCGCCCGGAGGCGCTCCAGCAGGGCGACCTAGTCCCCAACCAAGACTTCCGCGGCGTCTATTCCACCATCATCGACGACTGGATGAAACTGGACGCGCCCAGCATCGTCAACGGCCAATTCGAAAAGCCCGCTTTCGTCCAAACCAACGGCCACTAAGCCGCAACTGCGGGCGTATCCGCATCCAACCATCCCCGCCGCGCCTGCCACCTGCGCGGCGCGGCGGGGAGCGATTACCCTGAGCGAATCAGAGGTGACCTTATGCTCACAACCACCGTATCCGGCAGAACCTGGAACTTCAGCCACGCCATAGGCCGCAATGCCGCCGCCGGCAACGGCTTTACGCAACCCACCGACGTAGCGGTAGCCCCCGGCGGCGTCATCTACGTCCTCAGCCGAGGCCAAGAGGGCGCGGGCGGCGTCCAAGCCCCCAACAAGCGCATCGGCAAAGTTACCATCACCGAAGACTTTATCGGCGACTTCGCCCGCGAAGAGCTCGTCTGGCCTATGGGCATCGCCGTTGACAACGACGGCAATATCTACTGCACTGACGAGTTCGAAAAGCAGGTCAAAGTCTATGACGCCGACGGCCAGCGCGCCGGCGAATGGGACGGCGAGGGCAAGCTCGTCAGCCCCTCCGGCATAGCCTGCGACAACGACGGCAACGTCTACGTAACGGACGCCGCCACCAACCAAGCCCTCAAGTTCACCAACGACGGCAAATTCCTGCTCGCTTTCGGCAGCGGCGGCAGCGGCCCCGGCCAGTTCAACAAGCCCTGGGGCATCAGCGTTGACAACGACGGAAACATCTACGTCGCCGACTGGGGCAACAACCGCGCCCAAAAGTTCACCCCCGACGGCAAACACCTGGTAACCTACGGCGAAGAGACCAGCGGCAACGCGGGCGCGCTCAACCACCCGTCCGACGTCGCCGTGGACAGCGAGGGCGATGTCTATGTGTCCGACTGGGGCAACAAGCTCGTCCGCATCTACGAGGGCAACGGCGCCGTCCTAACCCACCTAGAGGGCGACGCGGTCGAATTCTCCAAATGGGCGAAAGAGGTCGTGGAATCCAACCCCGACGTCGTCAAAGCGTATCGCCGCGTGAAAGACACCCGCCCGCTCGGGCTGTTCGAGCGCCCCGTCGGCCTAGCCGTAGATGAGGAAGACCGCATCATCATCACCGACAGCACGCGCGGCCGCCTCCAAATCTACGCCAAGGAAAAGGACTACATGGATCCCCAATTCAACCTCTAGTCCAAATCCAAATCCCCCCCGCAACGCGCCCGGCGCGATAGACGGGCGATATAGGGATAACAAAGGATAGGGTAGCCATCATCATCCGGCCGCCCTATCCTTATCTTTCCCTCGCTATGTCAGCGCCACCGGATCCACATCCACCACCCACCCGCGCGGCATATCAACCTTGTCCAACAGCGCGCGCGGCGCCTGCCCCCGCAAGATTATGTGCCACCGATAGCGCCCACGCAGCCGCATCGGATACGCCGGCACAGGCCCCAGAACTTCCACATCCGCGTCCGCGAACCCCCACTCCGCCTGCCGCTCCCGCAGCAGCGCCGCCAACTCTATCGCCGCCGCCTCGCACTGCGCCTGGTTCGTATGCGCCCGCAGCAGCCGTATCAGCCGGGCGTGCGGCGGATTGCCCTGCTCGCGCCGGTGCGCCATCTCGCGCGTGTAGAACGCCTGGTAATCCTGCGCCGCCGCCGCCTGTATCGCGTAGTTGTCCGGCTGAAACGTCTGCACAATCGCCCTGCCCTCATCCCTGCCGCGCCCTGCCCTGCCGGCCACCTGATACAGCAATTGAAACGCCCGCTCCCCCGCGCGATAGTCCGGTATGCTCAATCCCACATCCGCCGACACCACGCCCACCAGCGTCACCTGCGGAAAATGCAGCCCTTTCGCTATCATCTGCGTCCCCACCAAAACCCGCGCCTCACCCGACCGGAACTGCCTTAGCAGGCTTTCATGCGCCTTAGGGCTGCCCGCGATGTCCCTATCCCAGCGCAGAACCCCCGCGTCCGGATACCGCCGCGCGACCTCGGCGGCTACCGCCTCGGTGCCAATCCCGTAATAGCGCATCCGGTAGCTCAGGCAGCGCGGACACATCCGCTCCGGCCGCCGCCGCGCGCCGCAATAGTGGCATATGAACCGCTCCTCTTTCGCGTGATATGTCACATTCACATCGCAGCGGCGGCATCTCAGGCTATACCCGCATCCAAAGCACTGCAAGTACGCCGCCGTGCCGCGCCTGTTCAAGAACAGCATAGCCTGGTTGCCCGCCGCCAAACATTCGTCAAGCGCAGACGCCAGCTCGCGGCTGAACATATCGCTATTCCCCTCGCGCAGCTCCGCCCGCATATCCACCACGCTCACCGACGGCAGATCCCGCCTCCGCCCATTCCCCGCGTTGCCGTTGCCGTTGCCGCCGCCGTCATCCACAAACCGCTCCGCCAGCAGATGCAAGCTATGCCGCCGCCGCCGCCCGCCGTAGTACGTCCCCACATCCGGCGAGGCGCTGCCCAAAACAACCACTGCGCCCGTCAGCTCCGCCAATCGCAGCGCCACATCCCGCGCGTGATAGCGTGGCGCTGCGTCGTGCTGCTTGTATGTCCACTCATGCTCTTCGTCTATCACGATTAGCCCCACATCCGGCAGCGGCGCGAATATCGCGCTGCGAGACCCAATCACAATATCGTAATCCCCGCGCCTGATTTTCCACCACTGGTCAAACCGCTCGCCATCAGAAAGCCCGCTGTGCAGCACTGCCACCCGCCCCTCAAACCGCGCCGCGAACCGCTCTATCGTCTGATATGTCAGCGCAATCTCAGGCACAAGCGCGATAACCCGCTTGCCCATCGCTACGCAATGCCGCGCCGCGTCCAGATAGACCTCAGTCTTGCCGCTGCCCGTTACGCCCTGAATAACATACGTCCGCGCCGCCGCCGCATCCGACAGCCCCTCGCGTATCGCCGCCGCTATCTGCGCCTGCCGCTCAGTCAGGCGCGGCGGCGGCTTGCGCGAAAACTCCCGCCCATCCAGCGGATCGCGCTCCACCGCAACCCGATCCTCCACAAGCCAGCCCTTATTCACCAGCGCCCTAACCGCCCCCCCATACTCCTTTCGCGCCGCCGTCCCGTCCATAGCCGCGCCATCCCCGCCATCCGCCAACAGCCGCTCCAGCAACCCCCGCTGCCTAGGCGCGCGCCGACTGCCATCCCCCTCCAGCCACGCATCCACCTCCGCCCGCCTATCCGCCGCGATGCTCACCCTTGCCCGATACCTATGCCCCACCGACGGCCCTCGCAGAGAATACCCCCGCCGCAAAATCCCCCGCCTAACCAGACTATTCACCGACGCCAGCGCCCCATCCCCCAGCGCCCTCACCAGCCTATCCTGCTGCGCCCCGGCCGCGCCCCGCCGCGCGATATAGCCCACAACCCGCTGCTGAAACGGCGTCATGCCATCTTTTATGTTCGCGGCATCCCCGGCATCATCAGCGTCATCCGGCGCGACATCATCCGCCAGCGTCAGCAACGTCCGCGCCCTTGCCCGCCCGCCCGCCGGCAGCATCGGCGCCGCCGCCTCAAACGGCGAGCATATGTAATACTCGCTTACCCACTCAGCAAGCCTTAGCCGCGTATCATCCAGCGGCGCATCCTCAAACACGACCGCGCCCACATCTTTCGTCTCAGCCACCTGCGGCGCGTCCGCCAGCGCGAACACAATCCCCTGCACGCGCCTAGCCCCAAACGGCGCCTCTACCAGATGCCCCGCCCGCAAATCCATCCCGTCCGGGATAGCGTAACTGAACGTCCGCCCCAACCCCGTCGGCGCGTCAACCGCAACCTCAGCGTATTTCATACATACCCCAACCTGCTTGCAACCTTGCCTACATTCTAGCAAACCCTATTTCTATACTACCCGCGCAAGCGCCCCCTTGAATTCACAAGAACCCACACGTCGGATCCCCCACGACGCCAAACGGGACAGGCGCGTTACGCAACCTGCCCCGTTTCTTGAATTGCCTAGTACGCTTTGCGGATGCTACTACCGCCGCTCCTTGATCCGCGCCGCCCTGCCCGACAGCCCTCGCAGATAATACAGCCGCGCTCGCCGAACCTTGCCTCGCCGCGTAACCGTCACCGACTCCACATTCGGCGAGTGCATCAAGAAAGTGCGCTCCACGCCGATTTCGTAGCTAACGCGCCGCACCGTGAACGAGGCGCCCGGCCCTCCGCCGCGCTTGCGTATCACCACGCCTTGAAACGCCTGCGTCCGCGTGCGCTCCCCCTCCGTAACCCGTATATTCACCCGAACCGTATCCCCCGGCTGAAACTCTTCGATAGCCGGGTTCGCCTCAAGTTGCACAAACTGATGCGCTTCCATTGCTTATTGCCTGCCTCTTGCGCTTATTGCACCGTAAATTTCTTATCATTCGCAAACACAATTGTAGCCCTAAGCCGCTACCCGCGCAATAGATATGCCGCCCTTACCCGTCAGCCCACCCTGATACCGCGCCATTATGCGCCCCCAAAAAGTTTTGCCTACTTTTTCAAAAGTAGCGTCTCCTCTTTATCGGCAAGACGGGCGTCTAAATCGGAATCCGACGCCCGCCCTCTTATCGCCTATCGCCGCCGCCTAATCATCCGCCGCCACCGCCTTCCCCCGCGCCGCGTCCGCCGGCCAATCCCCCTTGCGCGCCCGCGGTATCACATGCTCCCCGAACATCTCGATGGAGCTCATCACCTTATTATGCGGGATAGTCTCAGTCTGCATAATCATCAGAACCTGATCCACCCCGATGTCCTCATACATCCTTATCGCCCGCAGGCAGCTATCCGGATCCCCCGCGATGATAACCCCGCGATCCGCCAGCGTATTCGGGTCAAGCTCGGCTATCGCCGCCCTAGCCGCGCCGGGGCCCGAATCCAGCGATATGCCCACCTGCGCCGCCTGCTCTTTGTGCGCCTCGTCCGACTGCCGCAGCCACCGCCCGAAGTCCGCCTGCAGATGATCCGGCACGCCGCCCCAGTCCTCCAGCAGCTGCTCATATGCGCCGATGCGCCCCGCGATGTACGGCTTGTCCGGCCCGAAGAACGTCTTCATGGAATCCGCCGCCAGCTTTCGCGCCTCGCCATTGTCCGCGCCGCAAAACGCATGAACGTTGTTCCCCCAAAACTCGGTGGCGAAAGCCCCCACCGGCTCGGTGTTTCGCAGCGCCTCGCGGTATATCTGAACCTTGTCCCGCAGCACATCCACCGCGTAAGACGCAGAGGACAGCACGCCGATGCCCTTTTCGGCGGCGAGCCTAAAGCTGTCCTCCGATGTGCATGCCAGATACATGCGCGGATGCGGCTTTTGGAACGTCTTCGGCAGCACGCGGCGCGATGGCACATTCCAGAACTTGCCCTCCCACTCGAACTCGTCCGACTGCCAAATCTGCGGCAGCATAGACAGCGACTCGCTCCACATATCCCTTGTATCGCGCGGATCCACGCCCAGCCCCAGCTGCTCATAGGCATTGGATCTTCCCGTCCCGAACTCCACGCGCCCGTCCGTCAGCTGATCCACCATAGCCACCCGCTCCGCTATCCGAACCGGATGCGCGTGCGGCAGAATGGATACCCCGAACCCGATCCTGATGCGCTTGGTAATCTGGCTCAGCGCCCCGAACAGCACCTCCGGGCAGGGCGACCCTGAGAACCCCGTCAAGAAGTGATGCTCCACGAACCACAGCGCGTCAAACCCGACTTGGTCTGCCAGCTCGCACTGCTCCAGCGTCTCTTTGTACAGCGTATTCCAATCGATCTCCGTGCCCTTAAACGGGCGCTGCGTCTCATACAGCAAACCAAACTGCATTTCCCCGTCTCCTTTCGGCTATCTTGCGCCGGCCCTCCGAGTCTTGCCTTGCGCCCGATTATACTTGCAAACCGCCTCAAGGTAAAACGCGCAGTTATAACCTGATAAACCTACCCCTAAATCCCCATCCTACCCAAAAAGTTTTTGCCTACTTTTCCCTAAAAAGTAGCGTTCCCCCATTTCTCATCACGAAAACTTTCGGACTGCCGAGATCGCTAAACCTATGCTAATATAGACAATGCTATGAACGCCATAATCACAATATCCAAATACCCATCCTCTATATCTATGTTCTATAAGCATAGCGGGACAGCCGCACAAACAGCGTCCATTGCGCCGCAATTCGGCGGCAACTCCGGCAAACCCTACAGGCTTATATTGCAATAATGAAGAGATTACACGCCCGCCTTGCCCGCATCCGCCCCAGCGCCGCGCTGCTGCTACTCGCGCTTGCCGCCGCCCTCGCCCTCGCCGCCGGCCTGGATGGCAACGACAACAACGCCCAGGCGCAACAGCCCCACACGCCAACGCCAACTCCCGTCATCCTACCCCCGCCTAAAACCAAACCCACACTCGGCAACCTAGACCCCATACTATCCCGCCTAGTCGAGCGCGTTGAGCAGGGCATATCCAGCGCCGCCGCCGCCGCGGACGCGCCCGTCTCGCTCGGCGCGTCCGTAGCCGTCACATTCCACGCCCAAGGCGACACGCGGGCGCTCGCCGACTTCCTGCGCGCCAACGGCGGCGATCCCCGCAACATCGGCGCGGGCTACATAGAGGCCTACGCCCCCATAGACCTGCTGGTTCGCGCATCCGAGCGCCCCGGCGTAATTCGCGCAACGGCGATCCTGCCGCCCATGCCCGCCTACGATCTGCCGCCCTTGCATGACAGCATGAGCGCGCCCGCAAAGGGCAACGTCACCAGCCAAGGCGTCGCCGCGCACGGCGCTGACGACTGGCACGCCGCGGGCTACACCGGCGACGGCGTCAAGGTCGGCGTCATAGACGCCGGCTTTGCCGGATTCGGCTCGCTGATGGGAACCGAACTGCCAGCGAGCGTAACCGGGCGCTGCTATTCAAGCATCGGGAGAATCTCTTCTTCCCTTGCGAACTGCCAACACGGCACTAATCACGGAACGATAGTCGCCGAAACGCTGATGGACGTCGCGCCCGATGCGACGCTCTACATATCCAATCCCACTTCTTTGGCCGACCTGGCATCCACCGTCACCTGGATGGTCAACCAAGGCGTGGATGTTATCAACCACTCGGTAATTCGCGCATGGGAAGGCCCCGGCGATGGCACGGCGCCGGGCACGGGTTTTGCCAGCCCCGCGCTCAAAAGCGTGGACGCGGCGGTTCGCGGCGGCATAACATTCGTCAACTCGGCCGGGAACTACGCGCGCGGCACATGGTACGGCTCGTTTAATGATCCCAACGGAAACTTCGTCCTGAACTTCTCCGGCTCATCCGAAATCAACAGCGTCCGCATAGCGGGAGGAACAAGAAACGCCTTATTCCAACTGCGCTGGGATGACAGCTGGAACGGCGCGAATAAGAGCCTCGCTCTCGTGCTGTATCGGCGCAACGCTATGGGGGAATGGGAACACGTCGCCACAAGCGACGCTCCCCAAGTCGGCTGGCCTTGGCATAGGCCGCTCGAATACATCTTCGTCAATGTCAATACAACCGGAACATACGGAGTCAAGGTGAGTCAGATACTGGGGCGCGGCAAGCCCTCATGGGTGCAGCTCCAAGTCATTCCCGGGAATTTTGCACACTACACAACCGGCCGCAGCCTGGGAAGCCCCGCCGAGAGCGTCAACTCCGGCATGCTTGCGGTGGGCGCCGCCCACTACTGGAACACGCGCGCGATTGCGAGCTACAGCAGCCGCGGCCCCATGATTAACGGCAGGACTAAGCCCGACATCACCGGCGTTGCATGCGCGCGAGCGGCGAGCCGGGGAATAACCTCGCAATACAGAGGCCCCTCCGGCCAGCGCTGCTGGTTCCCGGGAACCAGCGCATCCTCGCCCCATGTGGCTGGGCTCGCCGCCCTGGTCAAAGACAGATTCCCCGCCTACACGCCCGCGCAAGTCGCGTCCTACCTAAAAACAAACGCGCTCGCGCGCGGCGCAAAGCCCAACAACACCTGGGGATACGGCTTCGCCAATCTGCCCAACCCGGCCACCGCCACGCCAACCCCCACGCCCTCGCCCAGAGCCACCCGCACGCCAAGGCCAACGCCATCGCCCACTCCCACCCGCACGCCGCGCCCGCGCCAACCCACCACCACGCCTACGCCCACGCCATCACCCACAATCACGCCCACGCCGACGCCCACTGCCACGCCAACCCCCACCCACACGCCCATCCCCATCGGCGTCAGGCTCAGCGAACTCGAGCGGCAATCGGGAATGCTATCGCAACTCATCCGCGCCCTGCTCACCCGCATAGACGCGCTTGACGGAGGCCCCACGCCCACTCCGACCGCCACGCCCACGCCCACAGCCACGCCTCGCCCATCCACCGCCGCCTGCGTCCAGCCCATCCACCCCGGCGCCACCGCCGGCGCATGGACGCCCGCCTGCCTCACCGCCAACCCGCCCGCCGCCCAAACCTACTACGCCAAATTCTACACATTCACCCTAGCCACCCCCTCCAACGTCGCCATCACCCTATCCGCCGCCGAACCCACCTACCTCTACCTGCTATCCGGCGCCGGCCCCCACGGCGCCATAGCCCACGAATCCGGCGCCGACAACACGCCCACAACCACCCTAACCGCCACCCTATCCCCCGGCATCTACACCATAGAGGCCACAACTTGGCACCCCAAAACGCTCGGCGACTTCACCCTAACCCTAACCACAACCCCATCCGACTAACCCGCCCACGCCATTAGGCAGATTTGACCGAGTTGCGATATAATCCCACCAACCCCGTTAACTCACTCACAAGGCTAGAGCGGCATGAAACTCAGCGCGCTACGCAACCCCAAACCCCTAGCCGTCCTCGCCCTCACCGCCCTTGCGTCCCTCATAACCCTCGCCCTCCTCGCCGGCGCCGGCGCCGCCCGCGCCCAAACGCCCCCGCAAGCCGCTGACGCCACCCACACGCCCACGCCAACCCCCGCGCCCGTTCCCGCCATCCCGCCCCGGCCTGAGCCCAAACCTCCGCTCGGCAACCTAGACCCCATCCTATCCCGCCTAGTCGAGCGCGTTGAGCAGGGCATATCCACCGCGGACGCCGCCGCCGCGGACGCGCCCATCTCGCTCGGCGCATCCGTCGCCGTCACATTCCACGCCCAAGGCGACACGCGGGCGCTCGCCGACTTCCTGCGCGCCAACGGCGGCGATCCCCGCAACATCGGCGCGGGCTACATTGAGGCGTATGCCCCCATAGACCTGCTTGTTCGCGCATCCGAGCGCCCCGGCGTAATTCGCGCAACCGCGATCCTGCCGCCCATGCCCGCCTACGATCTGCCCCTTGCGCTTGACAGCATGAGCGCGCCCTCAAAAGGCAACGTCACAAGCCAAGGCGTCGCAGCGCACGGCGCGGACGACTGGCACGCCGCGGGCTACACCGGCGACGGCGTCAAGGTCGGCGTCATAGACATCGGCTTTGCCGGATTCAGCTCGCTGATGGGAACCGAACTGCCCTCAAGCGTAACCGCGCGCTGCTACACGAGCGTTGGGAGCTCCTCATCCTCCCTTGCGAACTGCCAACGCGGCGGCAATCACGGAACGGTAGTCGCCGAAACGCTGATGGACGTCGCGCCCGACGCCACGCTCTACATATCCAATCCCACATCTTTGGCCGACCTGAAAGCCGCCGTCAACTGGATGGTCGCCCAAGGCGTGGATGTCATCAACCACTCGATTATTCGCCTCTGGGAAGGCCCCGGCGATGGCACGGCGGACACGCTTTTTTTCACCAACTCCGCGCTCAAAAGCGTGGACGCGGCGGTCAGCGGCGGCATAACATTCGTCAACTCCGCCGGGAACTACGCGAACAGCACATGGTACGGCTCGTTTAATGATCCGGACGGGGACAACATCCTAAACTTCTCCGGGTCATCCGAAATCAACAGCTTCCGCACAGCAAGACCCGTCGTGCTCCAACTGCGCTGGGATGACAGCTGGACGCGCGCGGATTCGAACCTTGCTCTCTTGCTGTATCGGCGCTTACCTGGCATGGAGAATTGGGAACACATCGCCACAAGCGATAATCCGCAAGCGGGCTTTCGTTACCAAAGGCCCTTAGAATGGCTATCCATCAGTAATTCAACCCCAACATACGGAGTCCAGGTGCGTAAGACCGCCGGCGCCGCTCCCTCATGGGTGCAGCTCCAAGTCTATCCCGGCGTGACCCTAAGTCACTACACAACCGGCCGCAGCCTGGGCAATCCCGCCGAGAGCGTCAACTCCGGCATGCTTGCGGTGGGCGCCGCCCACTACTGGAACACGCGCGCGATTGCGAGCTACAGCAGCCGCGGCCCCATGATTAACGGCAGGACTAAGCCCGACATCACGGGCGCTGCATGCGCGCGAGCGGCGAGCCGGGGAATAACCTCGCAATACAGAGGCCCCTCCGGCCAGCGCTGCTGGTTCCCGGGAACCAGCGCATCCTCGCCCCATGTAGCCGGCCTCGCCGCCCTGGTCAAAGACAGATTCCCCGCCTACACGCCCGCGCAAGTCGCCGCCTACCTAAAAACAAACGCGCTCGCTCGCGGCGCCAAGCCCAACAACACCTGGGGATACGGCTTCGCCAAACTGCCCAACCCGAACCCGGCAACAGCCACGCCAACCCCCACGCCCTCGCCCAGAGCCACCCGCACGCCTAGGCCAACGCCATCGCCCACCGCCACCCGCACGCCGCGCCCCCGCCAGCCCACAGCCACGCCGACGCCCACGCCATCACCCACAATCACGCCCACGCCGACGCCATCTGCCACACCCACGCCCACCCACACGCCCATCCCCATCGGCGTCAGGCTCAGCGAACTCGAGCGGCAATCGGGAGTGCTATCCCGGCTCATCAGCGCCCTGCTCACCCGCATGGACGCGCTTGACGGCGGCCCCACGCCCACCCCGACCGCCACGTCCACGCCCACTGCCACGCCCCGCCCATCCACCGCCGCCTGCGTCCAACCCATCCACCCCGGCGCCACCGCCGGCGCTTGGACGCCCGCCTGCCTCACCGCCAACCCTCCCAGCGCCGACGCCTACTATGCCAAATTCTACACATTCACCCTAGCCACCCCATCCAACGTCGCCATAACCCTATCCGCCGCCGAACCCACCTACCTCTACCTGCTCTCCGGCGCCGGCCCCCACGGCGACATCGCCCACGAATCCGGCGCCGACAACACCCCCACAACCACCCTAACCGCCACCCTATCCCCCGGCGCCTACACCATAGAGGCAACAACCTGGCATCCCAAAACCCTCGGCGAATTCACCCTAACCCTAACCCTAACCACAACCCCATCCGACTAACCCGCCCACGCCATTAGGCAGATCTGACCGAGCTACGATATAATCCCACCCAAACCCGTCAACTCTCACAAGGCTGGAGCGGCATGAAAATCAGCGCATTTCACATCCCCAAACCCCTAGCCGCCCTCGCCCTAACCGCCCTGGCGGCCCTCATAACCCTCGCCCTCCTCGCCGACGCCGGCACCGCCCGCGCCCAAACGCCCCCGCAAGCCGCCGACGTCACTCCCACGCCAACGCCCACCCCATCCGCCCACGCAACCCGCCCCGACATCGAGTTCGTTGACGGCAAAGACGCCTTCCCCGACATCAGCCGGCACACCGGAAACATCCGCCATCCCCTGCCGCAAAGCGACGAATACGCGCTTAATCAGCAAACATCGGGCCCAACATTCACATTCCCCGACGGCTTCCCCCGAGACTTGCAAGACGGCTATCGCGCCCTATTCGCGGACATACACGCATTTTCGCAAAGCCGCTTCGGCGTCGCCGCGGACACTGCCGCTCTCCACATCACCATTGAACTCGAAAATTCCACGTGCGGCAGACTGGAGGGCTGGCTAGACCAACCCGCCTACATATTCATCAACCATCAATGCAGCGATTCTTCAGGATTGGCGCGCGCCGTGTTCGCGCACGAGTACTTCCACGCGCTGCAACCCCTGCCCTCTGACACGCCTCTATGGATGATTGAGGGCAGCGCGCAATACTTTATGTACCTCTGGCTTGACTATGCGAGCATAGCGTCATACAGCGACTCTCGGGCTTGGACGATAGACCGGGTTTCAGAGACCACTCTGCCGCCACTCGGATCAAGCAATGATTTCGACTCAGTCTATAATATCGGCTTTCTTGCCATTGACTACTTGGCGGAACAAACGGGGGCGACCGCCCCGGTCGACTACTTCATTGCCGAGCGTCGCGCTTATTTACAAGGCCCCACTTTCGAAGAAACCTTCGCAAGCGTCTTCGGGCTATCTCACGCCGCCTTCTACCGCTACTTCGCGGCGCACCGCGCGGCGGGATTCCCCCAACCCGGCGCGCCCTTTGCCTCGCCCACTCCCACCACAATCCCCACGCTTACGCCCATAGTCCTTGAGGGTCGCATCACGTTCTCATCGGAGCGAGAAGGTAACAATGAGGTAGAAGAGATATATGTGATGAACGCGGACGGCACAGACGTTTCCCGTCTCACATATAAATCTGGCGATGATGGAACTCCTGAGGATAGTTTCAGCCCCGTCTGGTCTCCGGACGGCAAACGCATCGCATTCTCATCATACCGAAACTGGATTTCGGACATATATGTGATGAACGCGGATGGCACAGGCATTTCCCGGCTCACCGACGGATCCGGGAATAGTTTCAGTCCCGCCTGGTCTCCGGACGGGCAGCGCATCGCATTCTCACACAGAAAAGGCGATGGCGCTCAAGAGATATACGTAATGAACGCAGATGGCACAGGCGTTTCCCGACTTACATATGAACACACGCATAGTTTCTATCCCGCATGGTCTCCGGACGGGCAGCGCATAGCGTTTTCCCTTACCACAGACGGCAATCAAGATGTACATGTGATGAACTCAGATGGTTCAAACCTGACAAACCTAACCAATCATCCTGCGGCTGACTGGTCTCCGGCATGGTCGCCCGACGGACGTCGGATTGCCTTCGTGTCAGCTCGCAACCATATTTCCAAAATATATGCGATGAACGCGGACGGCTCGCAACAAACTAGACTGACTCAACAAACCGGCTATCACGGCGACCCTACATATTCGCCGGACGGACGCTACATAGCGTTCAGCACCCAGCGGGACGGGAATTATGAGATATATGTGATGAACGCCGACGGCTCAAACCCAACGCGCATAACAAACCATCCGGGCCAAGACAGCGACCCCGACTGGACATCCGCCGCCGCCGATCAGCCCCCGGCATCGCCCACGCCAACCCAAACTCCAACCCACACGCCCACTGCCACGCCAACCACCACCCCTGTCGTCGGCGAGCAAATTGACAACCGCGTCAGCAAACTTGAGCGTCAAGTATCCGCCCTGCAAACCCTGACAAGCGCCCAGCAAACGCAAATCGGCTTGATGCAACAACTCATCACCGCCCTGCAAACCCTCATCAACGCCCTAACCAACCGCATAACCGACCTAGAAAGCGACCCACCGCAGCCAACCCCAACCGCTACCCCCTCGCCCACCCCCACAAGCGCCCCCGACGCCGATCCCACGCCCATAACCGCCAACGCCTGCATCCAACCAATACACCCAAACACCACGACCATCGGAACTTGGACGCCCGCCTGCCTCAGCGCCAACACGCCGCCCGACGGCAACGCCTACTACGCCAAATTCTACACATTCACCCTAGACGCCCCGTCGGACGTCGCCATCTCGCTCAACGCCGACGTTCGGGTCCACCTCTACCTGCTACAAGGCGCGGGAACCGACGGGAATATCCTGCAAGAACCCGCCGCCGCCGGATCCCACATAATCAGAATGACCCAAACCCTGAACGCCGGCAACTACACCATCGAAGCCACGACTTGGCATCCCAACACCCCCGGCGACTTCACCCTAACCCTAACCACAACCCCAGCCAACTAACCCGCCCACGCCATTAGCAAGATCTGACCGAGTTACGATATAATCCCACCAACCCAATCAACTCACAAGACTGGAGCCGCATGAAACCCAGCCCCCTACGCACCCCCAAACCCCTAGCCGCCCTCGCCCTAACCGCCCTGGCGGCTCTCACAGCCCTAGCCCTGCTCGCCCAAGCCCCTGCTGCCGACGCACACGCTCCCCCGCTAGGCCCAACATTCACCTTCCCGCCCGATATGCCCCAAGACAGGCAAGACGCCTACCTCGACTACTTCGCCGGATTGCGCGCATTCTCGCAAAACCGCTTTGGCGCATCCCCAAACACTAGCGACCTCCAAATCACCGTCGACGCCGATGAGACTTGCGTTGTAGTCGCATGGACGGCATACAAACGTGTGACCATTAACGACGGTTGCATAGACGAGTCGGGACGTGTCAGTCACGCTTCCACATCAATTTTCTTCGCGGAAATGTATTTTCGCCTCTTGTGGAACTCGTGGCACAGAGCCGAAACGCCTGCTTGGACAACCGAATGGATGGTTGAGGGCAGCGCAAAATACTTTGCGAACCTCTGGCTTGACCACTACGAAGACTCCGCAACTTACGCCAATCTCCGCTCTGCCGAAATACGCCTGTTTTCAGAAGTTGGGGAGCTCGCGCCACTCGACCGGACATACCCGTATGATGACGGCGGCCGCGCCCTGGCATTCCTCGCCATTGACTACCTCGCCGAGCAGACAAGCGCAGCCAAGCCGATAGACTACTTCACCACCGAGCGTATCGGCCCAACCTTTGAAACCCACTTCCAAAGCGTCTTCGGGCTATCGCCCGCCGCCTTCTACCGCCACTTCGCCGCCCACCGCGCCGCCGGATTCCCCCAACCCGGCGCGCCCATCGCCTTCCCAACGCCCACGCCAACTTCCACGCCAACGCCTATGCCAATAGCCGCCGGACGAATTGTATTCTCATCCAACAGAGACGGGAATGATGAGATATATGTGATGAACGCGGACGGCTCAAACCTGACACGGCTAACAAATCACCCCAGTGATGATTATGATCCCGCATGGTCGCCGGATGGACAACGAATAGCGTTCTCATCAAGCAGAGATGAGGGCTGGGGCGATTCTGAGGTCTATGTAATGAACGCAGACGGCACGGGCGTTTCCCGGCTTACATATAGAACCGGGGATAATTTCGATCCCGCCTGGTCCCCGAATGGCAAACGCATCGCGTTCTCATCATATACATCGCACCTAGATGATGACGATGATTATATCTATGAGATCTATGTAATGAACGCAGACGGCACAAATGTTTCTCAACTTACCTATGGAACTGATAGAACCGAGGATAGTTTCGCTCCCGCCTGGTCCCCGGACGGCAAACGCATCGCTTTCGGCTCTTCCAGAGGCGACAACGCCGATGTATATGTGATGAACTCAGACGGGGCAAATCCAACAAGGCTGACAAATCACCACGAATATGACAGGGCTCCGGCCTGGTCTCCCGACGGACGTCGGATTGCCTTCATATCAGGGCGTGACGGGAATAGCGAAATATATGCGATGAACGCCGACGGCTCGCAGCAAACTAGGCTGACTAGACAAAGCGAGTATGACTTCGCCCCCGCTTGGTCGCCGGACGGACAACACATAGCATTCGCCACAAAGCGGGACGGGAATTTTGAGATATATGCAATGAACGCCGACGGCTCAAACCCAACGCGGATAACAAACCATCCGGGTGATGATCGCTACCCCGACTGGACATCCGCCCCCGCCGACCAGCCGGCGGCATCGCCCACGCCAACCCACACGCCCACTGCCACGCCCGTCGCCGGCGATATTGCGAACAGAATAGGCGCGCTTGAGCAACAAAACAGCGCCCTCCGCCAGCTCCTACAAAACCTGCAATCCCTCCTCCAAACCCTAACCGACCGCATAGCCGCGCTAGACGGCGGCGTTGCCACGCCCGCCATCGCGCCCACCGCCACGTCCACGCAAACCCCCTAACATTAGCCATGCCGCAGCCCAATAATTCCCCCCAACCCAAAAGTTTCTTGCCTGCCTTTTCCCCCCAAAATCCCCCACTGCCACTATCCCCCAACTTATGCTAATATCAACACCACTATGAACGCTCACTCCCACAACCCACAAATACCCCCCCCTTACCTATGTTCTATACATAGCCGGCCAGCCACGCAACCCACACCCATCCGCGCCCAAAACACCCCTGCCCCCACCACACCACCCTCCGGCAACACCCCCAGCAAACGCTAACGGCTCACAATGAGGACGAACCTCCGCGCCCGCCTCGCCCGCATCCGGCCCAGCGCCGGCGCCGCGCTGCTGCTGCTCGCCCTCGCCGCCGCGCTCGCAATCGCTGCCGCCATCCCGGCCGGCGGCGACAGCGCCCAAGCCCGCCAGCAGCCCATCCACGCGCCCACGCCCACGCCAGCCCCCGGCCCAATCCCCAACCTCCCGCCCGACTTGCCGCTGACCGAAAACCCTCCCCACCTGCTCGGCAACCTAGACTCAATGCTATCCCATCTGGTAGCCAACAGCGAGCAAGGCGTATCCGGCGCCGCAGGCGCAACCGCAGACCCCGTCGCAGATCCCGCCGCGTCTGTAATCGCCCCCATTACGCGCGGCGATTCGGTCGCCGTAACCCTGCACACCAACGGCGACGAGGACGCGCTCGCCGACTTCCTGCGCGACAACGGCGGCGACCCGCGCAACATCCACGACGGCTATGTAGAGGCATACATCCCCGTAAGCCTGCTGGTTCGCGCCTCCGAGCGCCCCGGCGTCACCCGCGCCCACGCCATCACGCCGCCTCAGCCCGCCGACGACCTGCCCCTCCTCCTTGACGCCAAGAACGCGCCCTGGAAAGGAACCATCACAAGCCAAGGCGTCGCCGCGCACGGCGCTGCCAATTGGCATACATCAGGCTACACCGGCGACGACGTCAAAGTCGGCGTCATTGACCTCGGCTTTACCGGATTCAGCGCCCTTTTGGGCGGCGAACTGCCCGCCGCCGCCAACATAACCGCCCGCTGCTACACCGAAATCGGAACGCACTCCGCAACCCTCGCCAACTGCCAAACCGATACCAATCACGGCACGATAGTCGCCGAATCAATGATGGACATCGCCCCCGATGCGACCCTCTACATATCCAACCCCATCTCTTTGGGCGACCTGAAAAACACCGTCGACTGGATGGTGGAACAAGACGTGGACATCATCAACCACTCGGTAAGTCGCGTTCCCTGGGACGGCCCCGGCGACGGCACATCCCCATTCGCCAACAGCTCCCTCAAAAGCGTGGACGCAGCGGTCACCGGCGGCATAATTTTCGTCAACTCCGCCGGAAACTACGCGCTAAGCACATGGTACGGCACATTTTCCGAAGGCACAAACAGAATACTATTTCACGAATCCAACTATATCAACACCATCTCCATAGGCGCGGGAAAAAGCGTCACATTTCAACTGCGCTGGGACGACAGCTGGACCGCCGCCGATACGAGCCTTGAACTTCAGCTGTATCGGCAAAACTCTCGAGGAGGCTGGGACTTTGTCGCCAAAAGCGACGACGCCCAAGCGGGCGTGAATGGCCAAGTGCCGCGTGAAACTATCAGCGTCAGGGTCAACGTACCCAGCGTATTAGGACTCACTGTGCGTAAAATATCCGGAGACGCTCCGGGATGGGTGCAGCTCCAAGCCCTCTCCGGAAGTCTGGCCTACTCTACCTGCCACAGCATCGGCAATCCGGCGGAGAGCGCCAACGCCGGCATGCTCTCGGTAGGCGCCGCGCACTACTGGGATACAAACGCGATTGCGATTTACAGCAGCTGCGGCCCCACGCCGGGCGGCACAGTCAAGCCCGACCTCGTTGGCGCGGCATGCGCCCAAGTATCCGCAGGATCAGTGAACAGAGGCTTTGCCGGACCCGCCGGACAAACCTGCTGGTTCGCCGGAACAAGCCAGGCGGCGCCCCACGTAGCGGGATTGGCGGCGCTCATCAAAGAACGCTTCGCCGACTACACCCCCGCGCAAATCGCCACCTACCTCAAAACAAACTCGCTCGGACGCGGCGACGTCCCCAACAACGACTGGGGCCACGGCTTCGCCAAACTCCCCGCGCTGCCCACGCCCACCCCCACCCTAACCCCCACCGCCACCACAACCCCCGCCACCGCCACGCCCACGCCAACAATCACGTCCACACCCACCATCACCCTAACTCCCACCCCGTCCCCCACAGCCACCCTAACGCCCACGCCATCCCCAACCATCACGCCCACTCCAACCATCACCCTAACGCCTACCCCCACGGCCACAATCACGCTTACCCCAACGCCCTCGCCCACTGCCACCCTAACATCCACTCCCACTATCACCCTAACGCCCACGCCGTCGCCCACAGTCACACTTACCCCGACGCCGTCGCCCACTATCACACTAACGCCCACGCCTTCACCCACGATAACCCTAACGCCTACGCCATCCCCAACGATCACACACACGCCCACAATCACACTAACCCCCACGCCTTCCCCAACCATCACGCTCACGCCCACAATTACCCTTACACCCACTCCATCGCCCACAGAAACCCTAACCCCCACGCCGTCACCCACCATCACGCTCACGCCCACAATTACCCTCACGCCTACACCCTCGCCTACTATCACGCATACGCCCACCATCACTCTTACACCAACGCCATCGCCTACAATCACGCTTACTCCCACGCCATCACCGACCATCACGCTAACGCCCACGCCAACGCCGTCGCCCACTGCCACCCTCACGCCTACACCCTCGCCCACGATTACACTCACGCCCACGCCTTCCCCGACAATCACCCTAACCCCTACACCCACGCCCACCATCACACTTACCCCAACGCCGTCCCCCACTATCACCCTGACACCCACACTCTCGCCAACGGTCACACTGACGCCTACACCGTCACCGACAATCACGCTTACCCCGACGCCGTCCCCCACTATCACCCTAACGCCCACGCCTTCCCCCACGATAACGCTTACGCCCACGCCTTCCCCTACAATTACTCTAACCCCAACGCTGTCGCCCACTATTACGCCTTCCCCCACTATCACCCTAACTCCCACACCATCCCCGACAATCACACTGACACCCACGCCCTCGCCTACCATCACCCTAACCCCGACGCCTTCGCCCACTATCACCCTAACCCCCACGCCATCCCCTACAATCACGCTTACTCCGACGCCCACGCCCACAATCACCCTGACTCCCACGCCATCCCCTACCATCACCCTAACGCCTACACCAACGCCCACTATCACGCTTACACCGACGCCTTCGCCCACTATCACCCTAACCCCGACGCCATCCCCCACAATCACCCTGACGCCCACGCCTTCCCCTACAATTACTCTAACCCCAACGCCGTCGCCCACTATTACGCCTACGCCTACGCCTTCCCCCACGATAACGCATACCCCCACGCCTTCCCCGACAATCACGCTTACTCCGACGCCCTCGCCCACTATCACGCTCACGCCTACACCCACGCCCACGATTACCCTGACACCGACGCCATCCCCCACCATCACCTTGACGCCTACCCCGTCGCCCACAATCACCCTGACACCCACGCCGTCGCCTACAATCACCCTCACGCCTACCCCCACGCCCACTATCACCTTGACGCCCACGCCATCCCCTACAATCACCCTAACACCTACCCCGACGTCCACTATCACACTGACACCCACGCCTTCCCCAACTATCACACTGACACCCACGCCTTCCCCCACCATCACCTTGACGCCCACGCCTACAATCACGCTTACGCCCACACCGACCCTATCGCCCACATCCACACCCACGCCAACCCTATCGCCCACATCCACACCCACGCGAATCTCCGCGCCCCCCACCGCCACATCCACCACCCGGCCGAGGCCTGCGCCTCCCACGCCTACACCCACGCCATCGCCCACACCCACCCTCACCCCGACCCCATCCGCCACACCAACCAACACGCCATCCGCCACCCCCACGCCAACCCACACGCCCGCCCCCATCGGCGTCAGAATCACCGAACTTGAGCGGCAAACCGGAATACTCTGGCAACTCATCCGCGCCCTGCTCAGCCGCATAGACGCGCTGGACGGAGGCGCAACGCCCACCCCGACCGCAACGCCTACGCCCACGCCCACAAGCGCGCCCCGCCCATCCACCGCCGCCTGCATCCAGCCCATCCAGTCCGGCGCAACCGCCGGCGCTTGGACGCCCGCCTGCCTCACCGCCAACCCGCCCAACGCCGACGCCTACTACGCCAAATTCTACACATTCACCCTTGCCGCCCGCTCGCAGGTCACAATCACCCTATCAGCCGCCGAACCCACCTACCTCTACCTGCTCACCGGCGCCGGAACCCGCGCCGACATAGCCCGCGAATCCGGCGAGCCTCCCACGCCCACAACCACCCTAACCGCAACCCTGCCCTCCGGCAGCTACACCATAGAGGCTACAACCTACCACCCCAACATCGCCGGCGACTTCACCCTCCGCCTAACAATCGCCCCCTAGCCGCCGGCCCTATCGCGCCCCAACCCAAAAGTTTTGCCCACTTTTCCCCAAAAAAGTAGCGTCCCCCTGATTTCCCCCCACCCTTGCCCCAAACCCGCCCCCATATGCTATACTGCCACTAAATCCAAACCCAAACCCCCGCCTACCTTACCACCATAAACAAGCGCGCCGCCAAACATCCAAGAACCACAGGACAGCCCAACGCCATTGGATAGATAACATCCACAAAACACCCCCCGCGCGCCAACCGCCTCACACACATCGCCACAGGAGGGCATCATGACACTCAAAACCACGCAGGCAGTTGAACAGGTAGCCCATCTTATGCGCCGCGCCGCCTTTGGCGCTACGCGCGACGAACTCGACCAACTCGAGCGCAAAGGCTACGACGCAGTCGTCGCCGAACTGCTCAACCCCGCATCAGACGCATCTATGCCCGACGACCTCATCCGCCGCTACCATCACGAGCAGTCCGGCATGATGGGGCAGCAAAACCCAGCCGCGTACTGGCTCTACAAGATGATCTCCACCAACGCGCCGCTGCAAGAGAAGATGAGCCTGTTCTGGCACACCGTCTTCGCCACCGGCTACCCCAAAATCACCCAGGGCAAAGTCCTCAGCGACCAAATCCGCATGTTCCGCCGCTACGGTATGGGCAACTTCCGCGACCTGCTGCTGGAACTCTCCCGCGATCCCGCGATGATCGTCTGGCTGGACAACCACGACAACCACAAGGGCGCTATCAACGAAAACTGGGGGCGCGAACTGCTGGAACTCTTCAGCATGGGCGTGGGCAACTACTCCGAAGACGACATCAAAGAGGCGTCCCGCGCCTTTACCGGCTGGACGCTCGGCAACACCGAATACATGGCGCTCCGCGCCGAGCGCGACTCCATCTGGCCCTACGGCAGAATTTCCTGGCACTTCCAGTACAAGCCCGAAGACCACGACGAGGGCGAAAAGACATTCCTCGGACAAACCGGCAACCTAAACGGCGACGACATCGTGGACATCATCTGCCGCCAGCCCGCCACCGCGCACTTCATTTCCCGCCACCTCTACGACTTCTTCGTCGCCGAAGAGCCGCCCGTCCCGCAGTGGCCATACACTCCCCCGCGCGATCCCGACGCCATTCAAGCGCTCGCCGACGCCTACTTCGACAGCGGCTACGAAATCTCCGCGATGCTGCAAACCCTATTCACATCCGACTTCTTCAAGTCCGACGAATCCATACGCTTTATCCGCGTCAAAAGCCCCGCCGAACTCGTGGCAAGCACCCTGCGGCTCACCGGCGAATTCGACCGCCCCCGCCGCGAAATCCTAGACCGCGCCCTCCAAATGACCTATATGGGGCAGCACCTCATCAACCCGCCAAGCGTTGAGGGCTGGCGGCAGGGCGCCGACTGGATTGACACCGGCACCCTAGTGGAGCGCCTCAACTTCGCCACCCAGCAGCTCGGCGATACCTCAAAGCCCGGCGTCAAGGCGATGATCTCGCGCGTGGCGGCAGAATCCGACCTTGACGGCGAACTCCCATCCGCCCGCCTCGTGGACGCCTGCCTAGACGCCATGGGCGTAGTCGCCGTATCCGAAGAAACCCGCGAGGCGCTGGAATCATTCGCAGCCGGCGGCGATACCCTCTACGTAAACCCCGACGACATCGCCGAATCCGCCGAAAGCCGCATCGCCGCGATGCTCCAAATGGTCGGCGCATCACACGAATTCCAGCGCGCATAACAAGCCCGCAACGCACAAGACGCGCCCCGCTTGCCCGCCTGAGCTAACGCTTATGCGTAACTCAGGCGCAAGCGGATGTCGCATCCCCGCGCGCAGCCCAACGCATCAGCCCAACATCCCGCCTGACATCCAGGAGGACGCCAATGACCACTGCCACTATCCCCCAAACCCAAACCCTGCGATACAGCCACTCCATCGGCCTATCCACTATGGCCGGGCGCGGCTTTTACTACCCCGTTGACACCGCTTTCGGCGCTGACGGCAAAATCTACACCGTCAGCCGCTCCCTCGACGGCGACAACCGCGGCTTGCGCGTTACCATCTACGACATTGACAGCGAATACTACGGCGTTTTCGGCGAATACGGCGAGGCCGACGGCCAATTCGTCTGGCCCACCGCCATAGCGCGCGACAGCGCGAGCAACACCTACGTCGCCTGCGAATACCTAAACCGCATCGTCCGATTCGCCCCCGACGGCAGCCCGCTGCCCGGCTGGGGCAAATACGGCAGCGCCCCCGGCGAACTAGACGGCCCCTCCGGCATAGCCCTTGACGCCAACGGCGACCTATACGTCGTCGACCACCAAAACCACCGCGTCCAAAAATTCACCGCAGACGGGCAGTTCCTAAGCTCATTCGGCTCGCAAGGCGATGGCGCTGGCGAGTTCAACCTGCCCTGGGGCATTGCCATAGACCGCGACGGCGACATCTACATCGCCGACTGGCGCAACGACCGCATCCAAAAGTTCACCGCCGACGGCGAGTTCATAGCCGCATACGGCGAACCCGGCCGCGCCGACGGCCAGTTCCACCGCCCAGCCGCCGTCGCCGTGGACGCTGCGGGCATCATCTACGTCGCCGACTGGGGCAACGAGCGCGTGCAAATCCTGGACGCCAACGGCAACTTCATCCAAACGATGCGCGGCGAGGCAACCGACTCCAAGTGGGCGCACGCTTTCTTGGACATCAACCGCGAAGAGGCCGCCGCCCGCGCCAAAGCCAACCTAGCCCCAGACATCCAATTCTTCAACGACGACCCGCACGAAATATCATCCCACATAGAGCGCCTCTTCTGGGCGCCCACCTCCGTCAAACTGGACACACACGGCAACCTATACGTCACCGAAAGCAACCGCCACCGCATACAAATCTACGCCCCCGCCTAACCCCCAAAAAAACGGGGCAGTCCTATCTGCCCCATCTAAACCCGCCTTTAATGCCCCACCCAAAAGTTTTTGCCTACTTTTTCTAAAAAGTAGCGTCCCCCCGTTTATTCACTATAACCCGCCCTTATCCCGCAATTCCCCCCACTTGCGCCCCATCTTGATGTATAATACATACAATCACCACAACATCTTTTCATAGGCAGGCAGCAATCATCACGCAACATTCCGACACCCCCCTGCTAGTAATCCCCCTAGGCGGCCTCGGCGAAATCGGCCAAAATATGATGGCGCTGGAGTTCGGCGAAGACATCATCGTCATAGACGCCGGCCTCCTATTCCCCGAAGAAGATATGCCCGGCGTCAACCTCGGCGTCCCCGACATATCCTACCTAGTGGAAAACCGCCGCCGCGTCCGCGCCATCCTAATCACGCACGGCCACGAAGACCACATCGGCGCGCTCCCATTCGTATTGCCGGAACTGGACGTCCCCGTCTATGCCTCCCGCCTCACGCACGGCCTAATCAGCGTCAAGCTGCGCGAGCGCGGCAAACTCAAAGCCGCCGAACTCCACGTCGTCGAGCCGCACATCCCCTTCACAATCGGCGGAAACTTTCGCATAGAGTTCTTTCGCGTCTGCCACTCCATCCCCGACGCTATGGGCATTGCCATCACAACCCCCATAGGCGTAGTCATACACACCGGCGATTTCAAGATAGACCACACCCCCACCGACGGCGCCTCAATGGATCTCGCCGCCATAGCCCGCCTAGCCCCCGATGGCGCGCTGCTGCTCTGCTCCGACTCCACCTACGCCGAAGTCAAGGGCTACACCGAATCCGAGCAAGTCGTGGGCGAATCCCTTGAAAGAGTAATCGCCGAATCCCCCGGCAGGGTGATGGTTGCCACATTCGCATCCCTGATTTCCCGCATCCAGCAAGTCATTGACGCCGCCGTCCGCCACGACCGCAAGGTAACCGTCGTAGGCCGCAGCATGAGCAACAATGTCAAGATGGCGACCAATATGGGCTACCTGAGCGCCCCGCCCGGCACTATCGTATCTATGAACGAGGCGCGCCAGCTCCCCCGCGACCGCGTTATCATTATGGCGACCGGCAGCCAGGGCGAACCCACCTCCGCCCTCGTCCGCATCTCCAACGGCGAACACCGCGACATAGAAGTCGAGCCCGGCGATACCGTCGTCATATCCGCCTCCCCCATTCCCGGCAACGAAAAGGTCGTCGCCAAAACCATAGACAACCTCTTTCGGCAAGGCGCGAATGTCATATACAGCCGCATCGCCACCGTCCACGTCCACGGCCACGCCAGCCAAGAAGAGCTCAAAACGATGCTCAGCATCGTCAACCCGCGTTTCTTCGTCCCCATTCACGGCGAGCGCCGCCACCTAGTCGCCCACGCCGCCATCGCCCAATCTATGGGCATCCCCAAAGACAACACATTCGTCCTCGAAGACGGCGACGTCCTAGCCATAACCCCCGATGAGGCGGCCGTCGTGGACAAAGTAACCGCCGGCAGCGTATTCGTTGACGGCAGAACGATGTGGGATATGGACAGCAGCGTGTTCATAGAGCGCCGCCGCCTAGCCCGCGAGGGCGTGCTGGTAGTCGTCGCAACCGTCAGCAAGCGCACGGGCGCGGCGCTGCTCCCCCCCGAAATCGCATCCGCCGGTTTCATAGAACTGGACGAGTCGCAAGAACTTTTTGAAAAAACCTCAAAAAAGGTTTTAGAAATGCTAGAAGAATCCGCCCCCAACACCCTACCCTTAGACGCGGTAAGGGCTAGGGTCAGGGATTCTATCACCAAGTTCCTGCACAAACAGACCGGCAAGCGCCCCACCGTCCTAGCCGTCATAGAGCGCGTCTAGGGCAAAGCCGCCCGCCGGCCATCCCGCAGGCGCGCCTGACTCTCCCTTACGAAACGCGCATCGTTTCGCGCAGCGAGGTCAGGCTACTATGGCGAAAAGCGACACAATTTCGGCGTCCGCGCAACCCGGCGCAAAATCCCGCGGCAAACTCATCCCCAAGTTCACCTGGTACGAACTGCTCGCCCTGCCCGTAGTGGCGGTCGGCATAGCCGTGTACTGGTTCAGAGAACCAATCGCCGCCACATTCAATGCAACCCGCGAAACCATAGCCGTTTCGCTGGGCGCCGGCGTCATCCCCATAGCCCTCTGGGCGCTCATAGCCCTTGCCGCCCTCGCCCTCAAGCCCGGCTTGTTCCGCAACTGGCGGCTATGGCTTGCGTCCCTCCCCCTGCTCGCCCTAACGCTCGGCGCAATGTCCCTGCTGCGCCCCGTAGAGGGCCCCCTAGCCTGGTTCACCCTGCAAGGCTACTCCACCCTCGGCGGCGCGCTCGGCGACGCCATCGCCGGCCCCGCCGGCTGGCGGCGCATCGCCCAGCTCGGCGGCCTAGCCGCCCTCACCATCGCGCTCGCCTCCCCCGTGTTCGTTGTCATATTCGCCATGACATTCGGCAGGTTGCTGCTATTCGTATTCATAGGCTTGGCACTCATAGCCAAGGCAATCGGCGGCATATTCAAGCGCAAGCCCAAAAAAGACCCGCTCCCCCAAGCCGATCCTGATGAGAACGCCGCGCCCGCCTACGCCGCCGCCTACTCCGACTACTCGGCCGCGACTATGGCTGCCACCGCCGCAACAGCCACAAACGGCAACCAGCCGCATAATGCTCAGCCCGCCTACGAAATAGAGGACGTCGCGCACACGGCATCCCCCGCCTATATGAACGGCACTGCCGAAAAGAGCGATGAGAGCGAAGACGCCCGCGAGAAATACGCCGCCCACAAAGTCCTAACCCTAACCGACGACGCCCCCGCATCAGACGAATACGACTACGACTACCCCGAATACGACCACGACCGCAATCACGCCGCGCCCCACCTAAACGGCGCGGCATTGGCGGACGAACCCCACGACGATTTGCACGACGACGAACTGCCCGACGAATGGGACGACGAATGGGAGGAAATGTTGACCATCACAGACACCAACTCAGCCACGCTTACCTTGGACCCGCCCGAACAGCGCACCGACTCCCGCCTGTCCGGCCTCAAAATCCCCGCGCTAGGCAGGCGGCGCGAAAAGTGGGCAACGCCCTCCATCCAACTGCTGGAGGGCGTAGAAGACCGCGGCGTCCCCACCGAGCATATCAACGAAACCGCCGAAACCATCCGCCAAACCCTAGCCGACCACGGCGTCGAAGTGGAAATCGGCAGCATCAAGTACGGCCCCACCGTCACGATGTACGGCATCATCCCCGGCTGGACGCGCCGCTTCAAGCAAGTCCGCCTAGAAGACGAAGAGGGCAACCCCATCCTGGACGAGCGCGGCAAACAGATCAGCACGCGCCAAGAGCAGAAAACCCGCGTCAAAGTCAGCGCCATCCTAAGCCAAGAAAAAGACCTGGCGCTCGCCCTCAGAACCCCCAACCTGCGCCTTGAAACCCCCGTTATGGGCAAAGCCCAAGTCGGCATCGAAATCCCCAACGAACAGCCCGCGCCCGTTACCCTGCGCTCCATTATGGAAACGCCTGAGTACAAAAAAGTCCGCTCCAACGCCAGCCTGCCCGTAGCCCTCGGCAAAGGCACCGGCGGCGAAAACATCGCGCTTGACCTCGCCAAAATGCCCCACCTGCTCATCGCCGGCGCCACCGGCGCCGGCAAAAGCGTCGCCCTCAACGCCATCGTGTCCGGCCTCCTTATGGAACGCTCCCCCGCCGAACTCCGCATGCTGCTCATTGACCCCAAGCGCGTGGAACTCACTCCCTACAACGGCGTCCCCCACCTGCTTAACCCCGTCATCGTGGAAGTGGACGAAGTCGTCAGCATGCTCAAAGGCGTCATCAACGAAATGATGAACCGCTACCGCCAAATGGAGGAAATCGGCGTCCGCAACATTGAGGCGTACAACGAGCGCAACTCCGACGAGCCTATGCCATTCCTGCTAGTGGTCGTGGACGAACTAGCCGACCTGATGATGACCGCCGCCGCCGATGTAGAGCAATCCCTCTGCCGCCTCGCCCAGCTAGGCCGCGCCACCGGCATACACCTCATCCTGGCGACGCAGCGCCCCTCCGTGGACGTCGTAACCGGCCTCATCAAGGCGAACTTCCCCAGCCGCATCAGCTTCGGCGTAACCTCCCACACCGACTCCCGCACAATCCTGGATGTCAACGGCGCTGAAAAGCTGCTCGGCAAGGGCGATATGCTCTACCTCCCCCGCGACGCCGCCCGCCCCCTGCGCGCCCAAGGCGTCTTCATATCCGACGAAGAAATCGACGGCATCATCAACTTCTGGCAAAACTCCCCGCGCGGCTGGATGCCCGAAGTCAACCTAAGCCCCGTATCCGAAGACGGCGACGACGAGGACGAAGACGGCTACTCCGCGTCCACCGACGCCCTGTTTGACAAGGCGGTCGAGCTCGCCCGCACCCAGCGCAAGCTCTCGGTTTCCCTAATGCAGCGCCGCCTACGCATAGGCTACCCGCGCGCCGCCCGCCTTATGGACGAACTAGAAGACAACGGCATCGTCGGCCCCAGCGACGGCTCCAAATCCAGAGAAGTTATAGCCTAACCCGCAAGATAGGCATACCCAAACCTACCCTAAAGTTTTGCCTACTTTTTCCAAAAGTAGCGTCCCCCTTCTTTCCCATAAGCAACGCTTTGCCTATCCCCTACCCTACTCTCCCTCAAACACCACCCGCCACACCGTCCCTTCCCCGCTAACATGCTGCCCCGTCCGAACCTCCTCCATCGCATACCCCGGCAACCTCACAACCGCAACGCACTTCCCCTCAAACAGCGCCCCCACGTCCGCGAACCAAAAGTCCATATTCACAAACCCGCTCTCCGCCCGCCCCGCCGCCAGATCCGCCGCATCCGCCGGAACGATATGCAGAAAGAACCGCGCCTCCACATCAGCCGCGCGGCAGGGATCTTTCACATAAACCAGCGTATCCTTCCCCGCGCGATACACATCAAAAAACGTCGACTGCGCCGCCGCCTCGCCGTAATCCCCCGCTATCGCCGCCCGATACGCGCCCGCGTACTCGTCCGGCTCGACCGCCGCAACCGCGCCCGCATCCGCCTGCCACACCGCGCCCGCGCCGCTCACATACTGCCCCGTATGTATGCGCGCTATCGCGTAACTCGGCAGCGCCGCTATCGCAACGCACTTCCCTTCAAACAACGCCCCATTCGCCGCGAAATCAAAATCCGCGTTCACAAACCCGCGCTCCCGCTCCCCATCCCCCAAGACCGCGGCGTCAGACGGATATATGTGCAAGAAGAACCGCGCGTCTATATCCCTCGCCTCGCACGGCTCCCGCAAATACAGCAACCGCCCGCCATCCAGATACACCGCGAACTCCGAATCCGCCGCCGCATACTCGTCCGCCGCCGCGTACTTCCCCGCCGCCATCCCCTCATACGCCGCCATAAACGGATTGTTGCCAACATCCGGCAAATAATCGTTATCTATCCGAAATATCGCCCCATCCGAAAACTCGGCGACCGGCATCAGCCGCGCCGTCGCCCGCATCCGCGGCAGACGCTTATCGCGGATATTAAAGTTGTCATTTTCGTTGAACCACACAACCCACGCTCCCACCCGCAAGTCCGCCGCCCAGTCCGCCAGCGTCGGCGAGCCATTCCCCCGCCCCTCATAGCGACTCAAATCCGGCGCGCGATAGCGGGCATTCCCCCGATTGTGCAAATACACAACCGGCGGGCGATTGCTGAACACCGTCCCGTCCATAGGATACTTGCGGATGTGCCGCAAAGTCGCTGAGCTAATCCAAGGCTGCGCCGTATAGACATGCTCAAACCCGTCCGAGTTCGCATACGCTATCGCCCGCGCGTTAGGAACGACCTGCGTAACCGGCCACAGCGTCAGCGCCACCAGCAACCCTGCGCCAGCCAACCGCCGCGCCATCCCGCCATCATCCCGCAAGAACGCCAGCAGCCTATCCGCCCCAACCGCAGCAATCACAACCAGCGGCGCGTACATCGGCGCGAAAAACCTGCCGTCAACCCCGTGCGGCGGCCGCCCCAGCGCGTACAGCGAAAACAGATACACCCCCGCAACCGCAGCCGCGAACCCGCCGAACAGCCAACAAGCCCGAACCGCCCACGCCGGCCACAACGCTCGCTCGCCTCCCATCACGCGCGCTCCAACACAACCCGCCGCAATCGCCCCCAGCGCCGCGACTATCAGCCACGCCGACGCCCCCGGCAGAAACTCCAGCCATTCCACCCGAACCCACGCCGGATCAAAATAAACCCACCCCCAAAGCTTGCCCAGCGAATCCATCACAATCCCCGCCAGCGAATAGTCCATCGGCGGCTCATACGCCGTGAAATACCCCGTCAGCAAATAATTGCGTCCCAGCCACGCCGCCATTGGCAGCCCCGCTATCAACCCAAACAAGCCCGCTCGCCGCAACCTACTCCCCAACGGAACGCCAACCTGCAACAAAATCGCCAGCCCCACAAACGCCGGAACGACCACCCCAATATACCGCGTCTGCCAAGCCAACGCGCTAAACGCCGCCGCCCAAACCAGCGCCGACATCTTCCCCTTGGCGAGATAATCATCCGCCTTCACCAACGCCGCCATCGCCATCAAAATAAACAGCGTCTCCGACAGCGCCGCCGCCGCCAACCCCACCAGCGGCACAGCCACCGCCAGGACAAAACACGCCCACCCCACAAGATAGCCGCGCCCCAACCGCCTCTGCAGATACCGCCCCATCAAAAAAATCGTTACCCCAAACAACCCCGCGTTCAGCGCCCCAGCCACCGCCAGCGGATCCGTCACCCCCAAACTAGCCCCCGCCATCATCAGCGGATACAGCGGCGGCCACGTAACATAAACCTCCCCCGCATAGCCCACCAACCCATCCCCGCCCAGCAAATTCCGCGCCACCGCCACATAAGCCACCGCATCCAAATTCAGCAGCGCTCCATACGTAGCCTGCCGCGCAAGCACAAGCCCGGCCCCCACCAGCGCCGCAAGCCCTATCGCCAGCGTCAACCCATCCGGCCGTCGTAGCCCATTCATCACATTCATCACAACACAAAATTATATCAAAACGCCGCCATGCGCTGCCTAAACCTTAAACCCCCATAGCCATCCCCCTTCACAACCGCCCCCCATTGCGCTATCCTAACTACACCCAGCCAGCGCTCCCCTACCCTGCCCATCAGCGGCAAAGCGCGGCAACGGGATCAACCAAACGCGAAACGCCCACGGAGCCTATCCCCTATGGTGCGTAACATCACCGACATCCTCAACTCCGTCATCAGCGCCCGCAACGGCGACGCGGAGGCGTCCGCCCGCGAAATCTGCCTCGTCTGCAGCCAAAATATGGCGCTGTCCGACCTCTACGCCACTATGCGCGTCTGCCCCATCTGCCGCTTTCACTACAGCATGACCGCCCGCGAGCGCATCAACTCACTCGCCGACGCCGACAGCTTCCGCGAAATCAACCGCACCGTAACCTCCCTTGACCCGCTCTCATTCTCCTCGCGCGGCTCTTACAAGCAGCGCATCTTCAACGACCAGCGCCGCACCGGCCTAACCGAGGCGGTCGTAACCGGCAGATGCTCTATCGGCGGCAGCCCCTTGATGCTCATCGCGCTGGACTTCGGCTTTATGGGCGGCACTATGGGCTGCGTAGTGGGCGAGAAAATCGCGCTCGCACTGGAGCAGGCTACCAAGCGCAACCTGCCCGTTGTCGCCGTCATCACCAGCGGCGGCGCCCGCATCCAAGAGGGCGTCCTGTCCCTTATGCAAATGGCGAAAACCACCATCGCCGCCAAGCAGCTCGCCGACAAAGGCTTGCCCTTCATCGCCGTCCTCGCCAACCCCGCCACAGGCCAGGCATACGCCAGCTTCGCCAGCCTAGCCGACATCATCATCGCCGAGCCGGAGGCGATTATCGGCTTCTCGCCCGTCCGCGCCATCACCGAAACTATGGACGAACCCATCCCCAACAGCTCCCAAACATCCGAAGTCCATATGCGAAACGGCTTGCTGGACGGCATAGTCGACCGCTCCAAGCTCCGCAACGCGCTCGCCCTTGCGCTAGACCTGCTAGGCCAGCAATACCGCCTAGTATCGCGCGGCAAGCGCAGCGAACCCAAACTGGAACCCAACCGCCGCGAGGCGTGGGACTCCGTCCGCCTAGCCCGCCATCCCGACCGTCCCGCCGCGTCCGACTACATCAGCCGCGCCTTCACCACATTCGTCCAGATACGCGGCGACCGCGCCAGCGCCGACGATGAGGCCGTGATATGCGGCTTTGGCCAAATGGGCGGCCAAACCATTATGGCAGTCGGACAAGAGCGCCGCCCAAGCGCCGACCCCGCATCCCACAGAGGCATATCCCCCGAAGGCTTTCGCAAAGCCCAGCGCGCCTTCAATATGGCGCGCAAATTCTCTATGCCCATCGTCACCCTCATAGACACGCCCGGCCCAGACGTCAGCCTTGAGGCGGAAGAACACGGGCTCGGCAGCGCCATAGCCTACACAATCGCCCACCTAACCGAAGTGGACACCCCCTCAATCGCCGCCGTAATCGGCGAGGGCGGCAGCGAGGCGGCGCTCGCTTTCGGCGTAGCCGACCGCGTCCTTATGCTGGAAAACGCCATCTACTCCGTCATATCCCCCGAGGCCGCCGCCGAACTCATCTACCAAGACGAAACCCGCGCCGACGAAGTCGCCGAATCCCTCAAACTCACCGCCCACGACTGCCGCGAATACGGCATCGTCGACCTGCTAGTCCAAGAACCCCCCGGCGGCGCTCACACCGACCCCGACGAGGCCGCCCGCCAACTCAAGCGCGTGCTGCTGCAAGAACTATCCCACCTCCAAGCCAAGCCCGCCCGCGCCCTGCTCAAAGACCGCTACAAAAAATTCCGCAACATGGGCGAATACAGCTCCTACTTCCGCGCCGCCATCAACCGAGAGGCAAACGCCCTGCAAGGCTTCGTATCCACCGGCGTCCGCCGCATAGCCCGCCGCAACCCACAGCCTCATCCTCCACAAAACGCCCCCGATGACAACTCCGACTAGCCGCTATCCCCTTACTAGACCACCTAAATCAACACCCACCCAAAAGTTTTTTGCTACTTTTTTACAAAAAAGTAGGGTCCCCGTCGGCATCCTAACCTTGCAACCCCAACTATCCCGCCATCACCCCCGTCGCCACAAGCGCCTCCCGTATCTCAGCCCGCCCGACATTCCCAACCGCCTCCAGCGGCGCGCGCGGCCTCATCCCCTCAAACCCAAGCGCATCCAACGCCGCCCTCACACCCGCAACCCCGTGCTTGATAATAACCCTATCAAGCATCGACGCCCGCGCCTGCAACCGCCTAGTTTCGGCAAACCGCCCCTGCATCCCCAGCGCCATAATATCCCTACAAAGCCCCGGCGCCACATTCCCCAACCACATGCACGCCCCCGTAGCCCCCATCAGCGCCCCATACGCCAGCAGCCCGCCGTTGCATATCCAAAACCGCCGGTCGTTTGGCACAAACGCTCTCACATACGACTCAAACCGAATATCGTGGTCGGTGATGTAGCCAAACACATTGTCCAACGCGCACACAGCCCCCAGCGTTTCAGGCGACGCCGCCGGCGTCCCGCTGAATGTCTGATGAATAACCACCACCGGCAACGGCGACCGCCGCGTAACTTCCTCGAAATACGCCATCACCGCCGAATCCGAAAGCCCCCGCGGAACGCGAACCCTTATCATATCCGCCCCCGCATAGGCGTACCGATCCGCAAGCCGCAACGTCCCCCACGTGGACGGATTATCTATCCCCGCGATAACGAACCGCTGCCCTTTGAGCGCCTCCGCTGCCACGCGCACAATCCCAACGCGCTCATCATCGCTCAGCGCCAGCTCCTCCCCGTTTGCCGTCGTCAGCACAAACCCCGACAGCGGCGTACTGAGCCAGCGCTCTATATTGCGCCCAAGCGCCTCATAATCCACATCAGCGCCCCACTCGTCAAACGGCGTTGGCATAGGCGCAACGATGATAGGATCAACTACATCCCACGGATCTGCCATGCGTCGCCCCCGCGCCTACTCGCCCACCGACGCCAGCGCGCCGCCATACTGCCCGCGCCGCGCCTCAAACGCCGCTATCGCATCCTCTTGCGCCAGCGTCAGCCCAATGTCATCCAGCCCGTTCAGCAGCAGATAGCGCCTAAACGACTCTATCTCAAACGACGCCGAAATCTCCTCGTCGCCATCCCAAACCCGCTGCCCGTCCAGATCCACGTTCAGCGCATAGCCCGGATTAGCCTCCGCCTTCTCCAGAATGCGATTCACCACATCCTCCGGCAGAATCACCGGCAGCACCCCGTTCTGAAAGCAGTTGCTGAAGAATATGTCCGCGAAACTCGGCGCGATAATGCACCGAAAGCCGTAATCCTGCAGCGCCCACGGCGCATGCTCCCTTGACGACCCCGACCCGAAATTGCGCCCCGCCACCAGGATAGACGCGCCCTCGTACCCCGGCTTATTCAGCACGAAATCCGGATTCGGCGACCCGTCCTCATTGAACCGCCAGTCGTTGAACAGAAACTGCCCGAACCCCGTCCGCTCGATCCGCTTCAGGAACTGCTTAGGAATAATCTGATCCGTATCCACATTCACCCGATTAACCGGCGCAACCACGCCATTATGCCTCGTAAATGCCTCCATCGTGAAACCCCTGCCTTTCGCTAATGTGCCGTTATTTTCCCGAATTAACCGCGCCCTTGCCGCCTACCCTTCCCCACCCAAGTCGTCAAGCGTAGGCGGCGGCTCATCAAACTCCCGCCCTTACTCCTTCGCGGCCGCTATGCCCACACGCCCAGCATCTATGATAATATCATAAACGCCATCGGCCGCGCTGTGATTATACACTACCGCAATCCCATACCACGCCGCGAAAGCCGCCCCCGCAATCATCAGCGGCAAATACACCGACGCATACACTACATCCAAACACAGCAACCGCCTATGCCGTGAGCCGCCGATAACCGCCCCAAGTTTATCGGGCGGATTTAGGATAATCTGAGAATACCCACACTGACGATTACCCTCCACAACCCATACTCCCGCCAATCCGCGCCATAAGCGCATCCAAAAGTTTGCTTACCTTTTCCCAAAAAGTAAGACACCCGTCTTTTCTTAAAACCAGCCGCTACTGCCCCCGCTACTCCCCATAAACCTCCCTCACCCGTTCCCGATAATCCCCCTCATTCCCAACAATCATCCCCCGCCTCAACTGCTCCCCCACCTCCACCACCCGCGGCGCCCTCCCCCCACCGGCCGGCTCCCTCCCAATCGCCCCCTCCCCCTCCAGCGCCCCCACCACCGCCCCTGCCATCCCCAGCATCTCCCCCAGCGCAAACCCATTATCCCGCCCCAACGTCGGCGCAGCCCACCGCACTCCCCCCGGCGTCTCCGAAAACCGCCAAGGCCTACTCGTATATGGCAGCGGCGGCATCCCCGTTATCTCCTCATGCCCAGCCACCTCATAAAACCCCCGTGCCCTCAGATGCTCGTCAAACAACAACCCCTTCCCATCCAACACACTCCCGGCGGCAACCCCCGCCCCCTGCAGCGCATCCTGCAACCGACCCTGCTCCCACACACTCGTCGCCGCCCCCACCAGCGCATCCAACGCCGCCCTATGCTCCAAACGCCCAACCCCATCCGCGAACCGCGCATCCCTTGCCCACTCAGATTTCCCCAGCGCTCCGCACAACCCCTGCCACTCAGCGTCCGTCCCCACCGCAATCGCGATCCACCTATCCCGCCCCTTGCACGGATAACACCCATGCGGCGACATCACATCATCCGAATTCCCCATCCGATCCGCCACGCGCCCGTTCACGCTCCAATCCAAAATCGCCTCCGGTATCGTAGATGTCAGCGTCTCGCTCTGCGATACATCTATGAACTGCCCCTCCCCAGTCCGCTCCCGATGCGCCAGCGCCGCCATTATCGCAAACGCCGTATGCTCCGCCGCCGTGTAATCGGCATACGGGATCTCAGGCAAAACCGGCGGCCCATCCCGATACCCCGTCATATGCGCCAACCCCGAAGTCGCCTCCGTTGTGAACCCTATCGCCCCGTAATCCGACCACGGCCCCGTGTACCCATACCCCGTTGACGACACCATCACAATGTCCGGCTTGACCTTTCGCAGATCCTCATACTCCAGCCCGAAATTCCGCATCACGCGCGGCGTGAAATTCTCGGCGAACACATCGCTAATGCTCACCAAATCCCGCAGCGCCCCCAAGCAGACCTCATTCGTCAAATCAAGCGTCAAACTGCGCTTATTGCGGTTCTGCTCATAAAAATTCGCCGCCCTATCCCAATGCCGCCCCTCCGCGCTATTCCCATAGAGCGAATGCGTCCGGTAATTATCCAGACGCGCGCATGACTCGATCCGTATCACCTCCGCCCCCATATCCCCCAGCAGCTTTATCGCGTGCGGAATGGCGATGAGCTGCCCCATCTCAACTATTCGCACCCCCGCCAGCGGCAATACCATCACACAACCCCCGTCGCAGCCAGCGCGCCCAGCTCGTCCAACGACAAACCCAGCCGCCCGCAATAAATTTCCCTGTTATGCTCCCCCAACCCAGGCGCCGCCGACGCCTGCCAAGGCGTCCCGCTCATAACAAACGGCGCTCCCGGATACCTCGCCCGCCCAAACGCCGGATGCTCCAAATCCGCGAAATACCCCCGCGCGCCATACTGCTCGCTCGCCAGCGCCTCCGCCGGACTATGCACCACCCCATAGATATGCCCCCGCCGCTTATGCGCCTCCCGCATCAACTCAAACTTGCGCCATCTCAGCATACCCGCCTCCAGCGCCGCCTGCAGCCCCTCCGCGTTGTCAGCCCGACTCTCAGCCGTCCCAAACCGCTCATCCCGCAGCTCCGGCGCCCCCAAAAAATCCGCCGCCGCATCCCAATCAACAGCCCCCCCGAAATGTATCGGCACAATATACCCGTCAGCCGTAGCCACCGGACTGCGCGGCATATCCCCCGTATGCGCCGGCTGCCGCCCCCGAATGCTGCCCGCGTACGTATACAACGACGTCGTATCCCGCAAAGCCGCCGCCACGCACTCCTGTATAGACACATCGACACGCTGCCCCTGCCCCGTATGCCGCGCGTAATGCCACCCAATCAGCGCCGCCGTAGCCGCATTAGTCCCCGCCTTGAACTGCGTCTGCCTTAGCGCATGCTTCAAAGGCTCCCTATCAGCCGACCCGATAATATACATCAACCCCCCCAGCGCGTAATGCACAATATCCGCCGCCTTATAATCCCGATACGGCCCCGTCTGCCCAAAATTGGATATAGACACCACCACCAGCCGCGGATTTATCGCCCGCAACTCCTCATACCCCAACCCCAGCCGCTCCATCACGCCCGGCGCGAAATTCTCCACCAAAACATCCGCCCCTGCCACCATCCGCTCCAACAGCCCCTTCCCCGTCGCCGACTTCAAATTCAGCGTAACCCCCTTCTTGCTAGTATTCAGATACGCGAACAGCAAACTCTTCTCCGGATGCGGCGTATCCTCATAAAACGGCCCAAACCCCCTTGCCGCATCCCCTTCCCGCCGCTCCACCTTAACCACATCCGCCCCAAAATCCGCCAGCAACTTCGTGCAATAAGGCCCCGCAACCCGATGCGTCAAATCCACCACCCGCGCCCCTTCCAAAGCCCTACCAGCCATAACCAACCTGCCCATTCGTCTCAGTATCGTCGCTCTACGCCCCAAAAGTATAACACGAACAACCCGCGCCCCATCCCGAAAATATCCTGAAAATTACCCTTGACACCCGCCATCCCACCCATTATTCTTATACCAGAACAAATTATCACAAACCCACCCAAAAGTTTTTTGCTACTTTTTTCTAAAAAAGTAGGGTCCCCGGCGGGGAGGCTTGGAGGCAACAACATCATGACAACCGCAACCCGCGACCACATAACACGCGAACAGGCGCTATCCGAGCAAGAATTCGTCCGCCTCAAAATCGCCCGCCGCGTCAACCAACGCACCAACGACTGCGACGAACTCATAGACTTCATGCTAGACACCGTCCGCGGCGAATACCCCGACGCCAAGCACCACCACCGCCAAAACGCCGCGCGCGACCTCGCCATTATGGGCGGCAGCCTCCCCCAAGACACCCCCGGATCCCCCGCCCGCGTCATCCGCGAAGAAGACATGCCCAAACCCAAAACCCCCAAAGTCACCCTCAAACAAATCATCAACAAACCCATAGGCGCATACATCCGCGAGAAAACCGACGACTGCGTCGACCTAATAGACGAATACTACAACATCCTATTCCCGCGCCCCGTATTCGAAAGCGCCAACCCCGACGAAAAAAAATACCAAAAAGCCACCCGGATCCGCTCCCACCACAAAGTAGCCGCGCTCAGAGAAATGATGAAACGCAGCATCGGCAGCCGCAACCCCTACGCCTACGCGGAAACCTCCGCTATGGAAGAAAAAATGCTCAACAGCAAGCTGGGAGCCGGAATGCGCCTAGCAATGGACAAAGGCATGGGCTACGCGCGCTACATGTTCGAAATCCTAGAAAACGACAAAACCGACCGCTACGGCAACATAATAACCGACCCCTTCACCCAAAGCCACCGCCTCATCGCGCTCAACGAACTATGCCGCATAGGCGCCGACATCCCCTGGGAACACATAACCCCCGAGGCGATAGACACATTCTTCCGCGACCTCCACGCCAAAGAGCGCCGCCATGCGGAACGCCTCCTAGCCCAACGCCAACAATCCGCCAACACCGAGCTCACCCCAGAGCAAAAAGCCGAAGTCCTAACCGCCTTCGAAGAAATGCAGCGCCAAGCCGACGAGAACGACCGCAAAGCCGCCAAGAAAACCCAAAAGAAAGCCAAAAAAGCCGACGCCGCCCAAAAAGCCGCCCTAGACGCCGCCAATAAAAAGACCGGCAACGGCAACAGCGACAGCGCCGCCAAAGACGCCAACAAACCCGACAACACAAACACCGACCGGAATGTCAGCAACGACCCTGACACGCCCACCAACATCCCCGACACCCCCACAACCCGCGGCGAAACCGCCGTCGCCAACGCCCTAGCCCGCCACCCCGAAGTCGACCTAGACACCGCCTTGGAAAACCACCACGCCACCGCCGGCATCCCCAAACAAAACCTAACCCACGAACAAATCTACGACGCCATCACAGCCGAGGCGAACTTCCAAAAACGCCAAGCCATAATCCAACGCCGGCTCCACCCCGAAAACTCCGACGCCCCTGCCAATTCCGGTGACCCCAATGCCCGCAGCCCTTAGATCCGCGGCGATACCCGTCCTCCAAAAATTTCATGACACTTTTTTACAAAAAGCGCGGCGGCCCCTGCCCCCGCTTAGCCCCCGTGCGCCAACCCATCAACCCAACATACACTAGGGATCAATATGCCTCGCCCACAACTCTACCTAGTCAAAGGCAACAGCATGCGCCCCGCCCTCCACCCCGGCGACTGCCTGCTAACCGCCCCCGTGCGCCCAAACAACCCGCCCACGCGAGCCGCCATCGTCGCCCTCGCCCCCCGCGCCCGCCCCGGCGAGCGCATGCTCAAGCGCATCGTCGGCTTGCCCCGCGAACATATCGCCTTCCAAGACGGCATGCTCTACATCAACGGCAAGCGCCACCTAGAACCCTACCTCCGCGGCTTGCCCTCCAACCTAGGCTTGCAATCATCAGCCACCACGCTCGCCCCCAACCAATACTTCGTTATGGGCGACAACCGCCCCCACAGTACCGACAGCCGCCACTACGGCCCAATAACCCTGCCCGAAATAGAGGCCATCGCCCGTTGCCGCATATGGCCCCCCCGCAGATGGGGCAGCCCACATTAACAACTGAATACCAACCGGATGTCCCGCGCAGCCGTCGCATCAACGTCGGCGCGCGGGACGCGGCGCATTGGCGTATATTCAGAACGTGATTGCGCCCGCCGACCTTACCCGTCGGCAGGCGCAAGTTTCGCGGCGGATTGCGTCACAAGGCAACTTGCTGAGCTCAGTTAGGAGAGATCCCTACCCCAGCCACCTCGCCGCCTCCTTCGCGTGGTAGCTGATTATCATATCCGCCCCCGCCCGCTTTATCGCCGTCAGGATCTCCAAAGTCACGCGCTGCCCGTCAATCCACTCATTCTCCGCCGCCGCCTTCACCATCGCGTACTCGCCGCTCACATTGTACGCCGCCATCGGATAGCCGAACTCCCGCCGCGCCTCCGAAATCACATCCAAGTACGCCAGCGCCGGCTTGACCATTATCATATCCGCGCCCTCGTCTATGTCCATCCGGATTTCGCGCAACGCCTCCCGCGAGTTCGCTATGTCCATCTGATACCCCCGCCTATCACCGAACTGCGGCGCCGAATCCGCCGCCACCCGGAACGGCCCATAAAACGACGAGGCGTACTTAGCCGAATACGCCATTATCGGCAGATGCTCGAATCCGCCCGCGTCAAGCCCCTTGCGAATAGCCGCAACCTGCCCGTCCATCATCGCCGATGGCGCCACAACGTCAGCTCCCGCCTCCGCCTGGCACACCGCCATTCGCGCCAGCAACTCCAGCGTGGCGTCGTTGTCAACCCGCCCGTCCCGTATCACCCCGCAATGCCCGTGATCCGTGAACTCGTCCAAGCACACATCCGTGATTACCAGCATTTCGGGGATAGTCTGCTTGATGGCCCGGATAGCCTCCTGAACGATCCCGTCCGGCTCATACGCCTCAGTCCCCTCCGGGTCCTTGTTCGCCGGCAGCCCGAACAGCAACACGGCGTCAATCCCCAGCGACGCCACCTCGCCGACTTCCCGTATCAGGTTGTCCAACGAAAGCTGACGCATCCCCGGCATTGGGTCTATCGGATTCTGAACCCCCCGCCCGTGAGTGACGAATATGGGATATATGAAATCGCTAACCGATATGCGCGTTTCCTGCGCTAGGCTGCGTAGCGCGGGCAAATCGCGCATGCGCCGCATCCGCAGCTCCGGGAATCTACTCATTTGGGCTACTCCCCTGTTCGGCTTGCCCAAAATGCGACTCTATCGCGCGAACAAGCCCCGCTATCGTATATTCCGACGCCATGATGTCAACCTTGAGACCCAAATCAAGCGCCGCCCGCGCCGTGATAGGCCCTATGCAAGCAATGGTAACATCTTGCAGCGCCTCTATGTTGCCCTCCAGCAAGCCGCAAAGATTGCGAACCGTGGACGAGCTTGTGAATGTGGCGATGTCAACGCCCTCTTCCAGAACGGCGCGCGCCCGCCCCGCCGAATCCGGCGGCGCAACTGTCCGATACGCGGTCACATCATCCACCCGCATCCCAAGCGCCGCCAGCCCGTCGCTCAGCGCCGCCCGCGCAATGTCCGCCCGCGGCAGCAGCGCCCGCCTGCCCGCCAAGTCATACGCCGCCATCCCTTCGACCACCGACTCCGCCACGAAAGACTTAGGCACAAAATCCGCCGCTATGCCCCTTATACGCAGCCTCGCCGCCGTAGCCGGCCCAATCGCGCCCACCCTGACCCCATGCAGCGCCCTAGCGTCCAACCCCAGCGCCGCCAGCCGCCCAAACGCGGCGTCAACCCCGTTCACGCTTGTGAATATCGCCCAATCATACGCGCCGATATTGCCCAGCGCGGCGTCCAGATCGGCGTAATCGTCCGGCGGCTCAATCCGGATTGTGGGCAGCTCAATCGGCAGAGCGCCGCGCCGCGCCAGCGTATCGCACAGCGCGCTCGCCTGCGCCCGCGTGCGCGTAACCAATACCCGCTTGCCGAACAGCGGCGCATTGTCAAACCAGCGAATAGTCTCGCGCAGCCGAGCCACATCCCCCACCACGGTAACCGCCGGCGCCCCAATGCCCGCCGCCGCCGCTCTATCGGCGATGTCGCCCAGCGTCCCCGCCAGCGTCCGCTGATAAGGCTCGCTGCCCCACTGCACAACCGCCACCGGCGTCTGAGGATTGCGTCCGAACCGCACAAGCGCATCGGCGATAGCCCGCAGATTAGCCTGCCCCATCAGAACGACGATAGTGCCGCCGCCCTGAGCCAGCGCCCGCCAGTCCACCGCGCTGTCCGGCTTATCCGGATCTTCGCTGCCCGTAACCACCGTGAACGAAGACGCCAGCCTGCGATGCGTCAGCGGTATCCCCGCATACGCCGGCGCCGCTATCGCCGATGTAACGCCCGGCACGACTTCAAAGCGCAGCCCCTCCGCCGCCAGCGCCTCCGCCTCTTCGCCGCCGCGCCCGAACACAAACGGATCGCCGCCCTTCAGCCGCGCCACCCGCTTGCCCTCCCGCGCCAGCCGCACAAGCAGCCGATTGATGTCTTCCTGCCGGTTAATGCGCTTGCCCGGTATCTTGCCCACGTCAATCAACTCGGCATCCGCCCGCGCCCAGCCCAGCAGCCGCCCGTCCACCAGCCGGTCATGCACCACGACGTCCGCCGACCCTATCAGCCGCTTAGCCTTGAGCGTGGCGAGCTCAGGGTCGCCGGGACCCGCGCCCACCAGCCAAACAATGCCCTGCGTCATCCCGTATCCCTGCCCTCTTCCAAGATGCGCCTCGCGCCGCCATCCATCATCTTCGCCGCTATCGTCCAGCCCGCCGCCGCCGGTTTCGCCGCGTCATATATCCCCGCCATCCGCACAATCTCGCTGCCGTCCGGCAACGCGACCATTGCCAGGATATGCAGTCCATCGCCCCTAATGCGCCCATATGCCGCCGTCGGCAGCGTACAACCGCCGCCCATCGCCTCCAGAAACGCCCGCTCGGCGCGAACCGCAACGCTTGTGGGCGCATGGTCTATCGCCCGCGCGTATTCTAGCATATCCGCGTCGTCCGCCCGAACCTGTATCGCCAACGCGCCTTGCCCCACATCCGGCACGCACTCTTCGGGCGATAGATGCGCGCTGATTTCGGCCTGCCGCCCCAGCCGTATCATTCCCGCCGCCGCCAGCGCCGCGCCGTCGTACTCCGCGCCCGCCGCCTTACGCAAGCGCGTGTCCACATTCCCCCGTATGGGCAGCGGCGCGATGTCCGGCCTCGCCGCCCTGAGCTGCGAAATGCGGCGCGGGCTGCTTGTGCCGATGCGCGCCCCCGCCGGCAACTCGCTGAGCGGCAGCCCCCAGCGGTTCACCAGCGCATCCCGCGCGTCTTGCCGCTCAGTATATGCCGCGATAGCCAAGCCCGGCGGCATAGTTGCGGGCATATCCTTGGCGCTGTGTACCGCCAGATCAATATCCCCGTTCAGCAGCGCCGCCTCGATCTCTTTGACGAACATCCCGCGCTCCATGCTGAGCAGCGGCGCGTCCTTGTTGCGGTCGCCGCGCGTGGACAGCGCCAGCGTGTCTATGGCGAGATTCGGACGCGCCCGCCGCAGCAGGCTTACGACCTCATTCGTCTGCGCCAGCGAAAGCAGGCTTGAGCGGGATCCAACGCGAACCCGTCTTGCGGCAGCCATAAGCGCCTACCGGGAGGGCGTCCCCGCCGCGTCGCGGGCGAGCGCTTTCTTGTCTTCCCACATCTTGCAGACGCCGTCCTTGCAGTCGCAGCCCACGCCCGCGTACAAGTCCGCCATTAGCGCGGCGCGAGCGTCGTCATATCGACCGTCCAGCGCGGTCTCAAGCAGGCTGTCGGTGATGCACGCCTGCCAGTGGTCGGTGAACAGCGTGATGCCCTTGCCGCGAATTTCGGCGCGCGCGTCAGCGAGCAGCGGCGCGAGTTCGGCGTACTCCATAACCGCATGCGACGACTCCACCGGGCTGCCATCCAGCAGCTCGCGGAACTTGCGCGCCAGCGCCGGGCTCGCCCCGCCCGTGGACGCCGCCACGGTGACATTCCCCCGCACTGACACAGAGGGCGCGATAAAGGTGCAAAGATGAGTTACATCAACCACATTCAGCAGCACATTGCGCTCTTCCGCCTCTTTGGCGATAGCGCGATTGACCGCGTTGTCGTCGGTGGCGGCGATGGCGATAAAGGCGTCTTTCAGGTCGCCCGCGCGGTATTCGCGCTTATGCCAGGCTACGCGCCCGTCATCCGCGAGGCGGCTCACCTCTGCGTTGACCTCCGGGCTTATCACCAGCACATCGGCGCCGCAGTCCAGGAGCTTGACCACCTTTTCCTCGCCGATATTGCCGCCGCCAATCACGACGCAGCATCGCCCTTTGACATCTATGAACGCGGGATAGTACGCAGGCACTTAAACTACCTTCCTGTGTCTTGTCTTGCCTATCGGCTGTGTTGGCGCGGCGCGCTAGACGAAGTATCTGACCCGCGTTTTCTTGTATTCGCGGGTGCTGTACAGCAGTTGATACTCGGTTATGCCGGTGGCGTCCGAAAGCTCTTGCGCCACCTCTTCGCACTGCGCCTGAGAAGTGGCGTGAATCATCGTGAAGTGGGTATATTGCCAATCGGGGAAAGTGGGGCGCTCATAGCAGTGGGTAACCCAGCGCGATTGCGCCATCATATTGCCCACCTCGACGGCGCGCTCGGACGGCACTTTCCACACCGCCATGGCGTTGGAGCGAAAGCCCGCCCTCCGGTGATGCAGCACGGCGCTGAACCGCCGCATTATCCCGCGCCGCTGAAACTCGTCCGCGGCGTCGAAGAGTTCCCGCAGCGATATGCCAAGCCGCTCCGCCATAGGGCTGAACGGACGCGAAATCAGCGGCACATCCTCTTGCAGTTCGCGTATGACGGCAATGTCAAAGTCGGATACGGGCTCCGCCTTGTTCCAAGCCTGCCCATTGGATTTACCATATCCGTCGGGGCTATAATACTTCTTGGCGGCGCCCTCTTCCTTGACCATATCGAAGTTCACGCCAATCTTGAAGAACTTGATGGTCGGCATCAGCCGATAGGTCTCCGCGCCCGTGCGCTCGGCCATTTCGGCCACGCTTTCGGCGAGGTCTTCATAGGGCGGCACGGCGAGCGTGAACCACAGGTTGAAATTGCCATTGCGCGCGTAGTTATGGCTGACGCCCGGATGCTCGTTGATGATATGCGCCGCCGCGTCCAGCTCGTCGTCGGGAAAGCGCATCGCCACCAGCGTAGTCTTATAGCCCAGCCGCCGCGTATCAAAAATGGCGCTCACCTGCCGCACCACATTCTTGCGCTTGAGATCCCCGATGCGCTCAATCACCTCATCCTCGCCCAAGCCAATCTCAGCGGCAATATCGGCATACGGCCGCTCAACCAGCGGAAAGCGCGTCTGGATGATGTTCAGAACGTTGCGGTCGGTCAAGTCCATAGTTGAGGAGGTAGATGTTGATGCAGTCATAAATCTCTCATCCGCGACTTGCGCGCGTAATCCCTCTTCGGCAAACTGCGCCTTTAAGATGACAACGCCTATTATGTCAGTTTTCTATGCCGTCTTGCAATGGAATTTGTTGCGTATGCCGCTAGAACGCCGCTTGCGATAGCGGAACAATGGCGGATGGGAGGGGTAAATGTGGCGGGTATAAAGTGGCTGGGTATTCTTAGGATGCAGTGTTAATATGATATACTTGCCCTAAACCGCTCCGAAACAAGTGAAAGACAGATGGCGCTATGGCAAAACCGAGAGTGTAGAGACATGATGCGCTATGTCCGAAGTGCGGCTCAAACTGGGTCAAGAAAGACGGACATTCGCGCGGCAAGCAAATGTATAAGTGCAGCCAGCGCCGCAAGCGTCAAGAGGGCGCGAAGCATCGGTTCACTGATGCCCAGAAGGAACAAGCGGTGAAGATGCGCGCCGAGGGGATGAGCCTATCGGCGGCGGCGCGAGTAATAGGCGCGAGCGTGCCCACGGTGAGCGAGTGGGTCAAAAAAAGGGGGCGTTGGCGACCGAGCGTCTGACGCGGTTCATGTCGTGGCGCGCAAGCGGTCGACGGAGTGGCGTCCGCGCGTCTATTATGGCGTTTGATGAGATGTGGACATACTGGGAGGTAAGGCGCGGCGAGCGTCGTCAAGACCTGTGGATATGGACTGCGGTGGTGGAGGAACGGGATGGCGTCCGCTGGCGGATGTATGAAGTAGGCGATAGGGATTTGTCCGCGTTCTCGCGCTTGTTGGATCGGCTGCCGGGCGCTGATAAGTACGAAACCGACGCTTACGGGGTGTACGAGTGGCTGCCTCGGGACAGGCATGTGATAGGCAAGGGCGGAGCGGTGAACTGGAACGATGGATTGCACTCCAAGTTGCGTAGCAAGCTGAATAGGCTTGTGAGGCGCACAAAGGGCTACACAAAGAGCGTGGAGATGCTGAAACATCTGCTGGCGATAGTGCTTGATGAATGCCTAAATCAGTCCCTCAAATCCATCAGCACTGCACACTGATAATACCCTCCAAACGGTATTCCCACCCTGCAGTGTTAATATGATATGCTTGCCCTAAATCACTGAAAGACGGGTGAACTTATGGCAAAGCCGAGAGTGTACAGACACGATGCGTTATGCCCGAAATGCGGCTCGAACTGGGTCAAGAAAGACGGCCGTTCGCGCGGCAAGCAGATATTTAAGTGCAACCAGTGCGGCCGCAAGCATCAAGAGGGCGCAAAGCATCGGTTCACCGATGCCCAGAAGGAACAAGCGGTGAAGATGTGCGCCGAGGGGATGAGTCTATCGGCGACCGCGCGTGTAATAGGCGCAAGCGTGCCCACGGTAAGCGAGTGGGTCAAAAAAAGGGGGCGTTGGCGCAAGAGAGTCTGACGCGGTTTATGTCGTGGCGGACAAGTGGTCGGCGGGATAGCGTCCGCGCGTCTATTGTGGCGTTTGATGAGATGTGGACATACTTGGGAATAAGGCGCGGCGAGCGTCGTCAAGACCTGTGGATATGGACTGCGGTGGTGGAGGAACGGGATGGCGTCCGCTGGCGGATGTATGAGGTGGGCGACAGGGACTTGTCTGCGTTCTCGCGCTTGCTGGATAGGCTGCCGGGCGCTGACAGGTACGAAACCGACGCTTATGGGGTGTAACGAGTGGCTGCCTCGGGACAGGCATGTGATAGTCAAGGGCGGAGCGGTGAACTGGAACGAGGGGCTGCACTCCAAGCTGCGGAGCAAGCTGAACAGGCTGGCGAGGCGCACAAAGGGCTACACAAAAAGCGTGGAGATGCTGAAGCATCTGCTGGCGATAGTATTTGAGGAGTGCCTAAATCAGTCCCTCAAATCCATTAACCCTGCAGGGTGAGAATACCCCCCAAAGGCTCCCTTCGCGCACAGCTCCACAATCCTATGAGCGGTACCGGCCGCAATCGATCCACCCGTCGCGACATTGTATTGCATCCCGTCAATAGTGACGTCGTCAACCGTAATCTCTACTTTGACGGCGTTTGTCGTTGTATCGCCCACATAGTTAGGATCCGTCGCCAGCTGAATCTTATAATGGCCTATCGATCCATGAGCGTCGCCAGACCCAGTATGCCCTGGCGGATCCCGTCGCTGCTCGCTCACGCCCAGCACATCGCTAAGCAGAGTCGGCGCGTCCGCCGTCTCCAATAGCGGCTGCGTGTCATCGAACACCACCGCCGCTATCACCGCGCGCGTCTCGCCGCCAAACAGCGCCAAGCTCATCGCGAAGACAAGCATCGCCGCCGCCAAGAACGGCAAACGCCAGCCGAATCGGTTCATTGCTGTCTTAACCATTTGAAACCTCCTTGCAGTCTCATGATCATTCTCTCATTTTCGCAATCGCCGCCACATAATCACAAGCGGCAACATAGGATTAATTCAATGCATTCAATTCAATATCATGAATGCCACTAAATCCCTCTTGAAAAAAAGCAGGAAATCTATGCGTATTCCACGCTTGCCAACCCGCTCCATTCTCACCGCTATGCCCAAATTGCGCCTTCTTCGCATTCGCAGGAATCGGAACGCGAATAATACAAAGATTATCCCTCGTTCCCGCCCCATCATGAGCATATTTCCAACCTCTTGGACGCTCATCATCTCCCTTGCGCATCCACGCATCTCCACCCGTCACGTATCTCCCATCAACGTCAAGTTGGAATGCAAAATCCCTAATTTCACGAATCCTAGCATTCGTCGAATCCTTAAATCGCGCGTCAAAAGGCCGCGTAAGATGACCTTCATGGCAATCGTTCTTAACCAAAAAGGCATTGGAATCCTTCTGATATACATCCCATCGCAAAGATACAGGATGCGCTTTCCAAAATGCACATGCGTCAGCGAAACCCTCAACCGCATTAGGAAAATTGGATCGCCAATATCTCACAAGCGGACTTTCCTTACGCCCATCCACCGTAACACGCTCACCATTCCGCTCAGCGATTTCCTCGCAATATTCCTGATTAGGCTCTGCGTAAAAACCATCCTCACCCCCGGGCGGCCTCCAGTCATGTCCATCTGGTGGAAATACCTTCTGCCCGACATCCATCTCCAATATAGCTCCCACGTCAGGTCCATCGAAACCAATCCCCGCAAATCGCAATCCCGATATATCAAAAGTCACATCCGGTTGCGAAAAAAACAACCAGGCAAAGGACGACCAAACCTCCCGGCCCTTCGAAAATTCATATAGAAATCGCATCGCTATCCAACCCGCATCCTCACGACTAATCATCTCCAAGCATTCATCATGAGTCGGAGTAGGCGTCGCCGTCGCCCCTACGGGAACAGAAGTGCCTGTAGCAGTCGGCGGCGGCGCGCCACTAAAGATATTAGATTCCGTTTCCGTATTAAAGCTCCCCCACTCAATATCCAATCGCCCCCTCGCCCTAACTTCGTCAACCGGACGTCCACTGCATGACAAAAATTTCTGATTGAGAGTGCCCTCATCATTCTCATCAATATCAGTCACCACAGTCGCGGTAACGCCTATATTCTCATCCCCGGCATTCGGGGCAATTGGATCAAAGACCACGTCAACATGAATAGCCGGAGTGGGAGTAGCCGTTCCGGTAACATCCACCCTTGGATCCGAATAAACCCTCTCAGTAAGTATCAATCTAACCTCATCCCGCCACCTATCTCCATCCGAATCGATTATCTCGATAGCAATTGTCTCGTCGATGACTGGTTCACCCGCATACGGAAATGTCACAATAAATTGCAATACCATTCCCGCGCCTCCTCCACCAGCACCGCTGATATTATTATTACCATAACTACCACCCCTCCAAGCGCATTTCGCTATAATATATCCCCCACCCTGAACGCAAGCCGTTTCGCGCAAAGAACGCCTCATCAATGAATCACCCTCCCACGAATATCGCTGATATCTATCCGGCCATACCAACCTATACCCGTCCCCAACATAGACAGCTATGTCCTGATTCGGATCAGCCTCCCAATAAAAATCACTTATTTTCGCTCCTGAGGGCCTGAATTCATCAGCAACGTTAAGCCGAAACGGCAAATTACCGCCCTCTATGAAATAGGCGAAAATCAGCGCACTATCGCCATTCAAGCGCAATATATCCCTCCATGCAGGAATGCTAGGAGCCGTATCCTTAATCCCCTCCTTATACCAGTGATAATGACTCCTTTCTATCGGAGCAGTAGATTCCACCCAATAAGAATCATTATCCCACTCCCGACAACCAACCCCACCCCTGCATCGTCCCAAATATCGCCAGTGTTTTCGCCACCTTGAATCATGAGAACCAAGAGATAATGAATGCAACGGTATTCCCCCATGAGTCATCTCATAAGCATGATGTGGATTAGGAGTCCCATGATCAACAGCTCCCCCAGACCCATGCGCGTGAGTATGATAAAATTCAGTGCATTCCGCTAATTCAGCATCGCTAGAATGAGAGCAATTCGTCCATGTCGCGGTAGGAGTAATCGTAGCTGTCGCAGTAGCCGTATCCCTACCCTCAGCCCGCTGCGCCTGAATCCCATCCTCATCCCCCGATGAGAAAAGAATCACCGGCGCCGGAATCTCCTGCCCCCCAAACCAGAATTGCGCCGTCGCCATCATAGTCGGCGTCGCCGTAAATCCCGCCTGCCCATTCGTCGCAACCACCCTTCTCCCCAATATAACGCGCTCATCCTCGGCGACATCCACCATCTCATCCACCCCGGGCGTCGCCGTCCGCGCAAGCTCATCCGCCCGCGCAATCCCGCCGCTCCGCTCGCCGCCGCCTATCGCCAGCCCCGCGAGAACGACGGCAACCACCAGCCCAAAGAAGAAATGAGCCCACCGAACCCTATATCGCCGAATCATTCCCTTGCCTCAATAACTCGCGCCGCGAACCGCGTCCTTCTAAACGCAAGCAACGAGCGACGCGCCAGATGCCGTATATTCAGATTAACAAGCAACCGCATCCTAACGCAAGGATGCGGCGCAAGCGTTTCTGATAGATTAGGCGCTATTCCCTAAGAAAAAGCATCAAAACCTATCAGTAACAGAATTCCGAGCCGCCAGTGCAAATAAAAGCGCGGCATTATTTTACAACGCCGCGCAAACGCTCCCCCTATCTCCATTCCATCATAGCCTCCATGATCCTCACGGCCCCGCTATTCTAATTGGACGAACCTTAGCAGGCTCCTCATTGCCCGAGCTCTCCGTCATCTTTATCGGCACGATCTCACCCTTATCTATCGCCTCGCACATATCCCGCCACGCCCCTCCCTCTGGCATATCGCCCATAGATGCATACCCCAATCCTTTCTGGACCAACTCCGCATAACGCTCCCCAGCCCAAGTCGTCGCATCGCCCACAGCGCACAGAATATACCTGTGGCATACTGCCCGCAGGTTCCGACGATCGCCAGCTCCCGCATCCCTGCCGATGGCTACGCCTCCTATCACCCATTCCATATTATCGCCAGCGCCATCCCATTTGCCGCTCTCACGGTGATTGTCAGCATGCTGTCCGGCCCATTTTATCGCCTCATCCCCCCACGCCTCCAGCATTGCAAAGTTTATCTCCCCAGCCACCCGTTGCCGCACAACCACGATCTCCATGCCCTCTATCGCATCAGAGCCGAATATCTCTTGGATCGCTACACCATCATACGCATCCGCATATGCTAACATCTTGAACTCCTTTCGTCATTATGGCTGCCTGTGGATATAAAGGCGCGATGGCCGCGCCTCCTCTTATGCCAATGTCTTCATCACCAGACATTCAGTCCCAATCCGACTGTGCCCATCCCCAACTCCTAACACACACTCCACCGCGCATATCTCAATCGCCCTCCGACTAATCCTCATATTCTCCGCTATCAAGAATGACGAATCGCCATTCCCCAGTCATATCTCCAACGTGATAGCGCTCACTCATCAGAATCGGGATATAGCCAAAATCCCCAAAAACCCAAGCCATATCCTCCCAGATAGCCAAAGGGTCGCGGAGAACATAGTCACATTTTGCGACAATCCTGCGCAACTGACATGATTCCGTGAAAGCGTCTCTCGACGCACCCTCATCGTTCGTTATTTCCAACCGCTCCCCATTTGTACCCATCAAAGTCACAGACATTAGCCCATGAATGTCTGTGAGACAATCCACCATCAGCCCAAAGTCTTGTGATCGCAACTTCGTAGCCCTCGTATCAAATACGAATTCGAGCCAGCGTTTGCCATCCCCAATCCCCCCATCGCGCCCCGCGTTCCACTCCTTGACAAAAATCCCAAAAGGGCGCAATACGCCCTCAACCTCCAATTTCAGCGCCTCGCGCTGAACCGGAGCCTGCATCACATATCCAGCCACGGAATCCGTCTCCGCCGGCAATGAATAGGTTATCCGCATTTGAGGGATACGAGCATGACCCAATCCCCGCCACACCTTCACACCATGCTGAACGCGAGTGCCCGACATCGCCGGGCCATAGCCATCTTGCCCTTTCAGTTGCGCCTCGTGGACACCTACAATGCCCAACACCGACTCAATGGCATGCGCCAAAACCTTATCGCATAGATCGGTATAAGTCATCCTAATTCCCCTTTCTGAAAGCAAATCTCGCGCGGGATTATATACAAAAACCCGCATAATGCAAATTATCCTACCCAAACTACATAGAATAAGCCGGAATATCCCCTTCTTAATTCATCCACCCATTCAGAATCTACCCATCCGCGCCCCGAAGAAGCCCCAGCGCGACATTCCTGTCCAACTCGTGATGTATGAACAAGTTCCGATAGCTACGCAGACATCCGTAGCAGCTAGAATCGCAATCACAGCCCCCCTCCATCCGCGCCTTAGCCCTTCCGACAGCGCCAGCAAAGAGACGAGAATCGCCCGCCAGTCGACGAACCAGTCCCGCGCCGCCAGGCACATCGTCGTACAACGCTATCGCCAACCGCATCGTCTCAGGATCGCGCGCAAGCGCCATATTGAGATCGCTATCCGGCGCACCTAGAATGTCTGCCGCGCCCAATATCAAGGCGTATCCCAACGAATAGCCGTCAGAACCACTCCCAACTCCCGGAAAAATTAGCCGTGTAACATCAGTTCGCAGTTCATACCCGTAAGCGAGCTTGCTCATCTGCTCATTGCAATCTCGTCCAAACGGAGTCTTATGCGAAGCCTTACGCCCGACTTCGTGCCGACCGCAACTCCGGCAGATATAAAAGAGCTTGCCCTCTTTGCCCTCGCTTAAAACCACCATAGTGCCAGGCGCGGCCGCCGTAATATCAACCGCCCCAAACCTCTCTTGCAGCGGCTCTCCTTCATCAAACTGCTTAAAGAACGCCCTTGCGGTATAAAGACGCTCCGGCTTTCGCTGCGGCTTTGTCGGCCCTATCCCGACGTCCGTCACAAAGCCCCATTCCGGCACAATGTATCTAGGCGCATTTTTCGGAGCGTCAGCCTCCGATTCATTCCATTGCCGAAATCCCCCGTCTTCGCCCTTATCGTATTTCACCACCTTCGGCTCTTTGCCCGCCATAATCCGCATGCCGGCAGATTTCCACAATTTCTTGTTCGCCACCACTCCAGATCCGGGCGCGTACTCAGCAATCGCCAGCGACAAGTCCCGCTGCAGCACAACTTTGCTCCCATCACCACCTCCCCCGCTACCAAGCACATCAAGCTCCACCACATCGACGGGGAACCCATATTTAGGCAAGACCGCCTTGCGAGACAGAAAGTCCACCACAGACTCGCCTAAAATAGTATCAACTCTTTTCTTGATCGCATCCGCGCCCCTATAATCCTCCTCTTCAATCTTCCGTACCTTAGCATCCTGCAACTCGTCCAAGTCTTGCATATGCGCCAAGATAGACTGATCCAGCGTACTTTGAGAACCGGCTATCTTCTCAACCCACGTCCCGTCTAGCAGACCCACTCCCCCGTGGATCTCGCGCGGCATAATGTCCATCAAAGCCTCACGCAAATCGGCGCGAGCCTCGCAAAACAGACGCAATTCAATAGGCAGAGACGCGCCGCTCTCACTATGAATCAAGCCGCCCACTGTCTTAAAGCGTTCAGCATTAACGCTCTTAAAGAACGCGCCAAGCGCCACCGCAGCCATATGCCGCGTGGCTATCTTCACATTGTCAATATGCGTCAACGGAGAGCGCGATTCGCCCTTAATGAGCCGCTCTACCGGATCGCCGAAATAATGCAAATCATGCGAATTGCGCCGGCAATATGTCAACGCGAATCCCGGCGCGCCCACACGCCGTCCGGCGCGTCCGACGCGCTGAATATAATTGAACGCCTCCGGCGGAACGTTTCTAAGAAATACGGCATCCAGCTCGCCAAGATCGACCCCCACTTCAAAAGTGGTGGACGAGCTAAGCAGATTGACATCGCCGCTCTTAAATCTTCTTTGCCGCCGCTCCGCCTCGCCCAATTCGATCTGGGCGGTATGCTCCTCAGTAACATACGAGAACGGCAAATCCTCACTCTCGTATAGCCGCCTGTAGTGATTCTCTCTCAGCTCATCGATATTGGCCAAACCAAGTCGGCCGCCGCAGCGCCAACGCGGACACACATTTCGCATATTCGCGAAATTAACCCCGCCGCAATAGTCGCATGTCCATGTCTCACGCGCCAAAGGCGTTTCCACTCGCACACGCTCATAGTTAAGAGCGAAGCATCCATTGGCTTTGTTTCGCAGCTGCCAGAGGATCTGGTCACGCTCATCCACGCCCCTATCGCGATTCCTGATCGCTCGCCATATCTCTTTCAATAGACGAGTGGCATCCGTCACAGCGGCGCCCGGCGAAATATCCATCAGAAACTTAGCGGCGCCCGTGCCAGGCCCAGCCCAATTATCCACCGACCTCTGCCGAGGACCAGGATCAATAGCGTAACTCGCTTGAGCGCTGCGCCCAAGCACATCGCTCCAGCTAAGCCCCGGCACATAGTCAGGCAGAATAACCGCTGCATTAGACAACATTCGCTCCAGCAGATGCCGAATGACGCCTACAGCTTCGTCGCGGTTGAAATTCCAAGGCGCCACAAACATAGACTCCGGAATGTCCAAGTCGTCCGGGATCTCGACCGACCATTTAACAAGTCCAACTCCCGCGAGAGACAAACGGCGATTCTCGCCCACCGCCTCGCGCCATATAGCGCTGGCGGCGCGTCTCTGCAACGATTCGTTCGTGCCTCGCCTTCTTATCCCATTCCTTTCCCATACCGCCAAGAGCCGCCGATATAGATCGTCAAAACTTATCCCACCCTTTTCAATCACGGAGCTATCCAACGCCCTCATCACGCTACCGCGATCCACAATGTCACGATACGTATTCTCTGCGAAGACGGCAAAATACGCCGCCTCCTGCCGGTTGTCAGCAAAGGAAAGAACCCTGCGCTTGCCTTCAGGCAACAGCCTATGCAACGCGGTAGCGAACACAGCGCCCGGAGCGTCAGCGCCGTGAACAATCTCTCTAACGGGATCTCCAAATCCCGTGTATCCACATACCACGCAAGCCCTTATTTGATCAGCATGCGTTTTATGAGATTCGCATATCTTGACCGCCAAGTCCGCGTTGCAGTCGCAACTCGGAGAATCAGCCGGTCCGCGAAGAGCGGAGCAAGCTCGACAAAGAATATGCGAAGGCTCGTCCTCGACATATTCCGATGAGATAAAATAAGTAACCCCAAACTCATCATCGCTGAAATCCCGCCGCGCCTCCCTGAGAAAGCCATTCTCTTCTTTGCCTACGTAGTAATTTTGCCCGCATTGGCGGCAAAGCGCAATCTCTATCAGCGCAGCGGCATTCCCGTCGCCGTCTTTCGCGTCGGTCTTCCTATTCAGCGATATTTTATCTTCGCCCTTGTCGTGAACCATAAACGCGCCTTCAAGCGCACGCGCGAAAACATGATATCGCCGAGCGCCCAAGGCGTCATCCGCCTCGCCATGATCGCCAAATATCACCGAGTCCCGTTCGAATTTCTCGCCGAATAGATCCCACGCGAATTTAGCGACATCAGCCCTGCCCTTGTCATCTTCATGCGAAGTTATAGTCGCGCTAGTCGCGACGCAGCTAAAATCGTCCGCGCGCCCGCCCTCTTTAAGACGCCGCTTAAGCCTTCGCATCAGCATCCCCATCTCCGCGCCGCGCGCGCCCCTGTGCAGATGAGCCTCATCCAGCACAATGAAACGCCAATGCCGTCCACGCTCAAACAGCGGACTGTCGTCAGGACGCAGCAGAAGATATTCCAGCATGGAATAGTTCGTAAGCAAGATATGAGGCGGAGTCCGCCGCATATCATCGCGAAAGACTATCTCCCCAGGCAGTTTCTCTTCGTCCTTGTCATAAGGGTTGCGTCTGGTATCACGCAAGTTATAAGGCGTCTGTCCCGTATACTGACCAAACGTGAATCTGAAGTCCGAGCCGCTATCTGCCAGATCGCGACAAATCTCGCCAAGCCGGGATCTCTGGTCATTCGCAAGCGCGTTCATCGGATAGATGATCATGGCGCGAACGCCAGGCTCCGCGATCTGGCCATTTAGATGCTGCCGATATAGGTCGAAAAGAATCGGATAGAGAAAGCACTCGGTCTTGCCGCTTGCCGTCCCTGTAGCGACCACGACATTTTTGCTATCTCCAAAGATAGACTTGATCGCCCTCTCTTGATGCGAGTACAACTCGCCATCCAAGAGCGCCGGCGCAAGCGGCTGCGCTGTATCAGCGAAAAATTCAGCGGCAATATCTATCGCCCGTCCGCCCTTGGCGAAATCATAGGCGCTCTCAGGATACGGGCCCTTAGTCAGCGTTCCTTGTTCTAGCAACGCCTTTTCAAAAGACTGTCTGAGAGACTTATCCCGGAAATAGAACGACGTCCGCAGATAACTGCGATAGCTCTCGCCAATGAATTCGGTCCAAAAGCGATATTGTTCTTCCTGAGATCGCATTCCGCGGAACATCATCAATCTTCCCTTCGACCGATCCGATAAATCCGCTCTTCCCGCGAATAATAAAGCCGCCCTTTGCCTTTGTCAACAGCTCCATCAAATGGGTATTCTTACCTTGCAGTGTTCATTGATTTGATGGACTGATTTAGGCACTCCTCAAACACTATCGCCAGCAGATGTTTCAGCATCTCCACGCTCTTTGTGTAGCCCTTTGTCCGCCTTACCAGCCTGTTGAGTTTGCTCCTCAGCTTAGAGTGCAGCCCCTCATTCCAGTTCACCGCTCCGCCCTTGCCTATCACATGCCTGTCCCGAGGCAGCCATTCGTACACCGGATAAGCGTCTGTCTCATACCTGTCAGCTCCCGGCAGCCGATCCAGCAAGCGCGAGAACGCGGACAAGTCTCTGCCGCCCACCTCATACATCCGCCAGCGGACTCCGTCCCGTTCCTCCACCACCGCAGTCCATATCCACAGGTCTTGACGCCGCTCGCCGCGCCTTATCCCCAAGTATGTCCACATCTCATCAAACGCCACAATAGACGCGCGGACGCTGTCTTGCCGCCCACTTGTACGCCACTCTATAAAGCGCGTCAGACGCTCTCTCGCCAAGGCCCCCTTTTTTTGACCCACTTGCTTACAGTGGGTACGCTCGCGCCCATCACGCGGGCGGTCGCCGATAGGCTCATCCCCTCCGCGCACATCTTCACAGCCTGCTCTTTCTGCTCATCGGTGAACCGATGCTTTGCGCCCTCTTGATGCTTGCGGCCGCACTGGTTGCACTTAAATATCTGCTTGCCGCGCGAGTGGCCGTCTTTCTTGACCCAATTCGAGCCGCATTTCGGGCATAGCGCGTCATGTCTGTACACTCTTTGGCTCGCCATAATGACACCTGCCTTTCAGCGGTTTCGGAGCGGTTTAGGGCAAGTATATCATATCAGCACTGCAAGGTAAGAATACCATCAAATGCCCGCTGATTCTGACAAAAAATATGGAAGCGGATTAGATCCCGCCATTCGGGCTTATCATGCATCTCCGCAACCCTTGAATCTTCAACATGACCCACGTCGTCAACAGCCGCATCCGCAACTCCGCTAACTTCACCCCGCTCTGCGACAATCCGCGCAATAGCCGCACTCTGCCCCTTAGCAAAAATCATCAGCGACAAATCCTCGCCGCCCATATCGGCGACGGCTCTATAATCGCTAAAGTGCGGCAAGCTGACCGACCATCGTCCAGCAGCTCCGCCGCTCGCGTAACTCACGTCGTCAAACGAAAACCCCACCTTGACTTCATCAACAAAGCCCGGCGCGCTTATCTCAATCCGCGCATCAATCAAATCCCTAAACGCGCCCGCATCAAAGCGCAAAATGTCATTGCCCCATTCACCCGCATGCCCTTCCTCATCCACGAACCGCCAACGCAGCCGGGGAACCTCTATGAATACCGGCGTGTTCCTAAACCGGAATTCCAAAGACTCATCATCCATATCCACGCCCAATTTGGCGATCCCGTCAGAATCAAACTGAACGGGCGATATATCAGGAATCAAGGCATCGCCGTCTTCGCTCTCAAAACGCAACGGGACGTCTTCGCCAGCCATAAACAGGCTCACGCCCTCGGCATATTCCTGCCCATCCATAAGTATGCGCGCCAATCGCCCGCAAAGCCGAAACGGAGGACTGTCTCCCAATACGCCGTCCACGTATACGCGAATGCCAAACCACCCCTCTCTACCATCCAAAACGGAGGACAACGATGCGATATGAGGATAAAAATCCTTCCTGAAACTCCTCTTATTCAGGTCCATATCGCCAGTCTCGCGCACCACGCGCGCCACAGTGACGTCATCGCCAACGATCATCTCCGGCGTCCCGCCAACATACAACTTCCCATAATGGTCCACATCGGCGCCATCATATATCGTCCGCCCGTCAAGTATGATCCTATCCGTATTATTCGGACTGCCAACGCCAGTCAATTCCAGGAAATATGCCTGAAACCGCTCATCCACGCATTCTTCCCTGCCATGCTCCACAATCCCACTGCCCCAAGCGCTATCGCGATCCCGCAAAGCGAAAACAATAGCGTATCCATTGCCGGGACGACGAACATGACGCCAGCCACTCTTCCACTCCCTTCCCGTCTTAAAGACTATCCCATCGCTCTCTTCCACCGCGTCAAAAGTAGGGACAATCTCGGCATCGCCATCCTCGTAATTGACGACAACCGAACCCGTAAAGGATTTAAGGGTGACACTCCCAGATTTCACCAGAAGTTCAATATCATCCTGAACTACCCGCGAAACTTTGCGCCCTTCAGGAATAGCCAAATACAGCGACCAACGATCGCCTATAATCTGGCACCCCAATGTAACCCGGCGCTTAATTGGATCACGCCGCGGATAGTATTTATGAGTGCGAACACGCCTGCCTGGTTGCTGCGGCGGTTTATCATCCGCCCTAACCAACTGCCCCATAGCGCCTCTATGAGTGATTACATCAGGTGCTTGATCCTCATACACATCCACCACCCACCCGTCATCAATGTCTTGATTTAATCCTCCAGCCGTCTCCGCATCATCAGACGCCAAATCGGCTCCATCTCCACTAGACGGATCAGCATCACCATCAACAACCCCTACATCCCTTTCAACAATATCTCCGCCGAAATGTCCAATCGATTCCGTATCCCCAGAGACATCGCTATCGTCATTACTCTCCCACGCGAGATCAGTATCTAGCCCATCGCCATCCGATAGACCGCCTACGTCACCGAACAGAGAAATCTGATCAGGCGAGATGATTTCCTCTTCCACATCAGTCTTGCCATCGCCCACTTCAGGCGCAAATGGAACCACAGCTCCAAAAAGATCGACTGCATAGCCATCAGCGACCTCCACAACATCCTCCACAACATCTTCCCCAACCTTCCCCTCAACCTCTAATTCGCCAATATGAACGTTGACTCGATCCTGGATTGGCGTTCTTCCGCCCTCACCCACATCGCCAGCCAATTCCCCGTCCGATATCAGATAACCCCGGTCGCTAGGGGTTAGCGATTCATTCGGCGCAAAGCGTCGCCTGCGCCGAATGAATCTTTGCGTCGCAACCTTGCCACGCAAATAAAGCGTAGCAGCAACATTGCCGACAACCTGCCTCAGCCAACCTTTATTGGTGTGTTCACCACTATCCTGTTCCATAGCCACGCGATTTTATAACGCGCTATCAGATATTTCAACAGCCATAATATATTCAGCGACAACGGCAACGTCAGCGGCAGAGCCAAAGAACTCCAAGCCAAAGGGCATTACATCTTGAAGATGCACTCCAAGGGACACCTGCCCTCCGACATATGGCGCATCGTCCCTGAGGACAGATGGCGCGGCGACGCGCACTACGCGGTATTCCCCGAGGCGCTGCTTGAAAACCCGATAAAAGCGTCCTGCCCGCCCGGCGGCGTAGTCCTTGACCCGTTCTGCGGCACGGGCAGCGCGATGATAGCCGCCCTAAATATAAGCCGCCGCGCCGTCGGCATAGAAATCAGCGCCCGCTATAAAGCCCTAGCGGAAATGCGCCTATCGAAAGAGCGTTAGAAAATCCCTGACCTCACACCTCTGATATAGATATTTCACAAAACGAGATCCAACAGACGGCTTTCTTAGTCTCGAAAAGATAGACATCACAATCAAGCCGCAATTCGGCTCCAAAGAAATCAATGTCCAACAGTTCGCGCCACTCTCATTCATAGCAGAATCCGATGACGATATCATCAAAAGACTACGTTATGAACTGTCGCCGACCAAAGGCATCAACACCGCGCTCCTAACACATAGCGTCCGCTATGTACGGCAACTGCTAAGTGAAACGAATAACAAATCCCAAGACATGCCAAAATAATTTGACACATGACCCATTCATGCGGGAACGCAAAAAGTTCTATCTAATCCTGGCAAATCTGGCAATATCCCCCACACCCCTATCCCTAAATTCGGCCAAAGTTGGATATTGATGATCCGCATTATTCGTAAGAAAATTGCGCTCATTCCTTCCAAGACCATCCATTTCCTCATGAACCACAAGGCTAATAAACGCCAATTGCGCCTTCTGGCATTCCAGAAGAACTATCGCCGCAAGCCTAGCCTTGCTGTTCCCCCTTATCCCAAATAGATAGAATATGCGCTCATCATGACGCAACATCCAATCCACATTAGCGGCAGCATATCCCGGAATAGGCGCGATATTCGCAACCGGCGCGAATTGCCCCAAATCCTCAGTAACGTATGCCTTCAAATCATCGTAGAAAGCACTACGCGCATTCTCCCTACTCCAAAATCGCAAGTTGCATACCTTTTGTACGCATCCAGCAAATTGCAACACGCCCTCATAAAGAGCATCTATCCGAGCATCCAGGTATAGATTACCGTCGTCATCACTGACGCCATTGTTAATCAGGATGCTTTCGAAAATCCGCTCCCGCGTCGGCGTATTTATGTCATATGTGTATGACAGACGCATCAATGTCAATCCCAAATCGCACACCCGCACCCAATTCTCCCCATTAGGACTATCCACAAGGAATATATCCAACATATCGCCATCTTCATGCCGAATTGGAACTATCAGTTGATATTTGCCCGGACGACGCTCCTCGAAAGCCAATCCCCTGCGCAATCGGCGCCCCAAGGATTCCCTCACGAATTCTATATTCATTCAGAAATCTCCAAGCTCAATTGCCACCGGAAATATGAATCGTAGTTAATCGCGCCGATATCATTGAAGAAAACCCCAAGGGCTTCATCGTAAGTAACATATTTATCTGTCAACTCACGCAAATTCTCTTGCGGCTCCATACTTCCTTTCTCCAACTCCTCTTCCGTCATCCAATGAATATGAGAAGCAGCATAATGCCCATCTGCACTCCTACTAATCTCCCCATGCGCCCCATTGTAACGGACTAATGTCAATCCACCCTTCGGATATTCCTCTGTCGACAATCGCAAGCCAATTGAAAAATCTTCAATCAGCTCAGTGCTCTGCCTAATGAAAACAGTAAATTGCTCATCATTAGGCGCAACTGCCTCCAATTCCAATGTACACCGAAGGTAACGCCTGTCCTGCCTCATTCCATTTGCAGGCTCTTTCTTCGTAATTTGCTTTGGAATCGCTATCAAACGCTGCATCTCCAAATCCGTAAACATCCCATAAGCCTCCTCTCATATGTAATTCCATATCATTCAATACATATCGCAACCATTATAGCACTTTAATACTAATTGTATCCATATCATTTCTCTATCTAAAAATAATTCTCACGCGGCATTATACATAAGAATCTGATAAATACAAATTCGCCTATCCAAAATCTAGACCAAACGCCAAAAAAGCCTGCCACATCTAAACCTAAAAAAATACATAGAATCAATCATCTCCCCTAAACCCCCTCATCGTCCGTATCGCCGATATCAACGCGGCGTCAATCCGCTTGCCGCCGCGCTTAAATCCCAACTCATTCCGCATCTCCAACATCAGCTCATCGTCCGTCCGCAACAGCGTATCAGACAAAATCCACTCAGCTAGTTCAACCAACTGATACGCCTTATATTTCTCAATCCTCAGTCCCGCCGATACCGGCGGCCGAACCGTTCGCACAGGCGCGTATCCACCCTTATCCCCACCCATAGCCACTATCGGCTCATCCTCATCCATCTCATCCACCACCGCTCGCCGCGATCCCGCCGCGTCCAAATCCTCCACAGCCCTCTTCCACGCCTCAACCGCCTTCTTTGTCTCGCCATCAGGATCCTTGAACCAGTCGGTCGACCATATCCGATGGAACCGCCATCCCTTGTCTTCAAGAACCTGCTGCCGCAGCCTATCCCTTTCCCGCGCCGTATGCCCGCTGTGATACATCGCGCCGTCCGCCTCTATGGCCAATACCATGTCGCCCGGCCGCTCTGGATGAGAGCAAGCAAAATCCAGCCGGTAGCCCACCGAGCCGTATTGCGGAGTCATTGGAACGCCTTCACGCTCCAGCCGCCGCTGAATGTCCATCTCAAACGGATTAAGCGGCATGTCGCTCGTGAACGTCCCCAAATCAGCCCCTCCCGACGCCGCGAACTGCAGATACCGCCTAAGCAACTCCACGCCCTTGGCGTTGGATCGCCCGGGATCCATATCTTGATGCGAGAACGACGAGACCAGATGAATCCGCGAGCGCGCCCGCGTAACCGCCACATTCAGCCGCCGCTCGCCGCCCTCCTGATTAAGAGGTCCAAAGCGATAGAGCAACCTACCATTAGAATCTTTGTGATAGCCCACGCTCAGAATGATCACATCGCGCTCATCGCCCTGCACAGTCTCGATGTTCTTCACAAAGAACCGCTCCCGCGCCGTCGTCGAAAAGAACCTGTCCAACGCGCCATTTCCCTCATCCCGCATACGCATCCGCAACGCCTCCTCGATGTTGTTCGCGTGCCTTATCCCAAACGCGATGACCCCCAACGATTCGTCGGGATGATTGCGCGCATGCTCAAGCACCAAGTCCACAACCGCAGCCACCTCGTCAGGATGAGATGTATTGCCCTTCAACGCGATTAACGGGTTATGCGGAACGAAATGATGCGTAAACGGCGACGCGAAGATCGGCCCCGGAAACGCCGTCAAGTTGCCCTCATAGATATGCGCGTTCGAAAACGCAATCAGCCGCGAATCCCTGCTGCGATAATGCCATTCAAGCAGGGAGTCCCTGACAATCCCCGCGCGCGCCGCGTCCAAAATGGACTCCGCGCCCTCCGTGAACGGCGTAAAGTCCGGCTCTTCTTCAAGATCGTCCTCATCGACATCTCCGCCGCTGAAGAAATCGGTCGGCGGCAACTGCAGATGATCGCCCGCGATTATCGCCTGCGGCGCGCGCGCCAAGCTGCATATCGCCTCCTCCGGCGGTATCTGAGACGCCTCGTCAAAGATAACCACATCGAACATCTTGCGGTCCGCCGGTATCAACTCCGCCACCAACAGCGGCGACATCGCCCAGCATGGCCGAATGGCGGTAATCACGTTCGGCGCGCGCCTCAATAGCTCGCGCACAGGCAACAAGCGTCTCTTCTTCACCGCCTCGCGCGAGATAATCTCATGCTCCTCGCCGAACTCGTTCATCTTTTGAATAGCGAATTCAGCGACCTTTCGCAGGATGCGATCCGGCGACGCCGCTATATGATCCCTATCCAACTCAGCGAATTCCTCGCGCCGGCGATTATGGCTGACGGAGCTGAAATTATTCAGCCCCGCATCCTCAAACAGCAGGTCGTTCCACGCCGCCTGCAGCCAAGCGCGCTCAACCGCCTTGCCAAGGTTCTCGATAGGCAACTCATTGCCCGCCGCGCGAACGAACTCGATGACGCCCGCGCGCTCAAAACGCGCCTCTAGCCGCAAGACGTCTTCCAGATTAAACGCCGCCTGCCGCTGCGCCACAAGCAGAGCGACCGTCTGCGCCAGCTCCTCATAAGGCGTCTTCATTGCGTCAAAAACGGGCAAGTACGCCGAGAGGCGCAGAAACATTCCCGTCAACTCCCCAACCCTCTCTTGCAATTCTCCCAAGCCCGCCGGCGCCGTAGGGGCGCTATCGCCGCCGGTCAGAGTCCGCCATTCACGGATGTGAGCCTGAGCCCGTTCCAGCGCCTCTATCGCATCCCTAGACCATATTTGTTCCCCCGCAACGCTCGCGGCCCTAACGGTTTCCAACGCGGATCTGTACCGCCTAGAAAACAGAACCGTAACTATAGAATGCCATTTGCCCCCCAGCTCCAATGCCGCAATAGCCTCTTGATGATCAATCGCGTAGATATCCTCGCTAAAGCCCATCAGCATTCGCTCAATTTCGGACAGCCAGTCCAAAAGCCGCGTCCATTCGGCAATCGTGTCCGGCGCGGCCAATCCCACGCCGCCCAGCGCCTCTTGCAAATCGCCGCATAGCGCACCCAGACGGTCTTCAATATCCCGCGCGATCTCAAACGCTATCCGCGCGTCATCGCGCGATTCAATCTTGGAACGATGCCACAGAGCGTAATCCACCGGATACCGATGCCCCTCGATGTCCAACCAATCGCGCAGGGATTCTTGCAATTTAGCCATGCCGTCAGCGTCAATCGCCCGCGCCTTGTCGCGCCACATCCGCCTGCCCTTCAAATCCGCGCCCTCGGTATCTATCAGCCTGGACTGAATGTCAAAGACGCTCAATCCCCAAGGTTCGCGAACATCGTGAACCTTCCTCATATGGTCAATAAGCCGATCGCGATTGCGCTCCACATTAAGATGCAGATGCGTATAGTCGCGCTCCGGTATCTTCCTAATCCCCCGCAAAGAGACGTCAAGTTTCTGCGCGAAATCGCGCTTGGAGCCGATGCCTCCGTGAGCGTCCATGACAAGATCGCCCAAGCCCGCCTTATCCAGCCGCTCCATTACCACGTCTATCGCCGCGCGCTTTTCAGCCACGAAAAGAACCCGCTTGCCGTAGGCCATAAAGTTGCCAATCAAATTGGCGATGACCTGCGACTTGCCCGTGCCCGGCGGCCCCCACACCACAATGGATTCACCGTCAAGGGCGCGGTTGATCGCCTTATGCTGACTGGCGTCGGCGTCTAGTATCAGATATTCCGCATGCGGCGGTATCCTGTCCGGCATATCAATGCTCGCGTCGCTAATACGCGAGCCAAGCCTCGCCTTCGCCTCCGGAACGCCCGCTATCGCGGCCACGATGTCGTTCTCCGCGAACAACTCCGCATTCTTGGATAAATCGTCAACCATAGCCATGTTCACATATTTGAAATTGGCTATGACCATCCGCTCGTCTATCGCAAAGCCGGACACAGACTCCGCCCACTTGCGCCCATAAGCGCACAGACGCTCCATAAGCGAATCGAAATCCTCCGGCATATCGTCCGAGATAGACTCTATGTCATCGGATATATCAAGCCCGCACTCGTTCTGCAGCAAATGAATCAGCAGCGGATTGCCGTGAATATCGCCGGATACGCTGATCTTGTATCCCGATCGCGCCGCGTCGGACGGCGCGATCCGAATCGGCACAAGCAACACCGGCGCGTTGGGATCCGAACCCTCCATCGAATCCCATGTAGCAAGCCCCGCCACCGCGAACAGCGTGTCAATGCCCTTCTCGTCCAAATTGGACTGCGCGGCGCGGCTAATCGTAGCGAGACGCCTCATGGCGTCTTTGCGGACGTCCAAATTCGGAAATAACGCGGTCGCGCGAATCTCTTTGCCGCAAAGCAGCGAACCCAGAGCCGTCGCGTTGATTTCGTTCTCGGCAGTCGGAGACAGATCCAAACTGCCGGTTCTGCGATCTTGAAAATTTCTCAGCGGATTACGGCCCGTCAGGTCGAGCAACGCCGTTTCCCATGTCTTCGACGCGCTCCTCACCGCTTGCCGCCGCCGCAATATCTCGCTATCTATCGTTGTCATATCTATCCAAAATCGCCTGTTCCGCGCTTAATGACGCATATCCTATCACAAGTGTGTATTTGGATATAAGCCCCCCTCTAACTCGGCATATAAAGAGCCGCATAGATCACGATTCCAACGCACAGCGTCCACTACACACAACAGAAATTGGTCCAACCGAATAACGAAACGCAAATCGCTCCAAATTAGCAACCCTCCCTGTATACCCAAATATCACTAATCACGAATCCTGGTAAACTCATTGCAAACCTGCAATAGCCACAAGCTATTCTCTCCCAGGCGAATACGACCAGGAATAATAGCCTCTTCTATGACATGACAACATTTCATTTGTCGATGCACCATAAGCGTACTGTAATACACCCATGTCCTACACACAGCACATTGCGCCATATTTGAATCGGGATAAACAATCCACCGATGCAAACATTTCAACGCAAAACGACGCCTCTTACGCATCTCTACCTTACGCACAATCGCTACGTAGATAGCACCCAAATCTATCTTCCTCCACATTGGCGCACTCACACCAATAAGTAGAATAATGGCGATCTGCCACCATTCAAACCCCCCGGAAAATCCCAGAATCTGCTCTATCATCACCCTATCCCTTCAATTACCTGTCTTTCAAAATTATTATATCCCTAAATGCAATACCAATGTTCGCGAATATCAAGTGAACAGGATAGTTTCTAAATGCCTCTCGCTAACAACGCAAGCAACAAAATAGACCTATTCACCCAAATCCTCACTACCCTCCCCCCAGAGACCGCACACGCCACCGCACTCTTCGCGCTCCAACGCCACCGCATCTGGCGCACCCTAGCGCCGCTCCTACGCGTCGACGATCCACGCCTGCGAACCACCCTCGCCGGCATCCCGCTACGCAATCCCATCGGCGTAGCCGCCGGCTACGACAAGAACGCCGAATGCCTGCCCGGACTAGCCGCGCTCGGCTTCGGCTACATCACCTGCGGCACCATCACCGAGTCGCCGCGCCCTGGCAATCCCAAGCCGCGCCTCTTGCGCTATCCGAGCGATAAAACGCTCGTCAACTCTCTTGGATTCCCCAACAAAGGCGTCGAGTACGCCGCTCGCCAAATCGAGCGAGCTCTGCCACACATGGGCGACACGCCCATGATAGCCAGCATATCCGGCGATACACCGGAAGAAATCGCCCGCTGCCACCACCGCCTAGAGCCGCTAGTCGCCGCCATTGAGCTCAACATCAGCTCGCCCAACACACGCGGACTGCGAGCATTCCAACAGCCCGCCGCGCTATCCGGCTTGCTTGCGCTGCTAAATCGCGACCGCCGCAAGCCGCTGTTCGTCAAATTGCCGCGCTACACAGAACCGACGGCAGATCGCGCAATACGAAAAGAGGATGTCCTAGCCCTCGCCCGCATATGCGTAAAACGCGGCGCGGACGCGCTCACCGTAGCCAACACGCTACCCATCAAAGACGACAGCCTCGCCATTGGCACCGGCGGGCTCAGCGGCAAACCGCTGCTGGCGAGTACGCTCGCGATGATAGCCGACATCCGCGCCGAAGTCGACGACAGCATCACCATTAACGCCAGCGGCGGGATATTCAGCGACGAAGATGCGAGAGCGACAATTAACAACGGAGCGGATACCGCGCAGATATTCACTACATTGATTTATAAAGGGCCGAACATAGTAAAGCAAATCATTAAAATTCTCAATTAGAACTGAATATGGGTATTCTTACCCTGCAGGGTTAATGGATTTGAGGGACTGATTTAGGCACTCATCAAACACTATCGCCAGCAGATGTTTCAGCATCTCCACGCTCTTTGTGTAGCCCTTTGTGCGCCTCGCCAGCCTGTTCAGCTTGCTCCGCAACTTGGAATGCAGCCCCTCGTTCCAGTTCACCGCTCCGCCCTTGCCTACCACATGCTTGTCCCGAGGCAGCCACTCGTACACCGGATAAGCGTCGGTTTCATACCTGTCAGCGCTCGGCAGCATATCCAACAAGCGCGAGAACGCAGACAAGTCCCTGCCGCCTACTTCATACATCCGCCAGCGGACGCCGTCCCGTTCCTCCACCACCGCGGTCCATATCCATAGGTCTTGACGACGCTCGCCGCGCCTTATTCCCAAGTATGTCCACATCTCATCAAACGCCACAATAGACGCGCGGACGCTATCCTGCCGACCATTTGTCCGCCACTCCATGAACCGCGTCAGACGCTCTCTCGCCAATGCCCCCTTTTTTTGACCCACTTGCTTACCGTGGTTACGCTCGCGCCCATCACGCGGGCGGCTGCCGACAGGCTCATCCCCTCCGCGCACATCTTCACCGCTTGTTTCTTCTGCTCATCTGTGAACCGATGATTCGCGCCCTCTTGATGCTTGCGGCCGCACTGGTTGCACTTGTATATCTGCTTGCCGCGCGAATGACCGTCTTTCTTGACCCAGTTTGAGCCGCATTTCGGGCATAGCGCGTCATGTCTGTACACTCTCGGTTTTGCCATAAGTTCACCCATCTTTCAGCGATTTAGAGCGAGTATATCATATTAACCCTGCAGGGTAAGAATACCCCCCCCAACCCCCCAATTGCCCACCCCCCGCCCATTGTGTTATACTAAATCGGCTAAAAAATCATCCACATCCAAAATAACCTAGGAAGGCATTTATGCAGCAAGCCGTATCAGTCGCGCCCGAAATTAGCGCCGTCGCTCAGCGGCCGCAAGTGGAGCGCGATCCCGCTATGATTACGATGAAGTCCCTGCTGGAGGCGGGCGTTCATTTCGGACACCAGAAGAGGCGGTGGAATCCTAAGATGCGGCGCTATATCTTTACGCACCGCAACGGCATCCACATCATTGACTTGCAGAAGACTCTGCGTATGCTGGAAGAGGCGGCGGGCTTTATTAGCGACGTCGCGGCGGACGGCAAGAAGGTGCTGATGGTGGGCACCAAAAAGCAGGCGCAGGATACCATCGTTACCGAATCCCAGCGCTCTAACGCTTTCTACATCACCACGCGCTGGCTGGGCGGCACGCTCACGAACTTTAAGACTATCCAGTCTCGCATCGACTACCTCGTCGATCTCGAAACCCGCAAGGAAAAGGGCGAGTTCGTGAACTATCCCAAGAAAGAGGCGCTGAAGATGGAGGATTCCATCGCGCGGCTGAACCGCTATCTGGGCGGCATCAAAGAGATGACCGAGATGCCCGGCGCACTGTTCGTGATAGACGTGGGCAAAGAGGCTATAGCGGTCGCCGAGGCGAGGCGCGTAGGGATTCCCATCGTGGCGCTGGTGGATTCGGACTGCAATCCCGAACTCATCGACTACCCGATACCGGGCAATGACGACGCCATACGCTCTATCAGGCTCATCACCGCCCGCGTCAGCAGCGCCATCATTGACGGCGTGAACAGGGGCGCCGCCCTGGAGTACGACGAGATTGGCGAGGGCGTGGCCGCTATGGACGCGCCGCCCGCGCCCGTCGTTCAATCGGCCCCGTCTGTGGCGCAAGCACCCGCGGATCAGCCGCCGGCGGACGCCGCGCCCGCTCCCGAACCTGCGCCCGTTGCCGCTCCCGCGCCGCCCGCAAGCGCGCCTGAGCAGCCCGCGCAGCCGGACGCCGCGCAAGCCGAATAGATCATCCCGCGCATATATTTTGCGCGCGCCAAAGACACATCCCATAGACCATAGACGCGCGCAGGACGCGCAGCACTAGGAGGCGAGTTGGAAATCAGCGCAACCATCATAAAAGAGCTTAGAGGGCGCACAAGCGCCGGCGTTATGGACTGCAAGCGCGCCCTTGAAGAGGCGGGCGGCGATCTTGACAAGGCGCAGGATATTCTCACCCAAAAGGGCATCGCAAGCGCCGTGAAAAAAGCCGCGCGCTCTACCGAAGAGGGCGTGGTGGAGTCGTACATTCACAGCGGCGGACGCATCGGCGTGCTGGTCGAGGTGAACTGCGAAACGGATTTTGTGGCGCGAACCGCCGACTTCCAAGAGCTGGCGCACGACGTCGCTATGCAGATCGCGGCTATGGATCCGCGGTATGTTGACGGCGAGGATGTGCCGGACGACGAGGACGCCGACAGCCAAGAGACCGTGCTTATGAACCAGCCGTTCATCAAGGATCCCGCGAAGTCCATAAACGACCTTGTCAAAGAGAACATCGGCAAGCTCGGCGAGAACATCCGCGTGCGGAGATTCACCAGGTTTTCGCTGGGAGAGTGAGCGAGCGCATGCAGCCCGGCGCAGTGAAGTATGACCGCGTACTGCTAAAGCTGAGCGGCGAGTCGTTCACCGGCGACCGGGCATCCGGCACAGACGCCAGCGCGGTGTCCTATATGGCGCGCCAGATAAAGGCGATTTGCGACCTGGGCGTGCAGATGGGCATCGTGGTGGGCGGCGGCAACATCCTGCGCGGCTGGGAGGCTGAGGCGCGCGGCATGGATCGCGCCACCGCCGACTACGCGGGCATGCTCGCCACCATCATCAACGCGCTCGCCCTGCAAGACGCGCTTGAGCGCAATCACGGGCTGGAAGTGCGGACGCAGAGCGCGATAAGCGTTCAGCAGATAGCCGAGCCGTACATCCGGCGGCGCGCCATACGCCACCTGGAAAAGCGGCGCGTGGTCATCTTCGCGGGCGGCACGGGCAACCCGTTTATGACCACCGACACGGCGGCGGCGCTGCGCTCGGTTGAGATAGAGGCGAGCGTGTTGCTTATGGCAAAGAACAACGTGGACGGCATCTATGAGGCCGACCCCAACATCGAGCCGGACGCCGCCAAAATAGACTTTATCACGCATCAGCAGGCGCTGGAGCGGCGATTGGGCGTTATGGACTCCACCGCGCTTTCGCTCTGTATGGACAACGACTTGCCAATAATCGTATTTGACCTGTTCGAGGACGAAATCATCCAAAAGATAATCGCAGGCGATAGGCGGGGTTCGCTGGTGGCATCCGCCCGCCCCAACTAATCGCCCGCGTTGCCCAGGGAGATCGCTATGGCTACACCGGAAGAGGTTCTTGCGAATACGGATTCACGAATGCAAAGGTCGGTTGACGCGCTCAAGCGGGAGTTGAACACAATCCGCACGGGCAGGGCGTCGCCTACCCTGGTTGAGCATCTGACGGTGGAATACTACGGCGCGCCCACGCCTATGAATCAGCTGGCGTCCATATCGGTGCCTGAGGCGCGCGTGCTGATGATACAGCCGTGGGACAAGCAGTCCATCAAGGACGTGGAGCGCAGCATACTGACATCGGACTTGGGCTTGGTTCCCAACAACGACGGGACGGCAATCCGCATCAACATTCCCGTGCTGACCGAGGAGCGCCGCCGCGAGCTGGTAAGGCTGGTCGGGCGCAAGGTGGAGGATGGGCTGGTTTCGCTGCGAAACATCCGGCGGGACAGCCTTGAAAACTTTCGCGCTATGGAACGCGGCAAAGAGCTTTCCCAAGACGAAAGCCGCCGCGCCCAAGACCAGCTGCAAACGCTCACCAACGCTTTCAGCGACCGGATGAATCAACTGAAGCAGGACAAGGAAGCAGAAGTAATGGAGGTATAGCCTCCGTGCGAAACGAAAGAGTTGCATTGAATACTTCTGCCGCCGCTTTCCAAGACGCAGCCGCGCAGTCGGCAGACGGCCGGCCCGCAACGCCCGCCCATGTAGCGATCATTATGGACGGCAACGGCCGTTGGGCGGCGGACAAGGGCAAGGATCGCTCATTCGGGCATCGCGCCGGCACCGCCAACCTGCGCCATGTGATTGAGGCATTCGCCAAGCGCGGCATACAATACCTGACGCTCTACGCATTCTCCACCGAAAACTGGGAGCGCCCCGGCGATGAGGTCAGCGCGCTGCTGCAGATCATCAAAGAGGTTATCCACACTGAGGTAGCCGAACTCCATCGCAAGGGCGTGCGGCTGCTGCATCTGGGCAGGCTTGACAGGCTGTCCCCCGAACTGCGCGACGCCATATGCGAGAGCATCGAGCTCACCCGCGCCAACTCGCGCATGACGCTGTGCATCGCGTTTGACTACGGCGGCAGGGATGAGATCCTGGACGCGGCGCGCGCCATAGCGGCGGACGGCGTCAAGCCCGAAGACATAGACGAGGCGCTGTTTCGCCGCTACCTGTACACCGGCGGGATGCCCGACCCCGACCTAATCATCCGAACGTCGGGCGAGATGCGCCTCAGTAACTTTCTTGTATGGCAAGCCGCCTACGCCGAATACTACTTCACGCCCGTCTATTGGCCCGACTTTGACGAGGCGGAGGTGGTCAAGGCGCTGGACGCATACGCCAAGCGGCAGCGTCGCTTTGGCAGGCTGTCTTAAGCGGCGCGGGCGCGTAAGGTCGGCGGCGTGAACGCGCGAATTGCCAGCGCAATCGTGGGGCTGCCCATACTGCTTGGCGCGGTGTGGCTAGGATCGCCGTGGTTCAGCGCGTTCATATTCATCGTGGCGCTGATAGCGACCGCTGAGCTGACGCGGCTCGTGAATATGTGGAACCCTAGCAAGTGCCATGTCGGACTTCCGCTGATATTCACCTCGTTTTTCATATTGAACGGCCACACTCGCGCGGCGGGCAGCCCTCCCCCCGAATTTCCCATCTTCGGGTTAATATCGCCGGAGACATATCAGGCATATACCGAAATTTCGCTGGCGTTTATGCTGCTGCTAATCTGGGGCAGCATTGTGCGGGACAGAAAAGGCGACTGGTCGGGGGCGGGAGTTCTGATGGGGATACGAATATCCATATTCGTAGGCGGTTTTCTGTGGTACGCCTTGCGGCTGCGAGGGCTGGAGCAGGGGCTTGAATGGACGCTGGTGGTACTGATAGGCGTGATGGCGACGGACACCGCGGCGTATTTCGCGGGACGCGCATTCGGCAAGACGCCGCTCGCGCCCAAAATCAGCCCCGCCAAGACCTGGGAGGGCGCGGCGGCGGGCTTTCTTGCCGCGATGCTCGCCACCGGGGTGGCTACCCTGATGCTGGACTTGCGCGTTATAATATGGGAGGCGCTGATACTGGGCGCGCTGATAGGCTCGCTGTCCCAGCTGGGCGACCTCGCCGAATCGCGGATAAAGCGCAGGGCGGGCGTCAAAGACTCCGGCTGGCTTATCCCCGGGCATGGCGGCATGCTAGACCGCATAGATTCAATTGTGTTCACACTGCCAGCAGTGTATTATTTCGTGATATGGGAAGTACAAAGACAGGGCTTGCTGTCCTAGGCTCCACCGGCTCCATAGGCACGCAGACGCTTGACATAGCGCGCGCGTTTCCCCGCGAACTCGGCGTGGTCGGGCTTGCCGCAGGCAGGAGCCACGCGCTCTTGGAGCGGCAGATACGCGAGTTTCGCCCGGCTTTCGCCTATTGCGAGGGCAGCGCGGCGGAGCGCGCGTTCATCGCCGACTGCGGTTGCGCCGACCGGCCTATGGAAGTTATGGCGACCCACGATTGCGTGGACATCGTGGTCGCCGCCACTACGGGCGATGTGGCGATACCCGCCACTTTCGCCGCCATAGACGCCGGCAAGTCAATCGCCCTGGCGAACAAAGAGAGCGTGGTCATATCGGGCGAGCTGCTCACCGAGGCCGCCCGCGCAAACGGCGTGTCGCTGCTGCCCCTGGACAGCGAACCCAACGCGATATGGCAGTGCCTGCGCGGCGAAGACAAGCCGGTGTCCCGCCTCATAATCACCGCGTCGGGCGGCGCGTTCAGGGACACGCCGGTAGAGCGCCTGCCGGACGTTACCCCTCAGCAGGCGCTCAAGCATCCCACTTGGAAGATGGGCGCGAAAATAACCGTGGACTCCGCTACTATGATGAACAAGGCGTTTGAGGTGATAGAGGCGCACTGGCTTTTCGGAACGGATTGGGACGACATCGAGGTCGCAATCCACCCGCAAAGCCTTATCCACTCCATGGTGGAGTTCGTTGACGGGTCGGTCAAGGCGCAGATAAGCCCGCCCGATATGCGCTTGCCGATACAATACGCGCTGTTCTACCCGCGCCGCATCCGCAACCGCAGCATAACGCGCTTTGATCCGGTTGCGGCGGGCGCGCTGAGCTTTCAGCCGTGGGAGCCGGAGCGCTACCCCTGCTTTGAACTGGCGCTTGCCACCGCGCGGCGCGGCGGCACATGGCCGGCGGCGCTCTGCGGCGCGGACGACTCCGCCGTGGAACTATTCCTCGCGGGCAAGATAGGCTTTATGGAGATACCGCAAGTTATCGCGGAGGCGCTGCGAGGCCACCGCAACATCGAGCGGCCTACGCTCCAAGACACGATAGACGCCGCCGCCGCCGCAAGAGCGCGCGCGGCGGGCGCGGTGGAGGCGCAGCCCTATGTTTGATATTCCCTCCTGGCTGCTGGTGTTCCCTGTGCTGGGGTTCCTCATATTCATTCACGAATTGGGGCATTGCCTCACCGCGAAATACTTCGGCATCACGGTGAAAGAGTTCGGCTTTGGCTTTCCCCCAAGGCTGATAGGCTTTCGCTTTTCCCCCAACGGCACAATCTACTCGCTGAACTGGATACCGCTGGGCGGCTTTGTGCGGATGGTGGGCGAACACGGCGAGGCTATCGAAGAGGGCGCGTATCTGCGCCAAAAGCCCGAAAAGAATGTCATCCTGCTGCGTAGCCAACCCGACCTGCCCGACCTGTACGGCATATTCGGCGTGCCGCGCGACGCCACGCAAGAAGAGATCCGCAGGTCGTACGTTGAGCTTACCCAGCTGGTTGAGCTCCGCAGCCCAGAAAGGCGGGACAGGATGCTGCACGGCTTGCAAACCGCATACGGCAGGCTGTCCAATCCCGAAGATCGCGCCAAGTACGATGAGCTTATCAAAGACGTAGAGATGGAGCGCCCCGAACCGCCCGACTACTACGGGCTGTTCGATGTGCCGGTTGACGCCACGCAAGAGCAGATAGACGAGGGGCGCGATATGGCGCTGATGGCGCTGGAGCGGCGGCGGGACAGGTTTGAGAACCCGGCCGCGCTAAGGCGCTACATAGAGTACGCGCATGAAGAGCTTTCCGACGCCGACCGGCGCGCCGCCTACGACCGCCGCCTGCGCGCGCTTGACCCCGGCGATGTGAGTTTCTCGCAGCAAAGCGTCATAAAGCGCGTGATAGTGCTTTGCGCGGGATCGTTTGTGAACCTGCTGTTCCCGCTGATAGTGTTCGCGGTGATGTTCGCGCTGCCGCACGACGCCGTAAAAGGCACCGTGGTGGTAACGGGCGTGGCGCCCAACTCGCCCGCGCAGCAGGCGGGCATAACCTCCGGCGATATGATAGTAGCGGTGAACGGCAGCGAGCTTGACACCCACGCCGACTTGATGCAGCAAACGATGTCCAACCTGGGCGCGCCGACTGAGCTGACGCTGCGACGGGGCGTGTTCGTCAGCGACAGCGCGGCGCCGCAGCCCACGTCGGGCGGCGTGGAAGTGCTGACGCTGACGCCGCGAATGAACCCGCCCGACCTGCGCGTGGTTGACCAGGTGTCCGACCCGTCGCGCGAGGTTTCGCTGGCGGAGGCGCGCCGCTATCAAGCTGACTTGCAGGTGGGGGACACGCTCACGCAGGGTGCGATAGGCGTGCTTATCGGCACGGTTGACACGCAGGTGGTAACGCGCCGCTATCCCATAACCGAGGCCATCCCGCGCTCGTTCCAACAGATGTGGGATGTGCTGGCAATCACCCGCAACGGCATAGCGCGCTGGATAGGCGGCGGACCGGATCCCGGGCTGTCCGGCCCCGTGGGCATAGCGTATATCACAGGCGAAGTGGCCGAGCGCGGCATATCGCCGCTGTTGCAGCTGACCGCCATCATCAGCATCAGTCTTGGCATAGTGAACCTGCTGCCCATACCCGCGCTTGACGGCGGCAGGCTGATGTTCGTGCTGATAGAGTGGGCGCGCGGCGGCAAGCCCATATCGCCGCGCCGCGAGGGAATGGCGCATCTGATAGGGTTCGCGGTTCTTATCGGCCTTATCGTGGTAATAAGCTACTTCGACATAGTGCGCCTGATAAGCGGCGAGGGGTTCTTGCGGTGAGCCTAACTTCTTATGCGAAAGGCGTTGTTGCCAGCCCGCATAGCGGCAACCATCTCTCATAAAGAAAGCCCATATCCAATTTCATAGCCCATACGCGCAAGTTCATTGACGGCAGGAGCGATATGCAAAAGCGACGCATCACCAAGCCCGTGTATGTCGGCGATGTCAAGGTGGGCGGCGACGCGCCCGTCAGCGTCCAATCCATGACTAAGACTGACACGCGCGACGTGGCCGCCACAGTGCGCCAAATCCGCGAGGTGGAATCGGCGGGCGGCGAGATTATCCGCTGCGCCGTCCCCGATATGGACGCGGCAAAGGCGCTCGCCGACATACGGCGGCAAATCAATATCCCGCTGGTGGCGGACATACACTTCCACTACCAACTGGCGCTGGAGTCGCTGAAAAGCGGCGTGGACTGCCTACGCCTGAACCCCGGCAACATCCGCGATAGGGAAAAGGTAGAGGCGGTTGTGAAAGAGGCTAAGGCGCGTCAAGTGCCTATTCGCATCGGCGTGAACTTCGGCAGCTTGCCTCCGGTGGGCGGCATTGGGCTGACGCGCGGGCTGTCCCGCCACACCGACGGCGTCAATATGCTGCCAAAGCCGGGCGAGGCGGCGCCGGGCGATTACACCGTGGTCGACCATATGGTAGAAACCGGGCTGTGGGAAATCGGCATCCTGGAAGATCTTGACTTTGACCTCATCAAGATCTCGCTCAAGGCGTTTGACATAGACACCACCGTTGAGGCGTATCGCCGCCTGGCTAAGCTAGTTCCCTACCCTCTGCATCTTGGGATAACCGAGGCGGGAACCGCGAAATCGGGCAGCATCCGCAGCGCGATAGGGCTGGGCATGCTGCTGTACGAGGGCATCGGGGACACCATCCGCGTTTCGCTGAGCGACGATCCTTGCGAAGAGATCTACACGGGCTTTGAGATACTCAAGGCGCTTGAGCTCCGCAAAGAGGGCGCTACCCTAGTCGCATGCCCAAGCTGCGGCAGGGCGGATGTGGATGTGCGGGCGCTCGCCAACTCGGTGGACGACTTGCTGAAAAGCGTCAAGACGCCAATCAAAGTGGCGGTTATGGGCTGCGAAGTCAATGGGCCAGGCGAGGCGAAAGACGCCGACGTGGGCATTGCGGCGGGCGCCGGGCGCGCCGTCATATTCCGCAAGGGCCGCAAAGCGCGCATCGTGGACGAGGCGGATATGCTCACGGCGCTGATGGAAGAGGTGCGGCAGGCTGAGGCGGGAATAGAGGCGGACATAAGCGAGTAGGCGAATTAGGCAAGGCTATGGCAATGCAGGCGCAGACATCGCAAGCAAACGGCGTGGTTGCGACGCCAGATAGCGGCGCGACGCCGGTGTCTCTGCGATACCGCGAAATCGCCGCCGAGACCGCGGCGCGGCTGTTGGCGGCGTTCCCCGACAGCATCCAAGCGATTGTGCTGTACGGATCAGTGGCGCGCGGCGACGCCAACGAACACAGCGACATTGATCTGCTGGTAATCACGCCCGCCGACCACGAAACCCAAAATCTGATAGATGGCATAGCGTATGATGTGAGCTGGGAGTGGGATAACATTGCGCTTGTCCAACTTATGATGATGCCCGAAATTGGGTTTGAGACGGAGGCGATAACCTACCGCTCTTACTTCGGGTCTGACATAATGGAACAAGGGGTTGTGCTGCACGACGATGGCTCCTACCAAAGAATTTGTGACAAGGCAAATGGAGTTGGCGCGGGAATATCTGAATGACAGCGTCTATACTCTTGAAGTAGGAAGTTTTCGCACCGCGATTGACAGGGCGTATTACGCCATGCATCATTCGGCGGTAGCGTTGCTATGCCATTTGGGCGTCAGGCCGCCGCGCTCCCATGCGGGGTTGATGAGCGTATTCGGGCAAGAGGTTGTCAACAAGGGCGTGATGCCGCGCGAGTTCGGGCCAATGCTAAGGCGCGCGAATAGGTCTAGAATGGCGGGGACATACTCGCCTTATGCGAACATAACCGAAAGCCTTGCCCAAGAGAATGTGAACAACGCGCGCCTGTTTGTGGACAGGGTTGCGGATGCGCTGAACGAAAGCGGCCTGAACGAAAGCGGCCCGAATGAAAGCGGGTGAGATATGACTGCAGTATCAATATCCGAAAGAAACCGCAATATCGCCGATACGCTGACGGCCCGCCTGCTAGGCGCTATGGCGGACGAGGTCTATTCCATCGTGCTGTTCGGCTCGGTGGCGCGCGGGGACGCCAATGAAAAGAGCGACATAGACCTGTACATCATCGCCAAGGACTGCACAGACACGCGGCGGCGCATGGAGGCGATATGCGTCCAAGTCCAGGATGAGTTCGAGAACGTCGCGCCCATTCACCGCTTGTTCACTTCCACCGATATGTTTGAGCTGGAGGCGTCAATCTGCCGCTGCCCGCGCACTAGCAATATCATCAATCAAGGCATCCTGCTGCACGACGACGGCACATTCGCGCGCATATACGAAGAGTCCGAGTGGGAGAAGTATATGCGCGAGGAGGCGGAATTGTCGCAGGACGACGAATTTAGCGCGTAACGAGGCTGATACTTATGCGAATGTCGCGGCTATTCGGGAAGACGCAGCGCAACGATCCGGCGGAGGCGGAGCTGGCAAGCCACCGGCTTATGCTGCGCGCGGGGATGATATACCAGGCGTCGGCGGGCGTGTATAGCTACCTGCCGCTGGCGTGGCGCGCGCTGCGAAAGATAGAGCGGATCATCCGCGAAGAGATGGACGCCGCCGGCGGGCAAGAGATACGAATGTCCGCGCTGCAGCCGCAGGAAATCTGGGACGAATCCGGGCGCAGCGAGATTATGGGCAGCGAACTCTTCAGGCTGCGCGACCGCCGCGAGCGCCCGCTTGTGCTTGCCCCCACCCACGAAGAGCTGCTCACCTATATGGTCAAGGCGAATGTGCTTAGCTACCGCGACCTGCCGCTCATCATCTACCAGATACAGACCAAGTTCCGCGACGAGCCCCGTCCGCGCGGCGGGCTTATCCGCGTGCGCGAATTCGATATGAAAGACGCATATAGCTTCGATCCCGACCAGGCGGGCCTAGACCTTAGCTACGACGCGATGGTTCAGGCGTACAAGAACATCTACCGCCGCTGCGGGCTTGATGTTATCGCGGTAGAGGCGGACAGCGGCGCTATCGGCGGCAAGGATTCCAGCGAATTCATCCTGCTTGCGGACGGCGGGGAAGACACCGTGCTTATCTGCTCCGGCTGCGACTACGCCGCCAATGCCGAGAAGGCGATATTCGCCAAGCCGCAACCGCCCGCCGAATCGCCGCTGCCGCTCGAAGAGACGCATACGCCGGGCAAACAGACAATCGCCGACGTCGCCGAATACCTGGATGTGCCGCATCACAAGACGCTCAAAGCCGTCTTCTACGCGGCGGGCGATGAGGTAGTGTTCGTGGTCATCCGCGGCGATCTTGAGGTGAACGAAATCAAGCTCAGCAACGCGCTGGGCGGCATTGCCGGCCTGCGGCTCGCCACGCCCGAAGAGGTTCAGGCGCGCGGCCTGGTCGCCGGCTCCGCCTCCCCCGTAGGCTTGCGGGACATACGCATAATCGCGGACGACTCCATCGGCATTGGCGCGAACTTCGTGGTCGGCGCGAACAAGCCCGACTACCACCTGCTCAACGCCAACCACCCGCGCGACTTCGCGGCGGACATCATCACAGACATAGCGCTGGCGCAAGAGGGCTACGCCTGCGCTATGTGCGACGGGACGCTGTCGGCGCGGCGCGGCATAGAGGTCGGGCATGTGTTCAAGCTTGGAACGCGCTACAGCGAGGCTCTGAACGCCTACTATCCCGACGAGAACGGCGAGCAGCGGCCAATCGTTATGGGCTGCTATGGCATCGGCGTTGGGCGGCTGCTCGGCGCGGCGATTGAGCAGCATCACGACGACAACGGGATGATATTGCCCGCCAGCATCGCGCCATACGCGGTTTCGCTTGTGGCGCTGAATGTACGCAACGCCGAAGTATCCGCCGCCGCCGATGCGCTCTATCGCCAACTGCAAGACGCCGGCGTTGAGACGCTCTACGACGACCGCGCCGAATCCGCCGGCGTCAAGTTCAACGACGCCGACCTCATCGGCTTGCCCGTGCGCCTTGTAGTCAGCCAGCGCAACATCCGCAACAACATCGTAGAGGTCAAGCGCCGCGCCAAGTCTGACGCGGAGCAGGTTGCCGCGGGTGATGTGGTGGGCAAGGTCAAGTCGCTGCTGTCCGGCTGACGCGCCGCTCTGCCGTAGTCTTTTGCGCGGGTTGCAGCGAACTCAGAAAGCGCCGAACCTCAGCCTCGTAGAGTTCGCTATCCGTGTTCCAAAGCCGCGCGTGTTCCGCGCCCGCAAAGCCCACATATCGCGCGATGTCCGGCCGCGCGTCCGCCAGCGCTCGGCTCGCGGCGGCGGGCAGCATCGTGTCCACCTCGCCGTGCAGCGCGAGTATTGGCGCGCGCAATTCGTCCGCCCGCGCAAGGCTGTTCATCCGCCGCCAGTCTATTCCGAAACGCAGCCCGGCCGCCAGCTTGCCGTAGCGCGTAATCAGGCTTGGGTAGCCCAGCATATTCGCGGCGTGGCTCAGCGACGCCGCGAAATCCAGCAGCGGCGAATCCAGGATCACGCCCGCAACCTTGTCCGCAAGCGCGGATTCGTACAGGAAGTTCATGCAGATCGCGCCGCCCATGCTGCAGCCGAACAGCGTCACGCCGCTTGCGCCGTTGTCAAGCGCGTATCGCACAGCGCCCTCCAAATCGCGCCATTCGGTCAAGCCAAGCCAGTGCCGCCCGTCCGCGCTTGCGGGCGCGCCGGCGTCGTTGCGATAGGCGATGCAAAGCGTTGTATTGCCAGACGCGGCGAGCGTGGGCAGGATACGCAGCGCCTCTCTGGGATGCGCGCCGCGCCCGTGAACAAAAATTGTCCATACGCCGTTCCCAACGCCGGCCGTGCCGTCTATCCTCCACGCCCAGCATTCGCCCAGTTCGGTGGGATAGCGTATCTCTTCATAGGGGATGCTATGCGCGGTAAGCGGATCGCCGTCGTACACAAACATATCCACTCGCGCGGGTTCGGCGGCGGCGATAGCGGCGGTCAGCGGCGTGTATTCGCGCGCGACGAAGTCCTCGCCCGCCTGGATTATGCGCCCAAGCCGCCCGTAGCCGCCCGCGCTGGCAATGCCGTATATGCCTTGCCGCCGCCAATCGCCGAAACTCGCTGTGGGATCGGCGGCGCGCAGGGTAATGCGCCCGTCCCCGTCGCTTTCGGCGGCGATGTCTAGCGGCGGTGGCGGATGGCGCGCGCTCAGGCTGGCGTTGTATATCAGATTGGAGAGATGAACGCCGTACACAAGCGCCACCGCCGCCAATGCCATCACGCAAATCAGCGCCGCCGCCGCTAGTTCCATTCACGCCTCTCCATCGCAGTTAATCTCGCGCTCTTGCGTCATTTGCCGGGCGCAATCAGTTCGCCCAAGCCGCGCTTGTGTTATGCTAACCCAAAAGCGCGGCGCGATACAAATTGCGTTGCGCGGGTATCCTAACTCTTTGGGAAAACTCTTTGGGAAAAGTAGGCATTTGGAAAAGTGGGCAAACCTTTTGGATGGGGATAATGCGCTGGCGGGCAGGAATAGCGGATAGGAATGGCAAGGCAAGAAAGGGGATGGCGATATGAGCGGACTATGGCCCGGCGATCTGCGCTGCGTTGCGATGCTGACCTTTGATGTGGACGGCGTGTCCGGCGCAATCAACCAGAACCCCGATACGGCGCGCCTGCCGAGCTTTATGTCTATGCGCGAGTATGGGCCTAGCGTAGCCGCGCCGCGCATCCTTGACCTGCTGGACAAGTACGGCGTCAAGGCGAGTTTCTACATCCCCGGCTACGTCGCCGAAACGCACGAGGAGTTGGTTGTGGACATACAGGCGCGCGGCCACGAAATCGGGCATCACGGCTATATGCACGAGCCGCCCGCCACGCTGACGCCGCCGCAGGAGGCGCAAGTCTTGGACAAGGGCAGCGCCATCCTGGAGCGCATCACCGGCGAGAGGCCGCTGGGCTACCGCTCGCCCAGCTGGGAGCTCAGCGAGGCGTCGCTGCCGCTGCTCGCCGAGCGCGGGTTCATCTACGACTCCAGCCTAATGGGAAACGACATCCCCTATCTGGTGGACGCCGACGGGCGCGACCTGGTAGAGATCCCCGTCCATTGGGAATTGGACGATGTGCCGTACTTCAACTACGCCCCGGCGCTGGGCGTCCGCAATGTGGCGGCGGATCCTGAGCAGGTCTATCGCGTCTGGTCGGCGGCGTTTGAGGGCATGCACCACTACGGGCGGTCGTTCATGCTCACGATGCACCCATACGCCATAGGCCGCCCCGGCCGCCTGCGGATGCTTGAGCGGCTGATCCAGTACATACAGGGCTTTCCCGACGTGGCGTTTATGCGCGCGATAGATGTGGCGCGGATGTTTGCGCCGCAATCGGGCGAATAGGTCTGCAAAGAGGGTTATTGTCAAAAGGGCATTGCGGTATAATTCGCGCTATGAACATCCCAAACCCGCCTCTAATCCCGGATCACGACGCCCAAGTTCTCACTATGCCGCAGGCAAGCGAATGGGCGTCGCGAAAGACGGGCCGCAATGTAACCCCCTCCAACATCGTCTATCTGATAAATTACGGGCGCATCCCCAAAGTTGACGGGAACGGCGCGCTGATGGTCAGGGTTTCGGACTTAGAGCGATACTATCAGGCGATTGCCGGGCGGCGCGAGGGGGCTTACAAGCGGCGGCTCGGCGATAACCTGAACTGGCGGCTTTCGTTTGAGCAGTTCAAAGAGGCCGAAACCACAAAGCACGTCCATCGCTTGCATCCCTACAAGGGCAAGTTCATCCCGCAACTGGTGGAGTATTTTCTTGATTCGCATACCGACGAATTTAAGGACGTCGCTTGTTTCGCTCCCGGCGACGTGGTTCTGGATCCGTTCTGCGGCAGCGGCACTACGCTTGTGCAAGCCAACGAACTGGGGATTCACGCGGTAGGCGTTGATGTTTCGCTATTCAACGCGATGATAAGCAACCTAAAGCTTTCGCGCGTGGATTTGAGCCAACTTTCAACGGCAACTATGGTCGTGGGCAACCGCATCGCCGCCGATACTGAGGGGCAGAAATCGCGCCAATTCGAGAAAGAACTGCTTGACGAACTCAAAGCGTTCAACACGGCGCATTTCCCATCGCCGCAGTTCAGGCATCGCGTCCGAAACGGCGAGGTTGACGAAGAGCGATACGGCGCTGACAAGGCTAACGAGTTTATGCCGACATACTACGGGCTGCTCCGAAAGCATGGCGTCAGCAACCGCATCGCGTCAGAGGACGGCGGCTTTATGGGCGCGTGGTTTCTATCGCCCGCGCATCACGAAATTGAGAGCGCGAAAAGGTTCATTGACGACTACGCGGATATTGAACTGCGCGATGCGCTGCGTCTGACACTCAGCCGCGCGATGCGCTCGGCGCGCGCCACAACGCACTACGACTTGGCGACGCTGGTCAAGCCGGTAACCGAAACCTACTACTGCGGCAAGCACGCTAAGATATGCAAGCCGCTGTTTTCAATGCTTGGCTGGTGGCGGCGCTACTCCAAGGATGTGGTCAAGCGAATGGCGCAATTCGGCAAGTTGCGTACTGACACAACCCAAGTGTGCTTGACGGGGGATTCGCGCGAAATAGACATCTTCGCAAGCCTCGCGGACGTAGATAAAGGCTTTGCCGAATTCGCGCGGCGGCGCAAGTTTCGCGGCATATTCTCAAGCCCGCCGTATGTGGGCTTGATTGATTACCACGAACAGCACGCCTATGCCTATGAGGTATTCGGGTTGCCGCGCAATGATGCGCTGGAAATTGGGCCGCTAAGCGCCGGACGCAGCCGCAAGGCGCGCGAAGACTACGCTGACGGCATAGCCAAAGTCCTGCTTAACTGCCGCGAATACTTGGTTGACGACCCCGATATTTTCCTGGTAGCCAACGACAAGTTCAACCTATACCCGCGCATCGCCGAAATAGCGGGCTTGGCGATTGTGAAAGAATACCGCCGCCCGGTTCTCAACCGCGCCGAGGGCAGCAAAGGGGCATACGCCGAAACCATCTTTCATATGCGGAGGCGCGAAAATGTTTGACGCCGCAAGCGTAGAGAACACGATTGAACTGGCGTTGCGTAGGAAATTCGAAAACTACAAGCCCGAACCCGCCCATATGCCGTTTCACACGCGCCTGCTTGGGAAAGACAGAATGGCGGTATATTCGTTCATTCAGTCGCTAAACACAAACTTTGGCACGGCGATTTTTGAGAACGTCGCGCGGGACATCGCAACGGGCGAGTTCGACGAGGTCGAGTTGCAGCGCAGAATCGACGGCGAATTGACCGACGTAGTGCAAAGCGAAATTAGCGCGATAATGAACGGGCTGACAGAGGGGACGCGCGCGCCGTGCCATTCCGACGAGATGCGCCGAATACGCGAGGCCGTCCGACGGGGCAATCCCGCGCGAAAGCGGCTACGCAAGGTTGACTTGTACTTGTCCAAAGCGAGCGCGATCTTCTTGATTGACCTAAAAACCGCCAAGCCGAATGTGAGCGGCTTTGAAAAGCATAAACAAGATATGCTGGAGTGGATGGCGGCAGTATTGCGCCAGGACAGCGGCGCGGATGCGCGCGCCATAGTAGCCATTCCCTACAACCCATACGCGCCGAAACCATACAGCCGCTGGACGCTGCGCGGCATGCTAGAGATAGAAGACCAAAGCCAGCTGATGGTTGGGGCAGAGTTTTGGAACTTCCTCGCGGGCGGCGATGATATTTACCAGGAACTGCTAGACTGCTTTGAGAATGTGGGACGCCACATGCGCCACGAGATTGATGAGCGATTTAGGCAGATCGCGGAGCGGCGCTACATCTAGCCCATCCCCCTACCCCCGCTCCCCCGCGCGCCCTCGCCTCAGCGTCAGTATCAGCGGCACGGCTATCAGCGCGCTGAACGCCATTAGCGCGAATGGGTCGCGGTAGTTGCCGCGCTCGTCGGCGATCCAGCCCACCAGCACGGGCGCTATCACGCCGAATACCGCGCTTGTGGTCATCAGCGTTCCCATTATGCTGCCGTAGTGCTGCCTGCCGAATATGTCGGCTATCAGCGCGAACCGCACGGGAATGGACGCGCCGAACCCAAAGCCCCAGGTTATCACGAATATCGCCAAGTGCCATATCTCTGTGCTGTACGCGAACACTATCGTGCCAACGAACTGGAACAGCAGCGCCACCGCGATAACATGCCGCTTGTCAAGCCTATCGCCCACGATGCCGCAACCCAGCCTCCCGGCGACGCTGAACAGCGACACGCCCAGTATCGCCACGCCCGCTATCTCGCGGCTGAGGCCAAAGCTTGTGATGGCGGGTATCTGGTGTATGGACGCCGATATGACCAGCCCTGATATGCCCATAGCGAGCGCGAGTTGCCAGAACACGCGGCTGGTGAGCGCCTGCCGCGTGGTGTAGTTGACCTCGCGGGACAGCGCGGATATGCGCCTATCGCCGCCGCCCGACGCCTGCTCCGCGGGCTGCTCGGCGCCGTCCGGCAGCAAGCCGTATGCCTCCGGGCGGCTCTTCATCGTGAACGACACGGGGATGCCGACGAGCAGGTAGCCGATGCCTATCACCACCAAGCCCATGCGCCAGTCGGCGGTTGCGATTAGCCAAACCACCACCGGCACAAGCACGCCGCCTATCCCCGAACCCGCCATTGTGATGGACAGCGCGCGCGACCGCTGCGCCACGAACCAGTTGGCGACGGTTGTGGTCACCACCAAGAAAGTGCCGAATGAAAGCCCCAGCGTCAGCACCAGAAAGGCGGCGTAGAACTGCCAGCGGTTCTGTATCAGGCTCAGCAGGATGAACCCCAGCGCCGTCAGCGCCGTGCCGAACAGCATCACATTGCGCGGGCCGAACTTGTCTATGAAGTAGCCCACGAATGGCGAGATCGCGCCCGATTCTGTGCGCTGCAAGGACATCGCCGCCGCCGTGGACGCGCGGCTCCAGCCGAACTGCTCCACGATGGGATCAAAGAATGCGCCGAACCCCTGCCAGAATGTGCCGGATGTGTAGGCTTGGCTGACCGATCCCGCGCCCACTATCCACCAGCCGTAGAACACGGGCTTTCGGCGCGCGCCGCCGGCCGCCGCCTCAGGCGCGCTAAGTGGCGGTTCGCCATCCGCCTCCGCGTCCGCCGCGCCCTTTGACCGCGAAAGAAACCTCACCCGACTATCTCCAAATGCCGACGCCATAGCCCGCGCCCGCCCAATCATCAGGGTCGCCTATCGGAACGCTAATTTATGAATTGCCTTGCATATTTTATAACCGGCGGCGTTGGGTGTAAATGGAATTATGGGGCTTGCCGCGCCAATCGCAGGCTGACAATGCCCGCCGCGCCGCGCTTAATCCATAGATATGCGCCCGCGTTTTGCTTTATACTTGTTGCGATGCGGCGACGCTCCGCCCGCGCCGCCGCATCTCTACGCCGCCGCCTAACCTGCGTTATACCGCCTAATCCGCGTCATACGCCAGACTGCCATACCACCGCCATACTATACGAGGGACAATGCCAAAACACGCTCACCTGACCGCCACCAGCCGGCTTGACCGCGCGCTGATTGAAGACACGCTGTTCCCGCTGTGCGAGCGGCTGCGAGAGCGGCGCGACCATACCGCGCTGCTGGAGGGACGGGCGCTGTACTCGCTGTTCTACGAGCCCAGCCTGCTCACGCGCACATCGTTTGAGCGCGCTATGGGGCTGCTGGGCGGGCAGGTGTATCAGACCGAAGACGCCTCGCAGTTCTTCCCCGTCGCCAATACCGCGCATATGGACAATATCATCAACATCCTCGCCAGCATGCGGATAGACGTCGTTGTGCTGCGGAGCAGCGATCCGGGCATAGTGGAGCGGGCGGAGTTCGCGGACGCGCTGACGGTCATCAACGGCGGCAGCGCGGACGACCATCCCACGCAGGCGCTGTCCGACCTGTACACGTTGCGGCGCGAGCTGGGCGGCGTGGACGGCGCGAACGTGGCGGTGATTGGCAGGCTGGAGCATCGCAATGTGAACGCGCTGCTGCGCGGCCTGGCGCTCTTCGACGGCGTCAGCCTGACGCTGATGCCCGCGAGCGGCGGCGTGGATCCGGACACTATCGCCTACTGCGAGGCGCGCGGCGCAGCCATCCGCGTGGAGAAAGACATAGACGCGATGCGCGAGGCGGACGCGATCTATCTCAACGCGCCCCGCACGGTCGCCCATTCGCAGCTGCTGCGCTCTCGCGGCGCGTTCAACCTGCGGATCGACGCCGACTTTATGGCGGCGCTCAAGCCGCACTGCATCCTGCTTGACCCGATGCAGCGCAGCGGCGATTTCGCGGTGGAAGTGCAGGACGACCGCTTGGCGTTCTATCGCCAATCCGAAAACGCGCTGGTTATGCGAATGGCGATACTGGCGCATCTGCTTGGGGGCGCATAGGCAGGCGCTGTGTTCACGGCTTTGCCGTCTTTGCGCGCCTGGCGGGCGGCGTTGGCGGACGGGCGGCGGCGTTCAGCAGCGCGGCGGCGGCATACGAGGCGAGCGCCGCGCCGAACATCGCGCCGTAGCCGCCCGTGGCGCTGAACAGCAGCGCTCCCATCGCGGGCCCCAAGCCCATCGCCGCCGTGCGAAAAGGCCCGGTCAGTCCGGTCAGCGCGCCGAATGACGCCCTGCCGAAGTAGTTGCCCACCATCATGCTGCCGATGACGGGTATCGCGCCGGACGCTATCCCCCACGCTATCGTGATGTAGAACCCGAACTGCCGCGCGTCCAAAAGCGTGAACGCCAGCGTCGCCGCGGCGGTGGATCCAAGCGCGATTAGCGTCAGCCGCTTGATGCCGGACTTGTCGGACAGATGCCCCCACAGCGGCACCGACAGCCCGCCAAGCAACACGCCCGCGGTTATCGCGGCGGCGGCGGCGGTCTGCGACAGCCCGGCGTCCGACAGGAACGGCGCAAGCTGAAAGCCCACCGCGGCGGTCGTTGACACCGCCAGGAACTCCGCCCAAACGATGCACCAGAACGCGGATGTGAAAACGACCTCGCCGGCGCGCCAGTCAAACTCGGCGGGCCGGGATGCGCTCGCCGCCGCGCCCGCGCCCGGCGCTCGCTCCGCCTTGTCGCCGTCGGGCAGCAAGCCGATGTCCTCCGGGCGCTTTCGCATTATGAGCGCTAGGGGGATAGCCAGGGGCAATGCAACCAGCCCCAGCGCGCGATAGGCGGCGCGCCAGCCGGCTACGCCCGCTATCAGCGTGATGAGCTGGATGTTGAGCGCCTCGCCGCCGATGCGGTTGAGCGCGGTTATGCCCAGCGCCAGGTTGCGCTTGCGCCGGAAGAAGTTCACCGCCACGGTTCGCGGCACTACATTTTGCAGGTTAGGCCCCGCGATTGAGCGCGCGATTATGTAGGCGAGATAGAACTGCCACACCGACTGTACGCCCGACAGCGCGAAGAACGCGGCGGCGACCACCAGCGCGGCGGCGAACATTATGTAGCGCGGCCCAAAGCGGTCCACAAGCTTGCCCACGAAAGGCATTGTCAGCCCTGAGATCCATGTGGCGGCGGTGGCGGCGAAGGCTAGGGTTGCGCGCTGCCAGCCCATATCTTGCGCGATAAGGTCTTGCACGGCGCCCAGCACGGTTTGGGCTACGCCGGTTGCGATGAACGCGCCCAGCGACGCAGTGCCAAGCACGAGCCAGCCATAGTAGAACTTAGGGCGCGGATGCCAGCGGGCGAGGGATCTGAGGGCGTCTTTCACGCGGGAAAGTGTATGCGATTGCAGGGGCGGGTTGCAAGTTTAGGGGGCGCAATCATCCGCGCACGGCAAGGGTTATTTTGGGGATGGCGGCGTTTCCATTGCCGCCATAAAAGCGAAAAATCGCGCCGAAAATTGTTCGCCGCGATTTCGCTTAATCCCAATCTTGCCGCGCTATCCGTCAAGGAAGAGCTTGATGAGAATGGCGGCAATGCCTACTACCGAGGCGCTGCCGAACCCTAGTATCCAGTAGAAAAGCCTGTCAATTCGGCCGTTAGTAGCGCGCGAGTCTTCCCTTGCAGCGCGCGCGTCTTCCCTTGACTGCCGACCCTGCTCCAACACCAGTTGCAGCAAAATCTGCACATGCCCCTCCACTCCGCTGGAAATCGCGGATCCCTCTACGCCCCTTGTCATATCCTCTTGCCGCTCAGCCGCCATAATTTAATCACCTCGCCGCTATTCTATCATCTATGTCAAGCAATATCCAAATTGGGCGGCGAGTAGGCTATAATTAGCATAGAACGCGCAAGAAATTTCGCCTAGCAGGGCGGCAAGCAAAGAGGTTTTGGTTATGGCAACGACTTATCCGCACATACGCCAGTATCACGAAGATTTGCAACGGCTTATCACGGCGGGCGGGTCGGATAACGAACTGCATACGCGGCGGGCGTTTGAGAATTGCCTGGACGCATACTGCCGCGAGCATTCGGACGGGCTGACGCTGGTGGCGGAGCAGCGGACGGCGGCGCAGGTGATCCCGGACGGGACGGTGCGCGACGCGCTGAGGATGGCGCGCGGGTATTGGGAGGCTAAGGACATTCAAGATGACCTGGACGCGGTGATTCAGGACAAGCTCAGCAAGGGCTATCCGCGCGATAATATCATCTTTGAGAACTCGGATAAGGCGGCGCTGTTTCAGAATGGCGTGGAAACGATGCGGGCGGATATGTCTAGCGAGCGCGAGCTGCATCGGCTTATCCGGCGCTTTCTGGATTATGAGCTGCCGCAGATCGAGGAGTTTAGGGCGGCGCAGCGGCAGTTCAAAGCCGACCTGCCGAGCGTGCTGGGCAATCTGCGCGAGGCGGTGGAGGAGGCGCAATTGGACAATGCGGGCTATCAGGACGCCGCCGCGGAGTTCCTGGCGCTGTGCCAAAAGAGCATCAGCCCGGAGGTGGCGGACGCCGACGTGCGCGAGATGCTGCTGCAGCATATCCTCACCAAAGACATATTCCTGCGCGTGTTCGCGGAGGATCAGTTTCACCGCGAGAACAATATCGCCGCGCAACTGGACGCGCTGGAGCGCACATTCTTCACGGGCGATACGCGGCGGCAGGCGATTGACAGGCTGCGCGCGTACTACGGCGTTATCGGCAGGGCGGCGGACGAAATCGCCGATTACGCCGAAAAGCAGGGGTTTCTCAAGGCGGTGTACGAAGACTTCTACAAGGCGTACAACCCCGCCGCCGCCGACCGGCTGGGCGTGGTCTATACCCCCAACGAAGTGGTGGACTTCATCATCCGCGGCGCGGACTGGCTGTTGCAGCGGCACTTCGGCAAGACGCTGGCGGATACGGGCGTGCAGATACTCGACCCCGCCACCGGCACGGGGACTTTCGTCACGAACCTGATAAACCACCTGCCCGCGGAGCGGCTGGAGTACAAGTATCTCAACGAAATCCACGCCAACGAAGTGGCGATTCTGCCCTACTACATCGCCAACCTGAACATAGAATATACATACAAAGAGCGCGCCGGGCGATACAAGGAGTTCCCCAATCTGGTGTTCGTGGACACGCTGGACAACCTGGACTGGGAGGGCGCAACGGGCGGCGCGGTTCAGCGGCAGGGCGCGCTTGAGCTGGGCGGCATGTCGGCGGACAACTGGGTGCGGCTGGGGCTGCAGAACGAAAAGCCGATAAGCGTGATTATCGGCAATCCGCCGTATAACGATAACGCAATAAGTTGGGGGGATGGCAGCGCGAACCGGGAGTATCACGAAATAGACCGGCGCATTAAAGACACATACATCGCCGATAGTTCGGCGCAAAGAACGCATCAGTACGATATGTACAAGCGGTTTATCCGGTGGGCGTCGGATAGGCTGGATGACCATGGAATCATCGCGTTCATTACTAATCGCTCATACATTGATTCTCGTCAGGACGACGGGTTTCGCAAGCATGCGCTGCAAGAATTCGGCGATCTGTACATCGTGGATCTGGGCGGAGATATACGTAGCAATGGCAAGGTCGGCAACATCTTCGGGATTATGACAGGGGTGGCAATCGGATTTTTCGTGCGCCGCGCGGACGATCTCGGGCAAGGCAACATTCACTACTACGCGCTTGAGGACGAAAAGTCGGGCGATGCCAAGCTTGACGAATTGCAATCGCTTGATATGGGCAAGATTGAATTCCGGCGCATCACGCCCGACGCTAACCACAACTGGCTTAATCAGGCAAACCCCGATTTTGAGCGTCTGACGCCGATTGCAAACCGCGAAACCAAGTACGCCAAATCGGACGCCGAAGAACAAGCGGTGTTCAGGCTTTACACGCCTGCTGTCAAGTCTAACCGCGGCGATTGGGTGTACGACTTCGACATTTCAAATCTGAGAAATAAGGCGTTGTGGTTTTCAGACGCCTATAACCACCTATTGGATACCGAAGATAATTCATACCCCACTACTATCAAGTGGAGCCGCGACCTTCAGAACGAATTCAAGCGCGGGCGGCGCATTGTCTATAACGACGCTCACCGCATCCAAACCCTCTATCGCCCGTTTGTCGTAAAGCATCACTTTGCGAACTTTACGATGAATGATGTGCTTACCCGCAACCACTACGAAATGTTCGGCGCTGATTTGAAACAGCCGAACATGGTCATCAATTTCGCCGATCGTAGCAATTGGTTCGGAGTTTTGGCATCCGATAAGCCGATTGACTATGACGCGCTGGGCAGAACGCAGTGCCTGCCGCTATACCGCTACCCTGATGGGGGCAAGGGCGAGCGGGTATGCAACATCACGGATTGGGCGATAGAGCGGGTCAACGCGCATTACCGCGAGGAATGGGGGGAGCATTTCGCGGAGGCGGTTGGGGCGGACGCCATCGGCGCGGAGGACATATTCGCGTATGTGTATGCGGTATTGCACGACCCCGTGTATCGCTGCGACTACGGCGTTGACCTGCTGCGGGAGTTCCCCCGTCTGCCGCTGTATCGCTACTTCGGCGATTGGGCGCGCATGGGGCGCGAGCTGCTGGAGCTGCATCTGGGCTTTGAGCGCATAGCGCCGCATCCGCTGGAGCGGGTTGACGGGGATGCGCCGCCGGGCAAGGCGCTGTTGCGGGCGGATAAGGAGCGGGGGATAATCCGGCTAGACGAGCGGACGACGCTGGCGGGCGTTCCGGCGGCCGCGTGGCGGTACAAGCTGGGCAGCCGGTCGGCGCTGGAGTGGGTATTGGATCAGCACCGGGAGCGCAAGGCGCGGGACGCGACGGTGGCGGCGAAGTTCAACGGCTATCGGTTCGCCGACCACAAAGAGCGCGCGATCGAGCTGCTGGGGCGGGTGTGCGCGGTGAGCGCGGGGACGATGAAAGTGGTGGATAAGATGGCGATGTGGCTGGGCGATGAGTTGATAGTGTTCGACGACCGCGAGCAGGACGACTTCGCGCTGCTCTCGCTGTCGCAATGGTTCAGCGAACCGGAAGACGAGGAGTGGCTGGCGCAGTGGTCGGAGATGTAGTCATAACGCCCATTCCACGCAGCGATCTGAGGCCGGGCAAGCCGCGTCCGGCGATTGTGATTGCCGCTGTGGGAATGAGCGATTTCATAGTTTGCCCGGTAACCGCGCAGGAAAGCGGCAAGCCCGAAGACATTCATATCGCCTCGGCGGATATAATCGGCGGCGAATTGGAGTTTGAGAGCTGGGCGCGCTCGAATCGGCTGCACACTTTGCATGAGGATAAGCTGCGGCGCGTGATAGGCCGTCTGACGGCTGCAAAGACGGACGAGATAATCGCCGCCGCCGCAAACGGGCTGCTACGCCATCTGAGCGGCTCCGCCCCGCCGGCGCTGTGATGGGACGGGTTAAGCCTATGCAGCAATCCCAAATGGCGCAAGCCGCAAACCCAGCCGCCCCCCCGGCGATAGAGGCGCGCGGGTTGTGGAAGGCTTACGGGCGGACGCAGGCGCTGCGCGGGGTGGATCTGCGCGTGGAATGGGGCGAGACGCTGACGATATTGGGCGCGAATGGCTGCGGCAAGACTACGCTTATCAAGACGCTGGCGACGCTGGTTAAGCCGGACGCGGGCGAGGCGCTTGTGGGCGGCGTGAGCGCGCGGCGCAACGCGAGGCGGGTCCGGCGGCTGATAGGCGTGGTTACGCATGAGCCGCTGCTGTATGACGGGCTTACCGGCGGCGAGAATTTGCGGTTCTTCGCGCGGATGTTTGAGGTTGAGAATGTGGATGAGCGCGTGGCGGCGGTCGCGGCGCGGATGGGCGTCAGCGGGCGGCTTGACGATAAGGCGGGCGCGCTGTCGCATGGGCTGCGGCGGCGGTTCGGCATAGCGCGGGCACTGCTGCATTCGCCGCGCGTCCTGGTGATGGACGAGCCCGAAAGCGGGCTTGACCAAGAGGCGCTGGCGCTGCTGGAATCGGTTGTTCGGGATTACGCCGACAGCGGGCGCGCGGTTCTGATGACCACGCACAACATAGAGCGCGGCGCGGCGCTGGCGGATAGGGTGGCTATCCTGGCGGGCGGGCGGATCGCGTGGGAAGATAGGGCGGACGCTGTGAGCATCCCTGAGCTGCGGGCGCTGTACGCGGCGCGGTTTGGGTTCGCGGGGGCGCGGGCGTGAGGGCGGCGCGCGAGTTCGCGGCGCTGGCGCTGGCGATTATGTGGAAAGACGTGGCGCTGGAGTTTCGCTCGCGGGACATAGTGGTGTCGGCGCTGGTTTTCGCGCTGCTGACGATAGTGGTGTTCAACTTCGCGGTCAGCCCCACGCCGCAGACGGTCGCGTTTGTGGCGCCGGGCATACTTTGGGTGGCGATCGCATTCGGCGGCGCGCTTGGGCTAAACCGCTCGCTGGCGCTGGAGAAAGAGAGCGGCGGGATGCAGGCGCTGCTGCTGGCGCCGGTTGGGCGCGATGTCATCTTCTTCGGCAAGATGCTGGGCAACCTGCTGTTCATGCTGACGATAGAAATCGCGGCGTTCCCCGTGTTCGCCGTGCTGTACAACTTCTCGCTGCTGCAGCCGGGCCTGCTGCCGGCGGCGCTGCTTGCGACGCTGGGAATAGCGGCGGTTGGAACGCTGTTCTCGGCAATCGCCGTCAACACGCGCTCGCGCGAAGTAATGCTGCCGCTGCTATTCCTGCCCATAATCGCGCCCGCCCTGATAGCCGCGGTAGAGGCGTCCACCGCCGCGCTGCAAGGCGATAGCGGGCTGACGCGCTGGCTGCCGTTCCTGGCGGCGTATGACGCGCTGTTTCTGGTGGCGTGTCCGCTTGCGTTCCAAGCGGTGGCGGAGGAGTAGGGGTAGGGCAAGCGGCGGCGTCAAACGCGCAAGGCAGGCGGCGTGATGGTATGATATTTGGGCAGTGGTAGAAAATGGCGTAATGCGGTTAAGATATGATTGCGAGGCGGTTGCGGCAACCGCTACTAAGTCGTTATTGGGGCATAGTTCGGCAGTAGGGGATGCTATGAGCGTAATATCGGATGCGAGGGCGCGGGAGGTTTTGGATTCGCGGGGGAACCCGACGGTTGAGGTGGATGTGGCGCTGGCGGACGGGGCGATTGGACGAGCGCTTGTGCCGTCGGGGGCGAGTACGGGGTCGTTTGAGGCGCTGGAGCTGCGGGATGGCGACGCGGCGCGGTATCGCGGGCGCGGCGTATTGGCGGCGCTGGCGAATGTGCGGGATCATATCAAGCCGGCTATCGTGGGACGGGACGCGGCTGATCAGCGGGCGATTGATAAGGCGCTGATCGAGTTGGATGGCACGCCGCTGAAGACGCGGCTGGGGGCTAACGCGATGTTGGGCGCGTCAATGGCGGCGGCGCGGGCGGCGGCGCTGAGCGCGGGCATGCCGCTGTATGAGCATATCCGGCAAGCGCACGGCGGCGGCGGCGATATTGCGGGGGAACTGACGCTGCCTGCGCCTATGTTCAATATCGTGAACGGCGGGCAGCATGCCGAAAACTCTACCGATTTCCAGGAGTTTATGGTCGTTCCGCTGGGATTTGACACATTCAGGGATGCGCTGCGGGCGGGCGCGGAGATATATCACGCGCTGGCGGACGGGCTGCGCGCGCGCGGGCTGGGAACCACTATCGGCGACGAGGGCGGGTTCGCGCCGCCGCTGCCGTCCAACCGCGACGCGCTGGAGCTGGTGATGGAGGCGATTGAGCGGGCGGGCTATCGCCCCGGCGAGCAGTGCTTTATCGCGCTGGATGTGGCGGCGTCGGAGCTGCGCTCAGCGGATGATCCGGGCGGATACAGCCTGCCGCGCGAAAACGCGAATTATACCGGGCCTGAGCTTGTGGATCTGTACAAGACGCTCATCCGCGATTACCCAATCATCAGCATAGAGGACGGGCTGGCGGAGGATGATTGGCAAAACTGGGCGCTGATGACGCAAAGCGTCGGGGATCGCGTTCAGATAGTTGGGGATGATCTGCTGACTACGAACACTGAGCGCATCCGCGAGGGGATGCGGCTTAACGCCGCCAACGCGGTATTGATTAAGCTCAACCAGATTGGCAGCGTTACCGAAACGCTTGACGCCATAAAGATGTCGCAGGACGCGGGCTGGGGCGTAGTGGTTAGCCACCGATCCGGTGAGACTGAGGACACCACGATAGCCGACCTCGCGGTGGGCGCAAACGCCGGGCAGATAAAGTCAGGCGCGCCGGCGCGAGGGGAGCGCACAGCCAAGTACAACCGGCTGCTCCGCATAGAAGAGGAGCTTGGGGATAAGGCGCGGTTCGCGGGGCGCAGCGTGTATGAGCGGCTGTTGGCGGCAAGATAGCATACGGGCAACGCGCAAGCGAATAGCGAATAATTGGGGGCGCAAATATGGCGACATCATACGATTGCATTACGGCGGAGCAGGCTGAGCTTATTCGCAATGCGCCCGTGTTCTTTGTGGCGACGGCGGATGTTGAGGCGCAAGGCGTTGACGCGGTGAATCTCTCGCCTAAGGGGGGAACGCCGCTGCATATCATCAGCCCGAACCGCGTGGCGTATCTGGACTACACGGGCAGCGGCAATCAGACGGCGCTGCATTCTGATTGCGGCAGCCCCATCACGATAATGGTATGCTCGTTTGAACCGGGGGATGCCGCAATCGCGCGGCTGTACGGCTACGCAACGCATACGCCGGTGGATGAGTCGCCGCACGCCGATCTGCTGCTGGCGAGCCAGGCGGAGGACATCGCGCTGCCTATGCGCCAGGCGATCGAAGTGCGCGTCGAAAAGACTAGCACAAGCTGCGGCTACGGCGTTCCCGTGATGCGACTCGCGGGCGAGCGCACAATCTCCAATCGCGGGCGGCGATACAAGGGCGCGCCCGCGCCGCAAAGATAACGGCCGCGCGAAACGCCGGCTAACGCGCGAAATCCCTCGAAATCCCTCAGAACGCTTTGATGTTTGAAAGGCAGCCAATCCGATATGTCGCAGATCTATGACATCGCCAACGAATATGTGGAAGAGTACGCGGCGCTGAACCCAATCAGCGCCACCGGCATGGGCGTTCCGGGGCATGACGCCGAGATGTCGGACTACTCGCCGCAGGGCGCGGACGCCAACGCGGCGCTTAACCGCCGCGCTATCGCCGCGCTGAACGCCGCCGCCGCGGAGGATGATCGGGATAGGATCGCCAAAGACGCTATGCTGGACGACCTGAGCGTCAGCCTTGACACATACGACGCCGGCGAGCATCTACGCAGCCTGCGCGTGCTGGGCAGCCCGTTCCAGGCGATGCGAATGACATTTGACCTGATGCCGCGCGATACGGCGCAAGATTGGCGCAATATCGCGGCGCGGCTGGCGCTTGTTCCGCAGGGGCTTGCGGGCTACCGCGAGTGTCTGCGCGAGGGCTTGCGGCAGGGCAAGCCGAGCAGCCGGCGGCAGGCGGCCGAGTGCGCGCGGCAGGCGAAGACGTGGACGGGGCAATCAGGCGGCGCGGGTTCGTTCTTTGACGGGCTTGTTGACGCCTTTGACGCATCGCCCGTAGAGTCGGATGCGTTGCGGCAAGATGTGGTTGTGGGCGCGCAAGCGGCGGCGGCGGCGTATGCCGATATGGGGCGCTATCTATCCGAAGAGTATCTGCCTAAGGCAAGCGAACAGGACGCCGTGGAGCATGAGCGCTACGCGCTGTCGTCGCGCGCGTTCAATGGCGCTGACATTGCGCTTGAAGAGACGTACGCCTGGGGTTGGGAGCAGCTCGCGTGGGTGGAAAGCGAAATGGCGCAAACGGCCGAGCGCATCCTGCCGGGCGGGGGCGTTGAGGCAGCCAAGCAATTGCTTGAAACCGATCCCGACCGCGCGATAGAGGGCGTGGACGCCTTTCGGAAATGGATGCAGGATCTGCAGGACAGGACGGTCGCCGAACTGAACGGGACGCACTTTGACATACCTGAGCGAGTTAAGCGAATAGAGGCGATGATAGCGCCGCCGGGCGGGGCGCTGGCTATGTACTACACATCGCCGTCTGAGGACTTCAGCAGGCCGGGGCGGACGTGGTATCCCACCGGCGGCAAGACGCGCTTTCCGCTGTGGGGCGAGCCGTCTATCGCGTATCACGAGGGCGTGCCGGGGCATCACTTTGAGCGCGGCATAGCCAAGCATCTCACTAGCGACCTGTCCAGGTTCCAGACGGCTATGGGCGGCACGTCGGGCTACATAGAGGGCTGGGCGCTGTACGCCGAGCGGCTTATGGCCGAGCTTGGCTATCTTGAAAACCCTGACTACTATCTTGGGATGCTGCGCGCCCAGGCGCTACGCAGCGTCCGCGTGATTGTTGACATCGGGATGCACCTTGAGCTGCCGATACCGCAATCGGCGGACTTTCATCCGGGCGAAGTATGGACGCCCGCGCTTGGGCTGGAGTTCATACGCGAGCGCAGCCACTTCCCTGCGGATTTCGTGGCAAGCGAGGTTGACCGCTATCTGGGGATGCCGGGGCAGGCGATCTCGTACAAAGTGGGCGAGCGCGAATGGCTGTCGGCGCGGGAAGACGCGCGGCGGCGCAAGGGGGCGGATTTTGACCTGAAAGACTTTCATACGCGCGCGCTGAACTTGGGGCCAATGGGATTGGCGCAAATGCGGCGCGAAATGGCGCGCGTTTAGCGGGCGGCATATGCCCGCGATAGGGTATAATTGCAAGGCATTGACTATACGACTACGCCGCGGCGCGACGGGATAGCGCAACGCAAGCTCGCGCGGCGGCGTCATGGGCAGACGAAAGGGCGCATATGACAACCAGAATTGGCATCAACGGCTTTGGGCGCATCGGCAAGCAGGCGCTGCGCGCGATTATGGAACGCCACCCGGACACGCTTGAAGTGGTTATGGCGAATGATCCCGCCGACATCAAGACGAGCGCCCACCTGTTCAAGTACGACTCGGCGTATGGGCCATATCCCGGCTCGGTCGAGGTAGCGGACGGCGCGATTGTCATTGACGGCCATTCCGTCAAGATGACCGGGCATCTGGATCCGGCGGATGTGCCTTGGGGGGATGAGGGCGTGGACGTGGTGATAGAGTCCACGGGGATGTTCACCGATTCCAGCCGGGCGGCGGTTCATATGGAGGGCGGCGCGAAAAAGGTCATCATATCCGCGCCCGCGCAGAACGAAGACATCACGCTTGTGCTGGGCGTCAACGAAAGCGCATACGACCCTCAGCGGCACAACATCGTTTCCAACGCATCCTGCACAACGAACTGCATCGCGCCTATGGCGAAAGTTCTGAACGACGAGTTCGGCGTTGTGCAGGGGCTTATGACGACCATTCACGCCTACACCAATGACCAGAAAGTGCTTGACCACTGGCACAGCGATTTGCGGCGCGCGCGGGCGGCGGCGGTGAACATCATCCCCACTTCCACCGGCGCGGCGAAAGCGGTGGGGCTGGTGTTGCCTGAACTGAACGGCAAGCTGAACGGGATGGCGCTGCGCGTTCCCACGCCCGTTGGTTCGGTTACCGATTTTGTGGCGACGCTGTCGCGGGCGGCGTCGGCGGCCGATGTGAACGCGGCGTTCAGCAAAGCGGCGGCGGGCGCGATGGCGGGCGCGCTGGAATACAGCGAGGATCCGCTTGTCAGCAGCGACATCGTGGGAAACCCGCATAGCTGCATCATTGACGGGCTATCTACTATGACCGTGGGCGATAATATGGTCAAGGTGGTGGGCTGGTATGACAACGAATGGGGATATAGCTGCCGCACCGCCGATCTCGCGGCGTATATGGCGGGCAAGGGGTTGTAGGCGGGCGGCGGCAATCAGGGCGGCGCGTATGGCGCATACTAGGCGTGCGGCGCTCAAGGCGGCGCATACGGCGCATATGAGATAAGGGCGGAGTTTATGAGCAACGCAGGCAGCAACGCGGAACAGGTTCGGGAGCGCATACAGCTTGTGCGCGACCTGTCCAACGAACTGGCGGCGCATCTGCACACGCTGCCGGACAATATCTGGCGGGAGCCGGATGTATATGCCAGCGCCTGCGAGGGCTGGAAGATAGCGGATGTGATAACGCATCTGATACTCGGCGCGAACACATTCGGGCTGAGCATCGCAAACGCGGTCAAGGGCATCACCGATCCGCCGATGGGGTTCAGCCGCGCCGCAACGCCTGAGGAGGGGCTGGCGCGCCTGGTGGATACGCGCAACGCCATTCATGAAGACCTGTTTTACGATTTCAACGCAAGCTGCAAGCGGTTCAACACGCTGCTGCTGGATCTGGACGAAAGCTCATATTCGCTCCCGACCTGGCATCCCTATTTCGTCATCAGCGTAGATAGGCTGATAGACATTCGCGCGTCTGAGCTGGCGATTCACTCTTGGGACATACGCTATCCGCTAGACCGCTCGGCGAAACTCAGCGCAAGGGCAGTGCCGTTTATGCTGGACTTCGTGTGGCGGTGGCTACGCACGGGCTTTCAGAAATCCGATGCGCTTGCCGCGCCGATACGCTATCGGTTCGCGCTGACGGACGCCGATGGCGGCTACGACGTTCGCGTTTCGGGGGACAACTTTCGCCTTGCGCCCGCTGACGATTCTCCTGTAAATGTTACATTTAGCTGCGATACCGATACCTACATCCTGTTCTGCATGGGGCGGCTACCCCTGCGGCGGTCGGTTCGGCGCGGGCGCATCGCGCTTGAGGGCGACGAGGCGCTGGCGGCGCAATTCGGGGACTGGTTCAAGGGGATATAGCGGGATATAGACGGGCGCGTTCTCTTGATCAGTTCGCTGATTAAGGGAAAGATTAGCGGGCAATCTGATAGACAAAGTTAGGGACAAAGGGGCGGCAGGAACAAAATGAGCGAATTCGCAAGCAGGCTGGCGGAGGCGTCGCGGGTAAATCGCAGCGCGGTATGCGTGGGGCTTGACCCTGATCCCTCATTGATGCCAATCGCGGATGTTCGCGCATTCAATCGCGCGATAATTGACGCCACGCGCGACCTCGTGTGCGCCTACAAGCCCAACCTCGCGTTCTATGAGGCGCTCGGCATAGAGGGGCTGGAGGCGTTGCGGGATACGCTGGCATACGCGCGGGAGCGAGCGCCGGACGCCGTCTTGCTGGGCGACGCCAAGCGGGGGGATATTCAGTCCACCAACATCAAGCACGCCGAGGCGCTGTTTGACTACTGGGGCTTTGACGCGATAACCGTGAACGGCTTTGCGGGCGGCGAATCGCTCTCGCCGTTCTTTGAGCGGGCGGATAAGGGCGTGTTCGTGTGGTGCCGCGCCTCAAACCCCGGTTCGCAGGAATTCCAGGACGCGCCGCTTGCGTATGCCAACTGGCAGATGCCGCTTGCGTTGGACGATCTGCGCGCGCCGGATGAGTTGGATGAGCTGCGGATGCCGCTGTACGAATGGATCGCGGCGCGGGCGATGACATGGACGCGCAACCGCAATCTTGGGCTGGTGGTGGGCGCGACCTATCCCGACCAGCTCAGCGTTGTTCGCCGCCGTTGCCGCGGCGCGCCGATACTGATACCGGCGGTGGGCGCGCAGGGCGGCGAGCTTGAGGCGGCGGTGGAAAACGGGCTTGAAAAGAGCAGTAGCGCGCCGAACATCCTCATCAACTCATCGCGCAGCATCCTGTACGCGGACGACAGTGCGGAGGGTTTCGCGGACGGGGCGCGGGCGGCGGCCGCCAATCTGCGCGAGGGCATCAACGCGGCGCTGGAGGGCGCGGGGTGGAAGTGGCGGTAGGCGGATGGCAATGCTCGCTAGATGCCCGGCGCTAAATGTCTTGAAATGATCCGCGGGGCATTCTCAGGATGCAGTGTTAATGGATTTGAGGGATTGATTTAGGCACTCATCGAACACTATCGCCAACAGGTGTTTCAGCATATTCACGCTCTTTGTGTAGCCCTTTGTCCGCCTTACTAGCCTGTTCAGCTTGCTCCTCAACTTGGAGTGCAGCCCTTCGTTCCAGTTCACCGCTCCGCCCTTGCCCACTATGTGCCGATCCCTAGGCAACCACTCGTACACCGGATAAGCGTCAGTCTCATACCTGTCCGCGTCCGGCAGCCTATCCAACAAGCGCGAGAACGCAGACAAGTCCCTGTCGCCCACCTCATATATCCGCCAGCGGACGCCATCCGGCTCTTCCACCACCGCAGTCCATATCCACAGGTCTTTGCGCCGCTCGCCGCGCCTGACTCCCAAGTATGTCCACATCTCATCAAACGCCACAATAGACGCGCGGACGCCACTCTGACGACCGCTTGTCCGCCACGACATAAACCGCGTCAGACGCTCTCTCGCCAACGCCCCCTTTTTTGACCCACTCGCTTACCGTGGGCACGCTCGCGCCTATTACTCGCGCGGTCGCCGATAGGCTCATCCCCTCGGCGCGCATCTTCACCGCTTGTTCCTTCTGGGCATCGGTGAACCGATGCTTTGCGCCCTCTTGACGCTTGCGGCGCTGGTTGCGCTTGAACTGCTGCTTGCCGCGCGAATGGCCGTCTTTCTTGACCCAGTTTGAGCCGCACTTCGGGCATAGCGCATCGTGTCTGTACACTCTCGGTTTCGCCATAAGTTCACCTGTCTTTCGGCGGTTTAGGGCAAGCATATCATATTAGCACTGCATCCTGAGAATACCGGGGTGGGAGGCGAAGGCGCGGGATGCTGCTTTTGCCCAAAAAGTAGGCAAATAACTTTTGGGTTGGGTATAATTTGTGCGGGTATAAGTTAGATATGGAGGATGGACAGCGTTGCTTGATTTTGGGGGGATGGTTTCGGTTGCAAGGCGCGGGGGCACGGCAAGGGTCGTTGCCGTCTGTGCGGTGGTGGCTTTGGTGGCGGTTGTGGGCGTGGGATTGAGTGGTTCGGCGGCGTATGCGGATGGGGGAGGGCAGGCGGCGGCGGATGATGGGGGGGCGAGGGGGTATGCGGTGGGGGTGTTGCGGGCGTTGGCGGAGGATGAGGGTGGCGCTTGGGCGCGGTATTGGCGGGTTAGGGCGAGGTGTGATGCGGCAGAAGGGCGTATGTCGCAGGATGGGGATGTCTCGGCTTTGGATCGGGCGCTGGTGGGGTTGGTGGGGGCGTTGTGTGGGGGGGTGGAGGCGCGGTTGGGGGTGAGTGTGGGTGATGAGGTTGCGCTGAGTGGGGGAGATAGGACGGTGGGGTTGGTGGGGTTTGAGGAAGGCGCGGTAGCGGTGGGGTATGCGCTGGTTACGGGGATTTGGAATAGGGATGTGTTTTTGGTGGATCCGCTGGGGCGGGTGGCGCATCGGTGGCGGACGGATCGGGCGTTTGGGGATGCTAGGCTGCTGGCTAATGGGAATTTGCTGGCGATGGAGGTGTCGGAGGGGACTACGGATGCGATATATGAGGTCGGGCCGGACGGGAAGTCGGTTTGGCGGTATGAGCTGGAGGGGCTGCATCACGATTTTCTGATGATGCCCAACGGGAATGTTTTGCTGCTGTATCGGGAGCGCAAGACGAAGGAGGAGGCTGTCGCGGCGGGGGCGAATCCGGAGTTCGTTCACGAGAGCGGGCTGGTGTTTGATAAGCTGGCGGAGGTGCGGCCGATTGGGGCGAGCGGCGGCGAGGTGGTGTGGGAGTGGTCGGTGTGGGATCATCTGGTTCAGGATTTTGATCCGAGCAAGCCGAATTATGGGGTTGTGGCGGATCATCCGGAGCGGGTGGATGTGAACTTTTTGCTGGAGTCTATCAGCAATTTCCGGCTGCGGCGGCCGGGGGATTGGTTGCATGTCAACGCGATTGATTATAACGCCGAGCTGGATCAGGTGATGATTTCGCCGCGCAATTTCAGCGAGGTGTGGGTTGTGGATCATAGCGCGACGACTGAGGAGGCGCGAGGGCATAGCGGGGGCAATAGCGGGCTTGGCGGCGGGCTGGTGTATAGGTGGGGGAATCCGCGGGCTTATGGGCGTGGGGATGCCGATGATCAGCGGCTGTTTTGGCAGCATCATACGAATTGGATTGCGCCTGGGTTGCCGGGGGCGGGGAATATCCTGGTGTTCAATAACGGGTATGAGTTTCACGGGGGGGAGCGGTTTTACTCGACGGTGGATGAGATTGCGCCGCCGGTGGATGGGTTCGGGTATGGGCGCGTTGATGGGGGGGCGTATGGGCCGGATGGGGCTGTGTGGTCTTATGCGGCTGAGGAGTTGGCGGATTTCTATGCGCCGATTTTGTCGGGGGCTCAGCGGTTGCCGAATGGGAATACGCTGGTGACCGAGGGGACGGCGGGGAGGGTGTTTCAGGCTGCGCCGGATGGGAGGGTTGTGTGGGAGTATGTGTCGCCGGTGAATATGCGGGCGCATTTGCGGCAGGGCGAGCGGGCGCCGGCGTGGGGGAGTTTTCCGGCACAGATTGCGGGGGCGCCGATGCTGACTAACGCGGTGTATCGGGCGGCGTGGCATTCGCCGGATCATCCGGGGCTGCGGGCGCTGGATTTGGCGCCGGATGGGGTGGTGGAGGAGCTGCCGGATGAGTATGATGACGCGCGCGAGGGCGCGCTGGCGGGGGATTTCGGGGAGCGATTGGCGGATTCGGATTTCGATCTGTATCTTGATGAGGGTCAGGATGAAGGCGGGGATGGCGGCAATCGCAGGCTGATTTATTTCAGGGAGCAGTGCGTCGCCGGGGATGTGGAGGCTAAGTTCTTGCTGAATGTGTTTCCGGCGGATGTGGGGGATCTGCCGGATGATAGGCGGGGGCATGGGTTCGTGAGCTTGGATTTCGAGTTCGATGGGCTGTATGGGAAGGTGGCGGACGGGTGGTGCTTGGCGGTGGCGGATCTGCCGGGGTATGGGATCGAGCGCGTGAGGGCGGGGCAGTTCACGGAGGATGGAGCGGTGTGGCAGGTGGAGGCGGAGTTGGACGAGGAATAGGATGGGGGGACGCTACTTTTGAAAAAGTAGGCAAAACTTTTTGAGGGTGAGCGCAGGGTGGGTTTAGCGGATTGGGGCTTGTTATTAGGTCAAATGCCGTTGGCTTGGCGGTTGACGATTGTGCGGTGTGGGGATAGACTTGCGGATAGTATAGGCAATGGGAGGATTGTGTTTTGGCTACGGGATATAGGGCGGCGCTGCCGCAGCCTACGCCGGAGACTAGGGCGTTTTTCGATGGGTTGCGGGAGCGTAGGTTGCTGATACAGCGGTGTGGGGATTGCGGGTTGGCGTATTTCTATCCGCGTCCGTTTTGCCCGGAGTGTTTGTCGGGGGATGTTGCGTGGGAGGAGGCGAGCGGGAAGGGGACGCTGTATTCGTTTGTGATTAACTACCGGAGCGCGCCGGGGTTTGACGCGCCGTATATCATCGCGGTGGTGGAGTTGGATGAGGGGCCGCGGATGATGACGAATTTGGTGGGGGTTGAGCCGGATCCGGAGGTTGTGCGGTGCGATATGGCGGTGGAGGTTGTGTTTGAGGATGTGACGGCGGAGGTTACGCTGCCGAAGTTTCGGCTTGTGGATGTGGCAGAATAGGCGGCAGGCGTGGGCGGCTAAGCGGCAAGGCTAGGGGATTTTCGGCATAGCGTAGATGCGGCGCCGGCGTAGTATAGACAGAATGGAGGGTAGCGGCAGTGGCAGCGTTGGGGCGCGAATTGCGGGGGAAGGCGGCGATTGTGGGGGCGTGCGAGTCGGATGAGATTGGGGTCGTGCCGGGCAAGTCGGCGCTGACGCTGCATGCGGAGGCGGCGCGCAACGCGCTGAGTGACGCGGGGCTGTCGGTCGCGGATGTGGACGGGCTGTTCACGGCGGGCGTGAGCAGCGCGCAGCTGGGGGAGTATTTGGGGGTAGCGCCGCGATATAGCGACGGGACTAATGTGGGCGGGTGTTCGTTTATCTTGCATGTGGAGCATGCGCTGCTGGCGATAGCGGCGGGGGTGATAGATGTGGCGCTGATAACGCACGGGGAGAGCGGGCGGTCGCGGGTGGGAATGGGCGGGGGCGGGATTGCGGCGGATTCGCCTCAGGGGCAGTTTGAGGCGCCGTTTGGGATAATGGGGCCTACGACGCTGTTTTCGCTGCCGGCGACCCGGCATATGCACAGGTATGGCACAACGCGGGAGCAGATGGCGGAGGTGGCGGTGTCCAATCGCAAGTGGGCGGCGATGCATCCGATGGCTATGATGAAGGAGCCGATAACGATTGCGGATGTGATGAATTCGCGTCCGATATGCTGGCCGTATTCGCTGTTTATGTGCTGCTTGGTGACTGACGCGGGCGGGGCGATTGTGATGACGGGGGCCGAGCGGGCGAGGGATCTTCGCAAGCCGCCGGTGTATGTGTTGGGGACCGGGGAGGCGACTGAGCATAGTTTGGTGAGCATGATGGAGGATATGACGAGTTCGCGGGCGGCGCGGATTTCGGGGAAGGCGGCGTTTGAGATGGCGGGGGTGTCTCATTCGGATATAGATGTGGCGGAGTTGTATGACGCATTCGCGTTCACGCCGATGCTGGCGCTGGAGGATTTGGGGTTTGTCGCGCCGGGCGAGAGCGGGGCGTTTGTTGAGGGGCAGCGCACGGCGCCTGGGGGCGATTTTCCAATGAATACAAACGGGGGCGGGCTGTCTTATACGCACTCGGGGATGTATGGGATTTTCACGCTGATAGAGTTGGCGCGGCAGCTGCGGGGCGAGGCGGGGGAGCGTCAGGTTGCGGGCGCGACGGTGGGGATAGCGCACGGGCCTGGGGGGATGTTTTCGGCGGCGGGGACGCTGATTGCGGGGACGGGGGATGCGGTGTGAGGGGATTTCTGCGAGGGATTTAGGGCAAGGCGAGGTTATGGATAGGCTGACGATACGCATTGAAGGCGGCGACGAGGGCGGGGCGCGGGCGAGTGAGATATTGGCGGATTTGCGGGCGGCGGCGGAGACGTTGTATTTTCCGATGAAGGTGGTGGGGTTTTGGGATTGTCAGGCGGATTTGCATTTGTGTCCGCAGGAGGAGCGGCGGGAGGTTTGTCCGCATAGGCTTGGGGCGGATGATCCGGGGCGGGTGGATTATGCGCGGACGTTGCAGCGGGAGCGTAGGGCTAGTTTGGAGGTTTGGTTTCCGCATGCGGGGGTGCGGTTGTATTTGAGCTAGAGGGCAAGGCGCGGGGGCAAGGGGGGCGGACGCCACTTTTGGAAAAGTGGACAAAACTTTTTGGGTGGGTGTGGGCAAGTAGGATTTGTGGGATGGTTTGCGTGTTAGAGATTAAAATGCGGTTGCCTTTGCGTTAGTGGCAGGGCAACCGCATTTCGGCGGCGGGGGATGTGGTTCGCGCGGTTAGGGTTCTAGTTCAAGTTCAAGGGTGAAGGCGCCGGGGGTTTGGGCGTAGTAGGTGGTTGCCTCTATGGTGTAGGCGCCGGGTTGCAGGGGTAGGGTTATGGTGGCTGATGGCGCGTTGGGGGCGCCGGTTTCGCGGTTGATGGGGGCGGCGGTTGTTGGGCCGTCAAGGATGTAGAGGTAGGGGGCGGCGTCGGTTGATGATAGGGTGATGGTTGCCTGGGCGGGGGCGGTTAGGGTGAAGGTGTAGTAGCGGGCGTAGTAGGTGGAATGTTGGGGGGAATTTGCTGAGACGCAGGCGGGGATCCAGTTGCCGTTGGCGGTGGCGTTGGGGGCGATTGGCTCGGCGCAGGCTTGGGCGGATGCGGCGATCGTGGGGGTTGCCTGGAATTCTAGGGTGAAGGCGCCGGGGGTTTGGGCGTAGTAGGTGGTGGCGTCTATGGTGTAGGCGCCGGGGGGGAGGGTTTCGGTTATGGATGCGGTATTTGCGTTGGGGTCGCCGGTTTCGCGCTTGATGGCGTCGGAGGGGCCTGCGCCGTCAAGCAGGTAGAGGTAGGGGGCGGCGTCGGCTGATGATAGGGTGATGGTGACTTGGGATGGGGCGTCTAGGGTGAAGGTGTAGAGGCGGGCGTAGTAGTCGCGGGCGTTGGGCGGGTTGGCGGTTAGGCAGGCGGGCGTCCAGGCGTTGGTGGCGCTGCCGTTGGCGGCGAGGTGGTGGGTGCAGGGGTCGTCGGTTGTTGTTACGACGCTTGTGGGGGTTGTGGTGGGAGTGGGGGATGGGGATGGCGAGGGTGTTGTCTCTATGGTGATTGCGGGCGTAGTGGTAGCGGTGGGCGTCGGCGTTGTCGGTGTGGGAACGGGGGTTTCGCCGGTCGCCGGCGTAGCGGTGGGCGTGGGGGTTGGCGTTGCAGTGGGTGTTTCGCCCAGGACGGGTGTGGCGGTGGGCGTGGGTGTTGCGGCGGTTCTTTCGCCGCAGTATGGCAGATCAATCGGCAGGTCTAGTTGCCTGGCAAATCGGCCGTTCATAGGGGCGCGCAGAGATTGGGGGATGCAGCCCGTTAGATTATTGGGGAAGAGAGTCAAGTTCGTGAGATTGGCAAGGTTGCCTAGTTCCGGGGGAATCTCTCCCGTCAGTTGGTTGTCGTGGAGATGCAAGTACTCGATATTGGCAAGATTGCCTAGTTCCGGAGGTATCTCACCCGTGAGTTGGTTGTCGTAGAGATACAAGTACTTGATACTGGCAAGATTGCCTAGTTCCGACGGTATTTCGCCCGTCAGTTGGTTGTCGTGGAGGGGCAAGCTTGTGAGATTGGCAAGGTTGCCCAATTCCGGGGGTATAGCGCCCGTCAGTTGATTCGCGTGAAGGGTCACGCTCTTGAGATTGACGAGGTTGCCGAACTCCGGCGGTATAGCGCCCGTCAATTGGTTGTTGGAGAGCCCCATTCTCTCGACATTTCCGAGGTTGCCGAACTCCGGCGGTATAGCGCCCGTCAATTGGTTGTTCTGGATACGCAAATGCTCGAGCTTGGCAAGGTTGCCCAACTCCGGTGGTATCTTGCCCGTCAACTGGTTGTCGCGGAGATCCAAAAGCCAGAGATTGGCAAGTTTGCCCAACTCCGGCGGTATTGCGCCTGTCAGTTGAGGGATGTTGATACTCAACGCATCGAGCTTGGCAAGGTTGCCTAGTTCCGGCGGTATTGCGCCGGTGAGTTGAGCGCCGCCGATACTCAAATCCTCGAGCTTGGCAAGGTTGCCTAGTTCTGGTGGTATCTCGCCCGTCAGTTGAGCGCCGCCGATCCCCAAATCCTTGAGATTGGCAAGATTGCCCAACTCTGGTGGTATCGCGCCGGTGAGTTGAGCGCCGCCGATGCTCAAATCCTCGAGATTGGCAAGATTGCCCAATTCCGATGGTATCTCGCCCGTCAGTTGTTCGCCGCCGATCCCCAAATCCTTGAGATTGGCAAGGTTGCCCAATTCCGGTGGTATCTCACCTGTCAGTTGTTCGCCGCGGATCCTCAAAGACTCGAGATTGGCAAGGTTGCCCAACTCTGATGGTATATCACCAGTCAATCGGTAGCCGGAGATATGCAGTTCCCTGAGGTTAGCGAGGTTGCCTAATTCCGGCGGCATCTGGCCTGTCAGCCGGTTCAACCATGTGAGATCCAATTCCCTGAGATTGGCAAGGTTGCCTAGTTCCGGCGGTATCGCGCCCGTCATAGCGTTGTCGAGGAGATGCAACTCCCTGAGATTGGCAAGGTTGCCTAGTTCTGGCGGTATATTGCCTGACAGAGCGTTGAAGGAGAGAGTCAAAGTCCTGAGATTGGCGAGGCTGCCTAGTTCCGGCGGTATCGCGCCAGTTAGTCGGATATTGTCCACCGGATCGCCGATTATCTCCAATGTCTCGAGCATGGAAAGATTGCTCAGCGCCGCGGGTATCTCGCCATTCAAGCCGTTTGCCATCCAGTCGTAGCCGTGGCTCAGCAGCAATTTCGCCACACGACCGTTTGCTGTGATTACGCCGTGCCATTCGCTGATGTCAACATCCGCTGACCAGTTCAGGTTGCCACTCCTGCCTTCAAGCGTGGATTTTATGGCGAGCAGGGTGGCGCAGTCGGATACGAGGTCGGGGGTGTTCTTGGGATCCGGGACGGCTGTGCCGTTGGAGCATTGGGCGGTGTATTGGGCGGGTATGGGTAGGGCGCGGGCGTCGGTGGCGGGCGCGTGGGCGTTGGATGCGGCGGCTTGGGGGGCGCGGGTTGTTAGCAGGGAGATGGCTATTGCCGATATTAGCGCGAGCAGCGCGAGGGCGGTTGTGGTTCGGATTGCGTGTTTGGACATTGTGTACACCCTCTCGCTGGTTGGTTTTTGGTTGTTTTTTAGGGGTTTGGGGAATGTTATCACGCCCCCCCCCGTGCTGTCAAGCGATGTGGCTGTGTATTTTCGGCTGATTGTGGCTTGCGGGGGGCGTTTTGGCTGTGGTCATGGTTCGCTCCCGTGGGTGGTTGCGGGTTGTGTTGTGTTTGGTATATTACCATAAATAGCGGCGGGTGTTAGGTTGATTGGGGTTTGGGGGTTTGCAAAGCGGCGGGGGCGCTTTATTATGGGGTTGGATTGCGATGGCGTATTTGGGTCAGTGTCAGGAGGGTTAGGATGAGCGGACATTCTGATGCCACTAGGGGGGCGCGGGAGTCGTTGGCGCCTTATGGGGCGTTTCCGTTGCAGGATGTGCTGGGGGGGACGGCGCGGCGAGTGCCGGATAAGGTGGCGGTGGTTGATGGGGAGTTTAGGTATACGTATCAGCAGCTGGATATGTATAGCGATAGGCTGGCGGCGGCGTTGGGGCTGTTGGGGTTCGGGAAGGGGGATGTGGTGGGGGTGCTTGCGCCGAATTGCGTGGAGTTTGAGGTGGCGTTTTTCGGGGTACTGAAGGCGGGGGCGACGGTTACCACTATCAATTCGGGTTACCGCGAGCGGGAGGTGGCGCATCAGCTGAATAATAGCGGGGCGAGGGCGCTTATCGCGCATGAGTCGCTGGCGGGGCTTATCGCGGATGCGGATGACGCCGTTCCGGGGCTGGAGCGGGTGATTGAGATACAGGGGACTTCAAGGGATCCGGCGAAGTTTTGGGGGCTGATAGAGCGGGCGCCGGCGACGCCGCCTCAGGTTGAGATTGATCCGGTGGAGGATTTGGCGGCGCTGCCGTATTCAAGCGGGACTACGGGGCTGTCCAAGGGGGTGATGCTGACGCATTACAATCTGACGGCGAATTTGCGGCAGTTTATGGAGCGGCCGGGGGAGGCGCTGCAGGTTACCGAGGATGACGTTCTGCTTGTTCATTTGCCGCTGTTTCACATATACGGGATGCAGGTGCTGATGAATGCGGCAATCGCAGCGGGCGGGACGCAGGTGATGATGGGGCGGTTCGATATGGGGGAGATGCTGGGGTTGATGGAGGCGCATAAGGTTACGCAGCTTTATACGGTGCCGCCGGTGGGGATCGGTTTGACGCTGTATCCGAGGCTTGGGGATTATGATTTGTCGTCGATGAGGGCGGCGTGTTTGGCGGCGGCGCCGGCGTCGGAGGATCTGCAGGCGCGGGTTCAGGCGGCGTGCGGGTTTCCGGTGTTTCAGGCGTATGGGATGACGGAGCTTTCGCCGGTGGCTACGATAGATTATATCGAGCCGGATAGGGTGACGCCGGGGTCGGTCGGGACGGCGGCGGCGGATACGGAGTTGCGGGTGGTGGATTTGGACGCGGGGGATACCGATGTGGCTGAGGGCGAGATAGGGGAGCTGCTGGTGCGGGGGCCGCAGGTGATGAAGGGGTATTACAATAACGAGGATGCCACGCGCGAGACGATTACGGCGGACGGCTGGCTGCATACGGGGGATATTGTGCGGATGGACGCGGGCGGGCGCGTGTGGATTTTGGACCGCAAGAAGGAGTTGATAAAGTATAAGGGGTTTCAGGTGCCGCCGGCGGAGCTGGAGGGGCTGCTGCTGGAGCATCCGGGGATAGCGGACGCGGCGGTGATAGGCAAGGCGGACGCGGAGTCGGGGGAGGTTCCGAAGGCGTTTGTGGTGGTCAAGCCGGGGGCGGAGGTGTCGGCGGATGAGGTGATGGGGTTTGTGGCTGAGCGGGTGGCTACTTTCAAGCGGGTGCGGGATGTGGAGTTTGTGGGGGCGATACCTAAGAATCCGTCGGGGAAGATATTGCGGCGGGCGTTGATTGAGCGGGAGCAAGCGGGGGAATAGAGGGGTGATGCGGACAGGATGCGGGTCAGTTGGCATTGCGTCTTCTTTCAAGCCAAACGGGATTAGAGTCGCAATCGGCAACGGGCAAAGGTGCGGCGCATTGGGTATTTCCATCCTGATAGCGCTATCGTGAATCGCATCAGATTTGGGCGCGCGCTGAACGCGGTGATGTGGGGGTTGATGTTCCGTTTGGCGTTGGCGAAAATTCAGATAGCGCGGCATACTGGCAATGTCCCTGAGTGGGCGCTTTGCAATGTTGGCGCGAAAGGGGATATGATTAGGGGGCGATAACGATTGCCGATAGGCAAGATAGGCAGGGCGACGCCGGTTGCGGATGGGCAAGGCAGATAAGATAACGCTAAGGCTAATTGATAAGATAAAACAGGGGAGGCAAAGGCATTGGCTGAGAAGGTGATTGTATATTCCACGATTGGGTGCGGGTACACGGACATCGTGAAGGCGGAGTTGGATAAGGAGGGGAGGGCGTATGAGGAGGTGAATTTGTCGCTGCATCCGGAGCGGTGGCCGGAGATATTGCCGCATACGGACGGGGTTCGGCTGACGCCGGTGGTGATAGACGGGGAAGAGGTTACGGTGGGCGTGAACGGCATCGGCTGCGTGTCGTAGGGCTGGAGGTAGTGATATGGCGAGTTCGGATATTGTGATATACACGCATCCGGAATGCACGATTTGCGTGACGGTGAAGATGGAGTTGGATGAGCGGGGGAAGGTTTATCGTGAGATAGATCTGGCGGAGCAGCCGGATAAGTGGGGGGAGTTGGAGGCGCTGACTGACGGGGAGCGCATCACGCCGGTGACGGTGGAGGATGGGGAGGTGACGATTGGGTATCACGGGATTGGGTGTAGTTTCTACGACTAGGTGGGCGCTAGGGTAGGCAAGGCGGTGGTTGCCAGGCGATCCCGGGGTTTAGCAGTCGGCGGGTAGGTTTCGGCCGTTGCTAATGGAGCGTGGGTTGCTACTTTTTTGTAAAAAAGTAGCCAAAAAACTTTTGAGTGGGGATTTAGAAGGGTACAGATAGCAGAGTTGCTTGATTTTCCGAAGGTTGCCGCTGTCTGTGGGGTTGCGGCTTTGATTGCGGTTGTCTTTCTCATCGGCGGCGCGGTGGTCGGCTATCCCGTTTATGCTGATGGGGGGGATGATGCGCGAAAGAACGCGGCGGTGGCGGGCGAAGGCGGTGGTGGGATGCGCGGGTATGCGCTGGGGGTGTTGCGGGCGCTGGGTGATGATGGCGGCAGCAGGTGGGCGCGGTATTGGCGGGCGCGGGCGGTTTGCGATGCGGCAGTGGCGGCATATGGGCCGGATGGGGGTGATAGGGGGCCTAAGGAGCGGTTTTTGGCGGCGCTGGTCGATGGGGTGTGCGGGGGGTTGGAGGGGCGGTTGTGGGTGAATCCGGGAGGGTATCTGCCGCGCGAGGGGGAGGAGGAGCGGACGGTAGGGTTGGTGATGAGCGAGCCGGGGGCGGCTGTGGGGTATGTTCTGTTCACGGGGCGGTGGCATGATGATGTTTTTCTGGTGGATCCGCTGGGGAGGGTGGCGTATAGGTGGCCGATGGATCTGACATTCTATCATGGGAAGATGCTTGACAACGGGGGCATATTAGCCACTACGAATAGGCAGCGTCGGGCGTTTGAGTTTGACGCGCGGGGCAATGTGGTTTGGGAATATGTAATTCCGCGTTTGCATCACGACTTTCTCAAGATGCCAAACGGCAATGTGATGTTGCTGAGCAAGAATTTCAAGACGCGCGAGGAAGTCATCGCGGCGGGCGGCAACCCGGAGTTCGTTCACGAAAATGGGTTGGACTATGACTTTCTGGTGGAGGTGCGGCCTACGGGCGCAAGCGGAGGGGATGTGGTGTGGCGGTGGGCGGCGTGGGATCATATGGTTCAGGATTTCGATCCGAGCAAGCCGAACTATGGGGCGGTCGCGGAGCATCCAGAGCTGATAGATCTGAACTACGCGCTGGAGATGATAAGGGATTATCGCAAGATTTCCCCTAATGACTGGATACATACAAACGCGCTTGACTATAATCCTGAGCTGGAGCAGATTATGATGTCGCCGCGCCATTTCAGCGAGGTGTGGATTATAGATCGCAGCGCTACTACGGCGGAGGCGCGGGGGCATAGCGGGGGGAATGGCGGCATTGGCGGGGATCTGCTGTATAGGTGGGGGAATCCGCGCGCGCATGGGCAGGGGGATGGCGGCGACCAGCGACTGTTTTGGCAGCATCAGACGCATTGGATTGCGCCGGGGTTGCCGGGGGCGGGGAATGTTTTGTTGTTCAATAACGGCAGCGAGTTTTCGGGGGATTATAAGCGGCGTTACTCGTCGGTGGATGAATTCGCGCTGCCGGTGGACGGGTATGGCTATCGGCGGGCTGAGGATGGGACTTATCCGCCGGACGAGTTGGTTTGGACATATACGGCTGATCCGCCGGAGGATTTTTACGCATCGGTTATATCGGGGGCGCAGCGGCTGCCCAATGGCAATACGCTGGTTGTGGACGGGACTACGGGGACTATATTTCAGGTGACGCCGGAGGGCAGGACGGTGTGGAAGTATGTCGTGCCGCTGGATAGGCGCAGCCATATGCGGCAGGGGGAGCAGCCATCGGTCTGGCGCGCGTATCCGACGCCGCAGGGGGGTAATGAGCCGGTTCTTACGAACACGATATATCGGGCGTACTGGTATCCGCCGGATCATCCGGGGCTGCAGGCTTTGGATTTGACGCCGGGGGGGTATCTGGAAGAGTTGCCGGATGTGTTTGATTTGGCGCATGCGGCGTTTGTGGCGGGCGAATTCGGGGAGCGGGTGGCGCGCGCGGAGTTTGACATCTATCTTGATATAGATGGGGATAAGGGCGAGCGGAGGCTGAATTATTTTAAGCAGCCGTGCGCGGATGAAGATTCGCAGGCGAAGTTCTTCTTGCATATCTTCGCCGCGGATGCGGGCTATTTGCCGGTTAATAGGCGGGAGCATGGGTTTGAGAATTTGGATTTCAACTTTGATTTGAGCGAGGTCAAGGGGTCGGAGGACTGGTGCATTGCGATGCGGCGGCTGCCGGATTATGCGATAGAGCGCATACGGACGGGGCAATATACGGATGAGGCGGGGGAGTTGTGGCGGGCTGAGATAGATGTCAGCGAATAGCGGGGAAGACGAAGGGGGACGCTACTTTTGTAAAAGTAGGCAAAACTTTTGGGTGGGGAATTCAGGGCGGGCTTGTGGGATTGCTACTCGTTAGGGCTGAAGAGGTGGGATTATCCTTGACCTTGATGGCATAAGGGGGTAGGCTTGCTTGTGTAGGGGGATGGCGGGCCGGCGTTTGGGGCAGATATGGAGAGTGTGAGCGATGCAATTTGGGTCGTTTATGGAGTTTCATTGCAGGGAGGGGAAGTCGCAGGCGGACGCGTTTCGGGAGGCGTTTGGGCATATAGATATGGCGGAGGCGCTGGGGCTGGATGCGGTGTGGCTGGCGGAGTCGCATTTTAGCCCGGCAAGGTCGGTGCTGTCGTCGCCGCTGGCGATTGCGTCGGCTATCGCGGCGCGGACTGAGCGGCTGCGGATCGGGACGGCGGTGAGCGTGCTGCCGCTGGGCAATCCGCTACGCACGGCTGAGGAGGCGGCTACTATCGATCATATCAGCAAGGGGCGGTTTGAGTTCGGCGTGGGGCGCAGCGGGCTGCCGGGGTCGTATGAGGGGTATAATATCCCGTATTCGGAGAGCAGGGAGCGGTTTTATGAGTATCTGAACATCATTCTGGCGGCGTGGGGGAATGATCGGTTCAGCTACGACGGGGAGTATTATACTTTCAGCGATGTGTGCCTGGTGCCAAAGCCGTATCAGGCGCCGCATCCGCCGATACGCATCGCGGCTACGACTTCGGATACGTTCCCGGTGATAGGCGAGATGGGGTTTGCGATATTCGTGGGGGTGCGCGGGCTGAATTTGGACGCGGTGGGGGAGCAGGTGGCAAGTTACAAGGCGGCAAGGCAGGCGGCGGGGCATACGGGCGATATAGATGTGTCGCTGAGGGTGCCGGTGTATGTGGGGGAAACTGAGGCGGATGCGCTGGCTACGCCGCAAGAGAGTTTTATGCGGCAGTTTCGGCGGCTTGGCGGGCAGTTGGCGGCGTCGGCGGCGCGAGCTGGGGCGGATCCGCGTGAGGAGCGGGCTGAGCGCGGGCAGCAGTTGGCGGCGATTGAGTGGGAGCGAGATGTTATCGGTCAGAAGGCGGCGGTTGGGACGCCTGATGTGGTGGCTGAGCAGCTTAGGACGATGCGGGATGCGCTGAGTCTGACGGGGGTTGTGGCGGAGTTCAACGCGGGGGAGCTTATTCCGGAGGATAAGATCGCCAATTCGCTGCGGCTGTTTTGCGAAGAGGTGATACCGGCGTTTAGGGAATAAGGCGGGCGCTTGGGCGCGGCTGACGCCGGATTATGGCAAACGGCAAACAAAGGGCGGGCGCATAGGCGGGGGTTCGGCAAGGGATTGGATGGGGGATAAGGCGCGGGATTGGGGCGCGATTACGCATTTTCGCGCAAAGGTGATATAATGCTCACAAGGGCATTATCGGATTAGCGAGGCGGTAAGAGGCACATTGGCAGAACTAGAACCAAATGTAGCGGTTTTGATTGACTACGAAAATGTGGGGCTGGATTCCATCAAGGATTTGCTGGAGCAGCTGACGAGCGACGGGCGGGTGACTATCCGGCGCGCGTATGGGGATTGGTCGGTGCAGCGGGGCAAGCAGGATCAGCTGCTGGAGCTTGGGATTGAGCCGATACATCAGTATCACTCCAACAAGTCGGGCAAGAACTCGAGCGACATTCGCTTGGCTATCGAGGCGATAGACTTGCTGCACGAGTCGCCGATAGACATATTCGTCATCGTGTCTTCGGACAGCGATTTCGTGCCGCTGGTGGGCAGGCTGAGGTCGTCGGGCAAGACGGTTATCGCGGCCGGGCGCAGGGAGGCGACGTCGCCTACTCTGATTAAGAGCTGCGATAGGTTCATCTTCTTGGAGTCGGACAAGCCGGCGGAGGATTCGCCGACGCCAAGCCGGCGCAGGCCTTCGCGGCGCGGGAGCGGGTCGGGGGGGCAGACTACGCGCGGCAGAACAAGCTCAAGCTGGCGGTCGCTGCTGCTGCGGGCAATGGATGTGTCCGTTGACGAAAACGGCAGGGTGGTGGGATCGAAGCTCTACCAAACGATGCGGCGGATAGAGCCTAGTTTCAACTACAAGGATCTGCGGCACAGGATATTCTCGCAGTTCCTGGAAACCCACTCGGACATTGTGGGGGTGATTCGGCCTGAGGACGGCAGCGGGGATGTGATTGTGCAGCTGCTGAGCAACGAAGGGTCGGCGGCGGGACGTCAGTCCGTAAGGCGGTATGGGCGCGCTACGACGGGCAGGCAATCGTCTGCGTCTGCGGCGGCGAGTTCGGAGCAGGCGTCGGAGCAGCAGGACGGGGACGAGAAGCCGAGTGTTAGGCGCATACCGCGCATCCCGCGAAGGCCTCAGGCGGCGGGCGAGGGGATGGCGACGCGGTCGGACCGGCGCAGTCCTAGGCAGAGGTTGGCGCGAGCGGCGGCCGAGGCGGCGTCGGCCGGGGATGAGGATGCGGCTGTGGGCGGCGATGCGGTTCAAGTTGATAAGACTGAGCAGGCTGAGCAGGTCGTTGCGGCGGCAAGTGAGCAGGCGAGCGGCGGGGATGCGAAAGAGACGTCAGGGCGGGTGAGTTGGGAGGTGGAGGTGGACGCCGCGTGGGGGCGGCGTGATATGGATCGCATATCGGGGCCGGCGGCGGCGCGGGATGCGGCGAATGTGCTGGGGGCGCCTAAGCTGAGCGAGTCGGCGTATCCCTCGCTGGCGAAGTTGCTGGAGTCAAGCACGCTGCTGCAGCTGAACTGGCGGCGCGAGGGGAACGCGATTATCCGCAAGTAAGGGCTTTTCCATATCGCATAGCCCTTAGTGGGCTGTAAAGTGCGCTTGTGGGGGCGCGGTTGTTGGCGTCCGGCGGGCGTCTAATCGCATCTTTGTCAATGCAAGGGGCGGCGCAATGCTGTTAGCCATAGACATAGGCAACACAAACATCACGCTGGGGGTGTTTGAGGGGGATGCGCTGTCGGCGACGTGGCGGTTGGCTACGGATCGCTCGCGGACGCCGGATGAGTATAGCGCGCTGCTGGCGCAGATGCTGGCGCTGCGGGATATGCCGGCGGGGCGGATAGACGGCGTGGCGCTGTGTAGCGTGGTGCCGCCGCTGACGCCGACGTTTGTGGATTTGTGCCGCGCTCGGTTTGGGATTGAGCCGCTGGTCGTGGCGGCGGGGGCTAAGACGGGCGTCAGGATTTTGTATGACAACCCGCGCGATGTGGGGGCTGATAGGATCGTGGATGCGGCGGCGGCGCTGAAGTTGTACGGGGGGCCGGTTATCGTGGTGGACATCGGGACGGCGACGGTGTTTGACGCGGTTACGGCGGGCGGGGATTATTTGGGGGGGGCTATCGCGCCGGGAATGGCTATCGCGTCTGACGCGCTGTTCAGCAGCACATCGCAGCTAAGGCGGGTGGAATTGGTTAGTCCGGGGACGGCAATCGGCAGGAATACGATACACGCGATTCAGTCGGGCGTTGTGCTGGGGTACGCGGATCTGGTGCGGGGGATGGTGGCTCGGTTTGACGCGGAGCTTGGCGGGGGCGCGAAGGTGGTGGCTACGGGGGGGCTGGCGCATATCGTAGAGGCGGAGGCGGGCGTGTTTGATGAGATAAACCCGGATTTGACGCTGATGGGGCTGATGCTTATCAATGAGATGAATAAGGGCTGAAGGGCTTGCGTTCTCTCTATCCTTGTATCATCTTGTTTCTATATCGCGGCAAATTTCGCATAGTCCGCGCATCAGCCGGTTGGACGGGGGTTTGATATGGGCGACCCTTTGGCGCAGAGCCATATCGCGCTGGGAGTGAGCGGCAGCATCGCTTGCTATAAGGCGGTTGACTTGGCGAGCAAGCTGACGCAGGCGGGCGCGGCGGTGGATGTGGTTATGACGCGGGAGGCTACGCAGTTTGTCGCGCCGCTGACATTTCGGAGCATAACGCACCGGGCGGTGGCGGTGGATGTGTTTGATCCGCAGTCGGAGTTGGGGATAAATCATGTGGCTGTGGCTGAGCGGGCGGACGCCGTGGTGGTGGCGCCGGCGACGGCGAATGCGATAGCTAAGATAGCGCATGGGTTGGCGGATGACGCGCTGACGACCACGATATTGGCGACGCAAGCGCCGCTGGTAGTGGCGCCTGCTATGGACGCGCATATGTATGACAACGCGGCGACGCAGCGCAATGTGGCGGCGCTGCGGGCTATGGGGTGCGTGATAGCGGGGCCGGCTCAGGGGCGGCTGGCGTCGGGGCTGGTCGGGACGGGGCGGCTGCTTGAGACGCCGGACTTGATGGGGTGCATACGGCAGACGTTGGGGCGCAAGGGGGATTTCGTGGGGCGCAAGGTGGTTGTGAGCGCGGGGGGGACTCAGGAGCCGATAGATCCGGTGCGGGTGATAGCGAACCATTCGTCGGGCAAGATGGGGTATGCGGTGGCAGAGGCGGCAAGGGATAGGGGGGCGGAGGTTGCGCTGGTGTCAACGCCGACTGCGCTGGATGCGCCGTATGGGGTGAGGGTTGTGGGGGTGAAGACGGCTTTGGAGATGCAGGCGGCGGTTGGGCGGGAGCGCTCGGACGCAGATGTTGTGGTGATGGCGGCGGCGGTGGCGGATTGGCGGCCGGCGAATTTCGCGGCGCAGAAGGTTAAGAAGGGCGAGGCGGATGTATGGGCGATAGATTTGGTTAAGAACCCGGATATAATTGGCGGGATAGCGGGGGATCGGTTGGTGAAGGTGGGGTTCGCGGCTGAGAGCGAGGATCTGCTGGCGAATGCGGGGAGCAAGCTAGTGGCTAAGGGGTTGCATCTGATTGCGGCGAATGATATTACGGCGGCGGATAGCGGGTTTGGGGTGGATACGAATAGGGTTGTGCTGCTGGATCGGGAAGGGGGGGCTGAAGAGTTGCCTTTGATGAGCAAGTATGATGTGGGGCATGCGATATTGGGGCGCGTGGCGGGGTATCTTGCGTGAGGTATGGATAGGGGGACGCTACTCTTTAAGGAAAAGGTAGGCAAACTTTTGGGTGGGCGCGGGCAAGGCGTTTAGCGCGGGGGGCTGATATACTTAAAGCGCATTGGATAATGGCAAGCAGCAAATCGGATAACAATAAGCGCAAGACAAGATAGGGAGGGTTAAGATGCCGATAGTGCGAGTTGAGATGTGGCCGGGGCGGACTAGGGAGCAGAAGGCGCGGTTGGCGGAGGCGATTACGGGGGCTATGAAGGATATTGCGGGGGCGCCGCCGGAGGCGACGATTATTGTGTTCGAGGATGTGGCTAAGGACAATTGGGCGGAGAGCGGGAAGTTGGCGGATGAGGGGGATTAGGGAAGGGCGCGGGATTGCTACTTTTTTGTAAAAAAGTAGCCAAAAAACTTTCCAGTTGGGTGTTTGGGCGGGCTTGTCTGATGCGGTTGTAGCCAATCGTATCAGGGGTAGAGTTCGTTTGCTGCGTTATGGCAAAGAAAGGGAGCAGTAGATGGCTGGGGATAAGTTCAGGGTGTTTTACATAGGGCGGTGGCAGGCAGAGGATCTGACTGATACTAGGGCGGCGCTGGCGGAGGTGGGGGCGACGCTGGAGTTGCTTGAGCCGACGCATGATGAGGCTGAGATTATCGGCGCGGTTCGGGATGCGGACGGGATTATTACATCGGAGTCGCCGATAACGCGGGGGGTGCTGGAGGCGCTGACGAGGTGCAAGGTGGTGTTGCGGACGGGCGTGGGATATGATGTGATTGATGTGGAGGCGGCGACTGAGAACGGGATCGCGGTGGTGAATATCCCGGATTTGTGGACGCGGGAGGTGGCAAATCAGGCGATAGCGCTGCTGCTGGCGTGCAATCGCAAGGTGGTGAATATGGACAGGGCGATACGGGCGGCGTCGTGGACGCCGCGTCCGCCGCATAGCATCGGGGCGCTGCACGGGGAGACGCTGGGGATACTGGGGCTTGGGCGCATCGGCGGCGCAATGGCGCAGCGGGCGAAGGGGTTTGAGCTGCATGTGATAGCGCATGATCCGTATGTTTCGGATGATGTTTTCGCGGAGCGCGGCGTGGAGCGCGTTTCGTTTGAGGAGCTGATGGGGCGGTCGGATTACTTGTCTGTGCATACGCCGCTGACATCCGAAACGCGGCATATCATCAACGAAAACGCGCTGCGGATGATGAAGGCTAACGCCTATCTTATCAACACATCGCGGGGGCCGGTGGTTGACGAGGCGGCGCTTATCAGGGCGCTGCGAGAGGGGTGGATCGCGGGGGCCGGGCTGGATGTGCTGGAGCAAGAGCCGCCGGCGAGCGATAATCCGTTGCTGGCTATGGATAATGTGGCGCTGTCGCCCCATTCGGGGCATGCGTCGGTGGAGTCGCTGCGGCTGCGGACGGGGCGGTATGGGGAAGAGGTGGCGGCAGTGCTGGCTGGGCGCAAGCCGCGAAATTTGGTGAATCCGCAGGTACTGGAGCATTTGCATTTGGTTTAGCGCGGCGCGGTTGCCGAGTTGCGTGAAAGGCGCGGCGGGCGGTAGGCGCGCAGGTATGCACAAGAGGGAGGGTAGATATGGCTGAGCTGAGCGCGGTTGCGGCGGGGGTTGGGGAGCTGCTGAGGGGGAACGGGCATACGATAGCGGTGTCGGAGTCGTCGTGCGGGGGGCTGCTGTCGGCGTGTTTGGTGGCTGCGCCGGGGGCGTCTGCGTACTATGTGGGCGGCGCGGTTATCTATACGCGGACGGGGCAAGCGGGGTTGTTCGGGGTGCCGGATGCGGCGATGGATGGGTTGCGGGCAAGCACTGAGGCGTATGCGCTGCTGAACGCGCGGGCGGTTCGGGAGCGGCTGGGGACTACCTGGGCGCTGAGCGAGACGGGGGCGAGCGGGCCGACGGGCAATCGGTATGGGGATGCCGCGGGGCATGCTTGCATAGCGGTTTCGGGGCCGGTGGAGCGGGCTATCACGGTGGAGACGGGGGATTCGGATAGGGAGGCGAATATGTGGGCGTTTGCGCGGGCGGCGTATGGGTTGTTGGAGGAGTGCATAAGGGAGTCGTCGGGGTGATGTTTGTGATAAGCGCGTATTCGCGGGTGCAGGCAAGGGGCTAATTTTAGGTAGCAAAGCGCCGCCGTCTCTGATAGCAGAGGCGACGGCGTGGTTTGGTTTGTGGGCCGATTTGGGATTAGGCGGCGGTTAGGGCGCGGTCGGTTTTGGTGAATGCGAGGTTGTCGTTCTCGGCGTCGATGCGGATGTGGTCGTTCTCGGTGAAGTCGCCGGCGATGATGGCGCGGGCTAGGGGGTTGTCTATGTGGCGCTCGATGGCGCGGCGGAGGGGGCGAGCGCCGAATTTGCTGTCGTAGCCGATGTTGGCGAGCCAGGTCTTGGCGGCGTCGGTTAGGGTTATGGTTACTTTGTGTTCTTGCAGACGGTCTTGGAGGTCGCGCAGCATCAGATCCACTATTTGGGCGATTTGCTCAGGGGTTAGGGGGTCGAAGATGATGGCGTCGTCGATGCGGTTTAGGAATTCGGGGCGGAATGCGCGGCGCAGGGCGTCTTGGACTGAGGCGCGGAGGCGGGCGGATTGGTTGCGGGTTGCGCCGGTGGTGAAACCGACGGGGCCGCCGTTGGCGTCGGGCGCGCCGAGGTTGCTGGTCATGATGACCAGGGTGTTGCGAAAATCCACGGTTCTGCCGTGACCGTCGGTTAGGCGGCCGTCTTCTAGGATTTGGAGCAGGATGTTGAAGGCGTCGGGGTGGGCTTTTTCTATCTCGTCGAACAGGATGACGCGGAAGGGGCGGCGGCGGACTGCCTCTGTGAGCTGGCCGCCCTCGTCGTAGCCGACGTAGCCGGGGGGCGCGCCGATTAGGCGGGATACGGCGTGCTTTTCCATGTATTCGGACATATCAACGCGGACGAGGTTTTGCTCGTCGTCAAAGAGGTATTCGGCGAGTGCGCGGGCGAGTTCGGTTTTGCCTACGCCTGTGGGGCCTAGGAATATGAAGCTGCCGATGGGCCGGTTTGGGTCTTTCAGGCCGGCGCGGGCGCGGCGGACGGCGTCGGATACGGCGGCTATGGCGTCTTGCTGGCCTATGACGCGGCGGTTTAGGTTGTCTTCCATATGCAGCAGGCGGTCGGCCTCGCTTTCCAGCAGGCGGTCGACGGGGATGCCCGTCCAGGTGGCTATGAGGCTGCCGATGCGCTCGGCGGTGACGTCTTGGGGCCGGTCGGCGGCGGGCTTGCCCAGGGCGGCGAGGTCGGCGTCGAAGTCGGCTTGCAGGCGCAGGCGCTCGGAGCGGAGCTGGGCGGCGCGCTCGTAGTCGGCCATTTCGGCGGCGGCGGTCTCTTCGCTTTCAAGGTGGCGGAGTTTATGCTCGGCGTCTTTGAGGTGGGCGGGCAGCATTTGGGCGTCAAGGCGGAGTTTGCTGGCTGCCTCGTCTATGAGGTCGACGGCTTTGTCGGGGAGCAGGCGGTCGGACAGGTAGCGGGCGCTGAGGCGCACGGCGGCTTTGAGGGCGGCGTCTTGGATGCGGACTTTGTGGTGCGCCTCGTAGCGCGGGCGGAGGGCGGTGAGCATCTCAAAGGCGGTGTCTTCGTCGGGCTCTTCCACTAGGACGGGTTGAAAGCGGCGCTCTAGGGCGGCGTCGCGTTCAATGCGCTTGCGGTATTCTTCTTCGGTGGTAGCGCCTAGGGCTTGGAGTTCGCCGCGGGCTAGGGCGGGTTTCATCATATTGGCGGCGTCCATCGCGCCCTCGCCGGCGCCGGCGCCCATAACGGTGTGGATTTCGTCTATGAACAGGATGATTTCGCCTTGGGCTTGGGTGACTTCGTCCATAACGGCTTTGAGGCGCTCTTCGAATTCGCCGCGAAACTTGGCGCCGGCGACTAGGCCGCCCATATCCAGGGCAAGCACGCGGCGCTGTTTGAGTTCGGCGGGGACGTCGCCGGCGACGATGCGCTGGGCTAGGCCTTCGGCGATGGCGGTTTTGCCGACGCCCGCGCCGCCGATTAGGACGGGGTTGTTTTTGGTGCGGCGGATGAGTGTTTGCATAACGCGGGCGACTTCGTTATCGCGGCCGACGATGGGGTCAAGCTTGCCGTCGCGGGCGAGTTGGGTGAGGTCAACGCTGTAGCGTTCCAGGGAGCGGTAGGCGCTTTCGGCGCGCGGGTCGGTAACGCGGTGGCCGCCGCGAACTTTTTGGAGGGCTTGATAGACGGCCTCTTGGGTTACGCCGAAGTCGGCGAGCAGGCGCGCGGCGGCGTCCTGGGGATCGGATGTCAGGGCTATGAGCAGGTGTTCGGCACTGATGTAGTCGTCTTGGAGGCGCTCGGATTCGGCTTTGGCGGCGTAGAGCAGGCGGCTTAGGCGGGGGGTTTGGTAGATTTGGGCAGCGTTGCCGCCGCTGAGGGTGGGAAGGGCGTCAAGGGTTTGGCGAGCGCGGTCGCGGATGCGGGGGATGTCTGCGCCGATTTCGCGGAGGATGTCGGCGATTACGCCCTCTTGCTGGTCAAGCAGGGTTATGAGCAGATGCTCGGCGTCCCATTGGGAGTGGTTGTAGCGCTTGACGGCTTGCTGGGATTCCACTAGCGTTTGGCGGGCGGCGTCGGTGAATTCGTCGGGTGTTAGAGCCATTTTCTTGTCCTTTGTTAGTTTGAGTATGGGTCGGTGACGCGGCGATCGCCGCGAACTTTTTGGAGCGCCTGATAAACGGCATCTTTGGTGACGCCGAATTCGGCGAGCAGGCGCACGGCGGGGTCCCTTGTGTCGGATGTAAGTGCGATAAGCAAGTGTTCGGTGCCGGTGTAGGCGTCTTGGAGGCGCTTTGATTCGACGTCCGCCTCATAGAGCAAGCGGCTTACGCGAAGTGTTTGGCGCATCTGCGTGCCGTTGCCCCCAGCAAGGATGGGTAGGCTATCCAGGGTTTGGCGAGCGCGGTCGCGGATGTGGGAGACGTCGGCACCGATTTCGCGCAGTATGTCGGCGGCTACGCCTTGCTGCTGATCCAGCAAGGTTATAAGTATGTGCTCCCTATCTTGTTGGGAGTGGTTGAACTTATTGGCGGTTTGCTGGGATTCGGCCAGAATTTGCTTTGCGGCGTTGGTGAATTTGTTTCTAAAAGCCATTTTCCCGTCCTTTATTTAAGGTATGGTTGTGCGCTTTGGCGCGGAGTTGGCAAGCCTGTGATAAAGGCTAGTGATAATAGTATATCAGTATAGTTGATACGCGGCAAGTCAAGTTTTATAGACATAAGCGCGGATATGCTACTTTTTTGGAAAAAAGTAGCCAAAAAACTTTTGAGTGGGGGAAGTCAAGATAGGCTTTGCGGGTTGTTGTTAGTTAAAAGTCAAGGCGTTATTTCGCTGACTAAGGGCGTTTTAAGGCGGCTTAGGGTGGGCTGTTCGTGGTAAAATGTGTGGCATGGCAGTGTATTTTAATCAAGAGCGGTTGGCGTCTGAGGTGGGGAAGAGCGTGTTTGAGTACGCGGACGCGCTGAGTGTGCGCGTGCCGACTTCGTGCGGGCGGACGGGGGAGTGCCATGAGTGCATTGTGGAGATACGGCGCGGGATGGAGGCGCTTTCGCCGCTGACAGATGCCGAAGATTTTCTGCAGGCGGGGTATAGGCTGGCGTGTCAGGCGCGGGTGGTGGATGCGGGGGCTGATGTGGAATTTGCGACGCTGAGGCGGCAGCCGCGCATATTGACGCGGGCGGTTCGGCGGGATATTGAGCGGCAGCCGCTGACGAGGCGCGTGGGGGATGGGGTGTTTTTTGGGGACGAGCGCATAGACGATTATCGCGGGGGGGTGTTTGGGGTTGCGATTGACGCGGGGACTACGACGGTTGCTTTGAACTTGGTGGATCTTGAAACGGGCGATACGCTGGGGACGGCGTCGTTTGAGAATCCGCAGCGGTTCGGGGGCAGCGATATAATGCACAGGATCTCGTATGACGGAGGGGAGTTCGCGGGGGAGTTGCGGCAGGTTATGGTTTCGGCGCTCAACTTTGAGATAGGGGATATGTGCAGGCGGCTGGGGATTCACCGCAGGCGGGTGTATGAGGCGGTGGTGGTGGGCAACGCTACGATGCGGGATATATTTTTTGGGTTCGACGTGCAGCCGATAGGGGAGCGGCCGTATAAGTCGGTGACCGAGCTTGAGATGCTGGAGGGCAAGCGGGCTACGACGGCGCTTAATGTGGAGGCGCGGGATGTGGGGCTGCGGGTGTTTCCGGGGGCAAATGTGTATGGGGGGCCTATCATCGGGTCGCATGTGGGGGCTGATGTGGCGGCGGATCTGCTGGCGGTGGGGATTGACGAAGAGGATGATGTGGTGATGCTGGTTGATGTGGGAACGAATACCGAGGTGGTGGTGGGCAATAGGCATAGGCTGATGGCGGCGTCTTGTCCGGCGGGGCCGGCGTTTGAGGGGGGGCAGGTGCGGTATGGGATGCCGGGGTATGACGGGGCGATAGAGAGCGTTAGGCTGACCGACGAGGGCGTGGCTGAGTGCAAGACTATCGGGGGGGCGCCGGCGCAGGGGATATGCGGGTCGGGGCTGGTGGATCTGCTGGCGGAGTTGCGGCGCAGCGGCCGGATGAATGAGTTGGGGGCGTTTAGCGACGGGGCGAGCGAGTTTTGGCTTGGGGCGGGTGATGGCGAAAGGGGCATATCGCTTTCGCGGGCGGATATAAGCGCGCTGGCGCAGGCGAAGTCGGCGAATTACGCGGGGCAGTATATCGCGCTGCGAAAGTATGGCGCGCCGCTGAGCGAGGTGTCTAGGATGTACTTGGCGGGAGGGTTCGCCAATTATGTGAACGAGGGGAACGCTGCGCGGATTGGGTTTGTGGCGAATATGCCGCCGGAGCGCATTGTGAAGGTGGGGAACGCATCTTTGGAGGGGGCGACGATAATGCTGCTGTCGGGGGATTTGCGTAGCCGAATGGAGCGGATGGCGCGGGAGGTGGAGCATATTGAGTTGGAGACTACGCCGGATTTCTTTGAGATATTTGTGGAGGGGTGTATGTTTAATCCGATGGGGGAGATTGTGTGAGCAGTGAAAGGGGGCGTTTTCGGAGGGCGACGCAGGATACATGGGAAACGGGGGGACGCTACTTTTGAAAAAGTAGGCAAAACTTTTTGGGGGATGTTGGCAAATCGGTTATAGGTATTCATAACGAATTTGGGTGAAGGGCGTTTTTGTTGTTAGGGCAAGGGCGGCGTGATTGACGATAAACATAGGCAGGGGGAGTAAGGCAAATGGGGTTCAAGGTGCTGGTTACGGATTATGTGTGGCCGTCGGTGGAGCCTGAGCGGGCGGTGCTGGCGGGGATAGGGGCGGAACTGGTGGTGGCGCCGGACGGGTCGGAGGATACGCTGGCGGGGCTGGCGGCGGATGTTGACGGGATATTGACATGTTTCGCGCAGGTTACCGATAGGGTGGTTCGGGCGGCCGAGAAGTGCGTGGTGATAGGGCGCTATGGCGTGGGGGTGGATAACATCGCGGTGGATACGGCTACCGAACTGGGCATTGCGGTGACGTATGTGCCGGACTATTGCGTGGACGAGGTGTCGGATCATGTGATGGGGCTGCTGCTGGATTGGAACCGGCGCATATCGCTGTTTGACAAGTCGGTCAAGGGAGCGGGCTGGGGCAGCGTGCCGCTGACGATGCGGATAATGCGGCTGCGGGGCAAGAAGATCGGCATCGTGGGGTTCGGCCGGATAGGGCGGGCGGTGTGCGAAAAGGCGCGGGCGTTTGGGATGGAGGCGCTGGCGCATGATCCGTATGTGCCTGGGGATCAGGTAGCGGCGGCGGGGGCGCGGGCGGTTGATATGGAGACGCTGCTGCGGGAGTCGGATTTCGTTACGCTGCATTCGCCGCTGACGGCCGATACGCAAAACCTGATTGGGGAGGCGGAACTAGGGATGATGAAGGCGGATTCGTTTCTGATTAACTGCGCGCGGGGGCCGCTGATAGACGAGGCGGCGCTGGAGGCGGCGCTGCGGTCGGGGAGCATAGGCGGCGCGGGATTGGATGTGCTGGTGGAGGCGCATCCGGCGCCGGATACGCCGTTGCTGGGGTTGGACAATGTGGTGGTTACGCCGCATGTGGCTTTCTTTTCGCAGGAGGCGGTGCTGGAGCTGGAGGAGCGGGCGGCGGGCGAGGTTGCCGCGGTGCTGACTGGGCGAATGCCGGACAATCTGGTGAATACGGCGGTGCTTTCTCATAGCAGTCCAAGGCATAGCCTAGCGGGGTTGGCGTAGCGCAAATCGCAGTAAGTTCGCGGGCGAGTTGCCGATTGACGCCGATTTTTCGGTTGATATAGCGCAATTCGCTTGCTAAACTTTATGTAGAGATACTTGCGACGCTTTCCGATTAGAAGGGCGTTAGGCATTCGAATTGGCAGGTTAATCAAGTCAATAGTCAAGACAGAACGCAGCGGGATTTTATGGAGGAGTGAATTGGAAAGGAACGCATTAGTCGGCTGGCTGCTGGGCGGCGGCGGCATTGTGATAGCGATAGTGGCGCTTGTGGTCGCAATGGGCGCGGGCGGAGGCGATGGGGATGGCGGCGCGGCGGCTCCGGTGGATATAAGCGGCGTGACGGCGGATGTGGCGGCGCTTGGGGCTGAGGTTGCGGCGCTGACGGGACAGGTTGGCGATCTGCAGGCGGCGGGGAGCGCGCAAACGGACGTGAACGCGCGGATTGGGGCTGTGCAAGATGCGCTTGGCGAGGCGCGGACGGATGCTGATGCGCGGATTGGCGCGCTGGAAGAGGCTGCCGCTCCCAGCGCGGACGAGATTCAGATGATGCTTACGTCTGCCGTTACACTTGCCTATGGAGAGGATATTGCGGAGCTTGAGGACGCCATCTCTGATATGAGCGCTCTGATAGCGGCGCATATGGAGGGGCATGAGGACAGCGAAAGCGCGGCTGAGGCGGCGCTTGGGGCGCATGAGCTGTATCACACGGCGCTGGAGACGGCGCTTGAGGCGGCGATAGTGGCGCTGGATGACAGCTGGGATACGGGCGCGGATGCGGATTCGGAGGCTGTGGCCGGGCTGATGGCGCGGCTGGAGTGGCTGGAGCGGGCTGCGGCGCCGGCGATTACGCAAGCGTATGTGGCGGAGGCGATGCGGCGGTTCGACGAGGATGGGATGCAGGCGACGTTTGACTACTACAACACGATGGACAGCGTGAGCGGGGATCTGTATCTGTTCGTGCTGAATTCGGATTACGAGATAGTGGTGCATCCCACGGTGCCGCGCAACATCGGGATGGATGTGCGGGGGCCTTCGGGGACTGACATCACGGGCAAGAACTTCGGGGCGGAGTTTGTGACGGCGGACGCGGACGGCAAGTGGGTTGACTATGTGTATCTGAACCCGTCGGACGACTTCGGGCATGAGCGCAAGCATTCTTGGCTTGTGCGGCATGAGAACTACATATTCGGCTCCGGCTGGTATGAGCGGGATGTTGACATCAGCAGGGATCCGCCGGCATACGCGCGGGCGCTGGTGGAGCAGGCGATGGCGCGGTATGACGCGGGCGGGCGCGAGGCGGCGGCTGAGATATACAACAGCCCGGACAGCGTTGACGGGCAGTGGTATGTGTTCATCGTGGACGAAGACGATACATTCCTGGCGCATGCGGCGACGCCTGCGCGGGTGGGGACTGACGTCAAGGTTCTGCGGGACGCCAACGGCTACGCGCACGGGCAGGCTATCGCGGACGCGACTGAGGACGGCGGGTGGCTGGAGTACACGCGGGTTAATCCGGAGACGGGCAGGGATCAGCCTAAGCGGTCTTGGGTGATTCGCCACGATGGGCTAGTGTTCGGGTCGGGGTATTATACCGACGAGCCGGTTTCGGCTACGCCGCCTGAGAACCCGGCGGCGGCTACTCAGGCGTTTGTGCAGGCGGCTATCGCGCGCTACAACGATGAGGGGCGCGAGGCGGCGCTGGCGCACTACAATACGGCGGCAAGCGTGGATGGGGATCTTTACCTGTTCGTCTTGGATGGCGACGAGCTTATCGTGCATGCGACGGTGCCGGACAATATCGGCAAGAGCATCCGGGGGCCGCTTGGGACCGACATAACCGGCTACGATTTCGGGTCGGTGATGGCGGAGGCGTCTGAGGCGGGCGAGTGGGTTGACTATGTGTATCTCAACCCGGCCGCCAACTTCGCGCATGAGCGCAAGCACTCTTGGGTTGTGCGGCATGATGGGCTGGTGTTCGGGTCGGGGTGGTATGAGCGCAGCGTGGAGCTGTCAAGGGATCCGGAGGCGTTCACGCGGGCGCTGGTGTCGCAGGCAATCGCGCGGTATGACGCGCGGGGGTGGGATGGCATAAAGGACTACTACAACAGCCCGGACAGCGTGGACGGGCAGTGGTATGTCTATATCGTGGACGCAGACGATAACATCATCGCGCACGCGCCGACGCCCTCGCTGCTGGGGACGGACATAAAGACGCTGACGGACGCGAGCGGCTACGCGCTGGGCGAGGCGATAGCGCAGGCGACGGAGGAGGGGAATAGCCTGGACTATACCTGGCTTAACCCGGCTACGGGGGCCGAGGAGCCGAAGCATGGGTGGGTTGTGCGGCATGATGGGCTGATATTCGGGTCGGGGTGGTATGAGGAGTAGGGGGATAAGGTCGGAGTGAGCCGCTAAGCCTGTGGTGGGTAGGCGGCGTTAGGAAAGCAAAGCCCCCGCAGCTAAGGCGGTAGGCGCATTTTGGGGCGCTGACGTTGGTTGCGGGGGTTGATTGCGTGATGTGGGAAGGCAAGGGGGTTTTATCTGCTATATGCTATAATTGCGATGGGGATACTGCATTTTCCGGCAGTGGGCGCAAAGTAAGGGGATTTGTATGAGCGAGCCGCATATTCTTGATAGAGAGTCGCCGGCGGTTCAGGCGCATATGACGATATTGCAGGGGATAATTGGGCGGATGGGGGACAATAGCCGCATTTGCAAGGTGTGGTGCGTTACGCTTGTATACGCCATTCTGGCGCTGGTTGCGTTTAGGGGGGACGCTAATCACATATTCATAGCGTTGTTGCCGACCGGGCTGTTCTTTCTGCTGGATGCGTACTATCTCGCGTTGGAGCGCAGTTTCAGGGGGGCGTACAACGATTTTGTTGACAAGATTCGTGAAGGGCGATATGCGGCGTCAGACTTGTATGTCGTGCCGCCGCCCGAATCTTTGGCGCGGGGAACGATTTGGGCGATGTTTAGATCTTTCTCGACGTTGCCGTTTTACGCATTGGTAGCGGGGACGCTGCTGTTTGCGTGGTGGCTGATTTTCTAAAAGGAGGGAACTTATGGCTAACAGAACAAAGCCTAGGCGCAAGGTGTTCGTCAGTTTCCACGAGGACGATATTGCGCGTAAAGAGGAATTCGTGCGGTTGATGGGAAACCGCATTATAAATCAGTCGGTTGACACGGGAGACGTAGATGACACCGGCTTGACGACCGAAAGGGTGCGGCAAATAATTCGGGATGACTACATTAGCGCTGCGAGCGTCACGGTGGTGCTGATTGGTCCCTGCACTTGGCAACGAAAGCATGTGGATTGGGAAATCAGAATAAGTCTGCGGGATACTGATAAAAACTCCCGGAGCGGGTTGCTTGGCATCCTGTTGCCAAACCACCCCAATTATCGTGGACGAAAGATAAACCCGTATTTGCTACCTCCAAGACTTGCGGATAACCGTCAAGGCAATGATCCGTATGCGATCGTTCACAGATGGCCGGATCCATGGACATCTGCCACACCTGGCAGGATCGGCGAATGGATAAACAGAGCATTCCACAGAAAGAATAGAGAACCGCCACCCGATACCGCTCGCAAATCGTTTGGGCGCATTTGGGCTCGCCGTCCGTGTTCACAGGGTTGGACGGATTAGGCTGGCCGCAAGCTTGGCAAGGATTTCGGTTCGTGGGACTGGGATTGTGATGGGCGCACGGGTGTGGCGGGTTGCGAATAGGCGCGTGGCGGGGGATTCGGTGGCGGCGTGTAGGGTGGCGTTTGGGGTGGCGGCGCTGGCGTCGGTGGGGCGGTTTTGGGGGTATGGGTGGATTGAGGCGCTGTATTTGCAGCCTGAGCATCATTTTGGGTATTACGGGCTGGAGTGGGTTCGGCCGTTGCCGGGGTGGGGGATGTACGCGCATTTTGGGGCGCTGGGGGCGCTGGCGGTGTGCATTGTGGCGGGGTATCGCTGTCGGCTGAGCGCTGGGCTGTTTTGCGTGGGGTTCACTTATGTCGAGCTGGTTGATAAGACGACGTATCTGAATCATTACTATTTGATGAGCCTTGTTAGTTTGCTGATGGCGTTTTTGCCGATGCAGGGGACGTGGTCGGTGGATGGATGGCGGCGCAAGGGCGGCGGGAGCGGCGGCGTTCCGATGTGGGCGATATGGGTTTTGCGGGCGCAATTGGGGGCGGTGTATTTTTTCGCGGGGGTTGCGAAGCTTAATCCGGACTGGCTGGCGGGGGCGCAGCCGATGCGGATATGGCTGTATCAGCACGGGGATATGCCGCTTGTTGGGGGGTTGCTGCAAGAGGTTTGGGCGGCGTATGCGATGAGCTGGGCGGGGGCGCTGTTTGACCTGACTATCGCGGGGTGGCTGCTGTGGCGTCCTACGCGGCCGTATGCTTATGCTGCGCTGGTGGTGTTTCATATTGGGACTTGGGCGTTGTTCCCGCGGCTGGGGGTGTTTCCGTGGCTGATGATGGGGATGGCGACGGTGTTCTTTGCGCCGGATTGGGTACGGGGAGTGTATAGGCGGGTTGTGCGGCGGGATATATCTAGGGATATGCCAGGGGATGGGGCGCAAGTGGCTAAGGCGGGCGAAAGCGGGCGGATGCCGGTGTGGGCGCGCGTGGTGGGGTTTGGGGCGCTGGGGGTGTTTGCATTGGCGCAGGTAGCGCTGCCGCTGCGCCATTTTGTCTATCCGGGGAATGTGCGTTGGAGTGAGGAAGGGTATCGGTTCGCTTGGCGGGTGATGCTGAGCGAGAAGGCGGGGTTCGCGCAGTTTCGGGTTCATCACGCGGGCAGCGGGCGGTCGTGGGTGGAGTCGCCGCATGATTATCTGACGCCGCTGCAGGTGGAGCGGATGTCGTTTCAGCCGGATATGATACGGCAGACGGCGCGGATAATCGCGGATGATTTCGCGGCGCGGGGGTATGAGGGGGTGTCGGTGAGGGCGGATGTGTATGTGGCGTTCAATGGGCGGGCAAGACAGCGGCTGGTAGATCCGGATGTGGATTTGGCGCGGGTGCCGGGCGGGCTTGGGGCTAAGGCGTGGGTGATGCCGTTGCGGTTGCTGCCGTAGGGTGCGGGCTTATCCTGTCTTGTCCTCTTGCGTTGGCGGTTGGGATAGCGTTTGCCTTATCGCCATGCGCTTAGATTTAGCCGCCGTCGCCGTCGGTGTCGGCGAAGCCGACGGTGATGTCTAGCAGGCTGACGACTTCGGTGTTTAGGCGGATTTGGAGTTCTTTGACGGCGTTGTAGGCGGCGGTAGCGGGGGCAGGGTCGGCGGCTAGGGTTTGGGGCAGCGGCTCTTGGAGGGCGGTTGCGGCGGCGAGGGCGGCGGCGAAGGCGGCGCGCATGCGGTCGTCGGCGTCGGGGGATATGCCGCGCACAAGGTCGGTTACGCCGGGAGTATTGGTATCGCCGGATAGGTCGGATGCGCCTAGGTAGGCGTCTTGCATGCCTAGGATCTGGTTGCGGATGTCTTGGGCGGCGTTGTTGGCGGGGCCGGCGTTGAGGGCGGATAGGTCGGGGATTTGGCCGTCCACGCCGAGCGCTTTGCCGAGCCGCATATCGGATATTGAGCGGCTCATAAAGACTGAGATGCGGACTAGGTCGTTGAGGGCGGATTTGCTGAGCAGGGAGTTTTCGGCGCTGCCGTCGAAGTAGGCGGCGTAGCCACCCTCGCGGTCGCCGGATGCGCCGTTCCATTCGGCTAGGACGGCGTCTGTTTCGGCGGCGGCGGCGGTCGCAACGGCGGTGATGTAGGCGCAGCGATTGGGGGCGGCGGCTAGGGTTTGGATGGCGTCGGGCTGGAATAGCAGGTATTCAACCGCGCCGAGACCGCGCTGGGTTGAGGGCAGGAATTCGCGGGCGTCGGACGGGGTTATCGCGCCGTTTTGGATGCGCTCTTCGATGGCGGCGGGTTCTATGGGCGCCCAGTCCACAAGGGAGCGTGAGCGGCGTTCCATAACGGGGCCGAACCATAGGGATTGGGAGCGCAGCCATTGGGCGCGGGCGTTGCGCCAGGATTGGCGGGCGGCGTCTAGGGTGGGCTGCGATGGGGCAACGCAAAAGGCGTCTGTTGCGCGAGATAGGTCGTTCATATCGGCGGTGAGCGCCTCGTAGCGGGGCAGGATTAGGTTGGCGGTGGCGCTTGTGAGGACGTCCTCGCGGGCGGGCGCGTTGGATGATGTACAAGCGAGTAGCGCGGCGATGGTTAGCAGGGGGATGATGGCTAGGCGGGTAGGGTTCATAGCGTCTCTCATAGCGCGTTCAGGAAGCGGAGCAGCGCCTCGCGTTCTTCGCGGGTGAAGTTAATGAAGGCTTGTTTGGACTGTTCGCCCTCGCCGCCGTGCCATAGGATAGCCTCGGCGAGGTTGCGGGCGCGCCCGTCGTGCAGAAAGCGGGTGTGCTTGTTGACGGTCTTGACTAGGCCGATGCCCCATAGTGGCGGCGTGCGCCATTCGTCGGCGTGGGCTAGGAAGTCGGGGCGGTTGTCGGCTAGGCCGTCGCCCATGTCGTGCAAGAGCAGGTCGGTGTAGGGCAAGATGGTTTGGGAGCTGAGCGCGGGGATGTCGGATGCGCCGGTGGCGTGGATGGGGGTGTGGCAGGCTTGGCAGTTGGCGCGCAGGAAGAGCGCCGCGCCGCGTTGGACTTGGGGATCGTCGGTATCGCGCATCATAGGGATGGCTAGGGTTTGGGTGTAGAAGGTGACTTTGTCTAGGCGGTCTTGGGGGATTTCGGGTTCGCCGCCGTTGGGTGCGGCTTGGCAATCGGATTGCGCGGGCGGGCAGTTTTCGGTTGGGAACAGCGGGGATGTTATGCCGATGTCGCCGTGGAAGGCGCCGGCGACTTGCTGTTCGACGGTGGGGACGTTGGCTTTCCAGCCGAAACGGCCTAGCGCCGTTGCGCCGCGCCGCGCGTCCCAAACGTAGTTTGGCTTGCCTGATATGCCGTCTCCGTCGGAGTCGTCGGGGTCGGCGAGGGCTAGGATGTCCGCCTCAGGGATCGCCTCTAGCAAGCCCATGCCGGGGACAATAGGGGCGATGCGCGGCGATATTTGGATGTCGGCGGGGAGTTCGCCGAAAGCTAGTTGGGTGAGTTGGTATTCGGGCTTGATTAGGGAGTAAGGTTCGCCGTCGGCGTATTGCCCGCGGATTTCAGTCCACAGCGCGATAACTTTGCCCTCAGGAGGGATGTGCAGGATGGCGCGGTCTTGGATTTGGCCGCCGTATGCGGGGTGTGGAATTGGCGCGCCGGTCGCGGGGTCGGCGCCGGGGATGCTGATGCGAAAGAGCAAGCCGCGCTCAGGGTCGTCGGGGCGGATGGGGGGCTTGGCGCGGCCGTCTAGGGTGTGGCAGGAAGAGCAGGATTGGGCGTTGAAGGTGGGGCCGAGTCCGTCGCGCGCCTCAGTGGAGGCGGGGGCGGTGACCCAGTTTTGGGTGAAGAAGCTGTCGCCGACCGCGAATATGCGGCGCTCGTCGTTGGTGAGGTTGCGGGCGGCGGATTCGAAGGCGGTGGCGTTGGATAGGGCTACGCTGGTGTCGCCGCCTAGCATTGGGTTGAGCAGGTCGTCGGGGGAATAGGTGGGCGTGGGGGCGCAGGCGGCGGTGATGGTTATGGTTAGTAGCGCGAATGTCAGCGCAGCCGCGGCGAGGCGCCGCGGGGAGGGAATTGCGGCGGCGTTTTTGCTTTGGCTGCGCTGACGGGTCATTTGGGTTAGCAGGTTAGGGTTAGACTGAAGTGTTGATGGCGAGGCCGAAAGCCTGCGCGCCCTCAACGATGGTGTCGGCTTGCCGTTCAAGGGCTTGGATGGCGCGGAGGACTTGGCCTCTGCCGAAACCGCTGTCGGGTGCGGAGTCGGTGAGATGCCGGTCGAAGGGCGCGGGTATGCGGCGCGTGGCGTCCACGCTGGCGGCGAGCTCGAGCTCTAGGCGCTGGGCGAGTTCGGGGTTCTCGGCGGCGAATAGGTCGAGGACGCCGGGGCCTACGACTGCGCCGTAGTCGCCGGTGATGACCATCCGGACGCCGCGCGCGTTGCCGATGATGTCGGCGTTGGTGTTGTCTGAGAAGCAGGAGTGTTCGTCTTCTTGGGAGCGCTCGGAGTAGGCGACGAACATTCTCTCGCCGGCGAGTTCGCCTTTGCTGAGGGCGCCGGCGCCGGTGATGATGTTGGTTAGGGCTTGGTCGGCGTCCATCGCCACGAATTGGGCGCGGTAGTTGGACGCGCCGGGCGCCCAGGCGTTGACCATATCTTGCAGGTGGGCGAGCAGCAGGTCGGACGAAACCCTGAGGTAGGCGGCGCGGCGGTTGGCGTTGGGGTTGGTGGTGTAGTCTTCGAGCGGGCGCGCGCCGGGGCCGTTGGCGTCCATATCTTGGCCCCAAAGCAGGAACTCGATGGCGTGCCAGCCGGTGGAGACGTTTGCCTCGCCGCCCTCTTCGTTTAGGGATACGAGGGTGGCGGCGTCGATGGCGATGGAGGGATCGTTGATGATGCCGGCGCCGGAGTCGCCGTCGACGTAGTCAACGTACGCCTCGTCCATAGGCCAGGCGTTGAGCAGGCCTTCGGGGCCGTCCTCTTCGTTGTCGATGGGGCCGCCGTAGAAACGGAGGACTTCTGTGGGGCCGTAGTCGTCGCGGGCGCGGAGCCAGGCGCGCTTGGCGGCCTCTAGGGTGGCAGGCGTGGGATCTGCCAGGAAGGTGTCTATCGCCGCGTCCATTTCTTGGGCGGAGGCTAGGCTCTGGGCGTAGAGGGCGTGCGCGCCGCTGGCGTAGTTTTGTATGACCGCCGACTTCAGCTCTTCGGGATCGGGGCCTTGGTCGGCGAGCTGGCAGCCCGCTACGAGAGCGGTTCCGAATAGCGCCAGGGCGGTTATTAGGGATGTGATAAGGATTTGCCGCATTTATTTCCTCCTGAGTATGGCTGAATAGGTTGCCGCCGGATTTATTGCCGCAAACGCGATACGCTCAACCTAAGTTGCGTAGCATAGTGCGTATTCACTAGATAAATTATTAGTCTATATTAAGTGTAAATAACGCTACTACTTAATTTTATAGTTGTCAACACTTTATTTATGTGGGAATTGCATATTCTTGTATAGGATTTGTTAGGGTAAATTTTGAGTGTTGGCGGACTAATAAGGATAATCAGCATAGCAATTACAGGGAATTGAATGGTTGCTGATTAGGACGCGACGGCAGGGAAAGGGGGATGGGTAAGGGAGAGAAGGGATCGGTGTACGCGAAAAGCGTGGGGGTTTTGTTAGAGGAGCTTGGCGGTTTGTGCCGGGGTGGGTTGGATGAGGTAGGGGCCGTCGTTGAGGGGGCTGTTGACAGCGGGGCCTACGGGTTGGACTAGGATGCCTTGCCATTCATAGGGGGCGCAGAGGGCGGCGAGATCATCCAAGGGAGTGGAGGGGGATATCCAGACGTCGTAGGATTGGGGCGGCAGGATTACGGGCATGCGGGCGTGGATGGGGCGCATGAGGGCGTTGGCGGGAGTGGTGATGATTGCGACGCTGCCGTTTGCGCCGCCGGCGGGGCTCCATATGGCGGCGAAGGCGATGGGGGCGTCGTCTTGTGGGTAGATCCAGACGGGGGTTTTGGAGCCGGCGGCGGTTGTCCATTCGTAGAAACCGCTTGCGGGGATGAGGCAGCGGCGGGTGCGGTAGGCGTCGCGGAATGTAGGCAAGCGAGCGGCGGTTTCGGAGCGGGCGTTGATTAGGGGTTTGAAGGGTTTGGGATTACGGTCTGCCCAGTGGGGGACGAATCCCCAGCGGCGCATCTGGGCGGTTCTGCCGGCGTTGTTGGGGGCGGCTTGGATGGTGAGGATTGTGTTTGAGGGGGCGGCGTTCCAGGTAGGCGCGGGGACGACTTGGGTTTCGCGCGGGGGGACTCCGAAGTAGGCGGCGAGGGTTTGCGCGTTTGCGAATAGGGCGTAGCGGCCGCACATAGGTTGGCTCCGGCGTTGCGTTGCTGGCGGCTGTTGCCGATAAGGGCGGGGCGGTTACATGCTGATTTTCTTTTCGCCGGAGAGGTAGGCTTGGGGGTCTTTTTGGAAGGCGCGGTTGCAGCCGGGGGCGCAGAAGTAGTAGGTTTCGCCGTTGTAGTCGTATGAGCCGCCGTTAGGCTTGCTCATGTTCACATCCATATCGCAGACGGGGTCTTTGGCGGTGTCAGGGTTGCGATTGAATAGGCGGATTCGCATTGGGGATTTCTCCTTGATTGCAGATTGGAATGGCAGTTTGTCGGCGATAATTTTACCCTGATTTTGTTGGCGCGGGCTGATAGTTTCTTCTACTTTTTGGAAAAAGTAGGCAAAAACTTTTGGGTATGGATGATGTGGTTTGTGTGTTGGGTAGCGGGTTCAAGTTCAATGGGTTTTTTGGGATTGGGGTTTGACAGGCTATTTGAAACGCCTAAGGCGTAGGGAGTTCATTAGGACGGTGACTGAGCTTATGGCCATTGCGGCGGCGGCTAGGATGGGGTTTAGGAAGCCGTGTTCGCCTAGGGCGGGGGTTAGGGGGTCGGGGACGCCGTTGGCTGCGAATAGGGGGTAGAGGACGCCGGCGGCGATGGGGATTAGGGCGACGTTGTAGGCGAATGCCCAGAAGAGGTTTTGGCGGATGGCGCGCATAGTGGCTTTGCTGAGGCGGATGGCGTGGGATACGGCGCGCAGGTTGCCGCTGACTAGGGTGATGTCGGCGGCCTCTAGGGCGACGTCGGAGCCGGCGCCTATGGCGAAGCCGACGTCCGCCTGGGCTAGGGAGGGGGTGTCGTTGATGCCGTCGCCGACCATTCCGACTACTTTGCCTTCGCGCTGCAAGGTCTGTATGTGGGCGGCTTTGTCGGCGGGCAGGACGTCGGCTACTACGCGGTCTATTCCGATTTGGCGGGCTACGGCGTGGGCTGTGCGGCGGTTGTCGCCGGTGAGCATTACGACGTCTATGCCCGCTTGCTTGATTTGGGCGACGGCGGATTGCGCCTCAGGGCGGGGGGCGTCGGCTATGGCTATGACGCCCATCGGCTTGCCGTCTAGGGCGACGAATACGGGGGTTTTGCCATCGCTTGCCATTGTTTGGGCGGCGGTTTCGTAGGCGTCAAACGGGATGGATTCGCGGCGCATCAGGGCGGGGTTGCCTAGAAGGACGCGGCTGCCGTTGACGGTTGCGGATACGCCAAAGCCGGGGAGGGCTTGAAAGCGGTCGGCGCGGTCAAGGGGGAGGGATTTGGCGGTTGCGGCGTCTGTGAGTGCGGCGGCTAGGGGGTGCTCAGAGTCGCGCTCGGCGGAGGCGGCTAGGCGGAGGAGTTCGTCGGGGGTGATGTCGTGGCTGACGACGTCCACTACCGAGGGCTTGCCTAGCGTGAGGGTGCCGGTTTTGTCCAAGACTAGGGTTTGGATTTTGTGGGCGCGCTCTAGGGTTTCGGCGCTGCGGATTAGGACGCCGAGTTCCGCGCCCTTGCCCGTGCCGACCATAATGGCGGCGGGCGTGGCAAGGCCGAGCGCGCAGGGGCAGGCGATAATCAGCACGGCGACGGCGGTTAGGGTGGCATGGATGTAGCTAGGCGGGGGGCCGAATGTCAGCCAGAACGCGAATGTGAGGGCGGCGACGGCTATGACGGCGGGGACGAAGTAGGCGGATACGACGTCGGCAAGGCGCTGCACGGGGGCTTTGGACGCCTGGGCGTCTTCTACGAGGCGCACGATTTGGGCGAGCATGGTGTCTCTGCCGACTTTTTGCGCTGTGAAAGCGAAACTGCCGGTGGAGTTGATGGTCGCGCCATAGACGGGACTGCCGGGGGATTTCTCAACGGGGGCGCTTTCGCCGGTGAGCATAGATTCGTCAACGGCGGAGTAGCCGCGCAGGATTTCGCCGTCCACCGCGATGCGCTCTCCGGGGCGGACGATGATTTCGTCGCCGACTTGCAGGTCGTCAATGGGGACTTCGGTTTCGCTGCCGTTTCGGATGGCGCGGGCGGTTTTGGGCTGCAAGCCCATAAGGGCGGCGATTGCGCGGGATGCGCGCCGCTTGGCGCGAGCCTCAAGGTATTTGCCCAGCAGCACAAGGGCGATGATGGCGGTTGATGTGTCAAAGAATGTGGCTGCGCCGGCGGCGGCGAAGAATGGCGTGGCGGCGAATAGCGTGGCGGCGGCGCTGTATAGGTAGGCTACCGACGTTCCGACGGCAATGAGGGTGTTCATATTGCTGGAGCGGCGCTTGAGCGCGCCCCATGCGCCGATGTAGAACTGCTTGCCCGCCCAGAATTGGACGGGGGTCGCCAAGATGAGCAGGATGTAGTCCAGGCTGAAGGGCAGCGCGGCGTGAACGGCGGGGGTGAACATCAGCGCCATTGTGAGGGCGGCGACGGCAAGGCTGGCGATGAGTTTGCGGCTCAGGATGCGGAGGTCGCGGGGGGTAGCGGGATCTTCGTCGTGGGCGTCTAGAGCGCCGATGAGGGAGTAGCCGGCGTCTTCGATGGCGCGGCGCATATCGGCTATGGCGGCGATGCCGGGGATGTGTTCCACGGCGGCGCGCTCGGTGGCGAGGTTGACGGCGGTTGATACGACGCCGGGGACTTCGGCTAGGGCGCGCTCGATGTGGCTGACGCAGGCGGCGCAGGTCATGCCGCCTACGGCGAGTGTGGTTTTTTGGGTGGCGACGCCGTAGCCGGCGTCTTGGAGCGCGTGGGTTAGGTCGGGTAGGGGGATGCTGCCGTTGCCCAAGGAATTGTCTAGGGCTAGGGTTGCTTTTTCGGAGGCGAGGTTGACGGTGACGTCGGCTACGCCGGGGACATCTTGGAGCGCGTGGGTGACGTGGGATACGCAGGCGGCGCAGGTCATGCCGGTTACGGGGATTGTGAGGCGTTCCTCTGTATGTGTGTGTGTAGTGTGGGCGGCGTGGGCGGTTTGGGCAGGCATAACGGATCCCGTGAGGTCTGCGCGGCGTGGGCGCTGGCCGGCTTGACGCCGGGGGCAGCGCACCGCGGCGGACGGCTAATCGGTTTGTACAATAGGTATTGTATCCGATTATGGCATTGTTGGGTAGCGTTGCCGCCTTTGGGCGCGGCGCGTTGCGGAGGAAATACCGCTTACGCGCCGCGCCCGTGTTGCCCGTCTAGGGCCGGGCTATGGGGTTAGAATGATCGGATTACGCCGACTACGCGGCCGCGAACTTGGACGTTCTCGGCGGGGACCATAATGGGATCCATAGTGGCGTTTTCGGGCTGGAGGCGGACGGTGTCGCCCTCAATGAAGAACCGCTTGAGGGTGACTTCGTCTTGGCCGTTGAGTTCGGCGGCGACCATATCGCCGGCGCTGGGGGTGGATATGGGCTGCATAATGACGAGGTCGCCGTCGGCGATGAAGGCGTCTATCATGGAGTCGCCCTTGACGCGGAGGCCGTAGGTGTCTTCGCGGCCGGTGACCATGGCGGCGGGGACGTCGACGGTTTCGAAGTCGTCGGCGTAGCGGGCGGCTACGGAGGGGACGTGGAGGGGTTCGCCTGCGGCGATGCTGCCGAAGACGGGTATGCGCGCCACGTTGCTGGCGGCGGCGGAGTGCTCGCCGAGCAGCTCGATGCCGCGCGAGACTTCGGGCAACCGCCTGAGGTAGCCCTCGCGCTGGAGGATCTGGAGGTTGTAGTCCACGACCGAGGTGGAGCTGATCTCGCAGCCGGTCTGGATGTCGCGGATGGTGGGCGGGAAGGTGCGCTCGGACATAAACTTCTTGATGAATTCCAGGATGCGCTCCTGGCGCGCCGAAAGCTTGCGTTTGGTAGTCATCTGTTTCCTCCTTGTGGCGGGCATTGACGCCGCCGTTATGACTACATTTAGGGGCTGCGCGTGATGCGCGCCCGGTTGCGCGCCTGCGTCCCCAAAATCTATTGTTCGCTAGTATAACATCATTAGAACGCAGGCGCAACACATAATTTCAAAACGCCAGAAATAAGGTTTGCAGGCGGTTTCGGGCTTGGGGGATTTTCGCTTGACTTACGCATAGGCTTGTATTAAAGTTCGCGCAATCCGCAAGGCGGGTTTGGGGTCTTGGCGCGATGCGCGGACGTCATACGCGCAGTTCCGGCGCAAATGGGCGGGTTGCGCGATATATTGCAATAACAAATTACAAGCAACAAGAGGGTAGCGCAATGAAGAGATTCAGATTTACTATGCTCGGCGTAGGCGTTGCGATAGCGGGGCTGGTGGCGGCGGCGTGCAGTTCGGCGCCGGCTCCGGCCGCGCCTGCGGCGCCTCAGGCGCCGGTTAGCGCGCCGGCGCCGGCTATGGCTCCGGCGGCGCCCGCTCCGGCGGCGCCTCAGGCGCCTATGGCTCCGGCTCCGGCGGCGCCGGCTCAGCAGGCGTTTCAGTCGCAGGTTATACCGGCGCCGGCGCAGCCTATCGCGCAGCCGACGCGGGCGGCGGCTAGGGAGACGGGGCAGACGGCTATGATGTCGGACGCGGATTTTAGGCGGGGCGGGCATCTGTATTGGGGCGTGGGGCCGCGCGTGTTTCCGCCGAAGTGGGATATGACGCAGGCGGGGGTGTGGCATTTCACCGAGCATTTCAATAGGCATTACAGCGGGATATTGCAGTTCAACCCGCGCAACGGGATCGATGTGCTGCCGGACATCGGGGAGAGCTGGGAGTTCGCCGATTCCATAGACGAAATCACGGTGAATATGGTGGAGGGGATCAGGTGGCATGACGGCAATCCGCTGACGGTGGAGGACATCGAGTTCACGCTGGATCGGTGGGCTAACCCGCCGGAGGGGATACCGCAGCCGCGCGTGGGCGGGTTCAAGAACATCGCGGGGACCGAGAAGATTGACGATGTGACATTCAAGGTTTCGCTGAGGCAGCAGAGCGCGGACTTTCTGCTGGATCTGGCGGATGCGTGGCACATCATGCTGCCCAAGCACATCGTTGAGATGGAGGGCGGGATAAACTCGCCGGAGCGGCTTATCGGGACGGGCGCGTTCAAGGTCAAGGACACTGAGCGGGATAGCTTTGTGAACTCGGAGGCTAACCCGGACTATTTCCGCGATGGGCCGGACGGGTCGCCGTATCCGTATTTGGACGAGGTGACCACGGTGCAGTTCACGGATTGGTCGACGCAGGCGGCAGCGCTGGCCACCGGGCAGATCGATTTGTCCGCGCCGATGGATCTTACGCGGGCGTGGAATGTGAAGGAGTCGCTGGGGGATAGGGTGGCGCTGGAGGCGGCGTTCAGCCCTGGGGTGATGTACATCTCAATGAACGGGGAGCAGCCGCCGTTTGACGACATCCGGGCGCGGCGGGCGCTGTATCTGGCGGTGAACCGGACGCCGATACAGGCGACGCTGTCCACGCCGATAGAGGAGCTGCCGCCGAACTTCGTGCAGGTGAGCTACCTGGGGACGGCGGATCCGAACCTGAGCGAGGTTATGGGCTATCACGGCTACGCGGCTGATACGCGGGATGCGGCGCTGGAGGAGGCTAAGCGGCTGTTCGCTGAGGTGGGGGTGACTGAGTTCACGGCAAACGCGGGCATCACGGGGGCGAATAGCGACAGCGCGCAGATAATCGTGCAGCAGCTGGAGGACATCGGCATCACGATGAACATAGAGACGTTCGAGACCGCGCCGCTGCGGGCGCTGGGGCAGGACGGCAACTATGAGGTGATGTTTGACAGCCACGCGGTCGCAATGGCGAACCCGGTGAACTTCATAGACTTGTTCTATCTGCCGGGCGCGGGCGCGTTCTATCACAACGCCGCGCCGCCGCAGGACTTCGTGGACAAGGTGGCTGAGATCAAGGGGACGTTCCCGGGGGCTGAGCGCAATCGGATGTTCAAGGAGTTGGACACGATAATGCGCGAGCAGTGGATACCGAAAGTTCCCACGCTGCGGTTCAATGAGTACAAGCTGTCTTGGACTTATGTCCGCAACTGGGATCCGATACCGGCGATGAAGTTCATACAGACGCGCATCTACGACGTGTGGCTGGATGAGGGCGCGCCGCAGAGGTAGCGCCAAATAGCGCGTGGGCAGGCGGGCGTGAAAGCCCGCTTGCCTGCGCGATTGCCGGCGCGGCGGGAATGGGCGCGGCGCGGCGGCGTTTTCATAGGCGATTCAGGGGTTAATCTAGGGCCGGTCTAGGGCGAGTCTAGGCAATCAAGCAATATGTGGAAATACACGCTGCGCCGCTTGGCGCTGATAGTTCCGACGCTGTTTCTGCTGGGGACGCTGCTGTTCTTTATGCTGCGGGTGTTGCCGGGGGATGAGGCGCTGTTCATCACGTCGGGCGAGGAGTCGGTGGCGTCGGTGGAGGATCTGGAGAAGCTGCGCGAGGCGTGGGGGCTGAATGATCCGCTGTATGTGCAGTATTGGCGGTGGCTGAGCGGGATATTGCAGGGGGATTTGGGGTATTCGCGCTACGCGGACCGGCCGGTGTGGGATGCGCTGGCGAGCAAGATAGAGGTTACGGCGACGCTGGCGTTTCTGTCGGTGGTGGTCGCGCTGGCGTGGTCGTTGCCGCTGGGGATAATCTCGGCGCTTTGGCGGGGGAGTTGGATTGACCAGACGATACGGGTGGTTACGGCGGCGGGGATAGCGATGCCCAACTTCTGGGTGGCTATACTGCTGCTGCTGTTTCTGGTGCGGTTTTTCAATTGGATACCGCCGATACTGCATGTGAGCATATTCGACGATCCGATTACGGCGCTGAAGCGGATGCTGTTTCCGGCGCTGGTTATCGGGTTCAGGTCGGCGTCAACCATCAGCAGGATGACGCGCTCTACGATGCTGGAGGTGATAGGGGACGACTATATCCGCACGGCGCGGGCAAAGGGGCTTGGGCCGTATGTGGTGACGATGCGGCATGCGCTCGCCAACGCGATAATACCCGTGCTGACGATGGCCGGGCTGCTGGTGGCGGCGCTGATGGACGGGGCGGTTATCATAGAGCGCATCTTTACGCTGCCGGGGCTGGGGCAGCAGATAGTAGATTCCACAAGCGCGCGGGATTTCGTGATGGTGCAGGGCATCGTGCTTATCTTGGCGGTGTTTATGATGGTGTGGATACTGATAGTGGATCTGCTGTATGCGTGGATAGATCCGCGCATCAGATACGAATAGCGCGGGATAGGCTCTCTATCTCTCTCTAATATCCTAAGACTAAGATAGCAGGGGCAAGGGCGCGGATAAGCGCGAGTAGGCGATAGATAAGGCAAGGGCTTGTCAAGGGAGGGGTTAGTGCAGCCGAGCGCCGCCGAGCATATGGGAGGGCAACGCCGCGACGTTCCGGGCAGGCTGGAGCGGGCGGGCAGGACGTTTGGGTCGTTCACGCGCGCGCATCCCACGGGCGCGGCGGGCGGGGTTATCCTGTGCGTAATCATCGTATTGGTTGTACTGGCGAATGCTATCGCGCCGTTCCGGTTTGACAGGACGGTTTCGCGGCAGCTTATGCCGCCGCTGTCGCAATCCACGATTGAGGAGGGCAGGAACTGGTTCGGGACCGACGAGCTGGGGCGTGATGTGGTTAGCCGTTTGCTGCATGGCGGGCGGGTGTCCATATTCGTGGGGATAATGGCGCCGCTGATAGGGGTTGCGATAGGGACGGTGCTGGGGATAGCGAGCGCTTATTTCAGTCGTTGGTTTGATTTGCTGCTGCAGCGGCTGGTTGACACGGTGTTGATTTTGCCCGCGATTGTGGTGGCAATGACGATAACGGTGGCATTCGGGTTCACGGTGCCGGTGGTGATAATGGCGCTTGCGGTGAGCTACAGCGCGAGTTCGGTGCGGGTCGTGCGGTCGCATGCGCTGACGCTGAGCAATATGCAGTATGTGGAGGCGGCGCGGGCGCTGGGCAGTTCGGATTTGCGTATCATATTCCGCCATCTTGTGCCTAATTCGCTGCCGGTGTCTATGGTGCTGATAGCGGTGAGCGTTGGGGCGGCGATAACGGCGGAGGCGGCGCTGAGTTTTCTGGGGATAGGGATACAGCCGCCGATACCGTCGTGGGGGAATATGCTCACGCGGGCGCAGCTGAACTTTGACTTCGCGCCGCACATCGCAATCGCGCCGGGGCTTGCCATATCAATCGTGGTGCTTGCGGTGAACCTGTTCGGGGATTCGCTGCGAGATGTGCTGGATCCGCGGCTTAGGAATGTGCGGTAGAGCGCGGCGAGGGCGGGATAGTCTTGCTTGGATATGCTGTGCAATCTCATTGCGTAAGGTCGGGCGCGTACAATGCCGCGTTATTCACAGATTGATAGGGGGAAATTCGGGATATATGGCATATAGGCTTTCAAAGCGGTTGGCCGGGCGTAGGTTGTCTTTCGGGCGCAGGATTGCGCGGTTGTCTTGGGCGCGGCCGGCGTGGTTTGGGCTTGCGTTGTTGCTGGCGGCGATTGCGCTGCAGGGGTGTCGGCGGGATGAGCAGGGGGCGCTGGCGCAGCAGTCGCCGATTGATATTGCGGGTGAGATTGGCGGGGGAGCGCCGAGCGTTGAGTTCGCATACGGCGGCGGGGCGGATCGGATTGTGAACAGCGGCAAGTTTATTAGGGCGGAGTATTCGGACGGGGGCGTTATTCGGATAGACGGGAAAGAGTATGAGTTGGCGGAGGCGCATACGCACAATCCGAGCGAGCATACGATAGAGGGCGAGAGTTTCGCGCTGGAGATGCACTTGGTTCACAAGAGCGCGGCGGGGGACATTGCGGTTGTGGGGGTTCTGTATCGGGCGGGGGCGCATAATCCGAGGATACAAGGGCTGATAGACGGGGCGCCGGCGGGGGCTGATGAATTCGCCGAGCCGCCATCGCGGATGGAGGCGACGGGCTGGCTGCCGTCGGACGGGGGCGGGTATTACGCATACGACGGTTCGCTGACTACTTCGCCGTACACTGAGGGGGTTCAATGGATTGTGATGGCGGATGCGCTGGAGATTTCGGAGGCGCAGGTGGGCGAGCTTGCGGCGCTGACGGGGGGCGGGACTAACAATCGGGAGCTACAGCCGATTAACAGGCGGCGCATCAAGTACGCGGCGAATTCGCCGATTGTGAGGGAAGGCGGGTGCGGGTGTTGCGCGTGCAGCAACGGGTTGGCGACGGGGGTGATGCCGCATGTGGCGCAGGGCCGGCTGGGCGGGTAGGGGACGTGTAGGCGTCGTAGCGGCTTGTGCGTGATGGGGCAGGCTTTGTAATCACGGCGCATATCCCGTATATTCCCCATATCCTCTATGTTCGCTTAGGGAATTGGCGCATCTTGATATATCGGGGCGCATCCTGATATATTGCGGCGCATACAGCAGTGAGGAGCAGTGATATGGCAAATAAGCCGAACCTGGTTTTCATATTCAGCGATCAGCAGCGGGCGGATACGATGGCGTGTTATGGGAACGACTGGCTGAATGTGCCTAATCTGAACGCGCTGGCGGATGGGAGCTTTGTGTTCCGGAACGCATATGTGACGCAGCCGGTATGCACGCCGGCGCGGACTTCCATAATGACGGGGATGTATCCGCATGCGGCGGGGATGCCGGTGAATCAGCTGGTTATGTCGCGGGACATTCCGGTTATAGCGGAGATGCTGCCGGACGAGTATCACTGCGGCTACTACGGCAAGTGGCATTTGGGCGATGATGTGATACGGCAGCATGGGTTTGACGAGTGGGTTAGCGCGGAGGACGGGCATCTGCCGGAATATACGCGGCGGGAGTATCGCAATGTGTTCAGCGATTACTGGCATTACCTGGTAGCCAACGGGTATGAGCCGGACTTGGAGCGTGTGCCGGGGAAGTTCATCTTTTCGCCGGCGCTGCGCTCGCGGCTGCCGGAGGAGCATCAGATGGCGTCGTTTCTGGCGGATAGGGCGGTTGATTTCATAGAGCGCAATAGCGATAAGCCATTCGCGCTGTATGTGAGCACATTCGAGCCGCATCCGCCGTACAATGGGCCGCTGAACGATATGTACGACCCGGCGCAACTGCCGGTGGGGCCGGCGTTTCTGCAAAGGCCGGAGGGAGCGTCGCTGTACAACCGGGTTCGGAGCAACTTCTATACGCAGTACTTGTATGAGGGGGGCGATCCGTCGCAGAACCCGTATATGTCGCACAACGCGGCAAGCGGGCATGATCTGACTACGGAGGCGGGCTGGCGCAGGCTGCGGGCGCATTATCTCGCCAACATCACGCTGGTGGATCGGATGGTGGGGAAGATCACGGCGGCGCTGGACAGGGCGGGGGTTGCTGATAATACCGTGGTGGTGTTCACAAGCGAACACGGGGAGATGGCGGGCGATCACGGGATGCTTGAAAAGCGGTCGTTCTATGAGGAGGCGTCGCGGGTGCCGCTGACGATGCGGGTTCCGTGGCTGTCGCAAGGGCAGACCATCTTGGATGGGAGCGCTAGTCAGATAGACTTTGTGCCGACGCTGCTGGATCTGTTGGGGGAGACGCCGCCGGCGCATTTGCAGGGCAAGAGCCTTGCGCCGGCGCTGAGGGGCGAGGCTGATCTCAGTGACAATGAGGTGGTTATTCAGTGGAACGGCGCAAGCGAGGATCTGCCCGACCGCTTTTTGGGGAGCGCGGGCATCAACCGGATGAACGCCTTGCCGCGCCGCTGCATCGTTACGCCGGATAGGTGGAAGTTGGCGCTGTGCGCGGGGGATGCGGGCGAGCTGTATGACCTCAAGGCGGATCCTTATGAGATGAACAACCTGTTTGGCGATCCTGGGCAACGGGACCGGGTGATAGATATGGCGGCGCGGCTGCGGATGTGGCAGCAGCGGACGGGGGATGACGCGCCGCTGCCGAGCGTGTAGGGGCGGGGGTAAGCGGACGCAGGGCAAAGAAATTGGCGGCGCATGCGGGAGGGATGGTCGCATGCGCCGCCGTTAAGTGGGGCTGAGTTTGTGGGTGGGCTTACTCTGTGATTAGGGCGCGGTTGGATGCGTACTCGGCCTCGCCTAGGCGGATGTAGCCGACTTCGGTCGCCAACTCCGCGGCGTTGTCTAGGTAAAACTCCACGAATGTCTTGACCTCAGGGCGCTGCATGCTTTGCTTGCTGACATAGATGAACAGCGGGCGCGCCAAGGGGGAGTATGTCCCGTTTTCTATCGTCTCGGAGGTGGGCGTTATGCAGCCGTTGCCGGAGTCCACGTCGACTAGCTTGAGCTTGTCCTGGTTCTCGGCGTAGTAAGCGTAGCCGAAGTAGCCGAGTGAGTAGCGTCCGCCCGCTATGCCTTGCACAAGCACATTGTCGTCTGCGCTGGCGGTGTAGTCGGGGCGGCTGAGTTGCGCCTCGCCCATAATCTCTTCTGTGAAGTAGTCGAATGTGCCGGAGTCGGTGTCGGGGCCGTATAGCACGATGTCGTTGCTGGGCCAGGACGGGTCTATGTCGCTCCACTTTTGGACGGAGCTGCCGGGTTGCCAGATGGCTTTGAGTTGGTCGGTGGTAAGGCATTCAACGAAGTCGTTGTCGGGGTTGACTAGGACTGATAGGCCGTCCATAGCCACGCGGAGGGGGTAGTACTCGATGCCGTTGTCGGCTGCGGATTGCGCCTCTTTGTCCTTGATGTGGCGGGATGCGTCGCTGATGTCGATTTCGCCGGCGGTGAAACGCTTAAAGCCGCCGCCGGTGCCTGAGACGCCAACGTTGACGCGGACGTCTGGGTGGACTTTGCGGAATTCTTCGGCGACGGCCTCGCTGACGGGGAAGACGGTGCTGGAGCCGTCGATTTCTATTGTGCCGCTGAGGGAGGTTGCGGCCTGGGATTGCGACGCAGGGGCGGCGGGGGTTGCGCCGCCGCAGGCGAGAGCGGCTATTGTAGCCACTAGCGCGAGCAGGCCGACGAGTGGGTTTGCGCCGATTTTGCTTGAGTTGCTTGTCCCGGTTTTGCCGGGGAAAACTTTGAATTTAGGCATAATGCTTGAGTTTTACCTCCTCAGCGTCAGTTGCCGTGTGATGCCTATGATAGTCCGCCGCGATAGGTTTGCGCGATGAGTTCTCGGGGACTGCGAATACGATACTGGGGGGATGTGAACGGCAAATTAACGAGGGGTTAAATCGGCTTTATATGGCGGTGAACATTCGTTGAAATGGGCGCGGGCGCAAGGCGGCGCGGGAATTTTGGCGGGGATGGCAAGGCCGGCGGCAAGGTAATGGCGGGGCAGAGCGAGGGAAGTAATAAGGGGGATATAGGGCTATTCAGCGGAGCGGGATTCTTTGAAGGCTTGGCTGATTTGGAGCATTACGGAGCGGGAGCTGCGGTTGGATACGAGGACGGCGTTGGGCTGGGAGCGGGCGATTTGGGCGCGGATGTAGGCGCGGTCGGCGAGGGGGATGTCTTCGGCTACGACGACGGCTTGGAAGTCGGAGTAGCCCGCCAAGTCCAGGGCGGCGGTTACGCCGGTGGTGGATGTGACCATGCAGCCGTTGCGCTCTAGGATGCGGGTGAGTTCGGCGGCTCTGTCATCGCCGAGGGCGATTACCAGTACGCGGGTGTAGGGTTCTATTCCGTACATATGGTTGCCTTGTGTTTGCTTTGTGTTTCCCGAATATGTCTATGTATGCCCGTTATGCGCTTGTTTCTATGGGCTTGTTGTTATGCACGCGCGTTGTTGGCGCGTTGGAAGTGGCGGGTGACTTGGGCTAGGATGGCGATGGCTTTGGGCAGGTCGGGGCCTAGGGGAGGGCCAAAGCTTAGGTGGGTTGCGCCGTGGGCTACTAGGGGTTCTAGGCGCTCTATAATTTCGGCGGCATTGCCCATTACGCCGATACGCAGCATCCGGTCGGTGACAAGGTCGATGGCGGCGGATTCGTCGCGGCGGGTTATGAGGGCGTGGGTTATAGGGGCGAAGTCGCGCTTGGATATGCCTAGCTCGGCGAGCAGGGCGGGGTTCATCGCGTTGCCGTAGTAGGCGATTTTGTGGGCTAGGGCGCGGCGGGCGGCGCGGGGGTCGTCGGAGGCGGATACCCAGACGCAGGTAGCGAAGTCAAACGGGGGGGCGTTTTCGCGCAGGGCTAGGCCGGCGTCCACTTGGGCGCGGGCGGGGTGGTAGCGCTCAGGGGGGAATAGCAGGGGGAGCGCGCCGTCGGCTATTTCGCCGGCGAGCGATAGCATGCGGGGCCCCATTGCGCCGATATAGATGGGGATGTCGGGGTTGGCGGATTGGTCGGCGAAGCGCAGGTAGGCGTCTTGGCTCCAGCGCAGGAAATCGTCGCTGACGGGGGCGCTTTCGCCGCGCAGCAGTTGGCGTATCGCGGCTATGGATTCGCGCAGGTAGGCGAGCGGCTTGTTGTGCTTTATGCCGATCCAGTCCAGGAACTCGGCGGCGCCCGCGGATACGCCTAGCAGAAAGCGGCCGTTGGACGCCTCGTTTAGGGTGGCGGCGAGCATGGCGATTTCGGCGGGGTTCATCGTGTAGGGGTTCAGGATGCAGCTGCCGATTGAGATGCGGCGGGTGTTGAGGGCGATGGCGGTTAGCAGCGCGGGGGCGCTGCGAAAGAATAGGTCGCTGCTGACCCAGAACTGGTGGAAGCCGTGAGATTCGGCCGCTTGCGCGAGTTCAATGCACTGCGGCAGGGTTAGGTCGTTGTTGACGCGGAGGCTAAATCGCATCGCCGTTGCCTGCGCTAATGCCTGTATCATCATTGCCAGTATTGCCTACTACCGCCTCTGCCTCTATCTCTACTAGCAGGGCGTCGTCCACGAGGCGCGCCTCTACTAGGGCGCAAGCGGGGCGGATGTTGGCGAAGTATTCGCCGTGGACGCGGGCTACTTCTTGCCAGTGGGCGATGTCTTTGACGTAGATGCGCGTCCGCACAATGTCGTTTAGGCTGCCGCCTAGCGCCTCTACGGCTGATTTGATGATTTCAAGGATGGCGTGGGTTTGGCCGGCGGCGTCGGGTATGGGGAGCGCGCCGTCGGGGCCGCTGGCGGTGGTGCCGGATACTAGGATGCGGTCGCCGACGCGAACCGCGCGGCTGTAGCCTGAGATAGCCTCCCAGGGCGTTCCGGTGGAGTAGCGTTGGGCGCGGTTTGTCATAGAGCGGGTCTCCAGAATTGCCGGTTATGGGCGGGCGTTTGTTGGGCTGCCCGCGCGGGGAATTGTATCAGGCGAGCGCGGGGCGCACAATGCGGGATCGGGTTGGCGGGGGTGTTTGCGCGGCCGTAAATTCTTGACTAGAAATCCCAAGCGGTGATAAAGTGAAATCGTTCACGAATTGGGCAAATAAGCAGAATAGTCAAAGACGCTTTGGGCGGCGCGGCGCTCGCAGTCGTGCAACAGCCGGGCGTCAGGAGGCAAGCGCAGGTGAAGAGAAGACTGGCAGGGTTGGCGGTACTGGCGGCGATATTGACGCTTGGGGCGATAGCTTGCGGCGCTCCGGTACCGGAGCCGCCCCCGCCTACGACGGCGCCTCGCGTTTCGCCGCCGCCACCGCCGCCCGCGCCGACTGAGCCGCCGGCGGTTAGCGAGACAGGGTCGGGGCAAGCGGCTGGCGGTGGGACGCCGTTTTCAGTCAACTTGGCGGACGTGGGCGGCAGTGGCGAGTACAAGTTCGATCCCGCAGAGATGACTTTCAGCGCGGGCGAGACGGTTACATTCACGCTTACGTCGGAGACCGAATATCATACCTTTGAGGTGGATGATTTGGACATCTTCGAGGAGGTGGAGGCGGAGGACACTCTTACATTCACATTCACATTTAACGAGCCGGGCGAATACGAACTGCTATGCACGCCGCATCTGACGCAGGGGATGTCGGGTGTTATCATCGTGCAATAGACACGGCGCGGCGCGAATTTCGCTCGCTAGATACGCTCCCGCATTGGCGGTTATGGGCGGGCGTTTGTTGGGTTGCCCACGCGGGGAACCGTATCGCGCGCGCGAGGCGCGTAACGCGCGAGGGGCTTGGCGAGTCTTGTTTGCGCGCCCGTAAATCCTTGACTAGAAATCCCGACGGCGATATGGTGAAATTGTTCACAGATGAACGATTAGGCGGGATAGGCAAAGACGCTTTGGGGTTGCGCGGCGCGCGCAGCCGGGGCATCAGGAGGCAAGCGAAGGTGAAGATAAGATTTGCAGGGTTGGCAGCACTGGCGGCGATATTGACGCTTGCGGCGATTGCTTGCGACGCTCTGACTCCCGGCCCCCCCGCCTGAGCAGCCTGGCGTTTCGCCAACGCCTTGTCCGCCGATAGTTAGCGACGCGTCGTCGAGGCAGGCAGCGGGCGGCGGCACACCGTTTTCGGTCAATCTGGAGGACGAGGGCGGCAGCGGCGAGTACGAATTCGATCCCGTCCGGATGACTTTCTGCGCGGGCGAGACGGTTGAATTCACGCTCACATCGGAGACCGAATATCATACCTTTGAGGTGGATGATCTGGGCATCTTCTGGGAAGTGGAAGCGGAGGACACTCAGACATTCATATTCACATTTGACGAACCTGGCGAATACCAGGTCGTATGCGAGCCACACCGCTGGCAGGGGATGGTAGGAACCATTATCGTGAGGTAATGCGTCTCACGGCGCGAGTTTCGCTCAATAGATACGCTCCCGCATTGGCGGGGGCGTATCTTTATTTTTATGCAGTATATTTTGTGCAATACAAGCGCGTGAGATAACTAGAAATATGGCTTGCGGTGTGCGTATGATTGCATATTAAGACATTAGGCTAAGCATAATAATCATATTTGGAGAGGATTCTAATGAAAGTATCCTGCTTGCAAGACAATCTGGCGCGCGGCTTGTCCATAGTGGGGCGCGCGGTTGCAACGCGAACAACGCTGCCCATAACTCAGAATGTGCTGCTGTCCACTGAGCGGTCTATGCTCAAGATTTCGGCGACGAATCTTGAGGTGGGGATGACCACGTGGATAGGGGCGCAGGTGGAAGAGGAGGGGGCGATTACCATACCGGCGCGGCTGCTGACGGAGTTCGTGAACACGCTGCCACCGGAGCGCATCGACATAGAGGCGACGTCTCAGCCGCTGGGGATGAATATCAAATGCGTGCGGTTCGAGTCCAACATCAGCGGGGCGAGCGCGGAGGATTTTCCGCCGATACCGAGCGTGGATGAGGGCGTGGTGTGCAAGATAGAGGCGGAGGTGATGCGGGATGCGATAAAGCATGTGGCATTCGCGGCGGCGGTGGAGGATTCGCGGCCGGTGCTGACGGGGGTGAAGACTGAGATAGCGGGGGACGACTTCACGTTCGCGGCGGCGGACGGGTTCCGGCTGGCGGTGTATCGTGGCAAGCTGGCGGAGCCGGTGGTGGAGGACTTGGACTTTCTGATACCGGCGCGGACGCTGAACGAAATCAACAGGCTGCTTGCGGGGCAGGAAACGCCGGTGGAGTTCACGGTTACGCCGTCAAACAGCCAGGCGCTGTTTCGGCTTGACGGCAACAACGGGATAGAGGTGGTGTCCTCGCTGATAACGGGCAATTTCCCGAACTATGAGCAGCTGATACCGCAGAGCCATACCACGCGGGCGGTTGTGCGCTCCGGGGACTTTATGAGCGCTACGCGGACTGCGGCGATATTCGCGCGGGATGCCAGCGGCATAATACGGCTGCATATCAACAACGCGCGAGAGAACACGGTCGGCACAATGCAGGTTTCGGCGCGGGCGGAAGAGATAGGGGACAACCAGGGCGAGATAGCGTCAAACATCGAGGGGGAGGACGCCAAGATAGCGTTCAACGCCAAGTATCTGACGGAGGCGCTGGACGTGCTCAGTGGGAATGATGTGGCGCTGGAGGTTACATCGCCGTCAAGTCCGGGCGTGATAAAGCCGGTGGACAAGGACGAGTATGTGCATGTGGTAATGCCGATGTTCGTGCAGTGGTAGGCGCGGGATAGCGCTTGCGCGGGCCGTATGCAATGGGAACGCCGCCTGAGCAATATCGCTCAAGGCGGCGTTCTTGCGTAGTCGGTAGCGCACTAGAGGGCGGCCGATTGGTTGCGACGTGGCTAGGGCAGTTCCAAGCCGTGCTTGTGGAGTAGGGGTTCGTCGGCTAGGATTTCTTGGGTGGGGGCGTCGGCTACTACGATGCCGCCATCCATTATGATGGAGCGGGGGAAGATTTCTTTGACCATGTGCATGTCGTGGGTGGTGATGACGATGGTTTGGGATAGGTTGTCAAGCAGGCGTATCAAGCCGCGGCGGGCGCGGGGGTCTAGGCCGGCGGAGGGTTCGTCTAGGGCTAGGATTTGGGGGCGCATAGACAGGACGGTGGCAATGGCGGCGCGTTTCTTTTCGCCGCCGCTGAGGTGGAAGGGCATGCGGTCGGCGTAGCCGTCCAAGCCGACTTGGGCGAGCGCGTCCTCTACGCGGCGGGCGATTTCTTCGGGGGGCAAGCCCATGTAGATTGGGCCGAACGCGACGTCTTCGTACACGCTGGGGGAAAAGAGCTGGTCGTCGGGGTCTTGGAATACCACGCCGACTAGCGCTCGTACCTGCTGCAAGCCGCGCTTGTCGTCTTCGCGCACGGGGTTGCCTAGTATGCGGACTTCGCCGTTGCTGCCGTGCATTAGGCCGTTTAGGTGCAGCAGCAGGGTTGATTTGCCGGCGCCGTTGGGGCCGAGTATGGCGACTTTTTCGCCGGCGTCTATGCGTATGTTGACGCCGCGTAGGGCGGGATGGCCGTCGGGGTAGGCGAATTCAAGTTGACGCACATCAATGGCGGGGGCGGCGGCAGATGGGTTTGGGTTTGCCATTTATATCACCAGCCGGGCGGCTATGGCTATGGCGGCGCATAGGGTTAGGGCGGATGCAAGGGTCGCAATCTCGCGTTTGCCGATAGGGGGCGCGTCTTGGCGGCGGATGCTGCCGTCGTAGCCTCTGGCGAGCATTGCGAGGTAGATGCGCTCGCTGCGGTCAAGGGTGCGTATGAATAGCGAACCCGCCATTCCGCCGGCGGATTTGGCGCGCCAAACCAGGGTTCCGCCGCTGTTGGGGCCTATGGCGGCACTGCGGGCGGCGCGGGCGCGCATCATGCGCTGCGCCTCTTCTACCAGGACGAATAGGTAGCGGTACATCAGCATCACTATGGATACCAGGATGGCGGGCAGGCGGAGGGCTCGGAGCGCCTCAAGCAGGCGCATAGGCGGAGTGGTGGCGGTTAGGACGACGGCGGCGGTTACCGACGTCCACGATTTCAGCAGGACGCTTGCGAAAAATTCCAAGCCCTCTGTCGTGGCGGTGGCGGTGAAGAATATGAGGTTGAGGTCAAAGAGGGGATCGCCGGGCCTGGTGAACGCGCTGGGAAGGGCGATTAGGATGAACGGGAGGGCAACGAGGGATCGCAGCAGGACGCGGAGCAGGCCTACGCGGCTGACGGCGGCGGCGAGCCATACCAGCGCAAGCGTCGCGCCGAAAGCGGGCCATTTGCCGGGGGGCAGCGTGGCAACGGCGAATATGAAACCCAGCGCCATTATCAGTTTCACGCGGGCGTCAGCTCTGTGAAACCAGCTGCCGCCTTCTAGGTAGCGGTTTAGGAATCCGGTGGCGATTGACATTCGCGGCTATTCGTGGGCGGCGGCGGCGCGGCGGCGATGCACTAGATACGCGCCGCCGGCGACCAGCGTATAGACTATGGTGACGCCGATTACACCGGCTAGGATGGTGGCTACGGCCTCGTTGGCGATGCCGGGGAGCTGGTAGTCGGCGATGATGGCGTAAGGGGCGTCAAGCGCTCTGCTGAGGAATCCGGCGTCTTCGGCTACGCGCTCAAGGCCGTCGGGGGAGCCGGACGCGAGAGGGGCGAGCAGGGTGAAGGCTACGGCGATGATGTAGCCGGCGACCCATAGGCGCGCGCCGGGCAAGCCGCTTGGGGCGGGACTGGCGGCGGCGACGGTTTGGGTGGGAACGGTAACGGCGGCGTCAGTCTTGGCGCGGGGTTTGAGCAGTTCGGGGCGGGCTTGCCGGATGAACATCAGCGCGAACACGGTTATCAAGCCCTCGCCGATGCCGATTAGCATATGCGCGAGGGTCATGGCGGGCAGGGCGATGGCGAGGGGGGATGTGCCGGACAGGGATAGCAGCAGGGCGGTGGCAACGGCGGATATTACGACTGACAGCCACGCGGCGGCGAATCCGCCAACCATTATGGGCGTGTAGCCGCTGCCGAAACGCTGCGCTATCCAGTACGCGGCGTAGCCGGCGAGGACGCTGATGATGGACATATTGACGATGTTGACGCCCAGCACAATCAAGCCGCCGTCTTGGAAGAGCAGCGCTTGCAAGCCGACTACGGCGACCATAACGAGTATTGCCGCCCAGGGGCCGAGTATGATAGCCGCGAGCGCGCCGCCGATTAGGTGGCCGGACGTGCCGCCCGCGACGGGGAAGTTGAGCATCTGCGCGGCGAATATGAACGCCGCCATCACGCCCATAACGGGGACAAGGCGCTCGTTGAGGCTGCGGTTGGATTGGCGTATTGAGAATGCGACGATTGCCGCAACGACGGCGTAGCAGGCGATTATGACGGGCATGCTGAAGAATCCGTCGGGCGCGTGCAGGGGCAGCGCGTCTAGCCATTTCATTGTGGGCAGTTCAATGTTTAGAATTTGCATATTGGATCGCTCCCTAATCCGGCGGCGTTAGACGCTGCCGCATCATTGTTGTTAGGCAAATATGCTAACACAGAAAAGTGGTAGATGCAATTAGTTGCAATAGCGGGATGGGCGCAACTGCCGCAGTTCGGGATGCGCGGATGGGGAACGCGGGGGACGCTACTTTTTGTAAAAAGTAGGCAAAAACTCTTGAGGGCGGGCAAGCAGGCGCGGCGGCTGAGTGATACAATTTTGGGCGGCCATTAGGTTTTAGCAGGGAGAGGATCAGACGGTTAGTTTAACGGGTAATCTCAGTAAGGCGGGCGCGTTGTGAGCGGGCAAGATAGCGGGCGGCGGCGCGGCGTGTTTTTTGGGTGGTGGATTGTGATAGCGGGCGGGATAGGGATGGCTATCACGGCGGGGATTAACTTTCACGGGTTCAGCAACTTTATCATTCCGCTGACGCGCGATTTCGGGTGGAACCGGACGACCATATCGGGCGTGTTCTCGCTGGCGCGGATGGAGTCGGGGCTGCTTGGGCCGCTGGAGGGCTGGCTGGTGGATCGCGTTGGGCCGCGGCGGCTGATGCTGGTGGGCATACCGCTGATGGGCGTGGGCTATATCCTGATGAGCCGCGTCAACTCGCTGCTGGGCTTTTTTGTGGTGTACATCTTTGCGATTACGCTGGGCAACAGCCTTGGGATGAGCACGCCGATGACGGCGTCGGTAGCCAACTGGTTTAATCGCAAGCGCGGGTTGGCATTCGGGATAATGTGGTCGGGCGTGGGACTGGGCGGGTTCTTCGTGCCGGCTATCGGGTGGCTGATAGCGCAGTATGAGTGGCGGACGTCGGCGGTCGTGATAGGCGTATTCATCGTTATCATCGGCATTCCGATAGCGTCGTTGATGCGGCATAGGCCGGAGCCGTATGGGTATATGCCGGACGGGGCGGCGCCGGAGCCGGGGAGCGATGGGGCGGCGCGGCGGCGGATGCCGGATTTGTCGCAGGATTTCACGGCGGGCGAGGCGCTGCGGACGTCGAGCTTTTGGTATCTGTCGCTGTCAATCGCGGCGCGGTCGCTGGTGAGCGGGGGCGTGGGACTGCATCTTGTACCGTATTTTGTGGAGCTGAACGCGTCGCAGGTTTTCGCGGCTACGCTGGCGGGATCGGTGGGGGTGATGAGCATTCCGGGCAGGTTCGGGCTGAGCGCGGTGAGCGATTATCTGAACCGGCGGTATGTGATGGCGGCGTCGCTGCTGGTTATGACGGTCGCCATTTTCTTTATGGCGCGGGCGACGAGCGTGAGCGGGGTTATCCCGTTTCTGGTGCTGTACGCGGCGGCGCAGGGGGGCATATCGGTCATCCCGCAGTCGCTAATCGCGGAGTATTTCGGGCGGCGGGCGTATGCCACGATACAGGGGTTTCGCAGCACAATTCAGATGATTGGGATTGTGATAGGGCCTATCATATCGGGGTATGTGTTTGACACTACGGGCAGCTACGAATGGGCGTTTATGGGGTTCGGGGCGGCGACGCTGGTGTCGTTGGGGCTGGTTTTGATGGCAAAGCCGCCTAAGCGGCCGCGGCGCGGGACGGGCAGGCTAGGCGCGCGGGGCGTAGGCGAACGTGCGCGTCTCAATGTTGTCAAGCGTCTGTTCAACCAACTCCGCGACGGGCAGCGTTGATTCTAGGCGGCGCGCAACCTCCGCTTTGCTCTTGATGACGGGGTGTTTCGGCACGAACAGCGTACAGCAGTCCTGGTCGGGCAGGATGGACACGGGGTAGGTGTCTATTTTGCGGGCGAGGTCTATGATTTCGTTTTTGTTGAATCCGATAAGCGGGCGCAGTATGGGCATTCGCGCCACTTCGTCCACAACGGCTATGTTTTCAAGGGTTTGAGACGCGACCTGCGCGAGGCTTTCGCCGGTGACAAGGGCGGCGATGCCCTCGCGCCGCGCGAGCGCCTCGGCTATTCGCACCATAAAGCGCCTGTACAGCACAACGCGGTATGGCGGGGGCGCGTCCACGATGATGCGTTGCTGGATAGCGCCGAATGGGGCTAGGAAGAGCTGGGCGTCGTACTGGTAGCGGGTCATGATTTCGCTGAGCTCTGCCGCCTTTTCGATGGATGATGTGTCAACGAGCGGGTGGCTGTGGAAGTGGAGGAACTTGACGCGGCTGCCGCGTTTCATCATTTGCCAGGCGGCGACGGGGGAGTCTATGCCGCCGGACATTAGGGCGAGGGTGGTTCCGCTGACATCGACGGGCATGCCGCCGTAGCCCTGCACTGGGTCGAAATAGACTAGGATGCCGTCGTGCAGAACGTCTATGAATATCTCTAGGTCGGGATCTTTTAGGCGGACGGGCGCGGCGGTTAGTTCTTGGACGTAGGATCCGAGTTCGCGGTTGATGATGTCGGATTTTATGGGGAATCGCTTGTCTGTGCGGTGGGCGGTGATGCGAAAGTTGCGAAAGTTGCGCTTTTCAAGCTCAGGGGGGAGCAGGGTTTTGACGGCGGCAAGATCTGGATCGGCGGGGACTTTGTGGGCTAGGAAGAATTTGGCTACGCCGAAGCAGTTCGCCACGCGCTCGCGGACTAGGGGCCAGTCGGCGTCGGAGCGCAGGGACAGGCAGATCATCATATGGGCTTGCCAGACGCGCTCGACGCCCGCGCCCTTAACGGCGCGGCGCAGGTTGCTGGCGAGCCGCCGAATGAACATTGGGCGGTTTTTGCCTTTTAGCGCGGGTTCGTGGAATTTGACGATGACGATGCGGTTCATAGCGTCCGTTGGGTTGGGAGTGTGGGTTGGGGTAGCGGTAAGTGTAGTGGTAGGCGTCGGCGTGGATGCGCCGCCGCAACGCAGAATGGCAGAGATAGTGTAACACAAAGAGCGGGAATGGCTGATGGAGAATAGGGCGGGGGATTGGCCGGCGTAAGAATTAGGGCGGTAACCATTGACCGACGGCGTTGGGTGGATGATAATGGTAGGGGGCGGCGCCGAAGTGGCGGAATGGAAGACGCGGCGGTCTCAAAAACCGCTGGGCTAAAGCCCGTGTCGGTTCGAATCCGACCTTCGGCACCAGCGCCTCGCTTGTTCTCTCTTGCGCTGTGTGTAGCGCGGCGATTGTCCACATCTGCAACTACCCTGTATGCGTTGCCTATGTGCTGCGTTATCTCCTCTCTCTTACGTCTCTTACGCGCTCTACGCGGGCGTTTCTGATGCCGACTTCTATCCGCTTACGGCTGACTGCCAACTGCTATAAGTGATATACTTGCCTTGCCTTACTCACTTGCATAAGGTTGGGGCAAGTAGCGCTCGTTTAGGGGGATTTGCGGCGATATGAAGATTACCGATATTACCATTACGCAGCTTTATTATCCGCGGGCGGCGGCGATTCAGGATGCGACTATTCCGGCGCTGTCGCCGGGCGCGGGCGGGCGGGGGCAGCTGTTTGTGCATATTCATACGGATGAGGGCGTTCAAGGGCTTGGGATTGGGCAGGCGTCGCCGGGGGTGAGGCAGGTGGTTGAGGACGGGTTTCGCGGGCTGCTGGTGGGGAAGGATCCGTTTAATATAGAGCAGCTGTGGAGCGAGATGTTCTGGCATGTGAGGGGGTATGGGCGTAAGGGGGTGGCGTTTTGCGCGCTGTCGGCGGTGGACATCGGGTTGTGGGATCTGAAGGCGAAGGCGCTGGGGGTTCCGCTGTATCGGCTACTGGGGCCATACCGGGAGTCTGTGCCGGTATATGGCAGCGGGGGCTGGACGAATTTCAGCGAAAGCGAGCTTGTGGAGGAGATGGCGGGGTATGTGGAGCAGGGCATACCGCGCGTGAAGATGAAGGTGGGGAAGGATTTCGGGCAGGCGGAGCGGGAGGATATAGAGCGGCTGGCGGCGGTAAGGCGGGCGCTGGGCGATAATGTGGCGATATACATTGACGCCAATAACGGCTACTATCCCAAGCAAGCCATCTATATGGCAAGGGAGTTCGAGCAGTTTCAGGTGGGCTGGTTCGAGGAGCCGCTTATCCCGGACGACGTGCAGGGGCTGGCGGAGGTTAGCCGCGCTATCAATATCCCGGTGGCTACGGGGGAGCATGAGTATACTAAGCATGGGTTCAGGGAACTGATAGCGGCGGGCGGCGCGGATATTGTGCAACCGGATGTGGGCAGGGTCGGGGGCGTTACAGAGTGGCTGAAGGTGGCGCATATCGCGCACGCTTTCAATCTGCCGGTCGCGCCTCACGCGGTTCAATTGGTTCATCTGCATCTGGCTTGCGCTACGCCGAACTTGAAGGTGGTGGAGTATATGAACACCGCCTTGGAGGTTGACCGCATCTGGTACACGGAGTTTCCGCGGCAGCGGGGCGGGATGTGGTCGCCATTCGCGGACAAGCCGGGCTTGGGGCTGGAGCTTGACCCGGCGGCGGTAGCGCAGTGGGCGGTATAAACAGGGCGGGCGCGCAGGCGTCGCCGGGCAGGCGGCGAGGGGCGTCTTCTTTCACAAGCTTTCGCATACCGCGCCTGCAAACTTTTGACTCGCTGAGGGCGTATCCGGACTTTCGGCTGCTGTGGGTGGGCAATTTCTGCTCTAATAACGCGCTGTGGCTGCAGATGCTCACGGCGGGGTGGCTGGTTCGCAGCCTGACCGAGAATTCGCCGTACTCGACTTTCTTTGTGGTGACCGTGGGCGGGATGGCGATGCTGCCGGGGCTTGCGATGGCGCCGATAGCGGGGACGTTGGGGGATAGGCTGGACAGGCGCAAGCTTGTAATCGGGATACAGAGTTTTATGGCGGTGTTCGCGCTGCTGTTCGCGGTGATGAACGGGCTGCGGCTGGTGGGGCTGTTTCACGCCTACGCCTATGTGTTCATTAGCGGGATATGCCTTGCGGTTACGCAGACGAACCGGATGGCGCTGATAGCGAACACCGTGCCGCGCGAGGCTATGAGCAACGCATTCGCCACGAATGTGCTGACTATACCGGGAACGCGGATGATAGGGCCGTTTATAGGCGGGATCCTGATTACCACGCTTGGGTTCTTTTGGAACTTCGCGTTGGAGGCGCTGCTGTACATCGGGACGGTTATCGCGTATCTGCCAATGAAGACGCCATTCGCGCCGCAGCGCAAGGCAAAGGCGGGCGAGTCGTTCCTGTCGGATCTGACGGCGGGGTTCACATATGTTTGGCGGGAAAAGCGGGTTCTGCTCTACCTGACGCTGCTGAGCTTTATCCCGAACACGATTGTGGAGCCGGCGCTGTTTCTGCTGCCGGTGTTCACGAGCGAGGTGTTGCGGCAGGGCGCGGACGTTGGCGGGTATCTGGTGGCGATAAACGGGTTTGGCGGGCTGATGATGGCGCTGTTCATAGCGTCGTTTGGGTTCATATTTCGCAAGGGGATGATTGTGCTGGTGTGCGCGATAGTGAGCTCAGTGGTGATACTGCTGTTTTCGCATGCGGCGTGGCTGCCGCTGGCGTTTGTGTTGATAATGCTGTTCGCGCCGAGCCAGACGGCGTTCAGGACGTCCACGGTGACGCTGCTGACGCTGATAGCGCCGGATGAGATGCGTAGCCGCGTGATGAGCCTGCAGCGGTACAGCATGGGCGGCGTTGTGCTGTTCAGCTTGGCAGTTGGGTGGTTCGCGGACTTTACGACGGTGTCAATCGCGCTCGCCACAATCGGCGTGATAGGCGCGTCGCTGGGGGCGCTGTTCTATGTGTTCGGGCGGCAGCTGCGGGAATTGGACGCATGAGCGCGCGGGAGACGGACGCGGCTGAGAGACGCGCCAATCCGCCGCGCAGGCGCTCCGATACGATGAATGTGTTGGGGATGCGGCTGCCGCGCTTGCAGACGTTTGACTCGTTTGCGTATCGGGATTACCGGCTGCTGTGGGTGGGCAACTTCTTTTCCAACAGCGCGCAGTGGCTGCAGCTGCTGACGGTGGGGTGGCTGATGCGGGATCTGACGGCGGGGTCGTCCACGTCGACGCTGTTTGTGGTGACCGTGGGCGGGGTTAGTTTGCTGCCGGGCTTGATTATGGCGCCAATCGGGGGGACGTTGGGGGATAGGCTTGATAGGCGCAAGCTGGTTATCGGGATACAGATATTTATGGCGGCGTTCTCGTTTCTGTTCGCCATAATGGTCGGGCAGCAGCTGGTTACGGCGCTGCATGTGTACGCCTATGTGTTCATTAGCGGGATATGCGTGTCGGTGAGCCAGAACAGCCGGATGGCGCTGGTGGCGAATACGGTGCCGCGAGAGTCTATGGCAAACGCATTCGCCACGAATGTGCTGACTATTCCGGGAACGCGGATGATAGGGCCGTTCATAGACGGGATAATGATTACCAGGCTGGGGTTCTTTTGGAACTTCACGCTGGAGGCGCTTCTGTATTTGGGGACGATACTGGTGTTTCTGCCGCTGAAGACGCCGTATCTGCGGCGGCGGCGCATTATGCCCAACGAGTCGTTTGTGAGCGACTTGCTGGCGGGGTTCGTGTATGTGTGGCGGGACAAGCGGGTGTTGTTTTACCTGACGATGCTGGGGTTTATCCCGAACACGATATTGCAGCCGGCGATCTTTCTGCTGCCGGTGTTCACCGACGAGATACTGCGGCGCGGCGCTGATGTGGGCGGGTATTTCCTGGCAATCAACGGGCTGGGCGGGCTGATGATGGCGCTGTTCATAGCGTCGTTTGGGTTCGTGTATCGCAAGGGGACTATCGTGCTGGTGTGCGCGATAGCGAGCTCGGCGATAATTCTGCTGTTCTCTCACGCATACATACTGCCGCTGGCGTTTTTGCTGATAATGGTGTTCGCGTCAAGCCAGTCGGCGTTTAGGACGACGAACGGGACGCTGATGCAGCTGATAGTGACCGATGATATGCGTAGCCGCGTGACGAGCTTGCAGCGGTATAGCATGGGGGGCGTGATAGTGTCCACATTCCTCATCGGTTGGTTCGCGCGGCTGACGTCGGTGTCGTGGGCGCTGGCGGCGATGGGGATAGTGGGCGCGGCGCTTGGGCTGGCGTTCTGGCGATTCGCGCGGCAGCTGCGGGATTTGGACGCATAGATCTGGGTATAACGCCGGGCGGCGCGGCGGGCTTAGGCGTACTCGGCTATGTTGGCGAATAGGCGGCGGATGCGGGCGGCGTCTTCGGGGGGCAGATGAGGGCGTTCAAGGGCGGCTATGTTGGCGTCTAGGTGGGGGATGGTGGATGTGCCGGTGATGACTGACGCTATGGCGGGGTGGTCGGCGGCGAATTTGTAGGCGGCGCTGATTACGGAGTCTACGTCGCCGCGAACTAGCCAGCCGAGCGGGTTGCGGTCGGGGAGGCTGTCTTGTGGGATGTAGCCTTTGGCTTTCCATTCGGCTATGAGTTGCTCTAACAGCGTAGAGTTGGGGAGTTTTATGCGGACTGACGCCATATTGAGGACGCCTATGTTGTGTTGGATGGCAAGGGGGAGCGCCTCGCGGGCCGCCCATTGGTTTAGGATGCCGTATTTTAGCATCACGACGTCCCAGAATTCGGGGTGCGAGCGCAGGGCTACGGGGGCGATTTCTTGGGCGGGGTCGGCTATGTAGCGCGTGCTGAAGCCTTTGGCGCGGATTTTGCCTTGCTCGCGGAGGCGGTCTAGGGCGGGGGCGTAGCGATCGAATACGGCGGCGTATTCGTGGGCGAGTATGCCGTGGATCATCATTATGTCAATGTGGTCGGTTTGGAGGCGGCGGAGGCTGCGCTCTACTGAGGCGATTAGGGCGGCGGGTTCGGGGAGTTCGCCGCCGCCGTGGTGCGCCCATTTGGTTATGAGGTGGTAAGCGTTGCGGGGGATGCCGCGCAGCGCCTCGCCTAGGATGCGCTCGCTTTCGCCGTAGGATGCGTGGGTGTCAAACAGGTTGACGCCCAGATCCAGGCAGCGCCGGACGAGTGCGGTTTGCGCCGCCTGCGCCAAGCCCTTGCGCTGCCCGAATTGGCTGGGGCCGCCCGTGCCGAATGCGGCGAGGGATGCGCGGATGCCGGTCTTGCCCAACGCGCGGTATTGCATAGCTAGATCATCACCACTGAGCGGAGGACTTCGCCGCGCTCCATCTTGTGGAAAGCCTCTTCCACTTCGTCAAGCGCGATTGTTTCGGAGACGAAGCGGTCAAGGTCTAGGCGGCCTTGCATATAGAGGTCAATGAACATCGGGAAGTCGCGGGTGGGCAGGCAGTCGCCGTACCAGGATGATTTGAGCGAGCCGCCTCTGCCGAATACCTCGATCATCGGCAGTTCTATTTTCATTTGCGGGTCGGGGACGCCTACCAGGACGACGGTTCCCGCGAGGTCGCGGGCGAAGAACGCCTGCTCATAGACAGCGGGGTTGCCGACCGCCTCTATGGCTACGTTGACGCCGTTGCCGCCGGTGAGTTCGCGTATCGCCTCTACGGGGTCGGTTTGGGTGGAGTCTATGACGTGGGTAGCGCCGAAGTCTTTCGCCCATTCCAGTTTTCGGCCGTCAATGTCCACGGCGATGATGGTGTGGGCGCCGGCGAGGCTTGCGCCTGCAATCGCGGCGTTGCCCACGCCGCCGCAGCCGAACACGGCGACTGAGTCGCCGCGCGAGACGCCGCCGGTGTTGACGGCGGCGCCTAGGCCGGCCATAACGCCGCAGCCGACCAAGCCCGCGGCGGCGGGCGATGCGTCCGGGTTGACTTTGACGGCTTGGCCCGCCGCTACGAGTGTGAGTTCGGCGAATGCGCCGATGCCGAGCGCGGGGGATAGCGGGCTGCCGTCGGCGCGCGTCATGGGCTGGGCGGCGTTGCGGCTGGCGAAGCAGTACCATGGGCGGCCGCGCAGGCAGGATCGGCAATCGCCGCAGGGGGCGCGCCAGGCGATTATGACGAAATCGCCGGGGGCTATGCCGTCTACGTCGTCGCCGACGTCCTCTACGACTCCCGCCGCCTCGTGTCCGAGCAGGAAGGGGAAGTCGTCGTTAATCGCGCCCTCGCGGTAGTGCAGGTCGGTGTGGCATACGCCGCAAGCTTGCACTCTGACAAGCGCCTCGCCGGGGCCGGGATCGGGGACGGTGACGGTCTCTATGGACACGGGCGCGCCTTTGGCGGCGGCGATAACGCCTTTGACTTGGTTTGCCATTGTGTTGACCTCCTCCGTGATTTGTATTAGAGGGGGAGTTTATCATAGATTTGGGTTTTGATGGCGGGCGAGATTGGCGGGCGGTTTAGGTTGCGATTTGCGAAATACTTTCGGCGGCGCGGGCGGGATTTCCGCGATATTAACGAACTATGAGGGGCAAAGCGATTGCAAACACAAAATAAACGGCGTAATATGGGCAGAACTTGGCGCTTGCGGCTCTTGCAGCGGACTGGCGCGGCGGATTGGCGCGGCGGCGGGCGCGGGCGATTAGCGAGCGGCGCATAGGTCGCGGCGGGAATTATGATTACTGATGACAGAAACGAATTACCCACCCGCGATAGGCGCAATCTAGTCCGGTTTTTCCCGATAGCGTCGGCGTCGGCGATTGTGGCGCTGACGGCGCTGGCGATTGTGCTGGCGCAGCATCTGGGGGTAGGGATAGGAAAGCCGGCTGACGCTTACACGACGGTGCCTGACGTTTGCACGCTGTCCAGCCCGGCTATAATGCCGTATGCCTCGCTTATCCAAGCCAGGACGCCGGGGGCGACGACAACTCCGAGCGTGCTGACTTCGCCCGATACGGGATCGCTGCTTACCGACTGCAACTCGCTGCTGGCGGTTAAGGGATCGCTGCAGACTAGCGCATCATCCACGGCGGTTTTCAATGATTGGAGCGCCAGCGCGAATATGCACAGCTGGTCGGGGGTGGCGGTATGACCTCGCGCGGACGGGAGCGTTAGCGACGCCGACTGCGCGGGCGTTGCCGCCTCAGATCCGCCGCGCGTGGTGGGTTTGACTTGCGCCTCATGCGATCTGGGGAGCGCCACTCTTCCCGCCGCGTTGGGCAACTTGCATACGCTAAGGCGGCTGAGTCTAACGAACAGCGGCTTGACCGGGCAGATTCCGTCGGAGTTGGGGCAGCTTGCCAATCTCACGCATCTGTCGCTTGCGAACAATCGGTTGTCCGGATCTATTCCCGCGGATCTGGGCAGGCTGACGAATCTCACAGGGCTTTATTTGAATGGCCAAAAGAAACGCGACATTGACAACCCCGAAACGGGGGAGCCGGGGCCCGTAATTCATGCCGGCCTGACGGGAACTTTGCCTAGTTCGCTGGGCAATCTTGACAAGATGACCGTCTTGTCGCTGTTCGGCAATAGCTTGCAAGGCGTCATACCAGCCCAGTGGCGCGGGATGCGCGTAATAGAGACTGTTCGGATATGGGACAATCCCGGGCTTATTACGCGGGTAAATCTTACGCCCAGCAGGAGTTCGCTGAGCGAGGGCGGCGGGTCGACGCGGGTGAATGTGACGGCGCGGGTTGACGCGGGTAGCGAGTGGCTGGCGCAGGTGTGGGCGCGGCCGATTTCGGCGGGGGAGGCTAACTACACAAGCGCGTTCACGGGCGAGGATGTGGTGATAAGGGCAAGGGGCAGCGGCAGAGCGAATGTGGTGGGTTTCAGCGCATCGGCGAGCGCGGCGTTCACGATACCGAGGTCTATCGCTACAATTGCGCCGCCGCTTACGGATGCCAAGCGGCGCGCGCTGCCGAGCGGGATGGGCGGCGCGTCCGCCGGAATAACCATCGTTCCGCAAGACGATTCGGTGGAAGAGGATGACGAGACGATTTCGCTGAGCGTGAGCGGCGATGGCATTGTTATGCACTGGGCGGGTTCGGTGTATCACGCCACTAGATTGGTTACGGGCAGGGCGGGCGAGATAAGGTTGAGGGATGATGACGGGCGGCCGCCCTCTACGGCGACGCCTAGGCCTAGGCCTACGCGGGTTTCTACGCGCGTTCCCACGGCTACGCGCGTTCCGACCGCTACCAAAACGGCGACGGCAACGATTACGGCTACGCCCACGGTTACGGCAACGCCTACGATAACCGCAACGGCGACGGTGACATCAACGGCAACGGTTACGCCCACGCCGACGCCTACGATTGTGGTGACGGTTAAGCCGGCGCGCGAGGGGAGGCGCGGCACTAAGACGCCAACGCGCACGGCTACGGTTACGGCAACCGCTACGCCAACTGCGAGCGCGACGGCTACCCGGACGGCTACGGCTACGCCAACTCATACGGCGACCGCGACGCCGACGCACACGGCGACGGCAACGGCAAGCGCTACGGCGTCTGCGACGGCGCTCCCGACGCATACGCATACGGCTACGGCAACGCCCACGGCGACGGTTACGGCAAACGCGACGGTTACTGCGACGGCGCTCCCGACGGCTACGCATACGGCGACGCTGACGCCCACGGCGACGGTTACGGCAAGCGCGACGGCTACGGCTACCGCGCTCCCAACGGCTACGCATACGGCGACCGCTACGGGGACGGCGACGGCCACTCCTGAGCCTGAGCCGCCGGTGGCAAGATCGTCCTCGGATGGGTTTAGATCATGGTGGTGGCTGTTGCCGGCGGTGCTCGCTACATATGTCACGTGGCATGTGGCGCGGCAGCGGTTGCGGGCTGATAGATAGTTCGCGGGCGGGCTTAGCCGTCCGGCGCTCGTCAGAAGCGGGAATGGGATTGCCGTGTTCTCGGCTTACAGGCGGTAACAAGAATCACGCGCCCGTTTCTGTTCGCGGGTTGGTGGCCGCCGCGATAGTTGCGTGGGCGCGCTCGTTAGATACCCGTTAGCCGCGCGAAACGTTGCCGGCGTTGCTTGTCTTACCCAATCTTGACATATCGCCGCGGCTTGCTATGCCTGTTGGCGCGAGCGAGGTTGACGGGCGATCTAGGTTTCAGTTTGCGAAATCGGGGCATTATTGGGGGTAAATAGGTTGCATAAATAAGGCTAAAGGCGTAGAGTATGTGAACTTTGCGCTTGCGATATTCGCAAGAATTTGGCGGCGCGGCGGGCGTTGGCGATTAACAAGTGGGCGAATACGGCAAAACGGCGATTATGATTGCGCTTGAGCGAATTATTACGAATTGCGAAAGCGATTATGGTTACCGATGACAGAATCACGCCATTATATCATATCCCCCCCCCCCCCCGTCAAAATAGGCGGATGCTAGTCCGGTATTTTCCGATAGCGGGCGCGTTTACGGTGGTGGCGCTGACGGCGCTGGCGGTTGTGCTGGCGCAGCATCTGGGCGGGGGCAAGCCGGTTGTCGCGTGGACGACGGTGCCGGACGCTTGCACGATGACAAGCCCGGCTATATCGCCGTATGCCACGCTTATCCAATCCGCCGTGCCGGGGTCGGCCACGGATCCCAGCATCTTGATGGCGACCACGACCGGCTCGCTGCTGACCGACTGCAACTCGTTGCTGGCGGCGAGGGATACGCTGCAGCCGAGTACATCCTCGACGGCGGTATTAAAGGACTGGAGCGCCAGTACGAATATGCACATCTGGTCGGGGGTGATAGTCTGCCCTCGCGCGGACGGGAGCGTTAGCGGCGAAAATTGTCGCGGCATCGCCTCCGGATCTGCGCCTCGGGTGGTGTCTTTGGGCTGCCAAGGGTGCAACCTGGAAAACGGCAGTCTTCACGCGGCTTTGGGCAACCTGCACAAGTTAAGGTCGCTGAACCTAGGGCGCGCGGGCTTGACGGGGACAATCCCGCCTGAGCTGGGCAACCTTAAAGAGCTTACGCTGCTTTCGCTGCGCGGGTATAGCCTTAATGTGCGCCCGGAAAATAGGATCTATACCAACACGTTCAGCGGGCAGATCCCGCCGGAGCTAGGGCAGATGACCAGCCTTGAGGATCTGTGGCTGGAGGGCAATCAGCTGACGGGCAGCATTCCGGCGGAACTGGGCAGCCTCAGCAACTTGGAAACGCTGCTCATTGACGAAAACTTCCTGACGGGCAGCATCCCCGAAGAGCTGGGCAACTTATCCTCGCTGCGGGACTTTCGCGCCACCTACAACTCGTTCTATGACGACGATGGGAATAAGACGCACACGGGCTTGACCGGCTCAATTCCCGGCGAGCTGGGCAACCTGTCAAACCTGCAAGTGCTGCGGCTGGAGGGCAACAGCATTAGCGGCAGCATCCCGCCCGAACTGGGCAATCTGTCCAATCTAAGGGAATTGCGTCTGACCAGGAACGAGCTCACGGGCAGCATACCGCCGGAGCTGGGGCGGATGAGTTCGCTGGTAAGGCTGCAGCTTGGGCGCAATATGCTGTCGGGGGAAATTCCGGCTGAGCTGGGCGGGCTGTCTAATCTTTTTACGCTGTATCTGCATGTCCAAAAGCGCGAGGCCGTGGACGATGAGTCGGGGGAGACGGTTGTAACGCATCCGGGCTTGACGGGGACTTTGCCGCGTGAGTTGGGCAGCCTGAGCCGGTTGGGCTATATGGCGCTGTTCAGCAACAGCTTGGAGGGCGTCATCCCACCCGAATGGCGGGGGATGAGCGGGATGGAGTCCTTGTGGGTGTGGGACAATCCCGATCTTATCACGCGGGTTGACCTCACGCCTGACAGGACGACGCTGGGCGAGGCGGACGGGGAAACGACGGTGAATGTGACGGCGCGGGTGGACGCGGGCAGCGAGTGGCTGGCGCAGGCGTGGGCGCGGCCGGTTTCGGCGGGGGCTGCGAACTACACAAGCGCGTTCACGGGGCAGGATGTGGTGATAGAGGCTGCGGGCAGCGGCGGCGCGAATGTGGTGGGATTTGCGGCAACGCCCAGCGCGGCGTTCACGATACCGAGCGCGATTGCCACAATTGAGCCGCCGCTCACGACTGAGAAGCGCAGGGCGCTGCCTGACGGGATGGGCAGCGCGGCGGCGAGCATAACGATTACGCCTGAAGACGACGATGCCGTTGAGGGCGATGAGACGATTTCGCTGAGCGTGAGCGGCAAGGGGATTGCTATACACTACTTGGGCGAGGTTAAGCGCGCTACTAAACTGGTTACGGGCAGGGCGGGCGCGATAAGGCTGTTGGACAAAGAGCGGCCGCCCGATACGCCGACGCCCACGCCTACGGCGACCGCCACGACTGTGATTGAGCCGCCCATCATAATATCTCAGCCTACGCGGACGCCGACGGTTACGCTGACGCCCGTGAGGGAGATGGGCGCGGCTGCGACCAGCACGCCTACGCCTACGGCAACACTGACGGCAACGGCTACGCAGACCGCAACTCCAACCGCGACGGCAACGGCTACGCAAACCGCAACCGCAACTGCGACGGCAACGGCTACGATTACGCTCACGCCTACGCCCACGGCTACGGCTGTGGCTACGCCTACGCCGGAGAGCGGGGATACGCGGCGGCGGCAGCCCACGCGGACGCCTAGGGCAACGGCAACGGCGGCGGTTACGGCAACGGCGGTTGCGACGGGTACGGGGACGCCGGTGGCTACGGGGACGGCTACGCCCGTTCCGACAATCACGCCGGTGGCAACGCTGACGGGGACGCCTGTGGTTACGGCGACGGCTGTGGCAATTGCACGGGCAACGGGGACGCCGGACGCCGACGATTCGCCCGCGACGGCTACGCTTACGCCGACGGCTACGGGGGCGGCGGCGGCGGATGTGAGGGAGGGCGTGGTTTCGGCGACGGTTGTGGTTCAAGAGGCAACGTCTGTGGGGACGGCGACTTCAACGGCTACTGCGACGGTTGTGGCGCAAGGGGTTGGGCCGGGAGTGACGGCGACGGTTAGCGCGGTAGCGGCGCAGGGGGTAGCGACGGGGCCGACGGCGACGGTTGTGGCGGCGGCGCCGGCGGGGAATGGGGTGGGCGGGATGAATGGCGAGGCTGAGGCTAGGGTAGCGGCGGTTGCGACGGGGGCGGCGGATGATGACGAGGCTACGCCGGCGCTGATTACCTCGGTGGCGAATGGGGCGGGGTCATGGTGGTGGCTGCTGTTGGCGCTGGCGGCGGCGTATGTGGCGTGGCGCGCGTTGCGGCGATGGAGGCGGGGGCGGGAAAATATCCGTTGACTTTTGTTGACGCCTAGCCTTACAATGCTCTGTTCGTTAATTTATTGACACATAATATCAATTATGTGATCATTAAGTCAGTTGGCTGATTGCCGCGCTGACGGCGGGGGATTGTGGGAGGAATCGGTAAATTCGCGCCGAATGATAAAGCCGATTTAGTCTTTCGTTAATCTATTGTTAGCATCCGCGTCGTGTGCTAGAATTGCGAGGCGTAGCGCTTGCGATATTCGTTGCAATTTAGCGCTTATGTAGCATAAACTATTAGCATATAGACGGATAAATGCCGTCTTGATTGCGGTTACGATTACTAAATCTATTTCAGGTTGCGGAAGAGGTTACGGCGGCGGCTGACGAAATGGATATATTTACCCTCTCCCCCCGCGCAATGGGCTGCCGGTCGTGATGCCCTCATCATCGGCAGGCGGAGCGTCTATCGTTACGCTGATGGCGTTTTCGGTTGTGGCGCTGGCGGCGTTGGCTGTGGTGGCGGCGCAGATTTTGGGCGGCGGGCAGCCGGTTGTGGCGTGGACGGCGTCGGCTGACGCTTGCGCGGAGTTTGTGGAATCCGATGCGCCGGGCGTCCGGATGGCGACTACCACCGACTTGGTGGTGACCGACTGCAACTCGCTGCCCGGCGGGTCAAGCGGCGCGCCCGTTGTGACCAATACGCCGACGCCTACCGCTACGGCTACTGATGTTTCGCGCAGGCCGGATCCGATGAGGCAGGGTGGTGGCGGCGCGGGCGGCGCTCAGGATCCCGCGCCGCCGATTGGGCAGCCCGGCGGGTCGGGGCCGCCGGGCGGGCAGGATCCGCCGGGCGATGGGCCTGGGGATCCGGGAGTGCCCGGAGATCCGGGCGGGCCGGAGCCGCCGAGCGCGGTGGATCAGCCTACGCCCACTCCCTCGCCCACGGCTACGCCTACGCCTAGCCCTACGGCTACCATGACGCCTAGCCCGACGCCGCCGATTGTGGTGGAGCCGCCTACGCATACGCCGACGGTTACGCCGACGCCCACGGTGACCAATACGCCGACGCCTACGTTGACGCCGACGCCTACCGGGTCGCATACGGCGACGCCTACCTTGACTGCCACGGGGACGCCGCACATCGTACTGGAGCCTACATTTACGGCGACGATTACACCGACGGTTACGCTGACGCCGACGGTTACGGCGACGCCGTCCGCGACTGCGACGTTGACGCCTACGTTCTCGCCTACAATCACACTGACGCCTACGTTCTCGCCTACCATTACTCTGACGCCTACGCTCACGGCTACAATCACGCTGACGCCTACGTTCTCGCCTACATCCACGTCCACGTTGACGCCTACGCCATCGCCTACAATCACACTGACGCCCACGCCGTCGCCTACCATTACTCTGACGCCTACGCTGACCCCTACAATCACGCTGACGCCTACGCTTACACCCACAGCTACGGCAACGCGGACGTATACGCCCACGGCGACGGTGACTTATACGGCTACGGCGACGTTGACACCTACGCCATCTCCCACGATTACGTTGACGCCTACGCCGTCGCCTACGGTCACGCTGACGCCCACGCTATCCCCTACGAATACGCTCACGCCTACGGTCACATTGACGTCCACTCCATCCCCAACAATTACGCTGACGCCCACGCTTACCCCCACAGCTACGGCAATGCGGACGTATACGCCCACGGCGACGATGACTTATACGGCTACGCCATCTCCCACAATCACGTTGACGCCTACGCCATCGCCTACAATCACGTTGACGCCCACGCCGTCGCCAACAATTACGTTGACGCCTACGCCGTCTCCCACAATCACGTTGACGCCTACGCCATCACCTACAATCACGCTCACACCTACTCCGTCGCCGACGATTACGTTGACGCCTACTCCGTCCCCTACGAATACGCTCACGCCTACGGTCACATTGACGCCTACGCCGTCGCCCACAATCACGCTCACACCTACTCCGTCGCCGACGATTACGTTGACGCCTACTCCGTCCCCTACGAATACGCTCACGCCTACGGTCACATTGACGCCTACGCCGTCGCCTACAATCACGCTCACACCTACTCCGTCGCCGACGATTACGTTGACGCCTACGCCATCGCCTACAATTACGCTGACACCTACACCGTCGCCCACGAACACGCTGACACCTACGATGACGCTGACGCCCACCCCGTCGCCCACAATCACGCTGACGCCCACCCCGTCGCCTACTATTACGCTGACACCGACGCCGTCCCCTACGAATACACTCACGCCTACGGTCACATTGACGCCCACGCCCTCACCCACAATCACGTTGACGCCCACGCCGTCGCCTACGGTTACGTTGACACCTACACCCTCGCCTACGATTACGTTGACGCCTACGGCTACGAACACGGTCATATCCGATATATTGGACTTGGAAATTACCGAGACGCCTACGCCTACGGCCACCGCTACGGCAACGCAGACACTTACGCCTACGGCGACGATGACGCCTACCCCGACGCCTACAATCGCGCTGACGCCTATGCCTACCATTACGCCTACGCCCACAATCACGCGGACGCCTACGATTACGCGGACTCATACGGCTACCGTTACCCGGACGGCTACGGCTACGCGCACTCCGACGGCTGTCAGCGCGGGGGATCCGCCTGTCGTGATAGCGTTGGCTACGCAAACCCCGACGGCGACTAGGCCGCCGGCGGCGGGCGGGGAGGAGGCTGATACGCCTACTCCGACGGCGACGATTGCGGGAATTGCGGTCGCAACGGCTACGGCGCAGGCGCTTGGAATGGATAGCACGCCTACGCCCACGGCAACGGCTACGATGCGGGCGCTTGCGGCGGATGGCACGCCCACGGCAACCGCTACGCCTACGCCTACGGCGAGCGCAACCGCTACGGCAACGGCAACTCCGCGGCGCGCGGAGTCTCGCAAGAGGCAGCCCACGCGGACGCCTAGGGCTACGGCTACATCCGCGGCAATGGCGAGCCCGACGGCGCTTGCAACGGCAACGCATACGCTGGTCGCAACGCATACCCGGACGCCGACGGCTATGCCCTCGGCAACGCTGACGCCGACGCCTGCGAATACGCCGACGGGGACGCCGGCGGTTGCGTTGACGCCTACGCTTGTTGCCACTGCTGCCGCTACATGGACGCCGGTGGGCGGCGATGCGGATCCGGCGGCGACGCTTACGCCGACCGGGACTGCAGTGGCGATAGCGCGGGATGTGGGGGATGGCGCGTCGGATGCGATGGCTACGGCGACGTTTGCGGCGGTGGAGTGGGTGGGGGTAGCGTCAGGCAGCGACGGCTCGACGGCTACGGTTACGACTGGAGCGCGGGTGATGGAGCAGGGGGCGGTGGCTAAGGCTACGGCGACGTTTGCGCCTATTGCAAGGGTGGGGAATGGCAGCGCGCCTGGGGCGATGGATGGCGAGGCTGATGTAGGGGATGCGGCCATTGCGGCGGGGACGGCCGATCCTGGTGATGATGCGCCTTCGATGATAAGCTCAGTTGCGGATGGGGTCGGGTCCTTGTGGTGGGTGGCGGTGGCGTTGCTGGCGGCGTATGTGGCTTGGCGCGCGTTGCGAGGGCGTGTGCGGGGTTGGTTGGGGATTGGGCGGTAGCAACGTGGACGTTGGCGAGAGCGCTGCGTTTTGTAAAAAAGTAGCCGAAAAACTTTTGGGTGAGGGAATTGGGGCGGGATTGTCGGATTGGCTCATCATAATGAGTCAAAATACGATTATCCCGCCTTTTTCGCGGTATTCTTACCTTGCAGTGTTCATTGATTTGATGGACTGATTTAGGCGCTCCTCAAACACTATCGCCAGCAGATGTTTCAGCATATTCACGCTCTTTGTGTAGCCCTTTGTCCGCCTTGCCAGCCTGTTCAGCTTGCTCCGCAACTTAGAGTGCAACCCCTCATTCCAGTTCACCGCTCCCCCTTTGCCTACCACATGCCTGTCCCTAGGCAGCCATTCGTACACCGGATAAGCGTCCGTCTCATACCTGTCAGCTCCCGGCAGCCTATCCAGCAAGCGCGAGAACGCAGACAAGTCCCTGCCGCCCACCTCATACATCCGCCAGCGGACTCCGTCCCGTTCCTCCACCACCGCAGTCCATATCCACAGGTCTTGACGCCGATCGCCACGCCTTATCCCCAAGTATGTCCACATCTCATCAAACGCCACAATAGACGCGCGGACGCTATCCCGCCTGCCGCTTGTCCGCCACTCTATAAAGCGCGTCAGACGCTCTCTCGCCAAGGCCCCTTTTTTTGACCCACTTGCTTACAGTGGGTACGCTCGCGCCCATCACGCGGGCGGTCGCCGATAGGCTCATCCCCTCCGCGCACATCTTTACCGCTTGCGCTTTCTGCTCATCGGTGAACCGATGCTTCGCGCCCTCCTGATGCTTCTTGCCGCACTGATTGCACTTGTACTGCTGCTTGCCGCGCGAGTGACCGTCTTTTTTGACCCAGTTTGAGCCGCATTTCGGGCATAGCGCGTCATGTCTGTACACTCTTTGGTTTGCCATAATGACACCTGCCTTTCAGCGGTTTCGGGCAAGTATATCATATAAGCACTGCAAGGTAAGAATACCTTTTTCGCTAACTAGAATGACACGCCCGCGTTTTTCAAGTATGATAGGGGGCAATGGAGCGCTTTCTTTTGAGGGCGCGGCGCAACTGATTGTTTGGAGGGGCATCATTGGTTCAGCAGATTGAGGCGGCGCGGGGGATCGCTCAGCTTATTGTAGATAATGTTAAGCGCGTCATTATCGGCAAGGATCAGGCGATTGAGCTGGGGGTTATCGCGCTGATGTGCGAGGGGCATGCGCTGATAGAGGATGTGCCGGGCGTGGGCAAGACGATGCTGGCGCGCAGCATCGCGCGGTCGGCGGGCTGCACTTTCAAGCGAATTCAGTTCACGCCGGATCTGCTGCCTACCGACGTAACGGGCGTTTCCATATTCAACCAGAAGAGCGGGGAGTTCGAGTTCCGACAGGGGCCGATTATCGCGCAGATCGTTCTGGCGGACGAGGTGAACCGCGCAACGCCTAAGACGCAGTCGGCAACGCTGGAGGCGATGGAGGAGCGGCAGGTTACGGTGGAGGGCGTTACTCACGGGGTACCATCGCCGTTTATGGTGATGGCTACGCAGAATCCGATCGAGTATGAGGGGACGTTTCCGCTGCCTGAGGCGCAGCTGGACAGGTTCTTCGTGATGATTTCGCTGGGCTATCCCTCGGCGGAGGAAGAGATAGCGGTGATAGACGGGCAGCAGCTAGGGCATCCGATAGAGACGCTGCAGCCGGTCGCAACCGCCGACGAAATCGGGGAGATGCAGCGGGCTACGCGGGATGTGTATGTGGACGAGCTTATCAAGCAGTACATAGTGACCATAGTGAGCGCCACGCGGGAGCATGACGACATCGCGCTTGGGGCGTCGCCGCGCGGGTCGCTGTTCCTGTTTAGGGCGGCGCAGGCGCTCGCCGTGCTGCGCGGCAGGGAGTATGTGCTGCCGGATGATGTCAAAGAGTTGATTGTGCCGGTTATGCGCCACCGCATCATCATTTCGGCGGCGGCGCGGATGCGGGGCGTGGATCCCGCCGAGGTTATGAACTCCATCGCGGATGATATTCCCGTGCCTGGCGCGCAGGCGCGGGGCTGGTTCGGGAGATAGCGTCATACTAGACCGATTTGACCTAAAAGCCTACCTGCAAAGGCGGTTCTATCTCGTGGTTGCGCTTGGGGCGGTAACCGTGCTGACGGGCGCGGCGACGGGGTTCGCGCTGTTTTACCGGCTGTTCTACATACTGGGACTGACGCTGATTTTGGGCTACCTGTGGAATATGATCAGCCTGCAGTCGCTGGATGTGAGCGTGGAGCGGCGGTCGCGGCGCGTGCGGGTGGGGGATGATGTGGAAGAGCGCATAACCATCCGCAATATGGGGGCGCTGCCCAAGCCAACGCTTGAGGTGGAGGATCTGACGGATTTGCCGGGGTATTCCAGCGGGATGGCTATCAGCCTGGAATCAAAGGGGTTCCGGTCGTGGCGGACGCAGACGCCGGCTCGGCGGCGTGGCGTTTATACGATGGGGCCCGTTCGGGTGTCCAACACGGACGCTTTCGGGATATTTCGGCGCGAAAAGTTCTTTTGCGGGACTGAGCAGCTCATAGTGTATCCGCGCACTCAGCCGCTGCCGGAGTTCGCTATTCCCGCGGCGGATTTGTCGGGGGAAAGCTCAACGCGGCGGCGGTCGCACGACTTGACGCCGCATGCCTCAAGCGTGCGCGAGTACGCTTTCGGGGACAGCATAAGCCGCGTCCACTGGGGCAGCACGGCTAAGCTAGGCAAGCTTATGTCCAAAGAGTTCGATTTGGGGCAGTCAAGCGACGTTTGGGTGCTGGTGGATCTTCACCGCGACGTGCAGGCGGGGGAGTTGGAAGAGAGCACTGACGAATACGCGGTGTCAATCGGCGCGTCGCTTATTCGCAAGTATCTGGAATCGGGGATGCCGGCCGGGCTGCTTTCGCAGGGGGATCAGCGGTATTTCTTGGGCGCTGATACGGGGATGGGGCAGTTTGACAGGGCGCTGGAGTTTTTGGCGCTGAGCAAGGCTGAGGGGAGCGTGGCGCTGGAGTCGCTTTTGCCGCGCGAAGAGAAGTTGTGGGGGTATCACAGCTCGCTGATAGTGATAACGCCGTCTGCGCGGCCGGAGTGGGTAACGGCGCTGCGGGAGTTGACGCGGCGGCGCGTGCGCGTGGCGGTGGTTCTGCTTGACGGCGCGTCTTTCGGCGGGTTCTTTAACACCGCGGATCTGATACCTGAACTTTATCTTGCGGGGATACCGCCGTATCTTGTGCGAAAGGGCGACGACATTCCGGTGGCGCTGAGCCGCGTCTATACCAGCGCGGAGTTGGACGATGCCGCGCGGCTGCGCGAAACGGAGGTTAGGGTATGAGCGCCGAGCGCGTGGCAATCTCTATGCCGCAATCGCGCGGGTCGGCGGCCGGGCGGGAGCGGCATATCTTGCTGCGGCTGAACGACCGCGTTAGGCCGGCGCAGGGGTGGAGCAGCCTGCTTATCCTGCTGGCGGCGCTGATGATGATAAGCATGTCGGTGGATGACGGCAGCTGGGTGCCGACGCCCGGGCTTGCGATATTGCTGTTTTGGTCGGCGATAGCGGGGCTTGCGCTGGCGCGAGCGCCCGTGCCGGCGATACTGCTGCATCCGGTAGGGATTGCGCTGGGGGCGGCGCTGGTTGTGTGGCAGGCGCTGTCGCAGACCGACGCCGTTACGCTAGACGCGGCGCTGCCTGAGATATGGAGCAGGCTGAGCGTGTGGTATGACGCCGCCGCCAACGACGGGATTTCGACCGATCTGCTGCCGTTCACTATCGCCATCCTGTCGGTGGCTTGGGTGGTCGGGTATGTGAGTTCGTTCTTCTTGTTCAGAAATACCAACGCATGGGTGGCGGTTGTGGTGGGCGGCGTTGCGATACTTACCAACCTCAGTTTCTTGCCGCCGACGCTGGGGTTTTCGTCCAAGTTCTTCATATTCGCGCTGCTGGCGATGCTGCTAATCGTGCGAGCGAGCGATGTGCAGAGCCAAGCCGAATGGCGGCGGCGGGGCGTGCGGTTTGAGATGATGAACAGCTGGCTGACAATGCACTCGGTCGTCTGGTTCGGGATCGCGGTGATGGTTATCGCGGCGATGCTGCCCTTGCGGGTGTATGTGTCCAACGATTTGGCGAACTGGTGGAACACGGCGCGCTCGCCAATCGCAAACTTGGAAGAGGACATTGAGCGGCTACTGGCGGGAATACCCTCGCGCAAGGATGTGCCAGGCAGGTTCTTTGGCAAGACGCTGCCGTTTATCGGGGAAATCTCGTTTGGCGGCGAGGCGGTGTTCTGGGCGAATACCGAATATCCCTCATACTGGCTGTCCAACACATACAGCGAATACACATCGCAGGGCTGGAAGGCGGGCGAGACCGGCGAGATTGAGGTGGGGCCAAGCACAGCGCCGCCGCCGCGTCCTGAGTGGCGCAAGACTTTGCAGGTTGACCAGACGGTTCAATTGAACTTCGCCAGCGATAGCTTTCTGGCGGGGGGGAATTTGGACTGGTTGAGCCATGACGCGGTGGTGGAAACGCTGCGGCCGAAAGAGTTCGTTATTCAGATGCACAACCCGGATGCTGATAAGACGCTGCCGCCGGATATTCGGGAGATAGCGGAGGCGCTTAGGGATGCGGGGGATCCGCCGCAACGGTTCGCGGAGTCGTACATATCGCGCGTTCTTCCCAGCGATATTGTGCTGAACTCAATCAGGTTCGCAATTGACGATGAGGCGACGGGCGTTCCCGTGCTGGACACGGTGTCTTTGGAGCGCAAGGACACCGCCGCGCCCGAAATCGTTTCGTGGCAGTTCGCGGATCGGCAGCCCGAAAATCACCCCTACGCGATGGTGTCTTATGTGTCGGTAGCCACTGATGAGGATCTGCGCGCGGCGAGCGTGGATTACAACACATTCATCACGGATCACTACTTGCAGCTGCCTCTGTCGCTGCCGCAGCGCGTCCGCGATAAGGCCGTGGATATTACTCAGAACTCGGATAATCCCTATGACAAGGCGACGGTGATAGCCGAATATCTTAGGGGGGAAGAGTTCACATATTCGCAGAAGATAGACGCGCCGCCGCGCGACGCCGACGGGGTGGATTATTTCCTGTTTGAGACGAAGACGGGGTATAGCGACTATTTCGCGTCCACAATGGTGGTGCTGCTGCGCGCGGTCGATGTGCCGGCGCGCTTGGCGGCGGGGTATGCGCCGGGCGAATATGACGCCGAAAACGATGTGCGCGTGGTGCGGGATAACGATAGCCATGGGTGGGTGCAGGTATTCTTTCCTGAGTACGGGTGGATTGACTTTGAGCCTACGCCGGCGTGGCCTGAGCATCAGCGCGAGCTGACTTCGGCGTCAATCGCGGGATTGCTGCCGTCGGGCGGCGCGGCGGGGATGTCGGGGGATACGTCGGAGTTCCTGGATCCGTTCAACGAAATCGGGTTGCCGGGCATAGGCGGTTTGGTGGATGAGCGGCAAGGGACGGGGTTCGTGTCTATTGGCGCGCTGACGACGATTGCAACGCGCGGGGGGATAGCGATTGCCGCCATTGCCGCCGCGTGGGGACTGCTGTATTGGATTTGGAACGCCGGGCTGCGCGGGCTGTCGCCGGTGGAGCGGGCGTATGCCAAGATGAACCGGATGGGGGCTATCGCGGGGATGCGGCGGCGGGATGGGCAGACGCCGAGCGAGTACGCGGCTGTGCTGGCGGGGGCGCTGGATGAGGCGGGCGCGTCGGCGCGGCGCATCGGGGCGGAGTTCGCGGCGCTGCGATATACGGGCGCGGCGGCGGACGTTGCCGACGGCGCCGGGGATGCCGGCGGCGCATCGGAGGCGCAAGCGCGGATCGCGGACGAAATGGAGCAGGCTTGGCGCGCCATTCGAGGGGGCTTGACGGCGCTGGCGTTTAGGCGATTGCTGCCGGGAGGAAATCAACGATGACGGATCTTTACTACGATGTGTTTGAGACGCCGGCGGGCTGGATGGGCGTTGTAGCGTCTGACAAGGGCTTGCGGCGCACAACGCTGCCGCAGGCGTCGCCGGAAGACTGCGTGGCGCAGCTTGGCGCGGCGGTGGAGGATGCGCTGCCGATGCCGCAGCGGTTCGCGGGGCTGCGCGATAAGCTGGCGCGGTATTTTCTGGGCGAGGATGTGACATTCGCGGATGAGGCGATAGATGTGGGGGACGCGTCCGGCTTTCATCAAGCGGCGTGGCAGGCTTGCCGCGGGATACCGAAGGGGGAAACGCGCAGCTACAAGTGGCTGGCGGAGCAGGCGGGCAACGCGCTCGCGCCGCGCGCGGCGGGGCAGGCTATGGCAAAGAACCGCTTGGCTATCGTGATACCTTGCCACCGCGTTATCGCAAGCGACGGCAGTCTGCGCGGGTATGGCAAGGGGACAACGCGCCTTGACTTAAAGCAGCGGCTGCTTGATTTGGAACGACAGGACGACTAGGGCAAAGCGGGGCTAAGGCTAGGCTGACCTGACGTAGGCGTCGCCGCCAGAGGCTTGGAGCAGGCGCTGGAGTTGCTCAACGAGGTCGGGGCGGGCGTCCACGCGGACCATAGGCCATTCCATCATAACGATGTGGCCGCGCGTTGCGATTTCCAGAGTGACTTCGCAGTCGCCGGCGTGTTCCATTAGCATTGACTTGACGTCTTGCAGCATGCGGCCGTCTTCGGCGGGGGTGGTTTCGCGCAGGCGTAGGGTTAGGTTGCCGGCTACGGCGGGGACGGGGGTGGCCGGAGGGGCGACGGGCAAGCCGTTGTCGTTGCCATTGACTTTGCGGGATGGCAGCGAGGTAGGGGTGGAGGCGGTTGCGCCATTTCCATTTGCGCTGGGCGTGTCAGACGGCGAGGTTGTTGGGGTGCTGGGCAACGTAGTTTTGGGCTGATCGTTGGCGGGCGGGATTGCGGTAGCGGGCTCGTCATGGTCAGCATGGGCGGGCTCGTCGGTCGGCGGCTTGGGGGCGTTGCCGTTCATATGGGTGGGCTTGGTTTCGGCGGCGGCGGGCGCGGCGTAGTCGGGTTCGGGTTCGGCGATGCCGTTTGCGGGTTGGGATGGCAGGGCGTCGGCGGCCTTGGTGGGGGTGGGCGTCGGGGGTTGCGGCCGAGCGGGGGCGGGTTGGGCGGGCAGGGGTTGAACCGACGATGCGGATGGGAGATCAACTTCTTTGGCGTCTAGGCAGCTTAGGCTGACTTCGTCGTCGCGGACGCGGACGGTTGCGGTTACCGAAACTAGCTTGCCGTCTTCCCATAGGCGCTCGGTTTGCTGCATCTTGTCGTCCCAGATGAACACTTCTATTGCGCCGTCCATTAGGACTAGGGATGCTATGGCGAACCGCTTTTGGTCGCGGGTGTAGCGCATGCTGACGTCGGACACTATGCCGGTTACCACTACGCGCTTGCCGGCCATATCGGCGTCTAGGTCTTTGAGCGCGAGGATTTCGTTGCCGCCGCCGCGCTGGGCGAGCAGGTCTAGCAGGACGTTGTTGGATGTGGATACGCCTAGCAGCTCTTGTTCCCACTGGCGCTTTTCGGCGTCGGATGTGGTTGTGTTGGGGATGTCAATCTTGACAAGCGCGTCTTCGGAGCCGCCGCCGCTCATCATACCGAACATAGTGGATTGGCGGGAATTGCGGAGGTCTGCCTCGCTCTGGGCGAGGGATACGATGCGGTCGACTACGCTCATCAAGCCGCCGCGGTCGCCGAAATCGTCTAGGGCGCCGGCGCGTATTAGGCTTTCCAAGGCTTTCTTGCCCACGCCTGAGAGTTCGGCGGACTGGCACATATCCTCTATGCTTTCGAATTGGCCGGCTTTTTTGCGCCCCTCAACTAGGGGGGCGACCGCCGCCTCGCCGACGTTCTTTATCGCGGACAGCCCAAATCGGATGGAGGCGACGTCGTTTGCGTCGTGTTCTATTGTATAGTATGCGTCGCTGTGGTTGACGCTTGGGGGCAGGACGGGGATGTCCAGGCGGCGGCATTCGGCTACGGCGGCGGCGACTTTGTCTATGTTGTCGCGGTATGAGTTTAGCAGGGCTACCATGTATTCGGGGGTGAAGTTGGCTTTGAGGTAGGCAGTCCAGTATGAGATAAGCCCGTAACTGACGCTGTGGGCTTTGTTGAAGGCGTAGCCCGCGAATGGCTCTATGAGCGCGAAAATCTGCTCCGCCATGCGGTTGGTGTAGTTTTGGTCGAGCGCGCCCTTGACGAACTTGTCTTTCTCTTCCGCCATAATTTCGGGGATTTTCTTGCCCATCGCCTTGCGAACAATGTCCGCCTCGCCGAGGGAGTAGCCGGCGAATGTGCGGGCGATTTGCAGCACTTGGTCTTGATAGACGATGACGCCGTAGGTCTCTTCCAGGATGTCTTTGAGCGCGGGATGCGGGTAGTTGGGGACGGCGCGGCCGTGCTTGGAGTCAATGAATGAGCCGATGTGATCCATTGGGCCGGGGCGATAGAGGGCTATCATCGCGGCGACGTCGCTGAGGGAGGTGGGCTTGAGTTCTTTGATGTAGCGGGTCATGCCGCCGCCCTCAAGCTGGAACACTCCCGCGGTGTCGCCGCGCGAGAGCATATCAAAGGTGTCGCCGTCGTTTAGGGGGATGTCGGTGAGATCGAAGCTGATGCCGCGCGTTTGGGCGATGAGATCGCGGGCGCGCGCGAGGATGGTGAGGTTGGCGAGGCCAAGGAAGTCCATTTTGAGCAAGCCGAGTTCGGCGCAGGGATCCATGGCGTACTGGGTCATGGCGACGCCGCTACCGTCGGCGCCGCCTCTCGTGGGGCGCTGCAGCGGCACAATGTCGTCCAGGGGTTCTTGGGAAATGACCACGGCGGCGGCGTGGGTGCTGGTGTGGCGGGTGAGACCCTCCATGCCGATTGCGGTGTCCACAAGGTTGCGGATGGTTTCGTCCGAGTCGTACACCTCTTTCATTTCGGGGTTCTGCTCAAGCGCGTCGTTTAGGGTGATGTTGAGGCGTGTGGGGACAAGGCGCGCAACGCGGTCGACGTCGCCGTATTGCATGCCGAGAGCGCGGCCGACATCGCGGATCGCCGCCTTTGCGCCGAAAGTTCCGAATGTGATTATCTGCGCCACATGGCCTTCGCCGTACTTGTCCACCACATAGTTGATAACCTCTTCGCGGCGGTCGTCTTGGAAGTCCATATCAATGTCGGGCATCTCTTTGCGCTCGACATTCAGAAAGCGCTCGAAGACTAGCTTGTAGGGGAGCGGGTTGACGTTGGTGACGCCTAGGCAGTACAGCACAAGGCTGGCTGCGGCGCTGCCGCGCACGGCGAAGAAGATGTCGCGCTCGCGCACGAACTTGGCTATGTCCCACACCACTAGAAAGTAGTCGGCGAACTGGGTTTGCCGGATGACGTCCAGCTCATAGTCAAGCCGCGCGAACTCTTCGTCGCCGGCGGTGGGGATGCGTTGGGTGAGCGCCTCTCGGCAGATGTTCGCTAGGTATTCGTCGGCGCTTATGCCGCCCGGCACTGGGTATTGGGGCAGGCGCATCCGCGAAAAGTCTAGGTCTAGGTCGCACATATCGGCGATGCGCTGGGTGTTGGCGATGGCGTCCGGCACTTCCGCCCACAGCGCCGCCATTTCTTGCGGGCTGCGTAGGTAGTACGAGTCCTCTTCCATTCGCAGGCGCTTTTCGTCGTGGACGTTGGTGTTGGTTTGGATGCAGATTAGGATGTCTTGCAAGGGGGCGTCGTGCTTGTGGGTGTAGTGGGAGTCGTTGGTGGCGACGAGAGGAATGTCCAATTCCCTGTGGAGTTGCATCAGGCCGTCGTTGATTTGGGGGAGTTCGGGGACGTCTCCGTGTTGCATCAGCTCGAGGAAATAGCGGTCGCCGAACAGGTCTTTATACCACGAGGCGGCGGCGCGAGCGCCGTCCATATCGCCGCGAGTGATGGCTTTGGGGATTTCGCCGCTGGGACAGCCGGACAGGATGATGAGGCCCTCGCTGTGCTGTTCCAAGATTTCGCGGTCGATGCGGGGTTTGTAGTAAAAGCCCTCCAAATTGGATTTGGTGACCAGTTTCACTAGGTTATCGTAGCCGCGCGCGTTCTGGGACAGGACGGTCAGGTGGTAGGGGGATCTGCTGTCGGAGCCGCGCTCGCGGCGGCTGCCGGGGGCGACGTACATTTCGCAGCCGATGATGGGCTTGACGCCGTGTTTCTTGGCGATTTGGTAGAAGTCAATCGCGCCGTACATCCCGCCGTGGTCGGTGATGGCAAGGCTGTCCATGCCGAGCGACTTGGTTTGGCGCACGAGGTCTTCCAGGCGGCTCAGCCCGTCCAGCATGCTGTATTCGGTGTGTACATGGAGGTGGGTGAACAAGCGGCGCTCCTTTTGGTGATTATTGGGCGGTTAGCGGTTGGCGTTCAGGGTTTTGAACTTTGGCTAACACTTTGGTTAAAATGCGTTCAATCGTTTCAAATGCTTATGCGTATTATAGCATTGTTGGAGTGTGGATGCTTGGGGATAAAAGGGTGATTTTGGGGTATTTTCGGGTAAATTAGGCGTGATTTTTGGCAATGGCGGATCGTTGTGGGGTTGGGGGAGTATAGAAAAACCCCCAGGCAATCCTGCCTGGGGGCTTTCACTTATCCGTTACGCGGGGCTACGCCTAGCGCGCGCCGGGCTGCCGCCTAGTAGTCCATCGGGGGCATTGCGGGGGCGGCGGGCTGCTCTTCCTTGACGTCGGTGATTAGGGATTCGGTGGTGAGCACCATTGAGGCTACGCTGGCGGCGTTTTCTATGGCGGCGCGGGTTACCTTTGCGGGGTCCATTATGCCGCGCTCCAGCAGATGGCCGAACTCGCCGACTTCGGCGTCATAGCCCCAGTCGCCCTCCGCCTTGATGCTCTCGGAGAGGATGACTTCGCCGGATACGCCGGTGTTTTCGGAGATGAGCTTGAGGGGCTGCTCCAGCGCCTTGCGGAGTATGGTGACGCCGGTCGCCTCGTCGCCGCTGAGGGTGACGCCGTCCAGGGCGTCGCGGGCGCGGATGAGGGCGAGGCCGCCGCCGGGCACGATGCCCTCTTCCACCGCGGCGCGCGTGGCGGACAGGGCGTCTTCGACGCGCTGCTTCTTTTCGCGCAGTTCCACTTCGGTCGCCGCGCCAACCTTGATGATGGCGACGCCGCCGCTGAGCTTGGCGAGGCGCTCTTGCAGCTTCTCGCGGTCGAAGTCGGAGGTGGTTTCGTCTATCTGCGCCTTAATCTGGTTGATGCGGCCGGTGATGGAGTTGTCCTCGCCCGCGCCGTCCACGAAGATGGTCTCTTCCTTGGAGGCGACCACGCGGCGCGCCCTGCCGAGGTCTTCCACGCCCACGGAGTCGAGCTTGCGGCCGACCTCTTCGCTGATGACCTGGCCGCCGGTCAGCACGGCGATGTCTTCCAGCATAGCCTTGCGCCTGTCGCCAAAGCCGGGGGCTTTCACCGCGACGCAGTTTAGGGTGCCGCGCAGCTTGTTGACGACTAGGGTGGCGAGCGCCTCGCCCTCAATGTCTTCGGAGATGATGACGAGGTTCTTGCTGACCTGCAGGATCTTCTCCAGGGCGGGCAGCACGTCCGCGACCGCGGAGACTTTCTTGTCGGTGATGAGGATATAGGGGTCGTCAATGGACGATTCCATCTTGTCCTGGTCGGTGATGAAGTAGGGGGATATGTAGCCCCTGTCAATCTGCATCCCCTCTACGAATTCCTGCTCAAAGCTGAGTCCCTTGGATTCGTCAACGGTGATGACGCCGTCTTTGCCGACGCGTTCCATAACATCGGCGATAAGGCCGCCCATTTCGTCGTCGTGCGCCGAGAGGGAGGCTACCTGCGCTATCTGCGTCTTGCCTTCGACTGAGGTGGACATGCTGCCGACCTGGTCGCGGAGGGCGGATACGCCTTTCTCGATGCCGCGCTTGAGCGCCATGGGGTTGGCGCCGGCGGCGATGTTCTTAAAGCCCTCGTGGATGATAGCCTGGGCCAGGACGGTGGCGGTGGTGGTGCCGTCGCCGGCGACGTCGTTGGTCTTGCTGGCGGCTTCTTTGAGGAGCTGGGCGCCCATATTCTCAAAGGGGTCTTCCAGCTCGATCTCTTTGGCGATGGTGACGCCGTCGCTGCAGACTTGGGGGGGGCCGAACTTCTTGTCCAGGACGACGTTGCGGCCTTTGGGGCCGAGGGTGACGCCCACGGTGTTCGCCATGGTGTCGATGCCGCGCTTCATCGCCGCGCGGGCGTCCTCGCTAAAGTTGAGTTGCTTGGGCATTTGCGTTTCCTCCTTGATGGATGGTTGTGAAATCCCTACTTCTTGAAGAGGATGTCGTCTTCGCGCAGCACGAGGTACTCGTCTTCGCCGTCTTTGTACTCGGTGCCGGCGTACTTGGAATAGACCACGGTGTCGCCTACGGCGAGTTCCATAGGAACGCGGCTGCCGTCGTCTGTGAGCCTGCCGGGGCCGACTGCCACGACCTTGCCCTCTTGCGGCTTCTCTTTGGCGGTGTCGGGGATGTAGATGCCGCCGGCGCTCATCTGCTCTTCGGCGTCGGACGGCTGCACCACCACCCGATTGCCGAGCGGCTTGAATGTGGTTTGGGTTTGCGTCGCCATTGTGTTGTGAACCTCCAAGTGTGTGATGTTGAACTGCGATAATTGCGCTCGCTCGCCGCGTTCAGGCGGGCTGTCGGCGGCTGCGAATTAGCAGACGGGATGCTTGTCTGCTAATAGAAAATATAGCGAACACGCGGCGGTATTGTCAACAGATTGTTGTGGGAAAGCGGGTTTTGGGAGGTGGGTTGGGATATTCTGTATTGCTATATTTGCGCTATTGCCGCCAAGCCTATTGCCGGCCGTAGTGAGGGGATTGTTTGGGTTGCCGCCGCGTGTGGCTAGTTGCCAAGAGTGAATTCGGTTCGCCATATGGCGGGGTTGCCGGGGATGATTTGGCCCGTGCGGATGCGATCGACGGGGTAGGCGGGCAGGGGGATTATGGCTAGGCAGCCGCCATCCGGTTCGTTGTCTAGGATGATGCCGTAGTCGCCGAAACTGAAGTCGCGGTTGTCAAAGCGGGGGCGGTTGTTGTGATCCGGCAGGTCGGCTGGGTCAGTGGGATAGATATGCAGGGTGAACCGCGTCAGCACATCTTTCAGGGCGCAGGGTTGCTTGAAGTATATGAGCGTGTCATCGCGGTGATGGATTTGGAAGTCGGAGCGGATTAGCGGTTCGCCGTACTGGCCGCTTGCGATGGCAGCATACGCCGCGTGATATGGGTTCGCGGGCGGCGCGTAGTCTTTGTTCACGCGAAATATCACGCCGTCCGCCAGATCCTCTATGGGTTGCAGGCGGGGCATAAGCCGCAAGTCCGCCGCGCCGTAGTCGTAGAATTGGTAGTTCCACCAGGTTTTGAACCAGATCACATATGCGCCGTCGGGGGAGTTGGCGATGCGCTCTTCCAGCCGCTTTTGGGCAGGAGCGAGGTCGGGGGAGCCGACGCCAATTATAGTTCCCCCGAGGCGGTTCCTTGGCATATTGCCGTATTGGGATGCGCTGCCACGGGTGTGCAGGTTGACCAGTGCGCGCTCGTTGCTGTTAATCGGCACGTTTTGGACAATAGAGTTTTCGCGGATGTATCGCAGGGTTTCGGAGTACGCCCAGCGTGGGGAGGCGTAGCCCCGGTATAGGTCTCCGGAGTTGGCGCGGGCTATCTGCGCGGCGTGAGGGAGGGCATGCGCCGCCGCCCACAGCGCAAGCGCGGCCATCAACAACGCGGCGAGCAGGGTGGGCGAGGATGCGGCGGTTTTCGCAAGTGGATGTGGCAGAGGCAGGCTGGGCAGGCGTCCGAGCAGTTTGCGCTCGTGCTCGTAGCGGAGAAAGCGGTCTAGCGCGACTGTGGCGACGACTAGCAGCGGGATGTACATCACTGCCATAAAGCGTTGCTCTACGCCGTAGAGGGTTCGGCCAAAAATCAGCGCTCCGAGCATCAGCGCCAGGTATATCAGCGCGAAACCGCCGAATAGGTAGCAGGGACGCCAGTCTAGTTGCGCGAATTTGGCGAGGCGCGCGCTGATGACAACGCAGGCGGCGGCAATGGCAAATGCGGCAAGCGCGATAGGCGCGAATATGGTCAATCGCGTGATAGGCAAGTCAAGCGCTAACCACGACGCCATAATTTGGATGGCGTCCCAAAAGATGGCGGGCAGGGAATAGTCAACGATAGTGTCGGTGCCCGGCAGCCTTCCTGTGAGCAGGTAGCTGCGTAATGCCCAAAGCGCCATAGGCGGGGCGACGATAAGTGTCAGGATGGCGATATGTTTAGCTCGCCGCGATAAGGGCGCGCTCGTGTGCAAGAGCAGCACCAGTCCGACCGCGGCCGGCGCGGCAACCCCAATGAGGCGCGTCTGCCACGCGAGAGCACTGAGCGCCGCCGCCCATAAGAGCGACGAGGCACCGCCATGGCGCAGAAAGGCGTCGGTTCGGATTAGGGCAAGCGTCGCGAGCAGGATGAACGTGGGGCTGGATAGCGCCCACGACGCCAGGTCGGTTAGGGGGAGCGATAGCGCGGCGGCGGCGCACGTCCATATGACTAAGAATCGGGATTGGATGCGTTGCCGCAAGTAGCGCCCCAAGACGAATACGGTTAGCGCAAAGATGGCGGCGTTGAGCGGGCCTACGACGTCTTGCGGCTCTACTACGCCTAGTCCTGCGGCTGCCAGCAAAGATGCATAGAAGGGCGGATGAATGGTGTGAGGGAGTCCTCGGTAATTGATGTAGCCCTCGCCCTCAAGCAGGTTGCGGGCTAGGATGAAGTATTTTAGGGAGTCGTGGGATAGCGCTGGGCCGTAGGTTGCCTCGCGGGCGAGGACTAGCGCCGCGCCAAGCGCCGCTATGCAGGCTATCAGCATAGTGGTGCGATCGGGGATGCGCGGTTTGAGGGTCATGCGACGTTTGCGCCGGTTAGCGGCGCGCCGCTTGGGCCGCGAGCAGCGAAATCAGGAAGCCGTGGAACATCGTTTGGACGCCGAGGATCATCATCGTTACGGCGGCTATGAGGAGGCGCAGGCGGAATGCCACTTCGCCGCCGCCAGCCCATACGAAGAGGCTCCACGCGGCTACCGCCGCTCCCGCCAATGCGAGCAGGATGCCCGCCGCAAGCCAGGTTTCAAGCACATTGTTTTCGCGCAGGCGGGCGTTTAGGTTGCCCTCAATTAGGCCGGAGGTTTCGTAGAAGGCGCGCGCGGATAGGTATATGCCGACTAGCTGCGCCCCAAGCACTAGGAACGCGCCGCCAAATAGCATCGTGTACGCGCCGAATAGCCCGCCTCGCTCAACTGGATTGATGATAGGGAACGCGATTGCAAGCGCGCCCGCCGCCAGCAGCAGCCACGCGGGGTATAGGAACAGCCACTTGGGGGATAGCATCAGCAGCAGTCTCAGATGCCGCCAGCCGTCGCGAAACGGGCGCATATGCGATATGCGGTCGGGGTCGGCGGCGCGGCGCTGGACTACGGGGACTTCGGCGATGCGGAGTTTGCGGTGGATAGCCTTGACTATCATCTCGCTGGACGCCTCCATGCCGGCGGACTGGGGCGCTACGGCGCGGGCGGCGGTGGCGCTGAAGCCGCGCAAGCCGCAGTTGAAGTCGCCAACGGGCGCGTGAAAGAAAAGCTTGCCTATGCCGGACAGCAGAGGCGTTCCGATGTATCGGTTAAGCAGCGGGTTGGAGTCGGGGTCGAAGCCGCCTTGAAATCGGTTGCCTACCACGAAATCAAAGCCCTCGCGTAGTTTTTCGTGGAACTGGTCTAGCGCGCTGAGGTCGTGTTCGCCGTCGCCGTCGCCTAGGATGATGAATTCGCCTTGCGCGGATTCCAAGCCGGTCTTGATGGCGTTGCCGTAGCCGGCGTGGGGTTCGCTGACAACGCGCGCGCCCGCCTCTTGCGCGAGCGCCGCCGAGCCGTCTTCGCTGCCGTTGTCCACCACTACCACTTCCCCGTTGATAGACTTGCGGTTCAGAAATCCGACCGCCTGCCCGACGCAGTGGGATATAGCCCGCTCTTCGTTGCGGCAAAGGATGACTATCGTGAGTTCAAGTGATGGCGATGTGAGGGTTGCCATATTCGCAAGCGCCGCCGGGGGCAAAGTGTAGCGCGTTTCGCGCGGGTTAATCGTACTATTGCGTAGGCGCGGTGTCAAAGCGAGGTGGGGGTAGTGCAAGGCGTGTTACTTTTCTATAAAAGTAACCAAACCTTTGATTGGTGGGTAATATAGGGTAGTCTTTTATAGGATGGGCAACGGCAAGCAAGACGGGGGATTGGGGCTGTGGAGCCAACGAGTGGACTCGAACCACCGACCGGCTGTTTACAAAACAGCTGCTCTGCCGACTGAGCTACGTTGGCTCGTATGCCGATTTGCGAAACGCTTTTGCTCGCGCGGGGATGCGAAGAGATGATGGAGCCAACGAGTGGACTCGAACCACCGACCTGCTGTTTACGAAACAGCTGCTCTGCCGACTGAGCTACGTTGGCACGTTGGCTCACTATTCCATTCTACTACGAATGCGGCCGAGTTTCCAGACAAATTTGTTGGGTGATTTTCGTTGCGCCGCGGTTTTCTGCGCGTTGCGGTCTGCGCGGGGCGTTGCAATGCGGTATAATATACACTGGGATCGGCGCAACGCGGGATAGTGAACCCGGACGATCCGCATAATTAAGGGCAACGGCACACATTCGGAGGATGGCGAGAATGGGCGCAAGCGGCTGTGGTATGATGGCAAAGATGGTTTTGGCGGGGGCGGCGCTGTTGTCCCTGGCGGCGTGCGCGGGGCAAGCCGCAAGCCCGAATGCCTGCGTTAAGGATGACGCTATGCTGAAATACGGCTTTTACGCGCACTTCGCGCCGATGAGCTACAGCGCGGATGAAGATCCGCAGTCGGACGGGTTCAATACGCATCTTGGCTACGAATCGGATATACTAACCGCGCTGGAGGCTATGGACGGCGTGGGACTGGCTTTCGAGCGCAAGCCTATCGCCGAATGGACTGACATTTGGCTGGCGCCCGCGGGGGCAGACTACGACATGGTGGGCGGGGGCATTACCATTTTGGATTCGCGGACGCGCGACGCCTCAGGCGAAACGGTTGCGCGCTTTACATCGGGGCATGTGAGTTTTCGCCAATCGCTGCTGGTTCGGGCGGGGGATGCGGGCAGGCTTGCGACGCACGATGCGCTGACAAGCGACGTGCGCGTGGGGGCGCTGGCGGATACTACGGGCGAGGCAAGGCTTTTGGAGTTGACGGGGCTTGTGGACGCCGACGGGGCGCTGATTGCAGGAACTCAGATTGAGACGCCGCAGGGGACGCTAACCGCCGACGGCGGCGCGGACTATGAGATTACCGCCGCCGCCGAATCGCCGACGTTGAGCGAAAGGCGGCGTCTGCATCCGCCGGATGATTCCAAGCCGCAGGTGGTGTATCTTGGGAGCGAGTTGGGAGAGGCGGAACTGCTGGCGACGCTGGCGGACGGCGGCATAGACGCGATAGCGCGGGGGGAGATAGGCAACCGCGACGCGTCGGCCGAGAGCGAGGGGCGGTTCGTGGTTACCGCGCTTGACCCGCAGGTTGAGTTCGGCGGATTCGCGCTTGCGGCGGATGACGCGGAGCTGGCGGATTGCATTGACAAGAATGTGAACTGGCTGACCGACAACCGCAATATCGGCTACGCCGAATGGCTGGCGGATAGCGCTGTTTTTATGCGGCGGGCGCAGCTTTGGAACGAAACGGAGCGGTAGAAATAGCCGCGCGGCGATTCCGTTGCGCGGGGCGAAATGCCCATTTGCGGCGATTATGCGCCGATATTTGCTATGCGCGGCGCGAATAAGTATAATTGCGATAGGCAAATCGCGCACATTGGGCTGTGGCGAAAATGGGCGGGAATTGCGATAGCCATATCAGAAATAAAAAGAGGTGGGATCCTGTGGAGACTATCACTGCGCGCGAAGATGGGGTTCTGGTTGCCAAGGCGTCCGGGCGGGTCGACGGCGCCAACGCCCGCGAGTTCCAGAATAATCTGGAGCAAGCCATTGAATCGGACGACAAGATGGTGATTCTGAATCTCAGAGAGCTCTCGTACATAAGCAGCGCGGGGTTGCGTGTCATCCTGCTGGTTGCCAAGTCGCTTCAGAGCAGGAACACGGGTTTCGCAATATGCGAACTCCAGGAAAGCATCTTGGAAGTTTTCCAGATTAGCGGGTTTGACCAGATAATTCCCGTTCACGCATCCGAGTCTGAGGCGAAAGCCTCGTTCAACGGCTAACGTGGCGGCGCGGCGGGCGCATAATGCCAAACTCAGTGATTAGGACATAACGCAAATGCCTGAACCATACAAGATCCTCGTGGTGGACGATGAGCCGGATTTGGAGCCGCTGGTAAAGCAGCGGATGCGGCGGCAGGTGCGGTCGGGGCGCTATACCTTTGTGTTCGCGCATAACGGCGTTGAGGCGCTGGAGCGGATGGGGCAAGAGGGCGACGTGGATATGGTGCTGTCGGACATCAACATGCCGCGAATGGACGGGCTGACGCTGCTGGAGCAGATACCCTCGGTGGACCCGAATGTGCGGTCGGTGATAGTGTCGGCGTATGGGGATATGAAGAATATCCGCACGGCGATGAATCGCGGCGCGTTTGACTTCGTGACCAAGCCGATAGACTTTGAGGATCTGCAGATAACCATTGAGCGCACGCTGCGGCATATGGAAGAGTGGCGGGACGCGCTGATTTCGCGGGATAAACTGGTTGCGCTGCAGAATGAGCTGGAGGTAGCCAGCAAGATACAGCAGTCCATTCTGCCGACGGAGTTTCCCAAAAGCGCTGACTATGAGATATACGCGGGGATGTCCCCGGCGCGCGAGGTGGCGGGGGACTTCTATGACGTTGTGCGGCTCGCCAACGGCAAGGTGGGGCTGGCGATAGCGGATGTGTCCGATAAGGGCGTGCCTTCGGCGCTGTTTATGATGTCCAGTCGCACGCTGCTAAAAGGCACCGCGGTGGGCGTGGGCAGCCCGTCAGAGGTGCTTGCCGAAGTGAACGATATGCTGTGCGAGGGGAACGAGACGGTTACCTTTGTGACGGTGCTGTACGCGGAGTACAACCCCGCCAACGGCAAGTTCACCTATTCCAACGGCGGCCATACTATGCCGGTGGTCATTCACAAAGACGGGACTTCTTCGCTGCTGCCGCCCACTAAGGGGGTTGCGCTGGGGGTGATGCCGGGCTTGGAGTATCAGCAGAAGACGGTGACGCTGACGCCCGGGGATATGGTTATCCTGTACACGGATGGCGTGTCCGAGGCGATGAATGTGAACAACGAAGAGTTCGGGGTGGAGCGTCTGTGCAAGATATTCGCGGATACGCCGCCTAGCAGCGCCGCGGAAGCCAACCGAAGGGTTTTTGAGGCGGTGAGCGAGTTCGCGGGCGAGGCGCCCCAGTCCGACGACGTGGCTTGCCTAACACTTCACCATCGCGGGTAGCAACTTGAGCGCGCAACTTTCACTCACTATCCAAACCAAAATGGACGAACTCGCGCGCGTTTCTTCTGCGATAGAAGAGATGGGCGAGCGCGAGAATTGGCCTGCGCCTATGGCGTTTCAGGTGAACTTGGCGCTGGAAGAGCTGGTTATCAATGTTATGAACCACGGGCATGACGAGGGCGTTCATGAGATTGAAATCACGCTGACTTCGGACGCCGAGGGGATCACGGTCGCCACGGTTGACGACGGCAAGCCGTTCAATCCTCTCGTTGACGCTCCGCAAGTTGATCCAAGCGCGGCGATGGAAGACAGGCGGATAGGGGGGCTAGGCGTCCATCTTGTACGCTCAATGATGGATGAGATGAGCTACCGGCGCGAGCATGGCAAGAATCACTTGACTTTGGTTAAGCGATTTGGCGAGCAGGGCTAGATTGGCGGGGCGAGCCGTGTATAGCGCAGGTCTAGTCCGCCGCTCTGTTGCCGCAACGTTTCACGGGCGCTCGACGTTTGTTGGGCGTGTTTCGCGCGGATATTTGGCTTGGGTAGCAGTCTTGTTGCTTGCGGCATTGCTTGCGGGTTGCGCCAATACTAGCGATACCCCGACGCCCACGCCCGTTGCGACGACCGACGCCGCGCCACAGCGGGTTGACGCTTGCGCGTGCGTAGAGGGCGTTTGTTGCGACCGCATCGTGTTCGGGCAGTCGGCGGCGTTCAGCGGGCCGGCGCAGGATCTGGGCTGGAATATGAAACGCGGCATAGACGCGGCTTTCGCGGAGGCGAATAAGCGCGGCGGCGTTCATGGCAGGACGCTGGAGTTGGTTTCGCTGGACGATTCGTATGAGCCGGAGGCGGCGATTGCCAACACAATGGAACTGATACAGGAGGAGGCGGTGTTCGCGCTGATAGGCGCTGTGGGAACGCCCACGTCGCGCTCCGCCACGCCGGTCGCGGCGGCGGCGGGCATCCCGTATGTCGCGCCGTTCACGGGGGCGGCGTTCTTGCGCGATCCTGAGTGGGATAACATCATCAACCTGCGCGCGTCTTACAACCAAGAGACCGAAGAGATGGTGGCGCGGCTGACCGAAGATCTGGGCATAGAGCGCATCGCGGTTATGTATCAGGACGATTCATTCGGCAGGGCGGGCTACGGGGGCGCGCTGGCGGCGCTGGAGCGGCGGGGGATGGAGCCGGTGGCGATTGGGCTTTACCCGCGCAACACCACGGCGGTTAAGAGGGGGTTGCTTGACTTGCGGCAGGGCGATCCCGAGGCGGTTATACTCGTGGGCGCGTACAAGCCGGTGGCGGAGCTGATAGGCTGGGCTAGGTTCACGGGAATGGACGCCATCTTTATGACCGTGTCTTTCGTGGGCAGCAACGCCTTGTCCAGGGAATTGGGGCCTGAGGGGGAGGGCGTGTATGTCACCCAAGTAGTGCCGTTCCCAACTGACGATTCCATACCCGCCGTTAGCGCATACCTGCGAGCGCTTTCGGATTACAGCAATGACGCAGGGCTGACGAACATGTCGCCTGGCTTTGTCTCGTTTGAGGGCTATTTGGCGGGGCGGCTGGCCATCGCGGCGCTGGAAAAGTGCGGGCCGGATGTGAACCGCGCATGTTTTCTGAGAGGCTTTCGGGGCGAGGGCGCGATTGACGTGGACGGGTTTATGCTGCGCTACGGCGATGGGGACAACCAGGGATCCGACGAGGTATTCTTGACGGTGATAGGGGCGGACGGCAACTATCGCCCGGTTGAGGCGGTATCAAGAAATGAGAACTGACTATGTGGAAACGCCCGCTTGAAAACGACTATCGCACATCGTCGGGAGAGGCGACTTATGAGTCGGTGGCAGGCTGGTGGAAACGCCTGCTTGAAAACCGCTATCGCATCTCCACGCAGCTCTACATCGCCATAGGCAGCTCGGTGGCGCTGACGATTGCGGCTAGTCTTGTCGGGTGGTTTTCGTTCAACCAGGTTGGCAACGCGCAAAGCCGCGTGAACGATGACAGCATACCGCAGCTGGTTGCGGCTTTCGGCGTGGCGCAGTATGGCGGCGCGCTGGTGGGCGCGGGGCCGAGTTTGGCAGCCGCTACGCCTGATGACTTTGAGCGCATATCGGGGGAAATCACTGAGGCGCATAACGCCTTTGAGGCGGAGTTGGCGGCGTTGCAGCAAAGCGTGGACGGCGGGGATTTTGACGACGATGTTGGCGGCGACCCCGAGGCGGGGCAGGCGTTGAGCGCCAACGCGCGCTTTGACGGCATTCGCGCGGGCGCGGACACGCTCATCTTCAACATAGATTCCATCAAGAGCAGCCAGCAGGAGTTGTATCAGCTGAACGATTATCGCGCGCTGCTGCAAGCCGAGTTCGACGAAATAAACGCGCGGCTTGACCGGCTTGTGGCGCCGGCGCTGGACGACCAGTTTTTCTATACGCTGACGGGCTACCGCGAATTGGGGCAGCCTCCCTTGCCGCGCTCCGAGCATTTCGCCGAAGGGGAGCTGGAGCGCTACCGCCACTTGTCGGAGTTGCAGTCGGACATCGCTTTCGCGTCGCAGCTGATAGCGAGCGCGTTCACGGCGTCGGACGCGGCTACGCTGGAGCCGCTGCGGGAGCGGTTTGAGGCGGCGGCTGAACGCATCCGGCGCAAGCTGACGGTTCTGGACGCAGGTCAGAGCGCGGCGTCTCAGAACGGCGCGGCGGGCTTTCAGAATACATCCACTACCCAAATCTTTCCACTGGTGAACAGGATGCTGGAGTTGGGAATAGGCGAGCAAGGCGTGTTTGACCTGATTCCCCACCAACTTCGCCTGGAAGGCCGGCAGCAGGGCTTGCTGCTGCAGAACGACGTTATCGCGGTGGGACTGATAACCGAGGTGGACACTCTGGTGAACGACGCGCGGGCTGAGGCGCGCGCGGTTACGCAGGCGTCCACGCAGGCGATATTTACCGGGCGCACGCTGCTTTTGGCGATTAGCGCGCTTAGCATTGGCTGCGCGGTGTTAATCGCGTGGCTGTTCGTGGGGCGAGTGCTGCTGAGGCGGCTCGAGATGCTGTCGGATTGGATGCGCCGAATGGCGGGCGGCGATCTGGAGGCGCAAGTTGAGATAGGCGGGCGCGACGAGGTCGCGGATATGGCGGCGGCGCTGGAGATATTCCGGCTGCATGCCCTGGAAGTGCAGCGGCTTAACCTTGTGGAAAAGCTGGCGGAGGAGTTGCAGGGCAAGAACGATGAGCTGGAGTCGGTTCTGGGGGATCTGCGGCTGGCGCAGGATCAGATAGTTATGCGCGAAAAGCTGGCGGCGCTCGGTCAGCTCACGGCGGGGGTGGCGCACGAAATCAGAAATCCGCTTAATTTCGTCAAGAACTTCTCGGAGTCCTCGCAGGATCTGCTGGAGGAATTGAAAGAGGTTATGGACGAGAGCGCGGAGGACATAAACGAAGACCAGCGCTCTTACATAGACGAAATTTCGCAGGATCTCGCGGACAATATGGAGCGCATCCGGTCGCATGGCAATCGGGCGGATAGGATCGTCCACGACATGCTGATGATGGGCAGGGATTCGGGGGAGTGGCAGTTCACGAACATAAACAACTTGGTTGACGAACATGCGCGGCTGGCGTTCCACAGCGCGCGCGCGCTTGACGCCAACTTCCAGCTTGACCTGCGAAACAACCTTGACGAGGATATGGGCGAGGTAGAGGTCATACCGCAGGACTTGGGGCGCGTTGTGCTTAATATGGTGAGCAACGCCTGTTACGCCACCGACGAGAAGCGGCGCAATATAGAAGAGGCAGAGAGCGGCGAGGCGTACACGCCGGCGCTGCTGGTGTCCACGATACGCAATGACGAAAACTTTGAGATCCATATTAAAGACAACGGCAGCGGCATACCCGAAGATGTGGTTGACAAGATATTCAACCCGTTCTTCACTACCAAGCCCACGAACCAGGGAACCGGGCTTGGGCTGGCGATGTGCAACGACATCGTGCGGCGGCACGGCGGCAGCATCAGCGTCACCACCGAGCCGGGCGAGTTCACTGAGATGATCATAGAGCTGCCGCTGACGCCGCATGAGGCCGAAACGGCGGAGCAAGCCGAGGAAGAGGACGCGCTCATCTTTTGATGGCGCGGCCTGCGGCGTTAATCTCAGTCAGCATATCGCCATCGGTTGCTATTCAACGCCATTCGCGCGTTTCGCTTTGCGGCGCATCGGCTATCGCCGCGCAAACGGCTTTCGCAAGCCTGCGTTTATCTTGTTAAACATAGCGCATTGTGATACCTTTTACGGCGCGAGAAAGAGTAGAGGTGTCAGTTATGTTCGACCATGATGTCCTGATTATTGGGGCGGGGCTTGCGGGGATGCGCGCGGCGCTCGCCGCGGTGGAGGCGGGCGCGGATGTGGCGGTGGTGACGAAAGTTCACCCTGTTCGCAGCCACTCAAACGCGGCTCAGGGCGGCATCAACGCGGCGCTGACCGACAGGGGCGACGACTGGCGCGAACACGCCTACGACACCATCAAGGGCAGCGACTATCTCGGCGACCAGGACGCCATTGAGGTGATGTGCCGCGAGGCGGGCGACGAAGTCATCTCTATGGAGCATATGGGCGTCATATTCAACCGCGACGATGAGGGGCGGCTCGGCACGCGCGCATTCGGCGGACAGCGCCAGGCGCGCACATTCTTCGTATCCGACTTCACGGGGCAGGCGCTATTGCATGTGCTGTATGAGCAGGTGATGAAAGCGGGCGTCCGCATCTATGAAGAGTGGTTTTTGCTGTCGCTAATCGTGGAGGATGGCGAGTGCAACGGCGCGGTGATAATGGAAATTCGCAGCGGCGAAATACATGTTGTTCGCTGCAAAGCGGTTATCATAGCGTCGGGCGGGCTTGGGCGCGTGTTCGAGCCCAGCACCAACGCGCTGATTTGCACCGGCGACGGGATGGCGGCGGCGTACAAGGTCGGCGCCTCGCTGATGGATATGGAGATGGTTCAGTATCACCCGACTACGCTCAAGGGCAGCGGCGTTCTCATCACCGAGGGCGCGCGCGGCGAGGGCGCGTATCTGCTTAACGCGGACGGCGAGCGGTTTATGAAACGATACGCGCCGAATATGATGGAACTCGCATCCCGCGATGTGGTGTCGCGCGCTGAGCAGACCGAAATCAATGAGGGCAGGGGCATAGATGGCTGCGTGATGCTTGATGTGCGACACCTGGGGATCCGCGTCATCGAGGAAAGGCTTAGTCAGATCCGCGAAATCGGGCGCGATTTCGCCAATGTGGATATTGCCAGAGAACCGATACCGATACGCCCCGGCATGCACTATCAGATGGGCGGCATTAAGACTGATGTTGACGGGCAGACGCAGGTTCCCGGCTTGTACGCGGCGGGCGAGGCGGCGTGCGTCAGCGTGCATGGCGGCAACCGGCTGGGCGCGAACTCGCTACTGGACACGCTTGTGTTCGGCAGGCGATCGGGCGAGCATGCGGCGCAAGCGGCTAAGGGCAAAGCGCGTAGCGCAAGCGTTGGCGACGCATCCGCGGACGACGACCGCCAATATATCCAACGCCTGCTGGACAACGACAGCGATGGCGAGATGTTCGGCAAGATCCGCCGCGAAATGGGCGATGCGATGAACCAACACCTGGCCGTGTTCCGCGAGCAGAACGGGATGGAGGCGGCGCTGGGCGATTTGCGCGGGCTGCGCGAGCGCTACAACAGCGTTGCGGTGCCGGACAAGGGCAAGACATTCAACACGAACCTGCTGTTCACGCTTGAACTCGGCTTTATGCTGGACTGCGCGGAGGCGGTCGCGCTGTCGGCGATAGAGCGCAAAGAGAGCAGGGGCGCGCACACAAGAACGGACGCGCCGGATAGGGACGACGAGAACTGGCTGCGGCATATCCTTGTCAAGCATACTGAGGACGGGCCTCAGGTTGACTATATGCCGGTTGTGATAACCGATTGGGAACCGCAGGTTCGCAGCTACTAGCGAGCGGGCGATTGCCAGCCGGCGATTGCCGGCAAATTCGGAGTTCATCCAAGCGATTGGGGATGGATCAGATGGAAGTAACTTTCAGCGTCAAGCGTTTCAACCCGGAAGAGGATGGGCGGGACGCCTATTTTCAGGAATACACCTTGGAAATGGACAACTCGTCCACGGTTCTGGACGGGCTGATACGCATCCGGGAAGAGGTGGACGGCGGCCTGACATTGAGATGCTCCTGCCGTAGCGCGATATGCGGCTCGTGCGGGATGCGTATCAACGGACAGGCGGGGCTTGCCTGCAACACTAAGGTTGTGGACGCGATGCGCGGCGATAAGCCAATCGTGGTTGAGCCGATGGGCAATATGCCGGTGGTCAAGGATCTTGTGACCGATATGGCTATCCACTGGGATAAGGTTCGGGCTGTGCAGCCTTGGATGCAGCATGAGGGGCCGGAGCCTGAGGGTGAGTACATCGCGCCAAATGAAGATATGGTGCATCTGGCGGGCGTGATGAGCTGTATAATGTGCGGCGCGTGCGTTTCGGACTGCACATCCTTGGAAGTGGACAAGAACTTCGTGGGGCCCGCGGCGCTTGCGAAAGCGTATCGGTTTGTGGCAGACCCGCGCGACGACGCCGACGAATCTCGGCTGGGCAGCCTGAACGAATACGGCGGGATGTGGGATTGCACCCGCTGTATGCAGTGCGTTGAGGTTTGCCCCAAGGGCGTCGCGCCTATGGATCGGATAATGGCGCTGCGGGACAAGGCAATCGAAGTCGGCTACACGAATTCATACGGCGCGCGCCACGCGGAGGCGTTTGCCAAGTCGGTGGAGCATAGCGGCTGGCTTGACGAAACCAGCCTGGTGGTGAACACCTACGGCAAGATGAATTTCCCGGAGCTGATAAAGCTCATTCCGGTGGCGGCGCGATCGTTCAGGGTTGGCAAAGTGCCGCCGCTCATTCACAAGGCGCGCCCCGGAGCCGAAAATGTGCGGCGCATATTCCAGAAGGTTGAAGATAAGCGATGAAATACGCCTTTTACCCAGGTTGCGTAGCGCAGGGCGCCGCGCCCGAACTTTACAACTCCACGATAGAGGTGTGCCGCAAGCTTGGCATTGAGCTTGACGCCGAGCCGATGCGTAGCGCGTCCTGCACGGGCGCGGGCGTGCTGCAAGAAAAGAACCGGCGGCTGGGCGATACGCTGAACGCGCGCAACTTCGCGCTGGCGGAGCGCTCCGGACTGCCGCTGCTGACCATATGCAGCACTTGCCAGGGCGTTATGTCGCAGGCGAATGCGCGGCTCACCGCCGACGAGGATTATCTCGCCGAAATCAACGCCGACCTCGCCGAAGAGGGCTTGGAGTACAAGGGGACGGCGGATCCCAAGCATCTGCTCTGGATAATCGTAGAGGAAGTGGGGATAGACAAGCTCAAGGCGCAGGTTACGCGCCCGCTGACGGGGTTTAGGGCGGCGCCGTTCTATGGCTGCTATCTGGTGCGCCCGTCATCTGCGCTGGGCTTTGACGAAAACCCTGAGCGCGAGGACGCACTGGAACAGGTGATAGAGGCGCTGGGCGCTACGGTGGTGGATTTTCCCGGCAAGACGCTGTGCTGCGGCTTTCCCATCCTGACCATCAATCAGCCCAACTCTATGAAGATGGTGTCCAACCACACGCTTGACGCCAAGGGCAGGGGCGCGGACGCTATGGTAACGCCGTGTCCGCTGTGCCACCTCAACCTGGACGGCTACCAACCGCAGGCGGCAAAGCAGGCGCAGCAGCCGATAGACCTGCCCATCCTGCACTTGCCGCAGATGATAGGGCTAGCGCTGGGCATAGACCCCGCGGCGATGCGGCTGAACAAGCACATCGTATCCACGCGGAGGCTGCTGAGCGCGGTGGGGGTGTCGCCGTAGAGGGATTGGGATGCGATTGGCGGGGTTGGCAGTCGTGGTTTCGCGCCTAGTCAGGGCTGACTAGCGGCTGGATTTCGTCGGTGTCAGTGGATTGCCGCGCTAGATCCAGGTCGTACATCCGCTGCAGATTTAGCCACGACTCCGCCGTCATTCCCAGCGCTTTGCCGATTCGCAGCGCGGTGTCTGCCGTGATAGAGCGCTTTCCCTGCACGATTTCGTTGACGCGGCGCGGCGGCACGCCTATCGTTTTGGCAAGGCGGTATTGGCTGACGTCGAGTTCGTCTAGGATTTCGGCGAGGTGTTCGCCGGGGTGGATTGGGGTTGCAATGTTCATTGTTCGCCTCACAATGTCAGTGATAGTCGGTGATTTCAAGGTCGGTTGCGCCGTTATCCGTCCACCGAAAGCAGATGCGGTATCGGGCGGCGCGGCTATTCTTCGCACACATCGTCCACAAGCCGCTCCGCCCAGGCGCGGAGGTCGTCGTAGATGTCCGCGCCGCAGCGGGGACATTCTAGGTCGCCGAAACGGACGCGGACGCCACATTCGGGGCAGCCGGGGAGGTCTGCCAAGCGGTTCATTACTTTTTGTATCTGCTCTTCGGTTGCCATAGTTTGTTCACCAGCCGGTTTAAGTAAGTGTTGGTTGCGGTAGTTGTTCGGGAGGGATTTTTGGCGGCGAGTGGGTTTATTGCAAGGGCAGGGGCGGTTGCAGCCACTTGCCGGTGCGGTTGACTTCTATCGCGTCAATCCATTTTACCCATTCAAAGCCGCGCTTGTCGGGGGCTACAAGGCGCGCGGGAAAGCCGTGTCCGTGCGATAGCGTTTCGCCGCCCACGCGCGTGGCTATGATGTAGCCATCCGCCTCCGCGAGGGAAAAGCGGCGGTAGTAGCCGGTGACCGAGCGCACGGTTACGCTGGCGGCGTCGGTGGTGGGCTGCGCCGCGCTGAGCAGGCGGGCGAGCGATGCGCCGCGCCATACTTGCGTGGAGTGCCAGCCGCCGGTGCAGTCCAGGGTTGCGGTTAGTTCGGCGTCCGCCGCTATGTCATCGTAGCGCAGGACGGCTGGGTTTGCCACCGCGCCGCGGATGGTCAGCCGCCAGTTGTCGGCGCTGATTGGCGCGGGGTTGTCGTTGAGCCAAGATGTGAGGGGGAATGCGTTGCCGGAGTAGCTGCCCGCGTCGTATGAGCCGGTGAAACGGCGGGTCGCGCCGCTGAGGCCGCCTATCGCGGCGGCGGTTTCGCCTATGCGCCAGAGCGCGGCGGCGGCTATCGCCAAGCCCGCCAAGCGCAGGAACGATCGCCTATCCACCCAGAACTTCGCGGGAAAGCCGCGCGTGTGGTATAGCGCGTGCCATATAAGGATCGGCACAAGCGCGCCGCCGATGTAGATGTGCCAGCTGACGCCGCTGAACAGCCAGAACGACATCGGGCCTATGAATGACCACGCGAACCCAAGCGCGAGTGTCAGCGCAAGCGCCGCCGCAAGAACGAGCGACGCCGCGCGAGGGGCGGGACGCCTTGCCCAGCGCAGGGATGCGGCTACGTTGCGCGCCTTCCACAGCAGGACGGCGATGATGCCCCAGCCGGCTATCCTGTGCGCCAGGATGAACGCCGCCTCGTCGGGCGAGTTGGACACCAAGCCGAAGAACCCGCTGACTAGCTCAACGGCTATCAGCGCGAGGAGTATGGTATTCGCCCAGGGATACCTCATATCGGCATATCCGTATCGCAGCTGTGGACGGGCGCGGGCCGCGGTTGCGCGCGGGCGGCTCCGGCCGGCTACCCGCCTATTCCGCGGACGCCATTACATCCACGAGCTCCTGCACGGCGTCGGCGGACTTTCGCAGCTCGGCGAGTTCGTCGTCGGTCAGATCGAACTCTATTATCTCGGCCACGCCGTTGCCGTTTAGCTTTACGGGGACGCCCACGAATAGGTTGTTGATGCCGTACTCGCCCTCAAGCAGGGCTGTGCAGGGCAGGATTTCGTTCTTGTCGAAGAGGATCGCCTCTACCATTTGGACGATTGACGCGGAGGGCGCGTAGTAGGCGCTGCCGGTTTTGAGATAGTTGATGATCTCGGCGCCGCCATCGCGGGTGCGCTGCACGATTTCGGCGAGGCGGCCGCTCTCTATGAGGTTGGCGACGGGGATGCCGCCGGCGATAGCGCTGCCGACCACGGGAACCATCGTATCGCCGTGCCCGCCCAGCACATACGCCTCTATGGAACTGACTGACACGCTGAGTTCCTGGGCTAGGAATGTGCGAAAGCGGGCGGTGTCAAGGATGCCCGCCATTCCGACTACGCGATGTTTGGGAAAGCCGCTGACCTGGTAGGCGCGCTGCGCCATTGCGTCAAGCGGGTTGGTGACGGGCAGAATGACGCAGTCGGGGGAATGTTTGACTATCTCTTCGACCACGCTTGTGACGATACGCATATTGGTGAGCAGCAGGTCGTCGCGGCTCATACCCGGGCGGCGCGCGACTCCGGATGTGATGACCACTATGTCGGAGCCGGCGGTTTCTTCGTAGCCGTTGCTGCCGATGATGGAGGCGTCGGAGCCCAGCACAGGGCCCGCCTCAAGAATGTCCAGCGCTTTGCCTTGCGGCAAGCCGTCCACTATGTCGACCAGGACGACGTCGGCGTATCCCTTGTCGAAGATGCGCTGCGCGGCAGTCGCGCCCACATTGCCCGCGCCCACAACCGTTACTTTGCTACGCATAGGTGTTTAGTCTCCTCCGCTAGTGTGGCTTTTCAAGTATTCAAGCGATACCCCCTGACAGCGCGCCGCGCGGACGGCTGCAGGGGGTTGTTGTTCGATATGCCGCGTTAGGCCCCGGCGGCTACGTATTCGTCCCAGCGGGACTCTACGTTGGGATCTTCGACGGTCTGCATAATGTACTCGCCGAATTCGGCGCTGGTTACGCCGGTATCGCGGCCGGTCATTACCATTTTGCGCTCGTATTGGCCGCAGATGTCCAGGGCTTTGTGGAGCTTGCCGCCAAGCTGTTCAAAGCCGATGTGTTCCAGCATCATAGCGCCGGCGCGCACGAGGGAGCTGGGGTCGGCGAACTGCGCCCTGCCGGTGGCGACCATGCGGGGGGCGCTGCCGTGTATCGCCTCAAACATCCCGTAGCGCTTGCCGATGTTGGCGCTGCCGGCGGTTCCTACGCCGCCCTGGATCTGCGCCGCCTCGTCGGTGAGGATGTCGCCGTAGAGGTTGGGCAGCGCGAGGACTTGGAAGTCTTTTTGGCGGGCGGGGTTTATGAGCGCGGCGGTCATTATGTCTATGTACCAGCCATCCCACTCTATTCCGGGATAGCGCTCGCTGACTGAGCGGGCTATGTCCAGGAACTTGCCGTCGGTGGTTTTGACGATGTTCGCCTTAGTGACGATGGTGACGCGGGTTTTGCCGGTGCGCTGCGCGTGGGCGAATGCGGCGTCAATGATGCGCTCCGAGCCTTGGCTTGTGATGACGCGAAAGTCTATCGCCAGGTCTTCGGAGACGTTTATGCCTTGGCTGCCGACCGCGTACATATCCTCGGTGTTTTCGCGGAAGAAAGTCCAGTCTATTCCCTGGCCGGGAACGCGGACGGGGCGGACGTTGGCGAACAGGTCAAGCGCTTTTCGCATAGACACATTGGCGCTTTCAATGTTGGGCCAGCCGTCGCCCTGTTCGGGCGTGTGCGTGGGGCCCTTTAGGGTAACGTGGCATTGGCGGATTTCGGCCAGAACGTCGTCGGGGATTGACTGCATTTTGGCGGCGCGGTTCTCGATGGTCAGCCCGTCTATGACCCTGAACTCCACCTTGCCGGACGCCACTTCTTCGCGCAGCAGGTATTCAAGGACATTCTGGGTTTCGCGGCTGATGCTGGGGCCGATGCCGTCGCCGCCCAGCATGCCGATGATTATGGGGCTGACGCTGGAATAGTCCACCCAGTCGCCCTCTTGCTTGAGGCGTTCCACCCGCTCCAGCTGCTGTTGCAGAACTTCGCCGAAATGTTCTTTCGCAGCGTCTATTTGTGTGGTTGCCAAACTAGGCTCCTTTCGGCTCATATGAGAGCGTGTTGTGATTATTTAGTCTTCGGCAGTGATGATGGCGAGAACGGCGTCTTTGGCGACGGTTGCGCCTAGGTCGGCAGGCAACTCCTTGACGACGCCGCTCACGGGTGAGGGGAGTGTGTTTTCCATTTTCATCGCCTCAAGCACTACGACTTCGTCGCCTTGCCGGACGCTTTGGCCGACTTCGACCTCGTAGCGCAACACTACGCCGGGGATAGGGGCGGTGATGGCGGTGTCGGACGCCGACGATGGGGCGGGGGGTTCGGGTTGCGCGGCGGCAGTGTCCGTCTCAGGCGCGGGCGCTTGCGGAGGAGCGGCGGCGATGCGGATGCCGTCGGCGGCGTCTGCGGGATCAACCACGACCTCAAAGCGCTCGCCGTTGATATGCACGTTGAAGAGGCGGGCGTCGTCGCTGAGTTGCGTGGCGTCCGCGGCGGGGGTTGCGGGCGCGGTTGCGGGCGTCGTCGGTTCGGGTTGCGTATCGTCTTGGGGCGCGTCGTCCAAGCCGTGCTTGACGCGCAGGAAGTTCATGCCGGTGGCGGGGTAGAGCGCGTAGGTGAGCGCGTCTTCGCGGCTGGATGTCATGTGCTTTACGGCATCCCGCGCGGTTGCCATTTCGGGATCTAGGGTGTCCGCGGGGTTGCCGACAACGCGCTCTTGGCCGTCCGCGAGCGCCTTGCTTTCCAGATCGGGATCTATCGCGGCGGGTGGAGCGCCGTACATACCGGCTACATATTCGCGCACGGCGCCGGTAATCATCTCATAGCGGCCGAACAGCACATTGTTCGCCGCCTGCGCGCCGGTCATCTGGCTCATCGGGGTTACCAACGGGGGATAGCCCAAGTCTTTGCGGGTTCTGGGTATTTCCGCCAGCACGTCGTCAAGCCTGTCTATGGCGTCCGCCTCTCGCAGCTGGGATACCAGGTTGCTCATCATGCCGCCGGGTATTTGGTGGATGAGCGTTCTTGTGTCTATGACCGCGGTGCGCGGGCTTTCAAGGTATTGGCGATATTTGGGCAGAACGCCCTCGAAGTAGTCGCCGATTTCCAGTATCTTGTCCAGGTCAAGTTGGGGGTCGCGCTCGCCGCCGCTTAGGGCGAACAGCAGCGGCTCGATGGCGGGCTGCGCCGTGCGGAGCGCTAGGGGGGCGACGCAGGTGTCCACGCCGTCCACGCCCGCCTCAATCGCTTTGAGCGCGGACATAGACGCCATGCCGCTGGTGTAGTGGCAGTGCAGCTGCAGCGGGACATCAAGCGCGTCTTTGAGCGCGGATACCAGGTCGTAGGCGTCGTAGGGCGCGAGCAAGCCGCCCATATCTTTGACGCAGATGCTGTCAGCGCCCAGCGCTTGAAAGCGTTTCGCCTTGTCAAGGTAGTAGTCCAGGTTGTAGTACTGCCCGCCCAGCCTGCCCTCTTCGGTAACGGAGTAGCATATGGCGATTTGCAGATGCTTGCCGCTGCGCTTGACGGCTTGGCAGGCGCGCTCTAGGTTGATGGTGTCGTTGAGCGCGTCAAAGACGCGGAATATGTCTATGCCGGTAGCCGCCGCCTGTTCCACGAATGCGTCCACGACGTCGTTGGCGTAGGCGCGGTAGCCCACAAGGGATTGCCCGCGCAGCAGCATAGATAGCGGCGTGTTGGGGATTAGGGTTTTGAATACGCGGAGGCGCTCCCATGGGTCTTCGCCCAGAAAGCGGGTTGCGGCGTCAAAGGTGGCGCCGCCCCAAACTTCCATTGCGGCAAAGCCCACGGCGTCCATAGCGGGGGCGATAGGCGTCATGTCTTCTAGGCGCAGGCGGGTAGCCATAAGGCTTTGGTGGCCGTCGCGCAGGGTGGTGTCGGTTATTTTGACAGGATTGGCAGCCATTATTTCAACCTGTTTCTCTTAGGTTAGTCTCCGGGGCTAGTCTCTGGCAGTCCAGTTTCGGGGGCGGCTTGCGAGCGCGCCGCCGTCGGGCGCGCCGGCGCGACGCCATTCGGATAGGCGCTCATCGGCGCGACGCCATTCGGATAGGCGCTCATCGGCGCGATCAGGCGACGAGGGCGCGGCGGCGGGGGTTTCGCCGGCGATAAACGCCTGCACTGCCGCGCTGACGGCGGCTAGGCGCTTGGCGTCTATGGCGTTTGCGGACGATTGCATCCGATAAGTCCTTGGCGTTAGATTAGCGTTATAGGGGTATGCTGCCGTGCTTGCGCTGGGGCAGCGTTTCGCGCTTGTTCGCCAGCATAGCGAGCGCGTCTATGATTTTCGGGCGGGTATCGGCGGGATCTATCACATCGTCAATCAAGCCGTGCGCGGCGGCGATGTAGGGGTTGACAAGCCTATCGCTGTATTCCCGCGCGAGGCGCTCGCGCATCTCTTGGGGATCGTCCGCCGCTTGGATTTCGTTTCTGTGCATAATGTTGACAGCGCCATCAGCGCCCATAACGGCGATTTCGGCGGTGGGCCAGGCGTAGTTGATGTCGCCGCGCAAGCCCTTGCTGCTCATCACGATGTACGCGCCGCCATACGCCTTGCGGGTGAGGACGCTGATTTTGGGGACGGTCGCCTCGGCGTATGCGTAGATGAGTTTCGCGCCGTGCCTAATGATGCCGCCGTATTCTTGGTTGGATCCGGGCATAAAGCCGGGCACGTCCACGAATGTGATTAGCGGGATGTTGAATGCGTCGCAAAAGCGGACGAACCGCGCCGCCTTGTCGGATGAGTTTATGTCCAGGACGCCCGCCACTTGCCTTGGCTGCTGCGCCACTATGCCCACCGGCTTGCCATCCATTCGGGCAAAGCCCACGATGATGTTGCGCGCGTATCTTTCGTGAACCTGCATAAGGTCGGCGTCGTCCACGACACGCTCTATGATTTGCAGCATATCGTAGGGGGAATTGGGGTTGTCGGGGATGATATGCAACAGGGATTCGTCGCGGCGGGCGGGGTCGTCGGACGGGTTGGATCGCGGCGGGTCTTCCATATTGTTTTGGGGCAGGAAACTGAGCAGTCGCCGAATTTGCGTAAAGCAAAGTTCTTCGGAGTCTAGCGCGAAATGAGCTACGCCGCTGCGGGATGCGTGGCTGTCCGCGCCGCCCAAGCGCTCGTGGCTAATCTCTTCGCCGGTTACCGCCTTGATGACGTCGGGGCCAGTGATGTACATTTGCCCGACGCCCCTGACCATAAAGATGAAGTCGGTAAGCGCGGGGGAGTAGGTAGCGCCGCCGGCGGCGGGGCCTAGTATGACTGAGATTTGGGGGATTACGCCGGACGAGCGCACATTACGCAGGAAGATGTCGGCGTAGCCTGCTAGGCTTAGGACGCCCTCTTGGATGCGCGCGCCGCCGGAGTCTATGAGGCCGACCATAGGTGCGCCGCTGTTCGCCGCCAAGTCCATCGCCTTGCAGATCTTCTGCCCCACGACTTCGGACAGCGAGCCGCCCAGCACGGTGAAGTCTTGAGAGTAGGCGAATGCGAGCCGGCCGTTGACTTTGCCGTAGCCGGTGACCACGGCGTCGCCGAGGTAGCGCTGGGAATCAAGCCCGAAATCGGAGCTGCGATGTAGGGCGAATGTGTCCAGTTCGGTGAATGTGCAGTCGTCGAAGAGCAACGCAATGCGCTCGCGGGCGGTTAGTTTGCCGCGCTTGCGCTGTGCTTGGATGCGCGGCTCGCCGCCGCCAAGACGCCCCTCGCGGCGCATCTCGTTTAGCCTGTCAAGCGCGTCATCCACTTTTCTGCGAACTACCATAACTGCAAATCCAATGACCGCTCGCCTATAATGCGGCTATAATATCGGATGCCGTCAACGCGGGCGGGCATATCACTGCCCGTTAAGCAAAAGGTAACAGATAATAGCCACTAATGACAAGTTAATGCAACAAAAGCAGTCTTGCTCGCCCCAAAAAACGCGCATCGGGAATAGCCTGTTTGAGTGGGGCAAGCGCACGTACATTATGGGCATCGTCAACGCCACGCCGGACTCGTTTAGCGGCGACGGGCTGGGCGCGGATGTTGCCGCCGCGCTGGAGCAGGCTTTGCGCTTTCAGGACGAGGGCGCGGATATTGTGGATGTGGGCGGCGAATCCACGCGGCCTACGGCGGTGTACGGCAAGGCGGCGCCGGTGTCTGAGACTGAGGAGCTGCGGCGGGTGATTCCGGTGATAGAGGCGCTGGCGGCTGAGCTGCGTATTCCCGTGAGCGTTGACACATACAAGGCGGCGGTGGCAAGGCGGGCGATTGCGGCGGGCGCGGCTATGGTGAACGACGTGTGGGGATTGCGGCGCGACCCGGATATGGCAAGCGCTATCGCGGATACGGGCGTGGCGGCGGCGCTGATGCACAACCAGGCGCATGCGCGCTACGCGGATGTTGTGCCGGATGTGATAGGCGCGCTGCGGCGGACGGCGGCGGACGCGCGGGCGGCAGGCATTCGCCGCGAAAACATCATCCTTGACCCAGGCATAGGGTTCGGCAAGACGGCGGAGCATAACCTTGAGATTATGCGGCGGCTGAGGGAGTTTCGAGCGCTGGGCGCGCCGCTGCTGCTGGGGGTGTCGCGCAAGTCTGTGATTGGCTACGCGCTGGGGCTGCCGGTGGAAGAGCGGCTGGAGGGGACGGCGGCGGCGGTGGCGCTGTGCATAGCGGGCGGCGCTGATATTGCGCGGGTTCACGACGTCCGCGAAATGGCGCGGGTGGCGCGTATGAGCGACGCTATCACGCGCAGCAGGGGGCTTGCTAGTGCTGAATGAGGCGTATCTGGGGCTTGGCTCAAATCTGGGCAAGTCGGCGCGGAACCTGCGGAATGCGCTGGCGCTGATGCGGGAGTTCGCGGTGGACATTCAGGCGTCGCCGCTGTATAGGACAGCGCCTCAGGGCTTTGGCAGTCAGCCGGCGTTTTACAATGCCGCCTGCCGCTTGCGGACGCGGCTGGACGCCTATGAGCTGCTGGCGCGGCTGATGCAGGTGGAGGCGGCGATAGGGCGGCGGCGCAGCTTTCTGAACGCGCCGCGCGCGATTGACATTGACATCCTGTTCTACAATCGTATGGCGCTGAGTGCGCCATCGCTGACGCTGCCGCATCCGCGCTTGGGCGAGAGGCTGTTCGCGCTTATGCCGCTTGCGGACATCGCGCCGAACTTGGCGCATCCGATAAGCGGCTTGACCGTGCGCGAGATGCTGGAGCGGCTGCCCGCTCAGCCGGGCGCAATCAGCAGGGTGGAATGGCAAGCGGCGATAGCGGGCTAGTCTCTGAGGGCGGGCGGCAGCATATTGGGTATGGTGTCTTCTATCGGGTAGGTTTCGCCGCAGGCTTGGCATTGCAGGCTGCCGGTGATGATCTCGCCATCGCGCTCTTCGTCAACGGTCAGGGTGAGTTCGGAGCGGCACTGCGGGCATACCAGAATGTCCATAAGTTGGCGTCGCATAGGGTTACTCCCAGCCGAAAGCGCGCGTCAGGCGTTGGCGGCTACATCAGCGCTATTTCGTTATCTTAGGGCGATTTCGTACAGCGATTTTAGCAGGTCTGATATTAGGAATACGATTAAGCCTAGTATGACAAGCGTGTTATAGCCGGATATGGCGCGGAGGATCTTGTTGATGCGGCCTTGCGGGGGTTGTTCGGGGGCGCGAAAGGCGGCGAGCAGGGGCGAGCGCTTGCGGCGCGCCCAGGCTATCGTGAACATCCAGACGGACAGGGCGATTTTTGCGCCGAGCGCAATGACATAGGGCGCGCCGACTACGCCGGGCGTAAGGCGATCTAGGGTTAGGATGACGCCGGTGGCAATCAGCACATAGACGCAGGTATCTACTAGGGCGCGAAACTCGGTCGCGGCGGCGGCTAGGACGCCGGGGGCATCTGGGGCGCGGCGCTGGGCGGGGCGCAACACTACCAGGTAGAATATGCCGCCGCCCACCCACGCGGCGGCGGATACTAGGTGCAGCCATCTGACGCACAGCAGGAATAGTTCGGTTAGTGACATAGGGATGCGGCGGGCGGGCGCTAGTTCATTATCTCCGCTACGAGCTCCTCAAGCTTTTCTTCGTTCAGGACGCCCGACCACTTGCGGACGATGGCCTGGTTGCCGTCAATAAAGACGGTGGTGGGAAAGCCGGTGATGCCGTATGCCTGCACGATGCCGCCGTCCTCGTCGGCGCCCACGGGATAGGTGATGCCCATATCGCGGATGAAGTTCTTGCCGTCGGCGACGGTGTCAAGCCCGACGAGTTGCACGCCTATGAACTCCACCCCATCCGCCTTATGCTTTTGATACACGCGCTCCAAGTCGGGCATTTCGGCGACGCAGGGCGGGCAGGATGGGAACCAGAAATTCATCACGACGGGTTGCCCCTCTAGGTTGGACATTTGGAGGGTTTCGCCATCGGCGCGGGCGTCGGAGCCGTAGAGGGCAAGCGAAAAGTCGGGCGCGGGGTCAAGGCCGTTATCGGCGCATGCGACCGATAGCGCAAGCGTCAGGCAAATCAGGGCAATGCCGCCTATGACGCGCCTTATCGTTGTCTTGTTTCTTGCCACCGCAGTCCTCCACAAGCGTGTTCGCGGGCTTTGCCGTATATCGTTTGGATGCGCGGGAACGCGCGGGGGTTCATAGGCGGGGGCGCATAGGGCTAGGTTAGGGCTGCTCGTCAATGAGCGCCTCGGCGTGGCGCAACAGCAGATCGGCGCGGTCTTTGGGGACGCTGCGGGTTTCGAAGTAGAGATGCAGCGCCTCTTTTGGCGATATGCCGCGCGTATCGGCATCGCCAAGCCGCGTTCTAGGCCTGTCCCGCACTTGCTTTGAGATGGACGCTATGTGATGGGCGTTGCCGAGCGCGGCGCGGATTTCGGTTTCGTTCAGATGCGCCTCCAGTTCGGCGGGCATAGTTAGGCGCACTCGCACAATGGCGTGGTCAATTGGGTGGGCGGCGATCCGCTTGACTACGCTTGCGGTGGGATCGTCGTCGTCTGCTTTGAGGGCAACGTCTATGGTTACGAACCTGCGGGCGTCGCTCAGGACGAACTCGAAGTTTCGCAAGCGGGATCCGGCGGGTTGCGCGGGGTCAAGGTCAATTACGCAGAAACCTTTGTCATCGTGCTCTTCGCCGAAGTCAACGCGCTGGAGGCTGCCGGCGTACACGACGTAGGGGTTTTCGCCGAGTTTCTGGTAGCGGTGGATGTGGCCTAGCGCGACGTAGTCAAATTCGGGCAATGCGACGCTGCTGTTTAGCAGGATGTGGTCATGGCCAAGCATCATTGATTGCTCAGACGCCAGGCGCGAATTGCTGATGGTGACGTGGCCTGAGAGTAGCGCGGGAATGGCGGGATCAAGCGCGTCGGCTTGCATGCGGATGGCGTTGGTTAGCGCGTTTTCTAGGGATTGGTTGATTTGCTCGTGAGTCAAGCCGCGCATCTCGTCTCGCGCGAGGAATTCGCTGCGCTTAATCCAGGGTACCGCAACGACTTGCAGCGGGCCATCGCGGGTTTCTACCAGGTATGTTTGCAGCCTATCGCCTATGTGTACATTTCGCACATTCAGAGTTGGGAAGATTTCCAGGGCGGTCGCTTGCGCGATGACTTGCGGCGTGTCGTGGTTGCCCACTAGCAGGAATGTGGGGATGCCGGCGGCCGATAGCCGCGCGATGCGCTTGGCGAACTCGCGCTGGTGGGTTTGGGATGGATCGCGGCTCTTGTAGGCGTCGCCGCAGAACAGCGCAAGGTCAACGCCGGTGTCAATCGCGTAGTCCACAAGCTCATCGTAGGTATGCAGAAAATCGCCCAGCCGGGACGAAAGCCCGGTAGCGGGATCAATTCTGCCGTAGTTTTCGACGCCGATGTGCAGGTCGGCGAAATGGAGTATTCGCATATGCGGTTGCTCTGCCCGGTAGGCTTGTGTGTGTCAAATCGCGGGCTAAACGGTGGGCAGGCGGCTTGCCAGCTCGGCGTTTAGGTCGGCGATTGGGACGCGGGTTTGTTCCATAGTGTCGCGGTCGCGGATGGTTACGGCGTTGTCGTCAAGGGAATCGAAGTCCACGGTGACGCATAGGGGCGTGCCGATTTCGTCTTGGCGGCGGTAGCGCCTGCCGATGCTTTGGGCGTTGTCGTATTGCACAAAGCCGCTGACGGCGCGGGAGCGGCGTATGCTGTCGTACACCTCTCTTGATAGGGGCAAAAGGCGCGCGTTGCGGCTGAGGGGCAGCACGGCGACTTTGACGGGGGCTATCGCGGGGTGGAGTTTCAGCAGGACGCGCGTTTGGGCTGCGCCGTCGGCGGCGCGGACTTGCTCTTCGGTGTAGGCGTCCACAAGGAAAGTCATGGCGGCGCGGTCGACGCCGGCGGACGGCTCAACCACGTAGGGCGTAAAGCGGCGGTTGGACGCCTGATCGAAGTATGTCAGGGACTGGCCGCTGCGGTCGGAGTGGGCTTTTAGGTCGTAGTCGGTTCGGTTGGCTATGCCTTGTATCTCGCCCCAGCCCCAGGGGAATAGATACTCAATGTCGTAGGTCGCCTTGGAATAGTGGGAAAGCTCGTCGGGTTCGTGGGCGCGGACGCGCAGCCTGTCTTTGCGGACGCCGAGCGATGTGTACCAGTCAAGGCAGTCTTCTATCCAGCGCTCGTGGCTGCTTTCGTCTTCGCCCGGCTCCACGAAATACTCGATCTCCATCATCTCGAATTCGCGCGTGCGAAAGATAAAGCCGCCGGTGGTGATTTCGTTGCGAAACGCCTTGCCGATTTGGGCTATGCCGAATGGCAGGCGCTTGCGGGATGCGTTGAGGACATTCTCGAAGTTGACGAAAATGCCCTGCGCGGTTTCGGGGCGCAGAAAGGCGACTGAGGCGTCGTCTTCCACGGGGCCTATGAATGTCTTGAACATCAGGTTGAAGTTGCGGGCGTCGGTGAGTTCGCCGCCGCAATCGGGGCATTTGCGCTCCGGGAGCTGGTCTTCGCGCCAGCGGCGGTTGCACTCGCGGCAGTCCACAAGCGGGTCGGTGAAACTATCAACGTGGCCGCTGGCGCGCCAGACGTCGGGGTTCATCAGGATGGACGAATCCAGCCCGACCATATCGTCGCGCTCCCACACGAACGTGCGCCACCAGGCGTCCTTGATATTGCGCTTGAGTTCCACCCCAAGGGGGCCGTAGTCCCAAGTGCTGGCGATGCCGCCGTAGATTTCGCTGCTTTGGAAGATGAACCCCCGCCGCTTGGCAAGGGATGCGAGCGCGTCCAAATCTACCGATGATGCCGTTGCCTCTGCGTTGTCTGCCACGATAAAGCCTGCCTATGATGATAGAAGTAGGGGCGCGGTTGGCGCGGCCCAAGATTGATTATAGCAAATGCGGGCGGGCGATTGCGCGTGATAGGGCGGGATGATGGGATTTAGCAAAGCAAAGCCCACGACGTCCGGGCGTGGGCGGGACGTTGATGTTGGAGGCGACGGGCGGATTCGAACCGCCGATAGGGGTTTTGCAGACCCCCGCCTTAACCACTTGGCTACGTCGCCTCAATCCTAGATATGGCATTGATGTTTGGTGCCGAGGAGGAGATTCGAACTCCTACAGCCTTGCGGCCACAGCGCCCTCAACGCTGCGTGTCTACCAATTCCACCACCTCGGCCCGCTCGCGGATTACGAACTCCCGCATATCAGCGGCGCGTCTTAAACCCGCGTGTGCAAGCGTCTGAAGTATTATAGACAATTGAACGCGGTATGTCCACATTTTTGCGGCAAGAACATTTTTATAAGCGCGGCATAGGCGCGATATGGTGTATCATATACGCGGATTTGGGCGCAATGAGTTAAATCGCCTTGCGCCAAAGTTAGCCTTATGCCATTTGCAAGCGCCGATTATAGGATGCCGAATATCATATCATCAATGCTGAGCAGCCGTCGCAAAGATCGCCCGCGCGGGGGGGCGCTTGCGCTTGCGGTGGTTGGGCTGGGCAACCCGGGGCCGGAGTACGCTGACACGCGGCACAACGCGGGGTTTCTGTGCATAGACGCTCTGGCGCGGCGGCACGACATTGGGCTGGCGCGCCAGCATCGCTCGGCTATCGTGGGCGTGGGCGAGATTGAGGGGCAAGCGGTGGCGCTGGTTAAGCCGCGCACATACGTCAATCGCAGCGGCATTGCGGTTCAGTATTTGCTGGCGCGGTATTCGCTGAGCGTTGACAGGCTGCTGGTCGTGTACGACGACATCAACCTGCCGCCGGGCAAGCTAAGGCTGCGCGGCAGGGGTAGCGCGGGCGGGCATAACGGCATCAAGTCGGTGATAGAGACCACGGGATCGCAGGATTTCCCGCGCCTGCGGATTGGGGTGGGACGTCCGCCGGACGGGATAGGGCAGGTGGAGCATGTGATTGGGGCAATGGATCAGGACGAGCGGGATGCGCTGGACGGCGCGGTTGCGCGAGCGGCGGATGCGGTTGCTTGCCTGCTGGCGGAGGGGATTGACGAAACGATGAGCCGGTTTAACTAGGCTAGGCAATAGGTTAAGCGCGTATAACGATTGATTATCGCCAAGGGAGATTTCACTAATGCAATTCGGCCTGTTTCTGGAGTGGCCCAACCCGACTTTGCGAAATTGGAAAACGCTCTTTGAAGAGGGCGTTCAGCAGGTTCAGTACTCCGAAGAGCTGGGGTTTGACTACTGCCTGATAGCGGAGCATCACTTCACGAACTACGGCAACTCGCCCGCGCCGCTGATGCAGGCACTGTACATCGGGCAGCGCACGCGGCGCATCCGCATCGGGACGGCGTCGGTGATACTGCCGGTGTGGCAGCCGCTGCGCCTCGCCGAAGAGATAGCGGTGCTGGACAACCTGATTGACGGCAGGCTGATGTGCGGCGTTGGCAGGGGCTATCAGGGCTATGAGATGGCGGGCTTTGGCAGCGATCTCGCGGCGTCAAGGGGCAGGTTCGAAGAGACGCTGGATGTGCTGCTGAAAGCGTGGACTTCGCACGAGTCGTTCACATATGAGGGGGAATATGTGCGGGTTGATAGCCCGGTAACGGTGTTTCCCAAGCCTAAGCAGCGGCCGTATCCCGAACTATGGCTGACGGGGACTAGCGTGGAATCTATGCGGCTTGCGGCGAAAATGGATATGCTGCCGCTGTCGTCTAGCATGATGGGGATGGACGGCGTCCGCAAGCAGATGGCGTCTCTGGTTCACGCGCGGGCGGCGCTGGGCAAGCCTATGGACGGGCTGTCGCTGGGGCTGCAGTGCATGACGCATGTCGCGCCGACTGACGAAGAGGCGTATGAGGCGCTGCCGTATGTGCGGTGGCAGACGCGGGCTCAGCGCGGGCTTAACCGGCACGACGTCCGCAACGGCGCTGTGGACGCCAGCCCGTATGAGGGCGAGCTGGACGACGAGGCGTTCTTGGACAGGCTGTTCTTCGGCAGCCCCGAAACGGTCATACGCAAGTTTGAGCGCGCGGCGAGCGTGGGGGCGACGCATATCAGCAATTGGATGATGTTCGGGGGAATGGAACACGAAAGGCTGATGCGGTCGGTGCGGCTGATGGGGGAGGAGGTGATCCCAAGGCTGCGCGATGTTATGCCGCCTGCGTCGCTGTATGCGGAGCTGGCGCAAGAGCCTGAGGTGACGACTGAGGAGCTGCAGGCGGCGAGGTTTGCGCGGGCGCCGCGGGATATGGCGACGTAGCGGTGGCGCGGCAAAATCAGATTTGGCCGGTTGTTACTCGTCTAGGAATCAAGATGCGATTGCCTGGGCGGGTAATGCCGAAATTGCATCTAGCAAGGCGGCTGTGCTATATTTATGCCTGAAATATGGGCAACTAGCTTGCCTATACCCGTTTCGTCCGACACACAGCACAAAGGAGTCCCACATTGGCACATGTATCTCTTCGTGAGGGCGAAGATCCTGAAGCGCTGCTGAAGCGTTTCCAGACATCTATGCAGCGCTCCGGCATACTGCGCGAGCTGCGAAACCGGCGCTTTTTCCGCTCTAAGGGCGAGCAGGCGCGGTTGGACAAGCAGCGCAGCCTGCGCCGCATCCGCCGCCGCCGCAACCGATAACGCCGCGCTAAGCCGTTGCCGCAACGTTCGCAGGGGAACGTCGTGCGGCAATATGCGCTTGCCATCTAGCCCGTTTCGCATACCGCGCAAGGAGGAATTCGCGTTGGACGCCAATCCTACCGACCACACCATCCGCATCAACGGGCTTGACATACACTATCTTGACTGGGGCGGCGATTCTTCGCGCAATCTGCTGCTGGTTCACGGGCAGGGCGGCAATGCCCATAACTGGGATCACATCGCGCGGGAGTTGCGCGGCGAATTTCGCGTGATTGCGATTGACCAGCGCGGGCATGGCGATTCTTCGCACACGCGGGAGGGCTATGCGGTGACCGCGTTTGCGGCGGATCTCGCCGAATTCGCGGATGCGCTGGGCATTGCGCCATACGACTATGTGGGCGCGTCGCTTGGCGCGCGCAACGCTATACCATACGCCGGCGACCATTCGAATCATCTGAAGCATCTGGTCTTCTTGGATTATGGGCCTGAAATGAGCGTGGCGTCGGCTCGCAATCAGATTGGCGGGATGAACCGCCGCCCGCTCGGTTGGCGCAGCATAGACGAGTATGTGGAGTTCAGCGCGCAGGCGAATCCAAGGGCGTCGGCCGAGTACCACCGCAATACCGGCGTTCACGGGTTGCGGCTCAACTATGCGGGCAAGTATGTGCCTAAGCATGACCCGGATATGTTTTGGATCAACGGCAGCTTTGGCAAGAACGAAGTGCCGCTGCTGTGGGAAAAGTGGGCTAACATCCGTTGTCCGACGCTCATAATGAAGGGCGAACACAGCGACTTTCTTTCGCCGGACATACTGGATCGTATGCGTGAGACGCAGCCATTGATGCGGTTCGTTGAGGTTCCGGGATCCGGGCATCCCATCGCCGCCGATAACCCGGAGTTTCTGCTGGGCGAGTTGCGGCGGTTTTTTGTGGACTAGGGCGCGCGCGGCGGGCAAACGCGCCCGCACGTGTGGTATGCTTTGGGTATGAGCGAGCGAAGCATACGGCTGACTACTGAGGGTTTTATGCAGCGTCCGGCGCTGGACACGGCGGTGTCGCGCGCGCTGTTGCGGCAGGTTTCGGAGGGGAACGAACCTGAAACGCTGCGCCTGTACACGCCGGCGGATGTGGTGGCGTTTGGGCCGCAGGATGTCAGCGCGGCGGGTTATTCGGACGCGGTTGCCGCCGCCCGCGCGCGCGATTTTGAGGCGATAGAGCGGCTTGCGGGCGGCCGGGCGGCCGTCTTTCATCACGAAACCATCGCGTTCTCGTGGACAATGCCGGACGCCGCGCCAAGGGCGGATGTTATGGCGCGCTTTGACGAGGTAGCGGATATTTTGGCGAGCGCGCTGAAACGCTTGGGCATTGACGCGCGGATTGGGATGGTGGAGGGTGAGTACTGCCCCGGCCAGCACAGCGTCAACGCGCGGGGGGAGCGCAAGCTGATGGGCGTGGGGCAACGGCTCATTCGCAACGCGGCGCATGTGGGCGGCGTGGTGGTGGTGGGCGACGGCGAGCGCATACGCGATATTCTAACGCCGGTGTACGACGCGCTGGGGATCGCGTGGCGGCCGGGAACCGTGGGCAGCGTAGAGGATGAGCTGGGCGGCGCGGATTACGCGGCGGTTGCCCAGTCGATAATCTATGAGTTCGCCGAGCGGTATGAGTTGTATGAGGGGGCGCTGTCCGCCGATACCCTGCGGCTGGCGGAAACGCTGGAGGCTGATCATTTGTCGCCTCAGCCGGGCTGAGGGCTGCGCCGCAAGGCAACGGTGAATGGCGCGCACAGCTACTGCGCTACCAGGCCGCCGTCAATGACAAGCTCGCTGCCGGTGACGAATGACGAGTCGTCGGATGCCAGGAATAGGACGCCGTTGGATATGTCGTCCACGGTGCCAAGTCTGCCTAGCGGGATGCGGTCGTGGTAGTCTTGGCGCACATCGGGGTCGGACAGAGCCTCTTCGGTCATGGCGGTTACTATCATTCCGGGGTGGACTGAGTTGCAGCGGATGTTGTCGGGCGCGTGTTGGATAGCGATTGACTTGGTGAGCAGGCGAACCGCGCCTTTGCTGCTTTGGTAGGCGGTTGAGCCGTATCTGCTGCCCACAAGGCCGGCGATGGACGAGATGTTGACGATAGAGCCGCCGCCAGCCTCGCGCATCGCGGGTATGGCGGCTTTGGCGCCCAAGAACACGCCCTTGCCGTTGACATCAAGCACGCGATCCCATTCGTCGGCGCCGGTGTCTTCCAAGCCCTTGCGTAGCAGAATGCCCGCGTTGTTGACTAGGATGTCCAGCTTGCCGTAGCGGTCAATGGCGGTTTGGACGGCGGCGTTCCAGGCGTCGGCGCTGGTGACGTCCAGATGCACATAGACGGCGTCGCCGCCCAGTTCGGCGATTTGCGCCTCTAGGCGCTTGCCTTCTTCGTCCAGGATGTCGCCTATGACCACCTTTGCGCCCTCTTGGGCGAATAGCAGCGCCTCCGCCGCGCCTTGCCCGCGCGCGCCGCCGCTGATGAGGGCGACTTTGCCGTCAAGTCTTGCCATAGCGAACCTCCTGGTTGCTGGTTGTAGTTGTGAGTTTTCGGTTAGATATAGGGCGTTAGCAGATTGGGTAGGGGGATTTGCGCCAACGATGGCGGGCGCGTCTAGTCGGGGTCGTATATCATCCATTCAAGCAGGTTGTCGTCGGGATCGCGGGCGTAGAGGCTGATGGCGTTTTTGTGGCGCAATGCGCCTTTGCGGGGGCCGGGGCCGGCTATGATTTCCACGCCTGCGTGGCGCAGCATGCGCTCGCAGTCGGCGGCGGCGCCGTCCCATACAAAGCAGATGTCGGCGCTGCCGGGAACGGCGGTTGGGCCGCGCAGGGCGGCGGTGTAGCCCTCAGGGTGGACGTTTATCTTGGAATCGCCGACCTGGATTGAGACGATGTTCGCCTTGCCCGCGCGCCACTCGGCCTCGTCGTTGATGGTGAACCCAAGCCGCTTGTAGAAAGCGATAAGCCGCTCGATGTCGGCGGTGGGCATAGCGATATGGTCAATTGCCACGCTTGTCATATTTCGCTCCTAGAAAGGTTTCGCCCGAATACCGGCTAGAACCGCGCGGTTGCGTTAGAACCGGCAAACCGGAGATAGGGCGGCTTGCGGGGTTTGTTGCCGCGCTCTTGGTTTTCGCTCTTGGTTTTGATAGGGCTTTGCGGGTTGGCGCTATTTTACAGCGCGCCGGGAATTGGCGCAATGAGGGCGGCGCAATAACTTTACGATGGCAATGGCGGCGCATTATAATGCGGGGGACGGACATTACGCGCCGGCGTCCTTTCCGGCTGAGGGAGGCAGTGCCATAGACGAGACTCGGCTGCGCGCCATATTGCGGGATTACAAGCGCGAGGGCATTAGCGAGGATGATGTCATTTCGCGCCTGATTGACTTGCCGTATGAAGACTTGGACTTTGCTAAGGTTGACCATCATCGCGCGCTCCGCAAGGGGTTTCCTGAAGTGGTGTTCGGGCAGGGCAAGTCGCCTGGGCAGATAGCGTCCATATCGGAGGCGCTGCTGCGGCGCTCGGATAGGCTGCTGGTTACGCGGGCGTCTCAGGACGCTTATCACGCGGTGGTTGAAAAGGCGGCTGACGCGCGGTATGAAGAGATGGCGCGGTGCATTGTGGTGGATCGCCGCGCGGAGGGCGAGCGCAAGCAGGCGGCGGGCGTGCTGGTTGTGTGCGCGGGGACGGCGGATCTGCCGGTGGCGAGCGAGGCGGTGGTGACCGCCGAGATTATGGGCTGCGAAGTGGAGCGCGTGTTTGATGTGGGCGTGGCGGGATTGCACAGGCTGCTGGCGCAACTGCCCTCGCTGCAGCGGGCGCGAGTGGTGGTGGCAGTCGCGGGAATGGAGGGCGCGCTGCCCTCGGTGGTGGGCGGGCTGGTGGACGCGCCGGTTATCGCCGTGCCGACTAGCGTGGGATACGGGGCGAGCTTTGACGGGCTTGCGGCGCTGCTCGCTATGCTGAATAGCTGCGCCACGGGCATAGGCGTTGTGAACATAGACAACGGGTTTGGCGCGGGCTTTCTGGCGGCGCTTATCAACGGGCTGCCGTCGCATAGCGCGGGGTAGTTCGGCGATTTCGCCCGTTGCCGGATAGTTCCAAAGCGCCGGGGCGCTTGCGGTTTTCGCCATTGCCGATATTTCTCTCGCTTTGCCATTGCTTGCTTTGCCATTGCTATTTTGGCTCATATTCAAATCGGGATGCCGCTTGTTTGTGAAAAAGCAGCCAATAACTTTTGGGTTTAGGGTAGGCTTATCCGATTGTGTGCGGGCGTGGGCTTTGTGGTAGTATTTACGGGCGTTGGCGGGGCTTGCGCCTAGAAGATGCGGCGGATATTCGCGCGCCTTAGGAGTGGCAGTATGGATATAAACGAAAGATGCGAGGCGTTTGTGGAGCGGCACGCCGGGTTGTGGCAGCTGGACGCTTGCGGCGTAACGCGGTCGGAGCGGCGCATACCCGCGCTGCTGCATGCGGACGCCTATGTGCCGGATACGCAGCGCACGCGGGTTTTGCTGGTGAGCGGGCTTTCGGGCAGGGCTGAGGATGTGGAGAATGCGTTTGAGGCGCTGGCCGCGTACAGCGAGGCGGGCGATGCGCTGCAGCGGGATGTGGCGCTGAGCGCGATACCTTGCGGCAATCCGGACGGGCTGTTGCAGGGATTGACGCTGAGCAACGGGTCGGGGGGCAATCCCGCGGCGGGCTATCCGCCTGAGGGGCGGTATTATGACGACGCAAACGATCCTGAGGCGCGGTATCTTTGGCGCTGGGTCGGGTTCAACGCGCCGGATGTGGCGCTGGAGGTGCGCGAGGGCGCGGGGATGCGCTGGGAGGCGTCGGGGCAGTCCATACAGGGGATAGCGTCCACGCTGAACGCATATCCGATAGCGGACGACGATTCGCTGGCGAGCGCGCTGTCGGACGGGAGCGCGAACCGGCTGGCGGCGATACCCGCGCTGCGGCTGACTTGCTCGCGCGAGGCGGTGAGTGACGCCATAGCCGCGCTGTGGCGCATACTGGCGCAGGAATCGGCGCTGGGATCGTCGCCGGCGCGGCGTGAATTGGACCGCAGGCGCGAGCGGACGCCTATTGAAACGGCGCGCATACTGGCGGGGGCGTATGGGCATAAGCTCAATCCGGTTATTTACACGCAGGGGGTAGCGCTGAGCGGCAGGCTGCGATTGGCGGAGCTTGACGCCGAGTATGAGAGCCCGGTAGCGGACATAGAGCGGATGGTCCGGGGATACGCGGCGAGCGATATGCGGGGCGTGTTCGGGGACAGCGGCGGGGGGCCTAATCTCGCCGGGCTGGTGTGGGCGGACGAGCTGGCGGAGGCGTCGGGGGACGGCCGATATAGCGAACTGCTGGTTCGGATAGCGGACGAGGGCTATCGGCCCGCCAGCGAGGGCGGGATTCCGCCGGCGTCGGATGACGACTATCGGGTTGAGGATATGTTCTTCGGGGGGGCGATGCTGGGGCGGGCGCAGGGGATCACGGGCGATAGCGCTTATTCGGATATACAGGCGCGGTTCTTGCTGGACGCGGAGGTTCAGCAGGATGACGGGCTGTTCTGGCACTGCCGCGACGCGGCGTGGTTTTGGGGCAGGGGCAACGGGTTCGCGGCGCTTGGGTATGCCGAGACGCTGACTTATATGCCGGACGACCACGCCGACAGGGAGGCGCTGGCGGCGCAGCATAGGCGGCATTTGGTGGCGTTGCTGCGGTATCAGCAGCCGTCGGGGATGTGGCGGCAGGTGGTTGATTTCCCGGGTTCGTATCAAGAGATGACGGCTACTTGCATGATAGGCTACGCAATGGCGCGCGGGATGCGGCGCGGCTGGCTGGACGCCGATTTCGGGGATGCGCTGGAGTTGGCGTGGCAGGGCGTCAATGAGCGCATAGACGCTGATGGCGGGCTGGTGGACGTCTGCACGGGGACGGGGATACAGGGCAGCCTGCGGGATTATCTGGATAGGCCGGCGGTGTTCGGGTGGGATGAGCGCGGGGGGGCGATGGCGCTGTGGTTCGCGTGCGAGATGGAGCGCTACCGGCGGCATATCGCGGAGCAGGCTTAGCGGGGATACGCTCATCATCGCTACACCCATGGCCAGGGGACGTTGCGGTAGGGGTCTAGCATTGGCAGGGCGCGGCGGTCTAGGGCGAATTCTAGGCGCTGCGTTAGTGACCGCATCTCTTGGGGGGTGATGAGGTCGGCTAGCAGGCAGGGTAGGTCGTGGGCGGGGGATTCCAGCGCCGCCAATAGGCGTTCCAGGTCGGCGGCGAGCGCGTCGGGGATGGGCTTGCCCCAGAACTCTATCATAACTGTGCGGAGCTTGAAGGCGGGGTGGAATGTGAGGCCGTGGTCTATGCTCCACAGGATGCCGTGGTCGTCTTGGAGGCAGTGGCCGGCTTTGCGGTCGCCGTTGTTGACAACCAGGTCGAAGACGGCGAATTTGGCTAGTTCGTCGGCGTTGCGCTCTATGAGGTCGAAGTAGGTGGTTTCGGGGTCGCAATCTATGTACATTTGCATAGAGCCGATGCCGTAGGGGCCTTCGCGGAGCAGGGTGTAGGGGACGTTTGGCCAGCCGAGCGCGCGGCTGAGTAGGAAGGTGGCGCGCTCGCGTTGGTAGAGTGTGCCGCTGGGGTAGTCGTAGAGCGGGCGCTCGCCGTCGCGGGGCTTGTATATGGCGCGGATGCAGTTGCCGTCGCCGGCGTCTAGGTGAACTAGAAAGGTGTAGTTTGAGCCGTAGGGCATGCGGTAGCCGCCGATGACGGGGGCGGATTGCAATAGCGGCAGCGCCTGCCGCTCGGTCATTTGGACGGGCGTAGGCTCGGCGCGGGGGGTATGGAGTTTGCGGCGTTGTTTTCGTGGTGGCAAGGGTATCGGCGGGGGCGCGCTCAGGGGCGGCGTGAGTGCGCGGCTAGTCGTCGTCATCGGGGTCGGTGATTTTGGCGTGGCCGTTGACGCGGGGGCAGGCGTGGCCGTCGGGGTCGATGGCTCTGCCGCAGAGTGGGCAGAGCGGGCGGCCGGCGGCGCAGACTTGGATGGCGGATTCGGCGAAGTCTTCCAGCTGGGCGCGGTCTGCCCAGACGCGGACGGTGGGTTCTTCGCCGGGGGCGTCTTCCATGTTGTAGGCGTCTATGAGGAAGAGGCCGTTGCGGCTGTCGTGGCCTAGGGCGAGTTTGCCGATGCGAAAGTCGAGGCGGGTTAGGCCGGGCGCCTCGCGTTCCGGGGGGATGTAGCCGTCGGCGTCGGTTTCGGGGAGGGTGGCCATGAGCTGCTGGATGCCCATAGCGAGTTCCAGCAGGTGTTCTTTCTCGATCCATAGGACGGCGGAGCTGCTTTCGCTGTCGGCTAGGATGCGGAACATGCGCCTGCCGGGTTCGCCGACCGCGTCGGGTTCGAGCCTGCTTGTGTTGGTGAATTCCACTTTTGCGTCTGCCATAGCGCCACTATTCTATTCGGTTGGGCGTGATGCCGCAAGTTAGGGTTTGGGATTGGGCGGGGGCTAGGATAGTTGGAGGAGTTCTACCCAGTTGCCGTCGGGGTCTTGGATGTAGCAGCCTTTTTTGCCCTCAACGATTTGGATGGGCGGGTTTAGGCGTTTCGCGCCGTGTTCGGCTAGGCGGTCGTAGGCGGCGAATATGTCGTCCACGACGAAGGCGATGTGGGATGCGCCGTGGGCGTTGCGCTCTTGGATGTGGGCGTCGGCGCCGGGCGGGTTGATGTATTCAATGAGTTCAAGCTGGTGGCCGTTGCCGTAGTGGAATTCGGCGATTTTGATGTGGGTGTTTGGGTAGCCGAGTATTTGGGAGATGGGGCCGCCGTCGCGCTCGCGGGTGCCGATGAGGGTCAAGCCTACGGCGTCGCGGTAGAATGCGACGGAGGCGTTTAGGTCGCTGACGACGAAGCCGGTGTGGTGCATTCCGAGTATCATGGGGCGTCCTCCTAATGCGACTATTTAGCCGACGACTTGCGGGGCGTTGCGGGGATAGGCGTGAGTATAGGATACTCGCTATGGGGGCGGTATTCAATGGCGAGAGATGGGCGCACGGGGGCTAAGCGTGGGTACGTGGGCAGGGGGCCGCCCTACTTTTTTCGTAAAAAAGTAGCAAAAAACTTTTGAGGGGCGGCTTGCGCCGCGGATTTGCGGGGGTTAGGGACTGCGGGTTTTTGGGGGATCGCTGTCCTCAGGCGTGTTGGAGTTTTCCGGAGGCAGTTGGCTTTGGATTATTGCTTGGCGTTTTTGGAAGTTTGCCTCGGCTGTGATGGCGTCGTAGATTTGTTCGTGGGTTAGGTTTTCTTTGGGGATGCCGGCGGTGGAGTGGTGGTTTTCCAAGGCGGTGTCTAGGTCGACTTCGGGGTGGCGGGTTAGGGCGTTGGCGACGGCGGTTGCGCCGCGGGTTGTGGGGGTGTCGGGGGCGTGTGAGTCACCGGCAGTTGCGCCGGTGACTTTGGCGGCGTTGTTGTTTTTGCCTGTGTTGTCGGCGGCAGCGGCGCTCTTGCCATTGCCGGCGCTCTTGGCGTTGCCGTTGTTGGCGGCGTTCTTGCCACTGGCGGCGCTCTTGCCAATCTCGCCGTTCTTGTTGTTGGCGGCGTCGCCGTTGCCGTTGTCAGCGCTGTCGGCGTTGTTGCGGTTGGCGGGGTTGTTGTAGTTGTGGGCGTCGGCTTTGTCGGCGTTGGCGCGCTTGGCGGCTTTTTGGGCTTGCTTTTCGGCCTTGGCGGCTGCCTTTGCCTGGACGTCTTCTAGTTTGCGCTGGGTTTCTTCGAATATGGCTAGGACTTCCGCCTCTTGCTCTGGGGTGAGCTTGGCGGCGGCTTTGCGCTCGGCGCGGCGGCGTTCCAGTTCTTGGCGCTGTTTCTCGTCGAGTTGGCGGTAGTATTCTTCTATGTCCTCGGCGGTGATGTGTTCCCAGGGGATGTCCGCGCCGCGCCAGATTAGGTGCTTGATTGACCATAGGCGGTGCGTCTGGGTGTAGGGATCGGTGATGATTTCGTCCCAGCCGTTGAATTTGGGGTTGTGTATGACGTAGAAGAGGAATGAGGTCAGCTCTACGCCGTCGCCGGTTATCTCGCGGAGGTCGCGGGATAGTTTGGAGTGGAGCATTTTTTCTTCCATGTAGGAAGTTTTGACGGCGCAGTCGGGGGTTCGGCTGCCGCCGACGCGCTTGAGCATTTCTTGGGTGGCGGACATCTGATGGTGCGCCTTGATTTGGGTTGCTTTTTGGTATTTGAACTCGTCGGGGTTGGAGCTTGGGAAGACGTAGGGCGGGTCTAGGAAGTCGTGGAGGGCGGTGATTAGGTCTAGGCAGTCGTTGGATTGTTGGCGTATTGCCCTGCCCATGTGCCAGTTGGCGATTTCTTTCATCGTTAGCTTGGGCTTTTTGGGGCGCGGCTCGCTGTCGTCGGGGACGGGGGCGACGGCGGGGGCTAGGCGGTATGCGGCGCCGGGCATGTCTTGGGGGCGGTGGCCGCCCATCGCTGAGAGTTCAATGGCGGCGATTTGGCGGTGGTGGAATTTGGCGTCGGGGTATTCGCCGCGGACGGTGTCTAGCATGAATTGGATTAGTTCGTCGCCGTCGTTGGTTAGTTCGTTGACGCGGCGGGCGATTTTGAGGCGCACGAGTTCTTGTTCGGATAGCATCTCTGACCGCGTTGTGGGTTCGCGGGTTGCGATTGCGGTTGTCATGATGTTGCCTCCAAGCCTGCCGTCCGCCGGGTGTCCTACTTTTTTGGGGAAAAGTAGCAAAAAACTTTTGTGTGGGTTTGTGATAATTTGTTCGTATTAAGAATAGCGGGGATAGTAGAGTGGTGTCAAGGGTGAATTTTGGGATTTTGGGGGATTGGGCTGAATTTGGCGCAAGATGCGCCTTTTAGACGCTTGCGTTGTGCGATATATTGTTCTATGGTATTTGGCAAGCAATAGGCAGTCTTGTCGCAACGCACAAAGGGATATGTTATGTCGGAACTGAATGTTGAAAATCGGACGCTGGCGATTATGGATAACCTGCGATTTTTGCGGCGGGTGAATAATGAGTGCGTGGATTTGGTGGCGATCGATCCGCCGTTTGCCGCGAATGAGACTTTTACTGGGAGGCCGCGTCCGCCTATTACTGACGCCGAATTTGCCGAAGAAGTGTCTCTGGCTCAATCGCATGGCGTTGAGCATAGCGAGGGGCGGGGCGAGACGAGGGTGCGGGATATTTGGAGTTGGGATGATGATGTTCATCCCGATTGGAAGATGCGAATTCAGGATGATTATCCGGCGGTTCACTCGGTTATAGAGTCGGTGGAGTTGTGCGCTACTGAGAATGAGGCGGCGTATATTTCGTATATGGCGGCGCGGCTGTTGGAGTGCCAGCGGGTTTTGAAGGCGACGGGCAGCGTTTATTTGCATTGCGATAGCCACGCGGACGGGTATCTGCGGATGCTGATGGACGCCGTGTTCGGGGCGCGGAATTTCCGCGATAGGATCGTGTGGCGGCGGCATACGTCGAGTCAAAGAGGCTCTCAGTTCACGCCTAGAAGGTGGGGCGCGACCACCGACACTATTCTTTTCTACGCAAAGTCGGATGGCGTTAGGGTTACGCCTTTCCGTCCTCTGACTGCCGAGGAATCCGAGCAGAGGTATCCGCTTACGGACGAAAACGGGCGCAGATATTATGACGACAGCTCTCATATCTGGAGTACGCCGAATATGGGGGCGCGGCCTAATTTGTGCTACGAATGGCGCGGGTTCACGAATCCGCATCCGTCGGGTTGGCGGCTGAGCAGGGAACGCATGGAGGAGGAGTATCAGAAGGGGAACTTCGTTATCTTGCCCAATGGCAGGCTGCAGCGGCGCAAGTATGAGGACGATGACCGCGGCGCGTCAATGGGCGAGTTGTGGACGGACATCAATCCGGCGATGGGGCGCGAGCGGACGGGGTACGCCACTCAGAAGCCGGTGGAGCTGTATGAGCGGATTATCAGGGCTAGTTCGCAGCCGGGGGATGTGGTGATGGATATTTTCGCGGGGTGCGCTACCACTGCGATAGCGTCGGAGCGTTTGGGCAGGCGGTGGATCGCGTGCGATATGGCGTACAGGGCTTGGACTATGCTGAAGCGGCGGTTTTATCTCAATGGGATAGCGCTGGCGGATATGACGGATTCCACTAAGGAGGCGCTGGCGGCGGCTACTAGGCATAGGGGGTTTCAGGAGCCGCAGCAGTTGACGGCGAGCGTTACGCTTGGGCCGGGGGATCTGCCGGTTCGCAGCGATTATGATCCGGAGCCGCATCATCGGTTGGCGCAGGCTAGGCGGCGGGGCGGGAGGCGGTCGGCTCAGACGGCGAGCTGGTCGGGGCGGATTCCGAAAGAGGACGCTAAGCGGATGCTTATCAATCGGTTTGGGCCGGTGTGCTGGGGGTGCGGGTTTGAGCCGCGACGGCCTAATGGCAGCGTGGACGAGTCGCTGCTGGAGGTGGATCATATACGGGCGCGGCGGCCGGCTGAGGGTGCGCGGGGCAGCGATGAGTTGTATAACCTGGCGCTGCTGCATCGGACTTGCAACGGGGTTAAGCTAAACAAGATGACGCTGGAGGAGTTGCGGGCGCATAACGCTATGAACGGGATGCTGTATGTGGATAGGGTGTCGGACTTGGTGGATCTGTATGAGGCGACTGAGTTCGCGGCGGAGCAGATAGCGCGTCATGCGGCGGAGCGCGGGCTGCAGCCGTCGTTTTCGGACGGGTAGCGGGTAGGGGCGGGTGGCGGTTGGGCGCTCGCGGGGGAATGGCGTTGTTGGTTTGGGGGTTTGCAAATGGGTGGGCGATAGGGTGTATAATCGGGGCGGCAAGCAGAATGGCAATGCCTAGAGGGAATAGGCAAGCGAATGAAGGGGGATTGGATATGTCTGACGCGGGCTTGATGGGGGCGGGGGAGTTTAGGTATAGGGCGCAGCCGAAGTGGGAGACGATGCCGGAGGGGTATGAGTGGCGGGAGGTGGCGGGGGTGGCTACGGATGCGGAGGACAATGTGTATGTGTTCAACCGGGGGGAGCATCCGATGATGGTGTTTGACCGGGATGGGAAGTTCGTGAGGTCGTGGGGCGAGGGGGTGTTCACACGGGCGCATGGGGTTAGCGTTGGGCCGGATAATACGCTGTATTGCACGGATGACGGGGATCATACGGTTCGGCAGTGCGCGCTTGACGGGGAGGTGCTGATGACGCTGGGGCTGCCGGGGGAGCCGGCGCCGTTGTTCAGCGGGCAGCCGTTCAATCGCTGCACGCATACGGCGCTGGATCCGAAGACGGGGGATATTTATGTGTCGGACGGGTACGGGAATTCGCGGGTGCATAAGTATTCGGCTGAGGGCAGGCTGCTGTTTTCGTGGGGGGCGCCGGGGACGGATCCGGGGGAGTTCAGCATCGCGCATAATATCGTTACGGACGCGGACGGGTATGTGTATGTGGCGGATAGGGAGAATCATCGGATACAGATCTTTGATTCCGAGGGGAATTTCGAGGATCAGTGGCCGAATGTTCACCGGCCGTGCGCGCTGTACATATCGGCGGAGCAGCATATTTATGTGGGGGAGCTTGGCTGGGGGATGGCGGTGCAGCGGAATGTGCCGAATATAGGGCCGCGGGTGTCGGTTCTGGACCGGCGCGGGAATGCGCTGGCGCGGCTGGGGAGCGGGTACGGGCTTGGGCCGGGGGAGTTCATATCGCCGCATGGGATTTGCGTGGATTCGGGGCGCAGCGTGTATGTGGGGGAGGTGGCGCGGACGAATATGAGCAATGCGGGGGAGGATGTGCCGGATGATGTGCGGACGCTGCAGAAGTTGGTGCGGGTGGAGGGCTGACGCCCTGACAGTCTCATATTGGGGAAAGGCGGATATGCGTAGAGTTATCATCGCGCTGGCGGCGGTTGTCATAATTGTCGCTGGCGCGTGTGGGGGTGATGTGGGGGTAGTGCCTACGGCCGTGCCTGAGGCAACGGCGGTTTCGCAACCGGCGGCGGCTACGGCCGCGTCCAAACCGACGGTAGCAGCAACGGTCGTTCCCGAACCAACAACTGCTGAGGCGCGGATGCGGTCGTGCGCGGGGGAAATGGATGTGGGGTGTGTGGTGGAGGTGGTTATTGAGGCTGAGTTGGTGGATTGCGTGGGGGTTGCGCCGATGCGGTGTATGGTGGTGGATGGGGGGTTGTTTTATGATGAGATAGAGGGGTTTGAGCATGAGGCGGGGTTTCGGTATCGGGTTCGGATGGAGCGGTATGATCCGTGGGGAGGCGGGGAGCCGCCGGCGGACGCGTCGGCTTGGGGGTATCGGTTGGTGGAGGTGGTCGAGAAGGTTAGGGCGCAGTGATGTCAGGCGGGCGTGGGTGTGTGCGAATTGTTTGTAGGTGATATACTTGGGTTGCGAAAGATGGGTGGCAATCATCAGAGAGTAGCGATAGGAAAGGAGTAGTGGCAATGGGGAGTGAGCATCATCAGGGGGGCAATGGGCATGGGCATGCGGCGGCGGTGGGGGATATGGGGAGGGCGGCGGCGGCCTGGCTGGGCAGCCTGTCGGACCAACAGCGGGATAAGGCGACGTATGAGTATATGGACGGGGAGCGGGTGTTCTGGTACTATCCGCCGCTGAATAGGCACGGGTTGGCGCTGCGGGATATGGACGAGGGGCAGCGCAGGCTAGCATACGGGATTATGGAGAGCGGGCTGACGCCGAGGGCGTATCAGCAGGCGGTCAAGATTATTGACCACGAAACCATACTGGGGAAGATCGAGAAGGATGCGGGGGTCGTGTCTTTCAGGCGGGATCCGGAGCTGTATTACTTTACGGTGTTCGGGGAGCCTGGGGGCGAGGAGCCGTGGGCTTGGCGCGTGGAGGGGCATCATGTTTCGCTGCACTATAGCGTGTGGGGGGATAAGGTGATTTCGGCGACGCCGTTCTTTTTCGGGGCGAACCCGGCGGAGGTGCGGCAGGGGCCGGAGCAAGGGCTGCGGATCCTGGGGGATAGGCAGGATCTGGCGCTGGAGCTGGTGAACGGGCTGAGCTCGGAGCAGCAACGGCGGGCGATTATCTATCCGGAAGCGCCGTATGACATACTGACGTACAACTCCTCGCGGGCGGTGTTTCCGCAGGAGGAGGGGCTGCCGGGGTCGCAGATGACGGGGACGCAGCGGGAGATGATGATGGCTATCATCAATGAGTACGTTACGACGATACGGGATGATGTTGCTCAGGATAAGCTGAGCGCGATACGGGAGCAGGGGTTGGACGACTTCTACTTCGCGTGGGGCGGCGGCTTGGAGAATGATACCAAGCATTACTACCGGATCCACGGGGGGAACTTCGTGGTGGAGTATGACAATCGTCAGAATGAGGCGAATCATATTCACTCGGTTCTGCGGGATGAGGAGAATGATTTCGCCAACGATGTGCTGCGGGAGCATCTGCTGCTGTATCATGTGCTGTAGGCGGGGTATGCAAGCGCGATAGGGCGCAAGGGCGGCCGGCTTTCGGGGGCGAGGGCGTGTCCGGGGGCCGGCCGGGTTTGTGGGCGTGTGGGCTTTGGTTTTGGATGTCGGTTGCGGGTTGTTCGCGCGGAGTTTAGAATTTGTTTCGCGGGTTTCTTGGCGCATTGATGATATGATAGATGCGCGTAGTTAATGAAAATTAGGGCGGGACGGGTTCGTTGTCTTGCCGCAAATGATTGTATGGACGCTACTCAGAGTAATCCTAATCCTCCCTCATCCGGGCCGCAGGCATCTTCTAGCGCAGCTGTGGGGATAGTGCGTCGCGTGGCGGCTTGGCATATCTTGTTGGCGCTGATTGTGGTGGCGGGCGCCGGGTTGCGGCTGTATGGGTTGGGGTGGGATGAGGGGTTTGGGCATTCGCCGCATCCGGATGAGCGGGCTATCTTGGATCATGTTCAGCGGATTTCGCTGGCGGCGCCGTGGGAGTTTTTTGACGCTGAGAATAGCGGGTGGAATCCGCGCTGGTTTAACTATGGCAGTTTTCCGCTGTATCTGCTGTGGGCGGTTGATGGGATCAGCGCGCCGCTGTTAGGGGATGGGGCTGACATTCGGGTTTTGGCGCGGGCGGTGTCGGCGCTGGCGGATGTGGGGACTATCGTGGCGGCGTTTGGGATAGGGGCGCTGGCGTTTGACCGGCGGACGGGGTTGTTGACGGCGGGGCTGACGGCGCTGGCGGTGGTTCATATTCAGCTTAGCCATTTCTTCGCGGTGGATACGCTGCAGGCGCTGTTGGCGATAGCGGCGCTGTACTTTATGCTGAGGGTGGCGCGCGAGGGCAAGGCGCGGGATTCGGCGCTGGCGGGGGCGCTGGTGGCGCTGGGGATTGCGACTAAGGCTAGTCAGCTGCCGATTGTGGCGCCGTTTGCGGTGGCGCATGTGATGTTTTTGGTGGGAATGAGCGGGAGGGCCGCTGAGGGGACGTTCCGGGAGCGGCTGAGAGTGATGATGCGGTCGGGCGCGGTGGGCGTTGGCGTGGGGGTTGCGGCGTTTGTGGCAGCTCAGCCATACGCATTGTTGGATTGGGATACATTTATCAGGCATGTGAGCGAGCAGTCGGAGTTGCTGCGGGGGATACGGGATTATCCGTACACGCGGCAGTACGCGGATACGGCGGCGTATTGGTATCACATACGGCAGTTGGGCTTGTGGGGGTATGGCGCGCCGCTGGGGATAGCGGCTTGGGGCGGGCTGCTGTATGTGTCGCTGCGGGGGATGCCGATTGGGGCCGGGTTGGCGTATCTGGTGGTTGGATGGGGGCTGCCGGCGGGGATATTGCTGGTTTCGCAGAGCATTGTGGCGGTGGGATTGGCGGCGGGGGTGGCGCTTGTGGCGCTTGTGGCTACGCTGCCGTTGCGGGATGAGAGGACGCGGCCGGTTGTGTTGCTGCTGTGCTGGGTAGCGCCGTTCTTTTTGATAACGGGCGCGTTTCATGTGAAGTTTATGCGGTATTTGCTGCCGATAGCGCCGCTGCTGGCGTTGTTTGGGGCGCGGATGCTGTTTGATATGTGGGATGCCGGGGCTGAGCGCAGGCGGGGGTTGCGGGTGGTTGCGGGGGTTGCGATTGGGGTTGTGGTGGCTGCGACGGGGTTTTATGGGCTGGCGTATGTGAATGGGGTGTATGGGGGGACGCATACGGCGGTCCGGGCGGCGGAGTGGCTGAACGATAGCGCGGCGGATGGGGCGAATGTGGTGAAGGAGCATTGGGAGGAGTCGCTGCCGGCGTTGAATCATACTTTCAATCACGAAGAGCTGCGGCTGTATGAGGATGACGGGTTTGGGAAGACGACGGAGGTGGCGCATACTTTGTCGCGGGCGGATTATCTGATCTTTTTCAGCAACCGCTTGTATGGGACTATACCGCGCTTGCCGGAGCGGTATCCGATTACGGGGCGGTATTACCAGGAGCTGTTTTCGGGTGAGCTGGGCTATACGCTTGTGAGGGTGGAGACGGCGTATCCCGAACTGGCGGGGGTTCGGTTTGTGGACGATACTTTTGGGCGGCCGGGTTTGCCGGAGCCGATGCTGGCGGCGGCGCGTGGGAATGAAGATGAAGGGGCGCTGACGTTGGATTTGGGGTATGCCGACGAGAGTTTTTCGGTGTATGACCATCCGAAGGTGATGATATTTCGGAATGAGGGGCGGTTGGATATATCGCAGATTCAGCTGCGGATCGACGGGGGGAGTAGGGTGGCAAGGGGTGGAGCGCCGGATGGGGGCGAGGTGGGTGCGCCGGATTCGGCTGAGATGGGGATGGGGCCGGTGTATTCGGATGGGGATTTGGCGCGGCAGCGGGATGGGGGGACGTGGAGCGAGATAGTTAGGCCGGGGTGGTTGAGCCGGGCGCCGGCGCTGGGGTGGCTGGGGGTTGTGGAGGTGATGGGGCTGTTGGCGCTGCCGTTGACGTTGGCGCTGTTTCGGGGGCTGCCGGATAGGGGGTATCTGTTCGCTAAGACGCTGGGGATTTTGGTGGTTGGGTTGGTTGCGTGGCTGTTGGCGAGTCTGCAGTGGGTGGAATTTTCGCGGGGGGCGATAGCGGTTGGGATGGGTGTGGTTGCGCTGGGGTCGGCGGGGGCGTTGGCGGGGTATTGGCGGGATATGGTGGGCTTTGTTAGGCGGCGGTGGCGGGTTCTGCTGGTGGCGGAGCTGCTGTTTTTGGCGGCGTTCTTGGTTTTTATGGTGGTGCGGATGGCTAATCCGGATTTGTGGCATCCGTTTAGGGGCGGGGAAAAGCCGATGGATTTCGCGTATTTGAACGCGGTGTTGCGGTCTAGCGTGATGCCGCCGTATGATCCGTGGTTCGCGGGGGGGTATCTTAATTACTATTACTGGGGGCAGTTTCTGACGGCGATGCTGATCCGGGTTACGGGGATTGATCCGGCTATCGCGGTCAATCTGGCGGTGCCTACGTTTTTTGCGCTTACGCTGGGAGGGGCGTACTCGGTTGTGTATAACATGACCGAGAGCGCTCGGCGGGCGCGGGTTGCTTACGGCGCGAGTGGTGATGGGGTTGCGGCAAAGGCGGGCGATCTGCGGTTGGAAACGTCGGATGGCGACGGCGCGGCGACGGCGATTGGCGGTGGGCGTGTGTGGGATTTTAGGCGGTATGCGGGGTATGCGCGGTTCACGCCGGCTGTGGCTGGGTTGGCGGGGGCGGCGTTTGTGGCGGCGCTGGGGAATATGGACGGGGCGATTCAGGTGGGCAAGAGTCTTGGGCAGTGGCTGGCGGGTCAGGCGGCGGGGGAGTTTGATTTTTGGCGCAGCAGTCGGATGATGCCGCCGGATCCGCCGGGGTTTGAGATTACGGAGTTTCCGTTTTTTACGTTCTTGTTCGCGGATTTGCACGCGCATTTGATAGCGCTGCCGTTCACGCTGCTGGCGGTGGGGCTGGCGCTGGCGATTGTGGTTGCGGCAAGGCGGCAAGGTAGCAAGGCGGGTGGCAGGGTGGTCGGGATTGGGCGGCTTGTGGCGCTGGGCGTGACGCTTGGGGCGCTGATACCGCTTAATGTGTGGGATTTGCCGACGTATCTGGCGGTGAGCGCGGCGGCGATTTTGCTGGCGGAGTATTTGGCGCAGGGCGGGTTGGGGCTGGCTGTGTTCGCTAGGGCGGGCGTGAAGACGCTGTTCGCGGGGGTGGCGGGATATGTTGCGTTTCTGCCGTATCATTTGGCTTACGAAACGTATTACAGCAGCCTGCAGGCTACTACGAACACGACGGTTTTGTGGCAGTTTCTCGCCATATCGGGGTTGGCTGTGTTCATCGTGGGGTCGTTTGCGGTGAATGGGCTGGCGGATGACGGGCGGGCGGGCTGGTTGGCGCTACGGCGCAAGTTTGAGGGATTGCGGGGGGCGCTTAGGGGGGAGCAAGGCGGCGGCGTTAGCGTACGTTGGGTTTTGGGGGCGCTTGTGGTGGCGCTGGTGGTTGGGTTTGGGCTGACGGCGGCGTTTAGCGGGGTTGTGGGCAGCACGGTTCCGTTTGCGGTGGCGCTGTTTGGGCTGCTGTTGGCGGCGGCGGCGCGGCTGGCGTGGGCGGATGTGGCGGATTCGGCGCAGGTTGGGTTCGCGGCGATACTGGGGCTGGCGGCGCTGGGGCTGGTGGTCGGGCTGGATTTTTGGCGCGTGGAGGGGGATATAGACAGGCTGAACAGCGTGTTCAAGTTTTACTTGCAGGCGTGGGTTTTGCTGGGGCTGTCGTCGGCGTATTTGCTGTGGCGGCTGGTTAATTCGGAGCGGACGTGGCTGACGCGCATCGGTATGGCGCGGGAGTTGTGGACGGGGGCGCTGATTGCGCTTGTGATATGCGCGGCGATATATCCCGTGATGGGAACGCGGGATAGGCTGCGGGATAGGTTTGAGGGGAATGTGACGCCGCTGACGCTGGACGGGACGGCGTTTATCGCGGAGGCGCAGTATAGGGATGAGAATGGGTTGGTTGACCTGGCGGCGGATTATGAGGGGATCTTGTGGCTGAAGGGCAATGTGGCGGGATCGCCGGTTGTGCTGGAGGCGTCGACGCCGACGTATCGGTGGGGCGGGCGCGTGTCAATCTATACGGGTATGCCGAGCGTGGTGGGTTGGGAGTGGCATCAGCAGCAGCAGAGGTTTGAGCAGCGGGATGAGGTTGTGGGGCGGATCGAGGATGTGCGAACTATGTATCGGACGACGGACGCGGGGGAGGCGCTTGGGCTGATGCGGGAGTATGGGGTGGAGTATGTGTATGTGGGGCAGCTGGAGCGGCTGTATTTTCCGGGGGCGGGGTTGGATAAGTTTGAGGATGGGATGAGGGGGCGGTTGGATAAGGTGTTTGATAATGGGGTTACGGCGATATATCGGGTGGGGTTGGGGTCGTAGGGGACGGCGGCGATATTCTCAGGCTGCGGCGCTAATGTGTTTGATGGGCTGAGTTAGGCACTCTTCAAGCGCTATCGCCGGCGGACGCCGTCTCGTTCTTCCACCATCGCAGTCCATATCTACAGGTCTTGTCGCCGCTCGCCGCGTCTTATTCCTAAATATGTCCAACGTATGTCCAACATATCATCAAACGCCGCAATAGACGCGCGGGCGCTATTCTGACGGGTCGATTGCGGCGCGAATTGCCGTCTTTTTTGCCTAGTTTGAGCAGCGTTTTGGGCATAGCGCAGCGTGTCTGTGAACTCTTGGTTTTGCCATAGCGCCACTTGTCGTTCAATCGTTTCGGATCGATTTAGGGCAAGCATATCGCGTTAGCGTGGCAAGATGAGAATGCCGACGCCGCGCCGCGCTTGTTTAATGCGGGGATGTTCGTTATGCTTAACGCAAGGTTGCCGATATGCAATGCAATCAAGGGGCAATCAGGGGCAATCAAGAATCAAGGGGGATTGGGATATGACTACGATGACTGCGGGCGCGCTTACGTATGCGCTGGGGGAGTTTGTGGAGGATATGTCTAGGCTGGTGGATGAGCAGCCGGATCAGGAGAGGCTGTTTGACATCGGGTCGGCGTATTTGGAGCGGCTGATAAATGCGCCGGGGGCGATTCCGGAGGAGTACGGCGTTCCGATGGCGGGTGCGAATCACGGGACTTATCTGCTGCATTACGGGGATAACGGGCTGCTGGTGACGTCGGTGGTGTGGGGGCCGGGCGACCATATTGGGCCGCATGACCATCGCACTTGGGGGATGATTGGGGTGATAGGGAACGGGATTACCGAGACGCGGTTCCGGCGGGTGGATGACGGGGAGAGCGATGAGTACGCGCGGCTGGAGCGCGATAGGGTGAATAATGTGACGCCGGGGGATATTTCGCTGCTGATACCGGATGTGGACGAGATACATCAGATGGATAACTTCACCGATAGGCCGACGGTGGAGATTCATGTGTACGGGCATGATTTGCGGGGGCTGGAGCGCAGCAGCTACGACCTGGAGACGGGGAAGATAAAGCATTTCGCAACTACGCGGTTTAGCAACTGCTAGACGCGGGCGGCGGCGAGGGCAATCTCTGCGCGTCAGGCGTTGGGTTGCTCTGCCGTTGCGCGCGTTATGCTCGCGCGTGATTGGGAACAATCTCTCCCGCGTATGATTGCGGGGCGATTGGGGTTGCGCGGCAAGCCTGAAACGCCAATATGCGAAAATGCCAAAACGCAAAGCGAAACGATACGATACGATACGCGAAATGGTGGTGAGAGATTATGCCTGCAGAGATAACGCCGCAAGCGCTTGACGGGCTGCTGCGGGGGGATACGCAGTTCGCGCTGATTGATGTGAGGGAGCCGGGGGAGTATAACAGCGCGCATATACCCGGGGCGAGTTTGATGCCGCGCAGGGAGCTGGAGTTTCGGATTGGGGACGCCGTTCCGCATAAGGCGACGCCTGTCGTGGTGTGCGACGACGATGGGCGTCGGGCGGCGCTGGCGGCGGTTACTCTGGAGCGGGCGGGATACTCGGATGTTGCGGCGCTGGCGGGCGGCGTGAATCGGTGGGTTACGCAGGATTATCCGACCGAGTGGGGCGTGAATGTGCCGAGCAAGGATTTTGGGGAGCGCGTTGAGGTTGAGAATGCGGTGCCTGAGATTGACGCGGTGGAGTTGCGGCGGCGCATCGATCGGGGCGATGAGCTGGTGATATTGGATACGCGGACGCCGGAGGAGTATAGGCGGCTGTGCATACCGGGCGGGCGCAGCGTGCCGGGGGCTGAGCTGGCGCTGCGGATTACGGACATCGCTAAGGATCTGAGCGCGGATTCCACGGTGGTTGTGAATTGCGCGGGGCGCACGCGGAGCATCATCGGGACGCGGGCGCTGCAGCGGATGGGGGTGGGAAACGCGGTTGGGCTGAAGAACGGGACGGCGGGCTGGTCGCTGGCGGGGTACGCGCTGGAGGCGGGGGCGGATCGGGTGGAACTGCCTGAGCCGACGGCGGAGTCGGTGGCGGCGGCTGAGGAGTTCGCGGATAGGGTGATGGCGGAGGATGGGGCGGAGTATTTGGACATAGATGGGCTGCGGGCGGTTATGGGTAGGCGCGGGAGTGAGTGCGTGTATCTGATTGATGTGCGGACTGAGGAGGAGTACGCGGCGGGGCATATACCGGGGTTCCGGTGGTTCGCGGGCGGGCAGGCGGTGCAGCGGTCGGATGATGTGGCGGTGGTGAAGAACTGCCCGATTGTGTTTTGCTGCGACGGGCGGGCGCGGGCGGCGATAACGGCGTCGTGGTATAGGCAGATGGGGCATAGGGAGGTGTACGCGGCGCTTGGCGGGACCGGCGAATGGGCGCGGGCGGGGAATGGGCTTGATGTGGGGCATCCGCAAGCGCCGCCGCTGGGGTGGGCTGATGCGCGGGCGGCGGTTAGGGTGGTTACGGCGCAAGAGCTGCGGGGTATGGCAGGCGCTAGGGTTGTCTTTGTGGATAGCAGTCAGCAGTTCGCGGGAGGGCATATACCGGGGGCGCGGTGGGTGCCAAGGGGGTGGCTGGAGGCGCAGATAGGGGGTGTGGTTGCGGCCAAAGATGCCCCGATAGTGGCAAGCTGCGTGGATGGGGTGGGGGCTGTGTTCGCGGCGGCTACGTTGGGGGAGTTGGGGTATGGGGATGTGGCGGCGCTGGAGGGCGGGGTGAAGGCTTGGATGGCGGCGGGCTATGAGGTGGAGCAGGGGTTGGCGGGGGTGATGGCGGCGCCGGCGGATGCGCTGCCGGCGGGGACGGATCGGAGTTACGCGGATATGATGAATTATCTGCGGTGGGAAATCGCGCTGGGGGAAAAGTATGAGGGGTGATGTGGGGGTGTGGCGTGGTTAGGACGGGGACATTCAGCGGCAGCGGGCGTAGATTAGCGCAGTCAACTCAGCGGCAGGGATAGGCTAGGGCAACGGGCGCAGAGCAGATAGGATGGGGGAATATGAAATTTGGGGCGATAACGAATTCTTGGCGGGAACAGTTGGGGCATCAGGGCATTGGGGCGCTGGTGGGGGAGGCGGAGGCGCGGGGGGCGCGGCATGTGGAGCTGCGGCAGAGCTGCTTGGGGGATTGCGAGGTTGGGGAGGGGGAGGATTGGCGGCCGGATGTGGGTAGGCTGGAGGCGCTGGTTGCGGGGTATCCGGGGCTGTCGTTTAATTTGGCGGTGGCGTATCCGTGTTTGACGGAGGCGGCGCGGCCTGGGTCGGGGCTGTTTGAGGCGATGCTTGAGGGGGCGATTGCGGTGGCGCCGGCGGAGCCGCATTTGCGGATGGTGGATCCGGCGCGGTTTGGGGCGCATTGGGAGTCGGCGGGGGATATACCGGGTGTGGCTATGGGCGCTGGGGAGCTGGTTAGGGTTGCCGCCGATAGGGGGGTTACGCTGTCTATCGAGAATTCGGGGCAGCCGATTCGGAGTTTGGCGCTGTTGGTTAGCGAGGTGAGGGCGGGGTTGCCGGCGGAGGTGGGGGTTAGGCTGGGGTTGTGTCCGGATCCTACGAATCAGCTGCGGGTGGATCCGGGGAGCGATCCGGTGGGGGAGGTGGAGGCGCTGGCGGTGGATGTGATTAAGATAGCGCATTTTAAGCAGACGCGGGCGGGGGAGGCGTTGCCGGCGCTGGGCGCGGGGGATGTGGATTGCCTGCGGCTGCGGGATGCGCTGAGGGGCAAGGGGTATGCGGGGGCGGCGGTGATGGAGATACCGCCGCATGCTAGGGTGTTTGATAATTTGGCGGCGAGTTTCGCGTTTTTGGAGGGGTGATGGGGGTTGCGCGGGATCGGTGGGAACTGGCGCTAGTTGGCTACGCGGTAGGCGATGCAGTTGACGATTTCTATGGAGAGGGGGGGTTGGGCTAGGCCGGTGGTGCCTATGACGGCGCGGCAGGGTGGGTTGGGGATGAATTCGGCGTAGATTTGGTTGAGGAGGGGCCAGTTGGTCATGTCGGTTAGGAATATGACTAGGGTGGTTACGCGGGCGAAGGTCGTGCCGGCGGCATGCAGGGATGCTTGGGCGTGGCGGAAGGCGGCGCGGTATTGGTCTTGGGGGGTGTCGCCTATGATTTGGCCGGCGAAGTCGGAGGGGGTGGTGCCGCGGATGTGTATTTTGACGGCGCGGACTTTTATCAGGCGCAGGAGGTCTTCCTCAAAATAGTCGTTGTATAAGCCGGTGCGGTAGGATTGGAGGTCGGTGGTCTGGCGGCGGCCGTCGGCTATGATTAGGTCTAGGAGGGCGTCGCGCTCGGCGAAGGGGAGCGCTTGGGCTTGTTCTAGGGACATTGCGTCTAGTTGGGCGAGGGTGTGGTTTGGCATTATGCGTTGTCCATATTCAGCTGGGCGAATTTGCCCTCGCAGTACACTAGGGGGGCGCCGTCGGCGATTTCAATGCGCTCGACTTGGGCTATGAAGACGGTGTGGTCGCCGGCGTCCTGCTCGTTGACTACGCGGCAGTCCATTGAGGCTAGGCTGCCGTCTATGAAGGCGGAGCCGGCGGGGGTGAAGGTGAATGAGACGGCGAAGTCGGGGCTGCGCGCCTCGGCGGGGCTGGCGTAGTGTTGGGCAATGGGCTGCTGGCGGTCGCTGAGGATGTTGATGGCGAAGCGGCCGGCCTGCTTTATGAGCGGGTGGGAGTTGCGGTTTCGGCCTACGCAGACTAGGACTAGCAGCGGGTCAAGGGAGACGGAGTTGATGCCGTTGGCGGCCATGCCGTGGACGTTGCCGTCGGGCTCGATGGATGTTACGACGGAGACGCCGGTGGGGTATTTGCCCCATGCTTGCCGAAAAGTTTCCTGAGCATCCATAGATTGCCTCCCGTGTGTGATATGGCTTTGCGCTGCCCTGTGGCTTGGCGCCAGGCTGTCGCTAGGCAAGGGCGATTATAGAATGGTTGGCGCGATATTAAAAGGCTTTGGGGCGGGAATTGGCGGGGTTAGATTTTTTCTAGGGGGGCGAAGCCTAGCAATAGGCGCTTGATTCCAGCGCCGTCTTTGAACGCGACGGTTACTTGGAAGTCGCCGCCGGAGGGCTTACATTCGGTTACGATGCCGTCGCCGAAGGTGGCGTGGCGGACTTTGTCGCCGGCGGTTAGGTGGGCGACGGGTTGGGTTGCGGCGGATGCCGGAGCGGGTTTGCGGCGGCGGACGGGGGTTGTGGGCTGCTGTGGGTTGGCGCGATTGGGGGTGCTGGCGCGGTTCTGCGACGTGGACGTTTGTATGCGGCGACGGGTTGGCGGCTCGGAGGAGGCGTCAGACCAGCCGGCGGTGGCGGCGGATTTGCGTGGGGTTGCGGGTTTGGGCTGGGCGGGCGGCTGGAGGAGTTCGGTGGGGATGTCCAGCAGGAAACGGGAGGGTAGTCCCGGCTCTGAGCCGCCGCGAAAGCCGCGTCGGAAGGCGCGCATCAGGTAGAGACGCTCTTTGGCGCGGGTGACGCCGACGTAGCAGAGGCGGCGCTCTTCTTCAACTTGCGCGGGGTCGTCCATTGAGCGGGAGTGCGGGAGCAAGCCCTCTTCCATGCCGACCATAAAGACGACGGGGAACTCTAGGCCTTTCGCCTGGTGGAGGGTGATTAGGGTTATGGCGTCGGTTTTTTGGTCAAAGTTGTCCACGTCGGCGACTAGGCTGAGGCGTTCTAGGAATGCGGTGAGCGCCTCTTGCCTGTCTAGGTGGGTGAAGTCGGAGGCGCTGGCGCGGAATTCTTGGATGTTTTCCAAGCGCTCGTCGCCGCCGTCGGGCTGGTCGGCGAGCCAACGGGAGTAGCCGCTGCGGTCTAGGACGGCGTCAATCAATTGCTGGAGGTCAAGGGTTTCGCGCTCGGCGGCAATGCCTTGGATTAGGTCGTGAAAGGCGGTTAGGGATGCCAGGGCGCGGGTGGTGAAGGGGGAGCTGAGGACGCTGGCAGCGGCGGCGGCGGCATTGCCTTGCGCTAGGCCGCCGTTTGCTAGGGCTTGGATGGCGGCGAATTGGGATATGTTGGCGTCTCTGGCGGCGCGGGTTAGGTGGTCAAGGGTGCGTTGGCCGATGCCGCGCGCGGGGAGGTTGATGACGCGGGTGAGGCTGACGTCGTCGTCGGGGTTGGCTATGAGGCGCAGGTAGGCGGTGATGTCTTTGACTTCTTGGCGCTGGTAAAACTTTTGGCCGCCGACGATTTGGTAGGGGATGCCGTAGCGGAGGCAGGCGTCTTCTAGGGCGCGGGATTGGGCGTTGACGCGGTACATCACAGCAATGTCGCCGAGCTGATGGCGGGGCGGGACGGCGCGCGTTGGGCCGTTGGCGTCTGAGTAGCGGGAGCGGGTGAGGCTTTGGATTTCTTTGATGACGAACTGCGCCTCTTCTTCTTCGTTGTAGCCCTCGTTTATGGTGATTGGGACGCCGGATCCGTTGCGGGTCCAAAGGTCTTTCTCGACGCGCTGGGTGTTGGAGGCGATGAGGCTTTGGGCGGCGTTTAGGATGGTTTGGGTGGAGCGGTAGTTTTCTTCAAGGGGGATTAGCTTGGCGGCGGGGTAGTCGTCTTGAAAGCTGAGTATGTTTCGGATGTCGGCGTTGCGCCAGGCGTAGATGGACTGGTCGGGGTCGCCGACTACGCAGATGTTGAGGTGGACGCGGGCGAGTTGCTTGGCTACGGCGTATTGGGCGACGTTGGTGTCTTGGAATTCGTCAATCATAAAGTGGACGAAGCGGTCTTGGTATTTTTTGGCGACGTCGGGTTGGCGCTCGAAGAGTTGGTATGTTTTGAGGAGCAGGTCGTCGAAGTCCACGGCGGAGCTTTGGCGCAGCAGGTCGTCGTAGCGCTCGTAGGCGCGGACGACGATTTCTTCCCAGTAGCTACCGGCATGGGCGGCTAGTCCCTCGGCGCTGAGGAGTTGGCTTTTGGCGCCGGATATGGCGGATAGTATGGCGCGCGGCGGGTAGCGCTTTGGGTCAAGCTCGAGTTCGGTTAGGGTTCGTTTCATCAGCGCCATTTGGTCGGCGTCGTCGTAGATGGCGAAGTCGCGGGGGATGCCGATATTTTCGCCGTCGCGTCGGAGGATGCCGGAGCAGAAGGCGTGGAATGTGGCGGCGGTAATGCGGTCGGCGGCTTGTCCTAGCAGCGGGATAAGGCGCTGTCGCATTTCGCGGGCGGCTTTGTTGGTGAATGTGACGGCGGCGATGCGGTAGGGGGCGATGCCGACTACGCGGGCGAGGTATGCGATGCGGTGGGTGATGACGCGGGTTTTGCCGCTGCCGGGGCCGGCGACGATAAGCAGGGGGCCGTCTATGGCGGTAACGGCGGCGCGCTGGTTGTCGTTTAAGCCGGTTAGGATTTGGCGCTCGATTTGGCCGACGTGTCCTCCAGTGTATTCTCTGGTGGACGATCCGGCGGCGGCCGGGGCGCGTTCTGGTGAAATCATATGCGAAACCTCCCGCGTAGATTATACACTAGGGAGTGAAAGTTTGACGCGGGTTGCGGATGCGGGTTTGCATGGGGCAAGGGATTTGGGCGGCGGGATTTGGGTTGATGCGGGAATAATTTGCCGATAAGGGCTGCTGCTGGTAATCTGCTTATGGGCGCGGGCATTAAGGCAATGCGGCAAGGCGTAAAGACATAACGGGGCGCAAGGCGTCTTGGAGGGGGATAGAGTGAGCGAGTACGGCGAGTTGGATAGGCGGGCGTTGGATATATTGGCGGGATTGGGGGGCTGCGCGGCTGCGCCGTTTTATGAGGGGGAGCCGGCGCGGCATATTGTCGGGCTGCTGGAGGGGATTGCGGGGGTGGAGCATTGGCGGGACGAGTATGGGAATATCGTGGCGCATTACGCGGCGGGGCGGGCTGGGCAGACGCCGATTGCGTTTGTGGCGCATATGGATCATCCGGGGTATGAGATTATCGCGCGGGATGATGGGGGCGCTGCGGCCGGCGGGCAAGGGCAAGGTTGGTATGTGGCAAGGGCGCTGGGGGGCGTGCCGGTGGCGTCTATGCGAAAGCGGACGCCGGCGGTGGTTTTTGGGGATGATGGGGAGCGCATTGGGGCTGAGTTGCTGCCACTGGAGGGCGCGGCGAGCGGCGCAAGCGGAGGGGATAGGCTGGCGCGGTTGCGGGTGAAGGGGGATGTTGCGCCGGATTTGCCGTCGGGGGTGATGTTTGATTTGCCGGATTTCGCGCTGGACGGGGATGTGATCCGGATGCGGGCGGCGGATGATCTGGCGGGATGCGGGGCGATTATCGCGGCGCTGGAGCGGCTTGCGGCGGCAGGGGCGCGGGCGGATTTCTATGCGGTGTTCACGCGGGCTGAGGAGGGCGGGCTGTTTGGGGCGCGGCTGATGGCGGAGGCGGGAACGCTGCCGAAAGATACGCTGGTGGTTTCGGTGGAGAGCAGCCCGATTATTCCGGGCGTGGAGCAGGGCAAGGGGCCGGTTATCCGCACGGGGGATAGGGTTTATACATTTGACGCGGACGCTGAGCAGGCGCTCATCGCGGGGCAAGAGAGCGTATCGGCGCGGGATGGCGGGTTTCGGTGGCAGCGGCAACTGATGAGCGGCGGCGGGTGCGAGGCGACGGCGTTTGCGGTGTTCGGGTACAAGGTTACGGGGCTGGCGTTTCCGCTGGGGAACTGGCACAACGCGACTACGAGCATAGGCGATCCGGATGGGGGGGTTGATATGGAGTATATCAGCGCGGCGGATTATTTGGGCGGGGCGCGGCTGATGGCGGAGGCGGCGGTATGCGTTGAAGGGCGGCATAATTCGGCTGTGCGGCGGCGGATACGGGAGATGCCGGATGATGTTCGGCGGCGGATGTTGGATACGGCGGGCGGGATAGGCTGAGTATAAAACTAAGTCCTGCGCTTGGGGATGCCGCCAAAGCGGAGTCTGAATAGGCCTTTGGCGTTTGATATTGAGTCTTTCAGGACTTTGACGCGGGTGTCGGGGTCGTCCGTCCAGTGGACGGGGATTTCGCGTATTCGCAAACCGTTGCGCTCGGCCAGGATTAGCAGTTCGGTGTCGAAGAACCAGTGGTTGTCGACTATGAGGGGGAGGATTTCGCGGGCGACGCGGCGGTTGACGGCTTTGAAACCGCATTGGGCGTCGCGGAAGCTTGTGAGGAACATTGAGCGAAACATAAGGCTGTAGCCGCGCGAGGTTATTTCGCGCTTGAGGGTTCGGAGTTCCACCTGAGCGCCTTTTGCCAGGCGGGAACCGATTGCGATGTCGTAGCCGTAGTCGTCAAGGGCGCTTATTAGGGGGCGCAGGGCGGCTAGGTCGGTGGAGAGGTCGACGTCCATGTAGGCTAGGATGTCGGCGTCTGAGTTGCCCCAGGCGGTTTTGAGGGCTAGGCCCCGGCCGCGCTGTTCAAGGCGCAGGGGGGATACTTCGGGGAACTGGTCGGATAGGGCGCGGGACACTTGGGGTGTGGCGTCGTCGGAGCCGTTGTCGGCGATTATGATGCGCCAGTCGTAGGTTGGGAAGTTGGCGCTCATATGGGTGTGCAGCGCGGCGATGCTGGGGGGCAGATCGCGCTCTTCGTTTAGGACGGGGATTACTATGTCCAGTTTGGTTTTGGTCATGCAAAGCCTCTGACGGGTTAGTTGACGGGTTAGTGCAGGAAGTGGCGGGTTCCGGTGAATAGCATAGCGATGTTGTGGGCGTTGGCGGCGGCGATGACTTCTTCGTCGCGGATGGAGCCGCCGGGCTGGGCTATGGCGGTTACGCCGCCGTCGGCAGCCATTTGGATGTTGTCGGGGAAGGGGAAGAAGGCGTCGGAGGCGAGGACGCTGCCGTGGGATTTGTCGCCGGCGATGCGGCGGGCTAGGTGGACGCTGACGACGCGGTTGGGCTGGCCGGCGCCCATGCCGACTAGGGCGTTGTCTTTGGCAAGGACGATGGTGTTGGATTTGATGTGCTTGGCGGCGCGCCAGGCGAAGGCGAGGTCGGCTAGTTCGGCGCGGGTGGGCTTGCGGTCGGTGACGGCGCGCCAGTCGGCGGGGGATTCGGGGAGGGCGTCGGTTTGCTGGACTAGCGCGCCGCCTGAGATTAGGCGGATGTTTAGGTTTTCTTGGGGGCCTGACGCCTGGGTTACTTGGAGTACGCGGGTGCGGCGGCGGCGGCGCAGGGTTGTGAGCGCCTGGGGGGCGTAATCGGGGGCTATGATGATGTCAAAGAGGACGCCGCGCATCGCTTGGGCGGTGGCGTCAGTGAGGGGGCGGTTGAAGGCGACTATGCCGCCGTAAGCGGATACAGGGTCGCCGTCGAAGGCGCGGCGGTAGGCGGTGGGCTGGTCGGGGTGGAGGGCTAGGCCGCAGGGGTTGGTGTGCTTGACGACGGTTGCGGCGGGTTCGGCGAAGTCTGAGACTACGCGCCAGGCGGCGTCGGCGTCAAGGTAGTTGGTGTAGGACATATCTATGCCGTGCAGTTGATTGGCGCGGACGATGCCGCCGGTGGATAGTGGGGCGGCGTATAGCGCGGCTTGCTGGTGGGGGTTTTCGCCGTAGCGGAGGGGGGCGAGTTTGGTGAGGCCGAAAGATAGGTCGTCTAGGGCTAGGGGGTCGTCGTCGGCGAGGGCGCCGAGGTATTGGGATATGGCGGCGTCGTAGAGGGCGACGTGCTGGAAGGCTTTGCGGGCTAGGCGGCGGCGCTCGTGGTGGGTTACGGGGGCGTTTTGGGCTAGGCGGTCGGATAGCCAGGGGTAGTCGGCGGGGTCGACTATGACGATGACGTGGGGGAAGTTTTTGGCGGCGGCGCGGATCATCGCGGGGCCGCCGATGTCTATGTTTTCTAGGGCGTCTTGGAGCGCGACGCCGGGGCGGCTGACGGTGTCCACAAAGGGGTAGAGGTTGACGGCGACGATGTCTATGGGGGCGATGTCGTGGGCGGCGATTTGGGCGGCGTGGTCGGGCAGGTCGCGGCGGGATAGGATGCCGCCGTAGATGGCGGGGTGCAGGGTTTTGACGCGGCCGTCTAGGATTTCGGGAAAGCCGGTTAGGGCTGATACCTGCCGCGCGGGGATGGCGGCGTCCGAGAGGGCGGCGTGGGTTCGGCCGGTGCTGATTAGCTCGCAGCCGGCGGCGACTAGGGCGCGGCCGAAATCCGCAATGCCCGTTTTGTCGTACACGCTTAGCAGCGCTTGTGTAGCCAATCCGCGCATCCTTTCGCTAATCCGTCTAATCCACAGCCGCTAGATCGCGCACTTGATTGGGGCGCGTGTCTTTGCCGCCTGCATATCTGTATCGTGTGGGCATAATCTTGCCCGCATAGATTATACAGGTTTTTGGCGCGGCGCGGGTTGGGTTATGGCTGCCGAAATAGCGAAATTTGGACGCGCGGCGACGGGTATGGCGCGTATGGTTATCGTTGGCGGATGAATTTTTGGATGCGCTTGCCCTCTAGGACTTCGCCGACGTAGATGTCGCCGCGCGAGTCAATCGCCATGCCGTGGGGGGCGTAGAATTCGCCGGGGGCGTGGGAGCGCTCGCCGCCCCATTGGGATAGGACGTCGCCCTCTTCGTTGATGATGGTTACGCGGCCCTGCAGCTCAGGGACGTATATCTCGCCGTCGGGGCCGAATGCGACGGAGGTGGGCTGACGAAAGCCCGTCCACATCAGTTGGAACTCGCCATCTTCGTCGAAGACTTGGACGCGGTCGTTTTCGCGGTCGGCGACTACGACGCGGTTGTAGCGGTCGATGCCGATGCCGTGGGGCAGGTGGAAGTCGCCGGGGTTGATTTTGCCGGGGAATCCCCATGAGCTCATAAGTGAGCCGCTGGAGTTGTAGTGGTGGACGCGGCAGTTGCTGTAGCCGTCGGAGACGAATAGGTCGCCGAAGTTGCCGATGGCGATGCCGGTGGGCATATTGAAGGGGGCGCCGGGCTTTTCCACCAGAAAGCGCTGGCTTTGCTCGCCGGTGTCGGAGGGCTTGTCGCGGGTGCCGAGGGTGAGCAGCAGCTTGCCCTCGGAGTCGCGCTTTTCAACGACGTGCGAGTTTCGGTCGGCTAGAAAGACGTTGCCGTCGTTGTCAACGCAGATGCCGTGCGGCTCTTTGTGCTTGAGATCCCAGGATTGCAGGTATGCGCCGTCTCGGTTGAAGATGGCGAGGTTGTGGGTGCCGCGATTATAGACATAGACCCTGTCTTCGGCGTCCACGGCGACGTCGGCGACTTGTTGGAATTCCATGCCGTCGGGCAGCGCGCCCCAGTCTTCTGCGACTTCGTAGGTGTAGTCGCCACTTCCGAATGTCATAATTATGACCTCCCAACCATAATTTGTTCGCGGTTTGTTAGCGCGGCGGGGCGATAGGGGATGCCCGTAGCCGTTTGGCGTGGGGGCAAGCGCGCCCGTAGCCGTTTGGCGTGGGGGCGAGGATGCCCGCCGCGTGTGGGGTAATATACGGGTTTTGGGTGAGGGAGGTCAAGCGGGGGTGGCGTTTCGGGTAATCGTCCATCGTCCGGGCGCGGGTGTTGAGCGTATCGTGCGCCGGCTTAGCCGGGCGTAACCCTCGCCTACCGGACTGACGCGCTGCGGTCGGGCGTGGGCGTCGCAGTTGGGCTGGGCGTGGGCGTTGCAGACGATTGCGCGTCGGGCGAGTCCGTTGCGGTTGGCGTCGGGGTGGCGGTCGGAAATACATATCCCGGAAGTATGGTTCCGGTCGCCGTTGCGCCATTTGTTGCTGTTATCATGACGTATGCGCTTATGCCGTATTGCCCTACACGGACTAGATAAATGTACTTTGTTCCCGGCGATATGCCCGATTTATCTTCGTAACTCATGCTTGTAGATACCGGCGAGACGTCGGCAAGTTTTGTTAGATTGGCGCTTGAGTATCTCAGTCTGAGGAACCCCAGTCTGTCTTCAGCATAAGTGTAGAAGGGAGTTTCATCGCCCTCCTGGATTGGCTGACGAAACACCCAATAGCCTGTTATGGCGTTCATCACGGAGGGCGATGAGTTCACATTCCATCTCAGGGTTATCGCGTCTTCGGTTACTTCGGCGATTAAATTTTGCGCGGCTTTTTTGACCCGTCGGTTGGTATTGTTCCGATATGTTTGCCCCATCAAACTTCTTTCATTTTGGGCTATGTATCTCAATTCCGATAGCGTTATCACGGAATTGTCGGGCGCGCCGACCGTGCCTAGTCTTTCTTCGGGATACCGTCTCATGATATGACCGTCCGGATGCTTCAGCATGAACTGAGGCTCTTCGCTTGCCCCCGAATCGCTATCTGATGACGCCAGCGGCAACCAGTGTCTGTTGCCTTCTAGGGAGTATTCTTCGAATGAATTCGATGCTTCTCTACCGCTTGTACTCCAGTTGCGGATCCATCCCAAGTGGTAATGGTTCGGTTGTCGAGTATTAGGCGCCGCGAAAGAGTAGTCTCTCAGGAAGACCACCGCTTCCCCGGTATGCAATGGATCTATGTGCCGGATGTGTTGCGTGGCAACTTCGCGCGCGTCTCTTGCGGTTGGTTGACCAGAAGCGTCAACAGTCACTATCCCCCAAATTTTGTTGCTGCCGCTTCCTTTGAAGTACTCTATCACCTCGAACTCAAACCATATTTCAGGAAAGTAAGAGGTTGATCCCTCAGTTTCAGGAAAGTAATTTGATCCCCAATCTTGCTGGGCTTCGCCGCGCGCGCCTTTTAGTTTTACATGCGCGACCATATCCGCAAAGTAAAGGGTGTCGAGTACGCTGTACATACGAGGCACAGATCCGTGAAGGTGGTAGCTCTGCGGCGCGGCATGCCATTCAGACGAGTCCGCCGATAGGGTGTCGGCGCGGGGCTGCAGGAGCAGGGCGCATAGCGTCAGCGCGGCAATGGCGAGGAGGCAGGCGCGGTTGATGATTTTCGCTGGCATGCCATCTCTCCGAGCGTTAGTCGCATGGGGTTTGGTTTGGGCGCGGGTGTTGGGGGCAAGTATAACAGCAACGGGCGCGTATGAGCGAGTGTAGGTGTGGGGGCAAGCATGCCCGCCGCGTGTGGGGTAATATACGGGTTTTGGGTGAGGGAGGTCAAGCGGGGGGGGGCAGTGATCCTACCTCGTCTGGTGTTCGGGTATTGATCGTATCGTGCGACGCCATGCCCGGGCTATGCCCTTGCCTACCGGACTGTCGCTTTGCGGTCGGGTATGGGCGTCATCGTGGGGCTGGGCGCGGGCGTTGCGGTTGGCGTCGGAGTGTCGGTTGGGAATTTAACTCCCGGCAGTATGGTTCCGGTCGACGTTGCGCCATTCGTTGCCGTTATCATTACGTAGGCATCTGTGCCGTAGGGGTCATACGGCCGCACTAGATAAACATATTTTGTTCCTGGCGATATGTCTGATTTATCTTCGTAACTCATGCTTGTGGATGCAGGGGACACATCGGCAAGTTCTGTCAGATTGGCGCCTGGGTACCGCAGCACCAGAAATCCCAAGTAGTCGTCGACGTAGTAAGTGTAGAAGGGGGTTTCATCGTCGTCTTGGAGCGCCTGCCGGAGTACGCGATAGCCTGTTATGGCGTTTAAGACGGAGGGATCTGAGTTCACATTCCATCTCAGGATTATTGCATCGCCGGTCACTTCGGCAGTCAAGTTTTGCGCTGCCTTTCTGGCTTGGCGATTTACACTCTTCCGAACTTTTCGCTCGGTTAAACTTCTTCCATTTTTGGCTATGTATCTCAATTCCGATAGGGTTATTACGGAATTGTCGGGCGATCCGACCGTGCCTGATTCTTCTTCCGGATAATATCCGGCGATATTGCCGTCCGGATGCTTCAGCATGAACTGAGGCTCTTCGTTTGCTCCGGAATCGCTATCTGATGACGCCAGCGGCAACCAGTGTCTGTTTCCGGCTCGTATGGAGTAGGCTTCTAATGAGAGGAAGCTTCCCAAGAAGTAATGGTTTGATTGTTGCGCGCGCGGCTCTACATGATAGTAGTCTCTCATGAAGACTACCGCTTCCCCCGTATGCAATGGATCTATGTGCCGGATGTGTTGCGTGGCGACTTGGCGCGCGGCTATTGCGCTTGGAGTTATTTGACCACCATAAGCGCCATGTACGGCCACTATCCCCCAAATTATGTCGCTGCCGCTTCCTTTGAAGTACTCTATCACCTCGAACTCAAACCATATTTCAGGATAGTAAGAGGTTGATCCCTCAGTTTCAGGATAGTAATTTGATCCCCAATCTTGCCGGGCTTCGGCGCGCACGCTTTTTAGTTTTACATGCGCGACCATATCCGCAAAGTGGAAGGTGTCGAGCACGCTAAAAATGGGAACATTCCAGTGAAGGTGGTAGCTCGGCGGCGCGGCATGCCATTCAGACGAGTCCGCCGATAGGATGGCGGCGCGGGCTTGCAGGAGGAGGGCGCATAGCGTTAGCGCGGCAATGGCGAGGAGGCAGGCGCGGTTGGTGATTTTCGCTGGCATGTCATCTCTCCGAGCGTTAGGCGCATGGGGTTTGGTTTGGGCGCGGGTGTTGGGGTCATGTAGGGATGGTTGGTTATTCCACGATTACGGGGTAGCTGAATTCTTCGCGGAGGAGGCGTTTGAGGACTTTGCCCATGGGGTTGCGGGGGAGTTGGTCGCAGAAGACTACGGATTCGGGTTTTTTGAAGCTGGCGAGGCGCTGGCGGCAGTGTTCGGCGAGGTCGTTTTCGGCGGCGGCGGCGCCGTCTTTGAGGACGACGATGGCGCGGACGCGCTCGCCCCAGTCTAGGTCGGGGACGCCTATGACGGCCGCCTCTTCAACGGCGTGGTGGCTCTGGAGGACTTGCTCTACTTCTTCGGGGGAGATCATTTCGCCGCCGCGCTTGATGAAGTCGCGGGCGCGGCCGGCTAGGTAGATGTAGCCGTCTTCGTCCATGTAGCCGAGGTCGCCGGTGAAGAGCCAGCCGTTGCGGATGGTTTCGGTGGTGGCGTCGTCTTGCTGCCAGTAGCCTTTCATCAGGCGGGCGCCGCGGGCGGCGATTTCGCCTACGTCGCCCTGCTTGACGGGGTCGCCGTCTTCGTCGAATATCGCGACGTCTACGTCGTCAAGGGGGACGCCGATGGATCCCAGGCGGCGTATTTTCTTTTCGATTTCTTCTTGGCTGCCCACGAGGAAGTGGTCTTCGGGGGGGAGCATGGTGATGGTGGCGGCGGTTTCGGTTTGGCCGAAGGCGTTGATGAAATAGACGCCGGGGAATTCGGTGATGGCGCGGCGGATGATTTCCACGGGCATAGGGGCTGCGCCGTAGGTGATGACTTGGAGGCTGGAGAGGTCGCGGTCGTGGAAGTTGGGGTGATCCATAAGCATTTTGAGCATAGTGGGCACCATCATGGCGCGGCTGGCGCGCTCGGTTTCCACAAGGCGCATCCAGTCGTCGGCGTCGAATTGGCGCTGGATGATGAGGGTTCTGCCGCCGAATATCGCCGCCATAACCGATTGGACGCCGGCGATGTGGTATAGGGGGACTGTGAGGATGTTGCGCTCTTCGTCGTCGGGGTCGGCGGGCGATACGGTGCTGAGTATGTAGGAGGAGAAGCTGTCGTGGGTGAGCATTACGCCTTTGGGGAATTCGGTTGTGCCGGATGTGAATAGGATGACTGAGAGGTCTTCGTCGTCGCCCTCGGGGAATCTCTCGATGTCTTTGCCTGAGGCGAGCAGGTCGTCGTAGGAGCGCCAGCCGTCGGGGGCGTCTTCTAGGGCGATGTAGTGCTGTACGGATTGTATGTCGGGGGCGCATTGGCGGACAACGTCTACGTAGCGCGCGCCAACGAATAGGGCTTTGGGGGAGGTGTGGTTGATCATAAAGGTAAGCTCATCGGCGCGGGCGCGGAAGTTTAGGGGGACATATACGGCGTCGAGCTTGGCGGCGGCGAAGTATGCCTCGATGTATTCGTTGCAGTTGGTTTGCAGCATCGCCACGCGGTCGCCGGCTTGGACGCCCAGCGCGGCTAGGGCGTCGGCGAGGCGGTTGACGCGGGATTGGAGCTGGCCGTAGGTGATGCGCTTGCCCTCGAAGATCATAGCGGGCCGGTCGGGGACGATAGCCGCGGATATGGTCAGAAACTCCGTTGTGTTCATATTCGCTGGAACCTCAGTGATGAGCGTTGCGCCAAGCGCGGCGGGGGGCGGATGGCGGTAAGAAGTTGTAGGGGGAATGTTACCACTTTGGGGCGGGGTGTTTCAAACGAAATGGGTTTGGGGCTATTGAGGGGCAAGAGTGGGATTGTTTGGGATAACCGCTCTATGTAGCGGCGCGGTGGGCTTGCACATCCTCATCTCCTTGCCGCCGCGCACAACTGCCCTATGCAGCGGCGCGGTGGGTGTGGTATGGTTTGTGCATAGCGATGGACTTGATGGCGCAGGAAAGGATGGGGATATGACCACTGTGGCGAGCGGGGCGCATGCACATCCTGAGGTGGATGCTATGCAGGATATGATGGCGCAGATGGTTGAGGCGCAGACTAATATGATGGAAGCGATAACCACGCTTGCCGAAGGCCAAGTCAGGCTGCAGGAGTCCACAGAGGCGTTGCAAGCGGCTACCGGGGAGTTGGCGCGCGGGATGGCGTTGTTGCAAGCGCAGATGGCGTTGCTTGAGGCGCGGGATGATTCCTAGGCTGCGCTCTTGTTGGCAGGGATGCTGGCAGGAGGATCGCGCCGCCCGGTTTTAGTGGCCGGGCGGCTTTGCGTTTTAGTATTTGGAGGGAGGATGGTTATGGCTGATATGGGGACGCGGGTTTATGTGCTGGGGGCGGGGACGCCTACGCCTACGGCGGCGCGGTTTGGGTCGGCGTTTGCGGTGGGGATCGGGGAAGAGCGGCTGATGGTGGATTGCGGGCCGGCGGCTACGCATAAGCTGGTGAAGGCGGGGCTGTGGCCGACCGATATTGACTACCTGTTTTTCACGCATCATCACTTTGACCACGATATTGACTATCCGTGCTTTCTGCTGTGTCGGTGGGATCAGAGCACGGGCAAGGAGAATGCGCTGCGGGCGTTTGGGCCTGCGCTGACTGAGCGGATTACGCGGGGGATCCTGGACGAGAGCGAGGGGGTGTTCGCGCACGATTGGAAGGCGAGGGTTGGGCATCCGCTGAGTCAGCGGATTCATGTGAATAGGGGCGGGACGCTGCCGCGCAAGCCGCCTGAGGTTAGCGCGCGGGATGTTGGGCCGGGGCTTGTGTTTTCGGGGAGCGATTGGCAGGTCAGCGCGGCGCCGGCGGAGCATGTGCAGCCGTTCTTGGATTCGCTGGCGTATCGGTTTGACACGCCGGCGGGCAGCGTGGTGTTCACGGGGGATACGCAGCCGTGCGAGTCGGTGGTGGAGCTGGCGCGCGGCGCGGATGTGATGCTGTGCATGTGCTGGGATGATCAAGAGATAATGGACGCGGACGGGGAGTCGCCGGGGCAGTGCGGGACGCTGGGCGCGGCGCGTATGGCGCAGGCGGCGGGCGTCAAGCGCTTGGCGCTGGTGCATATTGGGCCGCATCTGTCGCAGCCGGGCGCGCGGGAAAAGGGGATCGGGGATGTGCGGCAGATATATGACGGGGAGTTGCTGTTCACCGACGAGTTGACGCATTTTGACTTGTAGGATGCGGCGGCGCAAGGCTGGACGGCGCAAGGCTCTGCATATCCCCGTTGCCTTTCGCGGGAGTCGGCGGCGCAAGTCGGGGCGGCGGCCGAATGAACGCTGATTAGGGGATTAGGGCAATAGCAAGTCTAAACGGCGCGCTAATTCGTGGCGGCTTTTTGCTATACTTGGTGGGAAGTAAAATGTCTGAGGCGTGGAATGATTAGCATTGAGCTTATACGAAATAGGCCTGATGATGTTCGGGCGGCAATGGCGCGGCGGGGCGAGGATGCGCCGATAGATAGGATCGCGGCGGTGGACGCGGGCCGGCGGGCGGCAATCGTGGAGGCGGATGAACTGAGGGCTAGGCGCAATGAGGCGAGCCGCCAAATCGGGCGCACGGGGGAGCGGTCGCAGGCGCTGATAGATGAGATGCGGGGGATTGGCGGGCGCATACGGGAGTTGGAAGAGGTTATACGCGGGCTGGATTCGGAGCTGAATGGGTTGCTGCTGGGCGTTCCGAATATGGCGGCGGACGATGTTCCGGCGGGGGTTGACGAAAGCGATAATGTGGTGGAGCGGGTGGAGGGGGATGCGCCGGAGTTTGATTTTGAGCCGCTGCCGCATTGGGAGTTGGGCGAAAGGCTGGGCATCATAGATTTTCAGCGGGGCGCCAAGATGTCGGGGTCGCGCTTTTTCGCGCTGAAGGGCAAGGGCGCGCGGCTGCAGCGGGCGCTGATAGATTGGATGCTTGACACGCATACGCAAGAGCATGGGTATGAGGAGCTTTACCTGCCGAATATGGTTACGACCGAATCGGCGACGGCGAATAGCAATCTGCCCAAGTTCGCGGACACGATGTATCGGGATGACGAGGATGATTTGTGGCTGCTGCCTACGGCCGAGATGGCGATAACGAATATGCACCGCGACGAGATACTGCCGCCGGGGGCGCTGCCGCTGCGGTATGTGGCGCACACGCCTTGCTTTCGGCGCGAAAAGGCGGCGGCGGGCAGGGATACGCGCGGCATCAAGCGGGTTCATCAGTTCGAAAAGGTGGAGATGTACAGGTTCGTAGAGCCGCAGGATTCGGATGAGGCGCTGACCGAGATGGTGGCCGAGGCGGAGAGGATATGCGCGCGGCTGGGCGTGAGGTATCGGCTGCTGGAGTTGTGCGCGGGGGAGTTGGGGTTTCAGTCGGCGAAAAGCTACGATTTGGAGATGTGGGCGGCGGGCAGCGGCGAATGGCTGGAGGTGAGTTCATGCTCTACCTGCAGGGATTTTCAGGCGCGGCGGGCGGCGATACGGTATAGGGCGGAGCAGGGGGGAAGGGCGCGGTTCGTGCATACATTGAACGGGTCGGGGCTGGCGTTGCCGCGCGTGATAATCGCCATATTGGAGCATTATCAGCGGGCGGACGGGTCGGTGGTCGTGCCGGAGGCGCTGCGGCCGTACACGGGGTTTGATGTGATAGGGTAGGCGCGGGTAGCGTTTCCATTTAGGCGGGCGAATATATCTATCGCCGCAGCCGGTTGAACGGCGTTGCCGCAGCCATCCGCTTTATCATTTTGGGAACAACCTGCCAAACTATCAAAACCATCTGAAAAGAAACGCTATCTAGGCGCAGGCGGCGGTTGCGCGGGCAAGCGGGAAGGCTTACAATCGGCGCGTTGGGCGCAAATGCGGGCTTGGGCTTGGGCTTGTTAATTCGCGCCGACGGGGGTTTGGTTTTGCGGATGAAATCTGTGGAAGTGACTGAGTACGCGGATGAGCTTATTAGCGCGCCGCGGGGTAGGTTGCGGCTGACGCTGGCGCAGGATGACGAGGGCGTGGCGCTGACATATCAGGGGCGGCTGCTGGCGCGGTTTAGGCTGACGCCTGAGGGGATGACGGCGAGCGGGTTTATGGCGCAGGCGCTGGGGCTGCGAATACCGGCGCTGGGGGCGTCGGCGGAGGCGAGCGTGTCTAGCGCGGTGCTGTTTCGGGCGCTGAGCATCGCGGAGCTTGATTATGGGAATGAGGCGTCGGTGGCGCTGCTGGAGCGGTTGCTGGAGGAGGCGCGGTTGCAGCGGGGGGAGCCGGCGGACGCTTAGGTGCGAGCTTAGGCGCGCGATAGCGTTTGTTTTTGGGGGGGTTTTGAGGGTTTGGCAAGTTGTTATCAAACTGACAAGGCGGGTGGCTAGGGCAATGTTGTCCAAGCGGCGGCGGCGGTAGATGTGCTTGGTTGCTTGAATTGAAACGCTGACGCATATCTCGGCATAGTTGTCCAAAGGCGTTGGATTTTTGATACACTGCGAATAGGGGCAATCGGGCGAGCGGTGGGCGCGGGATGGCTATGGGGACAATCTAGGGCTGGGAGTGAGTGAGAATGTTGGGGGTATCGCGTAGGGCTGGGAATTGGGTGGCGGCGGCGGCGCTTGTGGGCGCGGCGTTGGCGTTGGCTATGGCGGCTTGCGCGGCGGGGGTGCCGGCGGGCGCGTCTGGGAAGGGGCCGGATGGCAAGGCGATTCATGCGACGCCTGCGACGCAGTATTACCCTATTGCGCCATATCTTCCGATTCCGCATAGCATACCTCTCACTACTTACAGTGCGGACGTGGTGGCGCATGTAAAACTAAAAAGCGTGCGAGGCGGAGTCGAGAAATCTGACCGCTCATCCACGTACTGGCCGGCGGTATGGTATGAGTTCGAGGCGATAGAGTATTTGAAGGGAAGTGGCGGCGACACGATTTGGGGCCTGGTGTTTGTCGAGCATGGGGCGCAATCCGAAGAAGCCGCGCAAGAGCTTGCCGCGCGATATGTTCAGCTCATAGACCCGCTGCACACCGGAGAGGCGATAGTCTTCATGAGAGAAACGTTCGATTATTTGCCGAGTACGCGGCTAAAAGACCATTACCACTTGGGGAGGTTCTACATAGATTGGTTCATAGATGTCGAAGCAACCAATCCGCGTGAAGACTACTCCTTAGCCGGGCTCAGGCACTGGTTGCCGTTGGCGGCGTCGGACGGCGTTTCGGGGGCGGGCGAAGAGCCTCAGTTTATGCTGCGGCATCCGAATGGCAATTATGCGGAGTATTATCCTGAGGACAGGTCATTCCCGCCTGAGGAGGTATTAAACGCGGCCGGAGCGCCTGTCACTTCCGTGATAGGGCTGTCGGATTTGAGATACATAGCCAAGAATGAACGGAGCTTGTTGGATCAACAATATCAAAACGACACCGATGCCGCTCGGCGGGTCGGAATGGCGGCGCAGAACTTGACTGCGGAAGTGGTTGGGGATGGGATAGTTTTGAGGTGGGATGCGGGAACGTCGCCGGCCGCTGTGGGGGGCGTGAAGGGCTATCGGGTGTTTCGGCAGGCGAGCGTGGAGGGTAGGCCGGGGTTTTCGGCGTCGGGGCAAGTGGAGTCTGAGTTGGTGAAATTGGGTGATGTGGGGCCGGCGTCTTCAAGTATGAGTTATGAAGATAGGGCGGGCGTTTCGCCGGGGGCGACGTATATTTACCGGGTGTGGACGCTTGAGGAGGACGTGTATGTGTTTGGGGAGTATGGCGCGGAGGCGCGGGTGGGGATAGTGGCGGAGGAGGGGGTGAAGGCGACGGGGGATGTGGTTCCGGTTCCAGTGTATTATTGACTTTCCAATGGCTATTCTGATGGGAACGGCGACGCATTCGGACGTGGTTGGGGATGGAACGCCGCCTAGCGGCGATGTTGGCTTGCATAATAGCCTGTGATTGGGATTATAATGTATGATGGCTTTCAATCGGGGTTGGTTCAAGCGGGATTAGTAAGGAGAAGTGGCAAATGCCTGAGGCGCTCGCCTTCTTTCGCGGCAATGTCGTTCCATTAGCGGAGGCGAGGGTGAGCGTGACTACGCACGCCCTACATTACGGCACTGCGGTGTTTGAGGGCATACGCGGGAATTGGAACGCGGAGCAGAGCCGGCTGTATGTGTTTCGGATGCGCGAACACTATGAGCGGTTTCTGCAGGGCTGCAAGATTATGCTGATGGATATTCCCTACGGCGTGGACGATCTGTGCGACATCACGATAGATCTGCTGCGGCGCTGCGGCTATAAGGAGGATCTGTACATCAGGCCGCTGGCGTACAAGAGCGAGGAGCTGGTCGCCAATCTGAAGCTGCATGAGCTGGGCAGCGATTTCACGCTGATGGTGGTGCCGTTTGGCGCGTACATAGACGTGGAGGGGGCGATACGTTGCTGCACGTCGTCTTGGCGGCGCATAGACGATACCATCATCCCGCCGCGCGTGAAGATTTCGGGGCATTATGTCAACAGCATACTCGCTAAGACCGAGGCGACGATGTCGGGGTTTGACGAGGCGATAATGCTGACGCAGGACGGGAATGTGTCGGAGGGCAGCGGCGAGAACCTGTTTTTGGTGTCGGACGGGGTGGTTCATACGCCGCTGGTGTCGGACAACAATCTGACGGGGATAACGCGCCATTCCGCCATACGCATCGCCACCGAGGAGCTTGGGCTGGACATCGTGGAGCGGCAGATACGGCGCAGCGAGTTGTATCTGGCGGACGAGATATTCCTGACGGGGACGGCGGCGCATGTGACGCCGGTGGGGGAGTTGGATATGCGAACCATAGGCGGCGGCGGGATTGGGCCGGTGACCAAGCGGGTGAGCGATATGTACTTGGACATAATCAGCGGGAACAATCCCAAGTACATTGATTGGTGCACGGCGGTGTCGCCGGAGTAGGCGGGATAGCCTTGGGCAAGCCGCCAACTCACGCAAATCGCGCATAGGTGCTTGGCCCGCCGCGTGAACCGCAGATTGATATGTTCTCATCATACACATTCGCAGCCGACTATTTCATACTGGTGTTCGTGGCAGGGGTGGGGGCGATACAGGTCGCCGCGTCCGTCGGCGGGCTGAGGGGGTTGCTGGTGTTCAAGACGCCGCTTGTGGCGCGGTCGGTGGGGTTGCTGGTTGCGGTTGCGGCGTTTGTGTGGTTTTTCATTACGACCGAGTGGAACATCAACGATTATGAGGGCGGGCTGGATTCCAATGATCAGGCGCTGCTGTTTTTTATGGCGATAATGGCGGCGGGGATATTCACGCTGGGGCTGAGTTCGGTGGTGAACTTTAGGATGCGGGATGAGGGGGCGGATCCTGATGGGGGTTTTGACGCGCTCAGGGGGGCATGCTATTTTCGGGCGCTGGGGCGCAGCTTGAGGCGGCGCAATGATGGCGAGGGCGGCGTTGGCGGACGTGGATAGGGGGCTGTTTCTGTGGATCAACGGGCTGGCGGGCAGGTGGGCGGCGGCGGACGTTGCTATGCAGTGGCTGGCGAGCGATTATCTGGCGCCGGTGGGGATTGCGCTGACGCTGGCGGCGCTGTGGCTTGTCGGGCGCAACGCCGAAATGCGGGAGCGGTATCAGATAGGGGTGTTCGCGGCGCTGACATCTATGGCGCTGTCCAATCTGGTGGTGGCGTTTTTGAACGCATTTTATTTTAGGCCGCGCCCGTTTCTGGGGATTGACCCCGCGGATATGAATTTGCTGATGTATATGCCTACGGATTCGTCGTTTCCGTCGAACTCGGCGGCGGCGGCGTTTGCGATAGGGGCGGCTGTGTGGGTTGTGAACCGGCGCATTGGGATTGCGCTGCTGGGCGTTGCGGCGGCATACGGGTTTTCGCGGGTGTATGTGGGGGTTCATTATCCGGCGGACATAGCGGGGGGGGCACTCATCGCGGTGATGATGACGGCGCTGACGCTGCGGCTGCGGGACCGGGTGATGCCGGTGTTGGTGGCTGTAATTAGGGTTGCGCGGCGGTTGGTTATCGCTTAGGGGCCGCCGACGCTTGCCGCTATGTCTTGTCTTTATGTCTCGTCGGGCCAGGCGCTGCCGTGGTAGGCGGCTTGCCAAAATAGGTATTCGTAGCGGAGGGCGGTTTGGAAGAGGCGTTGGATGCGGGGGCGACGGGGGCCTAGGTCGGCGGCGTCTAGGTGGGCGGCGAGCCAGGCTACGAAATCGCCTAGCACTTCGGGGCTGTGGAGGCGTATCCACTCGGCGTAGATGGGATTGGATGGGCGTTTGCCTTGTTGGATTAGGCGGGTCGCCCAGTCAAGGTACGCGCCCTCGGTGACGTAGAGCAGGGTGGCTATGTCTTCAAAGTCGCCCTCGTAGCCTACGCGCATTAGGAAGTTGCCGAAAGCCTCAGTTACGGGATTGGCGGCGGCGGAGGCGTAGTCGGCCTCGGTGGCGCCAAGCGCGTCTATCGTGCGTAGGAAGAAGTCGTTTTCTTCGGCGGCTTTGGGGTCTAGGATGCCGTTTAGGAATGCGTGGATTTGGCTGGCGGCTTGGATGTCGGGGGCTTTGGCGACGCCTAGCGCCGCCAGGGAGACTAGGTCGGCGACGAAGACGTAGTCTTGGAGGAAGTAGCGGCGGGCGCGCTCGTGGGAGAGGGCGTCGTCGCCGAGCTCAGTGATGAATGGGTGGGTTGCCATGCGTTCCCATAGGGCGGAGTTTTGCTGCCTGAGTTCTTGGGTGAGTGGCATAGGGGATTCCTTTCTGATATATGTGGCTGTGCGCGTATGCGCTTATGCGTATGGCTTGCGTAATTTGGTTTGCGTTGGATGGAGATTGTCCCGCTCTGCCGCAAGGTTAGGGGCAGGGCGGGACAATGCTGCGAGGGCGGTTAGCCGTCGATCAGTTGGACTTCGTTGCGGAGGCGGGTGAAGTCGTAGCCGGCGTCGGAGGCGGTGGCGCGCTTGTATAGGACTACGGCAATGGCTATGGCGGATGAGATTATGAGGGCGGAGGCGAATGCGAAGAACATTTGCGTGCCGAATGGGGCGGTGAGCGCCCAGGGGGATAGCAGGTCGGGCTTGGGGTAGTAGAGCGCGCCGATGATGATGCCGATGCCGCCTGCGATTACTACCGCCCAGCCGGGCATATGGCGCGAGTATAGGCCTATGAGCATGGGGACGGCGATTGCCGCGCCGAGCAGGTCGGCGATTAGGAATACGTACAGCACGCTGAAGCCCTGCGCGGCGACTATGACGGCGGGGATGGCGACTATGACGGTGACGGCGCGGGCGATTAGCATTAGCTTGCCGCGATTGACGCCTAGGTCGGCGAGGTCGACGGCGATGTTGCTGGCGAGGCCGTTCATCAGGGTGTCCAGGGTGCTCATCGCCAGCATAAGGGCGCATATGAGCAGGAGGAAGTGCATCCATAGGGGGAATATGTCGCTTGCGAGGGCGAATAGGGCGGCGGCTACGTCGGGGTATGCGAATGGGGCTACCGAGCCGTTGGCTACGGCGGCAATGCCGGCCATTCCCATCAGGAAGGTTATGGGGATGGATATGGCGGCGGCGCCCCAGAGGCTGCGGTTCAGGGAGCGCCGGTCGCGGACGGTATAGACGCGCTGCCACATGCCGGGGTGGAAGGCGTTGGATGTGACGATGCCGATAATCAGGACTATGGCGAAGAAGTAGCTGCCGGATGAGGTTGCGCCTAGCAAGCCGGTGTCGGCGGCGGCGCTCCAAATGCCGCGCCCGCCAATCAGCGCGGCGGCGACCACGACTACCAGCAGCAGGGCGGGCATCAGAACCCAAAATTGGACGCGGTCGGTGTGGATTGATACGCGCAGGCCGCCGTATGCGGTGTACGCCACTACGACCAGCCCGATTACGCCGGATACTATCCAGCGCGACCAGTCGGGCATATTAGCCAGTTGGCTGACGGCGGCGGTTATGGCGGTCATCTCGGCGGTGATGAAAATGCCCATAACGAACATTATGACAATGGCGATGGCGGCGAATGGGGCGACGCCAAAGCGGTATTTGACATATTCGGTAATGGAGTGGCCGTTGGGCATAAGCTGGCGGATGCGGGGGCCGACGAACATAAACATCACGGGTATGGCGGCGATGCCGAGCGCGTAGCCGACTAGGGCGACGACGCCGAAGTTGGCGCCGGTTTCGCCGGGGCTGAGCAGTACCCAAGTGCCGAACATTGAGGCAATCAGGGTGGCTATGCCCACATTGGTGGGCGCGTGGTTGCGGGATACGGTGTAGTCCTCGACGGTCTGCCGCTTGCGCCAGACGTAGGCGATTCCAGAATTAGGAACGCGCTGCCGGCGATTAGCAGCGTGATTATGCCGATGGTTGTGTTTAGCATTTGTTGTCTCCTTGCGGTTGATTTTGCGTTGGATTAGGGGTTGGATTGGCGATTGGATTGGCGGATGGGCGCGGCGTTCAATTTGCGCGGGACGTGAAAAAGCCGCCCTGATGGCCGGGCGGCTGATGCGTTGGTTTTTGGTGAAAGAGGCTCGTCCCTGTCCGGCATTATCCGGCAGGTAACGGGGTCGCTCCGATTAAGACGGAGCCTCTCAGCCTGCAGTGTCAAGCTCCCCCCGGCAGGTATTCGGTTGTTACGGGTAGTGATGCTATCGCAAAGGCGGGGGCGGTGTCAAGCGCGGGTTGGGGATTAACAAAAGGTGAAAGGCGGGGGTTGCGTTCCGTCGATGTCGGTGAAGTTGTATTGGCGGGCTAGGGCGCCGGTTTTGTAGGCGTTGCCAGTGCGGTTTATGATGGTGGGATCGGCGGCTAGGGCGACGACGGCGCGGCCGGCGTAGCGGGGGGATTCGGCGGCGGCGAGGTCGGCGGGGGTTGCGAAACGCTGTACGCGCTCGGTGCGGGTTAGGCCGGGGTGGAGGGCGATTGCGGCGATGTTGTGTGGGCGCAGGTCTTGGGATTCGGCGAAGGCTAGGCGGTCGATGGCGGCTTTTGCGACGTCGTAGATCGCTTGGCCGCGATATTTGTGGCCGTCGCCGGCGGATATGTGGATGATGAGGCCGCTGCGCCGGGGGATCATTAGGGGGGCGGCGGCGCGGCTGGCGGTGAAGTGGGCGCGGATGCCGGCGTCAAACATTAGCCGCCAGCGCCATAGGGGCTGCCGCCAGAATGGGGCGTCAAAGGGGGCGTCGGCGTAGCGCTCGTAGCCGCCCCAGATGTTGTTGACTAGGATGTCCAAGCGGGACTGCTCGCGGCGGATGCGGGCGAATAGGGCGTGGACTTGGGCGTCTTGGGTATGGTCGCAGGGGACGGGGATGCCTGCGCCGCCTGATTGGGTTACCAGGGCGGCGGTGACGTGGACATCGCCGGGCAGGTTTTCGGTGGTGGGGGCGTTGGGGACGCTGCGGCCGGTGACATAGACGGTTGCGCCGGCCGCGCCGAGTTCGTGGGCTATGCCGCGTCCGACGCCGCGGCTCGCGCCGGTTACGAGGGCGATTTTGCCGCTCAGGTTCGCCATAGGATTGCCTTTGCGCTCTTTGTTGCCGCTTGGTTAGCCGCCGATTATCCGCTGACCATTGGGTAGATGTGGTAGCCGCGCTTGAGGTCTAGGGGGATTTTGTGGCTTGTCCATGTTTCGCCGCGGTCGGGGCTGGCGAAGAAGTGGCCGTAGTTGGTTGTGCAGAAAATCTTGTCGGGCGCGTTGGGGTCTATGGCGACTTGGAACATTCTGCCGGGGGGCGTGTCGCCGATGTTTATGCGGCGCCAGGTTTCGCCGGCGTCTTGGCTGCGGAAGAGGGCGCCGGCCTCTTGGGTTCCGGGGGGAGCGCCGCCGCCGCCAGCGCCGGCGCAGAGGTATATCTCGCGCGGGTCGTCGGGGGCTACTAGCAGGTCGCGGCAGTATGATCCGCCGGGGAACATTTCGGCGAAGCGGATGTGTTCCCAGTTGCCGCCTTTGTTGCGGCTGCGGAACATCGCCACTTGCGCGATAATGAATATGACGCCGGGCGCGGCGGCGCTGACTTGGACGCCGTGCAGGTCGACGGTGTGGTTGTCGCGGTACAAGCCGTCGGTTAGGGAGCGCCATGTATCGCCGCCGTCGGCGCTGGCGATGAGGCCGCCGACTTCGATCGCGCCATAGACGTCGGCGGGATTGGACGGGTCGGCGCAGATGCCGATGACGCGCTTGGCGAGCGGGGGCATATAGGTTGTGACATCGGGGTAGCGCACGGCGGAGGTGTCCATTGAGCGCCAGGTTTCGCCGCCGTCTTCGGAGCGGGCAATGGCGCAGGGTTCGTAGCCGGCGTAGATGACGTTGGGGTCGGCGGGGGAGAATGCGAGCGACCAGACGTCGGCTTTGGGGGCGTCTAGGGGCTGCCAGTGGGCGCCGTGGTCGTCGGAGCGGTAGGGGCCGTTTTGGGTGCCGGCGAAGAGGATGGCGGGGTTGTCCGGGTGAATGGCGAGGGCGCGAACTTGGGGGTTTTCGGGCAAGCCGTTGGTTATGGGCTGCCAGTCGGGGTCGTCGTGGGCGCGGCGGAGCATGCCGCCTGGGCCGATGGCGTCGCCCTCGCCGGCTAGGCCGATGTAGATGTGGGTTTGGTGTGTGGAGGTGGTCATGGCTGCTCCTTTCGGGGGTGAGGTTGGATGTGTGGGCTAGGTAGGTTGTGAGGGCGGGTTTGTTGTTAGCGTCTTCGTATTCGGTTTGACCGGATCCGCGGGCGACGCCCTAGCTTGATGTTCTTTTCATTTTCGGGGAGCAGGTGTCCCTCTTTGCGGTTCTGTTCCTGGAGTCCGGTTAGTGTCATCCTGTCCAGCTTAGCCCTGTTGCATGGCGGGCATAGCAGCGTGAGGTTGTCGTATGCGTCCGTTCCTCCATCCGATTTGGGCCTGATGTGGTCGACTTCCAAGACGCGCGGGTCAAAACTATAATCCCTGCCGCAGCCTTGGCAAAACGCGCCGAAGTCTAGCAGCAGTCTTTCGTGCTGTGAGCGCGGCGGCGGGTAACGCTTTCGGACCCGCTTGGTTGGCGTTGCGAGTATAGCCACCGCCTCATCGCCGCCGTCTGTGCGGGTGGGCGGCTTGGTTTCGTAGTGAACCTTGAAGTTGAGATTTAGGCGCGTATTGTCGGGCGCGCCGCTCTCATCCGCCATAAGCCCCTCGGACTTCAGACGGGCTAGAACGGTTTCGTGCGCCTTATCCCATATGTCTATTCCCACCCACTTGCGCCCCAATCGCTCGGCGGCTATCGGCGTGGTGGCGCAGCCGCAGAATGGATCCAGGACAATGTCGCCCGGGTTGGAACTAGCCTTGATTATGCGTTCATACAGCGCAAGCGGCTTCTGAGTGGGGTAGCCCGACCGCTCTTTGCCTTTGGCTTCGCTGACATCATCCCAGAGATTGTTGCGGATGCGTCCCTCTTTCGGGCGCACTTTGCGATAGAGTTGATCGTTCTTGATAACCAACTCGCCCGCTTTGTCTAGTTCTTCCATGCGGGGTTTGCCGACTTTCCATCCGGATGCGTGCGGCGGGTAGAACCCTTTGTACTCATAGCACAGGTTGGGGCGCGGGCTTGCGCTTGGGCGATTGAACGCCACATCCAAGTAGTATGGGCCGGCGTCATCCTCCAGTTTGAACGCTTTGGCGAGGTAGTCGGGGGCGTAGGGTTCAAGAACCCTGCTCATATCAAAGAGCGCCTCTTCGGATTTGACGTAGTACAGGATGCTGTCGGTGTTTGAGTTGTAATTTCGGGGCAGGAATTGCGAACCCTTGAACCCGCGCGTGGTTCGTTTCCAAACGATGTCGTTGCGGAAGTTTTGCCGCCCGAAAATGGCGTCCAGCAGGCATTTGACATATGCGTGGGCGGTATGGTCAGTGTGCAGGTATAGGCTGCCGTCATCGCGCAGGATTCTGCGCATTTCCAGTAGCCTGACCGCCATAAAGCATAGGAACGCGCCCATATCATCCCCATATACGCGCTTGGCGGTTGAGATGACGCTCCACACATCGGGGTGTTCGCGCATAATTTCCAGCAGCCAATCGTCGTGGACATCGTCGCGCCAAGACCATCTGTCTTGGAAACGCGCGTTGTTCGCAAGGCTGTCGGGGGTGGCGTGGAAGTCGCGGTTTTTGTTGAACGGGGGATCTGTGGCTATGAGATGCACGGTTTCGGTGTTGATGCCGCGCAGGATTTCTAGGTTGTCTTTGTGGTATAGGGTTCGGTTTTGGAAGTTGATTTGCGCCATTTGCGCCGCCTTTTGTTGCCGGGCCGTTGCTGATTTGTCGCCGGGGCGTTATTGCGCCAATTCGAAGGTTTTTACCCAGACGCCGGGGGAGCCTTGGGCGTGCCGCATTGTGTTTTGCCAGCACTCGTTGCGGGGGTCTATGGCGCGCTGGCGATGCCATTCGGGGGTTTGGGAGACGTCGGGATGCTCGAATTCGTACACGGTGAGGTAGGCGGGTTCGCCGTCAACGGCGCGGTAGCGGCGGCCGCGGATGCAGCCGGGGACTTTCATGTAGTTGGGGACGTAGACGGCGTTATACCAGTCGTTCCATTCGGCGTCAAGGTCGGGGGGGACGGTCATGCGGCCGATTTGGAGGGCGGGCGCCATGCCGGATTGGGCGGCGTCGTCGTCGACGTCGGCGGGGAATATCTGCTCGTAGGTGTTGCGGATGTAGAGGGATGCGACGGTTTCGGGGGATGCGCGGCGCGTCCAGTCGGTCGGGTTTTGGCGGGCGGCGAGGTATTCGGGGGAGGAGAGGACGGCGATGTCGGCGAGTTCGTACATAGCGAGGTGCTTGGGCGCGCCGGGGGTGTCGGATTCGTAGCGGGCGGCGCTGAGTACGCCGGGGACGGCGAGGCGCTCGGCGAGGTGCTCTTCGTTGTACCAGCGGTTGAAGTCGGGTTCGTGGTTGGCGGGGACGTTTGCCCATACCATAAGGAGGGCGTTGCCTTTTTGGGTGGGGGTGGTGTTGTTGGGCATTTTGGGATTGCCTCCTGACACTTAGGGATAGGTTAGCGTTGTTTAGCCATTCAGTTGCCCGCGCTATTGCCGGAGCGTGGTTTGGCTTTATTGGCGACGTCCAGTATAGCGTCTAGCACACTGCTGACCTCCGGATCTATTTCGGCCGGCTCGATGTGGTCTATGAGAAAGTGGTAGTCGGATTTTGGCATGCCCGCCGCTGTGCCCGCCGCGCCGTAGTATGCCTGGAACAATGGCGGCAAGAAGACATCCGATACTTTTAATTCACCTTCCCATGGCGAGGCGCTCCCTAGAAGGCGAAGGGCGTTTTCCACTTCGGTTACGCTCTCTGTCATAAAAGATTGAAAGAGCGGGGATTCGGATTGCGACCATCGTGTCAAAACTTCGGGCGCGCAGAAGTAGTTCTCTATTTCCATTTTCCGCCAGCTATGCTCGGCGAGGGTTTGGCTGCCTCTGTCAGGCAGGTTTAGGCGATCGAACAGCGCGTATCCAATCAAATCGGGGCAGGCTTCGCGCAACCCCCAAAAGTGGTTGCGGGCTTGCATAGGCTGATTTCCCACATAATTGACATATGGGCGTTCTAGGCATTTTTGAACAGGGTGGTTAAGCCGCCGGGCGAATGCCCGCAGTATGGACAGGTCGGTAGAGCCTTCTAGGTATAGGACCCATCCGGTTAGACTAGCCTGCATGTAATGCTCGAATCCGATTTCGGAGAGCGCCTTAGAAACCTGGCTGCTTCTGTCTATGCGGTGCGGCGTTCCCACAAAAGCGGTAACCGAATGGCGTCCGGCCGCCTCGTTTAGTATCACTTCGGAGTGGGTGGCGATTACTATCTGGCTTTTTTGGCGATCTGCCGTTTCGGTGATTGACTGGTAGATTTCCCGTTGACGGAGTATCTCTAGGTGCGCGTCCGGCTCGTCAAATAGAATGACTGAGTTGGGATGTAGCAGCATATATGCCGTCAATAGCAGGGTTTGCTGAAATCCGCGACCTGACGAGGACAAGTCCAGTTCCAAATTCGGCATGTAAGCGTCTTTGTAATGCAGCGTGATTTCACCCCGCTCAGGATTGTACTGCGGCGCCAAGATGTCCGCTCCGAACACATCTTTCATCTGCGGGACTAACACATCATCCCACAAACGATAGGGCATATGGAACACTTCGTAGCAGAGGTTGCGGATAACCTCCGCGGTGCGCCCTTCGCCGAGCAACACATTTACAGCGCCGGACTGAAGCATAACTTCGGATGACGACAAGCCCGACATCGGCGGCAGGAACACTACGCTCTCTCCGAAGGCTTCGGGAGGTATAGGCATTCTGTCCGAGTCGGATTTGTCCGTAATTCGCAGCGGGCGGCAGTAGAATAGTTCCGGGTTGGCGTAGTCAAACTCTAACCCGCATACCCACTCTTTGCCGTTGGCGCTGACGCCCTCAACGATAATGTCTATACGCACGTTGGACGGGCCGCGAGTTCGCAATCCCCGCCACAGCAGGTTCGCGCGCCGAACGGGAACGGCGAGCAAATCTTGGCGGTTAATCGAAACGCCGGGCCGCCGCAAATCGTCAGCGGATACCATACCCCAGCGCTCTCGCCAGCGGCGCAATCCCAATTCCCAGAGCGCTATGGCTTGCAGCGCGGTGGTCTTGCCTGAGTCGTTAGGGCCTACGAAGACCACAACGTCACCCAGTTCGATGGTTACATCATCGAACTGCTTGAAGTTGCGTACCGTCATTCGTGTCAGCATTATCGTTGCCTATTTTGATGCTATGGCGATAAGCATATCACCTTTGCTTGCCGGTCGCATTGCGCTATCATCTTGCGCCTTTAATCGGCGGCGCGGGGTTGCTGGGCTGGTTGGAAGGCGGGCATTACTTCTTTGGCGAACCATTGGAGCTGCTCGGTGATGATTGATTGGGGGGTTCCGACGGGTTGGCTGACGCTGATTCGGTCTAGGCCGGGGTAGAGTTCTTCTAGGCGCTTGAGCTGGGCGGTTACTTGCTCTGGGGTTCCGCAGAGGAAGCCGCCGGCGTCCACCGCGCCCTGTATGCGGGGCAGGTCGGCTGTTGGGGCGCGCTTGGGGTCGGACATTGCGTCTATCTGGTCGTCGGTGAGGGCGCGGACTAGGCGGAGGGGGCCGAACATTTTTAGGTTTTCTTCGAAGAAACGGGCGGATTCGCGGATGGCTTTTTCTTTGCTGTCGGATAGGTAGAAGTGGAAGCCGAAGCTTAGGTTTTCGCCGAGTTGGAGGTTTTCGCCTTTGCGGGCGTAGGCGTCGCGGAATGCCTCTATGACGCGGAGCATCGCGCCGCCCTCGGCAACGCCGCCGCCGATGATGCCCTTGATGCCGTGTTTCGCCATAAAGTCCAAGCCGCGCGGGGTGGCGCTTTGGATGGGCTGCCAGCATTCCACGGGCAGGCGCAGCGGGCGCGGGACTAGGGTGATTTCCTCGAGTTGGTAGCCGCGATAGGGGACGCTGGGCGGGATTGTGTAGTATTTGCCTTTGTGGGAGAAGGATTCGCGGTTGAACGCTTTGAAGATGATGTCCACTTGCTCTTCGAATAGGTCGCGGTTGCCTGCTTGGTCGAAGAGGGGAGAGCCGAATGTTTCGATTTCGCGGCTGTGGTAGCCGCGTCCGACGCCGAATATGACGCGGCCGCCGGTGAGGACGTCGGCTGCGGCGTAGTCTTCGGCGAGGCGGAGGGGGTGCCACATGGGGGCGATGTTAAAGCCGCAGCCGATGTTGAGGCGGTCGGTGATGTGGGCGAGGTGGACGGCGGACATAAGGACGTTGGGGATGCACTCGTAGCCTTCGGGCTGGAAGTGGTGTTCGGCGAGCCAGAGGGTGTCGTAGCCGTTGGCGTCCATAGTTTGGGCGATGGCGTCTTGCTTGGAGTAGGCGGTGACTAGGTGTTCGTTGGGGAATAGGCGGTCGTTGACGGGGGTTCCGGCGTAGCCTACGTTGTCCATGTCTACGTGGCCGGCGAATAGGCTGTCGAATTTGGTAATCATTGGGGGGGCCTCCTGTGGTGTTGGGTGTTGAGGTGTTTATTGCCATTAGCGGGCGGTTGTTGTTGGGGATATTGTAATGGGGCGTGGCGTGGTGTCAATGGGGGGATGCTGATTGGGATGACGGCGGGGGCGCGTTATGACGCCATTGGCTTGGGCGGCGTTGCCGGGCTTGATAGACGCCGATGCCATAGCAGCCATATGGCGATTGCGGCGGTTATTAGGGCGGCTTGCCAGATGATGTCGTGGGCGAAGTTCACATATTGGGGGTGGCGCATGCCTGTGAGGAGTAGGGTTATGATGCGGATGTAGTTTAGGGCGGCTAGGGCGAGGGCGCTGAGGAGGATGGCGCGGAGGCGGGAGGCGAGCGGGGCGGGATAGACTAGGATGGCGGCGGCGAGTAGGGTGGTGATGTCTAGGGCGGCGCATTCCGGGGCTATGATGGCGTGGAAGTCGCCGGCGATGATGGTGGCGTTGTTTAGTGTGACGGGGATGCCGAATAGGGTTAGGGCGTAGGTTGCGGCGTGGGCGAGCGTGGTGGATATGGCGGCGGCGCAGGCTGTGCCGAGTGGGGTGGATGCGATGGTTAGGTATAGCAAGGGGGTTGTGGCTATGATTGCCGCTCTGATCGCTATTTGATGCCAAGCCATATTTTTCGTTCCAAAGTCCCGAAGTCGCAGTGATGCGCGTTGCCGGTTGGTTGCGGCGTAAGCATACTATACATTGCGGATGGGCGCGAACTTAGGGGGGGTGATGGGGCAGGAGGGTTGGAGAGGGAGACGGGATTTGAACCCGCGACACCCTGCTTGGAAGGCAGGCACTCTACCACTGAGTTACTCCCTCGCGTTATTAAGAATAGCATAGTTGGGCGGGGGAAAGGTAGGTGGGCGGGCTGTGTTATAATGGCGATTGCGCCGGCGGGTTGGCGGCGTTTGTTTTGGGATAATGCGATAAGAAAGAGAGGGGTGATGGCTATGGGTTATCAGTATATTCAGTATGAGGCGTCGGATGGCGTGGGGCGGGTGGCGCTGGACAGGCCTGAGAAGTTGAACGCGCTGAGCAGGGAGCTGCAGGCGGAGCTTGTGGATTGCATGCAGCGGGCGGATGACGATCCGGATGTGCGGGTTATGACGCTGACGGGGAACGGGCGGGCTTTTTGCGCGGGGTATGATATTACGCCGCCGGCGACGCCGGAGGAGCAGCGGGCGGCGCAGGAGCGGCGGGATAATATCCGCGCGGATATTCATCGGATGAAGCAGACGCCGAATACTATGGCGCAGATACTTAATCTGAGCAAGCCGGTTATCGCGGGGATACACGGGTACTGCATCGCGGGCGGCACGGATTTGGCTATGCACTGCGATATATCCATCGCGGCGGATGACGCGCAGCTGGGGTTTCCGCCGGTGCGGTCTATGGGGACGCCGCCGACGCATATGTGGACGTATATGGTTGGGCCGCAGTGGGCGAAGTGGTTTTTGCTGACGGGCGAGTCGGTGTCGGGCAAGCGGGCGGCGGAGATAGGGCTGGTGTGGAAGTCGGTGCCGCGCGAGGAGCTGGGCGAGGCGGTGGAGGCGCTGGCGGCTACGATGGCGCGGATTCCGTGGGAGCTGCTGGCGGCGAATAAGAGCATCGTGAACAGGGCGCTGGAGCTGATGGGGCGCAATACGCTGCAGCATATCGCGGCGGAGACGGACGCGGTGGCGCATCAGGCGCCTATCGTGAAGGAGTTCGCGCGCAGGGCGAAGGCGGACGGGCTGAAGGCGGCGCTGGAGTGGCGGGATGGGCCGTTTAGGGATTATCGGGGGAGGTAGGTAGGGTAGGTGTAGGCGGCGTTGGCGTGGGTGGGCGTGGGGCTTTTATGAACCGCGCCCACGCCAATGCCTTATTCCTAGTGAACGCAATAACCTGGCTAGGGCGTGAAATTTCGCTCTAATTGACAAAGGGTTCATCAGCGTTGCACGATGATAATACCCGTAGTCAGTATTTGGCTGACTTGGTTCGGTTCGTGTAGTATGATGTACGCTGTTCAAAAGCTAGATAAAGTGTCAAGAGGATCTGTATGCGATTTATCTCTACACCCAAGCACGGGCTTTATGCTGCATTCTCCGTAGTTGCAGCAGTTCTGATGTTGCTTGCGTTGGAGACGCCGGCGGTAGGACAAAGCGGCGACTATGACTTGGATGACGATGGTCTGATAGAGATCAATAATTTGGAGCAATTGAACGCAGTGCGTTGGGACTTGGATGGCGACGGGGTAGCGGACAGCGACGAGGCTGTGGACAGCGGAGACAACGCGGATGCCTATACCGCGGCGTTTCCTGGGGCATTGAGCGGGATGGGTTGCCCGCCCGACGGCTGCGCGGGATACGAACTGGCGCGCGACCTGGACTTTGGCAACGCATCTAGTTACGCATCAGAGTAGGTCGGCGTCGCATGGACGACTGGCAACGGCTGGTTGCCGATTGCAGCGGGTGATGAAATCGGTGAATTCGATTTCGTTAGCACTTTCGACGGCAACGGACACACCATTGCCAACCTATTCATAGATCACAGCAATCGTGACCCTGACGCTAGTCCGATTTTCACGGGCTTGTTTCATTCAAACAGGGGCGAAATTCGTCAGGTTGGCGTAGTAAATGCCGACATTTCCGGGGTAAATGCCGTAGGCGGCCTGGTCGCGGTCAATATAGGCATTATCGAAGATAGTTACGTTACTGGCAATGTGTCGGGCCAAGCTGCAATTGGCGGATTGGCCGGGGCTAATGCTGGCAATATCTCTGGCAGTTACGCTACTGCTAATATGTCAGGATACGGCATAGTCGGCGGGCTAGTCGGCGAGAACAATGGCGACATCAGTGCGAGCTACGCCACCGGCATTGTGACGGGCATCGAGTTTGGGAAGTTTGTCGGCGGGCTGGTTGGTCAGAATAACGGCAACATCAGTATCAGCTACGCCACCGGCAATGTGGAAGGCGAAACTGAGGTCGGCGGATTGGTCGGCGAGAACAATGGCGACATCAGTATCAGTTACACCACCGGCGATGTGTCCGGAGAGGAATACATCGGTGGATTGGTTGGATATAATGATCAGAGTAGGGGTAGTATCACCAGTAGTTACGCTACTGGCAATGTGCTGGGAGGAAGAAGGTCATGGGCAGGTGGGTTGGTCGGATATAACGGTGGCGTCATCGCTAACAGTTACGCCATCGGCACAGTGTCCGGGGAGAGTTTGACATATTACCACGGGTTAGTCGGAGATAACGGCGCATCTGTTACAACATCCTACTGGAATGTTGAAACAGCCGGTCAGCCCGAAGGCGCGAGTATGTGGCTTATGAAAGGTAGGCGCGCTCCAACCTCTAAAGGAATGACTACTACCCAGCTACAAACGCCAACGGAGTACAGCGGCATATACGCCACTTGGCACACTGACATCGACAACGCGGACAGCGATTATGACGCCGATACGGGCAAGGATGATTCCTGGGATTTCGGCTCGTCAAGTCAGTATCCACTTCTAAAGGCGGACATAGACGGGGACGGAGTGGCGACTTGGCAGGAGTTCGGCAATCAAGAAAGGAATGGGACAGACCAGACACCTGCACCCGCGCCTACGCCAATACCTATGGCGGCTAACACAGCCACGCCCGTACCAATTTCCACGCCCACGTTGCTCACGCAGACGCCCACACCTGTGCCAACTGCCACGCCAGCGCCGCCTACACAGACGCCGGCGGTCGTGGCGGTTGTGGTGACTGCGACGCCGTCGGGGGATGCGCCAGCGGCAGGGGGCGGCTGCAATTCGGCGGGCGCAGTATCGGCGGGAACGGGGGCGGCAAACCTGGTGGTTATGCTTGCGCCGGTGGCAATGGTAGCGGGGGTTAGGCGGCGCAGAAAGTTGTGATGCCTAGCGGGTTATGGCGCGTGGCTACATATTTACCTGCGTTCAGGGATATTTCGGCATATGCGCGCTCTTATCACGCGAATTGGGGCATTACTTGGGTTGCGAAGAGTTCTAGGTGGGCGGGGGATATGGGTTCGGGGAAGAGTAGGAAGAAGTGGCGGATGCCGTAGTCTATGTAGGGTTGGAGTTGGGCGGCGCATTCATCAGGGGTTCCGACTATGGCGTTGGTTAGGGAGGCTCGGAATTGGGCGGGGGATACGCCTTGACGGGCGGCTTGTTGGCGGAGGAGGGCGTCTATGGCGGGGGCGTCTTTGGCGATGAATATGCGGGCGTTGTGGCTGGTTTGGATGGCGGCGAGGGGGCGGCCGGCGGCGCGGCAGTGGGCTGCTAGGATTTGGCGCTTGGCGCGGTGGTCGGCGATGGTCATGTCGGCGCTCATATTGGTGATGTCGGCGCGGGCGGCGGCTACGCGGAGCAGGTGGCGCTCGCCGTGTCCGCCGATGAGGATGGGCGGCGGGGGCGATGGGGCGGGTTGGCATATGGCGTTGTTTAGGCGGTAGTATGCGCCATTGAAGGATACGCGCTCGCCCGTCCATAGGAGGCGGATTAGCTGGACTGCCTCGTCTAGCATGGCGGCGCGGTCGGCCATAGGCGGGTAGGGGATGCCGTATGCGCGGTGGTCGCGCTCGCCGCCGCCGGCGCCGATGCCGAGCGTGAGCCTGCCGCCGCTGATGACCGATAGGGTAGCCGCCATTTTCGCAAGGGTCGCGGGGTGGCGGTAGAGGTTCGCTAGTGTCAGTGGGATTAGGTGGATGCGGCGAGTTTGGGCGGCGAGGGCGGCTAGGGTCGTCCAGCACTCAAGGGTGGGGATGCCGAGCAGGTCGTAGAGGGATACGGCGTGGTAGCCGAGCGCGTCGGCGCGTGTGGCGAGGTCGCGGATGTAGGGGTAGTCGTAGCCGCCTTGGTGGATGCGGAGGGCGAATTTGGGGGGAGTGGGCATGTCGCAGTCTCTTTATCTCTATGTCGGATTTAGCGCATATCGCCCCAGTTGACGCCGCTTTTTAGCTCGACTTCTAGGGGGACGTCTAGGGGGAGGGCGGAGGGCATTAGCTCCATTATGATGGCTTTTAGGGGGGCGAGTTCGGTTTGGGGGAGTTCGAAGATGAGTTCGTCGTGGACTTGGATTATCATGCGGGCGCTCAGGCGGTCGGCGTCTATGCGCTGCTGGATGCGGATCATTGCTATCTTGATGATGTCGGCGGCGGTGCCCTGGATGGGCATGTTGATCGCCATGCGCTCGCCGGCGGCGCGCACATTGTAGTTGCGGGCTTTGACTTCGGTGATGTAGCGGCGGCGGCCGCTTAGGGTTTCTACATAGCCTTTGGCGTGGACGCTCTCTTTTACGGAGTCTATGTAGCGGCGGATGCCGGGGTAGTTGGCGAAGTAGGTTTCTATGAAGCGCTTGCCCTCATCGGGGCTGAAGCCGGTCTGGCGGCGGATTCCGAAGGGGCTGAGGCCGTATAGGACGCCGAAGTTCATTATCTTGGCGACGCGGCGCATCTCGGAGGTTACGGCGTCCATCGGGACGTCGTAGAGCGAGGATGCGGTGGCGGCGTGTATGTCTTCGCCGTTGTGGAAGGCGCTCATCAAGCCCTCATCGCGGGATATGTGGGCTAGGATGCGGAGTTCTATCTGCGAATAGTCCGCGCCGAGCAGCGTCCAGGCGGGCGCGTCTTGGGCTACGAATGCCTTGCGAACCTGGCGGCCGAGTTCGGTGCGGACGGGGATGTTCTGCACATTCGGGTCGCTGCTGGATACGCGGCCGGTGGCGGATCCGGTCTGGTTGTAGTTGGTGTGTATTCTGCCGGTGTTCGGGTTGACAAGCGCGGGCAGGGCGTCCACGTAGGTTGACTTTATTTTTGAGAGCTGGCGGAATTCCAGAACGCGATCCAGGACTTCGTATGCCTTGGGGTCAACGCCCTCTACTTCGCCGGCGTCGAGCAGCTCTTTTAGGCCGTCAAGCGCGGCTGCGTTGGTGGAGTAGCCGGTTTTGGTGCGGGAAGTGGGCGGCAGGCGCAGTTCGTTGAATAGCACATCGGCGAGCTGCTGGGAGGAGTTGATGTTGAATTCGTGGCCGACGACGCGGTACATTCCCGCCTGTATTTGGGCGAGCTGCGCGCCGAGATCCACGGACATTTCGCTTAGGGCGGCGGCGTCTATGGCGACGCCGTTGCGCTGCATTTGGACTAGGACGGGGACGAGGGGCATCTCTACGGCGTCAAATGTTTCGCGGGCGGCGTTGCGGCGGAGTTCGCTGGCGAATACGTCCACTAGGCGATAGGTCATGTCGGCGTCCGCGGCGGCGTAGTCGGCGGCGGCGGCGATGCTCACCTTGTCCATCGTGAGCTGATTTCTGCCCTTGCCGATTAGTTCGCTTATGGGCGTCATGTCTTCGCTGAGTTCGGCGAATGCGAGCGCTTTCAAGCCGATGGCTTTTCTGCCGCTGAAGTGGGCGGCGAGCATGGTGTCAAAGTCTAGCGCGTTGACTTTGACGCCGTAGTTTTCCAGGACGCTCATATCGTAGTTGGCGTTGTGGGCGGCGATAGGGGCTTGCCGGTCTTGCGGGCCGCTTTCTAGCAGCGGGCGCAGGCGATCCAGGACGTATTCGCGGGGGAGTTGCTTGCCGTCTTGGTGGCCTACCGGCACATACCAGGCTTTGCCCGGCGCGTTGGAAAAGGATATGCCTACGAGCTCGGCGTCCATAGGGGATTGGGATGTGGTTTCGGTGTCAAAGGCGACGATGTCGGAGGCGTTTAGGGTTGCGATCATTTCGTCAAGGGCGGCTTGGGTGTCAACGATGGTGTAGTTCACGGCGGGGGCGTTGTCGTCGGGGGTGGCGTCTAGCATGCCGAGCTGAGCTGAGGCGGCGCTGCCGGCTTGGGGGATGCGGTTCGCCATGCTGACGAACTCTAGCTCGCGCATTAGGGCGGTTACGGCGGCGCGGTCGTAGGCGCCGAATTGGGAGGCGTCAAGGTCAAGCGAGATGGGGGCGTCGCGGCGGATGGTGGTTAGCATTTTGCATTGGAACGCCAAGTCTTTGTTTTCGCGCAGGGATTTTTGGACGCCGGCGGGTTTCACGGCGTCTAGGTTTTCGTAGATGCCCTCTATGGTGTCGTAGGCGGTTAGCAAGGTGATGGCGCTCTTGATGCCCACGCGGGGGACGCCGGGGATGTTGTCGGACTTGTCGCCTTGCAGGGCTTTAATCTCGGCGACTGATTCGGGGCCTAGGCCGCCGTATCGCTCTTTAACTTGCGCTACGTCATAGACTTTGGCGTTTCGCGCGCCGGATACGAGCTGCACTCTGACTTGCGGGGATACGAGCTGCAGGATGTCGCTGTCGCCGGTTAGGATTAGGGTTTGGACTTGCGTCTGTTCGGCTTGGCGGGCTAGGCTGCCTAGCAGGTCGTCCGCCTCGTAGCCGGCGAGTTCAAATATGGGGATGTTGAAGGCGTGCATAAATTGGCGCACGCGGTCGAATTGGCCGCGCAGCTCAGGCGGGGTGGGCGGGCGATGCGCCTTGTAGTCGGCGAACTCTTGGTGGCGGAATGTGGGCGCGGATACGTCAAAGGTGACTATGCAGTGGGAGGGCCGCCATTCCTCTACGGCTTTTAGAAAGGCGTTGAGGTAGCCATAGACGGCGGACGTTTCTTCGCCGGTGTCTCTCACGGTGAGGGGTTCGCGGATGGCGTGGAAGGCGCGGTGGACTAGGGCATGCCCGTCTATTAGGATGAGCAGCGGGCTTGAGTCTTGGGCGGTTAGCAGCGGGGCGTTGGCGGAGGTCATAGGCGTCACCTTGCGTTAGGGTGTGTGGGTGAGATTATACACGCTTGGGGGCGCAAGTTCACAAGGCGGGCGCGGGTTAGGTTTGGGGGGATGCGGGATTAGTGGGGGATTAGGCGGCCGGAGTGGCGCTGGGCATACCTATCTGCCAACTTCGCTTTACTGATTGGATGGCAGGGCGGGTGGCGCAATGCCTTAGCTAAGCAGCACAAGCGCCCATACTATCGCAACTAGGGCTAGGGATACGAATACGGCGGCTGAGGCTAGGTCTTTGGCGCGGCGGGATAGGTCGTGCGGTTCGTCGCCAATGCGGTCTATGGCGGATTCTATGGCGGAGTTTAGCAGCTCGGCTATGAGGGCGATAAGCAGGGGGGCTATGAGCAGGGCGCGCTCTACGCCGGTTTCGCCGAGCCAAAGCGCAAGGGGTGCTAGGATCGCGGCGGCGATAAGCTCAAGGCGAAACGCCGCCTCGTCTTTGAGGGCGTCGCGCAAGCCGCGCAGGGAATTCAGGGTGGAGCGCGGCAGGCGCGTTAGCAGGCTCACGAATGGTTGCATCAGACTCTAGATTCGCGCAGGGTGGGGCGCATTATGCCCAGCCAAAGCACAAAGGCGAGCATCGCCAGGGCGCCGAGCGCTAGGGAGAATGGCCAGCTGTAGTAGTCGGCAACCACGCCCAGGGGCAGCGCGCCGATGTAGTGAACCGCCGCGCCGATTAGCCACATGCCCATCATCCGGCCGAGCAATGGGGCGGGCGTTGTGAGCTGCAGTATGGATGTGCCGACCGAAATGAATCCGGTGAAACCCACGCCGGTGAAGAAAAGCACGGCGAGCGAAAGGATGTATATCGGCGACCACGCGAACAGGAATAGGCTTATGCCGAACAGGATTATCATCGCTATGAGCAGGCGGCTTTTGTTCTCGATGTTGCCGAGCGCGGCGATGAACATATTGCCGGCGAGCGAGCCTATGCCGGTGGCGGATAGCAGCGCGCCCGCGCCGTCGGCTTTGAGGCGCAGGACTTCTTTGCCGAATGCGGGCAGGACTTGCACATACGCCGCGCCGAAAAAGCCGAATGCGAAACTGAGCCCGACCATCGTGAAGGCGACGGGCGTCGCCCATACATAGGCTATCCCGTCTTTGAGGTCGTTCATTATTTTGCCGCCGGCGCTTTGCGCGCGGGATTGTACGCCGGTCATCATTAGCAGGAATACGCAGCCGATGGCGTAGCAAAGCGCGTTGAGGTAGAGCGCGTGTCCCATTCCGACGTACTCTATTATCCAGCCGGCGAATGAGGGGCCTATGATGCGGCCGGTGTTGAACACCGCCATATTGAGGGAGGTGGCGTTTAGGATGGCGTCTCTGCCGACTAGGTCGGGGACGATTGCCATTCGCGCGGGCATATTGATGCCCTGGATGACGCCGAGCAGGAAGGCTATGCCGTAGAGGTGCCAGATTGATATGAGCTGATACAGCGTGAGGGTGGCGGATATGGCGATTAGGACGGCGACGATGAGCTGGCTGTAGAATAGCAGCCATCGGCGATCCAGCCGGTCGGCGATTATGCCGCCGAACATCAGCATAGCGAGGTTGGGCAGCCCGTACATAAAGATGAGCAGGCCTAGCATGGACGCCGATTTTGTGAGGTCTAGTATGAGCCAGCCGAAGATTAGGAACTGCATCCCAATCGCGGCGGCCTGCCCCATGCCGCCGAACCAGTATAGGCGAAAGTTGCGGTAGCGCAGGGCGTCGAGCGCCTGCGAGTTGGTGAGATTTGCCGCGATTTGTAGAGCCAAGCGCGCCGCCGTTCCTGAGTGTAGTCTTGTAGCCGCAACGCCATTCTAATGGTTTTGGGCGCGGTTGTCATACGGGTGCGGGGGCGTATGTTGGGCGGTATGTGGGTGAAATGCGGGTGTGGCGTTCTGGGTGAGATGTTTGGCTTAGGGTGATATTTCGTTGTGACTGACATCTGTCGTTGCCGACATTTCTAATTGCAATTGTGATCTCACCCTAAAAAAATCTTTACTTAAAAAAAGAACCAGTGTAAGGTTCCTCCAAGTCGCACATAGGGCGGGCTTGCCATAAGCCGTTGATTGCGCCTGTTGCGATTTTTTCCTATGCAAGCGTATGCCGCGCCGTCGTGCGTCCCGTCCGCGACTAGGCGCGGCCGGGGTGAATGATGCTAAAATAGCCAAGATAGGAGGCATAGATATGAGCGTAAAGCCTATGACTTATGCGCGGGCAATGAAACTGCTGGGGATGCCCACGCCTTGGAATGACGCGATGCTGCAACTTCGGTATAGGGAGAAGTCCAAAGCCAACCACCCGGATACGGGAGGCGCGCATAATCGGATGGTGGAGATCAACGCGGCATTTAAGTGTCTGAAGAATATGCCGGAGGATGCGCGGCAGGCGATGTTCAAGCAGCATAAGGCTGAGGGCGGGCGCGGGGCTGAGAACAAGCGCAGTCGCGGCAGTAAGAGGGTGAGCAAGGCAACATACGATCTGATTAAGGACTTGTTGGGGGATAAGAGCGAAGGGTTTGGGGGCGGCGATTATGAGGAGTCGGCGGATAGGGGGCGCGACACATTCCGGCATGGGAAATATGATTGGCGGTTCGGGAATCTCGGCGGGTTCGCCGCGGATCCGGATTATAGCGCCGCATACGAGCCGCCGCCGCCGCCTGCGCCGCCTAAAGAAGAGCCTAATCGGTATTTCGAGGTTGGCGGCCAGCGCTATCGCAGCGGGGTGTATGGCGGGGCGTGGACTTTGCTGGGGCCTCAGCACGGGTATCCTCTTAGTGAGTTTGCGGGGCTCAAGGGAGTGATAATTCCTGAGTTCATAGACGAGGGAACTAGGGTAACGGCGACGCCGTCGGATGATGATCAGTCTTCCACAACCGAAGTGGTGATTGTGTGGAACAAAAAGCGGCGGCCCTATGCTGCCGATGCGCGCATGGATGTGTCCGTGGGCATTCCAACCCAGGTTATCGGAGCTTTGCGGGTCCTTCTGCGTGATGCGTTTTACTATGGCGACGAGGCGCTTGTGCGCGACAGGCTGATGAAGATGAGCATCTTGGGCGCGGATTTGGATTACGAACTTGCGCGGTTGGAGGGCATATAGCGGCGGGCTTTTGCGTTGCCGCGTTGCCTTGACGAGCGAGGTTTGGAAGGGCGGTGTCCGGCGGCAGTAGTCGCCTTATGTCACTGCCGCGCATTCGTTTCGCGGCAAATCACTAACCCGCTTGATGCGCTTGTGCTATCATATTGATGGGGAATGCGATAGGCGCATTGCCCTGAGCGAAAGATATACGCGCGAGGTTGGACTTAATGCCCCTGATTGTACGACTTATCCGAAATGGCGTTGGCTTGCGGGCGGCGCCGCTTTTTTTGGCGCTTGCGCTGGTTCCTGTGATTGCCGGATGCGGGTTGCTGGGCGGCGGAGGGCCTGGGCAGGGAACGCCGCCGGCGGACGCTCCCGTTGCGGCTGAGCAGGGCGCGCCGGATGCGATTGAGGTCGCAGGCAGCCTTGTGTTTCCCAATACGGCGTCGCTGGCGTTTGATACGCCGGGCGTGGTTGGGGAAGTGCCGGTTTCGGAGGGGCAGCGGGTGAACGCGGGGCAGGCGCTTGCTACGCTGGATTCGGTTAGAACCGCCGAGTTGCGGAATGCGGTGGAGCAGGCTGAGGCGCGGGTTGCGGCGGCGGCGGCTAATGTTAACGTGCTGGGGATTGGCAGGCCGACGATGGTGGCGCGGGCTGAGATGGAGGTGGCGGCGGCGGCCGTAGCGGTGGATGAGGCGCAGAAGGCGCTTGAGGATCTGATCCGGACGCCTAACCTGAACGTGCTCGGCGCGGAGCGGGGGGTGGCGCAAGCGGAGATTGCGCTTGACGACGCGCGCGAATTTCTTGCGGATCTGAGGACGCCGGAGGATGTGGTGGTGTCGGTGGCTATGCAGCGGGTTGCAGCGGCGCGGGTTGAGATAGACAACGCGCAAGAGGCGTATGACGACATTAAGGATGGGGCTTATCCGGATGATGTTTTGCGGGACGCGCGCAACCGGGTTTCATTCGCGCAGTCGGCGCTGGACGCGGCGAATAGGCGGCTGGCTGATACCGATACGGCGCAGGAAAACACGGTGCGGCAGGCGCAGGACGCCTATGATTTGCAGGTGGAGCGGTACGCCGGGCTGTTTGACTACTGGTTTGGGAATGAGCCAACTGACGCCGAACTGATTACGCCGCCGAGTGAGATGTTTGCCGATTGGGGCATTGATCTTGTGGCGACGTTTGATAGGCGCAATCCCGAATATCATGGGATCGCGCCGACGCCGGACGATCCGGCTACGCGGTGGAACGAGATAACCGTTTGGGCGTGGCTTAATCTGCATCCCGAATATGCCGCCGTTATTCCGGTGTGCGACGATAGTACGGTTTTGGCGGCTAGGCAGCGCTGCGTAACGCGGGACTTCGAGCGGGCTTATGACGCGCTGGATTTCGCGCGGGACGGGCTTGCGGCGGCGATTAGCGGGGCGGATACATCGGCGGAGCAGACGCAGGACGCCATAGTATCCGCGCAAGCCGCGCTTTCGGACGCGCAGGATGATTTGGATGAGATAGAAGAGGGGCCCGACGCGAGCGTGGTGGAGAGCGCCGAAAAGCGGCTGCGGCTGGCGGAGGCGAGTTTGCAGAAGGCGGAGGAGGATCTGGCAGAGCTGACGGTTGATATTGATCCGCTGCTAGTGGCGCAGGCGCGGGCGAATGTGGCTTTCGCCGAGGGCGCGCTGGTTGACGCTGAGGAGCGGCTTGGCCGTGCGCGCGATACCGGCTTGCTGCAAGAGAATGGGCGCAAGCGGGTTGCTCTCGCCAACGCGGCGCTTGAGGAGGCTGAGGCAAGGCTGGCGGATAGCCGCGATTTGCAGCGGGAGCAGGCGACGCTGGCGGAGGCGGAAGTGGCGCTGGCGGAGGCGGCGCTGGAGCGGGCGATTGATGATCTGGACGGGGCTGAGCTGCGCGCGCCATTTGCGGGAATTGTGACCCTGATAAACATAGAACCGGACGACCGCGTGGGGGATAATCTGATGGTGATGCGGGTTACATCCGCCGATGTGGTTGAGGTTGACGGGGTGATTGACGCCGCGGCTATCGGGTATGTGCGCGAGGGCGGCGGCGCGGTGGTGAACATAGCAAGCGTAGGCGATATGCCGCTGAACGGGAGAGTTACATTCGTGGACGATGAGGTTCGCACTGAGCGCGGGGTGGTGTCTTACGCGGTTCGGATACGGGTGGATGTGCCTGCGGGGGTGGAGATCCCGATACGAATGTCGGCGGTGTCGGCGACGATAACGCCTGTGAGCGCCGCGCTGAATGACGCCGCGCCCGCAGCGGTTGCGTCGCTGGACGCGCCAGCCGCAATGCAAGCGCCTTAATCCTGAGTTGCCCACGCCGCGCAGATGCAAAGACTAAACTCATACATACGCCTAGAAAGCCAGCCGATTCACCAGCGGGTAATCGGCACGATTGTGCGCTTTATTCACGAAGAGGCCGCCGGCGGCATCGTGCTGCTCGCCGCGGCGGTGGCGGCGCTGCTGCTGTCCAACTCTCCATTTGGAGATGGGTTTCTCCATTTTTGGGAAACCCACTTCATCATTGGAACGCGCGATTTCAACATAGACAAGACGCTGCACTTCTGGGTAACCGACGCGCTGATGGCGGTGTTCTTCTTCGTGGTCGGGTTGGAAATCAAGCGGTCGCTGCTGCTGGGCGAGCTGTCGTCGCTGCGGCGCGCCTCGCTGCCGTTCTTCGCGGCGCTGGGGGGCATGGTGGTGCCGGCGGCGATATACCTGGCGTTCAACTCTCAGGGCGAGGCGGCGCGCGGGTGGGGCATACCAATGTCCACGGACATCGCGTTTTCGCTGGGCGTGCTTGCGCTTTTGGGGACGCGAGCGCCGCTTTCGCTGAAAGTGTTTCTCGCCGCGTTTGCGATTGTGGATGACATCGGGGCAATCATCGTAATCGCGGTGTTCTTCACCGAAACAATCAACTGGCAGGCGCTCGCCATAGGCTTTGGGCTGATAGGCTCGCTTATGGCGATAAACGCGCTGGGCGTCCGCAATGTTATCCCGTACTTCATAATCGCGGCGGCGGTGTGGGTTTCGTTCTTTGGGTCGGGGGTTCACCCGACTATCGCGGGCGTTCTGGTGTCGCTCACGATACCGCTGCGCGTGCGGATGGATCCGGAGCAGTTCGTAGCGCAAACGCGGCAGCTGCTGGATATGTTTGAGCGCGACGACAGCCGCCGCCTAAGGCGGGGGACAATGGCGCTGACCACCGGCATCCAAAGCCGCGTTTTGGACGAGATGGAGGTTGCCACAAAAGAGGTGGAATCGCCGCTGCAGCAGCTGGAACACGCGCTGCATCCATGGGTGGCATTCGTGATAATGCCGCTGTTCGCATTCGCCAACGCGCATGTGATATTTGACGCGGAGCTGGTCGCGGCGCTGACATCGCCGGTGACCATCGGCATCATACTTGGGCTTGTGGTGGGCAAGCCGCTGGGGGTGATCCTGTTCGCGTGGGTCGCGGTGCGATTTAAGCTTGCCACGCTGCCGCGCCGGGTGAACTGGGCGCAAATCACGGGCGTTGCGCTGCTGGGCGGCATCGGGTTCACTATGTCCATTTTCGTTACGGGCTTGGCGTTTATGGGGCCTGAGCTCATTCTGCAGGCGAAGGCGGGCATAATGATAGCCTCGCTAATCGCGGGCGTGGCGGGCTATCTGATAGTTCGCAACAGCAGCAGGTATTAGATCCGGGCATTAGCGCCGGGCATTATATCCGTATTATACCCAGGGGGGAGCGTGAATAGGCGGATGAACACGCGGCAGTTGGGCAGAGACGGGCCTCAGGTTTCGGCAATCGGGTTCGGCGCGTGGCCGATAGGCGGCGGATTGGGGAATGTGCCGGAGGATGAGGGGATCGCGGCGGTTCACGCGGCGTTGGACGCGGGGATGACATTCATAGACACGGCGGAGGGCTACCAGACTAGCGAATCGGTGGTGGGCAAGGCGATTAGGGGCAGGCGGGATGAGGTGTTTCTGGCGACTAAGGTGTCGGGCGACGACCATTCCGCCGCGCACATAGACGGCGCGATAGACGCCAGCCTGCGGACGCTGGGGACTGATTACATTGACTTGTATCAGCTGCACTCGCCGCAGCCGCAGTGGCCTATCGCGGACACTATGGCGAGTTTGCTGCGGTTGCGGGACGCGGGCAAGATACGCTATATCGGGGTGTCCAACTTTTTGCCGGAGCAGACGGCGGAGGCGATGCGATACGCGCCGATACACAGCTCGCAGCCGCGCTACAACCTGATGTGGCGCGATTTGGAGGATGATGTGCTGCCGTTCTGTCTGCGAAACGGGATTGGGGTGATACCTCATTCGGTTTTGTGCAAGGGCGTATTGGGCGGCAAGCATAAGCCGGGTCACGAGTTCGCGGCGGATGATGAGCGACGGCTGTTCAACTTCTTCAGGGGCGATTTGTTTGAGCAAACGCACTCGGTTACGCGGCGATTGGACGAGTGGGCTAGGGATCATTGCCGCGATATTGTGCAGTTGGCGATCGCTTGGGTTTTGGCGAACCCGGCGGTGACATCGGCGCTGGTGGGGGCGAAATCGGCTGAGCAGGCGCGGCACAACGCGCTTGCCGCCGACTGGGTTCTCACGCGCGGCGATCTTGCCGAAATAGAAGAGCTGCTGGGCGGGTTTCGGATGTCTTGGGTAAAGGATGACGCCGACTAGCCGGGCGACGCATCGGCATCCTTATCTGCATCCAGGTTGCAGGCGGCGATTAGGGCGCGAACGTCGGCCGGGGTTTCAAGGCGCAGGCAGAGGTCTAGGATGCGCTCAGGGGTTTCGGTAGGGGCGACGTCTTCTAGTAGCCAGCGCATTTTCGTTAGCAGTTCGTCGTCGGTTAGGGGCGCGTCGGGATGGCCTTTAGGATGGCGCACTTCGGTGCTCAGGACGTTGCCGTCGGCGAGATGGGCGGTCAGTTCCACGCCGAGCGCACCGTTTTGGATGAATTGGCGCTCGCGTTGAGGATCCACTACAAGATCGATGCGGCGCATCAGATCGCGCACGGCATTGTCTAGCCAGGGCGCGTTTTGGTATTCGCGGAGGGTCATTTTGCCGCGCAGGAGCGCCATTGCCATGACGAAGGGGGCGCTGTGGTCGGCTGCCTCGCGGCTGGCGGGGGTGAACGCCGCCTGTGAACCTTGGACGCCGGCGCAGACGCCGGTGTGGCCGGATAGGGTGAGCCGTTGTACGTCGGGGGCGCGGACGCCTTGGGCGTGGAGCGCTAGGGTTGCCTCTATCGCGGCTTGGGTGTATATCTGGGCGGGGTAGGATTTGATGGTCTGGCGGGTCATTAGCCAGCGCTTGCCGAGTAGTTCGCAGCGGGTAAGGTCGGCGGGAGTGTCGGATAGGGGGGCTAGGCGGGTGAAGACGGTCTCAAGCGCGTCTTGGGGGGCGGTTACGCCTGCCGCGGCGAGGTCGGCGGATTCTACGGCGCGCTGGCAGGCAAGCCCGACTGACACGGCTTTTATCATCGGGATGTGGGATGTGGGCTTGAGCCAGGTGTTGAATATCATCCCGGTACTGCCCGAAAGCGCGGCGGCGTGGGACGCCGCATCAACATCTGCGCCGATAAGCCGGGACGCTACGATTGGCAGCGTCCAAGGGACTTGGGTGAGCGCGTGGTAGCCGCGTTTCATAAATTGGAACGATTCGCTGAGCGCGCCTTGGAGTTCGTAGGCGGCTACGATGCAGGTTAGCAGCTCAGCGCCGGCGCGGGCGTGGCGCTCGGCGAGGGCGAGCAGGGCGGGGAGGGCGTCGCTGAAGTGGCCGGAGTCGTGGTCGCCGGAGCGGGCTACGATGTCGTTGGCGTCGAGGTAGCGCACGGCTGTGCCGTTCACGAGGGCGGCGAGCGCGGCGGGCGTCTTGTTCGCAGCGCCGATTAGGGTGGCGTCTTGGCTGCCGCCTTGCGCGAGCGCGTATGAGCGGGTAGCGTTGACGGCGTCCATGCGGCTCGCGCCTAGCATGCAGGCGAGGCTGTCGGCTAGATGCCGCCGCGCCGCATGGCGTACGTCGGCGGGCAGTTCGGGGTAGTTCAGGCCGTAGGTGAAAGCCGCCATTTGTTGGAGGATGGTCATGCGTGGATGCTCTCTGTATTGCGCGGCGCGAACCGCTGGCTAGTTGTGTATCGGATGCCGTTAGCGATTTGCGGCGTCTGTTTAGTGGCAATGCGACGTATGACGCTGTTGCAGTGGGCGCAATGATACTCTACTTGGGGGCTGATTGGGAATGAACCGCCGCCGATTGCAACCATTGTACGGCAAGCCAATCGTTTGTGCCAATCCTTGACGCCGAGTGCCGATTGGCGATTGAGGATGCCGGCGCATCCCGTTATAATTTGGGGGTTATGCTTGTGAGCGAGATGGGCGAGTTTGAGCTGATTGATAGGCTTGCCGCTAGGATAGCGGGCGAGAATGCGCGGCGCATCCGGGAGGTGGATGGGCGCGGGTTTCGGATGCTGCGCGCGATTGGGGATGACGCGGCGGCGTGGGAGGCGCCGGCGGGGGCGCGGGCGCTGACCACTGATACGATGGTGGAGGGGGTTCATTTTAGGCTTGATTATACGGCTTGGCGGGATTTGGGGTGGAAGTGTCTGGCTACGAATATCAGCGATGTGGCGGCGATGGGGTGCGTTCCGACATACGCTATCGTTACGCTTGGGTTGCGGCCGGATCTGCCGGTAGAGGGGTTGGAGGCGCTGTATGACGGGATGATGGAGGTGGCAGCGGCGTATGGAGGGGCGATTGTGGGCGGGGATGTTGTGCGGTCGCCGGCGTTCTTCGTAACGGTGGCTTTGCAGGGGGTTGCGCCGGGTGGGGTGGAGGGGCTGATGGTGAGGGATGTTGCCAAGCCGGGGGACTTGGTGGCGGTTACGGGGGGGCTGGGGGCGTCGGCGGGAGGACTGAAGTTGCTGGCAAGCGGGGTAGGCAGCGCGACGGAGGGTATAGACGAGGATGCGGTTGCTTATCTTGTGGGGGCGCATAATAGGCCGGCTCCGCGGGTGAGGGAGGGGGTGGCGCTGGCGGGCGTGGGGGTTCGGTGCGCTATGGATGTGAGCGATGGGCTTGTGGATGATCTGGGCAAGCTTTGCAGGGCGAGCGAGGTGGGCGCGCGGGTGTATGCGGCGCGCGTGGCCGCGGATGCCCGGTTGAAGGCGGCGTTTCCGGATGAGTGGCTGGGGCTTGCGCTGGGCGGAGGGGAGGATTATGAGCTGCTGTTTGTGGCGCCGGCCGGGGTGATGCGGCGGGCTGTGGGGGCGGTTAGTCCGCCGGCGACGGTTGTGGGGGTGATTACGGAGTACGCGGATGGCGGGAGTGGGCCGCGGGTGGCTGTGGTGGATGGGCGAGGGAAGGCGATGGATGTGGCAAGCGGCGGGTGGGATCATTTTGGCGGGGGTTAGCGTGGCAACGTTTCCATTCAGGCGGGCGAGTGTGTCTGCCCGTTGCGGCGGGTTGGTCGGGCTTGGCGTATTCACCTGATTTGTCATTTTGATTGCAACTTGCCAGGCTCTCAATGCCGCCGAAAAGAAACGCTGCCGATTGGCGTCAGCCAGTGCCTAGTGTATGCCGTTGCGCTCATCGCAAGGCTAGTCGGCTACTTCTACGGGGTCTAGTTGGCGGGGGAATTGGCCGCCGAAGAGGTAGTCGCCGTCTTGGACTTGCCAGTCTTGTTTGGGGGATTCGTAGTAGACCTCGATTTCGTTGCCGTCGGGGTCGAATAGATAGACGCCCATTGAGATGCCGTGATCGCCTAGGGAGCGGAGGTTGGCGCCTTTGGTTTTGAGGTGGGTGTAGAGGTTTTCCAGATCCTCGAAGGATTCCATTTCCCAGGCGAAGTGGAATAGGCCTACGCGGGTTTCTTCGGGGCCGGGGGCGTCGGGGCCTACGCCGACTAGGGCGAGTTCGTGGGAGGAGTCTTCTTTGGCGCTCATGAATATCATGCCGCTGTCGCTCTTGGTGGTGGTGTGGAGGCCGAGCATTTCGGCGTACCATTTTTCGGATGTCTCAGGGTCGCGGACTCTGAGGACTAGGTGGCCTAGTTGTTTGGGTTTTACCATTGTGGCGTCCTCCTGTTGGTTGGTTGGGCGGGTGGCGTCGTTGGGTTGATTTTAGCGCAATGTGGGGGGGTTGGCAAACGGGCGCGGGGCGTCAACGCGCTAGTTGTTCGGTTGCGCGGCGGTGTGTTAGGGTTGAACCGCTGCGGCGACGATGCCGGGCGGTGTCTTGATTTGCCGGTGATTCGCTCATCCGCAGGGTTAGGGGCTGCGGGATTTGGGGGGATCGTTGTCCTCAGGGGATTCTCGGTCTTCTTGGGGCAGGCGGCTTTGGATTATTGCTTGGCGTTTTTGGAAGTTCGCCTCGGCTGTGATGGCGTCGTAGATTTGTTCGTGGGTTAGGTTTTGTTTGGGGATGCCAGCGGTGGCGTGGTGGTTTTCTAGGGCGGTGTCTAGGTCGACTTCGGGGTGGCGGGCTAGGGCGTTGGCGACGGCGGTTTCGCCGCGGGTTGTGGGGGTGTTGGGGACGGGGGTGTCTGCGCCAGCGATATTGTTGGCGGGGTCGGAGTGGTTGTTGTCGGGTTTGGTGGCGTTCTCATCGGCGTTGTTGCCGGGGTTGGCGTTGGCTTTTTTGGCGGCTTTCTTCTCGGCTTTTTGGGCTTTTTGGGCGGCTTTGCGGTCGTTCTGGTCGGCTGTGCGCTGCATTTCTTCGAAGGCGGTTAGGACTTCGGCTTTTTGCTCTGGGGTGAGCTCGGCGCTGGCGGATTGTTGGCGCTGGGCTAGGAGGCGTTCCGCCTGGCGGCGCTCTTTGGCGTGGAGGTCGCGGAAGAATGTGTCTATCGCCTCGGGGGTTATGTGTTCCCAGGGGATGTCGGCGCCCATTCGGCAGAGTTCGTTGAGCGCCCAGATGCGGTGGGTTTGGGTGAATGGGTCGGTTATGATGGCGCCCCAGCGGTCGGTTTTGTCGTTTTCTAGGATTTCGAACATGTAGCGCGCGTAGCCCATGCCTTTGTCCATTGACAGGCGCATTTCGGTTCCCAGCTTGCTGTTGAGCATTTTTTCTTCCGTAGCGGAGGTCTGGGCGTATGAGTATGGGTTGCGGCTGCCGATGCTGCGTTTCATCATTTCTTTGAGCGCGGCTACCTGGTGGTGCGGGCGGATTCGGGTGGCTTTTTGGTATTTTTTTTCGTCGGGGTTGGCGCTTTCGAAGACGGGGCGCGGGAATAGGATGTTGTAGTATTCGGTTGCGAGGTCGCGGCAGTCGTCGGTTTTCTCGCGTATGTATGCGCCGATGGGTTTGTTGATTATCTGTTTGAGCGTGACTTTGGGGGTTTTGGACTTGGGCATGTCTTCTTGGCGGACGACTCGCGCGGGGGAGCCGGGGGTGTCTTGGGGAAGTTGACCGCTCATAACGGCGAGGTCGCGGGCGGCGTTTTGGCGGTGGTGGAATTTGGCGTCGGGGTATTCGCCTTGTACGGTGTCCCACATGAATTGGATGAGTCGGTCGCCGTCGTGGGTGAGTTGGTTGACGCGGCGGGCGATGTTGTGGCGGACGCGGTCTTGTTCGGACGCGATGCGCTCTTCGGTTATGGGTTCGCGGGTTGCGGTTGCAGTTGTCATGTTTGCCTCCAAGCCTCCCCGTCGCCGGGGCTCTACTTTTTTAGAAAAAAGTAGCAAAAAACTTTTGAGTGGGTTTGTGATAATTTGTTCTGGTACGAGAATAGCGGAGAGGGACAAGCGGTGTCAAGGGTTGTTTTTAGAGGAGTTGCGGGGGCTAGGGGCAGGTGGGTTTGTGGAATAGGGTGACGTCGCGGGCGTGGAAGTGGGGCTGCCAGTGGTGGCGGGCGGCGAGCCAGTGCATTGTGGTGGGGCTGAAGAAGTTGATGTGGGTGGGGTCGCGGTGGTAGTGCCAGGTTGGGAAGGCGTCCCAGGCGGGGAGCATGCCGGTCATTACGCCTAGCCAGCCGCCGGGGCGGAGGAGGGCGTTTAGGCGGGCGAATTCTTGGGCGGGGTCGGCGAAGTGTTCGGCGGTTTCGGTGCAGGTTATGAAGTCGTAGGTTTGGGTTAGGGCGCTTTGGTCGGGGTGGAAGTAGAGGTCGTAGATGCGGGCGTGAAAGCCGTCTTCTAGCATCATTTGTTGGAGCGCGGGGCCGGGGCCTGCGCCGTAGTCTAGGCCGGTTGATCCGGGGGTTAGATGGGGTTTGAGCGGGTGGTAGAGTCTGGCTAGGAATGCGCGGTAGGCGGGGTCGTGGATGTCGTTGTTGTGCTGGAGGTAGCGGGCGCGCTGGGCGTCGGGGGTGAGTTGCTGGGCGCGGGGGACGAATACTAGGTCGCAGGTTGGGCAGTGGAGGAAGTCTCGGTATGCCGAGCCTTTGCCGCCTTTGTGGAGGAGGGTTGCGTTGTGGGAATGGCAGAGGGGGCAGGGGTTATTCATCGCCGTTATCATCGCTAAGTTCGCGCGGGATGGGGGTGTAGCCGCCAGATGGGGTAGCTTGGAGTAGGATGCCGTTTTCGCGTTTGTAGAATGGGGCGTCTGTGTCGGCGAGGCGTTGCGTCCAGTCGGGGACTGGTAGGCCGTCTTGGAGCATGCGGCGGGTGGTTTGGGCGACGCCTAGGGCGTCCCAGGTTTCAAAGGGGCCTAGTTGCCAGTTGAAACCCCAGCGCATGGCGCGGTCGATGCTGATGATGTCGTGGGCGATTTCGGGGGCTTTGGCGGCGGTGAATGTTAGCAGGTGAGATAGGGCGCGCCAGGCGAATTTGCCGGCGATGTGGTCGGATGAAACTAACGCTTTGATGCGCTGGGGGGTGTCTTTTATGGCTTGGAAATGGGCTAGGGATTCTCGTCCTCGCCACGTGGGTTGTCTTTCGTGGTAGCGCATTTGGCGGGGGTGGAGGGTTAGGATGCGGGATTTGCGGTTGGAGCGTTCTCTCTTGTAGAAGCCTTGTCCGGATTTGTCGCCTAGCCAGCCGCGGGTTAGCATTTGGCGGATGTAGGGGGGTAGGTCGAAGGCGGCGCGCTCGCAGTCGGAGGTTAGGGCGCTGCGGGTATTGTCGCAGATGTCGGCTAGGATGTCTAGCCCAACTATGTCTAGCGCGCGGTAGGTGGCGCTGGCGGGTCTGCCTATGAGGGGGCCGGATATGGCGTCGGCTTGGTCGGGGGCTAGGTTGAACTGGTCGGCGGCGCGCATTGCGGTTAGGAAGTAGTAGCAGCCGATGCGGTTTGTGATGAAGCCGGGGACGTCTTTGGCGATTATGACGCGCTTGTCAAGGGCGTCTTGGGCGAAGCGGCGGAGGGCGGCGATTGGGGCGTCGTGGGTGTCTGTGGTGGGTATGAGTTCAAGCAAGGGTAGATGGCGCGGGGGGTTGAAGAAGTGCGCGCCTAGAAAGCGGCGGCGGGCGTCTGGCGGCAAGGCGGCGGCGATGCGGTGGATGGGGATGCCGGATGTGTTGGTGGTTAGGATGGCGGTATCGCGGATGTGAGGCGCGGCGGTTGACCATAGGTTGAGCTTGGGGGCGAGGCGTTCTGTGATTGCCTCTATGATTAGGTCGGCTTGGCCTAGGCGGGGGAGGTCTGTGGCGAAGCTGCCGGGGCGGATTAGGGTTAGGGCGCTGGCGTTGGCAAGGGCTGGAGGGCGCAGGGTTGGCAGGCGTTGTTTGGCGCGGTCGGCTAGGGTAGTGTTTAGGTCTAGCAGGTCGCAGGGGATGCCGCGCGAGGCTATGAGGGCGGCGATTTGGGCGCCCATGGCGCCGGCGCCTAGGATGGCGGCGCGGCGGATTTGTTGTGTCTCCGGTTCGCTTGCGTTAAGGGGCATTGGCAATCGCTCTCGTGGTAATCGCTGTTGGCGGTAGATTTTCGCAGTGATGCGCTGTTGGTTGCCGCGTGGCCGGCAGCAGTGGCGCTTGTGTTGGCAAGGTATCAATGTGTGTGGCGGTCGTCAAGATTTGGGGGTGATGGCGGCGATTTGGTTGGCGCGAATTTTCTTGCGAATTTGTTGCTTAGATGCCGCGCGTATGCTATGCTAAAACCTGGTTGTTTCATTACTCTAGGCGACTTCCTAACTCAAAGATGGATGCCCTGGTGATAATTGGCAAGCAACGATTTCTCATTCAAAGGAGATCACCAGTGGTCTTTCAGGATAGGATGCTCAACTGCGTGGAGTGCGGGAATAGTTTCGTGTTTTCGGTGGATGATCAGCAGTATCACGCCGAGAAGGGGTATGCCAACGAGCCGAAGCGGTGCGTGGACTGCCGGAGGACGCGGCGCTCGTCGTTCAATCGCGGCGGTGGCGGCGGCGGCTTTGGCGGCGGCGGCGGCGGCGGTTTCGGGGGGGGCGGGTCGCGGCAGACGTACGCGATAACTTGCGCTCAGTGCGGCAAGGAGGATGAGGTGCCGTTTAGGCCTACGGGGACACGGCCGGTGTATTGCTACGACTGCTTTAGGTCGGCGCCGCGGAACTAGGGGGCGATAAGGCGCGCGGGAGATGGCGCGCGGGGTGAGTTAAGCAGACGCCGTCCGCTTTGTGTGAGCGGGCGGCGTTTGGTTTTGGGGGTTTGGCGGATTGCGCTCCAGCTATATGCGGCGATAGACATATTCGACCGGCTGGATTGGAACGTTGCCCGCCGCCGCGCTTGTCTTGCTATAATTTTCCCCGCAATGCCAATGCTATTCCAATTCCCGCTATCCCGCTTAGTCTTGTTGCGCCGCGCGCCGTTTTGGGCGTGGGGGCTTGGGGTTTGCGCGGCGCTCGCGGTTGTGGGTGGCGTAGTGGTGGACGATTACGGGACGGGGCCGGATGATCCTCTGCAGCGCCGAATTGTTGGCGCAAATGTTGGCTATATTACTGGGGGCGACGTTGCGGGCAGCATCGCCGACATATATGTCGGCGTGGATTATCGCTACTATGGGCTTGCTTTTGAGATGCCGTTGTTGCTTGCGGAGCGCGCGCTTGGATTGCAAGATACCCGCCATATCTATCAGACGCGCCACTTGCTTACGCACTTGTTCTTTGTCGCGGGGGGCTTTGCGTGCGGGATGCTCGTGTATCGGATGCTGGGCAATCGTTGGGTGGCGTTGCTGGCTATGCTGATGTTCTTGTTGCATCCGCGTTTGTATGCTCACTCGTTCTTTAACGGCAAGGATATTCCCTTTGCGGCAATGATGGTCATCGCGCTGTATCTCGCTCACCGCGCGTTTCGCAGGGATACGCTCGGCGCGTTTGTATTGTGCGGCGCAGCGGTGGGCTTGGCGATAAATATGCGCGTGTTTGGGCTGATGCTGTTGCCGATGATCATGGCTATGCGCGGGATAGATTTGTGGCAGGCGTCGGGTTGGTCGGAGCGCAAGCGCATCTTGACGACGGGCGGGATATTTACGGCGGCGGCGCTGGCGGTCGTGTACATTATACACCCGTATTATTGGGAGAACCCGCTGCGGTTTGTTGAGGGCTTGCGAGAGCTGTCGCGGCATCCGCTCATTGTAGAGAATTTGTTTATGGGCGAGATTCACAGGTCTGACGCAGCGCCGTGGAACTATATCCCGGTTTGGTTTGCTATCACCGCGCCGCCAATCACTTTGTTGATAGGCGCTATCGGATGCGCGGCGGTGTGTTGGCAAGTCGTATCGCGCCCTATCGCCGCGCTGCGCGACCGCGAAACGCGCTTTCGCGTCTTGTTGCTGGGGTGCTTTGTGATGCCCGTTGTGGTGGTTATCGCGCTGCAAGCCAATATCTATAACGGCTGGCGGCATATGCACTTTTTGTGGGGGCCGTTCTGTCTGATTGCGGCGGTTGGGCTGGATAGAATTACGAACATTCGTATGGGGGGGGATATTTGGAAAGTTGGATTGCGGCTGCCAGGGTGGGTTGGCGGCGGCGGCTTGCATATGGCGCGGCGGGCGCTTGCGTATGGCATAGCGGGCTTTGGGCTGATAACCACGTTGGCCGCTATGGCGGCTTTGCATCCGCATCAGCAGGTGTATTTCAACTCGCTTGTAGATAACAACACGCCCGGCGCGCTTGCGAAGCGGTACGATATGGACTACTGGGAACTGGCGTACCGGCAATTGTTGGAGCATCTGCTGGCGCGCTACCCGGATGACACGCTACGCATCTGGCCTGATATTGCAAGCGGGGTTATCCTGTCCTCAAAAGACAGGGAGTTATAAATGAACGACACTATGGATCGCAGCGGCGTTTTGCTGTGTTCGGGCGCGCCCAAAATAATTGGGTTTACGCTGGATAACGGCGTTCTGCGCGCTCCTCTTCACTGGGGCGCGCTGCTTGCGCGTCCGTTTGCGGATGAGGGCGGCGGCGCGTTCTGCGGGTTCAAGATGGACGGCGAGGGCTGCTCCGCGGATGCGGCATTCTGCGTCAGCCCTGAGGACTGCCGGCCGTGCTCCTACATTCGCAAGATCGCCGCGAATCTGGCAGTGCATGAGGGCACGGACATGCACTACGCGAATATGGAGGCGATCGAATCCGCGATGGAATTTTTCCTGAACGCCGGTTGGCGGCGGCTTGGAGATATCGCGGGATCCGAGGATTACGGCTGCTTTGGGGAGCTGCTGCATGACGCGGTTGACAACGATCCCGAATCAACCGCCGCGATTATGGCGGTCGGGCGGATGAACGCGCTGATGTTCTCGGCGCGTCTGCTTGACGGCGACGGCGCGGATGGCGCGTGCGATTTCTGCGTGGGAGCGTGGTCGGACGCCGCTGATGTTGGCGACGGAGAGGCTCCTCCGCATTTCGCGCTCGCGACAAGCGTCGGGCGGGATAGCGCTCTTGGTCTCAAGGCGCTTGTCGCCGCGGGCTGGGATTATGAGAAGGCGCAGAGCGCGTAGGCGTCTTGGCGGCGGGATGGACGAAAATCCCTCTCGCCGCCTGCGCGGGGATGGCTTGGCGTATCTCAGAGAGCCGTGCGCTGAGGGCGATGTGGACGCGCGGTTTTTCCTGCACATTGTTCCGGTTGATCTCGCGGATTTGGCGGGGGATAGGCGGGAGGCCGGGTTTGAGAATAGGGATTTTGGGTTTGCTGAGGGAGGCGCGCGTGTGGGGGATAGGTGCGTGGTTGAGCGTGGGTTGCCGGGTTATGGGATTGAGAGCGTCCGGACGGGGCAGTTTGTTGGCGGGGAGGGTAGGGTGTGGGGGGTGGAGTTCGCGGTGGGGCGGTAGCGCTTGCCCGGCGCTCTCGCGGTTGCGGTTTTTGGATGATTTTGAGGGTTTGGCAAGTTGGGCCGCAATTGATATATCGGGCGGCTGCGGCAATGCCGTCCAACCGGCCGCAATGGGTAGATGCACATGACCATCTGAGTGGAAATGCTGCGTTTGGGGGATAGCGTATTGACTATTTTGCGCTTAATTTTCTAAAATTAAATCACGGATATAGGCTGCAACGGCCGCGAGCGCATAAATGCTTATGCTTGGGATGCGGGCGCGGGGCGTGTTAGGCGGGGCGGGCGCGTTGGCGCCCGCGCGTATTATTGGGAGGCAATGCAATGGGAGCGCCGGTGATAGTGAGTTTCGGGTGGACGGGGGAGGATAGGAAGATCAAGGTGGTGGAGCAGGATGGGGAGTGGCTGACGGAGCATGTGGTTGACGGGAGTCCGGATGAGCAGCTGGTAAGGCTGTTTGGGACGAATGTGATTCCGACGCCGTGGTCGGCGGATAAGAGCAGGGATGAGGTGGTGGAGGAGTTGGCGGTTAGGAATCCGAATTCTAGCGTGTCGTAGCGGGTTGCGACGGTAGCGTCCCGCGCGGGCGGGGTTCGCGTTGTCATTGGGCAATCCTGTGATAGCGAAAGGGCGTCGGCCACGCGCGGGTGGGTTTCGCGTACAAATTCCACCCCGCCCCAATTGTGATACGGCGTCGGTCATGCGCGGGTGGGTTTCGCTCTTCACGGCGATTGCGGGGCGATGCTGCCAACTCAGCGTCCCCGCGCGGACGCGGTTCGGCTTGCGCGCGTTGGCGATTGGCGGGCGCAATCTTAGGGCCGCCGCGCGGTTCGCTTGCGCGGGGGGGTTGTTCGTCTTATTCGTCGGCTTGCTCGTCCGACTGGCTATCTGTTGGATAGGGCGGGAGGTTTAGGATGGCGGTTAGGTGGGCGATGGTTTGGGCGGCGTCGTGGTCGGATAGGGAGAAGAATTTGCGGCGGGTGGGGCGTAGTGTGAGGTAGTGGTAGAAGGCGGTCCATGCGCGGGTGACCTGCTGGGGGTTGCGGGCTTTTCTGAGGGCGGGGAGGTATTGCGCCTCAAAGCGGTATAGGATTAGGCCGCGGGCGTCGGGGTCGGGGATGAATTGGAGGGCGTTGTCGGCGGCGTCGACCCAGTCGGCGTTGGATATGTCCCAGTTGCTTGCCATTGGCGCTTGTCCATTCGGGTTAGGGTGTGGTTGGGGGCGTTGCGGGTAAGCGATTGCCCGCGTTTGTTGCCGTTGCAAGCGTAGTATAGCGCGCGCGTGGCATAGCGCATAGTGCGTACTAGGTTTTTGTCTTGAAGATGCGCTGGCGGCGTATTGTAGGCGGGAGGAGTGATGGCGATGGAATCGGTAGATGATGGGCAGGGGGTGTATCCGGCTGAGATGTTTAGGCGGGTGGATGAGGGGGATGATGGGGTGTTTTACGCTGAGCCGCGTTTGGTTACGCATATTGATGATTATGCGATAGAGGCGGTGCGCGGGTATTTGGGGGAGGCACTGCCGCAAGGGGGCGCGGCGCTTGATTTGATGGCGAGCTGGCGGTCGCATTTGCCGCATAATTTGGGTTTGCGAAGGGTGGTGGGGATTGGGTTGAATGAGACTGAGTTGGCTGAGAATCCGCAGCTGACTGAGCGGGTGGTGCATGATTTGAACGCGGATCCGCGGTTGCCGCTTGAGGATGGGAGCGTTGACGCGGCTGTTGTGACGGTGTCTGTTCAGTATATCGTTAAGCCGATAGCGGTTTTTCGGGAGGTGAATCGGGCGCTGCGGGTTGGGGGCGCGTTTCATGTGATATATTCCAATCGGATGTTTCCGAGCAAGGCGGTGGCGGTGTGGCAATCGCTGGACGATGAGACGCGGGCGCAGCTTGTGGGGTCGTATTTCGTTAATTCGGGCGGGTGGAGCGCGGTGATGGCGTATGATATTAGCCCTCGGATGGGGTTTTATACGGATCCGGTGTATGTGGTGGCGGCGCGCAAGGTGGGTTAGGCGGGTAGCGTTTCCATTCAGGCGGGCGAGTGTATCCGCCGCTGCGGATGGGCGGATGGGCTTGCCGTGACCATCCGCTTTGCCGGTTGTAGCGCAATTTGCCGAACTCTGAAAGCCATTTGAAAAGAAACGCTATCGGCTAGTCGGCGGCTAGGATGCCTAGGCCGGGTTCGGGCAAGGGCGGGCGCTGGGCGTTGACGAGGCGCTGTTGGTCGGCGGGGGACATAGGGGCGAATCGGGCGGCGGCGTCTAGGGCGCGGGGGAGCAGGGTTATGTCGCCGACGCTGGGGGCTGTGTGGATGGGTTGGGATAGCAGCCAGTTGATGGCGTCGTCTATGGCTTGTTGGTTGCGGTGCGGGTCGTACCAGGTGGCGTGTTCGCGGTCGCGAGTTCCCCAGCCGCCGCGGGCGAGCATTTTGATGGTTTGGATGCCGATGTTCTTTTGGGCGGCGGTTGCGAGCAGTTCTTGGGCGCTTTCGCGGTAGGCGGGGTTGCGGTAGAGGGTGGCGTTTAGGGGGAACATTATGGTGTCGAAGTCAAAGCGGTTGAGCGCCTCGAGTTGGACGCGGGGGACTTCGGGGCCGTGTCCGGTGATGCCTATCCATTTGGTTAGGCCGCGCTCGCGCAGTTGGACTAGCGCCTCTAATGCGCCGCCGGTTCGGGTTACGGCGTCTAGGTCGGGCATTGTTCCTACGGAGTGGAGTTGAAATAGGTCGAATTCTTCTACGCCTAGGCGCTGCATGCAGCTGTGGATGTTGTCTTGGGCGGCGGCGCGGGTTCGCTCGCGGGTTTTGGCGCCTAGGAATATGTCGGGGCGGATTTTGGGCATCCAGGGGGCTAGGCGCTCCATCGCCTCGCCGTATGAGGGGGCAATGTCTATGTGGTTGACGCCGTGGGCTAGGATTTGCTCTACGGCTGTGTCTGCCTGTGATTGGGTTACTTTGCCTATGCCGGCGGTGCCGAATGTGACTATGGTGCTGAGGTGGCCGGTTCTGCCGAGTGTTCGCTTTTCCATTGTTCGCTCCTTGACGCGGAGGCATTGACGCGCGGGCGCGGGTTTGGCGCGCGTATCGCGTATGCCTGATATTCCTGATTGATATGCCGTAATTCTATCACACAGCAACCTAGAACTGCTTGGCGGGATTGGGGTAGGCTGGCGTTATCAGAACTGAGAGGTGATGTATGCCGGAGGCGCCTGAACTTGAGGTGGTTAGGGAATTTCTGACGGCGAAGGCGGTCGGGGCGGTGGTGGAGTCGGCGGCTGAGGTTAGGCCGGGCGTTTTGCGGTCGTTGCGGGGGGATATGGCGGAGGATATACGGGGGCGACGGCTGGAGGGCGTGAGGCGGCGGGGGAAGTTTGTCTTGCTGGATTTCTCCGGGCTTGACGCAACGGGGCTTGAGTCGGCGGGGGATGATCCGGTGAGTGGGCGGATGCTGGTTATCAATCCGATGCTGACGGGGGCGCTGCAGTATTGTTTGGCGTCGCAGCGGGTTTATAAGCGGACGTATATTTCGCTGGGGCTGTCCAATGGGCATGAGCTGCGGTATTTGGACGATAAGCGGATGGGGATGGCGTATTACTGCGATGCGGGGCAATTGGGCGATATACCGCGCTTGGGTGAGCAGGGGCCGGATGCGCTGGACGGGATTGGGTTGGATGAGTTTCGGGAGCGGTTGAAGGGGTTTCATGGGGAGATCAAGGGGATATTGACAAGGGGACGGGTTGTTTCGGGGATAGGCAACGCTTATTCGGATGAGATATTGTTTGAGGCGGGGGTGTATCCGTTTCGCAAGCGCAAGGCGCTGTCGGATGAGGAGTTGGCGCGGCTGCATAGGGCTTGCGGGGAGGTTGTGCGGGATGCTATTCCGAAGGCGCGGGAGCGGATGGGGGATAACATACATTTGAAGGCGCGGGATTTTTTGCGGGTTCATAACAAGGGGGGCGAGGCGTGTCCGCGCTGCGGGAATCGGATTAGTCAGATTACGGCGAATAAGCGCATTACGAGCTACTGCAGGCGGTGTCAGCCGGGGATGCTGTTGCGAAACTAGATGGGGTTAGGCGCAATCGTCAGGCAATCACTAGGGGGATACGCATTTCGGCGGGGGTTAGGCCGCTGTGGTGGGAGCGCATTCGCTTGGATGCGTTCTCGCCTAGCGCGGCGCGGTAGTCTAGGACGGCGCTGGTGGTGGATAGGATTAGGGTATTGCCTATTCTGCGGCGGGTTTCGGGGGATATGGGATCGGGGCCTAGCAGCTTGAGGGCGTCTAGTTGGGGGGCGTCTAGGACTAGGAAGTCGTCGCCGAGTTGGTTGCGGACGGCGCGGCGGAAGGCGGGGAGGTTGTCGGGGCGGACGTGGGCGTACATAAGGCGGACGTCGCCGGAGGGCGGGGTTTCGGATAGGCGCAGGATGGGGTCGCCGGGGGCGAGTTTGTGGACGCGGGATGCGGGGGCGTCTAGGTGGCCGTGGTCGGCGGTCATGACTAGGCGGGCGCTGGGTGGCAAGTTAGTTGCGATGCGCTCGAGGGTTTCGTCGGCGTTGCGGGCGGCGCGCATTGTGGTGGAGTGGTACGCGCCGTGCTTGTGGGCGGCGCTGTCCACTTGGGGCATATACAGGTAGGTGAAGGTCGGGCGCGCGGCGCGGGCTAGGCGTCGGGTTAGGGCGTGGATTGCCTGGCGGGTTGTTTTGTAGGGGATTTGGGGGATGCCTGCCGCCCAGTAGGTTGAGTAGGGGGTGTTGGTTATGTGGGCGGGCATAAGGCAGGCGGCGTTGATGCCGGATGAAGGGCGCATGCGGGAGGGGATGGGGTAGGCGTCGGATGGGGTTATGCCTAGTTGGGATAGGGGGGTTTTGTCGGGGGAGCGCTGGTAGGCGATTATGGTGGATACGGCGTTTATGCGGGGGATGTGGACGTGCCAGCCGGTTATGGCGTGGGTTGCGGGCCATTCGCCGGTGGCAAGGGTGGTTAGGGCGGCGGCGGTGGTGGAAGGGAAGACGCTACGCATTTCGGCTGCGAGGTTGCGGCGGATGAAGGCGTTGGGCGGCTGGCGGTCGACGTAGTTCATGCCGAAGCCGTCAATTAGGGCGAAGATTAGGTGGGTGGGGTCGCCGAGTAGGGCGTGGATTTTGGCGGCGTTGCCATCCAAAGGGGATTTGGTTGCGCCGATGGCGTGGTGGAGGGCTGTGGCGAAGTCGGTTAGGCCGGGGGTGGGTGATACGGGGTGTAGCAGGGCGCCGGTGGTGAATAGGGAGTTTAGTTTTTGGGGATCTTGGGTTTGGTTCATGTGGGTATTATCGCATAATAGGCGGATGGGCGCACGGGGGCTGGGGGCTGCTCTACTTTTTTGGAAAAAAGTAGCAAAAAACTTTTGGGGGCGGCTATCGCCGCGGATTGGCGGGGGTAGGGGTTATGCTGCAAGATAGGGGTTTGTGGGCAAGCGGGGTGAAAGGTATGTTATATTATTGGCGTGTCTATTTTGATAGGGGTGAATTAGAGGAGGGGCGATATGCCGAGGAAGGCTATGGCTAAGAGCGTGGGGGAGCTGAAGGGGAGCGGGTATGTGGCGCGGAGCATTAAGGAAGAGATACGGGGCAATCTGATTGGCAAGATTGAGGCGGGGGAGGAGCTGTTTCCGGGGATAATCGGGTTTGAGGATTCGGTTATTCCGCAGCTGGAGAATGCTGTGCTGGCGGGGCAGGATGTGATTTTGCTGGGGGAGCGCGGGCAGGCTAAGTCTAGGCTGATACGGCATATGGTCGGGCTGCTGGATGAGGCAGTGCCGGCGCTGGCGGGGTGCGATCTGAATTGCGATCCGCTGATTCCGATTTGCGCGCAGTGCAGGCGGATGCTGGAGGCGGATGGGGATGACGCGGCGGTTGTGTGGATGGGGCGGGAGGAGCGGTATAGCGAGAAGCTGGCGACGCCGGATATTACGGTGGCGGATCTGATTGGGGAGGTTGACCCGATTAAGGTTGCCGAGGGGAGGTATCTGTCGGACGAGCTGACGATACATTACGGGCTGATACCGCGCACGAATAGGGGGATTTTCTGCATCAATGAGCTGCCGGATCTGTCGGAGCGGATACAGGTTAGCCTGTTTAATCTGATGCAGGAGCGGGATATTCAGATAAAGGGGTATCGGATTATGCTGCCGTTGGACATATTCCTGGTGTCAACGGCTAATCCGGAGGATTATACGAATAGGGGGCGGATTATCACGCCGCTGAAGGACCGGTATGGGGCGCAGATCCGGACGCATTATCCGCGCACGTTGGAGGAGGAGATAGGGATTATCGAGCAGGAATACACGCGCTTTGAGGATACTCAGAGCCGGGTGAGCGTTCCGCGCTATATGAAGGAGATCATCGCGGAGTTCACGGCGCTGGCGCGGCGGAGTCCGGATGTGAATCAGCGGTCGGGGGTGAGTCTGCGGGTGTCCATCTCCAACTACGAGACTATCCTGAGCGCGGCGTTCAAGCGGAGTTTGCGGCACGGGGAGGCGGCGGCGCCGCGGATCAGCGATTTGGCGGCTATCGTGGCGTCCACGACGGGGAAGATCGAGATGGAGAGCGTGGAGGAGGGGCGGGAGTTCCGGGTGATAGAGGATCTGGTGAAGAAGGCTGTGCTGAATGTGTTCGGGCGGTATTATCAGGCGCGGCAGTTCAGCGAGCTGACTGAGCGGTTTGAGGAGGGGATGACGGCGGAGACGGGGAGCGATATTCCGTCGGAGCGGTATATGCTGACCTACGCGAATATGGGGGAGTCAAGGGCGCTTATCAAAGAGGTAGAGGGGTCGGAGGAGCCGGCGGCGATAGCGTCGGCGGTGGAGTTCGCGCTGGAGGGGCTGCATTTGAATAGGCGGCTGAACTGCGATAGGGAGGGGGGGCAGTTTATTTATAGCGGGTAGATGCCGCTGTATGGGTAGGCGGGTGAAACGCGGGGCCGATGATAAAGATTAAGGGCAAAGGGCGGGCCGGATTAAGGGCAAGTCTTTGCTAATGAATGAATGGGGCGTAGCGCAATGACAGAGAATAGGATGCAACAGACAAAGGCGGGCGGTGGGGAGGAGCTGCCTAGGGCTTATGAGCCTAAGGCGGTGGAGGGGCGCATATATGATTTTTGGGTGGAAGGCGGGTATTTTACGCCTGAGATAGATAGGGGGAAGCAGCCGTTCACGCTGATTATGCCGCCGCCGAATGTTACGGGGGAGCTGCATATGGGGCATGCGCTGACGATTGCGCTGGAAGATATGATGGTGCGCTGGCACCGGATGCGGGGGGAGCCGACGCTGTATTTGCCGGGGTCGGATCACGCGGGGATAGCGACGCAGGTGGTGGTGGAGCGGATGCTGGCGGCGGACGGGATAACGCGGCATAGCTTGGGGCGGGAGCGGTTTGTGGAGCGGGTGTGGGAGTGGGTGGATCAGTATGGGAGCAGGATATATGAGCAGATCAAGCGGATAGGGGCGTCTTGCGACTGGTCGCGGACGGCGTTCACGCTGGATGAGGGGCCGAGCCGGGCGGTGCGGACGACGTTTGTGAATTTGCACAAGAAGGGGCTGATATATCGGGGGGAGCGCATCACGAATTGGTGCCCGCGCTGCCATACGGCGCTGTCGGATTTGGAGGTGAAGTACGGGGAAGAGAGCGGCAATCTGTATCATATACGCTATCTGCCGGAGGAGGACGACGGGGATTGGGATGGGCTGACGGTGGCTACGACGCGACCTGAGACGCTGCTGGGGGATACGGCGGTGGCGGTGAATCCTGAGGATGAGCGGCATGCGGGGTATATCGGGCGGCGAGTGAGATTGCCGGTGTTGGGGCGGGCGCTGCCGGTGATAGGGGATGAGGCGGTGGAGCTTGGGTTCGGGACGGGGGCGCTGAAGGTTACGCCGGGGCATGATCCGACGGACTTTGAGATAGGGGCGCGTCATGGGCTGCCGGTGGTTAGCGTGATGAATTTGGACGGGACGCTGAATGCTGAGGCGGGGCCGTATGAGGGGCAGCGGATGGCTGAGGCGCGGGGGAATGTTGTGGCGCAACTGGAGGCGGATGGGCTGCTGGCGGATGTCGTTCCGTATAGCCATTCGGTTGGGCATTGCGATAGGTGCGACGATATTGTGGAGCCGGTGGTGACTAAGCAGTGGTATGTGCGGATGGAGCCGCTGGCGAGGCCGGCGAGGGAGGCGGTGGCTAACGGGGATACGCGGATAATACCGGAGCGGTTCGCTAAGGTGTATTTCAATTGGATGGATAACATCCGCGATTGGTGCATCAGCAGGCAGCTTTGGTGGGGGCATAGGGTTCCGGTGTGGCATTGCCGTGCGTGCGGGGAGGCGATTGTGGAGTATGAGGATCCGGCGGCGTGCGGGTTGTGCGGGTCGGGGGATTTGGAGCGGGATCCGGATGTGCTGGATACGTGGTTCAGCTCGGCGCTTTGGACGCACTCTACGCTGGGGTGGCCGGATAAGACTGAGGATCTGGAGTATTTCTATCCCACAAGCGTGATGGAGACGGGGTATGACATCCTGTTCTTTTGGGTTGCGCGGATGATGATGATGGGGATAGAGAATATGGGGGCAGAGCCGTTTCATACGGTCTATCTGCATGGGCTTGTGCTTGACCCTGAGGGGGTTAAGATGAGCAAGACTAGGGGGAATGTGCTGGATCCGCTGGAGCTGATAGATATGTACGGGGCGGACGCTTTGCGTTTCGCGCTGACTATCGGGACTTCGCCGGGGAATAATCAGCGGCTTAATGAGCAGAAGTTGGAGGCGAGCCGCAATTTCGCCAACAAGCTTTGGAACGCGGCGCGGTTTGTGATGGGGAACTTGCGGGATGGCGCAACGCCGGATGATTGGCATATGCCGCCAAAGCCGGCGCATAGGCAGGATCGGTGGATAGTGAGCCGGCTTAACCGGACGGCGGCGGCGGTTGACCGGCATATGGAGGAGCATCAGTACGGGGAGGCGCAGCGGCTGATACAGGATTTCTTCTGGCATGAGTACGCCGATTGGTATATTGAGATGGCGAAGATACGGCTGAGAGCGGGGGATACGACGACGCTGCCGTATTTGGCGTATGCGCTGGAGCGGTCTGTGCGGATGCTGCATCCGTTTATGCCGTTTGTGACGGAGGAGATATGGCAGCGGCTGGGGGATTATGCGGCGCCGGCAGAGGGGACGCCTGAGACGCTGATGACGGCGGAGTATCCGCGCGGGGATTCGGGGCTTTACGACGACGAGGCTGAGGGGGAGATCGGGACGGTGATGGAGATAGTGCGGGCGATACGCAATTTGCGGGCGGAGTTTCGGATACAGCAGCATCAGCGTTTGGAGGCGATAGTGGAGGCGCCGCGGATGCGGGAGATCGCGGGGGCGGAGTCGGACGCGATTAAGACGCTGGCGCGGGTGGACCCGCTGACGCTGGGGGCGAATGGGGCGCAATCGGCGTCGGGGGCGAATGACAGCGTGTCGGTGGCGCTGCGCGAGGGGACCATTACCGTGCCTATGGCGGGGCTGGTGGATTTGGAGGGGGAGCGGGAGCGTTTGCGCGGCGAGATGGGGAGCATAGACAAGAATAGGGAGCGATTGGCGCGGCGGCTGAGCGATGAGAGTTTCTTGTCAAAGGCGCCTGAGGATGTGGTGGAGCGTGAGCGTCAGCGGCTGGCGGATGTGGAGGAGCGGCGCGGGCGCGTGGAAGAGATCTTGGCGAGGCTGGGCGGGTAGGCGCGGGCTAAGCAGGGCGGCGGGGGCGGCTTGGCGATGCTGACTCGGATTGCGCCGCAGGCGGGGCGCGACGGGAATTTGATTATCGCGGCGGCGGCGCTGCGGACGCTTGACTACGGGTTCATCAGCGTTTTCTTGGGGGTGTATCTGACGCTGCTGGGGTTTAGCGCGTTTCAGGCGGGGGTGGTTTTCAGCGGGATAATGCTGGGGAGCGGGCTGTCTAATTTGCTGGCGACGCTGTGGGGGGATCGGATAGGGCGCAGGCGGCTGCTGTTGGGTATGGCGGGACTGATGGCGATAGGCGGGCTGGCGCTGGGGAGTACGGCGGACGCTTGGCTGCTGACGGCGATAGGGGCGCTCGCGGTTACGACGGCCGGAGGCGGGGACCGGACGGCGTTTATTTCGATGGATACGGCGATGCTGGCGCAGACTAGCGCGGCGTCAAGGCGGACGCTGGCTTTCAGTTGGTATAACGTGGTTACGATATTGACGCGGGCGTTGGGGGCGTTGCTTATAGCGCTGCCTGAGGGGTTGCAGCGGGTGGTCGGGATGGGCGAGGCGGATTCGTTTAGGGCGATGTTCGTGATATACGCGGCGATAGCGGTTGTGGGGGCGCTGCCGTATTCGCGGCTGTCGGAGCGGGTTGAGGCGCCTCAGGGGCAACGGGTCGCCAAGGGGATTGCGAGGATAGCGGGGGGTTCGCGGGCGCATAGGGGGTTGGTGTGGAAGATGACGGGGGTTTCGGCTTTGGACGCGCTTGGGGGCGGGTTTATTGTGCGGGGGTATGTTTCGTTTTGGTTCGTGAATAGGTTTGGGGTGGATTTGCTGTCCATATCGGGGATATTTTTCGCGGCGCAACTGCTTAATGTGGCGTCGGTGGCGTTGGCGGCGCCGGTGGCTGGGCGGATAGGGCTGGTGAATACGATGGCGTTCACGCAGGTGGCGGCGAATTTGATGTATGTGGGGATGGCGTTTTCGGGGAATGTGTGGGCGGCGATAGGGTTCTTTTTTCTGCATGAGGTGGCTAATGATATGGATGTGCCGGCGCGGCAGTCATATACGATGGCGATAACGCCGGCGGAGTCTAGGACGGCGATGGCGGGGTTGAATAATTTGGGGCGCAACGCGGCTCAGACGATAAGTCCGGCGGTGGCTGGGCAGATTGCGGGGGCGGCGTTTTTGGGCGCGCCGTTTTTGGTGGGGGCGGTTACTAAGCTGGCGTATAACGGGTTGTTGGTGTGGATGTTTAGGGGGGTTAAGCCGCCAGAGGAGGAAGGGTAGGACGAATGGGGACGGGGGCTCTACTTTTTTAGAAAAAAGTAGCAAAAAACTTTTGGGTGGGTGTGGATATAGGTGATCTGGTGTAGGGGAACTCAGGGAACGGCAAAGCGTGTGGGGAATAAGCGGGGGTTATTCCATGAATATCGGGGAACTACCAGGGCGGGCGTCGGCTATGCGTTGGAGTTGGTCGATGCCTTTGCGGGTGTCGCTGGCTACGCGGGCTTTGTCGGATATGTGTAGGCGGCGCTTGAAGAGCCAGTAGGTGAATTCTTTGGATTGGGTGAGGGTGAGCGCGCCGGTGGGGGGGTAGCCGGCGTGGGCGCAGAATTCGGATAGCAGGGATTGGGCGGAGCCGCGGTAGATGCGAAATAGCGCCTCTTCGGTGAAGTCGTTTTGGTATTGGTTGCCGTTGCTGATGTGGCGCTTGTGGACTTCGTTTTCAACGGCGAGCTGGAGCGCCTCTTCCACTATGACGCCGTAGAAGTAGTTTAGGTAGGCGCTGTGTTTTTGCGCGCCGATTAGCTCTTTGAAGCGGGAGCGGTCGAAGTCGGGCGGGAATGCGCCGTTGAATAGCAGGGCGTCGCGCTCTTGCGGGGGGATGAGGTCGCCGGCGGCGTCGCAGAGGCGCTCGGCGAGTAGCAGCCAGTCGAATGCCTCGCCGCCGATGAAGTAGTCGCGGCGGAGGTCGCCGACGGCGTCGTGGGGGGCGCGCCAAGCCGCCATGGCGCACAAGAGGGCGGTGGGCCAGTCAACGCCGTTTTGGAGGGCGGTTATGAGGGATTGGATGGGATTGGCGTCCTCATCGTCCTCAGTATTCTCGGCGTTATCCGCGTCCTTAGGGCTTTTGGCGCTAGGCTTGGGGGTTTTGAGGATGTTTTGTTTAGCGTTTGGCAAAGCGTGTCATCCTCTCGGTTTTGGGGAGTCGCAGCCAATCTAGGAATTCGGCTGCGGGCATAGTGTTTAGGATGTGGTTCGGTTCACACCAGGCGCGGCGGGCTACGCCTACGCCGTAGCGGGTGTTGTTGAGCGATTCGGTGGCGTGGGCGTCGGTGCTGATGACAAGGGGGATGCCGAGCTGGCGGGCGCGGGCGGCGTGGGCGTCTTTGAGGTCAAGGCGTTCCGGGGATGCGTTGATTTCAAGGGCTGTGCCGGTTTGGGCGGCGGCTTGGAATATCGCCTCGTAGTCGGCGCTGACGGGGGGGCGATCGCCGATTAGCCGCGTGGATAGGTGGCCGATGGCGTCGACGTGGGGGTTACGCATTGCGGCGATGATGCGCTCGGTCATAATGGGGGCGTCTTGGTTCATAGCGGAGTGGATGGAGGCGATTACCCAGTCTATGCGCTCTAAGATGTGGTCGTCGTAGTCTAGGCTGCCGTCGGCGCGGATGTCCATTTCGGTGCCGCGGAGCAGTTTGATGCCGCCGATGCGGTGTTCGGCGGCGCGGACTTGGGCGGCGTGGGCTTGGAGACGTTCCGGGGATAGGCCGTTGGCTATGGCTCTGCCGACTGAGTGGTCGGTGATGGCGAGGTATTCCAAGCCGCGCTGCTTGGCGGCTAGGATCATTTCGTCCATAGTATCGCGGCCGTCGCTCCAGTCGGTGTGGTCGTGGAGGTCGCCTTTGATGTGGGCGAGTTGGACTAGGTTGGGGATTTCGTTGTTGAGGGCGGCTTTGACTTCGCCGACGCCTTGCCGGAGTTCGGGGGGGATGTACTGGAGGCCTAGATGGGCGTAGAGGGAGCGCTCGTCGGGGAAGTGGGTGATTTCGCCGGTATCGCGGTGGGTTACGCCGTATTCGTTGAGGGATAGGTTGAGTGCGTTGGCGCGGTCGCGGAGGAGGATGTTGTGCTGGAGGTTGCCGGAGAAGTATTGGAGGAGCGCGCCGTAGTGGTGGTCGTCGGAGACTACGCGGAGGTCGACTTGGATGCCGTCGGTGAGATAGACGGAGGCTTTTGTGTCGCCGTGGCCTAGGATGTCGGCGACGTTGGGGAGGTTGACGAATGTGGTTAGGACTTGGGCGGGGTCGTTGGCAACGCAGACGAGGTCTATGTCGCCGATGGTTTCTTCGCAGCGGCGGATGCTGCCGCCGGGCTGGAGGCGGCGGATGGATGGGCATTGCGCTGTGAGGGCGGCGATAAGGCGGTCGCAGACGGGCTGGGCGCGGGCGATGGGCATGCGGGAGGTTTTGGAGCGCTGGAATTGGATTTGGCGGGCGATGTTTTCGGCGGTTTTTTTGCCGAGACGGGGGAGCGCGGCTAGGCGGCCGTCTTGGGCGGCGATTTCGAGTTGGGCGACGGTGGTGATGTCAAGTTCGTGCCAGATGCGCTTGACGGTTTTGGGGCCTAGTCCGGGGATTTCTAGGACTTCTAGGATGCCGTCGGGGAATTCGGCTTTGAGGCGGTCGTAGTAGGCGAGGGAGTTTGTGTTGGTCATTTCGGCGATTTTGTCTGATATGGCTTTGCCGATGCCGGGGATTTCTTGGAGGTTTTGGTTTTGGCGCAGCATATCGTCGAGTTCCATAGGCAGGCGCTCGATGGTGCGGGCGGCGCGCTGGTAGGCGCGGATGGTGAAGGGCTTGTCGCCTTTCATTTCGAGCAGGTTGGCGATGTCTTGGAAGACTTCGGCGATTTGGGCGTTGTTCATGTTCTTGTCTCTTGGGCGTTGGATTGGGCGGTTGGATTTTTTAGGGCGTAGGTTGGGGTTACGCGCCGCAGCAGCGCTTGTATTTTTTGCCGCTGCCGCAGGGACAGCGGTCGTTGCGGCCGACTTTGCGGGCGCCGGCGGGGACTGCCTCGCGGCGGTTGGGGAGGACGTTGGACATAACGGTGTCGGGGTTGGAGCTGCCGTTGGGGGTTCGGACGCCGTTGGGTGGGCGCTGCTGAGATGGTTGGTTGGCGGCGGCGCGGGCGTTTTGTTGGACGAGGTCGCCGATGTTGTAGATGGCGTGGACGATGTCGCGGCGGATGCGCTGTTGGAGGTCTTGGAATTTTTCGTGGCCTTCTTTTTTGTACATAACGAGGGGGTCGCGCTGGCCGAAGGCGTGGAGGCCGATGCCTTGTCGGAGGTTTTCCATAGCGGTGAGGTGCTGTACCCAGTTGGAGTCTATGACGCGGAGCATAACTTGGCGCTCTAGCTGGCGCATTTCGCCGGGGGGGAGGGAGGTTTCTATGGCGTCGTAGAGGGTGGCCGAATGTTGGATGAGGGCGTCTTGGATTTCTTCGTAGGCGTAGTCGTAGAGGGCGTCGGGGTGGGCGAAGTCGGGGGGCAGGGGCATGACGCCGCTTAGTTCGCGGACTAGGATGTCGGTATTCCACATTTCGGGGTTGCCTTGCAGGTGGGATTGGAGCAGGTCGTTGATGGTGTCTTCGACCATAGCGCGGATGTTGGCTTTGAGGTCTGCGCCGCCGAGGAGTTTTTCGCGCTCGCCGTAGATGACGTCGCGGTGGGTGTTGACGACGTCGTCGTATTCTACAAGGTGTTTGCGGATGTCGAAGTGGTAGGCTTCGGTTTTGACTTGGGAGTTTTCGATGGATTTGCTGACGGCTTTGCTTTGGATGGGGGCGTCGTCCTCCATAGCCCAGTTCATAAAGCGCTTGATGGCGTCGCCTCCGAAACGGCGGAGGAGGTCGTCGTCTAGGGCGACGTAGAAGCGGGATTCGCCGGCGTCGCCTTGTCTGCCGGAGCGGCCGCGGAGCTGGTTGTCGATGCGGCGGGCTTCGTGGCGTTCTGTGCCTAGTATGAAGAGGCCGCCTTGTTTGAGGACTTGGTCGTGGTCGGATTGCCATGCTTGCCGGGAGATGCCGAGCGTGGCGGGGTTGCCGCCTAGGATGATGTCTGTGCCGCGTCCTGCCATGTTGGTGGCGACGGTGACGGCGCCGGGGCGGCCTGCTTGGGCGACGATGTGGGCTTCGCGCTCGTGCTGCTTGGCGTTTAGGACTTCGTGGGGGACGCCGGATTTTCGGAGCAGGTCGCTGAGCATTTCGGATTTGTCAATGTCTGTTGTGCCGACTAGGACGGGCTGGCCGTTTTGGGAGCGGGTTTTGATTTCGCGGACGACGGCGCGGTATTTGGCGGGCTGGTCGGGGTAGATGAGGTCGGGGTGGTCTTGCCTGACCATAGGCATATTGGTGGGGATTTCCACGACTTCGAGTTTGTAGATTTTCCAGAACTCTTCGCCTTCGGTGGAGGCTGTGCCGGTCATGCCGGATAGTTTGTCGTAGAGGCGGAAGTAGTTTTGGAGGGTGATGGTGGCGTAGGTGACGGATTCGCGCTGGACTTGGACGTTTTCTTTGGCTTCGATGGCTTGGTGGAGTCCGTCGGAGTAGCGGCGGCCGGTCATGAGGCGGCCGGTGAATTCGTCCACGATGACGACTTCGCCGTTTTGGACGACGTAGTCGCGGTCGCGCTCGAAGACGGCTTGTGCTTTGAGCGCGTTTTCGGCGAAGTGGACGAGGGCGAAGTTGTCCGCGCCGTAGATGTTGGAGACGTTTAGCAGTTGTTCGAGCTTGGTGATGCCCTCGTTGGTGAGGGCGGCGGTGCGGTGTTTTTCGTCTATGGTGTAGTCGTCTTCGCGGCGCAGGTTTTGGGTTAGGCGGGCGAATCGCTGGTATTCTTTGGGGGATTGCTCGGCGGGGCCGCTGATGATGAGGGGGGTGCGGGCTTCGTCAATGAGTATGTTGTCCACTTCGTCCACGATGGCGAAGGCGCGGCCGGTTTGGACGCGGCGGTCTAGTTGGACGGTCATGTTGTCGCGGAGGTAGTCGAAGCCGAATTCGTTGTTAGTGCCGTAGGTGATGTCGGCGGCGTAGGCGTCTTGGCGCTCTATGCGGCGGAGATTTTCCATGCCGCGCTCGGCGTCCGGGGCGTCTGGGTCGAATAGGTAGGCGGATTCGTGCTGGAGGATGCCGACTGATATGCCGAGCGCGTGGAAGACTTTGCCCATCCACTGGGCGTCTCGCTTGGCTAGGTAGTCGTTGACGGTGACGATGTGGACGCCGCCGCCGGAGAGGGCGTTTAGGTATGCGGGGAGGGTTGCGACGAGGGTTTTGCCTTCGCCGGTACGCATTTCGGCGATTTTGCCTTGGTGTAGGACGATGCCGCCGATGAGCTGGACGTCGAAGTGGCGCATGCCGAGCGCGCGCTTGGATGCCTCGCGGACGGCGGCGAAGGCGTGGGGGAGGATGTCGTCAAGGGTTTCGCCGGCGCGCAGGCGGGCGGCGAGTTTGGGGCGGAGCGCCCAGAGTTCGGCGTCGGATTTGCGGGACATTTCGGGTTCAAGGGCGTTTATTTGGGCGACGGAGCGGCGGAGTTTTTTGAGCGCGCCCTCGTTGGAGCCGCCGATGAGGCGGGTGAGTGATTTGAGCATGGTGAAGGTTTCCTTTGTGTGAAGGCTGATGTGGGCGCGGGGGAGCCGGCCGGATGCCTTGTGTGAGCGGTTATGCGGTTTGAGTGTATTATACACTATTGAGGGGAAGGGGCTAACGAGATGAGGGGATGAGAGGGGCGGCCGGAGGGCTTTTTAGGGGATGGGTGAGGGAGTAGGATGAGCTACTTTTTGGCGAAAGGGGCAGAATGGGTTTCGCAGGGGAGGAGCGGGTGTGTTAGGGAGCAGGCGGGGGTGGGGTGGAATTGGTGGGGGGGACGCGCTGCTTGGGTGGAGTGGATTTGCGCGCGCCAAATCTGACTTTTCGAATGATTTTGCCAGTGCTGTCCACGGTGACGGTTTCTTTGTGTGCGTTTTTGGTAGCGTTTCGCTTTTTCCAAAATAGCATCGCTTTCTCCATTGACATGCGTGGGGTTATCCGACTTCGTGGGGGACGGCAGGCAGGTTAGCGAATTCGGTGGTAGGGACTATCTTAGGCGGACGGGGCTTGGGAGCACCAAACCTGACTCTGATAGTGATTTTCCCTGTTTCGTCTATGGTGACGCGTTCTTTGGGGGCGTCTTGGGGAGCGTTTCGCTTTTTTCGGAATAGCATCGCTTTGTCCTTATTATGTAGATGGCTATCCGATTTCGCGGGGAACGGGCAGGCACGTTAGCGGGTGCGTGGGGTAGTGGAGTCGGTGGGGGGAACGCGCTTAGGCGGGCGTGTCTTTGGGGCGTCCCATCTAACTCTTACGGTGATTCTGCCCATCTCGTCCACGTGGCCGATAGGCTTGTCGGGATCGTTTTGGGGGGCAGTTCGCTTTTTCCAGAATGGCATCGCTTTCTCCCGACTATGCGTTAGGGCTGTTCGTTGACGAATCCAATATATCATAGATTGTCGTCGCTCTCCAACCCTGTGAGGATTGGGAGCTTTCGGAGTATTGGGGATTGTGGAAGTATGTGTAGATGAGGAATGTGGTGGCGTGGGTGTCGGTTATGAACTCAAAGGTTTCTTTGTGGGATTCGCCAGGCTCTATAACGAGGGGGTTGTCATCCCACTCCTGAGTGAAGTCTTCAATGGTAGGCCATTGAATGGATGCAATTTTGGGTGGGCCGTCGAATGCTTGGTCGTAGAGGTCTTTGATTTCGGAGTCGGATATGGGGGCTATTTTTTGGAGTAGGAAGTTGGCTTTTAGGATCTCTACGCGGACTCTGGAGGTGTTTAGGAGGGTGGCGGTTACGGCGATGTGGGTGTGGGAGTGGCCGATGGGGCGGTGGGAGACGTGTTGGGCGACGGTGAGGTGGGGTTGGAAGGCGCGGAATAGGCGGAAGCGGCGCTGGGCGAATACGCCGCCTATGGAGAGGGCTGTCAGGATGCCGATGTTTTGGAGGGCGGAGGTGGCGTTTAGGAAGGAGATGCCTGTGAGGGCAGAGGCGAGGGTGGCTAGGGCGAGGAATAGGGTGGCGAAGGCTGTCGCGCAAGCCAGGATTAGGGTGGCGGTTTTTAGGGCGTCTTTGGTCATTGGGGGTGTAGCGCAGGGCGATTAGGTTAGAGGTCTTCGAAGTGGAACATTGCGCCTACGGATTCGCCGCTGTGGATGCGGCGGATTGCCTCGCCTAGCAAGGGGGCGACTGAGACTACGCTCATGTTGGACGCCATTTTGATGGGGGGGATTGGGAGGGAGTCGGTGAAGACGATTTCTTTGAGGAGGGGGGTGTCTAGGGTGGCGGAGGCTTTGCCGGCTAGGACGGGGTGGGCGGCGTAGCAGTAGATGTCGCGGGCGCCGTGGGCGCGGATGGTGTCGGCGGTGGCTATGACGGTGCCGCCGGTGCCGATTTCGTCGTCCACTATGACGGCGGATTTGTTTTTGACGTCGCCGATTAGGGTGGCGGATTCTACGCGCTCTTGGTTGCCGGTGCGGACTTTTTCCACGATGGCGAGGGGGGCGTCTAGGCGGGTAGCCATATTGCGGGCGCGCTTGGCGTCGCCGGCGTCGGTGGCGACTATGACGATGTTGTTGGGGATTTTGCGCTCTTCGAAGTGGTGCGCCAGGAAGGGTATGGCGCTGAGTTCGTCTAGGGGGATGTTGAAGAAGCCTTGTATTTGGCCGGCGTGGAGTTCTAGGGTTAGGATGCGGTCGGCGCCGGCGGTTTCGATGAGGTTGGCGATTAGGCGGGCGGTGATGGGGACGCGGGGCTGGTCTTTTTTGTCGCTGCGGGCGTATGCGAAGTAGGGGATTACGGCGGTGATGCGGCCGGCGGAGGCGCGCTTGGCGGCGTCTATCATTATGAGCAGTTCCATTATGTTGTCGTTGACGGGGTAGGCTAGGGGTTGGACTAGGAAGACGTCCTGCTGGCGGATGTTTTCCATAATTTTGACGAATGTGTTGTCGTTGCTGAATTTGAAGACTTCGCAGGCGCCTAGGGGGACGTTTAGGTAGGCGCAGATGGATTGGGCTAGGTCGGGGTGGGCGTTGCCGGTGAATACTTTGAGGTCTTCGTAGAGAGCCATCGCGTTCCTCGTTAAGTGAGTGTTGAGTGAGTATTGGGTGGGCTGAGAGGGTAATTGTATCATACGGGGGCGTAGGGCTTGCTGTGGGTTGGGGGTATATTTTGGGGGGAATTTGGGCGAGTGGATGGCGGGATAGTTTGGGTGATGCGAGGTGTGGGTTAGGGCGCGGGGTGTTACTTTTTTGGAAAAAAGTAACCAAAAAACTTTTGGGGGATGGCAATCAGGGTGGGTTTGGCGGATGGGTTATCGCTATGAAAATCAAAATGCAGATGCTAGGCAGTGGGATAGCGGTTGATGGGGGAGTCGGATATAATCGCGGGGCGATAATAGGATTGAGCAAGGGTATCAAAGCCGCAGGGCGGCAGCCATTAGGAGGGATAGGATTTTGGAGCAGCGGGTTAGGGGGGATGTTCCGACGCATCCTAAGCTGAGGTTGGTGCAGGCGCAGTTGGTGGAGTGGCAGGGGCGGCGGATGATTTATTTTGAGGATGAGTTGGGGATAGCGAAGGAGGGGGCGCTGATGCCGCATCAGCTTGCGCCGCTGCTGTCGCTGTGCGATGGGACGCGGGATGTGGCTGGGCTGCGCTCGGGGCTGCTGATGCGGACGGGGGCGTCGCTGCCGGAGGATGCGATACGGGATGTTGTGCGGCAGTTGGATGAGGCGCTGCTGTTGGAGAATGGGGCTTTTCGGCAGGCGGCGGCGGATTTTATGCGGGGGTATCGGCGGGCGGCGCAGCGGGAGCCGGCGCATGCGGGGGCGGTGTATCCGCGGTCGGCGGCGCAGTTGCGGGCGCTGTTGGATGGGTATTGCGCGCGGGCGAGCGTGGCCGCTGATGAGGGGGATGGGGCGCAGGATGGGAATAGCGCGGCTGAGGGTTCGCTGGTGGGGATGGTGTGTCCGCATATAGATTACGCGCGGGGGAATCAGACTTACGCGGCGTTGTGGAATGGGGTTAGGGCGCATTTGGATGATGTGGAGTTGGTTGTGATATTCGGGACAGATCATTCCGGAGGGCTTGGGGCGGTGACGCCGACGCGCCAGAATTACGCCACGCCGCTGGGGAGGCTGCGGACTGATGCGGCGATTGTAGATGGGCTGGCGGATGCGCTGGGGCAGGGGCGGGCATACGCGGAGGAGATTCATCATATTAGGGAACATTCCATTGAGCTGGCGGCGGTGTGGCTGCATCGGTTTATGGAGGGGCGGGAGTTCGCGGTTGTTCCGGTTTTGTGCGGGTCGTTTCATCATTTCGTGACGGGCAAGGGCGAGCCGGCGGATGATGATGGGATTGGGGCGGCGCTGGCGTTTTTGCGGGAGGCTACGGCGGGCAGGCGGACGCTGGTTGTCGCGGCGGGGGATTTGGCGCATGTGGGGCCGGCGTTTGGGGATGCGACGCCGCTGGACGCGGGGGCGAAGGCTAGGCTGCGGGCGGATGACGCAGGGTCTATCGGGGATATACTCGCGGGTGATGCGGATGGGTTTTTGGAGCGGTCGCGGCGGGAGCGGGATGCGCGGCGGATATGCGGGTTGTCGCCGATATATTTGATGCTGAAGTGTTTGGAGGGCGGGCGCGTGAAGGGGGAGGCTGTGGGGTATGATCAGTGCGCGGCGGATGGCGAGGGCGGGTCGGTGGTGTCGGTGGTGGGAGTGGGGTTGTATGGGGGGTAGGGGATAGCCGGATGCGGGTGTGATATGCCGCGGGCGCTTGTGTTATTCTGCGATATTCTGTGCTATGATAACCTCGTCGGCGCGGCGCACTACGTCAGCTGCTAATGATCTAGGCAAGGGTTAGTCAGCGATTAAGAGAAACAACTGTGGATAAGCAATATCACGCAGACTTACTCCAAGTCGATCCCCACCTTACGTATCTCCAGCGGGAAGGTAAAAGCCCGTTGCCCGAAATGGCAAGGGCGGGGCATCTGTCCCGATATTTCAGGCGCGAGCTAATGCTTGCCTTTGAGTATGCTTGCCCGAACCAGCCCACATACTATGACCGGATGGAGGTGGTTGGTTTTAACAGCGTTGAGAGTAACCAGCGTATTGTGCAGCGCAAATTGCGTGAATACAAAATGTATGCGCTTGACCAGTACCCTAGGGAAATTCGGACTACAGAGTTGTGGGAGGATCTGCATTACATTGCCGCCCTGCTGGAGGGCGGCCCGGCTGATGAGGTGGTTAATTTGTGTGACTACTTTATGCGCGATTGGACTACGCATCAGGTCGGTGGCAAGATTGCGGAAGTCTTCCAGGATAACCCGTCTGCATATGCGATCGAAACAACTCAAAACGCAGAGGGCAGGACTATACGCTATCTCTATCCGGCTATGGATGAGATGTCGGCAGAACTACTGGGGGGATCAATAGAAAACATTAACGAGTCTGGCGCTATCGGAATTCATACCCATATTCGCCAAGGGGCAACATGCCTAGATGCCCGCGATTACGCCGGTGGGGTTCGTGAGGGTTATCTCGCATTAGAGTCCGTTGCTCGGCAACTTACAGGAAAGCCGAAACAACAACTTAGCGAGGCATTGAGGGAAATACGCAAGAATGAGTTAATTCCCGACCCTGCCCTAGGGGAAATCATTGACACTATTTCGGGCAAGCTCAGCCGCTATGCAAACCAGCAAGAGGGGGCGCGTCATTCACTAACTACTAAGGATAAGCCCGATATAGGTTCGCAAGAGGCATTGTTCTTCTACGGGATGTGCATTATGGCTACAGGCTATCTAGCATCCAAATTGACAATGCAACAAAATGGAGAAGGCGAATAATGGCAACCCGCAACTTCCAAAACCGCACCCTCTTCAAAGGCGATAACCTAGTCTTCTTGCGGGGGATGAATGGCGGGACGGTTGATCTTATCGCTACCGATCCGCCGTTTAATAAGGGCAAGGATTTTCATGCTACGCCGGAGAGTCTGGCGGCGGGGGCGCGCTTTCAGGATAGGTGGTCGTGGCGGCGGGATGTGCAGCAGGCGTGGGTGGACGCAATCAAGGATGACAAGCCGTCGTTGGCGGCGCTGATAGAGTATGTCAAGGGGGAGCGGGAAGATCTTGCCGCGTTTCTGTGCTTTATGGGGATACGGCTGATTGAGATGCACAGGGTATTGAAAGATACGGGCAGCCTGTATCTGCACTGCGATCCGACTGCGAGCCACTATCTCAAAGCGCTGTGCGATGCGATTTTCGGGGATAAGCATTTTCGCAACGAGATTGTGTGGGGGCGCAGCGGCGGGCGCACATTCGGCAATCATTGGGGGAATACGCACGACATCATCCTGTATTACACAAAATCAGACACGCGCGTGTGGCGCGATACTTTCATTCCATCCGACAACGATAAACCCACATCGGTTTCGCTGACAGGGCAGGGAACGCGAAACGGCGAGAGCGGCAAATCTTGGATGGGCTTTAATCCCACTGCCTCCGGGCGGCATTGGTCTGCGCCGAGGACGGGCAATTTCGCATTGTGGATTGAGGCGAACCTTATACCCGGATATACCCAAATTGAGGGCATCCACGAGCGGCTAGACGCCCTTTCAGCCGCCGGGCTAGTGAAATGGTCAAGCGGCGGGACTCCTAGTCTAACGCGCCCTGCCGAGGCGGATGCGGGCGTGAAAATGAATGATATTTGGGTGGATGTGCATCACATCACAGGGTCGCGTGAGCGCGTAGGCTACCCGACCCAAAAGCCGCTGGCGCTGTATGAGCGCATCATCAAGGCGTCGTCTAATCCGGGCGATATTGTGCTTGACCCGTTCTGCGGCTGCGCCACTACGCCTATCGCCGCCGAAAGGCTGGGGCGGCAGTGGGTTGGGATGGATTTGTGGGATGGCGCGTATGACATCGTTCAGCGCCGAATGGAAGACAATAAGCAGCTGCTGACCGACGACGATCCTCAGATAATCCTGCGCGGGGAAGACGATATTCCCGCGCGAACAGACGGCGAGGAGGACGAAACTCTGCCGGTGTTTGACACGCCGGTATCGCGCGCGCCCGAAAGGTGGCAGCGACTGTCTCACGCCGAAATGCGGGACATCCTGTACGACGCGCAAGAGGGCGTGTGCGGCGGGTGTGGGCGGGAGCTTGAGAAAGAGTTTATGGAGCTAGACCATATCTTGCCTCGCGCGGACGGCGGGTCTAATGACATAACCAATCGGGTTATGCTCTGCTCGCCTTGCAACCGAAAGAAGTCGCATAGGTTGACGCTGTCGGGGCTGGTGGCTCAGAACAGGAAGGACAAGTGGACTAAGGATGCGGGCAAGGCAAAGCGGGCGGTTGATTTGGCGCGGTTGAAGGCGGATATGATTAAGAATCGGGGGTGAATGGGTGCGCCGGGGAATATAACGCGGGCGGGTTAGTCGTCGTTTGTGTCGAATTGAGGCGGGGGTTCGTTGAAGTCTTCGCCTGCGTCTAGGGCGGCGCGCATGCGCTCGTAGTAGGCTGTGGTTTGCTCGTTGACGAGCTTGTATGCCTCTCTTGTTGCCTTGGTTGTTGCCTTTTCGCGCTCTCTGTCTAGGATGATGCTTGCGATAATCATGATGTATCCTCGTTAGATAGGCTGGCGGCGTTGGAGTGTTAGTCGTCGTCTTCGCTGAATTGGGGCGGGGGTTCGGTGAAGTCTTCGCCTGCGTCTAGGGCGGCGCGCATGCGCGCGTGGTAAGCTTTGATTTGCTCGTTGGCGCGCTTGTACACCTCTCTTTTTGCCTTGATTGTTGCCTCGCGCGCGGCTTTCCTTGCGGCCTGCCGCGCTGCTTTTTCGCGCTCTCTGTCTAGGATGATGCTGGCTATGATCACGATGTATCCTCCGGATTTAGGGTTGCCGCTATGGGTGTATCGGCGGCGTTGGAGGATTAGTCGTCGTCTGTGTCGAATTGAGGCGGGGGTTCGGTGAAGTCCTCGCCTGCGTCTAGGGCGGCGCGCATGCGGTTGTAGTAGGCTTTGTTTTGCTCGTTGAAGCGCTTGCGCTCCTTGCGTGTTGCTTTGATTGTTGCCTCGCGCGCGGCTTTGTTTGCGGCTTTTTCGCGTTCTCTGTCTAGGATGATGCTGGCTATGATCACGATGTATCCTCCGGCCTCTATGGCTACGGCGAATCCGCCGGCTACTATGGCGGCGGCTTGGCCTTTGATGATGATTGCCACGATGGTGAGGGTGGCGCTTTCATGGGGCGGTTGGGTTATTTCGGCGTAGGCTATGAAGGCTATTCCTATTAGGAATAGGCCCGCGTAGACCGCGGCGGTTATTATTCTTGTTCGGGTGGGTTTTATTTCCAATCACAAGTCTCCTCGCATTTGCGCTTGGGTAATTATTGACTGATATTATGCGGGTTGTCAATGGCGATTGCGGCGGGGTAGATGTTGACCTGAGGGCGGGATGGCGCGTAATCTTGGCGCGGCGGCGTGTGGGGCGGGCAAAGATGGGGCGGCGTGTGATAGAATTCGGGGTGGCTTAAATCAAGAGTAAGTTATGAGAGGGGTGTGCGATATGCGGCCTATTAGAGATGTGGCGGCGGAGTTGGGGCTGGATCCGGATGCGATTGTTCCGCAGGGGCATTATAAGGCTAAGATTCCGCTGGAGGCGATACGGGATGGGGGGAGGCGCGGGAAGCTGATTGTGGTTACGGGGGTTACGCCTACGCCGGCGGGCGAGGGCAAGACTACGACGACGGTCGGGCTGGCGCAGGGGTTCGGCAGGCTGGGGAAGAAGGTGGTGGCGACGCTGAGGGAGCCGTCGCTGGGGCCGATTTTCGGCATCAAGGGCGGCGGCACAGGCGGCGGGTTGGCGCTGGTGGAGCCTCAGGATGAGGTGAATGTGCATTTCACGGGGGACGCGCATGCGGTCGGGTCGGCGCATAATTTGCTGGCGGCGCTGACGGATAACGCGGCGCAGCGGGGGCAGATCGCGGGGTTTGGGCCTACGGGGATTACATGGCGGCGAGTTACCGATGTGGAGGATCGGGCGCTGCGGACGGTGGTTACGGGGATCGGCGGATCGCCGAATGCGCCGATGCGGGAGTCGGGGTTTGACATCGTTACGGCGTCGGAGATAATGGCGGTTCTGGCGCTGGCGTCGGGGCTGGAGGATCTGCGGGCGCGGCTGAGCAGGATCGTGGTGGGGCTGACGGATTCGGGCGAGCCGGTTACGGCGGCGGATGTGAATGCGGTGGGGTCTATGATGTCGCTGCTGCGGTATGCGATACAGCCGAATATCGTGCAGACTACCGAGGGGCAGCCGGTGATTGTGCATGCGGGGCCGTTCGGGAATATCGCGCACGGGTGCAGCTCGGTGATGGGGGATAAGGCGGCGCTGGGGTACGCGGATTATGTGCTGACTGAGGCGGGTTTCGGGGCTGATTTGGGGTTCGAGAAGTTTATGCACATCAAGGCGCGGTTCAACGGGCTTGAGCCGAGCGGGTGCGTTATCGTGGCGACAGTGCGGGCGCTGAGGTCGCACGGGGGGGCGCTGCGGCGAGAGCTGGATACGCCGAGCGAGGATAGGGTTCGCAAGGGGCTTGCGAATTTGGAGCATCTTATCGGGGTGATACGCTCGTTTGGGCTGCCGGTGGTGGTGGCGCTGAATAGGTTCCCGTCGGATACGGAGGGGGAGTTGGCGATAGTGCGGCAGGGCTGCGCGGAGGCGGGGGCGCATGCGGCGGTGGATACGCGGGTGTTCACCGAGGGCGGCGCGGGCGGCGTGGAGCTGGCGGAGGCGGTGATGGAGGCTACGGCGGGGGATGATCCGGAGATAACGTATTTGTATCCGGAGGATGCGTCCACGCGGGATAAGGCGCTGGCGCTGGCGCAAAAGGTGTATGGGGCGGATGATGTGTCGTGGGCGCCCCGGACACGTCGGCCGCTGCGGCGGTACGCGGAGCTGGGCTGGGGGGATCTGCCGATTTGCATGGCGAAGACGCATTTGTCCATATCGCATAATCCGCGGCTGAAGGGGAGGCCGTCGGGGTATACGTTTGAGGTGTCGGATGTGCGGGCGTCTGTGGGCGCCGGGTTCATCTATCCGATAGCGGGGAGCATAATGACGATGCCGGGGCTGCCGGCGTCGCCGCGGGCGCTGGATGTGGATGGGGAGGGGAATATATTGGGGTTGTAGAGGGTGTGAAGAGTGGGAGCAGGGGGGCGTGGCGATTGCATCGCCCCCATCATGCTTGCCTACGCTGTGGCAGGGGGCGCGTGGAGGCCGTGTGGGTGGTTGGCGCGTTTCCCTGCCGTTCAAGCTTGGAGGGATGTACGCAACGGGGACAAGGGGGATGCCGAAAGAAGCGCGGGGATGCCGCTTTTTGTGAAAGGTGGGCAAAGACTTTTGGGTATGGATGGATGGGTTTGGATAAGGGGATAGCGGGTGGCAAAGGGTGGTTGGGGGCGCTAGGCTGGTGGTAGGGGCGCAAGAAGTAAAATGATAGAAGGGGATGCTATGGAGTATGACGCAGGGAAAGGGAAGGTCGGGGAGCGTGGGGAGATTGTGATAGATGGGAAGTTGCGGGAGGAGCTGGGGATTGGGCCTGAGTGGAGGGCATTTCAGTTCGTAGGCGAGGGGCGCTTGAAAATCTACTTTATGCCGCCTGATGACGGGCGTCCGCTGGCGGGAAGTCTGGCGGAGTATGTGACCGACGAAAATCGGTATGACGAGGAGGATTGGCCGGAGGTGCGCGATAGGGCGTGGGCTATTGCAACGAAGAAAAAATACCAGGAATGGGAGTGAAGGGCGTGGGAGTCCTACTTTATGAGAGTAGGTTATAGGGATACGGGCGAGGGAATGGCAAAAGTGTGCAAGGGTGTTCGAGGGCGTTAGCCTGGCATCAGAGGCGCAACAGATAAGGTATAGGGAGGGAATGTTATGGCTTATGGCGTCGAGAATGTTGGGGATAATGGGGAGGTAGTGATCGATGGGGTGTTGCGGGAAGAGCTGGGGATAGGGCCGGGGTGGTTTGCGTTGCAGAAGGTGGTGGATGGGCGCTTGGAGGTCGAGTTTCTGCCGCCGGAGCATAACGAGTCGCCGGCGGGGGTTGCGGCGGAGGATGTAACCGAAGAAAATCGGCATGGCGATGACGATTAGCCAAAGGCGTGGGCTATGGCGATTAGGGAAGGGATGACATAAATGGATATTGGCGGCCCCGCGGTGTTCATAGACACAAACGTGGCACTCAGATACTTGACAAACCACCCATCAGATCAGGCTGAGGTGGCAGCGTCAATTGTAGATGAGTCGGGCGACCTTTGGATTACGGATGTAGTGATAACCGAAACGGCGTATGTTCTGAGAGACATATACGCTGTTGGAAGGGAAGATATAGTTGATCGGCTAATGAACTTTGTTCGCAAGCCCAACATATCGGTTTATGGAATAGACAAAGATCTTGTGCTAGAAGGGCTGATGATGTGCAGGCCGTCGGGGCGGGTGTCGTTTGGGGATGCGATGGTTTGGGCGGCGGCTAGGGCGGCGGGGGCTGGGGTTGTCTATACTTTTGATAGGCGGTTTCCGATGGACGGGATTGAGGTGAGGCACGAGTTGTAGGTGGGTGATTTGCGGTTGGCGAGGTGAGGAGTAAAGGGCGCGGGTGTTAGTGGGGGATTTTCAGGATTGGGGTTGCAAGAAAGGGGAAGGCGTTATGGATATTAACGAGGCGGCGGAGATTTTGCGGCTGGCGTTTTATGAGACGCCTAGGCGGCGGCGGAAGTTGGCGTGCTATTTGTTTGGGATTAGGTACGCGGAGGATCTGGGGCGGATGACTAGCAGGGAGATTGGGGAGATGGTGGAGATGGCGGATGTGCCTGTTAGGTTTAGCGTGGAGGTTAGGGAGGGGGTTCGGCTGGCGGAGTATGTGGAGGTGGATAGGACTAATCTGTGGTTTGGGAATGATTAGGGGGCGGGTGCAATAGGATGGCTGAGTTTTTTAATGTGCTGGCGCCGGGGGATGCGCTGGAGGCGCTGAAGGGGATGGTTGCGCCTATTGCGGCGCAAGAGGGCGGGTGCGAGGTTGTGGCGACGGTGGGGGCGCTGGGAAGGGTGGCGGCGGGGGATGTGGGGGCGGCTGAGGAGTTGCCGTCGTTTGCAAGGGCTACTATGGATGGGTATTCGGTGAGGGCAAGGGATACGTTTGGGGCGAGCGAAGGGTTGCCGGCGTATCTGGAGGTGGTGGGGGAGGTCAGGATGGGGCGGGCGGCGGATGTTGGGTTGGGCGTGGGCGAGGCGGCGGTGGCGCATACGGGGGGGATGCTGGCGCAGGGGGCTGACGCGGTGGTGCAGGTGGAGCGGACGCAGCGGTTGGATGATGCTACGATAGAGGTTTTGCGGGCGGTGGCGCCGGGGGAGAATGTGGCGCAGGTGGGGGAGGATGTTCGCGGGGGGGATGCGGTTTTGGCAAAGGGGAGTGTGATTAGGGCGCAGGATGTTGGGGGGCTTTTGGCGCTGGGGATCACTGAAGTTAGGGTTAGCAGGATGCCGCGCGTGGGGATTGTGTCAAGCGGGGATGAGCTTGTGCCGCCGGATAGCAAGCCGGGGCCGGGGCAGATACGGGATATTAACACTTATACGATAGCGGCGTTGGTAAGGCAAGCGGGGGGCGATGCAGTGGCAGTCGCGCTAGCGAGGGATGATTATGAGTCGCAGCGGGCGGCGGCGATGCGGGGGCTGGCGGAGTGCGATATGTTGGTGTTTTCGGCGGGGAGTTCGGTTAGCAGCCGCGATATGACGGCGGAGGTTATCGCGGGGCTTGGCGAGCCGGGGGTTGTGGCGCATGGCATATCTATCAAGCCGGGCAAGCCTACGATTATCGGGGCTGCGAAGGGCAAGCCGATTATCGGGCTGCCGGGCAATCCGGTTTCGGCTATGGTGGTGTTTGATTTGATAGGGCGGCCGGCGATATATCATCTGAGCGGGTGCGAGCGCGCGCCGATGCGGGGGGTGGCGCAAGCAAGGCTGGCGCGGGATGTTCCGTCGGCGGCGGGGAGGGAGGATTATGTGCCGGTTAGGTTGACGGCGGCGGCAGATGGGGGGTTGATGGCGGAGCCGGTGTTTGGGAAGTCGGGGTTGATTTATACTTTGGCGCGGTCGGATGGGTTGGTGAAGGTGGGGTTGGATAAGGGCGGGTTGTATGCGGGGGAGAGTGTGGGGGTGCGGTTGTATTGGGGGTGAGTCGGTGTGTAGTGGGCCGACGGGGGGACGCTACTTTTGAAAAAGTAGGCAAAACTTTTTGGGTGGGTGGTAGCAAAGAGGGTTTTTAGGATTGGGGACATTGCAAGGGCAGGGGCGCTGATGAATAAAATAATCAAGCGGGCGATTAGATGACGGGGGCGCATAGGGTTGGCAGGCGGTATTATCTTAGCGATATTCCGTTGGCGGAGGCGCTGGAGCGGTTTATGGGGGCGTTGGATGTGGCAGGGGCGCTGGATCTGATGGATGGCGAGATGGTGGGGCTGGCGGAGGCGCGGGGGCGGGTTACGGGGGCGCCGGTGTGGGCGCGGGTGTCTTCGCCGCATTACGATTCGGCGGCTATGGACGGGATAGCGGTGCGGGCGGCGGCGACGGTGGGGGCGTCGGAATCCGCGCCGCTGCGGTTGACGCCGGGGGAGCAGGCGGTTTGGGTGGATACGGGAGAGGCTATGCCGCCGGAGTTCGATGCGGTGATTATGGTGGAGGTGGTGGAAGAATTGGCGGACGGCGGGTTGGAGATCCGCGCGCCGGTAGCGCCGTATCAGCATGTTAGGCCTCTGGGGGAGGATATTGTAGCGACTGAGTTGGTGCTGCCGGAGAATCATTTGCTGCGGCCGGTGGATTTGGGGGCTTGCGCGGCGGCGGGATTGGATTCGGTTGAGGTAAGGCGGCGGCCGCGCGTGGCGGTGATACCTACGGGGAGCGAGCTTGTGCCGGCGGGGAGCGCGCTGGAGCCGGGCGATATTGTGGAGTTTAACTCGCTGGTGCTGGCGGGGATGGTGGAGGAGTGGGGCGGCGAGGCCGTGCGGTGGGAGTCGGTTCCGGATGATTACGATAGGTTGCGGGCGGCGGTTGAGCAAGCGGTGGCTGAGTATGATGTGGTGGTGGTCAACGCAGGGTCGTCGGCGGGGCGGGAGGATTATACGGCGCGTTTGGTGGAGGAGTTGGGGGAACTGCTGGTTCATGGGGTAGCGGTTCGGCCGGGGCATCCGGTTGTGTTGGGCGTGGCAAGGGATGGCAAGACGCCTTTGCTGGGGATACCGGGGTATGCGGTGTCGGCGGCGTTGACATGCGAGCTGTTTGTTAAGCCGGTGATAGAGCGCAAGTTGGGGGCGCTGACGGCGGGGCGCGTTGTGGTGGAGGCGGCTATGACGCGCAAGACGCTGTCGCCTTTGGGGGAGGACGAGTTTGTGCGGGTAAGGCTGGGGCGCGTGGGGGACCGGATGGTGGCGACGCCGATACAGCGCGGGGCGGGCGTGATAATGTCGCTGGCGCGGGCGGACGGCATCGTGAAGATACCGCGCTTTTCGGAGGGAATGGACGCGGGGGATAGTGCGCGGGTGGAATTGCTGCGGCCGGTGGAGGCGATAGAGGGGGCGGTGGTGGCTACAGGCAGCCACGATTTGACGCTTGATTTGCTGGCGAGCCATCTGCATAGGCGGCATCCGCGCTTGTCGCTGGCGTCGTCCAATGTGGGCAGCTTGGGCGGGCTGCTGGCGCTGGCAAGGGGGGAGGCGCATATGGCGGGCTGCCATTTGCTGGACGAAAGCAGCGGGGAGTATAACATCGCGTATATTCGGCGATACTTGAAGGGGCGCAGGGTCGCGCTGGTGCATCTGGTTCGGCGGATACAGGGGTTGATTGTGCCGAAGGGCAATCCGCGCGGGGTATGGGCGCTGGAGGATCTGGCGCGGGGTGATGTTGCGTTCATCAATAGGCAGCGCGGGTCGGGGACTAGGGTTTTGTTGGATTATAGGCTGCGGGAGTTGGGCATTGACGTGGAGCGGGTTAGGGGGTATGAGCGGGAGGAGTACACGCATTTGGGGGTTGCGGCGGCGGTTGCGGGCGGGGGCGCGGATGTGGGACTAGGGATTTTGTCGGCGGCGAATGCGATGGGGTTGGATTTCGTGGCGCTGCTGTCGGAGCAGTATGATTTGGTGGTGCCGTGGGAGCATTACGAAAGCGAGGGCGCACAGGCGGTTTTGGGGATAATTCGCGGGGGGGAGTTTCGGGAGGCGGTTGATGCTTTGGGGGGGTATGATGTTTCGGATATGGGGGAGGTGGCGATGGTGGAGGGATAGCGATTGTGGGTAGGCGCGGGGGCTCTACTTTTTTGGAAAAAAGTAGCAAAAAACTTTTGAGTGGGTGGCAGATTAGACGGTCTGCCTATCGGTTTTACGGGTTAGAAATCAGGGGTAGGGTGTGGTAGGGTGTGGGTGATTAAGCAAGGTATTTCAGAGGGAAGTGTAGGGGGTATGTTATGGGTGATGGCGTGGCAGGGGTGGTGTTGGCGGGGGGGCTGAGTAGAAGGCTTGGGCGGGATAAGGCGGTGGAGCGGATTGGCGGGGAGCCGCTGATTGCGCGGTGCATAAGGCGGCTTGCGCGGGTGGTGGATGAGGTGGTGGTGGTGGTGAATACGGCTGAGCGCGGGGATCGGTTGCCGCTGCCGGAGGGGGTGAAGGTTGCGGTTGATATGTATCCGGACGGCGGATCGCTGGGGGGGATTTTTACGGGGGTAAGCGCGATTGGGCGCGAATGGGGGGTTGTGGTGGCGTGCGATATGCCATTTGTGAACGCGGATTTGGTGGGGCATATGGTTGGGTTGCGGGAAGGTCAGGATGTGGTTGCGCCAGTGCTGGAGGGGCGGGCTGAGCCGACGCATGCGTTGTATTCCAAGGCGTGCTTGCCGCATATGGAGCGGCGGCTGGAGGCGGGGGATTTGAAGATTACGGGGTTTTTTGATGATGTAAGGGTGCGGTATGTGGGGGAAGATGAGGTGGATGGGTTTGATCCGGAGCGGCTGAGTTTTTTTAATATCAATACGGCGGCGGATATTGGCAGGGCGGTGGCGATTGCGGCGGAGTTGGAAGGGTGATGTCGGCGGGTCGGACAACGGGGGAATTGGTTGGGGTTACGATAGAGTTGTTTGGGATGGCGCGGTTGGCGTGCGGGCGGCGGCGGCTGGATGCGCGGTTGCGGGCGGATGCTACGGCGGCGGATGTGGCTAGGGCGGCGGCTAGGGCGTGTCCGGAGCTGGTGGGTGTGGCGATAAGGGAGGATCTGGGGGGGTTGTTGGCGAGTTATGCGTTGAATGTGAACGGGGTTGCGTTTGTGGGGGATGATGGCGAGCTGGAGCTGCGGGAGGGGGATAGGGTGTTGTTGTTTTCTAGCCAGGCGGGGGGGTAAGGGCAAGCGGTGGTGGCAAGCGTGAAGGGCGGTTAATGCGCGGGTTTGAGGGCGGCGGCTTGTTCGGTGGTGCCGGATGATTGGGCAATGGGCGGGTTTTTGGGGAGGTTTTCCCAGCGGCGGCGGGCCCAGGCGCGGCGGGCGCTGAAGCGGGCGCGGATTTTGTCGCGCCGGGCGGGGGTTTGGATGCGGCCGGCGGCTAGGGCTTGGTCTATGGCTTGGGTGGGGGTTAGGCGGTCGGATTTGTCGCTGTTGCAAGGGGGGCAGGCTAGGGCGCGGTTCCAGCAGTCGTCGTTGCTGCCGTCGCCTTTGTTGGGTTCTACGTGGTCTAGGTGGAGGGAGCGGCGGTCGGGGTCTTGGCGGCGGCCGCAGTACCAGCACTCGGTTCCCCATTCGTTAACGAAGGCTTGCCAGATTTGGGCGCTTGTTTCAAGGGGGGTTTGGCGGAATCGGATTTCGGGGAGGTGGGAGCGCATGGGGAGATATTCAAGGCGCGTTTCGGGGTCGGAGCGCGTGGGCAATTGATGGGGGCCGCGGATTTTTAGGACGCCTTTGCCCTCGAAGTTTGGCGAAGCCTGTTCGTAGTCGGCGTCTTCGCTGTGGGCGGTCATGCCTAGTTCGGGGCGCTTGGCGAATTGGCGGCGGACGATTGTCCAGGCGCGGGGGGACATGTCGCAGGCGAGCCAGCGGCGGCCTAGCATTTCGGCGGCGACGGGGACGTAGGCGCAGCCGGCGAAGCAGTCAAGGACGAGGTCGCCGGGGTTGCTGGAGGCTTGGATGATGCGTTGGGCGAGCGCTTGGGGCTTTTGGGTTGGGTAGCCGGTGGTTTCGCGCTGGTTGGTGAGCGCGGGGATGTCGCTCCACCAGGATTCGGGGACTTTGCCTTGTCCGAATATGGATTGGACTTGCTGGTCGCTGCGGCGGCCGGCGGTTTCGGCGGAGGGGGATATGATGCTGCGAGCGCCCTCTACGCGGCCGCGTCTTGCGATGGTTTCCTGGTCGTATGGGATGCGAACCGCGTCTCTGTTGAACACGGCGTTGTTTGATTTGGCGTAGAACAGGATTGTGTCGTGCTTGCGGGGGAACCAGCGTTTTGTGTTGCTGGGGCCGGTGTATGCCCAGATGATTTCGTTGCGAAAGTTGTTTGCGCCGAAAATGGCGTCCATCATTTGGCGGAGGTAGGCGTTGGCGTCGTGGTCGCAGTGGAGATAGACGCTGCCGGTGGGCTTTAGGACGCGGCGGATTTCAAGCATGCGCTGGGACATAAAGGCTATGTAGGCGGCGGCGTCTTCGGCGTGGGTTCGGCGGGTGGATTCTATGAGCCACCGGATTGGGGTTTCGCGGATGGCGTCCCACCAGTCTTGTTGGAGTACGCGCTCAAAGCGCCACATTTCGCGGAATAGGGCGGTTTCGCCGGTTTGGTCGGGGTATTCAATGCCGAGTTCGTGGGCGGTGGCGATGTCGTAGACGTCCCAGTTGTCCATCAGGGCTTGTTCTTGTTGGCGCTCTTGCCGGGATAGGGGCGGGCGGAGTCTGCCGGTGAAGGTTCGCTTTTTGCCGAAGGGCGGGTCTGTTATGACTAGGTCTATGCTTTCGGAGTCGAGGGCTTGTAGGAATGGGAGGTTGTCGGTGATGAAGACGGTTCGGTTTAGGGCGTCGGTGTTGGGCATATTCGGGGGTTCTTTCGCGGCTGAGCGCGGGTTTGGGTAAAGGCTGGGGCAACGCGGGAACTCTGACAGGGTGTAGCCTATTCTGCGTCAATGTCGGGGTTTTCAAGGGCTGAGAAGCGCTTGGGCTTGGGGAGGGATTTCCAGCGGGCGATTGCCCATTGGTGGCGGTCGTTGAAGCGGCGTTGAATGTCGGCGCGCTGGCGCTCGGTTTCTATGCGGCCGCTTTGTAGGGCTTGCTTGATGGTTTGGGCGGGGGTTAGACGGTTGCTTTTGTCGCTGTTGCAGGCTATGCAGGCTAGGGCGCGGTTCCAGCAGTCGTCGTTGCTGCCGTCGCCTCTGTTGGGGGTTATGTGGTCTAGCTGGAGGTAGAGTCTGCCGCGCTGCTCTCTTGCGCCGCAATACCAGCACTCGGCGCCCCATTCGTCCACGAAAGCTTGCCAGATTTGGGCGCTGGATTCCAGGGGGGTTTGGCGGAATCGGATCTGGGGTAGATGGGCGCGGGTGGGTAGATAGTCAAGGCGCATTTCGGGGTCGGATCGCGTGGGCAACTGGTTGGGGCCGCGCACTTTGATGACGCCTTTGCCCTCGAATCTTGGAGTTGCGTCTTCGTAGTCGGCGTCTTCGCTTGCGACGGTCATGCCTAGTTCGGGCTTTTTGGCGAATTGGCGGCGGACGACGGTCCAGGCGCGGGGGGACATGTCGCAGGCAAGCCAGCGGCGGTCTAGCATTTCGGCGGCGACGGGGACGTAGGCGCAGCCGGCGAAGCAGTCCAGGACGAGGTCGCCGGGGTTACTGGAGGCTTGGATGATGCGGGCGGCGAGCGCTTGGGGTTTTTGGGTGGGGTAGCCGGCGCGCTCAGTTGCCATAGAGTTGAGGTTGGGTATGTCCGTCCATAGGTTGTTTAGGGGCAAACCTGGCTGTTCGTCCAAGTAGCGTTTGTAGCGCGGCACTGCGCCGGGCTTGGATTGGATAATTCTGCCATCGTCCATTTCTTGCCGGATACGTTCACGCGACCAGCGCCATGTTCTGGTTACTCCCATAACTTCAAAGGTTCTTTCGGGGTCTCCGGTTTGGGAAGGCGAGGTTATGGATGTCAGTTGCCATAGCCGCCCGTCGGGATCGCTGTGTCTGTATTTAATCGCGGTTTTCTCAGGTAGGTTATCCAAGTCGTAGGGAATGACGATGGCGTCGGTGTTCCAAACGGCTTGGGCGGCGTCTCTGCCGTATCTGAGAATTGTATCGGTGTCGTTGGCAAGGCGGCGGGATACGTTGCCCTTTCTGGTAGCGGTTCGCAGCCAGGTTATCTCGTTCAGGAAGTTGTTTGCGCCGAACACGGCGTCCATCATTTGGCGCAGGTATGCGTTTGCCTCGTGGTCGCAGTGCAGATAGACGTTGCCGGTGGGCTTTAGGACGCGTCGTATTTCTACCATTCTTTGCGCCATAAAGGCTATGTACGCCGCGGTGTCTTCGTCGTGGGTGCGGCGGGTGGATTCTATGAGCCACCAGATTGGCGTTTCGCGGACGGCGTCCCACCAATCTTGTTGGAGCACGCGCTCAAAGCGCCACATTTCGCGGAATAGGGCGGTTTCGCCGGTCTGGTCAGGGTATTCTACGCCGAGTTCGTATGCGCTGGCGACGTCGTACACGCCCCAGTTGACCATCAGGTCTTGCTCTTGCTCGCGCTCTTGCTTGGATAGGGGCGGTCGGAGCCTGCCTGTGAAGGTTTGATTTTTGCCGAAGGGCGGGTCTATGACGATGAGATCTACGCTCTCGGTGTCGAGGGCTTGGAGGAAGGGGAGGTTGTCGCTGATGAAGACGGTGCGGTTTAGGGAGTCGGTGTTGGGCATATTCAGGTGCATCTTTCGCGCGGGGCATAAAGGCTATGGCAATAGGATTATCATACGGGGGCGTTTGGGATAGTTCTAGCGGGGTGGGTGTCTTTGTGTGGCAATTATATCATTCAAAGGGATGTTCTGCTAGCGGGATGGGGCAGGCAGCGGGGGAATTCGCGCGGGTTGTGGTATAATGCCGGAAGTTGGTTAGGGATGGTTGCGGTGAATGGGAGCAGCGGGATGGCTTACGGGTATAATGGCAGGGCGCTGGTGGTGGATTTGGGCTCGCGCAGGAGCGAGTGGGTTGCGCTGGGGGATGATGTTTTGCGCCGCTTTGTCGGCGGGACAGGGCTGGGGGCGTATTTGCTGCATGAGCATTGCCCGGCGGGGGTGGATGCGCTGGATGAGGGGAATCCGCTGATATTCGTGTGCAGCCCGCTGGTGGGGAGCCGGCTGACGACGTCTAGCAAGTTCGGGGTGGTTACTAAGTCGCCGCTGACGGGGTTTATCGGGGATTCGCTGTCGTCAAGCTTTATGGCTACGGAGCTGAAGAAGACGGGGGCGGATGCGTTAATCGTAAAGGGCAAGAGCGCGACGCCTTGTTTGCTTTGGGTTGACGATGGGAAGGTGGAGTTTTTGGACGCAACCGGCTTGATGGGGATGGGGACGGGGGAGACTGAGCGGGCGGTGAAGGCGCGTTTGGGGCATAGGGCGAGGGTGGCTTGCATTGGGCCGGCGGGGGAGCGGCTGGCGCGGTTTGCGAGCATCACCAACGACGGGGGAAGGCAGGCGGCGCGGACGGGGCCGGGGGCAGTGATGGGGTCTAAGAATTTGAAGGCTATCGCGGTTAGGGGGACTAAGGCGGTCGCGGTGGCTGATGGGGAGGCGTTGAATGAGATAGCGCGGGATTTGGCGAGGCGGAGTTTGGGGCCGGCGACTGAGAAGTATCGGACGCTGGGGACTATGGCGAATGTGTCGGTGTTCAACCGGCTGGGGACGCTGCCGACGCGCAATTTCCGGGAGTCGACGTTTGAGGGGGCGGATGATGTGAGCGGGGAGCGGTTTCATCAGACGCATTTCGTCAAGAACGCGCATTGCGCGAACTGCACAATCGGGTGCGAAAAGGTGATGGTTACGAATGACGACGGGGGGGACAAGGGCAAGTCGGCTAAGGGGCGGATGGAGTATGAGAGCGCATTCGCGCTGGGGCCGCTGGTGGGGGTTTCGGACGCCAACGCGGTGATACGGGCGTCGGCGCTGTGCGATGAGTTGGGGATGGATACGATAAGCGCGGGGGGGACTATCGCTTGGGCTATGGAGTGCTATGAGCGGGGGGCGCTGACGGCGGCTGATACGGGCGGCGTTGCGCTGCGGTTTGGCGCTGGGGATGCGCTGGTGGAGTGCGCGCGGCTTATCGGGGAGCGGCGCGGGATCGGGGATCTGCTGGCTGAGGGGAGTTTGCGGGCGGCGCAAGCGGTGGGGCAAGGGTCGGAGGCGTGGGCGATGCAGGTGAAGGGGCTTGAGATGCCGGGGTATGAGCCGCGCAGCATGAAGACGATGGCGCTGGGGCTGGCGGTGAGTACGCGGGGGGCGTGTCATAACAGGTCGTCGGCGTATGAGGCGGACTTTTCGGCGCGGGTGGATCGGCTGAGCGCTGATGAGCGGATGGGGCGCATTACGGCGGATGGGGAAGATTACTCGGCGGTTTTGGATTCGCTGATATGGTGCAAGTTTTTGCGTAAGGCGTTTGGGGATATGTATGAGGAGTCGGCTGAGATATACCGGCGCATCACGGGGCAAGGGATTAGCGCGGGGGAATTGCGGCTGGCGGGGGAGCGCATCAATAATCTGAAGAAGATGTTCAATATCCGCGAGGGCTGGCGGCGGGAAGACGATACGCTGCCGCGCCGGGTATTTGAGGAGGCGCTGCCGTCGGGGGTAGCGGCGGGGGTTGGGCTGCGGGAAGAGGATCTTGATATGATGGTGCGGGGGTATTATCGCGCGCGGGGTTGGCGGGCTGACGGGACTATACCGGGGGCGAAGTTGCGTGAATTGGGGCTGGAGGGTATGGTTGCGGGCGCGTGATTTTGGCTAGGCTTTGGTTTGGCGATTAGGCGGCGTTGCGGGCTAGGCTTATTTAGGCTTGTTAGGGGCGTTATAGGGAATGGTCAATCGGGATAGCAGGGAAAGCAGGAACGAATTGCGGGCGCGGCTGCGGCGGATGTTTCCGCGCAATCACGGGGAACTGCTGCCGGCGCTGCATTATCTTCAGCACGAGTACGGGTATCTGCCGGAGTGGGCTATGGAGGTGGTGAGTTGGCATCTGGGGATACCGGCGAGCGAGGTGTACGGGGCGGCGACGAGTTATACCGAGCTTAGGCTGGCGCCGCCGGGGGCGTTGGCGGCGCGGGTGTGTTTGGGGCTGAGTTGTCGTTTGAACGGGGGGGATAAGGTTATGGACGCTATGGAGACTGCGCTGGGGGTAAGGCGAGGGGAGACGGCGGCGGATGGGAGCGCGACGTTGGAGGAGACGGCGTGCGGGTTTTTGTGCGCGGTTGGGCCTGCGGTGGAGGTGAATGGCGCGTGGCATGGGCGGGTGTCGGCGGAGTCGGCGTTGGGGCTTGTAGCGGCGCAAGGGGCGCAAGCATCGCAGGGGGATTTGCAGTGAGCGCGGCGATGGGGGCGTATGAGGCGCTGGTTGATGTTGCGCGGGAGCGGCATGCGGAGGCGAGGGGGGGGAAGACGCGGTTTGTCGTGCAGGTGGGGCATTGCTCGCGGGCGGTTGGGGCGGGGGAGGTGGCTGATGCGATTGCGGATGCGCTGCCGGATGGCGCGTATGTGGCGATCGCGGGGTGCGACGGGGCGTGTTTCGCGGCGCCGCGGGTTAGCGTTGTGGCGCCCGGTGGGGAAGTGAGGGCGTATAGGAATGTGTCGGTGGATGTCGCGCGGCGGATTGTGGGGGGGGATTTGGATGCGGGCGAGGCGTATGACGCTGGGGGGGATGGGTTTTTTGCTAGTCAGCGGCGGGTTACGCTGGCGGGGTGTGGGGAATTGGATGCGCTTGATATTGACGAATACATCGTGGGCGGGGGATACGCGGGGTTGGCGCTGGCGCTGGCTGGGTCGCCGCAGGATGTGATTGAGGAGGTGAAGGCGTCGGGGCTGCGCGGCAGGGGGGGCGCGTATTTTCCGGCGGCGCTGAAGTGGCAGGGGGCAAGGGCGGTTGCGAATGAGCCGCGCTATCTGGTGGCGAACTGCGAGGAGGGGGAGCCGGGGATATTCAAAGATAGGCATCTGATGGAGGGCGCGCCGCATCGGTTGCTGGAGGGGGCGCTTATCGCGGCTTACGCGGCGGGGGTGAACGACGTCTATATTTACATCAACGCGGAGGCGAATTTGTCGGCGGAGCGGGTTCGGGGGGCGCTGGAGCAGGCGCGGGCTAACGGGCTTGTGGGGGATGATGTCTTGGGGTCGGGGTTTTCGGTTGAGATGCGGATAATGCGCGGGGCGGGCGGGTATGTGTGCGGGGATGAGACTACGCTGCTGAACACGATGGAGGGGTACCGGCGGGAGCCGCGGCAACGGCCGCCGTTTCCGACTGAGGCGGGATTGTGGGGGCAGCCGACGGTTATCAACAATGCTGAGACGTTGTGCAGCGTTCCGTATATTCTCGCCAACGGCGCGGAGGCGTTTGCGGCTATCGGGACCGATGATGACAAGGGGACTAAGATAGTTAGCCTGAGCGGCGCCGTGCGGCGGGCGGGCGTGGCTGAGGTGGCAATGGGGGCGACGCTGCGGTTTATCATAGAGGAGGTTGGCGGGGGAGCGCCTGAGGGCAGGGCGCTGGCGGCGATAGCGGTGGGGGGGCCTTCTAGCGGGATATTGCCGGCGTCTTTGGTGGATACGGCGATAAAGCCGGGGTTTATTCACGAGGCGGGGGTGATGCTTGGGGCGGGCGGGGTAATCGCGCTGGATGACGGGCTTGGGGCGCTTGGGGCGGCGCGGGCGCTGGCGGCGTATAACGCGCGGGAGTCGTGCGGGAAATGCACGCCTTGCCGCGAGGGGACGCCGCGGATGGTTGAGATGATGGATCGGCTGACGGCGGGCAAGGGATCGGCGCGGGATATGGGGGATTTGCGGGAGTTGGCGGAGTTGGTGAACGCGGCGTCGCTGTGCGGGCTGGGGCAGGCGGCGGGGAATCCGGCGCTGAGCGCGCTGCGGTTTTGGGGGGATGAGTTGGGGGTGATGAATGAGGGGTAGGCGTGGCGTGGCAAGGCGCGGCGGGATAGGGCGGGCGCGATGGCCAGCTGGTGGGCGGGGAAAGGCGGATTTGGGTGAAATAATACGCGATGGGTTGTGTTATTCTCGTTGTTTTGTGCTATGATAATCTCATCGGCGCGGTAGCCCGGCCTCGGATGATTTAGCCCAAAGGATGGCGGCCCAATGGTAGAGCAGAACTTCAGCAACCGCACAATCTTTCACGGCGATAATCTGGACTTCCTGCGAAATATCAACAGCGAGAGCGTTGACCTAATCGCCACCGACCCGCCGTTCAACAAGAATAAGGACTTTCACGCCGCATCCAACACTAAGGCGGCGGGCGCGAGTTTCACCGACCGCTGGCATTGGGATGACGACGTCCTCCCCCAGTGGCAGGACTCGCTGAAAGACGACAAGCCCGAGACGTGGCATTTCATCAACGGCGTGAGGGGGGCGGGACACGATGATATGGCGGCTTTCCTATGCTGGCTTGGCGTCCGGCTTATGGAATGCCATCGGATACTTCGACCGACGGGCAGTCTATACAATTCACATTGACCAAACAGCTCAGGCTTATACCAAAGTGTTGCTGGACACGATATTCGGGCGCAAGAATTTTCGCAACGAGATTGTGTGGAAGAGGGCGACGGGCAGGTCTGACGGCAAGCATTGGGGCAACACAAGCGATTTTGTGTTGTATTACACCAAGTCGGATAAGCGTGTTTGGCGCGATACGCTTGTGGCAAAAGAATATGTAGAGGCAAGCACGGTAAATCTAACGGGCGCGGCTGTGTCAAGTGGTGAAAGTGGCAAGCCCTGGCGCGGATATGATCCTACTGACATTGGGCGGCATTGGGCTGTTCCGCTAACAGGTAAGTTCGCCGAGTGGATTGAGAAAAATCGGATTCCTGGTTATCGCTCAATCAAAGGCGTTCATGCGCGGCTAGACGCGCTAGCAAAGGCGGATTTGGTTTACTGGACCCGCAATGGGATACCTAGGCTAATCCGCCCGGCGGAGGCGTATGCGGGCGTCAAGATGAACAATGTGTGGACAGATATACCTATGCTTACCGCTAAAGCGAAAGAAAGGATAGGCTACCCAACCCAAAAGCCGCTTGCTCTGTATGAGCGCATCATCAAGGCGTCGTCCAATGAGGGCGATATGGTTCTTGACCCGTTCTGCGGTTGCGCCACGACGCCTATCGCGGCTGAGCGGCTGGGGCGGCAGTGGGTTGGGATGGACTTGTGGGACGGCGCGTATGAGATAGTCAGGCGGCGAATGGAGGATAATAGGCAGCTGCTCGCCAATCCAAACGCGCCGATAATCTATACTGAGGATGCGCCGGAGCGGGATGATGGCGGCGAGGATGCGCCGGCGTTTGATCTGCCGTTGCGAAAGCGGCGCGTGGCGGAGGCGTGGCAACGCCTATCGCATGCCGAGATGCGGGATATTCTGTATGACGCGCAGCAGGGCGTTTGCGGCGGGTGCGGGCGCGAGCTGGAGAAAGAGTTTATGGAGCTAGACCATATCATGCCTCGCGCGGATGGGGGGGCTAATGACATAACCAATCGGATTATGCTCTGCTCGCCGTGCAACCGAAAGAAGTCGCATAGGTTGACGCTGTCGGGGCTGGTGGATCAGAACAGGAAAGACGGGTGGACTAAGGATGCGGGGAAGGCAAGGCGGGCGGTTGATTTGGCGCGGTTGAAGGCGGATATGATTAAAAACCAGGGGTGAACTGTCGCGCAGTCGCTCTATTTGAACGGCTGCCCGGAGGCGCAATATGTTCGAAGACATACTGCCTATCTATGAGCGGCCTGGGCCGTTCTTCACTAATCAAAAGTGCCAGTGCAACAGAGAAACAGTTCCACTCAACTGGACTAAGAAAACGCACGGTAATTTGGGATGTAAGTGCCGAGTGCGTGTTCATTTTCGGTTCTTCCCTATTGTGTGGAAGCGCATACGGGTATGTTGCCATAACGACGTCTTTGCCTACCGTGATAGATATACAGGCCAGGAGGTGTACTATAATGTTGCATATGGTTGGTATGTCCCCCAAATATACCATTGGCGGTTTAACCGAAAATTAGTCCTGCGCGTTACCAAATACATTGGTTACCACCGTTGCGACGAGTATTGCAAAAATCCCTGCCTTTACAGCAGTGATTATAGTAGTCGTCCTGTAATGGATACAAGGTGGGACGGCAAGCAACATGTGCCCATTCAAAGGAGTCGTCCCAAGGAACTCACGGGCAGATATGGAACTATTCCCAATAATGGCGTTGTGTCAGAGTTCAGCTTGTGGGAAGAGTCCGAAATTGACACGGATCCTAAAAAGCCGTGTCCATGTCGTCAGCAAGAGCAGGTGAAAGTCCAGAGCATTCCCCGCATTGGCTCTAAAAGCCCCATGCACTACGCTACGGAGCCTAGAAAAGCAATGCGGTGGGCCCTACGCAACTACTTGTTTGGCATCCACCAGGTTCGCTATCTGTGGCATTGGCTTACACAACAAAAGCGTGTTCAAGACAATCGGCTTGTGAGGCGGACAGCTGGAGTTATCTTGACAGTTATTCTTACTGTTATAGCCGGTAACATATTAAATTGCGGTTAATCCCATACTCAAGCCGCCGACGAAGGACGGGAGCGCATAAGCGGGAGTACAAGACAAAGTGCGGCTATGCCTAGTTCAAGGCGGTTGCGTATTTTGCGATATAATTGCCTTGTGGTAAGGTAAGGGGAAGGGGGCGGGCGGCGGGTTTGCGCCGCCGCCTTAGGAACCGCCTTAGGAATAAGGAGTTTTTGGCATGGCTACTGAAACAAGAACGGACAGCGAGCGGGAAGAGGCGCAGGCCGGGTTTGACGATGGGGCGAGCGATGAGAGGACTTTGGGACGGCTTGAGGGGCAGATGAGCATTTTGCTCCGCAACGTTGAGGGTATGGAGCGGCAGTTGCGGGAAAACTCGCGGCAGATGCGGGAAGACTCGCGGCAGGCGCGGGAGGACTGGCGGCAGGCGCGGGAAGATTATCGCGCGCTTGACGCGAAGATAGACAGCGCGAACACGAAGATAGACAGCATGAACGCGCGGATAGACGGCGTGAACGCCAGGATAGACAGGCTTTTCTACTGGATACTGGGGCTTTGCGTGGGGATTATCATTGCGATTGTCGGGTCTGCGCTTGGGTTGGCGCTTAGGCTTGGCGGGTAGGTTGCGGGGTTGCGCGAAGGCGGCGAGCGGGGGCGTTTCCGTCCGCCGCTTTGGTATTTGCAGGGGCGTTTGGGAAGGGCTGAGCGCGGCGGCGTCTAGTTCAATGGGCTTGCGCTTTGCGATATAATTGCCTTGTGGTAAGGTAGGGGGGCGGGCGGCGCGGGGGCGTTGTCGGCGGGATTTGGGTTTAGGCATCCGAAGGGCATCAGGGAAAGGGCGATTGCAGTATGGGCGGGACACTTTTCGTTAGCGTGGATGGGCGGGAGGTTGAGGTGGCGGAGGGGGCGACGGTTCTTGACGCTGTGAATCAGTCGGGGACTTACATATCGCAGCTGTGCAAGGATCCGGATATGAAGGCGATAGGGGCTTGCCGGACTTGTTTGGTGCAGATAGACGAGATGCGCGGGTATCCGGCGTCGTGCGCCGTGCCGGCGAGCGAGGGGATGCGGGTGTGGACGGATTCGGATGGGGCGAAGGCGATGCGGCGGGGGGTGTTGGAGCTTACGCTGGGGATGTTTCCGGAGGACGGCAAGGGCGTGAATGGGGGGAATGGGGCTAAGGGTTATCGGGAGCTGAGTTTGGCGGCTGAGCGGCATGGGATCGATGCGCGGCGCTGGGCGGGGAGGGAGCGCGAGGCGGCGGATGCGAGCAATCCGGTGTTTAGCATCGCTATGGAGAGTTGCATACTTTGTCAGCGGTGCGTTCAGGCGTGTCAGGACGGGCATCAGTTTATCGGGGCGATCGATATGCTGGGGACGGGGACGCAGGGGCGGATTGGGACGTTCGGGGATAGGGAGCTGACGGAGTCGGTATGCACTACTTGCGGGCAGTGCTTGTCGGTGTGTCCGACGGGGGCGATTGAGGTGAAGAGCGGGGCGCCTGCGGTGGCTAAGACGGTTGATACGACTTGCCCGTATTGCGGCGTGGGCTGCGGCGTGAAGGCGCAGGTGGATGAGCGGGATAGGCTTATCGGGATGCTGGATGATCCGGATAACCAGTCAAGCATGGGGATGCTGTGCGTGAAGGGGCGGTTCGGGTATTCATTCGTGAACCACGAGGATCGGCTGACGACGCCGCTGGTTCGCAAGGACGGGGTTCTGACAGAGGCGAGCTGGGATGAGGCGCTGGATGTTGTGGCGCAGAACTTGGCGCGGTATAGGGGGGGCGAGTTCGCTACGCTGTGTTCGGCTAAGGCGACGAATGAGGACGGGTATATTCAGCAGAAGTTCGCGCGGCTGGTGATGTGGACGAACCACATCGACCACTGCACAAGGCTGTGTCATTCGCCGTCGGTGGAGGCGATGCTGGCGTCGCTGGGCAGCGGGGCTACGAGCAATTCGTATCAGGATTACGAAGACGCGGGGTGTCTGGTGATAATCGGGTCGGACGCCAACGCCAACCATCCGGTAGCGGCGTCGCGGATGCGGCGGGCGGTGATAGAGCGTGGGGCGAAGCTGATAGTGATAAATCCGCGCCGCATAGAGATGTGCGATTTCGCGGAGCTGTGGCTGCGGCCGCGTCCGGGGACAGATGTGGCGCTGCTTAACGCTATGGCGCGGGTGATACTGGAGGAGGATCTGGCGGATTGGGAGTTCATAGACAAGCGCACTGAGGGGTTTGAGGAGTGGCGGCGGGTGATTGACAAGTACACGCTTGAGTACGCCGAGGGGATAACGGGGGTTCCGGCGGCTGACATCGCTGAGGCGGCGCGGATATACGCCAAGCCGCCGTTCAGCGGGTCGTGCCTGATATGGGGGATGGGGATAACGCAGCACACGATGGGGACGGCAAACGCGCATGGGCTGTTGAACTTGTCGTTTGCGGCGGGGCAATTGGGCAAGCCGGGTTCGGGCATATCGCCGCTGCGTGGGCAGAATAATGTGCAGGGCTGCGGCGACGCGGGCTGCATCCCGAATACATATCCGGGCTACCAGCCCATCAATGAGGACACCATCGCCAAGTTCAGCGAGGCTTGGGGGGGCAATCCGCTGCCGCCGCGCGAGGGGATGGTTATCACTGAGATAGTGCCTGCGGTGAATGTGGGGCGGATCAAGGCGATGTACATCACGGGGGAAAACCCGCTGCTGAGCGAGCCGGATCTGCATGAGGCTGAGAGGGAATTGAAGAAACTGGAGTTCCTGGTGGTGCAGGATTTGTTCTTGCATGAGACGGCGCAGATAGCGGATGTGGTGCTGCCGGCGGCGTCGTTTGCCGAAAAGGACGGGACGTTCACGAACAGCGAGCGGCGGGTGCAGCGGGTTCGCAAGGCGGTGGAGCCGGTGGGGGACAGCCGCGCGGACTGGGAGATTGTGTGCGACCTGGCGTGGCGGATAAGCGGCATGCTGGGGCTGGGCGTGGAGGATGAGTTCGCTTATACGCATCCGTCCGAGATATGGGAAGAGATGGCGGGGGTGATCCCGATGGTTGGGGGAATATCGTATGAGCGGCTTGACAGGGAGGGCGGGATTCAGTGGCCTTGCCCGACGGCTGACCATCCCGGCACGCGGTATCTGTACGAGCGGGATTTTCCGCGCGGGGACAGGGCTAAGTTCGTGGCGTTTGAGCAGGGGCCGCAAGCCGAAGAGATGCCCACGCGGCGCTTTCCGCTGATATTGAACACGGGGCGGGTGCTTTATCATTGGCATGGGGGGACTATCACGCGGCGGGCTGACAATCTGCTGGCGCGGTCGCCTGAGCTGGAGGTGAGCATAAACGCGGAGGATGGGGCGCGGCATGGCGTAGGGGACGGCGATTGGGTTCGGGTGCGGTCGCGGCGGGGGACGCTGGAGGGGAGGGCGGTCTATACCGAAAAGATGCGCGCGGGGGAGGTGTTCGTGCCATTCGTGAAGATGCAGGAACACGCGGCGAATTTTCTGACAAACGCGGCGCTGGATCCGGAGTCGCGGATACCTGAGTACAAGGTGTGCGCGGTGCGGATAGAGCGGGCGGATGGGTAATATCGGATAAGCAGGATAAGCAATAGGGATACGCTCGGATGACTACACAGGGATCATCTTCATCACAATCGGAGTCTGCAGCGCAGGCGCAGGGGCAGCCGTTGTCGCAGATGGCTAAGCCGGACGCGGGGCAGTACGCGGCGAGGCGGAAGCTGTTTTTGGTGCCGATATACCCGTTTCCGGCGGACGCGCCGGATGAGGCGGCGCGGCTGCTGACGCGGTATTGGTCGGAGGTTCGGGATCAGATACAGGGGTTGGAGCGGTCGCTGGGGGGCGTGGCGCATGTGTTTCATGAGGGGGTGTTCGCCGAGGGGGATGAGGGAATGGCTATCGTGGAGGGGATGAATCCGCACGGGGGATCATTCGCGCAGGCGCTGCGGCATGGCGGGGCGAGGCTGCATGCTACCGAGGATAGGGCGCTGGTGATGGAACATTCGGATTGGCAGCGGTGCTTGTCCATTGGGTTGATGAGCGAGCGGGTTATGGGGTTGGCAATGGCGGGGGTTCAGGAAACGGCGCAACGGCGGTTTGAGCATATCGCGCGGCGGGTGGATGAGGGGCTTGGGGAGGGCGAGGTTGGGGCGCTGTTTATAAGCGAGGGGCATCGGGTTCAGTTCGCGGGGGATATACAGGTGTTTTTTGTCGCGCCGCCGGCGCAGGACGCGCTGAAGCGGTGGATGGACGAGCGGATGCGGTTTTTCGCGGGCGCAGATGCGGGCATGGGCGCGGATTCGGATGCTGATGCTGATGCGAATATGGCGCAGACTGGAGGCGCGTAAGATGGCAAAGAAACGGCGGCGGTGGGAAAAGCAGGCGTTCAATCTGTCGGAGCATAGCAGGTGGAAGGCGAAGCCGGGGAATGTGATATTCGTGGCGGATAGGGGCGCGGTGCAGTTTGAGGTGCCGCGCGAGTGGGTGATGAAGCCGAATGACGACGTCATCTGCTTTTACGACGACGAGAATGAGGACGACGCCGACATACGGCTGGCGCTGTCGGTTACACATTTGTCGCCGTGGATAGATTGGAGCGGGCTGCGTATCGCGGATATGCTGGAGGATGTGGTCATCAAGGACGATAAGCGGGGGTTGATAGGGCGGACGCCGGTGACCGAGATCAAGCGGCAGGGGCTGGAGGCGGTGTGGGCAGAGGGGGATTTCATTGACGAGACCGAGGGGCGGCTGGCGCACTCGCGGATGTGCATAGCGCGGTGTCCGACGGTGCAGGCGCTAATCACGATGGAGTTTTGGCCCGAGGATCGGCGGCGGGCGACTAGGGCGTGGAATGACGCGCTTGAGACGCTGAGGATGGGGCGGGTGATCGAGAATCCGTTTAGGGGGCCTCTGCCGGAGCAGGAGTGATAGGAAAGGGGGAAGTTGTGGCGACGGCTAAGACGGCGGCGGCGTGGGGGCGGCTTACTTATGAGGAGTATCTGAGTACGCCGGAAATAGAGGGGCGGTTCGATATAGTGGATGGGCAGATTATACCCGCGCCAAGCGCTCTGGTCGGGCATCAGATAATCAGCAGGCAGTTCTTTAGGATTTTGAACCCGTTCATTGAGGAGCGCGGGTTGGGGGAGTTGCTGTTCGCGCCGCTGGATGTGGTGATAAGGCGCGCGCCGCTGCGGACTAGGCAGCCGGATTTGTTGTTGCTGAGCAATGAAAGTTTCGCGCGGATGGATCTCAGTGCGTCGATAGAGGAGACGCCGGAGTTGGTGATAGAGATAATTTCGCCGAGCAATCCGCGCCGCAATGTGGAAGATAAGTTGGGGGATTACGCCAGCATCGGGGTGCCTGAGTGTTGGATGGCGTCGGGGGAGGCGCAGACGATTGAGGTGTTGAATCTGATAGGCGGCGCGTGGGTGCGGACGGCGTTGCTGGGGGTTGGGGATAGGTTGGCGTCGCGGGCGCTGGAGGGGTTGGAGGTGGATGTGGGGGGGTTTTTTGGGGTAGCGTAAGATGGCGGATTGGGGCTTGGTTGGAAGTCGGGTTGGGCTGATGTGGCTGTTGCGGGAGTTGGCGGCAATCGCCGAAGCCGCGCTATATGTACAAATCGAGCAACACGGTCAACATCGTAAACCACGCAAGGGCAATTAGCGACGAGCCAAGCAGGGCCATGCTGAAGGGTCTTGTGTATGCTTTGTGCGGTAGGGCGTAGCTAGGCGGGGCGTAGCGGGCGCGGGGGTTTTGGGGTTTTTCGGCGGCATGGCGGTCTTCGCGCCGCTTGCGCCGCAAATCGCGCAGCGTTTTTTGAAACAGAAACACATTCGCGGCAAACGCTATGAGCAGCGCGGCGAGGCGCATTTCCAAGCTAACCTGTCCGGCCTGATTGTAGTAGGCGAAGTCGGCGCGCGAGGACAAGTCCACAAGCGCGCCGAAAGTTCCAAGCGCAACGCCCGCCCAAAGCGCGTAGATTAGGATGTAGTCGCGGCGGGAAAATTCCCAGCTTGTCGGGTTGCCGTGCAGCACGGTTATCAGGTATGTCCATGGTATTAGGAATTGGGCGGAGTATGACCAGGCGGCGCGGGCGTATCTTCCTGCGGGCAGGCCTCGGCGGCGGGCCATTGTGCCGCATATAAGCGCTCCGATAGGTGACCAAATGATGCCCGCGACGAATAGCAGGATTAGGATGGCGGCGCAGGCTATTAGCGCAATGAAGGCTGCGAATGTGGCTGCGTTATAGATGGCGCTGTAGAGTTCGGAGGGTGGTGGCATTTGGGGGGAATCTCTCACGGGTTGGGTGTTGAGGGTAATGTAGATGTGAAGGGTAGGATTGACCTGGGATTAGCAAGTGTTAGCAGCCATCGCCGAAGGCGCAGCCCCAGTAGGATATGGTGACTATTAGCCAGGAAAGGCAGATTAGCAGCGAGCCTAGCAGGGTCATGCTGAAGGGTCTTGTGTAGGCTTTGTGGGGGAGGGCGTAGCGGTCGGGCGGGTTGTTTTGGGCGGCTTGGCGGTCTTGGCGGCGCTGGCGGCGTAGGTCGCGGAGGGTTTTTTGGAATAGGAATAGGTTGGCGGGAATGGGGGCGAAGGCTGTGAGGAGGGCGAAGATGTGGGTTGACAAGCTGCCCGTTCCGCTTTGGGCGTAGTCGCCGAAGGGGCCGAAGTCGCCGTCGGGGTGAAGGAATGATCCTGCAAACGCGCCAAGGTTTCCGAGCGCGATGACTGCCCAAAGGGTGTATATCAGGATGTAGTCGGCGCGGGAGGTTTCGCGGTTTGTGGGATCGCCGCGCAGTACGGCTGATAGGTATGTCCATGGGATTAGGAATTGGGCGGAGTATGACCAGGCGGCGCGGGCGTATTTGCCTGGGGGCAGGTCTAGGCGGCGAGCCATTCGGGCGCTTATCATTCCCGCGAAAGGCGCCCAAATGATGCCCGATGTGAATAGCAGGATTAGGATGGCGGCGCAGGCTATTAGCGCGGTGAAAGCGGTGAAGGCGGCTGTTTCGTAGAGATCGGAGAGCGGTGGCATTTGGGGGAAATCTCCAGTGGGTTGGATTGGTGGTTGGATTGCGGGGTAATGTAGTTGATTGGGGCAGGGATGTCAAAGGCGGGGCGCTTGTGTTTGGCGGGCTTGGGGGGGATAATGGTTTGGGCCAGCCGCTTGATGGGGCGGTGGCGTTGTGGGAAAGAATGAATGTACGCTGATGCTATGAAGGGGAGTTGATATGCCTATGGATGGCGGGTTGCGGAGTCGGGAGTGGTTTGATACGCCGGAGTTGTATGGGTGGCTGCGGCAGGCGGCGTTTAAGGCGCAGGGGTTCGGGGAGGCGGCGTATCAGAATAAGCCGGTTATCGGGATTTGCAACACTTGGAGCGAGTTGACGCATTGCAACGCGCATTTGCGGCAGTTGGCGGAGGCGGTCAAGCGCGGGGTGTGGCAGGCGGGCGGGTTTCCGATGGAGTTTCCGGTGATGTCGCTGGGCGAGTATAATATGCGCCCGACTACGATGCTGTTTCGCAATCTGATGAGCATGGATGTGGAGGAGTCTATCAGGGCGAATCCGCTGGACGGGGTTGTGCTGCTGGGCGGGTGCGACAAGACGACGCCGGCGCTGCTGATGGGGGCGGCGAGCGCGGATGTTCCGGCGATACTGGTGACGGGGGGGCCGCAGCTGAAGGGGAATTGGCGCGGGGAAGAGTTGGGGTCTTGCACGGATTGCAGGCGGTATCACGCGGAGCTGCGGGCTGGTCGGATTGACGAGGGGCAGTGGGCTGAGCTGCAGAACTCGATTGTGCGGAGTCCGGGGCATTGCATGGTGATGGGGACGGCGTCCACGATGGCGGCGATGGGGGAGGCGCTGGGGATGGCGCTGCCGGGGAACGCGGCGATACCGGCGGTGGATTCGCGGCGGGTTCAGATGGCGGAGGCGGCGGGCAGACAGATATTGCGGCTGGCGGAGGCGGATTTGCGGCCGTCGGTCGTGATGACGGGGGAGGCGTTTGAGAACGCTATCCGGACGCTGCATGCGCTTGGGGGGTCAACCAATGCGATAGTGCATCTGATGGCGATAGCGGGGCGTCTGGGGATAGATTTGCCGCTGACGCTGTTTGACGATCTTTCGCGCAGCACGCCGTTTCTGCTTAATCTGAAGCCGTCGGGGGAGTTCTTGATGGAGGATTTCTTCTATGCGGGCGGGCTGCCGGCGCTGCTGAATGAGCTGATGCCGCTGCTGCACAAGGATGCGCCGACGGTTACGGGCAGGACGCTGGGGGATAACAATTCGGGGACGGTGAACCATAACCGGGCGCTGATCCGGGGGCTGGATGATCCGCTGAACGCGGAGGGGGGGCTTGCGGTGGTGAAGGGATCGCTGGCGCCGGACGGGGGGGTTATCAAGCCCACTGCGGCGTCGGCGGAGCTGCTGACGCATCGGGGGCGAGCAAGGGTGTTTGAGGATCACGATGATATGGAGCGGCGCATTGACGGGGAGGATCTGGATGTGCGGCCGGATGACGTTCTGGTGATGCGGCGAGCGGGGCCGATTGGGGGGCCGGGGATGCCTGAGTGGGGGTTTTTGCCGCTGCCGCGCAAGCTGCTGAGACAAGGGGTTAGGGATATGGTGCGGCTGAGCGACGCGCGGATGAGCGGCACGGCGTTTGGGACGGTGGTGGTGCATGTGACGCCGGAGTCGGCGGCTGAGGGCAGCCCGCTGGCGGCGGTGCGGGATGGGGATGAGATAGCGCTGGATGTGGCTAACCGGCGGCTGGATTTGCTGGTGGATGCGCGGGAGGTTCAGCGGCGGCTGTCGGAGCGCAAGGAGGAGGCTGGGCATTTCAGGCGCGGGTATGGGTGGATGTATTCGCGGCATATTTTGCAGGCGGATAAGGGGTGCGATTTTGATTTTTTGCGGGCTGAGGGGGTGCAAGATGGGTAGGCACGGCGTCAGCGAATAACGATTGGGGGCGTTTCGTAGATTAAGCCTACGGGGATGCGCCATCATACTTGCCAGCTCATCTTTTCGGTGAGGGACAAGGCGACGCCGGCGGGGTTGGTTTGGTGGTAGGATGCGCCGCGCTTGTTCCACTTGTCGGGTTGCAGTCCTTGCAAGAGTTCGACGTCAACGTAGGACACGGTGTAGATGTGTTGGCGTCCTCGGTCGTCGTTGATCTGGCGGTAGGGGACAGATAGGATATTGGCGGTTCGGTCGTTGAGGTAGGCGGTCATGGCGTCGAAGTCGCCGTTGAAACGGCTTAGGCGGTGGCCGGACAGCACAAGTTTTGGCGCGCGCTTGCCCGATACTTTGCCGGACTTGATTTGCAGGGGGTGGGTATCGCCGTTGGTTCGGACGCGCATATCGGCTTTGTCGTCGTGGCCGCCCTCTTGCCAGAATACGTTGTGCTGTGCGCGGGTGTCGGATTGGATGGCGCGAACAAGCAGTTCTTCCAGCTGCCAGCCGTCGCAGCGGCCGCCGCCGAATAGGTCGTGGAATTTTCTCAGGCTGCTTTCGAAGTCTTGCAGCATGCGGGGGGTTAGGCGATACATTAGGGTTCTCTCTCATCAATGTAGTTAAGCCATTGGCGGGCGAATTGGACGTAGTCGGGGTTTATCTCGATGCCGGTGAACGCCAAGCCTAGTTCTTGGGCTACGACGCATTCGGAGCCGGAGCCGGCGAATGGGATAAGGACGCTGCCGCCCTCGCCGTTGACGCGGGATAGGATTAGGCGGCGGGTGAGTTCCATGGGCTTTTGGGTTGGGTGCTTGAAGATTTCGCATTGGCGGTGGTTCGCCAGTTCTTGGGGGGGGAATATGTCGCCGCCGCAGTCGTGGCAGATAAACCAGCGCTCGACGTGGCCGGCGCCGCCGGCTAGGGCAGGGATTTTGAGGACGTCTCTGGGCAACGCGCCGTCTTTGTGGGCGGCATAGACGGTGCTCCTGCCGCTGCCGTTGTAGCGGCAGAATGTTTCTTTGCGGGGCTTGCCCGCGATTTTGAGATAGGCGGGCTGGTAGGGTTCGCGGATTTGGTCGATCTCAAGCGCGGGGCGCTTTTCGTCCTGACGCCATAGGCAGAGTATCGATTCGTGGGAGCGCTGCCAGAATTTGGACGAGGGGACGGTCTTGTTGGTGTAGTGCCACTGGAGCCAGCGCTGGCCGTCAATGTCGTAGTTGGCTGAGATGCGGGCTAGGATTTCGGGGAAGCCGTAGACGTAGAGCAAGCCGCCGGGGTTTAGTCGGTCGAGACATTCGGCTATCCATTCGCGCGTCCAGTCGACGTAGTCGTTTAGGGGCATAGCGTCTCGGTTGTTGCCGAAGTTTTTGCCTATGTTGTAGGGCGGGTCGGCGATTGCCACGTCGAAGGTTTCGTTGGGGGGCAAGGCGCGGATCACTTGCAGCACATCGCCGTTGATGATGCGGGAGCGCGTGGTTGTGGCAGTCATGCGCCGAGCCTTTCGCTGGGCGGGCTATCCATATTTTCACGCAGGGGATTAGCCGCGCCTGTATCTTCTGCGAACACTTTATCTATGTCAAGGCGCTTTGTCAAGCGGTTTTCGCCGCGATTTGGTTGCGGCGGGGGATTATTGCTTGTGATTGGGCTCGGATTCGGGGAATAGGCGGCGCTGGGCGCTGTTCGGCTTGCGGCGGTGTCTGCCGACGTTCATTCCCTTAGATTTGCGCTCTTTGAATGAGGTTTTGATTGTGCGCTGGTCGAGTTCGGCTTGGATTTTGGGCATTTCGGATTGGGCGTTGTCGAGGCGTTCTTGCGCCCATTGGAGATACAGCTCGCTGCGGTCGATGCCGATGTAGCGGTGGCCGAGCAGTTTGGCGGCGACGGCGGTCGTGCCGCTGCCGATGTATGGGTCGAGGACGACGCCGGGGGAGTCGGCGTCAAGGGTGGCTATGATTACGCGGGCGGGCAGCCAAAGGGGGAATGGGGCAGGGTGGGGGTTTTTGCTTGCGGGGACGCCGCGCCAGATGGACGCGCGCTTGGCGTCCTTAGACTTGAGCTCTTTGCCAATCAGGTGGGATCCGATTGGCTTGTAGAGCCAGTAGATTCGCTCGTCGGTTTGCCAAAAGCGCCAGCCGCGGATGTTGGCGGCGATTGTCCTGTCCCAGATGATTTCCTGCTTGACCGTCCAATCGGTTTGTCGCAGCCAGTCCATCGGGTGGAGCATCACGCCGCGAACCCAGCGGGTCTTGTGGTTGTAGAAGAACGATCCGCCAGGGGCGGTAACGCGGTAGATTTCGTTTAGGACGTCGACTTGGTTTTGCTGGTATTCGGGTTCGGGGAGGGCGTCTTTGTAGGCGTCATAGACGACGTTTTTGACTAGCCAGCCCTTGTGCTTTTCCTGCTTATTGTAGGGCGGCGAGGTTACGCCGACGTTCACAACGCCGTCGTCCATCTTTCGCAGTTCTCGCAGCGTATCGCCGCGTATGAGGCGGTCAAGTCCGGTCATATCCCTAAGCCCCGCAAGCGCTTGTGAGCAGGTTGCCTAACAAACCTTTGTTTCGTACATTAGTTAAATGTATCGAAAGGCATTGCGGGGCTTGTGTCAAGCGTTTTTCATTGCAAGTTTTGGAAAACTTGTCGCGCGGGGCTGCGGGATTTGACGGGGTTACGCTCTTGTTACGCCTCCTGGTGGATTTGGACTTTGATGGAGCCGGTGGTTTTGTCGTAGGCGGTGGCGAAGCCTTGTTGGATTTGGTGTAGGGGGTAGATGTGGGTGACCATTGGTTTGAGGTCGGTTTTGCGGGATGCCATTAGGTCTATGGCGACTTCGTAGTCGTGGCGGCCGTCTATGATGCCGTAGCAGGATGAGAATACGATGGTTTGCTCTTTGAGCATGGGGCGCAGCCAGTCTGTTGTGATGGGGGCGCGGTAGCCGCCGATGACAACGAATCTGCCCTGCTCGCGGGTGAGGTCTATCGCCTGCTCGATGGGTTCGGGCCGCCAGCCGCCGACGGTTTCAATGGTTAGGTCGGCGCCTAGGCCCTGGGTGGCGTCGGCTAGGGCGTCTTTGAGCGCCGGGTCGTCGGGGGCGAAGGCGTGGTTTGCGCCGAGTTGTTTGGCTAGGTGGGCTTGCTGTTGGTGGCGGGCGGTGACGAAAATGTGGCCTGCGCCGAGCGCGCGGGCGGCGGCAACGGCGGTTAGGCCGATGTTGCCGGCGCCAAGCACGAGTACGGTTTCGCCGCCGAGCAGTCTGCCGCGCCGGACGCCGTGTATGGAGACGGCGAAGGGTTCTACGAGGGCGGCCTCTTCCCAAGTGAGGGAGTCGGGGAGTAGGTAGCAGCCGGCGGCTTTGCGCTTGATGAATTGGGCGAAGCCGCCGCCTTCGGGGGATGCCATATCAAGGCATTGCTTGTATTGGCCCATACGGCAGTACCAGCATTTGAGGCAGGCGCGGCCGTGACCTATGGTTTCAATGGCGACGCGCGCGCCGATTAGGGCGGGGTCTATGTCGTCGCCGATGGCGTGGATTGTGCCGGCGACTTCGTGGCCGGAGGGGGATTCGTCTTCTTCGGTCTGGTCGGCTTTCATTTGGAGGTCTGAGCCGCAGATGCCGGTGGCGCGGACGCGGACGATGGCGTCGCCCAAGCCGACGGAGGGCATAGGGTATTCGGATAGGGTCATTGTGCCTTTGCCGTCAAAGAAGGCGGCTTGCATAGTGGTCATGGCAATCCTCCAACTAAGTGTTTAGGGCGTGATTGGCGCGGGTGTTTGGGTTGGCGGCGTAGGGTTGTTGGCGGGTAGGTTGGGGTTAGGATTGGTTGGCGGCTAGGAAGGCGCGGGATCCGCTTAGGATGAGGTCGTTTAGGGCGATGGCTGTGTGGAGGTCGGATGAGATATGCCGGCCGGCGGCGTGTATGCGCTCGCCGATGGCGTTTTGGGCGTCTTGGACGACGGGGTGTTCGGGCTTGCCGGGGTATCCCATAGATTGGGCGAGGTCGTTGGTTCCCCATGCGAAGGCGTCAATGCCGTCAACGGCTAGAATGGCGTCTAGGTTTTGGAAGGCGGTGGCGGATTCCAGCTGCGCCATAACGAGCATTTCTTTGTTGGTGAGTTCCATAAATTCGCTGCGGTCAAGGCCGGGCTGGTCTATGAGGCCGCTGTCGTTGTAGAAGGTGCCTCTGCCGCCGCCCCAGCTGCGCTCGCCTTGGGGGGTGAAGCGGCAGGCGTCCACGAGGGCTTTTGCCTCTTCGGCGGTTTCGACGTGGGGGCCTAGTATGCCCATAACGCCCCTGTCCAGGAAGAGGTTGATGACGGTGGGGGACTTGTCGGGGACGCGGGCGATGGTGGTGAGGCCGTAGCCGTCGGCGACGCGAACCATAGCGTCGATGGATTCGGGGGAGAAGAGGCCGTGTTCGCCGTCGAGGTTGACGAAGTCGAAGCCGCCGAGCATTCCGACGAGTTCAATCGCCTCGGCGCTGGGGAAGACTAGGCTTAGGCCCAAGCCTTTGGCGTTTTGGCGGTTCTTTTCGAAGATGTTGTTTTTTCGGATTGTGACCATTGTATCGCTCCTTGTTTGGGTATTGGGGTTTGGGTAGTTTTTGGGTATTAGGGTAGTTTTGTTGGCGCAGTTTTTTGGGGCCGTGTTGATGTTTGGGTTGTCGGCGTGGGTTAGGGTTAGGGCGCGGCCGGTGGCAGGGTTTGTTTTATCCAGGCGGCTAGGTCGGTTAGGGTGTCTTGGCTGATTTCGTGCGCCATATCGGGGTATTCTTTGTAGAGGGGATCGTAGCGCTCTTGGCGCAGGAATGTTAGGGCGTCGTGGGCGGAGGTTACGGGGAGGACGGCGTCGGCGTCGCCGTGGGCGACGAATATGGGTTGGGAGCGGTCGTCGGGGAGCAGCGGGCGGAGGTGGTCGGGGTCGGGGGCTGTGCCGCTGAGGATGGCTAGGCCGCGGAATTGGTTGGGGGCGGGCAAGCCGCAGCGGTAGGTCATCATGCCGCCTTGCGAGAAGCCGCTTAGTATGATGTCGCCGGGGGGCGTGTTGTACTCGGCGGTGACTTCGTCTATGAGGGTTGCGAGGGCTTGGGCGGCGCGTTCAAGGTCTTCGTTGGGGTAGATGCCCTGGCGGACGTCGCGCATATCGCGGGGGGGCGTCCAGCCGTATCCGGTTGCGCCGGGGGCGATTTGGAATGGGATGGGCGCGTTGGGGCAGATGTAGATGTAGCCGCGCGGGTCAATGGCGGGGGCAAGGGGGGCGAGGTCGCCCATATGCGCGCCAAAGCCGTGGAGCAGGATTATCATCGGGTAGGGGCGATCGGGGGCGTAGTCGTCTGGATGGACGGCTAGGTAGGGGAGGGTGGATGATTGGCGTTGGGTGGCTTGCAATGTGGTTGTCCTATGTCCTGTGTGATGGCTGGTTAGGATTGCTTGTGCAGAAGGGCGGGTATGGGTTCGTCAAAGCTTAGTTTTCGGGTTCGTATGAGGGGCGGGTTAGTTCGTAGGCGCTGTCGGTGTGGCAGTACATATTGCCGGCAAGGCGGCCGACGGGGTTTAGTTTGTGGTGGTCGATGCGGTGGCCGTTGATGATGTCGTCGTTGATGTGGAGCAGGATTATTTCGCCGATGACTAGGGCGTGGGCGGACGCTTTGCCAAGTTGGATGACTTGGTTGAGGCGGCATTCTAGGTTGACGGGGGATTCGGCTACGCGGGGCGGGCTGACTTGGTCGGAGGGGGTTGGGGTTAAGCCGCTGACGGCGAATTCGTCGACGTGGGCGGGGTATTCGGCGGCGGTGGAGTTCATTGCGGGGGCTATGTCGTTCACTACGACGTTGACTACGAATTCGCGGGTAGCCTCTATGTTGGCGAGGGTGTCTTTGTCTTTCCAGCCGGCGCTGCGGGATATGCCCAGCACGATTGTGGGCGGGTCGTAGGCGACGGCGTTGAAGAATGAAAAGGGGGCTAGGTTGACGACGCCATTGGGGGATGCGCTGGATACAAGCGCGATTGGGCGGGGGACTACGACGCCGGTTAGAACGGCGCTGAAGCGGTCGAATTCGCCAGGGATGATTTTCAAGGGTTGCCTCCAGATTGCGGGTATCGTATTCGGTTGGACGGCGGCGAGTTGCGCGGGGTTGGGCCGCCGGTTGGCGCAAAGGGTAATACGGCGCGGCGATAAAGGCAAGCGCGTTGACTTGCGGGCGGGGTAAATCTACACTATGTTGCGGCGGATAAATCGCGTTGGGGCGACGGGGATGCTGCTTTTTATAAAAGAGTAGCCAAAAAGCTTTTGGGTATGGGCAGATAGGGTTCGCGCGGGTTTATCCGATTTTTAATCAAGCAAACGGGGAATATCAGATAAGAGGGGGCAATGAGCAAACTAATAGAGATGCTTGACAGGACGCAGTCGGTTTCGGAGGGGATAGGGTTCGGGGCGTCGCGGCGGCGGGCGGCGACGCCGTCTGTGGTGGTGATAGGGCGGACGACGGCGGGTGAGCTGGCGGATGATCCGGGGCTTGCTGAGCATCCGGCGGACGCGGCGCTGGTGGCGCTGGACGCGTCGGATGCAGGGGCGGTTGCGCGGGTGGGCGCGGCGCTGGATGGGACGCTGTGGGGGGCGAGAGTGGGCAGCGTGAGCGCGGCGGACGCAAAGGGGCTGCGCGAGGCGGGCTGCGATTTCATCGTGTTTGACGCTGAGGATACTGAGGCAGCGGTTCTGAATGATAGGGAGATTGGCAAGATATTGGCGCATGATCCGCAGGCGCCGGATTTTGACGAGGAGGTTGTCAAGGCGATACGCACGCTGGACATAGACGGGGCGCTGCTGACGCTGCAGGATGGGCTGCTGCCGCTGACGGTGCAGCGGCTGTTGGATGTGCAGGCGGCGCGGGCGCCGGTGGGCAGGCGGACGCTGCTGACGGCGCCGGCGGAGCTTGGGGCTGCTGAGATAGAGTCGCTGCGAAACGCGGGCGTGATGGGGCTGGTGGCGAGCCTGGCGCGGGGGGATGATCTGCGGCGGATGCGGGATGAGATAGCGGGGCTGCCGCGGCGACGGGCGCCGGGGAGCGGGGGCGGGTCGGCGGCAAGGGCGCCGGCGGCGGGGTTTGCGCGGGTGGCGGGGGCGGATGATGATGGGGATGATTATGATGATGAGTAGGTGGGGGCAGTAAGGCGCATGCGCTATGCAGGTTTGATGCCGCTTGATTGCGATAAGTGGGTATGCGCCTGTAAAAAGGGGCTATCCAAGCCTGATAATCGGGCAAGCCGACGGGTAGACGTGACTGCAATGGCGCGAGGGTGAAACGGCGCACTCAGTTTCGGCGTGAGTGACGTCGCACTCGCTTGCAAGGTGGGCTATCCAATCCTGACATTCGGGCAACCGACGAGTAGGCGCGCTCAGTTTCAGTGAGGGCGGCGTCGCATTCGCTTACAAGGGGAGTGCGCTTTCGCTTTGCCATAGCCTTGCCTTTTAATAGGTAGGCATACGCTTGCAAGGGGGACTTCTAGCGGCCTAGGATCAGTCTGTCTATGAGGTATTGGGGGAGGTTGTGGCGGGTCATTTTGCGCTGGGTTGTGGCTATGTCGTAGGCGGCGCGGTGGTGGGTTATTGTGGCGGCGTGGGCGTCGTAGATGATGTAGCTTGCTCTGGGGTCGCCGTCGCGGGGTTGGCCGACGGAGCCGGGGTTGATGATTAGGGGGGCGGATGTGAGAAGTAGGGGTTTGGCTTGGGGGAGTTGGTAGAAGGCGGCGGCGCCGTCGGGGGTCGGGCGGCAGATGAAGGGCATATGGGAGTGGCCTAGGGCGCACCAGTAGGTGTCGATGTGGGTGAAGGTGGCGATCGCGGCTTGGGGGGTTACGACGTATTCCCATATGGGATCGCGGGGGCTGCCGTGGACTAGGGTGAATTCGTCAAGCTCAAGGGTTAGGGGGAGTTCGGCTAGGTAGTCGGCGTGGTCTTGGGTGATTTGGGCTGCGTTCCAGCGGTTGGCGGCGGCGGCGTAGGGGTTGAATGAGTCAAGGGGGATTTTGCCTATGACGGCGAGGTCGTGGTTGCCTATGACGGCTTGGTGGGGGTATTGGCGCAATAGGGCGATGCAGGGTTCGGGGTCGGGGCCGTAGCCGACTAGGTCGCCGAGTGACCAGATTTCGGTAAAGCCGCCGTGGGCGTTGGCGTGAGTTATTACGGCTTGGAACGCCTCTAGGTTGCTGTGGATGTCGGATAGGATTAGGGCTCTCATAGTAGGGGGTTGCCTGTGTGATTGCGCGGCGGGGGCGGTAAGTTTCGTTAAGATAAGAGTGGGGCTACGCTACTTTTGAAAAAGTAGGCAAAACTTTTTGGTGGGTGTGGATAGATGTGTACTCGTATAGATAAGCGGATGCCGGGGCGGGAATGTCGCAGTGTCTAATTCCTTAACAAGGGGCGGGGTGTTCTGATATGCTGTTTTGTGGGCCGGCTGATTAGGAATGATTGTATCACGATTATGATGGCAACCGCTGATAGCGTACATACGAATAGCCTGACGGTTAGGACGAGTAGCCCTGAGCAGACGCAGGATCTGGGCAGGATGCTGGGCGGGCTGGCGCAGGCAGGGGACGTGTATCTGCTGACGGGGGATTTGGGGGCGGGCAAGACTTGTTTGACGCAGGGGCTGCTGTGGGGGCTTGGAGGCGAGGAGTACGCGCGCAGTCCGACGTTTGTGCTTATCTGCGAGTATCCGGCGCGGCTGACGCTGTATCATATGGACTTGTATCGGCTTGACAGCTTGGAGGAGGTGGTTGATTTGGGGCTGGAGGAGTATTTGCTTGGGGATGGCGTGTGCGTGGTGGAGTGGGCTGATAAGGCGGCGGGCGCGTTTCCGGCGGCGCATATGGCGATTGGCATTAGCGTTGATGGGGACGCTGAGCGGACGCTGCGGGTGGAGGCGGGTTCGGGGGAGTACGCGGGCAGGATTGAGGCGCTGAGGGGGCTTTTGGCCGAGAGCGCGCCGGGGGAGGCGCAGGGCTGATGGAGCTTGCGATAGATACATCCACGCGATACGCGGCGGTGGGGCTGTGCGAGGACGGGGATTTGCTGGCGGAGCTGGCGTGGCGGTCGGAGCGCAATCATTCGGTAGAGCTGATGCCGGCGATAGATTTGCTGCTAAGGCGGGCGGGCTGCAAGGTTGCGGCGATAGAGGCGATATATGTGGCGTCGGGGCCCGGCGGGTTCAGCGCGCTGCGGGTGGGCATGAGCGCGGCAAAGGCGATGGCGTCGGCGCTGGGCGTTCCGCTGGCGGCGGTGGGGACGCTTGATGTAGAGGCGCAGCCGTATTTGGGATTGGGCAAATCGGTATGCGCGCTGGTCGGGGCGGGCAGGACACGGGTGTATGTGGGCAGGTTCGCGGCGGGGGAGTTGGCGACGTACGAGGTTGTAGATCGCGTGGGGTTGGCGGATGTTGCGTCTGCGGACGCGGTGTTTTGTGGGGAGGGGGCGGCCGAGATGGCTGATGAGATACGGGCGGCGTTTGGGGCTGGGGTTGCGATAGCGGCGGTGGCTGCGCCGACGAGGCGGGCGGGGACGTTGGGGGCGCTGGGGCATAAGGCGCTGCGGGATGGGCGAGCGGCGGATGTTGATAGCCTGGAGCCGATGTATTTGCGGAGTTCGCAGGTTGCCAACGCTGATAGGGCGCGGGCGCGGCGGTCGGGGTAAAATATCTGATTTCGCGGGATAAATTTGATTTCAATGATTTCAATTTCAGTAAGGAGCGTGTAGGGGCTTATGGAGCGGACATTGGTGTTGGTTAAGCCGGACGCCGTGCAGCGGGGGCTTGCGGGGGAGATTATTGGGCGGCTGGAGCGGCGCGGGCTGAAGCTGGCGGGGATGAAGCTGATGCGGGTTACGCCGGAGCTGGCGCGGGAGCATTACGGGGCGCATGCGGGCAAGCCGTTTTTTGAGGGGCTGGTGGCGTTCATCACATCGTCGCCGCTGGTGGCAATCGCGGTGGAGGGGGAGAATGCGGTGGATGTTGTGCGGGCTACGATGGGGGCGACGAATCCGGCGGACGCCGCGCCGGGGACGATACGGGGGGATTTCGGGCTGACGATAGGCGCGAATTTGATACACGGGTCGGATTCGGCGGAGTCGGCGGCGGCTGAGCTGGCGCTGTTTTTCGGGGACGGGGAAATCGTGGATTATGAGCGGGATATAGACCGCTGGGTTATTGAATCCTGACGAGCTCGGCCGCCTCGTCCCAGACGGCCTCTAGGTTGTAGAATTCGCGCTCTTCCACGCCGAAGATGTGGATGACGAGGTCGCCGCAGTCTATCAGCATCCAGCCGGATTCGGGGGATCCCTCGCGGTGGTGGCGGGGGCAGCCGGCGTCTTCTAATGCGTGTTCAAGGTCTTGGGCTAGGGCGCGCATTTGGCGGGCGGATTCGACTGACATAATGACGAAATAGTCGGCGAAGTCGCTGACTTTGCTGATGTCAAGCATCAGGATGTCGGAGGCGAGCTTGTCGCTGGCGACGTCCACGGCATAGCGGGCGTGGGTGAGGGCGGGCGAGTGGTTGGGGTGTAGCATGGGGGGTATTATATGGGTTGGGGGGTAGAGTTTCAAGGTGGGGATGGATAGGCTTGCGCCGCGCTGCGCCGCATACGGCAAGGCTTTTGGGGCGGCGCAAAGCGGCGATTCCAGGGTGCGTGAAAGTTGAGCGCGGTTGCGGGAATTGGGTATAATTTGGCGGGCAAATCGTGGGCGAAAGACGCAAATTTAGACTCAAGCAGCATAGATGGTATAAGGGGCGCTTGATTTTGCAAACAGTGTTCGTTCACGGCGCGTCCGCCTCAGTTCGGGAGGAGCGAGGATGAGTTTTACAAGAGCGGCAGCGGCGTGCGGGGCGGTTATGGCGGCGATTGCAGGGATTGTAGGCGGGGGATGCGTTTTTGAGGGCGGAGTTAGCCTGGGCGATCCGGTTCGGATATTTCGGACGCTGAACGACGATGATACTGACAAGTGGGCGAGGTATTGGCTGGCGAAGGCGGATTGCGACGCCGCGGCGGAGCGCGCGGTGAATTTGGCGGGCTTGCTGTGTGGGGATATTGAGGGGCGGCTTGGGGTGAATCCGAGCGATTATCCGCCGCGCGGGGAAGAGGGCGGCGAGGGCTTGCTGGTGAACGAGCCTGAGGCTATGGATGGGTACACGCTGTTTGTGGTGCGAGATGGCAATGTGGTCTATCTGCTGGGGCCGCTTGGCAGGATAGCGCACACGTGGGAATTCAAAGACGTTCTGCCGCCCGGAGGAGTGGTTCGCAAAGGGCGGCTGCTTACCAACGGGAACTTGCTGGTGACGGCGCAGGCGCAAGGCGCGCGGGGGTTGATAGAGGTTGACGCGGACGTTAATGTGGTGTGGCAATACGATTTCAGGACTCTGCATCACGACTTTATAGAGATGCCCAACGGCAATATATTGATGCTGGGGCTGGGAGTTAAAACGCGGGAAGAGGCGATTACGGCGGGCGCGAACCCCGAATTTGTTGCCGAGCATGGGCTTGAGTATGACATTTTGATAGAGGCGCGCCCCATCCGGCCGGACGGGGGAGAGGTTGTGTGGGAGTGGTCGGCGTGGGATCACATAATTCAGGATTTGGATCCCAGCAAGGAAAACTACGGGGCGGTCGCCGAACACCCTGAGTTGATAGACATAAACTTTCTGATAGAGCCAATAAGCAAGCTGCGTCGGCGCAGGGCGGGGGACTGGCTGCACACCAATGCCATCGACTACAATCCTGAATTAGACCAGGTGATGCTTTCGCCGCGGAATTACAGCGAGTTGTGGATTATAGATCACAGCGCGACCACCGAGGAGGCTCGCGGCGGCAGCGGGGGCAATAGCGGCATGGGCGGGAGACTGCTGTTCAGGTGGGGCAACCCGCGCGCGTACAAGCAGGGCGACGCGGACGACCAGCGGCTGTTCTGGCAGCATCAGACGCATTGGGTCGCGCCGGGACTGCCGGGCGAGGGGAATATCCTGCTGTTCAACAACGGCAATGAGTTTGACGGCTACCAGCGGTTCTACTCGTCAGTGGATGAGATAGAGCCGCCAGTGGACGGCTATCGCTATAGGCGTGAAGCGGGCGGGGCGTATCCGCCGGCGGATGCGACGTGGGCTTACACGGCGGACACGCCCACGGATCTTTATGAGGGAGGGCTGTCGGGAACGCAGCGCCTTCCCAACGGCAACACCTTGGTCACAAGCGGGAACGCGGGGACTATATTTCAGACGACGCCGGACGGCAGGGTGGTCTGGAAGTATGTGGTGCCGCCGCACTATCATATGTCGCTGTGGAGGGATGCGGGCGCGCCGTATGAGAGGACGTTCGGGCATGCGGAGGGCAACCCCGATCCCTTGCTGGTGGACACGATATATCGGTCTTACTGGTACGCGCCGGACTATGAGGGGCTACGGAGGCTGGACTTGACGCCGGAGGGTTACGTCGAAGAGATCCCGGATCTGATTGATTGGGCGCGCGACGCGGTGGCGGCGGGGGATTTCGGAGAGCGGCTGGCAAGCTCGGATTTTGACATCTACTTCGACGAGGACAAACTGGTTTATGTCAGGGAGCGGTGCACGGAGGATGATATGCGAGCGCGGTTCTTCGTGAACGTGTTTCCGTTGGATATGGGGGATCTTGACGAGGCTGGGTTGGAGCGGGGTTATAACCGATTGGAGTTCGCGCTTAGTCGGCGGGGCAAGATGGCGGACGGGTGGTGCTTTGCGGCTCAGCCGCTGCCGGAGTATGGGATAGAGCGTGTGCGGACGGGGCAGTTCACGAATACGGGGGTTGTGTGGGAGGCTGATGTAGAGCTGGGGGAATAGGGCAAGCGCAACGGGGAGTGTTACTTTTTTCTAAAAAAGTAACCAAAAACCTTTTGAGTGGGTTGAGGCAAGGTGGGTTTGGCGGATGTTGCCTGTCCAGAATTCAGAGAGCGATTGCCTGATTGTCTATCAAGGCTATGGGTATTCGTTGAATGGGGGGCTTGGGTATGGTAGGCTTTTTGTATGGGAAGTAAGCGCGTTGTTGTGGCTATGAGCGGGGGGGTGGATTCGTCGGTGGCAGCTCTGTTGCTGAGGCGGCAGGGGTATGAGGTCGTGGGAGTTACGATGCGGCTGTGGTCGTCGGAGGATGCGGAGGCCGCGCCGCTGAGCAAGCGGTGCTGCTCGGTGGAGGATGTGCAGGACGCGCGGCGGGTGTGCGACGCTATCGGCGCGCGGCATTATTTCATGAACTTTGAGCGCGAGTTTCAGCGGCATGTGGTTGATTATTTCGTGCGGGAGTATGACAACGGGCGGACGCCGCATCCCTGCCTGGCGTGCAATGACAAGATCAAGTTTGACTTTTTGCTGCGGCGGGCGCTGTTTATGGACGCCGATTATATCGCTACGGGGCATTACGCGCGGATAAGGCGCGAGGGCGATAGGGCAAGGCTACTGAAGGGGTCGGACGGCGGCAAGGATCAGTCGTATGTGCTGTTCACTTTGCGGCAGGAAGAGTTGCGGAGGCTGCTGCTGCCGGTGGGGGAGTTCGCCAAGCGGGATATACGGCGGCTTGCGGCTGAGGGCGGGCTGCCAGTGGCGGATAAGCCGGACAGCCAAGAGATTTGCTTTATACCGGACAACGATTATCGCAAGTTCGTTGGCGATAGGGCAACGCCCAAGCCAGGGGAATTTGTGGACGCTGAGGGCAAGGTTCTTGGGGCGCATCCGGGGATACACTTCTTTACGGTGGGACAGCGGCGGGGATTGGGATTGCGGGGGAATACGGGCGCGCCGATGTATGTTACGGCGATAGACGCGGACGCCAATCGCGTGGTTCTGGGCGGCGAGGCTGAGTTGATGCGGTCGGAGCTGTGGGCGTCAAGGGTGAATTATATCGCGGGGGAGCAGCCGCGCGGGCCGATAGAGGTGGGGGCAAAGATACGCTATAAGGCTACGGAGTCGGCGGCGACGCTGACGCCGCGCAAGGGGGAATGGGCGTCGTTGCGGTTCCGGGAGCCTCAGCGGGCTATCACGCCTGGGCAGGCGGTCGCGTTTTATCAGGGGGATGAGATTATCGGCGGGGGCATTATTGAGACGGCGGCGGGGGTTTCGGATTAGGCGGCGGGATTGCGGGTCGTCGCTTGGGTATTGGCGGTAGTTGGATGGCGCGGGTCGTTTGCGCGGCGCGCGCCGTTTGGCGTAAGGGGCTTAAATATCAGACCGGGCGTATGGCCGGACGAATTGGGGCGTGGATGGCTAACTACGATATGCCTAGTTATGACGAGGAGGCGGCGCTTATCGCGGCGGGCTATACGCGGGTGGCTGGCTTGGATGAGGTCGGGCGCGGGACTATCGCGGGGCCGGTTGTGGCGGGCGCGGTTGTGTTGCCGTCGCATCCGAGCGGCGATTGGGTTGGGCTTATACGGGATAGCAAGCAGTTGACGGCGCGGCGGCGGGAGCGGGCGCTGGATGGGATGCTGGCGGCGGGGGCGACGGTTCGGACGGGGAAGGCGAGCGCGGGGGAGGTGGACGCGCTGGGGATTGTTGCGGCGACGCGGATGGCTATGGTGCGGGCGCTGGCGGCGCTGCCGGGGGCGGCGGACGCGCTTGTGATAGACGCGCTGGCGCTGCCGGATGTGGATTTGCCTCAGCGGGTTATCGTGAAGGGGGACGCTAAGTGCTTGTCTATCGCGGCGGCGTCTATCGCGGCTAAGGTTGCGCGGGATGCGATGATGCGGGATGCTGATACGGTGTATCCGGGCTACGGGTTTGGGCGGCATAAGGGGTATGCTACACGGGAGCATCTGGATTGCTTGGAGCGGCTGGGGGCGTGCGCGATACATCGGCGGACGTTCGCGCCGGTGCGCCGGGTGGTGGAGGGGCTGTTGTGAGCGGGCGGCGTCAGCGGACGGGGAGGCTGGGGGAGCTGGCGGCAAGGCGGCATTTGGAGTCGCGGGGATATGCGGTGCGCGGGGTGAATGTGCGCGTGGGGCGGGGCGAGATAGATATTGTGGCTGATGAGGGCGGGGATGTTGTGTTCGTGGAGGTTCGGACTAGGCGCGGGGGCGGGCTTGGGTTGCCGGAGGAGTCTATCACGGCGGGCAAGCGGGGGCGTATGGCCGAGGCGGCGATGCGGTATTTGCAGGAAACGGGGGAAGATGGTCGGAGTTGGCGGATTGATGTTGTGGCAGTGGAGTTGGATGGGGGGCGGGATGTGGTCAGGCGGCTTAGGGTGATTAGGGATGCGGTTGAAGGGGAATAGGCGGGCAAGGGCGCGGGATCTTACTTTTTTGTAAAAAAGTAAGCAAAAAACTTTTGGGTGGGTGTGGATGGATGGGTTTGTTTGTAGGGGTAGGGGGTGTGGTATGTTAGCAGGGTTGGAAAGCGGGCAAGGGCGCTTTTGAATAGCGTATATCAGGAGGAGTTATGGGTATTCTTACCTTGCAGTGCTGATATGATATACTTGCCCTAAACCGCTCCGAAACCGCTGAAAGGCAGGTGTCATTATGGCGAGCCAAAGAGTGTACAGACATGACGCGCTATGCCCGAAATGCGGCTCGAATTGGGTCAAGAAAGACGGCCACTCGCGCGGCAAGCAGATATTTAAGTGCAACCAGTGCGGCCGCAAGCATCAAGAGGGCGCAAAGCATCGGTTCACCGATGAGCAGAAAGAGCAGGCTGTGAAGATGTGCGCGGAGGGGATGAGCCTATCGGCGACCGCCCGCGTGATGGGCGCGAGCGTACCCACTGTAAGCAAGTGGGTCAAAAAAAGGGGGCCTTGGCGAGAGAGCGTCTGACGCGCTTTATAGAGTGGCGTACAAGTGGGCGGCAAGACAGCGTCCGCGCGTCTATTGTGGCGTTTGATGAGATGTGGACATACTTGGGGATAAGGCGCGGCGAGCGGCGTCAAGACCTGTGGATATGGACTGCGGTGGTGGAGGAACGGGACGGAGTCCGCTGGCGGATGTATGAGGTGGGCGGCAGAGACTTGTCCGCGTTCTCGCGCTTGCTGGATCGGCTGCCGGGAGCTGACAGGTATGAGACAGACGCTTATCCGGTGTACGAATGGCTGCCTCGGGACAGGCATGTGATAGGCAAGGGCGGAGCGGTGAACTGGAATGAGGGGCTGCACTCTAAGCTGAGGAGCAAACTCAACAGGCTGGTAAGGCGGACAAAGGGCTACACAAAGAGCGTGGAGATGCTGAAACATCTGCTGGCGATAGTGTTTGAGGAGTGCCTAAATCAGTCCATCAAATCAATGAACACTGCAAGGTAAGAATACCGAGTTATGAATCCGATTGTTGATGTGCATTTGCGGGCGTTGGCGGAGCATATACGGCTGCTGGAGGCGGTGGTTACGGCGCCGCTGGGGTTGTATTCGGATATAAAGATGCTGCGGGAGTCGCTGCCGTATGAGGGGACGGGGGATTTGGGGCGGGAGGAGTTGCGGGATCGGCGCGCGCTGTACGGGGGAATGGGGGATGATCCGCGGCGGCTGGCGCTGGTCGCGCTGGCGTCGGTGGGGGAGTCGCTGGATATGCTGGAGTCGGCGCGGGACGACGCTATGGCGGCGCGGCTGCGGGAGGGATGGATCGGGCGGGCGCGGATGGTGGCGGCTAGGGCAACGGCGCAGGCGGCGGGATCGTTGCGGGCTGAGACGGCGGGGCGCATCAAGGGGCTGTATGTTATCGTGGATCCGGAGGCGACGGCGGGACGGGATGTGCGGGAGGTCGCGGAGGCGGCTATGAAGGGGGGGGCGAGCGTGGTTCAGTATCGGGATAAGACGCGGGATAAGGGCTTGACGCTGGCGACGGCGCGGGATTTGAAGGCGCTGTGCGAGGCTTACGGGGCGCTGTTTATCGTGAACGATGACGCGGATGTGGCGGCGGCTTGCGGCGCGGACGGGCTGCATGTGGGGCAGACGGATCTGCCGGTGGCTGACGCTCGCGTGGCGCTGGGGGCTACTCAGATTGTCGGGCGGTCGAATAACGGGGTGGAGGAGGCGCTGGAGTCGGAGCGGCAAGGCGCGGATTATGTGGCGGTGGGAGCGGTGTATCGGACGACTACGATGGGGAAGAGCGGGCGGACGGCGGTGGGGCCGGAGGGGGTTCGGGCGGTGAAGGATGTTGCGTCGGCGCCGGTGGTGGCTATCGGGGGGATAAACGCGGGGAATGTGGGGGAGGTGATGCGGGCGGGGGCGGATTGCGCGTGCGTGGTGAGCGCGGTGACGGAGGCGGGGGATGTGGAGGGGGCGGCGGGGGTGATAGCGGGGGTAATCGCGTGGGTGATAAATCAAGGTTAATAGGCGGCGTTTGGGGTAGATGTGAGGGTTGACGGGGAATGATAATGATACTATTCTTAACGGGATGCGAAACGGCCTTGGGCGGTAAATAGCATTCGGGAGTCAAGTCTGATGCAGATGCCAATGCAACAACAGACGCAGCAGATGTCTGTTTTCATACAAGGCATGCAACAACTATTCTTCAAGCCGGTGCGCTATGAAATACCAGCGCTCCAGCGGCGATATGTGTGGAACCAGGAAGAGCAGTGGGAGCCGCTGTGGGACGACGTGGTTAACAAAGCGGAAAGTTACCTTGAAGGGGAGGCGTCTGCACATTTTCTCGGAGCGATTGTGATTCAGGCTCAGCAGAGTCAGTTTAACAGACGCGAGTCCTGGGCGGTTGTTGACGGGCAACAGCGCCTCACCACAATGCAACTACTTTTGGACGCCGCTCAGGAAGTGTTCGCGCGTCGTGAATACAAAGACAATGCACAACGCCTTTCGGATTTAGTTCTGAATCGTGAAACCTATGGCGGCGGTGGCGACGTATTCAAAATCGTGCCGACCTTGAATGACAGGCAAGCCTTTCAGCAAGCTATGGACAACGAACTACCCAACGATGTGTTTGAGGATTCACGCATCGTACAAGCGCACGAATTCTTCAAGGATCAGATTGGTCATTGGCTAGACGATCGCTCTGACCAAGGCGACCAAAAGGTGGACGCTTTGGAATTCACGCTTACCCACCTGCTGCAAATCGTAGTCATTGCGCTTAGCAGTAGCGAGGCAGCCCACGTCATCTTCGAGACTTTGAACGCGCGCGGCACGCCGCTGCTCGAATCGGATATGGTTAAGAATATGGTGATTCAAGAATTTGGAATCACCGACGAGGCCGACGAGACTAAAGTCTGGGAGTTCAGCAACAATTGGTGGCAAACTGAGATAACTCAAGGCCGACTTGTGCGGCCACGAGTCGACGTTCTTCTAAACTATTGGCTTGTAATCCGCAAAAAGAATGACGTTGCGGCCAACCAAGTCTTCTATACGTTCCGCAATGAATTCAACGAATCCGGGGAATCAATAGCCGACATCACAGCCGATATTGCCCGCATGGGAAAGGCTTACCGGAAACTTGAAGAGGCGAGAATTGAGGGATTGGAGACATTCTTGTACCGGCGCAGGGTGATGCAGGCAGGCACGCTCAATCCCCCTCTGCTGTGGCTGCTTTCAAGAGAAATTCCACATGAGCAGATGCGAAAGGCTATTTTGGCGCTTGAGAGTTATCTTGTGCGGCGGATGGTCTGCGGCATGATCACAAGAGAGTACAGCGGACTATTCATTGAAATGGTCGACACGTTGGATAAAGCGGGAGTTGATCAGGCCGGTGAAGCCGTCGTCGAATTTCTCAAAAGGCAAGGAGCGTATGCGCGGCAGTGGCCCGACAACGGGCAATTCGAGTGGGCATTCAGGCATCGCAAGGTGTATGGGCCTATGACGCAAGGGCGCATTAGGATCGTTCTTGAGGGAATAGAAGAAGAGTTGCGAAGAGATTGGGCTGAAGACTCAAGCGTGCCGAAATGGCTCGCCATTGAGCATATTATGCCTCAAGGATGGCAACAGAACTGGAAGTTGCCGGATGATGTAGAAGACGAGGCTCCGGCAACGGACGCCCGCAACTACATTATTCATACGTTGGGCAACTTGACCTTGACCAGCAAGAAACTGAATTCCAGGCTGTCCAACGCTCCATGGGATAGGAAACGGGAAGGGTTGGGCGAGCATAGCGTTCTGCGCCTGAACAGGACGTTGCTTAATGAGTCTCCCGATGTGTGGGATGAGGCGGCGATTGACGAGCGCGGTAGGCGGCTGTGCGCGACTGCTATCAAGGTTTGGCCGCATGCGGACGGGATAGCGTAGGGTAGGGCCGGCTTGGGGGACAATACGACGCTTGTGGGGACGGCGGCGGATGGCGGGCGGATGACGGTGGCGGAGTATTTTGCGGGGATAGGGTTGTTTCGGATGGGGCTGGAGGCGGCAGGGTGGCGGGTGGTGTACGCGAATGATTGGAGCGAAAAGCGGGCGCGGATTTATCGCGGGTTTTTTGGCGAGGGGTATGATGTGCGGGATGTGTTCGCGGTGTCGGCGGCGGATGTGCCGGCGGCGGTGATGGCGACTTGTTCGTTTCCGTGCGTGGATTTGTCGCTGGCGGGCAAGGGCGCGGGCATTGACGGGGCGCAATCAGGCGCGTTTTGGGGGTTTTGTCGCGTTCTGCGGGAGCAGGGGGATGACGCGCCGCGTATCGTTTTGCTGGAGAATGTGGCGGGGTGGCTGTATTCCAATGGCGGCGCGGATTTCTGCGCTACGGCAAGGGCGCTTAACGATTTGGGGTATGCCTGCGACGCGTTTATGCTGGACGCGCGGTCGTTTGTGCCGCAGAGCCGCCCGCGCGTGTTTGTGGTGGGCGTGAAGGGCGATGCGGGCGCGAATGACGCGGCGGCGCGGTGGACGGGCCGGTCGGATAGGCTGATGCCGCGCAGGCTTAGGGAGGCGATGGCGCGGGCGCAAGGCGAAGGCGTGGTTTGGACGGGGTTGGATGTGCCTGAGCCGCCGCCGCATCTGGATGCGGGGCTGTCGCGCGTGGTGGAGCGGTTGGCGGCGGATGATGAGCGCTGGTGGGCGGCGGATAAGGTGGGCAAGCATTTGGGGATGATGTCAAAGGCGCATTTGGCGCGGGTGGAGCGGATGGCGCAAGGGGATGTTGAGCGATACCGGACTTTCTTCAGGCGGCGGCGAGCTGAGGGGCAGCGGGCTGAGGTTCGGCGTGATGACATAGCGGGCTGTCTTCGCACGGCGGCGGGCGGCAGCGGCAAGCAGTTTTTGGTCGCGGCGGGCAAGGGGCGCGCCCGGATGCGGACGCTGACGGCGCGGGAGTACGCGCGGCTGCAGGGGGTGCCGGATCGGTATCCAATCGCGGCGGGGAGCGAGCGGCAGGCGCTGGATGCGTTTGGGGATGCGGTGTGCGTGGCGGCGGCGGCGTGGGTGGGGCGGGAGGTGGTGGGTGGGATAGGGTTAGGATGCGCTTAGGGATTGGGGGAGGTTTTCTAGGCGGGTTAGCCAGGCGTTGAACCGGGGGCATTGTTGGCGGATTTTGGGCAAGCCTATCTCTTGGGCCATGAGGGGGCCGGCGACGACTTTGTTGTATCTGGGGATGATGTCGGCGATGCGGCGGCTGGGCGACGTATTGGGGTTGTCGTTGATGTGTTCGGGGGTTGGGAATTGTTGGCGGATGGCGGTGAGTTCGGCGAGCGGTTCGGGGGATAGTGTGGTGATGATGGCGGGGAAGGCGGTTGTGTCTGAGAAGAGTAGCGCTTCGAATTCGTGAACTTGGATGTAGGGGATTGCCCGCCGCGCATCCCAATTGCGGTGAATTTTCGCTTGGATGTTACTGAGCAGGCGTTGCTCTAGTTCGTGGGGCGTTAGCGAGCCTTTGCCTTTGAATCCGTAAAAATCAACTAATGATGTTACGGCGTCGAAGTCATAGTATAACTGGGACATTCTTTGTGAAAGGCGGGGCATGCTGATATTGCCCCTAAGTGGAATCGGTGTCGATTCTACACCTACGTATAGCAGATGGACAGATAGAACTCTTTTGACAAATTCTACCTCCGTTGCGCCTTCAGCTGAGATGGCAAGCCGAATCATGGACAGCCTCCGAGCATATTCATGCGCCAGAGATCGCCTGTGGTGTAGTCGTCAAGCCAGCGGATGTACTCTTTCGTGCTCAGGCGGCGAATTTGGGTGCGGCCGTCTTTCAGATCCAGGACGGCTAGTTCTTCAAGACTGAATGAATCTACCAGCAGCGGGGACTGGGTAGCGACAATTATCTGTCTTTCGACGGCAAGGGATTTTATCATGCCGCCAATCAGATCTATTGCCTTTGGGTGAAGGCCGAGTTCGGGATCGTCAAGCAGTATGATTTTTGGTAGCATCTCAGATGGGAGGTTCAGCAGGGTTACCAGGGCGAAAAACCGCAACGATCCGTCTGAGGTTAGGTGCGCTCCGAATGTCTTGTCTGATCGCTTGGCTTTCCAGCGCAAGGCTACTTTTCCATAAACCTCGTCAAGTTGAAAGCGATCGAAGTTTGGAAGTACGCGCGCGATGTGGCGGCATATGAGCTCGTAGCGCTTGATGTCTTCGTGTTGGAGGCGCAGTAGGATTGCCGCGAGGTTGCCGCCGCGTGGGTGAAGGTAGGCATTGTCGAGGACGTCCCAACTTTCTTTGAAGTCCGACTTATAGGACGTGTCGTGAAAATGATACACGGAACAGTTTGTAAGAACGTCGACTATAAATCGCGCCGTGGCGGTATCGACTCCGGAGAAGTCCTGGGATTGAGCGGCTTCGGGTATCTTGGCCTCTGAATGGGCACTCCCTAGGTGTTGCCAATCCGAAGGACTTTGTTCGTTCTTACGGACAAATCTGAACGCTTCTTCCGTGAACAGGAATCGGTCAGGATGTCCCCAAGCGAGGGTGAACTTATAATCGCTGCGTCCCTGCAACGAGCGCAAGCTCAGTTCGGCTTGAATCTGTGGGGTCTTTGCCCTGCCGTCAAAGAGTTGATCGTCGGCGCCGCCTTGAAATTGGACATAATCATCCAATTGTCTTTTTAGCGTCAAGCTAAGCATATTGAAGAAGCGGATGATGTTGGATTTCCCGGAGCCATTGGATCCGATGAAGGCAGTTACCGGGCGCATGTCCTTGATCTCAACATCTGCGAGAGGACGAAAGCCTTTGATTCGCACAGATTCTATGATTGGGTTGTCCATTGCGTCGCTCCATCTGTCCAGTGGTGGCTCATCTATGGTTGCACAATGGGTAGGGGTTGTCAATTAGCGGGGCGGTTTGGGCGTGGTTTAGGCGGGATTGTCTTGACGGGGGTTGTTGGCTGTGGTAGCGTTTTTAGTTGGCGAATGTTACATAATTGTTACCAGTACGCATTGCCCGCGAGCGGCGCAAGCGGGGCTTTCCTCGCAACTTAGGCGGCGGGTTAGGCGGTTTCTTGGAGGCGAACGTTGGACATCATACTCTTGGCTATCGTTGCGGGCGTTGTGGCGCTGGCGTTTGCGGGCGCGCTGACGCTGAATGTTACGCGGCAGGACGGCGGCAGCGATGAGATCCAGTTTATCGGGCGCGCTATTCAGCAGGGCGCTATGGCGTTTCTGACACGGGAATATACGCTGCTGGCGGGGTTTGTGGTGGTGGTGGCTATCATTCTGGCGGTGTTCATTGACTTCGACGCGCTCGGCAGAGTGGGGGAGAGCAGAGGGTTTCCGGCGACGGCGGTGGCGTATCTGATAGGGGCGGTCGGCTCGGGGCTGGCGGGCTTTATCGGGATGAGCATCGCGGTGCGGGCGAATACGCGCACGGCGGTCAAGGCGATGCAGGGGCTGAATCCGGCGCTGCGCGTGGCGTTCAATAGCGGCGCAGTGATGGGGATTTCGGTGGTCGGCATCGGGCTGCTGGGCATTAGCATCCTGTATTTCGTATTCCGCGATATTACTATCGTGGCAGGGTTCGGGTTCGGCGCGTCTTCAATCGCGCTGTTCGCAAGAGTGGGCGGCGGGATCTATACCAAGGCGGCGGATGTGGGCGCGGATCTGGTGGGCAAGGTTGAGCAGGGGATACCGGAGGACGACCCGCGCAATCCGGCTACTATCGCGGATAATGTGGGGGATAATGTGGGCGACGTAGCGGGGATGGGGGCGGATCTGTTTGAGAGCTACGTGGGGTCAATTATCGCTACTATCGCGCTGGCGGCGGTCGGCGCGGCGGCGCTTGGGATTAGCGCGGGCGGCTGGGACGGGCAGCTGGCGCTGCTGCCGATACTGGTTGCGTCGTTTGGCGTGGTCGCGGCGATACTGGGGACGTTCCTGGTACGCACGGGCGAGAACGCGGATATGGGCAGGCTGCTGTGGTCGCTGCGGACGGGGATATTGGCGGCGGGGCTGCTTGTGCTGGCGGCGTCGGCGGTGGCGATTATGGCGCTTGGGATGGATTTCAAGCTATTCTGGGTGATACTCATCGGGCTTGTGGCGGGGCAGATAATCGGCACATCCTCGGAGTACTACACTTCGTTTGAGTTCAGCCCGACTAGGAAGTTGGCGCAACAGGCTGAGACTGGGCCGGCAACGGTGATGATAGGCGGCTTGGGGCTTGGGATGCTGAGCACGGTTATTCCCGCGCTGGTGGTCGTGATAGCGATGGGGCTGACTTACTGGATGGCGGACACCTATGGCGTGGCGCTGGCGGCGGTGGGGATGCTGAGCACGCTGGGGATAACGCTTGCCACCGACGCTTATGGGCCTGTGGCTGACAACGCGGGCGGCATAGCGGAGCAGGCGCATCTTGACCCGGCGGTTCGGGAGCGGACGGACGCATTGGATTCGCTGGGGAATACCACGGCGGCGACGGGCAAGGGTTTCGCTATCGGATCGGCGGTGCTGACGGCGCTGGCGCTGATGGCGGCGTATTCGCAGGCGACGAATGTGCAGGCGTTTGACTTGCTGAATATTCGGGTGCTGATGGGGCTGCTCATCGGGGCGGCGATGCCGTTCTTGTTCGCGGCGCTGACGATGCAGGCGGTAGGCAGGGCGGCGAGCGCGATGGTGGAGGAGGTGCGGCGGCAGTTCCGCGAGATAGCGGGGTTGATGGAGGGGACGGCGCAGGCGGATTACGCGCGGGCGGTGGACATTAGCACGCGGGGGGCGATGCGCGAGATGGTTCTGCCGGGGCTGCTGGCGGTTATCGTGCCGGTGGTCGTGGGGGCGATACTTGGGGCGGAGGCGCTTGGCGGGCTGCTCATCGGGGCTATCGGGACGGGCTTTCTGCTGGCGATAATGATGGCAAACGCGGGCGGCTCGTGGGACAACGCCAAGAAGTACATAGAGGCGGGCAATCTGGGCGGCAAGGGTTCGGACAATCACGCGGCGGCGGTAGTGGGGGACACGGTGGGGGATCCGTTCAAGGACACGTCGGGGCCTGCGCTGAACATACTGATAAAGCTAATGTCCATCGTGGCGTTGGTGTTCGCGCCGCTGTTCTTGTAGGGGCAAGCGGGCGCGGCAATCGGTCGGGCTGGCTATGCCTAGACGCCTTTCGCGCCAATAGCGCGCGGCGGGGGAATCGGTTGGCAACGCGAATCACGCGCAGGGGTTTAACTGATGGCGCTCGGTTGGCAACGCGAATCACGCCACAGGTTTAACTGATGGCGGGCGGCGCGAGGTGAAATCGGCGATCTAAGGGGCAAAGCCGCGTTGCGGGGGGCGGTTTGGGCTATGCTACAATAATAGTGCGCGATGGGCGATATGCCGCGCGCCGGTTGCTTAGCTCAGGCCGAGGTGGCGGAATGGAAGACGCGGCGGACTTAAAATCCGCTTCTCTGAAAAGAGAGTGGGGGTTCGAGTCCCTTCCTCGGCACTTGCGGGCAATGATAAAGAGGCTCTGCTGAGATGCGGAGCCTCTTTCTTTGCGCGTGGGGGCGGCTATCGGGTAACCGCATCCGCTCTGTGTCAGCCAAGCGCGTCTTTGCGCGGCGGGTTCGTAGCCGATACGACGGGCGGGTTACGCCATGCTCATCACTTGGTCGACGATGTCTATGCCGACGGTTTCGCTCCATGCGGCGAGGAGTTGGCGGGCGACGGGGCCGGGCTTGCCGTCGGCTATGGGGCGCTTGTCTATGCGGGTTACGGGCAGGATGCAGGGGCCGGTGCGTGAAAAGAATACTTCGGAGGCGGTGTAGAGGTCGTAGGGCTGGATGTCTTCTTGGGCTACGGGCAAGCCTAGTTGGTTGGCTAGGTCAATGACCATATTGCGGGAGCCGCCTTGCAGGATGGAGCTGTCGCCGGGAGTTCGGATGACGCCGTTGGCGACGACGAAGACGTTGTTGGATGTGCCTTCGGTGATGTTGCCGTCAAGGTCGGTTAGCAGGGGCCAGGCGTCGGGGTCTATGTCGGCGGCTTCGAATTCGGCGAGTTCGAAGTTCATGCGGCTTTGGTGCTTGATTTTGGAGTCTAGGGATTCGGGTGAGTAGCTGCGGGTGCGGGCTATGACGGCGTGGAGGCCGGCGGTGTATGCGGGTGCGAAACGGCCGAGGTCGATGGGGCTGACGCGGACGCAGACGGCGGGCGGGCCGGCGGAGTGCGCCCAAGCGCCCTTGCCGCGCGTGATGAACTGGCGGATGTAGAAATCGCCGACTTCGTGGCGGTGGGGTTCGTTGCGGGCGACGACTTCTTCGCTGAGGGAGGTCATCTCGGCGGGGGATACGCCGGGGTCTAGGCGGGCGTATTTGAGGGAGCGATAGAGGCGGTCGATGTGGTAGTTGAGGCGAAAGGGCTTGCCGTTGAATGTGCGGGCGACGTCAAAGACGACGTCGCCGGTGGTGAAACCGCGGTCGTCGGGGTCAATGCGGACTTGGCTGATGGGCATCCATTCGCCGTTGAAGTATGCGGTGTAGTCTGCCATTGGGGGTATGCCTCCTTAGTGGGCTGATGCGTGGGCGTTGATGATAGGGCGTATAATGGGGGATAGACGGGGATAGGTCAAGGGGGGGATACAAGGCAGTGTTTAGGTCAAGCGGGGATTTCGGTAGGGGGCGGGGATACTATTTTTTGGAAGAGGGAGTGAAGTGATATGAATAGGATGTATGATGAGTTCGCGGATATTTGGCCGCTGATTAGCCATCACAGCGATTATGCGGCGGAGGCGCGGTATTGGCGGGCGGCGCTGCAGGATGAGTTGGGCGAGGGCAGGCTGCGGATACTGGAGCTGGGCGTTGGCGGCGGGAATAATCTGCATCATATCGTCTATCCGGATTGCGAGGCGGGGCTGTCGGGGGTGCAAGAGTGCGGGTGTGAACAATGCGGAGCAGGCAAGGCGCAGCATGATGCGGTCGGCGTGGATTTGTCGGAGAATATGCTTGCGAACTCGCGGGCGCTGAACCCGGATGTGGAGCATTATGTCGGGGATATGCGGTCGGTTCGGCTGGGGCGGCGGTTTGACGCCGTGCTGATACATGACGCGGTGTGCTATATGCTGAGCGAGGCGGATATACGGGCGACGCTGGCGACGGCGCGGGCGCATCTGCGGGAGGGCGGCGCGCTGATAATGGCGCCGGATTGGTTCAAGGAGACCTTTCCGGGAACTCAGGTTACAAGCGGGGTGAGACAGGATGTTTCGCCTGAGTTCGCGTCGGTTGAGTATGAGCATGACCCGGATCCGACCGATACTACGCTGGAGTCGGTGTTTCTGTATATCATCAAGGGCGCGGATGGGAATGTGCGCGTGGAGGAGGATCGGCATATCACGGGGATATTTCCGATAGGAACTTGGCTTGGGCTGATGGAGGAGGCGGGATTTCGCGCAAAGCGGCTGCCGTATCCGGTGCATGAAGACGGCAGGGATGGGTGGCTGCTGGTGGGGGTTTTGCGAGCAGGCGTGGCGGTGGGGGATTAGCGGGCGTTGCCGGCCTGCAGAGGCGGGTATTCCCGGCCTGCGGCGCTAGTGAAACATTCGCCAATTGTGAGGGATAGGCGGGACTTCGCGCCCTGGTTTATCGCATACGGCGGGGATGCGATTTTGGCTTGGTTCAAGGTAGCGCCGCAGGCTGAGAATGCGCGATTAGCGGGCGATAAAGCCGCCGTCTATGACGAGCTCGGTTCCGGTGACGAAAGACGCCTCGTCGGATGCTAGGAATAGCACGCCGTAGGCGACTTCGATGGTTTCGCCGGAGCGGCGCAGGGGGGTTTGGCGGATCTGCTCGGCGCGGGTGCCGTCGTCGGGTTGGGAAGAGCGCATTGGGGGCATAAAGCCGGGGTGGACTGAGTTGACGCGGATGCCCTCGGGGCCGTATTGGACGGCCATTGCCTTGCTGAATATGCGGACGGCGCCCTTGGATGCGTGGTAGGCGGGGTGGCCGCCCTCGCCGCCTACGAATCCCATTATGGACGATATGTTGACGATTGATCCGCCGCCGGTCTGCCGCATCTGTTCAACGGCGTGCTTTGTGCCTAGGAATACGCCGGTGGCGTTGACGTCCATAATGCGTTGCCAGCCGGCGGTGTCCAGAGCGTCGGATTCGGAGCGGCTGCTGATGCCGGCGTTGTTGACTAGGATGTCCAGTTTGCCGTAGCGGGCGAGGGTTTGGGCGATGAGGTTTTGCCAACTTGCCTCATCGGTGACGTCGGCGTGGATGAAAGTGGCGTCGCCGCCTGCCTCGGTGATTTGGGCTTCGACTTGGCGGGCTAGGTCTTCTAGGACGTCGGCGATGACGACTTTGGCGCCCTCGCGGGCGAAAAGGCGGGCTTCGTCAGCGCCCATTCCGCTGGCGGCGCCGGTGATGATGGCTACTTTGTTGTGTAGGCGCATTGGGGGGAGCCTCCTGTATGGGGGGGATTGGGGGTGTTGGATTATGTAGGCGGGGCGGTTACGGGTTATACGGCGTCTTGGGCGAGCAGTTCGGCGAGTTTGGGCTTGTCCGACCAGGGGATAGCGTATTCTTGGATGGGGGCGATTGCGTCGGGCGTCCAGATTAGTTGGGCGTTGGATTTCGGCATTGTATCCGCGTTAACCCGAGGCGTCCGGTCGTCCAAGATTGCGATGGGATGCCATCTATCGTCTGAGCGAATGACGTCCGTAAAGCGGTATGCCCAGCGCTCGGCTAGATTATGGGCTTTTGACGCGCGGCGCGCGGCGAGCGGCTGCAAGAGCAGGTTTCGCCCGGAGTTTATGTGAAACCTGAACTCGTGCTTTTCATGCGCGCCGGGGACTTTGTAGTTAGTTTCGTAGGTTGCGCCGGAGCGTCTGATAAGCGACTCGACATGGATGTCTAGTTTTACGCGGCGCGGAGGCTTAGATCGACGGGTCTGTATGAGATCCGTTGCCGCAAGAACGGCTTGGATGAGTTCGTGCAGGGCATCGCCCGCCGATTCGGGGGGTATTTCGGCCTTTATGGCGGAGTGTTCAAAGGATACGCCGTGCTTGGCGGCTATGTACTTCACCTTGTCCATCACGGGCTTGCCGAGGGGCAAGCCGTTGACAAACAGGTAGCTGATTGTGTCGCCCATATCGCTGATGCGAATGTTGCCGTTGGGCAGGCTTTCGAGTTTCAGTTCAATGCCCTCGCCGTCGGGTCTCTCGAAGGGCGTCAACAGATAGCAGCCGTTATCGGATTTCGTAGCCTCGAAATCCGCTTGCAGCCGTTGAATGTATCGGCTGACCACGCTGGCGCATATATCAGTATTTGCCATCGTTGTCCTCCTATGATGCGATTAGGGGAAAGGGGAAACTCTGCGCGCTGTAAGGGTTTATTAGGAAGATGTTACATTCGCGCAGGAAATCCACCAGTTCTTCGTTAGGATCGCCTATGCGTATGTCGTCGGGGATATAGACTCTGTCATCTTTCCAAGCGTCATGCCAATAGTGTTTGTGCGGCTCTCGGTACACTATGCGCGTTGCGGGGTCTCTGTGCCTATTGTGAACGGTGTAGCTGCGAATGGCGTCATCGCCGTACAACAAGGCAAAGCTACGATCCTTTTCCCCAATTGTTCCATGCAAAGTCAGGACTAAGTCGGGGCTTTCGCATATCACATCGGCTCTTAGCCTGTAAGCGTTGCGTTCAACTCGCCAGATCAGCTCCTCGTATATCACCTTGTTTTCGGCGATAACGTTGTCAGCTTGCGCCGCCATTATCATATGTTTCTCCACGAATTGATTGGATTCCTACTTTACAATACCTAATAAACGCTTGACAAACCTAAAATTTGATTTGGGGGTGAATTGGGGGGCAAATGCGGCAAGGCGGGTGGGCTACACGGGAGCAGGTAGCGTGGTTGGCGCGAAATGAGTTCGGGGGCGCATGGGGCGCGGCGAGGGAGCGGGATGGGTATCTCGCTGAGTTGGATGCGTATGTGGTAAGGGAAGGCGGGAGGGAAACGTAATTTACAGATAACCGATCAGTCACCATCACCACTGCCGAGCATCCCCAAAATGCTCTTAATGGGCGGTCCGGCAATCTGTTTAATTTTCAACCCAGTTGATACTAGATTATCCACTCTTCGGATAACCTTGAAGTAGTTCCTAATGGATTCTTGTGTTTCGTTTTTCGTGGATGCGGCATCGAATTCTTCACGGTACCTGATCATATCGGCAATGATTTTGTCTAGAGCTTGGCGAAGCCCTTCCGCGCCATGTATGCGGTATTCCAGAATGGCCTGCCGCACACCATTGAGACCGCCCGTTAGGACACTCTTCAACTGAGCATCCAAATCAGAATTCACAATCTCGTTGGTGAGCTCATCAATCTCGGATTGCAGATTTGCAAGATCTTCTTCCTTGATTACATACTCATCCCGGTGATAGTTCAGCTCCCCAGCCGCCCATTGCAGGCTTCTGATGAGATTTTTGTCCAACCCCTCAATCAGCTGTTCCCAGTCATCAAGCCCGACGAGGAAAGACTTAACGTCTTTCAGTTGGGAGAGATGCATGCCTTTTCGTTCTTCCGGCATAGATTCGCTTCGATTCACGATCTGTTCGTAGGAGTGGATAAGCGAGAAAATCTGACATATGGAATCAGCAAAATCCAAATCCACATCGGGACCAAACCCAAGAAGACCTACCAGCCTATACATTGATGAGTCATAATGCTCTCCGGCTAGGCTTTGGCTATCCATGATCAGGTTAAGGATGTCATAAAGGCGCTTGGCAGGGTTAGTGTATTCAGTCATTTGGATAGTAACTCCTTGTACTCATCCGCTCTGCTACTCGTTTCAATAAATGTATTATAGCATAGTACTGCCGTAACCGCACTTGCTATTATATCGGGAAAGGGGGATACTTACGGCGTTTCAGAGGGTAAGCAGTAAGCAAGGAGGGCGCGTATGGAAGGCAGATTGAAGGATAAGTATTGCGTCGTGGGGGTGGGGGAGACGGAGTATAGCCGCGCGTCGGGGCGCAGCACAAGGGCGCTGGGCGTGGAGGCGATTCGCAACGCTATCGCGGACGCGGGGCTGACGCCGCAGGACGTTGACGGGATGCTGAGCTATCACGGGGGGGATTCCACGCCGTCAACGCATATGATGTACGACCTGGGGATGCGGCTGAACTTCTATATGGACTGCTCCGGCGGGGGCAGCAGCACTGAGGCGCTGGTGGGGCTCGCGATTGGCGCGATTGAGGGCGGGATGTGCGATACGGTGGCGATATTTCGCGCTATGAACGGGTATTCGCAGGTGCGTATCGGCGGCACGGGCGCGCGGGCGTCCAATCCGGTGAGCGGGTCGGATCTGCTGAAGCGGCCGTATGGCATTGCGAGCGCGGTGCAGAATTTCGCGTTCACTTTCACGCGGCATATGATGGAGTACGGCGTGACGGGGGAGCATCTGGCGAGCGTCAAGGTTACGCACAGCAAGCACGCGAGCAACAATCCCAAGGCGCTGATGAAGCAGCGGGTTACCGTGGACGATGTGCTGAATTCGCGGTGGATAGTCAAGCCGTGCGCGCATCTGCTGGACTGCTGTCTTGAGACCGACAATGCGACCTGCATCATCGTGACGTCGGCCGAGCGGGCAAAGGATCTGCGGCATCCGCCGGCGTACATAATGGCGGTGCAGGGCAGGGGCGTTAAGCCGGGCGGCGATTTTCACTACCAGTACGCGCCTATATCGCGCGTGGCGGGCTACTATGTGGGGCCGCGCCTGTTTGAGCTGGCGGGGGTTACGCATGACGACATAGACGTTACGGGCTGCTACGACGCCTTTACCTATACCACGCTGCTGCAGTTTGAGGACTACGGCTTTTGCGAAAAGGGCGAGGGCAAGGACTATGTGACCAGCGGCATCACGGATCTGGGCGGGCGGCGTCCGAACAACACAAGCGGCGGGCATCTGTGCGAGGGCTATACGCATGGGATGAATATGGTGATAGAGAATGCGCGGCAGCTGCGCGGGACGGTGGACGACTACTGCCCGGAGTGGCAAGAGGGAAAGCATTCCTACGACTACTTGGAGGGGGGTTGCCGCCAGGTTCCGAATGTGAATGTCACGATGAATATGGGCTGGGCAATGCCGGGCGTCGGCAGCGCCTTGATAATGAGGAGGTAGGGCAATGCCGGTCTATGAGTATCGCGGGCTGCCGCTGGTGGTGTCCGAGATAGACAGCGAGTACAGGGGGTATTTCGAGGCGGCGCAGGAGCATCGGCTGGTGGTGAAGAAGTGCGGCGAGGCCGAGTGCGGGCTGCTGCGGGGCGAGCCGGGGCCGGGCTGTCCGTGGTGCGCCTCGCTGGCGTGGGAGTGGCAAGAGGTGAGCGGGAAGGGGACGATATACAGCTACCAGGTGATAACGCATGCGATAATGCCGGGCTTTCGGGATTGGACGCCGTACACGGTGGTGCTGGTGGAGCTGGATGAGCAGAGCGGCGAGCCTAACCCTGAGAACGGGCTGCGGATAACGGCGAATTTGCTGAACGCCGAGATGCGGCCGGAGGATCCTGAGAATGTGGGGATAGGCAAGCGGGTGGAGGTGGCGTTCCTGGACACTGAGGACGGGCTGTCGCTGCCGCAGTTCAGGCTGTCGGGCGAGCCGCCGCAAGGGGAGGTTTGGCGGTATCCGGTGTAGGATGCGAGGGCGCGGCGCTGATGCTCGGATTGTGTTGGCGCCGCGCGGGGGTTAAGCGGGATTAGGCGATTGTCATTCGGCGGAGTCAAAATGCGCTTGGGCTGCGTAGGTGGTAGGATGGTGTAGCGGGATGTGGGCAAGTGGGGTTACAATGGTGGTGATATGGATAGCATAACGCTGAAGAACTACAGGTGCTTTGCGGGGGAGCAGACGGCGCGGCTTGCGCCGCTGACGTTGCTTGTGGGGGAGAATAGCACGGGGAAGACGTCGTTTCTGGCGATGGTGAGGGCGTTGTGGGATGCGGCGTTTATGTATGAGCCTCCGAACTTCCGTGAAGGGCCATATGATTTGGGCGCGTTTGAGGACAGCGTCCACAACAGCAACGCACGCGGCAAACACTCTGATTCGTTTGAGGCGGGATTTAGTAGGGCCCAGCCGGAACTTGACAATGGCGCAATGAGTATCCACGCCATATTCAAAGAGCGTCAGGGAGCGCCTTTCCCAACAAACCGCAGAGTTGAAGGGAAGGACGTTTGGGTAGAGGTGCAGGTTGAGGAAGATGAGCTTGCTGTCGTTGTTGGAACTCCACGGAATCAATGGCGACACTTGGCTGGCAAACCTGCTTTCGATGTCTCAGTTGCGTTGCATGTTGCTGTTGGCATTGGCATTAGGTTTCTACAAGAAATAAGGAATGGCGAAACATCTGACGGGGCTGAAGATCCACCAACTACGGCCGAGTTAGACAAACTAACAAAAATGATTCGTGCGTTGCGCTCCGGTTATAAGTCGACGGGGCGTCCATTCGCCAGTGCGCCCGTGCGATCGCGGCCAAGGCGTACTTATGACCTGGCGCAACAGGCGAGCGTCGCTGAGGGTGAGTATATTCCCAGCTACCTACTAAGTCTGTATAGACAGGATCCTGATGGGTGGCAGGAACTGAAAGCGTCGCTTGAAGGGTTTGGACGCAAGTCGGGGCTGTTTGACGATATTTCGGTAAGGCAGCTTGGCAATACGTGGGGCGCGCCGTTTCAAATACAGGTTCGCAAATGGGGCAGGCGACGCAAAGGGGCGCATCGCAATCTGATAGATGTGGGGTACGGCGTTAGCCAGGCGTTGCCATTGCTGACAGAATTATTGCGCCCGAATGCGCGAAATATATTCCTGCTACAACAGCCGGAGGTGCATCTGCATCCGAGCGCGCAGGCGGCGCAGGGCAGTCTGTTCTGCGAGGTGGCGGCGACGGGCAAGCAGATCATCGTGGAAACGCATAGCGACTATATCATTGACCGCGTGCGTATGGATGTGCGGGACGGGGCAACGGGGCTGAAGCCTGAGGATGTGTCTATCCTGTACTTTGAGCGGGATGAGCTGGAGGTGAATATACACTCCATACGGTTGGACAAAATGGGGAATGTGCTTGACGCGCCGCCGAGCTATCGTCAGTTTTTCGCGGAAGAATTGCGAAAGTCGATTGGCTTTTAGATGTGCGCGATAGTTGACGCGAATGTGTTGGGTGAAGTATTCGGCTCTGATAAGACGGAGGCGGGCAAGTATTTCTATGACTGGTTGGATAAGAGAGGGGGCATACTTGTAACCGGCGGAACAAAATTCAAGGCTGAAGCGGACAATAACGCAATCTTCGCTAGGGATTTGCGTGAAAGAATAAACTCAGGGCGGGCGCGGCAATTTCCCGATGAAGATGTGGATGCTGAGACTGTCATAGTTGATGCTATGAATGTATGTGAGTCGGACGATCAGCATATACTTGCGCTGGCAAAGGTAAGCGATACGCGCATTCTCTTCACAAACGACGGCGATCTTCAGAACGACTTCAGGAATCCAAGCATTATTAACAGACCACGGGGTCAGATTTATACGACAGCAGTGCATACGGACGTACAGCAAGTTCACAGGGATAGATTATCCCCGAGGAATGTACGGCGGATATGTAGGCACTGCCGCAATCGAAGTTGAATCTGCCGAAGGCGAAAGGTGGGTGAGATATGCGGGTGTATGACGCGGCGAGGGCTAGGCTGACGGTGCGGGAGTATCGGGCGGATGCGGTGCCGGATGAGGTGGTGGGGCGGTTGCTGGAGGCGGGTAGGCTTGCGCCTAGTTCGCGGAATTTGCAGCCGTGGCATTTTATTGTGATTAGGGATAGGGATACGCTGAGGCGCATCGGGGAGATCGCCACTAGCGGCGGGTTCACGGCGGACGCGCCTATGGCTATCGCTATCGCTATGGAGAATGCGGATAGGGCGGAGCTGGATGCAGGGCGCGCGCTGCAGCAGATGGAGCTGGTGGCGTGGGAAGAGGGACTGGGGACTTGCTTTGTGGGGCTGCGCGTGGCTGAACAGAATAGGGCGGTGAAGGAGCTGCTGGGGATTCCCGAAAGCGCGGTTCTGGTGACGGTGCTGCCGTTTGGGTATCGCAAGGACGCGGGCAGGGGATCGCAGGGGCGCAAGGATCGCAAGTCGCTGGCGCAGGTGGCGCATAGCGAGCGGTATGGGGCGGAGTATAGGCCGGCGAGTGGCTAGGGTCCGGGATAGGGGCGGCGGGTTAGGGCTATGCTGGCGCAGGACTGCCGGGCTTGGCGCGTTGCCGCTGACGCCGGGCAAGGGCAAGGTTAGGATTATGACGGGCATCGCGGGAGGCGCAAGTTGTTGAGGGAGTTCTCGGATAGGTGGGGGTGGGCGGAGTTGCTGAAGGTTTGCCTTGTGCTTTCCAGGGGCGTGCTGGGGCTGTTCGTGTCTGGCATGCTGGGGTTTGGGCTGTATGTGATGATGCTGCCGCTGGCGCTGTCTATTTGGGGATACGGCAATAGCACGAGCCTTATTATGCTGCTGGTGTTCTCGACGGGCATTGGCGCGGGGATAGGGGGCTACCTGACCTGGTTTGAGCGGGATTTCAGGGCGGGGATGCACGCGGCGCTGTTCGCGGTGGCTGTCGGGTGCGCGCTGGTGGGCGCGTGGCTGGGGCTGCTGCGCGGGATAGAGGTGGGGGCGCTGCATCCGATTTGGAAGCCGGGCTTTCCTATGATTAGCGTTGCGACGATGGGCGCGGTGATAAGCGCGAACTTGCCGCTGCTGGCGTTTGCGCTGTATCGGGCTATCAGGGATCCGCGCTTGTAGGCGGCTTGAAAGCGCAAGGGGTTCGCGGCAGTATCAAGGGCAACCGAAAGCGGACGCGCCATGTTGCGGCGCGTCCGCTTTGCGTCGGCAGGGCCGACAGGGCGGGGGCTAGTCGGCGACGGCGGCTTGGGTTTCGGGTTGGAAGGGCTTGCCGGTGGCGGGGTCGACTTCGAAGGGGCTGAAGAGCTCGAGCTCTTTGCCCATTTCGCGGACGGCGGGGATGACGTATTCGCCCATAAGCCGCAGGCTACGCATCTGGTCGTCGTGGGTCATAGCGCCGTCGCCGTCCCAGAAGATGACGCTGCCGGGCCGGAGGGTTTCCAGCACATGGCGGATTTTGGGGATGATGGTGTCGGGCGTGCCGCTGACGATTGTGTAGTTTTCCTGCTGCTCTTCGAATGGGCGGGCGCTAATCATGCCGCCGCGGTTGGCGGTGGCGACGTCGCGGGTGGGCAGCACGCGGCGGCGGGAGGTGAGGCCGGGCAGGCTGACCAGGGCGCGGTTGGTGGTGCCTTCGTTGCCGGCGAGGAATGGGTTGCTGGGGCCCTGGACATACTTGCGGGCGGTCTGCTCGGCGAGCTCTTCGGTTTCGTCGACGTGGACTTTCCAGAGGTAGCCGATGTTTTGGGATCCGGATTCGTAGCCCTCTTCGGCGGCGGTGTCGTGGTAGAGTTGGAACGCCTGGCGCGTGGGCTCCATTTCGGTTGCGAGCATTATGTAGGGGATGCGGTTGCGGGCAGCCCACATAAGCGAGTCGCGGCTGACTACGCCGGGCAGCCAGATGGGCGGGTGTGGCTTTTGGTAGGGGCGCGCCCAGGGGTTGACGTAGCGGTATTGGTAGTGCTTGCCCTCCCAGCGGAAGGGGCCGGGGGTAGTCCACGCCTTGACTATGAAGTCGTGCGCCTCTTGAAAGCGCTCCCAGTTGTAGGGCGGGGGCGCGTTGTGGGCGACGCTTTCCCTGCCCGTGCCGCGAACCCAGCCGGAGACCAGCCTGCCGCGCGAGATCATATCTATGATGGAGAGCTGCTCCACCAGCCAGAGCGGGTCGTCCCAGATGGGGATTATGTTGCCGAGCAGCACGATTTTGGCGCGGGATGTAACGCGGGCTAGTATGGCGGCCTCTATGTTCATCGCGCCGCCCATGCAGAATGGGGTGCTGTGGTGTTCGTTGAGCATCAGGCCGTCAAAGCCCATCTCTTCGGCGTAGAGCTTTTCGTCTAGGTAGCGGTTGTAGAGGTTCGCGCCGAGCTCGGGGTCGTAGATTTCGTTACTGAGGGTGAGGTCTTTGATGGACTTGCCGGTTGCGCCGAAGTAGCCGGATTTGGGGTCTTGGTATGGACGCTCGGTGAAGTGGGCTATGAACATTAGGCTTTCTCCTCTTGCGGCTGTCTTATCACGGCCGTCTTATCGCGGCTGTCTTATGGCTTATAGGTTGGCGTTGCTTTTGGATGGCGAGTTTGCGGGGATATTCGGGCGGGGGATTAGTCCGCCAGGAAGTTTTGGATTAGGGATATGAACTCGTCGGGCTTTTCTATGTCGGGGCGGTGGCCGCAGTCGGGGATTATCTCAAGGCGGGAGCCGCTGATTGACTGGTGGTAGAGTTCGCCGGCGCTGAGGGGGACGATGGGGTCTTGCTCGCCCCAGACGATTAGGGCAGGGGTGTCTTGCAGCCTGCCGAGCAGGTGGGGCAGCGCGGGGTAGTACATATAGGGTTTCCAGCTGAGGCGGCAAGCCTCTTCGCGGGCGATAGCCCACGCCTCTACCAGGTCGGGATCGGGTTCGGGCGGGCGTATGGCGGCGAATTCGGGCGCGGCGGCGGAGTTTAGGCAGACTTCGTCCAGGTATTCTTCGGCGGTGACTAGGAAGATGTCGAATATCTCGCCGTCGGGGGGCTTGACGCCGGCCGCGCCGACTAGGGCTATCTTGCTGAAGTGGTCGGGGGACATAGTAGCCATTTCAGCGGCGAGCCAGCCGCCGAGCGAAAAGCCGATGACGTTGACGCGGCGCAAGCCCAGTTCGTCTAGGGCGCGCAGGTACCAGCCGGCGAGGTCGCGCATATTCATAATCCAGTCAAGGCGGGGCGATGCGCCAAAGCCGGGGTGCGAGGGTATGTAGATGGCGTTGGATTGGGCGAGCGCGTTGTGCCAGCGGAGGGTTGCGTGGTGTCCTATCTCGTCGTGCAGGATGAGCAGCGGGTCGCCGCCGCCGCCTTTGACGAGTTGCAGGCGAGTTCCCGCAACCTCGACTATGTCTTCAGTCCATGCTTGTGGTGTGGTTGTCATCCAAATCTCCTGTGGGGCGCGTTGTGGTTTTGTAGGTAGGCAATATAGGTAAGGCGCATTTTCGGATTATATGGGGCGAATGTCAAGGGTAGGGGGTAGATAGCAGGCTGAGTTGGGGGTTTTGGCGGGGGTTTGAAAGGCGCGGGGACGCTATTTTTTTGGGAAAAGTGGGGCAAAAACTTTTGGGTGAGATAGCCAAGGCGGGTTTGTGTGATTGGGAGTAGTTGGAAGTTAGGATGGGGTTGCGCGGGGGTTTTGGGGGTATTCTCAGCGGGCGGCGCTATTTTGGTCAAGTCAAAGTCGTATTCCCGTCGGATGTGATAAGATAGGGCGCGAAGTTTCGCTCATAGTTGGCGAAAGGTTTCGTTAGAGGCGAATATCGGCAATGCCTTTGGCGTGGATTTGTTGGCGGCAAACTTGACAATGGGGGGGGGTATTTGCTAGAATATGGCGAACATCGCAAGGCTGGCCGAATCAAGCAAACGGGAGGATATATGTCCAGGCGCGCAATCAGGATAACAACCGCGCTGGCGCTGCTGGCGCTGGCGTCAGGCGCGGCGATTTCGCTGCTGATGAGCGGCGCGGGCGGCGCAAACGCATTTTCGCGGGGCATCGGCATAGCGTCCGACGCCGCGCCAAACCAGTACACCGCGCGATGCTCCAACGGCACGGTCGTGCCTAATCCCAGCAGCAACCCCGGCCTGGTGAAAGACTGCGCCACGCTGCTGTCCATAAGGGCGACGATTGACCCCGAACACTGGCTAGGCGGCTGGAGCGAAAACTACGCAATCACCAACACTGAATACTGGCGCGGCGTAACAGTCTCCGGATCTCCGAGCCGCGTGACACGCCTGAATCTTAGATACCTGCCGATGAACGGCACGCTGCCTGCGAAGTTGGGCGACCTAGACGCGCTTACATATTTGAGGATCACGGGCAACGGGAACAGCAGACTCTCCGGCAACGGGAGCAGCAATCTCACGGGAACCATCCCCGCGGAATTGGGCAAGCTTTCCAATCTCACGGAATTGTGGCTGTCCGGCAATAGGCTGACCGGCTCTATTCCCTCTAAGCTAGGCGACTTGAGCAAACTCAGGACTTTGGATCTCGCCTACAACGAGTTGAGCGGATCCGTTCCCTCAGAATTGGGCAACATTCCCAATTTTAGGTTGTACATCGACCGGAATCGGCTAACGGGATGTATTCCTACGTCTCTGCGCCGGGCGCTCACTCATCCGCGAGGTTCCTGGCAAGGCCATCGCAGCGGCAGCGCTGACTCGTACTTGCTGCCATATTGCGCCTCTGCTACCGCCACGCCTACGCCAACGCCTAGCGCAACGCCCACGCAGACACCCACGCCCAGCGCTACCGCCACGCCTACGCCAACGCCTAGCGCAACGCCCACGACTACCGGCACGCCGCCGACCGTGATAGAGGGATCGCATACGCCTACCGCTACGCCTAGCGCCACGGCTACGTCCATCGGCGCGCCGCCGATTGTGATAGAGACATCCCCCACCGCAACGCGCACATCCGCGCCCGCCGCCACGCCAAGGCCCACGCGCACGCCCATACCCACCGCCGCGCCCGCCGATATTAGGGGCAGGCTGAGCGTGCTGGAGCGGCAGGTCGCAGAGATAGCCAATCTTGAACGGCGGATTGAGAGCCAAGCGGTTGATATGGCGAACCTTAAGCGGCAGGTTGACAGCCAGGCGGCTGAGAATGCGAGCCTTGAGCGGCGGCTTGGGGATATGGCGACGAGGCTGGCGCGGCTGGAGGATCTGATTGCCAATAGGCCGGCGCCCGCGACGGCTACGCCCACGCCGACAGCGACGGCCACAAGGGTGGCGGGCATTGCGCCGACGGCGACCGCGACGCCCTCGCCGACGGCGACGCGGACGACCGTGCCATTCGCCAGCGAAGTCTGCGTTCAAGCGCTGGCGGGGGCGGGCAGGGTGAACGGCAGGTGGACGATTGGCAATTGCGTTTCCACGCACTCGCCCGCCAACGATAGCCCGTACTACGCGCGGTTCTACACATTCACGCTGGACGCCGCCGCGGAGGTGACAGTGGCGCTCGCCACTCCCGACCACACGCCGGGGACATTCCTGATAGCGCCGTACATCTACTTGCTGGAGGGCGCGGGCAAGGATGGCTCGGTGATTGAGACGAATGGCGCGTCCAATACGGTCGTAGCTAAGATAAGCCGGACGCTGCAGGCGGGCAAATATACGATTGAGGCTACGACGTTCGATCCGCGCATCGTGTCGGACTTTACGCTTGACCTGATGATAACGCGCTAACGTCGGTTATGCGTGGCGGCGGCGAGGGCTGGGGATGGCAGCCAGCCGTTCCCGCCCCCCACATCGCGCACTCATTCCTCTGCCCACCACCCTGCCCGACGCAAAGAGGTTATGATACAATAGCCCCAACAGTTAATCCGCATTGTGGCAGATAGGGGGAACCGCAATGAATCCGAAGCACGAAGAGGACATCATAAAGATAGTCCGCCAAACCTTAAGCGAGCAGAACTTCCAAGAAAAGCTCGTCTTCGATCCCATACTCATAGTCCCCGATGAGGACTTCGACGGCGATGACATGATTCGCGTTATTATCGTGGTGGACAGCGATAGCGAGAACCCCAAGCTGGGGCCAGGCTTGTCGCCGAAACTGAGACGGCGCATCAAAGACTATCTGCAAGCCGCCGGAATGAACCACTTCCCAATCCCATACTACATAGGCAAATGGGAATGGCCGGAATATAAGCGGAGGATGAGCCATGTCATCCCATAACCTTATACAGGCGGCCAAAGACCTGGTGGAACGCGCCGACGCCGACGACCCGCACAACAGCCATTATCGCCGCGCCGTAAGCACGGCGTATTACGCGCTGTTTCATTGCCTAGCCGAATCGTCCGCCAATCTTCTGGCGGGCGAGGATCCCGCGAACCGCAGTCGACGAGCCTGGCGGCAGGCATATCGCGCTCTGAATCACGGAGCCGTGAAAAACCGCGGCAGCAGAAGGGAGTTCAAAACCGAATTCCCCCAAGAGACTCAGGACTTCGCCGAGGTCTTTGTAGAAATCCGCGACAGGCGCAACCGCGCAGACTACGACCCAACTGAACCGTTCTCAAAATTAGACGCGCAACACTCAATTGACGAGGCGGAAGAGGCTATCAACGACTTTATGAACATAGAAAGCGGCGAAAGGCGCAACTTCGCGCTCTATCTGCTATTGCCGATAAGAGCCGACTAGCCCATTTCATAAATCCGCCTTGACTTCTCTGCTCAAAAGTCTTTTGGCTACTTTTTACAAAAGTAGCGCATCCCGCGCATACCTTACCAGCGGTGAACCTAGCGTCTCAGCCCGCTAAACTCGCCCTAGCCCGTGAAACACGCTTGCCTCGCGCCGCTAGACCGCAAGGCATTCTCGGCTTGCGGCGCTGTTTTGAATCAAGCCAAAGTCTTATTCCCGCCGAATGAGATGAGTTAGGGCGCGAAGTCTTGCTCATAATTGGCTAAAAATTCGTTAGCGCCGCAGTCCGTGAATGCCCGTTTGGGGGAAATGCGGGGGCAGGATTGGGGCGGGTGTGTTACAATTTGCGGCGATTTGTGAGGGGGTGCGGATGGGCGGGGATTGGATTGGGCATAAGCGATAGCGGATAAGGTGTTATGGCGGGAGCGCTTGACGGACTGACGGTTGTTGACTTGACGCAGGGGCGGGCGGGCGCGGTTGCGGGGATGTTTCTGTGCGATAATGGCGCGCGGGTTATCCGGGTGGAGTTGCCGGACGCGGAGGATGAGCGCACGGCGGCGGCGTTTATGGCGTGGGATAGGGGCAAGGAGAGCGTTTCGCTGGATCCGCGGGATGCGGGGACAGGGGAGCAGCGAGAGGCGTTTTTGCGGCTGGCGGTCGGGGCGGATGTGGTGCTGGAGGATTTCGCGCCGTCTTCGGAGTGGCAAAGCGTCGTGAATTACGAGGAGTTGCGGCGCGTCAATCCGCGTCTTGTGCATTGCTCTATAACGGCGTATGGCAGACGGGGGGAGTTGCGGGATGAGCCGGCGGACGATGATCTGGTGATGGCGCGGATGGGGATATTGGCGGCGCAGCCGGGGTTTCGGGCGGGGCCGTCGCATGTGGCGCATCCGGTAGCGATTATGGGGGGGGCGGCGCTGGCGTGCCAAGGGATCGCGGCGGCGCTGTACGCGCGTGAGAAGACGGGTTTCGGGCGCAAGGTGGACACTTCCATAATGGCGGGTGCGCTGCTGTTCGCGCCTAAGGTGGTGGGGGAGCGATTGGAGCAGCGGCCGTTTCAGCTGACGCCGGCGGGCGGTGGGCCGTTTTACAGCGTGTTTGAGTGCGCGGACGGGGATTGGATACAGATAGGCTGCATACACGCGGGGTTTGTGGACATCGCGGCGACGGTGATGGGGATAGCGGAGGTTCTCGCCAATCCGCGCTACGGCGACGGGCGGCGGCCGGTGAACGAAGAGGCGCGAAAAGAGCTTTTTGACCTCGTGGCAAGCGTTATCAAGACAAAGCCGTGCGCGGAGTGGGAGCGCATCTTTGAGGACGCGGATGTGCCATACGCGCGGGCGTCTTATACCGAAGAGGCTATGGACAATCCTCAGGTAATCGCCAACGATATGCTGCTGCGGGTGCGGGATCCGGTGGCGGGGGATGTTACGCAGATGGGCAATCCGATTAAGTTCGGGGAAACGCCGGGCGCGATTAGGGGGGGACGGCCGTTGCGAGGGCAGCATACGGCGGCGGTGCTGGCTGAGATAGCGGATGTGGAGTTGCCGACGCCGGTTGATTTGCCGCCGCGTCAGGATGCGCCGCCGCTGGAGGGGGCGCGGGTGTTGGAGATGACGAATGTGATAGCGGGGCCGGCGGCGGGCAAATGCTTGGGGGATCTGGGCGCGGATGTTATCAAACTGGAGCCGCCGTATGGGGATATATCGCGGCCGTCGGGGCTGGCGTATTTTCTGTATCTGAATTCCAACAAGCGGTCGGTGTCGGTGAACACTAAGACGCCTGAGGGGCGGCGCATAGCGCAGCGGATAGCGGCGGGCGCGGACATTATGCTGGCGAATATGCGGCCGGGGGCTACCGATAGGATGGGGTTGAGCGCTGAGGAGTTGGAGCCTATCAATCCGGGGCTGATACACGCGCACACGACGGCGTTTGGGTGGGAGGGGCCGTACGCCCATAGGCCGGGGGTGGATCCGCTGGCGCAGGCTTGGATGGGGCTGCAGCGGGCGCAGGCGGGGCGGGACAATCCGCCGGTGTTTTTGGCGCAGCTGGCGCCCACGGACTTCACATCGGGCAGCCTTATCGCGCTGGGGGCGGTGATGGCGCTGTACGCGCGGGAGCGCACGGGCAAGGCGCAGAAGGTTGATTGCAATCTGCTCAACGCGGGGGCGGCGCTGCGCGGCGACGATTTTATGCGCTATGAGGGCAAGGCGCCTCAGCGCATCGCCGATAAGGGGCAGTACGGGCTGAGCGCGCTGCATCGGTTGTATGAGACGCGGCAGGGGTGGATGTATCTGGCGGCGGATACGCAGGATGATTGGGAGCGGCTGTGCGTGGGGCTGGAGCTGCCTAGCCTGGCGAGCGACGCGCGATTTAGGGAGCGCGTGGGGCGGCGGCAGAACGACGAGGCTCTGGCGAACGTGCTGGCGGGGATATTCGGGCGGCGGGCGGCAAGCGAATGGCTGGCGCGGCTGAGGGGGGCGGGCGTTCCGTGCGCGGAGGTTACTGAGGGCTACAACATAGGGTATTTCGAGGACGGGCATATCGCCGCCAACGGGATGGTGGCGGAGTATGAGCATCAGGTATATGGCAAGATGCGCTATGCGGCGGAGGGGCTGAAGTTCGGGGATACGCGGGCTATTTCGGGCAGGCAGACGCCGCTGCTGGGGGAGCATAACGATGAGGCGCTGGCGGCGTTGGGGTATAGCGCGGCTGAGATAGCGGGGCTGTATGAAAGCGGCGTGCTGACCATAGAAGAGCCGCCAAAGGGGTAGCGCCGTTGACGCAAGGCGATGAGCGAATATCCGAGGGCGGCGCAATGAACGGGGATAGGGCATGCGCGGCGTGCGGCGTGTGTGGGACTGTCAATCCGTCGGATTACCGATTTTGCAGGGAGTGCGGCGTAGAACTGCGTCGCGGCGAAACCGCGGGGGCGGGGGAACCGGCGGATGCCGCAATGCCGGAGCAGGGTAGCGCGGTTGCGGATGCCGTAGCGTCAACGCAGGGTAGCGCGGGCGATAGGGTTGATATGCCGCCGATGTCGGAGGGGGCACGGCTGCGGCTGACGCTGCTGTGGTCGGCGGGGGCGCTGGCGCTGTTGGGGCTACTGATATTGCCATTCGGGGGGATTGTGTGGGCTGCCGCGCCGCTTGCGCTGGCGGCGGTTTCGGCGGCGCTGGCGATAGGGGCGCTATCGGGGGCGTCGCCGGGGGCGATTTGGGCGGATTTGGCGGGCGTGTTTGGCGGGCGGGATAGGACGCAAGGGCAGCCGGCTGGAGTTCCATCAGAGCGGGTTGCGGCGCAAGAAATGGCGGTCGAAGTTTCGGCTGAGCAGGTTGTGGCGCAAGCGCGGGCGGCCGAGATTTCGCCGGAGCTGGTTGCGCCGCAAATTCAGACAACTGATGTTTCGCCTGAGCAGGTTGTGGCGCAAGCGCGGGCGGCTGAAGTTTCGCAAGAATGGGTTGCGCCGCGCGAACAGGATGTTGCATCAACTGAGACGATTGCTGCTGTGGCATCGCCGGCCGGGGAGGCGTGGCTGTGGGGGCTGACTGAGCGGCAGTGGGGGATTGCGGCGGCGGGCGCGGCGGGGCTGTTGATGGCGGTGAGCTTGTATCTGTTTCCGCAAGAGCCGCCTAAGACTATGGCGTGGTGGAGTTTCTGCGCGGCGGTGGCGCTGGCTCTTGGGGCGGTTCCGGCTATGGAGGGCAGGTGGTCGAGGCTGGCGGCGCGGTTTAGGGCGGGGGCGCGGGTTTCGTTTGAGGCGCGGGCGCTGCTGCCGTGGCTGGCGCTGGGGGCGATTGCGCTGTTCGGCGCGATTGTGCGGCTGTATAACCTGGACACGCTGCCGCCGGGCTTGTGGTTTGACGAGGCGGATAATATAGATCAGGCGCTGCAGATCGTCAGGGATCCGGGTTCGCTTGATGTGTATATCGCGTTCACGAACTTGCCGTCGACGTTTGTGGCTTTGGTGGCGCTGGTGATAAAGGCGGCGGGCGTGTCCATCACCACTGCGCGGCTGGTTGCGGTGGCGTTTGGGGTCGCGGGCATCGTGGCGATATTTCTGATGCTGCGGCATATGGCGGGGACTGCCGCGGGGTTGATAGGCGCGTTCTTGGCTGCCACTATGCGGTGGGACATCAATTTCAGCCGCATCGGGATGCATGGGATAGCAATGCCGTTTTTCGCGGCGCTGACGGCGTGGCTGACATACCGGGCGATGCAGAGCGAGCGGGCGACGGGGTTCGCGCTGGCGGGCATGGCTATGGGAATGGGGATGTGGTTTTACACGCCGTTTCGCCTGTTTCCGCTGGTGATGGGGTTCGCTCTGGCGCATAGATTCGTGTTTGATCGGCAAGGGCGGCGACGGCTGCTGCTGAACGCGGGGGTTATGGCGGCGTTTATGCTGATTGTGACGCTGCCTATCAATCAGTTCGCGCTTAATCATTCGGAGGAGTTTTTTAGCCGGACGCGAGCGGTTGCGATAACGGCGCATGTGCCGGATGACGAGTTGGCGGGCGCTGTGTGGGACAACTTTTTGAAGCATATGAAGATGTTTCACATCAAGGGGGATCCCAACGGGCGGCACAACATTCCCGACGCGCCGATGCTTGATATGGCGTCGGGGCTGCTGATGCTGGCGGGGCTGGCGGTAGCGGCGGCGCGCTGGCGGGATGCGAGGTTCGCTATATTGCCGGTGTGGGTTGTGGCGATGGTTATGCCGGGCGTGATGACGATACCCTGGGAGGGGCCGCAGGCGCTGCGTAGCATAACGGTTACGCCGGCGGTTATCGCGTTGATAGCGATAGCGGTTGCGCTTGGGTGGGATAGGCTGCGCGGGATGGGGATTGCCCTCGCGCGGTGGGGCGCGCCGGTGGCGCTGGCGGCGCTGCTGGGGGGGATAGCGTATGCAAACATAAACGCATATTTTGGGGAGCAGGCGAATCATCCTGATGTGTATCCGGTGTTCTCTACGGCGGATACGCTGATGGCGCGGGATGTGGACGAGCAGGCGCGGCGCGGGTATAGCCCGATGGTTTCGCGGCAGTTCAGGTATAGCTCAACGGCGGCTTTGCTGAATACCAACGTTAAACGGGAAACGATAGCGGCGCCGGTGAACATCCCGATAGATCCCGGGCAGGTTTGGCGCGGCGCGGCGGTGTATTTGGAGCCGCGCGAATCGGGGTTTTACGATGCGCTGAGGGCGTACTATCCGGAGGGGGAGTTCGTGGAGGCGAGGCCGCCCGCCGGGGGCGAGGTGATGTATTATGCGGCGTATATCAGCAGGGAGCAGCTGGCAGCGGCGCAGGGGCTGACTGAGCGGCGGATGTACGCGGACGGGAGCATGCGGGAGGCGGTCAAGACTACGACAGCAAGCGTTTGGCGATTTGACGCAGGGGCAGATGAGTTGCCGTTTGATCTGGAGTGGAGCGGGACGCTGCACATAACGCGGCCTGGGATATACACGCTGGCGCTTGACGGGGATATGGGCGCGAGCGTGGCGCTGGACGGGCAACCGCTGCTGTCGGATGAAAGGCGCAGCGTTAGGATAGAGCCGGCGGTGGGGCTACATACGATTGAGGTTAGGGGGCGAGTGGCTGACGGCAACGGGGCGCTGCGGCTGTTGTGGCAGCCGCCGCCGGATGATGAGGGCGTAGAGCAGCCGGCGACGGCGATACCGCTGAGCAATCTGTATCGTGGGGATGCGCGGCCGATAGGACTGGCAGGCAGGTTCTATAAGATAGAGAAAGGCGCGGATGTGAGCGCGGCGGATGTTGTGGGGGTTGCGCCGGACGCTATGCAGGTTACGCCGAACATAGGGGGCGCGTTCTGGTATGACGCGGTGGTGAAAGAGCCGCACTTGGCGGTGTGGGAGGGGACGCTTGACGCGCCCGCGGACGGGGCGTATGTGTTCGAGTTCGGGCATAGGCACGGGCATGCAAGGATTAGCATAGACGGGCATACGCTAGTTGACTCGCGATCTGATCCAAGGGGCGAGATAGAGCTTGCGGCGGGGGCGCATAGCGTCATGGTGGAGTATTGGCACGGGGGAGGCGGGTCGCCGTTCTTTCAAGCGCTGTGGACGCCACCGGGGGAGGGGGCTGATCGGCTGCCGCCGGGGCGGTTGACGCCTGAGTGGGGGGCGATGTTTAGGGTGGTGGAGTAGGAGTGAAAATGATTGACTTGGTTGCCATAGTGTCGCGTCTGGCGCATATTTGTTCTGGGGGGGGGCAAAATGGATGTCTTCCCAGGGTTGTTGCGGTCTGTGCGTTTGTGGCAGCGATTTCCGTTCTCATCGGCACGATAATCGGCAGTTCTCCCGCCTACGCCGATGGCGGCGCATCCGCCCGCAATCAAGCCTCTGTCCCTGCGCCCGGCGATAGCGACGCAACGATACGCGGCTACGCGCTGAGGATACTGCGGGAGCTGGCGGATGATGACGCCAACAACTGGGTTCGCTACTGGCAAGCCCGCTACGCATGCGATACCGCCACCGCCCACGACGCTCCGCCGCGCGCCCGCGTTCTGCTCGCGCTCACCGCATCGATATGCGCCCAACTCGACGCACTCTTCGGCGTCAACCCCGCCGCATACTCGCCGCGCGGCGAAGACCGCACCGTTGGCTTGCTGCTCAACGAACCCGGCGCGGCGATGGGATACACCCTGTTCTCAGGCCAATGGAACCGCGATGTTTTCCTGCTAGACCCGCTGGGCAGAGTAGCCCATGCCTGGCGCTCGGATAGACCATTCAAGCATCACGCAAAGTTGCTTGATAACGGCAACCTGTTAGCCATCAGATCGAAAAGCATATTTGAATTTGACCGGCTCGGCAATGTAGTCTGGCAATACGAGATTGGCGGCCTTCACCACGACTTCCTCCCAATGCCCAACGGCAATGTCTTGCTGCTAGTTCATGAGCGCAAAACCCGCGATGAGGCAATCGCCGCGGGCGCCAACCCCAAATTCATCAGTGAAGTCGGGCTTATACGCGACTATCTGCTGGAAGTGCGCCCCTTAGGCGCAAACGGCGGCGAAGTCGTCTGGGAATGGTCAGCTTGGGATCATCTAATCCAAGACTTCGATCCAACCAAGCCGAACTACGGCGCGGTCGCCGATCATCCTGAGCTGATAGACATAAATTTCCTGACGGATGCCGTAAAGCGCCACCAACACCCGCTCCGCGACTGGCTGCACGCCAACTCGATTGACTACAACCCCGAGCTAGACCAAATTATGCTATCCCTCCGCGAATTTAGCGAACTATGGATTATAGACCGCAGCGCAACCACCGAAGAGGCGCGCGGCGGCGACGGGGGCAATAGCGGAATGGGCGGCGATCTGCTGTACAGATGGGGCAACCCGCGCGCTTACCGGCATGGCGACGCTGAGGACCAACGGCTGTTCTGGCAGCATCACGCGCATTGGATACCGCCGGGAATGCCGGGCGCAGGCAACATCCTTGTGTTCAACAACGGCAACGAGTTCCCCGGCAACGAGCGGTTCTACTCGTCGGTGGATGAAGTCGCTCCGCCCTCGGACGGCTATCGCTACCGCCGCGATGAGGGCGAGGCTTATCCCCCTGACGCGCCGTTGTGGACATACGTCGCCGAAACGCCTGCCGACTTCTACGCTCCCGTTATGTCCGGCGCGCAGCGTCTTCCCAACGGCAACACCCTGATTGTGGACGGGACGGCGGGAACTATATTCCAGACAACCCCCGATGGCAAAATCGTGTGGAAGTACGTCGCTCCTCTTCACATCGCATTTACCCTGCGGCAGGGAGAGCGGCCGTCGGTCGAGGAAACATTCCCAACTCCGTATGGCGATCCTGTGCCACATCTCACCAACGCCGTGTACCGCGCCTACTGGTATCCGCCCGATCATCCCGCGTTGCAAGCGCTGGACTTGACGCCCGGCGCATACATAGAAGACATCCCCGATCTATACGACATAGCGCGCAACGCCGCCATAGCGGGCGCTTTCGGCGATCCGATAGCCGACTCCGACTTTGACATCTATTTTGACAAAGACGCGGACGAAGACGGGCGCAGGCTGATCTATATCAAGCAGCCCTGCGTCGCCGCCACGCATCCGAGTTTTTTCCTGCATATCATCCCCGCGGATGCGCGCGACCTGCCCGATGATAGGCGGGAACACGGCTTTGCCAACATGGACTTTCAGTTTGGGAATAGAGGCAAAGCGTCAGACGGCTGGTGCATTGCGATAGCCCCACTGCCTAACTACCCGATAGAGCGCATACGCACAGGGCAGTTCACGAGCGAGGGCCAGGTGTGGCGAGCTGATATAGAGTTGGGCGAGTAGGCGGGGGCGGTGTGGCGGCGGGGGCGCGTGTGATATACTGCGTTGCGGCGGTTGAGGGGCGACGGTTGGAGGGGATTTTAGCGGCAAGGCAGGAGATATAGCGATGTTTGATGTCCTGATTGTTGGGGGGAGCGTGGTGGATGGGACGGGGGCGGCGGCTTATGGGGCGGATGTGGGGGTGATGGGGGATGCGATTGCGGAGATTGGCGATTTGTCGGAGGCGGGGGCGAGGCGGGTTGTCAATGCGGCGGGGCTGACGGTGGCGCCGGGGTTTATTGATACGCATACTCATTCGGATGCGGCGCTGCTGTTGGATCCTCAGCACGCGGCGGGGCTAAGGCAGGGCGTTACTACTGAGATATTGGGGCAGGACGGGTTGTCGTATGCGCCGCTGTCGGCTGAGAATTATAGGCTTAATCGCCGGTATCTGGCGGGGCTTTTGGGGGAGCCGCCTGAGGATCTGGATATGAGCAGCGTGGCGGCGTTTAGGGCGCATTATCATAACAAGACGGCTATCAATACGGCGTATTGCATACCGCACGGGGCGATTCGGCTGGAGACGGTGGGGTTTTATGACAAGCCGCTGGTAGGGGATGCGCTGGATAAGGCTAAGCGTATGATACGCGAGGGGATGGAGCAGGGCGCGGTCGGGCTTGCGACGGGGATGTCGTATTTTCCCAACGCTTGGAGCGATACCGATGAGCTGGTTGAGCTGTGCAAGGTGGTCGCCGAGTACGGCGGGGTGTATGTTACGCATCTGCGGGATGTGAATACCGAGCGCGGCTTTGGGGGCGGCGAAGTGCCTGAGGCGCTGGAGATTGGCAGGCGGTCGGGGGTTAAGGTGCATTTTTCGCACTACCGCACGTCGCCCGAAAACGCGGGCAGGGTGGGCGAGCGTATGGCGCTGATTGACGCGGCTAAGGCTGAGGGGGTTGATTGCACGCTGGAGCTTTACCCCTATCCTACGGGCAGCAGCTACCCGATAAGGTATCTGCCGAGCGATGTGAACGACGGGGGGCCGGACGCTTTGCTGGAGCGGCTGCGGGATGCGGGGGAGCGGGAGCGGATGCTGGAGTATATGCGGGATCGGCCGAATGATCTGGCGCTGGCGGTGTTCACGCATTTGCCCAAGAATAGGCATTTGGAGGGGATGAGCCTGCGGGACATCGCGGCGGAGCGGGGGCAGTCGTTGGAAGAGAGTCTGCTTGATCTGCTGGTGGAAGAGGATCTGCAGGTGGGCTACCGGGGGGCGCCGCCGGACAGCGTGGCGGTGTGGCGGCAGATTAGCCGCGACGCGGTGGAGTTTCTGTCGCGGCCGGACTATATGGTGGGGAGCGATTCCATACACACGGGCGGCGTGCCGCATCCGCGCGCGTATGGGTGCTTTCCGCGCTTTCTGGGGCGGCTAAGGCGCGGCTACGGATCGCTATCGCTGGAGGATATGGTTCAGCGGATGACTGACAACGCGGCGCGGCGGTTTGGGCTGAGCGGGCGCGGGCGCATAGAGCGAGGGGCATACGCGGACATTGTTGTTTTCGACGCAGAGCGCGTTAATGACAACGCCACTTATGACGATCCCTGCCAGTTTCCAACGGGGATACCCTATGTGCTGGTGAACGGGCAAGTTGCGGTGGACAGCGAGCGATGCACGGGGGCTATGGCGGGCCGCGCAATTCCGTAGGGCCGGCGGCGCGTTCCCGGTAACGCATACGGGCGGCGCATCCCTAGCAGCGTATTACAGGGTAGCGTATTCCTGATAGCGCATCGCGGGGGCGCGGCAAGGCAAGAGGTGATTGGAATCGCCGTTGATAGAGCAGACGCTCATAGTGGCAGGCATCGTGTTCGCGGGGGCGCTGGTCTTCTGCGCGGTGGGGTTCGGCATTGGAGTGACGTCCATACCGATGCTGCTGCTGGTGGTGGACGAGCAGACGGCGGTTGTGGTGGTGAACGGCGTGTCGCTGCCGATGTTCGGGCTGGTGATGTGGCACACGCGGCGGGATATACCGGCGCGGCGCGTGTTGCCGATGGCGCTGGCGGGCTTGGCGGGCGTTCCGGTGGGCGTGCTGTTTTTGAGCGCGGCGGACACGGCGCTGCTGCGTATCGCTATCGTGGCGCTGATAATCGGGCTGACGCTGCTTGCGGCGCTGGACCGGCGTTGGGCGCTGCCGCAGTCGCGGTGGGCGGAGCTTGGCGCGGGCTTTGGGGTGAGCGCGCTGCTGAACGCATTCGGGGTAGGCGGCGCGCTGATGGCGCTGACGCTGCTGTCGCAGCGGCTTGGGCGGCAGGCGCTGCGCGGTTCGCTATCGCTGTACTTTCTTGTGGTAGAGGGCGCGGGCGTTGCGGGCTACGGCTTTGCGGGGCTGCTGACGGCGGAGCGGTTGGCGCTGATTGGGGTTGCGGCGCTGCCGGTTTTGCTGGCTTTTGGGGTTGCGGCGCTGATACATCGGCGTATGAACGAGGCAGTGTTTCGCAGGGCGGTTATCGTAACGATAATGGCGACTAGCGGGGTTGTGCTGGTTAGGGAGGTGGTTAGTTTGCAATGGATTTGAGGGCGGCGGCGCTTATGCGCGGGATTGATAAGAGGGCGTTTCGGCGCGGGGCAAGGGCGACGATTATGGCGCGGGGCGCGTTGGCGCTGGCGCGGGAGGTTGTTCGGATTTGATAGAGATACTGGCGGAAATTGGGTGGGCAGGCGTCGCGGTCGCGGCGGCGGCGGTGTTCTTTGGCGTGATGGTGTTCAGCGCCACCGGGTTCGGGATAGGGATGATAGCCACGCCGCTGCTGCTGCTGGCGTTTGAGCCGCAGACGGCGATAATCGTGCCGGGGGTGATGGGGTTCTGCGCGGGCATCCGGATAATGGCGCAGTCGTGGCGGGACATTCCGTTTAGGGATGCGTTGCCGATAAGCGCGGCGGCGGTGGTCGGCTCGCCAATCGGGGTTCTCATATTGCGAAACGCGGACGCGGGCGTACTTAGCATCGGGATAGCGGCGCTCATCATATTGTTCGCCATAGGGTCGTTCTTCAAGCTGGAGCGGGAACTGCCGTACTCAAGGCCGCTGGGCATACTGGCGGGGTTCGTGGTGGGCGTGCTGCTGCCGACGACGGGGGTCGCCGGCTCGCTGGTTATGCTGTATCTGATGACAAAGAACTGGGAGCGGCGGCAGGTGAGGGCGGCGATGGCGTTCTTCCTGATGGTTCTGATGGTGTTCGCGCTATCGCAGATGGCGATTGCGGGGCTGTTCACGCCGATGCGCCTTTCGCTGATTGGCGCGACAGCGATACCGGCGATTGTCGGGGCGGTTGCGGGGACGTTGCTTGCGAGTCGCCTGAATGACCGGCTGTTCCAATATATGGTCATCGGGATAATCATCGTGTCAAGCGTGGCGGTGATAGGGCGGGAGATAGTCGGGGCGTGATGGCGGGATGTTGCCGGGATGCGATGCAAGGGGGGAATGATTTGACAAGGCGGCGCGGCTTTGTGATAGTGGGCGGGCGATAGCGGGCTTGCGCTGTGATAGCGGGCTTGCGGGCAATGAAATGAGCGCAACGAAATAGTGGGAGGCAATGCAATGAAGATAACGGCGGTTGAGACTTATCCGGTGGACAGGTACCTGTTCGTGAAGGTTCACACGGACGCGGGGATAACGGGCTACGGCGAGGCAGGCGCTTGGGGGCATATGGAGGCGACGGAGGCGGCGCTGCGGCTGAAGTTCGCGCCGTATCTGGTGGGGAAGGATCCGCTGCTGATAGAGCATCACTGGCAAACGATGTATCGCACGGGGCATTTTCGGGGCGCGGCGATAATGGCGGGGATAAGCGCGATAGACATTGCGCTGTGGGACATAGCGGGCAAGCATTTCGGGGCGCCGGTGTATCAGCTGCTGGGCGGCAAGGTTCGGGATAGGGCGCGGGTGTATTACCATGTGTTCGGGGAAACGCGGGAGGAGCTGGTGGCGGGCGTCAAGGCGGCTAAGGCGGACGGGTTCACGGCGGTGGGGCATCTGACGCCGTTTCTTGACGAAGACCGCGCCGTGCCATACTACAAGTCTCACTCGGACAAGATGGCGGACGCCATAGACGCCGTGCGGATGTATCGGGAGGCGGCGGGCAGCGAGGTGGATCTGTGCATAGAGATACACAGGCGGCTGACGCCGGCGGAGGCGGTCGTTCTGGCGCAGGGCATCGCGGAGTTTCATCCGATGTTCTATGAGGATCCGATACTGCCTGAGAACTTCGACGCTATGGGGCTGGTAGCCAATCACATAAGCGTGCCGATAGCCACGGGCGAGCGGCTGCACTCCATCCACGAATTCGACATGCTGCTGAAGCGCGGCGCGGTGCAGTATGTTCGGCCGGATGTGTGCTTGGCGGGCGGGATAACGCATACCAAGAAGATAGCGGCGCTGGCGGAGGCGAGCTACGTGGGGGTTGTGCCGCACAATCCGCTGGGGCCGATAAGCACGGCGGCGTGTCTGCAAATCGCGGCATGCTCGCCGAACTTCGCCATACAGGAATATCCGATAGGCGAACACGAATATCCCAAGAATGTGATGGTGAAAGAGCCAATCGCGGTGGAGGACGGGTTTCTGATTATCCCGGACGCGCCGGGGATAGGCATAGAGATAGCGGACGACGCTCAGGAAAAAGCGCCGCCGCGGACGTACGGGCAGATAAATGTGCGGCTGCATAGGGATGGGTCGGTGGTGGATCAGTAGGGGCAAGGCGACGGGTTGCAAGGGGCTGGCAGGGGAACTGAACTGCAATTGCTATAATTGCTATGCAAGTTCCCCGCTACTCTCTTGCGCGAACATTGCCCGCGTTGCGCTCGCTGACGCGCGGCACGGGTGGCGATTGCCTTAACGATTAGTGAACGAAAGGTTGCCATTTGGGTATGGATATAGAGTTGCGCTATGTGGGCGAGGATGAGTACGCGGCGTTTATTAGGGCGGCGGCGCGCGGGTTCGGGTCGCAGATAAGCGATGATATGCTGCCGGTTCTGACGCCGCCGCTGAAGCATGGGCGGATACTGGCGGCGTATGAGGGCGGCGATGTTGTGGGGACGTTCGCGGTATTTCCGCTGGCGATGAATGTGCCTGAGGGCAGGTCGGCGCGCACGGCGGTGGTGTCGGAGGTCGCCGTGCTGCCCACGCACAGGCGGCGGGGGATACTGACGCGGATGATGGAGCGGCAGCTGCGCGAGGCATATGAGGCGGGGGATGTTCTAGCCAATCTGGGCGCGTCGGAGAGCGTAATCTACGGGCGGTTCGGGTTTGGCATCGCAACCTACAACGAAAGGTGGAGCATAGACAGGCGGCACGCGGCGATAGAGCATGCGCCGCGCTCGGATGGGCGGGTTCGGTTCGTGGAGCGGGCTGATGTTATGCCGCTGTTCCCGGAGGTGGCGGCGAGGGCGTGCGCGGATAGGCCGGGGTTCACGGCGCTGCGGGCGGAGCATTGGGAGCAGTTCCTGGCGGACTTTGAGCAGATGCGGGACAATCCGGGCGGGCCATACAACTTTGCGGCGTATGAGGAGGACGGGCAAGTGGATGGCTATGTGATTTACCGCATACGCGACCGCACGGTGGTCGTGCAGGACTTGATGGCGGCAACGGCGGCGGCGCATATCGGGCTGTGGCGGTTCTGCTTTGGGATTGACTTGCGGGAGACGATTGAGTCGTCCAACCGGCCGACTGACGATCCGCTGCCGTGGATGCTGGCGGATCCGCGGCGGCTGAGCCGGACGCTGGCGGACTGCATGTGGCTGCGGGCGCTTGACGCGCGCAAGGCGCTGGAGGCGCGCAGCTACGCGCGAGAGGGGCGCGTCGTTCTGGAGTTGCGGGATGATTTCTGCGCGTGGAACGCGGGGCGGTATGAGCTGGAGGGCGGCCCGGACGGCACGCGCTGCAAGCGGACTACGGCGGCGGCTGACATAGCGCTGTCGGCGGCGGACTTGGGCGCGGCGTATCTGGGGACGGCGTCGCTGAGCCGGCTGGCGCGGGCGTCGCGGGTGGAAGCGCGGGATGCGGAGGCGCTGCGGATGGCGGAGGGGATGTTTGGGGCGCGGCTGGCGGGGTGGTGGCCGCATGAGTTGTAGGGGGCATTTCGCAAACTTGGGGACGTGGGCATATCCTAGCCTTGGTGATGCGCTCATACAGGGCTAGGGGATTTCCAATTTGGTGGCGCGTGGGCGTAAGCCAAGAAATCGCGCAATTCTTTGCGGTTAGACTTACGATTGATTGCGAACATCCATTAGCGCGTTAGTGGTACAATGTTTCCGACTTGTTAGTTGTCTTAGTCAACAAAGGGAAGTATGCAATGCCTGAACAAGAGATAAGTTGGCGGGAAGCGGTGTTGCAGGTGCTGGAGGATGCGGATGAGCCGTTGCATTACAGGGATATTGCCGCGGAGATACTGAACCGTGGATTAAAGCGATCGGCGGGCAAGACGCCAAGCGATACCGTGGCGGGGATAATTTCCAGGCTGCGAAGTGATGAAAAGCGGCTTGACATAGTGAAGTCGCAGCCCGGCTATTTCCATATACGCGCGGCGATTGACGCATCCGCAACGCCCGAACAGGAAGAGGCCGAAGACGATCTTGACGCAACCGATGCGTCGCGTAATTTGGCGGTGGCGGCATACGGGCTACACTGGGAGCGGGATAAGGTGGACTGGTCGGCGCGGCGGCTGTACGGGTGGGATGACGCTAACTCCAACCCTGTGGGCAACTATGACGACTTTGCGATAAACTTCGCCAATCAGCAAGGCGTGTACTTGTTGCACAGCTGGGATGCAGTGGTCTATGTTGGCCGGACAATCGCAGAGAACAACGGGCTGTTCCAAAGGTTGCATGCTCACCATAGCGCGCCCGCGTGGTCGGCGAAGTGGGAGCGGTTCTCGTGGTTCGGGATACGCCGCGTGAATAGCGAAACGGGGGAGCTGTATGACGGGCCGGAACAGGCGTCTAAACAGGTTGTATCCTCGCTAATGGAATCCGTGCTGATTGAGACCTTGCGGCCCGCGTTCAATAGGCGGCAGGGCGATTATATGGGAACGCTGTATCGGCAATTGGTCGACCCCGACATTGCCGAGCGGGAGGCGCGGGAGTTGATGCGGCGGCTAGTGCGGTGATGATGTGGTGATGTGGGAATACTGAAGTCAAGCAAGCCTTGTGCGAAAGGAGCAGGCGCAATGACAACACAGACTAAGGGCGACTTGGTGGAGGCAAAGTTTGACTGGCTGACAAGCTCGGCCGATACGAGCAACAAGCGTCTGGCAGAGCTGACGCTGGAAAATCAGCATCTGAAATCTGAGGTGGGCCGGCTGACAGAGGCGGTTGAGCAGATGCGTGGGCATATACAAAGTATTGCGGGATTTGCCACGAACCTACAAAGCCGCGTGGAGTTTCTGGAGCACGAAGGCGGTCACTGCGCGGTCAACTTCTGCCCAATCACCGACGACTGCCCCGCGCTTGAGGTTAACGGGGGAGTGCCGAGGGAGAGTAGTTCCGGGGTTTCAAGGGGGCATTAGCCACATATTGTCGGTTGCAGTGAATTACGCCATACATAACGAAGACTTCCTGGCGGGGGCGGGGCGCGTGCCGGATGGGTCGGTGGATCTGGTGATAGCGGATCCGCCGTATCGTCTGGGCAAGGATTATGGGAACGGGTCGGATATGATGCGGGCGGATGAGTTTTTGGCGTGGACGCGGGCTTGGGTGGATGCGGCGCTGCCGAAAATCAAGGATACGGGCAGTATGTATGTCTTTACGACTTGGCGGCATTCGCCGGAGATTTTCTCGCACATCAAGACGCGGATGCTGATGGTGAATGAGATTATTTGGGATCGCAGAGTTCCGAGCATGGGCGGCACAACGCGCCGGTTCTCGTCGGTGCATGACACGATAGGGTTTTTCGCAAAGTCCAAGGCGTACTATTTTGACTTGGACGCGGTGCGGATACCTTATGACGCCGAAACTAAGAAGGCGCGGACGCGGTCTATATTTGTGGGCAAGAAGTGGCTGGAGGTCGGGTATAATCCGAAAGACGTCTGGAGCGTGTCTAGGCTGCATCGGCTGCACAGGGAGCGGGAAGATCATCCCACGCAGAAACCTTTGGAAATCATAGAGCGAATGGTGAAGTCGTCCTGCCCTGAGAATGGCGTGGTTCTTGACCCATTCGCGGGTTCGGGGACTACGATAGAGGCTTGCTTGAAGAACAAGCGGCGCTGCGTGGCGTTTGAGATCAATCGGGATTACTGCGATATGATGGAAGAGCGGGCGCGGCGGGTCGTTGCAGCGCCTAGATTGGCTTTGTAGCCACCTTTGTAGCAATGTCGCAACTAGGGCGGCGGCGCTTGCGGGCGGCGCGGCATATCGGCAAGAAATGATGGAGGCAGGGGAATTATGACGGCAATCATCACGAGCATCGCGGGGACGGGGGAGCGGGGGTATGGCGGGGATGGAGGGGCGGCTACGGCGGCGACTATGGATAATCCGTTTCATGTGGAGTTTGACGCGACGGGGCGGTATCTGTATGTCGCGGACTGCTTTAATTACGCGATACGCAGGGTGGATATGAGGACGGGGGTGATGGACACTGTCGCGGGGATGGGCGAGGCGGGGCATACGGGCGATGGGGGGCTTGCGACGGGGGCGCGGATCGATGAGATTTACGCAATTCAGGCGGACGTGAACGGGGATGTGTATATCCTGCAGCGGTTCAATCCGGCTGTGAGGAAGATCGAGCGGGGGAGCGGGATAATCAGCGCGATGGCGGGGGATGGCGAGGTGGGGTATGGGGGCGATGGGGGGCCTGCGGTGGCTGCGCGGATGCGGGAGCCGAATGATTGCGCGCTGGATGGCAGGGGCGGGCTGCTTATCGCGGATGTGCAGGATCAGCGCATACGGCGGCTGGACATCGCAAGCGGCGTTATCAGCACATTCGCGGGGACGGGCGAAAAGGCGCACACGGGCGACGGCGGGCAAGCGCTCGAGGCGGGGATTTTCGGGGCGCGAGCGGTGTGCGTTGACGGCCGGGGGAATACCTATGTGTGCGAGCGGGAGGGGAATACGATACGGCGGATTGACGCGGCGGGGGTTATCGCGACGGTTGCGGGAACGGGCGCGAAGGGGTATAGCGGGGACGGGGGGCCTGCGACTGAGTGCGAGTTCAATGGGCCTAAGGCGATAAGATGCGATGGCGCGGGGAATGTGCTTATCGTGGATACTGAGAACCACGCGATACGCAGGCTGGACGCCGTGAGCGGGGTTATCAGCACGGTGGCGGGCGGGCGCGAGGGGCCGGGCGGCGACGGGGGGCCTGCGCTCGAGGCGGGATTGGCGCGGCCGCATGGGGTTGTGGCGGATGCGGCGGGGGCGCTTTATATCGCGGATAGCGAAAATCATCGGATACGGGTCGTGCGGTGACACGCCGGATTGGGGCGCGGCTGCCCGTTGCCTTGCAACGCCTTGCAACGACATAGCAGCGGCAGCGGGCAGGCGATATAGTGGCGATATAGGGCTAGGCAATGATCGCTCTTTGGAGGGCGGCATCGTCGAAGTCTAGGCCGAGGCCGGGGCGGTCGGGGAGTTTTATGACGCCGTTTTCGGGGATGATGGGATCTACGAAGAGTTCGGCTACGCGCTCGGCGGGGCCGGTGAATTCTTCGGAGAATTCGTGGGGGCGGACGGCGTTGGTGACGGTGCTGTAGGCGTGGAGGCTGGCGACGGAGTTTGCGCCGACGTTGGGGCTGTGCGGCATAATGACCTTGTTGTTGGCGACCGCCATTTCATAGACGCGGACGATTTCGGAGAGGCCGCCGACGTTTAGGATGTCGGGCTGCAGGATGTCGGGGTTGGCGAGGTCTATGAGGTCGCGGAAGCGCCAGGCTGAGGTTTCCTGCTCGCCGGTGGATACGGCGCAGTTGAGCGCGTCCACGACTTGGCGCAAGCCGCGCAGGTCGTATTGGGGGAGCGGCTCTTCGAAGTGGGCTGCGCCGAGCTCTTCAAGCCGCCTGCCCTGCTGTATGGCGGTGGGGACGGAGTAGCCGTTGTTGGCGTCGAAGCCGAGGGGGACGTCGTCGGGCAGCCATTCGCGGCAGGCTTTGAATATCTCAAAGTCTTTCTTGGGGTCGCCGTCTTGGCGGTAGTCGCGCCAGTCCATACGGATTTTGAATGCGCGAAAGCCTTTTTCGTAGCCTTCTTGGACTTCTTCCAGCATTTCGCCGGGGGATTTGCGCCAGCCGTTGCCGCGGCTCCAGTAGAGGGGGATTTCGGTGCGGCGGGCGCCGCCGAGCAGGGCATAGACGGGCAGTCCGGCGGCTTTGCCCATAATGTCCCAGCAGCAGATGTCAATGGCGCCGGCGATTTGTGGCGGGAGTCGGGTAGCCTGCTGGCCTGTGCCGAGCGCGAGGGTTTCCCAGATTTGGCGCGGCTGGCAGGGGTTTTCGCCGATGAGCAGGGGCTTGATGACGGATTCGTTGTAGGCGCGAAACACGTCCAGGCCGCGCGAGCCCTCGGCGATTCCGGTGATGCCCTCGTCGGTGAATACGCGGACGATGAGGCGGCCGCCCATGCCGACGAAGGATTGGTCGTCTTGGTGGAAGAAGGGGCGGAGTTGGTTGATTTGGATGTCGGTGATTTTCATTGTTTGCCTTTCGTGGTGTTTATGGTAGCGCCGGTATGGTTCGCTGCGGGTTGGCGGGTTAAGCGCGGGGCAAGCGCCTAGGTTTTGCCAGCCTTGAGTTTCTTCCAGTACCACATGCGGGGCTTTCGCCAGACGCGAGTTTGATACTGGCCATGTCCGAAGTACAGCTTGTAGCCTTTGTAGTGGTAACGCTTGCCTTTCATATACCTTACCCTTATGGAATATGGTTTATCTGCGTCAACGTCCTGCACTTTGAGTTGTTTCATCACCCATTTTGGAACGCGGGAGTCGGACTGCATTGGAGTCCAGCCGCTAGAATTGACATCGACGGTGATGAGCCGCCATTGGGGTTTAGAGAAAGATTTATGCTGAACGGCGGGTTTGGCGGCACCGGATTTGGCGGTGCGGAGTATCCGGTAGATACCCATAATGTTGGCGTCGGAGTCGTCAAAGATGATTTTGTAGCGAAAGGTTTTGCCGGTGATGTAGTGGGTTAGTTCGTCGGGGCTCTCGCCCAAGCCTTTGTCCTCGATGGCGGCTATCTGTTGGCGAAGCCAATCGGATACGGCGGGCGAAAAGTCTTCTTCGCCGAAGAAGCGATCGCCAATGAGTTCCCAGTCGGGCGCGGGCTTTTTGTCGGGAGTGAACGCCGAAATGATTTGTTTAAGCATCGCTAGAATACCTCATTGCAAGTTCCGCAACGATAGATATTGTGATGCGGGTGAAAGCGAACACGCACATTGGGGCTGTCGCAATGTGGGCAGGCGTCGGGCAAGGGCGACATCTTTGCCTCTGTGTGCTTGTCTTTCATTTCGCTCCATATATTGAGCGTTATGCGGTCTCTGTGGAACGCCAACTTGGAAGGGTCTATTTTGCCGGGGTGTATGAACTTAGCGTCTAGGCATTCGCGGGTTGGAAACTTACGTAGTGTGCCGCCGACTATCGCGCCAAAGTATGTTTTGGCGGGGGATTTGCCCTCTAGCACGAGGGATACTATCTTGACCCTCAGCCCCGTTTCCTCTTTGGTTTCGCGGGATGCGGCGCTGGCGTAACTCTCGCCCATATCCACATATCCGCCCGGCAACGACCACTTGTATTTCTGCTTGCCGTAGCCTCTTTGGATGAGCAGAATCTGACCGAGCTTGTTTTCCACTAGGCAGAATGCCACTTTTCTCGCCATTGGGGTAACGCCTTTCGGATACGATGACACTTGCTTATGTTACACGCATATTGTTAGGGATGTCCACTTGGATATGAATGGATGGGCGCATAGTGATTGCAATGGCGGCAGGACGCTCCTCTAGCGCGAAAGGCGGGCGGTGTCGGGGACGATGGGGGAGCGCGGGCCCCACCAGTGGATATGGATGTGGTGGCGGGCGCGGGTGCAGGCTAGGTATAGCAGCATGCGGTCGAAGTCGGTTTCGTTGTAGTTGATTTTGCCGGCGTTGGCGACTATGACGGCGTCGAATTCCAAGCCTTTTGTTAGCACAATGGGGCTGACGATGATGTCGGTTTGCTGTATATCGCCCGCTTTGAATTCGGATACGCCCGGCATTCCGGCGTCCAACAATTCTTTGGCGATTTCGGTGGCGGTGCGCCGCCATTTGGTCAGGACGGCTATGGAATTCACATCGGCGTGGCGGCGGAGCTCGCGCACCGAATCGGCGATGGCTTGGCGCATATCCGCCGCGCTTTTGGAGCGCTGGAGGCGAGGGCGTCGTCCGGCGCGGGTATGCGCTATGGGCGTCTTGGCGGTTCTGCCATGCAGACCTTGTATGACGCGATTGGAGTATTGAGTAATCTGTTTTGTACTCCGATATGACAATCGGCTTTCCAGCCTAGACACCTTGTCCCTGTTGAATAGGTCGGCGAGGCTGCGCCAATTCGTGATGGATTTGTAGGGCAGCAAGCCCTGACGCAGGTCGCCGAGGATGGTGAAACTATCGCTTGGGCAGTGCATCCGCATCAGTTCCACTTCGAGCGGCGAGACGTCCTGCGCCTCGTCCACGACTACATGCTGGAATCGCTCGCTTTGGAAGCCGTTGAGGGCGTAGTCTAGGTATAGCGCCGCCGCCAAATCGGTGATTCCCAGCGCTTGCCCCGCATCCGTGTAGGTAGCGGATTCGCTAATCAGGCGCGCGTCTTCCAAGTTTAGGTCGCCTTTTTGGGCGAATGTCAGGATTTTGTTGGGATCCCGCATTAGGCTTACGTATTCGGTTCTGAAGTCTATATGTTTCCAGGGCGCGAGGGAGCTTTCCACATCCAGCTTGGCGCGATTGAACAGGTCGTAGCGCGTGGCGCCGCGCCGAGCGCCGGCTGATTGGAAGTTCTGCCTTGCCAGTTGCGCGGCAAGATTTTCAATCAGACTAGCGCGCGCGGCGTTGGGCTGAGGGCGCTGCTGGAAGGCTTGGTTGACTGCGCGCTTGAATTCGTCGGCGCTCACATTCGGAATTTCGCGCAGGTGATTAAGGGCATCGCGCTTAGTTTGGGCAGAGGTATGACGGACGTAGTTGTCTAGCAGCCGTTTCATTTTCAGCCCACCCTTGAATTGGTGGGCGTCATATTGCGCTTGGCTTGATTTGCGGCGGTTGCTCATTAGGTCGTCGAAGACCTTGTCGTCGCGGCTAAGCGTTACTCGCGCTGAGAACTGCCCAAGCAGCCAGGCGTTGACTGTGGTTTGGCGCACGCGATTGACGCCCAAGCCGGGCAGTAGGCCGGACACATAGTTCAGGAACGCGGGCGAGGGGCCGAACATTATCACTCGCTCCGGCGTTGGGCGTTCAAGCCCTCCAATGTCGCTGAACGGGGATAGGATGAAGTCTATGCGATACAGCCCGATAAGGCTTTTCCCGCTGCCGGCCGCGCCCTGCACGATGAGGGTAGGGCTTGCGGTTGCGGCTATCGCCTCATATTGCTCAGGCTGGATCGTCTGGACGACGTCTGGTATTTGCTCGCCGCGGGGTTCGGCAAGCGTTTGGTTTAGCAGGCGCGTGGACTGACCTTGCGAGGCGGGGGATTGCGGCAAGATTAGCGTCTGAGATGGCGGCGGCAAGCGCAGGGCATCATCAATTGCCATCAGCGTGGCATTTTCAATAGTCAGAAAGCGTTTCAGATAGACTGACGCTTTTCTTGTCCTGCCTTGCACATTGAAAGTCTCGCCGGCAGGGTTGTAGTAGAGCCGGGCGATGGGGGTGTTGCGATTAACAATCGGGGGACGCAAATCGTCAGGGGTGCCACTTAGACCTGAGCTGAACGAGCCGATGTATGCCGTTCTGATTTGGTCATCACCCTCTAGTATGTAGTCGATGCGCCCGAAATATGGATTAGAGCGACCCTCTGCGAGCTCGCGCCGCCTTTCTTTGGTCATTTTGACAACTGAATCAGCCGCTCCAACGTCGCCTGCGTTGACAGGTCTTGTTCGCTCATCATTGATTCTGTTGTCTATCCACTCCACCACATCCCCAAGATGCCGTTCTTCGTGTCGGAAGTCGGCGTCGTGGTCGTTATTTTCTTGGATTTGGTTTGAGGTGGTCATCGGCGACTCTCCCTAGATAGGTTCGCGTGGTAATGTAGCAAATATGTTATGGGTAGGCAAGCGCCGGCGGGCAAAGACGGGCTACCGGCCCAGTTCGGTTAGGGTTTGGCGGGCGCCGGCGGTGGCCCAGGGGGCGTCGCCGCCGGCGGTTAGGAAGAGGCCGCCCTGGGAGGCGCGGCGCAATGCCTCGGAGGCGTTGGGGGTCCAGATGCCGGGGATTTTGCGGGCGCGCTTGCAGGCGGCGAATGTTTGGACGATGAGGTCGTCGTGGGCTTGCCAGTCGGCGGGGTCGCTGAGGTCTGCGCCCATTGACATACTGAGGTCGCCGGGGCCTATCCAGCAGCCGTCTATGCCGTCGACGGCTAGGATTTGTTCGGCGATATGGGCGGCGGCGACGGTTTCTATTTGGACGGCTAGGAAGATTTCGGCGTTTGCCCATTGCATATAGTCGCCGCCGAGGAAGCCCGCGCCGAAAGCGCCGCCGGATCTGCCGCCTAGGGGCGGGTAGCGCACGGCGTCCGCGGCGGCTTTCGCCTCTTCGACGGTGTTGACCATAGGGACGACGATGCCCATCGCGCCGCGGTCTAGCAGTCTGCCGATAGCGCCGAATTCGTTGCGGCGGACGCGCGCCATAGGCATCGCGCCGCCCATCCAAATGGCGCGGAATGCGCCCATAGAGCCGTTGTCGTCCCATGCGCCGTGCTGGTTGTCCACTAGGATGAAATCGAAGCCGAGCGGGGCGATGAGTTCGGCGGATAGGGCGGAGCCAAGGCTGACTTCCGCGCCGAATGCGGGGTTGCCGTCTAGCATGCGGCGTTTGGCGGTGTTGATGGTCATGATGCGCCTCCGTTGTGCGGTGTGATATGCGGCGCGTATCATATCACAAGAGAGGCGGATGGCGGGAAAGTATCTTGGGGGAGTTAGGGCAGTCTTATCGGATTGGCAGTTGTTGGAAATCCGAATGGGACTGCCCTGCGCGGCGGGTTATTCTATTTCGCTGCGGACTGAGGTGTGGCCGCCGAATGGGTCGGGGTTTTGTAGGCGGTCATGGGCGTCTTGGTCGGCTTTGAGGTGCCAGTCGAACCAGGCGCGGGCGTACCAGTCGCGGATGAGGTGGGGCATATAGACGGGGGTGCCGTCGGCGAGAGTTGTCCAGTCTAGGAGGTTGTAGGTTTCGGGGGGGCCGGATGCCGCGGACGGGTCTAGGGCGGCGGCGCCGGTGGGCTTGCGGGGGAAGGCGGGGAGCTGGGCGTCGGGTGATGCGCCGCGGCGGCTGTCGTCGGCTAGGATGTCGTGGTTGACGTCGCGGACGATGACTAGGGCGCGGTCGGATGTGGCGCGCTGCCATGCGCTGAGGGCGACGGGCTGGGGGTTGTCGATGCGGTCGGGGAGGGCGCGCTCGGCGTCAAGGGGGAAGGCTATGGCGGGGTCGCCGCCGGCGGCGGATATGGTTGCTTGGAATAGGGTGATGAATATGCCCTGCACAAAGGCGTCTTCGTCGCCGATCATTTGGAGGATGGGCTTGCTGTTGCCGACGGGCAAGCCGTCGGGGGTTTCGCCGCCGCCAAACATTTCTTCGGGCGTCCAGGTGTAGGGGGGGCCGTTGTTCAAGCCGATTGCGGCGGCGGCGGAGGGCAGGTGGTCAAGGGCGAGCTGGGAGGTCATAGAGCCGAGCGAGTGGCCCGCCAAGCCGATGCGGGCGGCGTTGACGCGGCCGGCGAAAGCGCCGCAGAGGTCGCGGGCGGCGCTGGTGGCGCCGATGGATGCGAGGGCGGCGCTGCAGTCTTCGGGCTGTTCGCCGAGCATACGCATCGTGTAGGCTACGAGGGAGACGTCGGCGACGCGCTGGCGGAAGAGGTTTTGCATCATCGTTGTGGCGCGCCGGATGCCGCCGGGGATGACGCGCTGCTGGCCGCCGTCGTCGGCGAACATAAAGCCAAAGAAGTTGGGGATTACCTTGAACTCGCTTTGGAGGACGCGGTATGCCTGCTGGACTTCTTCGGGCGTGGCTTGGCTGGCGAATGGGGAGTCGGGGTCGTGGAAGACGAGCGGGTTGCTGCCGTCGGATATGAATGTGGGGGCGGCGACGAAGTAGCCGTGCGAGGCTAGGAATTCGGCGAGGGATGTCCATTGCGCGTGGTTGCCGCCTAGGCCGTGCGATAGGATGATGAGGGGGAAGTAGCCGTCCGCGGGCGCGGCGTCTAGCCAGGATCCGCGCGGGGAGTTTAGGAATTGCTGCGCGGCGGGAGTGTCTATTTGCACTGAGGCGGGATCTACGCGCTGGGCGGCGGCGATAATCTGGGCGGCTACGGCGTTGTCTTGGAAGTAGGAGTCCATTAGGGTGGCGGGACGGCCGTCGGCGGCGGGATAGGGCATGCGCGCGCCGTCGGGGCGGTTGGCGGATGCGTCGGATTGGGCGGGATACCATATTTGGAACACGACGGTGCGCGTCTGGCCCGCCGCCTCGATGCGGCGCAGGGTATCGCGGTAGGCGTCGGATGCGTAGGCGGCGTTCCAGGGGTCGAAGCGCTGGCGGTTGTCAACGGCGAATGCCATTGTGGAGCCGACGGCGTAGTCGCCGTAGGCGGCGGATGGGGGGATGGACGCAAGGGGCGGGATTGGGGTGGATTGGGGTTGTGGCATAGTGGCGTTTCCTTGCGGAGGAGCGGGCGGTTGTGGCGGCGCGAGGGCAGGGGCGGGTGGGTTGGCGGGTTGCGCGGGAGCGGGAGCGGCTGATTGGGTTGTGGTAGCGGGCGGGTTGGCCGGCTGAGATGCGGGTTGCGCCATTGCGGGCGTGTTGGCCGGCTGCGTGGCGCTTGCGGGGGATTGCGCGGCGGCCGGCTGGGATGCCGGTTGTGCGGCAACGGGAGCGGCCGGCTGGGTTGTGGCGGCGATTGGGGGGGCGTCGGAGCAGGCGATTAGGGCGGCTAGGGATATGGCTAGGGTAAGTAGGGCAAGCAGGAATGGCGGGCGGGCGGGTTGGCGCATTGAGGCGTCTCCAAGGGAGTGTGTGCAGAGGGTAGGGTTTTGAGTGACCCGCCTCGGACTCGAACCGAGAACCTACTGATTAAGAGTCAGTTGCTCTGCCAAATTGAGCTAGCGGGCCGTTGCGGCGGCGGATGTTGCCGAGCGCTGTTTGGCGGCAGATTTATTCTAGCGTTGCGGGTGAGATTGCGTCAAGGATATTTGGGAATATGGGGATACTTGGCAAGTAGGGTATGCTTAGCCTGTGGGGATATGAAATTTTCGCGGGCGGCTAGGCGATATGGGCTGAGATATGACGAAGTGGGGCGACGCAAGCGATGGGGAGCGTGGGGCGGGTTTGCCGCGGACGTTTTCGCTTGCGTCGCCGTGGGTGGTTGGGGTTAGCGGGTTATCTCTAGCTCAAGGGTGAAGTCGCCGGGGGTTTCGGAGTGCCAGGTCGTTGCCTCTATGGTGTAGGCGCCGGGTTGCAGGGGCAGGGTTATTGTGGCAGATGATGCGGTGGCAGATCCCGATTCGCGGTTGATTGAGCCGCCGGTTCCCGCGCCGTTGAGCAGGTAAAGGTAGGGGGATGCGTCGTCGGATGATAGGGTGATGGTCGCCTGCGCCGCGGAGCGCAGGGTGAATGTGTAGAACCGGGCGTAGTAATCGTCATTGTTGGGCGGGTTGGCACTGAGGCAACCGGGCGCCCAACTGCCGCTGTTCCAGCTGCCGGTGAAGTTGTCGCCCAGGTTCTGTACGCAAGCCGCGGGCGTGCGCTCTACGGCGGCTACTCGCGTGGGGGTAGGCGAGGGCGTTGCGGTCGCAGTTGCGGTCGGCGTGGGCGTAGGCTCTATCACGATTGCGGGGGTTGCGGTCGGCGTGGGCGTTGCGGTTGCCGCGCCCGTATTGCCGCCCTCAAGCTCGGCTATCCTTGCCGCCATTGTAGCGATAAGGTCGGACATTGCAGAGACGAGGTCGGATATTTCAGCAACTTGTCTGCTGAGATCAGGGTTGTCAGCGACTTGCCGTCCGAGCGCATCCAGTTTGTTCATAACTTCGCTGGATGAAGTGGATGTCGCGGCGGGCGTAGATGTGGGGGTTGGGGTTGCGCGCGGCGCGGATGTGGAGGTGGGCGTTGGCGTTGACTCTATCACGATTGCAGGCGTTCCGGTTGGCGTAAACGTAGGCTCTATTACGATTGCGGGGGTAGGGGTTGCGGTTGCGCGCGGGGTGGAGGTGGCGGTGGGCGTTGGCGTGGCGGGGGTTGTCGCAGCACAGAATGGCAAGCCAATCCGTTGTATCTCACTGGCGTCCATACGCCCGCGCAGAGATTGGGGAATACATCCCGTCAGTTGATTGCCTTCGAGACGCAAAAATACGAGATTGGCAAGATTGCCCAACTCCGCCGGTATCTCGCCCGTCAGTTGATTGTTGTTGAGAAACAAAAACCTGAGCTTGGCAAGGTTGCCCAACTCCGGGGGTATCTCGCCCGTCAGTCGATTGTCGTAGAGATACATATAATCAAGATTGGCAATGTTGCCCAACTCTGAGGGTATCTCTCCCGTCAGCTGATTGTTCTGGAGATACAAATGATCAATATTGGCAAGGTTGCCCAACTCTGAGGGTATCTCTCCCGTCAGCTGATTGTCGTCGAGACGCAAGCCACTGAGATTAGTGAGATTGCCCAACTCCGCCGGTATCTCGCCCGTCAGCTGATTGTTGTCGAGACGCAAGCCACTGAGCCCGGTAAGATTGCCCAACTCCGCCGGTATCTCGCCATTCAAGCTTTGATAGTACAACCACAACCCTGACACATGATTGTTTGCTGTGACTATGTCGTTGGGTGATATACCTACGCCATCCCAACTGTCAATGGAGCTATCCGCTGACCAGTTCAAGTTGCCCGTCGTGCCTTCAAGCGTGTCCTTTGAGGCGAGCAGCGCGGCGCAGTCGGACACCAGGCCGGCGTTGCTCGCGGGGTTCGGCACGGCCGTGCCGTTGGAGCATTGCTCGGTGTACTGGGCGGGTATGGTTATGGCGGGCGCGGCTGGAGCGGATGCGTCCGTGTTGGAGGCGGTGGCGTTTCTCGCGCCGGTGGTTAGCAGCGATACGGCTATGATGGACAACGCAGCGACCAGCGCCAGGGCGGTTGCGGTTCGGAGCGCGTACTTAGGCATATGCCTGTCCTCCCGTTGTTTGGTTTGCTCGTTCTTAGGATGTTCGTCTAAACTTTATCGTGCGCCCCATAATTATAAAGTCCAGCGCAGATGTAGGCAAGGGTGATGTGGGGGCGGCGTTGAGCCGCGGCGGGATGGCTATTGCTTGGAGCGGCGCTGTAGCTGGGCGCGGAGTTCGGCGATCTGGGCATCGGCGGCCTCTCGCGCGGCGCGTTCTTGCGCGGTCTGCGCCTCGGCGGATTCGCGGGCGGCTTGCTCTTGCAGGCGCGCGTCGCGCTCTTGCGCGGTCTCTGCCTCGGCGGCCTGGCGCGCGGCTCGCTCTTGCAGCCGAGCATCGCGCTCAGCGGCCTCGCGCGCCTCGGCGGCCTCGCGGGCGGCTTGCTCTTGCAGGCGGGCCGCTTGCTCAGCCTCAAACTCGCGCTCCATCCGGATTATCGTCGCATTCGCCTCTACCAAGCCCAGCATCGTGCGGCCGGTAACGGGGTCTTGCGTGGCGAAGTGGCGGCCGTCCCAGAGTAGGTTTATGCCCATGACAGGGCTGCGCGCCCAGAGGATGCCGTCGTCGTCATGCAAATCAATGCGCTGGTACTCGCCATCCGCCAGGTATTCGCCCACTAGCGGCTCGCCGTAGCGGTCGCCGCCGGAGGGGTCTAGGCGCCAATACTCGGCTATGCCTAGCGAGGCGTAGCGCCGGCGCTTGCGGGTGAGGTCGGCGCGGGCGGTGTGTTCGGAGGCTACTTCTATTACCACATCGGGGGGCTTGCCGATTTCCCAGATGAGGTAGCCGTTTTTTAGCTCTACGTCTTGTGGATTGATGCCGATGGCTACCATGCAGTCGGGGGATAGTTTGGCGTTCTTGTTGGTGGGATCCCAGCAGAGGTACGCCTCGCCGGTTACAAGGACGTCGGGGCGGTCTTCGAAGTGGCCTTCTATCATAGGGTTGATGCGGTTTATGGTGGGGAGCTGTTGCATGGCGTCCTCAACGGGTTCGGGATCGGGGAGAAAGTTCCAGTAGGGGTGTTGTCGGTCGATGGGCGCAGTGTCTTGCTGAGGGGGGGCTACGCCGTTTGCGACGGTGGGGGTGTGTGTTTTGGTTTTGGCAGTGGTCATGGTGTTCGCTCCCGTAGTGGTTGCGGGTTGTGCCGTGTTTGGCATTTTACCACTAAGCGGCGGGCGGGTGTTAGGCTGGTTATGGGCTGGGCATTTACGAAAGGGCGATTTGGGGGTATAATCGCGGCGTGGATGGCAATCTGCGGCTATCTACGCTAACATCCTATCTAAATCTCACCCTGAGTTCCCAAAGGAGGGGCGCAATGGCAAGAGAACGCGGAGATGTGATTATCGGGGAGGGGGCAATCAAGTTCGGGCTGGAGTATCGGGATCTGCTGTCCGACCAGGGCGTGTGCGTTCACGCGCTTGGGGATGTGGACGGGGAAGAGGTGGAGCTGCTGCGGTTCGACTGCTTTGACCACGAGCCGCATTACCACTATGGGCCCGAAAAGCGCAATACGCGGCTGATGCTGGATAAGACGACCGAGGGCGATCCGCTGGACTGGACGCTGCGGCAGCTGAATGAGCGGCTGCCTGAGATGGTGCGGCGCGCGGGCTACGACGACTTGGCGGCGGGCATCGATATGGACGGGTTGCGCGGGGCGCTGGATGAGACGGAGGCGACCGCCAAGCGAATGGCGGTGGACGGGCGGCGCACGGTGATGCACAATCGCGGCGACGAGGTGATCGAGGCGGGGCCGGTGCGGTTCGGGCTGGAGTTCCGCGAGCTGGCTAACGACCGGGGCGTGGCTATCCATGTGCTAGGGGATGTTGGCGGCGAAGAGGTGGAGCTGCTGACATTCGACTGCTTTGAGCGCGCGCCGCATTACCACTATGGGCCGCGAGCGAAGAACCAGCGGCTGTATCTGGACAGCACGGCGACGCCGGATCCGCTGGACTGGGCGCTGAATCTGTTCAAGGGGGGCAAGCTCGCGCCGATGCTGGAGCGGGCGGGCTATGGCGACCACGCGGCGAGGCTGAACCCGGCGGTGCTGGCGGATAGGGTGGCTGAGGTGGAGTCGGTGGCTACGCGGATGCAGGCGGATAACGCTAAGTAGCGGCGGCAAGGCAAGGGCGCATAAGGGCGTATAGGGCGGCCCCGCGGATGCTGAGTGTGTCCGCGGGGCCGTTGGCGTTGTGTGGCTTGGTGGCGGGATAGGCGTGGCGGGCGATAAGCGCACGGGGTTGTTGCGGATGCGGGGGATTGCACAAGGCAGGGCGCGGCGATAGGGAAAGGCGGTTGGCGGGGGAAAGCGCTATCGCGTTGGGGGATGGCGCGAAACCGATTGTACATTCGCGCCAAACCTGTTAGTGTAAATGGGCGGCGGCGCTTGGGCGCGTGGGCAATCACGGGCCGGGCGCATAGGACGCGGCAAGCGCGGGCGGCGGATGTTCGCGGCGCGAATACGACATAGCCCTGTATGTGAGAGTGAGTGAATGAAGCGTACCCTACTGATACTGGCGGTGGCAGTTTGCGGGCTAATGGCGTGTTTGCCGAATGTATCCACGGAGCTCTCCGAACCTGAGGCGCGGGCGCTGATTGAGCGCGAAGTGCTGAACATCTGCGGCGGCAAGAGCAATACCATCATCACGAATATGCTGGTGGCTGTGCAGAACGCGGAGCCGGTAGCCACAAGGGACAACTGGATCTTCACTCTGGCTGTGCCGGGCGCGGCGGGCGAGATGGAGACGCTGGTGTTTCCGTCCAAGATAGTGTCGGGGGATTTCGTGGTGCATCTGAAGACGGACGTGTGCAAGTGATCGCGGCGCTAGGCTGGGCTTAGGGCATTTCGCGCAGGCGTCTTTGGGTGAGCAGGACTATGGCGCTGAAGGCGAGCAGGGCTATCGCAAGTATGCCTATCACCGCCTCCGCGCCGATAATCTCGGCTAGGGAACTGGCGGGCAGCGTTCCTAGGGGCATTAGGCCGAAGTTGAGCATAAAGACGCTCATCACGCGGCCGCGATACCTGTCTTCCACCTCTTCCATTATGAGGGACTGGTTGAGGGTGCGCCGGCCGGCGTCGCCAAGCCCTAGGGGCAGCATCAGCAGCGCGGCGATGGCATAGACGGGGATTATCGCAATCAGCAGCAGCGCGACGCCCGATATGACGCTGCCGATGATTAGCAGCAAGCCGCGCCTGCTCTTGCCGAGCGATGCGATGAATAGCGAACCGGCGAGGGATCCGCCGCCCATTATGGTTACCAGCAAGCCCATAGCCTCAGGGCCGGTGCGGTAGACGTCCACCACGAATATGGGCATAAGAAAGCGAAAGGGCATTGCCAGCAGGGATGTCGCCAAGCCCATAATGAGCAGGATTAGGACTAGCGGGCTGCGCCAAATGTGGACTAGGCCTTCCCAGATGTCGCTGGCGACGGGCGCGGGTCGGCGGGATGCGCCGGAGCCGGACTTGGGTATCATGCCGGTTAGGGCGAAGGCTATCGCGCCAAGCCCGGCTATGATGTAATAGACGTTGTAAGGGCCGAGGTAGGCGTATGCCCAGCCCGCAAGCGTGGGGGCTATCAGGGTCATCATGCTCATCGCGGCGGCGTTGAGCGCCATGGCGTTGGATAGGCGCTCCTGCCCGACGAGTTGGGGGATGATCGCCTGGCGGGCGGGCATTAGGAACGCGAACAGGCTACCCTGGATGATGGACGCCGCCCATAGGTGATACCAGGCGATTACGTCGAAGTTTATGGCAATGCCGATGATTAGGGATAATGCCGCCGCCATTGCCTGGCCGGCTTGGATGATGTACTTGCGCTCAAGGCGGTCGGCGAAAGCGCCGCCGAATAGGGATAGGCCAAGCAGGGGTATGGCGAAGCCGGAGTTGACTACGCCTAGCAGGAAGGGGGATGAGGTGATTTCGTAGGCAAGGTAGCCGCGGGCGAGCATCTGCATCTGCATGCCGCCCATCATCACGAGCATGCCGAGCCAGAGGTATAGGAAGGGGCGGCTTTCAAGCGAGGTGAATGTGGCGCGCCAGTCGTAGGCGGGCGATTGGCGGCGCGCGGACGACGACGGGGGGCGGGATGGGGATGGGGGCGCGGTTGGGGCGGATGACGCCCGGTCTCGCGGGCGGCGCGGGTTGCCCTCTATGCTACTTTCGGAGGCGTCTGACATTGGGCAAGTTTATACGCATTGGCGGGCGGGCGCAAGCGGGGGATGGGGGCGGGCGGCGGTTCCATCCATTTCTGAGTTGGCGATTTCTTGCATAGTTATTTTGGGCTTTTGGTTGAATTTGGCTCAAGATGCGCCGTTTAAGCGCTTGCGCTCTGCGATATATTGTTCTATTATATTGCGCGTAATGGGCAGTCTTGTCGCAACGCGCAAAGGGATATGTTATGTCGGAACTGAATGTTGAAAATCGGACGCTGGCGATTATGGATAATCTGCGCTTTTTGCGGCGGCTGAATAATGAGTGCGTGGATTTGATTGCGATCGATCCGCCGTTTGCCGCGAATGAGACTTTCATAGGGAGGCCGCGTCCGCCGATTACTGACGCGGAGTTCGCCGAAGAAGTGGCGCTGGCGAGGTCGCATGGGGTCGAGCATAGCGAGGGGCGCGGCGAGACTAGGGTGCGGGATATTTGGAGTTGGGATAACGACGTTCATCCCGATTGGAAGATGCGGATTCAGGATGATTATCCGGCGGTTCACGCGGTCATAGAGGTGGTGGAGGTTTGCGCTACCGAGAATGAGGCGGCGTATATCTCGTTTATGGCGGCGCGGCTGCTGGAGTGCCACCGGGTTCTGAAGCCGACGGGCAGCATCTATTTGCATTGCGACGGGCATGCTGACAGCTACCTGAAGCTGCTGCTGGACGCGGTGTTTGGGCCGCGCAATTACCGCGATAAGATTACGTGGCGGCGGCATACTTCAAGTCAAAGAGGCTCTCAGTTCACGCCTAGAAGGTGGGGGAATACCTCGGACACTATCCTATTCTACGCAAAGTCGGACGCTGTTCGGGTTACGCCTTTCCGGCCTCTGACCGCCGAAGAGTCGGAGCAAAGGTATCCGCTTAAGGACGAAAATGGGCGCAGATATTATGACGACAGCTCTCACATCTGGAGGACGCCGAATATGGGGGCGCGGCCCAATCTTTGCTATGAGTGGCGCGGGTTCACGAATCCGCATCCGTCGGGGTGGCGGCTGAGCAGGGAACGCATGGAAGAGGAGTATCAGAAGGGGAACTTCGTTATCTTGCCCAATGGCAGGCTGCAGCGGCGCAAGTATGAGGACGATGATCGCGGCGCGGCAATCGGCAATATGTGGCATGACATCAATCCGGCGATGGGGAGGGAGCGGACGGGGTATGCCACTCAGAAGCCGGTGGAATTGTATGAGCGGATTATCCGGGCGAGTTCGCAGCCGGGGGATGTGGTGATGGATATTTTCGCGGGGTGCGCTACCACTGCGATAGCGTCGGAGCGGCTGGGCCGGCGGTGGATCGCGTGCGATATGGCGTATCGCTCGTGGACGATGCTGAAGCGGCGGTTCTATTTGAATGGGATAGCGCTGGCGGATATGACCGATTCTACGAAAGAGGCGCTGGCGGCGGCGACTAGGCATCGCGGGTTTCAAGAGCCGCAGCAGTTGACGGCAAGCATCACGCTTGGGCCTGGGGATCTGCCGGTTCGTAGCGATTATGATCCGGAGCCGCATCATCGGCTGCAGCAGGCGCGGCGGCGCGGGGAGCGGCAGTCGACGCAGACGGCGAGCTGGTCGGGGCGGATTCCGAAGGATGAGGCTAAGCGTATGCTTATCAATCGGTTTGGGCCGGTGTGCTGGGGGTGCGGGTTTGAGCCGCGGCGGCCTAATGGCAGCATAGATGAGTCGCTGCTGGAGGTGGATCATATACGGGCGCGGCGGCCGGCGGAGGGCGCGCGAGGCAGCGACGAGTTGTATAACCTTGCGCTGCTGCATCGGACTTGCAACGGGGTTAAGCGCAATAAGATGACGCTGGAGCAGCTGCGCGAGCATAACGCTTTGCACGGGTTTCTGTATGTGGATAGGGTGTCGGATTTGGTGGACTTGTATGAGGCGACTGAGTTCGCGGCGGAGCAGATTGCGCTGCATGCGGCTGAGGCTGAGCGGGGGATGCGGCCGGCGCTGGGGAGTGGGTAGGGGCGGGTGGAATGTCGGGGCGAAAAAGTGGGCCTGGGCTATAAGCGGCACTCATCCGACTAGCGGAAGGCGCTCACAGGTGTTCAGCCCAGACCCGTCTCTTTTGTGAGGGTGTGCATCTATACTATCACATTAGGCGCGGGCGGTGGTAGGATATGCGGTGTAAATCAAGGGGCTGGCGCGGATGTTGTGGCTGTCTTGGCTGTCTTGTTTCAAATGGTTTTAGAGAAGGGGTTGACGAATGGGCAATACTTTTGGGCGGATGTTTAGGGTTACGACTTGGGGGGAGTCGCATGGGGATGCGGTGGGCGTGGCGGTGGACGGCTGCCCGCCGAGGTTGGCGTTGTGTGAACAGGATATACAAAGGGAGCTGGATCGGCGGCGGCCGGGGCAGAGCGAGATTTCCACGCAGCGCAAGGAGGGGGATCAGGCGCAGATACTTTCGGGGGTGTTTGAGGGGGAAACGCTGGGGACGCCGATATTGATAGGCGTTTGGAATAGCGACGCGCGGGGCAAGGATTATGAGCATATGCGGCGGGTTTATCGGCCGTCGCACGCGGATTATACCTATGACGCCAAGTTTGGGATACGCAATTGGAAGGGCGGCGGGCGAGCGAGCGCAAGGGAGACGATAGGGCGCGTTGCGGCGGGGGCTATCGCTAAGAAATGGCTGGCGCAGGAATATGGCGTTGAGATAGTGGGGTATGTGAAGCAGGTTTGGCGGCTGGCGGCGGATGTGGATCCGGATACGGTGTCGGCGGCGGATGTGGAGGCGAATATCGCGCGCTGCCCGGATCAGGATATGGCGGCGCGGATGATTGAGCGCATCAAGCAGGCGCGCAAGGACGGGGATTCGCTGGGGGGCGTGGTGGAGTGCGTGGCAAGGGGAGCGCCGGCGGGCTTGGGGGAGCCGGTGTTTGATAAGCTAGAGGCCGACCTTGCCAAGTCGGTATTGTCTATGCCGGCGTGCAAGGGGTTTGAGGTGGGCAGCGGGTTCGGGGGGACGCTGCTGACGGGTTCGCAACACAACGATCCGTTTTACAGCGAGTCAGGGCGCATCCGCACGCGCACGAACAATTCGGGCGGGATACAGGGCGGCATCAGCAACGGGGAGAATATCGTGATACGCGCGGCGTTCAAGCCCACGGCGACGATAATGCGGGAGCAGGATACGGTTGATGTTGACGGGAACGCGGTTGCGCTGCAGGGCAGGGGTCGGCATGATCCTTGCGTTCTGCCGCGCGCGGTGCCGATAGTGGAGTCTATGATGGCGCTGGCGCTGGCGGATCACGCGCTGCGGCAGCGGGGGCAGGTTGGGCGGGGGTAGGCTCAACGCTCAGGGGCTAGATGGCGTATATGACAAGAGGGACGTTGCGACGTCCCTCTTGCGTTTTTGCCTTATACGTTGCGCTTACACCGCGCGGACGATAGGCGGCGCTACGTTGGTTAGACTACGGGGGATGTGCCGCCGTCGATGTTGACAGCGACGCCGGTGATGTAGGCGGCGCGCTCGGATACTAGGAATGCGACGAGGTCGCCGGCCTCGCGCGCCTCGCCTACGCGGCCTATGGGGACGCGCTTGCCCATCTCTTCGTAGTAGGCATCAAGGGTGAGGCCGGGGTTGGCGTCTTTGGCGGATTCCCAGCGGCGCTCGTGCTGGCCGGCTTTGATGAGGCCGATGCAGACGGTATTGACTAGGATGTTGTCGGCGGCGTAGTCCTTGGACATTTCTTTGGTTAGGGCGATGCCGGCGGCGCGGCTGACAGAGGTGGGGACGGAGCCGGCGGTGGGGGCTTTGCCGCCGGGCGTGGTGATGTTGACGATGCGGCCGCCGCCTTGGGCTTTCATCATCGGGATGGCGCGCTGGGAGCAGCGGATCGCGCCGAAGAGCTTGAGCTCTATGTCGTAGCGCCAGACTTCGTCGGTGACGTTTTCGAAGAGGTTGGCGGCTGAGGTTCCGGCGTTGTTGACTAGGATGTCCAGCCTGCCGTACTTTTCGGCGATGGCGTCGAAGAGGGCGTCAACGGCGGCTTGGTCGGTGACGTCGGCTACCATAGGAGTGACGTCGCCGCCGGTTTGGGCGCGGATGTCGGCGGCGGCGGATTCCAGGACGTCTTGGCGGCGGGCGCAGATGACTACGCGAGCGCCCTCGGCGCACAGGGAGGTGGCGGTGCCTTTGCCAATGCCGTCGCTGCCGCCGGTGACTAGGGCAACTTTGCCGGTCAAACCCATATCCATATCTGTATTCTCCTTTGCGTTGCGTATATCGCGTTCATTGCGTTTTATAGCGGCGCGCGGTTGCGCGGCTAGTTTTGGTTGGCTTGGTTGTCTTGCTTGGCGTATGCCTCATCTAATAGGTCGGTGATGTATCGGACGCTTGCGTCAATTCCCTCGCGCTGCGCGCCGTATTGGAGCTGCATAAGGCAGCCGGGGTTGGCGGTGGCGATGATATTGGCGCGGGTTTGGCGGACGGCGCTCATTTTGGAGTCTAGGACGCGCAGGGAAAAGTCGCGCTCGGTGATTGTGTATGTGCCGCCGGCGCCGCAGCACTTGGATGCGTTGGGGAGCTCAACGAATTGGATGCCGGGAATGGATCGCAGCAGAGCGCGCGGGGCGGCGGTGACGCGCTGGGCGTTGGATAGGTGGCAGGAGTCCTGGTAGGTGACGCGGTAGGGCAGTTCGGCGGTGGGCGGGTTGATGGGGAGGTCGGCTAGGAATTCGTGTATGTCGCGGGTTAGGGCGCTGAGCGCGCGGGCTTTGTCGGCGTAGGCGGGATCGCGGCGCAACAGGTGGGGGTATTCTTTCATGCGCGAGCCGCAGCCGGCGGAGGCGACTACGAGCGCGTCAACGTCGGCGCTGAGAAAGGCGTCTATGTTGCGCTTGGCGAGGTTGCGGGCGGTGTCTAGGTCGCCGACGTGGGAGTTGATCGCGCCGCAGCAGGCTTGGCCGGCGGTGACCTGCACGTCGCAGCCGTTGCGGGTTAGAACGCGGACGACGGCGTTCATTTGGGGGCCGTTGACAAGGGGCATAACGCAGCCGGAGAGCAGCGCAACACGCGCCTTGCGCTCGCCCTGGGCGGGGTAGATTTGGCCTTTGGCGCGAAAGACTTCGGAGGGCAATGTGGGGAGGGAACTTTCCATTTCGGCGAGGTTGCCGGGGATGGCGTTTAGCAGGCGGGTTTTTCTGAGGGCGGACTGCAAGCCGGAGCGCTGGTAGAGGCGCATGCCGCCCACTAGCAGGGATAGGCGCTTTTGGTTGGGGAGGGTGCTTTTTAGGGCAAGGGATGATACCATTCTGCCGAGCAAGCCCGTCTCGCGGTGGGTTTCAACTTGTTGCATCGTTGCCTCTATGAGGCTGCCGTAGGGGACGCCTGAGGGGCAGGCGACTTCGCAGGCGCGGCATTGGATACACAGATCCCAGTGGGCTATGACGGAGTCGGTCATGCCGATGCGGCCTTCGTTGACAGCTTTCATAAGAGCGATTCTGCCGCGCGGGGATTCGGCCTCTAGGCCGGTTTCCACGTAGGTGGGGCAGGATTGGAGGCAAAAGCCGCAGTGGACGCACTTGTAGAGCTCAGATTCGTCGGGCGCGTCGGGGCCTGAGAAAAGGGGGCCGGGAGCGGCGGCTTGGGGCTGTTCCACGCCGCTTGTCATCAGATGCCTCCTGCGAACCTGTTGGGGTTGAGTATGCGATTGGGGTCGTATTGGGCTTTCAAGCCGCGCATCACGGCTAGGGAATCGCCGGTGTAATCCCAGATGTCAACGCCCGCCTTGACCGATAGCGGGGCGCGTTCCAGTATGAGCGAACCGCCGGCGTGGTGAACGGCGCGGCGGGCGCGGCGCAGGGCGTCGGCTAGGTCAATGGCGTTGTTGAACCAGTGGGCGTTCATCATACCATAGCCGGGCTGGGCGACGATCGCTATGCCCTCATCGCGGGATAGGGCGTTGGCGATAGCGGGGATTTGGGTGGGCAATAGGGATATGCGGGCGGACATAGCGGGCTGGCGGTCGGGTTGGTAGCCGAAATCGGCTAGGCGCGTCCAGAACGGGGCGGGGTCGTCAAGTTTGTCTATGGATGATGACTGCTTGGCGAGGATGGCGAGGGTTTCGGTTTCCATACGTTGGAGCGTACGTTGCCTGGCGCCTAGGCGGATGGCGAGGGTTTGGGGGGCGTTGGCGCTGTCTATGGTTTCGGCAACGGCTTGGTCGTAGGCGGTCATGGCTAGGGGCATTACGCCGCTGTTGAATATGGCAAGCGCGGCGGCTGTGCAGGATTGGGCGTCGGGGAAACGGGCGATTAGGGTGGTTTCGCGGCGGGGCATTGGGGTGAGCTTGAATGAGACTTCGGTTATGACGCCAAGCGTGCCAAGCCCGCCTACGTGCAGGCGCGCCATATCGTAGCCGCTGACGTTCTTGACGACTGTGCCGCCGCTGCGGGTGAGTCTGCCGTCGGGTTGGGCTACCTGCATGCCTATGACCAGGTCGCGGGGGCTGCCGTAGTGCCATTTGAGGGGGCCGCTTGCGCCGGAGGCTAGGATGCCGCCGATTGTGGCGCGGTCGGGTAGGGGCGCGTCCAAGCCTAGGAATTGGGATTGCTCGGCTAGGGCAAGTCGGAGGGCGGCTAGGGTTATGCCCGCCTCAACGACTAGGGTGAGGTCGGCGGCGTTGTGGCTGACGATGCGGTTTAGGGCGGTGGCGTCGACGATAAGGTCTAGGCGCTCGATGGGGTTGCCTAGATGCAGCATAGAACCGCCGCCGCGCGGGGCTACGGCTAGGGCGTTGTCGTTTGCGGCGGCTAGGATTTGGCAGAGTTCGGCGGCGTTTCGGGGGCGGGCTATGGCTGTGGGGGCGACGCCGTCGATGGCGTCGGCGTCTGACGCTGCGCTGAGTATGGCGGGGGCAAGGGCGCTTTGGAGCGCTTGGTATGCGGGCGAATGGCTGGGCGTGGTCATGGGCGGGGCTAGATCCACGCGCCGGCGCCGGCGCGGGCGATTGCGCCGGCGAATGCGATTTCGTTGCAGGACGCGCCGGTGGGGAAGATTTTGGCGGGATTGAGCATATCGCGGGTGTCAAAGGCGGGCTTGAGGCGCGCCATAGCCTCCATATCGTCGTCGTTGAACATAAAGGGCATATACTCTTGCTTTTCAAGCCCAATGCCGTGTTCGCCGGACAGAACGCCGCCGGCGTCAACGCACATTTTCAGGATTTCGCCGCCAATGGCAAGCGCTTTTTGGGTGTCGCCGGGCTTGCGCTCGTCAAACAGGACGGACGGGTGCAGATTGCCGTCGCCGGCGTGGAGCAGGTTGGCTATGGGATAGCCGCTGCTGACTGACAGGTCGCTGATTTGGCGCAGGACTTCCACAAGCTTGGTGCGGGGAACCGTGCCGTCCACGAGCAGGTAGTTGGGGGCGAGCCTGCCGAGCGCGCCAAGCACGCCCTTGCGTCCCGCCCAAAGGCGCTCGCGGGCGTCGGCGTCGGTCGCGGTGCGGATTTCTATGGGGGCGAATTCGTTGCAGACGTTCTCTATCTCTTCAACCTCTTCCTCTACCGCCTCGGCAAGACCCTCTATTTCCACAAGCAGGACGGCGCCGGCGTCGGCGGGGTAGCCGGCGTTGACGGCGGGTTCAACGGCGCGGATGCAGAGGTCGTCCATCATCTCAATGGCGGCGGGGACGATGCCGGAGGCTATGATGCCGGACACGGCGGCGCTTGCCTGGTCAAGCTCGCGGAACACGGCGAGCAGGGTTTTGACCGCCTCAGGCTGGCGCAGCAGGCGGACGATCACCTTAGTGACTATGGCGAGCGTTCCCTCAGAGCCGATGATGATGCCGCGCAGGTCGTAGCCGGGGGTTTCGCGGGAGCGGCCGCCGACCCATTGGAGGGAGCCGTCCGCCATAACGACTTCCATCCCAAGCACATGGTTGGTGGTGACGCCATATGCGAGACAGTGGGGGCCGCCTGAGTTTTCGGCGACGTTGCCGCCGATGGTGCAGGCTTTTTGGCTGGACGGGTCGGGCGCGTAGCACAAGCCCCACTGGGATACATGCTCGGTTAGGTGGAGGTTGATGACGCCCGGCTCTACGACCGCGATGCGGTTTTCCACGTCCACTTCCAGGATGCGGGTCATGCGGGTTAGGGACATGACAATGCCGCCGACCTGGGCGACAGCGCCGCCGCTGAGGCCGGTGCCGGCGCCGCGCGCGACTATGGGGACTTCGCGCTGACGCGCAAGCTTGACTACGGCGGCGACCTCTTCGGCGCTGCCGGGTATGACTACGATGGAGGGCATAGCCTTGTCGGCGGATCCGTCGTATTCATATACGATGAGGTCTTCGGGCTTGTGGACGACGTAGTCGTCGCCGACGATGGCGGCTAGTTCGCGGGGTAGGTTGGGTTGGATGGGCATGTGACGCCTCCGCAGTCGTCAGGGGTGTGGGAATATGATAGTGGATTGGGTATTTGGTTGCAAATTAGGCGTCTCTATTATTATGGGGGCGCCTGGGGATATTCGGGCTACCGAAAGCGGAATGTGCGGATGGCGGCTGTGGCGGATATTAGTATCCAGGCGCATACGATTGCCAGCTCTAGGGGGTATTGCCAGAGGGGTTTGGATTCTATGGCTATGCCGCGAACCATTTCAAGCATGGGGGCTAGGGGCAGGTATTCCACTATGACGCGGAGGATGGCGGGGAGGTTTTCGGTGGGGAAGAAGACGCCGCTTAGGAACATTAGGGGGAGGGCGACGGCGTTGCCCAAGCCGCTGGCGGCGGCGACGGTGCGGGAGAATGCGCCTACGACAAAGCCTAGGTTTAGGAAGACGATGTTGCCCAGGATTATCAGGGCGGCGATTTGGAGCGGGTTGCCGTTGATTGCGACTCCGAATAGCAGCCAGCCGGCGGCTAGGATTATGGCGGCCTGCGCTAGGGATACGACTAGGGCGGATAGCACTTTGGAGATGAAGAATATGCGGACTTTGAGGGGCGTGGCTAGTATGCGGACTAGGATGCGCTTTTCGCGCTGCGCGGCGATTGTGGTGGCAAGCCCGATTATGGAAAAGTTCATCACGCCCCAGACGGCGAGCGCGGGTATGAGGAAGTCCAGGTAGGTTATGGCGCGGCTTGATACGCCCTCGGGGGATAGGGCGATGCGCTCGGTGGCTTGCGCCATAGCGAGGTTGGTTTTGTCCACGAAACTGCCGACTATGCCGATTATGACGCCGCTGAACGGGTCGGTTTCGTCAAACACTAGCGTGAGTTGCGCGGGCGGGTCGTCGGATACGACGGCGGCTAGGTTTTCGGGGATGATGAGCAGGTTGGCGAGGTCGCCGTCGGCTATGGCTTGGCGGGCGGCGGATTCGTCGGAATGTGGCTCTATGTCAATGCCGTCCGCCTGGGCTAGGCTTTGCGTTAGGCGGGCTGACAGGTCGTCTTGGGCGCGGTCTATGACGGCTAGGGTTACGGATGAGCCGACGTCGCGAAAGAACAGGCCGAAAACAATCACGAATATGAGGGGGAACGCCAGCGCCCAGAATACGGCTTGGCGGTCTCTGATTATCATTTTCAGATTGGCTAGGGTGAGGTGGCAGAGGATCATAGGGATATGCGATTTACTCCGTGAGGGCGCGGCCGGTGATGTGCAGGAAGACGTCCTCTAGGTTGGCGGGGATGACTTCAAGGTGGTTTAGGGGGGCGCCGGATTGGGTCGCCCAGGCGATGAGGGCGGGGACGGTTTCGGATGCGTCGGCGCAGCGCAGGCGTGGCATGCCGTCGGGGTGGGGCAGCGCCTCGCTGACGCCGGGCAGGGCGGCGAGCGCGTCTAGGGGCGGTTCGCCGCCGAGGCCGACTTTGATTTCAAACGGGACGGGCAATGCGCGCACTAGGTTGTCGGGGGTGTCCAGGGCGACTATCTTGCCGCCGTTCATAATGGCGATGCGGTCGCAGAGGAACTCCGCCTCTTCCATGTAGTGGGTAGTGAGGACGACGGCGCGGCCGTCGGCGTTGAGGGCTTGCACGAACTCCCAGAGGGAGCGGCGGGCTTGCGGGTCAAGGCCTGTGGTGGGTTCGTCTAGGAAGACGACTTCGGGGTCGTTGACTAGGGTTGCGGCGATGGTGAACCGCTGTTGCTGGCCGCCGGAGAGCTTGGCGACGGTGGTGTTGGCGCGGTCGGCTAGGTGAACGCGCTCAAGCAGGTCAAGCGGCTGGACGCTGCGGTTGTAGAAGATTCCGAATAGGACTAGGATTTCGCGGAGGGTGAGGTTGTCGAAGTAGGCGGAGGCTTGGAGTTGGACGCCGATGCGCTGCTTGACGCTTTCGGGTTCGCGTTGGGTGTCTATGCCGAGTACGAGGGTTCTGCCGCCGGTGGGTTCTACCAAGCCCTCTATGCACTCTAGGGTGGTGGTTTTGCCGGCGCCGTTGGGGCCTAGGATGCCGAACACTTCGCCGCGCCGCACTTGGAAGGAGACGCCGTCCACCGCTTGCAGATCGCCGTAGCGCTTGGACAAGCCCTCAACGCTGATAACGATGTTGTCGTCGGGCGGGTGTGAATTCGTCATGCTTGCTTTGCTTTGCGGACGTAAGTTTGGCGCGATAAAGCGGGGGGGGATTGGTTGCGGGGCTTTCGGATTATATCAGACGCTTGGGGATTAGCCAACATATTCGGATGCGGCAGGCGTCGGGTTAGTCGGCGAGCTGGCGGGCTAGGATGGCGGGATCTGTGGTGGGGAGTTGGCAGGCGTAGTTTTCGCAGACGTAGGCGGCGGGGCTGCCGTCAAGCAGGGTTTTGGCGGCGAGCAGGGGGAGGGCGGAGTCGGCGGGGACGTCGGCGTCGGCGGTTAGCAGGACGCGGTTGGGGATATAGTGGCGGTGGACTTCGGCGGCGAGCGCTTGGGTTGCGGGATCCGTGGGATCGCCTATGAGGGCGATTTCTTTGGGGCGGGACAGGTAGAAGTCAAGCGCGCCGAGCCAGTGGCCGGCGGCGGTGGGGAATTGCGCCATAATGCCGCGCACTGAGCGGAGGGCTGCGGCGGCGCGGCGCTCTAGGGCGCGGTCGCCGGTGATGACGGCTAGGCGCAGCAGGACGTCGGCCGCCATTGAGTTGCCGCAGGGGATGGCGTTGTCGGTGAGGTCGCGGGGGCGTATGACTAGGCGCTCGTGGTCGCTGCCGGTGTCGTAGAATGAGCCGTCGGGTTCGCTCCAAAACAGGTTGACCATATCGTTGCCGAGCGCTATGGCGCGGTCGAGCCATTCGCGGGCGAATGTGACTTCGTGCAGGGCGAGAAGGCCGTCTATGAGAAAGGCGTAGTCTTCCAAATAGCCGTTTAGTTTAGATACGCCGTCTTTGTGGGTTCGGAGCAGGCGGTTGTTTTGGATTAGGTTGTCGCAGATAAATCGGGCGTTGCGCTCGGCGGCGGCGCGGTAGTCGTCGCGCCCGAACACGGCGGCGGCCTCGGCGAATGCGCGCATCATTAGGCCGTTCCATGCGGTTAGGATTTTGTCGTCTAAGTTAGGCGCGACGCGTTGGGCGCGGACTTCTAGCAGGCGGGCTTTGGCGCGGGATAGTAGCGTTGTGAATTCGGCGGCGGTCAGGTCTTGCTCGCGGGCTAGGTTGGCGGCGTCCATCGCAACGCGGAGGATGTTGCGGCCCTCAAAGTTGCCATGCTCGGATACGCCGTAGTATCGGGTGATTATGGCGGCGTCGGGATCGCCTAGCGCGGCGGCGATTTCGGCGGGCGTCCATATGAAGAACTTGCCCTCTACGCCCTCGCTGTCGGCGTCTTGGGCGGAGTAGAATCCGCCGCTGGGGGCTGTCATCTCGCGCGTCACATAGGCTAGGGTTTCCTCTACGATGCGCTTGTAGAGGGGGTTGCGGGTGATTTGGTAGGCGTGGAGGTATAGGCGGGCTAGGAGCGCGTTGTCGTAGAGCATCTTCTCGAAGTGGGGGACAATCCAGAAGGCGTCGGTGGAGTAGCGGTGAAAGCCGCCGCCGATTTGGTCGTAGATGCCGCCGAGCGCCATTCGCTGCAGGGTGAGTTCCGCCATATGGAGCGCGTCGGGGTCTTGAAAGCGCAGGTGGTGGCGCAGCAGGAATTCGTAGGTCATGGGCTGGGGGAACTTGGGCTGCATGCCCACGCCGCCGTGCCGGTCGTCGAAGTCGGATTGGACGCGGGCGAGGGCTTGGCGCATAACGCCGTCCGTGAGCGGCTGGGCGTCGGTTGCGGGGGCGGCTAGGGTTTGGCTCATTCTGTCGGCGATTTGGTCGGCGGATGCTGTGATGTCGGCGCGGTTGTTGCGATAGACGTCCGCCATAGTGAGCAGCACGCGGGGGAATGAGGGCATGCCGCCGCGCTCTTCGGGGGGGAAGTATGTGCCGCCGTAGAACGGCTTGGCGTCGGGGGTGAGGAAGACGGTCATGGGCCAGCCGCCGTGTCCGGTGAGGGCTTGGACGGCGGTCATGTAGATGGAGTCTATGTCGGGGCGCTCTTCGCGGTCGACTTTGATGTTGACGAAGTTTTGGTTCATCAGCGCGGCGATAGACGGGTTTTCAAAGGATTCGCGCTCCATGACATGGCACCAGTGGCAGGCGGAGTAGCCCACGCTGAGCAGGATGGGCTTGTCCTCGGCTTGGGCGCGTTGGAGCGCCTCATCGCCCCAGGGATGCCAGTCAACGGGGTTGTTGGCGTGCTGGAGCAGGTAGGGGCTGGTTTCGTTGGCGAGGCGGTTGGGCATTGGGGGGGATCCTTTCGGGCTGGCGGCGCGCCGTTGGGCTTAGGGGTTGGGTTGCTCTTGGGCGTGGCGTTGGGCGTTGAGGGCGAGGAGGTTGGCTAGGATGTCTTGGTCGGACAGGTTGGATTTCCAGCCGTATGCGGCGGCAACGGCGTGGTCTAGGGCGGCGTGGGCTGTCCGGAGCCAGGTGGGGTTGGTGTTGTATAGGTTTGTCATAGTGAGTTGGCTATCGTTTCGCAACCGATTTTGCCTGCGCTCGTGTAGCGTTTTGGCGGCGGCGGCGATTGCCTCGCGCTGAGTGTCGTCAGGGCGAGGGAATGGGAATGTCTGAAAGCAGGTTGTTGGCGTGTAGCGAAAGCCTGATTCCACTTCCCGCAATTGCGTTCCTTTTGAACGCGCCCAAAGTTCGTGTATGCGGCTGTGCAAGACGCCAAAGAAGTAGTCATCATCGCTTGCGAATACAAATATGGCGTTATTGCATACGGTACCTGCGTCAACCCAAACGAAAACGCGATGCTTTGACACTCCGGGCGTGGCGATAAACCGATCCAAACCCTGCAACGCTTGGCGCAATTGCGGAGCGGGCGCGCCGTACTGCCACCAGTATGTCGCGCGCCGCTTGACCCTGTTGTTGATACGCTTGGGCTTTACGACAGCCGCGACATACTCAAACGGCATTTCGTATTGGCAGGCGTCCTCAAACTCCATAACGCCGAAGTCAATCGTGTAAATGCCCTAGGATGCTGGGCGATGTCCCGCGCATTCATTACGGGCTTGACAACATCCGAATTCGGCTTGCCGTTCACATTGAGCGGCTGGTCAAGCATTAACCTTGCGATATTGGCGGGAATGTCGAATCTGCCTTTCGGCGATTGCCCCTCAAAAGACATCCCGGCGTTTTCGCGCAAGATGTGGGCGGTTGTAACGTCAATGCCTGTGGTCAGATTGGCGTTGATATTGGATACAATCTCGCCGTTAAGCGTTATCTCGGTTTCGCTGCCGTCGTCAAAGCCGATGATTGAGATGTGAACCATCGCGCCCGCCAACTGCCACACATTATCGGAGTGCGCCATAAAGATGCCGCCGCTGTCTTTGATGCGATGCAACACAGCGCGGTTGTCTCTGCCGCGTATTCCCTGAGTGGCAAGCAGTCCGGCTCGTTTCGTTTTGCCGGCGGCGATTTGAGCGCGCGCTTTTTCCAGCCAGTAGCAACACAAGTCTGATGTCTTAGGCAAGCGGTCGCCATAGACGCCAAATAGGGCGTTAGTATAATCATCGCCTAGGTTAGCGCGCATACTATTATGACCTAGGAATGGCGGATTGCCGATGATAAATTCGGCGTTGGGCCAGTCAGGCTCCAGCGGGTTGCCGTCAGCATCATAGGCTAGAATGGCGTCGGTTCGGCGGATGGTGTCTAGAGCGGTTAGGATGGGGCGGCGTTTGTATGGGATGCCGTTTGCTTGATGCCATTGGATATAGCCAATCCAAAGGGCGGTTCGGGCTAGTTCGGCGGCGTAGGGATCCAGTTCCAAGCCGCGCATTTGGGCGGGGCTGACGCGCGGTTTCCAATCGTCGCAGGATGCGTTTTCGGCGGCGAAGTCCATGACTTGCTTTTCTAGGTCAAGCAGGGCGCGGAGGGCTAGGTATAGGAAGTTGCCGCTGCCGCAGGCGGGATCCAGGACGGTTACGGACGCTAGGCGGTCGCGGAATTTGTCTAGGATGGCTAGGGCGTCGGCGTTGCGGTTGCGGGCAAACAGGGCGTCGGCTTGGGTTTTGGCGGCTTGCCATTCTTGGCGCAGGGGTTTCATCAGGACGGGTTCTATGACCGCCATAATGTCGTCGGCGCTTGTGTAGTGCGCGCCGAGTTGGGAGCGCTTGGATGCGTCCATAGCCGCCTCGAAGAGCGTGCCGAATATGGACGGCTCGATGTTGCGCCAGTTTTCTTGGGTGGCGAGGCTGAGATTGAACAGCGCCCTGTCGTTTAGTTCTACGGGTTTGGCGTCGTCAAACAGGTCGCCGTTGAAGTGGGGGATTACGTCCATGCCGAACAAGCCGCCTGAGCTCATTTCGGCGAAGAGTCCGCTCACGGCTTGGTTGAATAGGCTGGGATTTTGGTAGTGGGTTTTGGCGATTTTCGTGAACACGCCCTCAGGCAGCAGTTCGGTGTTTTCGGCGTATAGGCAGAAGACGAGTTGGTTGAAGTATCGGGCGAGCCGCTCGGCGTCCACTTCTTCGCGCTCCATATCCGAGGCTATTTTGCCGAACACGGCGGCGGTGCTGCGGGTGATTTCTTCCACTGTGCGCCCCGGCTCGAAGGCGGCGGGGTTGAAGAATATATCACGCAGTTTCTGCAGCTGATCCGGCTGGGCGAGTTGGGTGATGGGAATTTCGTGGACTTGGGTTTCTTTGCCGTTGAAATTTGTTCGCAGGCGTATCATTTGGAACGATGACACGATTAGCAGCGGGGGAGTTTGGAGCTGGTTTTGGTAGCGCTGGAGCTGGTCAAAGGCGCCGGACAGAGCTGCCTCGCTACCTTTGAATTCCCAGCCGAAATGTCCTTGCTTGTAGGCGTCGGCGTGTCCGACGCCGGACGAGCCTTTCTCGCCGGGCACTTCTTTCTCAAAAGTAAAGTTGTTCCGGTTGTTGTAATCTACCGGGTCGGGGTGTCCCACAAGTTTCAGAACGTCCATGAACCAGGGCTGGGAGGCTTGGCGCTCTCCGAAGTCTTTCACATCGCGCCACTTGTTTATGAACTGGTGGGGCGTCATTGTGGGGTTTGGGGTGGTCATGTCACAAGCCTTTGGTTTTCGCGGGGGGGTTTTGTTGGGCCGGGTTTGGGGTGTGGATACAGATTATATCATACGGGGGTAGCTAATCCTGGTTAATCGTCAGGGAATAGGGTTAGGACGAGGTTGAACTTGTTGCGGTCGCCGCCGTATTGGGCGCTGATGGCGGCGGCGCTGAGGGATTTTTGGAGGGCGCGGTATTCGTCGCGGGTGATGTTTAGGTCGGCGCGGTCGGTGCGGGTGATGATGGCGTTTAGGTCGGCGTAGGCGATGAGCTGGGGGTTGGCGAGCAGGCGGCTGGCGGCGCGGGCGTATTCGGGATTGGATGAGAGGGGGGCGGTCTCGCCAAGCCGGGCTTGGGTTATGGCGCGCAGGGCGGCGGGCGTGGTGGCAAAGGTTAGGTAGCCGGCGTGGAGCGCGTAGGCGGGGGAGTAGGCGGTGTCGTCTAGGGCGAATGCGCGGGCATCATTATCAGCGCCTATGTCAACGCGGGCGTCGTCTATGTCCAGGAAGAGGAACTCGGCGATTAGGTCAATGATGTCCTCTATGGTGTCCTCAAGATCGCTCTCGTTGTCGGGCAGGTAGGATAGCATGGCGACGGCGTCAATGGGGTTTTCTTCGGGGTTGGATTCTACCTCGCCGAAATCGAAGGGCTGGGCGGCGATTATTAGGTCGCCGTCTAGGTAGTCTAGCAGCTCGGTCTCAGGGTGGATGCCGGTGAAGTCGTTGATGACTTCAAGCGCGACGTCTAGGGCGTCGGCTAGGGTGGAGTCGGCGTCTAGCTCAGGAGCGCTGCCGAGGTCTGCCGCCCATAGGTTTATGAAGTCGGCGTCAAAGCCGTATGGTTCAATGATGTCGGCGAGTGGGTATTCTTGGAGTTCGGCGCGCCAGTTGTCGGCGTTGGGATCAAAGGCGAGGGCGGCGAAAGCCATTGTGTCGGCGGGGAGCAGGTCGGCGGCGTTGGCGACGGGTGCGATGTTTAGCTTGGAAGGGTTGGCGGGGGATGCGGCGTCAAAGGCGATACCTCTGTCTAGCCAGCCGGCGGATGCGGCCATCCATGCGGGGGTTGCGAAGATGCCCGCGTCAATGTCGGCCAAGCCGTCGGATGCGCCGGATAGGTCGGCAATCCGCTCGGTGTCAATGTAGAGGGAGGCGAAACGGCGGTTGGGGAGGGCGGCGCGGGCTGTGTTGAAGTTTTCGTTGGACGCTAGGGAGCGGTCGGTATCGCCTGTGATGCGGTCAAGCACATCTTCCATCGCGTCTTCGTTGGTGGCGAATACCATTAGGTCGGGGGAGAGCGCGTATGCGCCGTTGCCGTTGCCGCTTTGGTCAATCCATAGGTCGAAGTCGCCGTATGGGTCGCGGTCGAAGTCGGCGGCGTTTGTGTCTCTGAGATAGTCTAGCCACTTGTCAATGAACTCGGCGGCGACGCTTTCGTCGCGGACGCCGAGGGTGGCGGCGGCGTCTATGTCGGCGATGCCGTCGGCTTGCGCGGGGTCGTCAATGTCCATAATCGCCAGTGAAAAGGCGGGGCCTACCCATGGGGCGATGTGGCGCTCGAAGTCTATGCCGGTTTCGTCGTCCAGGAGTTCCTGCCACTCCTCTATCACATCGCGGGCGCTTGGGATTTCGTTGAGCCTGTCCCAGATGTCGGTCATATGGCGGCGCTGGTCGGCGGACGGGTTTAGGGTGAGCCAGGCGTAGGCGAGCGTGTTTTCGGGGTAGTAGCGGGCGGAGCGCTCAGGGGATTCGTAGAGCCAAAAGGCGGGGATGTAGCCGAGGTAGATGGCGGCGCCGGCGCCGGCTGTGAGCAGCGCCAAGACGCCGAGGGCTATGCCTAGTATTTTCATAAGCGTTATTGTTCCTTAGTGTCAGGCGCGGCGGCGTCTTGGGCTTGCTCTTGGGCGTGGCGGCGGGCGTTGAGGGCTAGGAGGTTGGCTAGGATGCGGCGGTCGGGGAGGTCGGGGGGCCAGCCGTATGCGGCGGCGACGGCGTGGTCTAGGGCGGCGTGGGCGTTTTGGAGCCAGGCGGGGTTGGCGTTGTAGAGCGCGGTGAGGGTACGGCGGCGGCGCTCGGTTTCGGCGACGACGGGGTTGCCGAGCAGGTCGGTTTCGGCGGGGTTGAGCCAGTTGTGGCGGAGTTCGTTTAGGCGCCGGGCGGCGGCGGCGATCGCGGCGCGCTGGGCGTCGTCGGGGCGAGGGAAGGGGAATGTTTCAAAGCAAGTTGTGGGGGTGTAGCGGGGGCGGTTTTCTAGCTGCGTGCCGAGTTCCGACGCCCAAAGGGTGTGCGGGCGGCTTTGCAGCACGCCGAAGAAGTAGTCGTCGGCGCGCGCGAACACGATAATCGTGGCGTCGGGCAGGACATCGCCGTCTATGAACGCGAATATGCGGTGCTTGGAGACCATGCTTGTGCCGATGTAGCGCGGCAAGCCGCTCAGCGCCTGCCGCATTTGGGGCGCCGGCGATCCGTGCAGCCACCACCTTCGCGCCCTGCGCCTCATGCGATTGTTGATCCTGTTCGGCTTGACATTTTCAAGCACGTACTCAAACGGCGCCTCATACAGCGCGGCGTCCTCTTCGGGCATATCGGCGCCGAAGTCAATTATCCACAGATCGCGGGGGATCTGGTTAAGATCTCGCCCGTTCATCCACCGCTTTATGACATCGCTGTTGGGCTTGCCGTGTGGGTTGGGCTGCGCCAGCATTTGTTCGGCGATGTCTGCGGCAATCTCAAAGGGGCCGACTTTAATGTCGCCCATAAAGCTGAGATTGGAATTTTCGGCCAATCGCTGCGCTTGCGTGATGTCGCCGCCGGTGGACAGGTCGGCGTTGATGTTCTCAACCGGCTCGCCGTCAAGCGCGCGGTCGGTATCGCCGCCGTCGTCAAAGCCGATGATTGAGATGTGGACATTCGCGCCGTCAAGCACCCATTCTTTGTCGGACACCGCCATAAAGATGTCGCCGGTTTCTTTGATGCGCGAAAGCACGGCGCGGTTGGATTGAAAGCGTATCGCTTGGGTTGCGAGCAGGCCGGCGCGTTTTGCTTTGCCGGCGGCGATTTGGGCGCGCGCCTTTTCCAGCCAGTAGCAGCACAGATCGCTTGAGTTGGGGATGCGGTCGCCGTATAGCGAATAGAGCGCGTCCACGTATTCGTCGCCGAGGCTTTCGCGGAAGGGGAGATGGCCCAGGAATGGGGGATTGCCCACGATGAATTCGGCGTCGGGCCAGTCAGGCTCCAGCGGGTTGCCGTCGGCGTCGTAGGTTAGGATGGCGTCGGTTCTTTGGACTATGTCAAGCGGCATTAGGACGGGGTCGCGCGTGTAGCCAAAGCCGTTTGTTTGATGCCATTGGATATAGCCTATCCATATGGCGTTGCGGGCGAGTTCGGCGGCGTAGTGGTCTATTTCCAAGCCGCGTATTTGGGCGGGGCTGACGCGCGGCATCCAGTCGTGCTGGCCGCGCTCGGCGGCGTAGTCTATGACTTCTTTTTCCAAGTCAAGCAGGGCGCGCAGGGCTATGTAGAGGAAGTTGCCGCTGCCGCAGGCGGGATCCAGGACGGTGACCGACGTTAGGCGATCGCGGAATTTGTCCAAGGCGTCTAGGGCGGCGGCGCGGTTGTCTTGGAATAGCAGGGCGTCAGCTTGGGCTTTGGCGGCTTGCCATTCTTGGCGCAGGGGTTTCATTATGACGGGTTCTATGACCGCCATAATGTCGTCGGCGCTTGTGTAGTGCGCGCCGAGTTGGGAGCGCTTGGATGCGTCTAGCGCGCCCTCGAAGAGCGTGCCGAAAACGGACGGCTCTATGTTGCGCCAGCTTTTGCCCACCGCCGTTCTCAGGTTGAGCAGGGCGGGTTCGCTGAGCTCGACCGGCTTGACGCCGCTGAACAGGTCGCCGTTGAAGTGCCTGATGAATTGCGCGCCGAATCTGGTTCCATCTCTCATAGCCTCAAACAGGTCTTGAATGAAGATGTTGAAATGGCGCGGGTTGCCCCAATGGGTGGCGATGATTTCTTCAAAAAACTTGTTGCCGGGCAGCAGATCGGTGTCTTCGGCGTAGAGGCAGAAGATTATCTGGTTCAGGTATTTTGCCAGCTCTTCGCTTGCGACGTCGCGCCGTTCCATTTCCTCTACGACCGCTTTGAAGAGATGGGCGGTTTCTTCGGTAACTGCCTCAGGCGAACGGTCGGGTTCGAATTCTTGCGGGGCGAAGAATATGTCGCGGAGTTTTTGGAGCTGCTCTTGCATCCAAAATTCGCCTATGGGGATCTCGTGGACGACCGTCTCTTTGCCGGGGAAGTTCGTCTGGATTCGTATCAGTTGGAACGATGATGTGATTAGCAGCGGCGGGGTTCTGAGATAGACTTGGTAGCGCAGCAGCTGGTTGAAGGCGCCGGGGAGTTGGAATGCGCGCTTTTTGAACTCCCAGGCGAAGTGGTTGGCGAGGTAGGCGTCGGCGAAACCGCCGGGAACCGACTTTTCGAATGTGTAGTTTTCGGGGTCGTTGCGCTCGGCGGGCGTGGGGTGGCCGACTAGGCGGCACAGGTCGGTGAACCATTCCTGCGCGGCTTGCCTTTCGCCGAAGCGGGTGTTTGCCCACTTGGTCATGAAATCTTGCGGCGGCAATGTGGGGTTTGGGGCGGTGGTCATGTCACAAGCCTTTGATTTCCAGTGTGGTGACTTCTTGGGTGTGGAGGTTGGCTACGCGGATGGCGTGGTTGTTGGTGTCGGCGATGTAGAGGTTGTTGTTGGCTATGGATAGGCCGGCGGGTTCGTGGAATTCGGCGAATGGGGCGGCGCCGTCGGCGTTGCCGGGCTTGCCGATGCCTAGGAATGAGGAGGCGCCGCGGGTGGCGGGGTAGATGCGCTTGATTTTGTTGTTGTAGGTGTCGGCGATGTAGAGGACGCCGTCGTGATGCTCTATGCCGATGGGGTGCTGGAGGCGGACTTGGTCGCCTATGCCGTCGACGTCGCCGAACTCGAATAGGTGCAAGCCCACGATGGTTTGGACGCGGCCTTTGCCGTTTAAGTCGGCTGAGCGGATGGCACTGGTTTCGCTGTCGGTGAAGTAGAGTTTGTGGGCGTCCGCCACGATGCCGCTGGGCTGGGCGAGTTCGGCGCTGGCGAGGCTGCCGTCGGCGATTTGCTCGCGGCCGTTGCCCGCGTAGGGGCGGGTTTCGCGGGTGGCGAGGTCGTGCCGCCAGAGCTGGTGAAAGCCCGCCATTGCGATGTAGAGGGCGTTGTTGTGCAGGGCGACGTCCCAGGGCGAGTTGAGGGCGACGAAGTTGCCGTTGCCGCCGTTGTGGTATCGGCGGGCTTGTTCGCCGGTGCCGGCGACGGTTTTCACGCTTTGGTTAGCAAGGTCAATGGCGCGGATGGCGTGGTTCTTGGCGTCGGCGACGTAGAGGGTGTCGCCGCTTAGGGCTATGCCTTGCGGGTCGTGGAATTGGGCGTGGGCGAAGTCGCCGTCGCGCAAGCCCTGTTCGCCGCAGCCGATGGTGGCGAGGGCTTTGCCGCTGAGGTCGGTTACGACGATGCGGTTGTGGTTGGAGTCGGCTATGAAGAGCCTGCCGGAGGGGGCGTCGGCTAGGATTTTGCCGGGGAACGAGAGGGGGCGCTCCCACTCTTTTTGCTTTTCAAGGCTGATGGGCAGGGGCGCGCGGTTGATTAGGGAGTGTTCGTCGTATTCGGCGAGCATTTTTTGGAGGAGGCCGTCTAGGTCGGCGGCGTCGAACTCGCCCTCGTGCTTGCCTATGAGCTTGCCCTCGGGGTCTATGAACATCAGGGTGGGCCAGGCGCGAGCGCCGTATTGCTGCCAGACTACGAAGTCTTTGTCGTTGAGGACGGGGTGCTCGATTTCGTAGCGCAGCACGGCTTTGCGGACGTTCTCAATGTCCTTTTCGGCTGAGAATTTGGCGGAGTGGACGCCGATGACAGCTAGTTCGGTTGGGTATTTGTCTTCCAGTTTCCGCAACTGCGGAAATACGTGCATGCAGTTGATTCAGCAGTAAGTCCAGAAGTCCAGGATGACGATTTTGCCGCGCAGATCCGCCATAGAGAGGGGCTTGGCGGCGTTCAGCCATTCCATGCCTTGCGGGAAGTCGGGCGCGGTGATGTTGCCTGCGTAAGTTCGGGGGGGCATTGGCGTTCTCCTTGATTGTGTGGGTTGTTATTCGGGTTGTTCGGCTTGCTGATTGGCTTGTTGCGCGGCTTGTTACGAGCGGTTTGTTGCGCGGGCTATGCGGCGCGATTTGGGCGCGGCAGATGCGGGTTTTGGGCGCAACGGCATTGGCTAGACGGGCCATTGTTGCATATTGTACGCCATATCCCAAAACATAAACTCGTAGCGGGAGCTGGTTAGGAAGGCTTGGCGCATAGCTTGGCGGGTGGCGCTGCCGCCTTTCTCGGCGAATTCGTCCACGAGCTCGCGCCAGGCGGCCGTGCTTTCTTCTAGCAGGCCGTCGCGGTAGGGTTCCGCCCAGTATTGGTAGATGGGATGGTCGGGCAGGCTGATGCGCGCGCCGATTTCGTGGTATGTCCAAGGGCAGGGGAGCAGGGCGGCGGCGGCCTCGCCCACGCCGCCTAGTTCGGCGGCGACGCGCATATGGTTGACGTAGGCGTGGTTGGTGGGGGATATGGGCGCGGCGTCCACTTCGGATTCGCTCATTTCAAGCAGATCGAACATCTTGGCGTGCAGCGGGCGCTCAACGGGCGTGGTGACGCGCTTGGTGAGGCGGCGCAGGGTAGGGGTGTCGGGTGCTTTGGATAGGGCTGTGGCTACGACTTTGCCGAAACCGGCTAGGTAGTGGTAGTCCTGGGCGACGTAGTAGCGGAATTTTTCTAGGGGCAGGGCAGCGTTTTGGATTTCGGCTAGGAATGGGTGGACGTGGATGCGTTCCCAGATGGGCAGCGCCTCTTGGCGGAGGGTTTGGGAGAAGGTTTTGTTGTTGCTCATGTTTGGCCTCGTGGGTGGGTCTTCTTTCGGCTAATGGTTGCGTTTCTTCACTTGTGAATATATCACAGCGAGGGCTATCGCGGGGGGATTTTGGGGGCGCGCGGGTAGCGTTTTCGGTCGGGGAGGCGAGGCTATCTATCGTGGCAAATGGTTGGATGGCGTTGGCGCAGCGCCCCCCTTTGTCGGTTGGAATACGGCTTGTCAGACGCTCAAAGCCGTCTGAAAAGGAAGGCTATCGGGCGCGTGGGGGCGAAAATGCGGGGCTGGTGCGGGCGATAGGCGGGCGGGACGGGGCGCAGGGTTGCGGCGGGCGGGATATGAGCGTGTGGGTGATGCAAACCGAAACGGCAAGGATTGGGTGTGATGGGTGGCATATGGGTTGCTAGACTGGCGAAGGTAGGTAGTGTTGCGGCTAAGGGGTGATGGTGGGTTGGCGGATGGTGTGTGATGCGCCGGGCTTAATCTAAACGCAAAGATAGGGTGAATGGGGTGTTGCGCGCGCGGGAATGGCGAGTGGTTGGCAGGGATTGGCGGGATTGGACGGCGGTGAGATAGGGCGCGGCGGATGGCGTGATGGCTGGCAAGTGAGAGCGCTTAGCAGGGGTTGGATGGGTGGCAGTGCGAGGGCAAAAGTGGGTTGCGTCGCAGGGCGCGGATGCCGGTGGCGGGGGACGCCGGGGCTACCGGCGAGGGTATGCGCGCGATCGTGATGGCGTGTATGTGGGCTGGCTGATGCGCGGGGGATTGTGATGGGTAGGGGAATTGCTTGGGGGGAGCGCGAAAATCGCTGTGGGGGCTGGACGGGGGATGCGTTAGGGGTTGGTTGGGTTGATGGCGGCGCGGTTTCGTTGGAATGGCAGTGTAATAGATATTGTTATATATGTATTGGCGAGTGGTTTGGGTTGTTGGGTAGCGATATGTTTATGGGATTAAAGATATATGGGAATAGCGTGGGTGTGGCGATATGGATATTGTTATTGTGTGGCGGGAATGGCGTGGCACCCCTGGCAGGATTCGAACCCGCGACCCGCTGCTTAGAAGGCAGCTGCTCTATCCGTCTGAGCTACAGGGGCGCGTCTGTGGCTATGAATTAGTGTAGCAATGGGCGGGATATGGGGTCAAGGCAATCGGTCGGCGGCGGGGATGCGGGTGGCGATGCGGTGGAGGCGGGGGGGATCGCCGGGCAAGACGGGGGTTATGGAGACGACTTGGAGCGCGTCCATGCGGGCTAGGGTGGTGTAGCGGCGCTGGATGTGGTTGCCGATTTTGCGGCCGAGGATGCCGCCGGCGATGGCGGAGGCGGCGAATAGGGGCAGGCGTTTCCATAGGGGCATTTGGCGCTTGCCTATGACTATTCTGGTTATGAGGCTGGTGATGAGCGCGCCGGTGGCTAGGTTTGTGCCGCAGTGGGGGGATACGGCGAGTTCGGTTTCGCCGGCGTTGAGCTTGGCTAGGGCGTCGGTTACGACGGTTGCGAGCTCGGCGGTGGGGATGGCGGCGACGATGAAGAATCCGCCGCGCGTGGAGTAGCCGCCGAGCGGGGGTGTTGCGACTTCGCGCTCTATCAGCAGGGTGACGACGGCGTGTTCCAAGGCGTGGTTGCGCCGGATGCGGTTGAGGGTGTCTGTCAGGGTGTCTTTTAGGGTGTTCTTTAGCGTGTCTGTCAGCAAGGTTTAGCCTCTCTCTGTCCGATGCCGGATGCGGCGAAGTTCGGTTGCGTTCATTCTACACTAAATCGGAGCGGGGCGTTGGTAGCGTGGGATTTGGGCGGGGGCGAGTCGTATGTCACATACATATAAGGGATAGGCAAGGGCGGGCGCGTGGGAGCAGGGTAGGGGGATGGCGTGGGCTGATGCAGGCGGGCGGGTCGGTGATGCGTCCAAATCCGCAATGCGCGCTGTTTGGTTAGATGCGCGGCGGGCGCGTGGGTCGGCTATCGGATATGCGGCGGCGGCGCGGCTGAGTGGCTCTCTTGCGTTGCCAGAGCCGGCGCGTCTAAAGATAGGCCAGGGCACGAAAGGTTTGGGCTGCCGCTGCGTTCCGGCGGCGGTGTATATGGCGATATTGCGGCGATATGCGGGCGGGGATGGTTCCGCTGCGCGGCGGGCGGCTTTGCAGGGAATGGGGCTGCTTGGATAAGCGCCGGATAGTTCTGAAATGCCTTGAAAGCGTTTGAATAGCATAGAATTGATGAGAAATACATAGAAAAGTGTTGAAATTAGCCTTGACTGGGGATTGGCACAACGCTAATATATTGACTATACATTAGACAACAAATAACAAGGAGGCGAGACAATGAGGCGCAAGACCAAGAAGATGCTGGCAGTGGAGGAGAAGTTCAATCAGCCGCTGGAGAAGCTGCTGCCGGAGATGGTTACGGAGCAGGGCTTGTCCGCCACCGCCGACTACCTCGGGGTGAGCAAGGCGACGCTTGGGTACTGGCTGCTGAAGCTGGACATCATCGTCAGGCGGGTGGCGCTGGCGCCGGGCGAGACGCTGGAAGTGAAGCGCGTGGGCTAATCGCGGCAAGGTGGTAAGCGAAAAGCCAATAGGGGCGTTGGTTGTGAAACCGACGCCCCTATTCTTTTGTCGTTGCGCGCACCGCTTATGCCATGCTTGGTAGCGTTTCCATTTAGATGGTTTTGGGAGTTTGGCAAGTTGTGATCCAAATGATAAATCAGGTGGATACGACAATGCCGTCCAGCCATATGCAGTCGTAGATATACTCTCGACCATCTGAATGGAAACGCTCCCTTGAGAAAAGCGCATAGACGGTGAAGTTGTTATATTGTGAATGATTAATCGCTAAACCAAAGTACGGAGGTATTGGGATATGCCTAAGCGAGGCACATACAACTACACATTCCGAGTAGGGCGGAAAGTCGCGCATCGGGGCATTTCGGACAACCCTGAGCGGCGTGAGAAGGAACACCAGCGAGCGCGTCCCGGCGGCAAACTGAAAGTTGACGGCAGGGCGAAAACGCGCGAAGGCGCACTGAGGGTAGAGCGGCGGCAAAGCAAGACGCGCGGCTATCACGCATAGACACAGCGCGCACGGCGCTGTTCATCGCAAGCGACTAGGCGCACATCATCATAGGCGTCACTTTTAATAGAGCGCTATGTAGGCGTGGAAGAGTACAGGCAACGTCGTTTTTCGCCTATAGGATGGTGAATACGTCGGCGATGGGTATCGCCGCGCCGTAATCATTCGTCAACGCGCCCCCGCCGGATGACGATGATTACGGCGACGATCGGCGCCAGCGCGACCGCCGCGCCCAATGCCCACCTCATTGCGTTGCGTATCGTCGGTAGCGTTTCTTTTTAGGCGGCTTTGAGAATTTGGCAAATTGTTTTCTAACTGATAAAGCAGGTGGTTACGGCAATTCTGCCCAACCATCTGCAATGGCAGATATGATTGACCACCTGAATGGAAACGCTACCATCTATGCCATGCCTTGCGCCACGCCAACGGCCGGCGTATAGCCTAGCGCCTGAGGGCGCGCTGGGCCTCGCGCTCGCGCTCGCGCTCTACCATGGCGCGGCGCTTGTCGTAGAGCTTGCGGCCGCGGGCTACGCCGAGCTCCAGCTTGGCGCGATGCCGCCGGAAGTAGAGGCGCATCGGCACAAGCGTTAGGCCGCGCTCGGATACCTGGCGCGATAGGCGGATGATTTCGTCTTTGTGGAGCAGCAGCTTGCGTGGGCGGGTAGGGTCGTGGTTGTTGTCGGAGCCCGCCGAGTACTGGGCTATGTGCATATTGACGAGCCACAGCTCGCCGTCTTCGGGCTTGCCGTAGGCGTCGCTGAGGTTGACGCGGCCTTCGCGGATAGCCTTGATTTCGGTGCCGGTCAGCACAAGTCCGGCCTCTATTGTGTCCAGCACATCGTAGTTGCGCCGGGCGCGGCGGTTGGTTACGACGGTGCCGCTCTTCTTGATAGTAGTCATGATTATCCCGCCTGCCTCGCGGAGGGCTGCGCGTCCAGCAGCGCCTCCAGCGTTTCAATCGCCTTTTCCAGCTGCATAATGTCCGCCTCGCGCTCGTCGCGGTCTATAACCTCTATGTCGGGGTCAAGCCCGCGCTGGTCGATGACCCTGCCGTCGGGGGTGTGCCAGCGGGCGAATGTTAGGAAGAGTCCGCCGCCGTTGTCCAGCTGGCGCAGGATGTTGACGCTGCCTTTGCCGAAGGTGGTCGCGCCGATGACGGTGGCGCGGTCGTGGGCTTGGAGCGCGCCCACGAGTATTTCGCTGGCGCTGGCGCTGAACTGGTTGGCGAGGACTACCATAGGGACGCTTTCGGCGACCCGGTCGCGGCGGCGCACTTCCCAATCGCGGCGGTCGCCCGCGCCGTCCACTTCGTAGAGGATTAAGCCGTCGTCTAGGAATAGGCTTGTGACGTCTATGACTGAGCTTAGCAAGCCGCCTGGGTTGTCGCGCACGTCAAGAATGATGCCCTCAGCGCCGCCGTCAACAAGTTCTTCGATGGTGTCGGATAGGCGGTCGGCGGTGTTTTCGTAGAAGTTGGTGAGGCGGATGTGGGCGATGCGCGCGCCGGGCTGCGTGCGAACCAGCACGCTTTCAAGCGGGATGACGCCGCGCTCTACCTCTATGATTACGCGCTCGGATTCGCCGATGTGCTGCACAAGCAGCCTGACGATTGTGCCGCGCTGCCCGCGTATCTTGGACACCGCCTCGATGAGGCTTAGGCCTTCGATGCTTTCGCCGTCGACTTCGTGGATGATGTCGCCGGGGCGGATGCCCGCTTGCTCGGCGGGGCTGTCGGCTATGGGGGCGACTACCACGAGCCGCCCGTCCTGGTTCATAGACACATGCGCGCCGATGCCCTCAAAGCGGCCTTGGATGTCGGCGTTTTCGATGCCGAAGGCGGCAGGCCGGACATAGTTGGTATGAGGGTCGTCAAGGGCGGCTATTAGGCCGCGGATTGCCGCCTCAGTGAACTCTTCGGTATCGAAATCGGCGCGATCCACATGCTCGCTGGCAAGCAGATTCCAGACTTCCCAGACTACGGCGAGCTCTTCGGGGACGCCCTCGGGGACTTCTAGGGGCTTGTCGGGCGGCACAAGTTGGGGCAGTGGGGGAGCGTCGGGGGCTGAGAGCCGGTCGGCGGGCGGCGGCTGAGCCGAGGGCTGCTGCGCGGGGGCGCTTGACGACGCCACGGGCGGCGAGGCGGTTGCGGTGGATGGCGCGGCAGTAGCAGGGGAGGGCGCTGACGCTTGGGTAGTCACCTGAGTAGCGGCTTGCGTGGATGTTTGGGCGGGCGGTTGCGCGCTCTCAGTGCCTTCTGGCGGCGCGTCCATCTGACACGCCGCGCCCGCAAGCAGCGCCAGTCCGGCCGCCGCAACGCTCCATCGCCGCAATCTGAGCTTGAATGAGTTCGCCAAAACGCTCACTTCCCAATCTTTGAGTTAATCCGTGTTTGCTATTAGCGTTTGCTGTTAGCGTTTGCTGTTAGCGTTTGCTGACACCCATTCTATCACGCGCGGCGGCATTGCACACAATTCGGGTTTTCAGGCGGGCGTTTCAGCGGTTTCACGGGGCGGGTGGGCGCGCTGAAACGATGAGCGGGTTTCTGCTGAAATTGGCTTTGAAATTGTTCTTTTCAGGTTTCACAATAGCCTTTACAAGGCATTTCAACGCCTGTATAGTGGTTTAGAAATGGTTTTTCAGCGTGAAAAGAGGGTTTGAGGGCGGATTGAAATCGCGCGATTTCGGGTTGCGAGTGATGCCGATGAGAGAGTTGAAAGCGCATTTCAGAAAGCCGAATTCAGGGGACGCATTATGACGAACAGGAATGAGCGCGGCAAGCGCACAAGGGTTATCAAGCCGTATCCGGCGTACACGCTTGAGGATGTTGTGGATATAGCGGGGACGATACAGAACGCCAACGCGGGGTTGCCGTTTGAGCGGGCGCTGCTGGCGGGGGCGCTGGGGACTACGCCCAAAAGCAGCGCGTTCACGATGCGGTTGAACGCATCCGCGGCGTATGGGCTGACGCAGGGCGGGTATAATGACGCCGAAATACGACTGACGCCGCTGGGGCAGGCGGCGGCATCCGAGGACGACGGGCGGCGCAAGCAGGCGCTGGCGGAGGCGGCTATGACGCCGGGCGTGTTCGGCAAGTTCTACGAGCTGCTGGACGGCAAGCGGCTGCCGGAGGGGGCGGCGGCTCAGAGCATTCTTAAAAGGGAGCAGGGCGTAGCCGAAAGCCTGACGGGGGAGTGTCTGTCTATCATCATCGCCAACGGGGAGTACGCGGGGTTGCTGCGCGAAGAGAATGGCGGCGCGGTTGTGCGGATTGGAGCGCGGGCTCAGCCGCAATCGCAAGCGGTTGCGTCGCCGGCGTCGCCGGACGTTGTGGCGCAGTCGCCGGGCGACGTGGCGCAACCCGCGCTCGCGCCGCAGGCACCTGAGACGTCGGGTGGCGCCGAAGACGCCGCGCGAGATGCGCGAGACAACGGGCGCGAGGGCAAGGTGTTTGTGGGGCATATAGGCGAGTCGGAGGCGGCGCGGTTTGTGGCGTCGATGCTGGAGCAGTTCGGGATAGCCATCGCAAACCCGGATTTTGGGGCGGATGGCAGGCCGGCGGCGCTGTCGGGCGCGGCGGGCGAGATGCGGACGGCGGGCGCGGCGGCGCTGGTGTTCGCGGGCAATGGGCAGAGCCAAGCGGCGCGGGACGGGATGCTGTGCATGCTGGGCGCTTGCCTGGCGCTGTATGGGGAGCGGGTGGTTATCTTCCACGAAACCGACGCGGTGGACGGGTTGAACCTTGACGGGCTGAGCTGCGTGGGGTTTGAGCGGGAGCGCATAGCCGAATCGGGGTTGGGGCTGCTGATGGGGCTGCACAAGGCGGGCGTGGTGAGCGTGAGCGCGTAGGATGCGGCTTGGGGGAAGTTCAATTTGGGCGGGTAAAGGCAGCAGGATGCCTATGAGGGTTAAAACGGGGTTGTTTGGCGATCCTGGGGCGTCATCTTGTAAAACGCGCCCCGCGAAAAGTTCAATTTGAGCGGGCAAAGGTAGCAAGATGCCTCTGAGGGGCAAAACGGCGTTATATGGCAATCCTGGAGGGATGGGTTTCGCGGCGGGCGCGGGCGATTGTGATTTGCGCGGGGCGTCCGATATTCGCGTTCAATCTTGACGCCTATGGGGATGCGCTGGGAGTATGGCGGCGCTTGATTAGATCAGAATGGCGCGGCGCGAGTTCTGTGCAATCACGGGCATAGGGGCAACTTCGGAGGGCTACCAATTCTTTGCGCCAAATGATGTGAATCTTGATGGGTTGATCTGCGTGGGCTTTGAGTAGGAGCGCATAGATGAATCGGGGTTGGGGTTGCTGATGGGGCTACATAAAGCGGGCGTGGTGAGCGTCTGCGTGTAAATGCGCCTTGGGGAAAGTTCAATTTGAGCGGGTAAAGGTATCTTGATGCCTATGAGGGCTAAAATGGCTCTGTTTGGCAATCCTGGGGCGATGAGTTTCGCGGCGGGCGCAACCGGATGCTATTTGCCTGGGACGTCTAGTCTTTGCATCCAATCTTGACGCTTGCGGGGATGCGCTGGGGATAACAGTGATGCTTGCGCGGCTTGCGTGGTTCAAAACGGCGCTCGCTGCAAGGCTTGTGCAAAGCCTGTGCAAGTCGGGCGACTTCGCGGGTTGGCAATTGGATTTCCAATTCCTTGCGCCAAATGATGCGGCGTCTGCGTGGCGTAGCCAGATGGCGCGGCGCAACCGCTTTTTGATGCCATAATGTTATGTCAAATTAGGCGAGTGGTTTGTGGGCAGGCGTTATGTCAAATTGTGCGCTAACCCTCACCTGTATTTTACATAACAATTATAGTGCGAATATGGGCTGATGCCCCTCATCCGGCGCGTTTGGGGCGCTTGGAATGGCAAACCCTATTCCCCTATGGCTATGGGCGGCCTATCGCTGAGGCTGCGTCGCAATGTCGTATGAGACGGCTTGCAGGTCGGATAGATCGGGGGCGTCTTCGGCGGCGCTGAGGGCGGCGTCGATTTCGGCGAGCAGCGGGCGCAGTCCACTGCCCGTTTGGGCTGAGGTGAATATGGCGCGGGTTTCGGCGTCGTCAGCGAGCGCGGCAAGCCAATCAGCGGTTGATGCGTCGGATGCGCCGTCGGGGTCGTCTAGCAGGTCGACTTTGTTTAGGACTAGGATGCGCGGCTTGTCGGAGACGCCTAGGTCGGCTAGGATGCGCTCGACTACGTCGGATTGCTCGGCGGCGTTGGGATGGGTGATGTCTTGGACGTGGAGGATGATGTCGGCCTCTTGGACTTCTTCCAGGGTTGCCCTGAATGCGGCTACTACGGCGGTGGGCAGTTTTTGGATGAAACCGACGGTGTCCGTTAGCAGGACGTCGCGGCCCATCGGCGTTTGGATGCGGCGCGTTACGGGGTCAAGGGTGGAGAATAGGCGGTTTTCGGCTGTGACGTCGGCTTTGGTGAGTTTGTTTAGCAATGTGCTTTTGCCGGCGTTGGTGTAGCCTACTAGGGATATTACGGGGACTTCCATTTCCTGGCGGCGCGCGCGGTATTGGGCTCTGTGGCGGCGGACGTCGTCAAGGTCGCGGCGCAGTTTTTGGATGCGGCGGCGCACGAGGCGGCGGTCGGTTTCTATCTGGGTTTCGCCGGGGCCGCGCGTGCCGATGCCGCCGCCAAGCCGTTCCAGGTGAGTCCACTGCCCCGCCAATCTGGGCAGCAGGTATTCGTGCTGGGCTAGTTCGACTTGCAGGCGGCCCTCTTTTGTGCGGGCGCGCTGGGCGAAGACGTCCAGGATTAGCGCGGTGCGGTCTATGACCTTGACGCCGCCAAGCGCCTTTTCCAGATTGCGCTGCTGCGTGGGCGTGAGCTCGTCGTCGCATATGACGGTTCCGGCGCGCTTGGCGTATATGAGCCGCTGCAGCTCTTCCAGTTTGCCCTTGCCTAGGTAGACGTGGGTGGGCTTGTCTATGCGCTGGGACAGGCTGCCGACTACCAGCGCGCGCGCGCTGCGGGCAAGCTCGGCGAGCTCAGCGAGCGAATCGCGCACGCTCCACGCGCCGCGGCGGCCGCGCAGTTCAACGCCGACTAGGATCGCGCGCTCCAATCGCGCCCTTGTGGAAATCAGTCGTTTGGGAATGGCGTTATCCTCCTGCTATATGCGATATGCGCTTTGGGGCTAGATGCGCTTTGCGATATGCGCCTTACTCTGCTTTGCGCTGCGGCAAGCGCGGGGCTAGAATTTGATGCGCGAGAGCCGCTCTAAGCCGCGTTCCATATCGGCGTCGCCTATGGTTAGGGATAGGCGGATATAGCCCTCGCCGTACTGGCCGTAGCCATTGCCGGGGGTGACTACGATGTCCGCCTCGTCAAGCAGCTTGGCGGTGAAGTCGGCGGAGGTAAAGCCGCGCGGCACTCGCGTCCATACATAGAGGCTGGCGCGCGGCGGGATGGCGTCAAGCCCTATGGCTTGCAGCGTTTCCACTACCCTATCGCGGCGGCGCTCATAGACGGCGTTGCGCGCGTCTATGTCAGATTGCGAGAGCGCCATCGCCTCTATGCCCATATATTGTATGGCGTTGGGGACGCCCGAATCCAGGTTGGACTTGACGACCATAAGCGCGCTGATGGCGTCGGCGTTTCCGACCGCCATTCCCAAGCGCCAGCCGGTCATGTTGTAGCTTTTGGATAGCGAGTGAAACTCCAGCCCGACGTCCATCGCGCCGGGCGTCTGCAGGAAACTGACGGGGCGATAGCCGTCAAAGGCTACCTCGGAGTAGGATGCGTCGTGCATCACGGCTATGTCATACGTCTTGGCGAAGTCCACGACTTTGGCGAAATAGTCGGCGTTGGCTATGGCGCCGGTGGGGTTGTTCGGGTAGTTCAGCCATATGACTTTGGCGCGGCGCGCCACTTCTTCGGGGATGGCGTCCAGGTCGGGCAGCCAGCCGTTCTCTTCCAGCAGGGGCATCCAGTGGCATTCGCCGCCCGCGAACCAGGTGCCAACCGAATAGACGGGATAGCCCGGATCCGGCACAAGCGCGATGTCGCCCGGCTCTATGTAGCACAGGGCTACGTGGCCAATGCCCTCTTTCGCGCCGATGAGCGGCAGGGTTTCGTTGTCGGGGTGAACCGAGATGCCGAACCTGCGTTGATACCAGTCGGCGACGGCTTGCCGGAATTCGGGCAGGCCGTCCGTCTCCGGGTAGCGGTGGTTGGGCGCGTCAAGCGCGGTATGGCGCAACCGCTCTACGACGCCGTCGGGCGTGGGGATGTCCGGGTCGCCTATGCCGAAACTGATTACCTCTATCCCCTGCTCTCGCTTGGCGGCTATCTTGCGGCTTATCTCTACGAAGAGATACGGCGGCACCCGGTCTATTCTGCTGGCGAAGTTCATATCCACTCCATCTTGAAAATACGCAATCAATCAAGCCCGCTTAACGATTGCAAAGTTGTTGGCGATTTACTATGTTACACTATGTTAAGCGAAAGTATTGTAAAAGGTAAAGAATACGGGTTTATTTCGTACTATACACGCCCTAAGGCAAGCGCAAAGGCGGCAGTGATATGGCAACCGAAAACGGCGTTCCGGCGGCGGACGCGGCGGACGACAAGACGCCCAAAATCGCCGAAAAGGTGCGGTTCTGGGAAGAGCAGGACAGGATAAACCGCGAGCTTATCCCGCGCGTGCTGAAGCAGTACAGCCTGCTGACGGCGCACATAGAGGGGCATGAGGAGGCGAGCTCGCAGATAGCTGCGCTGGAGGCGCGCGCCACGGAGGCGATAGGCGTGGCTCAGAAACAGGCGCTGGAAGAGACCGACAGGCATATGGTAGCGCTGGAGCTGCGAACCACCGACGCCATCGGCGTGGCGCGGCAGGACGCGGTGCAGGTAGCCGACCGGCATATAGAATCGCTGGAAACGCGAGCGCTTGCCGCCATAGACACCGCGCGGCGCGAGGCGATCGACGAGGCTGAGGCGAGCCTGACGGCGCTGGAAGTACGGGCTACGCAAGCGATTGACGCGGCGAGGCAGCGCGCGGTGGAAGAGGCGGACGAGCATCTGGATGCGCTGGAAACGCGGGCTACGGCGGCGATTGCCACCGCAAAGCGGGAGGCGATTGACGACGCGGCGCGGCATATCGCGGATCTGGAAACGCGCACGACGCAGGCTATCGCCACCGCTAAGCAGGAGGCGATTGACGACGCGAGCGGGCGCATCGCGGCGCTGGAGGCGCGCGCCAACCAGACTATCGAAGCCACCCGACTGCGCTTTGAGCAGAACCTGAACGCGCAGATAGTCAGCATAGAGGCGCGAACCGCCGCGACGCTGATAGAGGCGCGCAACGACCTGGTGGCGGAGGTGGAAGAGCGGCTGTCGTCTATGGAGGTCAATATGACGGAGTCGATGGCGACGACCACGCAGGATTTGACATCCAACGTGGAGTCGCGGGTAGCGGGGATAGAGTCGTCCACGTCGGTGTCCATACGCAACGCGACGCAGCGGATGCAGACGGATGTGCAGACGCAGGTAGCGGCGGCGGAGTCGCGCTCGCGGCGCTCCATACGCACGGCGCGGCTGGTGTCGCTGGCGGTGTCGGGCGTTAGCCTGGTTACGGCCGCCGCGGCGGTATTTATCGCGCTGACGCAGTAGAGGTGTGAGCATGCAATCGCTAGACTTGCTGCCGCAGCTCAGGGCGCTGCCGGCGGTTGAAGAGCCGCCCGACGCCACGTTCGCGGATATGATAAGGCGCATCCGCGAAATGGATAGGGATATGTTCGTGACCGAGGTTGCGATTGGCGCTGAGTTTGCGCTGGAGCATATCTTTGATTTGCAAGCCGCCAGCGGGGAATTGGCAAGGCACACTATTGAACGGGCGCACGGCTTGTCGTTCCCCAACTATGAGGGGACGCTGAGCGAACACTACCTGGAAATGGTGGATAGGGGGCCTGAGTCGGTTGGCGGGTTCGTTTCCAACCTAAAGGGCAAGGTCGCTGAGGTGAAAGCCGAAGAGCTGCTCCCCGACTACTTCCCCGGCTACCAATTTCATATTGCGGAGGATCCCACGCTAGGCGTATGGGATTTGCAGGGATTTGGGCAGGATGGCGCGCAGGGCATCCTTGTGCAGGTCAAGATGGGCGCGCGGGAGTACTCGCCCGAAGTGATGGAGCGCATGCAGGACGATCCGGATGTGGTTTTCGCGCTGAGCAGCGAGCTGTATGACGCCGTGATTCAAGCCTCGCCTGAGTTGGCTGATCAGATGATAGACTTGGGCATATCCAACGAGATCTTAGAGACGAGCATAGAGGCGTCGCTTGACGCGCTGGGCAGCGCGGCCGGGTTCAGCGCGCCCGCCGCTATCGGCGAGATGCTGCCCTACGCCGCCGAGATTGTGCTGGGGATAAAACTCATATACGACATGGTCGGCACTGAGCGGGATTTCAAGGCGGTGAAATTAGCCGACCGCTCGCGGGTGCATGCGCTCAAGGCGCTTGTGCTGATGTCCAAGTTCGGCGTGTCAACGGTGTGCGTAACGGCGGGCGGCATGGCGGGCGGCGCGGGCGGATCTCTGGCGATGCCGGGGATAGGCAGCGTAGCGGGCGGGCTTATCGGCGGCGCAAGCGGCGCGGCAGTGGCGGCGCTACTGAACAGGCGGCTGCGAAACCGGATGCTTGACCTCGCTATGCACTTGTCCCGCATAGACGACGACGAGTTCTTCTACTTCCGCAACAAGGTGGCGGTGGACGAAATCGGGCGGTCTATGGCAACCACAAGCGCGGTGTAAGGCGGGGGTTAACATAGCCACTCGCCCTCAAACACTTTGGCTACGGGGCCTTCCATTGTCACATCGCCCTGCCCTGCCCACTCTACGATGAGATCGCCGCCGGGCAGCGCGATGACGACGCGGTCTTCGCACAGCCCGTTGAGGCGCGCGGCGACCGCTACGGCGCAAGCGCCGGTGCCGCACGCCATCGTTATGCCTGAGCCGCGCTCCCAAACGCGCGTCTTTATCCTGCCGCCGTCCACCACATTCGCTATCTCAAAGTTGACGCGGTTGGGGAATAGCGGGTGGCGCTCTACAAGCGGCCCAATCTCGGCGAGGGGGAAGTCGTCAACCGGCGCGTCTATGAACGCAACGACGTGGGGGTTGCCCATAGATACGCAGGTGATGGCGAACTCTTGCCCGTTGACGCTCAACGGGTAGTTTAGGATGGCGTCGTTTCCCGGCAAGTCCACTGGGACTTCTCGCGGGCGCAGGCGCGGGGCGCCCATTCCCACGCGGGCGGCGGTCATTTCGCCATTCTTGTGGATGGGCAGAACGTCCAGGACGCCCGCGAGCGTTTCCACTTTTACGGGCGCGTCGCCGGCGGGGACAATGCCGTTGTCCCGCGCGAACCTGACGAGGCAGCGTATGCCGTTGCCGCACATCTCGCCCTCGGAGCCGTCCGCGTTGAACATACGCATCCGCAGGTCGGCGCTATCCGACGGCAGCGCGATAATCAGCCCATCCGAGCCGACGCCGCGGTGCCGATCGCTCATCGCCACGGCAAGCGCCTGCCAGTCGGCTTGCTCGCGCGTGGCGTCAATGTACACATAATCGTTGCCCGCGCCGTGCATTTTGGTGAATTTCAAGTTGCGCCTCCCGCCAGTGGTGTGTGATGCGTGGTTAGCTGCGTGGGATAGATTGTATCATAGGCGCAAGACGTAGGCGGCTATTGCGCGGCGGGGAATTCGGCGCTCCATACCCTACCCTCGCCGCTGACGAATTGGCCGGTGCGGATGCGGTTTATGGGGTAGTCGGGCAACTCGCGCGTGGCTACGCATATGTCGCCGGCGTGGGCGCCGTGGTCGGGGAATTGGAAGTCGAGGTTGGCGAAGCCGAGTTCGCGGGAGGCGGCGGGGAGGTCGGCGGGGGTGGCGGGGGTGATGTGGAGGAAGAAGCGGGCGTGGGTGTCGGCTGGGGCGCAGGGGGTTTTGAGGTATGTGAGGGCGTTGTCGCGCAGGTAGAGGTCGAAGTGGGATTGGGCGATGGGTGGGCCGTAGTCGCCGGCGGCTATGCGCTCATACAACGCAGTAGCGGCGGAATGGGCGGCCAAGTGAATGTCCGCGCTCCACAGCCGTTCAGCGCCTTTGATGTACTGCCCCGTGCGGATGCGCTCTATTGGGTAGCGCGGCAGCTCGCGGGCGGCCACGCACTTGTCGTCTATGAGTACGCCGTGGTCGGTGAATTGGAAGTCAAGGTTGGCAAAGCCAAGCTCGCGGCTGGCGGCAGGCAGGTCGGCGAGATCGTCGGGCATGATGTGCAAGAAGAACCAAACATCCGCATCGTCCGGCTCGCAAGGTGGGGCTGGGGCTTTGAGGTAATACAGAGCGCCGTTATGGGAATAGACGTCAAAGTCCGAGCGCGCGAGCAGAGTCCCGTTTGCGGCGGCATCGTTGTATTGAGCGCGGTAGGCGTCTGCGTCCCTGGCGATGATTGGCGCGATGACGCTGCCGTATGCGCGGATGGCGTGAATCGGCGGCGGATGCGGGGGATCCAGGAGGTTGACGCGCGGCCGGAAATAAAAGTCCGACTCGGGCGCGTCTGAAATAACGATGCGTTCCCTGTCGTTTTGGGGCAGGATTAGATTGGTTTCTTTTCCGGGCCAGACGCGCAGGATGTCATCGGGGTAGCGCGAGAGCAGGTATTCCAGCGATTGCCGCTGCGCCACAAACCAGTAGTCCATATCATAGCGCTCGCCAAGCGCGCCGGGCGTCTTGGTATCTACTAGCGCGTTGAAATAGACCTGATGATGGGGATGCAGCGCGGCCATAGCGGTTAGCGTGGTTATCAGCCCAATGCCCGCTATGCCATACGCCAGCGCCCGCCTTGCCGCACCGCCGCGAGCCCAGCCGGGCAGCCGAGCCGCAACTCCCCCTGCCGCATCTTTCGCCGCGCCGCCGCTCGCAAGCGCGCTCATCCCGACCGCCGCCAGCAAGCAGAACGGCGTCCACAAAAAGTACATCTGCCGCCAGCCGTTGTAGATGTTGGCTTGCAGCGCGATAACTATCACAACGGGCAGCGCAAAGTAGCCGAGCAATAGGATGCGAAAGCGGGTTTCGCGGTCGTGGAGGGAGGCATGAAGGCGTGTGATTGCCCGCAAACACACCGAAGCGCATCCGATAGCGCCCAAAGCCAGCGCCACAGGTGGCGCGGTTATCGCAAACCAAACTGGGATGAAGTTCCATGGCACGGCGTCGGATATGTGAATCTCGCCCATAAACAGGTTCTCGGTAATCGTGGGATGCCGGGACAATACGCGGATGCCCTCAATGAACCGCAGCGGGTTCTCCCAGTAGTACGGGTGTATGATGTACACGACCGCAATCGCCGCCGCCGCGAATGTCCCTGCCGAGGCTAATATATGCTTGCGCTCCGCCCTGCCCGCCTGCCACAGGTCTAGCGCGCGCATAGCGAGTATCATCGGCAACAGCATCAGCCCAAACACACGCAGGTTTATAGCCAAACCCACGCCTATGCCGCATATCAGGAATGCGCCGATAGTGTCTTTGCGAAAGGCGCGGTGAGTGAGATAGAGCGCGATTAGCAGCATTGCCGCGAATGGGATGTCTTTGCCGTTAAAGAACGAGTGGGCGTACAAGCGCGGATGCAGAAGGAACATCAGCATAGCCAGCAGCGCTATCCAACGGCTGCCGAACATTCCGTAGGCGAGCGTCCCGCAGGCAAAGCCGCCCGCGATAAAGAACAGGTGGGTGAGCAGGTGGCGCGTTAAGTAGATGTGGCGGGTGTCTCGCAGTCCGAGCGCGCGCTCCGCCAGCAGCAGGGGCATCTGAAAGGCTGCGCCGTAGTAGCGGTCGTGTCTGTGCCAGCCGGGCGGCTCTTCGGATACGCCCAAGGCATAGTGGGCGACTGCTATGGCGGTTGCGCGGTCATGAGTGGAATCGTAGGTCATCCCGTAGTCGTCCAGAACGACTATGCCGGCGATAGCGAATATCGCGCATAGGGCGAGCGCCTGCGCCCAGAATGGGAGGCGGCGCAATGGGGCTAGGCGGCGGATGAGCGGGGAGGGTTGGGATAGCGTTGGCATTATGGCGGGAATTATAGCAAGGCAAGCGTTTGGGTGTCAGGCGTTGGCGTTAGGTCGGGCAATGGGTTATTGCGCCGCTGGGAACTCTACGCGCCATAGATTGCCCTCGCCGCTAACGAACTGCCCCGTGCGGATGCGCTCTACCGCGTAGCCGGGCAACTCTAGAGCAGCCACGCACTTATCGCCCGCTTGCCCCCCGTGATCGCCGAATTGGAAGTCAAAGTTGGCAAAGCCGCGCTCGCGCCAGTCCGCCGGCAGGTCGGCGGGGTCGTCAGGGATTATGTGCAGGAAGAATCGCGCGTCCGTATCGTCCGCCTCGCAGGGGGTTCTGAGATACGCCAATCTATCGCCGCGCAGATATACATCGAAGTCCGATTGCGCCACCGGCTGCCCGTAGGCCCCGGAGGCGACGCTCTCATACAACGCTTGCGCCGCGGCATGGGCAGACAAGTCAATATCAACGCGCCAACCATCGCCGCCGCTCGCCGCCGCGTTCTGCCCGGTTCTGATGCGGGCGATTGGGTAATCGGGCAAGGGTTGCCTGTGCATGCACTTGCCGTCGAAAAAAGCGGCATGCGTGTCCAACCGAAAGCTGAGGTTCTCAAAGCCATGCTCGCGGCCGTCCGCCGATATATCAGCCGGGTCGTCGGGGAAAATGTGCAGGAACGCCCAAACGGCGGCGTCTATTGACGTAGGCGGATCGCAATTAGCGCCGAGGTAGTAGAGCGCGTCGTCATAGGCGTAGATGTCAAAATCCGAGCGCGCCAGCAACGTTCCGTTTGCCTCCACATCGTCGTATTCGGCGCGGTAGTAATCGCGGTAGGCGTCGGATCCGGTATCTAGAATGAACGCTATGCCGCTGCCGTATGCCTGTATGCTGTGAATCCCCGGCTCCTCAGGCAAGTTCCGGCGGTTGTATATTAGGGGGAGAAAATAGTCCGCCGAGTACAAGCTCATTGAAATCAGGATGCGCTCCCTATCGCTTTGGGGCAGGATTCGCAGACTCCTCCTTTTCGGCCAGATGCGTAGCGTGTCATCGGGATAGCGCGCGAGCAGATACTCATACAATTGCCGCTGCGCCACGTGGTAATAGTCCATATCGTAGCGCTTTGCAAGCGCGCCGGGCGTCTTGTTATCTACAAGCGCGTTGAAATACACCTGCTGGTGGGGATGCAGCGCCACCATAGCGGTCAGCGTCGTTAGCAGCCCGACGCCCGCCACTCCATACGCCAGCGCCCGAGGCGCCATATGCAAGCGGCCGACGCCGCGAACCAGGCGCGGCAGCCACGCCGCGACTTTCCCTCCGCCATTTCCTAAATTCCGGTTCGCAATTGTATGCAACCCGACCGCCGCCAGCAAACAGAACGGCGCCCACAAAAAGTACATTTGCCGCCATCCGTCGTAGATGTTGGCTTGCAACGCGATGACTACCGCCACAGGCAATACTACACAGCCCAGCAGCAAGGCGAGAAAGCGGATCTCGCGGTCGCGCAGCGCGGCAAGAGGGTGCGCGATTGCCCGCCGGCAGACTGCCGCCGCGCCCAAAGCGCCCAGCGCCAGCGCGACAGGCGGCGCGGTTATCGCAAACCACACCGGGATATAGTTCCATGGCACGGCGTCAGATCTGTATATCTCGCCCATAAACAGATTTCTGAGTATCGTGGGATGCTGAGACAGCGCTCGGATGCCCTCAATGAGCCGCAACGGGTTCTCCCAGTAATACGGGTGAATGATGTATGCCGTCGCAAGTGCCGCCGCCAAGAACGCCGCGCTAGTAAACAGGATGCGCTTGCGCTCCCCCCTACCCGCCTGCCATAGATCCGGCGCGCGCATAGCGAGTATCATCGGCAACAGCATTAGCCCAAACACGCGCAAGTTTATCGCCAAGCCCACGCCTATGCCACACAGCAGAAACGCGCCAATTGTGTCTTTGCGAAAGGCGCGGTGCGTGAGATAGAGCGCGATTAGCAGTAGCGCCGCAAAGGGGACGTCCTTGCTGTTGAAGAACGAGTGGGCGTACAAGCGCGGATGCAGCAGGAACATCAGCATAGCAAGCAGCGCTATCCAACGGCTGCCGAACATTCTGTAGGCGAGCAGCCCGCACGCAAAGCCGCCCGCGATAAAGAACAGGTGGGTGAGCAAGTGGCGCGTTAAGTAGATATGGCGAGTGTCCTGCAGTCCGAGCGAGCGCTCAGTCAGCAGCAGGGGCATACTAAAGACGACGCCGTAGTAGCGGTCGTGCGTGTGCCAGCCGGGTGGCTCTTCGGATGCTCCCAAGGCATAGTCGGCGACTGCGATGGCGGTTGCGCGTTCATGAGTGGAATCATAGGTCATCCCGTAGTCGTCCAGGACGGCAATTCCGGCGATAGCGAAGAGCGCGCATAGGGCGAGCGCCTGCGCCCAGAACGGGACGTAGCGCAATGGGGATAGGCGAGATAGTAGGGGTTGGGATAGCGTTGGCATTATGGCGGGAATTATAGCAAGGCAGGCGCAGAGTGTCAGGCGTTAGGCATTAGGCTACCGCCCAACAGCGAACTCCGCGCCCCACAACTGCCCTTCCCCGCTGACGAACTGCCCTGTGCGGATGCGCTCTATCGCGTAGTTGGGCAACTCGCGCGTAACCACGCATTTATCGTCTATGCGCGCGCCGTGGTCGGCGAATTGGAAGTCCAGGTTGGCAAAGCCATGCTCGCGGTTGGCGGCGGGCAGGTCGGCGGGGTTGGCGGGGGTGATGTGCAGTAAGAAACGGGCGTTGGTATCGGCGGGGGCGCATGGCTCTTTGAGATACGCCAGGGTATTGCCGCGCAGATATACATCGAAGTCCGATTGCGCGACGGGCTGCCCGTAGTCGCCGGCGGCGATGCTCTCATACAACGCTTGCGCCGCGGCGTGGGCAGACAAGTCGATGTCCGCGCGCCATATTACTTCGCCATTCACGCGCTGTCCCGTGCGTATGCGGGCGATTGGGTAATCGGGCAAGGAGCGCATTGCGATGCACTTGCCGTCAAAAAAGGCGCCTCCTTCGAAGTCGCGGTTCTCAAAGCCGCGCTCGCGGTAGTCCGCGGGCAAGTCGGCGGGGTTCACGGGAAATACGTGCGCGAATATCTTGATGAAGTCAATGTTTGCCGATGGCTGCTCGCAATCCGCATTTAGGTAGCGCAACTCGCCATTATGGATATAGATGTCAAAGTTCGCGCGCGCGAGCAGAGTCCCGTTTGCGGCGGCATCGTCGTATGCCGCGCGGTTGTGATTGAGATAGGCGTCGGAGTTCGGGGCGATGATGTACGCGATGACGCTGCCGTATGCTTGAATGTTATGAAACACCGAGAGAACAGACGTGTCGCGCCTATGATAGTAGTCCCGGTAAAGGTAAAAGTCCGCATCTAACGAATCCGTGATAACGATGCGCTCTCTATCGTGTGAGGGCAGGATAAACTCGTTTCTCTTTCCACGCCTGGCGCCCACGCGCAACGTGTCGTCGGGGTAGCGCGCGAGAAGATATTCCAGCAATTCCCGATGCGCCGGAAACCAGTAGTCCATTTCGTAGCGATTGCCAAGCGCGCCGGGCGTCTTGGTGTCCACAAGCGCGTTGAAATAGACTTGCTGGTGGGGATGCAGCGCCGCCATAGCGGTCAGCGTTGTTATCAATCCAATGCCCGCCGCGCCATACGCAAGCGCCCGCCGCGCCATATGCAAGCGACCGACGCCGCGAACCCAGCCGGGCAAGCGCGCCGCAACTCCCCCCGTTGCATCTTTCGCCGCGCCGCCGCTGGCAAGCGCACTCATCCCGACCGCCGCAATCAGGCAGAACGGCGCCCACAGGAAATACATCTGCCGCCAGTCGTTGTAGATGTTTGCCTGCAGCGTGATAACCACCACGACGGGCGGCGCAAAGCATCCGAGCATCAGGATGCGAAAGCGGGTTTCTCGGCCGATCAGCGCGTGAATAGGTCGCGATATACCCTGCCAACACACTGCCGCGCATCCAATAGCGCCCAGCAACAGCGTGACCGGCGGCGCGGTAATGGCAAACCATACAGGAATGAAGTTCCACGGCACGGCTTCAGACGAATAAAGCTCGCCCATAAACAGGGTCTTGATAATGTTGGGATGCTGAGACGCCACTCGCGCGCCCTCAATAAATTGTAGCGGGTTATCCCAATAGTACGGGTGAATGATGTACACCGTCGCAATCGCCGCCGCCGCGAATATCCCGGCAGTCGCCAAGATGCGCTTGCGCTCTCCCCTATCCGATGCCTGCCATAGGTCCAGCCCGCGCATAGCGAGTATCATCGGCGGCAGCATCAGCGCGAACACGCGCAGGTTTATCGCCAAGCCCACCCCTATGCCGCACAGGAGAAACGCGCCAAGCGTGTCCCTGCGAAAGGCGCGATGCGTGAGATAGAGCGCGATGACCAGCATCGCCGCAAAGGGGATGTCTTTGGTGTTGAAGAACGAGTGGGCGTACAGCCTCGGATGCAGCAGGAACATCAGCATAGCCAGCAGCGCCACCCATCTGCTACCGACCATCCGATAGGCGAGCGTCCCGCACGCAAAGCCGCCCGCGATAAAGAACAGATGGGTGAGCAGGTGGCGCATTAAGTAGATATGGCGGGTATCTTGCAGTCCGAGCGCGCGCTCAGCCAGCAACAGGGGCATCTCAAACGCCAAGCCATAGTAGCGGTCGGAATTGGAGATTGGCTCTTCTAACACCGTCAGGGCGTAATCAGCGCCGTCGATGGTGATTTCGCGCTGGAGCTGCTCATCCCGCCCTACCCCGTAGTCGTCCAGAACGGCGACGCCCGCGATTGCGAATAGCGCGCAAAGGGCAAGCGCCTGCGCCCAGAACGGGGCATGGGCATGGCGCAACAAGGCTAGGTGGCTGAGCGGGAAGAGGCGGGATAGCGTTGGCATTATGGCGGGAATTATATCAAGGCAAGCGTTTGGATGTCAGGCGCTAGGGCGGGCAATGGGTTACCGCGCCGCGGAGAACTCCACGCCCCATACCCTACCCTCGCCGCTGACGAACTGGCCCGCGCGGATGCGGTCTATCGCATAGTTGGGCAGCTCGCGCTCAACCACGCACATATCGCCTATGTACGCGCCGTGGTCGGCGAATTGGAAGTCCAGGTTGGCAAAGCCGAGCTCGCGGCCGGCGGCGGGCAAGTCAGCGGGGTCGGCGGGGAATATGTGTAGGAAGAAGCGAGCGTCGGCGTCGCCTGGGGCGCAAGGTTCTTTGAGGTATGCCAATCTATTGCCGCGCAAATATACGTCGAAGTCCGATTGCGCGACGGGCTGCCCGTAGTCGCCGGCGGCGATGCGGTCGTACACGGCTTGCGCGGCGGCGCGGGCGACTAAGTCAATGTCCGCGCGCCATATTATTTCGCCGCTGACTGTATCATCGTTTCCCGTTCTTATGCGGGCGATCGGGTAATCGGGCAAGGGCAGCTTGTGGATGCACTTGCCATCAAAGAACGCGAAACGATCGGTAATCCATGTGTCCCAGTTATCGAAGCCGTACTCGCGTCTATCATCGGGCAAGTCGGCGGGATTGGCTGGGAATATGTGCAGGAAGAGTCGATAGTCGGCGTTTGCCAGCAACGGCGCGCAGTTTGCGTTGAGGTGGTGCAGATCGCCGTTGTGGATATAGATGTCAGCATCCGAGCGCGCGAGCAGAGCGCCGTTTGCCTCGACGTCGTTGTACGATGCCTGATGCGCGGCGCGGTAGGCGTCTGAGTTCGGCGCGAAGATGAATGTGATGGCGCTGCCGTATGCCCGGATGCTGTGAAACTCCGGTTGATTAGGGATGTTTCGGCGCTTGAGGCGCGGGTTGAGGTAAAAGTCCGCCTCGTGTACGTCCGCGTTGACGATGCGCTCTCTATCGTTTTGGCGCAGCATCCGGATGTTGTATTGTTCCGGCCAAACGCGCAGGACGTCCTTGGGGTAGCGCGCGAGCAGATGCTCCATCGCTTGCAGCCGCGACAAATGCCAGTAGTCCATATCGTAGCGCTTGGCAAGCGCGTCGGGTGGCTTGGTATCTACCAGCGCGTTGAAATAGACCTGCTGGTGGGGATGCAGCGCAGCCATAGCGGTCAGTGTGGTTATTAGCCCAATGCCCGCTATGCCATACGCAAGCGCGCGCCGCGCCATATGCAAACGGCCGCCGCCGCGAACCCAGCCTGGCAGCCGCGCGGCAAAGCCTTTCACGGCATCTTTCGCCGCGCCGTCCCCCGCAAGCGCGCGCAGCCCGACTGCCGCAAGCAGGCAGAACGGCCCCCAAATGAAGTACATTTGCCGCCAGCCGTTGTAGATGTTGGATTGCAGGATAATCGCGGCCGCCACAGGCAGCGCTACGCAGCCTATCAGCAGGATGCGAAAGCGGGTTTCGCGGTCGCGCAGCGCGGCAAGTGGGCGCGTGATTGTTTGCCAACATACTGCCGCCGCTCCCAAAGCGCCCAGCAGCGCGGCGCCCGGCGGCGCGGTAATGGCAAACCACACGGGGATGAAGTTCCATGGCACGGATTGAGAGAAATAGATCTCGCCCATAAACAGGTTCTCAACATTGGCGGGATGCTGATTCAACGCTCGGATGACCTCAACGAACCGCAGCGGGTTTTCCCAGTAGTACGGGTGAATGATGTACGCCGTCGCCAGCGTTGCCGCCAAGAACGCCGCGCTTGCTATCAAGATGCGCTTGCGCTCTCCCCTACCCGCCTGCCACAGGTCTAGCGCGCGCATAGCCAGGATTATCGGCGGCAGCATCAGTCCGAAAGGACGCAGATTTATCGCCAAACCCACGCCGATGCCGCACAGCAGGAACGCGCCGAGCGTATCCCTGCGAAAGGCGCGGTGGGCAAGATAGAGCGCGATGACGAACATCGCCGCGAAAGGAATGTCTTTGGTGTTGAAGAGCGAGTGCGCGTACAGGCGCGGATGCAGCAGGAACAGCAGCATAGCGAATAGCGCCAACCATCCGCTGCCCCACATCCGATAGGCGAGCATCCCGCACGCGAAGCCGCCCGCGATAAAGAACAGGTGGATAAGCAGGTGGCGCGTCAGGTAGATGTGGCGGCTGTCTCGCAGTCCGAGCGCGCGCTCCGCAAGCAGCAGGGGCATCTCAAAGGCGAGGCCGTAAAAGCGATAGGCTATGTCATCGTCAACCGGCAGCTCTCTGATGTTGCCTGTAATGATGTAAATGGCGTTGGCAATGGCGACTTCGCGTTGGACAATCTCGTCCCGCCCTACCCCGTAGTCGTCCGCTATGGCGACGCCTGCGATTGCGAATAGCGCGCACACCGCAAGCGCCTGCGTCCAAAATGGGACGCGGCGCAATGGGGCTAGGCGGCGGAGTGGGGATTGGGATAGCGTTGTTATCACGGCGTCAATTATAGCAAGGCGGCCGCTAGGTGTCAGGCGTGGGACGCCGCGCGAGGGCTACCGCCCCACTTGAAACTCTATGCTCCACAAGCGTCCGCCTTCCCCGTCTAGCTTGCCGGTCTCTACCGCGGCTATCGGGTAGTCAGGCAGCGGCTGCTGCGTGATGCAGCCGCCCTCGAAGTAGCCGCCGCGCCAGCGAAAGTCGAAGTTGAGGTTGTCAAAGCCATATTTGCGGCGATGCGCGGGCAGGTCGACGGGATCTACCGGCGTGATGTGCAGGAAGAATCGCGGCTCATCCGGCGAGAGGGCACACTCGCGCCCGATGTAGTACAGCGCGCCGTCCGCGTAGTAGATGTCCCAGTCGCCATATCGGGCATCCGGGGCGCTATCCGCGGCGACCGCATCCCGCGCGGCGCGAAAGTCGTCCGCGTCGGGTTGCAGCTTGCCCCAGCTGAGCATCGGCGCGACTATGGCGAATACTTCGTTGCCATATATGGAGCGCGTATGCAATACGGGTTCGATGGGAGCTCCCCGCACTCTTTTGTTGACTTCCGTGATGATGTAGAAGTCGTAGGGCGGCTCCTTATGCCAAACGATGCGCTCTCCGTCCGCCGGCGGCAGTATTAGCTTGTTGAGGTTGCGGGTGATATGCAGCGTTTCGCCGGGGTATCTCGCGAGCAGATGTCGATACGCCTCAATGAACGATAGATGCCAGTAGTCCATTTCGTACCGCTCGGCAAGCGCGCCCGGCGTCTTGGCGTCGGTCAGCGCGTTGAAATAGACATGCTGGTGGGGATGCAGCGCAACCATAGCGGTCAGCGTGGTTAGCAGCCCAAAGCCCGCCGCGCCATACGCAAGCGTCCGCTGTCCCATACGCAAGCGCCCGCCGCCGCGAACCCAACGCGGCGGCCGCGCGCTAAATTTTCCCAAATACCCCCCCCCGTATATATGTTCGCAATCATATGCAAGCCGGCCGCCGCCAGCAGGCAGAACGGCCCCCAAAAGAAGTACATCAGCCGCCAGCCGTTGTAGACGTTGGATTGCAAGATAATGACAACCGCCACAGGCAATACTACGCAGCCGAGCGGCAGGACGCGAAAGCGGGTTTCGCGGTCGCGCAACGCGGCGATAGGGCGCGTGATTGCCTGCCAACACACTGCCCCCGCTCCCAAAGCGCCCAGCAGCAGAGTCAGCGGCGGCGCGGTGATTGCAAACCAGACGGGGATATATTGGATAGGCGCCTCGTATGGCCGAATTATTTTTCCCATAAATAAAATAGGATGCGGGTTAGGGTGCTGCGACAGCGTCCGGACGCCCTCAATGAACCGCAGAGGATTCTCCCAGTAATACGGGTGGATGATGTACGCGACCGCCAGCGCCGCCGCCGCGAATATCCCGGCGGACGCCAGGATACGCCTGCGCTCTCCCCTGCCCGCCTGCCACAGGTCTAGCGCGCGCATAGCGAGTATCATCGGCAACAGCATCAGCCCGAACACGCGCAGATTTATCGCCAAGCCTACCCCTATGCCGCACAGCAGGAACGCGCCGAGCGTGTCTTTGCGAAAGGCACGGCGCGCGAGATATAGCGCGATGACCAGCGCCGCCGCGAAAGGGATGTCTTTTATATTAAAGAATGAGTGGGCGTACAGGCGCGGATGCAGCAAGAACATCAACATAGCGAACAGCGCCACCCATTTGCTGCCGAGCGTCCGATAGGCAAGCATCCCGCAGGCAAAGCCGCCCGCGATAAAGAACCAGTGCGTTAGCAGGTGGCGCGTCAGATAGATGTCGCGGCTGTCTTGCAGTCCGAGCGCGCGTTCCGCCAGCAGCGCGGGCAGTCTGAACGCCACGCCGAAATAGCGGTCGACCCCGTGGGGCGGATCTTCGGAGACGCCCAGGGCATAGTCTATGGTGACTTGCGTGTTGCGCCGTCCAACTTCTTCGTCTATGGAAACGCCGTAGTCGCCGACCACTGCGATGCCTGAGATAGCGAACAGCGCGCACACCGCAAGCGCCTGCGCCCAGAACGGGAGGCGGCGCAATGGGGCTAGGCGGGATAGCGGGAATTGGAATAGCGTTGGCATTGTGGTGGGAATTATAGCAAGGCGGGCGCGGGATGTCAGGCGTTGGGCGGGCAAAGGGTTATTGCGCGGCGGGGAACTCTACGCGCCATAGGTTGCCCTCGCCGCTGATGAACTGACCTGTGCGTATGCGCTCTATCGCGTAGCCGGGCAGTTCGCGCGTAGCCACGCATATATCGTCTATGCGCGCGCCGTGGTCGGCGAATTGGAAATCCAAGTTGGCAAATCCGGACTCTCGCCTGTCCGCCGGCAGATTGGCGGGGTCGGAGGGAAAGATGTGCAGGAAGAACCGCGCGTCCATATCGCCCTCCGAGCAGTTTTCTTTGAGGTATATCAGCGCGTTATCGCGCAGGTAGAGGGCGAAGTGGGATTGGGCGACGGGCGCGCCGTAGTCGCCGGCGACGATGCCGTCATACAGCGCTTGCGCGCCGGCGCGGGCGGCCAAGTCAATGTCCGTGCGCCAAGCATCACCGCCAAGCGCCGCCGCGTTCTGCCCCGTTCTGATGCGCGCGATTGGGTAATCGGGCAAGGCTTGTCTGTGGATGCACTTGCCGTCAAAGAAGGCTCCATAGTCTCTGAACAAGAAGTCGCGGTTCTCAAAGCCATGCTCGCGGCTGCCTGCGGGCAGGTCGGCGGCGTCGGCTGGGAAGATGTGCAGGAATGTCTTGGAGTTGACGTTTGCCTGCGGCAACTCGCAGTTAGCGCTGAGGTAGTAGAGCGCGCCGTCGTAGGCGTATATGTCAAAGTCCGCGCGAGCGAGCAGATCGCCGTTTGCGGCGACGTCGTGGTAGGCGGCGCGGTAGGCGTCCACGGCGTCTTCGTCTCTAGCGACGATGGATGCCACGACGCTGCCGTATGCCCGGATGGCGTGAATCGCCGGCCGCTCCGGTATATCCGTGAGGTTGACGCGCGGGTGGATATAAAAGCTCAGTTCCCGTGGGTCTCTCGCGAGTTTCCAAAGCATCCGCCTCCCTCGCGCATTGGACAATAGATAAAAATCCGCCGCGTGCGGGTTGTGCAAGCTTGCGATGCGTTCCCTAACGTTTTGGGGCAGGATGCGCGCGCTTTGCTTTTCGGGCCAGACGCGCAGCGCACTGTCAGGATATTGCGCGATCAGATGCTCCAGCGATTGACGTTGCGCCATCTCCCAGTAGTCCATATCGTACCGATTGGCAAGCGCGTCGGGCGTCTTGGTGTCGGTCAAGGCGTTAAAATACAGATATTCATAGGGATGCAGCGCCGCCATAGCGGTCAGAGTGGTTATCAGCCCAACGCCCGCTATGCCATACGCAAGAGTTCGACGCATACCGCCGCCGCGAACCCAACCGGGCAACCGCGCGGCGATTCCCCACCCGGCTTGGACGCTCCCGCCGCCCGCGAGTCGGCGCAGCCCGACCGCCGCCAGCAGGCAGAACGGCGCCCATAAGAAGTACATATGCCGCCAGCCGTTATAGATGTTGGATTGCAGCGCGATAACCACTACGATAGGCAACGCAAAGCAACACAGCAGCAAGACGAGAAAGCGGGTTTCGCGGTCGCGGATGGCGGCAAGGGGGGGCGTGATTGCTTGCCAACATATCGCCGCGCATCCGATAGCGCCCAGCGCCAGCGCCACCGGCGGCGCGGTTATCGCAAACCAAACCGGGATGTAGTTCCAAGGCACGGCGTCAGACGGGTAAATCTCGCCCATAAACAGGTTATTTACAATGGTGGGATGCTGGGACAACACGCGGACGCTCTCAATGAACCGCAACGGGTTCTCCCAGTAGTACGGGTAAGTGATGTACATCATTGCCAGCGCCGCCCCCGCGAATATCCCGGCAGTCGCTAGGATATGTTTGCGCTCTCCCCCGCCCGCTCGCCAAAAGTCTAGCGCGCGCATAGCGAGTATCATCGGCAACAGCATTAGCGCGAAAGGGCGCAGATTTATCGCCAAGCCCACGACTATGCCGCACAGCAGGAATGCGCCTAGCGTGTCCCTGCGAAAGGCGCGGTGAGCGAGATAGAGCGCGAGGACCAGCAGCGCCGCGAAAGGAACGTCTTTGGTGTTAAAGAGCGATTGGCTATACAAGCGCGGATGCAGCAGGAACATCATCATAGCCAACAGCGCTATCCAACGGCTGCCCATCATCCGATAAGCGAGCATCCCGCACGCAAAGCCGCCTGCGATGAAGAATAGGTGCGCCAAAAAGTGGCGCGTTAAGTTGATATGGCGGGAGTCCCGCAGCCGGAGCGCGCGCTCAGCCAGCAACAAAGGCATCTCAGTGGTGATACCGTAGTAACGATCGTCCCTGAGATACAGGAGGTCTATATTGCGCGCGGCGATGTAGTCGGCGTTGACAATGGCGACTCGGCGCTGGTGAATCTCATCCAGCCCTACCCCATAATCGTCCACGAGGGCGACGCCCGCGATTGCGAACAGCCCGCAAACGGCAAGCGCCTGCGCCCAAAATGGGAGGCGGCGCAGCAGAGCTGGGCGGCGGCGCGACGGGGATAGTTGGGATAACATTGACATCATGGCGGCAATTATAGCAAGTCAGGAATTTGAACGTCAGAAGTTAGCCGGATGGCTATCGTCCCACGGGAAATTCCACGCCCCACACCCGCCCTTCGCCGCTAACGAACTGTCCCGTGCGGATGCGCTCTATTGGATAGGCGGGTAATTCGCGCTCTACCACGCACTTATCGCCGGCGTATGAGCCATGGTCGGCGAACCGGAAGTCCAAGTTTTCAAAACCATGCTCGCGCCAGCCCGCCGGCAAGTCGGACAAGTCGGCGGGAATGATGTGCAGGAAGAACCACGCATCTATATCGCTCGCCTCGCAAGGTTCTTTGAGATAAGCCAAGGTCTTGCCACGCAGATATACATCAAAGTCCGATTGGGCTACGGGCAGCCCGTAGTCGCCGGCGATGACGCTCTCATACAGCGCTTGCGCGGCGGCGTGGGCAGCCAAGTCAATGTCCGCGCGCCATATCACTTCGCCTTTCACGCTCTGGCCGGTTCTTATGCGGGCGATCGGGTAGTCGGGCAAGAACTGCCGGTTGAGGCACTTGCCGTCAAAGAAGACGAGATGGCCTGAGTCGCGGTTCTCAAAGCCAAACTCGCGCCTGTCAGCGGGCAGGTCGGCGGGGTTCGCGGGAAAGAAGTGCAAGAATATCTTCATGAAATTGGCGTCTGATTCCGGCGGCGAGCAATCCCCATTGAGATAGTGCAACTCGCCGTTATTGATATAGATCTCAAAATCCGAGCGCGCGAGCAGAGTTCCGTTTGCGGCGGCGGCGGCGTATGCCGCGCGGTAGTAGTCGAGGTATGCCTCGGAGTTCGGCGCGACGGTGAACGCGATGGGGTTGCCATATGTCTGAATGGTATGAAACATCGGCGGGCGCGGCTCGTTAGGCATATAATCGACGGGCTGGTAAAAGTAAAAGTCAACCTCGCCCTTGTTAGAGAAATCGATGCGCTCCCTATCGCTTGAAGGCAGTATCGCCGCGCGTTTGTGGTTTCTTGGCCAGACGCGCAACGTGTCATCGGGGTAACGATCGAGTAGATACTCCAGCGATTGCCGTTGCGCCACATGCCAATAGTCCATATCATACCGCTTGGCGAGCGCGCCCGGAGTATTGGTGTCCGCCAGTGCGTTGAAATATACTTGTTGGTGGGGATGCAGCGCCGCCATAGCGGTCAGCGTGGTTATCAGCCCAAAACCGGCTATGCCATACGCCAGCGGCCGCCGCGCCGTATGCAAGCGGACGCCGCTGCGAACCCAGCTCGGCAATCGCGCCGCAACTCCCGCCGCCGCCTCTTTCGCCGCGCCGCCGCTCGCAATCGCGCTCAGCCCGATCGCCGCAAGCAAGCAGAACGGCGCCCAAAGAAAGTGCATATGCCGCCAGCCGTTGTAGAGATTGGATTCCAGCGCGATAACCACCGCGACAGGCAGCGCAATGCAACCTAGCAGCAGGATGCGAAACCTGATTTCGCGATCGCGCAGCGCGGCGAGAGGGCGCATGATTGCCTGCCGGCAGACTGCCGCGGATCCCAAAGCGCCCAGCAGCAACGTCACCGGCGGCGAGGTTATCGCAAACCATACAGGGATGTAATTCCATGGCACGGCGTCAGATCTGTATAGCTCGCCCATAAACAGGTTCACAGGATTGTTGGGGTTTTGAGACAGCGCCCGGACGCCCTCAATGAGCCGCAGCGGGTTCTCCCAGTAGTACGGGTGGATGATGTACGCCGTCGCCAGCGCCGCCGCCAAGAACGCCGCGCCGGTGAGCAGGATGCGCTTGCGCTCCGCCCTGCCCGCCTGCCACAAATCCGGCGCGCGCATAGCGAGTATCATCGGCAACAGCATCAGCCCAAACACGCGCAGGTTTATCGCCAAGCCCACGCCTATGCCGCACAGAAGGAACGCGCCGAGCGTGTCCCTGCGAAAGGCGCGATGAGTGAGATATAGCGCGATGACTAGCATCGCCGCGAAAGGGATGTCTCTGGTGTTGATGAAAGAGTGAACGTAAAGGCGCGGATGCAGCAGGAACATCAGCATAGCCAGCAGCGCAACCCATCTGCTACCCGTCATCAAATAGGCGAGCATCCCTAACACAAAACCGCCCGCTATAAATAACAAGTGCGTCAGCAAATGGCGCATCAAGTAGATGTGGCGGGTGTCTTGCAGGCCGGGCGCGCTCTCCGCCAGCAACAAGGGCATTTCAAGGGCGACGCCGTAGAATCTATGGGCAATGTTCTCATCGGACGCTAATTCGCTGATGTCGCCGGTGGCGATGTAGTCGGCGTTGAGGCGCGCGATGTGGCGCTGGGTACTCTCATCCAAGGACACCCCATAGTCGTCCAGTACGACTACGCCCACCACCGCGAACAGCGCGCACGCCGCAACGGCCTGCGCCCAAAATGGGATGCGGCGCAACAGGGCTAGGCGGCGGCGCGACGGGGATAGTTGGGATACTTTTGACATCACGGCGGCAATTATAGCAAGGCGAGCGCGGGGGTGTCAGGCGTTAGGCAAGCGGATTACCGCCCCATGTCGAACTCCACGCTCCATACCCTACCCTCGCCGCTGACGAACTGCCCCGTGCGGATGCGCGCGATAGGGTAGGCGGGCAAGGTCTGTCTGTGGATGCACTTGCCGTCAATGAATGCGGTGGCATGGTTGTCGAGCCAAAAGTCGCGGTTCTCAAAGCCAAACTCGCGGCTGGCGGCGGGCAGATCGGCGGGATCTACTGGGACGATGTGCAGGAATATCCGCGAGTCGGCGCGGCTTGGCGCGGGCGGCGGGCAATCCGCGCTGATGTAGTAGAGCGCGTCGTCGTAGGCGTAGATGTCAAAGGCGGCGCGGGCGAGCAAGTCGCCGTTTGCGGCGATGTCGCGGTATGCGGCGCGGTACGCGGCGGCGTCCTTGACAAAGACGCCCGCGATAGCGCTGCCATATGCCCGGACGGTGTGAATCAGACGCTGCTCCGGCACTCTCAGCGCATCTATGCGCGGGTGAACGTAGATTTTCTTCTCTCGAGTGTTTTTTGTTAACGGCAGATCCAGTAGATATTCCCGCATTAGAAATAAATCCGCCAGATGAAAATCCGCCGCGTGCCGGCTGTCCGAAGATATAATGCGGTCCCTATCTTCTTGAGGAAGCATTACGATGAGCCTACCTTGATACTTAGGCCAGACGCGCAACTCGTCGTCAGGGTATCGCGCGAGCAGATACTCCAGCGATTGCCGATGCGCCATCCGAAGGTAGTCCATATCGTACCGAATGGCAAGCGCGTCGGGCGTCTCGGTATCTACTAGCGCATTGAAATAGACATGCTCATGGGGATGCAATGCCGCCATAGCGGTCAGCGTGGTTACCAGACCCGCGCCCACGACGCCATATGCCAGCCCTCGCCGCGCCATATGCAAGCGGCCTCCGCCGTGAATCCATTCGGGCAGCCGCGCTCCAATCTTCCAAATACCCCCCCCCATACTAATGTTCGCAATGTGATGCAACCCGACCGCCGCAAGCAAGCAAAACGGCCCCCACAAAAAGTACATATGCCGCCAATCGTTGTACAGGTTGGCTTGCAGGATGATGGCAACCGCGACAGGCAGCGCTATGCAGACGAGCAACAATATCCGAAAGAGGGTTTCACGGTCGCTGAGGGCGCGAAGAGGGCGCGCGATTGTCTGCCAGCAGACCGCCGCCGCGCCCAAAGCGCCCAGCGCCAGCGTCAGCGGCGGCGCGGTTATCGCAAACCACACCGGAATGTAGTTCCACGGCACGGCGTCAGACCTGTAAATCTCCCCCATAAACAGATTTCTGACTATGACCGGATATTGGGACAGAACGCGGACGCCCTCAACGAACCGCAACGGGTTTTCCCAGTAGTACGGGTGGATGATGTACGCCGTCGCCAGCGCCGCCGCTACAAACAGCGCGGCGCTAATCAGGATTCGCTTGCGCTCCGCGTTCCCCGCTCGCCAAAGGTCGGGCGCGCGCATAGCGAGTATGAGCGGCGGCAGCATTGCCCCGAAAGGGCGCAAGCTTATCGCCAAGCCCACGCCTATGCCGCACAGCAGGAACGCGCCGAGCGTGTCCCTGCGAAAGGCGCGATGCGCGAGGAAGAGGGCTATAACCAGCGCCACCGCGAAGGGGATGTCTTTGGTGTTGAAGAACGAGTGGGCGTAAAGGCGCGGGTGCAGCAGGAACAGCAACATAGCGAACAGCGCTATCAAACGACTGCCCGTCATACGATAGGCGAGCATCGCGCACGCAAAGCCGCCCACGATAAAGAATAAGTGAGAGATCAGGCGGCGGATTAGGTGGATGTGGCGGGTGTCTTGCAGGTGGAGAGTGCGCTCCAGCAACATCAATGGCGCCTCAAAGGCGACGCCGGAGTAGCGGTATATCAGCGGGGGCGGCTCTTCGGATACGCCGAGGGCGTAGTCGGCAATGGCGGCGGCGGTTCTGCGCTGGTGGATCTCATCCCCCCATATTCCGTAGTCGTCCATAATGGGGACGCCCACGCCTGCGAACAGCGCGCATACCGCCGCCGCCTGCGCCCAAAACGGCATCCGGCGCAATAAGGATAAGGGACTAAGCGGGAATTGGGATAGCGTTGACATCACGGCGGCAATTATAGCAAAGCAGGCGTTTGGACGTCAGACGTTAGCCGGACAGCTACCGCTCCACAGGAAATTCCACGCTCCATACCCTACCCTCGCCGCTGACGAATTGGCCTGTGCGGATGCGCTCTATCGCGTAGCCGGGCAGATCGCGCTCAGCTACGCAAATATCGCCTGCGCGCGCGCCATGGTCGGTGAATTGGAAGTCTAGGTTGGCGAAGCCCTGCTCGCGCCAGTCCGCCGGCAGGTCGGCGGAGTCTGCGGGGAATGTGTGCAGGAAGAACCGCGCGTCTATATCACCAGCCGTGCAAGGTTCTTTGAGGTAAGCCAGGGTCTTGCCACGCAGATATACATCAAAGTCCGACCGAGCCGCCGGCTGCCCGTAGCCGCCGGCGACGACGCTCTCATACAGCGCCTGCGCGGCGGCGTGGGCAGCCAAGTCAATGTCCGCGCGCCATATCACTTCGCCTTTCACGCTCTGGCCGGTTCTTATGTGGGCGATCGGGTAGTCGGGCAAGAACTGCCGATTGAGGCACTTGCCGTCAAAGAAGACGAGATTGCCTGAGTCGCGGTTCTCAAAGCCAAGCTCGCGACTGCGGGCGGGCAGGTCGTCGGGGTTCGCGGGAAAGAAGTGCAAGAATATCTTCACGAAATTGGCGTCTGATTCCGGCGGCGAGCAATCCCCATTGAGATAGTACAGCTTGCCGTTATGGATATAGATCTCAAAATCCGAGCGCGCGAGCAGAGTTCCGTTTGCGGCGGCGGCGGCGTATGCCGCGCGGTAGTGATCTAGGTAGGCGTCGGAGTTCGGCGCGATGATGAGCGCGATGGGGTTGCCGTATGCCTGAATGGTATGAAACAGCGGTGGACGCGGCTCGTTAGGCATATAATCGGCGGGCTGGTGAAAGTAAAAGTCAGCCTCGTCCTTGTTAGGGAAAACGATGCGCTCCCTATCGCTTGAAGGCAGTATCGCCGCGCGTTTGTGGTTTCTTGGCCAGACGCTCAGCGTGTCATCGGGGTAACGATCGAGCAGATACTCAAACAATTGCCGGTTCGCCACGGACCCATAGTCCAAATCGTACGTCTTGGCGAGCGCGCCGGGCGTCTTGGTGTCCACTAGCGCGTTGAAATAGACCTGCTGATGGGGATGCAGCGCCGCCATAGCGGTGAGCGTGGTTATCAGCCCAAAGCACGCCGCGCCATACGCAAGCGCACGCCGCGCCATATGCAAGCGGCGGACACCGCGAACCCATCCGGGCAGCCGCGCCGCGACTTTCCACCTGCCCTTCCCCGCATTGGCGTTCACAAGCGTATGCAGCCCAACCGCCGCCAGCAAGCAGAACGGCGTCCATAAAAAATACATCTGCCGCCAGCCGTGGTAGATGTTGGACTGCAGCGCAATAACCGCCGCCACAGGCAATACTACGCAACCCAGCAGCAGGATGCGAAAGCGCGTCTCGCGGTCGCGCAGCGCGGCAAGAGGGCGCGCCGCGCCCTGCCAGCAGACTGCCGCGCCGCCGGTTGCGCCCAACAGCAACGCCGCCGGCGGCGCGGTTATGGCAAACCAAACGGGGATATAGATCCACGGCAGGGCGTCAGACCTGTACCACTCGCCCATAAACAGATTATCCAGAATGTTGGGATGCTGGGATAACACGCGCAAGCCCTCGACAAACCTCAACGGGTTCTCCCAGTAGTATGGGTGGATGATGTACACGACCGCTATCGCCGCCGCCAAGAACGCTACGCCCGTCATCAGGATACGCCCGCGCTCCCCCCTGCCCGCCTGCCACAGATCCAGCCCGCGCATAGCCAATATCATCGGCAACAGCATCACTCCGAACACGCGCAGATTTATCGCCAAGCCCACGCCTACGCCGCACATCAGAAACGCGCCGAGCGTATCCCTGCGAAAGGCGCGGTGAGTGAGATATAGCGCCACTGCCAGCATCGCCGCAAAGGGAATGTCTTTGCTGTTAAAGAACGAGTGGGCGTACAAGCGCGGATGCAGCAGGAACATCAGCATAGCCAACAGCGCCACCCATCTGTTGCCTAGCGTCCGGTAGGCGATCATCCCGCATGCAAAGCCGCCCGAGATAAAGAACAGATGCGTAACGATGTGGCGCATCAAGTATATGTGGCGGCTGTCTTGCAGTCCGGGCGCGCGCTCAGCCAGCAGCAGTGGCATCTCAAAGGCGACGCCATAGTAGCGACGGGCAAAGTCCACATCTTGGGATAGCCCGCTGATGTCGCCGGTGGCGATGTATTCGGCGTTGGCGCGGACGATTCCGGGTTGTATATATTCATCCTCGGTTATCCCGTAGTCGTCCACTACGGCGACGCCCGCGATAGCAAATAGCGCGCAGAGGGCAAGCGCCTGCGCCCAGAACGGCGTCCGGCGCAGACGCGCAAGCGGGCTGGGCAAGCTTAGGGCGGGCATCGTCCGCAAGGCTCTCATCGTTAGAGGCTGGATTGCATCGTGCAGCATTGAGAGTGCGTAGTGATATGTGTGAACGCAATGGTTGGCATATTGGAATATCTCTATTGGGTGGCGGCGCTGTTGCCGCGCAGCCAGGCGGCTACCAGACGATTTACTTCGTCCAGCGGGGGCGGCGCGGGGAACCAATGGATGGATGGGTCGGTTAGGCGAAACCAGTTGTGTTGCTGGCGGGCGTATCGGTGGGTGCGGTATTTGATGCGTTGGATGGCGTCTTCAAGGGATGTTTCGCCGCGGAGGTGGGCCAGGAGATCGGCGTAGCCTAGGCCGGATAGCACGGGCGATTGGGGGGGGTAGCCGCGCTCTGTCAAGGCGCGAACTTCGTCTAGCCAGCCTGCTTTAATTTGCTCGTCCACGCGGTCGTCGATGCGCCGGTATAGCGCGGCGCGATCCATGGCAATGCCTAGCGTGAGCGCGTCGTAGCCGGGCGGGATTTTGCGCGGGGCGGCTGCGGGAGGGCATCCGGCATCTAGCAATTCCAGGGCGCGAATGACGCGGCGGGGGTTGGCGGGGTCGATGCGTTGGGCGGCGTGAGGGTCTCTGCGCTGAAGCTCGGCGTAGAGGCTTTCGGGGCCCTCCGACGCGGCGCGAGCCTCTAGTTCGGCGCGCAGTTTTGCGTTTGGCTTTGCAGTAGAAACCTGCCAGCCCTCCAGCAAAGCGCGGATGTATTGGCCTGTGCCGCCCACTACGATTGGCAGGCGCGAGCGTCGGTTTTTTATGTTTAGGATAGCATCATTGGCGTCGTGGAGGAATAGCGCCAGCGAATATGTCTCTCCGGGGTCTATGATGTTTATGAGGTGATGGCGCACGGCGGCTAGGTCGGCGGGCGGGGGTTTCGCCGTGCCGATGTCCATTGCGCGATAGATTTGGCGGCTGTCGGCGCTGATTATCTCGCCGTCAAAGGCGCGGGCGAGTTCCATTCCCAATGCGCTCTTCCCTACCGCCGTGGGGCCTACTATAACTAGCAGTTTGGTTGACATGCCGCGCCTAGCCGCTTGCCGCCGCTCGCGCGATGGCGGCGAAGGAGTCGGCGTCCAGGCTTGCGCCGCCGACCAGCACGCCATTGACATCGGGCTGGCGGATGTAGTCGGCCGCGTTTGCCGCGTTGACGCTGCCGCCGTAGAGGAGGGGGATTGCCGCGGCGATTTCGGGGCCGCAGAGCGCGGCGAGAGTTGCGCGGATGTGGGCCATCATTGCTTGGGCGACTTGCGGAGTGGCGGATTCGCCTGTGCCTATCGCCCATACCGGCTCATACGCTACGATTGCGCGGCCGGCGGCCGGGGCGTCGATCAGGCCGGCGCGCAACTGCTCTTCCACCACGGCGTTGGCGTTGCCTGCGTTGCGCTGCGTCAAGTCCTCGCCCACGCATAGGATAGGCTGCAGTCCGGCGTCAAGCGCCGCCTTGACTTTGTGGTTTATATCCATATCGGTTTCGCCGAATAGACTGCGGCGTTCTGAGTGGCCAATTATCACATATCGGCATATGTCAACAAGCATTGGCGCGGATATTTCGCCGGTGAATGCGCCGCTAGGTTCGCTGTGGATGTTCTGAGCTCCGACCGCAACGCGCGATCCCTGTAACGCCTTGCTTACGGCATCGAGCGCCACAAACGGCGGGCAGATCACTATCTCTACGGCGGCGTCTGCGCCCGCTGATACGGCGCTATCCCCTACCCGCGCGGCTATCGTCGACGCCAGCTCTTGCGCCTCGGAGACGTTCTTGTTCATTTTCCAATTGCCCACAACCAAGCATATTGGCATATAAAACCCTCATCTATTCTGCGATTTATCGCGTGGCATAGCGCAATGTCAATATGTAAATATGCGACAGCATATCGTTATGACGCATTGCAAACCGGCCAACGCGCCCTATGGCCCATATTTCACCAGTTTATCAGCGTGCGCCAGCGCGAGCATCATCACATCGGTGGCGGGCATGCGGCCGAGCGTGCCGGTGGCGCATTCGCGCTCGGTGAACGCGGCTATGCCCTCCCCTGCCGTTAGCGCGGAGCGAACCAGCAACGGGACGGGATGCCAGCTGTGCGCGGCTAGGATGGCGGGCGTGGCGTGGTCGCCGGCTACTACTAGCACATCGGGGTTTAGGTCAATCAGGCGTGGTAGGTGGGCGTCTAGCTCCTCCAAACACGCTACTTTCGCGGCGAAATCGCCATCTTCGCCCGCTGCGTCGGCGGGCTTGTAGTGCAGGAAGAAGAAGTCGTGTTCCCCGAAGTGCGCCTCCAGGGTGTCCAGTTCAGCGCTGAAATCGGAGCCGGTGGGTATGACTTTCATGCCCAGAAGCTTGGCTAGGCCGCGATACATTGGGTAGGCGGCGATGGCGGCGGGATTGAGGCGGTAGCGGTCGCCGAAACGGGGCAGGTCGGGCAGGCGAGAGAAGCCGCGCAGCAGCGTCATGTTGGCGCGAGGCTGGCCGGCGAGCGCGGCTTGCGCTTTCACTACGAACTCCCAGGCCGCGCCGGCCGCCCTGCTCGCCTCGTCGCTGAGCGCGACGGGCGCAAGCGGCGGGACGCCCGTGGTCTGCGGGTCGGTTTCCTGGATGCGGTCGTCAAGATCCTCGCCGCTCATAACCAAAACGAAACGATAATCCTGCACGGGATACACGCGCACACGCGCGTCGGCGACTTGGATTCGCTGCAGCAGCTCAACCAGGGGGGCGCTCTCGGCGGTTGGGATGCGCCCCGCCCGCCTGTCCGTCAGCAAGCCCTCGCCATCTATTGTGCAGAAGTTGCCGCGCGCCGCCACATCGCCCTCGCCCAGATCGACGCCGATGCCCAGCGCCTCCAGCACGCCGCGCCCCATCAGGTATTTGACGGGATCGTAGCCGAACAGCGCCATATGGCCGGGGCCGCTGCCCGGCGTGATGCCCGCGCCCACCGGCATTGTCAAGCCGCAGGCGCTCGCCGCCGCAAGCGCGTCCAGGTTGGGCAGGCGCGCCGTCTCCAGCTCGGATTTGCGCGTATCGGGATGCGCCGCGCCGCCCAAGCCGTCAACGACCAAGAACACAATCTTGGACGGAGTGGCGCGGCATACATCCGCAAGGTAGGGAAGATCAATCATAATGCTAACCTTAACGCGAATTTTGTGTGATTATCGCCGATTATCCCGTCAATCTTGTAGCGGTTTAAGCGTAGCGGGGCTAGATTATTGGCTAGGCGCGAGCGCGGCGACTCCGGGCAGTTCTTTGCCCGCCATAAACTCCAGCGTCGCGCCGCCGCCGGACGATATGTGCGTCATGCGGTCGGCAAGCCCAAGCGCGGTTACCGCCTCCGCGGTGGATCCGCCGCCGGTGATGGTGGCGGCGTCTTGCAGATCGGCGAGCGCGTTGGCTATCGCCGCCGTGCCTTGCGAGAACGCATCCCACTCGAACACGCCCATAGGCCCATTCCAAACAACGCTCTTGCATTCGCCGAGCGCCTCGGCGTAGCGGCGCGCGGTTTCGGGGCCGATGTCCATCACGCGATAGCCGTCGGGGATGGCGGATACGCTGACGGTTTGGGCGGCGGCGTCTTCAGCGAAATCGTCGGCTACGACTACGTCTGTGGGGATGAGCAGTCGCGCCCCGTCGCCCTGCCCCGCTACGGCGTCAATAAGCGCTTTGGCGAACTCCAGCCTGTACTCTTCTATCGGCGAATCGCCGACGGGGTTGCCTTGCGCGCTGATGAAAGTGGCGGCCATTCCCCCGCCTATCAGCACAAGGTCGGCTTTGCGAACCAGGTTTTGCAGCGCGCCAATCTTGTCGGATACCTTAGCGCCGCCCAGAACCGCCGCGAATGGGCGCTTGGGCGCATTCATGGCATCGCCGAGTACTTGCAGTTCGCGCTCCATCAGAAAGCCCGCGGCGGAGGGCAGCAGGCGCGCCACTCCCTCGGTGGATGCGTGGGCGCGATGCGCCGCGCCGAATGCGTCGTTGATATACATATCCGCCAGCGACGCCAGCTGCCGCGCGAACTCAGGCGCGTTTTCTTCTTCGCCGGGGTGAAAGCGCAGGTTTTCAAGCACAAGAACTCCGCCCGGCTCAAGACCCTCTACGCTCTTAACCACGCCCGCGCCCACGCTATCGCCCGCTTGGATGACGGTCATTTTCAGCAGCCTGGCGAGCCTGCCCGCAATCGCCCACATACGCAGCCACTGATCCACCTTGCCCTTGGGCCGCCCCCTATGCGAGCAGACGATTATCCGGCAGTTGCGCTCGCGCAGGTATTCCAAGGTGGGCAGCGCGGCGCGGATGCGGCTGTCGTCCGAAATTGTAATGCCGTCATCGTTGAACGGCACATTGAAATCTACGCGCACAAGAACCCGCTTGCCATCCAAGTCCAGCCGCCGTATGTTGTTTATGTTAGCTGCCATATCACTCCCCCGCAAGCGCGCCGATATAGTCGGAGATGCGCGCCTTAGCGTCCACCGCAATGCCCGCGCTGTGCAGAGCGCCGGTCGCATCTGCGACGAGTTGCGCCGCCATATCTTCGCAAGCCTTGCGCGCGCCCATTTCGTCTATGACGCCGCGCAACCTGATTGCGTCTTCGGCGTCAAGCACGCGCTTGAAGTAGATTTCGCCCATAGCGCGCTTTTCGCTTATGGTTGCGTTTTCAAGCGCATAGACTACGGGCAGCAGTTTCTTTTTGTTTAACATTTCCACTTGGGGATCGTCCTGCGGGTCGTCGCCCCAGATCTGCCGCAAGTCGGAGCGTATCTGCATAGCCGCGCCGAGCTTTGCGCCGCATACGCCCAGGGCGTCCGCCGCGCCATCATCGCCGCCCACAAGCGCGCCCAGCCGCATCGCGCAGGAAAGCAGCGCGCCCGTCTTGTCGGCTACCATGCTCATATAGGCGTCAACGCTCAGGTCAATGCGCTCTTGCGCCTCTAGATCGCGAAAGCGGCCCTCGCAGGTTTTCAGGCTCGCCTCATCCATAAGGCGCACTGCCTTGAACACGCGGTCGGTGGGAACGCCGCGCTCCAGCAGCCGAAAGAGCGCCAGCCGCCCAAGCGCGTGCATCCCGTCGCCCGTGTTGATAGCCTGCGCCGGGCCCCAAACCCACCAGACGGCGTCGCGTTGGTTGCGCTGCGGGCTGCCCTCCTGAACGTCGTCGTGTATCTGCATAAACTTGTCAACAAGCTCAACGGCGGCGGCGGCGGGCAGGCAGGCGTCTATATCGCCGCCCACTCCGTCGCATGCCAGCAGCGTCAGCGCGCCGTGAACGCGCTCGCCGGGCAGCGGCGCGTCCGACGTCCTGCCCGCGGCGTCCGCCCAGCCAAGATGATAGGACATCATCCGATACAGCGGGAAATCGCGGGCGTTGATTATGGCTTGCAACTCAGAATCAACCCGCGAGGTTAGCTCAGATATGTAGGTTGTCGTAGGCATATGCAAATTCAATCAAGTGCGCTCAAATCACCGCCAAGCCGCATGCCGCGGCGATAGCGTCTTTGCCGATAGCGCCCTGCCGCAGAACGCGGGGGGCGTCCCCGCTCAGGTCAAGCACGGTTGACGCCTCGCCGCCCGGCGCGTCGCCGCCGTCCAGCACAAAGTCTATGCTGTCGCCCAGCTCATCCCTTACCGCCTGCGCGGTGGTGAGGCCGGGCATCCCGCTGCGGTTGGCGCTTGTGCCGGTGATGGGCGATCCCAGTTCGCGCGCCACCGCTCTTGGCAGCGGATGATCAGGCACGCGCAGCCCCACGGTGTCCATTCCCGCCGTAACCGCGTATGGCACGGCATCGGATTTTCGCACGACCAGCGTGAGCGCGCCGGGCCAAAACTTCTCCGCCAGCGCCCACATTGCGGAGGGCAGATCCACACCGCAACGGCGAGCGTCGTCTGAGTCCGCCAGCAGCAGCGGCAGCGCGGTGGCGGCGTCCCGCCCTTTCGCCTTGAATATCTTGGCGACCGCCGCCTCGTCAAAGGCGCAAGCCGCCAGCCCGTACAGCGTGTCTGTGGGCAATGCGACTACGCCGCCGTTTGCGAGCGCGTGAACCGCGATTTTTAGTTGGCTTTCAAGCCCTGTATGTTGCGCCATATCGCTCATTGGCTACCCTTGTCAAGGTTGAAATAGTATATCATAGATGATAAAGTTGAATCGCCTCATAACTACGTTTGAACGCGCTTGCAAGCCCAACGCGCGTATGCAATTCCGATATAGATGCTGCAACGCTCCGAACCCACAAGTCCGCAATCGCCCGCTTTGCCCGCCGACGCCGCGCGCATTCAGCGAGAGTCTATCCTTGTGATAGACTTCGGGTCGCAGTACAGCATGCTGATAGCCCGCCGCGCGCGCGAAAGCAATGTCTATTGCGAAATCATCCCGCACACCGCCGATTGGGAATCGGTGGCGCGATTGAACCCCAAAGGCGTCATTCTGTCCGGCGGGCCCGCGAGCGTGTACGATGCCGACGCCCCTCTAGCGCCCGCGTGGGTGTATGAAAGCGGCCTCCCCGTGCTTGGCATCTGCTACGGGATGCAGGTTATGGCGCATCAACTTGGCGGCGAGGTAGCGCCCTCGGATCGCAAAGAGTACGGGCGCGCCGTGATGGAGCAGATCCCCAACTCGGAGCCGCTGCTGCAAGGGCTGCCGGCCTCTATGCCTGTGTGGATGAGCCACGGCGACCGGATTACGCGGCCGCCGGCGGGCTTTGAGGGGCTTGCCCGCTCAGAAAACTCGCCCATAGTGGTTATGGGCAACGGCAAGGGCATGCTGGGCATCCAGTTTCACCCGGAGGTTGTGCATACGCCGCATGGCAAGGCGATTTTGGAAAACTTCCTGTACAAGGTATGCGGCTGCAGCCCGGTGTGGACTGCGGGCAATTTCGTTAGCGACAGCGTTGGGCGCATCCGCGAGCAGGTGGGCGAGGGCAAGGTGATATGCGCGCTGTCGGGCGGCGTGGACTCCGCGGTGGCGGCGGCGCTTGTTCACAAAGCGGTGGGCGATAGGCTCACCTGCATATTCGTGAACAACGGCTTTATGCGAAAGGGCGAGCCGCAGAGCGTCCGCGAAACTTTCGGCAAGCATTTCAGCTCAAGCTTGGTATATGCCGACGCCGCCGAAAGCTTTGTGAGCGCGCTGCGCGGCGTAACCGACCCTGAGCGAAAGCGCAAAATCATCGGCGAAGAGTTCATCCGCGTATTCGACGAAGAGGCGGCGCGCATCGGCGCGGTGGATTTCCTGGCGCAGGGAACGCTCTACCCCGACGTGATCGAGAGCGAGGGCGCGGGCGATTCCATATCCGCCAAAATCAAGTCTCACCACAACGTAGGCGGGCTGCCGGAGCATATGAAACTCAGCCTAGTGGAGCCGCTGCGCTACCTGTTCAAGGATGAGGCGCGCGAAGTGGGCTTGGAGCTTGGCTTGCCCGAAGAGATAGTCTTTCGGCAGCCGTTCCCCGGGCCCGGGCTTGCCATACGCATCATCGGCGAGGTTACGCACGAAAAGCTCGCGGTTCTGCGCGACGCGGACGCCATCGTTATGGACGAAGTGCGCCGCAACGATCTCTACCGCGAACTATGGCAGAGTTTCGCGGTGCTGACCGGATCTCGCAGCGTGGGCGTCACCGGCGATTTTCGCACATACGGGCATGTAATCGCCATACGCGCGGTAGCCAGCGAAGACGCCATGACCGCCGACTGGGCGCGCATCCCCTACGATGCGCTCGCCCGCATATCCGCCCGCATCGCCAACGAAGTGGCGGGCGTCAACCGCGTGGTGTATGACATCACGAGCAAGCCGCCGGGTACGATTGAGTGGGAATGAAGAGCGGTGATGGAGAACGCTATGCCTGACAACGCCGCCGCTACCAACGCCATCTCCCGCGAGGAGTTCCTCGCCGCCGCCACGCGGCTTGCGGCGAGCGTGTACGATTTTCATGAGCGCTTTGGCATACCCAATCTAAACGCGAATTCGCCCGCAGATTGCGCCGTTCCCCGCCTGTGCGCGAGGCTGGCGTTTCTGATGGAAGAGGTTGGCGAACATTCCCATGAGCTTAACGTGGGCGCGCTGGATGACGCCGCCTCCGAAATGGCGGACGTGGCGTTTGTGGCGCTGGGGACGCTACTGGAGCTGGACGCTCTGGGCGCGGCGGCGGCGATTGAAGTAGCAAACAAAAACGATAATAAAACCCGCGAAACTCACTTTGTAGAGGCGTCGTCGGGAAAGCTTGTCAAGAGGTCTCAGCCGCTATGAGGGTTCTTGTTATAGGCGGCGGTTCGCGCGAGCATGCTATCGCTTGGGCGCTTGGGCGCAGCGCGGCGGTCGTCGAAGTGATTGTGGCGCCGGGCAACGCCGGTACAAGCGGCATCGCCCAAAACGCGCCTATCGCCGCCGAAGACATTGATGGGCTGCTGGCTTTCGCGCGGCAAAATGGCGTGGATTTCACGGTGGTTGGGCCTGAGGCGCCGCTTGCGCTGGGCATAGTGGATCGCTTTCAGCAGGCGGGCGCGCCGATATTCGGGCCCACGCAAGCCGCCGCCCGAATTGAGAGCAGCAAGGCATTCGCCAAGCGGCTTATGGCTGACAACGGCATCCCTACCGCCGCGTTTCAGGCGTTCACAGATTACGATGCCGCATGCGCCTATGTAGAGAGCGCCGCAACGCCCCTTGTGATAAAGGCGGACGGACTGGCGGCGGGCAAGGGCGTAACCGTCGCCAACACGAAATCTGATGCGCTTGCCGCGCTGCATGCGGCTATGGTTGAGCGGCAGTTCGGGGATGCGGGCGATTGCGTGATTGTGGAAGAGTGTATGACTGGGCAAGAAGTCAGCGTGTTCGCATTCGTGGACGGGGGCTATGTGTCGCCTATGGTAGCCGCATGCGACTACAAGCGCGTGGGCGACGGCGATACAGGGCCTAACACGGGCGGCATGGGCAGCTACAGCCCGCCCGCGCCGCTGCATTGGAACGCCGACATAGAGGCGCAGGTTCACAAGCGCATTATGCAGCCGGTATCCAACGCGCTCGTAGCGCAGGGATCGCCATATCGCGGCGTACTCTACCTAGGCATGATGCTCACCGCCGACGGCCCCAAGGCGCTTGAATTCAACTGCAGGCTGGGCGATCCTGAAACGCAGGTGATGCTGCCGCGCTTGAAGACCGACTTGGCGCAAATTATGCTGGCTACGGCGCGCGGCGAGCTTGCGGGTATGCCCATAGATTGGGACGACCGCGCCTGCGTGGGCGTGGTGATGGCGTCGGCGGGCTATCCGGGCGCATACGCCACCGGCTACCCTATCGGCGGATTGGCCGATGTGCGCGAACCCGCTATCGCGTTTCACGCGGGAACGCGCGCGTCCGACGACGGCGATCCGCTAACCAACGGCGGGCGCGTGCTGACAGTTGCCGCAATGGGCGATACCCTGGCGGACGCGCGCGCCGCGGCATACGCCAACATAGCCCGCATCCGATTTGAGGGCGCGTTCTATCGCAAAGACCTCGCCGCCGTGTGAGCGCCCGCGATTTCGTAGGCAACGCGATAGGCAACGCGCAACTTGCCAATACTTTCCAATAGCCAATCCAATATAGGGAATACCGATAACATAACAATCAGCCCTCGCCGCGCAATGGGCGGGGCGCAACGAAAGGGGTAAAGATATGCCACTTGTAGGCGTGATAATGGGCAGCAGCTCAGACAAGGCGATAGTTGACGAAACCGCGAGCGTGCTGACGCAGATGGGCATTGAGAACGAAGTAGTGGTGGCGTCCGCGCATCGCACGCCCGAAAGGGTGATGGAGTATGTGACCGGCGCGCGCGATAGGGGCATAGAGGTTCTCATCGCCGCCGCAGGCGGTTCGGCCGGATTGCCCGGCGTGGTGGCGTCGTGGACTACCCTGCCCGTCATCGGCATCCCGCTGCCCAGCAGCGACCTAAACGGCGTGGACGCGCTCTACGCCATAGCTCAGATGCCGCCCGGCATACCCGTCGCATGCGTCGCCGTAGGCTCCTGGGGCGCGCGCAACGCGGCGTTCCTAGCCGCCCAGATACTCGGCATCAAGCACGACGCCATACGCCAAGCCTACGACGAATACAGGCAAGGCTTGAAAAACCGCTAACTCTACCCTGCCCCGCGCTACGCGCTAGTGATAAAATAGATAACGCGGAGCGCATAATTGACAACGCGGGGCGCATGCAAGAAATTCAGGGAGCGAACACAACAATGACCACTATCCAAGAAACCGACCTGCCCAATATGCTCTATCGCGGCAAAGTGCGCGATACCTACGACCTCGGCGAGGGGCTGCTGCTTATGGTAGCCACCGACCGCATATCCGCCTTTGACGTCGTGCTGCCCACCGGCATCCCCGAAAAGGGCGCCGTGCTGTGCCAGATCTCAGCGTTCTGGTTTGACAGGACGTCGCATATCGTCCCCAACCACTTCGTAGCGCTAGCCGCGGATCGCGCAGACCTTGACCTGCCGCAGGACATCGCCCGCCGCGCAATGGTCGTCAAGCGCGCCGAGCGCATTGATGTTGAGTGCATCGTGCGCGGCTACATCACCGGCTCCGCGTGGTCGGAGTACAGGCGCAGCGGCAGCGTGGCGGGCGTCCAAATGCCTGACGGCTTGCGCGAGGGCGACGCGTTCCCGGAGCCGCTGTTCACCCCCAGCACTAAGGCGGAAGAGGGACACGACGAGAACATCACCGTGGCGCAAATGGAAGATATGGTGGGCAAAGAACTGACCGCCCAGCTCAGCGAGGCGTCCATAGCGGTATATGCCGCCGCCCGCGATTACGCCTTGGAAAAGGGCATCCTGATAGCCGACACCAAGTTCGAGTTCGGCGTCATAGACGGCGAAGTGGCGCTCATAGACGAGGCGCTCACGCCCGACTCCAGCCGGTTCTGGGATATGGACGGCTACGCGCCCGGCAAATCGCAGCCCAACTACGACAAGCAGTTCGTCCGCGACTGGCTTGACGCCGCCGGCTGGGATCACGAACCGCCAGCGCCTGAGCTGCCGCAAGACGTGGTGGAGCGCACGCGCGCGCGCTACCTAGAGGCGTTCAGCAAGCTCACGGGCAATCCTCTACAATAGTACGATACGCGCAACACGCATACGATTGACATCGCTAAACATTCGGCTGGTGACACAATGGCGACAGGCAGCGGAAAACGACTAACGCCCACTCAGACGCGCGCCGCGCGCAGGGTGAGGCAGACGCGGCGCAGGCGGCTAATCCGCTACGGCGGCATAACCGCAATCGCGCTTGTGTCTTTCATATTCATCCTTGGGCTTATCCTGCCCGGCTTGCCCATACCGCAGTTCGGCGGCGGCGGCAGCGCGGACATCTTTGAGCGCAGCGCGGCGGACGCAGCCGATGCCCAAGCCGAAGACGCCGGCGTCCAAGCGAGCGCCGCCAACGCGGATACGCAAGCCGCGCCAAGCGAGCCTAACCCGCCCGCCGAGGCCGCCGCGCCCGTCCTGCCGCCCGTGCCCTGGGGCATACACGCCGACGCGCTTGCCCCCGAGATGTACGCCGCCAACCTGGCGCAAGGCGGCGTAGTCATATCCTACAACTGCCCGGATGGCTGCCCCGACGTTATGGCGGAGCTCAGCGACATCGTGTACGAGCTGATTGACGCGGATGGCAAAGTAATCCTAATGCCCAACCCGGACGCAGACGCCGAACAAATCTCGCTCGCCGCGACGAATATCACCCAAACCATAAACGTCTACGACGAACCGCTAATCCGCAACTTCATTCAGGCGTACTCAACGCCCTAGCGCAACGCCATAGCCAACGCAGACGGCAAGCCTATGACATTCCTAGCCAAAGTCTATATCAAAGTACGCCCCACGGTCAGCGATCCGCAGGGGCATACGATTCACCAGGCGCTGCGGCAGCTGGGCTTTGACGGCGTGGACGGCGTGCGCGCGGGCAAGTATATGGAGATACGGCTGAACGAACCCGACCCGGACGCCGCCGCCGCCAAAGTGCGCGAAATGTGCGAAACGCTGCTCGCCAACCCCGTGATTGAGGATTACGAGTACGAAGTGCTGGGCATAGACGAATCGTAGGCAACTGCCCTACCCGCCCTGCTATCCGATAACGCCCTTAGTGCTTGGAACGTTGCCGCCGCGCCGCGCGTCCGGCTCCAGCGCCGCCCGCATAGCGCGCGCCAGGCTCTTGAACAGCGCCTCCGCCTTGTGGTGGTTGCTGCTGCCCGCCAGGATGCGTACATGCAGGTTAAAGCCGCCCTCGCGCGCCATCGTCTCCAAGAAGTGCGGGATGAGCTCAGCGGGCAGCGCGCCCAGATCGCTGTCGGACATTGCGGCGTCTATCACCGCGTAGCCGCGCCCGCCAAAGTCCACCGCGCTCAGCGCCAGCGCCTCGTCCAGCGGCACATACGAATGAGCCGTCCGCATAATGCCGCTTGCGTCCCCAACCGCCTGCTTGAACGCCCTGCCCAGCACGATGCCCACATCCTCTACAAGGTGATGCCAGCCCACGTGGGTGTCGCCTTGCGCGGCGATTGTCAGATCTATCAGCCCATGCCGCGAGATCTGCGCCAGCAGGTGGTCGAACATCCCGTTGCCCGTGTCAATGCTGTAATCGCCCGCGCCGTCTATGTTGACGGCTACGCTGATAGTGGTTTCGTTGGTTTCGCGGCTTAGGCTTGCGGTTCGCACCGGCTCAACTCCCCTGCCCTATGTTTGCCCTAGATTACTTCTTTCAGCGCCGTGATAAAGGCGTCCGTCTGGTCGGGAGTGCCGACCGCTACGCGAAAGCAGTCTTGCAACCGCTCGGTCCCGAACTTTCGCACAACGATGCCGCGCTTTGCCAGTGCCTCAAATATCTCGCTTGCGCGGCGCGGCTCAAATTGGCAGAGGACAAAGTTGCCCGCGGATGGCCAAGGCGTTACGCCGGGGATTTCGTCCAGCAGGCGCGTCATGCGCTCGCGCTCAGCCACTATCTTGCCCACATTGTCCAGCAGCGCGGGCGCATCCTCTAGGGACGCCAGCAGCGCCGCCTCCGCCGCAACGCTGATGTTGTACGGCTGCTTGATGTCAATCATATGCTGCGCCAGCTCCGGGTTCATTATCCCGTAGCCTATGCGTAGCCCCGCCAAGCCCGCCCACTTGCTCATCGTCCGCAGCACAACCAGGTTTTCGTGGTCGTCAACCATATCGGCGACGGTTTCGTCGCAGAACTCGTAGTACGCCTCATCAACCACAACGATTAGGCCGGTGGCAAGCAGTTCGCGCACCTGCTCTTCAGTGGCAAGGTTGCCGGTGGGGTTGTTGGGCGACGCCAGGAAGATGATTTTCGTCCTGGCGTCTATGGCGGCTTTGGCGGCGTTCACATCCACGTCGAAAAGCTCATCGCGCGGCACAAGGTCAACGCTGCCGTCCGATATGCGCGTGAAGAAGTTGTACATCCCGAAAGTGGGATCAAAGTCCATAACCTTGTCGCCGGGGTTCACGAACAGCCTGAACAGCAGGTCAATCAGCTCATCACTGCCCGCGCCCGCGATGATGGCGTCGGCGGGCGCGCCGGTGTAGTCGCTGAGCGCGGCGCGAGCGCGGCGCTGCATCGGATCCGGGTAGATGTGAACGGGCGCGTTGGCTACCGCCTCCGCCACTTTGGGCGAGCCGCCATACGGGTTTTCGTTGCCGTTCAGCTTTATGACCTTGTCCGGCGATATGCCCGCCCGCTGCGCTATAAGCTCCGGCGGGTCGACCGCGTCGTATGTCTGGATGTTGACCAGATGCGGCCGGATAAGCCTTTTGATTTCGCCTGCCATTGCGCCGCCTCCGTTGTCTATGCGGTCTATGCGCGTATCGCACTTGCCTGCGCCAATCCTATCACACGAACCCGCGCCCCGTTTTAGTCCCGTTTAGAGCGTTAGAGCAGTTCTTCGCGTATCTCCGCCGCCTCCGCGTGCGCCGTCAAGCCCTCCGCCCTGCCAAGAACCGACGCCGCGCCCGAAATCGCCGCCGATGTTGCCTTGCCCAGCGCCACAACCGGGCTTATCTTCACGAAAGAGTGGACGCCAAGCCCTGAGTTGAAACGCGCCGTTCCCGCGGTGGGCATAACATGGCTTGGGCCCGCCACATAATCGCCGAGGACTTCGTGCGAAAACTCGCCGATAAACACCGCGCCCGCGTTTCTCACTTGCCCCAGACGCTCCCATGCGTCCGCTACCATCAGGCACAGATGCTCCGGCGCGAACTCATTCGCCAACTCAACGCCCTCAGATATGCTGTTAACAAGCGCGATGCAGCCCTGCTCTTGGATGGACGCGCGGGCTATCGCGCCCCTGTCAAGCCGCGCCAGCCGCGTTTCCACTTCGCGCGACACGGCGTCCGCCAGCCGCTCAGAGTTCGTTATCAGCACGGGCCGCGCCAAGGCGTCGTGTTCCGCCTGCGCCAGCAGATCCACCGCGCACAGCGTCGGGTTGGATGAGTCGTCGGCGATAACCACGGTCTCAGTAGGCCCATACAGCCCGTCAATGCCGACATCCCCGTACACCAACTTCTTGGCGAGAGTTACGAACAGGTTGCCCGGCCCGCAGATAATGTCAACGCGCGGCAGCGTTTCAGTGCCGTAAGCCATAGCCGCGATAGCCTGCGCGCCGCCGATGCGAAACACCCTGTCCACGCCTGCGATTGCGGCGGCGGCGAGAACGGCGGGATTGGGCTGCTCGCCCGCTTTCGCGGGGGTGCACATCACCACTTCGCTCACGCCCGCGACCCGCGCGGGTATGGCGGTCATCAGCACGGTTGAGGGATAGAGCGCGGTGCCGCCCGGCACGTACGCGCCGGCGCGCGCTACCGCGTTGACTATCTGCCCATAGCCCGCGCGGTAGTCCATCCAGCCCTTGTTCAGCGCCGCCTCGTGAAACGCGCGTATGCGGTCGGCCGCCGACTCCAGCGCGTCCACCACATTGGCGGGCGCTTGCCGCCGCGCGTCCGCTATCGCCGCCGCGTCAACCTCAAGCTCGTCTGGAGCGTCGCCGTCAATCATTTGCGTGAACCGACGTACGGCGTCGTCGCCCTCGCGCCGCACATCGCGCACGATGCGCTCTGCCACCTGCAGCGGCGTAAGCGGCTCGCCGAACACGCGGCGGATGCCCTCGCGCACGGCGGGCGGCGCGGCGTCAAGCCCCAATCCCCTACCCTCGCACAACTCGCGGCGGGCGGCGGCGTATCCTCTGACTATCTTCATGGCAGGTAGCCCTCTACCGCGTTAGTGAGCGTTTCAAGCGCCGCCTCTTGGTAGTCCTCGGCGCTGCCGCGCGGGATGTAGCGATAGATGCGCTCCAAGCCGCTGTTGGCGTCCGAAACGAATGCGTCGGCGAGTTCATGCGCGGGATGCCCGGTCTCGCCGCCCGCTATGCGCCGCGCCATAAAGCGCAGCCGCTCCCACGAAAAGCCGCGCTCCAAGTTGCCGCTAACCCAGCGCGCCCAGTCCGAAAGCGTTTCGGGCGGGATGAAACTCACCTCAACGCGATCCGCCGCGATGTCCGCAAGCCCGTTCAAATCGCCGATGGCGTCCCAGCAACGGCGGTCGAGCTCAAGCTGCATCGCCCTGTCCATAACCAGGCCCAGCGTCCTGTCCTCAAACACATCCGCGTTGCCGAAATAGGGGCGAAACATATTCGCTATCCAAGTTTCGTCCGCGAGCAGATGCGTGAGGTAGCCCGCCATAAACGCCTGGGTAGCCGCGCCGTGAGCGCCCGCGCGGCGCAGCGCCGGATGGCGGTGGAACAGCCCGTCTATGCCCGCGCCGACTTCTTGGAAATCAAGCCGGGCGAAGTGGTAGCAAGCCCTGTCTTTTCGCGTGATGACGCGAATGTCCGGAGATGTAGAGCCGAGCAGGTAGTAGCCCATATTCTCTTCGATCGTATCGTGGCGCAGCCTGTCCGCAACGCGCCGCGCGAGGTTGATGTGAACGGGTGGATTTGGCAGGACGCCCTCCCTTCCGCCAACGCGGGGTTGGCTTGCGGCGGCTATGTGAGCCGCGCGTGCGCCTCGCACACAGAATTGAACACATAGTTGGGATGAGACACCGTTACGCTGGCGCTGCCCGCCTGCCTGAGGCGATTGACCGCGTTGGCGAGGTTGTCTTTCTGAATAATCACGGTTACCGCATACCAGCCCGCGCCATCGCGCGAATACACTTTGGATATGGTAGGGCCGCGCAGCCCCGCAATCTCGGCGTGATCCAACAGGCGGCGCGCCAACTCTTCGGGCGCCTCGCCGCGCATATTGGCGGTGACGCTGTAGTAGTTCTGCGACTGCAAGTACGCCTCCATCAGATCTACCAGCGTCTTTGCGCGCTCCAGCTTGGATTCGTCGCCGCGCAACAGCCTGCGGTTGCCGATGAGACAGGCGCTAGACTTGATTATCGCGCCGCCGCTAATCTGCTTGAGCCTGTTTTCGCGCATCGTAACGCCGCTTTCGGACACATCCGCGATAATGTCCGCGAACCCCATCGCAACCGCCGCCTCCAGCGTCCCGCTTGACGCCACAAGCGAGAACATATTGATGCCGTTTCGCAGCAAGAACCGCTCTACAAGGCGGGGATACTTGGTAACGATGCGAATATCCCTGCCCCGCTGCCTGAATTCCATAGCCACATCCGCCAAGTCCGCGAGCGACGCAACATCCACCCACGAATCGGGAACGCCCAGCACAAGTTTGCAGCGCCCGAAATCAAGGTCGTCTATCACCACATTGGTATCGCCGCTTTCGCTACGCATTTCCAGGTAGCGGTCAAGCCCTACGATGCCTAGATCGGCGCTGCCGTCCTCCACCTTGGGCGTGATGTCCGCGCCGCGCTGAAACAGGACGCTGACGCCGTTGAGCGCGGGGATGTTGGCGGTGTAGCGGCGCGGGTTGGAGCGCGAAACGCCTATGCCGCAGGCGCGCAGAAACGCCTGCGTCGGCTCATACAGCGCGCCGTCGCTGGATATGGCAAGCCTCAGATTGCCATTGAACTCAGTCGCCATCTATATCCTGTATCCCCATAATGCCGCAATACCGCCGCGTGTGACGCGCCGCCGCTAGTCAAGCGCGTCCAAAAGCGCGTTCACATTATACGCGAACCCCATCGCGGGAACGCAACCGCGCCCGCCGAGCGCCTGCACAAGCCCGTCGTATCTGCCGCCGCCGCCAAGCGCCGCGCCGCCGTTGCCATTGCCGTTGCCCGCCGCGGGCGTCAGCTCAAATATAACGCCCGTGTAGTAAGATATGCCGCGCGCCATTCCCGTATCCACGGTGACCTGCCGCTCTGCTACGCCCGCCTGGGGCATCAGCGCCAGCAGTGACTCCAGTTCGGCGAGCGGCGCGGCGTTGACGCCGAATTCGCTCGCGGCGGCGCGCGCCTGCCTGAGGGCGTCGTCGGGCTTGCCGCGCAATCTCGCCAGCCTGTCCGCCAGCGCCAGCGCGCCCTCAAACGCCGCCGGCTCGTCGGCGCTCCTTAGCTTTCGCAGCAGCCGCGCTATGATGTCGTCGGTGGTTCGGCGACCCACCGGCGCGGGCATAGACTCTTTCAGCGCGCCTAGAATAAACTCCTCCGCCTCCTCCGCGCTCATGCTCTCAAGCGTCGCCTCAAGCCCTAAGTCAATGCCGCCGCGCAGCAGCCCGACTTCTCGCGCGTGGCGCATCAGCGCCGCCGCATCCGCATCGCCGCGCCGCAGGCCGCCCATATTGCCCATAACGAAATGCTTGGCAGGCTCCGACAGCCCGAACCCGTCCAAGAGGCTACGCAGAACGCCCAGATGCCCGATACGCAGCCCGAACCCGTCCATCCCCAGCGCGGCAAGCCCGGACGCGGCGAGCGAAATTATCTCCATATCGGCTTGCCGCCCGTCCGCCCCGACTAGCTCCGCGCCCGACTGCGTGAACTGCCGATACGCGCCGCCGCCGCCCGCCTCATATCGGAACACGGGCCCGCTATACTGCCAACGCACGGGCGGGACTATCGCGTCCTGGTTATCAATAAAATGTCTGATAACCGACGATGTGAATTCAGGACGCAGGCTAACCGAAGTCCCTCCCGGATCCGTGAAATTATACAGCCGCCCCGTAAGTTCGCCGCCCGCCTTGCGGACGAACAGCTCAGTCTCTTCCAGCAGCGGCGTGTCAATGGGCTGATAGCCTTGCGCGCTCATACACTCGCGCAAGACGCCCAGCGCCCGCTCGCCGCGCTCATAGGCATGCGCGTCCACATCGCGCATCCCCATAAGCGGCCGGATTCGCCTGCCTATCGCCTGTGCGTCCAACTGCCTCAAAACGCTCGCTCGCCGCTGCCGCTGCCCTGCCGAAAATGCGTGATAATGTTAGCGCTTTCGCTTAATAGTGTCAATTGAAAGGCGGCCCGGCGGCAGGCGCATGACGCTAGGGATGCGGCTACGGCGCCGCAGGGAATTCGACGCCCCAAAGCCTGCCCTCGCCGCTGACGAACTGGCCGGTGCGGATGCGGTCTATGGGGTATGGGGGCAGCTCGCGCGTGGCTACGCAGTTGTCGCCAATGTATGCGCCGTGGTCGGCGAATTGGAAGTCAAGATTGAAAAAGCCGAGGTCGCGCCAGTCTGCAGACAAGTCGTCGGGATCGGCGGGGACTATGTGCAGAAAGAACTTCGCATCCAGGTCGCCCGCTTCGCAGTTTTCTTTGGAATACGCCAGGAGGTTGCCGCGCAGATACACAGCGAAGTCCGATTGAGCTATAGGCTGCCCATAGTCACCGGCGGAGATGCCGTCGTGCGCGGCTTGCGTGGCGGCGCGGGCGGCTAGGTTAATGTCCGCGCGCCACCCATCGCCGCCGGATGCCGTTGCATTATTCCCAGTTTTGATGCGGGCTATGGGATAATCCGGCAGCTCGCGCTCAGCCACGCACTTATCGCCCGCGTATGCGCCGTAATCGACGAATTGGAAGTCCAAGTTGTCAAAGCCACGCTCGCGCCAGTCTCCGGACAGATAGGCGAGGTTGTCGGGGATGATGTGCAGGAAGAAACGCGCGTCGGCGTCGCCCTGCTCGCAGGGGGCTTTGAGATACGCCAATCTATCGCCGCGCATATACACATCAAAGTCTGATTGCGCCACCGGCTGCCCATAATCCCCGGCGGCGATGCTCTCATACAACGCGGTAGCCGCGGCGTGGGCAGCCAAGTTGATGTCCGCGCGCCATAGCGATTCGCCTTTCGCAATCTGCCCCGTCTTTATGCGGGCGATTGGGTAATCGGGCAAGAGCGTTTGACTGTGAATGCACTTGCCGTCAAAGAAAGCGCCGGGCGCGGCTACCCAAATGTCCCGGTTCTCGAAACCAAGCTCGCGGCGGTCCGCTGTCAAGTCCGCCGGGTCGACGGGAAAGAAGTGCAGGAACGCCTTGATATTGACATTGGAGCTTGCCAGCAGCGGCTCGCAGTTTTCTTTGAGGTAATGCAGCGCGCCATTGTGCATATAGATGTCAAAACCGGAGCGCGCGAGCAAAGTTCCGTTTGCCACAACATCGGCGTATGCGGCGCGGTAGTAGTCGCGGTAAGCGGCGGATCTAGTGTCTAGGATGAACTCTATGCCGTTGCCGTATGCCCGGACGCTGTGAATCGCCGCCGCCTCAGGCTCCTCATGCACATACTGGCGTATGGAGATTGATTGGATGTAATAGTCCGTCGCGTATGGGCTATTTGAAAACAGGATGCGTTCCCTATCGTTTTGGGGCAGGATTAGCGCGACGCGGGTTCTAGGATAGACGCGCAAGTCGTCGTCCGGGTAGCGCGCGAGCAGATATTCCAGCAATTGCAGCCGGGTTAAATGCCAGTAATCCATATCGTACCGCTTGCCCAGCGCACCCGGCGTCTTGGTGTCCGTCAGAGCGTTGAAATACACATGCTGATGGGGATGCAGCGCCGCCATAGCGGTCAGCGTGGTTGCCAGCCCAAATGCCGCCGCGCCATACGCAAGCGCCCGCCGCGCCATATGCAAGCGCCTGCCGCCGCGAACCCAACGTGGTAGCCGCGTCGCAATTTTCCAAATGCCCCCCTCCATGCGAATGTTTGCAATCGTATGCATCCCGACCGCCGCCAGCAAACAGAACGGCGCCCACAGGAAGTACATCTGCCGCCAGCCGTTGTAGATGTTGGATTGCAGCGCGATAACCACCACGATTGGCAACGCAAAGCAGCCCAGCAGCATTATGCGAAAGCGGATCTCGCGGCAGCGCAGCGCGGCGAGAGGACGCGCCAGCCCTTGCCAGCACACCGCCGCGCATCCGATAGCACCCAGCGCCAGCGCGACCGGCGGCGAGGCAATCGCAAACCATACCGGGATATAGTTCCACTGCACCTCGTCAGCCCTGTATATCTCGCCCATAAACAGGTTATCTGCAAGGACGTGATGCTGAGACACCGCTCGGACGGTCTCAATGAATCGCAGCGGGTTCTCCCAGTGGTACGGGTGAATGATGTACATGACCGCAATCGCCGCCGCCGCGAATATCCCCGCTGACGCTAGGATGCGCTTGCGCTCTCCCCTGCCCGCCTGCCACAGGTCTAGCCCGCGCATAGCTAGTATCATCGGCAACAGCATCAGCGCGAAAGGGCGCAGATTTATCGCCATGCCCACGCCGATGCCGCATAGCAGAAACGCGCCGAGCGTATCTTTGCGAAAGGCGCGATGCGTCAAGTAGAGGGCGACTAGCAGCAAAGCCGCGAAAGGGGCATCCTTGCTGTTGAAGAACGAGTGCGCGTACAGGCGCGGATACAGCAGGAACATCAGCATAGCCAGCAACGCTATCCATCGGCTGCCGAACATTCTGTAGGCGAGCATCCCGCACGCAAAGCCGCCCGCGATAAAGAACAAGTGCGTTAGCAGGTGGCGCGCGATGAAGATGGCGCGGGTGTCTTGCAGTCCAAGCGCGCGCTCAACCAGTAGCAAGGGCATATCAAAGACGACGCCGAAGTAGCGATAATCCCTGTAATCTAGGCCGTCGGTGGCGCCTGTGGCGATGTAGTCGGCGTTGGCGTTGGCGATTTCGCGCTGAGCAAGATCATCCCCGGCCACCCCATAGTCGTCCACTATGGCAACGCCTACGATGGCGAACAACGCGCAAAGGGCAAGCGCCTGCGCCCAGAACGGCGCACGGCGCAATGGGGCTAGGCGGCTAAGCGGGGATAGGCGGGATAGCGTTGGCATTATGGCGGGAATTATATCAAGGCAAGCGTTTGGATGTTAGACATTAGCCGGATGGCTACCGCCCCACAGCGAACTCCACCCCCCACACCCTACCCTCCCCGCCAACAAACTGCCCCGTCCGGACGAGCTCTATCCCATAACCCGGCAACTCGCGCGCCGCCACGCAATCATCCCCCACATACGCGCCGTATTCGGCAAACCCAAAATCCAAGTTCTCAAACCCGCGCTCGCGCCAATCCGCCGGCAGATCGGCAGGATCAACGGGAACTATGTGCAAGAAGAACCGCGCGTCCACATCGCCCGCCGCGCAGTTCTCTTTCAGATACGCCATCGCGCCGTCGCGCATATACACATCAAAGCCCGACCGCGCCACAGGCTGCCCATAATCCCCGGCGGCGATACTCTCATACAACGCGGTAGCCGCCGCATGCGCCGCCAAATCAATGTCCGTCCGCCATACCGATTCGCCCTCTACATTCTGCCCCGTTCTTATGCGCGCGATTGGGTAATCGGGCAAGGCTTGGCTATAGATGCACTTGCCGTCCCAAAAGGCGGCTTGCGTACTCAGATTGAAGTCGTAGTTCTCGAAACCAAGCTCGCCCCTGTCCGCCGGCAGATCGGCGGGATCGTCAGGGATGATGTGCAGAAACACCCAGTCGGCGGCGTCTTCCGCCGGCGGCTCGCAGCTCGCGCGGAGGTAGCGCAACTCGCCGTTATGGATATAGATGTCAAACGCCTCGCGAGCGATCAGAGTTCCGTTTGCGACTACGTCGGCGTATGCCGCGCGGTAGTGGCCGCGGTATGCGTCGGAGTTCGGCGCGATTGTGTATCCTATGGCGCTGCCATACGCCTGAACGCTATGAAACAGCGGCACATCATCCGGCAAGCCGAGCCTATGATAAACGCCTCGGAATATGTGAAAGTCCGCCTCGGCGCGCTCACTGAAAACGATGCGATCCCTATCGCTTGACGGCAAGATTAGCGCCGCCATGCGTTTCTTTTCCCTCCAAACGCGCAGAGTGTCATCCGGATAGCGCGCGAGCATATGCTCCAGCGACTGCCGCCGCGACATATGCCAATAGTCCATGTGGTAGCGCTCGCCAAGCGCGCCGGGCGTATTGGTGTCCACAAGCGCGTTGAAATACACATTCTGGTTGGGATGCAGCGCCGCCATAGCGGCCAGCGTGGTTAGCAACCCAAAGCCCGCTGCGCCGTATGCCAACACCCGCCGCGCCATATGCAAGCGCCCGCAACCGCGAATCCGGCCGGGCAACCGATCTCCAACTTTCCAAATACCCCCCCCCCATACTAATGTTCGTAATTCTATGCAGCCCAACCGCCGCCAGCAGGCAGAACGGCCCCCACAGGAAGTACATGTGCCGCCAGCCGTGGTAGATGTTGGATTCCAGCGCGATAACCACCGCCACAGGCAACACAACGCAGCCAAGCAACAAGACACGAAATCGGATCTCGCGGTCGCGCAGCGCGGCGAGAGGGCGCGTGATTGCTTGCCAACACACCGCCGCCGCTCCCAAAGCCCCCAGCGCCAGCGCCACCGGCGGCGCGGTAATCGCAAACCACACCGGGATAAACTGCCACGGCACGGCGTCAGCCCTGTATATCTCGCCCATAAACAGATTCTCTACAATAGTGGGATGCTGTGACAGAACTCTGACGCCCTCAACGAACCTCAGCGGGTTTTCCCAATAGTACGGGTGGATGACATACACGACCGCAAGCGCCGCCCCTGCGAATATCCCGGCGGACGCTATGACGCGCTTGCGCTCCCCCTTGCCCGCCTGCCACATATCCACCCCGCGCATACCGAGTATCATCGGCAACAGCATCAGCCCGAAAGGCCGCAGATCTATCGCCAAGCCCACCCCTACGCCGCACAGCAGAAACGCGCCAATAGCATCCTTGCGAAAGGCGCGATGGGAAAGATAGAGCGCGATTAGCAACATCGCCGCGAAAGGGATGTCTTTGGAATTAAAGAACGAGTGGGCATAAAGGCGCGGATGCAGCAGGAACATCAGCATAGCGAACAGCGCCACCCACCTGCTGCCCAACATCCGATAGGCGAGCATCCCGCACGCAAAGCCGCCCGCGATAAAGAACAGGTGGCTGAGCAGATGGCGCGTCAAATAGATGTAGCGGCTGTCCTGCAGCCCAAGTGCGCGCTCAGCCAGCAACAACGGCATTTGAAACGCCATGCCGTAGTAGCGGTCGTGGCTGTGCCAGCCGGGCGGCTCTTCGGATACGCCCAAGGCATAGTTGGCGACGGCGACAGCGGTTTGGCGGTCATGAATCGAATCCCAGGCCACCCCGTAGTCGTCCAGCACGACGACGCCCGCAACCGCGAACAGCGCGCACGCCGCAAGCGCCTGCGCCCAAAACGGCATCCGGCGCAATAGGGCTAAGCGGCTAAACGGAAAGAGTCGGGATAGCGTTGACATCACGGCGGCAATTATAGCAAAGCAGGTGTTTGGGTGGGCAATGGGCTATTGCGCCGCGGCGAACTCCGCGCTCCATACCCTACCCTCCCCGCCAACAAACTGCCCCGTGCGGACGCGCTCTATCGGGTAGTCGGGCAGCGCGCGCTCAGCTACGCAATCATCGCCTGCATATGCGCCGTGATCGGTGAATTGAAAGTCCCTGTTATCAAAGCCGCGCTCGCGCATATCCGCCGGAAGGTCGGCGGGATCAACGGGGATTATGTGCAGAAAGAACCGCGCGTCCGAATCGCTCGACGCGCAGTTTTCTTTGAGATACGCCAAGCGGCTGCCGCTCATATACACGTCGAAGTTCGACCGCGCGGCAGGTTGCCCGTAGTCCCCCGCGACGATGCTCTCATGCAACGCCTGCGCCACAGCATCATCATGGGCGGTGAGGTCAATATCCGCGCGCCAATCAGCGCCGTCGTTGGCCGACGCGTTATGCCCCGTTCTAATGCGGGCGATTGAGTAATCGGGCAAGGGATGTCTGTCAATGCACTTGCCGTCAAAAAAGGCGGCATGCCTGTCCAACCGAAAGTCGAGGTTGTCAAAGCCGCGCTCTCGCATGCCGGCAGGCAAGTCGGCGGGATCGTCGGGGATGATGTGCAGAAATACCCAAAATGCGGCATCGCTTGACATAGGCGGCTCGCAGTTAGCGCCGAGATAGTACAACGCGCCATCATAGACGTAGATGTCAAAATCCGAGTGCGCGAGCAACGTGCCGTTTGCCGCGACATCCTCGTACGCCGCTCGGTAAGCGTCCACATCCCTGGCAAAGAGTAACGCAATCACGCTGCCGTATGCCCGAATGCCGTGAACCGGCCGCCGCTCCAGTACGCTCCGCGTAGCTAAACTCGAGGGGATGTACAAGCTCGTCTGCCGCGTGTCTTTTATGAGCGGCAAATCGCCCCTGACTCTCATTATAAAAAAATCCGCCGCGTGCGGGTTGTGAAAATCTACGACCCGGTTCCTATCTTTCTGACGCAGTATCTGATCCTGACTGTTTCTCATCCAGACGCGCAGGACGCCATCCGGATAACGCGCGAGCAGACGCTCCAGCAATTGCAGTTGCGCTACCTGAAAATAATCCATATCGTACCGCTCGCCAAGAACGCCCGGCGTCTTGGTATCCGTCAGCGCGTTGAAATACACCTGTTGGTTCGGATGCAGCGCCGCCATAGCGGACAGCGTGGTTATCAGACCAAAGCCCGCCGCGCCATATGCCAGGCCCCGCCGCGCCCCGCCGCCGCGGACCCAGCCGGGCAGCCGCGCGCCAACCTTCCAAACGCCCTTCCCCATATTGCTGTTCGCAAGCGCATGCAACCCGACCGCCGCAAGCAAGCAAAACGGCCCCCACAAAAAGTACATATGCCGCCAATCGTTGTACAGGTTGGCTTGCAGGATGATGGCAACCGCGACAGGCAGCGCTATGCAGACGAGCAACAATATCCGAAAGAGGGTTTCGCGGTCGCTGAGGGCGCGAAGAGGGCGCGCGATTGTCTGCCAGCAGACCGCCGCCGCGCCCAAAGCGCCCAGCGCCAGCGTCAGCGGCGGCGCGGTTATCGCAAACCACACCGGAATGTAGTTCCACGGCACGGCGTCAGACCTGTAAATCTCCCCCATAAACAGATTTCTGACTATGACCGGATATTGGGACAGAACGCGGACGCCCTCAACGAACCGCAACGGGTTTTCCCAGTAGTACGGGTGGATGATGTATGTGGTCGCAAGCGCCGACGCCACAAACAGAGCGGCGCTAATCAGGATTCGCTTGCGCTCCGCCTTCCCCGCTCGCCAAAGGTCGAGCGCGCGCATAGCGAATATGAGCGGCGGCAGCATTGCCCCGAAAGGGCGCAAGCTTATCGCCAAGCCCACGCCTATCCCGCACAGCAGAAACGCGCCGAGCGTGTCCCTGCGAAAGGCGCGATGCGCGAGGAAGAGGGCTATGACCAACGCCACCGCGAAGGGGGTGTCTTTGGTGTTGAAGAATGAGTGGGCGTAAAGGCGTGGGTGCAGCAGGAATAGCAACATAGCCAACAGCGCTATCAAACGACTGCCCGTCATACGATAGGCGAGCATCGCGCACGCAAAGCCGCCCACGATAAAGAATAAGTGAGAGATCAGGCGGCGGATTAGGTGGATGTGGCGGGTGTCTTGCAGGTGGAGAGTGCGCTCCAGCAACATCAATGGCGCCTCAAAGGCGACGCCGGAGTAGCGGTATATCAGCGGGGGCGGCTCTTCGGATACGCCGAGGGCGTAGTCGGCAATGGCGGCGGCGGTTCTGCGCTGGTGGATCTCATCCCCCCATATTCCGTAGTCGTCCATAATGGGGACGCCCACGCCTGCGAACAGCGCGCATACCGCCGCCGCCTGCGCCCAAAACGGCATCCGGCGCAATGGGGCTAATCTACTAAACGGGAATTGGGATAGCGCTGACATCACGCAAGCAATTATAGCAAGGCAAGCGCAGGGGCGTCAGGCATTATGCGCGGCTACCGCTCCACAGCGAACTCCGCGTTCCACAGTCGTCCCTCCCCGCTGACGAACTGCCCAGTGCGAATACGCTCTATCGCGTAATCGGGCAACTCGCGTGTAACCACGCACTTATCTCCCGCATACGCGCCGTGTTTGGCAAACTGAAAGTCCAGGTTGGCAAAGCCAAGCTCACGGCCGTCGGCGGGCAAGTCGGCGGGGTCGGTGGGGAATATGTGCAGGAAGAAACGTGCGCCAGTATCCCCTGCCGCGCAGCTTTCTTTGAGATACGCCAGGGTATTGCCGCGTAGATACATGGCGAAGTCCGACTGCGCCACCGGCTGCCCGTAGCCCCCGGCGGCAATGCGCTCATACAACGCCTGCGCCGCTGCGTGGGCGGCCAAGTCAATGTCCGCGCGCCACTCGCCGCCGCCGCTCGCCGCCTCGCTCTGCCCCGTTCTTATGCGCGCGATTGAGTAATCCGGCAAAGATTGTTTGAGGAGGCACTTGCCGTCCAAGAACTCGAGATGCTCGTCAATCCAGAAGTCCCGGTTCTCGAAACCAAGCTCACGGCTGTGCGCGGGCAGGTCGTCGGGGTCGGCCGGGAATGTGTGCAAGAATACTTTGGAATTTGCATTTGCGGGCGGCGGCTCGCAGTTTTCGTTGAGGTAATACAGTGCGCCGTTATGGGCATAGACGTCAAAGTCAGCGCGAGCGAGCAGCGTTCCGTTTGCCTCAACATTGCCGTATTCGGCGCGGTAGTGGGCGAGGTAGGCGTCGGAGTTCGGCGCGAGGATGTACGCGATTGCGCTGCCGTATGCCTGAACGCTGTGAAACATCGGCGGAGCCGGCGTGTCACGCCAATGATGGATGCGCCGGTAAAAGTAAAAGTTCGCATCGTTGCGCTCAGTGAAAACGAAACGCTCCCTATCGCTTGATGGCAGGATTTGCGCGCGTCTAATATGCCTTGGCCAAACATTCAGCGCGCCGTCGGGGTAGCGCGCGAGCAGATGCTCAAGCAATTGCCGATGCGCTATCCGAAGATAGTCCAAGTCGTACCGCTTGCCAAGCGCGCCGGGCGTATTAGTATCCACCAGCGCGTTGAAATACACCTGCTGATGGGGATGTAGCGCAACCATAGAGGTCAGCGTGGTTATCAGCCCAACGCCCGCGACGCCGTATGCCAGCGCCCGCCGCGCCATATGCAAGCCGCCGCCGCCGCGAACCCAGTCGGGCAGCCGCTCGCCAATCTTCCCAATACCCTCCCCTATGCGAATGTTGGCAATCCTGTGCAGCCCGACCGCCGCAAGTAAGCAGAACGGCGCCCACAGGAAATACATCTGCCGCCAGCCGCCGTAGATGTTGAATTGCAGGACAATGACAATCGCCACAGGTAGCGCAAAGCATCCAAGCAGCAGGATGCGAAAGCGGGTTTCGCGGTCGCGTAGGGCGGCAAGAGGACGCGCGATTGCCTGCCAACATACCGCCGCCGCTCCCAAAGCGCCCAGCGGCAGCGCTATCGGCGGCGCGGTTATCGCAAACCACACGGGGATGTAGTTCCACGGCACGGCGTCAGATCTGTATATCGCGCCCATAAACAGGTTATCCCTAATGGTGGGATGCTGAGACATCACGCGGATGAGCTCAATGAACCGCAGCGGGTTTTCCCAGTAGTACGGGTGGCTGATGTATGTAATTGCCAGCGCCGCCGCCGCGAATATGCCGATAGACGCTAGGACGCGCCTGCGCTCTCCCCTGCCCGCCTGCCATAGATCTAGTCCGCGCATAGCGAGTATCATCGGCATCAGCATCAGCCCGAAAGGGCGCAGATTTATCGCCAAGCCCACGACTATGCCGCACAGCAGGAACGCGCCAATGGTGTCCTTGCGAAAGGCGCGGTGAGTGAGATATAGCGCGATTAGCAGCATGACCGCGAAAGGGATGTCCTTTACATTGAAGAACGAGTGGGCGTACAGGCGCGGGTGCAACAAAAATATCAGCATAGCGAACAGCGTCACCCAACGACTACCCATCATCCGATAGGCGAGCATCCCGCAGGCAAAGCCGCCCGCGATAAAGAACAGGTGCATTATCAGGTGGCGCGTCAGGTAGATGTCGCGGCTGTCTTGCAATCCGAAAACGCGCTCAACCAGCATCAGCAAGGAAATATCAAAGGCGATGCCATAGTAGCGATAATCTTTGCGATACAGCAGGTCTGTGGAGCCTGTGGCGATGTAATCGGCGTTGGAGATTGCCATTTCCCGGTGAGTGATCTCATCCCCAGGCATCCCGTAGTCGTCCAGCACGGCGACGCCCACAATTGCGAACAGCGCGCACACCGCAAGCGCCTGCGCCCAAAATGGGACGCGGCACAATGGGGCTAGGCGGCGTAGTGGGGATAGCGTTGGCATCATCACGGCGGCAATTATAGCAAGGCAAGCGTTTGGGCGTCAGGCGCTAGGTCGGGCAATGGGTTATTGCGCCGCGGGGAATTCTACGCCCCATACCCTACCCTCCCCGCTGACGAACTGCCCCGTGCGGATGCGCTCTATCGTGTAGTCGGACAGTTCGCGCTCAGCCACGCATATATCGCCTATGTCAGCGCCGTGATCTGCGAACTGGAAGTCCAGGTTGGCAAAGCCAAGCTCGCGGCTATCGGCGGGCAAGTCGGCCAGGTCGGCGGGAATGATGTGCAGGAAGAACCGCGCGTCCACATCGCCCGCCGCGCAGGGTTCTTTGAGATACGCCAAGCCGTTGCCACGCAGATACACATCAAAGTCCGACTGCGACACCGGCTGCCCATAGTCGCCTGCGGCAATGCTGTCATAAATGGCTTGCGCGGCGGATTGGGCAGCCAGGTTCACATCAACGCGCCACTCAGCGCCGCCGAGCGCCGCCGCGTTCTGCCCAGTTCTGATGCGCGCGATTGGGTAGTCGGGCAAAGGTTGTCGGTGGATGCACATGCCGTTGAAAAAAGCGGCATGCGCGTCCAACCGAAAGTCGAGATTCTCAAAGCCATGCTCGCGTCTGTCCACCGGCAGGTCGACGAGGTCGGCGGGGACGATGTGCAAGAACACCCTATAGGCGGCAGTCGGCCCTAGTAGAGCGGGAAAATGAAAACGGCGGTCAACCGAAGTGGCGTCGATTGACACAGGCGGCAAGCAGTTTGCGCCAAGGTAGTACAGCGCACCGTCATAGGCATAGATGTCAAAATCCGAGCGCGCGAGCAACTTCCCGTTTGCGGCTACATCGTCGTATGCCGCGCGATAGGCGTCGGCGTCCTTGGCAAAGACGAGCGCAATATCGCTGCCGTATGCCCGGATGGTGTGAATCGCCGGTTGCTCAAGTACGCTCTGCAATTCAACGCGCGGGTGAATGTAAAAGTCGGTCTGCCGCGCGCTATTTCTGAGCAACCGATGTCCTGTCTCATTTTTCAATACAAAAAAATCCGCCGCGTGCGGGTTTTCCAAAAATAATAGGCGGCCTCTGTCTTTTTGAGGCATTACAAGAGCGCTTTCCTTTGCGGGCCAAACGCGCAGAGCGCCATCCGGGTAGCGCGCGAGCAGATACTCCAGCGATTCCCGCTGCGCCACGTTCCAGTAGTCCAGGTCGTACCGCTTGGCAAGCGCGCCGGGCGTTTCCGTGTCAGTCAGCCCATTGAAATACACCTGCTGATTGGGATGCAGCGCAGCCATAGCCGTCAGCGTGGTTGTCAGCCCAACGCCCGCAACGCCGTATGCCAGCGCCCGCCGCGCCATATGCAAGCCGACGCCGCGAACCCAGCTTGGCAACCACGCCGCGACTTTCAATCCGCTCTTCCCTACATTGCTGTTCGCAATCGCGTACAACCCGACCGCCGCAAGCAAACAGAACGGCGTCCACAGAAAATACATATGCCGCCAGTCATTGTAGATGTTTGATTGCAGCGCGATGACCGCCACGACAGGCAGCGCAAAACAGCCCAGTAGCAGCAAGCGAAAGCGGGTTTCGCGGTCGCGCAGCGCGGCGAGAGGGCGCGAGATTGCCTGCCAACACACCGCCGCGCATCCGACAGCGCCCAGCAGCAACGCGATAGGCGGCGCGGTGATGGCAAACCACACCGGGATATAATTCCACGGCACGGCGTCAGACCTGTACATCTCGCCCATAAACAGGTTATCCGTAAGGGTGGGATGCTGGGAGAACACGCGCAAGCTCTCAATGAACCGCAGCGGGTTTTCCCAATAGTACGGGTGGATGATATACACAACCGCAAGCGCCGCCCCTGCGAATATCCCCGCCGAGGCTAGGATGCGCTTGCGTTCCCCCCTGCCCGCTTGCCACAGGTCTAGCGAGCGCATAGCGAGTATCATCGGCGGCAGCATCAGCGCGAAAGGGCGCATATTTATCGCCAAGCCCGCGCCTATGCCGCACAGCAGGAACGCGCCGAGCGTGTCCTTGCGAAAGGCGCGGTGCGTGAGATACAGCGCGATTATCAGCATAACCGCGAAAGGGACGTCTCTGCTATTAAAGAACGAGTGGGCATACAAGCGTGGATGCAACAGGAACAGCAACATTGCGAACAGCGCCACCCAGCGGCTGCCCAGCATCCGATAAGCAAGCATCCCGCAGGCAAAGCCGCCTGCGATGAAGAACATGTGCGAGAGCAGGTGGCGCATCAAGTACATATGGCGAGTGTCTTGCAGTCCGAGCGCGCGCTCAGCCAGTAGCAGCGGCATCTCAAGCGCCATGCCGTAGTAGCGATAATCTTTGATGTATAGGCCGTCAGTGCCGCCGGTGGCGACGTAGTCGAAGTTGCCTATGGCCATTTCACGAAAGATAGCCTCATCCCAGATAACGCCGTAGTCATCCACTACGGCGACGCCCGCGACTGCGAGCAGCGCGCAGAGGGCAAGCGCCAGCGCCCAAAACGGGACGCGGCGCAATGGGGCTAGGCGGCGCAGCGGCGGCGATAGCTGGGATAGCGTTGACATCACGGCGGCAATTATAGCAAAGCAGACGCTAGGTCGGGCAATGGGCTATTGCCCCGCGGGGAACTCTACGCTCCATACCCTACCCTCGCCACTGACGAACTGGCCTGTGCGGATGCGCTCTATTGGATAGGCGGGTAACTCGCGCTCTACCACGCACTTATCGCCGGCGTATGCGCCATGGTCGGCGAACCGGAAGTCCAAGTTTTCAAAACCATGCTCGCGCCAGCCCGCCGGCAGGTCGGCGAGATCAGCAGGGATGATGTGCAGGAAGAACCGCGCGTCCGTATCGCCGGGAACGCAGTTTTCTTTGATATACGCCAAGCCGTTGCCGCGCAAATACACATCGAAGTCCGCCCGCGCGGCGGGCGGGCCGTAATCGCCGGCGGCTATGCTGTCGTACACGGCTTGCGCGGCGGCGCGGGCGGCCAAGTCAATGTCCGCGCGCCATACTATTTCGCCGTCCAAATGCTCGCCCGTCGCTATGCGGGCGATTGGGTAGTCGGGCAAGGATTGTTTGTAGATGCACTTGCCGTCCAAGAGTATCAGGCGGGTACGCGGATAGAAGTCCCTATTCTCAAAGCCGCGCTCTCTGCTGCGCGAGGGCAGATCGGCGGGATTGGCGGGAAATATGTGCAGGAAGACTCGCGCAATGTCAACGGGTGTATTTGTCCGCAACCGCGCGCAGTTTGCATTGAGATAATACAACGCGCCATTGTGAGCGTAGACGTCAAATTCCGAGCGCGCGAGCAACGTTCCGCTTGACTCGACATCGCTGTACGCGGCACGATAGGCGGCGCGATAGGCGGCGGAGTTCGGCGCGATGATGACCCCAATGGCGTTGCCATACGCCTGAACGCTGTGGAATATCGGCAGATCATCCGGCAGGCCGCGCCGATAATAGGCGTCTCGGTAAAAGTGAAAGTCCGCATCCTCGCGACTAGCGATAACGATGCGCTCTCTATCGCTTGAAGGCAAAATCAGCTCCGACGCGCTTTTCTCTTCCTTCCAAACGCGCAGCGCGCCATCCGGGTAGAAATCTAGCAGATGATCCAGCAATTTCCGATCCGCCAAATGCGAGTAGTCCATATCGTACCGATGGGCAAGCGCACCCGGCGTCTTGGTATCTACAAGCGCGTTGAAATAGACCTGCTGGAGGGGATGCAGCGCCGCCATAGCGGTTGCGGTGGTTATCAGCCCAAAGCCCGCCGCGCCATAAGCAAGCGTCCGCCACCCTATGTGCAAGCGGCCGCCGCCGCGCGCCCAGAGCGGCAGACGCGAGGTAAAATTCCAAATATCCCCCCCCCCCCCCATACTAATGTTCGCAATTGTATGCAGCCCAACCGCCGCTAATAGGCAGAACGGCCCCCATAGAAAATACATATGCCGCCAGCCATTGTAGGTGTTTGGATTGCAGGATAATGGCAATCGCTACCGGCATTGCTACGCAACCGATCAGCATAATCCGAAAGCGGGTTTCGTGGTCGCGCAGCGCGGCAAAGGGGCGCGTGATTGCCCGCCAACATACTGCCGCGCATCCGATAGCGCCCAGCGCCAGCGCTACTGGCGGCGCGGTTATGGCAAACCACACCGGAATGTAATTCCACGGCACGGCGTAAGACGAGTAAACCTCGCCCATAAATAGGTTCTCGATATACTTGGGATGTTGGGACAGCGCTACGATGACTTCAATGAACCGCAGCGGGTTCGCCCAGTAGTACGGGTGAGTGATGTACAACGTCGCCAACGCCGCCGCCAAGAACGCCGCGCTAGACATCAAGATTTGCTTGCGCTCCCCCCTGCCCGCCTGCCATAAATCTAACCCGCGCATAGCCAGTATCATCGGCGGCAACATCAGCGCGAAAGGGCGCAGGTTTATCGCTAAGCCCACGCCTACCCCGCACAGCAAGAACGCGCCAAGCGTGTCCCTGCGAAAGGCGCGATGCGTCAAGTAAAGGGCGATTAGCAGAACAACCGCGAAAGGGATGTCCTTTACATTGAAGAACGCGTGGGCGTACATGCGCGGATGCAGCAGAAACATCAGCATAGCGAACAACGCCGCCCATCTGCTGCCCAGCGTCCGATAGGCGAGCATGCCGCAGACAAAGGCGCCCGCGATAAAGAACAGGTGCATTATCAGGTGGCGCGTCAAGTAGATGTGGCGGCTGTCTTGAAGTCCGAAAGCGCGCTCAACCAGCAACAGCAGGGACATATCAAACGCCACGCCGTAGTAACGATGATCTCTGTGATACAGGCCGCCGCGATGATCTCTGTGATGCAGGCCGTCAGTGGAGCCTGTGGCTATGTAGTTGGCATTGGCGATGGCCATTCGGCGGTGGGTGACCTCATCCCCGGGCATCCCGTAGTCGTCCAAGATTGCGACGCCCGCGAATGCGAACAGCGCGCAGATCGCCGCCGCCTGTGCCCAGAACGGGATTTGGCGTAGTAGGGGTAGGCGGCTGAGTGGGGATAGGCGGGATAGCGTTGACATCATGTCGACAATTATAGCAAGGCGGAGGGGGTCAGGCGTTAGGCAAGCGGCTTACCGCTCTGGCGTGAACTCCGCGCTCCATACCCTACCCTCGCCGCTAACAAACTGCCCCGTGCGTATGCTCTCTATCGCGTAATCCGGCAACTCTCGCGTCGCTACGCACTTATCGCCTGCATACGCGCCGTGGTCGGCGAATTGGAAGTCAAGATTGGCAAAGCCGCGCTCGCGCCCGTCCGCCGGCAGGTCAGCGGGATCGGCTGGGGTGATGTGCAGGAAGAACCACGCGTCCGTATCGCCCGCCGCGCAAGGTTCTTTGAGATACGCCAAGACATCGCCGCGCAGATATACATCAAAGTCCGACCGAGCCGCCGGCTGCCCGTAACCGCCGGCGACGACGCTCTCATACAGCGCTTGCGCGGCGGCGTGGGCAGCCAAGTCGATGTCCGCGCGCCATATCACTTCGCCTTTCATGCTCTGCCCAGTTCTTATACGGGCGATCGGGTAGTCGGGCAAGGGCGGTCGCTTGTGGATGCACTTGCCATCGAAGAATGCGATTGGATCGTTGAGCCAGAAGTCCATGTTCTCGAAGCCGAGCTCGCGTCCGTCCGCCGACAAGTTGGCGAGGTCTGCCGAGAATATATGCAGGAACACCTTGAAATTGGAATTGTGGCTTGCCAGCAGCGGTCCGCAGTCTTCTTTGAGGTAGTGCAACGCGCCGTTATGGATATAGATGTCAAAACCCGAGCGCGCGAGCAGAGTTCCGTTTGCGACTACATCGGCGTATTCGGCGCGGTAATAGTCGCGGTAGGCGTCGGAGTCGGGCGCGATGATGTGTGAGATGACGCTGCCATATGCCCGGACGCTGTGAAATGCGGGATCCTCAGGCAAATTTAGCCACCCGATGATTGGGTAGATGGTATAGTCCGCCTCGTGCGGATTCCTTGGAACCAGGATGCGCTCCCTATCGTTTTGGGGCAGGAGCCGCGCGCTGGCCTTTTTGTTCCAGACACGTAGCGTGTCATCCGGATAGCGCGCGAGCAGATACTCCAGCGATTGCCGCTCCGCTATCATCCAGTAATCCATGTCGTATTGCTTGGCAAGCGCGCCCGGCGTCTTGGTATCTACAAGCGCGTTGAAATAGACATACTGGTGGGGATGCAACGCCGCCATAGCGGTCAGCGTGGTCATCAGCCCAACGCCCGCCACGCCATACGCAAGCGTCCGCTGCGCCATATGCAAGCGTCCGCCGACGCGAACATGGCAGGGCAGCCACGCAGCGACTTTCCCAATACCCCCTCTCATGCGGACGCTCGCAATTCTGCCCAATCCAATTGCAGCCAGCAAACAGAACGGCCCCCATAGAAAGAACATCTGCCGCCAGCTGTTATAGACGCTGGCTTGCAGCGCGATAACCGCTATGACAGGCAGCGCATAGCAGCATAGCAGCATAATGCGAAATCGGGTTTCGCGGTCGCGCAGCGCGGCAAGAGGGCGCGCGATTGCCTGCCAACACGCCGCCGCGCATCCTACAGCTCCCAGCAGAAGCGTCAGCGGCGGCGCGGTTATCGCAAACCACACAGGAATATAGTTCCAAGGCACGTCGTCAGACGGGTAAATCTCGCCCATAAATAAGTTCTCTATAATCATGGGATGCTGGGACAGCGCTCGCAAGCCCTCAATAAACCGCAGCGGGTTCTCCCAATAGTACGGGTGGATAATATACGGAATCGCCAGCGCCGCCGCCGCGAATATACCGGCGGACGCTAGGATGCGCCTGCGCTCTCCCCTGCCCGCCTGCAATAAATCTAGCCCCCGCATAGCCAGGATCATCGGCGGCAGCGGCAGCGCGAACACGCGCAAGTTTATCGCCAAACCCACGCCTATGCCGCATAGCAGGAACGCGCCAAGCGTGTCTTTGCGAAAGGCGCGGTGGGCAAGACAGAGCGCGATGACAAACAGCGCCGCGAAAGGTATGTCTTTGGTATTGATGAAAGAATGGGCGTAAAGGCGCGGATGCAGCACGAACATCAGCATCGCCAGCAGCGCTATCCAACGGCTGCCCAGCATGCGGTAGGCAAGTATCCCGCACGCAAAGCCGCCCGCGATAAAGAACAGGTGGATAAGCAGGTGGCGCGTCAAGTAGATGTAGCGGCTATCTTGCAGTCCGAGCGCGCGCTCAGCGAGCAGCAACGGCATCTCAAACGCCATGCCGTAGTAGCGATAGGCAATGTCCTGGTCTTGGGATATATCGCTGATGTCGCCGGTGGCGATATAATCGGCGTTTGCGATGGCTATTTCGCGCTGGGCAACCTCATCCCAGTGAATCCCGTAGTCGTCCACAATGGCGACGCCGAAAACTGCGAACAGCGCGCACGCCACAGCCGCCTGCGCCCAAAACGGCATTCGGCGCAATAGGGCTAGGCGGCGGAGCGGCAATTGGGATAGCGTTGACATCACGGCGGCAATTATAACAAGGCAAGCGCGGGCGCGTCAGGCAAAGCGCTACCGCCCCACAGCGAACTCCGCGCCCCACAACTGCCTCTCGCCGCTGACGAATTGCCCAGTGCGGATGCGCTCTATCGCATAGCCGGGCAACTCCAATGTAGCCACGCACCTATCGCCTGCATACGCGCCGTGATCGCCGAATTGGAAGTCTAAGTTGGCAAAGCCGGCCTCGCGCCTACCCACCGGCAGATCGGCAAGGTCCGTGGGGATGATGTGCAGGAAAAACCATGCGTCTGTATCGCCCTCATGGCAGGTATCTTTGAGATACGCCAAGCCGTTGCCACGCAAATACATATCGAAGTCCGACTGCGCCACCGGCCGCCCGTAATCGCCGGCGATGATGCCCTCATACACGGCTTGCGCGGCGGCATAGGCGGCAAAGTCAATATCGGTTCGCCATGCCACCTTGCCTTCTACATTTTGCCCCGTTCTTATGCGGGCGATTGGGTAATCGGGCAAGGATCGTTTGAGGATGCACTTGCCATCGAAGAACCCGGAATACTCGATAATCCGAAAGTCCCGGTTCTCGAAGCCAAACTCGCGGCGGCGCGCGGGCAAATCGGCGGGGTTGGCTGGGAATATGTGCAGGAAGATGCTAGATCCGGCGCTTGCCGCCGGCGGGCCGCAGTTTTCTTTGAGGTAGCGCAGCTCTCCGTTATGGGCATAGATGTCAAAGTCCGCGCGCGCCAGCAGAGTTCCATTTGCCGCGGCATCGTTGTACGCGGCGCGGTAATGGTTGATGTGGAAGTCGCTGTTCGGCGCGAGGATGGACTCGATAACGCTGCCATACGCCTGAATGCTATGAAGCGCCGGCTGATCCGGCGAGAGTTGGCGAAAATAAAAGTCCGCGTTGCGATCGCGAAATCCCATGATGACGATACGCTCTCGGTCGCTTTGAGGCAGGATTAGCGCAATCTTTTCGCTCTTAACTTCACTGGCGACGCGCAGCGCGCCATCCGGGTAGCGCGCGAGCAGACGCTCCAGCGATTGCCGCCGCGCCATCTGCCAGTAATCCATATCGTACCGATTGACAAGCGCGCCCGGCGTCTTCGTGTCCGTAAGCGCGTTGAAATAGACATACTCGTAAGGATGCAGCGCTGCCATAGCGGTTGCAGTAGTTATTAGTCCAACGCTCGCCGCGCCATACGCAAACGTCCGCCGCGCCATATGCAAGCGGCGGCCGCAGCGAACTTTGCAGGACAGCCGCGCGGCAAGGTTCCAAATGCCCCTTCCCATACGAATGTTGGCAATGTGATGCAGCCCGACCGCCGCAAGCAAGCAGAACGGCCCCCAAAGGAAGTACATTTGCCGCCAGTCGTGGTAGATGTTGAATTGCAGGATAATGGCGGCTGCCACAGGCAACGCAAAGCAGCCCAGCAGCATAACGCGAAAACGGATTTCGCGGTCGCGCAGCGCGGCAAGAGGGCGTATGATTGCCTGCCAACAGACTGCCATCGCTCCCAAAACGCCCAGCGCCAACGTCGCCGGAGGCGCGGTTATCGCAAACCACACGGGGATATAGTTCCATGGCACGGCGTCTGATCTGTAAATCTCGCCCATAAACAGGTTCAAGATAATAACGGGATGCTGAGACAGCGCTCGCGCGCCCTCAATGAATCGCAGAGGGTTCTCCCAGTAGTACGGGTGGATGATGTACACCGTCCCCAGCGCCACCGCCAAGAACGTCGCGCTGGCTATCAGGATGCGTTTGCGCTCTTCCCTACCCGCATGCCACAGGTCTAGCGCTCGCATAGCGAGTATCATCGGCAACAGCATCAGCGCGAAAGGGCGCAGATTTATCGCTAAGCCCACGACTATGCCGCACAACAGGAACGCGCCGATCGTGTCTTTGCGAAAGGCGCGGTGTGTAAGATAAAGCGCGATTGCCAGCATCGCCGCGAAAGGGATGTCCTTAGTGTTAAAGAAAGAATGGGCGTAGAGGCGCGGGTGGATCAGGAACAGCGGCATAGCCAGCAACGCTATCCAACGACTGCCTATCATCCGATAAGCGAGCATCCCGCAGGCAAAGCCGCCCGCGATAAAAAACAAGTGCGTTAGTAGGTGGCGGACCAGGTAGATATGGCGGGTGTCTTGCAGTCCGAGCGCGCGCTCCACCAGCAACAGGGGCATTTCAAACGCCATGCCGTAGTAGCGATAGACAATGTTCTCACTTATGGGCGGCGCGTTGACGTTGCCGATGGCGACGTTGTGGACGGTGGCGATAGCTTTGTTGCGTAGATCAGTCTCATCCCATGTTACTCCGTAGTCGTCCAGCGCGACCATGCCTGCGACCGCGAACAGCGCGCACACCGCAAGCGCCTGCGCCCAGAATGGCATCCGGCGCAACACGGCTAAGCGGCGCAGCGGAGACTTGGATAGCGTTGGCATCATCACGGCGGCAATTATAGCAAGGCAAGCGCGTGAGTGTCAGGCAATCGTTACCGCCCCACCGCAAACTCCGCGCCCCACAACTGCCCCTCGCCGCTAACGAACTGCCCTGTGCGGATGCGCTCTATCGCATAGTCCGGCAACTCGCGCTCAGCTACGCACTTGCCATCTATGCGCGCGCCGTGGTCGGCGAATTGGAAGTCAAGGTTCTCAAAGCCGCGCTCGCGCCAGATAGCCGGCAGATCCGCGGGATCGGCGGGGATGATGTGCAGAAAGAACCGCGCATCCGCGTCGCCTGCAGCGCAGTTTTCTTTGACATACGCGAGGACGACGCCGCGCGCATACACATCGAAGTCCGACTGCGCCGCCGGCGGCCCGTAGTCGCCGGCGGCTATGCCGTCATACAACGCTTGCGCGGCGGCGCGGGCGGCTAGGTTAATGTCCGTGCGCCAATCATCGCCGCCGCCCGTCGCCGCGTTATGCCCCGTCCTGATGCGGGCGATTGGGTAATCGGGTAGCGGCCTCTGCGTGATGCACTTGCCCTCAAAGAAGGCGCTGTGTATGAAGAAGGAGGCGGGCTCGTCAATCCAAAAGTCGGCATTCTCAAAGCCGCGCTGGCGGCTGGCGGCTGGCAGGTCGGCAGGGTCAACGGGGAAGATGTGCAGGAATACCGAGGCGTTGGCGTTTGCCGGCAGCGGCGCGCAGTTAGCCCTGATGTAGTAGAGCGAGTCGTCGTAGGCGTAGATGTCAAAGGCGGAGCGCGCGAGCGGCGTTCCGTTTGCGGCGACATCGTTGTATCCGGCGCGGTAGTGGTCTAGGTACGCGCCGGAGTTGGGCGCAAGAATGAAAGAGATGACGCTGCCGTATGCCTCGATGCTGTGGAGCATGGGCGGGGCCGGCGTGTCCCGCCGGTAATGGTAGTTTGAGTTGAGGTAAAAATCCGCATCGCGCGCATCCGTGCGGACGATGCGCTCTCGATCGCTTGAAGACAGGACTTGCGGCGCGTAATTTGTTGCGGAGACACGCAACGTATCGTCGGAGTAGCGCGCAAGCAGATGCTCCAGCAATTGTCGATGCGCCACGCCCCAGTAGTCCATATCGTAGCGCTTGGCAAGCGCGCCGGGCGTCTTGGTATCAACAAGCGAGTTGAAATAGACATGCTCGTAGGGATGTAGCGACGCCATGGCGGTTGCGGTGGTTATCAGCCCAACGCCCGCCGCGCCATACGCCAGCCCACGCCTTAGCCCGCCGCCGCGAACCCGGCGCGGCAACCGCGCTCCAATTTTCCAAATACCCCCCCCCATACGAATGTTCGTAATTGTATGCAGACCAACCGCGGCAATTAGGCAAAACGGGACCCACAAGAAGTACATATGCCGCCAGTCGTTGTAGATATTGGTTTGCAGCGCGATAACCGCCACGATAGGCAACGCAAAGCAAGCAAGCGTCAGGATGCGAAAGCGGATCTCGCGGTCGCGGAGGGCGCGCAGAGGGCGCGATACTCCCTGCCAACACACTGCCGCCGCTCCCAAGGCGCCCAGCGCCAGCGCGACCGGCGGCGTGGTTATCGCAAACCAAACGGGGATGAAGTTCCACGGCACGGCGTCAGGCGGGTAAATCTCACCCATAAACAGGTTCTCTATATAGGTGGGATGCCGCGACAGCCCCGCGAAGACATCAATGAACCGCAGCGGGTTTTCCCAATAGTACGGGTGGATTATGTACACTATCGCAACCGCCGCCGCCGCGAATATACCGGCGGACGCCAGTATGCGCTTGCGCTCTTCCCTGCCCGCATGCCACAGGTCTAGCCCGCGCATAGCCAGTATCATCGGCGGCAGAATCAGCGCGAAAGGCCGCAGATTTATCGCCACGCCCACGCCCATCCCGCACAGCAGGAATGCGCCGAACGTGTCCCTGCGAAAGGCGCGGTGTGTGAGATATAAGACGATGATTATCATCACGGCAAATAAGGTGTCTTTGCTGTTGAAGAAAGAGTGCGCGTAGAGGCGCGGATGCAGCAAGAACAGCAGCATAGCGAACAGCGCTATCCATCTGTTGCCCAGCATGCGATAGGCGAGCGTCGCGCACACAAAGCCGCCCGCGATAAAGAACAAGTGAGTGATCAAGTGGCGCGTCAGGAAAATACGACGGCTGTCTCGCATCCCAAGCGCGCGCTCAACCATCAGCAGCGGCATCTCAAAGGCAATGCCGTAGTAGCGATGATGTCTGTAATATAGGCGGTCGTCGGAGCCGGAGACGATGTAGTCGGCGTTGCCGCTGGCGATTCGGCGCTGGTCAATATCATCCCCGCCTACCCCGTAGTCGTCCAGGACGGCAATTCCGACGATAGCGAACAGAACGCAAACCACCGCCGCTTGCGCCCAGAACGGGAGGCGGCGCAATGCGGCTAGGCGGTTAAGCGGGGATAGGCGGGATAGCGTAAGCATTACGGGAGCAATTATAGCAAGACGGGCGTTGCGTGTCAGGCAAGCCCTACTGCCCTGCCGCGAACTCCGCGCTCCACAACTGCCCCTCGCCGCTGACGAACTGGCCCGTGCGGATGCGCTCTATCGGGTAGTCGGGCAGCTCGCGCTCAACCACGCACTTGTCGCCTAGATACGCGCTGTAGTCGGCGAATTGGAAGTCTAGGTTCTCAAATCCGGCCTCGCGCCTACCCACTGGCAGATCGGCAGATTCTGCGGGGATGATGTGCAGAAAGAACCGCGCGTCCGTATCCCTCGCCATGCAGTTTTCTTTGAGATACGCCAAGCGATTGCCCCGTAGATACACGTCAAAGTCCGACTGCGCGGCGGGTTGCCCATAATCCCCGGCCGCGATGCCCTCATACAACGCTTGCGCGGCGGCGCGGCCAGCTAAGTCAATATCGGCTTGCCATATCAATTCGCCTTTCGCAAGCTGCCCCGTCCTTATGCGGGCGATTGTGTAATCGGGCAAGGGCTGTCTATGAATGCACTTGCCGTCAAAAAAGGCGGCATGCTTGTTGAACCGGAAATCGGCGTTCTCAAAGCCGCGCTCGCGCCTGTCCGCGGGCAAATCGGCGAGGTTGACGGGGAAGAAGTGCAGAAATATCCTGAAATTGGGGTTTTCAGTCGGCGGCAAGCAATCCGCGTTGAGGTAGTACAATACGCCATTATGGATATAGACTTCAAAATACTCGCGCGCCAGCGGCGTCCCGCTTGCCGCCACTTCGTCGTAGGCGGCGTTGTAGTAGTCGCGGTAGGCGTCTGAGGTCGGCGCTAGTATGAACGCCATGACGCTGCCGTATTCCCGGATGCTGTGAAACGCGGGCGGCTCCGGCAGGCCATGCCGGTAATAGACGCGCGGGTTGAGATGAAAGTCCGCATCGCGCCCGCCCGTGAAAATGATGCGCTCCCTATCATCTTGCGGCAGTATCTGCGCGTTGTATCGTTCCGGCCATACTCTCAGCGCGCCATCCGGATAGCGCGCGACCAGACGCTCCAGCAATTGCCGATGCGCCACAAACCCGTAGTCCATATCGTACCGCTCGCCAAGCGCGTCCGGCGTCTTGGTATCCACAAGCGCGTTGAAATAGACCTGCTGGTAAGGATGCAGCGCCGCCATAGCTGTCAGTGTGGTTATCAGCCCAACGCCTACGACGCCATACGCCAGCGCCCGCCTTATCCCGCCGCCGCGAATCCAGCCTGGCAACCGCGCGGCGACTCCCCCTCTCGCCCAATTCCCCGCGCCGCCTTTCGCAAGGGCGCGCAGCCCGACCGCCGCCAGCAAACAGAACGGCCCCCACAAAAAGTACATCTGCCGCCAGCCTTGGTAGATGTTGGCTTGCAAGATAATGGCAACCGCCACAGGCAATACAACACAGCCCAGCAAAAGGACGCGAAAGCGGATCTCGCGGTCGCGCAGCGCTGCGAGAGGGCGCGCTATCCCCTGCCAGCACACCGCCGCGCATCCGATAGCGCCCAGCGCCAGCGCCACCGGCGGCGCGGTTATCGCAAACCACACCGGAATGTAGTTCCACGGCACGGCGTCAGACATATGAACCTCGCCCATAAACAGGTTCGGCGTAATTGTGGGATGCTGAGACATCACGCGGACGCCCTCAATGAACCGCAGCGGGTTATCCCAATAGTACGGGTGAATGATATACACTACCGCAATCGCCGACGCCGCGAATATCCCTGCAGTCGTTAATATATGCTTGCGCTCTTCCCTACCCGCCTGCCGCAAGTCTAGCGCGCGCATAGCGAGTATCATCGGCAACAGCATCAGCCCGAACACGCGCAGATTTATCGCCAAGCCTACGACTACGCCGCACAGCAGAAACGCGCCAATAGTGTCTTTGCGAAAGGCGCGATGCGTGAGATATAGCGCGATTATCAGCATAACCGCAAAAGGGACATCCTTGCTGTTAAAAAACGATTGGGCGTACAAACGCGGATGTAGCAGGAACATCAGCATAACGAACAGCGCTATCCAACGATTGCCCAGCATCCGATAGGCAAGCAACCCGCACGCAAAGCCGCCCGCGATAAAGAACAGGTGTGAGAGCAGATGGCGTGTCAGGTAGATATGGCGGCTGTCTTGCAATCCGAGCGCGCGCTCCGCCAGCAACAGCGGCATCTCAATCACGAGGCCGTAGTAGCGATTATGCGGGAGCGGCGGATCTTGATTGACGCCCACCGCGTACTCAGAGACGCCTAGGATGTACTCCGTGTTGGCAATGGCGATTCTGCGCTGGTCAGTCTCATCCCAATTCATCCCGTAGTCGTCCAGGATGATGACGCCCACGATTGCAAACAGCGCGCACGCCGCAAGCGCCTGCGCCCAAAACGGGACGCGGCGCAACAAGGCTAGGCGGCGCAGCGGGGATAGTCGGGATAGCGTTGGCATCACGGCGGCAATTATAGCAAGATGGGCGTTTGGGCGTCAGGCAAAGGCTACCGCCCTACCGCAAACTCTACTCGCCACAGGTTGCCCCCGCCGCTAACGAACTGCCCCGTGCGGATGCGCTTTATCGCGTAGTCGGGCAACTCGCGCTCAGCCACGCACTTGCCGCCTATGCGCGCGCCACGCTCAGCGAACCGAAAGTCCCTGTTCTCAAAGCCGCGCTCGCGGTCGGCAGCGGGCAGATCGGCAGGATCGGCGGGGATTATGTGCAAGAAGAATCGCGCGTCGGTATCACCCAACAAGCAAGGTTCTTTAAGATACGCCAAGCCGTCGTCGCTCAGATACACATCGAAGTCCGACTTTGCCACGGGAAGCCCGTAGTCCCCGGCAGCGATGCCGTCATGAGCCGCTTGCGCCGCCAAGTTAATATCCGCGCGCCACTCTTTGATTCCAAGCGAGGCATCCTGCCCCGTTCTTATGCGCGCGATGGGGTAATCGGGCAAAGGCGACCTGTTGACGCACTTGCCGTCGAAGAATGCAAAGCGCTCGGTAATCCTAAAGTCATGATTCTCGAAGCCGCGCTCGCGGCTGTCCGCCGGCAGGTCCCGGGGATCGGCAGGGAATATGTGCAAGAATACCTTGGAACCGGCATTCGCCAGCCTCGGCGCGCAGTCCGAGCTGAGGTAGTACAGCTTGCCATTATGAATATAGATGTCGACAGCCGCGCGCGTCAGCAGTGTCCCATTCGCCGCGACATCGTCATATTCGGCGCGGTAGGCGTCGCGATAGACGTCTGAGTTCGGCGCGAGAATGAACGCGATGTCGCTGCCGTATGCTTTGATGCTGTCAAGCGCCGGCGGATCCGGCATATTTTTCCGATACAGGCGCGGGTTGAGATAAAAGTCCGCATCGCGCAAGTCCGCGATAGCGATGCGCTCCCTATCGCTTTGGGGCAGAATAAGCGCGCTAACCTTTCCGGGCCAGACGCGCAGCGCGCCATCCGGGTAGCGCGCGAGCAGGCGCTCCAGCGATTGTCGCTGCGCCAACTGCCAGTAGTCCATCTCATACCGCTCGCCAAGCGCGCCCGGCGTCTTGGTGTCCACAAGCGCGTTGAAATATACCTGCTGATGGGGATGCAGCGCCGCCATAGCGGCCAGCGTGGTTATCAGACCAACGCTCGCCACTCCATACGCCAGCGCTTGCCTTGCCGCGCCGCCGCGAACCCATCCGGGCAGCCGCGCCCCAATTCCTCCCGCAATCTCTTTCGCCGCGCCGCCGCTCGCCAGCGCGCGCATCCCAACCGCCGCCAGCAAACAGAACGGCGCCCACAGAAAATACATCTGCCTCCAGTCGTTATAGATGTTGGATTGCAGCGCGATAACAACCACGACAGGCAGCGCAAAGCAACCTAGTGGCAGGACGCGAAAGCGTATCTCGCGGTCGCGCAGCGCGGCAAGAGGACGAGCTATGCCCTGCCAACAGACCACCGCGCATCCGACAACGCCCAGCGCCAGCGCCACCGGCGGCGCGGTTATCGCAAACCACACAGGGATGTAATTCCACGGCGCGGCGTCAGACAAATAGATCTCGCCCATAAACAGGCTCTCTATAATGGTGGGATGCTGGGACAATACTCGGACGCTCTCAATGAACCGCAGCGGGTTCTCCCAGTAGTAGGGGTGGATGATGTACACTATCGCAAGCGCCGCCCCTATGAATATCCCGGCAGTCGCTAATATACGCATGCGCTCTCCCCTGCCCGACTGCCACAGATCTAGCGCGCGCGTAGCGAGTATCATCGGCGGCAGCATCAGCGCGAAAGGGCGCAGATTTATCGCCAAACCCACGCAAATGCCGCACAGCAGAAACGCGCCGGGCGTGTCCTTGCGAAACGCGCGATGCGTGAGATAGAGCGCGATGACCAGCAGCGCAGCGAAAGGGACGTCCTTGCTGTTAAAGAACGAGTGGGCGTACAAGCGCGGATGCAACAGAAACATCAGCATAGCCAGCAGCGCTATCCAACGGCTGCCCAGCGTCCGATAAGCGAGCATCCCGCACGCAAAGCCGCCCGCGATAAAGAACAGGTGGGTTAGCAGGTGGCGAGTCAGGTATATGGGACGGCTGTCTTGCAGCCCAAGCGCAAGCTCCGCCAACAGCAAGGGCATCTCAATTGCCACGCCGTAATAGCGATAATCTCTGTGATATAGCCGGTCGACGCTGCCGGTGGCGATGTAGTCGGCGTTGGCGATAGCGATTCTACGCTGGTCAAGCTCATTCCAAGTCACCCCGTAGTCGTCCAGGACGGCGGTGCCCGCGACTGCGAACAGCGCGCACACCGCAAGCGCCTGCGCCCAGAACGGGACGCGGCGCAGCAAGGCTAGGCGGCTAAGCGGCAAGAGTCGGGATAGCGTTGGCATCACGGCGGCAATTATAGCAAGGCAAGCGTCGTGTGTCAGGCAAGCGCTACCGCATTGCGGGGAATTCGGCACTCCACAAATTGCCCTCGCCGATGATGAACTGCCCCGTGCGGATGCGCTCTATCGGGTAATCGGGCAGCTCGCGCTCTGCCACGCACTTATAGCCCGCGTATCCGCCGTAGTCGGCGAACTGGAAATCCAAGTTCTCAAAGCCGCGCTCGCGCCAGTCCGCCGGCAGGTCGGCGGGATCGGCAGGGATTATGTGCAGAAAGAATCGCGCGTCCGTATCGCCCGCCACGCAGTTTTCTTTGAGATACGCCAATCTATCGCCTCGCATATACACATCAAAGCCCGACCGCGCCACCGGCTGCCCATAATCGCCGGCGACAATGCCCTCATACAACGCCTGCGCCTCGGCGAGAGCGGCAAAGTCAATATCCGCCCGCCACCCAGCTCCGCCACCCGCCGCGCTCTGCCCGGTTCTGACGCGGGCGATAGGGTAATCGGGCAACGGCCGCCGCGCCACGCACTTGCCATCGAAGACGCCGCCGTACATGAAGAAATAGACGGGACCGGCAGTCAGAAAGTCCAGATTATCAAAGCCGCGCTCGCGGCTGCCGGCGGCCAGATCGGCAGCGTCCACGGGAAAGACATGCAGGAATACTTTGGCGTCGGAGTTTGCCAACGGCGGAGGGTAGTTGGCGCTGATGTAGTAAATCGCGCCGTTATGAGCGTAAATGTCAAAGGCGGAGCGCGCCAGCAGAGTCCCGTTTGCCTCCGCATCCGCGCAGTCGGCGCGATAGTAGTCGCGGTAGGCGTCGGAGTTCGGCGCTATGATGTGCGCGATAACGCTGCCGTATGCCTGAACGCTATGAAACATCGGCAGACCCGGCGCGCTGCGCCGGTAATAGACGGGCTGCTGATAAAAGTGAAAGTCCGCCTCGTCGCGCTTAGTGAAAACGATGCGATCCCTATCGCTTGAAGGCAGAATTAGAGAGCTTGTCTTGCCGCGCCAGACGCGCAGCTTGTCATCCGGATAGCGCGCAAGCAAATGCTCCAGCGATTGCAGCCGCGCCACCGCCGCATAGTCCATATCGTACCGCTCGCCAAGCGCGCCCGGCGTGTTAGTGTCTGTCAAGGCATTGAAATACACATACTGATAGGGATGCAACGCGGCCATAGCGGTTGCGGTGGTTATCAGCCCAACGCCAGCCGCGCCATACCCAAGCGCCCGCCACAGCCATACCCGGCGCGATGCCCGCGCTCCAACTTTCCAAATACCTCCCCCCATACGAATGTTCGTAATTGTGTGCAGCCCGACCGCCGCAAGCAAGCAGAACGGCGTCCACATGAAATACATATGCCGCCAGCCTTGGTAGATGTTGGATTCCAGCGCGATAACCACCGCCACAGGCAACGCAAAGCAACCCAGCAGCATAACGCGAAAGCGGATATCTCGGTCGCGCAGCGCGGCAATAGGGCGCGATATGCCCTGCCAACACGCCGCCGCGCATCCGACGGCGCCCAGCGCCAGCGCTACAGGCGGCGCGGTTATCGCAAACCACACCGGGATATAGTTCCACGGCGCGGCGTCAGATGAGTAAATACTGCCCATAAACAGGTTCGGCATAATGGTGGGATGCTGAGATAGTAAGCGAACACTCTCAATGAACCGCAGCGGGTTCTCCCAGTAGTACGGGTGAATGATGTACACGACCGCAATCGCCGCCGCCGCGAATATCCCCGCCGACGCTATGATGCGCTTGCGCTCTTCCCTACTCGCCTGCCATAAATCTAGCCCTCGCATAGCGAGTATGAGCGGCAACAGCGTCAGCCCGAACACGCGCAGGTTTATCGCCAAGCCCACGACTATGCCGCACAGCAGAAACGCGCCAAGCGTATCCCTGCGAAAGGCGTGATGCGTCAAGTAGAGCGCGATTGCCAGCAGCGCCGCGAAAGGGACGTCCTTGCTGTTGAAGAACGAGTGTGCGTACAAGCGCGGATGCAGCAGAAACATCAGCATAGCCAACAGCGCTATCCAACGGCTGCCCAGCGTCCGATAGGCGAGCATCCCGCACGCAAAGCCGCCCGCTATAAAGAAAATATGCGTAAGCAGGTGGCGCGTCAGGTATATGTGGCGGCTGTCTTGCAGTCCAAGCGAGCGTTCAACCAGCAACAGCGGCATCTCAATTACGAGGCCGTAGTAGCGATTATCGTTGTGATATAGGAAGTCTGTGGAGCCTGTGGCAATGTATTCCGCGTTTGCGTTTGCGATTTCGCGCTGGACGACCTCATCCCCCGTCATGCCGTAGTCGTCCAGGACGGCGCCGCCCGCGATTGCGAACATAGCGCACACCGCAAGCGCCTGCGCCCAGAACGGGACGCGGCGCATCAAGGCTAGGCGGCGGAGCGGGGATCGGGATAGCGTTGACATCACGGCGGCAATTATAGCAAGGCAGGCGTCGGGTGTCAGTCAAAGGCTACTGCCCTGCCGCGAACTCTACGCCCCACAACCCGCCCTCGCCGCTAACGAACTGCGCCGCGCGGATGCGCTCTATCGCGTAACGCGGCTACCAAGTCAACATCCGCGCGCCATATCTCTTTGCCCTCCACAATCTGCCCCGTCCTTACGCGGGCGATGGGATAATCCGGCAAAATGTGTCTGTGGGCGCACTTGCCCGCGAAGAACCCAAAATGTTCGCTAATCCAAAAGTCCCGGTTCTCGAAACCAAACTCGCCTCGGTTCGCGGGCAAGTCGTCGGCGTTGGCCGGGAATATGTGCAGAAAGATGCGAAAGTCCGCGCCTGCCAATATCGCCCCGCAATCTTCTTTGATGTAGTATAGCGCGCCGTTATGGAGATAGATGTCAAAGTCCGCGCGCGCCAGCAAAGTCCCGTTTGCCGCGGCATCCCCGTATTCGGCGCGGTAGTAGTCGCGGTGAGTGTCCGCGCTCGGCGCGAGGATGTACGCGATTACGCTGCCGTATGCCCGGACGCTGTGCAGAACCGGCTCCTCGGGCAAGCTCCGGCGCTTGAAGATTGGGTGAATATAATAGTCCGCCTCGTCCAGACGCCTTGAAATCAAGATGCGCTCCCTATCGTTTTGGGGCAGGATTAGCAGGCTTTTATTTCCTGGCCAGATACGCAGAATGTCATCCGGGTAGCGGATAAGCAGATACTCCAGCGATTGCCGTTGCGCCAGTTGCCAGTAGTCCATATCGTACCGCTTGGCAAGCGCGCCCGGCGTTTTGGTATCCACAAGCGCGTTGAAATACAAATGCTGATGAGGATGCAGCGCCGCCATAGCCGTCAGCGTTGTTATCAGCCCAATGCCCGCCACGCCATACGCCAGCGCCGGCCTTAGCCCGCCGCCGCGAACCCATCCCGGCAGCCGCGCCGAAACTCCCACTCTTGCCCACTCCCCCGCGCCGCCGCTCGCAAGCGCGCGCAGCCCAACCGCCGCCAGCAAACAGAACGGCGCCCACAAGAAGTACATCTGCCGCCAATCGTTATAAATGTTGGATTGCAGCGCGATAACCACCACGACAGGCAGCGCAAAGCATCCCAACAGCATGACGCGAAAGCGCATCTCGCGGTCGCGCAGCGCGGCAAGAGGACGCGATATGCCCCGCCAGCACACCGCCGCGCATCCCAAAGCGCCCAGCGCCAGCGCCGCCGGCGGCGCCGTGATGCCAAACCACGCCGGGACATAGTTCCACGGCGCGGCGTCGGACATATGAACCTCGCCCATAAACAAGTTCTCTACAACCGTGGGATGCTGAGCCATCACGCGGGCGAGCTCAATAAACCGCAGCGGATCCTCCCAATAGTGCGGGTGAATGATATATGTGATTGCCATTGCCGCCCCCGCGAATACCCCGGCGGACGCTAATATGCGCTTGCGTCCCCCTCCCCTGCCCGCCTGCCACAAGTCCAGCCCGCGCATAGCGAGTATCATCGGCAACAGCATCAGCCCAAAAGGCCGCAGGTTTATCGCCAAGCCCACCCCTACGCCGCACAGCAGAAACGCGCCAATAGCGTCTTTGCGAAAGGCGCGATGAGTGAGATAGAGCGCCACCATCAGCATCGCCGCGAAAGGAATGTCTTTGCTATTAAAAAATGAATGGGCATACAAGCGCGGATGCAGCAGAAACATCAGCATAGCGAACAACGCCACCCACCTGCTGCCAATCATCCGGTAAGCGAGCATCCCGCACGCAAAGCCGCCCGCGATAAAGAACAGATGCGAGAGCAAGTGCCGGGTCAAGTGGACATGGCGGCTATCATGCAGTCCGAGCGCGCGCTCAGCAAGCATCAGCGGCATCTCAAAGGCGACGCCGTAGTAGCGATAATCTTTGTGATACAGCAGGTCGGTTGCGCCCGTAGCGATGTAGTCGGCGTTGGCGGCAGCGATTTGCCGCTGCGCCTGTACATCCACGCCTACTCCATAGTCGTCCAGCACACCGGCGCTCACGACCACGAACAGCGCGCAAAGAGCAAGCGCCTGCGCCCCAAAAGGGATGCGGCGCAACACGGCTAGGCGGCGCGGCGGGGATAGGCGGGATAGCATAGACATTGCGGCGGCAATTATAGCAAGGCAGGCGCAGGCGCGTCAGGCAAGACTACCGCCCCACAGGGAATTCCACGCCCCATACCCTACCCGCGCCGCTGACGAACTGCCCCGTGCGTATGCGCTCTATCGGGTAGTCGGGCAACTCGCGCGTAACTACGCACTTATCGCCTGCGTATGCGCCGTGTTCGCTGAATTGGAAGTCCAGGTTCTCAAAGCCACGCTCGCGCCTACCCATCGGCAGATCGGCAGGGTTCGCGGGGACAATATGCAAAAAGAACCGCGCGTCGGTATCGCCCGCCGCGCATGGCTCTTTGATGTATGCCAAAGTGTTATCGCGCAGGTAGAGGGCGAAGCGGGATTGGGCAATAGGTGAGCCGTAGTCCCCGGCGGCAATGCGCTCGTACACGGCTTGGATGGCGACGCGAGCGGCCAGGTTAATATCCACTTGCCACATCGCTTTGCCTCCGGACGCTCCATCGGCCGCGTTCTGCCCCGTTCTGATGCGGGCGATTGGGTAATCCGGCAAGGGCTGTTTGTAGATGCACTTGCCGTCAAAGAATGCTAAGTTATGCCCGATAAGTCGGAAGTCCAGGTTCTCGAAGCCGAACTCGCGGCTGTCCGCAGGCAAGTCGGCGGCGGCGGTGGAAAAGATGTGCAAGAAAATCCTAGCGTCGGCGTTTGCCAGCCGCGGCGCGCAATCCGCGTTGAGATAGTACAGCGCGTCGTTTTGGATATAGACGCCAAAGTCAGCGCGCGCCAAAAGATCCCTGTTTGCCGCGATGTCGTCGTATGCCGCGCGGTAGGCGTCCACGTCCTTGGCGACGACGTACGTCAGCGCGCTGCCGTAAGCTCGGATGACCTCGATAGGCGGCCGCTTAGGTATGTCCCGAGCGTTGACGCGCGGATGGAGATAAAAGTGCGGGATGTTTCTTCTGAGTATACGCCGCCCCCTCGCGTCATCCATTAGATAAAAGTCCGCCGCGTGCACATTTTTCTCGCCCACGCTTGCCAGCAAGTCAATGCCACTGTAAAAATCCACCGCAGGCGAGTTTCCAAAGCCTATGAGGCGGTTTCTGTCTTTTTGAGGCAGGAGCAGCGCGCTGCGGAGTGTTGGCCAGACGCGCAGATCGTCGTCCGGGTAGCGCGCGAGCAGATGCTTCAGCAACTGCCACCTCGCCATCCGCCAGTGGTCCATATCGTAGCGCTCGGCAAGCGCGCCAGGCGTCCTGGTATCTACAAGCGCGTTGAAATAGGCATACTCATAGGGATGCAGCGCCGCCATAGCGGTCAGCGTGGTTATCAATCCAAAGCCCGCCGCGCCATACGCAAGCGCCCACCGCCGCGAGCCCAGTCGGGCAGCCGCGCCGCAACCTTCCAGCCATCCCGCCCTACATTGCTATTCGCAATCACATGCAGCCCAACCGCCGCCAACAAGCAGAACGGTCCCCATAGGAAATACATCTGCCGCCAGCCGTCATAGATGTTGGATTGCAGGATAATGACAACCGCCACAGGCAGCGCAAAGCATCCTAGCGGCATAATGCGAAAGCGGATCTCTCGGTCGCGCAGCGCGGCGATAGGGCGCGTAATTGCCTGCCAACACACCGCCGCGCATCCAATAGCGCCCAATAACAGCGCGATTGGCGGCGCCGTAATTCCAAACCAAACGGGTATGAAGTTCCACGGCACGGTGTCAGATCTGTAAAGTTCGCCCATAAACAGCATATCAACAAGTATGCTGGGATGCTGGGCGAACACACGAATGCCCTCAATGAACCTCAGCGGGTTTTCCCAGTAGCACGGGTAGCTGATATACGCAGTGGCAAGCGCCGCCCCCGCGAATATCCCGGCGGACGCTAGAATGCGCTTGCGCTCTCCCCTGCCCGCCTGCCACAGATCCAGCCCGCGCATAGCGAGTATCATCGGAGGCAGCATCAGCCCGAACACGCGCAGGTTTATCGCCAAGCCCACGCCTATGCCGCACAACAGAAACGCGCCAAACGTGTCCCTGCGAAAAGCGCGATGCGCGAGATATAGCGCCACCATCAGCATCGCCGCGAAAGGGATGTCTTTGCTGTTGAAGAAAGAATGCGTGTAAAGGCGCGGATGCAATAAGAACATCAGCATAGCCAGCAGCGCCACCCATCCGCTGCCAAGCGTCCGATAGACGAGCATCCCGCACGCAAAGCCGCCCGCTATGAAGAAAAGGTGCGTCAGCAAGTGGCGCGCGATAAAGATGTCGCGGGTGTCTTGCAACCCAAGCGCCCGCGCTGTCAGCAACAAGGGCATCTCAAAGGCGACGCCGTTGTGACGATAGGTAATGTCGGGGTGTTGGGATATTCCGCTGATGTCGCCAGTGGCGACATAGTCGAAGTTGATGAGCGCGAATCGGTGTGAATGAAATTCATCGCGTCCTATCCCATAGTCGTCCAGCACAGCGACGCCCGCGACTGCGAACAGCGCGCATAGGGCAAGCGCTTGCGCCCAAAATGGGACGCGGCGTAGCAGGGTTAGCGGGTGCGACGGGGATAGTCGAGATAGCGTTGGCATCACGGCGGCAATTATAGCAAAGCAGGCGTTTGGACGTCAGACGTTAGCCGGACGTCTACCGCCCCACGGCGAACTCCGCGCCCCACAACCATCCCTCCCCGCTCACGAACTGCCCTGTGCGGATGCGGTCAATCGCGTAATCGGGCAGATCTCGCGTAACCACGCACTTATCGCCCACATACGCGCCGTGGTCGGCAAACTGAAAGTCCAGGTTGGCAAAGCCAAGCTCGCGGCTGTTCGCGGGCAGATCGGCGGGATCGGCGGGAAATATGTGCAGAAAGAACCGCGCGTCGGCGCCGCCCACCGCGCAGGGTTCTTTGATGTACGCCAAGCCACCGCTGATTAGATACACATCAAAGTCCGACTGCGCTGAGGGCGACCCGTAGTCGCCCGCGGCGATGCTCTCATACAACGCCCGTGCCGCCTCATAAGCGGCAATGTCAATATCCACGCGCCATATCACTTCGCCTCCCACATTCTGCCTTGTGTGTATGTGGGCGATTGGGTAATCGGGCAGGAGCTGCTTGTTGATGCACTTGCCGTCAACGTAGGTGGCATGGTAGAAGTTTCGGTTCTCAAAGCCGCGCTCGTGGCGATGCGCGGGCAAATCGGCGAGGTTGACCGGAAAAAAGCGCAGGAATATCATGAATTTGGGATTTGCCTCTGGCGGCTCGCAATCCGCCTTAAGGTAGCGCAGTTCGCCATTATGAATATAGATGTCAAAATCCGCGCGAGCGAGCAGAGTCCCGTTTGCGACGGTATCGGCGTATGCGGCGCGGTAGTTGTCGCGGTAAGCGTCGGAGTTCGGGGCGATGATGGCCCCAATGGCGTTGCCGTATGCCTCGACGCTGTGAAACACCGGCTCATCAAGCAAGTTCAACTCAACCAAGTTCAGCTTTCGGCCCTGTGAAAAGATTGTTGGGTAAAGCCGAAAGTCCGCCGCGTGCGCGCTTGTGATAACGATGCGCTCCCTATCGTTTTCGGGCAGGATGAGCGCGCTTTTCTTTTCAGGCCAGACGCGCAGATCGCCCTCCGGATAGCGCGCGAGCAGATACTCCATCATTTGCGTATGCGCCAATAGCCAGTGGTCCATATCGTACCGCTCGCCAAGCGCTCCCGGCGTTTTTGTGTCCGTCAGCGCGTTGAAATACACCTGATGATGAGGATGCAGCGCTACCATAGCGGTTGCGGTGGTTATCAGCCCAAAGCCCGCCGCGCCATACGCAAGCCCCTGTCTTAGCCCGCCGCCACGAACCCATCCGGGCAGCCGCGCGCCAACCTTCCAAACGCCCTTCCCTACATTGCCGCTCGCAAGCGCATGCAACCCGACCGCCGCAAGCAAGCAGAACGGCCCCCACAAAAAGTGCATCTGCCGCCAGCCGTTGTATATGTTGGCTTGCAAGATAATCACAACCGCCACAGGCAGCGCCACGCAGCCCAGCGCCAGGATGCGAAAGCGCATCTCGCGGTCGAGCAGCGCGGCAAGAGGACGCGCCATCCCCTGCCAACACGCCGCCGCGCATCCGATAGCGCCCAGCGCCAGAGCCACCGGCGGCGCGGTTATGGCAAACCAAACGGGGATATAGTTCCACGGCACGAAGTCAGACCTGTAAATCTCGCCCATAAACAGGTTCTTTATAGTAGTGGGATGTTGAGATAACACTCGGATGCCCTCAACGAGCCGCAGCGGATCCTCCCAGTAGTACGGGTGAATGATGTACACGACCGCAATCGCCGCCGCCAAGAACGCCGCGCCCGTCGCCAGGATGCGCCTGCGCTCCCCCCTGCCCGCTTGCCACAGATCAAGCCCGCGCATAGCCAGGATCATCGGCAACAGCATCAGCCCGAACACGCGCAGATTTATCGCCAAGCCCACGCCTATGCCGCACAGCAGAAACGCGCCGAGCGTATCCCTGCGAAAGGCGCGATGCGTGAGATAGAGCGCCACTATCAGCATCGCCGCGAAAGGGACGTCTTTCGTGTTGAAGAATGAGTGGGCATACAAACGCGGATGCAGCAAGAACATCAGCATAGCCAGTAGCGCCACCCATCGGCTGCCTATCATCCGATAGACGAGCATCCCGAAGGCAAAGCCGCCCGCGATAAAGAACAGATGCGAGAGCAAATGCCGCATCAAGTAGATGTGGCGGCTGTCTTGCAGCCCAAGCGCGCGCTCCGCCAGCAGCAACGGCATCTCAAAGGCGACGCCGTAGTAACGATCATGCCCCTTAGGCGGCTCTTCGGATATGCCCAGGGCGTATTTGGCGACGGTAACGGTAGTGTCGCGCTGGTAAGGCTCATCCGACGTTACCCCATAATCCCCCAGCGCAACCACGCCCGCCACCGCGCACACAGCGCACACAGCCGCCGCCTGCGCCCAGAACGGCGCGCGCGGCAGCCCCAATCGCCCAAAACCCCGTATAATATCCATCACATACAAAATCCTACCACTCAAAGCCCAATCCGCAAACCGATTACTGCCCGACTAAGCCTATGACCTCAACCGCCATAATCGTGGACAGCGCCGCCTCGCTGCCCCTTGACGCCGTGGATCTCAGCAGCATATTCGCTGTCCCGATGACTCTCACCCTGGACGGCGCGTCCTATCTTGACGGGCGGGACATCACGCCCACGCAGTTCTATCGCCGCCTGAGAGCCACCGCCGCCCTCCCCTCCACCTCCGCGCCGCCGCCCGCGCGCTACGCAGACGCCTTTCGCCGCGCCGCCGCGGATCACTCGGCGATCCTGTGCATCGCCACCGGCGCGCGTTTCAGCGCGGCTATGGACTCCGCCGCGATAGCCGCCGCCGAATTTCGCAAAGAGCGCCCCGAAGTCCCCCTGCGCCTGCTGGACTCCGCCGCCGCCGCGGGCTCAGTCGCGCTCGCCGCGCTCAACGCCCGGCGCGCCGCCCGACAAGGCGCATCGCTCGCCGATACCGAGGCCGCCGCAACGCGCGTCTTGCGGCAAGCCCGCCTGCTCGCTTTCGTGGACACGCTGCGCTACCTGTGGAAAAGCGGGCGCGTTCCCGCGGCGGCGCATCTAGGCGCGTCGCTGCTCCGCATCAAGCCGCTGTTCGAGCTCGCCGGCGGCGAAGTAACCACGCTCGCCCGCCCGCGCACGCGCCGCGTCGCAACCCGCCGCATGCTTGAGCTGATGCGCCAAGACGCCGCTCACGCCGCGATCCACGCCGCCGTGATGCACGCCGACGCCGCCCAAGACGCCCAAGCCCTGCGCGACCGCATCGCCGCCGACTTCACCTGCGCCGAGCTTTTCGTCAGCGAATTCACCCCCGTTATGGGCGCGCATATAGGCCCCGGCGTACTCGGCGTAGCCTACTGGCGCGAAACCTAACGTCCGCGCCGCTTGCCTACCCATTTGACAAGCCCAAATAAGACGCCGCACAGCGCGCGCTATCCCGCCTTTGCCCGCGCCCATTTGACAACCCTACCCGCTTTATGTACATTCTGCCCAATCACAAAAGCGGGAGGGCTGATATGGCTGGCAACTACTCCATCAAAGTGGATTTCAATGTCCCCGTAGGGATGCGCGACGGGGCTACGCTGTACGCGGATGTGTTCCGCCCGGACGCGGCGGGACGCTTTCCCGCCCTCCTGACGCGCACGCCATACGACAAAAGCTCCCCCGCCAACCGCACAGGCACGCTTGACGTGGTTCGCGCCGCGATGAACGGCTACGCGGCGGTCGTGCAAGACGTGCGCGGCCGCTACTCGTCCGACGGCGAGTTCTACACATTCGTCAACGAGATAAACGACGGCTACGACAGCGTGGAATGGCTGGCGTCCCAGCCGTGGTGCAGCGGCAAAGTCGGCACATTCGGCATATCCTATGTGGGCGCGACGCAGTGGCTCGCCGCCAAATCCAAGCCGCCCTCGCTCGCCGCCATAGCGCCCGGGTTCACAGCGGACGACTACCACGAGGGCTGGTCGTGGCAAGGCGGCGCGTTTGAGCTGGGATTCAACCTGTCGTGGGCAATCGGCGCGCTCACATCCGCCAACTGGGGCAAGCTCTCGGCGCAGCTCAACCGCTCGCCCGCCGACCTGGACGCGCTCATCGCCGCCAAAGACGCCTTGTGCGGCGGATTCTCCCATCTGCCGCTCGCCGATATGCCGCATCTCAAAGACGGCCTGGCGCCCTACTACTACGACTGGCTGGCGCATCCCGAATACGACGACTACTGGCGGCAAGTGTGCATACAGGAATCGCACTCCGACATAGCCATACCCGCCTTCAATGTGGGCGGCTGGTACGACATATTCCTTGGCGGCACAATCGGCAACTACATGGGGATGCGCGCCAACGGCGCGTCGCAAGCCGCGCGCGACGGCCAGCGGCTGACGATAGGCCCCTGGATCCACTCCGGCAGCGCCCCTAGCGTGTCCGGCGAGTACAACTTCGGCACGCGCGCAGCCGCCGCCGCGATCGACCTCGCCGGCGAATTCCTGCGCTACTACGACCACCACCTCAAGGGCGAGGACAATGGCGTCCCCGACGACAAGCCCGTCCGCATCTTCGTTATGGGCGTCAACGAATGGCGCTATGAAGACGCCTGGCCCCTTGAGCGCGCGCAGCCCACGCCCTACTACCTGCACAGCGGCGGACGCGCCAACACCCTCAACGGCGACGGCATGCTCAGCCCCGAAACCCCCGCCGACGAGCCGACCGACTCGTTCCTATACAACCCCGCCAATCCTGTGCCAACGAGCGGCGGCGGCCTCTGCTGCGACCCCGCCTTCATGGCGCCCGGCGCCTACGACCAGCGCCCCATAGAGACGCGCCCCGACGTCCTAGTCTATTCCACGCCCCCAATGCCTGAGGACACCGAAGTAACCGGCCCCATCAGCGTAACCCTCTACGCCTCCACCTCCGCGCCCGACACCGACTTCACCGCCAAGCTAGTGGACGTCGAGCCCTGCGGCTACGCCCGCAACCTAACTGACGGCATCATCCGCGCGCGCCACCGCACCCCGCGCCGCCCCGCCAACTTCATCGCCCCCGACGACGTAGTTGAATACGCCATAGACCTATGGGCGACCGCCAACGTCTTCAAAAAAGGCCACCGCATCCGCCTAGAAATTTCATCCAGCAACTTCCCCCGCTTTGACCGCAACCCAAACACCGGCGCCCCCATCGGCAGCGACGCCTCATTCGTCCCCGCCCTCCAAACCATCCACCACTCCGCCGCCCACCCCTCCCACGTAACGCTACCCATAGTCCCGCGCGAATAGCCGAGAGCATAGAGCGCAGGGCAGTTTGGGGCAGGCCGCAGGCTACTGTCCTGCCCCAAACTCTACGCCCCATACCCTACCCTCGCCGCCAACGAACTGCCCCGTGCGGATGCGTTCTATCGCGTAATCGGGCAGATTGTGCTCTGCCACGCACTTGCCGCCAATGTACGCGCCGTGGTCGGCGAATTGGAAATCCAAGTTCTCAAAACCGCGCTCGCGCACGTCCGCTGGCAGATCAGCAGGGTCAACGGGGATGATGTGCAGAAAGAACCGCGCGTCCATATCGTCCTGATCGCATGGCTCTTTAAGATACGCCAAGCCATTACCGCGCAGATATACATCAAAGTCCGACCGCGCAACGGGTTGCCCGTAGTCCCCGGCGGCGACGCTCTCATACAACGCCTGCACCGCTGCATGAGCAACCAAATCAATGTCCGCGCTCCACACCATTTCGCCTTGCGCGCGCTGCCCCGTCCTTATGCGCTCTATCGCGTAATTGGGCAAGCGCGGCTGCTTGTGGATGCACTTGCCGTCGAAGAATGCGATGGGCTCAACAAGCCAGAAGTCAAGGTTCTCGAAACCGCGCACGCGCCCATCCGGAGACAAGTCGGCGAGGTCGGCCGGGAATATGTGCAGGAATATCTTGGGATTGGCATCGGGATTTGCCAGCAACGGCTCGCAGTTTTCTTTGAGATAGTGCAGTGCGCTGTCATGGATATAAACATCAAAGTCCGAGCGCGCGAGCAACGTTCCGTTTGCCTCAATATCGCCGTATTCGGCGCGGTAATAGTCGCGGTAGGCGTCGGAGCCGGTATCTAGGGTGAACGCTATGCCGCTGCCGTATGCCTGGACGCTGTGAATGGCCGGCTCTTCAGGCAAGTTTCGGCGCTTGAAAATTGGATGGAGAAAATAGTCCGCTGAGTATATGCTCTCTGAGAACAGGATGCGCTCCCTATCGTTTTGGGGCAGGATTTGCGGATTCTTCTGTCTTGGCCAGACGCGCAACGTGTCATCGGGGTATCGCGCGAGCAGATATTCAAGCGACTGCCGCTGCGCCACATGCCAATAGTCCATGTCGTACCGCTTGGCAAGCGCGCCGGGCGTCTTTGTATCCACAAGCGCGTTGAAATACACCTGCTGATGAGGATGCAGCGTAGCCATAGCGGTCAGCGTGGTTATCAGCCCAACGCCCGCTGCGCCATACGCTACCGCTCGCCGCAGCCTGCCGCCGTTAACCCAGCCGGGCAGCCGAGTTCCAATTTTCCAAATACTCCCTCCCACATGAATGTTCGCAATCCTGTGCAGTCCGACCGCCGCAAGCAAACAGAACGGCCCCCACAAAAAATACATCTGTCGCCAGCCGTTATAGATGGTGGATTGCAACAAGATAACGATCGCCACAGGCAATACTACGCAACCGAGCAACATTATGCGAAAGCGGATCTCGCGGTCGCGCAGAGCGCGAAGAGGGCGCGATATGCCCTGCCAACAGATCGCCGCCGCGCCCAAAGCGCCCAGCGCCAGCGTCACCGGCGGCGCGGTTATCGCAAACCACACCGGGACATAGTTCCACGGCAAGGCGTCAGACCAGTAAATCTCGCCCATAAACAGATTGCCTATGTGAGTGGGATGCTGAGACAGCGCTCGGATGAGCTCAATGAACCGCAGCGGGTTCTCCCAATAGTACGGGTGAACGATGTATGTGATTGCCAGCGCCGCCCCCGTGAATATCCCGGCCGAGGCTAGGATACGCTTGCGTTCCCCCCTACCCGCTTGCCATAAGTCTAGCCCGCGCATAGCGAGTATCATCGGCATCAGCATCAGCGCGAAAGGGCGCATATTTATCGCCAAGCCTACGACTATGCCGCACAACAGGAACGCGCCGAACGTGTCCTTGCGAAAGGCGCGGTGAGTGAGATACAGCGCGATTAGCAGCATCGCCGCGAAAGGGACGTCCTTCACATTGAAGAACGAGTGGGCGTACAGACGCGGATGCAGCAAGAACATCAGCATAGCGAACAGCGCTATCCAACGGCTGCCAAGCGTCCGATAGGCGAGGATCGCGCACGCAAAGCCGCCCGCGATAAAGAACAAGTGCATTATCAGGTGGCGTGTCAGGTAGATGTCGCGGCTGTCGTGCAGTCCGAGCGCGCGCTCCATCATCAGCAGGGACATATCAAAGGCAACGCCGTAGTAGCGATAATCGCTGTGATACAGGAGGTCTGTGGACCCTGTGGCGATGTAGTTGGCGTTGGCGCTTGCCATTGCGCGGTGGGTTACCTCATCCCAGGGCATCCCGTAGTCATCCAGCGCGGCGACGCCCACGATTGCGAACATCGCGCAGAGGGCAAGCGCCTGCGCCCAGAATGGCAGGCGGCGCAACAGGGCTAGGCGGCTAAACGGGAAGAGTCGGGATAGCGTTGGCATCACGGCGGCAATTATAGCAAAGCAAGCGTTTGGTCGGGCAATGGGGTTTTATTGCGCGGCGGAGAATTCGGCGATCCATACCCTACCCTCGCCGCTAACGAACTGCCCCGTGCGAATGCGCTCTATCGCGTAATCGGGCAGCTCGCGCTCAGCCACGCACTTATCGCCCGCGTATGCGCCGTAGTCGGCGAACCGGAAATCCAGGTTCACAAAGCCGCGCTCACGCCAATCTGATGGCAAGTCGGCGGAATCGGCGGGGATTATGTGCAGAAAGAACCGCGCGTCAATATCGCCTTGAGCGCAATGTTCTTTGAGATACGCCAAGCCGTTGCCGCGCAGATAAATATCGAAGTCCGACTGAGCGACGGGCAGCCCGTAATCCCCTGCGACGATGCTCTCATACAACGCCTGCGCCGCCGCATGAGCACCCATATCAATATCCACGCGCCAATCATAGCCGCCGCTCGCCGCCGCGCTCTGCCCCGTCCTTATCCGAGCGATTGGGTAATCGGGCAATGGCGGTTGCCTGTGAATGCACTTGCCGTCGAAGAAGGCGATAGGCTCGGCAACAATCCAGATGTCCCGATTCTCGAAGCCATGCTCGCGCCTGTCCGCCGGCAAGTCAGCAGGGTCGGCCGGGAATATGTGCAAAAACACTCTGGTAGTGTGCTTGGCATTGGCCAGCAGCGACTCGCAGTTTTCTTTGAGGTAGTGCAGCGCGCCGTTATGGATATAGATGTCAAAATCGGAGCGCGCGAGCAAAGTTCCGTTTGCCTCAATATCGCCGTATTCGGCGCGGTAGTAGTCGCGGTAGGCGTCGGATCGGGTATCTAGAATGAACGCTATGCCGCTGCCGTATGCATGGATGCTATGAATCGCCGGATCCTCAGGAAAATTTCGCCCCCTGAAGCTTGGGTGGAGAAAATAGTCCGCCGAGTATATGCTCTTTGAAAACAGGATGCGCTCCCTATCGCTTTGGGGCAGGATTTGCGGGTTCTTCTGTCTTGGCCAGACGCGCAGCGTGTCATCGGGGTGATGCGCGAGTAGATGCTCCATCAATTGCCGATGCGCCAACAGCCAGTAGTCCATATCATACCGATTGGCAAGTGCGCCCGGCGTCTTGGTATCCACAAGCGCGTTGAAATAGACATGCTCATAGGGATGCAGCGCCGCCATGGCGGTCAGCGTGGTTATCAGCCCAGCGCCCACGACGCCATACGCAAGCGACCGCCGCGGCAACCACGCGCCAACCTTCCAAACACATCCCCACCTACTGATATTCGCAACATAATGCAACCCAACCGCCGCAAGCAAACAGAACGGCCCCCACAAGAAGTACATGTGCCGCCAGCCATCGTAGATGTTGGATTGCAGGATAATGACAACCGCCACAGGCAATGCCACGCAACCCAACAAGATAACGCGAAATCGGATCTCACGGTCGCGCAGCGCGGCATAAGGGCGCGTGATTGCCTGCCAACACACCGCCGCGCATCCAATAGCGCCCTGCGCCAGCGCCACCGGCGGCGCGGTGATTCCAAACCACACAGGTATGTAGTTCCACGGCGCCGCGTAAGACGGGTAAATCTCGCCCATAAACAGGTTATCTACGATGGTGGGATGCTGAGACAGAACGCGGACGCCCTCAATGAACCGCAACGGGGCTTCCCAGTAGTACGGGTGAATAATGTACGGCGTCGCCAACGCCCCCGCCGCGAATACACCGATAGACGCTAGGACGCGCTTGCGCTCTCCCCTGCCCACCTGCCACAGATCTAGCCCGCGCATAGCCAGGATCATCGGCAACAGTATCAGCCCAAACACGCGCGCATTTATCGCCAAGCCTACGCCTATGCCGCACAGCAGAAACGCGCCAATGGTGTCCTTGCGTAAGGCGCGATGCGCGAGGTAGAGCGCGATTAGCAGCAGCGCCGCGAAAGGAACGTCCTTTACATTAAAGAACGAGTGGGCGTACAAGCGCGGATGCATCAGGAACATCAGCATAGCCAGCAACGCTATCCAACGACTGCCAATCATCCGATAGGCAAGCATCGCGCACGCAAAGCCGCCCGCTATAAATAACAGGTGAATTATCAAGTGGCGCGTCAGATAGATATGGCGGCTGTCTCGCAGTCCGAGCGCGCGTTCAGTGAGCAGCAAGGGCATCTCAAAGGCGACGCCGTAGTAGCGGTCGTCTCCGCGCGGCGGCTCTTCGGATACGCCCAAGGCATAGTCGGCGACGGTGATGGCGGTTTGGCGTTGGATAATTTCATCCCAGGTTACGCCGTAGTCGTCCAATACGGCGACGCCTGCGACTGCGAACAGCGCGCATAGGGCAAGCGCCTGCGCCCGGAATGGGAGGCGGCGCAATAGGGCTAAGCGGCTAAACGGGAAGAGTCGGGATAGCGTTGGCATCACGGCGGCAATTATAGCAAAGCAGGCGTTTGGTCGGGCAATGGGTTTTATTGCGCGGCGGAGAATTCGGCGATCCAGACCCTACCCTCGCCGCTAACGAACTGCCCCGTGCGAATGCGCTCTATCGCGTAATCCGGCAGCTCGCGCTCAACCACACATTTGCCATCTATGAGCGCGCCGTAGTCGGCGAATTGGAAGTCAAGATTGAAAAAGCCGAGATCGCGCCAGGCTGCAGACAAGTCGTCGGGATCGGCGGGGACTATGTGCAGAAAGAACTTCGCATCCACGTCGCCCGCCTCGCAGTTTTCTTTGGAATACGCCAGGAAGTTGTCGCGTAGATACACATCGAAGTCCGATTGAGCTATAGGCTGGCCGTAGTCGCCGGCGGCTATGCTATCGTAAGCGGCTTGCGCGGCGGCGCGGGCAGCCAAGTTCACATCAACGCTCCACCCATCGCCGCCGGGCGTCGTTGCATTATGCCCCGTCTTGATGCGGGCGATGGGATAATCCGGCAACTCGCGCTCAGCCACGCACTTGTCGCCCGCCCGCGCGCCGTGATCGGCAAACAGGAAGTCCATGTTTTCAAAGCCATACTCGCGCCAGACCGCCGGCAGGTCGGCTGGATCAGCGGGGATGATGTGCAGGAAGAATCGCGCGTCGGCCTCGCCGTCCGCACAGGGTTCTTTGAGATACGCCAAGCCCTCGCCGCGCATATACACATCAAAATCCGATCGCGCCAACGGCTGCCCATAGTCGCCGGCGACGATGTTCTCATACAACGCTCGCGCCGCGGCATGGGCAGCCAAGTCAATGTCCACGCTCCATAGCGCCTCGCCTTTCGCAAGTTGCCCCGTCCTTATGCGAGCGATTGGATAATCGGGCAAGGGCGGTTGCCTGTGAATGCACTTGCCGTCGAAGAAGGCGATAGGCTCGGCAATAATCCAGATGTCCTGGTTCTCGAAGCCATGCTCGCGCCTGTCCGACGGCAAGTCAGCAGGGTCGGCCGGAAATATGTGCAGGAACACCCTTCTACTGGCTTTGAGGCTTGCCAGCAGCGGCTCGCAGTTTTCTTTGAGGTAATGCAGCGCGCCGTCGTGGATATAGATGTCAAAACCAGCGCGCGTGAGCAACGTTCCGTTTGCCTCAACATCGCCGTATTCGGCGCGATAGTAGTCGAGGTAAGCGTCGGAGTCGGTATCTAGGATGGACGTTACAACGCTGCCGTATGCCCGGACGCTGTGAATCGCCGGCGCATCAGGCAAGTTTCGGTACCCGGGGAGCCCGTACATTGGGTAGAGAAAATAGTCCGCAGCGTGCAGGCCCCTTGAAATCACGATGCGCTCCCTATCGTTTTGGGGCAAGAGCAGCAGGCTTTTCTTTTCCGGCCAGACGCGCAGCGTGTCATAGGGGTAATGCGAGAGCAGGTATTCTATCGATTGCAGATACGCCACACGCCAGTAGTCCAGGTCGTACCGCTCGCCAAGCGCGCCGGGCGTCTTCGTATCCACAAGCGCGTTGAAATATACTTGCTGGTGGGGATGCAACGCCGCCATAGCGGTCAGAGTGGTTATCAACCCTGCGCCAACGACGCCATATGCCAGCGCTCGCTGTCCCATATGCAAGCCGCCGCCGCGAACCCAATGTGGCAGCCGCGATCCAATTTTCCAAATACCCCCCCCCATACGAATGTTCGTAATTCTGTGCAGCCCAACCGCAGCAAGCAGGCAGAACGGCCCCCATAGGAAGTACATATGCCGCCAGCCGTGGTATGTGGTGGATTGCAGGATAATGGCAACCGCCACAGGCGATAGTATGCAGCCCAGCATCAGGATGCGAAAGCGGATCTCGCGGTTGCGCGGCGCGGCAAGAGGGCGCGATACGCCCTGCCAGCAGACTGCCGCGCCGCCGATAGCGCCCAGCGCCAGCGCCACCGGCGGCGCGGTTATGGCAAACCAAACAGGGATATAGTTCCACGGCAGGGCGTCAGCTCTGTGAATCTCACCCATAAACAGGTTCGGTATAACAGTGGTATGCTGAGACAGATAGCGGATGACATCAATGAACCGCAACGGGGTCTCCCAATAGTACGGGTGAGTGATGTACACCGTGGCAAGCGCCGCCGCCAAGAACGCCACGCTAGTCAGCAGGATGCGCTTGCGCTCTTCCCTGCCCGCTTGCCATAGGTCTAGCGCGCGCATAGCGAGTATCATCGGCAACAGCATTAGCGCGAAAGGTCGCAGATTTATCGCCAAGCCTACGCCTATGCCGCACATCAGGAACACGCCGCCAGTGTCTTTGCGAAAGGCGCGATGCGCCAAGTAGAGGGCGATTAGCAACATCGCTACGAAAGGGATGTCCTTGCTATTAAAGAACGAGTGGGCGTAGAGGCGAGGATGAAGCAGGAACATCAGCATAGCAAGCAGGGCTACCCAACGGCTGCCGATCGTTCGATAGGCGAGCATCGCGCACGCAAAGCCGCCCGCTATGAAGAACAGGTGCATTATCAGGTGGCGCGTCAGGTAGATGTGGCGGCTGTCTTGCAGTCCGAGCGCGCGCTCAGCCAGCAGCAATGGCATCTCAAAGGCGACGCCGTAGTATCGGTGATCCCTGTGATACAGGTCGTCAGTGGCGCCGGTGGCGATATAGGCGGCGTTGGCGACGGCAATTCTGCGTTGGGTGACCTCATCCCCGGGCATCCCGTAGTCGTCCAGCACGGCAACGCCTGCGATTGCGAACAGCGCGCAAACGGCAAGCGCCTGCGCCCAAAACGGGACGCGGCGCAATGGGGCTAAGCGGGATAGCGCGAATTGTGGCAGCGTTGGCATCACGGCGGCAATTATAGCAAGGTGGGCGCTTGGGTGTCAGGCGTTAGGCAGGCGGCTATCGTGCCGCGGGAAATTCGACTTCCCACACCCGTCTATCACCGCTAACGAACTGCCCCGTGCGGATGCGCTCTATCGCATAACCCGGCAATTCGCGCGTAACCACGCAATTATCGCCCGCCCGCGCACCGTGATCGGCAAATAGGAAGTCCAGGTTTTCAAAGCCATGCTCGCGCCCATCTGCGGGCAAGTCGTCGGGTTTATCGGGGATTATATGCAGAAAGAACCGCGCGTCCATATCGCCCGCCGCGCAGTTTTCTTTGAGATACGCCAAGCCGCCGCCGCCGCGCATATACACATCAAAGCCCGACTGCGCCACCGGCCGCCCGTAATTCCCGGCGACTATACTCTCATACAACGCCTGCGCCGCCGCATGAGCTGCCATGTCAATGTCCACGCGCCAATCATAGCCGCCGCTAACCGCCGCGTTCTGCCCCGTCCGTATGCGCGCTATGGGATAATCGGGCAAAGGCGGTTGCTTGTGGATGCACTTGCCGTCGAAGAAGGCGATGGGCTCGGTAATCCAGAAGTCCCTGTTCTCAAAGCCGCGCTCGCGCCAGTCCGCAGGCAGATCGGCGATGTCGGCCGGGAATATGTGCAGGAACGCCTTGAAATTATCATTGAAGTTTGTCGCCAACAGCGGCTCGCAGTTTTCTTTGAGATAGTGCAACGCGCCATTATGAATATAGATGTCAAAATCCGCGCGCGCGAGCAACGTCCCGTTTGCCTCCACATCGCCGTATTCGGCGCGATAGTAGTCGAGGTAAGCGTCAGATCTAGTGTCTATGATGAACGCGATGGCGCTGCCGTATGCCCGGACGCTGTGAAACGCCGGTTCATCCGGCTGGTTCCCGCGATTGATTGACCTGTTGATATAAAAATCCGCCTCGTGCGGGGGCGTCAGCGCTATGCGCTCTCTATCATTTTGAGGCAGAATTCGTATGCTGCGGCTACCCGGATAGACCCGCAAGACCTCATCCGGGTAGCGCGCGAGCAGATGCTCAAGCGACTGCCGATGCGCCATCAGCCAGTAGTCCATATCATACCGCTCGCCAAGCGCGCCCGGCGTATCGGTATCTACTAGCGCGTTGAAATACACATACCCATAGGGATGCAGCGCCGCCATAGCGGTCAGCGTGGTAGCCAAACCAACGCCCATGACGCCATACACCAGCGCCCGCCGCCGCCCGCCGCCGCGAACCCATCCTGGCAGCCGCGCCGCAACTCCCCCGCTTGCCCACTCCCCTACATTGCTATTCGCAATCGTATGCAGCCCTACCGCCGCCAGCAAACAGAACGGCGTCCACAAAAAGTACATATGCCGCCAGCCGTTGTAGGTATTGGACTGCAGTGCCACAACCACCACGACGGGCATCACAAAGCAACCCAGCAACAATATGCGAAAGCGAATCTCACGGTCGCGCAGCGCGGCAAGAGGGCGCGATATGCCTTGCCAACACACCGCCGCGCATCCGACAGCCCCCAGCGCCAGCGTCAGCGGCGGCGCGGTTATCGCAAACCACACGGGGATGTAGTTCCAAGGCACAGCGCCGGCGAAATAAGTCTCGCCCATAAACAGATCCACCGCATTGGTGGGATGCCGATGCTGCGAAACTTCGCGGACGCTCTCAATGATCCGCAGCGGGTTTTCCCAGTAATACGGGTGAACGATGTACGCCGTAGCCAAAGCCGCCGCCAAGAACGCCGCGCAACTGAGCAATACGCGCTTGCGCTCCCCTCCGCCCGCCTGCCACAAATCCGGCGCCCGCATAGCCAATATCATCGGCAACAGCATCAGCGCGAAAGGGCGCAAGTCTATCGCCAAGCCCACGACTATCCCGCACAGCACAAACGCGCCAATTGTGTCTTTGCGAAAGGCGCGATGCGTCAGATACAGCGCGATGACCAGCATCGCCGCGAAAGGCACATCCTTGCTGTTAAAGAACGAGTGCGCGTACAGGCGCGGATGCAGCAGAAACATCATCATAGCCAACAGCGCCACCCATCGGATGCCCAGCATGCGATAGACAAGCGCCCCGCACACAAAGCCGCCCGCGATAAATAACAGATGCGTAAGCAGGTGGCGCGTCAGGTATATGTAGCGGGGATCCTGCAATGGGAGCGCGCGCTCCGCCAGCAGCAGCGGCATCTCAAACGCCACCCCGAAATAGCGATAATCTCTGTTGTACAGCCCGTCTGCGCTGCCAGTGGCGATGTAGTCGGCATTGGCGCTGGCGATTCGGCGCTGGGCAATCTCATCCTCGGCTACCCCATAATCGTCCACGACGCCGACGCCCGCTATTGCGAACAGCGCGCACACCACAAGCGCCTGCGCCCAAAACGGGACGCGGCGCAACGCGGCTAGACGGCGCGGCGGAGATAGTCGGGATAGCGTTGGCGTCATCACGGCGGCAATTATAGCAAGGCAAGCGCGGGCGCGTCAGGCAAACGCTACCGCCCCGTCGCGAACTCCGCGCCCCACAACTGCCCCTCGCCGCTCACGAACTGCCCCGTCCGAATGCGCTCTATCGCGTAATCGGGCAGCTCGCGCTCAGCCACGCACTTATCGCCCGCGTATGCGCCGTAGTCGGCGAACTGGAAGTCCAAATTGACAAAGCCGGCCTCGCCGCCATCTGCCGACAGATCCGCGGGATCGGCAGGAAAGATATGCAAGAAGAACCGCGCATCCGCGTCGCCCGCCGTGCAATGCTCTTTGAGATACGCCAAGCCGCCGCCGCGCAGATACACATCGAAATCCGACCGCGCAACCGGCTGCCCGTAATCGCCCACGGCGATGCTTTCATACAGCGCCTGCGCCGCCGCATAAGCGCCCATGTCAATATCCACGCGCCACCCATCGCCGCCACCCACCGCCGCATCCTGCCCCGTCCTTATGCGGGCGATTGGGTAGTCAGGCAAGGGACGCATGGCTATGCACTTGCCGTCAAAGAAGGTGGCTTCGTTAAAGAAGAGGTTATCAAAACCAAACTCGCGGCGATGCGCGGGCAAGTCGGCGCTGTTGACGGGGAAAAAGTGCAGGAATATCTTGAAATTGGGGTTTGACTTCCGCGGCGGGCAATCCGCATTGAGGTAGCGCAGCTTGCCATTATGGATATAGATGTCAAAGTCCGATCGCGCAAGCAGACTCCCGTGTGCCTCAACATCATCGTATTCGGCGCGGTAGTAGTCGCGGTAAGCCTCGGAGTTAGGCGCGAGTATGAACGCGATGACGCTGCCGTATGCCTCAATGCTGTGAAACGCCGGCTCCTCAGGCGCGTTTTGGCGCCTATAGACTGAGTGGACATAATAGTCCGCTAAATTTCTGTTTCCCGAAACCAAGACGCGTTCCCGATCGTTTTGGGGCAGGATTAGCAGGCTTTCATTTTCCGGCGGCCAGACGCGCAACGTGTCATCCGGATAGCGCGCGAGCAGATACTCCAGAGCCTGCAGATGCGCCACATGCCAATAGTCCATATCATACCGCTCGCCAATCGCGCCCGGCGTATTAGCGTCTGTCAGCGCGTTGAAATACACCTGCTGATGAGGATGCAGCGCCGCCATAGCGGTTGCGGTAGTTATCAACCCAACGCTCGCCACGCCATACGCCAACGCCCGCCTTATTCCGCCGCCGCGAACCCATTCTGGCAGTCGCGCGCCAACTTTCCAAACTCCACCGGCGCCGCTATTCGCAAGCCTATGCAGCCCAAACGCCGCCAGCAAGCAGAACGGCCCCCAAAGGAAATACATTTGCCGCCAATCCTGGTGGATGTTGGATTGCATTGCGATAGCGGCTGCCACAGGCAACGCTATGCAGCCTAGCGCCAGGATGCGAAAGCGCGTTGCGCGGTCGCGCAGCGCCTCAAGAGGACGCGATATTGCTTGCCAACACACCGCGGCGCATCCGACAGCGCCCAGCGCAAGCGCCACCGGCGGCGCCGTGATGGCAAACCACACCGGAATATAGTTCCACGGCGCTGCGTCAGACAGGTGAATCTCGCCCATAAACAGATTCCGCGTAATAGAGGGATGCTGGGACAGCACACGGACACCCTCAATCAACCGCAACGGGTTCTCCCAGTAGTACGGGTGGATGATGTACACGACCGAAATCGCCGCCCCCGCGAACATCCCGGCGGACGCCAGTATGCGCCTGCGCTCCGCCTTGCCCACCTGCCACAAGTCTAGCCCGCGCATAGCCAGTATCATCGGCAGCAGCATCAGCCCGAACACGCGCAGGTTTATCGCCAAGCCTACGCCAATGCCGCACAGCAGGAACGCGCCGATAGTGTCCTTGCGAAAGGCGCGGTGGGCAAGATATAGCGCGACAAGCAGCAGCGCCGCGAAAGGGACATCCTTGCTGTTAAAGAACGAGTGGGCGTACAAGCGCGGATGCAGCAGGAACATCAGCATAGCCAGCAGCGCTATCCAACGACTGCCGACCATCCGATAGGCGAGCATCCCGCACGCAAAGCCTCCCGCGATGAATAACAGATGCGAGAGCAAATGGCGCATCAGGTAGATATAGCGGCTGTCTTGCAGCCCAAGAACGCGCTCAGCCAGCAGCAACGGCATCTCAAAGGCGACGCCGTAATAGCGATCATGCCCGGAGGGCGGCTCTCCGGACAAACCCAGGGCGTAGTCGGCGACGGCGGAGGCGGTCCGGCGTTGCCAAGACTCATCCCTGGCTACCCCGTAGTCGTCCAGCGCGGCGACGCCTATGACAGCGAACAGCGCGCACGCCACAGCCGCCTGCGCCCAGAACGGCATCCGGCGCAACGCGGCAAGGCGTCGCCGCGGAGATAGTTGGGATAGCATTTGCGTCATCACGCGGGCAATTATAGCAAGCCGTGCGTATCAACGGCTATGCGCTAAGCGCAACGCGCCGCACAGGAATACAGGGGAACACAACGCAACCGAAAATCCGAGCAACCCCACCCACCAAGCGCTTGGCGAGCCTGAAGGGATTCGAACCCCCAACCGTCGGTTCCGAAGACCGATGCTCTATCCATTGAGCTACAGGCCCGCTCCACATGCGCCCTTGCCTAATCGCCGCGCCCCTGCATTATAGCACAAAAGCACAAGCGCGGTCGCGCGGCGTCAGATTAGAGTAGCGTTCCTATTCATGTAGTCTAATATATCCACCGCTACAAATGGTTGGACTGCTTTGCCGCAATCACCCGCTTCATCAGTTAGAGAACAACTTGCCAAACCCTCAAAACCATCTAAAAAAACGCCACCCGTCACCCCAGCTCCCCAATCAACCCCCGATAATTCTCGCTCCCCGTCCACCGCAGCCGCGCATCCTCCGCGATCTCAAGATCCTCCGCATCCTCCAGCAACTCGATATGCGCCACTATCTCCGACAGCGCCATATACAGGTTGCCCCCAATCAGCTTGCGCCGCGCGAATACGCCCCGCGTGATGTCCTCCAGCGAGCGCGGCTCTTTGCCGACCCGATGCAGTATCCTGCCCAAACGCAAGGCGTGATGCTCCAGGATCTCGCCCGCCCGCTTGGTCGTTTCCAAGTTAAAGCGGTTTTTGCTGAATAGCCTGTGCGCGGGCAGAACCGCGATGTCCTCGCCCAAATCCGATATGAGCTTGAGCGAGCGCAGATACGCCTCCAAGCCGTAGTAGGCGTCTTCCGCGCAACGCAGATGTGTCGGCAAGCTGCCGCGCACCGCCGCGCTGAACCGCGTCTTCGTGGTGGGATGCGGCGTGATTTCGGGCAGCACATGGTCGCCCGTGAACACCAGCCCGTCCATCGTGATGCAGAGCTCGTCCGGCGAATGGCCCGGCGCATGCAGAAATGTCAGGTCGCCCTGCCGCTCATTCGCGTCCAAGTCGCGGCTTACCCGAAAGCCGCGCCGCGTTTCCACATACTCCTTGTGCCGCCGCCGGTAGCTCGCCGACCGCTGCGCCGCCTCGCCGCTGTCGTTGCCCGCGTCAGCCGCCACCACCCGCCGCAGCTCATTCTGCAACGGCGAAGTCGGGTTGCGCTGTATGTCCCAAGGGTTGAATTGCAGCAGATGCCGGTAGATGTGATGCGCCCATAATTCGGCGTCCGCCTGCTGCGCCAACCTGCCCGCCGCGCCGTCGTGATCCTGATGCCCGTGCGTAATCACCACGCGCTCTATGTCCCGCGCCCGGTAGCCCGCCGCCTCTATCCCGTCCGCCAGCAGCCTGTATGAGCCGGTGGCGCCTGCGTCTATCAGCGTCAGCCCCTCGTTGTCAAACAGATACGCCCATGTAGGCCCCGTGCGCGACTGCGTGTCCTGCGGCACTCCGATGGCGTGGATTGTCTTGCCCTGCGCCGTCTCCAGTTTCACAACCATTCGGTTGCCCTCGGCGTCCCCGCGGCGCAGCGTCTCCACGCCCCTGAATTGCGACATACAGACACACTCCGTTCACGCAAGCCCGCTCGCGCAGGCACATTCACACAAGCATTAGGAATAGTTGGGAATACGGGAAATGCGGGGAATACAAAGAGAAAAGACGGGCGCGAATCGCCGCTGTGATGTGGGGTGAGTGAAGGGATTTGAACCCTCGATCTCCAGGGCCACAACCTGGCGCCTTAACCGCTTGGCCACACTCACCGCGCACACGCATATTTTAGCAGTCATACGCCGCGCCGGTCAACCTTTGCAACGGCAATGCCGCGCAATCGGATAGCAAGCGCCCGCCCCATGCGTCAGGCCGACCGTCAGGCTGACCGCTCCGCGCGAGAATCCGCCGCGAATTCGTCAATGGATTCAATCGCCGTCTTGGTGGTGAGCGCATCCAGCAACTCTTTCACCACAACATCCTGCTTAGTATGATGGCGCAGCGGCAGAGACGGATCGACGGTGTACAGGTTGCGCCGCCCCGACTTGCGCCGCTCTATGTAGCCCGCCAACTCCAAGTCCGAGATAATCTTGTGCGTCGTGCGCTCCGTCACCCCGATATGGTTGGCGATCTCGCGCGCCGTGCTGCGGGGATTATGAAAGATGTAGCTCAGAACTAGGCCGTGATTGGTTATGAAAGTCCATCGGCTTTCGGTTGCTGCCAAATCCGTAACCCCCTCTTGCGTGGTAGCCGAATGGTATCACACCAACCCATCCTAAACAATAAAAAACGCGGGGATAAAACCTATTTCGCGGCAGAATATATCGCCGCCATCCGCGCGAACTAGGTCTTATCCACTCCCGCGCCAGGCGTTACCTGAACCTAACTTAGCGGTTAACGAACCAAGCTCTGAACCAGCCTGACCAGCGTCCTCACCGGAGCGCCGGTAGCGCCCTTGACGTTGTAGCCGTCCGCGCCGCGCGCCCGCGCCACGCCCGCTATGTCCAGGTGAACCCAAGGCACGTCGCCGTCGTTGAACTCCCCGATTATCAGCGCCCCGATGGTTGCGCCCGCGCCGCGCCCGCCCGTGTTCTTGATGTCCGCTATGTCGCTCTTGTACTGCGCCTTGTACTCGTCGTACGTCGGCATAGGCCACGCCCGCTCCCCCACGCTGTTCGCGGCGTCCACCACCACTTGCGTGAAGTAGTCGTCGTTCCCAAACGCGCCCATGCACTTGTCCCCAAGCGCCACGCTCACCGCCCCTGTCAGCGTCGCCACATCAACCAGCCGCGTCAGCCCAATGGATCGCGCGTATGCCATGGCGTCCGCCAAAACCAGCCTGCCCTCGGCGTCGGTGTTGTCTATCTCTATCGTCTTGCCGTTCATCGCCCGCACCACATCCCCCGGCCGCTGCGCCTTGCCGCCCGGCATATTCTCGGTCGCCGGCACTATCGCGGTCACATTGACGCCCGGCGAAAGATGCCCTATCGCCTGCATCGCCGCGATTACCGCCGCGCCGCCCGACATATCCCCCTTCATCGTCAGCATCCCCGCCGCCGACTTGATGTCCAGCCCGCCGCTGTCAAAGGTGATGCCCTTGCCCAGCAGCCCGATATTGTTGTGCGGATTGCGCGGATCGCCCTCGTAGCGCATTATGATGAACTTGGGCGGCTCATCGCTACCCTGCGCCACGCCCAGCAGCGCCCCCATCCCCAGCTCTTCCATTCGCGGCCGCTCCAAAACCTCCAGCTCTAGGTGATGTTCGGTGGCGACCTCCAGCGCGCGCTCCGCCATATCCGAGGGCGTCATATGGTTGGCGGGTTCGTTTGCCATATCGCGGCAGAAGTTCACCGCGTTGCCGATGGCAACGCCCGACTCAATGCCCCGCCGCATCATATTGATTTTGGACTCGTCGAACTCCACTATAATCAGTTCGTCCAGGTTGCTGTTGCCGCCGCTATTGGACTTATGCTTGTCAAACCGATACAGCCCCATCACGGCGCCCTCGGTGACCGCCTGCGCCGCGTCCCATGACTCCATCCCGCCGATGCCCGCCCCATGCGCGATAGTAGCCGCCGTCTTCACGCCCGCCGAGCGCATCCGCCGCGCCGTTTCGGCGGCGACGCCGCGCACGCCGTCCAGCGTGAAATCATCCCGCTTGCCCAGCCCGGCAACCAATACCCGCTTAGGCGCTATCTTGCCTAGCGTGTGTATAAGCGTGATTTCCCCGCGCTTGCCCGTGATTTCCCCCTCGCTTATCAGCGCCGATATTGCGCCGTCCAACGCGGCGTCCACCGCCCCAGTCGCCCCGACCGGCGTCGTCACGCCCTCAAACAGGTTCACCACAACCGCATCCGCGCTATGCTCCGCGATATTGCCCGCAACCACTCCGATATTCACGCTGCCCTCCTAATGTATAAGGTCTGAAGTCTGTATGCGCCTAAGTCTGTGTGTCCGAAAGTTTGCAAGTCTTGTGTTTGGAAAATGCCCGCGCAACCCATTGCGCCGCGCAGCCGAAATCCCCCGCTATTATATGCCAACGCGAGTTTGTTACGCTATCCCGCCCCGTTTTGATATAATCGGCAGCGTGGATGCGATATGCCGCGCGCCCGCATAGGACTAAGATCACGCGCCCACGCGCGAAAAGTTCGGCGTATCCATAAAAATAGCCCAGAATTATACCAGGAACATACTTAGAAACATACGGATAACCGCAAAGGAGAATACCCAGTGGCAGAGCGCAGCATTTCGGCGGCGGAGAGCGAACTCATCAACAAAGCCCGCAAGTTTTTGCCCGGCGGCAGCCTCGGCAACATCAGCCGGGACATCGTCATCAGCGAGGGCAAGGGCAGCCGCGTCCGCGACGTCAGCGGCAACGAATACATCGACTACCTGCTAGGCTCAGGCCCAATGCTCATTGGCCACGCCCATCCCGAAGTCCTTGAGGCGGTTCAAGAGCAAATCCAAAAAGGCACAACATTCTTCGCCAACAACGACCAGGCCATCCTGCTCGCCGAAGAGCTTGTTCGCGCCGTCCCCTGCGGCGATATGGTTCGCTTCAGCAGCAGCGGCACTGAGGCTACCCTCTACGCCCTGAGAGCCGCCCGCGCCTATCGCCGCCGCGACAAGATCCTCAAGTTCGAGGGCGGCTACCACGGCATGCACGACTACGCCCTTATGAGCATGTCCCCCGCAAACCCGCAAGACTTCCCCCGCCCTACTCCCGACTCGCCCGGCATACCCCAATCCGTCCAAGACGAAGTGCTAATCGCCCCGTTCAACGACCTTGACGCCGCCACCGCCCTCATAGAGGCGCGCCACGACGAGTTGGGCGCGGTCATCGTTGAGCCTTTCCAGCGCCTGCTCCCGCCCAAGCCGGGTTTCTTGGCGGGCTTGCGCGATGTCACCGCCCAATACGGCGTCCCGCTCATCTTTGACGAAGTGGTAACCGGCTTCCGATTCGCCTACGGCGGCGCGCAGGAATACTACGGCGTAACCCCCGACCTATGCTCGCTCGGCAAAGTAATCGCCGGCGGCTTCCCACTATCCGCCGTCGCCGGCAAAGAAGAGTTTATGGCGCAGTTCGACGGCGCGTCCGCCGAGCCGGGCGGATTCCTCCCCCAAATCGGCACCCTCAGCGGCAACCCCGTAGCCGCCGCCGCCGGCCTCAAGACGCTTGAGATACTCAGGCGCGAAGGCGCATACGAGCGCCTATTCGCAACCGGCAAGCGCCTCAAAGACGAACTGCAGCGCATCCTAGACGAGGCCGAACTCCCCGCCAACGTAACCGGCGAACCGCCCCTCTTCGACGTCTACTTCACCCGCGACGAAATCTCCGACTACCGCTCTACCCTATCCGCCGACAAGCAGCTTATGGCGAAGTTCAATGAGCATATGCTCTCCAACGGCATCCTCAAGGGCGACAGCAAGTTCTACGTCTCAGTAGCGCACACCGCCGAAGACGTCCAGCAAACCATAGACGCATTCGCCGCCGCCGCGGACGAACTCAAGCGCTAAGCGCAACCCGCCGCCACGACCCATATCGCGGCATATGTATCGGGCGGATGGCATACCCTCACCCATCCGCCCGCCCGCGCCCATTATCGCCGCCCAAACATTCTAAGGCACCGCGCCGCCCTAGCCCACGCTTGCATGTTCACTTACTTTCATTCGCTATCCCTCTGCCTTAGCCCTGGCAGTTATCGCAAATCGGCTACCTAGCGCGGTTGCGATTTTCGTATGAGTGTATCTGTGTTATACGAATAACAATTCATTAAATACAAAGTGGCTTATACTTTTCTGTGAAATTTCCCATAAAAAATTCACTAATTAGTGATTGACTTGACCGCCGCAACTGACATAACCTCATTTCACAGAGGCGTATCAGGGCATATCAGACCGACTGAAACGTCGCTGATTTATGAAGTTGATGATGAAGTGAGGTGAACAGAGTGAATCTAGGAACTACTATCATAGATATTGTCTGCGACGGCACATTCTTGATGGACGGCGGTCGCCTTTTCGGGCAAATCCAGCGAACCGAATGGGAGACGCAGGTCAAGCCCGACAGGAGAAACCGCATCCGCCTGGGCCTAAACTCAATGCTAGTGCAGACCGCCGAGAAAAACATCCTGGTCAGCGCCGGCGTCGGCTCAAAGCGCCATCACAAGATGAAAGAGACCATCCGGCTGAACGGCAACAAGCTGCCGCGCGGCCTCAAAAGCAAGGGCATCACCGCCCGCGACATCGACCTCGTCATACTCCCCAGCCTGCACTTCTACCACGCAGGCGGCTGCACAAAGCAAGACCGCTCCGGCGCCCCCGTCCCCACCTACCCCAAGGCGCAATACCTTGTACAAAGAAGCAGCTGGGACGAAGCCAACAACCCCAACGAGCGCTACAGCGACGTATTCTACGACGACGACTTCCTGCCCCTCGCCGAGCGCGATATGATCCGGTTCCTTGACGACGACGAAGAAGTCATCCCCGGCATGACCCTCAAGGTCACCAACGGCCCATCCAAGGGACACCAAATCGTGCTAGTGGAGCGCGGCAGCGAAAAGGTAGCATACGCCAGCGACCTCATACCCACCCCCTACCATCTGCCCCTGCCCTACATCCCCGCGACGCACGAATTCCCCAACGAAACCCTGGATATGAAACGCGAATTCATAGATATGGCCATAGAGGGCGGCTGGCTTGTAGTCTTCAGCCAAGCCCACGAGCAGAACGCCGGCTACATCAAGCAAAAGAACGGCGCAATGCAACTGCTGCCCGTAGAGGTGTAAGCCAATCAAGCGGCAAGCCCGCCATCAACCAACGCCATCCTGAAACAACTGGGCGCGCTTAATTGCGCGCCCTACCATTTTCCCCGCCCGCGCCTTACTCTATTCCAGACACATCCGCCTCCGCCTCCACAACGCCATCATCCCGCAACCCCACCAGCGTAGCCGGCGTGATGCAATTCACCAGCGGCATCTCACTCCGCGCCATCACGCGGATATAGTTATCCGTAAGCCCCGCCCAGCCCACGCCATCGCTACCCCGCCCTTCCCAAAGCACGGGCAGCCTCGCCCCAATATGCCCCCGCCTAAACGCCGCCGCCTGCTCCGCCGCAAGCCCCAGCAGCGCCTGTATCCGCGCCGTCTTGACCGGCGGCGCAAGCTGCTCCCCAAAATGCGCCGCGCTTGTGCCGGGCCGCACCGAGTACGGGAATGCGTGCATATCCGCGAACCCCATCCGCTCGCACAGCCCATACGTCGCCTGAAAATCCGCGTCCGTCTCGCCCGGAAACCCAACTATCACATCAGCCGTAACCGCCGCGCCCGGCAGCCGCCCGCGTATGCGCTCCACCGCCTCGGCATACCGCCCCGCGTCATACCGCCGCCGCATACGCCTCAGCACATCGTTGCTCCCGCTCTGCAGCGGCAAATGAAAGTGCGGACACAGCCGATTGTCATCCCAAAGCCGCAGCAGCTCATCCCCAATCTCTTGCGGCTGCAGCGACGAAACCCGCAGCCGCGCGATTGCCGTCTCGCCCAATATCCGCTCTATCAGCAGCGCCAGCGACGCGCCCTCCCACTCAAACCCGTATGAGCCGAGCTGCGTCCCCGTCAAAACCACTTCCTTGAAACCGGCGTCTATCAACCCCCGAATTTCGGCTACTATGGCGTCCGCGGGAATGCTGCGCTCCCTGCCCCGCACTTTCGGCACGATGCAGTACGCGCAAACCTGGTCGCAACCCTCTTGTATCTTCACCATAGCCCTCGTCCGCGCGAATTTGGGCAGCGCGAACTCCGCCTCCTCGCCCGTGGCGCAAGCCACATCCGGCTCCCCCCGCCAATCCAAGACCTGCCGCACAAGCGTCGCCTTGTCAGTGTTGCCGAACACAAGGTCAACCTCATCCAGCGCCTGCATATCCCCGGGCGCGCGCTGTACATAGCAGCCCGTCGCCACAATCGTTGCCGCCGGATTGCGCCGCCTTGCCGCCCGCGCCGCCCGCCGCGCCTTGCGATCCGCCACATGCGTCACCGTGCAGCTGTTCAGCACATACACATCCGCCGCCTCCCCCTCAGCCGCCTGCGTCAGCCCTGCGTCCGCGAACCGCCGCGCCAGCGCCAGCGAATCCGCCTGATTCAGCTTGCACCCATGCGTCTCTATCGCAAAAGTTGATTGCCGCCCCAAATTCGCGGCCATATCGCCATTCATAGTTCATCCTGCGCTTTGACTAAGGCTTAACACTAAGGGCTAACAAGGTTTAACTAAGGTCTGATGTGATATTATAGAAACACGCCGCGACAGCGGTCAATCCGAAACCGCTCCCCTGCCCTTGCCAATCGCCAATGGCAAACGCACACGCGCGGAGGACTCGCCAATATGCCAACCCACGCCGCCCCCGACGCAACCCGGCCGTCCGGCGGCGCATGGATAGCCCGCGCCCGTCGCATGACGGCATACTACGCTGACGCTATGGACTTCATACGCCGCGCCGCCCAAACCCATCCCGCGATCCCCGACGACGTCTATGCCCTAATGCGCCTATGGGCTGACGCCGACCAACTAGACGAACTAACGCTGCCCTTGCTGCAACAACTAAACGCCGAACTGCTCAACGGCGCGGGCGCGCTAGACACCACGCGCGGCGTCAGCGGCTACTGCGCCGACGGCGAGCGCCGCATCTTCTACGAGTGCGGCTGGGCGCTTGAATGGAACGACTCCCGCGCCGTAAGCGTATCCATCGGCGTTGACGAAGAGGGCGTATTCCACGCCTACGCCGGCGGCGCAAAATCGCAAGCCAATCGGCGACTCGGCTACCCCCCAACCGAATCCGCCCTGCAAGACGTCCTCGCCGACGTCTATGTAAGAGAGGCAACCGCCGGCCAAATCAGCCCGTCAATCAACTGAAATCGCGCCGAATCCCCCGCCCTATCGCGCTTACGAAACCCATTTAGGCAACCCATTTAGATTTTCAAATCGGCAATTGGCTGGTATATTGCAATGTAACGCCCCGCGCGGCTTGCGCTTATCTTACGCTCACAAAGCAATCAGCGGCGGAATATCGCCCACGCGCCATATCCCCCGCCCACTGGAGTGCTCTATGAAAAACCGAGTAGTAGTAACCGGCATTGGCATAGTCAGCCCCCTGGGACTTGACCGCCAATCCACCTGGAACGGCATAGCCGCCGGCGAATCCGGCGTCGCCCGCATAGCCGCGTTTGACCCCGACGGCTTTCAAACCACCATAGCCGCCGAAGTCAAGAACTTCGACCCTGAGCCGATTGTGGGCAGAAAGCAAGCCCGCCGGATGGACAGGTTCGTCCAGCTCGCCGCCGTAGCCGCCCTAGAGGCCGTAGAGCAGTCCGGCTTGACCATATCATCCGAAAACCACGACCGCGTTTCGGTGATGATAGCCAGCGGCATCGGCGGCATCATCACCCTGTCCAACCAAGTCGGCGTCCTAAACCAACGCGGCCCCTCGCGCATCAGCCCCTTTCTTGTGCCTATGATGCTGCCCGATATGGCGTCCGGCCAGGTCTCCATTATGCTAGGCGCTAAGGGCCCCAACTACGCCACCGTATCCGCCTGCTCCAGCGGCGCAGACGCCATAGGCCAGGCGCTTGAGCTCTTGCAAGAGGGCGACGCCGACGCCGTCCTCGCCGGCGGCGCTGAGGCAGCCATATGCCCAATCGGAGTAGCCGGCTTTAACGCCTGCCAAGCCCTCTCAACCCGCAACCACGACCCGCAGGCGGCGTCCAGGCCCTTCGACGCCGAGCGCGACGGCTTTGTCATAGGCGAGGGCGCCGCCGTCCTGGTAATGGAAAACCTGCAAAGCGCCATCAGCCGCGGCGCAACCCCCATCGTAGAGGTAGTCGGCTACGGCTCCACCGCCGACGCCAACCACATCACGCAGCCCGCCCCTGAGGGCGAGGGCGCGGCGCGCGCTATGAAAATCGCCATCCAAAAAGCCCGCCTCCAGCCCGATGAGATTGACTATGTCAACGCGCACGGCACTTCAACCCCACTCAACGACAAGTACGAAACTATGGCGATGAAACGGGTGTTTGATGAAGACGCCTACAAGATCCCCATCAGTTCCACCAAGTCAATGACAGGCCACCTGCTAGGCGCGAGCGGCGCGCTTGAGGCTGCCATATCATCCCTCGCCATCGCCCAAGAAACCATACCGCCCACCATCAACCTGCAAAACGCCGACCCCGATTGCGACCTAAACTACACGCCAAACAAAGCGCGCCACGCGCCCATCCGCGCCGCTATGAGCAACTCTTTCGGGTTCGGCGGGCATAACGCATCCCTCACATTCCAGCGCTACGAAGACTAGCCCGCAACCCAACGTACGCAAACAGCCACACTCAACACACAAGAGAGCGCCTATTGTCCGGCAACCAAACCGAAACGCCAACAAACAACCCATCCGGCAAGCGCTGGGCAACCCGCGACTTCCCGCCCAGAAACTTCTATCAAGAACTCGGCTTGCCGCCCTTTCACTCCCACCTGCTCTACAATCGCGGCATACGCGGCGCGGCGGACGCCGACCTGTTCCTGAACCCCGACGCCCGCCTGCTGCACAGCCCCGACCTGCTGCCCGACATTGCCCCCGCCGTCGCCCGACTGCGCCAAGCCCTAGACGCCAATGAGCGCATCGCCGTTTTCGGCGACTTCGACGCAGACGGCATCACCGGCACAGCCCTGCTCACAACCGCCCTAACCGACCTTGACGCCGACGTCGTCCCCTACATCCCCCACCGCGTTGACGAGGGACACGGCCTAAACTCCGGCGCCGTCCAAGCGCTGCGCCGCGAGGGCGTATCCCTGCTCATAACCGTGGACTGCGGCGCTACCAACATCGCTGAAGTAGATGAGGCGTCCGCGCTAGGCATTGACACAATCATCACCGACCACCACAGCCTCTTGCCCGCCCTGCCCGCCTCAATCGCGCTCATCAACCCCAAACACCCGCAATCCCAATACCCCTTTGGCGAACTTACCGGCGTGGGCATGTCGTTCAAACTCATAGAGGCGCTCTACGCCGCGCTAGGCTTGGAATGGCCTGAGCGCCTGCTAGAATTCGTGGCGCTTGGCACGGTATCCGACGTAGGCCCCCTAGTCGGCGAAAACCGCTTTCTTGTCAAGAAAGGCTTGGAAAGAATCAACCGCGCCCAAAACCCCGGCTTGCGCGCCCTAGCCGCCGATGCAAGGCTAACGATGGGCGCTATTGACACTGAGGCGCTCTCATTCGGCATCATCCCCCGCCTAAACGTCGCGGGCAGATTTGGCGTCGCCGAGGCAAGCCTGGAACTGCTCACAACCCGCTGCGACGCCACCGCCCGCCGGCTCGCCCAGCAACTCGCCGAACTCAACGCCGAGCGCCAAACCAAAACCCGCGCCGCCGTAGAAGAGGCGGAACAGCAACTCGCCGCGCAGACACACTCGCAAGGCGGCATCCCCCCCATCATCATCGTCAAAAGCCCCGACTGGCTGCCCGGACTGCTAGGGCTAATCGCCGGCCGCCTCGCCGACGCCTACTACCGCCCCGCGATAGCCATATCCCTGGGCGAAACATCCGGCGTAGCCAGCGCCCGCAGCATCCCCGACTTCGACATCATCGCCGCCCTGCGCCAAAACGACCACCTCTTCGAGCGCTACGGCGGCCATCCCCAAGCCGCCGGCTTTACCATCCCCAACCAATCCCTCCCCGACCTAGAGCGCAGCCTACACGACATAGCGTCCGAGCGCCTAGCCCACGCCGACCTCACGCCCACCATAGACATTGATTGCGAAGTCCAATTCGCGGTCTTTGACCGGCCCAACTTTGACTTCATCCAATCCCTAGCCCCATTCGGCGCGGGCAATCCCGCCCCCGTGTTCCTGACGCGCGCCGCCCGAGTGCTTGAAGTGCGCCCCGTCGGGCAAGGCAAGCGCCACATCAAGCTTCGCCTGACGCAAGGCGGCGTCACTATGAGCGCCATTGCCTTCAATATGGGCGCCAGGATACGCGAAATCGGCAAGCGCATAGACATCGTGTACAGCATAGGCCTAGACACCTGGGGCAACAAGCAGCCCACGCTCCAACTAACCCTGCGCGATTTCCGCTAACCCGAACCCGGCCCGCCCTACTCCCCGTCGCGCTCCCGCCGCCGCCGCTCAGCCCGCGAAATCCGCCGCCGCCCGCGCTCAGCGATCCCCCGGCTATCCGCCTCCAGCTGCGCCGCCGTAGCCGGCCGCGCCTTGATTATCAGCAGCGGCACGGTTATCACCAGCACAACGATGGCGATATAGTGCGCCTCCTGCAGCCCGAAAGCCCACAGGTTGTCCTCGCGCAGGAATGTAATCAGAAAGCGCCCCACCGAGTACAGCGCCAGATACAGCGCGAACAGCATCCCGTCCGGCTTGATCCTATCCCGCAACTTCCAGATCACCAACAGCGCCGCCATATTCCACATGATTTCGTAGGCGATGACCGGCTGCACCGGAACGCCCAAGCCGTTGGCGCACGACGCCGCGTTGCTGCTCGCGTTGACCCAGCTGAACGCGAATATGAACTCCGCCGCCGCCCTCGCGCAATGCTCCCCGTTCACGATGTCCCCAAGCCTGCCTATGCTCTGCACAAGCAACAGCGCCGGCGCCGTCAGATCCGCTATCACGCCAACCGGATGCTTCGCCCACAGCGCATACGCCGCGCCGCCCAGAAACCCGCCCAGTATGGCCCCCCACAAGCCTATCCCGCCCGCCCAGATGAACGCTATTTGCACAGGGTTGTCCTGATAGAAACCCCAGTTGTCTATCACATGCACCAGCCGCGCGCCGATCATCCCGCTGACAATCGCCCATATCGCTATGGAATACACATCGTCCGGCGCAATCCCCTTCTGAGGCGCCCAGCGCCCCACCAGATACACCGCCGTTGCCACCGCGATGAACGTGAAAAACCCGTGCCAGCTCAGCGCGAACGTCCCCGACCTTACCAGAAACGGGCTAATGTCAATCTCTATCATAAACCGCCCTTGCCACCCGTATCGCCCGCGCTATGCTATGGACTAACGGAATTTGCGTATCGTAGCCCAGCCCTCTGCCCTGCCCATTTGCCCCGCGCATCCTTTGGGCTAAGCCGCCAAATCAAAATAAAGCCACAAGTCGCTATGTGTCAAGCCAATAACTTAGGGCAGGATGCTAATCGTTGTGTTAGAATAATCGCATGCTGAAACAAACCGATGCGTGGTGAGCCAATGCAAACTAGCGTTGACCGCTTTCTTGACTATATGAGCGTAGAGCGCGGCGTGTCCCCCAACACACTAGCCGCCTACCGCAACGACCTCGGCCGCCTTGTAGAATTCCTGCAAGACGACGAAATCGGCGCGAGCGACTGGCACAGCGTTGACGAGCGAATGATGACCCAATACCTGCTCAAGCTGCACGAGCTCGGCTACTCCGACACCACCCGCGCCCGCAAAGTGGCGTCCGCCCGATCCCTATTCGGCTTTCTGCTGGACGAGGGCGTCATCACCCACGACCCATCCGAAAACATCAGCTCCCCGCGCCTAGGCCGCTCGCTCCCCGACACCCTGAGCGTCGAAGAAGTCGATGCGCTGCTCAACGCGCCCGCCGAAGACGCCAAGCCCGAAGGCGTCCGCGACGGCGCTATGCTGGAACTGCTCTACGCCAGCGGCTTGCGCGTCACCGAACTCGTATCCCTAACCCTAGACGACCTGGATATGGAACAAGGCACAGTCCGCTGCATCGGCAAGGGCAACAAAGAGCGCATCATCCCCGTCCACCCCGGCGCCGTCGCCGCGCTAACCCGCTACATCCAAGACGCCCGCCCCGTCTTCGCCAAGCAACCCGCCAAGCGCGGCTTGTTCCTAAACCGACGCGGCAACACGCTCACGCGGCAAGGCTTTTGGATCATCGTAAAAAAGCATGCCCAGCGCGCCGGCATCACCAAAAAGATCTCCCCCCATATGCTAAGGCACAGCTTCGCCACCCACCTGCTCTGGGGCGGCGCCCCCCTGCGACATGTCCAGGAGCTGCTAGGCCACACCAGCATCACAACCACGCAAGTCTATACGCATCTCACAAGCGAGCATGTGCGAACCGAATACGAAAAATCACACCCGCGGGCGTAGCGGCTTAGGCGCAATCGCCGCCCTTGCCCTATCCCGCCATCGCAGGAGTTGACCCAATGCCAAGCAAATCACACCGCGCAGCCTCTCGCCAGGCGCGCCTCAGCCGCCGCAAGCGCCGGGGCAAGCCCGCCCTGCAAAACTTCCAGGCAGGCCCCTCTCAGCCGACCGCCGTCGCCGAACCCGACGACGTATCGCCCCGATCCACGTCCCGGCCTGCGACCGCCACCGCTACCGCAACCCAATCCCGCGCCACCGCGCCCTCACCCGCCCGCGCCGCCGCGCGTTCACGCCGCCGCGCCATCCAATCCGGCGCCGAATCAACCCGCTACCTAGGCCGCGAACTGCGCCAAATCGGATTCATCACAACATTCATCGCGCTAATCCTCGCGGCGCTCACATTCGTATTGGGCTAACGCCCCGTTGCTAATACAATACGCTAACCGCGCCTAGCACCCATACACGCAAAACGGCCCCGCTATGCCACAAACCGACTTCTCACAGCGCCTAAAAGCCACGCCCGCAAAGCCCGGCGTCTATCTTATGCGCTCAGAATCAAGCGAAGTCCTATACGTAGGCAAGGCGGCAAGCCTCCGCAGCCGCGTAAGCTCATACTTCGCGCCCTCCGCCAACCTGCCCCGCAAAATCGCCAAGATGGTCGGCAGAGTAGCCGATTACGAGTACATCATCACCGAATCCGAACAAGAGGCGCTGATACTTGAATGCAACCTAATCAAAGAGCATCAGCCCCCCTACAACGCGCGCCTAAAAGACGACAAAAGCTACCCGTTCATCAAAATCAATATGGCGGAAGACTTCCCGCAAGTCTATATCACGCGCCGCGTTAGCAAGGACGGCTCGCGCTACTTCGGCCCCTTCGCCAACGCCGGCAGCGTCCGCCGCACCCTAAACCTGCTCAAAAAACTCTTCCCCTACCGATCCTGCACGAAAACCATCACCGGCGCCGACGCCCGCCCCTGCCTTGACTTCCACATCCACCGCTGCGTTGGCCCCTGCATCGGCGCGGTTGACAAGCAGGAATACGCCGAAGTCATCGACCAGGTCGTCCTATTCCTAGAGGGCAAGACCAACAAGGTCGTCGGCTCAATCAAAAAGCGCATGCTTGACGCCGCCGAATCGCTTGAATTTGAAAGAGCCGCCGCGCTCCGCGACCAAATCCTTGCGATAGAAAAAGTCAACGAGGGCCAAAAAGTCTTGCATCTCACATCCGAGAACCTGGATGTAATCGCCGCCTCGCCCGGCGTCCGCGAGGCGTGGGTTGAGGTATTCTTCATCCGGCAGGGCAAACTCATAGGCCGCGACAACTTTCTGATGACCGGAACGCAGGACGACGAGCCGCCCAAAATCCTAACCGCTTTCGTCAAGCAGTTCTACGACGCCACCCCCTACGTCCCCCCCAAGATACTTGTGCAGCATCCCATAGAAGATGCCGACTCAGTCCAAACCTGGCTGCGCGAAAAGCGCAACGGCAGCGTCCGCGTCTATTCCCCCCAGCGCGGCGAAAAGCGCCGCCTAGTCGCTATGGTCGCCGAAAACGCCGAGCAGGGCTTCGAGCAACTCCGCCTCAAGCAAATGTCCGACAGCGCCGCAACAGACGCCGCTATGTCCGAACTGCAAGAGGCGCTCAGCCTGCCCTACCCGCCACGCCGTATAGAGTGCTACGACATTTCCAACATCCAGGGCAGCAACGCAGTCGGCAGCATGGTCGTCTTTGAAGACGGCAAGCCGCGCAAAGCCCACTACCGCCGCTTTCAAATCAAATCGGTCAAGGGCGTGGACGACTACTCTATGATGCGCGAAATGCTCACCCGCCGCTTCAAGCGCCTATCCCAAACCAAGCGCGCCGCATCCCCCGACGCCGCCAAACCCGAATCCAAGCCCAATGCCAAAAGCGCATCCTGGGGCATCCAACCCGACCTAGTCCTGATAGATGGCGGCAAAGGCCACCTAGGCGCCGCCCTGCAAGTGTTCCTGGAACTTGGCATCAACGACATCCCCCTGGCAAGCCTTGCCAAAGAAAACGAGGAGCTCTTCACCCCCCAGATGAGCGAGGGCGTGATGCTGCCCCGCAACTCACAAGGCTTGTACCTAGTTCAGCGCGCCCGCGACGAGGCGCACCGCTTCGCCGTCACATTCCACCGCGAGCGCCGCTCCAAAAAGAGCGTCAGCTCAGCCCTAGACCTCGTCCCCGGCATAGGCCCCAAGCGCCGCCGCATGCTCATACGCCGTTTCGGCTCAGTGCGCGGCATCAGCGGCGCATCCGTAGAAGAAGTAGCCTCAGTCCCCGGCATGACCCTAACCCTAGCCCGCAAAGTCAAAGAATACGTCTAGCGGCAAACCACCCTGTTACGCGCTATACGCCCCGCGTTGCCCGCAATAAACGCCCTCTTACGCCTATGCGCTGCGTCCTGTTACGCCCTACTGCGCCCGCGTTATTGCCCACAATAAGATACGCCCCTCTGCCATAATCGCAGAGAGGCGCATTGTTTTGTTGCCGAACTTTCGCTTGCCGCCGCCTACCCGTCAGTCCGCCGCCGAACTCCCGCTTTCGCCGTCATTGCCGCCGCCCCCGCGCAAGTTCGTGAACGGCCGCAGCAAGTTCGTGAACTCCATCGGGAAGATGAACTTGGTTGACGAACTCTCCCCCAACTTTTGCAGCGTCTCGAAGTACTGCAGGCTAAGCGTGTTGGAATCGATATTCTGCGCCACGCCGTACACCTTGTCCAGCGCCGTGCTGAACCCCTCCGCGCGCAGTATCGCCGCCTGCTGATCCCCCTCCGCCGCCAGGATCTCGGCTTGCCGCTGCCCTTCGGCCTTCAGTATCGCCGACGCCTTTTCCCCCTCCGCCACCGTTATCGCGGCTTGCCTAGTCCCCTCCGACTCGATGATAGCCGCGCGGCGCACGCGCTCAGCCGACATCTGTCGGTTCATCGCCTCCTGAATGTCGCGCGGCGGCTCAATCTCCCGTATCTCCACCTGCGTAACCTTAATCCCCCACCGCTCAGTGATCTCGTCAAGCTTTACCCTGAGCTCTTCATTGATGCGCTCCCGCTGCGACAGCACATCGTCCAGCGGCATCTCGCCGATTACCGCCCTCAGCGTGGTCGTGGCTATGCCGATAACCGCGCTCACATAGTCCACCACCTCCAGCACCGACTTCTGCGCCTCGTCCGGTATCACCCGCAGATACACCAGGAAGTCTATGTCTATCGGCGCGTTGTCGCTCGTGATGTTCGTCTGGCGGGGAATGTCTATCACATCCTCCCGCAAGTCTATCGTCTGCGTCTTGTGGAACGGCCACACCATCAGCTGCAGCCCCGGATGCTTCAGCCCCACGAACTTGCCCAGCCAGAACACGCTCAGCAATTCGTACTGCTGCACTATCTTAATGTATGGAATCATCGCTGTTCGCTCCCATCCGCCGACTTTCGTCAGCTCTGAATACCTTTATCGTCAATCCGCTAACTTCAGCCGCAACCACCGGCTCGCCCTGCGCGATATGCTCGCCGTCGTACGTTTCGGCAGTCCACTGCTCGCCCCCGATGAGTACGCTGCCGCGCGGCGTGAGCGCCGTAGTTGCCGTGCCGATTTGCCCCGCTATGCTGCGCGGATGCGTCGGGCTGTCGTACTTGCGCGCCCGCCGCGCCTCCCGCGCCGACTTCAGCGTCAGCCCCGCGCATATCAGCGACAAAACGCCCGCGCCCGCCGTAGCCGCAATATCCCTATCGCTTGCCAGCAGCGTCCCTATCACCAGGCACGCCGCGCCGCTTACGCCGAATATCCCGCCGCCCGGCGCCTGAGCCTCCAATACCAGCAGCGCCAGCGCCACAACGATTATCCCGCCGCCTATCAACTGCACCAGCGAGGCGTCTTGCAGCATCGCTACTCCTCCGGATCCGTCATCCCGTCCAGCCTGCTCACTATCAGCCGCAACCCCCTGATGTCCAATACTATCACATCTTCGTCAACCGCAATGCGCTCGCCCGATTCGGATTCGGCCGTCCAGCGCTCGCCGCCTATCTGCACGCTGCCCATAGGGTCAAGCTCGGATGTAGTCTTGCCCACCTGCCCCATCACGCTCGCGTTGGCGGTAGCCCCCGTGTAAGCCCGAACTTTCTTAGCGTCCCGAACCGCCTTAAGCGTTATCACCAGCGCCCCGAACATCATCAGGCTAACCGCCCCAATCACCAGTATGTTTATGCGAAAGCTCGGCGCGTCCGGCAGCGCCGGCGCAGTGGGCGTAAAGCTAAAGTTGCCGAACAGCAGAAACGCGCCCAGCAGAAAGCCCACCGCCCCGCTCACCCCGAACACGCTCACCCCCGGCGCCTGCGCCTCCGCGAAGAACAGCCCCATCGCCAAGACAATCAGCCCTACGCCCACCCAGTTCACCGGCAGATTGCCGAAAGCCAAAAACGCCAGCGCCAGCGCGATTGCCCCCACCGCCCCAGGCCCCAGCAACCCCGGGCTCAGCGCCTCCACCAAAACGCAAATCCCCCCTATCGTCAGCAGCAGAAACGCTATGTTGGGATTGGCGATAATGTCAATAAACCGCTCCACCAGCGTTGGCTGTATCTGCGTAAGCCCAATGCCCCCCGTCGCCAGCGCCCGCGTTTCCCCGTTCACCTCAACCACCATCCCGTCCAACCGCGCCAGCAAATCCGGTATATCCTTAGCGGTAAAATCCACCACGCCCTTTTCCACCGCCTCGTCCGCGCTATACGACGCCGCCTCAAGCACCGTATCTTGCAGCGCATCCCCGTTGCGTCCCCGCTCCACCGCTATCCCCCGAAGATACGCCGCCGCATCCTCAGTCGCTTTTGACCGTATCGTATCCGGCAGATCCTCGCCGCCCGCCCCCACCGGCGACGCCGCCCCAATCGTAGTCGCCGGCGCCATAGCCGCTACATGCGCCGCCGCCGCCACAAACGTCCCCGCCGACGTCGCACCAGCCCCCGACGGCGCCACATACACCACAATCGGCACTCCCGACGCGAATATGTCCGCCACAATATCCCGCGTTGACGAATACAACCCACCCGGCGTATTCAGCTGCACGACAAGCAGATGCGCCCCCACCGCCTCCGCCTCGTCTATCGCCCTCCCAATCAAATTGGCGGACACCGGCTCGATAGCGTCATCAAGCACAAGCATATGCGCCACATGCCCATCCGCCCTCGCGCCGCCCGCCCAGGCATACAGCGCCAACAATCCGCCCACGCCCAAAACCAGAATAGCCCGCGCTACGCGGTATCTCATAGCAACTCCAACGGCAAGCCCCGCCAGGATAACCCAGGGATAACCCAAGCCCCATTCACCTGCCCGTTGACCAGGCAAGGCATAGCCATTATAGAGCATTGCAAAGTTTCGCGTATCCCACGCGCCGCCGCCGCATCCGCGCCGGTATCGGTATCTAGGAAAAACGCCTTTATCCCGCAAGCCCACAATGCGCCGCAAGCCCCCATCAACATCACAGCGCAAGCCATCCGATCGCCGCCGCCCACAACGCGCCTTAATCCCCCGTCAACATCAGCGCAAGTCATCCGATTGCCAATGCACGGCAACGCGCCGCGCAAGCCAGCCGCAAGCGAATGGGAAGAAGTCTAGGCGCTTATGAAGTGTCAACGCGCCGCAAGCACCAGCGGCAAACCAATCTTGCCGTTTAAGTTACACTTGCCTAGCGAGAAAACAAACGCCAGCTACAAACCGCCGCGCCCAATCCGCGTTGGCGTGTAACAGGCGTGAACAAGAAGTTTTAGCGTCTCAGTTAGACTGCCGCAAACCCCCAGCAATCACGCAATCGGCCATACTCGAAAGCGCCGCGCCAGATAGACTACCGCCAAACCCCAGAAATCCCACAATCGGGCATACCCGAAAGCGCCGCGCCAGATAGACCGCCGCCAAACCCCAGCAATCCCTAATAATCCAACACATCCGCCCCAAACCGCTCAAACGCCGCCGCGTTGCGAGTGCATACCGGCGCTTGAACATCCAACGCCGTGGACGCCACCAGCGCGTAATAGCCGCCATCACCCGCCCCTTCCCCCTGCCCGCCCTGCTCATCTTGCCCATCAGCCACCCACAACCCCGCCCGCTTAGCCGCGTCAACGCTCAGCGGCGCCTCTTCCACGAACCGCAGCAGGCTCAGCAACACAATCTCAGCCCGCCTATCCATACCCAACCCGCGCCACACCCGATACGCCGTCAGCGGCGATATGCCCGCCTTGACCTTGCCGTCCAGAATATCCTCCACAATAGCCCGCGCGCCCTCATCCCCAACCCGAAAATCGGCGAACAGCGTCTCGTCCAACAGCATATCAACCATCAATCTACTACCTCATCCTCGGCATCCGCGCCGAAATCGCCCATCGCAAACGCCGCCCGCGCTATCTTCGCCGCATCCTCATCCGACAGCTCCACCGGATCCCCCACCGCCCGCTGCGCCTGCCGCTGCAACCGCTCCTCCGCCCACATAGAGCGCGGTTCGTTGCGTTGCGCCCGCTCCGCCACATTGCCGCCCTGAAACACGCTAAGCGCCACGCGCCTAGCCTCATCCGCCGACAGCTCCACCGGCGCCCCCAGCGGCTGCCGCGCCTGCGCCGCCAGATACTGATCATCCCACACCGACGGCTGCGCGGCCGGCGCTACTTGCGGCGTCGTTTCGGACGCCACTTGCGCCGCCGCGCCGCCCGCTATCGCCAGCTCCAGCGCATCCTCGATAAAGCGCCTCAGCGGCAGACGCAACTCCGTCGCCTTGGCTTTCGCGGCCAAATAAATGTCCTCACGTATCGTCGCGTACAGCTGTCTTGTCGGCTGTGAGTGTTCTCGTGTTCTAGGCATAAACCAACCTTATCCAAATATGCAAATATAGTCAATAGCCTTTCTATGCCCAAATTCTGCAGTTTCCAGCAGGTTTTGGCAGTAATAACCATATTGAAATATCAATATGAAGTATTTTACGGCATATGCAAACCCAACCGAATAACTCCCACCCTAACCTCTAACAGCCATCACTAAACCATTATTCGGACAATCCTACCTTATAAATTCCCCACCCACTCAAAAGTTTTTTGGCTACTTTTTTACAAAAAGTAGCAACCCCGCGCCCCCACTTAGCCATCGTCTTTGCTGACCCTTTTCCCTCTCAGCACACCCACACATCCCCTACCCATTGCCGCGCAACCAACCCTCTACACCTAGTTGCATCAGCCCACCAGCGCCCCACCCATCACCCTTGCGAACAAAACTGCTTTTGCCACTCTCACCGAATCCGAGTTCCCTCACAACTCCTAGCGCATCAACCAAGCCCTACACACAAATCACCTGAATTCCCGTACTAACAAATACCACAACCCCAAAATCCCCGTAACGCCAAATTCCAGCCCTATTAGTACTCTGGGTATATGAACCCTCTCAAATTGAACAAGCGATTTCGCCATCCAATCGCAACCCACTATCACTAAAACCACTTCCCTACCCCACATCTGCCTAACCGCGCAACCAAAATTGCGCCTAGCCGCCTTGCCCCAACCCAATAGTGTATAATTCCCCATTATGAAAATCGTAATCGCCCCCCAAACATTCAAAGGCAGCATATCAGCCCTTGACGCCGCCCGCGCCATCCGCGACGGCGTATCCCGCGCCATACCCGACGCCCACATCGCGCTCGTCCCCGTCGCCGACGGCGGCGACGGCACGCTAGAAACCTTGGTCGAGGGCTCCGGCGGCGACATCCGCCCTATCACAGTCACCGGCCCCCTCGGCGAACAACGCCCCGCCGAATGGGGCGCTATGGGCGACCGCCGAACCGCCGTCATCGAGATGGCGCGAACATCAGGCCTCGCCCTAGTCCCCAACGCCGACCGCAATCCCCTACTCGCCACCACATTCGGGCTGGGCGAGGCTATCGCAGCCGCCCTCGACGCCGGCTTTCGCCGATTCATCATCGGCATAGGCGGCAGCGCCACCAACGACGCCGGCGCCGGCATGGCGCAAGCGCTCGGCGTCCGCCTGCTCGACCACGCCGGCGCCGACCTCCCCCACGGCGGCGCTGCCCTCGCCGACCTGCACAGCATAGACATGACCGGCTTGGACGCCCGCATCCCCGACTGCGAAATACTCGTCGCCTGCGATGTCAACAACCCGCTCACCGGCCCCACCGGCGCATCCGCCATCTACGGCCCCCAAAAGGGCGCTACCCCCGAAATGGTAGCCCGGCTTGACGCCGCCCTAGCCCACTTCGCCCGCATCGCCCTCCGCGACATCGGCGCCGACATCAGCCAAGTCCCCGGCGCCGGCGCCGCGGGCGGCCTAGGCGGCGGCCTTATCGCCTTCACAAACGCCCAGCTTATGGCGGGAGTGGACATAGTGCTGGACACCGTCAACCTAGACGCCCATCTGCAAGACGCAGACCTTGTCATCACCGGCGAGGGCAGCATAGACCACTCCACCATCTACAACAAAGCCCCCGTTGGCGTTGCGGCGCGCGCCAAACAGCGCGGCATACCCGTCATAGCCATAGCCGGTTCCCTAGGCGGCGGCTACCAAGATGCGCTTGAACACGGCATAGACGCCCTCGCCGCCATCACCACCGCTCCCATGACCCTTGACGAGGCATCCGCCCGCGCCGCCGAACTCATAGCCGCCGCCGCCGAGCAAGCCACCCGCCTTATGCAAATCGGCGCAACCGCATTCGCCAAAAAATAAACCCGCCCTGCCCCGCTATTGCCAGCCGCTATATGAGGGATCAGCCCAGCAATACCATATGCACTTCACCCGGCCCATGAACCCCCGTCACAATCTTGTACTCAATATCCGCCGACCGGCTAGGCCCACTGATGAGGTTCATATAACTCCCCAGATCCCCGCGCATAAAATCCTGCCGCCGCAGCGTAAAGAGCTCGTCTAGGCTAGGCAAAACCTGCCCCGATTCCACCACCGCGATATGAACCGGCGGCAGCAGCGACACCACGCGGCTAACCCCCTTTCGCGCCAGCAAAACGCAGCTCCCCGTTTCGGCTATCGCGTAGTCCACGCCCGTTATCCCAATGTCCGCCGCTATCGCCTTCCCCCGAAACTCCGCCCGCCTGCCCTCGCGCGCCTCGCCGTCGCCCGCCTCATCGTCGCCCAGCGCCATAACCTCCAACTCAATTCCCGTGCCATCCATAGCCACATCAATGCCCAGCGCATCCAAGCATTCATGCGCCGACCGCAGCATCGTCCGCGCCTCCAAATCCTGCGCCGTCCGCCGGATATACGCCGCCGCCTCAGCAGGCGTCTTCACCCGCGCCACGCGCCACCCCGCCTGCGCCGCCGACCGCTCCAGCTGTCCCATAAGCTCATCCGCCCGATCAGCCACGTCCTCCGCCACGCGCCTTGCCCGCCGCCCAACCTGCTCCTCATTCAGCGCCAGATGCGTCGCAACATCCGGCTCAAGCCGAGCGCCCACGTCCCGCCCCAAACTCCGACTTATCCCCGTCAGAAAATCTTCGCTCTTCATAATTCCCGCCGCCGCTTTGCTAATAGATTGCGCTCAGACGCCTTGCCGGATGTTGCGCCAATATGCCGTTACACTACTGCGTTCAGACGCTTTGCTCAGCGGCTATGATAAGAGATTGCCCCTTGCCGTCAGCCGCCCGCGCCAGCGAATTCAGGGCTGCTTTAAGAGATTGCCCCTTGCCATCAGCAACCCAACGCCGGCGAATTTTATCAGTTAAGATTGCTATCTTTCCAACGCTTGCGAAACGGCGTCTTTGCAAGCGCCGGCAGGCTGCGATACCGCGTCCAGCCCGCTATCGGCGAGCGCGATTTCGCGTTTTGGGATGCTCTGCCCAATCGCCCGCCCAGCAGCCGCCCCAGCGCCCCCGCGATCCCCAGCGCCGCCGGGCTTGACGCCGCCGCTCGCATGCCCTTCGCCGCCAGCCGCTCCTTAAACGTAGACGTCCTGTGCTGCGGATATTCGCTGCCCTCCGCCAGCTGCCGCCGCAAATACAGCAGCATCCGCGGGATGTTTATCTTCACCGGACAAGCCTCCTTGCAAGCCCCGCAAAGGCTTGATGCGTAGGGCAAATCCTTGGCGTCCGACATATCCGTCAGCATCGGCGATACCACCGCGCCGATAGGCCCCGGATACACCCACCCATACGAATGGCCGCCCACCTTGCGATACACCGGGCAGGCGTTCAAACAAGCCCCGCAGCGCAGGCAGTACAGCGCCTCCCGCAGCTCAGGATCCGCCAGCATCCGCGAGCGCCCGTTGTCAACTATGACCAGGTGAAACTCCTCGGCCCCATCCTCGTCGTCCGACTTGCGCGGCCCCGTAACCGCCGTCACGTAGCTTGATATGCGCTGCCCCGTAGCCGATCTTATCAGCAGCCGCAGCATAATCCCCATATCCTCCAGCGACGGCACGACCTTTTCCATCCCCGTAATCGCCACATGGATGCGCGGCATTGATGTACACATCCGCCCGTTGCCCTCATTCGTCACCAAAACCAGCGTGCCGGTCTCCGCCACCACGAAGTTCGCGCCCGTTATCCCCATATCCGCCGCGATGAACTTCTCGCGCAGCCGCTCCCGCGCCTCCCGCGTAAGATCGCCTATGTCCGTGTAGCGCGGCGCGTTCAATTTCTCGGTGAACAGCTCCGACACATCCTCCCGCGACTTGTGTATCGCCGGCGCGATGATATGAAACGGCGTCTCCCCCGCAAGCTGGATGATATACTCGCCCAGATCCGTCTCAACCGCCTCTATCCCCGCCTCCTCCAGCCGCTCATTCAACCCCATCTCCTCCGAAACCATAGACTTGCTCTTAATCGCCGTCTTCACCCCCCGCGCAAGCGCCAGCTCGGTCACATAGCGCGTAGCCTCCTCGTCGTCTTTGGCGAAGAAAACCTTGCCGCCCGCCCTGCCCACGCTCTCTTGCACCATCCCCAGATAAATATCCAGGTTGGCGATGGTATGCGCCTTGATAGCCCGCCCGCGCTCTTGCAGCGCATCCCAGTTCGGCGTGGCGTTGGACGCGTCGATGCGCGCCTGGTGAAACCCGCCGTACAGCCCCAGCAGGTTCGCCTGTATCTTTTCGTCCGCCAGCGCCGCGCCCGACGCCCGGTTGAACTCTTTCGTCTTAGGCTCCATCAGCCGCCTTCCCCTGTCAGCTGCTCTTCTATCAGCGACGCCAAGTGCAGCGGCTTGACCGCAACGCCCTGCTTTTCCAAGCCGCCCCCGATGTGCATCAGGCAGCTGCTGTCGCAAGCCGTTATCACATCCGCGCCGCTGCCCGCCGCGAAGTCTATCTTATCCTGCAGCATCGCCCCCGATATTTCGGGATACTTGACCGAGAAAGTCCCCCCGAAACCGCAGCACACCTCCGCCTGCGCCATCTCCACCAGCTCCACCCCCGGCAGCGACCCAATCAGCGCGCGAGGCTGCGTCTTAACCCCAAGCTCCCGCCGCAAATGGCAAGCCTCGTGATACGTAACCTTGCGGCTTGGCGCATCCAACCCCGCATCGGCATACCCGCTCAGATCCTTAATCCCCAACACATCCACCACAAACTCCGCCAGCTCAAACACGCGCGGCTTCAGCGCCGCCACCCGCTGCATCATCAGCGGATCGTCGTGAAACAGCTCGTCGTAAAACACCCGCAGCATACTAGCGCAAGACCCCGACGGCGCGACCACATACCTGTCAGACTCAAACGCCGCCAGCGTCCGCCGCGCCAATGGCTTTGCATCGCTCCAAAACCCCGAATTGAACACCGGCTGCCCGCAACAAGTCTGCGCCGCCGGAAAATCCACATCAACCCCCAGCCGCCGCAAAACCCGCGCCGCGCTCTCCCCCACATCAGGATACACCTGGTCAACAATGCACGTCACAAACAGCGACGCCCTCACCCCGCGCCCATCCCTCACTCGCCTATCATCCCCGGCCGCCATCACAACGCCAACCCATTCACGACAAACCCCGCCATCCACCCCAGCACAAACGCCGGCCCCCCCGCAAACAGCCGCCCCTCCGACTCCCGCCTAGCCGCCCCATGCAGATGCAAATACGCCACAAACGCCCCCAACCCAACCGCCGCCAGCGCCACCGACGCAAAGCTCACCCCCAGCGCCGCCCCAATCACAAACCCAGCCACCGCCCAAGAAAACGGCGTATCTATGTAACGAATTATCTGCATATTCCCTTCCCCAGAAATTCGGATTGTTCCCCGCTAATCGGCATTGCGGGAATTAGGAACTTGAGATTACATATCCCCAAGAAAGATGCCCGCAAGAGTCCCCAAAACCGCGCCGCCTACCAAGCCTGCGGCTGCTATGCCCCGTCGTCGCCCTCTCTGATTCCCAGTTTCAGCCCCCGCAGCCAGCAACACGGAGATCGTGCTGTCATGCCCCTCTACCGACGCTACGTCTAGCGGAGTGTATCCCCTGGCTCGCGCGTTGACGTTAGCGCCCAATCTGATAAGTTCCCTCACAACCTCTGTGTTGCCGTCGAAAGCCGCGGCATGCAGGGGCGTGAAACCATTCTTATCTTTGGCGTTGACGTCCGCGCCGTGAGCGGCAAGCATTTGGACAATCCTAAGATTATCGGTTATGGCCGCAATGTACAATGGCGTATAGCCATTATTATCTTTTATGTCTATTCTGGCGTCGGCCATCACAAGGACTTGCGCCGTTTGCAAGTGGCCCTCAATTGTTGCCACATGCAGAGGCGTCAAGCCTTCATCATCTTGCACGTTGACATCAACGCCCAAGGAAATGAGCGTCAGAACAATCTCAGTATTGCCATAATGCGCGGCCCAAAAGAGTTGATTAACCTGCTCTTCATACGGGATGTGGAAAAAATCACCGTCCCGTTTAGCTTCGTTCCACGCCTGCGACCGCCCAGGCGTTTCCCCCGCCGCGCCCTGACTTTGCCCACCGCGCTCCCGATCATACGCCGCCCGCTTAACGGGATCGCTCAGCACTTCATACGCGCGGTTCAACGCCTTCATCATCCCTTCCGCCTGATCCGACTTGTTCACGTCGGGATGATACTTCCGCGCCAACCTCCTGTACGCCGCCTCTATCACCTCAGGTTCGGCGGCATGATGCACCTGCAGTATCTCATACAAATCGCCAGTATCAGGCATAACCCTATCCCCCCATAGCCAAGCGCTACTTGCAAGATGGCGTTATGCTATAACAATCCCGCTTATGATGCAACGCAATCGCCCGGTATGATGCACTTACCCACGCGGTACGCTCTAAGCCGACGCCGTAATACAATGCCAGGGCGAAACCCGTGAAATTTAAGATTACCTTTTACTGAGAAAGATGCTTGCGAGAGTTCCCAAAACCATCGCGCCGCCCATCAGCAAACCTGCCACATCAATGTCCTCTCCTCCACGTCCACGCCTTTTTTGCTGCCCAACTTTAGCTCCCTCGACCACCAGCGCGGATACCGTGCTGTCATGCCCCGCTACCAACGCGACGTCTAGCGGCGTATAGCCTCTGGCTTTTGCGTTAACGTCGCCGCCCAATCTGATAAGTTCCATCGCAACCTCTGTGTTGCCATCAAAAGCCGCGATATGCAGAGGCGTGAAACCATTCTTGTCTTTAGCCTTGACGTCCGCGCCATTAGCGGCAAGCATCTGGACAACCCTAAGATTATCGGCCCTGCCGGCAAGATACAGCGGCGTATAGCCGTTATAATCCCTTAAATCCACGCTTGCGCCCGATATAACAAGCACTTGCGCCGTTTGCAAGTGGCCCTCAGCGGCTGCTATATGCAAAGGCGTGGATTTCTCATAATCTCGCTCGTTCACATCAACGCCGGAAGAAATGATCTCCTGAACCTTGTCAGGATCGCCATAATGCGCCGCCCAAAAGAGTTGGTTAACTCGCTCCCTATACGCCATTTGGGAAACATCAGCGCCCAGTTTATATTCGCCCCACGCCTTCACCTGCTCCGCCGATCCCTCAGCCGCATCCCGCCCTCGCCCACCACGCTCCCTATCATACGCCGCCCGCTTATCAGGATCCCCCAACACCTCATACGCCCGATTCAACGCCGCCATCATCCCCTCCGCCTGATCCGACTTATTCACATCCGGATGATACTTCCGCGCCAACCGCCTATACGCCGCCTCCACCACCTCCGGCTCCGCGGCATGATGCACCTGCAATATCTCATACAGATCGTCAGTATCAGGCATAACCTATCCCCCATTAACGCGCCATTCCCAAGACAGCCGCTATGCTATAACAATCCCGCCTATGATGCAACGCAATCGCCCAATCTGATACACTTGCCCCCGTGATAGCCTCTAAACAGCGCGGCGCGTTTTATACGATTGCCGCGCCCTAAACGCAACACTTCGACAAACCCCACAAAAGAGGTCACCAAAATTGTCCGCAATCACATCATGGAACGCCCGCGTATCAGCCCATCACCGCCAATCCGAAAACGCTATGGCGCAATCATCCTGGTCAGACGACGACTTCTGGCAGCCCTACGCCCAATTCTTTCGCCAAGACCCGCGCCGCCAAGACGACCCCGTCCTAGACGCCCTGCTCCCCATAGCCGCCGATTGCGACACCGCCCTTGACGTCGGCGGCGGCGCCGGCCGCCTCGCGCTATCCCTAGCCCTCCAATGCCGCCACGTCACCGTCGTAGAGCCCTCCGCCAGCATGATAGCCCACCTCCGCCAAAGCGCCGCAGACGCCGCCATAACCAACTACTCAGTCATCCAAGCCACATGGCAAGACGCCGCCGCAACCCCCGCCGACCTAGTCCTATGCGCCCACGTCCTATACGGCGTAGCCGACCTCGCCCCATTCATCCGCAAGCTTGAATCAAGCGCCAACGCCCTAGTCGCCATCCTATCATTCGTGCAATCCCCCATGACCCGCATCTCAGCGTTCTGGCAGCCCGTTCACGGCGAGCCTCGCATAGATATGCCCGCCCTCCCCGAACTCGTCGCCGCCCTCTGGGAAATGGGCATCTACCCCGACATTCGGATGCTCGCCCCAATCCCGCCCGACCGATTCGAGACGCGCGAGGTAGCCCTAACCCAGCTCCGAAACCGCCTCTACGTCAAGCCCGACACCCCCCAAGACGCCCGCCTGCAAGCCGCCATGAACGACCTGCTTGTGGAAACCGCCGATGGCGTTGAAGTGAAAGGCGTCGCCCCCACCCAGCAAGGCTTTATATCCTGGACGCCCAACAAGCCCAAAGCCTAACAAGCCTGGCTAACCCCAACCCAGCCTTGCGCCGTCGGAATATGCGAGATATGTGCGCCGTTGGGATATGCGTAATGCGCTGCCGGCCGTCGGAATATGCGAGATATGCGATATGTGCGCCCGCAATCGGAATATGCCGCGATACCCGCCCCCCTACTCCCGATGCCACTCCGCGATATTCCAAAGCTGACTATCCCAAGCGTTGAACCTAACGCCCCTCAGCGTATCCAACTTAGCCGACACTATCCCCCTGTTCACCAGCGGTATCTGATAATAGTTCTGAACTATAATATCGTTCAGCCGCTTGACCAGCGCATCCCGCTCGGCCCCCGGCGCTGTTCGCGCCAGCTCAGCGTACAGATCGTCAAACTCCGCGTTGCAAGCCCTCGCGTTGTTCCCGCTCGCCCAAGCGTTGGCGCGCGTCTCGATGCTGCCGCACAACCCCCCGCTCAGCCCTTGTTGCGGATCCACCCCCGAACTATCCGTGTACATCTGAACATCCGCGAAAAACCTGAGATACGACGCCTCATCCAGCCGCGGATCCCCCCCAAAGAACGCGCCCGCGTCATGCTGCACAAGATCCGCGTCAATCCCTATCTGCCGCCACCAACTCCGTATCAGCCGTTGCGTCTCTTCGCGTATCGCGTTGGCGGTCGTCTGATATGTAATTCGCAGCGGAACGCCCTCGTATTCGCGCACAAGATCCCCGTCAGTATCTATCACGCCGTTATCATCCAGCAGCGCCTTAGCCCCCTCAATATCCTGCGTCAGACAATCATCATTGGCAATCGACGCATACCGCGCCGGCGCCGCCACGATGTTGCATGTAGCCATCCCCGCAAACCCATACAGCCGCTCCGCGATTGCCACCCTGTCAATCGCCATTGACATAGCCTGCGGAATAGGCGTGAATGTCAAGAACGGATGCGGATTATTCCCGTCCAAATACTCCGAGCGGTCGTCCTCAAGCTCCGGATCCGGATTAGTCTGATTAACCACAATCCGCTCCACCTGGCTTGCGAAAGCCGTATGCGCCGTCCCCAGCCCATTCGCCTCCAGCTCGCGCAGCGCCTCCGGCTCAATCTGCAAGTTCCAAGCGAAATCCGCCTCCCCCGCCTGCAAAACCGCCCGCGCCGCCGACTCTGCATCCCCCCCGCCTATCAGTTCCACGCGATCAAAATGCGGCGCATCCCCCCGATAAAACGGGTTGCGCTCATACACCGCCCCCTCGCCCGCCGTGAACTCCACGATGCGATAAGGCCCCGTCCCCAGCGGCGCTGCATTCGCCGTCGCGCATGCCGCCGTCCGCGCCGCCGACCCTACGCACTCCCCAAACTGCGCCCCGCTGATTATCGGCATCGTCGCCCCCACAAAAGCGCCATACGGGTACGGCGTAGGCGCATCAAACGCAATCGTAACCACCTGATTGTCTTCGGCAGTCACAGATACCACCCCCGCAAACGAATCCACGCTCGCGCACCCCGTCCGCTCATCCGCGCAATACCGCCATGTGAACGCCACATCCTCCGCCGTCATATCGCTGCCGTCCGACCACTTCAACCCATCTCTAAGCCGCCAGGTGATAGACCGCAGATCCTCCGAAACGCCCCCGTTCTCAGCCGTCGGAATCTCAGCCGCCAGCCTCGCCACAAGATTGCCGTCCGGGTCATAGTTGGCGAGCGGCTCCAGCGTAATCGCCGCGGCATCCGCATCCTTATCCCCCCGCGACAAATACGGCAGCGGCAACGTCGGCGCTTGCCAATACCGGATAGTCAGGACTTCTTCATCTACCCCAAACGGCCCAACCCCAAGCCGCCCGCACCCCGTCAGCGCCACGCACAGCGCCGCCGCGACAATAGCCAATCTCACCCAAGCGCGCATCGCCCCAATCCCGTCCAATCCCGCTACAGCCCCTCGGCATACGCCGCCTGGAATGTATCAACCCCCGCCCTCACGCCATCCCCCCCGCGCACGATTGCCACCGGGCTTGCAAACGACGTAAAGCCCGCCTGTATGAACTTTTCTTGGATAGGCTTCAGCGTATGCCCCTTGGCTATCAACCCCGCCTGCGCCTCCGCGTCCAAGCGCGGATCGATGCTTGTATAAGGCGTGCTGCAATCCACGCGCGGCGAGTCTATCGCCAATTGCGGCCCCATCCCGAAGTCAATCACCTTGACGATCTGCTGCGTCACGCAATTCGTGATGCGCCTGCCCCCCGACGCGCCCACCGCCATGCGGACGCCGCCGCCATCCATCACAAGCGCCGGCGTCATATTGTTCAGCGGCAGCCTGCCCGGCGCGATAGAGTTGATGCGCCCCGGCACCGGGTCAAACCACATCATCCCATTGTTCATAATAACGCCCGTTCCCTTGGGAATTATCCCCGACCCGAAACCCGACATTATCGTGTTCGTGATGGATACCGCGTTGCCCTCCCCGTCTATCGCGCACAAATGCGTTGTGCCGTTGTCAACCGCCGGGCGGCTCGCCGGCAAAACGCTCTTCGGCTGCCTGCCCTCCTCCACCCACGGATCCCCCGCCTCATACGCCGACGGCGCCGCATCCCCGATACTCGCCCGCCGCCGCGCCGTATAAGCGTCCGACAGCAGCCCCTCCCATGGCACATCCGCGAATGCCGGATCCGCCAAATACTGGAACCTGTCCGCATACGCCAGCCGCGCGCAAGATATGTAGGCATGCAGCATATCAGCCGAGTTATGCCCCATAGCCGCCACATCAAACCCGTCCAGCAACTTCAGCGTCATAGCGCTCGTAGTCCCCGCGCAGGCATACGGCGGCACGCGCACCGTGCAGTCCCGATATTTGAACTCCAGCCCGCCTTCCCACACAATCGGCTTATACTGCGCCATATCATCCTCCGACAATATGCCGCCGTTTCGCCGTATATCCGCCGCTATCGCGCTTGCCACGTCGCCCTTGTAGAAAGCGTCCGCGCCGCCCTTGCCGATCGCCTCCAGCACATTCGCCAAATCCGGCTGCTTCAGAACCACGCGATCCACCACATCGCCGCCCGGCATATTCCCGCCCGGCATAATCACGCGCCGCAGCTCGTCATAGCGCAGCAGCATCCCGCCCATCCCGCTTATCTGATACAGCCCAAACGGGTTGGGGCTAAACCCCTCCCGCGCCAGCCGAACCGCCGGCGCCACAACCTCGCTCAGCGGCAATTTCCCAAACCGCCTATGCGCCTCGCACAGCCCGCCAACCGCCCCAGGCGTCGCGATAGACTGAAACCCCTCTATATTGGCGTCGTCCACAACGCCCGGCCACCCAAACGACCCCGTAGCCGCCTCGCCCGTCAGCTCATACATATCCGGCTTAGCCGCCAGCGGCCCCTTCATCGGAAACCCAATAACGCCGCCCTGCTCGCCCACCTGATACACCAGATAGCCGCCCCCGCCTATCCCACTCGACGCCGGCTCCACAACCCCCACCGCCAGACAAGCCGCCACCGCCGCGTCTATCGCGTTCCCTCCCAACTCCAGCATCTGCAACCCCGCGCGCGTAGCTTCAATATCCTTAGTGGCGACCATTGCGCTCGGCGCATACGCCTCTTCCTTCACTACCCTAGTAACCGTCGGCTGCATCTGCATAGCGGATTCGCTCCTCATATCATATTTGGCGCATAAAGCATACGCCCTGTCTATCATTGCGTCAATTGGCACAACCCAGGACGAGCAGAGCGCGGTGGTATTATTACCCGTAAAACGCTGATTCCCATATAAACCCATTTCCTATACGAAAACACAACAATCCATACTCAAAAGTTTTTGCCTACTTTTTTCTAAAAAGTAGCGTCATTCTCAGCCTGCGCCAACAAAATTATCGCCTAAACCCACTCATTCCAAGCCGATTGCTATGGCATTGCCGCGCATTTTAGAATAGAATACGGGAATACAACACGCCCAACCAAATTGGCTACACCCACTACACCTTGGAGACGCCCGTGAGTACCCACCCCCTAACCTCAAACATCCTAGAGTTCAACGACTCCACCGACGCCATAGAGCGCTACTTCCGCGAGGGATGGACTGACGGCTTGCCCATAGTCCCGCCCACCCCCGACAAAGTGCGCCAATTCCTAGACCACGCCGGCCGCTCGCCCTCTGAGATACTAGGCACAGAGCCCACCAAAGGCCGCGTCATAACCGTCGAGAAAGTAGCCATAAACGCGGTTATGGCGGGATGCCTGCCCCAATACTTCCCCGCTGTATTAGCGGCGGTAGAGGCGATGTGCGAGCCCCAATTCAACCTGCACGCCATCACCGTCAGCACAATGGGCGCAGCCGTGCTTGCCGTAATCAACGGCCCAGCCGCCAACGACCTTGCCCTCAACTCCGGCGTCAGCGTATTCGGCCCCGGCCACCGCGCCAACGCCACCATAGGCCGCGCCATCCGCCTTGTCATAATCAACGTCACCGGCGCCATCCCCGGCGTCCTAGACAAAGCCACTATGGGACACCCCGGCAAATACACCTGGTGCATCGCAGAGGCCGAAGACGTCTCCCCTTGGGAACCCCTCCACGCCGAGCGCGGCCTAGCCCCCGCCGACAGCGCCATAACCCTATTCGCCGGCCTATCCGCCCGCCAAGTCAGCAACCACACCGGCAATACCCCTGAGGACATCCTAACCAGTTTCCAGGACGCCATGTTCTCCTGCGGCTACGGCCAAGGCGAAGTCGTCATAGCCCTATGCCCTGAGCACGTTGGCTACCTAGCCTCCGCCGGCTGGACAAAAGCCCAAGTCAAAACCTACCTCCACGAAACCGCCCGGCGCAAAGCCGCCGCCTGGATCCGCGCCGGCGCCCTCCCCCCCGACGCCGCCTCCGACCCAGACGCCATGCTCCCCGTTATGGACAACCCCAACGGCATAACCGTCCTAGTCGCCGGCGGCGCGGCCGGCGCATTCTCCCACGTCATACCCCTCTGGGGCGGCGGCTCCAACTCCCACTCAGTCACCCGCCGAATTGAAACGCCATAAACACCACAACCACATACCGCCCGCGAAATCGGATGCGATTAGACAGAGAACAGCATCAACTCACCGCGAATAACGCGAACACACTGCGCCCACAAGCGCACACAACAGGAGGCTCTTGATATGGTTACCGCCGAGAAAATCCAAGCGCTGGACCCCACGGTTCAGCCAATACCCGCCGACGCCGTCGTTGCGGATCGCCCCGCCACCCTTGACGGCAAAGTAGTCGGCTTGCTCGCCAACGGCAAGCTCAACTCCGAAGAGATACTCGCCCTCACCCAAGAAGTCCTCGCCGACCGCTACGACTTCAAGGCCGTCGTAGCCCGCAACAAGCGCAACGCATCCCGCCCCTGCCCCGACGAGATCATAGACGAGCTCGTAGAGCAGTGCGACGTGGTGATAACCTCATCCGGCGATTGAGGGTCCTGCTCATCGTGCAGTGTGCACGACGGCATCACCCTTGAAAAGCGCGGCATCCCCACCGCCGTCATCTGCACCGAGCCGTTCATATCCAGCGGCAAGGCTATGGCGAACATCGGCGGCATCCCCGACTACCCATTCGTCGTACTCCCCCACCCGCTCGGCAGCCTTGACGAAGATCGCCTCCGCCAACGCGCCATCCAAGCCGCCCCCGACGTCCTCAGCATCCTACTAGCAAAGCGATAGCCCCCGCCCTGGCTTGACCCACAACTGAGTTCGCAAGCCCGCCAATTTCACACCCCCGCGAAAACCTACTGCGGCTTGCGAACTCCCCCCGCCTGCCTACTCCGCCACCTCAAACCGCTCCGACTCCGTATTCCTTGCCCACAATACCTCCGCCCCCTCCATCACCGCCGCCCGCTCCGCGCTCGCCCGCCAAGCGTCGTAAATCTCACTGCTCTCCCACTTCACCATCGTGGTAATCTTAGCCGGATCGCCCAGCGAATAAAACGTCTCCCTGCTCACAAACCCCGGCGCCCTGCTCTGCGCCTCCCCATTCCGATCCAACAGCGCCCGCGCCTCCCCAACCCTATCCGCCTTAGCCCAATGATGCGTCAAAACCCCAATCATATGCCCCCATCCTTTCTGCTATACTGCCCCGCGTACTAACCGACATTCTAATCATACATCCCCACTACCATATCCAACAATCCGATAACCCTATTCTCGGCCACCCACTCAAAAGTTTTTTGCTACTTTTTTAGAAAAAAGTAGGGTCCCCCCATCTTTCCTAATAATCACGAAATCGGAGTTTCAAATGAACAAAAAGAAACGAGTCCTAGTAACCGGCATGGCCGGCAAAATCGGCGGCATCATCCTCCGCCTGCTTAGCGACCGCTACGAACTCAGCGGCATAGACCGCGGGGGCAGTGATGTCCTCCCGATACTGGCAGCCGACATATCCGACCTCAACGCCATCCGCCCCGCCTTCCAAGGCATCGACGCCGTCGTCCACCTAGGCGCCGACCCCAGCCCCCGCGCCTCGTGGGAATCCGTCCTGCGAAACAACATCATCGGAACGCGCAACGTCTACGAGGCGGCCCGCCTCGCCGGCGTCAAGCGCATCGTCTTCGCCAGCAGCAACCACGTCGTCGGCGCCTACCCCCTGCGCCAAGACCCATACAAGGCAATCTATGACGGCAGGCTCGCCGAAATCCGCCGCCCATTCCCGCCGCTCACCACCGACCTCATCCGCCCCGATAGCTACTACGGCGTCAGCAAATCATTCGGCGAATCGCTCGGCAGCTACTTCCACGAAGAGTACGGCATCTCAGTCATATGCCTGCGTATCGGATGGGTCATGACGCCCGACGACCCCGCATTCTCCCCCGCCGCGCTCTCCCTCTGGCTAAGCCACCGCGACGCCGCCCAGCTCATCCGCCGCAGCATCGACGCCCCCCAATCAGTCGGCTTCGCCATCCTAAACGGCGAATCCGACAACCAACTCAGCATCTGGGACATAGACCAAACCAAGCGCATCCTCGGCTACCACCCCCAAGACGCCGCCGGCGAACAATGGACAACGCGCCCCGACAGCCCCAACATCATCTAGCCACATGCGCCGCATCACAATTCCACCCATCACAGCTCCCGATACCGCACAACCCGCCAGATATGCAGCGCCCCCCCAATCACATTGCCAATAACAACCGCCGCAACCACCAACGTCCCCAGCATATCCCCCTGCACAACCACCTCTATCCGCTGCGATCCCCCAAACAGCGCGTAATACGTCTCCACGCCCCGAACCTCCAAAACCAGCCAAGCCCCCAGCGCCGTCGCCAACGGCAATAGCGTCGCCTGCAACCACCTCTGCATCGCCGGCGCGTCCGGACTCCACCACGCCGCCACAGCCCCCACGCCCGCCGGCATCCCTATCACCAGCGCCTGCGTCAGAAAATACCCGCCCGACGCCACCGACAAATCCCGCAGAAACAACTGCGACACCACCCACACAACCATCGCCAACCCCACCGAACTGAACACGCCAAGCAACGCCCTGGCCACTATCCACAAGCATGCGTCTAGGCTAATCAACGGCGAGCGCCACACTTTCGCTTTCGCTTATGCGCGTGAGAAACAAGCGGGACAAGGCATCATTGACGCGCGGCATACGCTTGCCGATTGCGCCCGCTACCCTATCTGCTGCAAGCGCGGGTCAAGCCTATCCCGCAGCCAGTCGCCCGTGAAGTTCAGCGACAGCACCACCATAAAGATAGCCAGCCCCGGGAACACCGTCGGCCACCACGCCGTCCCGATGTAGCTCCGCCCCTCAGACACCATGCTCCCCCACGTCGCCTCAGGCGCCGGAACGCCCGCCCCCAGGAAACTCAGCGCCGCCTCAGCCAGTATCAGCGACCCCACGCTCAGCGTGGCTATCACCACCGCCGTGTTTATCACGCCCGGCAGGATATGCCGCACAAGTATGCGCGGCGTTGAGCAGCCCGCAACCCGCGCCAAATCCACATACGCCTGGTTCTTGATTGTCAGCGTTTGGCTGCGTATCACCCTCACAAACGGATTCCACGCCAGCGCCGCCATCAGCGCCAGCAGCAGCGTCGTGCTTTGCCCGAATATCAGCACGCACACCAGCGCCACCATCAGAAACGGCAGCGCCTGCCATATGTCAACCAGCCGCGTTATGATCTCGTCAACCCAGCCGCCCCCGTAGCCGCTCACTATCCCAAGCGTCGTTCCCGTCACAAACCCGCTCAGTAGCGCGATTGCCGCCACCACCAGCGAAATCCGCGCCCCGTACAGCATCCGCGTATAAACATCCCGCCCGGAATGGTCAGTGCCAAGCAGGTGAAAATTGCAGGTGTCCGCGCGGCTAACCTCAGTCGGATCGCTCAGCAAAGCGCCAAACAGGCAACGTCCGGGCGTTACGCCCTCTTCCCTCAGATTGTCATACCTGTCGTCCTGCATCCAAGCGGGCGGATAGTGCCGGTCGCGTATGCCGCCCGCCCTATCGCCATGCGTGGCAAGCTGATCCGCGAATATGCCCGCGAACACAAGGCAAGAGAGTATGAACATCGGCAGCACGGGCCAACGCCTGGAAAACTGCCACCCCGCCCTAATCTGCCTAATTACCGGCGGACGCCGCCGAGTTCCCAGCAGTTCCTGCTCTATTTCGCTGTATTGCGCGGTTGAATACATAGCCTTATTCGCACCCGTATCCGGGGTTATTCGTACCTTATCCGAGGATCTATCAGCGCGTACATTATGTCCGCGAGGAACGCGAATGTAACATAGATGCCTATGAAACAAAACACCGTCCCCGCCAGCAGCGGCCAGTCGTTGTCATACACCGCCTGGTTCAGCGCCACCGTCCCGATGCCCGGCAGCGAGAATATGATCTCTACCACCAGCGCCCCGTTCAGATAATCCGCCAGCAACACGAATGCCGATGTCAGCGGCGGTATGATAGCGTTTCGCAGCCCGTGCTTCCATAGTATCGTGAACGGCCCCACGCCCTTCGCCCTTGCTAGCTTTATGAACTCCGAGTCCAGTATCTCCAGCATAGACGACCGCGTTAGCCGCATTATGCTCGCAGACGCCGGCCACCCCAGCACTATGCACGGCAACACATAGTACTTCACATTCCCCCACGCCAGCGGAAAGCCGTCGTAGTCCCCAATGCCGCCCGCCGGAAACCAGCCCAGTATCACCGCGAAGAACAGGATGGCAAGCACGCCCGACCAGAACTGCGGCGTCGCCTGTCCCATCAGCGCGAATGTGCGCCCCACATAATCCCAGAACGTGCCGCGCTTGACCGCCGCCAGTATCCCCATGCTCACGCCCACGATTATGGCGAACAGCCACGCGCCCATCGCTATCCGCAGCGTCACCGCGATGTGGATGCGTATGATCTCGCTCACCGGCCTAAGCGTCCCGATGGACTGCCCCATATCGAACTGGATGAGATTCCATACCCAGGTCAGATACTGAACCGGCAATGAGCTGTCCAAGCCCAATTCTTCCCTGATGAGCTGTATCTGCGCCTCTGAAAGCTCCACCTGAGCGTCGCCGATGTACAGCGTCAGCGGGTCGGGCCCCAGCCGCGTCAGTATGAATATGAATACCGTCGCGCCTATGATGGATATAAAGACCGAGAGCAGTCTTCTGGCTAGAAATCGCGCCATAACCGACTAGAACCTCGTTATGGTAGCAGGCGGCAAGTCCGCCAAACCGAATTGTGCCGCGTATCTTACATAGATAAGCGTTGCAATGCAAATTTCGGTTGTGCAATGCGTGTAATCAGTAGGTAGCAAGTGGAATGAGTAGAGTGGTCGTTGGTTTAGTTGATTGGTTGTTTTGTTGGTTGATTGAGGTTGTTCGTAGATAGAAATAGGGAGAGGGGACGAATCCCCTCCCCCTTGGTTAGGCTTGTCTGGCTACTGCGCGGGAACGATGTGCTGGGGCCTGCCCCAGAAACCGCCAGCCGTCGAGCGCGAGTTCCAAGACTCCACCCGCTCAGGGTTGCCGGCTACGCCGCGCGGCGGCTGAACCATGCCGCTGTACAGCTGCCAGTAGTAGTAGTAGTCCACCATGTCCAGGTGCAGATCTTCGCGCGCGCCCTTGTCCCGCTCGCCGTTGATGCTGACGAACATGTAGTCCAGGAACCTGCTCTCAAACGCGCAGCCCCAAGCCGGGCGGCTAAAGCTGCTGTCTGCCGGAGGCGGAGGCCAGTCAAACGGATAGTTCGCCGTCTCCACGCTGCAGTTCTTCACCACAGGCCAAGGCTGCGTCCTGTCCCGCATGCGCGGCACAACGACCGCCCCGTACTCTTCGGTGAGCAGCGTCACATTGACGCCAAGATCTTCCCAGCCCGCCGCTACCGCGTCCGCCTGCTCCAAGCAGACATCCCCGGTCTCGCAGCGGTACTTGTTAAGGCTTATCTCAAACCTCGTCCCGTCGTTGCCGCGCGGATAGCCCGCCAAGTCAAGCAGCCGCTCCGCCTCTGTCAGATCCAGCGGAATCGTCCAAGGCCACTCGTAGTTGGGCTCCGCCGCCGCGAGGTCGTACTCAGGCCAGTCGGTGCCCGTCCCAAGCAGCTCGCTGCTGTACTTTTCGTGCGCCGAATTGACCATTGATTGCGTGACCATGCGGTCAGGCCGCCAACCGGGGAACTTCGGCCCCATCAGCTCCAGGTAGATAGGCGTTCCCAGCCCGCCCTGCAGCACTTCCACGATGCCCTCTCGGTCAATCGCCATAGACAGCGCCCAGCGAACCAGCCGCGCCTGCTCCATGTCGCTCATCCCGTCCGGGTTGTTCGTGTCTTCATACTGGCAAGGCTTGCCAAGATCGCACCACGGGTTGCCCAGATGCGGATGGTCGACCTCATACACCGGCGACATCCAAGGCTCAAGCGCCTCTTCAGTCTTCGCGTTCTTGTCCGTCCACAGGTTGCCCGGCCAGATAACGCTAAGCGTCATCGTGTCCTTTTCGGTCATCGTGGGGATGAACTTCAGCCCGACATCCTCCAGCTCCTTGAGCCTTGCGAAGTCGATCGCGCCAAGGTCCAGCTCGCCCGTCTGCATGCCCGCCATCCGCGTGGTGATCTCAGGCACCTGAATAACCGTGAACTCGGCGATATGCGCCGTCTCTATCCAGTGTTCGGGGATAGCGTGGACTGTGCCGCGGTCATTCGGCCTCCACTCCCCTATCGTGAACGGCCCCGAGCCGACCGGAACGAACTGAATGGCTTCTTTGCCCATCCGCTCATAAGCCGCCTTGCTGTCCAGCCTGACCGTGGTGTCGTTGATGTCGAACTCGCTGATGGGTATCCCCCAGAAGATGTCCGTCACCATCGGCACTTGCACGGTGTAGTCGTCAACCGCCATGGCCTCGCCGAAAGTAGCGCCCAGCTGCGCGCCGATTGCCGCGCCGAGGCTGGGGTTCACCACCGCGTTCTGCTGGTTCAAGTTCCAAGCCACGTCCTCAGCCGTCAGCTCGCCAAAATCCTCGCCCGCGAAAGCGGCGGGCGTGTTGAAATTGATGCCCCGGCGAATCTTCAGCGTCAGCTCGTCGCCCGCGTCGTTGATGCTCCACTCCTCGGCTACGAAAGGCGCCAGGGGATCTTCCCCGTCATGCACCAGCAACTGGTCGAAATAGCCCATGTTTATCTCGCCCGGGCTGCCGCCGTACGTCTGCACCTCAAAGTCGCCGAACTGCTCGGACACCTCAGGGATGCCCATCCGGATAGAAACCGTGCCTGCCATAGCCGGCGCCGCCGGAGGCGCGGGCGCCGCCGTCGCCGCGGGCGCTGCCGCCGGAGCGGGCGCGGTCGTCGGCGCTGGCGCCGCGGCCGGGGCGGCAGGCGCCGTCGTCGCCGCCGGAGCCGCCGCAGGCTCCTGCGCCGGCGTATCGGCGGGCGCGCCGCCGCAAGCCAAGGCGACCAGCGCCAAGACCGCGGCGGCAGCCGCGCCTATCTGCTTCCATTTCTTTATCTGCATTTCCCCTCCTTGCGATTTGCTTGCTTGCCAATCCCTCTTTTTTGACCGCCGCGCTTTCGCGCCGCGCGATATTCTGCAAATCATAATGTATCAGCGCATAATAATCAAATTATTCCCAATGTCAAGCCGTTTTTAGACATTCCCAAAATAACCGCCCCCAATTCCCTCATATCCGATAGCCACCCCCATCCCACCAAAACCCGCCCGAAAACAACCGCCTTGCGGGCATTATAACCACAGAAATCGCAATTTGCCCACTCCCGCCAAAATCCCCGTCGGAATAGATTATTAAACGCAATTACCCCTCTGACAACCATCGGCGCGGGCTATCGCTGCGACATTCTAACGACATCGGCTGCGCGCCTAACCCGCTTTGCCCATTGCTACCTGTTAACCAAAGCCTCCCTTGCGCCCTCCCGTATCAATACTTCATCCTGCGCCACAACCGCGCACACCGCATCCGCCACGCCATTATAATCATTCTGCAACCCGTATATCCCGTTGACATCCAAAACATCCGCCAGAATATCCGACACCGCCCCGGCCGCTTGCTCAGAAATCCCGTAGCCGCTCAGCGCCCCAATATCCGACAGCCCATACGCATCCAGCCGCCCGCGCTCATGCAACCCCAAAACTTGGCTCTTGCGCTCAGCGAACCGCCCCTCGCATTCCCTTGCCATCTCTGCGCCTATACTCGCCGCTGACTGCTGATCCCCCAAACCTGACGCAACCGCTTGCCTTTCAACGCGAGCGTCAGATGAAGACTGAACGAATAAACCGCACCGCGCGTACAAAAACACGCCAAAGGCAACCAGCCCCAAAAAAACAAGCCCTGCCATCGCAGCCCCGTATCCGCCCTTAGCCTCATCTGCCATAACGAAAATCCCCCGCGGCTTTCAGGTCCCTTCCCATAAACAAGAACCGCGCCGCGCGCATCCCGGCCATAGTTCGGCAACGCGCCTTGGCGGGAGCGAGAGGGAGTCGAACCCACCGTCCCGACCGAAGGGCCGGGACCATCGGATTTGAAGTCCGTGGAACCCACCGGAGCCCATTCGCTCCCGCGCCGCGCGTTCTGCCGCAAGCAACGCTATGACCTGCGCCGCCTGTACTCTATAAAATCTACGATAACGCTGTCCACCTCATCCCACCACAAACTCCCCAGCACAAGCCCCTTTGGAACGTCAAACGCCATCCACCCCTCCACCTGAAACTCGCGGTCCAGCTCAACCGCCCCCCACAAAAACGGCGAATACAAATCCGCATCCTCATCCGCCACATCCACCACCTTAGCCGCCACAAACGGATCCAGCGCGTCAATGCGCTCCCCTCGCCTATCCCCCAGCTGCGCCGCCTCAGGATCAATCAGCAGCGGCGTAACCAGGCTAGTCCGGTTGATAACCGCCACATTCAGCAGCGCCAGCTGCCTATTGGACGCCCTCGGCCGTATAACCCGATGCTGCCCCAGATTATCCGTGAACGCCACCTTCTCCACAATCACCGGCCGGCTGGTATGCACCTCCAAGCTGCGCCCTCGCCCTCTCAGCCGCTCCTCCTCCCCCCCGCACGCCGCCACCGACGGCATCATCATCAGCGCCGCCAGCAGCCCAAATAGGGCAAACCGCCCCGCCGGATTAACGCGCATTAGGTTGGATAGATTAGAAACACGCTTGGCAATCATTATTCGCATATTATCCGCATCTGAGTTCATCTTTTGTATGTAACGCCGCCTTGCCGCTACTGGCGAGAGCATTGTCAAGCGCGAGGGATGCGCTATCCCACTTATCGCTACCTTGCCCCCGCCAACGACGGCATAGCCCTCAGCTTGCCCACAATGTCGGGCAGAACCGACAGCAAGTAATCCACATCCTCATCTGTATTATCCCGCCCCAGCGTAATCCGCAGGCTGCCCTGCGCCAGATCCGCCGACCGCCGTATCGCCAGCAGCACATGCGACGGCTCCAGCGACGCCGACGAGCAGGCGCTCCCGCTCGACGCGCACACCCCCGCGAAATCCAGCCCCAGCAGCACAGGCTCGCCCTCAACCCCCTCAAACGACACATTCACATTATTCGGCAGCCGCCGCGTGGGATGCCCATTCAGATGCGCCCCCTCTATGCCGCCGAATATCCCCTCAATCAGCCTATCACGCAAACGCAGACAGCGCGCCGCAACCTCTTCCCGCTCAGCCACCGCCAGCCGCAGCGCCTCCCCCATACCCACTATCCCCGGCACATTCTCGGTCCCCGACCGCCGCTGCCGCTCCTGCCCGCCCCCCGCGTTCTGCGCCTCAAACGGCGTCCCCCGCTTGACATACAGCAGCCCAACGCCCTTTGGCCCATATATCTTATGCGCCGACAAGCTCATCAAGTCAACGCCCAGCGCCCGAACGTTGATGTCCAGAAACCCCGCCGCCTGCACCGCGTCTGTGTGCATCACGATAGTCCGCCCGCGCGCCTGAGCCTCGCCCTTCACGATGCCCGCGATCTCCGCCACCGGCTGTATCGTCCCTATCTCATTATTCGCCATCATCACGCTAACCAAAACCGTCTCGTCGGTAATCGCCCGCGCCACGCTTTGCGGATCCACCAGCCCCTGCTCGTCAACCGGCGCATAAGTCACATCAAACCCGAACTGCTCCAGCTGATGGCACGTATGCAATACCGCGTGATGCTCTATCGTGGTCGTGATGATATGGTTGCCCATATGCCGCAGCGCAAACGCCGCCCCCTTCAGCGCCGCGTTGTCCGACTCCGTCCCGCCGCTTGTGAACACAATCTCGCCCATTCGCGCCCCAATCGCCCGCGCCGCCACCTCGCGCGCGTCATCCATAGCCTTGCGCGCCTCCTGCCCCATCGCATAGATGCTCGACGGGTTGCCGTACCCCACCGAAAAGTGCGGCAGCATCGCCTCAAGCGCCTCGCGGCGAACCGGCGTCGTAGCCGAATGATCCAGGTATATCACGCTGCCCGAACTTGCCATTGCAATCCCTTACGCGGCATAGCCCCGTCATCCAATCTTATCCAAGCCGGGCTATCCCCGACTTGCCCAAAATCCCGCCAAGCCCAACTCAGCGAATTCAACCCGCCCCTACATTCTATCACGGACGGCTATCGCGCATAAAGCCACCCCGCCGCTCAGTCGCATACCCAATCATCCTATACGCCAACTTCGCCGCCGTGAACGCGCACGCCGCAGGCCCCTCCCCCGGGCTCAGCTCCACCAAATCAAACCCCACAACATTGCGCTCCCTCGCAACCGCCCGTAGCAGCGCCGTAACCTCATCCCACAAAAACCCATTCGGCTCCGGCGTCCCAACAGCCGACATAACAGACGGATCCATCACATCCAAATCCACGCTCACATACACATTCCCCGACAAACTCCTCAGCGCCACCGCGATAGCATCCCCAACATCGTCGCCCGACCTCTCCCGCCGAAAATGCGCCGCGATCCCGTTATCCCGCACAAACCGCATCTCCCCCGCGCTTACGCTGCGAACCCCAATCAGCGTCACCGGGCATATCTCAGAGATCCGCCGCGCCGCCGACGCGTGTCCCCACCGCGATCCCATATAGCAATCCCGCATATCCGCGTGAGCGTCCAAATACAAAACCGACAAGTCGTCATATATCTCGGCAAACGCCTGAACCGCCCCCACGCTTACGCTATGCTCACCGCCCAGCAGCGCCACCAGCTTGCCCCGCCTTGCCGCATCGCCCACAGCCGCCCTCACATTCGCTATCATCCCCTCCGGCCCGCTCACATCCGGCGTCAGCGCCGGCGCGGTATAAATCCCAATCTCCGATATATCCCTATCCAACTCCAAGTCATAATCTTCCAGATGGCGCGACGCCTCTATGATAGCCGCCGGCCCCTGCCGCGCCCCAGCCTTGAACGACGTAGTCCCGTCATACGGCGCCGGTATCACAAACACCCTCGCCCGCTCCGGATCCGCCTCATCCGGCGGCGTATCCAAAAACGTCTGCCACTGCACAGGCGCCCCTCCAAGCCCGCCATATCCCGCCCCCACGCTCACTGCCCGCCCGCCTGCCTTGCCGCATCCGCAACGCCCGCAATCCCCACCCGCTCCCGAACCATCCCGTTATGCGCCTCCCGCGGCGTCGCGTACTCCACCCCGCGCTCCAGCGTCCAAACCCGAACCTCCGGCAACCCAAACATCCGCTTGACATCCCCCAGCGATCCCGCCGCGTCAAAATCCCTGCAGCTGAATATGTCTATGTTCACATACCCCCTATCGGGAAATGTATGAACGCTGATATGGCTTTCGGCTATCAACACAATCCCCGACACGCCCCAATCCTGCGGCGTCTGCCCGTGATACTCATACACCTGCGGCGGCGCGATCTTAGTCATCCCGATAACCGACGGATACTCGTCCAGAAATCGATACACCAAATCCGTGTCTCTCAGCTTTGCGCCATCCGCGCCATAGCCGTCAATCGCCAGATGCAACTTAGCCCTGCCCCCCTCTGTCTTTGCGCCTAATCGCCGAGCTTGCCGAACCGCCCCCGCGCATATCCCAGCGCGCATTCCCGCCTATCTCAGCGCACATTCAGATTATCACCGATGATTGCCGCGCACAATGTTTATTGAAATTGACTGCCTGAGTTGGGTATAATTTCAAACTGCGCAGTCTTGCACAAGCCCACATTCCAAAACAAGCGTCAAACAAGCGCCGCCAACCCGCTAACCTTTGCGGCGTCAGCGCGTTTGTCACTCAGATACAACCCCGCATGCAAGCCCGCATGCGAACAATACGCATACGCGCCCCAACCAAACGGCGGTCAATATGATTGAACTGGAACACATAAGCAAATACTACGGCGACTTCCCCGCCGTAACCGACATATCGTTTCGCGTAGAGCAAGGCGAAATCCTAGGCTTTCTAGGCCCCAACGGCGCCGGCAAGTCCACCACGATGAAAGTCATCACCGGCTTTCACCCCCCAACCGAGGGCGTCGCCAGCATCGCCGGCTACGACATCGTCAACGACTCCCTAGAGGCGCGGCGGCACATCGGCTACCTGCCCGAAACCGTCCCACTCTACGGCGATATGAGCGTCCGCGACTACCTAGCCTTTATGGGCAAAATCCGCGGCATGTCCGCCGACTACATCCGCCGCCGAACCGACGACGTCATCCAAATCTGCCGCCTAGAAGAATACCGGAACACCCACATCGGCAAGCTCTCCAAAGGCTTTAAGCAGCGCGTCGGCATAGCCCAGGCAATCCTGCACGAACCCGACGTCCTTGTGCTTGACGAACCCACCATCGGCATAGACCCCATCCAAGTCGTTGAAACCCGCCAGCTCATCAAAAGCCTGGGCGGCGAGCATACCCTCATACTCAGCACTCACATCCTGCCCGAAGTCAGTATGATCTGCGAGCGCGTAATCATCATCCACGAGGGCCAAATAGTCGCCGAGGACAAGCCCGAAAACCTAGCCGCCCGGCTGCGCGGCATCGAGCGCATCGAAATCGACGTCAAAGGCCCCTCCCGCGAAATCGCCGGCGCCCTGGAAAGCGTTGACGGCGTGGAAACCGTCCAACATCGCTACTCCCAAGCCGACGGCTTTTCCACATTCCTGGTAGTGGCATCCCCCGACGCCGAACCCCGAGCCCCCCTCGCCGCCGCCGTGGTCGCCGGCGGCTGGGACCTGCTCCGCCTCCAGTCCATCGGAATGTCCCTTGAAGAGATATTCCTGCGAGTCACCACCGACGAGAACTTCCCCGAACCCGACGACGACCAAGCGCAAGACGCGCGACAAGACCAACGTCAACCCCAGGAGGGCGCATAGGATTGAACAACACCATCACCATAGCCCTAAAAGAAACCAAAGCCTACTTCTCTACCCCCACCGCGTACATTGTGGGCGCGATGTTCCTCGTGCTGACCGGCATTTTCTTCGTCTTTGACATGACGCGGCCCTTCGCCGAGGCGAGCATCCGAAACTTCGTAACTTGGGCAAGCCTGTTCACGATGTTCCTAGCCCCACTGCTCACTATGCGCCTGCTCGCCGAAGAGCAAAAGCTAGGCACCCTTGAGCTGCTGCTCACATCCCCCGTCCGCGACTGGGAAGTCGTGCTTGGCAAATACATCGCCAGCCTAGCCATCCTGCTGGTGGCAATCGCGTTCACCCTATACTACGTCGCGCTGCTCTACGTATTCGGCAACCCCGACACCGGCCCCATACTCAGCGCCTATCTAGGCCTAATCCTATTCGGCGCGGCGGCGCTCGCCATCGGGGTTATGGCCTCATCCCTATCCAGCAACCAAATCGTGGCTGCCGTCGTCGGCATGGGCATCCTGCTCACCCTGTCCTACATAGACAGGATTGCCCAAATCGTGGAAGGCGTAGCCGCCGAAGTCCTAACCGGCGTCTCTATGAACGCCCACTTCACCGACTTCGCTCGCGGCGTCCTAGACACCAGCCACATCGTCTATTACATCAGTATGGCGGCGGTATTCCTGTTCATCGCCATACGCTCCCTTGAAACGCGCAGGTGGCGGTAAATGGTAGAACAGAGCGGATCAGGCGATAGCCTGAAAGATCTTATGCTGTCCTCGGTGCGCTCCGCCGGGTTCTGGAGCTTCGTCGCCGCGGTAGTCGGCGTCGTCGCCCTCATAGCCGGCGGCGCGCTCTACTTCACCGTGGAAGAAATCCGCGACTTCTCAGTCAGCGTAGTCATAATCGGCATTGTGCTGGTATTCCTGGCGCTTGTGCTGTCCCCGCGCGCCATTGCCATATTCCTAGTCGGCAGGCAAGGCCGCTACGGCAGCAACATCGTCGTGCTGACCATCGCCTTCTTCGTCATCATAATCCTAGTCAACTTCCTGCTCTTCAGAAGTCCCACCCGCGTGGACGTCACCGCCACGCGCGTATTCACACTCTCCGAACAAACCCTGCAAATCCTAAACGGCCTTGACCGCAACGTCCGCGCCAACGCATTCTTCGTCCCCAACGACGCCCGCACCGGCCCAGCGCGCCAACAAGCCGAAGACCTGCTCAACGAATTCACCCGCCGCAGCAACAACTTCGGCTACCGATTCGTCGACCCCGAACTCCAACGCAGCGTCGCCCAGCAATACGGCGTTACCTCATTCCCCGCCGTCGTCTTCGAAAACCTAGCCGACGGCACGCTCCAAAACACCCAATCCTACACCGAGCAGGACTTCGTAACAAGCATCCTAATCGTTACCGGCGCTGAGCAAAAAATCGTCTATTACCTAACCGGCCACGACGAGGCAGGCTCCACCCGCGACGCCCTATCCGGCGCCATCGACGAAGACAACGGCCTTGACTTCGCCATAGCCGGTATGCAGCGCGACAACTACCGCGTATTGCCACTCAATCTCAAGCAAGACGCGCAAGTCCCAGAAGACGCCGCACTGCTCGTAATCGCAGGCCCCCAACAAGACCTTGACCCCGAAGAATTCGCCGCCCTAGACGCCTACGTCAAGCGCGGCGGCAGGCTAATCGCCCTGTTTGACCCGGCTACCCCCGACTCGTTCAACATCCTCGTCGCACAATGGGGCATCCTGCTTGGCGGCCTCAGCATCGCCGACGCCGTCAGCAACGTCGCCGGCGAAGAGCTCACCCCCCTCCTCCAGCGCGCCAACGCCCAATACTTTGACAGCGCATCCCCCGCCACCGCCGGCATCCCAATCGCCGACCAAATAGACGTCACATTCTTCCCTGAGGCTACCTCCCTAGACCGCATCCTGCCCGCCAGCGAAAGCCCGCCTTTCGTCCAAATATACCCCTTGGCAATGACCACCCCCGCCAGCTGGCTGGAAACCACCACCGAAGACGTCAACTACGAACCCGGCGAAGAGCGCCCCGGCCCATTCCCCCTCGTCGTCGCCATCGAGGCTACCGGCACAATTGACGAAACCCTGCGCCATCCCCTAACCAAAATCGTCATATTCGGCGACTCCGACTTCGCCAAAAACAAGTTCTTTTCGTCCAGCGACAACGCCGACCTGTTCCTAAACTCGGTCAACTGGCTCGCCGACGACTACGAACTCATCTCAATCCGACCCAAACTATTCCCCTACCGCGAACTGGTCGTAACCACCCGCGAGCGCGACTTTATCAAGTGGTCAAGCTGGTTCGTGCCGCCCGTCATTATGCTCATCATCGGCGCCGTCGTCTGGTGGCGCAGACGCTAGGCTAGGCAGGAGTCCCCATAGCGATGAACCTAAAAATCACAGGCGCAGTCGTAGCCGCCGCCGTCATAGTCGGCTTGCTGGCATGGAGCAACGTGTTCGCCCTAGCCACCACCCGCCTCGACGAGGGCAGCCTTGACGCCTACCACATCGTCCAAAGCGGCCCCGGCAGATTCGTCCTGCTTGAAAAGAAAGACGACAGATCCCCCTGGTTCTACCAGGTATCCGAAGACGACATCCTAACAATCGGCGTCAGCAACAACGCCGACAGCGTCGCCTTCTACAAAACCGACGCCCGCACCTGGGCGTTCTCCGACCCCAACGGCATACCTCCCGACTACAACCGCTGGGGCGGCATCACACTGCTCCTCAGCGGCCCCGGCACCCGCCGCGACCTCACCGCATTCCAGCCCGTCATAGACGACCCCGCCCAATACGGACTGGACGCCCCCGACACAATCGTTGACGTCGGCCTCACCGCCGGCCGCAGCATCCAATTCCGCCTCGGCGACCTCACCACCGACGGCAGACACCACTACGGCCAGGTAATCGGTTTCCCCGACCTGTTCCTAATCGCCTCCAGCTGGGGCGATGTGATAAGCCGCCTCGCCAACGAACCCCCAATCCCCAAATGGTATATCCGCCGCGATCCCACCGAAATCGCCGAGATCAACGTCTACGACGGCAACCCCATCCTAGAAGAAACCCGGATGGTCTCATTCATCCAAGACGACGACACCTACGAATGGACGCTCCTTGACACCGACGTCGACCGCGAAGAGCGCCCCGTCAACGCGGACATCTGGGAACCCCTCATCCCCCTAGTCGTCGGCCCCCCAAACATAACCGTCGCCGTCCCCGCCGTTGACGACCAGGACTACACCCCCTGGGGCATAGGCGACCAGTCCAGGGCGATTGAGATCCGGTTCACCGGCCTAACCGAAAGAGGCACCAAGTTCACCGACGGCGTCCTGCTAATCCTTGGCGACAAAAGCGAAGACGGCGCAAGCTACTACGCCAAATCCGAAACCAACTTCATACGCCAGCCCGTCATCAGCCTAAACGCCCAATGGGTGGACACCTTTCTAAACCTAGCCGAAAACGTCCCCTACGGCGACGACGCCCAAAACTAGCCGAAAACTAACCCTAATGCCCCCGCAACGCGCCAATACGCCCATATGGAGATTTGCTATGAACGCTGAGATAATATCCATCGGCACAGAACTGCTTATGGGCGAACTCGTGGACACCAACTCCGCCTTCCTAGCCTCCGAACTGGCGAAACTAGGCATAGAAGTCCGCTTTATAACCAAAGTCGGCGACGACCCCGACCGCCTCCGCGATACCATTCACCGCGCCTTCGCCCGCTCCGACATCACCCTCACATCCGGCGGCCTAGGCCCCACATCCGACGACCTCACCCGCGAAACCATAGCCGCCGTATTCGGCGAAGAGATGCGCGTCCAAGACGACCTGCTCGCCCACCTCAAAGCCCAATTCGCCAATCGCGGCTTTCCTATGCCCGAAACCAACATCAAGCAGGCTACCCTAATCCCCTCCGCCCAAGCGCTGCCCAACCCTATGGGAACCGCCCCCGGCTGGTGGGCGGAGCGCAACGGCAGCGCAATCGTAGCAATGCCCGGCCCGCCCCGCGAAATCCAACAGATGTGGGCGAACCAAGTCGCCCCACGCCTCCACGAGCGCAACAGCGGCGTCGCCATCCTAACCCGCAACCTCAAAACATTCGGCATATCCGAGGGCGGCTTGGACGAAATGCTAAGCCCCCTATTCGCAAGCGAAAACCCGCTGCTAGGCATCTACTCCAAGCAGGACGGCATACACCTGCGCGCCATAGCCACCGCCCCCACCCAAGACGCCGCCGCCGCCCTAATCGCCCCTATGGAAACCGAAATACGCCGCATCATAGGCGACGACGCCATCTGGGGCGAAGACGACGACACTCCCGAAAGCAAAGCGATAGCCCTGCTCCAATCCAAGCGCCTCTCGCTTGCCGTAATGGAGGCGTTCACCGGCGGCTTGCTGCTCAGCAACCTATCAGAGGCGGAAAGCGCCGATGGCAACGAAAGCGTCCTAGCCGGCGGCGCCGTCGTCCGAACCGACCACGCCCTAGCCCGCCAGGGCGTCAGCCTCGCCCTCATAGCCACACACGGCGCTGCAAGCCCCCAAGTCGCCGAAGACATGGCGCGCGCCGCCGCCAACCTATTCGCCGCCGACATCGGCATCGCCATCACCCCCCTATCGCAAACCACATCCGACGGCGGCCCACCCGCCGGCGCATCCTACATCGGCGTATCAATGGGCAATCGCCGCGCATCCACCGCCGGCCACTACCCCGCTCGCCGCCTCCGTATCCGCGCCCGCGCCGCCACCCACGCCCTCCTCGCCCTAACCCGTTTCCTAACCGACAAGCCCCTCCAAGCCACAGCCCCCAGACGCTAACCCGCCAATCCCCCTGATACACGCCCAACGCGGCGTCAACCAATTTGCCAGCCTTAGCAACCCTATCGCGCGTTGGAATAGCGCGTTAGGCGTATCAAGGCTATCCGGTTGCTGATCGCGAAATCGCCCGCTAACCCGCCCGACGCGCCGCCGCCGCAAAGTTTCGGCTAACGAAACCCCGCGGCGGCAGTTATTTGCCCGTCTCAGCAACCTTACGCGCATTGGGATAACGCATAAGGCTTATCAACGCTTATCGGCTGTTGCAACCGAAATTCGCGCCCCTACATCGTCAGTTTCTTGTACAGATACAGCAGGCGCGAGGGCAGCTCATAGATGTCGTCCAGCACCTCATACCCCATATCGGTGCACATCGTCTTCAGGTAATCATGCCCGTTCTTGTCAACCGTCAGCGCGAATGCGTTGATCCCCTTGTCTTTCGCCTCATCCAGCGCCATCTTGGTGTCATGCACCGCGTACTCCTTCTCAACCCCCTCGCGGCTGTACCCCCTATCCTGCGGCCTCCCGTCGCTTATCAGGAACATTAGCTTAGTGCGCGCGTCCTGCTTGTCCAGCTTGTACGTCGCATGCCGTATCGCCGGCCCCATCCGCGTGGCGTGCAGCGGCGCCACCCGGTCTATCCGCCGCTTGACCTTGTCCGTGAAGTTCTCGTCCAAGTCCTTGATGACATAGAACTCCACATTCTCACGCCCGTAGCCCGAAAACCCGTAGATGCCGTACAGGTCGCCGATAGCCTCCAGCGCGTTGATGAGCAGCACTATCGCTTCCTTTTCCACATCTATTATCCGCTTGTACGACCGCCGCATCGCCTCCCCGCGCCGCGTCCGCAGCCACACCATATACTCCACCGGGTCGTCCGGCGCATCCCAGTCGTCCGAGTTCTTCTTGTTATCGTCTATCGCCTCCGCCGTGGACGCGCTGGTGTCCAGCAAAAACGCCACCGCCACATCCCGCTGAACCTTGTTGCGCCGCCAGTAGAACTTGTCGCTCGGACTCGCCCCCGTCTTCATATCCACGAAAGCCTCGATGATGTCATCGATGTCGATCTCTTCCCCATCCTCCAGCTTCCGAACCTTGCGGAACATCTCAGGCACCATCATCTCGAACTGCCGCCGGATCTGAGTAACCAGCGACCCGTAGTTCCCCAGCGTGTTCCCGTAGTACGACGGATCCCCTTCCTGCATCGTCTTTTGGCGCACGATACACCAGCGCGGCTTGTAGTCGTCCGCCCGGAAATCCCACTCGTCGTACACGAACGTCTGCGGCTCATTCGCCTCCAGCGCCCCCCCGTCCTCGTCCACATGCACCAGCGGCCCCTGCCCAAACTCCGGCGACTGCGGCGCATCCACGCCCGCCTCTTTCATCAGATTGTTCGCCATCACATTGCTGGACTGCTGAATTTCCCCCTGAGTGGCTTGCAGCTCAAGCTCGGCGCTATTCTGCAAAAGCTCCTCCAGCTGCTCTTGCGTAATAGGCTCGCCGCCCGTCGGCCCCCCCTCGTCCTGCTGCATCCGCAACTGCTCCAGCAGCTGCACCAGCTCCGGCTTGAAATCCCCCCTGAACTCCACCTCTTCGGTGGACTCGTAATCCTGCTCCCCCTCCGGCCGAACCTGCATCTCCATCCCCTGAGCCATCTGCTGCAACAGCGACTCCATATCCTCCGGATCGGCGTAATCGTCCTGCGACTCGTCGCTCATATCAACATCTTCCCAATCCTCAGGCGGCGCCTCCTCATTCGGAATCTGCGATATAATCGCGTATATGCGGAGCGTCGCCTCCGCCGTATCCTCCACCATAGCCTCAGGCTTCAGCACCTGCCGTATCACCCGCCCTATCTGCTTCGCCTCCTCCACATACTTCTCAGGCGCCGGCAGCCCCTGATACTGCTGCAAACTCAGCCGCACCAAAAACTCCACCATCGCCTGGCGCATCGGCAACTCGGTGATGTTCGGCCTTTGCGGCAGCGAATCCTGCTGTATCTCGGTGTACGGCTTGCGTATCCCCCGATACTCCACCTTAACGCGCGCGTCAAGCCGCGCATCCTCCACCACCGTGTATATGTCCAGCGCCAGCTTGCGGTCGTCAAACAGGTCGAAGAACCGCTGAGCGTCCGTCAGCCACGCCTCCTCCACGCTCTCGGCGTCGATTTCGGGCATATCCTGCGCCGGCGCCTGCCCCTCCGGCCGCGCCGACTCCGCCTTCTGCCGCGCCAGTTCCTGCCGCAAGTCATTGAACAGCGCCGAAGGCCTGTCAAACTCGAACCAGAAACTGCCGAACTCCAGATGCGCTACCTGATGCGTGGACACCACCTTGAACCAGTCAAAGTTCTGCTGCTTGGATGTGTAGCGGTCAACCAGCGACGGCACGAACACCGTCGACCCCTCAGTTGACGGCGATTCGCTGGACACCCAGCCGATATTCTTATCGGCAAGTTCCCCGCTCTCAGCCAGTTTGATGTCCGCCCCCGCCAGCGCGCGGCAGTACATCTCCATCACATCCTTGATCCGCGTGAACTCCACCCCCGAAGACAGCGTCTCAAGCATCTCCTCCGACCTCGCCGACTCTATCTTGAAATAAGCCAGCCCCCCATCCTTGTTCTGCTCCAGGATATGCAACCCCTCGGCGTGCCACTTGTGCAGCTGCGACATCGTCAGCTTATCCAGCGCCTGCGGACACGCCTTGATGAACTCAGGCGCCGCGTCCGCCGACCCCGCCATCAGCCCTTCGGCAAGCGTCAATATCTGCTCGTGATGATGCGTATCTATCTGCGCCAGCGCGTTGGACGTCTCCAGCATCACGCTTGGGATGTTCGTCCCCCCGTTCTTGACCAGCCGCTCCGACAGATTCAGGAAACGCATCCGCTGCGTCCCCTCAATCCGAGGCAGCGCCCGCGCGCCCGACTCGAAGAAACTCTTGATCTCGCGCCACCCCGAATCCACCAGCGTGGACGCCAGCGCGATGAACGCCGACCTGTCATCCCCTATCAGCGGAAACAGCTGCTGCCCCAGCGTCAGACACTCCGACGACAAGTCGTATGACCGATGCGACAGCGCCTCCAGAAACGTCGCGAAACGCTCCATCTCAGGAAAACTCAAGTCCTCCAGCAGCGCCGGGCTGCACTGAAAGAACTTGCACGCCAAAGTGCTGGACTTCCACGTCCCCTTGTACAGCCCGCAGCCCAAATTCGCCCACGACTCTATGTGCCGCGAGCGCAGCTTGCTCATCGTCCCGGGGCTCGCCTCAAAGTACGCCGCCGCCAGCGTGGGCGACTCCTTGCACAACTCCTTGCCGCAGTCCGTCCACTTGAAAAAGTAGTTCAGCGGCATATACCCCAGCACCTGGTTGCTCACCTTGTAAAATTCCGCCGCCGCCTCCCACGAGCGCACCGTCTCTTTGGCGATGTCCAAGCCCGCGCTCGCCCACGCCACCCGCTGCGCCTCAGTCAGATTGGGCGGCATCTGACCCCGCGCCTCCTCAAACTCATTGGCAACCGACTGCGGATACTTGCCAAGCTCTGCCCTGATCTCTTCTAGCGTTGCTGCGGACTGGTTGTTCAAGGCGTCTCCTCCTGAGAGGTCTCTAACTGCGAGAGGACTCTAACTGGTCACTATTGGCTGGTCTCTAACTGGCTGGTCTCTAGATGAGAGGACTCCAGCAACTGCAAAAATCGGTTTAGGATTCGCGCGGTCGCCCCAAAAATTATATGCCCGTCATACGCGAACACGGGCGCGGATTCCAAATCGGAATCGCGGATACGCATCTCGTCGCGCCGGTTGGCGGCGTCAAGCAGTGAGGATATAGGAACTTCCAGTACTTCCGCAACCTCAGCCTCGCTCGGCTTAAACCCGTAAGCCGCCGGTATCGCCCCCACATACGGGCTTGTGCAATAGCCGCTGCTCGTCGCCGTATCGTCAAGCGCCCCCAGAACCTCCACATCCCCCGGCAAAACGCCCATCTCTTCATGCGTTTCGCGCAGCGCCGTATCAAGCAACGTTGCATCCCCCGCATCCATTCTGCCGCCCGGAAACGAAACCTCGCCCTTATGAACATCCACTCTGGCCGAGCGCTTTTGCAGCAAAACGCGGTAATCCCCATCCTTGGGATAGACGATAAGCATCACCCCCGCCGGAACAAGCGCGGGATCGTCTATCGCGCGCTTGGGATTGGCGGCGAGTATGCGTCTGATTGTCTGAATGAATGGCTCGCCCACAATGGGCTCCGATGCTCTGAATTATCGCGTATCTATGCGCCCCGATGCGCCTCTTCCAGGCGCGAAATGTCTATCCGCTCCATCTGCAGCATTGCGTCCATCACAGCCCCCGCCTTGCCCGGATCCTGCGTCAACTCCGCCAGCGCCGCGGCCGGAACCACCTGCCACGACACCCCGAACCTATCTTTCACCCACCCGCAGATCTGCGTTTCGCCCCCATCCGCGAGCGCATGCCAATAGCGATCCACCTCATCCTGCGACTCGCAATTGACCACGAAAGACACCGCCATCGTATATTCCACGCCAGGCCCCCCGTCCACCGCGCTGAACCGCTGCCCGTCCAGCTCAAACTCCACGATTGCCGCGCCCTCCGCCGGCCCCGTGGGCAGCTCAAAATCATTCACCACCCGCGAGTTCGGGAACAAGCCCGTGTAAAAGGCGGCGGCGGCCCGCGCCTGCCCGTCAAACCACAAGCACGGCGCGATCTTCGCCGCCTGAACCTCTGCCATAATCAGTTCCCTTTGCCGCCGGCCTGTGCGCCGCCGGCTTGCCTACTCGCCGCTACCCTGCTCGCCCCATCCTACTCAAAGATGGACGCGATTATCTCTTCGATGCTCTTCTGCACCGACGCGTCGTCGGTAACCGCCCAGTTCACCGCCACTTGGCACGCGCGGCGCGGCGCGATCCCCTGCGCGATAAGCTTGCCCGCGTATATCAGCAGCCGCGTGCTGGCGCCCTCGCCCAGCCCATGCTCCCGCAGATTTCGCACCTTTTCGCCCAGCTTCGCCAGCTGCAGCGCGTCATCGTCCACGCAACCCGACTCATGCCCGATAATCTCCGCCTCGATGTCGCGCGGCGGATAGTCAAACTCTATGGACACGAATCGCTGCCTTGTGCTGTGCTTGAGATCTTTCAGCGCGCTTTGGTAGCCGGGGTTGTACGACAGGATGAGCAAAAACCCGTCCGCCGCCTCCAGCAGCTCCCCGCGCTTTTCCACCGGCAGGATGCGCCGGTGGTCGGTAAGCGGGTGAATCAGCACCGTCGTATCCTTGCGCGCCTCCACTATCTCATCCAGATAGCAGATGCCCCCCGCCTTGACCGCCCGTGTCAGCGGCCCATCGATCCACACCGTAGAATCGCCCTCAAGCAGATAGCGCCCCACGAGGTCGCTCGCCGTCAGGTCCTCGTGGCAGGCGATAGTCACCAGCGGCAGATTCTCGTCGTCCGGCCGCTCGTCCCCCTTGCTGTCCGCCTGCTTGATCTTAGTCAGCGGCTGCCCCAGCCGGTACGACATATACTCCACAAACCGCGTCTTGCCGCAGCCCGTAGGCCCCTTGAATATCAGCGGGATGCGCTGCTGATACGCAGCCTCGAACAGCTCCACCTCATCCCCCACCGGCACATAGTACGGCTCCTCCGTGAGGTGATACTCCTCAATGATGTAGCTGCGATATAGCGTCCTGGTTGTTTGCGTCATCTTGTAAGCCTGCACTCCTCATTAACGGGTCAAAACCCTGCTGTTCCACAATTCCCGAACATTGGCGTCCAACTCTTCCGGACTGCCCGAATTCTCCAAAACCGCGTCCGCGTATCCCACGCGCTCCGACTGCGGCATCTGCGCCCTAATGCGCGCCCGCGCCGTATCCGCGTCCATCCCATTGCGCCGCCCCAATCGCTCTATCACATCCTCCTCCGGCGAAGTCACCACCCACACCTCATCCACAAGCCCCGTCCACTGCGCCTCAATCAACAGCGCCGCCTCCAGCGCCGCAACGCCCACGCCTTCTTGTTTAAGCGCACCCAACCGCTCCGCCGCCAGCGCATATATCCGCGGATGCGTAATAGCGTTCAGCCGCTCCAGCGCCGCCTCGTCGCTAAACACAATCCCCCCCAGCGCCCTGCGATCAATCTCGCCATCCGCCGACACCACCCGCTCCCCAAAAGCCGCCACAACCTCCCGCCACCCCTCCGTCTGCGGCCTATACACCTCATGCCCCAGCAGATCCGCATTAACCACCGCCGCGCCCAGCCCCTCCAGCAGCCTAGCCGCCTCCGTCTTCCCCGTCCCGATCCCGCCTGTCAATCCAATTATGAACATAACCCTCTTAGCCATTACAGAAATCCATCACATTCTACCACAAGCCCCTACACAAGGGTCAACACAAGCCACCGCCGGCAGCCATTGCGAACCCGCATCCCCCGCGCGAGCGCTACCCATAGCCTAACCACCCCAACCACGCTAGGAAATCTCATAGTACACCGCCGTCGGCTCTTTGGATGTATTTGAGATAACCAAGTTCCACTTCCCCCCGTAAGGCAACTTAGCCCGCGCCCTATGTACGCGGCGCTCATCGAACCCGCCGAATGACACCACCTCCTTGCCGTCGTCAAACTTGGCGAGCTCCTCATCGTCCAGCAAAAATGTATCTACCGGATGTTCGGATTCCACTAGATACTTGTAGCGCCTTGACCAGGAGACATTGGTAGGAATAACCGTATATGTCTTTGGCGGCAGAATTTTGGCCGTCGCCATCTTCATTGCCGTAATCCTCTCGGTAGCGTTTCTTTTTAGATGGTTTTGAGAATTTGGCAAGTTACAGTCCAACTGATAAAGCAGGTGGCTACGGCAATGCCATCAAGCAGGCTGCAGTGATAGATATACTCGACCCCCTGAATGGAAACGCTACCAATCCTCTCTTCTTTCTTTCCTAACGCATCTGATTATCCTGTAGTTCGTCGGATTCTGCGCTGAAACCATCCCCCGCACTCGCGCCGCCCGCCGCCTAACCGCCCAAAACCCGCTAGGGAATTTCATAATACACGGCAGTAGGCTGTTCAGCGTGGTTGAGGATAATCACGTTCCACTTCCCGCCGTATGCCAACTTCGTGCGTACTTTGTGGACGCGGAGTTCATCCTGCCCGCCGTAATATGTGGCTTTTGACCCCTGATCAAATTTGTCAAGTTCCTCATTGTCCATCACCAATGTATAAACGGGGAACTCGGACTCCACGAAATACTTCAAGCGTCCGCCCCACGGAACATGGGTAGGTATTACGGTATACTTTTTGGGACCCAAAGTCTTGATTGGCATATCAAGCCCTCCAATCTTCAACTATCTCCCGATTGGTTATCCCCGCGCCTTCGGCTTGTCACAGCATATGATTCGTCTTCGCGTCCCACGCCCTCCCATTCCTCTCTCTCCCATCTCTCCCTGCTATCCCGAGACAAATACACCCCGCCTATCTGCCTAACTTCTTCGATGAACTTTCTGATAGCAGGATAAAACAGCGGGACTGCAACCACAACTAGCGCCCTCCAATTGGAGTGCAGCAACTCAAGCGCTTCTGCGGCGCGCGTCTGATCAGGTTTCTGCGGTATCCAAAACGCCAATTGGATCATCCCGATCAGTATAACCAAAATTGCGATTATCATCGTCAAGCGCGCAACGAGATTTGCTATGCCATCGAAGTATATCTCTATCATCTGAATTATGTCGCGCATCTGCCAGCCTCGCCAAGTATCCGATCCCCCTGCGCCCATATTATACTCCATCAACATCATATTGGGCTAATCCAACCATCCCAGCCCCTAATCCTCTCCGCAAATCACCCCCAATCTAGCCCGCAAAACAAGTACCCATCCCACCCCCACAATCCCTATAATAACCAGCGCCACCCACCACTACCCGCTCACAAAGGCAGCGCCCCCCATGACATCACCCTACCGAACCCTCCCCGGCGTCGACGCCCTCCTATCCCACCCCCGCATAGCCCCCCTAGCCGCGACCCGCTCCCGGCCGCTCATCATCGCCTTCATCCGCGCCGCCCTCGCCGACGCCCGCAGCGCCATCGCCGCCGGCGCCCCCACCCCATCCACCGACGCCATCATCGCCGCCATCATCGCCCAAGCCCGCGCATACGCCCGCCCTTGGCCCCAGCGCATCATCAACGCCACCGGCGTCATCCTCCACACAAACCTCGGCCGCGCCCCCCTCAGCCACGCCGCCCTAGACGCCATCCAAGCCGCCGCCCAGGGCTACAGCGAACTCGAGCTTGACCTCGCCACCGGCCGCCGCGGCTCCCGCCAAGCCCGCATATCCGACCTCGTCAGCCGCGCCACCGGCGCGGACGCCGCCCTCGTCGTCAACAACAACGCCTCCGCCGTTATGCTAGGACTCGCCGCGATAGCCAGCGGCAAAGAAGTCATAGTTTCGCGCGGCGAGGCTGTGGAAATCGGCGGCGGCTTTCGCATCCCCGATGTGCTGCGACAAAGCGGCGCTGCCCTAGTGGAAGTCGGTACCACCAACCGCACCTACGCCCGCGACTACGAAACCGCCATCACCCCCAGCGCCGGCGCCCTGCTCGCCGTTCACGCCAGCAACTTCCGCGTGATGGGCTTCACCCACGCGCCCCAAATCGCCGAGCTTGCCGCAATCGGCAACCGCCATAACATACCCGTCCTGCACGACCTCGGCAGCGGCTGCCTGCTTGACACAACCCAATTCGGCCTAGCCCACGAGCCTATGCCCCAAGAAAGCGTCAGCGCCGGCGTAGGCTTATCATTCTTTTCCGGCGACAAACTGCTAGGCGGCCCCCAAGCCGGCATAATCGCCGGCAAGCGCGAACTCATAGACACCGTCGCCCGCCATCCCCTAGCCCGCGCTATGCGTATAGACAAGCTCAGCATGGCGGGCCTAGCCGCCACCCTAATGCACTACATCCAGGACGAGGCGACCGCCGAAATCCCCATATGGCGGATGATAGCCGCCCCCGCCGAGTCCCTCCAATCCCGCGCCCGCCAATGGGCAAACGCCCTAGGCGAACCCGCCTCCGTAACCGAATCCCGCTCCACAATCGGCGGCGGCAGCCTCCCCGGCGAAACTCTCCCCTCTTGGGTAACCGCCATAGACTGCCGCGCATTTGCCGGCGGCGCTGAAGAAATAGCCAAGCGCATGCGCCAAGCCCACGCCCCCGTCATAGCCCGCATCGAATCCGAGCGCATCCTGCTTGACCCCCGAACCGTCCTGCCCACCGAAGACGACGCCCTCCTCCAAACCGCCATCAACGCGCTCCGGCCGCAAGGACAAACCGAATGACACTCTTCGAACACCGCGGCGCCCAACAACTCCAATCCAAAGCCCCCCTAGCCGCCCGGATGCGCCCGCGCTCATTCGCCGAATACATCGGCCAAGACCACATCATCGGCGCAGGCAGCGCCCTCCGCAAAAGCATCGACGCCGACCGCCTGCCCTCAATTATCCTGTGGGGCCCGCCCGGAACGGGCAAAACCACCCTAGCCAGCCTAATCGCCAACGTCACCCGCAGCCACTTCGAGCAAATCAGCGGCGTGGCGTCCGGCGTCGCCGACCTGCGCCGCATCGCCGCCGAGGCGCGCCAGCGACTCGGCATGACCGGCCAATCCACCATCCTATTCGTGGACGAAATCCACCGATTCAACAAAGCCCAGCAAGACGTCGCCCTACCCTATGTAGAAGACGGCACACTCATCCTAATCGGCGCCACCACCGAAAACCCGTCCTTTGAGGTAGTATCCCCCCTGCTATCCCGCGCCCGCGTTTTCGCGCTCCAGCCCCTAACCGATGAGCAAGTCAAGACAATCGCCCTAGCCGCCCTAGCCGACGCGGAACGCGGCCTTGGCGAACTGCGCCCCCGCCTAGAAGACCGCGCCCTAGCCGCCCTAGTCAACATGGCAAACGGAGACGCCCGCGCCGCCCTAAACGCGCTTGAACTAGCCGCCCACGCCGCAACGCCAAACCCCGATGGCGAGCGCCACATCACCCTTGCCCTAGTAGAAGACGCCATGCAGCGCCGCGCCCTGCGCTACGACAAAAGCGGCGACCTCCACTACGACACCATATCCGCCTTCATCAAATCAGTCCGATCCTCCGACCCCGACGCCGCCATCTACTGGCTCGCCCGAATGTTAGAGGCAGGCGAAGACCCGCTATTCATAGCCCGCCGCATAGTCATCCTAGCCAGCGAAGACATCGGAATGGCCGACCCGCAGGCGCTGCCCATAGCCGTAGCCGCCCAGCAAGCCGTTCACTTCATAGGCTTGCCCGAGGGACGCATCCCCCTAGCCCACGCCGCCGTATATCTCGCCACAGCCCCCAAAAGCAACACCGCCTACATGGCGCTAAACAACGCCGCCGAAGACGTCCGCCGCACCCGCAACGACCCAGTCCCCTTGCACCTGCGAAACGCCGTCACCGGCTTAATGCGCGAAATGGGCTACGGCAGGGACTACAAATACGCCCACGACTACGAGGGCGCATATACCCCCACCCAAAACCTACCCGACGCCCTCGCCGGCCGCCGCTACTACACCCCCGGCGCCAACGGCTACGAATCCCGCATCCGCGACCGCCTATCCCACTGGCGCGCCCGCAACTGCCAAGACAACCCCCGCGAAAACCGCCCCTAACCTGAATGTTGGAGTTTCGCTTAATGGAATTAGCCAGGGTAATCGCATTTGATTTATAAACGATTACCTTTCAGATAATCCCACCTTGCGCCTCCTCACCCAAAAGTTTTTTGGCTACTTTTTTACAAAAAAGTAGCGCCCCCATCTTCCCTTAGCCATTCACTCTACCTTCCCCCCACATCCCGCATCACCCCATCCACCACCTCCAGCGCATAATCCACATCCTCCGACGTCACCCCATAATGCGTAACAAACCGCCACCCCCGCGTAGGCATCCCCCCCTTCACCCCGCGCCTATTGATCTCCCGCATCACCGCCGCCGGATCCCCTCGCTCTATCTCAAAGAACACAAGGTTCGTCGGCAATTTATCCGGCTCTATCGCAATCCCCGGTATCTCAGCCAATCCCTGCGCCAGCCGCCGCGCCGTCGCGTGATCATCCGCCAAACGCTCCACCATCTCATCCAGCGCCACTATCCCCGCCGCCGCGACAACCCCCACCTGCCGCATCCCGCCCCCGACCATCTTGCGCCACTTGCGCGCCCCCTCCACGAACTCCGCGCTCCCGCATATCACCGACCCTATCGGGCAGCTCAGCCCCTTGGACAGGCAAAAACTCACGCTATCCGCGTCCCGCACCAGCTCCGTAACCGGCGTCTCCAGCGCCACAGAGGCGTTGAAAATCCGCGCCCCGTCTATATGCAGCGGGATGCCGTGCCGCCGCGCGATGTCCGCCACCGCCTTCGTATCCCCCGCCGTCAGCGGCGCGCCCCCGCAGGCGTTGTGCGTATTCTCTATCCCAATCATCGCCGTGCGCGTGAAATGCACATTCGGCGGCTTGATCGCCCCCTCCAGCTCATCCAAGTCAAACAGCCCCCGCTCGTCATTGCGGATAGTGTTATACGCCACGCCCCCCAGCGCCGACGCGCCGCCCGCCTCGCTCCTGAAAATATGCGCCTTATCCCCGATAATAATCTCATCCCCCCGCTGCGCGTGCGTCAGAATGGACACCAGATTGCCCATAGTCCCGCTCGCCACGAACACCGCCGCCTCTTTCCCCAGCCGCTCCGCCGCCATAGCCTCCAGCCGGTTCAGCGTCGGATCATCCCCAAACACATCATCCCCCAGCTCAGCCTCCGCCATAGCCCGCCGCATCTCAGGCGAGGGATGCGTAACCGTATCGCTCCGAAAATCAACCTCTCTCACTTGCCATTCCTCCCCGACCTGCCCTTGCAAGCCGTATTCTTGTGTGTAAAATCCTGCGTAAAATCCCCATTATTTCCTACGCGCAATTCTAACAACAACACTTGTCAAAATCCATAGCGTACCCTAAAATCCCCTAAACATCCTGAACCAATAACCCGCCATCCTACACCCAAACCCAACCATCCATACTCTCAAAAAGTTTTGCCTACTTTTTCAAAAGTAGCGTCAGCCCCACCCTACACCGACAAAACCCTCACCACATCAAACGGATGCAACAATGCCCCCCCAAAACATCACCTTCCCCAGCGCCAACCTAACCCTCGAGGGCGCGCTCCACCTACCCGACGCAGACGCCCCCTTCCCCGCCGTCGCCATCTGCCACCCGCACCCGCGCTACGGCGGCGATATGTACAACCAAGTCGTCACGACCCTAGCCCAAGCCCTTTGCCGCGCCGGCATAGCAACCCTGAGATTCAACTTCCGCGGCGTCGACCTAAGCGAGGGCGAGTTCGACGGCGGCGTCGGCGAAATCCAAGACGCCCAAGAGGCTATGTCCTACCTAGCCCTCCACGACCGCATAGACGCCACCCGCATCGGCATCGCCGGCTACTCATTCGGCGCCGCAATCGCCCTCGCCGCCGCCTGCCAATCCAATACCGCCCAGGCAATCGCCTCCATCGCCTGCCCCTCGCGCGTCTTCACCGAAATGGGCGCGCGCGAAATACTCCAGCCCAAACTGCTAATCTGCGGCGACCGCGACCACGACTTCCCAGCCCAGCAGTTCAAATTCCTAGCCCGCCGCTTCACCGACCCCAAAACCATCGAACTGCTTGACGGCGCAGACCACTTCTTCGCCAACCACCTCACCCAAATCGCCGACCTAGCCGTTCCCTTCTTCGCCCAATGGCTAAACGCCGGCCGCCCGCCGCGGTGATGCGATGATCCGCCAAACCGCCATCCAATTCAAAAGCGGCAAGCTGCAATTAGAGGGCGTCATATCAACCCCCGCCGACCTGCCCCAACCTGCGCCCGCGCTCGTGATGTGCCACCCCCACCCAACGCTCGGCGGCAACATGGACGCCCCCATCGTAACCGCCGTATGCCGCGCCGCCGCCGAGCTCGGCATAGCCGCCCTCCGCTTTAACTTTCGCGGCGTAGAGAACAGCCAAGGCGAATTCACCAACGGCGACCGCGAGATAGACGACGTGCGCGCCGCCCTAAACCTAATGCGCCGCTGGCCCGGCATAGACCGCAACCGCATCGCCCTAGCCGGCTGCTCATTCGGCGCCGGCGTCATACTGCGCGGCTTGCCACGCTGCCACCCCGCCAAATCCCTAACCCTAATCGCCCCGCCCATATCCGCGCTTGAACAATCCCCCATCAACCGCGACAAGCGCCCCAAACTCTTCATAGTCGGCAGCCGCGACCGCATCACCCAATCCCTAGCCCTCCAGCGCGCCCTAGACCACATCCGCCCGCCCGTCCAATTCCAAGAGATCCCCAACGCCGACCACAGCCTCCGCACCCGCGAGCGCCACGCCGCCAACCTAACCGCCCAATTCGTCGCCCAAACCCTAGCCCGCCGCTAATCCCTACCCCCGTCCAAAAACGCAACCAACCCATCCGCAACGGCGCTCATATCCCCCAACTCGCACTCCCACACCGTCATCACTTCCCACCCGGATTGCGCCAGCAAAGCCAAATTGCGCTCATCCCGCATCTTATTGCGCTCCAGCTTGCCCACCCAATAGTCCCTATTCGCCTTCGGAATACGCACCCTAGCGCAACCCTCGTGCTTATGCCAAAAACACCCATTCACAAACACCACCTTGCGCCGCCCCGCAAACACCATATCCGGCTTGCCCGGCAAATCCCTGCGATGTAGCCGATACCTATACCCCAACCCATGCAGCAGCCTACGCACCTTCATCTCAGGCTTCATCCCCTTAGACTTCACCTGAGCCATTATCCGACTGCGAACCTCCGGCGGCACAGTGTCAACCATACTCCCCTGCCCCCTCTGCTGCGAAACTGCGGGAACATTTCCCCAATCCAAATTCTACCCCAAATCCCCAAGCGGTTTTCTTGCGAATTTAAGGCTTCAGATTGATTAGATCGAGAGCGGCGCGGATCATTTATCGCCAAAATACCCTAATTTACGCAAGCGCCATTCTGCCACCTTGAGTTCGCTGTCAGTGAACAAGGGATGCCACTTCGGGTTGTCCCAAATCTCAGCCTCCATTGAGATGTCCAGCCGCCCACGTTCATTGAGCTTTCTAAGCCCGTAGTGGATTTTGTAGCCATCTAGCAGCCGCTTGGCAGTTCCCACGCCGTCCCTATCATCCAGCATTTGGCGGAAAATCCTGGCATTGTAATTACATTCCTACTTGGCTTTTGCGTACACGCCATACATCGCCCGTTCAAACGCCGTCTCCAAATTTTCTGACATCACATCCCTCTTTGATGTAGAATGATATGAGCATTATATCAAACCGCACTTTGAAATACGCACCCACAGGAGATGCCCCGTGTCAGAAATCACCTACCGCTCCGAGCGCGACTCTATGGGCGAATTCCAAGTCCCCGCCAACGCCTACTACGGCGCAAACACCATGCGCGCCGTCCTAAACTTCCCCATCAGCGACCTCCGATTCGGCCGCTCATTCATCCGCGCCCTAGGCCAAATCAAGCAAGCCGCCGCCCAAGTCAACGCCGACCTAGACCTGCTAGACCCCGACCTAGCCCGCGCCATATCAGCCGCCGCACAAGAAGTCATTGACGGCAAACTAGACGACCAGTTCGTCGTGGACATCTTTCAAACCGGCTCCGGCACATCCACCAATATGAACGCCAACGAAGTCATATCCAACCGCGCCATTGAAACGCTAGGCGGCGAACTCGGATCCCGATCCCCAGTCCACCCCAACGACCACGTCAACATCGGCCAATCATCCAACGACGTCATCCCCACCGCCATCCACATATCCGCCCTCAAAGCCATTCACGACGACCTAATCCCCGCTATGCGCCGCCTCCAAGAAGGCCTTGACCAAAAAGCCGACGAGTTTATGCCCGTCATCAAAACCGGCCGCACCCACCTGCAAGACGCCACGCCCGTCCGCCTAGGCCAGGAATTTCGCGGCTACGCCGGCCAAATAGACCGCGGCGTAGCCCGCCTCCGCCACGCCGAGCGCGAACTCTCCGAAGTAGCCCTCGGCGGCACAGCCGTCGGCACCGGCGTCAACACCCACCCCCAATTCGCCCGCCGCGTCTGCGCCCGCCTATCCGACGCCCTCGGCGTCGAAGTCCGCGAAACCTCAAACCACTTCCAAGCCCAAAGCGCCCTGGACAACGTAGTCCAAGCAAGCGGCGCGCTCAAAACCGTCGCCGTCAGCCTTATGAAAATCTGCAACGACATCCGCTGGCTAGGATCCGGCCCACGCGGCGGCATCGGCGAAATCGAACTCCCCGAAGTACAGCCCGGCAGCTCCATTATGCCCGGCAAAGTCAACCCCGTCATACCCGAATCCGTCTGCCAAGTCGCCGCCCAAGTCATAGGCAACGACGCCGCCATAGCCGTCGGCGGCCAATCCGGCAACTTCGAAATAAACGTAATGATGCCCGTCTGCGCCTACAACCTGCTCCAATCCATTGACCTGCTCGCCGCCGCCGCCCGCAACCTAGACGCCCAATGCGTGCGCGGCTTGCAAGCCACCGCCAAAGGCCCCGAAATGGTAGAGCGCGGCCTCGCCATAGTCACAACCCTAGTCCCCCACATAGGCTACGACGAATCCGCCGCCATAGCCAAACAAGCCCAACAAACCGGCAAGACCGTAAAAGAAATCGCCCTAGAAACCACCGGCCTATCCCCCGACGAACTAGACGAAATCCTAGACCCCACCGCCATGACCCAACCCGGCCTATCCCCCGGCGGCGTCTCACTCGGCTAACCCACCCAAACCCGTCCTACCCACACACACCCAAAAGTTTTTGCCTACTTTTTCCCAAAAAGTAGCGTCCCCCCGTCCCCCTAACCACATCCGAAACCCCCACCAATCCGCCCCCTTGCATACGCCAACTCATCCTCCCGCGTCCCCACCTCCCCATCCAACCGCCGCAACAGCAACTCCCCCAACAACCTACCAACCGCCGGCCCCTGCTCCATCCCAAGCCCAAGCAAATCATCCCCAGTCAGCGCCGCCTTCACCCCCACCAATTCCCGCCTAAACAACTCCAACCTATCCCTTACATCCCCATCCCCTACACCCGCCGCTACCGCCGCAATCGCCGCATCCTGCCGCCCCGCCAACCTATCGTAAATCTCACTGCGCCTAACCCCCACCCGCCCCAGCGCACCCAACTCACCCTTAACCGCCCCCACATCCCCAACCACCCGCGCCCACGCCGCGCTCATACTCAGCCGCCTAACCAAGGCGTCATGTTCACCGCCGGCCACCCAATACGCCAACGCCCCCACCATCACCAAAGCCCTATCGCCATCATAATCCAACGCCCGCACCCGCCCCATCGCCGCCAGCGCCTCATCCGACAAATCCAACCCCGGATGTATCGCCCTTAACGCCCCCCAGTCCCGCAAAGCCTCCAGAACCTCAGCCGGCTTATCCTCCCCAAAAACCCGCTCCAATTCCCCCCGAACCCGCGCCCCAGATATAGCCCCCAGATGCGTACAATCCCGCGCCGCCATCACCTCAGTCCGCCCATCCAACCCAAACCCCAAACGCACGGCATACCGCGCCGCCCGCAAAATCCGCGTTGCATCGTCAACAAAACTCATAGCCCGCAGCGCCCGCACCACGCCCCGCCGCAAATCGCCCGCACCATCAAACGGATCCAGCAACTCCCCGAAACCATCCTCCGAAATCGCCGCCGCCATAGCGTTGATAGAAAAATCCCGCCGCCCCAAATCATCCGCCATCATCCCCGGCGACACATTCGGCAGCGCCCCCGGACGCGCATACGTCTCCCGCCGCGCCATAGCGATGTCCATTCGCTCCCCGCCAACCCTAAGCTTGAAAGTATTAAACTGCGACTCCGACTCCACCACGCCCCCCAGCGCCGCCGCAACAGCATCCGCGAACTCCCGCGTAGCCCCAACCGCCGCCACATCCAAATCCAACACCGGCAGCCCCAGCATCGCATCCCTCACGCCCCCGCCCACCAGCCAGCAGCGCAGCCCAAAATCAGCCCCAACCCGCGCCACAACCCGCAACATATCCCGCTGCTCCCCCGTCAGCGCGCCTTCCAACACAGACGCTACATTAGCCATATCGCCGCCTATCCGGCCCCCTGCCTATCGCGCCTAGCTTAGCGAGAATTATCCGAATTGGCTATCGGGAACAGCCCGTGGCCGCGCTATCCCGATAGCCACTATCGCCCTACACTACGCCGCATCCACCTTCGCCTTGAACGCCGCCGCCCCAGACGCCACCCACGCCTGCCAGCCCGTCATCATAAACCTCACCCCCTTGCCGATGTAATGCTCCACATTATCATCGGTCACCAGCGCCCCCGCCGTGCGCCCGGACGCCACGATCCGCTCCAGCGCCCCGTCTATCGTCGCCAGCACATCCGGATGGTTTATCCCCCCCAGGTGTCCCATAGACTGCGCCAAATCGCTCGGCGCGACAAAGAACACATCTATATTGTCCACCGTCAGGATCTCCGCCAGATTGTTCACCGCCTTGATGTCCTCAATCAGCGCCACCACCAGCGTCTCATCGTTTGCCTTGTGAACATAATCCGGATCCCCGTACCCCTGCCGGCTCCCGAACATCCCCCGCTTGCCTATCGGATGAAACTTAGCCGCCTCCACCACAGCCCGCGCCTCATCCGCCGTATCCACATGCGGCACCACTATCCCCTGCGCCCCCACATCAAACGTCCGGTATATGATCCCCGCATTATTCCGATTCACCCGCACCACCGAAGTCATCCCCCACACATCGCACGCCCGCGTCAGATCCGGTATGTCCGCGAAATCCGTCGGCCCATGCTCCGCCTCTATCCACACCGCGTCAAACCCGAACTGCCCCAAGAAATCAATCACATGGGTAGAGTTCAGCCCCGAAACGCACACCACCCGCTCCCCTCGCTCCAACTTACGCTTAGCCCCATTCTCTCGCATCCTATCGCCCTCCAATCTTTGTTTGGTTTTCTGTTTCCCATTGACCGCCGCCTATTATATGCCCTAACCCAGCCACTTGTCAGCAACTCCCCACGCCTGCAACCCACTCAAAAATTTTTTGCTTACTTTTTTCTAAAAAAGTAAGAGCGCCCCTTTAATGCCCCAAACCTGATAACATACCCCCCAATCCAACAACTTGAGGATCCCCCACTATGCCCACCCAAGACAAACTTTTCTGCCAACGCTGCGCCAACCCCCTATCCCACAAGCTCATAGATGGCAAGAGCCGACCCTACTGCCCCGCCTGCGGCTTCATCCTATTCCTAGACCCCAAAGTAGCCGTAGCCATCCTCACAATGCAAGACGCCGGCCTAATAATGGTCAAACGCGGCGTAGAACCCCACCTAGGCAAATGGGCATTCCCCTCCGGTTTCGTCGACAGAGGCGAAATCGTAGAAACCGCCGCCCGCCGCGAAATGAAAGAAGAAACCGGCCTAGACATCGCCCTAACCGCCCTAATCGGCGTCTATTCCCAACAGAACAGCCCCGTCATCCTAATAGTCTATGCCGCCCACATAACCGGCGGCAGCCTAACCCCCGGCCACGACGCCCAAGACGCCCGCCCCTTCCCCCTAACCGCCCTCCCCCCGCTCCCCTTCCCCCACGACGCCCGCATCCTATCCGACTGGCAAGCCCAACAACAACCCGCTGCCAAACCCTAGCCTTGCGCTTGCACTCTTGCCCCACCGCCATCGTGTATAATCCCCTATAATCTCACTATAAAACTAACCCGCCCTACAACTTTCGGCAAAACCCAAAATCCCAGCCACAAAATCCCAACAGGAGGCTCCCCCACTATGCAATACGACTACATCATCATCGGCGCAGGCTCCGCCGGCTCCGTCCTTGCCACCCGCCTAACCGAAAACTCCAACCACAACGTCCTCCTCCTAGAGGCCGGCCCCGACTACCCCGACATCGACCACCTCCCACAAGACGTCAAGCAAGGCAACAACCCCTGGCTATCAGCCTACGGCCCAGACGCCCACAGCTGGAACTACCAAGCCACAGCAACCCCAGGCCGCGATCCCTTCATAGTCCCGCGCGGCAAAGTCATCGGCGGCTCAAGCTCCATCAACGGCCAAGTCTTCTTCCGCGGCATCCCCGAAGACTACGACGAATGGGCAGAACTCGGAAACCCCGAATGGGCTTTCGTCAACTGCCTCCCCTACTTCCGCAAAAGCGAAACCGACCTAACCTACGGCGGCGACGACTTCCACGGCTCCGACGGCCCAATCCCCGTCCGCCGCTACGACAAAGCCGACGTCCTACCCAGCGCCAAAGCCTTCTGGAACGCCTGCCTAGCCCTCGGCTTCCCCGAAACCCTAGACCAAAACCACCCCGAATCCACCGGCGTCGGCCCCCGCCCCCTCAACAACGTCGACGGCGTCCGGATGAGCGCCTCCCTCACCTACCTATCCCAAGTCCGCCACCGCGTCAACCTCACCATCCGCGGCGGCGTAATGGTCCAGCGCATCCTATTCGACGGCAAGCGCGCCATCGGCGTCCAAGCCCAAAGCGGCGGCGAAACCTTCAGCGTCTATGCCAACCAAATCATCCTCAGCGGCGGCGCGATAAACTCCCCACAAACCCTTATGCTATCCGGCATAGGCAACCAAAACCACCTCGCCGAACACGGCATCCCCCTCCTCCACAACCTCCCCGGCGTCGGCGAAAACCTCCGCGACCACCCATCAGCCTTCATCCCCTTCAGCACCACTATGAACGCCCCCGACATATTCACCCCCTCCATCCAAGTCGGCATGCGCTACACTACCCCCGACTCTCCCCACCGCAACGACATGCAAATGAGCCCCATCCTAATGACCAGCGAACACCGCCCCGCCGGCGTCCAACTTGACGAAGAGGGAACCTACACCGGATTCAGCGTCGCCCTCCAAAAAGCCGTAACCGCCGGCCGCCTGCGCCTTGCCTCCGCCGACCCCGCCGACCAGCCCATCCTCAACTACGACTACCTCTCCGACCCCTGGGACAGAGAGCGCATGCGCGGCGCAATCCGGCTCTGCGTAGAAATCTCCCAGCGCCCCGAATACCAAGACATCCTAGTAGACCGACTAACCCCCTCCGACGCCGAACTCCAAGACGACGACCTGCTAGACCAATGGCTACTCGCCAACGTCGGCACCCAGCACCACTCATCCGGCACCTGCAAAATGGGCGACGCCTCCGACCCCCTCGCAGTCGTCGACCAATACTGCCGCGTCCACGGCATAGACAACCTGCGCGTAATCGACGCCTCCATAATGCCCGACGTAGTCCGCGCCAACACCAACGCCACCACCATAATGATAGCCGAGCGCGCCGCCGCCTGGCTCCTCAACGAATAACCCCAGCATACGCCCCGCTACGAAAGGAATCCCGCCCTATGAAAGGCAGAATCCTAACCTACTCCCCCCAAGACAACGCCGGCATAATCACCGCCGACGACAACAACCGCTACCCATTCGCCGCCTCCGAATGGAAAGACCCTGACGCCCCAACCCCCTACCGCGGCGCCCACGTAGACTTCGTAATCCAAGACAACGCCGCAACCGAAATCTACCAAGCCATAGCCGCGCCGCCCGCCACAACATCCGGCAAACGAGTCACCGCCGGCATATTCGCCCTAGTCCTAGGCGGCCTTGGCATCCACAAATTCTACCTAGGCTACACCTCCGCCGGCGTAATCCACCTGCTAGTCTTCTTCATCGGAATGCTGCCCCTCTTTATGGGCACCCTAGTCATCTCGGTAATCGCAATGATTGAGGGCATCATCTACCTCACCAAATCCGACGAACAATTCGACCAAACCTACATCATCGGAAAAAAGCAATGGCTCTGATGCGCCACGCGCGTTATGCGCCGCCGCAACCCGTCGCCATCGTCGCCCCCAGCAAGGCTTGACCCTTGAAACCGCCGCTTGCCATAACCCCCCTCCTCCTCGCCTGCGCCGCAACCCTGCTCGCCATCGCCTGCGCCGACGCATCCCCCGAAATCGAGGCGCTCCAAGCCGAAACCGCCTACCAACGCGGCATAGACCACCGCGCCCAAGGCGAACTCCGCAACGCCTTCGACGCCTTCAACCAAACCCTAAGCCTAGCCCCCGACCACGCCCGCGCATACGCCGCCCGAGCCTCCATCTACTACGCCTTCGACGAAACCCAAAACACAATCGCCGACCTCAACGCAGCCCTCCGCCTTGACCCCGACATAGCCGAGGCATACCACTACCGCGCCCGCATATTCGCCGACCGCGGCGACCCCGACAACGCCATCATAAACTTCACCCGCGCCCTCCAGCTTGACCCCGGCCTATCCGACGCCTACTTCGGCCGCGCCAGCGTCTATTTCGCCCTCCAAGACATCCAAGCCGCCCTAGCCGACCTATCATCCGCCATAAACATCCAACCCAACGACGCCCGCCTCTACCTCCTCCGCGCCCAAGTCCACCTAATCGCCAACCAACCCGAACCCGCCATCACCGACCTAGAACGCGCCATAACCCTATCCCCCGACGACAACACAGCCGCCCAAGCCAAAGAAATCCTAAACCTACTCAGATAAGATTAACCATATGGCGAAATCGTCATCCCGCCCACAGGCAACCACGCTTGACCGCAAGCACCTTATTCGCTATGCAAATCACCCACCCGCTCACAGGCATCTCTGCGGGATGCGATAAAGATTGAACCGACGACGCCAAACCACCATCCCACCCGGAGACACCCATATGGGCAACCCAACCAGCCCGTCGCCCAATCCAAAACCCATCCCCTGGCTCGGCGGCGCAGACGCCCGCAACCTCGCCTGGCTGCTGCTAATGTCCACCACCCTATTCGTAATGCTGCTCCCCTTCTCAAGCTACGTCGCCGCCCTCCCCCTAATCCAAGCCGAATGGGGATTGAACAACACCCAAGCCGGCGCCATATTCTCAGCCTACCTAGCCGGCTTCGCCCTCTCAGCCCTAATCGTAATCCCCCTCACCGACAAACTCGGCTCAAAACCCATATTCGTCTGCTCATCCGCCATATCGGTAGCCTCCCACATCCTATTCCCCCTCATAGCCCACGACGCGCCCGCCGCCATCGCCCTCAGAGCCGCCGCCGGCCTAGGCCTAGTCGGCGTGTACAACCCCGGCATGCGTATCGTCGCCGAGCGCTTCGCCCACGCCGGACGCGGCATGGCCGTCGGCACATTCGTAACATTCTTCTACGCATCCAACAGCATCTCGCTCACCCTCACCGGCGCGCTAATGTCATACTTCGACTGGCGCGACGCCTACCTCATAATGGCGGCAATGTCCGGCGCCAGCGTCCTAATGGCATACCTGCTATTGCGCCGCCACCCGCGCCGCGCCGCCGCCGAGCGCTCATCCGGCCGCCTAGACCTCGCCGCCCTCCGAAACCGCGCCGCCCGCATCTACATCCTAGGCTACTCCCTCCACGCCGCCGAACTCTACATCGTCCGCGTATGGCTGCCCGCCTTCCTAGCCGCCGCCCTAATCGCGCGCGGCATCCAGCCCGACCGCGCCATAATCGCCGCCGCAACCATAGGCGGCATAGCCATGGCAAGCGGCGCGATAGGCCCCGTAATCGGCGGCATCCTCTCCGACCGCTTTGGCCGCCCCGCCTCCGCCTCCGCCATATTCGCCCTCAGCGGCGCATGCTCCTTGATAATCGGCTGGCTAATCGGATTCCCCTGGCCCCTAATCATAACCATATCCGTCATCTACGGCTGGGCAATCGCCGCCGACTCTGCCATCTACTCCACCGCCGTAACCGAAGTATCCGAACCCTCCCGCCTAGGCTCCACCATGGCAATCCACTCATTCCTAGGCTTCACCGGCGGCGTCATAGGCCCCATAGCCGCCGGCGCCATCCTAGACCTATCCCCCGACCCTATCAAATGGGGCATAACCTTCACCGCCACCGCCGCCCTATCCGCCATCGCCATCACCGCCCTAACCCGCCTACGCAGCATCACGCCCACGCGCCCCAATCCTACCCGCTAAACACGCCCCCAATTGCCTAACCCCGCGCAATCATTCACTTGTGAATTGTTTCACGCTACACTATAATCAACACAACCCCGCTACAAACCATCCCCACACACCAGCGCCAGGGGGAACAACTAAGCGCATGAAAATCTACTTCTGCCCCGAATGTGGCGCATACGACTTCGGATTAGACAACCTATGCGCCGACTGCGAAGAACCCATCCCCCACGACAGCTGGGACGACATCGCCGAAGACGAACTCGCCGAACTCGACTACATCGAAGAATTCGAACTCCCACCCGGCTTGCCCTCATGGGAATACGAAGTAATCCGCCTCAAAGCCGTCGCCGAAGACGACCGCCTCGACTACACCAACCACCTGCTAAACACAATGGGCGACCGCGGCTGGGAACTCGTCAGCATAATCCCAATGGGCAAAAACCAATCCACCAACTACGGCATCTTCAAACGCGCCTGGATGGAAGACATCTAACCCCTAATCTTAACCCGCTACCCGCGCTACCTCCGCCAACACCCCATCACACTGAGCCGCCATTGCTTAGGCCCTTGCGTCTTATCCCCCCAGCCTACCCGAACCCCTTCCCCCACCCCGTCGCCCTACGCACCTCAATCCTAATCACCGCGCACCCCTCCTCCAACATCTCCGCATACTGCTCATACTTCTCCCGCAGCAGCTCCTCCCCTCGCCGCCTCTCCTCCCCCTCCTCCAAAACCGTCGCCGTCCCCAGCGCCATCACATACGCCAGCTCCCCCCAATCCTCCGAATAATCATCCACCACCAGCGCCACCCTCGGATTCTCCCGTATATTCCTAACCCGCCGCAACCTTCCAACCCCCACGCTCTTAGCCTTCAAATCAATCGCCGTATAAACCCGCCCGCTGCCCCAATCATACACATAGCACACCGGCACCACATACGGCGCCCCACCCTTATCCGCCGTCGCCAACCTCCCAACCCTACGCCCCGCCACAAACGCCGCCACCTCAGGCGCAATCCCTGGCGTAATATCGCTCACCGCAGCATCCCCACAAACTCCTTCAGCGCATCAAACGCCGAATGCTCAAAATCCCAGTAATCCCTGTATGCCGCCAGACCCAACGGCAAACCAGGACGCTCCCTTGACGCCAAAAACGCCTGCGCCATAGCCTTAGACAGATTATTTGGCTGTGCGGCTAGACGACTTTCAATGCACCTGAAATAATCCTGAACGCATCCCATAGCCGGATCGCCGGACACCGACTCCAAACACACATCTTCCAAAGCCCCCGAAGACCTGCCATGAGGCAATATCAACGCCGCCACCTTGGGATTGTCACCAGCCACGCTTAGCGACGCCCCAGGCGCAGGCAACCCCGCCGCCCTAAGCGCCCCCTGCACACTCCGCAAAGCGTCATCCGCGCTATCATCAGCGTCCCTCACAACCCCAATCGCAGACACCATCCCAAAATTCCTATCGTTGACAATCACCTGAATATCCCGCCTGATATTATCTCTGCCCCCGACGTTGATAATCTGAACGTCGTCCAACCTAACGCCGTCCTTTTCTGCGATATGAGCGAACAGCGCGCTGAATAGATGCGCCTCGCTAACCCCCTCAACCACCAAGAGGCGCGGCTGTTCAACGGAAATCTGCGCCGCCACCGCTATCTGACCTCAAAATTCATCCGAAACGCCGCCTCCAGTATATCCGGCTCATACGTCACCGCCCGCACATCCCCCTCGCCATTCACCCTATCAAGCCTATGCAGCCTGAAATCATAGACCTCATCCTCCGAAAACGCCTCATGCGCCGCCCGAATGCACTCCCAGCTATGCGTCGTAGCGAACACCTGCGTATCAAACTCCCGCGCAAACTGCGCGATCCCCTGCCACACACTCTTCATAACCGAGTGATGCAGCCCATTCTCTATTTCGTCCACCAGCGCCAGATTCCCAGCCTCTCCTCTGCTTATGAATAGCGCCAGCGACAACAGACGCGCCACGCCATCCCCAAGCAAAGACATTGGCAGCAACCGCTCATGGTCTTCCAATTCGGCGTGGATAGTCGGAACCGACGCTGCCGAGATAACACTCAGCCCTTGGATACGAGGCTCCACCCGCCTCATAATCTCCTCCACCTTGCCATGTTTGCGCGTGACCAACAGATTGCTGAGCATTTCAGCATCGCCGGACGGATTACCCCTATGGCGAGACGGCATAATGACTGCGTTATACCGATTTTTGATTTCAGCGCGCTTCTCTTCAATACCCACAACTTGCGTGGAATCGCCCATCTGCTCCCTAAACGCCACGCCGGAAGATTTGAAAACCTCGCCCGCCTCATCGGTGTATTCCAACACGATGCGCTCATCGGAAACTTTGCGAGTCGCCCCCGCGCGTTGAAACTCGCCGTTGGATGCGCTCCCCAGCGTAATCTGAGACATATCCATTGCCGCCAGACTCACCCGCAGCGCCCGTTCATTCTTTCCCCAATCGCCCGTAGCCCGCAACTCCACATCCGCGCTAGTGTCAAAATTTAGGAAAATATCGCGGAAGACTCCGTTCATGTTGATGCCTTGCAACCCGCGAAACTCATTCAAGGCAATTGCAATCCCCGCCTGGTTCGGGCAGCTATGCAAAAACAACGCCTCCAACAACGCCGTCTTGCCCACATTATTCTTGCCCGCAATCAGATTCACCCTCTCCAAAGAGGATATATCCAGCCTACGCAACCCCCTGAAATTGCGAACCTTGAATTCCCTATACATACCTTACTTACCTCCGCGCAAACATCTTACAGCCCCCGGCGGGATTTGAAAACACGCTTGCCCCCCAATCCCGCCATATCGCCGCTATCCCTTGTATCTTATCATAGCGCTTTCCAGCGCCACCCCCCTACACCCCCCGCCACACCCGCCTCCCCTCCACCCGCGCAAACCGCCCAAACCCCGGATCCGGAAAATGCCCCGCCGACACCAACATCCCCTCAGCCTCCAGCATATCCAACACCCGATGCCGAGTCGGCCGCGAAACCTCCGGCTGTATGTCAAACATCGGATTCCAATCCGTATAATGCGCCTGCGCCGGACTATGCGCCACATCCCCCAGCACAAACGCCCGCTCCCCCGCCGACGCTATCAGCAGCGAAGTATGCCCCGGCGTATGCCCAGGCGTCGCCACCGCTATCAGCTCGTCCGTAACCTGATACCCATCGTCAAACAGGTCAATCAGCCCCAGCCCGTTCAGCGGCATCACCTGCTCCCGCACATGCGCCGCCTCCGCCAGCACCGCCGGCTGCGCCCAGTACTCGTAATCCGCCCGCGGCGCCACATACCGCGCGTTGGGAAACGTCGGCTTGCCGTCCGTCAGATTCCACCCCACATGATCCGGATGCAGATGCGTCAGAAACACAATGTCCACATCCTCCGGCGGCACCCCCTTAGCCGCCATATCCCCCGGCAGCCGACCGCCCGGCTCGCTCTGCATCCCCGTATCCACAATCACCAACTTCCCCTGCGACCGGATCACCGCCGACCCGTACCGCGACTGTATCTGCCCATCCGCGTCCAATATCTCCGGAAACTCCCGCCACCGCTCCAACTCCGTCCCCGGAAACGTCTGCGTAGGATCGCGCTTAAACGAATACCCGTCAATCGCCGACACCACCTCCACATTCCCCACTCTTATCTTGTAGTCTGCCATCTAGTCGCCCCCTTTCTTGCCTATCGCCGTTCTTGCTTGCTTGCGCCGCCCATCTTACCCCGAAACGCCCCCTCATTCAAACCCGCCCTCTTGCCCTTGACCACGCGCGCCCACATTGACCTTGACCGAATCCCATCCGCACAAACCCGCCTTGCACTCCCTCATCCAAAAGTTTTGCCTACTTTTTTCTAAAAAGTAGCGTCCCCCACTCTATAACCCACCCAACGCAGTATGCCAAAATAAAAACGTCGGACAATCCTAAAACCCCCACAATTAGCCCAAATATGCTATCATACATACACACACCCGCATCAGCGCCACCTGAGGCATCCCAATGACCACGCCCGCGCAGCCCGACCGCAACTACGAATCCACCGTCAACGACGCCCTCGCACGCCTCCTCCGCGAGCGCGCGAACCTCAACGCCGCCTCCGAAACCCTGCGCGGCAGACGCCCCGACATCATCGTCCGCCTCCAAAACCGAGCCGTCATCCTAGAGATCGAGATAGAACCCGCCCGCACCGTCGAGCAAGACGCAATCTCCAAACTGAATATGCCCATTGACGGCAGCCCCGTCCAAAACGTATTCGCCATCACAGCCCCCATCCAGCTCCGAACAATCCCCCAACTCCACCTGCCGGATCGCCTAGCCTCCGCCACCCTGCAATGGCAAGAATGGCGCTCCGACGGCACATCCGGCCCCAAGCTCAGCGGCAGCCTATCCGACCTCGCCGCCGCCATCTCCCGCGCCACGCCGCCCGACAACAACATTGACCTCGCCATAGAACGCCTTGAAACCGGCGTCCGCTACGCCGGCGACAGCCTCCACAACGCCCCCGGCGCGCTCGGCAGAGTCGCCGCCGCCCTCAATATCGCCCCCGGCGAAGAGGCGGCGAATATGGCCGCCCTCGTGGTCACCAACGCGATGATGTTCCAAGAGCGCCTAGCCCACGCCAACCCCGCCTACCAACCCGTCAGAACGATGGCTACCGAAAACGACGACACGACCGACGACTTTGCGATGCGCGCCCGCCTGCTGCGAGAATGGCGGCGCGTGCTTGCGGTGGACTACTACCCAATCTTCAAGATGGCGGCCGACGTCGTCAACGCCATGACCGACATTGAATCCCCCAACTTCCTGCGTATCTGCGCCGACGCCGCCGCCGAACTGCTAGGAATGGGCGCTATCGGCAAACACGACCTAGCGGGCAAGATATTCAACCGACTCGTAGCCGAGCGCAAGCTGCTCGCCGCCTTCTACACCCGCATCCCAAGTTCCACCCTGCTCGCCGGCCTAGCCCTCCCCGCCGACGATTCCCTCGCCATAGACTGGTCTGACGCCAATTCAATCGCAAACCTGCGCGTCATAGACCCCGCCTGCGGCACCGGAACCCTGCTTATGGCGGCGTACCGGCAAATTATGCAGAACCACGCCGCCACCGGCGCAAGCGCTCCCCCCGACGACCTCCACCGCGCCCTTGTGGAACAAGTCATCATCGGCGCGGACGTCGTCCAATCCGCCATACACCTAACCGCCGCCACCCTCGCCGCTATGTCAACCACCGCCGAATTCGATCAGATGCAGTTGCACACCCTCCGCCTTGAAGTGGCGTCCAAAGACGAGGTATATCTAGGCTCGCTGGACTGGCTGAAATCGTCCGGCGTCCAATCCCACTTTTCGGCTACCCAAGAGCGAATGGGCGCTACCAACGGCGCGGGCGGCGTCGTTCACACCCCCCAAGTCGACCTGGTAATCAGCAACCCGCCCTACACCCGGCGCGGCAGCGACGGCGGCAACGAAGACGCCATCGCCCGCGTATTCGACCTCCCTCAAGACGACCCCGCCGCCGAAAACGCGCTCAAAGCCGCCACATCCGCCCTGCTAAAAGACACCCCCGCCAACCAAATCGCCGGACACGGCACTTCATTCCTAGTCCTCGCCGACAAGATGATAAAACCCGGCGGCCGCATAGCCTTCGTCCTGCCCTACACCGCCCTCGCCGGCAACGAGTGGACGGGCATCCGCCGTATGCTCACGGAACGCTACGCGGTAGAGTTCGTAATCGCCTCGCACGACCCCGAACTCCCCTCATTTTCGTTTGACACCAATATGGCGGAAACGCTGATAGTCGCGCGCCGCCTGCGAAAAGACGAACAGCCGACTTACACCGCAAAGTTCGTCAACCTATGGCACGGCCTTGACTCTGAAACCGACGCCCTAGCCCTCACGCGCGCCATACTCACCACGGCGTCCTCCCCCGTTCACCTCGCCAACGGCCCCCTAGCCGGCGGCAGCCCCCTAATGCTCGGCGCTGACCAGTGGGGCGAGATAGTGCAATCCCCCATAGACGCCGCCCCATGGAAAGCCGCCCGATGGCAGCGCGCCCTCATATGCCAATTCGCCGCCGCCATTGAGCGCGGCGTCCTCCACCGATTCGACGGCATCCGCTCCCTAGGCAATATCCCCGTCGCCCCGCTAGGCGAAGTGTGCAATATAGGCCCCCAAGACAGGCAAATTCGCGGCGGTCTAGGCAGATTTGACGCCTATCGCGGCTACGACCCGCAAGCCCAATTCCCCGCGCTTTGGGGCATAGACTCCAACATCCACCAAAGCCTCGCGGCGCAGCCAAACGCGCGGCTTATCCCTCAGCCGAACCGAAACTACGCCGAACTATGGCAACAAGCAAGCGCCCTGCAAATCACCAGAGACGTCAGGTTCAACGCCCAGCGCGTCATATCCGTCTTCACCCCTGAACCCGCGCTAGGCGTCAGATCCTGGTTCAGCGTCAACGTCCGCGAACCAAACGCGCTAACCAAGCGCAAGCAAGAAACCGCGCTATCCCTCTGGCTCAACTCCACGCTTGGGATGCTCCAATTCGCCAACCAATCCAATCGCTCCCAACTCGGACGAGGAACCGGCAGCAAAGCAATGCTGCGCGCCATCCCCGTCCTAGACGTCCGCCAACTCCAAGAATGGCAACTAGACGCCGCCCTATCAATCTGGCGCGACTTCCAAAACACAACCTTTGAACCCTTCCACCGCTGCGCCATCGACCCCAACCGCATCGAACTAGACAGGCGCGTAATAAACGACATCATCGGCCTAGACGGCGAGGCCCGCGACGCAATGTCCCAACTCCGCCTAGCCCTAGCCAACGACCCATCCATCCGCGGCGACAAACCCCCAGCCCTACCCTAAGCCCGCCTTGCATCCCACACCCAAAAGTTTTGCCTACTTTTTCCAAAAAGTAGCTCCCCCCGCTTTCCCTAACACACAATCCCGCTACCCCCAACCCTTGACACCCACAATCCGCCCGCTATCATATGCACACACGGCGCAACGCCTTACTGCGCCCGCCATATCGCAAACCACAACATTCACCAGGAGAACCTACCTTGACACACCCCAACCAAACCCCGCGCCTAACCGAACTCGCCAGCTGCGCCGGTTGAGCGTCCAAATTCAGTCCTAAGGACCTGGCGCAGGTTCTGCGCCAACTGCCCGCCCTAAACGACCCCAACCTGCTAGTCGGCATCAACACCGGCGACGACGCCGCCGTCTATAAAATAACCGACGACATCGCCCTCGTATCCACCGTGGACTTCTTCCCCCCCATAGTGGACGACCCCTTCACATTCGGCGAAATCGCCGCCGCAAACGCCCTCAGCGACGTCTACGCTATGGGCGGCAAACCCCTATTCGCCCTAAACATCGTCGGATTCCCCATCGCCTTGCCCCACGAAATCCTAGGCGAAGTCCTCAAAGGCGGCGCGTCCAAAGCCCAAGAGGCCGGCGTCCTAATCGTAGGCGGCCACACCGTCGACGACGAAGAACCCAAATACGGCCTATCAGTCACCGGCGTCCTAAAACCCGGCGACCAGGTAACCAACGCCGGCGCCCAACCCGGCGACGCCCTAGTCCTAACCAAACCCATAGGCACAGGCATCATCACCACCGCCGGAAAGCAACAGCGCGTCAGCGACGACGTCCTCGCCAACGCCATCCAAATTATGAGCGAACTCAACCGCGCCGCCTCAGACGCCATGATGCAAGTCGGCGTCCACGCCTGCGCCGACATCACCGGCTTCGGCCTACTAGGCCACCTCCGCCTCATAGCCCAGGGCAGCCGCCTCAACGCCCGCGTCAGCGCCGCCGACATCCCCGTCATACACGGCGTCCCCGACCTCCTAGCCCAGGGCATAGCCCCCGGCGGCACCCACCGCAACCTAGAATCCCTAGCCGACCTAGTCCACTGGCATCCCGACATCCCCGACCAAACCCGCATCCTCCTAGCCGACGCCCAAACCTCCGGCGGCTTGCTCATAGCCGTCCCCCCCGCCAAGCTAGACGCCCTGCTAATCGCCCTAGCCGCCACCGGCGTCCAAACCCGCGCCGTCATAGGCGAACTAACCCCCCGCGACACACTCCCCGCCCTCATCCAAGTAGATCCCTAACCGAATATGCGCGCCGCCCTATCCCTAGCAAGCATCCTACTGCTATGCGCCCTAGCCCTAATCGGATGCGGCGGCGCGCCCACGCCCCCTACCCCCATACCCGCCCCCATCACCCAAACCAACCCTGCTACTACCCCTATCATCCCACAACCAACCCCCACCTTCACAATCATCCTACTATCCGACCTCCAACCTCCAACCCCCACACCGCCGGCCAACGCAACCACTACGCCGCCGCCGCTTGCAAACCTCGCTACCCTACAATCCCATATACCAACGCCAAGCGCAACCACCGCAGCGCCGCTCCCTACCATACCCGCGCCCGCTCCAACCGCATCCCCCACGCGCATCCCAACATCTACGGCCACGCGCATCCCAGCGCTAACCCCCACGCCTACCGCTACGCAAACGCCTGCGCCAGCCCTAACGCCCACAATCGCCATAACCCTAGCCCAAATCCCCGCTACCGCAACCCAAACAACCACCGCGCCCGCGCCATCCGAAACACCCACCCCTAATCCATCCATAAACCCCGCGCCGCCCGCAATTTCGGCGTCTATACCATCCGAAACTCTGGCGGCTAACCCGTCGGAAACGCCCGCAACCCCTACGCCATCTACAACCCCGCCATCTACTCCGGTCGCAACGCCCGTATCAACCGCAACTCCCCTACCTACGTCGTCTGCAACCCCCGCGCCTACCCCTACCCGTAACCCCGACTGCCGCATCAAAGGCAACATCTCCTCCAACGGCAACCGCGTCTATCACACCCCCGACAGCCCCTACTACGCCCGCACCCACATAGACCCAACCCAAGGCGAGCGCTGGTTCTGCACCGAACAAGACGCCCAAGCCGCCGGCTGGCGCCCCCCCGGCCAAGCCCGCACGACGTCATCAGAAACCTGCCCCACTCCCATCATCAACATCAACACCGCCGACGCCCAAGCCCTACAAACCCTCCCCGGCATCGGCGAAACCCTAGCCCAACGCATCCTAAACCACCGCCAAACCATCACCACATTCACCCACCCAGACCAACTAACCGACATCAAAGGCATCGGCGAAAAAACCCTAGCAAAAATCCGCCCCTGCATAACCCTAAACTAGCCCAATACAATCCCCCCTTTGACTTCCTACCGATTATCATCCCAACAAGCCCGCCTCTAAACACCCACAAAAAGTTTTGCCTACTTTTTCAAAAGTAGCGTCCCCCTCGTTTCCAACCCCATCAATATAGTGGCGCGCCCCCGCCTCCTCTGGTATCTTTATCTTTTATCCCCATACCATCCCCGGAGCAACCCCATGCTAACAAAACACCACATCGCCCAAATCACCCAACAAGCCCTAATCACCGCCCAGCGCGAACAAGCCCTCCCCGACGTCCCCATCGACGACATCCCCATCGAGCGCCCCCAAAACCCCGACCACGGCGACTTCGCCACCAGCCTACCCCTCAAACTCGCCCGCCCAATGCGAATGCCCCCCCTTCGCATCGCCGACGCCATAGCCACGCGCATCCCCCCCGGCGACCTGCTCGCCAACGCAACCGTCGCGCCCCCCGGCTTCATCAACTTCGCCCTCCAACAAAACTGGCTACTAAACCAAGTGGACGCCATAAGATCCGCCGGCCCCGCCTTCGGCAACCTAGACATCGGCAACGACCAACCCATCCAAATCGAATTCGTCAGCGCCAACCCCGTCGGCCCCCTACACATCGCCCACGCCCGCGGCGGCGTCCTCGGCAGCGCCCTCGCCAACATCCTCCAAGCCGCCGGCTACCAAGTCACCCGCGAATACTACTTCAACGACGCCGGCGCCCAAATCGGCCACTTCCAAAACACCCTCTACGCACGCTACCAACAACAATGCGGCATCACCGTCCTACTTCCCCCCGACGGCTACCAAGGCGAATATATGATAGACCTCGCCGCCGAAATCCACGCCGAGCAAGGCGATGCGCTGCTTGATTACCCCCAACAAGCCGCGATTGAGACACTCGGCGCAATCGGCCTAAACAAATTTATGTCCCGCATCCGCCAAGACGTCGCCCTCCTCCGCGTCCAATTCGACGAATGGTTCAACGAGGCGACCCTATTCCAAAACGGCCAATTCCAACGCGCCCTAGACCTGCTCAACCAACGCGGCTACATCGCCCGGCGCGACGGCGCCACCTGGTTCGCCTCCACCGCCCTAGGCGACGAAAAAGACAAAGTGATGATCCGCGCCAACGGCATCCCCACCTACTTCGCCTCCGACGTCGCCTACCACTACAACAAATTCTTCGAGCGCAAATTCCACAAAGTCATCAACATCTGGGGCGCCGACCACCAAGGCCACGCGCCATTTATGAAAGCCATGATAGCCGCGCTAGGCTTGCCCCAAGACAAGCTAACCCTAATCATCAACCAGCTCGTAACCCTAAAACGCGGCGGCGAAATCGTCCGCATATCCAAACGCTCCGGCGACATCATCACCCTCCGCGAAGTCATAGACGAAGTCGGCGCGGACGCCTGCCGCTACTTCTTCCTATCCCGCGACGCCAACAGCCAAATGGAATTCGACCTAGACCTCGCCAAGCGCCAATCCCAAGAAAACCCCGTCTATTACATCCAATACGCCCACGCCCGCATCGCAAGCATCCTCCGCCTAGCCGCCGACCGCAACATAAACCACGCAGACGCCGACCTAACCCCGCTAACACACCCCGCCGAACTCGCCCTCATACGCAAAATGCTCGCCCTACCCGAAATCATAGACATGATGGCGCGCAGCCTCGAGGCGCACCACCTCCCACACTACGCCTACGAACTCGCCACCGCCTTCCACCTCTTCTACCAAAACTGCCGCGTAGTATCCGCCGCCCAAGAAGAGGCAGCCCTAACCAAAGCCCGCCTAAAACTAGCCGAGGCAACCCAAATCACCCTAGCCCGCTGCCTATCCCTAATGATTATGGACGCCCCCCAAACAATGCACCGCGAATAACCCACCCCACATTGCGAAAGCGGCGGCAGCCCCGACTGCCGCCTACCCGCCTTGCCACTCAGCCGCCTTGCCCCCGCCTACTCCCGCGCACTCTCCAAATTCCCCTCCGCCTTATACCGCGCAGTCTTCTCCATATACACATCGCAATACCACCTCATCCGCGCCAAATGCCGCTCGCTCACCTCCCGTATCGCCTTCCCCGGCGACCCCACCACCAGCGACCGCGCCGGTATCTTCACATTATCCACCAGCATAGTCCCCGACGCCACCAGACTATACTCCCCAATCTCAACCCCATCATTCACAATCGCCCCATTCCCCAGCACACACCCATCCCCCACCCGCCTAGCGTGGCACAAAACCTTATGCCCGATAGTCACATAATCCCCAATCTCAACATCAGCATCCCCGTGAACCGCCGAATTATCCTGCACATTCGTATGCTTGCCGATGGTAATCTTCCCCATATCCCCCCGCACAATCGCCCCCGGCCACACACTCGATCCCTCCCCAATCTCAACATCCCCCACCACATAAGCGAACTCGCTCACAAACGCCGTCTCGTGTATCTTCGGCGAAACCCCGCCCAAACTCCTTATCATTGCGTCCCCCTCTGCTTTGCATCTCTTATCATCGCCGCCGCTTGAACCCCGCGCCCATATCATTCCCTTAATCTTGTCCCTTGCGCCCTCCCCCAAAAAGTTTTGCCTACTTTTTCAAAAGTAGCGTCCCCCCTACTTTCTTTCGTCGCGCCCCCACGCTCACACCAGCGCATTATGCCCCGTAATATCCCTTCCCAGTATCAACGTATGAATATCATACGTCCCCTCATAAGTATCCACCGTCTCCAAATTAAGCATATGCCTAATCGCCGGATGATCCAGCGTAATCCCGCTCCCCCCCAAAATCTCCCGCGCGCTCCGAGCCGCCGTCAGCGCCGCCCGCACATTCTGCCGCTTCGCCATAGACACATGCGTATGCGACATAACCCCCGCATCCTTCAACTCCGCCAACCGACGCGCCAACAGCAGCCCATTCGTATGATCCGTAACCATATCCACCAACTTCCCCTGCACCAGCTGCCTAGCCGCAATCGGCTTGCCGAAAGTCCCCCGCGCCTGCGAAAACCCCAGCGCATCCTCATACACCGCCTCCAGCGCCCCCAGCGCCCCCCACGCGATCCCATACCGCGCCTGCGTCAAACACGACAACGGCGCCGACAACCCCCGCGCCTCCGGCAACATCTGAGACGCCGCAACCCGCACCTCATCCATAACCAACTCGCTAGTCACAGACGCCCGCATACTCATCTTCCGCCTAATCGCATTCGCCCGAAACCCCGGCGAATCAGTCGGCACGATAAACCCCCGCACAACGCCATCATCATCCTTAGCCCACACCACCGCCACATCCGCGATACCCCCGTTAGTAATCCACATCTTCACCCCCGACAACACAAACGACTCCCCATCCCTGCGCGCCCTAGTCTTCATAGCCCCCGGATCCGACCCGCCGTCATGCTCCGTCAGCCCAAAACACCCCACCACCTCCCCCGCCGCCATCTTGGGAAGATACTCCCGCCGCTGCTCCTCCGACCCATACCTGAAAATCGGATACATCACAAGCGCCCCCTGCACGCTCGCAAAACTCCGAAACCCGCTATCCCCCCGCTCCAACTCATACATAATCAGCCCATACGCCGCGCTACTCACCCCGCTCGCCCCATACCTCTCCGGCAAATTCGCCCCCAAAAACCCCATCTCCCCCAGTTTGGGTATCATCTCCCGCGGAAACTCCCCCCTCTCCCACCACTCCGCCACCCTCCCCATCACCTCCCCCTCCACAAACGCCCTAGCCGCCCCCTGCGCCTGCCGCTCCTCCCCCGTCACCCCATCCATAACCCCAAAATAATCCAGCATATCCCATCCTTCACTCGCTAACCGCATCTCGCGGACCTATCTTTGCACAAACTCTACCCCATATGGTAACCTGTATTCGTTCCAGGGAGCAAACGGACTGCGCCTCGCGCGCCGCCCATTTGCCCATTCGCAAAACATACCTAAACTTGTGTCCTGTGTCCTGTCAACGCTTAGGGGCGTATCGCTACGCCCCTGAGTGGACGCTGACAGGCGTGGGCAAGCTCCCTGGAACGGATGCGATCCCAATTCCACGAGGGGGCTTTGCAATGCTGAGAAACATCGTAGCGCTTTGCACAACACTTGCCATAACCATCATCACAGCCTGCGGCGGAACCGCCCCCGAACCCCTTCCAACATACACCCCTGAACCCGCAATCGCGCTTGCCACTCTAGCGCCAACCTACACACCTGCGCCGCCGACCTCTACGCCTGAACCCACGGCGACCTATATCCCAGCGCCGACCTACACCCCTCAGCCTACTTACACTCCGCAACCAACTTACACGCCTATCCCCACGTTCACGCCCCTGCCGACCTCAACTCATACTCCGGCCCCCACGAATACGCCAATCCCAACACATACGCCACTTCCCACTTCCACGCCTCTACCCACTGCCACGCCTATCCCAACCGCGACGCCCAGTCCAACACCTGTGCCGCCGGGCGCGACCAGAGGCAATCCAATCCCGTTTGGAGAGGAGATTATTACCAACGACGGATTTTCCATGTGGCTGGAAGAAGTTGTTGAGGACGCTACGCAGATAATCTTGGGTGAACGCCTGCGCCCAAGCAACGATCCTCGGACTGACGGCAACCAATATGTCTTGGTGAGAATCAAGGTCAGGAACGGAAGTGACACGCCTGCAAGATTTCCCGTTTATACGCTGAATCTTGTCGGAAATACAAACCTCGAATACGACACGGGCTGCGACTACAGAACCATACCGGACAGTTTTGACATCTCCCGTAATATATTCGGAGGCGGTGAACTGAGCGGCAATATCTGCTTCACCGTCAAGTCATCAGACGCCGGCTCTCTGGTGATGTATTACCAGTATGGCAGCGATTATATCTTCATCGCGTTACGCTAGGCACACAAGCGTGGCGGCAGTTCTATGCTGCCACGCTCCAACCACTCTGGAACAACCGACGGGCGTAATAAGTTCACGCCCGTCCTCAGCGAAAAGGACGTACGACAATGGCATCCGAGAACGAAACCAGGAAATGGCGCTTTCTCGCGGCGATGTGCGGACTGCTCACATTCGTATTCGTGGGGCTGTTCGTGATGATAGGCGGCGCGATCTCCAAGAAAACCGATGGCGCATCATGGGGAATCTACCTCGGCTCAATCATAGCGCCATTCGTGTTGATCATTGTGCTGGTATCGTCAGGCAGTGACAGCGAGCCTGGCGCATCAACAGGCTCAATTGGATCCCCAACCAGAACCCCAACAGCCGCGCCTCTAGGCGAGACCCGAGACAACCCAATCCCGTTTGGCGACCAAATTATTACCGCCGACGGATTTTCGTTGTGGATAGAAGAAGTTGTTCACGACGCTACACAAATAGTCCTGGATGAAAACCAATTCAACAGTTCTCCACCTGAGGGGCATCAATACTTTTTGGTGCAAATCAAGGCTAAGAACAACAACCCTGAACCCAAAAACTTCGACGCTGGTTTTCGTTTGCGCGCTGTAGGCGACTCAAATGTTGAATACACGCAGTTTGATACGAGCTGCGGCGTGATACCAAACGAGTTTGAAAGCTCCCGCGATCTATTCCAAAGCGGCGAGCTAAGCGGAAACATCTGCTTCAGCGTCAAATCATCAGACGTCGACTCCCTGGTGATGTACGACGACCCATGGTTATTTATCGATGATTGGCTATTCATCGCGTTACCCTAAACGCGCAAGCGTGGTAGCATATCCATAACGGCGCCACGCTCCAATCCCCTCACCCTCAGATACAACGCTACCACCTACGCCTCCACCCCTTTACAAACCGCACCTTCCCGCCTAAAATCCCACCTATACCCCCATCATCTCAATATGGCTAGACAGGAGCGGGGAATGTCCAAAAAAATCGCCATCCGCGGCGAAATAACCGAACTCAACCAAGCCAATATGACCTTCAAACTTCAGCCCATTCACGGCCACAACAAAATATCCGGCCCCATCCCTGACCAATGCTACGCCGCCTTCCTAAAAGCCCTCAACGGCCACAAAAACGCCACCCGCGTCCTAATTGAGGGCGTAGTTGACGGCGCGGGCAACCCTGACCCCAAAGACCGCCCGCTCGCCCTAAAATCGGTAGAGCGCGTCGCCATACTCCATCCGCTAGACTTCCACGCCTCCCTAGACGAATTTCGCAATATGCAAGACGGCTGGTACGAGGGCGACGGCAAAGCCCCGTCCCACAGCGGCCTAGACTGGCTCTCCCACGCATTCCAACGCGGATACCCCGCCGACATCCCGCTGCCACACACCTACCCCACCTTCGACGGCGGCGTCCAATGCGAATGGTCGATAGGGCAATTCTACATCGAGATTGAAATCGACCTAAACGCCCGCCAAGCGGACTGGATACGATTCAAAAGAAGAACCAAAACCTTTGAGGAAGAAGAGACCCTCAATTTGGACGACCCTAGCGCGTGGACTTGGATGGCAGCCAAAATCCTCGAGACTCTGGAGCGAGCCGGATGACCCCGGACACCCTGCTCTATCGGATGGTCAGCCCGTCATTTATGAAAGACGGCAATCCCACATCCCAAGTTTTCAAGCCCACCCGAAAAGACAACGGCCGCCTATCCGTATATGACGGCGACCAAATCACCCCCCAAGACGCCTACGAACACTACACCGGCTCTCCCCCGGGCCTCGGCCAAAACGCCGTAGGAGTACTAGCGGTCACCGTAGCCGAATGTGAATCGCTAGACCTCGCAGTCACCCCCGACCCTGCCCCCTTCCCTGAGCACACGCTAATAGACTTCACCGCGCTCACCAGAGGAATGACCAGATATGCCGCAGACGAACTGAGAACCATCGCCACCGCCCGCGGCTGGCAACACCGCCCCAACCCCCTTGACATCGCACCCCTACAGCCGTGACAATACACACTGTCCGACGCCTACCACATACGACAACCCCAACCCAAAAACCCGCGAGGTGAACCAATGCCAGGATACGTAATAGCCGACGTAAACGTAACCGACCCCGCCCTATTCGACGAATACCGCAAACTCGTCCCCGCCACCGTAGCCGCCTACGACGGCAAATACCTAGTCCGCGGCGGCGACAGCGAAGTCCGCGAGGGCGACTGGACCCCCACCCGCACCGTCATCCTCCAATTCCCCAGCGTCCAACGCGCCCGCCAGTGGTACGACTCCCCCGAATACGCCGCCCCCAAACAAATGCGTATCGCCTCCACCACCAGCAGCGTCATCATAGTCGACGGCGTCTAACCCAAAACCACCCAATACCCCAGGTATTCTTACCTTGCAGTGTTCATTGATTTGATGGACTGATTTAGGCACTCCTCAAACACTATCGCCAGCAGATGTTTCAGCATCTCCACGCTCTTTGTGTAGCCCTTTGTCCGCCTTACCAGCCTGTTGAGTTTGCTCCTCAGCTTAGAGTGCAGCCCCTCATTCCAGTTCACCGCTCCGCCCTTGCCTATCACATGCCTGTCCCGAGGCAGCCATTCGTACACCGGATAAGCGTCTGTCTCATACCTGTCAGCTCCCGGCAGCCGATCCAGCAAGCGCGAGAACGCGGACAAGTCTCTGCCGCCCACCTCATACATCCGCCAGCGGACTCCGTCCCGTTCCTCCACCACCGCAGTCCATATCCACAGGTCTTGACGCCGCTCGCCGCGCCTTATCCCCAAGTATGTCCACATCTCATCAAACGCCACAATAGACGCGCGGACGCTGTCTTGCCGCCCACTTGTACGCCACTCTATAAAGCGCGTCAGACGCTCTCTCGCCAAGGCCCCCTTTTTTTGACCCACTTGCTTACAGTGGGTACGCTCGCGCCCATCACGCGGGCGGTCGCCGATAGGCTCATCCCCTCCGCGCACATCTTCACAGCCTGCTCTTTCTGCTCATCGGTGAACCGATGCTTTGCGCCCTCTTGATGCTTGCGGCCGCACTGGTTGCACTTAAATATCTGCTTGCCGCGCGAGTGGCCGTCTTTCTTGACCCAATTCGAGCCGCATTTCGGGCATAGCGCGTCATGTCTGTACACTCTTTGGCTCGCCATAATGACACCTGCCTTTCAGCGGTTTCGGAGCGGTTTAGGGCAAGTATATCATATCAGCACTGCAAGGTAAGAATACCATACCCCAAAAACCCTTGACACCCCGTTTAGATCCGGATTATACTTAATGCGTGAACTCCCCTGTCGGTTCGGCGGCAGGGCGCGAGACCGCCTTCGGGCGGTCTCAGCTTTTGTGAAAAATGCTGACTAACTTCTACATAGACGGATTCAACCTATACAAGGGCAGCCTCCAAGGCGCCCCGTACAAATGGCTTGACTTCCTAACCCTATTCAACCTGCTGCTGCCGGGTTGCCGGGTAAATCGAATCAGATACTTCGCCGCCCTGGTCAATCCACCCCCACACGATACCCAAAAGGGGCATCGGCAGCAAACCTATCTCCGCGCCATCCGCACAATCCCCAACCTCTCAGTTCACCTTGGATACTTCCAAACCAACCCGCGCAGAATGCCGCTATCCCGCCCGCCCGCAGACGGCTCTCGGATGGTCGAAGTCCTCAGAACCGAGGAAAAAGGAACCGACGTCAACCTAGCAAGCTACCTGCTCCTAGACGCCTTCAGAAACGAATACGAACAAGCCGTAGTCGTATCAAACGACGCAGACCTCCTAACCCCAATAAAAATTGTCCAGGACGAATTCGGCCTAAGTGTAGGAGTGCTAAATCCGCAAAAGAGGCCCAATCGGGTATTGAAAGACGCAGCCAGTTTCTACAGGCCCATAAGGCAAGGCCCCCTAAGCGCAAGCCAATTCCCCCACACCCTAACAGACGCCACAGGCACATTCCACAAACCCCCACGCTGGTAGAATAATCATCGTCAACGGCGTCCAACCCAAAAACCCTTGACACCCACCCACAACCCAACTATACTTAACCTAATTCCCCTGCTGCTTCGGTGCCAGGGCGCGAGACCGCTCTTAATGGGCGGTCTCAGCTTTTGCCTAAAAACCCAATGACAACAACACCCCCGCTAACTCGCCTACAATCCCGCCCTCACTCCCCTATCACCCCCCTCACCCCCTCCTCCACCTCCCCCCGCGTCGCAAACCCCTCATACTTAGCCCGCACAACCCCCTCCCCATCCACCACAAACGTCCACGGCTCGCTCGCCAACCCCCACTCCCCCACCGTCGGCGACACCACAGCCCTGCTCAAATCCCCCCCAATCTCATCCGGATTGTCATACACCTCCACATGCACAAAATTCACCCGCCCTTCATACTCCGCTCTGAGTTGCTTAACCACATCCAACTGCGGCCCACAAGTCGCCGTCTGACAATACCCCGGCGTAGAAAACACCACCACCAGCGGCATCCCCATCTCCAGCGCCTCCGCCACACTCACCTCATACAACCCCGCATCCGGATCCACATCCGTAGTCAGCTCCCCAATATCCCCCACATCCGCCAAAGTCTTGCTCCGACTCGCCGGCGCCCGCTCCCCCACAGCCGGCGTCCCCGACTCCGCCTTCACCCCCACCCGCACAGACGCCCTCCGCTCGCTCCCGCCAGGTCCCACAACAACCACCCCAATCCCCCAATCCCCCGCCCTATCAAACCGCAACTCCGCCGTATAAACCCCCCGCGGCGACACCGGCCACTCCCGAAACACCGCCTCCACGCTCTCAACCGGCCCCACCCGCTCCCCATCCGGCGGCAACCAAAAACTAGACACCCGCACCTGCTCCCCCCTTATCGCCCCTTCACCCGGATCTATCACCCCAAACACAACCCGATTGCTCCCCACCGCCAAATCGTTAGCCCCAACCACCAACCGCAACGTCTCGCCCCCTGACGTCGCCGCCGCTTGGTCACCCGCCGCATCATCGGCAGTCCCACCCACGCACGCCGCTACCACCAGCATTAGCGCCACCACAATCGCCAATCCCACCGCACGGCGCACACACCCTATCCCCACACCCGCCCCCTATTCGCCCCCATCACGCCCGTCCGATACAACTGCATCAACCCCTGCTGCCGCCGCGCCGTCAACCGCGCCTTGCCATCAATCCCGCACAACCGCCGCATCTCCCGCGTAATCTCATTCTCCTGCAACTTCGGCGCACCCGCATACGCCTCCAACGCCGCCCTAGCCAACGCGCTACCGCCGCCGGATCCCTGCCCGGCACTGCCCGCAACCCCATACGCATGCAAAAACGGCAACGCCACATTCACCAACACATCCCGCGCCCGCGCAACCCCCACATACGGCTTCACCACCAGCCGCGCCATCAACCCTCTGCTCCCGCCCGCCATCAGCGCCCCCTCAAACGCCCTAGCCAACCCGTCATCCAAACACCCCTCCACAATCAGCGCCGCCCCCACAATCCGCCGCGCCGGATGATTAGCCGGCCTAACCCGAAACAACCACCACTCCCGCCTAGCCACAGGCTTAACATACGGCAACCGCTTTCTGACGCCCCGCAACTCCCCAACGCCCTCTATCATATCCGCCGCCCCCATCAACCCCGACGCCCCCAGCAGCATCGCCTTAACCGCCGCCGGCCGAGTCCCCCGCGGCGTATCCCGCAACCCCGCCAGCGCCCGATACCCCACGCGCCGCGCCAGCGCCCCAAACGCCCCGCGATTAGCCGAATACCCCAAAGCATCCATCAACCCGCGATACAAAACCTCATCAGCATCCAACGCCCCCAACTCCAACCCAAACCCCCTACTCTTAGCCAAAAACCGCGCATCCCCCGCCGCATCCAAAGCCGCCGCAACCTCGTCAGGATCGCCCGTCAGCCTAACCCCCGCCAAATCCGGCAACGCATCATCCGACGCCCCCTCCAGCCTAGCCGCAACCCCCTCCAACGCCGCCACAGGCGCCTCCATCCCCGACTGCAACCGCGTAACCCGACTCCCCTTCGGCGAAAAAACCACATGCAGCGCCACGCCGTTATAATTAGCGTCAACATGATGCCCATGCGCCCGCCAACCACCCGCGCTAATATGCAACTCCACATCACCCACCAAACGCCCGCCCGCCTCGTCCACCAAAACCGCATCCCGAAAATCCGGCCCCGCCGCCGCGCTGCGCCTGCCCGGATACACAACCCGCAACCGACGCCCATCCTCCGTAACCAGCGCCTCCGCCAAACTATGCGCCCTGCTCCACAAAACCGCCAGCGCATCCTCAGAATGAACCGCCGCGCGGCCGTATGACGATTGCGCCGCCGCATCCTCGGCTACCAAGCGCGCCACGCGCCTAGACAGCGACACCGCCGCGCAATCATACCGCGCCGCCTTCTCAGCAACCGCCAACATAACCGCCGCTACTCCCCGTCCGCCCGCTCAAGACACTCATGGCACACCCCGAACAGCGCGATATGGTCAATATCCGGCTGAAACCCGTAATCCGACATTATCTCAGCCCCGATATTCTCCCAATACTTATTGTCAAGCAGCGCCACCTTATCGCACCCGCGGCAAATCAAATGATGATGCCGCAACTGATTTATCCACTCATACCGATACTCGCCGCCCCCCATATCCGTCTCCGACACCAGCCGCATCTGCTTCAGCACCCCCAGCGTCCGATACACCGTCGACACATCGATATACGGATACGACGCCTTAACCTCGTCGTAAATCTCCGACGCCGTGATATGAACCTCCGAATGGCGAATGGCGGACAAAATCATCAGGCGCTGCGGCGTCAGCCGATGCCCCGACTCCTTCAGCGCCTGCGCCGTAGCCTGCTCGCAACTCATACGCCGCCCTCTCAGCTTCAGGATGTACCCACCCCCCGATAATACCACAACCCTATCCCAAAATCCCCCCCTTGACGCCCGCTTACGCCTCTACCCTTCTTAAAGCGCCCAACGCCGCGCCCAAAAATTGAGAAAACCGCTACTCCCGTCCCCCATCCTCATCATCCAGCATAACCGTCACCCCAAGCTCGCCCGCCCTATCCCACTGCTGATCCGCGATGCGCCGCCCATAAACCACCGCCGCCGCATCCTCGCCGGTCACCTTTCGCAACGCAACCGCCCCCGCCGCCGCCCGCTCAACATCATCATTCCCAATCGTCGCCGACGCCTGAACCACGAACCACAGCCTCGCCTCGTCAACTCTGCGCCGCCCCCATGCCACAATATCGGTTCTGCCAAGTATGTCCTCCTCATCAATCGTAATGCGCCTCGCTCGGCGCGCCGCGTCAAGCGCCTCATCAAACCGCGCCGCCCAGACATAATTCACATTAACCGCAGACCTGCTCGCATCCGCGCTAACCGCTCTTATGCGAATCACTTCGTACTCTCGCGCCAGCCGCGGCAGCAACTTTCTGATCGACTCCCGCTCCAGCTCCCAACCCCTCAGCCGCCCATCAATATCGACAACCCGCTTGTCAATGTTGTCAACCCGTCCCTCAAGGTTGCCAATCCGCTTGTTCATGCTCGCCATCTCAGCGATAACCTGCTCAAAGCGCGCGTCCACCTGCTCGAACCGCGCGTCCATCTTGTCCATTCGCTGGATCATCAGCAGCTGTGTCTGCCGCATCTCCTGAATCTGCGCGTCCATCTGATCCATCCGCGCATCCATCTTGTCCATTCGCTGTATCATCAGCAGCTGCGTCTGCTGCATCTCCCGCACAATATCGGGCAACTCCAGCAGCTCGTCAGTCAGCAGCGCCCGCCGCGCCGCCCGCCGAAACTCTTCATTATTGTCAAGCAGATCCAACAGATCCTGCGAAGTTCGTATCTCAACTACCATTGCTCGCCTCCTATATTCCTATTATAGCGCAATTTGCCAATTTGAAAATAACCCTTGACACCACTTGAACCTCCCGTTATTCTTAATGCGAACAAATATACCCATACACCCACCCAAAAGTTTTGCCACTTTTTTTCCAAAAAGTAGCACCCCGGCGGAAGAGAGGCTTGGAGGCAACCAACATGACAACCGCAACCGCAACCCACGCCCACATAACGCGCCCAGACGCGCTATCCGAACAAGAAACCCTCCGCCAAAACCTCGCCCAATTCGTCAACCAACTAACCGACAACGGCAACCGCCTAGCCCAATTCATGTGGGACGTCGTGCAAGGCGAATACCCCGACGCCAAACTCCACCACCGCCAACAAGCCGCCCGCGACCTCGCCGTTATGGGCGGCCAAATGCCCCAAGACACCCCCGGATCATCCGCCCGCGTCGTCCGCCAAGAAGACACGCCCGAACCCAAAACGCCCAAAGTCACCCTCAAACAAATCCTAAACAAACCCATCGGCGCATACATCCGCGAAGAAACCAACAACTGCCGCACCCTAATCTCAGCCCTCAGCGAAATCCTCAGCCCGCCCCGCGTCTTCGAAAGCGCAAACCCCGCCGAGCAAAAATACCAAAAAGCCACCCGAATCCGCGTGAACCACCAAATCGCCGCCGCCAAAGAAATGGTCAAGCGCAGCCTAGGCAACCGCAGCCCCTACTGCCAGCCGCGAACCTCCCCCGCCGAAGAGCGCATGCTAAACTCCCGCCTCTCCCGCGAAATCCGCGAGATAACCGACAACGGCATCGGCTTGGCGAGATTCCTCCTAGAAGTCGTGGACAACCCCAAAACATTCGGCCCGCGCCGAATCATCATAGAAGACCCCTACACCCAAACCCACCGCATCTGGGCGATCCGAGACCTAATCTACCGCGGCTCCGACATCCCTTGGGAACACATCACCCCCGAATCCATAGACGCCTGCATCCGCGACCTAGACGCCAAAGAGCGCCGCGAGGCGGAACGCATCCTAGCCCTCCGCCAGGAATCCGCCAACGCCGAACTCACCCCAGAGCAAAAAGCGGAAGTCCTAGCCATCTTCGAAGAAGTGCAGCGCAAAACCGACGAATCCGCCGCCAAAGACGCCGCCATAGCCGAAAAGAAAGCCCGAAAAGCCGCCAAGAAAGCCGACGCCGCCAAAACCGCCGCCCACGACTACAACAACCCCGCCAACAACAAGAACAACGCCAACGGCAACAACGCCGATACCGCCGACAGCCCCGATGCGCCCCCTGGCGCAACCGCAACGCCGCCGCCCACCACCCGCGGCGAAACCGCCGTCGCCAACGCCCTAGCCCGCCACCCCGAAGTCGACCTAGACACAGCCCTGCAAAACCACCACGCCACCGCCGGCATCCCAAAAGAAAACCTAACCCACGAACAAATCTACGACGCCATCACAGCCGAGGCAAACTTCCAAAAACGCCAAGCCATAATCCAAAGCCGCCTGCGCGCGAAAAACCCCGACGGCTTGAATGAGTCAAGTGACCCCAATGCCCGCAGCCCTTAGCTCGGCAAATCCGCGGCGATAGCCGCCCCCAAAAGTTTTTTGCTACTTTTTTCCAAAAAAGTAGAGCGGCCCCCTGCCCCCGCGCCCCCGCTTGGCCCCCGTGCGCCCTCATATCCCCCATCTTGCTGACGCCTACCCGCCTTAGTGTTATACTAACACAACAACCCCAACCGCCGCGCGCGCAACAGGAGACATTCATATGAGCGACCCCCTAATCATTGGCGGCAAAACATTCAACTCCCGGCTTATGGTAGGCACCGGACGCCACCGCAGCATGCAAGAAATGGTAGCCTCCATCACCGCATCCGGCGCCGAAATAATCACCGTCGCCATACGCCGCCTAGACCTCGACAACCCAGCCGAAAAAAACATCCTAGACTACTTCAACTGGAACGACTACACAATCCTCCCCAACACCGCCGGCTGCAAAACCGCCGACGAGGCGGTATTCACCGCCCAACTCGCCCGCCAAGTCACCGGCTCGTCCTGGATCAAAGTGGAAGTCATACCCGAACCCAAACACCTGCTACCCGACCCCATCGGCACATTCGACGCCGCACGCCGCCTAGTCGCCGACGGCTTCACCGTCCTACCCTACATCCACGCCGACCCCGTCCTCGCCAAGCGCCTAGAAGACATCGGCTGCGCCACCGTTATGCCGCTAGGATCCCCAATCGGCTCCGGGCAGGGCATCCTAACCCTAGACGAAATCCGAATGATAATCGCCGACGCCAACGTCCCCGTAGTCGTTGACGCCGGCCTAGCCGTCCCCTCCGAGGCGTCCCAAGCCCTAGAGGCCGGCGCCGACTGCGTCCTAGTCAACACCGCCATAGCCCAAGCCGAAGACGCAGCCCTAATGGGCGAGGCGTTCAAACTCGGCGTCCAAGCCGGCCGCAAAGCCTACCTAGCCGGCCGCATCCAACGCCAGCGCTCCGCCACCGCCAGCAGCCCCACCGAGGGCGTCGCAACCCCCGCGGCGTCAACCTAATGCCTACGCCTGAGATACCCATCCCCTGCCTCTGCCTAGTCACCGACCGGCGGCAGCATCCCCACGTCCCCCTAGAAGACATCGTCGACTCCGCCGTATCAGGCGGTGCCGGCCTAATCCAGCTCCGCGAAAAAGACCTGCCCGCCGCCAAACTCTACGCCCTAGCCCTCCGCCTCAAAGACGCCATAAACAACCGAGCCCTCCTCTTCGTCAACGACCGCCTAGACATAGCCCTAGCCGCCCGCGCCCACGGCGTCCAGCTCGGCGAAACCGCCCTCCCCTTGTGCGCCGCCAAAGCCATCCTCGCGGCAACCGCCTCGCCTGGAAAACGCCTCCTACTCGCCCGATCCGTCCACTCCCCCCAAGGCGCAATACACGCCCAATCCCAAGGCGCAGACCTGCTAACCCTAGGCAACGTATTCCCCACCACATCCCACCCCGGCGCCCCCGCCGGCGGCCTACCCCTAATCCAAACCGCCGCCCAGTCCGTCCAAATCCCCATCCTAGCCATAGGCGGCGTCACCCCCGACAACATAGCCAGCGTCATATCCGCCGGCGCGTCCGGCGCCGCAGTCATCACCGCCATCGCCAACGCCCCCGACCCGCAATCAGCAACCGCCGCCCTAACCAACGCTATGCGAACAGCCTGGGCATCCCGCCCTAATAAGCCCACCCCTGCGAGGCAACAATGATAACCCTCACCGTCAACGGCAAACAGCGCCACCTAGACGCCCCCACCAGCCTAACCGACTACCTCAAATCCCTAGACGTCGGCGCAACCTCCATAGCCGTCGCCCACAACGGCACCGTCCTGCGCCCCGAAGAATTCGCCACAACCACCCTATCCCACGGCGACCAAATCGAAATAGTACGCGCCGTCGGCGGAGGCTAATCTAAGGATGATTGCTATAACAACCGCGCCGCTATCACCCCGCCTTGCGAGCCTTATACACAATCGCAAACGGAATCCTGCTCAGCCGCTCATACTGGCTCTCCCAGTACGCGCCGCCGTAGGGTATCAGCCGCCGCCGCTCATCCGCCGCCATATCCGGCGCTGGATACGGACACGGCTCAACCACCTCCTCCACCCGAAAGCCCGCCCCGACCAGCAGCCCAAACACCTCTTGGAATGTGCGAAAGAAAGTCAAGCCCGGCCGCTCCCCATCGGCCACAGGCTCTTCCCAAACCTCCACCGGCGGATTGAAATAATCGGTCACCCACAGCCCCCGCTCCACGTCGTCCCACTCAAACGCCGTCAGCGGATGCACCGTCCCCACAACCAGCAACCCACCCCGCCGCAGAACGCGCCAGCACTCCGCAAAGCACTCCCCCAACGCCGGCGCGAACTCCAGCCCAAAGCACGACAGCGCGATGTCAAACGTCCCCTCGCGGAACATCCCCAGCCGCTCCATATCCCCGCGCAGCAGATCCACGCCCACGCCCTCCCACTCCACCAGCGCCCGCGCCGCCCCAAGCTGCTCCGCCGATATGTCCAGCGCGACCGCCTCCGCGCCCTGCTTAGCCAGCGCGATAGAATTCTGCGCCGCGCCGCACGCCAACTCCAACGTCCGCTTGCCCGCCACATCCCCCAGCAGCCCCAGCTCGCGCTCCCCCGCGCACAGCGGCGCATAATGCACATCATCGGTGGATATGCGCGTATCAGCCTGATACCCCGCCGACATCGCATCCCACCCATGCCCGATTGCCCGCTTAATCCCATCGTTCACCAAGACGCGCCCCCTCCCATAAGCAAGCCCGCATACAGCGGAAAGAGAAACGACAACAAGGCAATCACCCGACAGGCGCAACCAAACGCCCACGCGATCTATCGGGCAATCTATCCGGGAAGAAGTGGTGGCCCCAACGGAATTCGAATCCGTGTTTGCGGCTTGAAAGGCCGCTGTCCTAGTCCCCTAGACGATGGGGCCACGCTATCGGATGGGATGCCGCCGCAACTAACGCCGCCGGCGGCTCACCCTACCATTTTAGAGATTGCCGCGCCCGCCCGCAACACATATCGCCGCCCGCGCCGCGCCAAAACCGCCCTACGGATACAGCGCCAGCTGCGTTATCCCCTCATCTTCGGGCAGCCCAAACATCAAGTTCATATTTTGAACCGCCTGCCCAGCCGCGCCCTTGACCAGATTGTCTATGCAGCTTATCACGATAAGCCGGTTCGTGCGCTCGTCCACCGTGGGATAGATAACGCAATCGTTGTTCCCCAAAGTGTGCTTAGTCATAGGCGGCGCGTCCACGACTTTGGCAAAGGTCTCCCCTTTGTAAAAGCCCTCATATATCTCCCGAACCTCGCCCTTGGCCGCCTTGCCCGACGCCACCGCGCCCGCCTTCAGCGGCGCGTAGCAGCTCGCCAATATCCCCCGCGTCATCGGAATGAGATGCGTCAGAAAGGTGATGTTCAGCCCGCCCGCCTCGCTCAGCGCGTCCAATTCCTGCTGTATCTCAGGCAGATGCCGATGCCCGTCCACCGAATACGCCGTCAGGTTTTCGTTCACCTCCGAGTAATGCGTCTTCAGCGACAGCCCGCGCCCCGCGCCCGAAACCCCCGACTTGGCGTCCACGATAATCTCAGGCTCAATAATCCCCGCCGCCACCGCCGGCGCCAGCGCCAGTATGGACGCAGTGGGATAGCACCCCGGATTGGCCACCAGACTGCAGCCCGCCACCTCGTCCCGATGCAGCTCAGTCAGGCCATACACCGCATCCTCCACCCGCTCCGGGCAAGGATGCCGCACGCCGTACCAGTCCTCATACGTCTGCAGATCCTTCAGCCTGAAATCCGCGCTAATGTCAATCGCCTTCACCCCGTCCGCCAGCGCCTGCCCTATCCGCTCAGCGCTCGCCGCGTGCGGCAGCGCCGAAAACACCACATCCACGCTCTCAGTCACCTCTTCGGTGATAGTCAAATCAAACTCCGACAGATGCGGAAAATACTCCCCCAGCCTCTGCCCCGCCGCGCTGCGCCCCGTAACCGCCGCAACCTCAGCCTCCGGATGCCGCGCCAGAATCCGCGCCAGCTCCATCCCCGCATATCCCGTAACATTGATAATCCCTACCTTCACCGGACACGCCTCCCAAATATGATGCCCCCAAGTATAACCCCAACCCCCGCCCCCCGCTACTCCTCCCACGGCGGCCGCTCATCAAACCGCTCCCCCTTCTCTTGCGCCTCCTTCATCCGATCACGCCACGTCTCAACCCGCGCTCGCCATTCCGTCCGTCTCTGTTCTACCTCCTCCCTAACCTCCCGTCGCACACGCTCTTCCCTCGTCTCAGGCAGATTTAGAAACACCATTTGCAACCTCCTGACTGACCATATCTCAATCTCCGAAAGAGCCACCGCCATAAGCATATCCCCGACGCCCGCTGCCCGCTACTCCCACGGTAGCTGCTCATCGAACGGCTCGCCCTTCTCTTGCGCCTCTCTCATCCGCTCCCGCCACGCCACAAACGCCGCCCTCTCCTCCCCTCGTGCCTTCTCCACCTCTTCAATGCGTCTCTGCTTTTCTTCTTCCCTCGTCTTCTCCCGCTCATCCCGCCGCACCCGCTCCTCCCTCGTCTCAGGCAAATTCAGAAACACCAATTGGAACCTCCTAACCAGCCATATCTCAACATCCGAAATCGGCACCGTAATAGGCACGATAAACGGCATCGCGCCGCTTGCCATAGGCATCATCCTGTCAACGCACTGCGCCCAATGCGCCCGAAAGCAGCCCTGCTCCACCTGCCACCATCCCGCGAACACCAGCCACGCCAGCGTCAGCGCAATGAACGTCCACAGATAGTAAAACCTATGCTGCCGCAGAACCCCCAGCAGGCTTTCGCGCTCCCTGCCATCGCCATCTTTTGGCATATTGTACAACACCTATCGCCCTAGGTAGCGTATATTGGGCAAACCCAAGTATAAATCTAGGCTTTCTACGGCGCAAGCGCGCCAAGGCTAAACAAGCCTGAACGAAAATTTAGCGGTGGACAGCCTTGAGCAGGCACCTTATTGTTTGAAACTTTTCAAATCAATCGCCATCAGCCCTTTCACTACCCACTCTTTCGTCCACAAAGCAACCCCCCAAAACCCCTACTTTGCTCAGCACAAAACCGCCACCCCCTACTTCACGCTACTCGCCGGACACCCCCACGCCAGCGCGCACTCCCCGCAGCGCGGCCGCTGCGCCTTGCACACCTGCCGCCCGTGCTGTATCAAGTACATATGAAACGCGAACACATCCCGCGGCGCCACCATCGGCTCCAGTATATCGTGCGCCTTATCCGCGTTCACCTTCGGCCCTATCAGCCCCAACCGCTTGGACACGCGGAATATGTGCGTGTCAACCGGCATAGCCGGCATCCCAAGCGAAAAGCAAAGTATGATTGCCGCCGTCTTTGGCCCAATCCCGTTAAGCCGCTTCAGCCACGCCTTGGCGTCCGCCAGAGGCATCTCGGCCAGAAACGACAGGTCAAACCCGCCAATCTCATCCCGTATCTGCCGCAGCACATTGCGTATTCGCGGCGCTTTCTGCTTAGCCAGCCCGCCCCGTCGTATCGCATCCTCGATCGCGTCCACGCTTGCATCCGCAACCGCGTCCAGCGTCTCGAACGTCGACATCAAGCTCTTGAACGCCCGCTCCGAGTTCAAGTCCGAAGTGTGCTGCGACAAAATCGTGTACACCAGCTCCTCCGCCGGCGAATAGCGCACAAACCACTGCGCCGGCCCATACTCCGGCCCCAAGCAGTCCATCACATCCTGCGCCACAACCTTGCGCCTGCGCCCGCGCCGCGCCGCGCCCCCTTTCGCGCTTGCGTCCATCGCTTGCCTACCCATTGCCCAGCGCCGCTATCACCGCGTCGCCCACCTGCGAAGTGCTTGACGACCCGCCCAAGTCCGGCGTCAGCAGTTCCCCCTGCTCTATGATATGCAGCGTCGCCCTTTCCACCTCATCAGCCGCCTCGTTATGCCCCAAGTGGCGCAACATCATAGCCCCCGACAATATCGCCGCCATAGGATTGGCGATGCCCTTGCCCGCGATGTCCGGCGCGCTGCCGTGAACCGGCTCAAACATAGACGGGAACCGCCGCTCAGGATCTATGTTGCCGCTTGCCGCAAGCCCCATGCTGCCCGTGATTATCGCCCCGATGTCGGTCAGAATGTCCCCGTACAGGTTGCTGCCCACCACCACGTCAAAGCTGCCCGGCCGCCGCACGAAGTCCATGCAGGCGGCGTCTATCAGCAGCGTATTGGTCTGAACGTCCGGGTATCGCGCCGCCACACGCTCAAACGCCCTGTCCCACACCAGCATCCCGTAGCCCAGCGCGTTTGACTTAGTGATGGACGTGACATGCTTTGCCTTGTCCCGCTTTCGCGCCAGCTCAAAGGCGTATGCGATGACCCGCTCGCAGCCGCGCCGCGTGAACACGCCCGACTGAACGCCTATCTCTTCCTCAAACCCCATATATTGAAACCCGCCCACATCCGCGTACTCCCCCTCCGTGTTTTCCCGCACGACCACCATATCTATGTCATACGGCTTTTGCCCGCTCAGCGGCGAGGTTATGCCCGGATACAGAACGCTCGGCCGCTCGCAAACATACTGATCGAATGTGCGGCGTATGGGCAGCAGCAATCCCCCCAAGGTGATATGGTCCTGAATGTCCGGCCGCCCCACCGCGCCCAGATATATCGCGTCCGACCGCGCCATCTGATCCAGCGCGTCGGACGGCATCATCTCACCGCGCTCTATGTAGTAATCCGAACCCCACGGATGCTCCACGAAGTCCCAATCTATGCCGCGCATCTCCCCCACCGCGTTCAATACGCGGATCCCCTCCTCAATCACATCAACCCCAATGCCGTCGCCGCGGATAACCGATATTCTGTGCGTTGCCATAATCCCCTCTTGCTCCCGCGTTTAGTCTATGCTTTATTTCGCCGCTATCATACTACATCACGGCTATATCGTCTTGCGTATATCATCCCGCCTCGCGGCATCAATCCCCGCCAGCCACTCCCGCGTTTGCCGCGCCCGCCGAAAGCGCATCACCCGCAAGTGCGCGTACTCAGGCTGCGCCAGCGCGATGGGCAGCGTCTTGCGCCGGCGCCAGTGCGTCTGCGCCGCCCACAAAAACAGCGAATCCCTAGTCAAAAAATGCCGCCACAGATCCTCCCGATTGCCGTTCCAAAGCCGCTTTCGCAATATCCCCCGCGAAATCGTCCGCCAAAACAGCCGCCAAAACACAAACGGAAACGGGTAGTCCAGCCATATGAGCGTAGTCGCCCGCTCCCAAATCAGATCCCGCGCCACCGTATAGTTGCCGTCAACCACCCACGCATCGCCCGCAAGCGCCTCCGCCACGCGCCGCCTAAACACATCGTCCGGCGTTTCCTGCCAGTTCGGCCCATGCCGTATGGCGTCCAACTCCACCGCAGCCACGCCCAGCCGCTCCGCCAGCGCGCGCGCCAACGTCGACTTGCCCGAACCCGACGTCCCAACCACCGCCACGCGCCGCATATGCCCCATATGCCACGTGGCTTGACTATATTCAATGCTACTCACTATGCGATGCGCCCCCATAATCGCCGCCCGCCTTGCGCGGCAAATCAACTTTCGCTTGACGCCTTGCCTAGCCTATGTTAGCGTATTTCTAATGAATATGAGAATGCGCCGACGGGAAGTAGTAGCGGGCAAATCCGCCATAGAGAGCCGGGAATAGTGGAAACCCCGGCGCGCGAAATCCCGCGAACTCGTCCCTGAGCAGCTCGCCTGAACCACAGCCGCGTCAGCCATGCCCTCCGCGCCTGCGCTGACCGCCGGCCCCTTGTGCTAGGGCGAGACGGCCCCAAGTGCCGTTATCGCTTTCCGAGCGCCCCGGCCCTTATCGCCTTGCCACGATTTGATGCCGGGGAACTAGGGTGGTACCGCGGGTATCCATATCTGACAAAGATAAGCCCGTCCCTTGATGTCGCGCGCTAAGCCGCGCTGAGGGACGGGCTTTTCGCATTGCCCACAAACCACACAAACCGCTTGCCAAGCCAAAACGCCAAGCCATACGCCAAAACCATACGCCAAACTACACGGAGGAAAATCGCATGCCGGTTGCAAGAAACACGGAGCGCCGCTTTGACCACAACGCCATCGACGCCAAATGGCAATCGCGCTGGGAAAACGACGGCATCCACCGCGTAGCGGACGACGACCCGCGCCCCAAGTGGTATGAGCTCACAATGTACCCCTACCCCTCCGGCGACCTCCACATCGGCCACTGGTACGCTATGAGCCCCTCCGACGCCCACGCGCGCTTTCGCCGCATGCAGGGCTACAACGTCCTCCACCCGATGGGCTTTGACGCATTCGGCTTGCCCGCCGAAAACGCCGCCATCCGCAACAACATTCACCCCCACAAGTGGACTATGGCGAACATAGACAATATGCGCCGCCAACTCCGCAGCATGGGTGCTATCTACGACTGGGACAGGGAAATCGTTACCTGCCTGCCCGACTACTACAAGTGGAACCAGTGGTTCTTCCTGAAAATGTACGAGGCGGGCTTGGCATACCGCGCCTTCGCCCCCGCCAACTGGTGTCCCTCCTGCAACACCACCCTCGCCAACGAGCAAGTCCTCGCCGACGGCTCTTGCGAGCGTTGCACTGCGCCCGTCGCCCGCCGAGACCTCAACCAGTGGTTCTTTCGCATCACCCAGTACGCCGACGAACTGCTAGACCACTCCAAAAAACAATGGCCCCCCGACATAGACACTATGCAAACCAACTGGATTGGCCGCAGCGAGGGCGTGGACATCACATTTGACATATCCGAATACGGCTTGGATGAGCGCGAAATCACCACATTCACAACCCGCATAGACACCATCTACGGCGTAACATTCGTGGTATTGGCGCCTGAGCACCCCCTTGTGGACGCGCTCACCGCCCCTGAGCGCAAACCCGCCGTGGACGCCTACGTCGCCCAAGCCCGCGCCCAAACCGAAATAGAGCGCCTCTCCACCGAAAAAGAAAAGACCGGCGTCTTCACCGGCGCCTACTGCGTCAACAAGCTCAACGGCGAGCGCGTTCCCATATTCGTGGGCGACTACGTCCTGCTCACATACGGCACCGGCATCGTTATGGGCGTCCCAGCCCACGACGAGCGCGATTTCGTATTCGCCCAAAAATACGACCTGCCCATCCGCGTAGTCGTCGCCCCTCCCGGCTGGGATGGATCCCCCCTGCAAGAGGCGTACATCCAAGAGGGCGAGCAGGTCAACTCCGCCCAATTCAACGGCATCCCCAGCGGCGAGGGCATGCGGCGCATAGCCGACCACATAGAGGCTAACAGCTGGGGCAAGCGAACCGTCCAATACCGCATGCGCGACTGGCTCATATCCCGCCAGCGCTACTGGGGAACGCCCATCCCCATAATCTACTGCGACGACTGCGGCACAGTCCCCGTCCCCTACGACGACCTGCCCGTGCTGCTGCCTGAGGACTCCCAGTTCAGCCCCACCGGCGAATCCCCATTGCGCCACGACGAGCGCTTTCTAAACGCGCCCTGCCCCAACTGCGCCGCGCCCGCACACCGCGAGCCGGACACGATGGACACATTCGTCGACTCGTCCTGGTATTTCCTGCGATTCACCAGCGCCGACTACGCCCACGGCGCGTTTGACGCCGACCGCCTCGCCAAGTGGGGCGCCGTCGACCAGTACACCGGCGGCAGAGAACACGCCGTTATGCACCTGCTCTACGCCCGCTTTTTCGTCAAGGCGCTCCGCGATCTCGGCATGCTGGACTTCGACGAACCCTTCGAGCGCCTCTTCAACCAGGGCGTCATACTGGGCGCTGACCACGAAAAGATGAGCAAATCGCGCGGCAACGTCATAGCCCCCGACGAATACGTCGACGCTTTCGGCGCGGACGTAGTGCGCTGCTTCCTGATGTTCCTAGGCCCCTGGGATCACGGCGGCAGCTGGAGCGACGCCGGCATCAACGGCATGGCGCGCTGGCTCAACCGCGTCTGGGACGTCGCCACCCGCGACGCCCGCGCCCTTGACGACTTCCCCGCCGACCCCAACGCCGCCCGCGAACTCCAGCGCCTCGCCCACAAAACCATACGTCGCGTTGGCGAAGACCTAGAGCGGTTCAAGTTCAACACCGCCCTAGCCGCCCTAATGGAATACACCAACGGCCTAAACCACCACTGGGAAGACAAAGGCATCCACTCCGACCAATGGAACGCCGCCGTCCAAAACCTGCTCACGCTGGTAGCTCCCCTAGCCCCCCACATAGCCGCTGAGCTCTGGGAGCGCGCCGCCTTTGACGGCAACGTCCACGCCATCCCCTGGCCAAAATGGGACGCCGACCTCGCCGCCGACGAAGTCATAACGCTGGTAGTCCAAGTCAACGGCCGCGTCCGCGACAAGCTAGAAGTCCCCGCAACCATAACCGAAGACAACGCCCGCGCCGCCGCCCTAGACAGCCCCCGCGTAGCCCCCCACACCGACGGCAAAACCATCGCCCGCGTAATCTACGTCCCCGGCAAGCTAGTCAACATCGTCGCCCGCTAATCCGGGGGTTTGTAGATATTTAGGGGGAATTAGTCGTCCAGAGAAACGACCACATACTCACCCGACGTATCCGATTCGGGGACGGGATCCCCGTCCTCGATCATCCCCTGCAAATGCAGACGCATAGCGTCGCGCATTATGCGCCTGGTATCTTCCCGCGTATCCCCCGCCGCAACACACCCCGGCAAATCCGGCGCATACGCCGAGTAGTTCCCCTCGGCTTTCTCTGTGATAACAAGAAATCTGTACATCAGGCTATTCCCTCCCCTTAACCAATCTGCCTGCGCCTATTTTAGAACGCCGCTAAGCGTCCCGCAATAAATCTTTCGCAAGACGGCAGATGCTCTCAGATCCCGGCAACGCCAACACGCCCGCGCTTTCGTCGGATGCTTGCTTGCCCCCGCAAGCGCAATCCTACGCCGAAAACCTCCCCATCCCAAACATCCCTATATCATGCCGCGTTCCCCCCTCCAGCGCCAAGTCCGCCAGGATCTCCCCCACCACGCTGCTGAACTTGAACCCATGCCCCGAGAACCCGGCTCCCACCACAACCTGCGGCGCGTCCGCCAGACTGTCTATGATGAAATGCTCATCCGGGCTGTTCGTGAACATGCACGCCTTCATAGACGACGTAGCCCCCGCGCCGTCCGGGAAATACTTCTCAGCGAACTGCCGCAGCATCGCCTCATCCCGCTCATTCGGGCTGCGGTCAATCTCATCCGGATCCACATCCTCCTCCAAGTGATGAAACCGCCCGAACTTGAAACCCGGTATCCCGTACACCGGAAAGCCGTAGTACTTGCCCTCATCCACTATCAGGTTGAACACCGGAAACCGCTCAGGCGTGAACAGCTCCCCCCGCCGCGGCTCCAGCCACGCCAGAACTTGCCTTTCGGGCACAGCATTATCCCGCAATTGCGGCAGCAGCGAAGACGCCCACGCGCCCGCCGTGATAACCAGCCTATCCGCCTCATACTCCCCTCGCCCCGTCCGAACCCGAACCCCGTCCGCCGTCGGCTGCCACTCCAACACCCGCTCCCCTATCCGCGCCCTAGCCCCCAGCCGCTGCGCCTCCTCAATGAACAGCGTGATGCAGCGCTCCGGCAACAAAAACCCGCCCTCCGGCTGATACACCGCCATCGTCTCAGACGGCAGCCGGTAGCCCGGAAACCGCCTGCTAACCTCCGCGCTAGTCAGCGCCTCATGCGGCAGCTCATGCTGCTCGCACGACCGCAGCGATCCCTCAAAAGTCAAACTGCCCGGCGGCCCCATATCCAGCGAGCCGGTGATATGCAGCACTTGTTCCCCGCGCTCTCGCTCCAGCTCCCGCCACAACTCATAAGCCCGTCGCAGCAGCGGCACATACGCCGGATCTTCGTAATACGCCAGCCGTATAATCCGCGTTACCCCGTGCGACGAACCCAAATCGTGCGCCACCCCAAACTGCTCTATCCCCAGCGCCCGCTTGCCCCGCCGCGCCAACTCCCGCAGCGTCGCGCTACCCATTCCCCCCAGCCCTATCACTATCGCGTCATACCGACTATCCGCGCTTGCCATTCTGCCCTCTCTTATCTTGCCGCTTATTCACGGCTACCCTGCTTACGCCGCATACAAGGCAACCGCACTCTGATTTCCCTACGAGTAACCATCCAACAATCCCACCTTGCCCCCACCCACTCAAAAGTTTTTTGGCTACTTTTTTCCAAAAAAGTAGCGCCCCCGCTTTCCAACCCGCCGGTTTCGCCAACGCACCAGCCCACCAAACCTGACACCCGGCCCGCATATAGACTATAATACCCCCTGCGCCCTTCAGCGCACACCATACCATACCATTCTGGGAGCGACTAATGAACTTTTCCATTGCGGTCTTGCCCGGCGACGGCATAGGCCCCGAAGTTATATCCGAGGCGGTCAAAGTTATGCAGGCGGTAGAAACCCGCTTTGACCACGACTTTGACATCTCATACGGCAGAGTGGGCGGCAACGCCATAGACGACTTCGGAACCCCATTGCCCGCCGAAACCCAAGAGATGTGCGCCCAAACCGACGCCATCCTATTCGGCGCCGTCGGCGGCCCCCAATGGGACGACCCGCGCGCCAAAACCCGCCCCGAAGACGGCATCCTAGCCATCCGCAAAAGCCTAGGCCTATACGCCAACATCCGCCCCGTCAAAGTCTATCCCCAACTCATAAACTCCAGCCCCATCAAGCCCCACCTGCTGCAAGGCGTGGATATGATAATCGTCCGCGAACTCACCGGCGGCTTGTACTTCGGCAAGCCCAAAAAACGCTGGGACACATCCCGCGGCCGCCGCGGCGTGGACACCCTCAAATACGCCGAGCGCGAAATCGAGCGCATACTCCGCGTGGGTTTCGAACTAGCCCAAGCCCGCCGCAAGCGCCTCACCTCAGTGGACAAAGCCAACGTCCTGGAAACCGGCCGCCTATGGCGCGAAATCGCCACCGAACTCGGCGAACAATACCCCGACGTAGAACTGGAACACGTCCTCGTGGACGCCGCCTCTATGCAGCTCATCAGCAACCCCGCCCACTTCGACGTCATCGTCGCCGAAAACACATTCGGCGACATCCTAACCGACGAGGCGTCAGTCCTCGCCGGCTCTATGGGCATGCTACCCTCCGCCAGCCTAGCCGGCCTCCCCGGCGCCAGCAGCCGATCCCGACTCCCCCTCAGCCTCTACGAACCCATACACGGCAGCGCCCCCGACATCGCCGGCCAAGGCATCGCCAACCCCATCGGCGCTATCCTCAGCATGGCGTCTATGCTGCGCTACTCCCTGCGCCTAGAAGACGAGGCAAACGCCGTCGAGCGCGCCGTTGAGGCCGTCCTCGCCGAGGGCTACCGCACCGCCGACATTGCCGCAGACGGCGGCGAAATCGTCAAAACAACCCAAATGGGCAGCGTCATAGCCGGCCAAATCTAGCCCGCCGCTATCCCACTTGAACATCAGCCAAGCCATCCGCGCCGCCGCCTAATCCGGCCCCGGCGCGGCTGGCTTGGCAATGCCCCTATCTGCGCCCCCTAATGCCGCTGCCCGCCAACATCCGCCCCATCCATCGCCCCCCGCACAGGCACCACCAGCAGTATCACCGCCGCCAACCCAAACAGACACGCCACATACACAAAAGTGGGCTGAGGCCCTCCCACATCGTATATCCTGCCCGCTATCAGCGGCGACGCCGCGCTCAGCAAAAACCGCTCCAGCGACAATATCCCCAGCACCGTCGTCGGAACGTCATCCCCCGTAACATCCAGCGCCAGCGCCGTCAATATCGGCTGATCCCCGAACAGAAACACCCCCATCAGCGCGATAATCACCGCCAGCCCTACGCCAACCCCCGCGCCGCCCAGCAGCAGCGCCAGCCCGCCCAGCAGAACCAGGCCGGGTATCAGCACAACCTTCCTGCCAAAGCGATCCGACAGCCAGCCCACAACCGGCGTGGACACTATCCCCACCAGCATCAGCAGCCCCAAATGCAAATTTCGCACTAGCGGCGTCATCCCCAAATCGTGCAGGAATATCGGCAAAAAGGTGATCAGCGCGATAAATGCCATCCCCCTAATCCCGCCCACCAGCGCCACAACCCACAGCACGGGCCTGCGGAGTATGCGCCGCGTATTGGCGAACTGCTCGGCGCGATTGGGCGGCGGCGCATCTTCCCCATCATCCCCTCTGCCGATATTCCTGAACGCCCAGAACACCATAAACGCCAGAAACAGCGGCAGCGCGGCATAGATGCTGATAATCTCGCGCCACGCCAAAAAGCCCAGCAGCACGCCCGTAACCGGCGGCGCGAGCGCATCACCTACCTGCCCGCCTACCCCGTGAAACGACAGCGCCGTCCCCCTGTGATGCGCGAAATGATGCGACAGCGACGCCATAGCCGGCAAATGCCATATGGACGCCGCCAGCGCCACAACGCCCATCCCGAACAGCAGCAGCCAGTAATACGGCTGCGAAAACCCGATTATCAGCCACCCGACGCCGAACAGCGCCATGCACACCGCCAGCACCAGCCCCCAATGCTGCCGCAGCGCATCGGCGATTATGCCGCCCGGCAGCGTCACCAGCCCTGACACCAGCTCCCGCGTAGCCGTAATGCCGCCCACGCCCACGCCGCCCAGCCCAAACGCCGCCTGCACCTCCGGCAGCATAGCGATAAAACTCTGCGTGAACCAGTGAAACACCCCATGCCCGCCCGTCAGCCCCGATATAATAAACCCGCCCCGCCGCCGAATATCCCGCCGATGATGACCCGCCGGATGCCCATCCCCCTGCTCGTGTCCGTGTTCGTGCTGGTGTCCCTGACCGTGTCCGTGCATAATCCCCCCATGCGCCTTTATCCGCGCCGCAATGCCAAAATCAGCCCTAGTATGAACCCTTCCCCCGCCCATTGGCAAGTTTGGCTACGGCAGGCAACCCTCGCCTACTGACCTGCCGCGCCGCCCTCAGGCGTCGGCGTCATAGACGGGCTTGGGGTAGGCGTTGCGGTCTAATCATCGCAGAACGGCATCCCCCATATGCTCGTTGACTCAACAAGATTTACCTCGCCTTTGTGGTTCAAAGCCGAGAACAGGGAGTCAGGAATACATCCCGTAAACTGATTGTTGATGAGAGTCAATTCCAAAAGATAGGGAATGTTGCCCAACTCCGGCGGTATCTCACCCGTCAGTTGATTGCCGGAGAGACCCAAATCCTCAAGCTTAAACAGGCTGCCCAATTCTGAGGGTATCTCGCCCGTCAGTTGATTGCCGGAGAGATCCAAATCCTCGAGATTAAACAGGTTGCCCAACTCTGAGGGTATCCCGCCCGTCAATTGATTGCCGCCGAGATCCAGCGACCAGATATTGACAAGACTGCCCAACCCCGTTGGTATCGCGCCCGCCAACTGATTGTCGCCAAGCCTCGCAATGCTGAGATTGGCAAGATTGCTTAGCTCCAGCGGTATTTCGCCCGTCAGTTGATTGCTGTTGAGATCCAAAATCCAGAGATTGGCAAGACTGCCCAACTCCGGCGGTATTGCGCCATTCAAGCGATATTCGCTCAACTCCAATGTCGCCACGCCATCGTCGTCTATGCCTACGCCCTCCCAATCGCTAATGCCAACATCCGCTGACCAGTTCAGATTGCCGCGATCGCCTTCAAGCGTATCCTTTGCGGCGAGCAGCGTGGCGCAGTCCGCAACAAGGCCGGGGTTGCTCGCGGGGTTAGGCACGGCGACCCCGTTTGAGCATTGCGCGGTATGTGCGGGTATTGGCGTAGCGGACGGCATAGGCGTAGGCGTCGCATCAGAGCATGACGCCTGGCTCGTCGCCCCCACAAGATCCTCCGGACTTTCGCTTATCCGCAGCATCAACATATCCCCTGCATGCCAAGGCCGCCCGCACCTAACCCAACTGAAAGTCCGAACAACTTCGGCATCAGAAACCGCCGCGTCGTCAAAATCCAACCGCAGCGCAATAGCCCCATCCAGCGCGATAAAGTCTATATGATGGTTGGCGAGAGACGCGGGCGGATTGGCTATCTCAATCTTGACGACGTCGGATTCCCAGTCCACGCGGCGAATTTCGGCGTCAGCGCCGCTTGCCCCAGGGAACGCCGCGGGCGTCAGCGCGCCATTATCGCCATCCGCGCCCACCGCCGAGCCAATCGCAACCGGATCGAAGAACGCCTCATGCAAAGTCCCCGCCGGCGCCGTTGCGCGGATTGTCCAATTTGCCGTGGGATCGTCTTTGTATTCTTCTAGCGGAGACTCAACGCAATGCCTGAGAATCCCCGACTTTTGATGATACCTGACGGAGTAATCCCCCGCGACCAATGGGCGCGCAGTTTTCACTATGCGGTAATAGGTGTTGTACGGGTCGCTGTCAGTATCTTTTAAGACAATTTCGAAGAAGTTCTTGTCATTTCCCGTGAAGAAGTAGATGCGATATTCTTCGCCGCTCGTATAAGTTGAGACGACTATAGACCCCGCTCCTAGACCTGACTGAAAGGGGAATTCCAGCGAATAAGGGGTCCAGGGAATTCGGCTTAGCCAAAGCTTAAAGCGCAAACACTCCTCGTATTTCGCTACCCCCTCGCCTTGTTTCACCAGAGCCGCCACCGCATTGATGCGGGATTTCAAATCTGACAGCGATATGTCAGTGTCAAACGAAAACGATCCCGTCGTCCCTTGCTGCAGCAGGTCCCAATCTTTCGGCATCTCGCCCAGCATAAACCGCGATTCGCTTGCCCAAGGCGCGCCAAACGACGCGGTGGACGCGGGCAGCCAAACTCTATTCCGATCGCTGAGTACGGAAAACTCGTCCGTATCAGAATAAGGATATAGGTCAGTAGTGGCGTAATCGCCAATCCATGGGAGGAACTTATAACTTGGCAAAGCGGATTGCCCTGACGCCTCAGAGTTGTTAAGTTCATCTTCTTTTAGGAAGATAATGGATTCCCTATTTTCCCACCAGCGATTGGTTTCTCCGGAAATCCATTCGTTGGCATCGTCAATAGCCTCTTGCTCAGGAGGGCCGCATTCCCACCAGTTCCAATGTGTGCATTCGACCGATATGCTAGCGGTTATGGCATTGCCGCCGTTGCCTTTTAGGTATTCATGCACATCAAAGGTAAATCGAACCATAGGGAAAAAGCATTCCTCATCCGTGCAGTTTCCTTCGCGGGCGTAAGCCTCCACTGAACGCATCGTGGCTCTAGCGATAATGGTAGAGCGCAGTATGCGCTCGTCCAAAGACACGAACCCTTGATCCGGCATGTAAGATGTGTTCGCAAGCATCTTATCTATGGCTACTTCGTCCAATTTAGACGAATTCTCCTCAGCGGATACCGAAGTCTCCGTCAGCAATTCTTGGGAATCCGAGGCAACTTTCAGCGTCGGCGCAACCGCATCGCCGGTCGCAACTTCATCACGCGCGGCCACCGCTACGCTATCCCCGTATCCCTGCCACAACAGTGCGCACGCCACCAGCGCAACAACGCCCAGCCAAGCCCCGACTCCACGCGATATTCCCAACATCCTTATCACTCCCCGATCTGAGGGCAAGCGGGCAAGCGCATACCCACGCCAAAATAGCTATTGCCTCTTGCATTGGCAGGCGCCCCGCCCCGTTGCGCGGGCGCAGGCTATCACACTTGCATTGCCCCCCTGAATATGTCATCACCGGCAACCTTACCAGAATTGCCCCCCATTTTCACTCCCCACCTCACTCCCCCATCCCCAACCCCACCACTATCCCCCACTCCTCCGCCGTTACCGGCTGCACCGACAGCCGCGAATTCTTCACCAGCGCCATATTCTCCAACCCCGGCGTCGCCTTAATCTCCCGCAGCGGCACAATGCGCTTGAACGCCGCCTCGCCCTTGATGTCCACCATATACCATATCGGATTATCCGGCGTACTCTTAGGGTCGGGATGCTCCGAACCCGCCTCCCAAGCCGTGTGATCCGGATAGCCCTCCCGCACGACCGCCGCGATCCCCACCACCGCGCTCGGCTTGGCGTTGGAGTGATAGAACAGCACGCCGTCCCCCAACCTCATCTCATCCCGCATCAGGTTGCGCGCCTGATAATTTCGCACCCCGTCCCACTCCGCCGTGCTATCCTCCTCCCCCATCAGATCGCCAAACGAGTACGCCCCCGGCTCCGACTTCATCAGCCAATATCGCTTTTCTGCCATCATCCAACCCCCTTTTGATGTATCCTATTATGCGGCGCATATCCAACCGCGCCGCCCAACGCCGAACCTTTCGCCGCTGCGTCAAGTGTACCGCAGTAGCCGCCAAATTGGGATTGCCTGAATGACCTATTCTCAGACCAACGCCGAAAGCCGCGATAAGAACAACTATGAAAGCGCCAACGCCCCCGACTCCATCCCGACGCCCGCCCAACACCTAGGCTTTGAACCCGGCGAAGACCGCAAACTCGCCGACTGGCCTGAGCTGGTTGACTACTTCACCTTGCTATCCCAAACCTCCGACCGCGTAAAGACCATAGAACTCGGCAGAACCACCGAAGACAACCCCCTCCTGCTCACAATCATATCCTCCCCCGAAAACATAGCCAACCTATCCGAATATCAGCGCATCCAACAGCGCCTCGCCGACCCGCGCTCCCTAACCCACGCCGACGCCGCTCGCCTTATCCCGCGCGGCAAAGCCATCGTCGCCATAACCTGCAGCATCCACGCCACCGAAGTCGGCGCTACCCAAATGTCCCCCCTGCTCGCCCACCGCCTAGCCACATCCGACGACCCCGACGTCCGCCGCGTCCTAGACAACGCCATCCTGCTGCTAATCCCAAGCCTAAACCCCGACGGCCTCGTCAAAGTCAAGCGCTGGTACGAAAGCACTCTGGGCGAAAACTACGAGGGCGTTATGCCCCCCTTCCTATATCACAAATACACCGGCCACGACAACAACCGCGACTGGTTTATGCTCACCCAGCGCGAAACCCGCCTCGCGGTAGAGCGCTGCCTCAACATCTGGCATCCCCACATCCTGCTGGATATGCACCAAACCCGCGCCAACGGCTCGCGCATGATACTTCCCCCATTCGTGGATCCCGTAGGCCCCAACGTCGACCCCATCCTGCAAGCCCAAATCGCCATGCTCGGCAGCGCCATAGCCGCCGACCTGACCGCGCAAGGCAAAGCCGGCGTAGCGATGAACGTCGTGTACGACGCCTACAGCCCCAACCGAACCTACCAGCACTACCACGCCGGCATCCGCCTGCTTACCGAGGCCGCCGGCGTCCGCATAGCCACCCCCGTTCACATCCGCCAGCGCGACATCCAATCCGACCGAGGCGAAACCCCCACTCAGCGAACATGGAACCACCCCCTCCCCTGGCGCGGCGGCGCCTGGCGCCTGCGCGACATAGTGGACTACGACCACGCCGCCGCCTACGCCTGCCTAAGCCACGCCGCCCGCCTGCGCGATACCCTCGTCCGCAACTTCTACCAAGTCAGCAAAAACGCCGTCCAAGACGCCAGCCCGCCCTACGCCTACATCATCCCGCCCCAGCAGCACGACGCCCGCGCCGCCGCCGAACTGCTCGCCATCCTCCGCGCCGGCCTCGTAGAAATCCGCCAAGCCGCAGCCGCGTTCACCGCCGACGGCGAAACCTTCCCCGCCAACAGCCGCGTCATACTCAGAGGCCAACCCTACTGGCAATACGCCAAAACCCTTATGGAACAGCGCAAATACCCCGACATCCGAACCCACCCAAGCGGCCCCCCCAAAGCCCCCTACGACGTCACCGCACACTGCTTGCCCATCCAAATGGGCGTCAACGCCTACGCCATCCAAAACAAATTCGCCGCCGACCTCAGGCCCCTTGCCGACCACGACTTCACAGCCGAATTCGCCATCCATCCTAAGCCCGCGCACAACCCAGTCCAGCCCGCAACCGCCTGCGTCATCCCCCCCGAATCCAACGCCGCCGCATACGTCGTCAACCGCATCCTAGCCGAGAACATCCCCGTATCCCGCGCCGACCAGCCCTTCACAGCAGACGGCGCGCAATACCGCCGCGGCGCTTTCGTAACCCATCACGACGCCCTAGCCCTCATCCCCGACCTCCCCCTCGACGACGCCCTGCTGCTAAACCCCGTCCAATCGCCCCCCGAAACGCGCCTGACCCCATTGCGCCAACCCCGCATCGCCCTCTACAAAAGCCACATACCCGCCCTAGAATTTGGCTGGACGCGCTACGTCCTGGACGAGTACAACTTCCCCTACGCGCTGCTAACCGACGCAGACATCCGCCAAGACGACCTAGCCGCCCGCTTTGACGCAATCCTGCTGCCCCACCAGCGCGTCCGCCAAATCCACAAAGGACACGGCGCGTCCTACTACCACCCCGCATACGCCGGCGGCCTCGGCGACGAGGGCGCCGCCGCCCTCCGCCGCTTCGCCGAGCAAGGCGGAACGCTCATAACCTGGGACGGCTCATCCCGCTACGCCATCCAACATCTCGATCTGCCCGCCCGAAACGTCCTCGCCGGCCTATCCCCCTCCGAGTTCTACGCGCCCGGCAGCCTCCTTGCCACCCTGCTTGACGCCGCCCACCCGCTCGCCTACGGCATGCCCCAGCTCGCCGCCGCGATGTTCTACGACGGCCCCGCCTTTGACATTCGGCGCGGCAGAGTCGTGGGCAAATTCCCCCTGCGAAACCCCCTCTTCAGCGGCTTGCTCATAGGCCCCGAGCGCCTCTACAACCGCGCCGCACTAGCCACCGTCCCCGTCGGCAAAGGCGAAGTAGTCCTGATGGCCTTTCGCCCCCACTTTCGCGCCCAAGCGAGAGGCACATACAAGATCCTCTTCAACGCGCTATACGCCGCCGCCCAAGCCTAGCCCATATCTAGCGCATCGGCCAGCCCGTACTCAGCCGCCAGCCCCCGCAGCGCATCCCACGTCGCGTCCTCCACCGATATGCCCTCCTCCAGCAGCTGCCGCTCCTTCAGATGCTCCAGCTCCCCCGGATAGAACACCTCCGTGAACCCCGCCGCCGGCGGCGTGCTTTTCAGATACTCCGCGAATTCGGTCACCTCACGCTTGAATTCGTCAAGCGGCCGGAACGCCTCCACATTGAACGCCGCCATAAAGCAGCCGTCGTTGTGCCGCCCCGACGGGTCATGCCCAAACCCAAGCCCCGTGAGTATCCCCGAGAATATCTCCACCATCACCGACAGCCCGTAGCCCTTGTGTCCCTCAGGCCCCCCCAGCGGCAGCACAGCCCCCCCGTTTCGCAGATCGCTAGGATCCGTTGACGGATTGCCGTCCTTGTCTATGATCCAACCCTCCGGCACCGACGCCCCCCTTGCCGACGCCACCCCAAGCTTGCCCGCCGCCACAGCGCTGGTAGCCATATCTATGAACATCGGCCCCTCCAGATCGCTCGGCATAGCGATGCAAATCGGATTAGTCCCCAAGCGCGGCTCGCGCCCCCCAAACGGCACAACCCCCTTGGACGACCGCCCGGAGTCCGCCGTCATAACCCCAATCATCCCCTCTTGCGCCGCCATCAGCGGATAGTCCGCGACCCGCCCCACGTGGCTCTGCCTAAACACCGTCGCCGCCGCGACGCTGTGCCGCTTAGCCTTGTCTATCGTGATGCTCATAGCCCGCTCAGACACCGCGTAGCCAAACCCCCAGTTCCCGTCTATCACCGTCGTAGTGGACGACTCGCGGATAATGTCAAACGCAGCCCCCGGAACGATATGCCCCCGCTTGACCCTGTCTATGTACGTCGGGATCTGTATGATCCCATGCGAATCATGCCCCGCCAAATTCGCCCCGATGGAGTGCTTGGACACTATCGCCGCCTCCTCTTCGCTCGCGCCCGCCCCCATCAGCAGCGCCGCCGCTATCCCCCGCAACCTTTCGGCTTGTATTGTCGGCATTGTCTTTCTCCTCTATCTTATCTTTCGTTAGTTCCCGCTAGACTATATCACCATTCTGTCGCAATCCCGCGCAATCGCCCGCCTGCCCTTCGCCCGTCCACCCATTAGCGAACCGCGCTTGCCAGTCCGCCGCGATGATGACCTACCCATCCCGCGCCCACCCCCTAGCCCGCTCCACAGCCCGCAGCCAGTCCGCGTACAGCCCCTCAGCCTCCGCCTGCGCCATCAGCGGCTCATACCGCCGATCCAGCGCCCACTGCCCCGCGATTGCCGCCGTATCCCGCCAAAACCCAACGCCAAGCCCCGCCAGATACGCCGCCCCAAGCGCAGTGGTCTCAACCACCACCGGCCGCTCCACCGGCATCCCCAGCATATCCGCCTGAAACTGCATCAGCAGATCATTCGCGCTGCCCCCGCCGTCAACCCGCATCGCGCCCGGCTTCAGCCCCGTGTCCTTAACCATTGCATACACCACGTCGGTTGTCTGATACGCCGTCGACTCCAGCGCCGCCCGCGCGATGTGCGCCGCCGTAGTCCCTCGCGTTATGCCCACAATCGCCCCCCGCGCGTACATATCCCAGTACGGCGCGGCAAGCCCCGTGAACGCAGGCACGATATACGCGCCCCCATTATCCCCTACGCTTGCCGCCAGTCCCTCCACATCCGCCGCTCGCTCTATCACGCCAAGACCATCCCGCAGCCACTGCACCGTCGCCCCTGTAGAAAATATGCTGCCCTCCAGCGCATAAGTAACCTCATCCCCAATCCCCCAAGCTATCGTGGACATCAGATTATGCCGTGATGCGACCCGCTCCCCGCCCGTGTTCATCAGCACGAAACTGCCAGTCCCGTACGTATTCTTAACCATCCCCGCCCCAAAGCAGCCCTGCCCAAACAGCGCCGCCTGCTGATCCCCCGCAACCCCCGCTATCGGAATCGCCTGCCCCCCAAAAAAATTGCCCCCCGTATAGCCGAACACGCCGCTAGACGGCAGCGCGTCAGGCAGCACAGCCGCCGGTATGTTCAACGCCCCCAAAATATCCGCGTCCCACTCCAACGCGCCAATGTTGTACAGCATTGTGCAAGACGCATTGCTAACATCGGTGGCGTGCAGCGTCCCATTCGTGAAATTCCAAAGCAGCCAGCTATCCACCGTCCCAAACGCCAATTCTCCCGCATCAGCCCTGCGCTGCCCGTCCGGGATATTATCCAGCAGCCAGCGTATCTTAGTCGCCGAGAAATATGCGTCTATCGGCAACCCAGTCTTAGCCCTTATCGCCTCCTCCAGCCCCATCGCCTTCAGCTCGTCGCAAATCCCCGCCGTGCGCCGGCACTGCCACACAATCGCGTTATGCACGGCCTTGCCCGTAGCCCGCTCCCAAACTATCGTAGTCTCGCGCTGATTCGTAATCCCAATCGCCGCTATCTGACGCGGGCTAATCTCAGTCTCCTCCAGCAGCTCGTCAATCACATTCACGCACGACTGAAATATCTCATCCGGGCTATGCTCAACCCACCCCGGCCGCGGATATATCTGCGTAATCTCCTGATACGCCTGCCAAACCACGCCGCCCGCCCCATCCACAAGCATCGCCGTAGTCCCCGTAGTCCCCTGATCCACCGCCAGTATGTACCCCGATTGCGCCATAATTACCCTCCTCCCGTTATCGCTACCCCCATTAGCCACAATTGCGCCCCCAATGTCAAGCCGCGCCCCAAAAATCGGCATCCGCCCAAGCCCGCCCCATCCGCTAAAACCCACCTTGCGGCAACCCACTCAAAAGTTTTTTGGCTACTTTTTTCCAAAAAAGTAGCATCCCCGCTTTCCCTTAAATCATACGCGATACAACCATCTAATCGGTTATAATAATACCCGCAATCGGCAATCTCGGCTAATCCAATCAACAACACGAGAGGCGCGCATGACACGACAAATCGCAATAACCGCCGGCGACATCCACCTAACCGCCGCCCTAAACGAAACCCCCACCGCAACCCAAATCTGGAACGCCCTTCCCATCGAGGCGTCAGCCAACATCTGGGGCGACGAAATCTACTTCAGCATCCCCGTCCAAGCCCACGAACACGACGCCGTAGAAGTGGTAGATATGGGCGCAATAGCCTACTGGCCCCCCGGCCAAGCCCTATGCCTATTCTTCGGCACAACCCCCGCCAGCCTCGCCGACGAGATCCGCCCCGCCAGCCCCGTCAACGTCCTCGGCGCAATACAGGGTGACGCCACCGCCCTCAAATCAGTCCCACCTGGCGCGCCCGTACTCGTCCAACGCGCAGAGTAACCGCCCACCACGCAATCCAAACACGCCTAAATCACAAAGACAAGGATAAACCAATATGGGCTTTTCCAACGACCTCCGGCGCAAAGCCGCCCACATCTGGGACACCGAACACAGCCACCCATTCGTAACCGGCATAGGCGACGGCAGTCTTGACCTGGACAAATTCCGCTACTATATGCGCCAAGACTACATATTCCTAATTGACTACTGCCGCGTACTAGCCCTAGCCGTAACCAAAGCCCCCGACGTCGACGACATGGGCTGGTTCGCAATGCTGCTCCACGAAACCCTCAACACCGAAATGGCGCTGCACACCGGCTTCTGCCAAGAGTTCGGCATCACCGAACAGCGGCTGAAATCCACCCAACCCTCGCCCGCAACCGCCGCCTACACCCGCCACATGCTCCAAACAGCCTTCACCGGCAACATCGGCGAGATAGCCACGGCAATCCTCCCTTGCGCCTGGGGCTACGCCGAAATCGGCAAAATGCTCCAAGACCGCGGCATCCCAACCTCGCAGCCCCTATACGCCCGCTGGATACAGATGTACGCCTCCCCCGAATTCGCCGCCCTAGCCGACTGGCTGCGCTCCTTCATTGACAGAACCGCCCCAACCTGCGGCCCCGACGAACTCGCCCGCATGCAGCAAGCCTTCATCACCAGCAGCCGCCACGAGTACATGTTTTGGGACGCCGCCTGGCGCCAAGAAGACTGGCCCATCTAGCCCCCACCTAGCCCCCGCGAAACCGCCTCGAGCGTCGCCCACGCCGCGCCAGGCTGGTGTCAGATGTGAGCCTCAATCGCCCATAGCCCCCAAAGCGCCGCCCGCATCTTAACCACGCCGTAGCCGCGCACTACCCGTGTATCAGCGAAACATATCCCGCGCCCTATCCCGCACCAGCGCCGCCGCCCCAATCCCGTCGTCCGGCAAAAACCCATACCCCCGCACGATAGCAACCGGCACCTGTATCGCCTTCGCCGTAACCAGCTCCGCCGCCGCCGCCAGCTCGTCCGCCGCCGCGATAGTCGTAACCTTCAGCTCAACCCCCTGCGCGTCCTGTGTCCCCCGATAGTCCACCATCGGATTCATTCCCGCCACGCCGATAGCGAAATTCGCATGCCCCTCACGCCAAGCCCGCCCGAATGTATCCGACACTATCACCGCAACATCCGCCCCTCCGCCCTCCGCCCGCGCTATCTCGGCCCTAATGCGCCGCGCCGACGCGTCCGAATCCTCCGGCAGCAGGCACACCACATCATCCCCCGGCACATTAGAGGCGTCAATCCCCGCGTTGGCGCACACAAACCCATGCCTAGTTTCGGATATGATAATCCCCCGATCCGTATCCATCCGAACCACCGCCCTGCTCTCTCGCAGCACCAGCTCCACCAGCCGCGCATCCTTGCCCGTCGCCTCCGCGAAATGCCGCGCCAGCGCCGACGGCCGCACGTTGCCCAGATCCACCAGCCGACCCTCCGCCTTAGACACAATCTTCTGCGTAACCACCACAACATCCCCATCCTCCAGCGCCGTCCCCTGCGCCCTAGCCGCCCCCGCTATCATCCCCCCAAGCCGCTCCCCGCCCGTCATCTCCGGCAACCCGGTCACCCCAATAATCTCTACACGCGGTATCTGATTCATTGCGTTTTAATCCTACCGATTAACCATCCGCTAAACTCGTCCTGCGGCCACCCACTCAAAAGTTTTTGCCTACTTTTTAGAAAAAAGTAGCGTCCCCCAGCCCCCCGTCAAACCCACTCCCTTATCTGCCACAGCCAATAATACCACAAGCCTTGCTACGGCGGCGTGATATACTCTTACCCACCACATTCCCCCTAACACAACAATGGAGAGAACTATGAGCGCCCTAAGAAGTCTGCTATTCGTCCCCGGCAACCAACCCCGTATGCTAGACCGCGCAAGCCGCCTAACCCCCGACGCCTTCATACCCGACATGGAAGACTCAGTCCCCGACGCCGAAAAAGCAAACGCCCGCGCAATCACCGCCGGCCGCCTAGACCGCCTGTCAGCCAACGGCGTCGCCGTCATCCCCCGCCTAAACTCCCTAGACACCGGCCTACTTGACCACGACCTCGCCGCCGTAGTCGGCCCCCGCATCTACGGCGTATCAGTCGGCAAAATAAACTCCCCCGCCGACATAGCCCTCATATCCACCAAGCTAGACGCCCTAGAGCGCAAAGCCGGCCTGGAAATCGGCAACACCAAACTGCTCCCCTGGATAGAAACTGCCCAAGCAATCGTCAACGCCTACGCCATATGCGCCGCATCCCCCCGCATAATCGGCGCCGCTTTCGGCGCTGAAGACTTCACCAACGATATGGGCATAGAGCGCGCCGAAGACGAATCCGAAACCGCCTACGCCCGCAGCGCCATAGCCATAGCCGCCCGCGCCGCCAACGTCCTCGCCCTAGACACCCCCTACTTCAGCTTCCGCGACCCCGACGGCCTCCGCCGCAACGCCCAGTCCGCCCGCCAAATCGGATTCAAAGGCAAATTCGCCATCCACCCCGCGCAAATCGACATCATCAACGAAACCTTCTCCCCTTCAGCCGCCGAGCTTGAGCAAGCCCGCCGCGTCGTAGAGGCGTTCCAAGAGGCGGAACGCATCGGCCGCGGCTCCACCTCCCTTGACGGCAAAGTCGTAGACGTCCCCGTAGTCAAGCGCGCCCAAGCCCTCCTAGCCCTAGCCCAATCCCTGCCCACCCAAGACTAACCCCCATCACAAACCAGCACAGCGCCCACGCCACGAATAACCCCCAACAAGGACTTGCCATAATGCCCGCCGACCAAATCCTGCTCAAAGGAATGCAATTCTACGGCTACCACGGCATCCACGCCGCCGAAAAAGAGCGCGGCCAGCGGTTCATAATAGACCTGTCTATGGAAAGCGACGCCCGCCCCGCCGCATCATCCGACGACCTCGCCCATACCGTCAACTACGCCGCCGTGTACGCCACCGTCCGCCAAATAACCGAAGGCCCCAGCCTAAACCTGCTAGAAACCCTAGCCGAAACAATCGCCGCCCAAATCCTAACCGACTTCGACATCCGCGCCATAACCGTCAGCGTCAAAAAGCCCGACGTCGCCCTCAGCGGCCCCCTAGACTACGCCGCCATCCGCATCCACCGCGAGCGTCGCTAGGGCGCGATGTAATGTTAAGGCATGATATGACTAGGGCGCACGATGCTGCGCTACGGCGCGATATGGCGTCAATGCGCGTACTACGCTAATGCACTATGCGGCGCTACGGCGCGATATGCCGAATATACCGCTCCACCGACCGCCGCACCGCCTCTTTCGCGCCGCTCATCACATTGCGCCCCCACCAGCCGCCGTAGATGCGGTCAAACTCATACGGCGCAATCGCCGCCGCTATCCCGTTCACCTCCGACGCCGACATCGGTATCAAGTTCGGATAGCTCGTCATAAAGCTCACGAACCGCCTATCCGGCACCACCGTCAGCGTATCCCCCACAAACAGCGCCCCCTTGCCGCCCGCGCCGTCCGCCCAGTGCAGCGCCGCGCTCCCCGCGAAATGCCCGCCGCACCTAATCAGCGTCGCCCCCGGCGCAAGATCCAGCGGCTCCCCATCCCAATAGCGTATATTCGCATGCGGCCGCATCACATGCTCCCTGTCAACCTCCGGGATGTATATCGGCGCATCCCCAAACGCCTCGCTCCAGCTCACCATGCTGTCATAGAAATGCGGATGCGAAAAGCACATAGCGTCAATGCCCCCACGCATCTTGATCGCTTGCGCGGCGTCATCATCCAGCAGACTAACGCAGTCATACAGCACATTCCCGCCCGCCGTCTGCAGCAAAAGCGCCCGCTGCCCAATCGAGAACTGCGGCGCTATCCCTACCCCCGTCAAATTCGCCTCCTCCTCCCGCACATCGCACCGATACCCATCGGCTTTCAGCTCCCCCATCGTCGTCCACTGCTGCCCTTCCCACCCAACATACTGCCGCGGATCCTCGCATATAGGACACCGCTCCGGCGGCTCATCGCTCTCAGCAAACTCCACCCCACAAGTCCTGCAAATAAAAAGCATACCTGCCATCCCTCCCTCAAAAGTTTTTGCCTACTTTTTCCAAAAAGTAGCGTCCCCCCGCTACTTGCGCCGCCGCCTTATCCGCCGCCTAACCCGCGCCACCACCCTCCGCCTTGCGCTCAGATTCCCCGCCACATACCGCGCAACCCCTGGACTCGCCAGCAGCAGCGGCGCGCGCCACCTCCGCAACTCCCCCATCGTAGTCCGGCCGCTGCGCCACCCCGGCGCGAACGTCTCCAGCGGATGCCACGCCAGCGGCGGCGCGAATGGCGCGAACCCACGAGGCCGTTTGCCCTGCAGCGCCAAACAGCCCGCCTCCTGAGCCACCGCCACGCCGCCCGCCGCATCCCACAAAAACGGCGCGCCCGTAATCGCGTACTGCGTTACCCCCTTTGCCACCATAACCAGTTCGTAAGCGATGCTGCCCGTCATTCGCAGCTCCCCGAACTTATCCCGCAGCGGCGGCTTGACCCCGAACAGCGCACCAAACCCGCCCGGCAGCGTTATCAGCCGGTTCCCCACCGGCTCATCCGCCGCCGCCACCACGATGCGCTCGTCGTCCGCAAACGCCCCTCCGCCCTTGCGCGCATGCAGCACAATGCCCCTGCCATCAGACGGCCAAGGCAAAAACACCGCCCCCGCGACCGGCGCGCCCTTATGCAATACCCCTATTGAGCAGGCATACAGCGGCAGCCCCGACAAAAAATTGCGCGTCCCATCCAGCGGATCCAGCGCCCACACAAAGTCCGGCGCCGCCCGCTTATCCATCTTTTCGCGCAGCTCCGCGTCGTCCTCTTCCCCTAATATCCCATGCGTCGGAAACCGCTCCGCGATAGCCGCGCTCAGATAACTCTGGCACTCCAAATCCGCGTTTGTAACCGGATCGCTCTGCTTATCATCCTTATACCGCACATCCAGCGCCCGCTCAAAATGCCCCCGCAAAATCCCCCCCGCCTCCCGCGCCAGCCGAACCGCATGCGCCTCTATATCACGCAACTCATCATCACCATCCACGCGCCCCGCCATCGCGCCCTCCGTCGCGCCCGCCTTGCCCCGCGCAAATCCGGTTATAGCCCTGACCACTTGAGACGCCTTGCCCATCAAAATCTTGCGCCCTCCCCCGTGTTATCCTGATATTGCCTTGCCTGCGACATAGACGCCGCCCGTTGGCGCATCCCCCGCGCCTTGCATTATAATCCCCGCCAGCCCGATTTTCGCGGATTGCCCCCCGCAAGTCAAACCACAAGCCCAATCCAACCCCCGCGTGATGTATAATCCCCCAAACTGCTAACCGCGAGAAACTCACGCAAAGAAGAGGCAATGCCATGACGCAATACAGATCCGACGACGAAGTGAAAGCCGGCTTTGAAATATACGACGACAGGTTCGCCGCGATGCTGCCGCCCGGCGCGGAACTCGCCCGCCATTTCACCGGAATGGAATGGGCGGAAGGCCCCGTCTATTTCGCCGAGGGCGATTTCCTGCTATGGAGCGACATCCCCAACGACCGCGTTATGCGCTACTCCGACGCCGAAGGCGTCTCGGTATTCAGGCAGCCCGCCGGCTACACCAACGGCCACTACCGCGACCGCCAAGGCCGCCTCGTCAGCTGCGAACACGGCAACCGCCGCATAAGCCGCACCGAACCCGACGGCAGCGTGATAACCCTCGCCGACAACTATCAAGGCAACCGCCTAAACTCCCCCAACGACCTCGCAATCAAATCCGACGGCTCAATCTGGTTCACCGACCCGCCCTACGGCATCCTCAGCGACCGCGAGGGCCACAAAGCCGACAGCGAACTCGCCGGCTGTTTCGTATTCAGGCTTGACCCCGACTCCGGCGCGCTAGAAATCGTAGCCGACGACTTCGACCGCCCCAACGGCATCTGCTTTTCCCCCGACGAGAGCATTCTCTACGTCGCCGACACCGGCGCCCCCGGCAACATCCGCGCCTTCGACGTCAGCGACGCCCTCGGCGCCATCGGTACGGCCCGCCTAGCCAACCCCCGCGTATTCGCCACGGTCACCCCCGGCAAATCCGACGGCTTTCGCTGCGACGCCCAAGGCAACATCTTCACCAGCGCCTGGGACGGCATCCAAATCTACAGCCCCCAAGCCGAACTGCTCGGCAAAATACTCGTCCCCGAACAGCGAACCGCCAACTGCTGCTTTGGCGGCCCATCCAAAAACCGCCTATACATCACAGCCGACAAATCCCTCTACTCAATCACCCTAAACGCCACCGGCGCGCAAACCCCCTGAGGCGGCTTTGAACCCCGCAAGCCGCGCATCCCGCATCACAAAAGCGCGGCTTGCCTACGCGATAGCGGCGGCCCTAACAACCCTGCTTATCATAGCCGCCGCCCTCGCCGCAAGAGATCCCCATATGCTTGACCGCCACTTCATATTCTTCCCCGACAAAGACATATCCCAAACCCCCGCCGACGTCGGCCTCCACTACGAAGACGCCTGGTTCACCACCGCCGACGGCGTCCAACTGCACGGCTGGTTCATCCCCGGCGCAGACGCCCACAACGCCGACACCCTGCTATGGTTTCACGGCAACGCCGGCAACATATCCCACCGCCTAGACAACCTGCTCCTCCTCAGCCGCCGCCTAAACATCAACATACTCATATTTGACTACCGCGGCTACGGCAACAGCGCCGGCAAGCCCTCCGAACCCGGCCTATACGCCGACGCCGACGCCGCCCTAGCCTACCTCCGCTCCCGCCCCGACATCGACACAACCCGCCTAACCCTATTCGGCCGCTCCCTAGGCTGCGCCGTCGCCGTCCACCTCGCAACCCGCCACCCAATCAAAGCCGTCATCCTGGAATCCCCCTTCACCTCCATCGACGCAATGGCCCGCCATATGCGCGGCCCTCTTACCTCCATCATCCCAACATCCTGGCTCATCCGCAGCGAATTCGACTCCCTCTCCAAAATCCCCAACATCAACGCCCCCATCCTCATCATCCACGGCGACCAAGACGACATAGCCCCCATCCAAATGGCGCGCGAACTCTACGCCGCCGCAAACCCTCCCAAGCAGTTCCACCCCATCGCCGGCGCCGGCCACAACAACGTCATACTCACAGGCGGCGACGCCTACTTCACTGCCCTAAAAGAATTCATATCAGCGCACTAAACCACCTGGCCCCTGCCTTCTTTTGCAAAAAGCAGTCAAAACTTCTAGGCAAAACAAACGCTCGGATCCAAACTCTGCATGAAATTTACCCCGCCCAAATAGACATTGCCACGCCATCTTGATATAATCTGCGTTGCCTTTTGGCATAAATAACGGATTTTGAGACGCCGGCTGACGAAACCGCCATCCGGCGCAGCGGGTAAGCATCGTGGATTTTAACAAATACGACTTCGACGCAGCCATTTATGACGAGATGTTCCTGGGGGACGGCGCTCCGCGAGAGCATTGCCGCCAGCTCTACGATACCCTCCTGGATCTGTCCGCCGAAGAGCTCAACGGCATACAAGAGCGCGTTACGCACTCGTTTTCCAGCGAGGGCATTACCTTCACCGTGTACGGCGACGACGAGGCGGACGAGCGCATCATCCCAATAGACTGCGTGCCGCGCCTTATGTCCGGCGCCGACTGGCGGCTGCTGGAAGAGGGCCTGTCCCAGCGCCTGCGCGCCCTCAACCGCTTTCTGGCGGACGTGTACAGCGACGCCAAAATCATAGCCGACGGCGTCATACCCGAAGATATGGTGATGGAATGCCCGCAATACCGCGAGGTGATGCGCGGCTTTTCAGCCCCCAACGGCATCTGGGTCGCCATATGCGGCACAGACCTCGTCCGGACGCACGACGGCTTTCGCGTGCTTGAAGACAACCTGCGCGTCCCCTCCGGCGTGTCCTATATGATTGCCAACCGCAAGGTCGCCAAGGCAAGCATGCGCCGCCTCTACCGCAATTCCCGCGTCCAGGAAGTCGAGCATTACGGCGAGGCGCTGCTATCCACCCTGCGCGAACTCGCCCCCAACGGCATGGACGACCCCACCATCGCCCTGCTCACGCCCGGCGTGTTCAACTCCGCCTTCTATGAGCATATGTTCCTCGCGGGCGAAATAGACGCCCAGCTCGTAGAGGGGCAAGACCTCATCACCAAAGACGGCTACCTCTATATGCGAACCACCAACGGCCTGCGCCGCGTGGACGTAGTCTATCGCCGCGTGGACGACGACTTCATAGACCCCCTGGCGTTCAGGCCCGACTCGCTGCTGGGCGTCCCCGGCCTGCTTGACGTCTGCAAGCGCGGCAACGTAACCCTAGTCAACGCGCCCGGCACCGGCGTAGCCGACGACAAGAGCGTCTATGCCTACGTGCCGGATATGGTTCGCTACTACCTAAGCGAAGAGCCGCTGCTCGCCAACGTGGACACCCGCCTCTGCCGCCGCCCGCAAGACCTGGAATACACGCTTGACAACCTGCAAGACCTGGTAGTCAAGCGCGTCGGCGAATCCGGCGGCTACGGGATGCTCATAGGCCCCCATTCCACGCAGGAAGAGCGCGACGACTACGCCAAGCAAGTCCTCGCCAATCCCGCCGACTTCATATCCCAGCCGGTCCTATCGCTCTCCCGCTCCCCCTGCCTAATAGACGGCGTCTTTGAGCCGCGCCATGTGGACTTGCGCCCCTTCGTGCTTAACGGCAGCGAAACCCGCATCGTCCCCGGCGCCTTCTGCCGCGTGGCGCTCCGCAGAGGCAGCCTAGTCGTCAACTCCAGCCAGGGCGGCGGCGGCAAAGACTTCTGGGTGCTGGAGGACTAACGCCCGCCCGCGAACCGGCGCGTCGCCGCGCCCGCTTGCGACATAAACTTGCGACATAACACAAAGAAAACACACCGCTGACACAACGGCGCAACGCCGCGAAAAGTGAGACCATATGCTACTATCACGCAGCGCGCAGGGACTTTACTGGATGGGACGCTACCTAGAGCGGGCGCAGCGCCTCTGCGTTATGTTGCGCCTGCAAGCCGACGCGCTGTCAGACAGGCCCGCGCGCGAAATCTACTTCGGCTGGCAGCGCATCTACGGCAGCATGGGGCTGCAGCCCCCCGGCGGCAACCTTGAGTACATGGAAAACGACGCATTCCTGCTCGCCGACTCATACACCCTCGCCGCCGACCTCACCTTTGAGCGAATGAACCCCGGCTCCGTCTGGAGCTGTTTCGCTATGGGCAGGGAAAACGCGCGCCAGATGCGCCACTGCATCAGCGCCGAAATGTGGACTTGCCTCAACCGCGCATACCTGCGCCTCCAGCCCATGGAGATTGAAGACATCTGGGGCCACTCCACCGAAAACTTCTACGCCGAAACCGCCGCCGAAATAGACACTTTCGCGGGCGTAGCCGAATCCACGATGTACAAGGACGACGGCTGGCGCTTTATGCAGCTCGGCCGCTACATAGAACGCGCCCAGCTCATGACCGCGCTGCTGCTAAGCCAAATCGCCGCCGACAGCGACGACGCCGAAGAGGCCGAAGAGGACTGGATAAGCCTCCTCCGCGCCTGCTACGCCCTGGACGCCTACGACCGCCAGTACAGCATCGAAATCCGCCCCAAACAGGCGCTTGACCTGCTTGTAACCGACCCGCTGCTGCCCGGCTCCCTCTGCCGCGCCCTTGAGCTCGCCTACGCCGAGATCTCGTCCGTAAGCCCGGGCCCCGACCGCCGCTCCTGCGACGCCGTCAGCCGCCTAGTCCGCCGCATGATAGCCGCCATCCAACTGGATTGGCCCGACATCCCCGACCACGACGACATGCTGGACAGGCTAAACGAACAAAGCCTTGACCTGCACGCCCGCGTAACCGCCGCCTACTTCGAATACCCACTGGCTACGGCGTCGGCGCGGCGATAGACATCCCCCGCGTGATATGCCGCATCAGCCGCAAGCAAGCTCCGGGAAAGCCCAGCCCGCTTGCGCGAGCACCCGCTTAGCAGGCAAGCAAGGCGGGCGAGCGGACAAACGTTGACTGCCACGCCGGGTTGCTGACATTCCCGCGCCAACCCGAATAGACACATACATCAGGAATATCGCCATGACAACCACAACCCGCGCCCCATCCGCCCTGCCCGACGAGAGAGGCCGCTTTGGCGATTTCGGCGGACGCTTTGTCCCCGAAACGCTTATGAGCGCCATAGAAGAGCTTGAGCGCGAATACATCGCCGCCCAATCCGACGAGGCGTTTCAAGCCGAGATGCAATCCCTTTCCCGCCACTACGTCGGCCGTCCCACGCCGCTCTATTTCGCCGAAAACCTAACCGCCGAGCTTGGCGGCGCGCGAATATACATCAAGCGTGAAGACCTCGCCCACACCGGCGCCCACAAGATAAACAACGCGCTAGGCCAAGCCCTGCTCGCCAAGCGAATGGGCAAAAACCGCGTCATCGCCGAAACCGGCGCCGGCCAGCACGGCGTCGCAACCGCTACCGTCTGCGCCATGCTCGACCAAGAGTGCATCGTCTATATGGGCGAAGAGGACATCCGCCGCCAAGCGCTCAATGTGTTTCGGATGCGCCTGCTCGGCGCAGAAGTGCGCTCGGTATCGTCCGGCAGCCGCACGCTCAAAGACGCCATCAACGAGTGCATCCGCGATTGGGTAACCAATGTGCGCGATACCCACTACCTCATCGGCAGCGCCGTAGGCCCCCACCCGTATCCGATGATTGTGCGCGATTTCCAAAAGATAATCGGCGCTGAGGCGCGCGCCCAGCTGCTCGCCGCAACCGGCAAACTCCCCGACTACGTCGTAGCCTGCGTGGGCGGCGGCAGCAACGCCATCGGCTTGTTCTACGAATTCATCGCCGACGAGAACGCGCGGCTTATAGGCGTAGAGGCGGGCGGCGAGGGAACCCAGGGCAACCGCCACGCATCCACCCTCACGGCGGGCGACGTGGGCGTCCTGCACGGCAGCATGTCCTACCTGCTGCAAGACGCCGACGGCCAGGTCATGGAAACGCACAGCATATCCGCCGGCCTAGACTACCCCGGCGTAGGCCCCGAACACAGCTGGCTGCGCGACATCGGCCGCGCCGAGTACGTCAGCGTAACCGACGAGCAAGCGCTGGAGGGCTTTCGGCTAATGTGCCGAACCGAAGGCATCATCCCCGCCCTAGAACCCGCCCACGCCGCCTACCACATATCCCAACTCGCGCCCACCCTGCCGCCCGACCGCGTCATCCTGATGGGCCTAAGCGGCCGCGGCGACAAGGATATGGAAACCGTGGCGTCGGCGCTTGATGTAGGCTTGTAGGCGCGGCTACCTGATAAGACGGGCGCAACGAGCGTAAAGGCTAGGCGTATATCAGGCTACGCGCCCATCTACCCGACGAGCGCGAACCGCGATTTGGACAGCGCTAAGCGCACATCCCGCTACCCCAGCGTCTTCATAGCCGCGCTATGATCCCACGCCCGTATCCACTCTTCCCGTATCTCCATCCCAAACCCCGGCGCGTCCGACGGCACGACGAACCCGTCTTTCGGCATAGGCATACCCGGTATCGGGCAGACCTCCTCCAGCGGCACGCCCGGATCCGATCCCATCCAAAACTCCGCCATTGGCGACTCCGGCATTGCCATAGCGAAATGCTGGCCAAACGGCGTCCCCGCGCCCGCGTGCGGTATCGTTGCGATGCCCGCCGCCTCCGCTATCGTGTATATCTTGACCGCCTCCGACAGCCCGCCGCACCACTTAATATCCGGCTGCGCTATGTCTATCGCCCGATGCTCTATCAGCTGCCGGAACGCATGCCGCCCGTGATGATCTTCCCCCGTAGCCAGCGGCACCCAGTTGATAGCCTTGCGGAGCTCTATATGCCCCTCAAGATCGCCCGGAACCAGCGGCTCCTCCAGCCACCGTAGCTGATACTTTCGCAGCCGCTCAGCCACCCGAACCGCGAACTCCACATTGAACGACATCACCGGATTGTACATCAGCTCAACGTCGTAGCCCACCTCGTCGCGCGCCTTGCCGATATGCTCGTCCAGGATGTTCAGCCCGTCAATGCCCTCTTCATAGTGAACCGGATTGCTCACCTTGAACGCGGTAAAGCCCAGCTCTTTTGACCAGTCCAGGTCGTTCGATGTGCAGTACAGGCTAACCTTATCGCGGCAGGGCCCGCCCAGTAGCCGATAGACGGGCTGGCCGAGCAGCTTGCCTTTCAGATCCCACAGCGCCAGGTCAATGCCCGACTGCGCCACCGTCGCTATGCCGCCCGCGCCGAACCGCTGCGTAGAGCGCCACATCAGGTCGTTCAGAAACTCCGTCGCCATGCAATCGCGCCCCGCCAGCAGCGGCGCGAAGTGGTAATCCACAATCGCCGCCGTCAGCTCCCCGAAACTGCACTGCCCAAGCCCAAACGTCCCGTCCTCCGCAACCACCTGAACCCACACCTCCGCGCTGGTATTCGCGCCCGGCATCTGCCCGTGCATCCTCGGAAACTCCGGATACTTGTTAATAGGCAGCGCTCGCCGCGCGTGAGTATTCCAATTCGGCCGCCGCGCCTTGCTCTTAGGCGGCGCAATCGGGATGTCCACGCTAACCGCTCTTATCTGCTTGATTTTCATTCGCGTTTTCCCTCTTGTGCTGGCTTGCTTAATGGCTTGTATGGCTTATGAGATTGCTTGTGCCGACATATGTTGACCGCTTATGTTGACCGTTTGCGTGATGACTTGTGCGGCGAATTATGTTGACCGTTTGTGTGATGACTTGCGCGGCGGCTTATGTTAACGGCTTATGCGACGACATATGAGTATGGCTTGTGAACGACTTGCGCGGTGATGATTGGCTATCACAAGTCAATCCCAACGGGCGCAACTAATACGATTGGCTATCGTAAGTCAATCCCAACCGTCGCAGTCAACACGATTGGCTTGCGCGAGACGATAACGACAGGATAGCCCGCGCCCTGATTGCCTAGCGATTGCTTGGCGAACCGCCGCGTATTCTACCGCATCCAACTCGCCCACAACCGCCGCTCCACTTCATTGCTAACCGATTCGGTCAGCGCCTCCGCCGCCGGATTGAGCAGCAGCTGCCGCAGCGACCGCCTCGGCCGCAGATACACCGGCTTGCGCGGCGCTCCCGACGCCTCCGCCGCCATATCCAGCGCCTTATCCAGATCCCCCAGCTCGTCCACCAGCCCCAATTCCTGCGCCTTAGGCGCCCAATACACCTCCCCCGTTGCGATGCGCCGCACATCCGCCTCATCCATCCTGCGCGCCGCCGCCACTATGCCCACGAAAGCGCTGAACGAATCGTCTATCAACGCCTGCATCTTCGCGTCCTCTTCGGGAGTGGCATCCCGCCAGAACGCGCCCATATCCTTGTGCGCCGCGCTCTTGTTCACGCTCACGCCCACCCCCATCCGCTCCAGCAGCTCCCGCAGCGCCGGCCGCGCCGATATTACGCCGATTGACCCCACCAGCGCCCCTGGGCTTGCCACAATCTTATGCGCCGCGCAGCTGATATAGTACGCCCCCGACGCGCCCACCCCGCGTATGCTTGCGATGACGGGTTTCTTGTCCGCCACCTTCATCACGCTCCGATACAGGTAATCCGACGCCGGAACGCCGCCCCCCGGCGAATCTATATCCAGCACCAGCGCCTTTATCTTGGCGTCCCTTGCCACCGCCGCGAATATCTGCTCATAAGCGGGCGACTTAATCTGCCCGCCAATCGCCCCAAAAAGCTCCACCACCGCAATCCTATCCCGCGCCGACCGCGCGGCCTTTAGCACCAGCATATTCTCATTCCCCCCTGATATAGCCTGCCCGTCCTAACCGGCGGCTTAAATTGCTTATTTCGCATACCATTGTAACAGGCTATCCCACTGAGCGTATTCTTGCCCCTAAAATCCCCCATGCAATCTGCCTTTGCGCCCGTTGCCCCAACACACAAACAGCGCTATCTGCTACACCCAAAAGCTTTGCCTACTTTTCCAAAAGTAGCGTCCCCCACGCCTTAAACCATCTCAAAAAAACCAACCGCCTACCCCCTACATCGCCCAATTCCCAACATATCCCTATTGCCAATCCGCCAACGCAATGTTACCCTCTTTGCAATATCGGCAACATCGCCAATATGTATGGGCAATAAGGAAACCGCATTGCTCAATAACTTGACATTAGCCAGATACGCGGCGGCGATACCCGACCTGTGGCGCAAGCCCATCTACTACGGGTATTTCGTGGCGGCGGCGGGTTTCTTCGCCCTGTTCGTCTCTATGGGCGCGCGCAACGGATTCGGCGTCTTCATTGAAACTATGGAGGCCGACCGCATCTGGGAAAACCGCTCCGAAATCTCTTTCGTCATCGCCGTTGGCACGATGGTCAACGCCATCACCCAGCCCTTCCTAGGCAGGCTCTACGACCGCTACGGCGCGCGCTCCGTCATATCCTTCAGCCTGCTTGTGCTTGGCCTGTCCACCCTCACCCTATCCCTATCCGGCAGCCTCCCCGACTTCGGCATCGACTTCGGTTTCTACCGCATATCCTCCTCCCTGCTCTATATGATACTCATATACGGCGTCATAATGTCCACCGCCTCCAGCGGCGTTTCGCTTGTCACCGTCCATTCCGTCCTATCCAAATGGTTCTACCGCAAGCGCGGCATAATGCTAAGCCTAGCCACCGCCGGCACATCATTGGGCGGCTTTCTGCTAGTCCCCTTCACCAGCTCCCTCATCTACGCCGCCAACTGGCGCTACGCCTGGGTAGTGCTAGGCCTATTCGTCCTGCTGCTCGCCCTCCCCCTCGTCCTAGTCGTTATGCGAAACACCCCCGAAGAGGTCGGCGAAACCCCCGACGGCGACGGATCCCCGGCATCAGACGCATCCCCCGCGTCGCGCGCCGCCGCCGCCCGATCCCGCGCCGTCAGCGCCACCCGCGCCCCCCTCGAGACCGACCGCTGGGCAAGCGCCCTCAGATCCCCCCCGTTCCTGCTGCTTTCGGGCGCGTACTTCGTCTGCGGCGTAACCACCATCATCATCAGCGCCCACTACGTCCCCTTCGCCCTTGACTTGGGCATATCCCCCGCGGTGGCGGCTTGGGCATTCTCATATATGCAGCTGCTAAACTTCGTCGGCGTAATCGTAGTCGGCGTCCTATCCGACCACTTCAGCCGCAAAAACCTGCTCGGCACAATCTACTTCATCCGCTTCCTAGCCTATGTGATGCTGGTAATCCCCGGCTTCGCCTCAATGCTTTGGGGCCTATCCATACCCCCCTTCATCGGCATATGGGGCTTCGCCACCCTAGCCGGAATGTCTTGGATAGCCACGCCCCCGCTCACAAGCTCCCTCACCGCCGACATCTACGGCGTGAGGCACATCGGCACGCTAAACGGCCTCGCCACTATGTCCCACCAAATCGGCGGATCAATCAGCGTCTTTATGGCGGGCGTCCTCTACGACCTCACCGGCGCATACGAAATCCCCTTCGCCATAGCCGGCGTCACCCTGCTAGGCGCCACCCTCGCCAGCTACGCCGTCAAAGAGCGCCGATTCTCCATACGCTACCAGCCCGCACCCGCCGCAGCCACCGCATCCGCCGGAGAGTCAGACTAATGCCCCCCCTGCTAACCGTCGCCCTTCACCACTCCGAGCCCGGCGACCCCGTCCTGCTAGACTGGATCCGCCACATCATAGACAACCTGCTAGGGCTAGGCCCCTTCGCCAACATCATCCTGCTAGGCTTAATCATAGTGGCAATCCCCACCGCCATAATGATCGCCTTCCTAATCCAACGCGCCAAGCACTATTCTTAGTTGCCGTAAGCGCCCCTACAACTCTCACATCACCCCAACCCCAACTGCCACGCCCCCTTATCGCCATCCGGCCACACCCTCACCCGCCCATACACCCCATCATACCCCGGCTCAATCACAATATCCCCCCTCCGAACCCGCTCAACCCCCTCAGCGATACGCTCCCCCCCAACCGCCGCTATATCCCCAATCGCCGCCGCCGTCAATATATGCAGCTCGCTCCCAACCCCCTCCACCAAACGCATATACCGACCCTGCACTCCCTTAGTATTCACGCCCCTTCCCACGCTCTCAGCAACAATCTGCTGCAACCCCACCAACGACCTAAACGGCGGCCGACCCTTGCCATCACCACGATCCAACCCGTCTGCCCCATCCGCTTGCCGTCGCGCCAACATATCCACCCGCTCCAACACCCCCGCCGTCAAACGCCCGCCGCACTCCGGACACCGCCCGCCCGCCAACAGCGCCTCCTCCGGCGACAAACTAACCCCGCACCTGCGATGCCCCGAATTATGATACTTCCCCTCCTCAGGAAAAAACTCCACCGTATAAGCAATCCCCTGCCCATCCAACGCCGCCCGCAACCCCTCATAACTCAGTTCCCCGTCTATCACCGTCAGTTCCCGCCCCATCTTAGGCAACGAATGCGCGTCCGAAAACGAAACGATGCTCACATCATCCAATTCGGGAACGCGCCAATTCATAGCCGGATCGCTTGACAGCCCCGTCTCTATCGCGCGGATATGCGGCGCAAGATCCCCAAAGCACTCCCCCAGCGAATCAAACCCCGACCTTTCCCCATACACGCCGAAATGCGGCGTCCATGCGTGCGCCGGTATCAGCATCATTCGGTCGTCTATATCCAGCAGCCGCCCCAGCAGCTCGCGCGGCGTCATACGCAGCGTCGGCCGCCCATCCGCCGCCAGCGCCCCCTTGCCCGCCAGCGCCGCGTTCACCCGCTCCGCCACCCCAACGCACGGCGCGAACACAAGCATATGAACCCGCCGGTTCCTGCCCCCCTGCATCCCGCTGCAGTTCACCTCAGTCCCTATAACAAACCGCGCGCCGCCACGCTCATACAGCCCGTTCCCCAGCGGCGTCAGCGCCCGCTTGGTCTCAGCGAACCAAACCGGATGCGTAAAATCCGCGCTCGCCATCAGATCAATCCCCTTCACCCGCGCCCAGCGCGCCATATTGTCAAAGGTCAGCTGCCCGCTAGTAGCCCGCGCGTAAGGCGAGTGTAGATGCAAATCCGCCGCGTATGTCATAACGTCACGCTACGCAACAAGGACTGAGATGAACGGCGGCGCATCACGCCCCGCCTACCCAAACAACCCCTCCCGCTGAAACACATCCGCCAGTATCGCAACCCCATCCCGAATCTCTTCCGGCGTATTATGGCTATACGTCAGCCGCACATAGTTGTTGCGGTCCCGCCCCGCGCGATATATCCCGCCCGGATTATACTTAACGCCCGCCTCCACCGCCCCATCCAGCGCCCCCCAGCCGTCCGCGCCCTCAGGCAGCCTCACCCACGCCATCATCCCCCCATGCGGCGTCCCCCATTCGCACGTCGCCGGGAAGTTTTCCCCAAGCGCCCCCAGCAGCGCATCACGCCGCGCAAGCAGCGCCCGCCGCACGCTCTCCACATGCGCCGCCTTGTGATTGTGCAAGTACTCCGAGATCATCATCGTCGCCAGCTGACTCGGATTGCCCCCCCACAAAACATCCTGCACCTGCTGCGGCGCGACGCAAAACCCCACGCGCAGCCCGCAACCCATCAGTTTCGTGTACGACGACACATATATCACCATCCCCCCGTCATCCATCCCCCGCATCGCCGGCGGCAGCGGCTCGCCGTCTATCCGAAAATCCGCATACGACTCGTTCTCTATGATCGGTATCTCATTCTCAGCCGCAATCCGCAGCATCTGAACCCGCCGATCAGCGCTCAGCGTCGCCCCCGTCGGGTTCTGATACACCGGAATTGTGTATATCAGCTTCGGCTTCTTCCCCCGCGCCGTCAAATCCCTGACCGCCTGCTCCAGCGCGTCCGTGTTCATCCCATCCCCGTCCGACTCTATGTGAACCACCTCAGCCCGCTTTTCCAACAGCATCTTCAGCGTCCCCGAATAGGTGAACTCCTCCGCTATCACCACATCCCCCGCATCCACGAAAGCGTCCACAAGCTTGCGAATAGCCCCGCCCGCGCCGTCCGTCAGGAATATGTCCTCCAGATCCGCCTCAACCCCCCGCTTGTCCCGCAGCTCCGCCGCTATCAGCGACCGCAGCCCCTCATGCCCCTTCGCCCCCGGATACCCCGCCAGCGACGCCGCCTCCCGCGCCAATATGCTGCCCATTGCCTCCGCGTATTTCCCCCCGTCTATGCACTGCGGCACAGCGTTGGTCACCGAGAAGATATGCTTGACATCCGCCCCCAATCCCGCCGGCATATCCACCGCCGCGGGCAAATTCTTGGAAAATATCCCCGAATAATCCATTCTGTCCCCCTCCGCGTATCGCAATATCGTTACATTCGTGATTATCTGCTATATTAGGGATGCTGAGGCGCAAACCGCCGCGCCCTATCGCGCTGATTGTGTCACTTTTACAGCCATTATAGCCCTTTATAACAAGAGGGCAAGCGAATTGCCGCAAGGAGGCTGCCCCGCTATGGCAAGATACATCCTGCTAATCACCCTAACCCCCGAAGGCCGCGACAAAATCCTAGCCGACTCCAACATCATCCTGCGCGCCGAATCCGACATCGCCGCCCCAGACGCCAGCATCCTAGGCCTATACGCCGTCCTGGGCAGCATAGACTTCGTCGCGATTATGGAGGCAGACGACAACGAGGCCGCCGCCCGCTTCGCCCTAGAACTCGGCGCGTCAGCCGGCCTCCACACCACAACCCTCCCCGCCATTTCCATAGCCCGCCTAGGCGCGGAAAACGTCGCCCGAACCGCCGAGGCCGAAATCCCCACCTTGCGCCACCAAACTTGATTGCCTGCCGCCGGCCCGCGCAATGGCGGGGGCCGGCGGCATTGCTATTACCGCAGAATATACGCCGCCGGCCCCACGCTTGCGACCACCGACGGCATCAGCATCATCGCAGGATGTACGCCGCCGCCAGGCCGCGCAACCCCCGCCCTTACAGCGGCAAATGCACCTTCTCCCCCGACTGCGCGCTCAGCGTCACCGCCTCCGTGAACTCCATATACCGAACCCCGTCCGCGAAGTTCGTATGCGTTATCTCTTCCTCTCCCCGTATCGCGTTGATGAACTCCTCCTCCACCCGCCAATCCCCCTGCTTTTCGGCGGGAATGTCTATCTCAGCCATCTCGCCGTCGTCGCGTCGACCGCCCAGCAGCCGCATCCCCGGCGACTCCACGAACAGCGTCCCATCGCTCCCGAACAGCCAAGCGCCATTCGTCGGCGAATGCCCCGTAACCGCGCTCATCCGGATATGCAGCAGCGGCCCCGAATACATCTCGCACAGAACCTCTATGTGATCCGGTATCGTGATGACCTGCGCGTTCCCGTTCCCGTCCGCCCTGCTCTTCACATGAACCCGCGTCAGCGCCTGGACGCTCTGCGCCGGCCCAACCCAGCGCATCATCGCCTCATACCAGATCCCCATCTGCATTATGTTGTACCCGCTGAAATCGCGGTTGTGCCGCCAGTGAAATGGCGCTTGCGGCGTCACGAAACCCGCCGGGTGCATCGTCCGGTCGTTCACCACCAGATTGACCGAATACACCTCCCCCAGGTAATCGTTGGCGATGAGCTCCTTCACCGTGCTATCCACCCGCAGCGTCATCGGCGAGGGAACTATCTGCGTAACCAGATGCGGCGCCAGCCTTGACGCGTCCAGCATCTCGCGCGCCTGCGCCGCGTCCATCGCCATCCGCGCCTCTGTCTGCACATGCTTGTCCGACTCCAGCGCCGCCAGCACCATATCCCTGTGCATATACGGCCACGTCCCGATGCAGATGGCGTCCGTATCATCCGCCTCTATCAGCTCCACCCAATCGTCGTACACCTCCGCCAGCCCGTGCTTATCCGCGATGCGCTGCCCCGACGCCCGGCTGCGATTCGCCACGCTCACCAGCTCCACCCCCTCTATCGCCTTAAACCCCGGAATATGCCTAAGCTCGGTATTCCCGCCCGCCCCCACAAATCCTATCCTGATAGTATCTGCCATCTGCCAACTGCTCCTCTTTGCTGCTTTGCCCTGAATTCGGTCGCCAATTCCCCCAAATTATAGGCTACAAAGTAGCCGCAAGTCCAATTGAAACCGCTATACCCCTTTGCCCCCACCCAATCCCACCCATCGACGCCCACTCAAAAGTTTTTTGCTACTTTTTTCCTAAAAAAGTAGAGCCCCCCCGTCCATTGTCAGCCATACGCCCCCCTATGCTATAATTCCCCCCACAATGACGCCAACAATCCCCAACCTCGCCAAACTGCGGCGCTCCCCCATCCTGCCCCTCCTCGTCCTGCTGCTAACGCTGTCCAGCGTGTTCATATTCAGCAACGAGCGCGGCCACTTCTACCGCTACGGCACGCACGGCCGGAACAGCGGCCACTACATGGCGCTAATCGCCAACATATCCCTTGAAAACCGCTTTCTTGGCTACTACCACCAAAGGCTGGTCTCCGACGACGGCGCAACCCAATACGAACTATACAACCGCTTTCCCATAGGCGGATTCGTCTTGACCAAACTCGCCACCCTCCCATTCGGCGGCAGCCTATCCGCCCAGCTCTACGCCGCCCAAACCGCGATGCTGCTGTTCTACGCCGCCGCCGCGCTTATGGCATACCTAGCCCTAAGCCGCCTCACAGGCCGCCCTTGGATAGCTCTCGCCGCCGTCCTGCTCGCCTTCTCCTCGTTCTTCCTTCTCTACTACTCCGATATGATATGCACCGAAACCACGCCCTCCCTGTTCGGCGTGATGCTTTCATTTCACGGCATGGTCGTATTCGCCCAAGAGCGCCGCTTTCCCCAACTGCTGCTCAAATCCTGCGCCGCCCTGCTGCTCGGCTGGCACGTCTACGCCCTGCTGCTGCCCTTTATCATCATCGGCGCATCCGCCGAGCTAATCGCAACCCTGCGCTCACCCGCCCCTGCCGCATCCCTCGCGCAATCCCTGCTATCCCGCGCGCGCCGCTCGGCGTCCGCCCTGTTTCGCAGCCAATACCTGCTGCTCGGCGTCGCAACCTTCGCATTCGGCGCATCCCTGCTGTCATACAACTTCGCCAACGAATACCGCGCCTTTGACGGCAGAGTCGCCCTAACCGAACTCCCCTCTTTCACATCTATGATCCGCCGCAGCACCGGCAACCTAAACGAGGCGTTTGAGGCCGATCTTGGCGCGCCCCTAAGCGAAATCTGGCCCTGGGGCAGGGTCATTGAGCAGCAATTCAATCGCATAGGCGTAATGTCCGCGCCCTACGCGCTGCCCCTGCCCGGCTACGCAATCGCGCGCGCCCCCGAATTCGACCTGCACTGGGCGCTCGCCGGCATAGCCGTATTCGCCGCCTGCGGCATCGGCATAGAGTTCACCCGCCGCAAAATCCTATGGGCTACCCTAGCCTTCTACGGATTCTTCTGGGCTGTCCCCTTCCGATTCAACATAGTCTTTCACGAATTCGAGGCGCTGCACTACATCGGCATGCCCCTCACATTCTTCGCCTTCGCCCTGCTGTGGCTGCGCCGCCAATCAAGCGACCGGCTGATAATGCTCGCCGCCGCCGCCGCCGTGTTCGTGTTCGCGTTTGCGGCGTATCAGATCTCCCAACTAGGCTACCACCCGGACGACCACGCCCGCCAAACCCGCGAACTCGCCGACTTCGACGCCATCCGCCCCATCACTGAGGACAAAATTGTGTATGTCCCGCCGCCCTTCAAAAATCCCAAAGCCGTAGGCAGCCGATACGCCGAAGACTTCTACCTCTCAGGCAGCGTCCTAATCATAGACGGCAACCTGCGCGAATACGCCGACTACTTCATCAGCAACCAGCGCCTGCCCGGCACCGAAACCCTCACCCCTCAAAACCGCGAAGTATTTCTATACCGCCAAGCCGACTTCACCCAATGGCATCAAAACGCCCTAGCAGGCGCCGCAGGCCCCCTCATCCGCGAAAACTTCAACGTCTATACCCGCGAAAACGCCGTCCTATTCAGCAAGCAAAATTGCAGCGAACAAGACTTTGAGTCAAGATTCATCCTGCACATATTCCCCTCCGACCCCGAAGACCTTCCCGCCATCCGCAGGCAGCACAGCTTTGACGGCCTAGACTTTCACTTCGACCGGCGCGGCGTCCGCCTCGGCGACGACTGCCTGGCGTCCATAGAACTGCCTCCATACCCCATAGAAATCATCCGCGCCGGCCAAAAATCCCTCGCCGGCGGTATGCTGTGGCGAGAAGACATCCCCCTAGCCCGCCATCGCGCCCTCTACCGCCAAGAAGACTTCCCCCGCTGGTATGACGCAGCCCTCGCCGACGCCGCAGGCCCCCTAGCCCGCGAAAACTTCCACATCTACACCCGCCAAAACGCCATCCTATTCGGCAAGCAAAACTGCGCCGAGCAAGACTTTGACGCAAGGCTAATCCTCCACATCATCCCATCCGACCCCGCCGACTTGCCCGCCGCCCGCCAACAGCACGGCTTCGCCAACCTAGACTTCCAATTCAACCGCCGCGGCATCCGCATAGACGACAAATGCCTCGCGTCCATCCCACTGCCCAACTACCCCATCAACATCATCCGCGCCGGCCAAAAAGACCCCGACGGCAATGTCCTATGGCAAACCAACCTCCCCCACACCCTCGCAATCGGCGACGCAAAAATACCCCTATACCGCCAATTCGACTTCGCCCGCTGGCAAGAAATCGCCCTAGCAAACGCCGTCGGCCCCATCGCCCGCGAAAACTTCGACGTCTATTTGCGCGAAAACGCCATCCTATTCGGCAAACAAAACTGCGCCGAACAAGACATTGACGCAAGGCTAATCCTCCACATCATCCCATCCGACCCTGCCGACCTGCCCGCCGCCCGCCAGCAGCACGGCTTCGCCAACCTAGACTTTCGATTCGACCGCAACGGCATCCGCCTCAACGACAACTGCCTTGCGTCCATCCCCCTCCCCACCTACCCCATAGCCGCCATCCGCGCCGGCCAAAAAACCCCCGACGGCGCGACCCTATGGCTAACCGAGCTCCCCCTTGCCCCCGAAATCGGCGGCGAGCGCATCCCCTTTGACATCCAACAATTCCTAACAAACCCCGGTGAACCCGCCGCCCAATCCGACTTCACCATCTACCTCCGCGACAACCTAATCATCTACCACAAACCCGACTGCCGCGCCGAACACACCCAGCCGCGCTTTCTGCTCCACATAATCCCCGCCCGGCGCGCCACCGCCGCCCGCGCGAATAACGCCTTCGCCAACCTAGACTTCAACTTCGCCAACAACGGCGTCTGGTCTGCATCCGGCTGCACTGCCTTCGCCCAACTCCCCGCCTACCCCATCGCCACCATCCGCGCCGGCCAACACGCCCAAGGCAACGTCCTATGGCGCGTAGAATTCGCCCCCTAACCCTCTATGCAATCGCCCTGCTGCGCCGGGTATTCTTACCTTGCAGTGCTGATATGATATACTTGCCCTAAACCGCTCCGAAACCGCTGAAAGGCAGGTGTCATTATGGCGAGCCAAAGAGTGTACAGACATGACGCGCTATGCCCGAAATGCGGCTCGAATTGGGTCAAGAAAGACGGCCACTCGCGCGGCAAGCAGATATTTAAGTGCAACCAGTGCGGCCGCAAGCATCAAGAGGGCGCAAAGCATCGGTTCACCGATGAGCAGAAAGAGCAGGCTGTGAAGATGTGCGCGGAGGGGATGAGCCTATCGGCGACCGCCCGCGTGATGGGCGCGAGCGTACCCACTGTAAGCAAGTGGGTCAAAAAAAGGGGGCCTTGGCGAGAGAGCGTCTGACGCGCTTTATAGAGTGGCGTACAAGTGGGCGGCAAGACAGCGTCCGCGCGTCTATTGTGGCGTTTGATGAGATGTGGACATACTTGGGGATAAGGCGCGGCGAGCGGCGTCAAGACCTGTGGATATGGACTGCGGTGGTGGAGGAACGGGACGGAGTCCGCTGGCGGATGTATGAGGTGGGCGGCAGAGACTTGTCCGCGTTCTCGCGCTTGCTGGATCGGCTGCCGGGAGCTGACAGGTATGAGACAGACGCTTATCCGGTGTACGAATGGCTGCCTCGGGACAGGCATGTGATAGGCAAGGGCGGAGCGGTGAACTGGAATGAGGGGCTGCACTCTAAGCTGAGGAGCAAACTCAACAGGCTGGTAAGGCGGACAAAGGGCTACACAAAGAGCGTGGAGATGCTGAAACATCTGCTGGCGATAGTGTTTGAGGAATGCCTAAATCAGTCCCTCAAATCAATGAACACTGCAAGGTAAGAATACCAGCGCCAACTTATAGACTGCCTTTATCCCGATATGCCCAACCCCCCATCTTGCCCCAAACCCCGCCCCGTGCTAAAATCGCTTGCGTTGTATCCCTAACGATTGTGCCGCGCGGCATATTGGCAAAGGACGAAATGATGGCTCTACCTGAACGAATGAAATTCGGCATCTTTATGGCGCCATTCCACTGGAAAGGCGAAAACCCTACCCTCTCGCTGGAGCGCGATCTGGAGACTATCCAGTGGCTCGACCAGCTCGGCTACGACGAGGCTTGGATAGGCGAACATCACAGCGCCGGCTGGGAGATTATCGCATCCCCCGAAGTCTTTATGGCGGCGGCGGCGGAGCGCACCCGCAACATTATGCTCGGCACGGGCGTCATCAGCCTGCCGTATCACCACCCGCTTATGACCGCCAATCGGATGGTCTTGCTCGACCATCTCACGCGCGGGCGGGCTATGCTGGGCGTAGGCCCGGGCGCCCTCGTCACAGACGCGGCTATGCTCGGCATCGATCCCGTCGTCCAGCGGCGGCGTATGGACGAGGCTATGACCATCATTATGCGCCTGCTCAACGAAACCGAACCCATCACCTACGAATCCGAATGGTTCACGCTCAACGAGGCGCAGCTGCATCTGCGCCCATACACCAAGCCGCACTTCCCCATCGCGGTGGCGGCGGCGCAGTCCCCGTCAGGGATGGTTTTGGCGGGCAAGCACGGCGCGGGCGTCCTGTCCGTCAGCGTTACGCGCGGCGAAAGCATCGCCACCAACCTCGCCGACTTCTGGCGCATCGCCGAAGAGACCGCCGCCGAACACGGCAATACGATGAACCGCAACGAATGGCGGCTTGTGATGCACGTCCACCTCGCCGAAAGCAAGAAAGAGGCTATGGAGCAAGCCCGCGTCAACGCCGGCCGTTACCAGTACGACTACTTCGTCAAGACGCTCGGCCACCAGCTCAACTACGACGTCAACAGCAACGCCGACCGCGACAAGATCATTGATGTGATGACCGAGCGCGGCGCGTGGTGCGTTGGCACTCCCGACGACCTTATCGCTATGATAAAGCGGCTGGACGAAGAGAGCGGCGGGTTCGGCGGCTTTATGATACAGGCTACCGAATGGGGAACCCGCGAGCAGGTAAAGCATAGCTACGAACTCGTCGCCCGCTATGTGATGCCCCATTTCCAAGGCTCAATAGACAGCCTGCACAGGTCGCAGGTCTGGTCGGCGGACAAGAAAGACGAGCTGCTTGAGGCGCGCTCCCGCGCCATGACGCGCGCCCGCGAAGACTACGCCGCCACACGGCAAAACTAATCATCACAGCAGCGCTAGGCAATGCTAGGCGGCGCTAGACAATGCGCCCGCGTCTCTCTATTAGCGAGCGCGGGCGTTTTGTTTGATTTTATGCGCCGCTAATCGTATAGTTGCTACTAGACTTTAACCAACTTCACGGCAAGCATCGCAACAAGAAAGGGCAAACAAACTATGCCAAAGATGACGGGCGGACAGGCGCTAGCCAAGCAGCTGCAGCGCGAGGGCGTCAAGGTGATATTCGGACTGCCGGGCGTGCAGCTCTACCACGCCTTGGACGCGCTGCATGACGAAACGGACATCAAGTTCATCACCACGCGCCACGAACAGGCAACCGCGTATATGGCGGATGGCTACTCGCGCGCGGGCAACGACATCGGCACGGCGCTTGTTGTGCCGGGCCCCGGCTTGCAGAACGCATCCGCCGCCATCGGCACCGCGTACTCCGCGTCCTCGCCCATAATGGTTGTGGCGGGCCAAGTAGAGCGCGACCTAATCGGCGTGGATAGGGGCGTCCTGCACGAAGTCAACGACCAGCTGGACACCATCCGCCCCGTAACCAAGTGGGCGCAGCGCATTCTAGATCCAAGAGATGTGCCGGAGGCGGTGCATGAGGCGTTCTATCAGCTGAAGTCGGGCAGGCCTAGGCCGGTTGAGGTGGAAATCCCGCCCGAAACGCTTGCTGAGGAGGCTGACATTGAACTGCTGGAGCCCGTAAGCTACGAGCGGCCCGGCGCCAGTCAAGAGAGCGTCCGCGAGGGCGCGCGCATCATCGCCAACGCCGCCAACCCGCTCATCTACGCCGGCGGCGGCGTCAACCTGGGCGGCGCAAACGCCGCGCTGCTGCAGCTCGCCGAATACCTGCAAGCCCCCGTCATCGAAACCGCCGAGGGCAAGGGCGCAATATCCGATAGACACTACCTATCGCTAGGCGTCCCCCGCCGCATAGATCCCTATCACGACTATATGGCGGAACACGATGTCATACTCGTGGTCGGCAGCCGCATACAGACGCCGCAGATACTCAGGGGCCAGCGCGTTGTGCAGATAGACGTGGACGAGGCCGAACTCGGCAGAAACTACGAAAACACATTCGGCATAGCCGGCGACGCCAAGCGCACGCTTGAGGATATGCACAAAATCATTTCGGGGATGCGCCCGGCGACGCCCAGCCGCCAAGCCGAGATAGAGTCTGTGCGCGAGCGGTTCTTTGGCAAAGAGCGCGAGCTTGAGCCGCTGCACTCGTTCAACGACGCCATACGCTCCGCTATGCCCGACGACGGCATACTCATCGCGGGCATGACGCAGGTCGGCTACTACAGCCGCACCCGCTTTCCCGTCTATGAGCCGAAAACATACCTGACATCGTCCTATTTCGGCAACCTTGGGTTCGCCTATCCCGTGGCGCTTGGCGCTAAGGTGGCATGCCCGGACAAGGCGGTGGTCGCGGTGTCCGGCGACGGCGGCTTTATGTACAATGTGCAAGAGCTCGCCACCGCCGTGATGTACGGCATCAACGCCGTCGTGGTCGTGTTCAACGACAGCGCATTCGGCAATGTGATGCGCGACCAGACCGACCGCTTTGACGGCAGGGTATATGGCTCTAAGCTCCACAACCCCGATTTCGTGAAACTAGCGGAGTCGTTTGGCGCAAAGGGCGTCCGCGTTGAGCAGGAGAACGCAGACTCGCTCAATTCGGCGCTCAGCGATGCGCTCGCATCCGACGACGCGCCCACGCTAATCGAAGTCCCCGTGGGCGTAATGCCCTACCCGTACTAAGCAAGCCAACTGCGCCGACTCTGGCGGACGCGGGCGGACGCGATGCGAACCGCGCGGATCCCGGGGCTAACCCGCTTGATTAGCCAAGCGGGTTTCGCCCCGGCCCGCCTGCGCGAAAACGCCACGCTCGCCGCGTTCTGCCTGCTGTTCGGCGCACTCGCGGCGGCGCTCAGCGGCTACCAGTTCGGCACGATTGACCACGCCGAGCAGCTGCCGGCGATCTACCGGCTGATGGACGCCGGCTACCTAGTCAACGACTTCCAAACGAACAGCGCAACCGCGTTTGGCCCCCGCTACTACTTCGCGCAAACAATGGCGGCGCTTGGTAGCGTATTCCCGCTGGAGGCGGTGTACGCCGCGCTCTACCTGCTCATCTATATCGCCATAGCGCTCATCACCGCCTTTGCCGCGCGGGACATCACCGGCTCGGCGATAGCGGGCATAGTGGCGGCAACGCTGATATGCTCGTCGCTGTCAGTCTTTCACCTGAGCGCTCCCGCGCGCGTCACTGATGTACTGCTGTTGCCTCGGTTCTTGGCAATGCCCTTTGCGCTCTATGCCGTATGGCAGGGAATACGCGGCAAGCCGATGCAATCGGCGCTGGCGGCAATACCGGCCATCCTAATGCAGCCGCTGCTTGGCTTAGAGGCGGCGGCGCTTGGGCTTGCGGCGGCCATCGCGCGCAGGGCGGCGCTGCTTAACGGCTGGCAACTCACCGAACTGCCCCAACGCTTTCGGCGCGAGGGCGCGGCGGCGCTGGCGATATTGGCGGCGAGCCTGTTATGGCTTATCCCATCGCTTGCCACAAGCGAGCAGGGCGCGCTGAGTTCAGAAGAGTTTGTCCGCATATATGGCCACATCCGCCATCCGCATCACATCATCCCAAGCGCGTGGGATTGGGAGCAGTACGCGCTTGGGGCGCTGTTCGCGGTCGCTGTCGCCGTATCGCTTGCAGAACTTTGGCGGCATCGGCGCGATACTGATAGCGGGCGCGGCAACCATGCGTCTCTTATCGCCATCATGATTGTGTTCGCGCTCATAGGCGTTGCGCTGGCTTGCGGCTACCTGTTCGTGGAGATATTCCCCACGCGCCTGTTCGCGGTGGCGCAGACATTCAGGCTAACGGTCGTATTCGCGTGGCTTGGCTGGCTAATCATAGCCTACTCAATGGCGCGGGCGCTTGGCGCGGGCGTCAACCGGCGCAATCTGCTTGTTATGGCGAGCGCCGTGTCAGCGCCCACGCTCGCGCTCTACAAGACGCTCGCGTATATCCGGCGGCTGCCGCGCGGCGATAGCGGGCGCGATATTCGGCGGCTGATGCTGCTCTCGCCATTGGCGGCGCTGGCGCTGGCGGTCGCGGTATCGGCGCTGCACCTGTTTGAGACGCCGAGCGGGGTTACGCTGTTTCTGCTGGCAATCGGGTTTGCGACGGCGGCGATGGCAAGCGTGTCAATGCGGCGCGGCGGCGCGGCGCTGGCAGGGCTGGCATGCGTCCTGGCGCTGACGCTTGGGGCGCTCTACCTGGACAGGGCGGGCAACCTGCCGCCAATGCCGCCCATCTCTGACGCAATCGCGCGGCGGCAGCCAATGTTCACGATAGAAGAGGCGGCGGCGCGGCTCCGGGCGCAAGACCGCGTGAAACTGGCGCATGCCGCGCGAGAGCATACGCCGCCCGACGCCGTGATACTGATACCCTGGCGCTGGAGCGAATGGCGGCTGTTCTCTGAAAGAGCCGTGGTCGTGGACTGGAAGTTCTTCCTGTTCACCGACGAGGGCATGCGCGAATGGAACGACCGCTACGACGCAATCTACGCATTCCCCGGCGGCGCGGGCTACCCCACCGCGATAGGCGACGCCGGGCTTGCCGAACTGCGGCGGCGATACGGGTTTGACTACGCCATCCTGCCGGTTGGCGCGGGCTTTCGGCTGCCCACGCTGCTGAACACTAGCAGGTGGAAGTTGGTTGATGTGACTGGGCTTGACGAAAAGGACGCCGAGATCGAGTGAGCGCGGCGGACGTCGGCTTACTCCCCCGGCTGCAGCATTATCTTGATGGCAGTCCCGTTTTGCAGGCGGCTGAACGCGTCACCAAAGTCGGCGAGCGGCGTTATGGCGCTGGTCAGCGGGCGAATGTCCAGCTCGCGCCGCGCGAACATACCGATGATGTCGTCAAACTGCTCCCCCGCGCTTGTGCTGCTGCGTATCGTCAGCTCTTTGCCGATTATGTTGAACGAGTTCAGGCTGACCATGCTAGTGGGGACGCCGATAAGCGTGAGGCAGCCGCGCGGCTGCGTGATGTTCACCGCCATATCCGCCGCGGCGGACGCGCCTGAGCACTCAAACACGAACTCCGGCATTGCCGCATGACTGCCAAAGATAGCCGACAAGTCCTCCGAAAGCGGATCTATGGCGATGTCAGCGCCCAGCTCAAGGGCTTTGGCGCGGCGCGATTCGCTTGGCTCCAGCGCGATTATCTCGCTTGCGCCCGCGTTGCGTAGATGCGTCAGCGTGAGCAAGCCGATGGGGCCGGCGCCGATAACCGCCGCGCGCTTGCCCAACTGAAAGCCTGAGCGGATTACGCCGCGCAGCGCCACGCCCGCCGGCTCTACCCACGCGCCCTCCAGCGTGGACACGGCGTCCGGCAGCCGCCTCAGCTTGCCCGCCGGCAGGCTGACATACTCCGCCATTCCGCCGTCCCGCCTGATGCCCGCCGACGCGCTGATGTCGGCGTCGCTGCACATATTGAACCATCCCTTGCGGCAATGAAAGCAGTCGCGGCAAACATCGCCCTTGGGATGCACGGCCGCGCGGTCGCCCGCCTGCCAGCCGTCAACGTCTGGGCCCGCCGCCGCCACTTCGCCCGCGAACTCATGCCCCAGAACCACCTCGCGCAGGTAGGTTTCAAGCATCGGCGCATGCAAATCCGAGCCGCAGATGCCAGCGTAGTGCGTGCGAAACAACACCTCGCCAGGTTCCGGCTCCGGCATAGGCCGCTCGGCGATTTTGAACTCGTTGTCGTTTCCCAATACCAGAACTTGCATTGGCGTTCCCCCTTGCGCGGCTGAGCTCGCTTGAAATTGGGATTAAATCAGGATGAAGTCGGGGCGCTCTCGGAGCGAAATCGGATTGATGCGCTGAGATGGAGAGCGCGGCGCGGCGGCACGGCTATCTGCCCAGCGCCGCGTGTATGCCGCTTACGCTTTCGCGCATTTGGCTGAGCAGGATGGCGGGCGGCGCGGGCGCGACGTGCGTGTAGCCCACGCCAAGCGCCACGAGCTCTTGCGGCGATAGCGGCAGCGCGGGATGGTTCATCGGTATCTGCAACTTCGCCTTGCCGATGCGCTTGACGCTGTCCGCCATTTCGTTGACCTTATCGCGCAGGCGCGGGTCGGCGGGGTCGGTTACGCCCAGCGCCTGGGACAGATCGGTAGGCCCTATGGACACAAGGTCAATGCCGTCCAGCGCGGCTATCGCCTCTATATCGTTGATGCCCTTGTCGTCCTCAGTCATCACGGACAGGATAATCTCGTCGTTGGATTGGCGCACATGGTCGTTCCACGCCACAGACCCGAAACGCGCCGCTCTTGTGCCGCCCGCGCCGCCGCGCTCGCCTAGGGGCGGGTAGCGCACCGCCGCCACCGCTTGCCTCGCGCCCTCAATGCCGTCAATGTGCGGCACGATTATGCCCTCCGCGCCCATATCAAGGATGCGGAGTATCAGCTTGGCGTCGTTGTCCGGCACGCGCACCATAGATGTTACGCCCGCCAAGTCGGAGGCGCGTATCATCTCTTCTATGAGCGGCAGGTCAAAGCCCGTATGCTCCATATCTATGAACGCGGCGTCAAACCCCGCTATGCCGATTATCTCCACCACCTGCGGATCGGCGAGGCTGACATATTTCCCCAGCGCGAGCTTGCCCTCGCGCATAAGCGCTTTGACGCGGTTTTGGCGCATTGAATTGCTCCCATTCACAAAAGTTTGAGGGTTGGCGACTATCGGTTTGTCATTATCGGCCTGGTTATCAGGTAATCGGGTATCGGTTGGCTATCGGTTATCAGGTATCAGGCATCGCTTATCAAGCGTTGGCTCTATGCGCGAAAGTGTAGTGTTATGCGGCGCGGGCGTCAATAGCGGCAATCGGCGCGGCGCGTGGGCAATCTGGTATGATTTACGCTTGCAAGCGCGTATGGCGTACATATCTTGCAAGCGCATATCGCGCACGCATACGCATAAGGGGCGCATAGAGGGGCGCGTGTATGGTGGCCGAATAGTTGCGACTTCTGAGGAGAATAGCCGATTGGCGGCCGAGCGTGCCGTTCTACTACGGGTGGCTGATATTGGCGGTATCCGCCGCGGGAACATACGCCGCAACGGGCGCCACGCAGCTTGTGCTGGGCGGCGTGCAGAACTTCATCTTCGAGGATATGGGCTGGGAGCGCAGCACGATAGCGTATGCGGTGACCGCGGGGACATGGGCGTCCGGGCTGCTGACGCCGTTTGTGGGCAGGTTGGCGGATCGCTATGGCCCGCGCGGGCTGATGCCGCTGGCGGCGTTCATTGCGGGGCTGTGCTTTTTCGCCATAGCGGGCATACAGGCGGTATGGCACTTCTACGCCGCATACATCATCGCCCGCGCGATAGCCAACCCGATGCTGGTGGGCGTTGTGCCGCGAACCGCCGCGGTGAACTTCTTCAGCAGGCGGCGCAACCTAGCGCTGGGCATATCCGCTATGGCGCGGCCATTCGGCGGCGCTATCAACATACAGATATTTTCGCTGATAGCCCTAGCGTCAAGCTGGCGCGTGGCGTATCGCGTGCAAGGCGTAACGGCGCTGCTGCTAGTCATCCCGCTGCTGCTTGTGATGCGGCGGCGGCCGTCTGATATAGGCTTGCAGCCCGACGGCATACCCGCGCGGCAGACGGCGGCGGGCGGCGCGCAATCAAGCCGGCCCGGCCATACCGAAAGATCGGCATCTCGCGCAGGCAATCCAAGCTCGCCGCGCGAGTTCGATTGGCGAGCGAGCGAGGCGGCCGCCACATCCGCGTTCTGGCTCATAGTCGCCGCGGAGGCGCTGGTGATACTCATATCGGGAACGATAAACTTTCAGGTAGTCCCATATCTGCGCGACGCCGGCATATCCCCGGCGGTGGCGGCGGGCGCGCTCAGCGTCAGCTCGCTGCTGGGATCGCTGGGCAACCCGTTCTGGGGCTGGCTGTCCGATATGTTTTCGCCGCGCAGATTGGCGCTCATCACGCTTGCGGCGTCCGGCTTGGCGGTGTCCCTGTTTCTATTCACGCCTGAGGGCGCGGCGAGCGTGGCGACGGTTATCGTATATGGCGCGCTGTCGGGCGGCTTGAACATACTGGGGCAAATGATGATAGCGCAGTACTTCGGCAGGGCGTCTTTCGGATCCATAACCGGGCTTATGGGGCCATTTCAGACGGGCGCGCTTGGATTTGGGCCTACATTCGGCGCGCTGCTGTTTCGCGCCACCGGCGGCTACCGCGCGATATTCCTGTGCGGCGTAGTATCGTACATCATCGCGCTAGTCTGCATCCTAGCCGCCCGCCCCGCGCGCTTGCCTAAACGCGCCCGCGAACAAGAGCATAGCGCCCCTTAATTCTATCCCACATCGCGGTTGCCCATCGCGCCCGCGCCCATTACAATATCCCTTGCCCGAAAGCGCTCTTATCGCGGGCATCCATCCGCCCATTCCCCGCTAACTTGGGCATCCAACCCTAACGCGCGGCAATACAATACACGAACACACACAACACGGGAGCGGCAGCAATGGCAGGCAATCCAACGACCGATGTGGCGATTATAGGCGGCGGCGCGGCGGGATGCGCGGTAGCGTACTACCTTGCGAAGGCGGGCGTGAAGCCAACGCTGATAGAGCGCGAGGGCATAGCCGCCCACGCATCCGGCTACAACGCGGGCGGCCTGAACCCGCTGCAGGGCTACGGGCTGCCCGGCGCCCTCAGCGCGCTCGCCGCCGAGTCGTTTCGGATGCACGCCGAGCTTGCCCAATCCCTGCCCGCCGAATCCGGCGTGGAATACCACTACAAGCGCATTGCGATGCTGAACGTAGCGTTCAGCGATGAGGACATCCCGCCTATGCAAGAGACGCTGGACATATTCCAGGCGGCGGACGGCGGCTTTGATGCGCGCTGGCTTGACGCCGACGAGTTGCGGCGGATGGAGCCGCGCGTCAGCCCCAAGGCGCTGCGCGGGCTGTACGCATACGGCAACGCATCCCTGCTCGGCTACGAATACACCCTGGCGCTCTGGCGCGCGGCGGAACGCGCGGGCGCGACGCTGATGAGCGCGGACGCGATTGGCTTGCGAACTGAGGGCGGCAACGTAACCGGCGTGGATCTTGCGGACGGCGCGTTGGACTGCGGCGCTGTGGTGATAGCGAGCGGGCCTTGGAGCGCCCAGGCGGCCGAGTGGCTTGGCGCGCGCATCCCCGTAGAGCCGCTCAAAGGCGAGATAGTGCGCTTGCGGGTAAGCGGGCAGCTCATCGCGTATGACTGCGCGGGCGCGGGCGTAACGCTGTACAGCCGCGCGGACGGCTTGCTGTGGGCGGGCGCTACCGAAGAGCGGCGCGGATTTGACGCCCAGCCCAGCGAATCCGCCAAGCGGACGCTGCTCGCGGGCGCACACACGCTAATGCCCTCGCTGGCGCAGGACGCGGTTATCGCAAAGCGCACCGCTTGCCTGCGCCCGGTAACGCCCGACTGGATGCCCACAATCGGCGCGGCGCCCGGCTGGCGCAACGCCTACCTCGCCACCGGCGCCGGCAGAAAGGGCATACTCATCAGCCCGGCGATAGGCAAGGCGATCGCCGACCTGATAACGGCGGGCGATACGGATGTGCCGCTGGAGGGGTTCGGGGCGGGGAGGTTTGCGTAGCGTGGCAACGCCGCAACCATCATCCATACTCATAGCAGGATGCTATACTAATGCCACGCCGCATCCATCACAAACGGGAGGTTGCCGATATGAAACGCACATTCACCGCAAGCGTCTGGGCAGAAGACGACTGGTTCATAGCACAGGCGCACGAGATAGACATAGCCAGCCAGGGGCAAACCGAGCCGGAGGCGCTGTCCAATCTGCGCGAGGCGCTTGAGCTGTACTACCAATATCCGAGCGATGCGGTAGCCCATCAAGTTCACAGCCTTGAGGTTGACATTCCCTAGCCCGTCAAATTCTGTCCTGCGAAATCTAATCCGCCGCGCTCGCCCCAACCTCCTCGCGCGCGTCAGCCCCCACCGCTACCCCCTCCCCCGCCAGCAGCGGCGCCAGATACTGCCCCGTGTGCGAGTGCGCCATCCGCGCCACCTGCTCCGGCGTCCCCTGCGCTATCAGCGCGCCGCCCTTGTCGCCCGCGCCGGGGCCTAGGTCTATCAGCCAGTCGGCGCTCTTGATGAGATCCAGGTGATGCTCTATCAGCACAACGCTGTTGCCCGCGTCAACCAGCCGCTGCAGCACGCGCAGCAGATGCGAGCAGTCCTCAAACGACAGCCCGGTTGTGGGTTCGTCCAGGATGTACAGCGTGTTGCCGGTGGCGCGCTTGGAGAGCTCTTTGGCGAGCTTGACGCGCTGCGCCTCGCCGCCGCTGAGTTGCGTGGCGGGCTGCCCCAAGCGGATGTAGCCAAGCCCAACGTCCTGCATCGTTTGCAGGCGGCGGCGCACGCGCGGGATGTTCTCAAACACCTCCAGCGCCTCAGTGACCGTCATCGCCAGCACATCCGCGATTGTTTTGCCTTTCCACTCGATCTCTAGCGCCTCGCGGTTATAGCGCTTGCCCTCGCAGACTTCGCAGGGAACCGTCACATCCGGCAGGAACTGCATCTCAATGTTGATGTAGCCGTCGCCCGTGCAGGATTCGCAGCGCCCGCCCTTGACATTGAACGAAAATCTGCCCGGCTTGTAGCCGCGCATCCGCGCCTCAGGCGCAGTGGCGAATAGTTCGCGTATGGGCGTGAATGTGTCCGTGTATGTGGCGGGATTGCTGCGCGGCGTGCGCCCGATGGGGGACTGGTCAATGTCCACCACCTTGTCTATATGCTTAACGCCCTCTATGTCCCGCACGGCGCCGGGGCGGTCGCGCGCCTTGTAGAATTGCTGCGCCAGTTTCTTGTACAGGATTTCGTTGATAAGCGTGCTTTTGCCGCTGCCCGAAACGCCCGTCACGCACACGAGCATCCCCAGCGGTATCTCAACGTCGATGTCTTTGAGATTGTTCTGGTTCGCGCCGCGTATGACGATGCTGCCGCCGCTGCCCTCGCGCCGGCGCTCCGGCAGCGCAATCTTGCGCCGGCCGCCAAGATACTGCCCGGTAACGCTCTGCGGCGCGCTAATGATGTCCTCCACCGGCCCGCTTGCGACTATATGCCCGCCGTGTTCGCCTGCGCCCGGACCCAAATCAACGATATGGTCGGCGGCGCGCATAATCGCCTCGTCGTGTTCCACGATAAGCACGGTGTTGCCCAGATCCCGCAGGCGCTTGAGCGTTTGGATGAGGCGGTAGTCGTCGGCGGGATGCAGCCCGATGGACGGCTCGTCGCACACATACAGCACGCCCATAAGCCCCGACCCGATTTGCGTTGCCAGCCGGATGCGCTGCGCCTCCCCGCCGCTGAGCGTGGACGCCATCCGCGACAGCGTAAGGTAGTCCAGCCCGATGTTGAGCAGGAAGTTCAGCCGCGCCTCTATCTCTTTCAGGATTTGGCTTGCGATTGCCTTTTCGCGGTCGGTGAGCGTCCGCGGCGCTGCCTGATCCACAGACGCGGCGGCATTGCGCCCCCGTTTGCGCTTGCGGCCGGATCCGCCCGCCTTGCGCCCGTTGCGCGCCTGCGCCAGCGCCGTTTCGGCCTGCGCGGCGACCTGCGCCGTTGCATCCCCCCCGATAGCCGCGATCCATTCGCTCGCCTGCGCTATGGACTTGTCGGTCGCTTGCATAATGTTCAAGCCGCAAACGGTTACCGCGCGCGCCTCCGCCCTCAGCCGCTGCCCCTCGCAGGCTTTGCAAGCGCTTGACGACATGTAGCGTTCTATCTCGGCGCGAACCTGCTCCGACTCCGTCTCTTTGTAGCGGCGCGTGAGATTGTTGATGACGCCCTCAAACGCGGTGCGCCAGCGATATGTCTTGCCGCGCTGCGTGTTGTGCCGCACGTCAATCGCCTTGCGCTTTGTGCCGTACATCACCAGATCCAGGTCGCGCTTGCTCATCTCGCCGATGGGTTCGTTCACCGAAAAGTCGTAGGCGCGCGCCAGAGATTCCAGCTGACTTGAGTACCAGGGACTCATAGCCCCGGATCGCGCCCAAGGCTGCACCGCGCCCTCCGCTATGCTGAGCGACTTGTCCGGCATCACCAAGTCCGGGTCAACCTCCAGCTTGTAGCCCAAGCCCGTGCAGGTGGCGCAAGCGCCGTGCGGGTTGTTGAAACTGAATGTGCGCGGCTCAAGCTCGCCCATGCTGATGTTGCAGTAGATGCACGCGAACTGCTCCGAAAACAGCAACTCATCCTCGCCCGCCACGTCCACCAATACCACGCCGCTCGCCATCTTCAGCGCCGTCTCAACCGAGTCGGCGAGCCGCGTTTGATCCGCGCTGCCGCCCACGACCAGCCTGTCCACCACCACCTCTATGTTGTGCCACTTCTGCTTGTCAAGATCAAACGTCTCCGAAAGATCCCGCACATCGCCGTTCACCCTCACGCGCACGAAACCCGCCTTGCGCGCGCTTTCAAAGATCTCTTTATGCTCGCCCTTGCGGCGGCGAACCATCGGCGCCATTATTTGGATGCGGCTGCTTTCGGGCAGCGCAAGCACGGCGTCGACTATCTGCTGCACGGTTTGGCGCTCCACCGGCCGCCCGCACTTGTAGCAATGCGGATGCCCCACCCGCGCGAACAGCAGCCGCAGGTAGTCGTAGATCTCGGTAACCGTCCCCACCGTGGAGCGCGGGTTGTGCGAAACGCCTTTCTGGTCAATGGATATGGCGGGCGACAGCCCCTCTATGTAGTCCACATCCGGCTTATCCATCCGCCCCAGGAATTGGCGGGCGTAGGAAGACAATGATTCCACATAGCGGCGCTGCCCCTCGGCGTAGATGGTGTCAAACGCGAGCGAACTCTTGCCTGATCCCGAAACGCCCGTCATCACCACTAGCTTGTTGCGCGGTATGGTAACGCTCACATCTTTGAGATTATGCTCCCGCGCTCCCTGAACCACTATGTTTTCCAACTGCATATCTTTGACCTCTATATTATTCTGCGTCAGTTTGCTTTGCCCCCGCATTCCTCTCTATGGCACATCCCAAGCGTTATTTTACCACTGCCCGCCTTGATATTGGCAGGGTATTTTAGCGTTTAGGTTTTTGAATTTGGCAAATCCGCAAACAATCGCATCTTAATTTCTAACGCCTAATAGCAATATGCCGAATGTGATAAGATAATGGCGCGGGAAAGAATTCTATCTATGTGTATCCAAATCAACCCAGCAGAGGAGACGAATATGACGACTACCCAGATGCCGCGCACCGACGCGCCGCAATACAAGGTCGTAGGCACGCGCCCAGTGAGACACGACGGCGTGGACAAGGTAACCGGACGCGCCCTCTACGGCGCGGATGTCAACCCGGCCGGGCTATTGCACGGCAAAGTGCTACGCAGCCCTCACGCGCACGCGCGCATAAAGTCCATTGACACAAGCAAGGCGGAGGCGCATCCCGAAGTCAAGGCGGTGGTCACAGCCGCCGACCTCGCCCCAATGGATCCCGTGCCGCAAGTAGCGCGGCAGGGCGTCCCCATCCCCGAAAACGTCCTCGCCAAAGACAAGGCGCTCTACAAGGGCCATCCCATAGCCGCCGTAGCCGCGTCCAACGCGCATGTGGCGGAAGAGGCGCTGGCGCTCATTGATGTGCAATACGAAGTCCTGCCCAGCGTGTCCAACGTGGAAGACGCGCTCGCGCCCGGCGCGCCCGTGCTGCATGAGCGCTGGATCGAGCGCGGCGGCGACGGCGTCATTCCCCCCAGCAAGAATATCGCCGACCACGAGCAGCACATATTCGGCGACCTAGACGCCGGGTTCGCGGCGGCGGACAAGGTGTTCGAGCGCGAGTTTCGCACAAAGACCGTGCATCAGGGCTACATAGAGCCGCACACCGCGACCGCCTGGTGGGCGCCCGACGACCGGCTGACCATCTGGAGCAGCAGCCAGGGCCATTTCGCTATGCGCGACAGCACGGCGCAAGTGCTGGGCATACCCAATTCGCGCATCAAGGTAATCCCCATGGAAATCGGCGGCGGGTTCGGCGGCAAGACGCTGGCATACCTAGAGGCGGTGTCATCCGCGCTGTCCCGCAAGAGCGGCCGCCCCGTCAAATCCACAATGACGCGCGCCGAAGTGCTGGAGGCGTCCGGGCCTACGGCGGGCGGATATATGAAAATCAAGATGGGCGTCACCGGCGAGGGCCGCATCACCGCCGCGCAGATCTATTTCGCCTTTGAGGGCGGCGCGTATCCCGGCGCCCCGCTGCCCGGCTCCTGCGCCGCCGTGTTCGCGCCCTACAATATAGAGAATGTGCGGATAGACGGCTACGACATCATGACCAACAAGCCCAAGACCGCCGCCTACCGCGCGCCCGGCGCCCCAATCGTCTGTTTCGCGTCCGAAAGCCTTATGGACGAAATCGCCGAAGACCTGGGTATAACCGCTATGGATTTTCGGCTGCTGAACGTGGCAACGCCCGGCACGCGCCGCGCCGACGGCGTGATGAATGGGCCTATCGGCGCGAAAGAGGTTATGGACGCGATAGTGGCTCATCCGCACTACAACGCGCCGCTTGAGGGCGCAAATCGCGGGCGCGGCATCGCTATGGGGTTCTGCCGCAACAACTCCGGTATGGCGTGCGCCATCGCCAATGTGCTGTCCAACGGGACGGTCAGCCTCATAGAAGGCTCTATGGACATCGGCGGCTCGCGCACGGCGATTGCCCAAATGTTCGCCGAAGTTCTCGGCTTGCCCATAGAGGACGTCATCCCCACCGTGGGCGACACCGACTCGGTGGGCTTTACCTCCACATCCGGCGGCAGCGGCGTTGCGTTCAAGTCCGGCTGGGCGGCGTTTGAGGCGGCAAACGACGTCAAGCGCCAGCTCATCCAGCGCGCCGCTATGATATGGGAAACCGACGAAGACCAGGTGGAGTACGCCGACGGCGGCCTCCGGCACAAGTCCGACACCGAACTCCGCATATCGTTCAAAGACATAGCCGCGCGGATGCCCGAAACCGGCGGGCCGGTGGTCGGCCGCGCCAATATGAACCCCGGCGGATCCGCCGGCTCATACGCCGCCAACATCGTGGACATAGAGGTCGATCCCGAAACCGGCAAGGTGGACATCCTGCGCTACACCGCGTTCCAGGACGTAGGCACAGCCGTGCATCCGAGCTACGTGGAGGGGCAGATCCAGGGCGGCACAGTGCAGGGCATCGGCTGGGCGCTCAACGAAGAGTACTATATGAGCGACGACGGCGCTATGCTCAACGCCAGCCTGCTGGACTACCGCATGCCCGTTGCGCTTGACCTGCCCATGATAGAGCCGGTGATGCTGGAAGTCCCCAATCCGGCGCATCCCTACGGCGTCAAGGGCGTGGGCGAGGCGAACATAGTGCCGCCGCTCGCCGCCATCGCCAACGCCATCTACGACGCGGTGGGCGTCCGGATGTACGAACTCCCAATGAACCCCCAAAGCGTAACCAAAGCCATAGCCGACAACGGCGAATAACCTATCGCCCCAATTCCCACGCGCAAATAGGGGGGCGGATGCGACTTTGCATAGCCGCATCCGCCCCCTTGATATGTTCCTGCGTTGCGCCCGCTATCGCCTCTAGTAGATAGAGAACCCCGCGCTCACGCTAAACGAAACCTCCGTTTCGCCGCCCGATATGGGAGGCGCGGCGGCCGCCGCCTCCAGCGCGAACCCGTCATAAGACGTCCTGCCAAACGCGCCCGCCGACGGCCCCGCGAAACTCTCGCTGATATACACCAGCCTGCCCAGGTTCACGCCCGAAAGCTCAGCCAGCCGCTCTGCCTTGCTCAGCGCATCCCGCACAGCCATCTCGCGCAGCCGGGGCCGCAGCGCGCCCGGATCCTCCAGCGTAAAGCGTATGTTGTTCACCCTTACGCTATCGCCCGCCGCCGCTACCACCGCGTCAATTATCTCGCCCACGTCGGCTATGCTCCGGATCTTGGCGGACACATCGTTGCTCACCTGATAGCCCGTCAAAACCTGCCCCCTGGTGACGACGCCGTCTATCGTCTGCTCGCGGTAGTCGTACTGCGGGTATATGCTGAAGTTGCGCGTCTGAATGTCCTTGTCCGCCACATCATTGGCGCGCAGCGTCGCAAGCACTGCCTCCATAGCCACCGCCGCATCCCCGTTTGCCTCCGCCACCGTGGTCGCCGTGGACTGCACGCCCAAGCTCAGCATAGCGATGTCCGGCTCCACCGCAATCCTGCCCGCGCCCGAAACCCAAATGCCCTGCTGCCCGCCCGCGCCGAACTGCGGCGGCGCATCCCGCTCCCCCGTCGCCGGCGCCACCGGCGCAAGCGCGGGCTGCCCGGCCGCAACCGCCAACTCGTCATTGGGCAGCGCCACCGCCTCAGTTGCCGCTCCCCTCCCGAAAGCCACCACCGCCAGCGCCGCGATAACCGCCGCCATCCCCACGACTAGCGCCGTAACCTTTCTACTCATTTCGTCCTCCTAACTTTCTGATTTTGCTAACCCGTGTGCATTTGAATTGAATATACACGCTCACATTGTATAACGCTTTGGCGCGCGCCATAGTTCCCCGAGTTTCGGCTTAACGCGCCCGCCTTCTCAGCATCAGCCACGCCGCCGCCGCTATCGCCGCCAACAGCGCCGCGCCCCCAAACCCAAGCAGCCATACGGGAACGCCGAAAGCGCTTGCCCCAGGCTGTCCCGTAGCCCCAGGGTCCGGCGCAACAGACGCGGCAGATTCCGCATCCGGCCTATCGGCCTGAGCAACCACGCTTGTGGGCATCCCCAGCGGCGCAAGCGTTGGGACGGGCGTAAGCGTCGCCGTGGGCGCGGCGGTCGGCGTGGGATCAGGGCTCGGGGTGGGCGTGGATGTGGGCGCACTTGTCGGCGTCGCCGTAATCGTCGCCGTCGGCATAAGCGTTGCCGTAGATGTTGGCGTAATCGTAGCCGTTGGCGCAACCGTCGCCGTAGCGGTAGCGGTTGCCGCAATCGTAGGCGTAGCCGTCGCCATCTCGCTATTCCCCTCGCCCGCTTGTGGACTCGCGCCCACTTCCGGCCCATCCGCAAGCGCCACAGCCGTCGCCGTCTCATCAGCCGCCGCGTCAACCCGCTCATCCCCATCCGTCTCGTCCTCATCCTCGTTGAGATCATCAATAGTCAAAGCCTGAACGTCCTCGTCCTCGTCCTCGTCATCCTCATCCGCCGCCATCATAGCCGCAGCCGCGGCAGGCATGGGCGCAGTCGTCGGCGCGGCAGGAACGCCCGTCGGCATAGCGGCAGGCGCGGCAGGCGCGGCAGGTATAGGCGCAACCATAGCAGCGGCGGTAGCGGCCGGCGCCGGCGCGGCGGGCGCAGCGGCCATAGCAGCGGCAGGCGGAGCGGGAGCGGGAGCGGCCGGTGCAGCCATCTGAGGAGCCGGCGGCGCGGCGGGCGCCGGCGCGGCGGCAACGGGGGCCGGCGCGGCCGCCTGAGGCGCGATGGGCGCAACGGGCGCGGGCATTGCGACCGGCAACGCCGATCGCGCCAGCACTACTATCGCCCCAATCAGCAGCGCCACCGCAACCGCCGCCGCGACGGGCCCTGCCGCTATCGGCAACCGATCCAGCGCATCCAGCGGCGAGCGGCGCGCCGCCGACGCCTGCGTCCGCGTGAGCGCGTATGAGCGCGGCGCGGCGAAGGCCGGCATCCCGCTCAGCAGCGCCGCCGTAGCCCGCAGCGACTCCAGCTCGGCGGCGCACTCGGCGCAATCCGCCAAGTGCGACTGCACAAAGCGCGACTCCGCCGCGCTAACCTCGCCGTCTATGTACGAGGATAGCAGCCCGCGCGCCCTGTTGTGCCGCCGTTCCTGCCAGAACCCTAACATTCCTGTTTCCCTCACCCTGTCTGACGAAATTCGGGTGGCAAAAGTTCCCCGCCATGCTCGCGCAGATAGTCCCGCACTGCGCGCCGCCCCCTGCTCAGCCGCGATTTCACCGTGCCTATGGACACCCCCGCCGCCTCTGCCGCCTCGCCGTAGCTCAGCCCTTGCACATCCACGAACACGACCACCGCCCGCTGGTCGCGCGGCAGCGACATGATAGCCCGCTGTATCGCCGCCGCCAGTTCGCCGCGCATCGCCTCCTCCTCAGGCGTGGGATTGGCGGACGCCATAGCGCGCGGCTCATTCGGCATATCGTCAAGCGAATCCGCCTGCCGCCGCCGCGATGAGCGCATCATATCGTAGCACTTGTTCTTGGCGATGCGGAGCAGCCACGCGCGGATGTTGTCCCCCCGAAACCTGCCTATCGCCCCATACGCCGCGATAAACGTTTCCTGAGTGGCGTCGTCCGCCGCCGCGCCATTGCCCAAAATCCGAATGGCGGCGTTGAACACTTGCCCCTGATAGCGCTCAACAAGCGCGTTGAACGCATCAAGGTTGCCCGCTTTGCTGCGCCGGATAAGATCCAAATCGCTGGGTTTCATCAATGCCCCGTAGCCAAAACGCGCCGCCTATCCCGTCAATCCCGCCAATTCGCGCCCAATGCGCCCAAATGCCGCGCCCAAAGATTATATTGGGATGCGCCCCATTGCGCTATAATTGGCAGAGCGACTTATTCGCCGCAGCCGATTGCGCCTGTATTGCACAGAGATTGCACAAGCGCATTGCACAAGGCATTGCATCACGATTACGCAGCGCCGCCGCCCATCCCGACGGCGCGATAGCGATAACAGGCAATAACAAGAGTTTTAATGCGAATCTTCATACGCGAAATCATAGAAACGATAATCCTGTCCCTGCTGCTGTTCGTGGGCATCCAATTCGTCGTCCAAAGCTTTCAGGTGGAGGGAGCGAGCATGCGCCCCACGCTGGCGCAGGGCAACTACTTGCTGGTGAACAAGCTTGTGTATCGCCACATCGCCATAGATGGCTACGCCGGCGGCGACGCGCCCGACCTGCCAAGCATCAAGCTCTTCCCGTTTCACGCGCCGATGCGCGGCGAGGTCGTGGTGTTCAACTCGCCCCACGACCCTGACCGCGATTTCGTGAAACGGGTCATAGGCGCGCCGGGCGATACCGTGGAAATCCGCAAAGGCGAGGTGTTCATCAACGGCGCGCGCATAGACGAACCCTACATAGAGCAAGCCGACGACGACTATATGGACGCGCTGGAAGTCCCCGACGGCTACTTCTTTGTGATGGGCGACAACCGCCGCGACAGCAACGACTCCCGCGACTGGGGCGCGGTTCCCTTTGAAAACATCATCGGTATGGCGTGGGTGCGCTATTGGCCCCTAAACGATATTCGGCTGTTCCCCTCCGCCGAAGTCCAAGCCGCGCAAGCCGAAAGCCAGCCCGCGAATTGGATGATTGCGAACTAGCCCTTGAAAGCGCGCCCGCTACGCCTTAGAATTGCATATGCGCCGGCGCAGCCAAACCGCGTGGGCCTGTAGCTCAGCCTGGCAGAGCATCGGACTTTTAATCCGAGTGTCCAGGGTTCGAATCCCTGCGGGCCCACTCCAACAACCTTTGGGTAATCCCCGGCGCGATGCCCATCTTAACCGCGCTGGAGGCAAGCCCATGACCGATTTCACCACACGCCCCGTAGTTATGAGCGCGCGCGGCGTGGTCACATCCGGCCACTACCTGGTATCGTCCGTGGGCTTGCAGACGCTCGCGCGCGGCGGCAACGCCATTGACGCCGCCGCCGCTATGGGCATCTGCGAAACCCTGCTGGAGCCCCAAAGCTGCGGCATCGGCGGCGAAGTCCCTACCCTCATATACTCCGCCAAAGAGCGCAAAACTTTCGCGGTATCCGGCATGGGCTGGTCGGCTAACGCTTTCACGATAGACTGGTGCCGCGAAAACGGCATTGACCTAATCCCCGGCGACGGCTACCTGCCCGCCTGCGTCCCCGCGCCAATCGGCACATGGGCAACGGCGCTCGCGCGGTTCGGCACAATGTCTTTCGGCGAAATACTCCAGCCCACCATAGACCTCGCCGAAAACGGCTTTCCCCTCTACGCAAGCCTGCGCCAGCGCCTCGCCGCCGACCACGCCAAATACACCGAACTCTACCCCACCACCGGCGAGATATACTTCCCCGACGGCAATGTCCCCCACGTGGGCGAGCTTATCCGCAACCCCGACTTCGGCGCTATGCTGAGAACGCTATGCGCCGCCGAGAAACAAGCCCAGGGCAAGGGCCGCATCGCGGGCATAGAGGCGGCGCGAGACGCTTTCTACAAAGGCGAAATCGCCGAGAAAATCATCCGGTTCATCACCGACAACCCGGTTGAGGACGCAAGCGGCGTAGCCCACAAAGGCTTGCTGACATACGAAGACTTCGCCGAATGGCGTGCCGAAGTGGAACAGCCCGTATCCCTAAGCTACGACGGCTTGGATGTTCACAAATGCTCAACTTGGACGCAAGGGCCTCTCTTCTTGCAGCAGCTGGCGATACTGCAAACGATGGACTTGCCCGCGCTGGGCCACAACACGCCCGACTACCTGCACGCCTGGATAGAGTCCGCCAAGCTCGCCTTTGCCGACCGCGAGGCGCACTACGGCGATCCCGCCTTTGACGCCGTGCCGATGGACGCGCTGCTGTCCGCCGACTACGCCCGCGCCCGCGCCGCTCAGATAGGCGTGACTGCGTCCCTGGATCTGCGCCCCGGCGACGCCGGCGACGGCATCCCCGCCTACACGCGGACAAGCGTCGCCGAGGACAATCGCGCCGCGCTGGGCATAGCCGCCCGCGAAGTGCGCGATCTCGGCATCGGCCACGCCCACACCGGCGATACCACCCATCTTGACGCAATGGACGCCGAGGGCAACCTGGTAGCCGCAACGCCCAGCGGCGGCTGGCTAGGCACATCCCCCGTCGTCAAAGGGCTTGGCTTTCCAATGGGAACGCGCGGGCAGATGTTTTATCTGAACCCCAATCGCCCCAACGCGCTCCAGCCGCGCAAGCGCCCCCGCGCAACCCTCACGCCCACGCTTGTGACCAAGCGAGACGCGCCCTATATGGCATTCGGCACGCCCGGCGGCGATTCCCAAGAGCAGTGGACGCTGCAGTTCTTCCTCAACCACATCAAGTTCGGGATGAACCTGCAAGAGGCGCTGGACGCCCCAACCGTCCATTCGGTTCACTTCCCCTCGTCGTTCTACCCGCGCGCCGCCTTCCCCGGCAGGGTCGTCGCCGAATCCCGCGTCGGCGCAGAAACGCTAGACGAACTCAGGCGGCGCGGCCATACGATAGAAGAGGTCGGCGGCTGGGCAAACGGCAAGGTGATGGGCATCCGCTGGGACGCCGACAAGCGCGTCATCAGCGGCGCGGCGTCCGCCAAAAACACCATCGGCTACGCAATCGCGCTCTAATCCCCACGCGATTGCCTCCGCCGCCACATCATATACGGCCCAAGCGCCGCGCCCCCGATGATGTGCAGGTGGCCATGCGCCTGGCTCTGCATCCCGTCCTGCCCGAAATTAGACAGGATGCGATAGCCGCCCGGACAATGCTCCGCGCCCAGCTTCGCCGCGATGCCGCCCATATGCGCCAGCAAATCCCCGCTGCGCCAAAGCTCAGATTGCGACATATGCGCCTTGGGTATGAGCAACATCATCACCGGCGCCCAGTCCAGCAGGTTGTCAAACGCGATAACGCGGTCGTCCTCATAGCGGACGTTGGCGGGTTCGCGCCCCGCCACGATTTCGCAGAAAATGCAGTCGGCAGAGTTCAAAACGCCGCCGCCGCCCACCACGTCGCCGCACAGAGATAACGCAACCGAAACGCGGCGCTACGAGCCAAAGTCCCCTCTGCCCTCGCGCACGATTTGCACAATCTCTTCAGTGGTAATGTCAATGTCAACGGATCCCACATCAAGCGGCGAGCCTTTGAGTTCCATAGGCTGCAGCTTATAGGATTTGCCGTCCTTGTGCCTTATGCCGACCGCGCCATCCCTCTGAGCGATTTCTAGCAACGACGCCAGGTCATACCTCGCCTCAGAATAGGTGAACATTCTCATTGGTTGACCTCCATTGGTTGACCTCCACCCGTTCTCACTCCAAGCAAGTTTGCCGCGCCAGATAGATGCTTATCCAAAGTGAGAACGGCAATCCGACGCCGCTAACCGTAACGCCAGCGCTCTCTGCCCTCGCGCACGATTTCCACAATCTCATCAGCGGCAATGTCGATATTAACGGACCCGCAGACATCAAGCGGCGAGCCTTTGAGCGCCATAGGTTGCAGCTTATAGGACTTGCCATCCTTGTGCCGTATGCCGACCGCGCCATCCCGCCGAGCGATTTCCAGCAGCGAATCCAGGTCCTCCCTCGCCTCAGAATCCGTGAACATTCTCATTGGTTGACATCCACCGTACTCACTCCAAGCAAGTTTGCCGCATTATAGAGTTTCTTGTCCAAAGTAAGAATGGGCAGTCTCAGATTCAGCGCGCATGCCAACATATAAGCGTCATATGCGTAAATATCCAGTTGCTCTGCCAACTCCAGCGCTTGGAGCAGATCAACATCAACGAACCGGATATTTATCTGTTCATACATGGCAAGCGCTTGTTTAGCTTGGTCCAAAGTAGTCCTACGCCGTTTGAACATTTTTGAGTATGCGTTCCCAATTTCCCAGTGAAGAGACGGCGGAGCCACAAATTCAGCGCCATCAGTGCGCTCAAGGATAGCCGCTCTCTCAGGCTCGTTAGCCAGAACGGCAACAATCGCAGAAGTGTCTATGACTAATTCCATACCGACATTGTAGAATTGTGCGCGCAGTCGGTCAATAGCAATCGCTCACCGCGCCGCCGCTATCCGATAGTCCGGCGCGTCTATCCGGATCAGCTGCGCCACCGACGGATCCCGGATGCGCGAGCCTATAGGCCCGCTCTGCTCCGCGAAATCCTGCATGCTGGTTATCACCGTGGGCAGCCGCCGGTTGTGCCGATGTACGACTATCTGATAGAGCTTCTCGTCCGACCACGAGCTAGATCGCTCTTGCCCCAGGTCGTCCAAAATCAGCAGCGGCGTGTTCTTCACTTCGTCGAAGATGTTGTCGTATCGCACCGGGCTGCCCGGCATAAACGCCGCCCTGAGATGATCCAGCAGATCCGGCACGAATGCGAAGAACACCTGCTTGCCGCGCGAAAGCTGGCTTTCGGCTATGGCGACCGCCAGGTGCGTCTTGCCAACGCCGGTGTCCCCGAACAGCGTCAGCCAGCCGTCCGGATCCGCCGCGAAGTTGCGCGTCGCCCGCAGCGCGGCGTCTAGGCTCGCCCGCTGCGCCGCGTTGGGGTTGTTGCCGCGCGGGTTGAACGCCTCGAATGTCATGCGCCGCAGCATATCGGGATGTATGCGCCCCAAATTGTGCGCCGCCGCGGGCTGCGGGCTGCGCGTCTGCGCGATGCGGCTCAGCCCCGCCGCCTCAAGCCGGCTGCGTATGTACGGGTCAAGATCCGCCAGCGGGCTTGCCGTGGTCACCACCGTGGGCAATTCGGCGTTAAACCGATGGTTGACGACCTGCTGCAACTTCTCTTCAGCCCAAGGCGTGGAGCTGTGCGCCCCAAGCCCGTCCAGGATCAGCAGCGGCGCGTCAACCACTTGAGTGTAGAGTTCGCTGTATGTCAGTTCGCTTGCGGGCGAGTAGGTGGCGCGCAGGTGGTCTAGCAAATCAGGCACGTGCATAAAGAACACAACGCGTCCCGCCTCAATGCAGTGGTTGGCGATGGCCGCCGCCAGATGCGTCTTGCCGCTGCCGTTCGGTCCCGCCAGCACAAGCCAGCCCGCCGGCGCATCCGCGTACTCCGCCGCCGCGCGACACGCCTCCGCGAACATCCGGCGGCTGTCCTCGTCCGGCGCCAGCCCCTCAGGCTTGAGCGTGGCGAATGTGAACCGCGTGAGATGCCCCAGGTTGCTGTATCGCAGCAGCCTTTGCAGCCGCTCGGCAGACAGCCGCTGCCGCTGACATTCGCAGGTCACCACGCGCCCGAAATCGGGATGCCCCGCGGGAACCTCCGCCGTGTGCCAGCCGCGCCCCCTGCATATCGGGCAGGCGTCGTCATCGCGCGACTCGGCGATGGGCGGCGGCGGGCTTGCCGCGTCATGAGACGCCGCCCCGTTGGGAAACCCGTTAGTATCGCGTAGCCTTTTTAGTATGTCCGACAGGTTTTCCATCGACCCTGCCCTCTCGTTCCCAGCGCTCCAGGATGCGCGCGATATAGCGCCAGTGGCGCACATTCGCGGACGCCGCCTCGCGGAATGCCTGCTCTATCCACTCAACCGGATACAGCGCCTCCGCCTCTTTCAATTCGTCCGCGATCATTGGGCTTAGCATTCCGATGTTCGCCTCATACAGCGCGTATATGTTGGGCTTATCAGCGCCCGCCTCCCGCCCGTCCGGATCCGGTTCGCTCCGATAATGCCCGACCACCACGACGTCCGCCGCCGCCCTTGACAGCGCCAGCCTGTCCGTTTCGGTGTTGAGCGCGTACAGCCGCTCCTCATCCTTGCCGCCGCCGCGAACCGCCATAGCGAGCGCGCCGCGTTGAACGCAGGCGTCAAGCGCGTTTGCCACCGCGTCGGGTTCGCGCGGCAGCGCCTTGGCGAGCGCACGGTCCGCCTGCGCCTCCGCCAGCGTCACATAGCGCGGATAGCCCCTCTTTTGCTGCAGCAGCCATATGACGCGCAGCAAGCACTTCAGCTCAGCGAGGTCGTCAATATCCTCCAGCAACTCCCCGAACAGCGGCGCGGGAACGGGCAGGCTGCGAACCCGACGGGGAAATCCGCTAAACTTCATTGTGCGCATACTCCTCCATCGCCGCCGCCTCAAGGCTCTCAAAGCGAACTAGATCGCTGCGAAAATACAGCGGAACCGTCCCCACCGGCCCATTGCGATGCTTGGCGAATATAATCTCCGCTATGTTCTGCGGATACGGCTCGGTGGGATTGCGCTTTTCCCAGTCTTCGCGGCTCACATACACATCCTCGCGGTGGATGAACGCCACCACGTCCGCGTCCTGCTCAATGCTGCCGCTTTCGCGCAAGTCCGACAGCAGCGGCCGGTGATTCGGGCGCTGCTCTATCGCGCGGCTGAGCTGCGAGCATGCGATAACCGGCACATCCAAATCCCGCGCCATAGCCTTGATGGAGCGCGATATTTCCCCCATTTCCTGCGCGCGGTTGTCTATGCGCCCGCCGCCGCCGATGAGCTGCAAGTAGTCTATGATAACCAGGTCAAGCCCGCGCTCCGCCTGCAAGCGCCGCGCCTTGCCGCGCATATCCATAATCGTCTGTATCGGCGTATCGTCAATGTACATCGGCATATCCGACAGCACGCCTATGGCGTCCAGCAGCTGCGCCTCTTCGTTGCTGCTCAGCAGCCCGATGCGGATGCGGTAGCTATCGACGTCCGACTCCGAGGCGAGCAGCCGCATCCCTATCTGATCGCGGCTCATCTCAAGGCTGAATATGCCCACCGAATTCCCGCTCGCGGCGGCGGCGCGCCCGATGTTGAACGCCAGCGTGCTTTTGCCAAGACTGGGCCTCGCCGCAAGCACAATCATATCCGACCGCTGCATCCCGTTGCCCAGCAGGTTGTCTATCCCCATAAACCCCGATGGCACGGGCGATATGTGCGCCACATCCGGCCCATGCAGCGCCGCGCTCTCTTCCATATAGGTGTCAAGCACATCGCGGATATGAATGAAATCCCCGGAGCCGCGCCCGGCGCGAATCCGAAACAGCAAGTCCTCCGCCCGCGTCAGCGCCTCGTCCGAATCCGCCGCGCCGTCGTAGCCTATGCCCGCTATGCGCCCGCCCACGTCTATGAGCTGCCGCATAATAGAGGTGCGCTGCACTATCCGCGCGTAGTACTCGATATGAACCGACGTCGGCACAACCATTACCAGATGCGCCAGATACGCCGGCCCGCCTATCTCTTCCAGCCGGTCGTGCAGGGAAAGCTCGTGCGCCACGGTGACCTGATTGATCGCCTCGCTGCGATTGAACAGCGCGTTGAAAGCGTCAAAGCACCTTCGGTTCTTTTCGCCGTAAAAGTCGGTTGGGCGCACAAACTGCGCCGCGCGCGAAAGCGCGTCGCCGTCAATTAGGATAGACCCGATGACCGCCTCTTCGGCTTGAATGTCATGCGGTGGCAGGCGTTCTGCGTACACTCGCCGCTCCCTCCTCGCCGGCAGTTAGGCCTTGTTCCAAAGACTCGCAAAGGATCAGCAAGCCTTATCATAAGTCTTACGCGGCGCGTTAGACAGCGGTTATGCGTTCACTTCGGCATCGGTTTCGGCATCCGCCGCGCCGCCATCTGTTTCTGCGACGCCGACCGCATCGTCCGCGCCATCGCCCGTTTCTGCTACGTCGCCCGCATCGCCCGCGTCTGCGCCGCCATCCGCCTCTGCCACGACGCCCGCGCCGTCGCCCTCAGCCACGGTCTCGCCCTCATCCTCCGCCTCTTCTTCCGCCAGCGACGCCAGCCACTCATCCGGATCTACCCCTGTGGGATGCACAAGCACATCAATCTGCGCCTGAACCTCCGGATGCAGCCGAATGGTCACATCAAAGTTGCCCAGCTGCCGTATCGGGCTTTCTATCTCAATAGAGCGCCGGTCGATCTCGCGATCCGTCATATCGCCAAGCTTATCGGCGACAATCGCGTTGGTAACCGAGCCGTAAAGCTGCCCGCTCGCGCCCGCGCGCATCTCCACGTCCACGCGCTTGCCGTTCAGCGTCGCCGAAAGCTCGCGCATATCCTCCAGCAGCTTGATGCGCGCCCGCTCCGCCTGCTCAGCGTACTGACTCACCCGCTGCAGCGCGTTGTGCGTGGCAGGCTCCGCCAGCCGCTTGGGTATCAGATAGTTGCGCGCGAACCCGTTCTTAACCTCTTTGACATCGCCGCCCTGCGCCACGCCCGCGACATCTTGCAGAAACACTACTCTCATTTCTTAAGTCAACCTCGCCAAAACTAGGGATGCCCTATCAGGCTACCTGACAATTTTACCACATTCGCAACCATTAGGTCAGCCGCCATTGCGCCAGGCTATTCCCATATCGTAACGCCAATCCCGCTAATTCTACACAAACACGCCTATCCACGCCCAAAAATTCTTGCCCACCTTTCCCAAAAGACTAGCATCCCCATCCCATCACTCAAAAAACCGACTAACCACCGCATTCGCCACCATCCATCCCCGCGCCGTCAGCGCCAGCGCCCCGTCGCGCGCCTGCAGCAGCCCTTGCGCCGTCAGCTCGGCGATGGCGTCCGGGTAGCGCTCAGCCGGCGCAACCCCAAACCGCTCCTTGAAACCCGCAACGCTTATCCCCTCATCCAAGCGCAAGCCCATCATCAGCGTCTCAGCCATCTCAATCGGCGGATCAATGCGCTCCACCTCGCCGACCACCGGAACGGCGCGAATTACGTCGTCGGGCGAGGCGTCGCAAGCAGACGCGCCATTCCCCGCGCGCGCCCCGTCGCCCCCCATCAGCCCCACATACTCCCGCGGCGACCTGATATTGGCGAACCGCCGCCCCCACATATGCGAGTGCGCGCCCGGACCTACCCCTAGATACGGCAAGTTGCGCCAGTACGCCAGGTTGTGGCGGCTGCGCTTTCCCGGCAGCGCCCAGTTGGATATTTCGTAGTGCCGATAGCCCGCCCGCCGCATTTCGTCTTGCGCCAGCACATACATATCCGCCGCCAAATCCGCGTCGGGCTGCGGCATGCGCCCGTCCGCTACCCGGCGCTCCATTGGCGTGCCGCCCTCCAGCGTCAGGCAGTACATAGACAGGTGCGGCGGCGCAAGCTCAAGCGCCCTGTCAAGCGTGCTTTGCCACTGCTCCAAGCGCTGACGCGGCAGCCCATACATCAGATCGATGCTGATGTTGCCAAATCCCGCATCCGCCGCCATCCGATAGGCGTCCGCCGCCGCATCCGCCGTATGCCGCCTGCCCAGCAGCGCCAGCAGCCCGTCGTCAAAGCTCTGAACGCCTATGCTCAGCCGGTTCACCCCGCAATCCAAGTACGCCGCCAGTTTGCCCTGCGTGAAGTCCCCCGGATTCGCCTCCAGCGTAATCTCAGCGTCCGGCGTCACGCTAAACGCCGCGCGTATTGCCGCCATCACCCCCGCTATATCCCCCGCCGGCAGATACGACGGCGTCCCGCCCCCAAAGAACACGCTGCTCACCCGCCGCGCATTACCCGATTTGCCCGCCATCAATCCGCCCCACAGCGCGATTTCGGCCCGCAGCGCGGCGCAGTACGCGGGCATCAGCGGCTCTATCGCGGCGTATGTGTTGAAGTCGCAGTACGGGCATTTAGTCTCGCAGAACGGGATATGCACATACAGCGCGATTGCGGCGTCGGCATCTGATACAGCGGCGTCGGCGTCCGGCATATTCGCGCCTGACACGGGCATAGACATAAGCAAGCCGCCCCCGCGCTACACATTGAACAGGACGTGCATTATATCGCCGTCCTGCACGATGTAGCCCTTGCCCTCTTGCCGCAGAACGCCGTCTTTGCGCGCCACCGCCAGCGTGCGGCAGCGAACCATATCGTCATACGTGACCACCTCGCCGCGTATGAACCCGCGCTCAAGGTCGGTGTGTATCTTGCCCGCCGCCTTTATCGCGGGCGTCCCCTTGACTATCGGCCAAGCCCGCACTTCGTCATCCCCAACCGTCATAAACGATATGAGATCCAGCGCCTCGTAGCACAGCCGTATCATTCGCTCCAAGCCCGACTCGCCGCTTACGCCCAGCGACGCCCTGAACTCGCCCTCTTCGGCGGCGTCCATCTGCGCCAGCTCCATCTCTAGGCTGCCGCACAGCGCCGCCGTGCGAACCCGCGCCGTCTGCACCTCAGCCGCCAGCCGCGCCTCTATCGCCGGTATCGCCTCAAGCTGATCCTCTCCCACATTCACCGCCGCCACCAGCGGCTTGGCGGTCAGCAGCTGAAACCCCGACAGCAGCCGCGTTTCGTCCGGCGTCAGCGCCTGATCCCTGATATGAACGCCCGCCTCCAACTCCGCCTTGACGCGCGCCAGCGTATCCCGCTCCCGCGTCAGAGCGTCGCGCTGCGCGGGCTTGGCGGACTTGAACCCCTCAGCAACGCGCGCCAGCCGCCGCTCCAGTATGTCCAAATCCGCGAATGTCAGCTCATACAGCATCGTGTCAACATCGCGGTGCGCGTCAACGCTGTCGGCGATATGCGGCACGGAGTCGTCCTCAAACGCGCGCGCCACTATCAGCAGCACATCCGCGCTTTGCAGCAGATTGAGATACTCCCCCGCGATGCCCTGCGCCTTGCCCAACCCGTCGGGCGGCGCGGGCAGATCCACATACGCGACCTCCGCGTTCACCTTGCGGCGCGGGTTGAATATGCGATCGAGCGCATCCAGCCGCGCGTCCGGCACTTTCGCCGCGCCGAGATTGGGCCTGCTGCTGAAAGAATTGACCTGCGCCGCGCCCCTAGTGGCGGCGTTGAAAATAGTAGTCTTGCCGCTCTGACGCAGCCCGATTATCCCGATTTCCATATGCCTCTTATCTGCTTGTGTTCAACCCTTGGCGCAACCTTGTTCGCCCTTTGGCGCAGCCTATTCGGCACACCGGCGAACTACTTATCATCGTCATCCACCACGCGCGCCGACCCGTCAATCACGCTATCGTCGCGCGGCGGCGCCTTGCCCCTGCCGAGATGCTCCCGCAGCACATCGCGCGGTATGGACAGCAGAAACAGCGTAACCGCGACCACAATCGCGAGTATATCGTCTATCCACCCCATAATCGGGATAATGTCCGGCAGCACATCGATCGGCGAAACCATATACACAATGCCGCCCGGAATTATCAGCTTAGACCAGATAGACACGCGCCTATCCAGCATCAGCCGCAAAATCAGCCGGCCGATGCCCGATCGGGCTAACATCATCAGCACAGAGGGTCTCAGCATAACCGCGCGCCCATTCGTATCCGCCGCATTGCGCCTATCGGCGCCAGGCTCTCATCGCCGCCTCTATTATAGCGGCTCATCGCGGATAATATAAGGCTGGGCGAGGGTTAATCTTACTAAAACTCAGTGTGATACAATTAAGCGCGTTAACCAAAACAATGAGTGTGGGTGAATGAACATTAAGCCATCTATGTCCAAGCGCGCAATCAGAACCGCAACCGCCCTAGCGATGGTAGCGGCGATGTTCGTGGTAGCGTGTACACCCACACCCGCGCCCGCCGACACACCTGACGCCTCCGCCGCGCTTGCGCCAACCACAGCATCCGCGCCAACCACAGCATCCGCGCCAACCACAACGCCTATGCCAGCCGCCACGACCGCGCTAATGCCCACACCCGCGCCTGCCACCACGCCTGTGCCTACCGCTACAATCGCGTCAGTCGTCACGCCTGCCGCCTCCGCCACCCCCGCGTCCTCGCCAACTACTTCGTCTGCGCCAACTGCCGCGCCAGCCCCAACCGTAGCCCCCGCGCCAACTGCCGCGCCTGCGCCAACCGCCGTATCTGCGCCATCCACCGCGCCCGCGCCTACCGCTGCGCCTATGCCAGTCGCCGCGCCCGTGCCAATCGCCGCATCAGCGACGCCCACGCCTAGCGCGCGCCAACTCGCCGAACAATGCTCCAACGGCGTCGCCGTGCCTGACCCCGCGGACAACCCCGGCCTGGTATCAGACTGCGCCACCCTGCTCGCCGCAAAGTCCACGATCCAAGGCGTGAACGGCAACCTAAACTGGTCAGCGGATGTTGGCATTGCCGATTGGGATGGCGTGACCATAGAAAACGATAGCGTGTCGGAATTGCGTTTGGACGACTATCGCTTGAATGGCGCGATACCCTCAGAATTGGGCAACCTTAACAACCTTACGTATTTGTATCTCAACGGCAATCAACTGACGGGCGCAATACCCGCGGCGCTGAGCAATCTTGCCAATCTCACGGACTTGAATCTCGGCGGCAATGAACTGACGGGCGTGATACCCGTGTGGCTGAGCGACCTTGCCAATCTCACGGTCTTGAATCTCTACAACAATCAACTGACGGGCGCGATACCGCCGGAACTAGGCAACCTTGCCAATCTCAGTATATTGAATCTCGACTACAACCGACTGACGGGCGCGATACCGCCGGAACTGGGCAATCTTTCCAATCTCTCAGGATTGGATCTCTACAACAATCAACTGACGGGCGCAATACCGCCGGAGCTAGGCAATCTTTCCAATCTCTCAGGATTGGATCTCTACAACAATCGTCTGACGGGGGCGATACCGCCGGAGCTAGGCAATCTTTCCAATCTCTGGGGGTTGAATCTCTACAACAATCAACTAACGGGCGCGATACCGCCGGAATTGGGCAACCTTCCCAACCTCGGGTATTTGTATCTCGACTACAATCAACTAACGGGCGCAATACCACCGGAGCTGGGCAACCTTCCCGATCTCAGTACTTTGGAACTCAATAACAATCAACTGACAGGCGCAATACCCTCAGAATTGGGTAATCTTGCCAATCTCAGGAGATTGAACCTCAACAACAATCAACTGACAGGCGCAATACCGCATGAACTAGGCAACCTTTCTAATCTCGAAGAGTTGCATCTCAGAGGCAACCAGTTGACGAGCGTAATACCCTCGGAGTTGGGCGAACTTTCCAATCTCGATGAATTGTCGCTCGACGGCAACCAGCTTACGGGATGTGTTCCTGCAGCCCTGCGCGAGCCTTTGTACAGCGAGGACACAGAGCCTATTGGATTGCCAATTTGCGCGGTGCTAACCTTCGCGCCTACGCCGGCGGCAACCGTCATGCCTGCGCTACCCGCACACCAGTACACGGCGCAATGCTCCAACGGCGACGTCGTGTGGAATCCAGAAGACCGCCCCAGCCTGGTGTCCGACTGCGCCACGCTACTTGCCGTAAAAAATACGCTTGAAGGCGCGAGCGGCAACCTGAACTGGTCGCCGGATCTGGGAATTAACGATTGGGATGGCGTAACCATACGCAATGATGGCGTGTCAGTATTGCGGTTGCGGGATTATCGCTTGAATGGCAAGATACCGGCGGCACTGAGCGATCTTGCCAATCTCACAGAATTGAATCTCTCCGAAAATCAATTGACCGGCGAGATACCCGCGGCGTTGAGCGACCTTGCCAACCTCACAGACTTGAACCTCTCCGAAAATCAATTGACCGGCGAGATACCTACGACGTTGAGCGACCTTGCCAATCTCACAGACTTGGATCTCGGCAATAACCAACTGACGGGGGCGATACCCTCGGAGTTAGGCAATCTTGCCAATCTCGGGATGGATCTATGGCTGGGAGGGTTGAGTCTCCATGGCAATCAACTGACGGGGGCGATACCGCCGGAACTAGGCAACCTTGTCAACCTCCGTAGTTTGCATCTCCACGAAAACCAACTGACGGGTGAGATACCACCGGAACTAGGCAACCTTGCCAATATCGTTTCTTTGGGTCTCGGCGGCAATCAACTGACAGGCGCGATACCGCCGGAACTGGGCAACCTTGTTAATCTCGGGGGTTGGTTGGATCTCTCCGATAATCAACTGACAGGCGCGATACCGCCGGAACTAGGCAACCTTGCCGATCTTTGGTTGTTGGGTCTCGCCGACAATCAACTGACAGGCGCGATACCGCCGGAACTGGGCAACCTTGCCAACCTGAGCGCAATCGTCCTTAACAACAACCAACTAACGGGCGCGATACCACCGGAACTAGGCAACCTTGCCAATCTCTACGGAATCGATATCAGCAACAACCGATTAACGGGCAAGATACCACCGGAACTGGGCAACCTTTCTGGTCTCGCGCACTTGAATCTTGCCGACAATCAACTGACGGGCGCGATACCGCCGGAACTAGGCAACATAGCCAATCTTGAGGAACTATACATCAATGACAACCGTCTGACTGGTGATATACCGCTGGAGTTGGACAACCTTACCAATCTCACAGAGTTGGGCCTCAGCGGCAACCAACTTACGGGATGTATTCCCGCATCCCTGCGCCAGCCTTTGGCCGACGAAGAGATACAACGGATTGGGCTGCCCTTTTGCCCCGCGCCTTAGCCTACCTAGCAATCCGAACCGCCAAATTCCCCCCCAAACCGCCCCCCCAATCCCTAGCGCCAACCGCCCCCGCATATGCTACCATAGGCGCGTTAGACAAAGGCGGCAACATTGATATACCTGCTCTACGGCGAAGACACCCTGTCGCTGGACGAAAAGCTGGCGGCGCTGCGGACGCTTGACGCGCCCGACGACCTGTACGATGTCAACAGCGTCGTCATTGAGGGCGCGTCCGCCACGCTCGCCGAGCTTGAGTCGGCGTGGAGCGCCATGCCGTTCCTGGCGGACAAGCGCATCGTGGTCGCGCGCGGCTTGCTCGCCCGCTTTGAGACGCGGCGCGGACGCGGCGGCTCGTCGCGTTCCCGCTCCCGCTCCAAATCCGCCGCCAACGAATGGGACAGCCTAGCCGACCGGCTCGCCAACGTCCCGCCCTCCACCGAGCTCATATTCGTTGACGGCGCTATCACCCAGAACAACCCGCTGTTCAAGGCGATGCGCGCGCATGCCGAAATCCACAGGTTCGCGCTGCCCGCGCCGCGCGATATGCCCAACTGGATCCAAGCGCGCGCCCAAAAGCTAAGCGCGCCCATCCATCCCGCCGCCGTCGCCGCGCTGTCCGACGCCATCGGCAACGATACCCGCGTGGTGGACATGGAGCTGCGAAAGCTCGCGCTCTACCGCTCCGGCGCGACCATCCGCCGCCAGGACGTTGACGCGATGGTATCCTACGCGCGCGAGGCGAGCATATTCGCCGCCGTGGACGCCGCCCTGGAGGGCCGCGCCGCCGCCGCGCTGCGCCTAACCCACCAACTCCTGGACGCCGGCCGTCCGCCCACCTACCTCATCACCATGCTCGCCCGCCAGGTTCGCTTTCTCATCCTAGCCAAAAGCCTCAAAGCGCAAGGCATGCAACAAGCTCAAATCGGCAGCGCAATGTCCCTAAGCGGCTACCCCCTCACCAAAACCCTCCAGCAAGAGGGCAGATTCACCCCCCACCGCCTAGCCGCCATCCACCGCCGCCTACTAGAGGCCGACCTATCCATCAAAACCGGCGCCGCCGACGAGCAGATGGCGCTAGACACGCTGATAGTGGCGCTTGCGGAGCCTGGGGGGCGGTAAGCCTGCTACCGCGCCAACCACATCGCGCCGATTGCCCCGCCTTTCATTGGACATAACCCAACTCCGCTTGATATGATATGCGCGGCGGGCGCATTTTGTTTAGCGGCTCCATGCGCCCGTCATTGTCGCAGACACAGGACACGATTGCGGCAACACGATTGGGGCAAGGATGGTGGCAGATAGGGATGCGCGCGGATAGACGGGATAGGATTAGCGCGGGGCCTATTAGCGGGTTTCCGGAGTGGACGCCGGCGGAGCGGATTGTGGAGATGCGGATGCTGGATCGCATCCGCGCGGCGTTTGAGCGGTTTGGGTTTTCGCCGATCGAGACGCCGTCGGTGGAGCGCAACGCGGTTCTGACGGCTAAGGGCGGCGCGGAGACCGAAAGGCAGATTTATAGCCTGACAAGTCTGCATCCGCAGAGCGAGGATGATGCGCGCGATTATTCGCTGCATTTCGATCTGACCGTGCCGCTGGCTAGGTATGTGGCGCAGCATAACAATGAGCTGACATTCCCGTTTCGCCGCTATCAGATGCAGAAGGCGTGGCGCGGCGAGCGGCCGCAGCACGGCCGGTTCCGCGAATTTACGCAGTGCGATATTGACATCGTGGGCGACGGCAAGCTCAGCCTTATGGCGGACGCCGAGATACCCGCGGTTATCTCTAATGCGTTCACTAGCCTGGACATCGGCGCGTTCACCATTCGCATCAGCAATCGCAAGATACTGACGGGCTATCTGGAGCATTTGGGTTTTGACGAGCAGGGCGCGGCGGCGGTTCTGCGCGAGGCGGATAAGATTGATAGGCAAGGCACAGCGCCGCTGATGAGCCACTTAGAACGGCAATCGGTTGATAGCGCAACGGCGGAGTCTATCCTGCGTTTGGCGCAGATGGAGGGGAGTTCGGGGGAAATCCTGGACAACCTGACGGCGATGAGCGCCGACGTGGGCGGGCGGTTCGCGCTGGGTGTTGATGAACTGAAAGCGGTGTTCGCGCATACGGCGGAGTTCGGGATACCGGACGATAATATCGCGGTGGATCTGGGCATTGTGCGCGGGCTTGACTATTACACCGGCACGATATACGAAACGCGGCTGGACGATTATCCGCAGCTGGGCAGCATCTGCTCCGGCGGGCGATACGATGATTTGGCGAGCTACTTTATCGGCAAGCGGCTGCCGGGGGTGGGCATATCCATCGGGCTGACGCGGCTGTTTTCGCAGCTGCTGCAGGCGGGGATAGTCAAGCCGGAGGCGGCTACCACGGCGCAGGCGCTGGTCACCGTGCCGGACGCGGCGCTGACGGGCGCGGCGATTGCGGCGGCGAGCGCGCTGCGCGAGGGCGGCGTCAACACCGAGATATTCTTTGAGGGCGCGCGGCTGGGCAGGCAACTCAGATACGCATCGCGCAAAGGGTTCAGGTTCGCGGTGATACCGCTGCCGGAGGATCTGGAGCGGGGGCGCATCAAGCTGCGCGATATGCGCGAGAGCGTCGAGACAAGCGTGGCTGTCGCGGATTTGCCGCGAGAGATAGCGCGGCGGCTGGCGGAGGACGCCTAAGCCTAATATCAGGCGCGGGCGATGGCTAGGCGCGGGCCATTCGGCGTTGACGCAAAGTCACTTGGCGTGTAGGCAAGGCGCATAAGCGCGGGCGCGGGCTATTCTGATATACTTGGCGCGGGCTAAGTCAAGCCAATCAATCGGGGGGCGATTACTACCGCATATGACGATGACAGACCGGCTTGAGGCGGTGGAGCGGCGATACGGCGAGTTGGAAAGCCTGATGGTGGATCCGGATGTGGCGGCGGATTACGCGCGGATACAGGCGCTCGCCAAAGAGCAGGCGTCCATACGGGCGCTGGTTGAGCTTTCGCGCGAATATCGCGCCGTGCTGCGGCAGCTGGATGAGGCGCAGGCGCTCGCGCGGTCGGAGTCGGACGCCGAGATGGCGGCGCTGGCGCGGGAAGAAGAGCAGGCGCTGCTGGCGGAGCGCGAGCGGGTGGAGGCGGATTTGCGGCTGGCGCTCATTCCCAAAGATCCGAATGACGAAAAGAATGTGATACTGGAGATACGCGCGGGCGCGGGCGGCGACGAGGCGGGGCTGTTCGCATCGGATCTCTACCGGATGTACACGCGATACGCCCAGCGCAACGGGTGGAAAACCGAGGTCATAGATGTGAACCAGACGGGCTTGGGCGCAATCAAAGAGATTGTGTTTGAGCTGCGCGGGCGGGGCGCGTACAGCCGCCTAAAGCACGAAAGCGGCGGGCATCGCGTTCAGCGCGTTCCGGTTACCGAATCAAGCGGGCGCATCCACACATCGGCGGCGACGGTTGCGGTTTTGCCTGAGGCTGAGGAAGTTGATGTTGAGATTAAGCCGGACGATCTTGACATAGACATCTTTCGCGCGGGCGGGCATGGCGGGCAGAATGTGCAGAAGGTAGAGACGGCGGTTCGCATCACACACACGCCCACGGGGATAGTGGCGACTTGTCAGGATGAGCGGTCGCAGCTGAAGAACCGCGAAAAGGCGATGAGCGTATTGCGCTCGCGGCTGTACGCGCGCGAGATGGAATTGCGGCATCGTGAGCGGTCGGAGGCGCGGTCGGCGATGGTGGGCAGCGGGGACAGGTCGCAGCGCGTCCGCACATACAACTTCCCGCAGAGCCGCGTAACCGACCACCGCGTCAATGTCAGCAGCTACAACTTGGAGCAGGTGCTTGACGGCGACTTGGACGGGTTCATCAACGCGCTGATAGAGCGGGAGCAGGCGGACACGCTGGCGCATCAGGCGGCGGCGCGCGCGGGGTAATGCAGGCGCATCAGGCGGCGGCGCGCGCGGCCGAGCGTCTGGCGCGCTGTGGCATAGCGGACGCCCGGCTTGAGGCGGAGGTATTGACGCGCCACGCGCTAGGGATGGATCGCGCCGCCTACTTCGCGTCTTTGCGCGAGCCGATTGACGCCGCGCGGCAAGCCTGCATAGAGCAACTTGTCCATAGGCGGATGCTGGGCGAGCCGCTGGCGTACATCACGGGGCATAGGGAGTTCTACGGGCTGGACTTTGTCGTCAATCCCGCCGTGCTTATCCCGCGCCAAGAGACTGAGTTGCTGGTGGACAAGGCGCTGGAGTGGGCGGATGCGTGGGCGGCAAAGCGAGAGTTAAGTCGGGAGGACGCCGCGCCGCTAATCGCGGATGTGGGAACGGGCAGCGGCGCGATAGCGGTGGCGCTGGCATGCAACCTGCCCAAGGCGCATGTGCTTGCGATAGACCTATCGGCGGCGGCGCTCGCGGTGGCGGATCGCAACCGGCGGCGGCACGGCGTCGCCGATAGAGTGACGCTGGTTCAAGGGGATCTGCTGACGGCGGTCAAGCCGGGCCTGGACGCGATTGTGTCCAATCCGCCGTACATAGCGAGCGGGCTGCTGGCCGGGCTGCCACGCGAGGTTCGGCGGGAGCCGGCGCTGGCGCTGGACGGCGGGCCTGACGGGCTGCGGCTGACGCGGCGGCTGGTGGCACAGGCGGCGCGGCGGCTGAACGGCGGGGGGTTGCTGGTGGTGGAGGGGGCGTTTGGGGAGGGGAGGGCGTGGGTGGGGGAGGGGTGCGTGGGGGTGGTTAGGTGAGCAGGTTGGCGAGGGCGTGGTAGGCGCGGCGTGGTAGGGTTGCGGCGCAAACGCAAAATCGCTATTATAGCCGCACAAGGGAACGCCAACTACGCCGCGGCGAATAACGCGCAGACTTACTTCCAATCGGAGGTATTCGCATAAGTGACTCCTGAACAACAAATGGAGCAACTCTCTTTCGCGTATGTTCGCGCGGTGGCGGCGCAAGCAGGTTACTCCGTCATCGACAACATATACCCTGACCTGAACAGCATGGATGGCTTAATCAAAGCGGATTGGGGGAACCGTCCCCAAATTGATTTTCAAGCTAAGGCTACCAAGCAAGATATAGTGAGGCCTGACACCCTAGCATTTTCGCTTAGGATAAAGAACTACAACGACCTTCGCCGCAGGGACAGGGTGCCGCATATCTTGATAGTGTTGCATATGCCGGCGGACAGCAACGAGTGGATAAGCCAGACGGAGGATGAACTTTGCCTGCGCCGATGCGCCTACTGGGTGTGCTTAGAGGGTTGGTCTGCAAGTTCAAATAAGTACACAGTCGATGTTGCTGTTCCTGTATCCCAGATATTCAACGGATCTCAACTTGACGATCTAATGGACAAGGTTAACAGAGGGGAAAACCTATGAAGGTGCAAATCAGAGACAAGCAAGCCTTGTCATCCATTTCCATCGAAGGGTTGACTTCTTACCTCCAGACCCGCGAATGGGTTAACGGAGGCCAATGGGGCAATCGTCCGGCAATCATCTATACTAAAGAGGATGTAGGACGGTCTTGGGACATACTCGTCCCCACGAACACCGACGTTGCCGATTATGCTATCGGCATGGCGGAGGCGTTGGAAATTCTCGCCACTATTGAAGACCGCTCTCAGTTAGACATATTCTACGACCTGTCAACCGTCGGGGCCGACGTTATACGCCTGCGTTCAATAAACGGCATTGCCCAAGAGCCAATATCCCTGCGCCAGAACGCGGACTTGCTAGAAGGCACCTATGGTATGGTTGCCGCCGCCGCGCGAGCCGCTGAAAGCCCGCGCGCGGTGTATCGGGGAAGCCACAGCTCGAATGTGACGAAATATCTCGAAAATGTGCGCCCATTGCCAGAGTACGCAGAAGGCTATTCGTTGACCCTGTATTCGCAAATGCCTGCGAATACTGGCAATTCCCGGAGGAACGGACGCCACGAGCCATTCGCGCGCCGTGCCACAAACAAACTGGCGCAAGCGCTAGAACACACTAAGGCCGCAATATCCGAATCTGCCGAATCTGTCGCTATTGACCTCAGCCCATTCAAGAATGCGGTAGATTATGGCGTTAGCGCAAACCTCTGCGCCTCAGTAGCCAACATAGTCAAAAAAGGCAAAGGCGTCGACATTGGGATACAATGGGCAACCGCTCGTCCCGCCAATGTCCCAAACTTCAACTTCAGATTCACTGAGGACTCCGCTGATATTCTAAACGACGCGGCGAAGTTCTTTCGTGATACCGAACCCTCTGACGAATCCTCATACGGCGAGCGACTAATAGCCCAAGTTGATCGCTTGGATAGGGGACTGTACAGGTTCGATGGGCGAGCCGCCCTCTCGGTTTGGCGAGGTAGCCATCGCGCGCGCATCCGCATCAAGGTAAAGTTCGACAAACCGGACTACGAAAGGGTCATTCAGGCATTTCAAGGGAATAGAAAAATTTCCTTGATTGGGGATATGCACAGGGTCGGCAAGACTTACGAACTTCGCAACCCCCGCAATCTGATCATAAGCGAACCGACTCATATGACCACCCTCACCTAAACCGGAATAGAGCAAGCCGCGCTTGAATAGCCGACGGGTGCAGGCATGAGCTTACGGCGGCGGGATGGAGCATGGGCGGTAGGCGATTGCTCATATTTACCAAAAGGCTGAGCGCCTAACCCCCGCCCCAGCCTCAGCCCGAATACCCGCCGTCCCCTCCTACTCCATCCCCAGCTGATAATGCTTGCCCTCAGTCTTGATGGAGGGCGCCACGACTACTTCGGCGGCGTGCATTTCCTGGATGGTCTGCGCGCCGACCATGCCCATGCAGACTTGCAGCGCGCCCATTAGGTTTTGGGTGCCGTCGGTTACGGAGGTGGGGCCGAAGAGGATTTCTTCTAGGCTGCCGTTGATGCCGACTTTGACGCGGGTGCCGCGCGGGAGGGCGGGGTGCGGATTCGCCATGCCCCAGTTGTAGCCCTTGCCGGGCGCCTCTTGGGATTGCGCGAGGGGGGTTCCTAGCATCACGGCGTCGGCGCCGCAGGCGAATGCTTTGCATAGGTCGCCGCCGGTGCGGATGCCGCCGTCGGTGATGATGGGGACATATCTGCCGCTTTGCTCATAGTGGTCGTCGCGGGCGGCGGCGCAGTCCAGCGTGGCGCTGACCTGGGGGACGCCCACGCCGGTGACCTCGCGCGTCGTGCAGGCGGCGCCGGGGCCTACGCCCACGAGGACGCCGTGTATGCCCGTCTGCATCAGCTCAAGGGCGACGCTGTAGCTCACGCAGTTGCCCACGACTACGGGGACATCCACCTCTTCGAGCAGTTCGGGGAATCGCAAGCCGCGCGCGCTGTTGGATATGTGGCGCGCCGTGGTGACCGTGGACTGCACGACTATCATATCCGCGCCCGCCTCCGCCGCTACGGGCGCGAGCCGCTTGGCGCTGGCGGGGGTAACAGAAACGGCGCACGCCGCGCCGTTGTTCTTTATCTCTTGCATCCGCTCGCCCACAAGGTTGTCCCGTATGGGCGCGGTGTAGAGTTTTTGCAGCAAGCCGGTTACCTCGTCCTGCGGCGTGGTCACAATCTGGTTGAGTATCTCGTCGGGGTCGTCGTAGCGCGCCTGGACGCCCTCCAGGTTCATCACGCCAAGCCCGCCGAGCGCGCTCATCTTGCCGGCGAATTTGGGGGATACCACCGCGTCCATAGCGGAGGCGAGCACGGGGGTTTTCAAGGTCATGCCGTCCACCGCGAAGTCTGTGGCGGCCAGCTCAGGGTTGACCGTGAACTCTCCGGGGACAATGGCGACTTCATCAAATCCATACACTCTGCGAATCTCACGAACACGGGGTATTGCCATAGTGATGCCCCCTTTGGCGGCTTGCGGTCGGCTTTTCGTTGACGGGTAATTTTATGAATATATCAAAGCCGAAAGGGTTATATCAAGGGAAAATTGTGAACAAGATAGGGCAAGAACGGGGATAATCGCGCGGGCTAACGGCGGCATAGTGCGGCACAGTCTTTGCATGCGGCTATTCACGCCTGGGGATGCGTATGCCATATATGGGATTGGGATGATATTCGGATGCGCGTTGCGATTGGCTTGCGGCGCTAAGTGATATAATGCAGGCGCTGGGCGGGCAATCCTCGCATAGCGATAAGGGCTATCGCGGCGGGATATGCGGGCGGCGGCGATGCGGACGATACGCGGGGACGGCGGCAATAGGCGGCATAGGCAAAAGGCGGCGCAAGGCAAGCAAGGGCAAGGCTATGATCGAAACGCGGCAAGCGAGCGTTAGGCTGAAGGGCGGCATAAGGCGATACGCGCGGGAGTGCGGGTTTGACATCGCGGGGTTCGCCACTGCTGAGGCGTTTGCGCGGGATGAGGCGGCGGCGATTGCGCGCGTCCGCGATGGGCTTATGGACGGGCTGGCGTGGTACACCGAAGAGCGCGTTAGGCGCGCCAACCGGCCTAAGGCGCTGCTGGAGGGCGCTTGCTCGGTCATATCGCTGGCGCTGAGCTACAACACGGGCGAGCCGCCGCCGCCGGACGACCAACCGCGCGGCAAGATTGCGCGATACGCCTGGGGCGATGACTATCACGCGGTCATCAAGGCGCGGCTGCGGCGGTTCGCGGACGGGCTGTCCGAAATCGCGGGCGCGCCGGTCAAAACGCGCGTGTTCGTGGACGACGGCCCTATGAACGACCGCGCGGCGGCGGAGCGGGCGGGCGTGGGCTGGTTCGGCAAGAATACGAATATCCTGACAAGCGGTCTTGGGTCGTGGGTGTTCCTGGCGCAGGTTATCACCGATCTTGATATAGAGCCGGATCCGCCTTTGAAAAAGACTTGCGGCAGCTGCGTCCTCTGCATAGACGACTGCCCAACGGGCGCTATCGTTGCGCCGTATGTCTTGGACAACCGGCGCTGCATATCGTATCTGACGATTGAGCTGCGCGGCGGCATCCCGCGCGAGCTGCGCCCGCTGATAGGGGACTGGGTTTTCGGCTGCGACATCTGCCAGGATGTTTGCCCTGTGAACCGCAAGGCGGCGGGCAGCTTGGAGCCGGCGTTCCAAAAGCGGCATGATTTTGACGCGCCCGCGCTCATCCCGCTGCTGGCGCTGGACGACGCCGCGTTCAGCGCGCGTTTCCGGCGCAGCCCAATCAAGCGCGCCAAGCGCGTTGGCTTGCAGCGCAATGTGTGCGTGGCGCTGGGGAATATCGGGGACAGCGCCGCCACTCCCGCGCTGGCGGATGCGCTGAGCAGCGATAGCGCAATCGTGCGCGCCCACGCCGCCTGGGCGCTGGGGCGCATTGGCGGGCGGGATGCGCGAGATGCGCTGACGGCGGCGCTGGCGGACGAAACCGACGCTGACGCGGTGGCCGAGATGCGGGATGCGCTCGCCGATATGGACGCCGGCGGATGAGCGGCGGCTCGGCGCTGTTCTCGCCGGATAGGGCATATCGCTACCTGCTTAGGCGGCGCATAGGCGGCCCACGCGGCAGGCTGCTGTTCGTGATGCTAAACCCGTCTAAGGCGGACGAAACGCGCGACGACGCCACCATCCGCCGCTGCATTGGGTTCGCAAAGCGCTGGGGATACGGCGAGCTGGAGGTGGCGAACCTGTTCGGGCTGATGGCTACTGACGCGCGGGAGCTGCTGCGCCACGCCGACCCTGTGGGCGCGGGCAACGACGCCGCGATTAGGGCGGCGCTGGCGCGAGCGGATGTGGTGGCGCTTGCGTGGGGCAATCATGCGGCGCATCCGCAACATCGCGCTAGGGCGGCGGACGTGTTGCGAATGATAAGAGGGGCTTGCAAGCCGTATCGCATTGGCGGGCTTACTAAGCAAGGGCAACCGCGTCATCCGCTGCGGTTGGCGTATGATGAGCGGCTTGTGCGATATGAGTAGGCGCGGCGAGCGGGCAAATTTGATACACTAGCGCGGGTTGCGATAGCGGGGATGCGGAGATCCCGCTTTTTGTGAAAAGTAGGCAAACTTTTGAGTATGGATAGCAAACGCTATCTCTATCTATAAGGCGCAGGGCATAGCATAGGGGGCGCAATGGCTGGCAATTCGGATAATCCCAACAACAAGGTTTTCGTTACGCGGACGCATATCATTCCGGAGGCGATTGAGTATCTGCGCGGCCGGTTTGATGTGCGGGTGTGGGAGGAAAATACGCCGCCGCCGAGGGATCTGCTGGTCGAGATGGCGGATGAGTGCGCGGCGTTTCTGACTGAGGTGACCGATATAATGGACGCCGAGCTGCTGGGCGGCGCGCGGGCGCTGAGGGTGGTCGCCAATCGCGCGGTGGGCTTGGACAACATAGACATTCCCGCCGCAACGCGCAGCGGCATATTCGTGTGCAGCACGCCGGGAACGCTGCACGAATCCTGCGCCGATTTCACGATGGGGCTGATGCTGGCGCTGGCGCGAAATATCGCATACGGCGACCGCAAGATACGCGCGGGCGAGTGGCGCGTGTTCGACCAGATACCCTATCTGGGGGCCGATGTCAATGGGGCGAAACTGAGCATTGTGGGAATGGGGCTAATCGGGACGGCGGTTGCGCGGCGGGCGCGCGCGTTTGATATGGATGTGGCGTACTACTCGCGGACGCGCAAGCCGGACGCGGAGCAGGCGCTGGGCTTGCGCTGGACGGGCGGGCTGGACGCCGCGCTCGCCGACGCCGATTTCGTCTCGCTGCATATGCCGCTGACGGCGGACACTGAGTATCTGATAGGCGTGCGCGAGCTTGCGCTGATGCGGCCAAGCGCGTTTCTCATCAACACAACGCGCGGGCGCACCGTGGATCCGCGCGCGCTGTACGCCGCGCTCACAAGCGGCGCAATCGCGGGCGCGGCGCTGGATGTGACCGATCCCGAACCCATACCGCCGGACGACCCTCTGCTGTCGCTGGACAACGTGCTGTTCACGCCGCACATAGCCAGCGCAAGCCGCCAAACGGTGCGCCGCATGGGCCGGATGGCGGCGGACAACATCGTGGCGGCGCTGACGGGCGAGCCGATGCCCGGCTGCGTCAACCCTGAGGCGCGGCGCTAAGTCGGATAGGCGTGGGCTAGGCGTCCCGGAATGCGTTGACGCCGGTGACGAGCGCCGGCAAGCCGCCCATCAGATAGGCGACGCGCAGGGTTTCGGCTATCTCGTCTTCGGTAGCGCCCAAGCCGCGCGCGCGGTCGGCGATTACCGCCACGCCGTTTTCGTGCGCCAGCAGCGCGTCGCACAGCATCGTCATAAGCGTCTTGGTCTTGGCGGACAGCGCGCCGTCCGCCATTATGAACTCGCGGTTGGCGGCGAGCAGTTGCGCCAGGTCAGGGTCGTTTGCCGCAAGCGCGGCGGCGTATGGGGGCTGCTGCTGCGTCATATCGCTTTCCTTTCATTGGGCAAGGGGCAAGCGCGGGCAAGCGTCAAGCGCAAGCGTAGTTCGCGCCCGGCTTGCTATCGCGCTAGGTTTGCCATTGCGCCCGATTTACTATCGCGCTAGGCTTGCTACCGCTTTGCTGTCAGGCTATCGCGCCCGGCTTGCCGCTAAGCCGCGCCCGCCTCGGCGGATGTGTCGCGCTGGTGCGTTGGGCGTATCCTGAGCTCGGGGATGCACGCGCCCTGCGGCAGGCTTGCAATCAGCATAATCGCCTCGGCGGCGTCATCGGCGGTGACCATAGTGGCGCGCGCCTCGTCGGAGGGGGATATGGGGCGGTTGTCCAGGATGGGCGTGTCCACCTCGCCGGGGATTACCACGCTGGAGCGTATGCCGGTGTTTCTGAGTTCGGTGTTTAGGAAGGCGTTGAAGTTGATGACCGCCGCCTTAGCCGCGCTGTACGCCATTCCCGCCAGCAGGCTGGCGCTTACGCCCGCCATAGACGACACATTGATTATCGTTCCCTCTTTGCGCTCAATCATATGCGGCACGACGGCTTGCGCGCAGTACACGGATCCCGCCACATTGGAGTCCATAACGGCGCGGAGTTCGGCGGGCGTTGTGGTGAGCAGCCGCCGGTGATGCGAGCTGTGGCCCGCGTTGTTGACAAGCACGTCGATGCGCCCGTATTTTGCGAGGACGTCGTCCGCCATTCGCATCACGCCGTCGTAGTCGGCGACGTCGAGCCCGATAGCCATCGCGTTGCCGCCCGCCGCCGCTATCTCGTCGCGCACGGCCTCTACCTTAGACACGGTTCTGCCGACCAGCGCCACGCTTGCGCCGGCGCGCGCCATCATCAGCGCCGCGCTGCGCCCTATCCCGCTGCCGCCGCCCGTTATGATGCACACCTTGTTTTCGAGTCCCATTCAGCGCTCCTCTTTGCTAAGTTTTCGCTATGTTTGGCTTGGCTAATGTTTGATTGGCGTTGCTTTGGTTGGCTAATGTTTGGTTGCGCTGCTAGAATTGCCGCCGCGCTTGCCTTATGCCCGCGTATGCCGACTTCATCCGCCGCTGCCCGGCGTCCCCGGCCAGCTGCCCGGCGCAAGCGCGAGCGTGATTATGCCGACTAGGGTTATGCCCACGCCCACCCATTGGTTTATGGCGAGATGCTCTCTGAATATCACCACGCCGCCCACTATGGGGATAATCAGGTAAATGCTGGCGGCGGTGGTTACCAGCGATATGATGCCCTCCTCGCTGCCCCTTGCGAAAGCGAACAGCCCGCCTATTTCCACCAGCCCGGCTAACAGGACGCCTGCGGCGAGGGGCAGGGTTACGCGGTTGAGGTTGAACTGCTTTACCGCCACGGTCATGGGGATGAACATTCCCAAGGACATAAGGCGGCTGACATACACGGGCAGAAACCAGCCGATTTCGCGGGACATTATGCCTAGGCTGTACTGCCACAAGCCCACGCAGAGTATCGTAGCGCCCGCGAATACCACGCCCAAGCCGACTATCTTGCCGGTGTCGGTTAGCCTGTCCTCAGGGCTGAACGCCGTCAGCGCCGCGCCGCCTATCGCGGCGGTTATGCCGACTATCTGCATCATGTTTAGCGTTTCGCCCGCGAAGGTCACCGCCAAGAGTATGACTACTACGGGATGCGTGGACGCTATCGGCGCCACTGCGGAGACCGGCCCTAGCTGCAGCGCGCGATAGAACGCGATGTACATCAGCACGGCAAGCACAGCCATTCCCGCGAGCGCCGCCCAGTGGATTGGCGTGACCATCTCAAAGTGCAGCGGCGCGGACATAAACATATACGCGGTGGCGACCAGTATGGAGGCGATATGCACGCCGGTGGCCGAGCGCATAACGCCAAGCCGCTTGGAGGCGGCCGCCATAAACAGGTCGGGCAAGCCCCAGCCGATGGCGGCGAGGACGCCGTAGGTGATGCTGATTAGTTCTACTGACACGATTGCCCGCGCTCCCGCGCAACGGCGGCGTGATTGGATGTGTGCGGCATTTGCGGAATCCGTTGGGGAATTATTGCGATATGTATGGGCGGCGCGCCCGGTAGATATGTTGGACGCGCGAACTTGCGCCTATGAGCCGTTTGATATATGCGCGTTCAGGTCAAACTTTGCGCGTATGTCTTTGAGCCGGTCTAGGTTAGGCTTGTCGGGGCCCTTTCTGTTCGCGCCGGGGACTTCCAGCAGGAACGGCGTGTGGGCGAAAGCGGGATGCGCCATAATCGTCTCAAAGCCGGCAATGCCGATGTAGCCCTCGCCGATGTTTTCGTGGCGATCCACGCCGGAGCCGAATTCCACCTTGGCGTCGTTGGCGTGAACAACCAGCAGCCTGTCCAAGCCGATTTCCGCGTCAAACTCCGCCATAGCGTCTTGGATGCCCTGCGGGTCGGCGATATTATACCCCGCGGCAAAGGCGTGTTCGGTGTCAAGGCAGATCTTCACGCGCGGGGAGTCCGCCGCGTGGACAAGCCTGCCCAGCTCCGCGAAAGACGCGCCGATTTGCGCGCCCATTCCCGCGCAGTTCTCTATGATGAGCGCAACGCCCTCGTCGGTGTTGTCCAGCACTTGCTTGATAGCGCCGACCGCGCGCTCGAACACCGCGTCAAAGCCCACGCCCTTGTGGCTGCCTGAGTGAAATATGACGCCCTCAGCGCCAATCTGCGCGGCGGCGTTCATATGGTTGGTGAGCGAATCCACCGACTTGACCAGGTGGTCGGGCTTGCCGCCGATATTGACTAGGTATGAGCCGTGCAGGAAAGTGGACGCAATGCCCGCGGCGGCGGCTTTTTCGCGGAACGCTTGGGCGCGCTCGTCGGGAATGGGCTTGAACGCCCAGCCGCGCGGCGATGACGCGAATACCTGTATCGTTTCGGCGCCGATGCCCACCGCGCGATCGACCGCCTTGTCTATGCCGCCCGCCGCGGATACGTGCGCTCCCAAGTGCATGCGCCCCTCCTGTCTTGCCATCTTGATATTCGCATATTCGCGCCGCGTCTTGCGTTAATCGCGCGCGGTTTTGCGTTGCGCCTTGCTACGTCTTGCGCCAATCGCGCGGGACTTGCGGCGCGGCTGCTGCGTCAATATGCCCGCGCAACGCCAACTAGAATTATAAGCCGCCGCCGCGCCTTGCAACAGACAATTTCGCCGCGATTTTGGCGGCGGCGTCAAAATGCGGTTAGTTTTATCGCACAACCTAGCCGAATTCTGATATTCTGTTGCATAAGAATACAATATGCGCCGCTTGGCTTAAACGCAAGACAATTAAGTCCTGGCAACATAAGCAAGCCTAAGGCGCGGCAAGGAGTTTCCCGTATGTCAGTACACACAGTCGCAATACTCAGCCCCGGCGATATGGGTTCGGGCGTGGGCTACGCGCTGGGACAGCACGAAATTGATGTGATTACCTGCCTCAGGGGGCGCAGCGACCGCACAAGGGAATTGGCGGGCAAGGCAAGGATACGCGATGTGCCGTCAATGAACTTGCTGGTTTCGCAAGCGGACGTCATCCTGTCCATCCTGGTGCCGGAGCAAGCGAGCGGCTTGGCGGACAGGGTGGCGGCGGCGATGCGCGAGACGGGGCAGCGCCCGGTGTTCGCGGAGTGCAACGCCATATCGCCGCAGACCACGCGCAGGATAGAGCGCGTCATCACCGAGGCGGGCGGGCGCTATGTTGACGGCGGCATCATCGGCGGCTCGCCCCTGCGCGGCGATACCCCGCGCATCTACGTTTCGGGCGAACACGCGGGCATAGTCGCCGAACTGGACGGCATGGGCATCAGCGTAAAGCATATCGGCGACGAGATCGGCAGGGGTTCGGGCATCAAGATGTGCTACGCGGCGCTGACTAAGGGCACTGCCACGCTGCAGATAGCGCTGCTGGCGGCGGCGGCGTCTATGAACTTGTCGGATGAACTGCGCGCCGAATTCGAGCATAGCCAGCCCAACGCGCTCAAGCAGATGGACGGCGGCATATCGCGGCTGCCGCCCAACGCGCACCGCTGGATCGGCGAGATGAACGAAATCTCCGCCACATTCGGGCATCTGGGCATCCCGCCGTCGTTCCACGAGGGCGCGGCGGAGATATACCGGCTGCTCAGCCTCACGCCTTTCGCCCAAGAAACGCCTGAGGCGGTTGACAGGGATAGGCCCACATCCGAAACGATAAGCGCCGTGGTAGAGCGAATAGCGGCTGAGAGGGCGGCGGAGTCTGAGCTAACAAGCCGAGCGTCTTAGGGCGAATGCGGCATGCGCGGCCCGCGCGGCGACCTAATGCGCGCGGCGGCGATAAGGGGCGCGATATGAAAGCGCTTGTAGTTAGCGCGCCTAATAGCGGGGGGGATGCGCCCGTTCTGCAAGAGCGCGATATTCCCGTGCCGAAACTAGGCGAGCGCAATGTTCTTGTGCGCGTAGCCGCGTGCGGCATATGCTACCACGACCTCGCCGTTGCGGACGGCGTTCTGCGGCGCGGCGTCAAGCCGGACGTCGTGCTGGGACACGAAATCTCAGGCGTGGTAGCGGATGTGGGCGCGGGCGTGAACGCGGTAAGCGTGGGCGATAGGGTTGTGGCGGCGCTCACCGCGTTCTGCGGCGAATGCGACCGCTGCGCGCGCGGGCAAGACTACCGCTGCCGCCAAGGCCGGGGCATAGGCCACGCGCTTGACGGCGGGTTCGCGCAGTTCGCGCGCCTGCCGCAGCGCAGCGTCATTCCCATACCGGATTCGCTAGACTTGCGACAAGCCTGCGCCATCGCCTGCCCAATGGGAGTAGCGCTCAGCGCCGCCCAGGACGCCGCGCGATTGCTGCCCGGCGAGACGGCGGTGGTAGCGGGCGCGGGCGGCGGGCTTGGCGTTCACCTGGCGCAGGTTGCGGCGGCACTCGGCGCGCGCGCGCTGGCTATCACCGGCTCGGAGCATAAGATAGCGGGGTTGGAGGCGCTCGGCGGCCCTGACGCGCCCATAGAGGCGCTGTACGGCGGCGATTTGGACTTCTCAGAACTGGTTATGGCGCTGACCGACGACGAGGGCGCGGATGTGGCGCTCAATCCGGTGGGTTCGGCGCTGTTCAGGTCTTGCCTCGCAAGCCTGGGGCAGTACGGCAGGATGGTCGCGCTGGGGGAAATCGCCGGCAAGCCCGCGCGGTTCAATCTCGCCGAGTTGCTGTTCCGGGACGCCAGCGTGATTGGCGCCACCGGCGCGTCCGTCCGCCACATACGCGCGGCTATCGGGATGGTCGAGCGCGGCGAGATGCGGCCGGTCGTATCGCGCGTGTACGAGTTCGGGGAAATCGCCGACGCGCTTGCGGCGATGCGGGCGGCGCAGCCTTTCGGGCGCATCGCGCTTGCGCCGCCGGAGTAGCGCAATCCTAACGCCGCCTTAGCGCAACGTCCTGGCGCATCCGCCGCGCTATCGCTATCCCGCCGCGCCCGCCGTCTGCGAGCGCCGAAACGGGTTTAGCCGCCCAAACGCGCCCGTTTCCCACGCCACAAGCACTTGGCTCGCCACCGCTATTGAGCTGTATGTCCCCGCTACCACGCCTATGAGCAGCACAAGCAGGAATGAGCGTATCGTAGGCCCCCCGAACAGGATGAGCGCCAGCAAAGTGAACATCAGCGTTATGCTTGTGTTTAGCGAGCGCCCCATTGTTTCGGATATGCTGATGTTGACATTCTGCGTAAAGCTGCGGCCGGAGTAGTTGACTACGTTTTCGCGCAGCCGGTCAAAGACCACGATGGTATCGTTGACGCTGTAGCCTATGACCGTGAGCGTGGCTATCAGGAACATCGTGTTTATCTCGACGTCCAGCAGGTAGCCCAGCGCGGCGAATATGCCGACTACGATGAGCAGGTCGTGCAGCAGCGCCACGATAGCCGCCGCGCCGTAGCGGAACGGCTTGGGGACATTGCGAAACGCCCACCACAAGTACAGGAATATGCCCACGGCGGCGGCGATTACCGCGTAGATGCCGTTTAGCACGGTATCGCGCGCCACTACGGGGGATACCAGGTCAAACGACAGCAAGTCCACGCCGCCGGGGGACAGGTTCGCCTCCATTCGCTCTACCAGCGCGTCCTTTTCCGCCTCATTCAGTTCGCGCGTGCGGACGAAGTATGAGTTGTCGCCGAGGTTCTGCACGGTTGCGTCCACCTCGCCCATCGCCGCCAGCTCATCCCTGATAGCCTGCTGCGTGACCGCGCCGGCGAATCCCAGCGTCATGGACGAGCCGCCCGTGAAGTCGATGCCCGTCTTCAAGCCGGGGTTTAGCCCCAGGAACGCCACGCCCGGCAGAATTACCAGGAGCGAGACCAAAAAGAACCAGTTTCTTTTGCCTACGAAGTCCAACTTATTAGCTCCTCTGAATGGCTGGCGAGACGGCTTGCTGGGGCATATCGGCGGCGCCCGTGGGGACGAAAGCGCCCAGATGCCGCGAAAGCCGCGTGGATGCGATTACGCGCAGTATCGTTCTGCTTATCACGATTGCGGAGAACATGCTGACCATCACGCCGATAGCCAGCGTAACCGCAAAGCCCTGCACTATGGTTGTCCCCAATTGGTTGGAGAAGTAGAACAGGATGCCGCAGGTTATCAGGGTGGATACGTTGCTGTCCCGTATGGCGGGCCACGCGCGGTTGAACCCGATGTTGATGGCGCTTATCAATGTGCGCCCGTTGCGGAGTTCGTCTTTCATGCGCTCAAATATCAGCACATTGGCGTCCACCGCCATGCCCACCGAGAGTATGGTAGCCGCTACGCCCGAAAGCGTCAGCGTAACCGGCAGCAGCTTGAATATGGCTAGAACCATAGTCGCGTACAGCAGCAGCGCCACCGACGCCACAAGCCCGGGAACGCGGTAGTACAGCGTCATGAACAGGAATACCAGCGCCAAGCCGACCATTCCCGCAACCACGCTCTTGGCGAGCGAATCCGCGCCGAGTATGGCGTCCACGCCGCGCTCCTGTATCAGCGTAATCGGGATGGGCAGCCGCCCGCCCTCAAGCTGCAGCGATATGTCGTTGGCGCGATCCAGGGTGAACCCGCCCTCTATGATGGCTGTGCCGGTGGTGATTGGCTGGCGCACAACCGGCGCTATGAGCTCAGCGCCGTCCAGGAACACCGCGATGGAGTCGGTGGGGCTGCCCGCGATTTCGGTCGTTTTTTCGCCGAACAGCCGCGTTCCCGTGCCGTCAAACTCCAGGTTGATGATGGGCTGGCCGGATGTGGCATGCAGGCTGGCATACGCCCTGTCCAGGTTATCGCCGCCAAGCCCGAAATCCTCGTCAACTTGGCCCTGCTGCTCAATGAAATCGGCGGTTGCGGCGTCGCCCACGATGCTTTGGGCGCGCGCCAGGTCGTGCAGTCCCTCGCCGGCGGCTTGCGCGGCTTGCGGCTGCGGATATGGGAACACATAGCGGTTTGTGTCGGGCAGCCGCGATATGAACAGCGAGGGAACGGCGTCCAGCACAAGCGGTTCGTTGCCGTTTATGGTGATGTTGAGCGCGCTGGGAACGCCGCCCGTGGCTACGGCATCCTCAAGGGATTGGTTTAGCCGCGCTATCACCTCGTCGAACTTCTCAGCGCCCTGCGGCGTGAACTCTATGATAATCACGGGCGTAGGGGCGGCGTCCTCAGTCTCAGTATCGGGCTGCGGGGCAGCCTCCGCGGACTCGGCCTCAGGGGTTTGCGCGGCGCTCTCGGCCTCAGGCGTTTGGGATGCGCTCTCGGTCGCCGGGGTAGCGGCGGTTTGCGGCTCGTCGGGCGCGGCGTCGGGGTTGAGCTCGTCGGGGAGCGGCTCGGCGCTTACGCTGACGATGTCGGCGGGGGCTACCACGCCCTCAGTGGTGAGATTGCGCGCCACGTTTAGTTTGCGATGCTTGAATTCCAGGCGCGCGGTTTCGCCGATGATGCTCTTCGCCCTGCCGCTGTCGCGGACGCCGGGGAGCTGAATGAGCAGCCGGTCGTCGCCAAGAATCTGTATGATGGGCTCGCCCAGCCCGGACGAGTTGACGCGCCGCTCTATTATGCGCTGGAGGGCGAGCATCTCTTGGTCGCTGGGCGGGCGCGGCTCGGCGTCGCCGTCGTCGGCGATGCTTTCCGCCTGATAGACCAGGTGGCTGCCGCCCTGCAGGTCAAGCCCTAGGCTTAGTCCCAGCAGTGTATCGCCGCCGCGCTGGAATCCTCCCAGATTGATTGTCCGGAATCCCAGCAGCAGCCCTGACGCCACGATAAGCAGCGCAATCAGTGTCAGCGCTCTCCAATTTCTACGCACCGTCGCCTCCACGCTCAAGGCTGCGCTCAACCAGCGCCAGCGCCTGAGATCTTGTAGTAACGTCCCCGCAAGCCTGCGCCTCCTGCGCCATAGCCAGCAGTTTGCCGATGGCGGGCCCCGGGGCGAGCGAAAACTCTTTCATTATATCGTAACCGTTGACCAATCTTGAAAGGGTTTCGGGGGACTTTTGCCGCCCGCCCTCTTCAAGGATGCGCCGGATCAGTTCGCAGTGGCTTGCCCAATCGCCTTGTTCAAGCTCCGGCCCTCGCGCGGCGAGGTAGTCGGCTATGTTGAGATAGAGCGTGTCCACGGCGGTATCGCCGGCGTCGCGGTAGTATCTGTACAGCGCGCGCGTGGTGGGCAAATCGCCCTTTTGCGCCATCTGCGTTGGGCGCAGGTGATGGCGCACCATCCGCGCCACATGCTCCACGCCGCCGTTGGCGAACCGCAGCCGCGTCAGCGTTTCGCGCGCGGCCCGCTCGCCCTCAATGTGATGCCCGATAAAGCGGATGCGCCCGGACGCCTCTATCGTCTTAGTGGCGGGCTTGGCGACATCGTGCAGCAGCGCGGTCAGTTTCAAGAATGTCAGCCGGTCATAGCCATCCGAAACCGCGCCGCCAAAGTATTCGCGGATGCCGTCAATCAGGGGAACTTGGCTTAGGACGTCCGTGGCGCTTATGCCAAGGACGTCGTGGTTGTCGTCGTCTATATCAGCGCGGCTGTCGTCGTGTATATCGCCGCCGAACATTGCGTCAACCCAGCCCACGCTCTCTATCAGATGATTGAACACATCGTAGTAGTGTTCTTTGGGCTGCGCCACGCCCTTTGATTCGGCGAGTTCGGGCATAAGGGCGCAGAGCAAGCCCAAATCGTCCAGCAGGCGCAGCGCCTTGCGCGTATTTGGGGCTTGCAGGATTTTCATAAACTCGTCGCGGGCGCGCTCAGGCGCGGCATGGGTTAGGCGCGCGGCGTCGCGGCGAATGGCGGCGGCGGTGTCGTCGTCCAGCGCAAAGCCTAGCTGAGCCGCCAGCCTAGCGCCGCGTAGCATACGCAGGGGATCTTCCCTCAGCGCGGCAGATGTGGTCATACGCACAATGCCGCTATGCAAATCGCGCAGGCCGCCGCAGGGGTCAATCAAGCAATCATCCCAATCGGCATACGTGGCGTCTTGCAGAGGCAGCGCCATAGCGTTGATTGTGAAATCGCGGCGGCGCAGATCGCGCTCAATATCGCCGTCAATCGCCGTCAAGTCTATGTGCGCCGGATTGCTGCCCGGCGGCAGGATTATGCGCGCTATCTGCCAGTCCTGATGCAGGCGCAGGTAGCGTCCGCCGATTGCGTCCGCAAGCGCTTGCCCTATTGACGCTACGTCCGCTTGCGCCGCAATGTCCATATCGGCGGATTGCCTGCCGAGCAGCGCATCGCGCACGCTACCGCCCACAAGATACGCCGCTACGCCGCGCGCGTGAAAGAACGCGGCGATGCGCTCAGTCAGGGATGGCGCGGGCGCAGATGCGGGCGCGATGGCGGGCAAGTCAAGCGTTAGCGGCTTAATGGCAGTGGCAGTGTTGTTCATAGTTGCAGAGCGGGGGATATTCGCTAGGGGATAGGCGCAAAGCGGGCGGGCGCGGTTGCGCGGCGGTTCACAGGATTATCTGATTTTGAGCGAGGCGAGCGTGTTTCGCGCGTCTTCGGCGTCGTCGGGAATCCAGAGATCGGCGGCCGGCGTTGCGGGGACGTCGGCGGATGGCGTTGCGTCTTCCTCGCCGTCGTCCTTTGCATTAGGCTCCCCCGGCTCTACCTTGACAAGCTTTTCGTGCGCCTCCATATGGTCTATGTACAAGATGCCGTTCAGGTGGTCAACCTCATGCTCCAGCGCCTGCGCCAGCATATCGTCGGCTTTAAGCTTGACCGTCTTTGCCTCGTGATTTAGCGCGCGAAACTTTACCCATACTGAGCGGGTAACCGTGGCTTTGTAGCCCGCTATGCTGAGGCAGCCCTCTTCTACGCGGCGCTCGCCGTCCCGCTGGGTAATCTCAGGGTTGATGTAGATGCGCGCCTCATCGTCTTCGTCGGGGATCTGTATGACGATAACGCGCAGCAGCTCGCCGACCTGGTTGGCGGCAAGCCCCACGCCCTCCGCCTTTCGCATAGTGTCCACCATATCGTAGGCGAGCGTCAGGACTGACTTGTCTATGGAGCGCACTTTTCGCGCCCGCTGCCTCAGCGCGGGATGCGGCAGCTGCAAAATATCTCGGATTGCCAACGAAAACCCTCAGTCGCGCGCAAGTCGGTTACAATTGATACGCGGGCAAAGCGCCCATACACAACGATTGATTATAGACGCAACGGCGGTTGGCTGTAAAGTTTGACGGGCGCGCGCAAAGCGGTTGCGCCGCGCGGTTGCGGGAAAGGACGCCAAATGAAAATCGTAATCGCGGGATCGTCCGGGCTGATAGGCGGGGCGCTTGCGCGGCGGCTGCGCGATGAGGGCGACGACGTGACGCGCCTTGTGCGGCGCGCGCCGGCGGGCGACGACGAGGCGCGCTGGGATCCGGACGCGGGCGAACTTGACGGCGGCGCAATCGCGGGCGCGGATGCGGTCGTTCATCTGGGCGGCGTCAGCATCGCGGGCAAGCGCTGGAACGCCGCGCGCAAGGCGGCGATACGCGACAGCCGCGTGAACAGCGCAAGGCTGCTCAGCGAAACCCTGGCGGGCTTGGACGCGCCGCCCGCCGTGTTCGTGTGCGCCTCCGCGCTCGGCTACTACGGCAGCCGCGCCGACGAGACCCTGACTGAGGACAGCGCGCAAGGCGACGACTTCCTGGCGCGAACCACCGCCGAGTGGGAGGCGGCTACAAGCGCGGCAACTGACGCCGGCGTCCGCGTAGTCAACCCGCGCATCGGCGTCGTATTGAGCGCGGCGGGCGATATGCCCAAGCGCATGCTGCCGCCGTTCAAGCTTGGGCTTGGCGGCAAGTTTGGCGGCGGGCGGCAATATATGAGCTGGGTTCACATAGACGACGTGGTCGGCGGATTCATTCACGCCATCCAAACGCCTGCGCTGCGCGGCCCCGTGAACTTATCCGCGCCAAACCCCGTAACCAACGCGGAGTTCACGCGGGCGCTGGCGCAAATTCTCGGCAAGCCCGCGATATTCGCCGTTCCCGAATTCGCGCTGCGTATCGCGCTGGGCGAAATGACGGACTTTATGCTGGGTTCGGCGCGGCTGCAACCCAAGCGCCTGACCGAAAGCGGATTCGAGTTTCGCTGGGAATCGGTCGAGGATGCGCTGCGGGATGTTCTGGGCAAATAGGCAAGCGCGATAGCGGGTTTGGCGGCGGATGTTGACAAGGCGGCGGCTACCCGCTTAGCCCATGCGCGGGGAATAGCAGCCGTTGGATAGCCTGAGCGCTCGCCTCCGCGAATGCGCGCGTGTCTTGCAAGGTCTGTTCGGGTATGGGCAGTTCATAGGCGTCTCGCAGCGTGGTTATGCCGTGCTGGGCGGCGTATGCCTGGGGGATCTCGTCGGGCAGCGTCTGCTCGGACATCAGCGCGAAGTCCAGCGTCCACGCGCGCGCCACCGCTTGCGGGTCGTAGCCGCCGCCGCCGAGCGCCAGCCACTTGGGAGCGCCCAGCCGCGCCAGCTCCGCCACCGCCGCCGCGTGTCCCTGCGCCGTCAGCGCCAAATGCGTGATTGGGTCGCGGTAGTGGCTGTCTATCCCCAACTGCGTTACGAGCGCGTCCGGCCGAAAGCGCTCCAGCAGCGGCATCACCGCCTCGCGCAGCGCCCACAGATACACCTCGTCGGATGTGTATGGATACAGCGGCAGGTTCACCGAATAGCCCCTGCCTCTGCCCGCGCCCGTCTCTTGAACATAGCCCGTTCCCGGAAACAGAAACGCGCCCGATTCGTGCATAGACACGGTCATCACGGCGTCGGTGTCGTAGAAAGCGTGCTGAACGCCATCCCCGTGATGGCAGTCTATATCCACATACGCCACGCGCATCCCCGCGTCAAGCATGCGCTTGATGCCAATCACCGGGTCGTTGAACACGCAGAACCCGTAGGCATACGCCGGCATGGCATGATGCAAGCCGCCGGATATGCTGAACGCCACATCCGCCTCGTCGTCCAACAGCGCCTGCACTGCGGTAAGCGTTGCGCCGGTTGAGAGCGCCGCGGCGTCGTACATCCCCTCATACGCGGGATTGTCGCCGGGGCCGAAGTTGAACCTGGCTTGGTTAATGGATGCGTCGCCCGCGCCCAGCCGCATCACGGCGTCGGCGTATTCGGGCGCGTGATACGCCAGCAAGTCGGCGCGCTCGGCGGGCTGAGGCGCCAGCAGCGCCACATTGGGCGCGTCAAGCGCCCCGTATGCCCGCAGCAGGTCGTATGCGTAGCGCAGGCGCACGGGTTTCATCGGATGGGTTTCGCTCAGCATATGCCGCGAAAGCCTGTCGTCATACACAAATGCCGCTCTTCTTGCCATAACTATCCCGCCTGCTCTTTCGCTATATGCCGATACGCCGCCGCAGTCTATATGCCCGTTTGCCTTGCCGTATGCCGCTTGCCCTGATGTTAGCCGCGCTTAGCCGCCGTCCGCCGCCAGGCCGCTGATGTCATAGCGCCCATCCGCCTCAGTGATGATGAACCGCTGCCCGGTCGCGCTCATGATTTCGGCGAGTTCGGCGCGCACGGCCTCTTCCCAAGGCGGGTTGATGTGCGAAACCAGAACCTTGGGCAGCCGCCCATGCAGTTTGCGAAAATCATCCAAGACTCTCATCAGCAGATCGGGCGTGAGATGGCCGGTAGTCCTCGCCGCCGCCTCATTCGCGTTGCCGAATGTGACCTCAGTGAGCAGGACGTCGGGGTTGATATGATCCCAAGCCGCGCTCAGCCCTCTGCCCGTATCGCCGGTATAGAACAAGCTCACGTCGTCTGATTGCAGCATAAAGCCCGCCGCCGGTACCGCGTGCGGCACGGGCAGCGCCGTCGCCGTGTAGCCGAGTACGCTAAACGGGCGATAGAACTCTACGGGATGCAGCCGAAACGTAGGCAAGTCGGCGCTTGGGGATTGCGTGAAATCGGGAAACAGCCTGCCGCTCAGCAGCGTATCTTTCAGCGCGTCAAGCGTATCGGGGATGCCGTATATGTCCACCGGATCGCCCTGCCCGCGAATGGCTATGCCCAGCGTGGGAACATCTTTGATGTGGTCGTAGTGGCGGTGGGACAGGATAATCGCGCGTATGCCGCGCTGCTCTCGCGGCGTGAGCGCGCGCGTCAGCGACCCCGCGTCAAGCGCGAGCGCGCCGTCTATCAGATGGCTTTCCATTCGCGTATGGCGGCTCTCCGCGTTGTGCGCGCCCAGCGTCCTGAGTTGCATGCGGCGTAACTCCCTATATGATATGGGATTGGGCTATTTGGGATTGGGATAGCGTAGCGATAGCGCGGCGCTACCCGCAACGGCGGCGTTTCGGCGGCGCTAGATGCCGACTATCTTAATCATAGAATGGGCTTTGTAAGCGCGATTGATATTAAGCAGCAGCGCCGTCAGGTCTTCCACATAGCGCGCATTCGCCAAGCCGCCTCCGTCCACCGCTCGCGCTCCCGCGATAGTCTCAGCCAGGCGCATCACGGCGCGCTTGGCGTCTGCGTCATCGCCGCACACAACAATGTCCGTTTCAAGGCGCTTGTCCGGCTTGAGCAGCTCAGGCGCGCTGACATTGTGAAAGGCGGCAATGTGGGTGGCGTCCGGCAGCAGCGCCTGCGCCTCCAGCGCCGCCGAGCCCTCATCCACGCGAATGGCGCTCGCCACGCCCTTGCTGAACGCCAGCGGCACAACCACATTCACGATTAGCTTGCCCCTCAGCTCATCCGCCAGCGCCGCCAGCGTGGGCTTTTGCGCGGCGTAAGGCACCGCTACCACCACTATATCCGAGCGCGTTGCCACCTCCGGATTCAGCGCCCCCTCAACCGACACATCCGGCGCTAATTCCCGCACGCTATCCGCCGCATCCCGCGCCCTATCCGCGCTGCGCGAGCCTATCAGCACGCTCTCCCCCGCCAGCGCGAACCTGAGCGCAAGCCCCCTGCCCTCAGGCCCCGTCCCGCCAATGAACCCAATCATAAGCCAACTCCCCGTTATTCCCGATTGCCCGCCGCGAAAACGCCAATCCCGCCTTGCGCCCGTGCGCCTGCCTGTATGCGCGTTTAGATGCAACGCCTACCCGTAACTCTACTCGCATCCCCGCTTGGGCGCAACCTGCGCCGCGCCCGTCAAGCGCTACCGCCCCGCCGCGAACTCCACGCGCCAAACAGCGCCCTCGCCGCTGACAAACTGCCCGGCGCGGATGCGGTGTATCGCGTAATCGGGCAACTCGCGCGTAACCAAGCACATATCGCCTACGCGCGCGCCGTGGTCGGCGAATTTGAAGTCAAGGTTGGCAAAACCGCGCTCGCGTGCGTCGGCGGGCAGATCGGCGGGATCCGCGGGGATGATATGCAGGAGGAAACGCGCGTCCGTATCGCCCTCAGCGCAATGGGTTTTTTTGATGTATGTCAAGGCGTTATCGCGCAGATACAGATCGAAGTGGGATTGCGCGGCGGGCTTGCCGTAATCGCCGGCGGCTATGCTATCGTACACGCCTTGCGCCGCGGCGCGGGCGGCCAAATCAATATCCGCCCGCCATTTATTGCCGCCGCCCGCCGTCGCTTTCTGGCCGGTTCTGACGAGGGCGATGGGGTAATCGGGCAAGGATCGTTCAATGACGCACTTGCCATCGAAGAATGCGAATCTCATGTTTCTAATCCGAAAGTCCCGGTTCTCGAAACCCGACTCGCGGCTGGCGGCGGGCAGATCGGCAAGGTCGGCGGGGATGATGTGCAGAAAGAAACGCAAGTCAATGGCGTTTGCAATCGGCGGCTCGCAATTCGCGTTGAGGTAATGCAATGCGCCATTGTGAGCATAGACATCAAACTCCGCGCTCATCAGCAGCGTCCCGTTTGTTTCGGCGTCATTGTACGCGGCGCGGCGCTCATTGCGGTATTCGGCGCTGTTCGGCGCGTAGATGACCGATATGGCGCTGCCATACGCCCGTATGCTGTGGAGCGCCGGCCCCCCCATCACATTCCACCTATTCGGAGGCAAGCTGACATAAAAGTCCGCCTCATGCGATGGGGAGAACACGATGCGCTCTCTATCATTTTTAGGCAGGATTAGCGTGTTGGGATTGACGCTTGACAGATAGACGCGCAAGTCGTCATTCGGATAGCGCGCGAGCAGGTATTCCACCGCTTGCCGCCGCGCCACCCACCAGTAGTCCATATCATACCGCTCGGCAAGCGCGCCGGGCGTCTTGGTATCTGCCAGCCCATTGAAATAGACATACTCATAGGGATGCAGCGCAACCATAGCGGCAAGCGTGGTTATCACCCCAAAGCCCGCCGCGCCATACGCCAGCGCCCGCCGCGCCATACGCCAGCCGCCGCCGCGAACCCATCCGGGCAGCCGCGCGCCAAATTTCCAAACGCCTTGCCCTGCATCGCTGTTCGCAATCGTATGCAGCCCAAACGCCGCCAGCAAGCAGAACGGCCCCCACAGAAAATACATCTGCCGCCAGTCGTTATAGATGTTGGATTGCAGCGCGATAACCACCGCCACCGGCAACACAACGCAGCCCAGCAGCATAACGCCAAAGCGAATCTCGCTGTCGCGCAGCGCGGCAATAGGGCGCGCTATGCCCTGCCAGCACACCGCCGCCGCTCCCAAAGCCCCCAGCGCCAGCGCCAGCGGCGGCGCGGTTATGGCAAACCACACCGGGATGAACTGCCACGGTACGGCGTCAGACCTGTATATCTCGCCCATAAACAGGTTCTCTACAATAGTGGGATGCTGCGCCAGCGCGCTAACGCTCTCAATGAGACGCAGCGGGTTCTCCCAATAGTACGGGTGAACGACGTAAGTCGTTGCCAATGCCGCCGCCGCGAATATACCCGCTGACGCTAGGATACGCTTGCGCTCCGCCTTGCCCGCCCGCCACAGATCCAGATCCAGCCCGCGCATAGCCAGCATCATCGGCAACAGCATCAGCCCGAAAGGACGCAGGCTTATCGCCAAACCCACGCCCACGCCGCACAGCAGGAACGCGCCGACGGTATCCCTGCGAAAAGCGCGATGCGCCAGATACAGCGCCACGACCAGCATCGCCGCGAAAGGGATGTCCTTGCTATTAAAAAACGAGTGGGCATACAAGCGCGGATGCAGCAGAAACATCAGCATCGCCAGCATCGCCACCCATCCGCTGCCCAGCATCCGATAGGCGAGCATCCCGCACGCAAAGCCGCCCGCGATAAAGAGCAGGTGCGTGAGCGAGTGGCGCATCAAAAAGATGTGGCGGCTGTCCTCCAGCCCAAGCGCGCGCTCAGCCAGCAGCAAGGGCATCTCAAAGGCGACGCCGTAGTAGCGAAAATCGTATTCGTACAACCCGCCGGTATCGCCGGTGGAGATATAGTCGGCATTGGCGCCGGCGATTTGGCGCTGGGCAGACACATCTATGCCTATGCCATAATCGTCCACCACGCCAACGCCCACAACCGCCAACGCCGCGCACGCCGCAAGCGCCCACGCCCAAAACGGCGCGCGCCGCAACGCGGCTAGGCGGCTAAGCGGGAATTGGGATAGCATTGGCGTCATCACGCGGGGAATTATAGCAAGCCGGGCGCGTCAGCGGCTATGCGCTATACGCAACGGGCGGCGTTTCGGCCGCCCACGCTTGCGCGTTTGACTTTCATTGTCTAAAATTAGGCGGCATCAAATCTGTGGAGGAGGAAACCAAATGCCCGCTTTTACAACCGACAAACTGCGTAATGTGGTTCTGCTATCGCACGGGGGAGCCGGCAAGACTATACTCGCAGAGGCGATGCTGCACAGCGCGGGCCACACCACGCGCTTTGGCAGAGTGGAGGACGGCACTACCGCGTCCGACTTCGAGCCGGTGGAAACGCGCCGCCAGTCCAGCGCGCAGGCGGCATTGCTCGCATGCCCCTGGCGCGACCACAAGATCAACATCATCGACACGCCCGGCTACGCCGACTTTCGCGGCGAGGTGATTTCGGGCATCCGAGTGGCGGACGCCGCCATCATGGTGGTGTCCGGCGCGGCGGGGATCGAGGTCGGCACGGCGCAGATGTGGGATCTCGCCGACGACCGCAGCCTGCCGCGCGTCATCTACATCAGCAAGATGGATCGCGAAAACGCCAACTTCGAGCGCACGGCGGACGCGCTCTCGGAGCGGTTCGGCCGCGAATGCGTGGCGGTTCAATTGCCAATCGGCGCTGAGGCGAACTTCTCAGGCGTAGTCAACCTGCTGGATCCCAACGCCGACATCCCCGCCGACCTAGCCGACGAGGCCGAACTAGCCCGCGAGCGCCTCATAGAGGCGGTCGCAGAGGCGGACGACGACCTCGCCACCAAATACCTTGAGGGCGAAGAGCTCACGCAAGCCGAACTCATCGGCGGGCTAAAGCAAGGCATCGCGGACGGGCTAATCATCCCCGTGCTTGCGGGCGCGTCCACCGCGCAGATTGGCGCGACCGAAATACTGGACGCCATCGTGGACTTCCTGCCGTCCCCCGCGGACGCCGGCGCGGTCAGCGCCGCCAATCCCGACAGCGGCGACGAGGTATCCCTGGACGCCGACAGCGACGGCCCCCTAGCCGCGCTCATATTCAAGACCGCCGCCGACCCATTCGTGGGCAAGCTGTCGTACTTCCGCGTGTACAGCGGCACATTCAAGAGCGACGGCCAGCTCTGGAACGCGAATACCGCCCAAGCCGAGCGCATCGGGCAGGTTTTCGTTGTGCGCGGCAAAGAGCAGACCGCCGCGCCAGACCTCGCCTGCGGCGACATCGGCGCTACCCCCAAGCTCAACTCCGCGCTCACCGGCCATACCCTCTGCGCGCGCGACAACCGGCTGACGCTGGAGGGCATAGAGTTCCCCGGCTCTGTGTATCACATGGCGGTTTTCCCCAAGACGCAGGCGGACGTGGACAAGATGACCAGTTCGCTCTCGCGCATCGTAGAGGAAGACCCCAGCCTCACGGTCACCCGCCAGCCGGACACGCTGGAAGTGCTGCTGGGCGGCTTGGGCGATACCCATGTGGACATCGCCGTAGAAAAGATGAAGAACAAGTTCGGCGCGGAAATGGCGCTGCAAATCCCCAAGGTCGCCTACAAGGAAACCATCAGCGGGCGGACGCGCGTTGAGTATCGCCACAAAAAGCAGAGCGGCGGACACGGCCAGTTCGGGCATGTGTGGCTGGAGCTGGAGCCGCTGCCCAGGGGCACCGGCTTTGAGTTCGCCGAAACCGTGGTGGGCGGCAATGTGCCGCGCGAATACATCCCCTCAGTGGAAAAGGGCATCACCAAGGCTATGAGCGACGGCGCTATCGCCGGATTCCCGATTGTGGACGTCAAGGCAACCCTGTTTGACGGCAGCTACCACACCGTCGACTCCTCAGGCATATGCTTTGAGATAGCGGGCAGCCAGGCGCTCACAAAGGGCGTGCAGCAGGCGTCGCCCACGCTGCTGGAGCCCATTATGCGCGTGGAAATCACCGTTCCCGACGACTTCACCGGCGACATCATCGGCGATATGAACTCCAAGCGCGGGCGCATACACGGGATGGTTCCCCAAGGCAACAGCATGACCACCATCGAGGGCGAAACCCCCCAATCCGAGATGCTGCGCTACGCCACCGACCTGCGCTCCATGACGCAGGGGCGCGGCTCGTTCACAATGGAGTTCGACCACTACGAAGAGGTGCCTGGGCACCTGCTCGACCGCATCGTCCAAGAGATGAAAGAGCGCGAAGAGGCGCGCGCCTAGCGGCAACCGGCATACTCGCGCTTACGCAAAGCGGCGGGGACGGATTAGACTTGCGCTAACCCGTCCCCGCTTTGCTATGCCTTATGTTGCCCTGCTCGGCAGTCTTGCGTCAGGATGCGTAGGGCGCGCATTAGCCAATCGCCCGCCGCGCCGCGTTAGACGCCTATTCGCGCGCCGACCAGATTGTGCGGTAGTTCTTGCCGGTTACCGCGTTCATCTGCTCAACGCGCTCCATATCGCGCAGCTGGTCAAGCGCCTTTTCGCACTCTTGGATGGCGTCATACTCGCCCGCGCGCTCAAGGCGGCCTATCAGCCGCTCCCACAAGCCCAGTGATACCAGGCTGTCCACATAGCGCATCCAGGGTATCACCGCCAGGTTGCGGACGCGCGGGAATCCCACCCGCAGCCGCCGCAGGGTTCGCAGGCGCTCCTGCGGGGACGCCGCCATTGGCATTATGCGAACCAACGGGCCGTCGTTTGCGTTTGAGCGCGGATCCACCACCAGCGCCTTGCGAAATGTGGGGAAGAATATGGATATGGCGTCGGACTGGTCTATGGAATTCATCATCCCCTCAATCTCAAACATAAAGTCGCTGTTCATTTCAAAGCCTCCGCGCTTTGCCCCGTTGTTGCATTCCCGTCCCGCAGTCCAGTCCTTGTTCCCATTTTGCGCCAATGCCAAGCCGCGCTTAGGAATCCACCAGTTCGCGCACGGTCTCTATGAAAGAGGGCAGCACGCTCTTCCAGTCGCCCACTACGCCAAAGCTTGAGTTCTTGAATATGTTGGCGTCGGCGTCGCGGTTGATGGCGATGATGTGCTTGGACGCCGAGCAGCCCGCCATATGCTGGCTCGCGCCCGATATGCCCACGGTGATGTACAGGTCGGGCGTGATGGTCTTGCCCGTCAAGCCCACCTGGTAGGAATGATCAAGCCACCCTGCGTCGCACACCGCGCGCGAGGCGCCCACCGCGCCGCCCAGCAGCCTTGCCAGATCCTCCAGCATATCAAACGGCTCCGGCCCCCCCAAGCCCCTGCCGCCGCTTACCACCACCGCGGCGTCCTCCAGGCGCACACCCTCCGCCGCCTGCGTAACGGTCTCTACCAGCCGCGCCTTCACCACTGAGGGATCAAGCGCCGTTTGGATTTCCACAACCTCGCCGCTGCGGGATGCGTCGGCGGCGAGCGGTTCGTATGCCTTGCCGCGCACTACCGCCATCTGCGGGTTGGCGGCGGGGAATGTCACCCGCGCCAGCGCGTTGCCGCCATACACCGGGCGCACGGCGGTTACCCTGCCGTCCTCGCCGGCGTCCACCTGCAGGCAGTCCTGCGCCAAGCCCACGCCCAGCCGAAACGCCAGCCTGGGCCCCACATCCCTGCCCGTGAGCGTGCGCCCGATTAGGACGACGCTCGGCTGCGTCTGGGCGCAGATCTTTTCAAGCGCGGCGAGTTGCGCGTCAATCTGCATATCCGCCAGCGCGGGATCGCGCGCCACATACGCCTTATCCGCGCCCAGCGCTATCGCGGCTTGCGCCAGCGCGTCGTCGCAGTTCAGCAGCGCTACGCCGACCTCCTCGCCCAGCGCGTCGCCCAGCCTGCGGCCAGCCGCCAGCAGCTCGCCCGTAATGCTTTGCAGCGCATCGCCGCCGTGTTCGCCTATTACAAGAACTCCAGCCATAAGTATCTCCGTTCTCTCCGGGGCGTCGGTTTCGTTGCCGTTATTCCCGGCCGTTCAAGCCGTCCAACTTCGGGGGCAATCGGATTTCGGCTTTGGGTTAAATCAGTTTCTCTTCCCGCAGGCGCAGCGCCAGTTTTCTGCCCGCGTCCGAATCGTCCTCGCCCTCAATCAGCTCCACCTGGCTTTCGGATACGGGTATGAACAGCTCAGTCAGGTTTAGCTTAGGCGCGAGCGCGGAGTCGTCTAGCCCAACGTCCGCCATAGACCAGTTTGTGGGCTGCTTTCGGCCGGCGGTCATTATGCCGCGCAGTGTTGGGTAGCGCGGCTCGCCGAGTTCGTTTGTGACGGTGACCAGCGCGGGCATAGGCGCCTCGACGACCTCATAGCCGTCGGTGAGCGCGCGCTGCACTATCAGCCCGTCGCCCGCGATTTCTATCTTTTGCGCCAGCGTGACGCAGGGCAGCCCAAGCATTTCGGCTATCCCCAGCGGCACATGCGCCTGGTCCCAGTCGGACGCCTGCCTGCCGCACAGGATCAGGTCGTAATCGCCCACCTTCTTGATAGCCTCAGTCAGGACGCTTGCGGTGGCGTAGGCGTCCAAGCCCACAAGCGCCTCGTCGTCTATCAGCACAAGCTCATCCGCGCCCATAGAGAGCGGCTTTTTCATCACATCCATCACAAAGCCGCTGCCCATAGAGATGACGGTAATCTTGCCCGCCTCGCCGCCGTCTTTCAGGCGCAGCGCCGCCTCCACCGCGTTCTCGTCAAAGCCGTTGACAACGGGCGGTATTCCCGGCGCGGGCGCCACGCTCTTGGCGTCCGGCGCTATGCTGAACGCGGACGCCGGCGTCTCGGGATCCATCACCTGCTTAACGCACACGATTATGTTTATCGGCATACTTTCCTCTCGCTTGGCAATTTGGCGCTTGCCGGTTTGCGCTTGGCATTTTCGCTTGTTAGTTTGGTCGGCTATTCGCTATTCGCTATTCGCCCAACGCGCCGCGCTTACAGCCTAAACTCCATTCGCGGCTTGAGCAGATGCTCGCCCACGTTGGTTTCCTGCATAAACTTGATGAGATACTGGTGAATTTCCCTTGCCGTTTCGGGCTTTTGGGATATGACATTGTTCTGCTGCTTGGGGTCGTCGGCTAGGTTGTACAGCTCGGACATCCCCTCGTCCATGCTGTACAGGAACGACCATTCGCCGGCGGTCACCGTGGTAACCGGCGATGAGCGCAGGTTGCGGCGGATGTTGTCCACGGAGCGCACGGGATCGCCGGGGTTGGCGAATGGGATTGTGCTGACCACGAAATCGCGCCCCGGCGCGGCCCCGTCCCGCATCCTGGGCAGCAGCGAGCGCCCCTGCACGCGGGGCGGCGCGTCCTGCCCCGCTATGTCCAGCGCGGTCGGCATCACATCCACGACTGAGGTCAGCCCGTTGTACTCGCCCGGCGCAACGCCCGGCGCATAGACAAGCAGCGGTATCTTGACCAGCTCTTCGTAGAGCGGCGAGTGCGCCCAGCGCGCGTCGGGATCGCCGTGCCGGTATAGGCCGCCCTCCGGCCGCTTGTCAAATGTCATCTTGCCGAACAGCCCGCCGTGTTCGCCGAAGTAAAAGCCGTGGTCGGATGTGAATATGATGGCGGTGTTGTCCATCAGCCCCATATTTTCAACCCGCCGCAGCAGGTAGCCTATCCATGTGTCCACCATCGTAATCTCGCCGCGATAGGTGGCGTTGGCGAGTTGCACGGTCTCTTCGGTAAAGCCGGGCTCGTCCTGCCAATGCCCGTAGATTGGCTGGATGATCTCGCCGTCGTAGTTGGGCCAATACAGCTCGGAGTAGTAGGGCGGCGCCTCCCAAGGCTCGTGCGGATCCCATGTGTCTATGTACAGGAAGAAGTCGTCCTTGTAGTGGCGCTCCAGCCAGCGCATAGCGTTGGCGAATGTTTGGGGCGCGTTGTGATCCGCCTCGTGCCGCCACGAATCGCGGATGTCGCGGGATTCGTGGTTGCCCACCTGCAGCACGCGCGTGGGCGATCCCTCTTGCCCGGGGTGCATAAAGAAGGTCTGGTAGCCCCTATCGTAGTTCATTCCGCCGCGAATGTAGAACGGCGTGTCAACCGCTGCGGCGGTGTGATAGCCGTTCTGCGCCAATATCTGCGCGAGGGTGACCTCGTCTTCGGGCAGCGGTTCCCAGCCCATAAACGACATCGTCCAGCGGCCGGTGGCGTGGTCGGCGCGCGTGGGCATAGTGGGAAAGCCGCCCGCGTAGTGGCAATTGAACCGCGTGGACTTGGCGGCAAGCGCGTCCAGCGCGGGCGTGCGAACCGCCTTGTGGCCATACGCGCCCATATGGTCTTGGCGAAAGGTGTCCGCGGTAATCCAAATGATATTCATTCGCTCACTCCCCCTCTCTATGCCTAACCTCTGCGATTAGCGTCCGCGCCCAGCCTAGATTTTCGCGCGATTGCGCCCCGCGATTGAGCGCCGGCGCAATTCCCGCCCAATGAATGTTATTAGTCTGCGCTTAGCGTGTCAAATAATGCGCCCGCCCCGCGCGGCATACGGCGCGGCGAGCGACTCGGCGGCGGCGAAATGACGCGCCGAGCGCCATCGGGATATTTCGCAGAAAGGTTCTAAGACGCCAATCTCAGAATCCCCGAAATCGGGCGAATTTGGCCTGCCAAAATGCCCTTAAACGCCAACGCTATGGGCAAAACGGGGCTTTCTGAGGGCGCTCCGGGCGGCGTTTGGACGCGCCCGCCAGCAATGCCTATATTAACTGCTACACGCTCAGGAATGCCTTGTTACAGGCATTCCTGGATTGCTTTGAAATTCGCCGAAATTGCTATTTTTTACCCTTGACACGATTTGCGGCGATTTCATAGGCTTGTTTCAGGCTTTTTATTAGACAAGTTTGGAACTCGGCCAAAACGAATCAGAACAGAGGCGAAAACCAAGACGCAACCCGCAGGATCAGCCCTGCGATAGCGCGCGATAACAGCGCCTCTCACAGCGCCGAATCATCCAAGCGGCGAGGGCAGAATTGCCCGCCAAGCCGGACATAGAAAGCCAAGTTCCCGCCTGACGGCGGGTGGAAATTTTTCGCAGCAATGGCGTTGTTGGGGGGGACGTTTGCGCCTTTTTTCGGGCGCATCCCCGCGCGGCAATGCCGGAAAGGAGTCGAGAAGCCAATTATGGTAGTGAAACGGGAAGATTACGAAGAGTGTAGCCCGCAACTTGTTAAGTCTGCCATACGCAGTCTCGTATGCCCCAGGTGCGACTCTCGGCTACACCGAAACTACGACGAAATCACCTGCCTGCAATGCGGGTATGTAGATTACAACTTCAGCATAAACAGCGCCAACCGGCAGAAGAATATGATGAGCACGGCGACCAGATATGTCCTGCGCTACATCGGCGACTTCCCTCAGCTGACCGACCGGCTGACGCATGTGCAGCTGAAGCGCTACCGCAACCGCGCGATATACGCCGTAACCTGCCCGTTCTGCAACGCCGAAATGGAGCAGTCTTCCCTTTCGGGCAAGCGCCGCGAAGTGCGCGAAGAGCGCTACAAGTGCATGGACGGCCACCGCATATCCCTAATGCCCGGCAAAAACAGCGAGCTGGGCTGGAAGTAGCGCGCATTACGCGCCACTCTACACAAGTCCATAAATAAGAACGGCCGGCGGGGCGGCGATGCGCCAACCCTCGCCGGCCGTTCGCTTTGCGAAAGAGATGCCCACGATAGCCGAAACCTGCGCCGCCCGCCCGGACGCGCCGCTAATCATATGCGACTTCTCGCCGCCCAGGAGCGCGTCGCCGCAAGCGCTCGCGCCCGCCGCGGATCTTGCGGCGGACTGGATCTCGGTGGCGTACAACCCCGGCCGCTCGGCGCGCGCCAACTCCGCTATGGCGGCGCATTGGATCCGGGCAAACGCGGGCAAGGACGTCATATTCACCATAGCCACCCGCGACATAAACCGGCTCGCCGCGCAAAGCCTGCTGCTGGGCGCTGAGCTGCTGGGGCTGCGAAACGTGGTCGTGGTCAAGGGCGACGACTTCGCCGCGCAAGAGGCTGGCGGCGCAAAGCCGGTCAACGACTACGCGCCCACGCAGCTCATACGCGCCATAGCCGATATGAATCGCGGCATTGACTTCAAGGGCTTGCCGCTCGCCGCGCCCGCCAACCTGTGCGTTGGCGCGACGCTAGACACCGCGCGCGGCATAGAGCGCGAGCACGACCTGACGCGCCGCAAGATTGACGCGGGCGCGCAATTCTTCATCAGCCAGCCCACATTCGCGCCGCATACGCCGCTGCGCTTTCTGGACGCCTATGCGCGGCGATACGGCAACACGCCGCCCGTGCCGATATTCTTCGGCGTGCAGATGGTATCGGCAAACAGCGTCAAGGCTTTCGGCGAAACGCCGCCCGGCTTGCAAGCCGACCTGCGCCGCGGCCGCTCACCCGCCGACATCGCCCTGCAAACGCTAGACGAGTTCTTCGCGGCCGGCCTGCGCCGGATATACCTGCTGCCCCCAATCCTGCGCGGCGGCGAGCGCGATTACGCGGCGGCGCGGCGGGTGTTGGACAGCGTTAGGGCCGGCCGCTGATGGGCGAATGACGCCGCGCACCGCATTGCAAATCCCCTTGCGCCTATCACACTGCGCCTATCATATCCGCACGCTTACGGCCGCGTTGCCGCCAACGCCGCCGCCAAACAGAATAGCCGCCCGTTAAAGAGCGGCTTTCTTTCACATTGCGGAGGCCGGTTGCGCTAGTCGGACGATGGCAACTTTCGCGGCTGCTGCAACTCCATCTGCTCGCCATTGTAGCGCAGGTCGCACTGGCCCGCTTTGGTAACCAGCACGGTCACGCTGCTATCATTGGACTGGTATCGCCGCCCCAAGTTTATCGTCTGAGCGTCCGCGCCGGGCGCATTGCCCTCGCCAAATCCCGCGCCGCTATCCTTTTCCTGCAACGGCACGGCCCCATCAGTCAACATCCCGTCGCCGCCCTTAGTAACGACGAGCTCCGCTCCGCTAGGGGTCACATATCTGGTTCCCGCCTTTATCATTCTCGCAAATCCCTCACTCTTTGCAGTTGCTATCGCCTTGCCTCACCCGTCCCGCCGGCGGTTGCGCCGAACCGCCATCGTCTATTTTACCGCTAGATTAGCGATTGTTCAAATGGAATACGCGCTGCGTTTCAGATTAACGCCTGCGGTGAGCGGCTTACTTGCCGTTGCCACCAAACTTAGGCGGCGGCTCGTCAAAGTCCTCGCCCGCCTCCAGCGCCGCGCACATCCGTCTGTAGTAGGGCGCTGCCTGTTTGTTAGCGTCTTTGTACGCCTCAGCTCGGCCCTCTGCACGCCCCTCAGCGCGGCCCTCTACTCGACCCTCGGCGCGGCCCTTTTCGCGCGCTTTGTCTAGCAGGTATGATGCAATGCCCATAATGTAGTTGCCTCGTTAGCGGCCGTTGCTGCTGAATCTGGGCGGCGGCTCGTCGAATTTCTCACCCGCCTCCAGCGCCGCCTGCATCCGCTTGTAGTAGTCTTCATTCTGCTTGTTGGCGTCTTCATACGCCTCCACGCGCCCCTCTTCCCGCCCCTTCTCCACGCCCCGCTGTACCATGTGATATGCGATAACCACGATGTAATGGCCTCCCTCTACCACGGCCGATAGGCCGGCTGACACCACCGACACCGCCTGTCCCTTGACTATGATGGCGATAATCGTCGCCAGCGGCGTGTCGTGGGTAACTTCCACGATTTCATACCACGTCACAAGCGCCATTCCCAATACGAATGACACTGAGAACACGGCTACCGATAAAATCCGAACCCAGCTGTTAAAAGGCGTCAATGTAACTCCTATGGCTGTGTAGTTTATTATTGGCTAGAAATGAGCGGTTGTCAATTATCGGCGGCATACGCAATCGCGCTATGTTGCCGACAAGCGGCCGCCAATAGCGCAAATCTCAGCGCCCTCACCCCCCGCTCGCCGCCGCGTGCTGCTCGTCGGCGTGATATGAGCTGCGAACAAGCGGGCCCGCCGCCACATGCCGGAACCCAAGCGCCTCGCCCTCGCGCCTCAGCTCGGCGAATTCGCCCGGCGTGTACCAGCGCGCGAGGGGGGCGTGCTTGTCAGAGGGGCGCAGATATTGCCCTATCGTCAGCAGGTCGCAGTCCACGCCGCGCAGGTCGCGCATCGTCTCTAGGATCTCGTCCCAGCTCTCGCCAAGCCCGACCATCATCCCCGATTTGGTTACCGCGCCGGGGCTCAGCCGCTTGGCGTTGGCGAGCAGATCCAGCGACAAATCATAGTCCCCGCGCGGCCGCACGCGCCGAAATATCCGCCGCGCCGTCTCGATATTGTGGTTCAACGTATCCGGGCGCGCGTCCATCACTTTCGCCAAGGCGTCGGCGTCGCCCTGGAAGTCGGGTATCAGAACCTCCACCTTGCAGGCGGGCAGCCGCTTGCGTATCTGGCGGATGCACTGCGCGAATATGAACGCGCCGCCGTCCGGCAGGTCGTCGCGATCCACCGATGTTATCACCGCGTAGCGCAGGTTCAGCCGCTCCACGGTTTGCGCCAGCCTGACGGGTTCTTGCAAATCAAGCGTTGTGGGCGCGCCCGTGTTCACCGCGCAGTAAGAGCAGGCGCGCGTGCAAGTATCGCCCAACACCATAAAGGTGGCGGTCTTGCGATCCCAGCACTCGCCGATGTTGGGGCAATGCGCCTCTTCGCACACCGTATTGAGCCGCTCCGACCTGACAACCTGGCGCAATTCCAAGTAGTTGCGTCCGCCGGGCGCTTTGACTTTCAGCCATTCGGGTAGCCGTCGTGTTGCGGGTTTCGTTGTCATATTATCTCCCAGTGTCAACTTGCGCTTATAATATCAGATATTGCCGATATTGGAACGGCAAACGCCAAACTGCTAATATAACTAATGCCGCGCAATTCCTAGCGGCGCAACGCTTGGCGCTATTAGGATTTGCCAAGACATTCGCAAGGGCCGGCGCGGTTAGCCGATTAGCCGATTGGCAAAGACAAGCAGGTATTCTATGAGCGAAAACAAGGCGCGGGGAACCCCGCAGGAAACGGCGCAGGAAACCGCCGCGCTTGACCTGCATTCCTGGGGCAGCCTGGGCGATACCCTAGCCCGCTTTGAGGGCGCGGACATCAACGTGTTCGGGGGCATCGCGGGCGAGCGCGTTTTGGCGAACATTGTGCGCTATCGCCGCCGCCGCCAGCAGCGCGTCGCCGCCATCGTAACCCAGCCGCTGACGCCCTCGCCCCATCGCGTCGCCGCGTCCTGCCCCTACTTCGGCGGCTGCACGGGTTGCCAGTGGCAGCACATCGCCTACGACTACCAGCTTGAGCTCAAGCGCCGGTTCGTCCAACAGGCGCTGTCCGAATACCCCGAACTGCGCGGCGCAGGGGTAGCGCAGGTAGCCCCCACGCTGCCAAGCCCGCAAACGCTCGGCTATCGCAATCACGCGCGGTTCACCGTGCGGCAGGCGGGCATGCTGGGCTTTATCAACCGCGTCACGCGCCGGTTCGCGCAGGTGGACGACTGCGAGCTGATGCACCCCTGGATAAACCAAGCGCTGCGGACGCTGCAAGGCAAAGCCGCCGAAACCACGCAGCTCTCGGTTCGCTACGGCGTTCACACCGGCGATTGGCTGATACAGCCCACGCTGCAAAACCCCGACATCCCGCTCGCCACCGGACAGACGCACTACTGGGAGCGGCTGAACGCCCGCCGCCTGCGTATCGCCTCGCCCTCCTTCGCGCAAGTCAACACGCCCCAGGCGGAGCGGCTTGCGGATCTCGTGCGCGAGCGGCTGCGACTCAGCGGCAACGAACTGCTAGTTGACGCATACGCCGGCGTTGGAACATTCGCCGCGCTGCTCGCGGATTCGGCGCGGCAGGTCATCGCCATAGAAGAATCATCCGCGGCGGTCAAAGACGCGGCGGTGAACATTGAGGGCATCCCCAACATAGAGTTCGTAGAGGGCAGAACCGAGGATGTGCTTGACAATTTGCCCCAACGTCCTGACGCGCTGATACTCGACCCGCCGCGCGTGGGCTGCCACCCGGACACGCTCAGCGCCCTCGCGCGCCGCAAGCCCAAGCGCGTGGTCTATGTATCCTGCGACCCGGCGTCCCTAGCGCGCGACCTCGCCATCCTAGCCCAGGGCGGCTTTGCGATAAACTCCGTAGAGCCTATGGATATGTTCCCGCAAACCCACCATATAGAATGCGTAGTGGCGCTCTCGCCCACCGCCGACGGCGCAAGCGCGGGATGAGACGGCGGCGATTAGTGTAGAATATGGCTATGTTAAACGGCGCATCATCCCCATCATCCCCATTGCTTGCATCAGCAGAGCAAAGCGGCGCGCGCATGCGATTGACGCTTGCGTCCGGCTCGCCGCGCCGCCGCGAACTCATCCGCGCGCTTGACATTGACGCGCGAATTATGGGCGGCGGCGGCGATGAAGACGCGCCCAAGCCGCGCGAAACCGCAAGCGCCTATGTGCGGCGCCTGGCGCTAGTCAAGGCGCAGCAAGCGCGCAAGGCGGCGGCGGACGCGCTAATCCTGAGCGCGGACACCACCGTCGACCTGGACGGCATCCTGCTCGGCAAGCCCGACGACAACGCCCACGCCGCGCGTATGCTAACGATGCTGCGCGGCAAAACGCACAAAGTCGTCACCGGCGTGGCGCTCTTAGACGCCGCCAACGGCAAATATGCCACCACAGCCAAGGCAACCAAAGTGCGTATGCGCCACTACTCCGACGCCGAAATAGCCGCCTACATCGCGCGGGGCGAAACGCAAGACAAGGCGGGCGCTTACGCCGCGCAAGACAAGATATTCAACCCGGCGGCAACCATCAACGGCTGCTATCTCAATGTGATAGGCCTGCCGCTCTGCGACGTTCTGCGCCTGCTGCGCGATATGGGCGCGCCCGCGCGGCTGCGGCGCGGCTGGCAACCGCCCGCCGGCTGCGACGACTGCGCTCAATGGGCGGCAACGCCGCAAACCATCCGCGCGGGCTAAGCGCGCGAGCTAGACGCTAGAACTACACGCAAGGGCTAGGCACAGGAAAACATCTATGAGCTTTCTAGGAATGGGCCCCTTTGAGATAATCATCGTGCTGCTGGTAGCGTTCATCTTCCTAGGCCCAGAGCGAATGGCGGAGGCGGCGCGGACATTGGGCAAGTGGACGGGCGAGATCCGGCGCATGGGCGCGGGCGCTCGCGCCGAAATGGACGACCTCATAGCCGAAGACGCGCCACGCCAACCGGATCGCAGGCCCGCGGCGGCGGACGCCAACCACGCCGAAACTACCGCATCCGCGGTAGATGATGACGGCCCCGTAGCGTTTCGCGGCGGCGCTAACACTGATACGCAAGCGGCAAGCAAGCCTGCAAGCCAAACCGCAACCCCGCGCGATACAAATGCCACATCCCCCAACGACAACGCCCGCAATTCTGAGGAGAGCAAGGCGTGAGCGCCGAACAGCAAGGCCAGCCCTTCAGCGAGCATCTAGCCGAACTCCGCCGCCGCGTCAAGTACTCGGCGATAGCGGTCGTTCTCACCACAATCGCCGCGTTCATATTCCACGAACAGATACTGCGCCTGCTTATGGAGCCGGCGCAGGGCTTTGCCAACATCCCCAGCGGCAAGCCCATCTACACCGACCTGACCGAGTACATCGGCGCGGCGATGAAAGTGTCCCTGCTGGCGGGGCTGTTCGTTGCAATGCCCTTTGTGCTATACCAACTCGCGCTGTTCGCCGCGCCAGGCTTAAGCCCGTCCGAGCGCCGCTACCTGTACGCGCTAATGCCCGCGGTGGTAATCGTATTCGTCATCGGCGCGGCATTCGGCTATCGCGTGCTGTTCCCGCCCGCCATCACATTCCTGCTCAGTTTCGGCAACGACGTGGCAACGCCCTACATCCGCATCGGCAGCTACGTCAACCTGATGCTCTCGCTGCTGCTCTGGATGGGCGTAGTGTTTGAGCTGCCGATAGTCCTGTTCTTCCTATCGCGCATTGGTGTAGTGAACCCGCAGCAACTCGGCCGCCAGCGACGCTATGCGATAGTGGCGGCGTTTGTGCTGGGCGCGATAATCACGCCCACATTCGACCCGGTGAACCAGACATTGGTCGCGCTGCCCATCATCGCGCTGTACGAGATAGGCATATGGCTGGCGAAATTCGGCGCTCGCCAGCGGCGCCGCGCTACCGAAACCGAACCTGAGCTCAGCGGCAGCGAGCGCGGCGGTTAGCCTACGGGCGTCTTCTTAGACTCGTCGTCAGCACCATCCGAATCTGACTTGGCGACAGCGGTTTCGCCATCATCGTCGGCGTCAATGTCTTTCTGGCTCTGCCGAAACTGCTTTACGGCATTGCCCATAGCCTGCCCCACCTGCGGCAGCTTGCCCACCCCGAAAAGCAGCATCAGCGCCACAAGAATAAGTATCAGTTCCAGGGGGCCAAGTCTGAACGGCATATCCAACTCCCCGTCAGCCCTATCAGCAAGGGCTATGCAGTCGTTTGCGTGTAGCAATGTGTGTGCATAGATAATAGCGTCAAGCCCACGCGCAAGTCAATACGGCAACGGGCAATCGCGGCGGCGCGTTGGACTATCTGGACTATCGCCGCGCACTCATTCCCATATTTCCACTGCCCGCCTAGCGCGTCAACGAACACTTATGCTATGATTGTGCTATCATAGGGATAAGCGAAACGCGCTTGAAACACAATTACTAGCCCATCGCATCCTTGAACGGGCAGAACGCTCTCATCTACTATCACATCATTCCCACAATCATAACCCACTGGTGAACACAATGCTTACCCTTGACATTGCCCCTGCCATCACCCCAAACGTAGCCGACACTACTCAGTCCGTTACTCAGCAGGTAGAAGACCTGCGCCAGCAACTCAACCACCACAACCACCTATACTATGTGCGGGACAACCCTGAGATTGCCGACGCCCAATACGACGCCCTAATGCGCGAACTGCGCCAAATAGAGGCGGCGCATCCTGAGCTAATCACGCCCGAATCCCCCTCGCAGCGCGTTGGCGCGGAGCCGGCGGAGCGCTTTGACCCCGTAGAGCATCCCCGCCCGATGTTCAGCCTCGCCAACGCCTTTGACGCCGAAGAGTTCGCCGCATGGCATAAGCGCGTTGCCAACCTGCTTGAGCGCGACGCCTTTGATGACGCCTTTGATATGGTCTGCGAGCTCAAGTTTGACGGCCTAGCGGTGGCGCTCACCTACGAAAACGGCGTATTCACGCGCGGCGCAACGCGCGGCAACGGGCTTGTGGGCGAAGACGTCACGCTCAACCTGCGAACCATCAAAAGCATCCCGCTTACGCTAATGCGCCAGGACGTCCCCCGGCGTCTGGAAGTGCGCGGCGAAGTCTATTTCCCCATATCGCGCTTTGAAAAGTTCAACGCGGATCGCGCCGCGCGCGGCGAGCAGACCTACGCCAACCCGCGCAACACCGCCGCCGGATCCCTGCGCCAGCTAGATCCCCGCAACACAGCCCAGCGCCCCCTGGACATTTTCGTCTATTCGCTCGGATACGCCGACCCCGACGCCGCAATGCCCCAAACCCACTGGGACACCCTGCGATACCTCAAAGATCTTGGGTTCAAAGTCAGCGATTACAACCGCCGCGTTCACACCGCGCAGGACGCAATCGCGTTCTATGAGAGCTGGCTAACCCGCGCCGATTCGCTTGACGTCGCCGCGGACGGCGTGGTCGTCAAAGTGGATCGCCTGGACTACCAGCGCCACCTAGGCGTTGTGGGCAGAGAGCCGCGCTGGGCGGTGGCGTACAAGTTCCCCGCCGAGCAAGCGCAAACCCGCCTGCTAGACATCCGCGTGAACGTGGGCAGGACGGGCAGCCTAAACCCCTACGCCGTGCTGCAGCCGGTAGTCATCGGCGGCGCAACCGTCAAGCAAGCCACCCTGCACAACGAGGCGTACATCCGCGAAAAAGACTTGCGAATAGGCGACTGGGTCGTTGCCGAGCGCGCGGGCGAGGTTATCCCGCAGGTCGTCAGCGCAATCGCCGACAGGCGGGACGGCAACGAGCGCGAATTCGCAATGCCCCAATCCTGCCCAAGCTGCGGGCAAGCCGTCGTCAGCCCGGAGGACGAGGCTATGTCCTACTGCGTCAACGCCGCCTGCCCGGCCCAGCTTGTGCGCCTGCTAGAGCATTTCGTCAGCCGCGGCGCGATGGACATAGAGGGAATGGGCGTCAAGTGGGGCGAGCTGCTCATCCAACAAGGCTTGATACGCGATGTGGCGGACATCTACCGCTTGCGCCGCGAAGACCTCGCCCAACTAAACCTGCTTGACGCCATAGACGCGGGCAAAGCGCGCGATATGGCGGACTTGCTCGGCAATATCGGCATCCCCCTTGTTGGCAAAAAGAGCGCCGAACTGCTCGCGGCGGCGTTCCCAAATCTAAAGGCGCTGATGGATGCAAATGAGTACGCGCTAACCGACGTGAGCGGCATATCGCTAAGGGTAGCCCGCAGCGTAACGGGCTATTTCGCCGACGAAGAGCATCTCAGTCTGATACAAGAACGCGGCGCAACGCTCCTGAAACAAAACCTGATTGCCGACCAAAACGACCTGTGGCGCATCAGCAAAGACAACCTCCGCCACCCTGAGCGCATGCGCCAAAAGAGCGTGTCCAACCTGCTAAGCGCGATTGACGCGAGCAAACAGCGCCCCCTAGCCCGCCTGCTCGCCGCGCTCGGCATACGGCACGTCGGCGCTGAGATAGCCGAGCTGCTCGCCCGAACATTCACCACGATAGACGATATTATGCGCGCCGACGAAGAGGCGCTAACCGCCATCCCCGCCATAGGCCCCCGCATCGCCGAAAGCGTAGCCTCGTATTTCGCCAACGACGCCAACCGCCGCGTGATAGAGAAACTGCGCGCCGCCGGCGTCCGCCTGCAAGACGCGCCCCGCGCCGAGCCTACCGAGCAGCCATTCGCGGGCATGCGGTTCGTAGTCACCGGCAGGCTGCGGCAATTTAGCCGCTCGCAAATACAAACGCTTATCAAAGAGCGCGGCGGCGCTGTCAGCGGCAGCGTCAGCAAGAAAACCGACTACCTGATAGCCGGCGAAGACGCCGGCTCCAAGCTCGCCGACGCAGAGCGGCTTGAAGTGAAAACGCTCTCTGAGGACGAGTTCTTGGCGATGCTACCGGACTAGCGCGCGGCGAGGGCGCTGATAGCCAATCCAACACAATCGCCGCAGCTGGATTAGCGCAATCGCGTTGCCGGCCGCTACGCCGACACGCGCGGTATAAAGTGCGGCGGCCGCTGCATCAGCGTAACGCTCGCCGCTTTGCCCAGCTCATCCTGCGCCGCCGCGAGCGCATCCTCCACGCTCGCATACGCCTCATACCCCATCCGCCGCGCCGCCGCCTCATCCTGTACGCCCGCGAACATTATCCTGCTCAGATACCGGCGCGGGATGCCCGTGCTGTTCCACATAAAGAACGGGTGCGCCCCGTGATAGGCGTTGCCGTAGCGGTAGCCGTGAATGTACTCCGGCCGATGCGCGAACTCCTCCACATAGTTCTCCCACAGCCAGTACGGATCGGTTTCCTGCGGCAGCAGCCTTTCGTAGAACTCGATGTACGGCGCGAACCGGCGCTCGTCAAACCGCGCCGTCAGCGGATGCGCGATAATCGCCACGCCGCCCTCGCGGACAAGCGGCATCCCTTGGAACTGCATCACCGTATTCGCCATAGCCTGGTTAGCCGCCAGTATCGGGTTCACCGCCGAGAACTTGGAATAACACTCGCTCCGATTAGCCACGCCCGCAATCAGAATATCCGCCTGCCCTGCCACATCGACGACCTGCTGCTCTTCAATCGCCGCCAGCGTATGCGGATGAACCTCAGTCGGATGCCCGCCGTACAGCGCGATAAGATCCTTAGCGGGATCCGCGTTGTCATACACCGACTCTATGGTAAAGACGCGCCGCCCCTTTTCGGCAAGCGCCCGCTCAATCAGCGCCCCCTGCTCCCAAACCAGTTTCTTGAACGACGAGTTCTTGGGATCGTCCACCGACTGCCCGCTCGCTATGGGCCAGGGCCTATGATGATGGCGTATTGACCGGAATGTGCCAAGCCCCACCGCCGTGGACTTCCACCCGCCATTGAACGGCGCCCACATAGTATTCAGATAGATAAACTGGTCGGCGTCCAAAATGGCGCGGTTCACCTCAACGTCAAAGCCGCGCTGAGTATAGCCCAGATGAACGAGTTGGCTAGGATCTTCGGCGTCATGGCAATACAGGTTGTTATACCCAAACTGCAACACGAGCCGCCTCCCCAGAAACGTCTCCATCTCAGTGCGACTAAGCTTGCGATGCAACCCCTGCGCCAGCAGCAGCGTGATATTCCCCAGCGGAACGCCTATCTTGCGGAGCTCCTCCACAATAACCTCAATGGCGACCTGCCGAAAATCCGCCCTCCGCGTCTGAAAATACGCGCCCGACGCATCATCAAACGCGATAACCACCTTAGACTTGCCGTTCACCAGCCTACGCAGCGGCTCATGCGCGATAGGCTCAGCCAGCGCCTCCCTCACGCCCCCCGCAATATCCGCCAGCGCCGCCATCGGCCTCTTCCCCCCAACAACCCGTGCGCACCCCGGCAGCGCCGCCCTGATATACCCGTCCCCGCAAGCGATGTAGTGTGTGTTTGCGTTAGCCATAGCGCCGCCTCTGCTTATTCGCGTTGCCCGCGTTGTTCGTGTATTGCGCGTTGTTCGCGTATGCCGTATATGCCGTGTACGCAAGGGATATTCGGATAGAGATTAGCCGGCCAGCGCCCCCCGCAGCTGCGCCAGCGACAAGTTCCCCCCGCTCATCACCAGCGCCACCTTCTTGCCCCGCAGCCGCTCCCTGATTTTCAGCGCTCCCGCCAGCGACGCCGCGCCCGCGTGTTCGGCGAGGTTGTGCGTCTTTTCCAAGTGGATGACGATTGCCCGCTCCATCTCTTCGTCGGATACCAGCACGAAGTCATCCAGCAGCTCGCGCAGGATGCTTTGCGGCAGTTCGTAGCCCCTGCCCGTCGCCAAGCCCTCGGCGGCGGATTCCATCGGCGCGGACGCTATCTCGCCCGTCTTCCAAGACAAGTACGCCGCCTGCGCCCGCTCCGCCTGCACCGCGATTACCTCTATGTCCGGGTTCACGCTCTTCGCCACGATGCAAGTCCCGCACGCGCCGCTGCCGCCGCCCAGCGGCACCACGATGCAGTCCACATCCGGCAGATCTTCCAATATCTCAAGCGTGTATGTGCCGACGCCCGCTATCAGCATCGGCTCGTTGACCGCGTGAACATAGCGGTAGCCCTCTTCTTTGGCGAGCCGCTGCGCGTGTTCGTTTGTCAAGTCAAAGTACGCGCCGTTGTGAATAACCCGCGCGCCCAGGCTTTCTATCGCCGCCACCTTGTCCGGGTTCGCGCCCTCCGGCACGCAGACCACGCAGCTTATCCCCAGTATGCCCGCCGCGTATGCGATTGACTGCCCGTGATTGCCCGATGACGCGGTGATGACGCCGCGCGCCCGCTCTTCGTCCGAAAGCTGCGACAGCAGGTTGATGCCGCCGCGCATCTTGAACGCGCCCAGCCGCTGGTGGTTTTCGTGCTTGACCCAGACCTGCGCGTCCAGCAGCGCGTCAAGCCCCAGATAGCGATGCAGCGGCGTCCGCCACACATGCGGCGCGATGCGCCCCCGCGCCTGTATAACATCATGCAGTGTCGGTCTATTCCACAAGGCGGTTTCTCCTGTATGTCTATGCCTAATATGTCTAGTAAGCCTAATCGTATGTCCAATCTAGGCATAATCGCAAGCCCAGTTCGCGCGATTGCGTAGCGCTTGGATTGCGCCCGCTATCCGATTATATCCTAGAACGGCGGCTTAAACCCATCCTTGCCCTCGCCCAGCCGCGGCAATCGCGCTTTCAGAATTTCGTGCGCCGCATTGTAGCGCTCCAGATAAGCGTCTTGGAACGCCTCGCGGCTGCAGCCCAACTTTTGACACATCAGCGCCACCGCTTGCTCGCGCGTTGACGCCACGAACTTGCCCCGCGCGAAATGAAACGCCTGAATGATGAAGTTTTCCACGCCCGTTTGCAACAGGCTGTCGGCGAATTCGTTGGGTTCGCTCACCAGCAGCAGCGGCGTCATCGTAACGCAGGTCTGGACGCCCGCCGCTTGAACCTCGCCGATAGCCCGCAGCCGCGCCGGATTGGACGGGCAGAACGGCTCAAACACGCGGCGTATGTCCTCGTCGTCGGTAGTCACGCTCATATTCACCTGAACGCGCCCGCCATTGTCCTCGATGCGCCGAAACAGGTCGACGTCCCGGACAACAAGCGGGCTGCGCGTCTGCACCACAAGCTTAGGCGCGTGGCGCTCCGCCATAATCTCAAGTATCCCGCGAGTCACCCTCACTTCGCGGTCAACCGGCTGATACGGATCGGTAACGCTGCTCATATAAATGAGCTTGCCGTCCAAAGAGCGCGGCTTGCGCTTAGCCATCAGCTCGACCGCGTTTTCTTTCACGCTAACCCAATGCCCCCACCCATCGCGGTTTTCTTTCGTGCGGCTAAAAAACGCCGCATAGCAATACGTGCAGCCAAAAGAGCAGCCGCTATACGGGTTAAGCGTAAAATCGTACTCCGACAAAAACCCCGACGCGCGCGTCAGTATCTCGCGCGTGAGATTATACCCAACGCTCGTTTCGCCGATGCTATCCGGCCGCGAATCCGGCGTCCAGGGCGCGGGCGGCGCGGCCGGCTGCGTATCGGCGCTGCCGGGGAACAAGGCGGGCTGGGTGTGCGTTGCGTTCATCATTGCAGCCTTGTGCAGATATTGATGGCAACGTTACGCAATTTCCAACTGACAGGCGATTTAGTGAGGTAATTCTCAATGAATTGCCTATCCTCGCGTTTAAGAGATAGCGGCGCTCCACTTGGAAGTACGCTAGAGCATAGATCCCTACGCCATTGAGTAACGCCTTCTAAGTTGCCACTGAGTTGCGGTCTATCAAACTCCATCCTTTCGGGATGATACTCGCTACTACAAAAGTCGCACACCTCTAAAAGCAGATAAGTGCCCTTGTCGTAGGAGTCATTGTAGGTAGTTGAGAACCATATATCGGGGGTAATCCTATTTATAAGATCACTTAGACCCCCTTTCAGGTTTTCTTTGTTCTCTTCATAGACCGCGTGAATCGCGCTGACCCAACAGTCGCCCGGAATTTTTTTGACAGCGGTAGCGCTGACTTCTTGGAATACTATCTTTTCGCAGGCTTGCGATATGTGTATGAGTTCAGGGGATTGAGACAATCCCTGCGTGAACGCATCCCAAATCCGCTTACCGATGGCAACCATAGGCGCGCTATCGTCAATCAGGTCGATCCTGATAGTAGTAATTGCCCGCCCTTGCCTAATTTCGTCCGCCACAGCCATCGCCACCCCGAACTGCATTGCCAACGCGCCGCAACCCAAATCTACGATGTGCAGTGTGTCGTCAATAGAAACGCCGTAATCTGCGTCATTTAGCATATCGTCTATGATGCTGTACGCAAGATTTACCTGAGAACCCTGGTACCAGCTGACATAGAACAGCGCAACCCACTCATCATATTCAGGCATTTTCCCTTTTTGCAGCCCTTCGAGTTGCCTGAGTGCGTATTCTATTTTCTTCGCTCTTTGAATAGGATCCAATCCGCGACTAAGGCGATTGAACTCCTCTCCAGCGACCTCAGCAATCGCCTTGTCCAACACCGCCGCCGCCCGTTCATCAATCATTGTTCCCTCCTTGCGCCCTTACGCGCCGACTTAACGCCGCCAAAGCATTGCTCATATCTGTTCTACCCCCATATAATACCATATTCCACCTAGACAAACCGCCTACAAATTTGCGTAAATTGATAACATATCACCAAAGTCAGGGCGCGAAATGAACATCTTCTTCGACATGGACTACACAATTATGGGCGCCGACGGCAGCCTCCGCCACAACACCCGCGAAACCTTTCGCAGGCTAACCGACGACGGCCACGCCATTTTCGTATGGTCGGGCGTGGGCATCCGAACCGCCGAAGTGCGCCGCTTTGGCCTCGCCGACTATGTCAGCGGCATATTCCAAAAGCCGCTGGAAGACTATGAGGCATCCCTGCCCAAACTGGGCGTATCGCCGCGCCCCGACTTCATCATAGACGACCACCCGGAGATTGTGCGGCACTTCGGCGGCTTTATCTGCCGCCCGCACTACTTTCGCAGCGCCGCCGACTCCGAAATGGACGAAATCTACAAGGCGGTCAACGATGTGATAGCCGACGGCTGGAGTACGCACTCCGCCTATCGCCCGCCCAATCGCCGCGCCCAAGCCGCCCAGGACTCCGCCTAATGCCCATACGCCTGTTGTCCGATCACATATCGTCTATGATAGCCGCCGGCGAAGTCATAGAGCGCCCCGCCTCGGTCGTCAAAGAGCTTGTGGAAAACGCCCTGGACGCCGGCGCCACCGAAATCTCGGTGGACATCCAAGGCGGCGGCATAGAGCATATCCGCGTAGCCGACAACGGCTGCGGCATCCCATACGACGAGGTTGAGCTGGCGTTCCAGCGGTTCGCCACCAGCAAAATAGCCGGCGCCGAAGACCTGGACGCCATAGCCACGCTCGGCTTTCGCGGCGAGGCGCTGCCCAGCATAGCCTCCGTGGCGCGCGTATCCCTCACCACCAGAGCCGCCGGCGCCGACGCCGGCGCGCGCCTGGAAATCAGCGAGAACGTGATAGGCGACAAGCGTCCCATCGGCGCCGCGCAAGGCACCGTCTTCAGCGTCCGCCAGCTCTTTCGCAACGTCCCCGCCCGCCGCAAATTCCTGCGAACTCCCGCCACCGAAACCGCCCACATCCTAGCCCTCGCCACCCGCTACGCGCTCGCCTACCCCGAAGTCGCCTTTCGGCTCAACGCCAATCGCCCGCTGCTCGCCACGCCCGGCTCCGGCAGCCTCCGCGAGGCAATCGCCGCCGCCCACAGCCTCGACATAGCCGACGCCATGCTAGAAATCGCCGCCGCCAATCCCGACGCGCCCGATATTCCCGGCGATCCCATCAACTCGCGCGGCAGCCGCCGCAACCCCGCCGCATCGGTCGGCATTGACGGCATGGTCAGCCGCCCCCACGCGGACAGGGCTAATCGCGGCTATATGAACTTCTTCGTCAACCGCCGCTGGGTGCAAAGCCGCATGCTCAGCTACGCGCTTGAGCAGGCGTATCACGGCTTTCTCAAAGAGCGCCGCTTTCCAATCGCCGTTGTCAACATATCGCTTGACTACGCCGAAGTGGACGTCAACGCGCATCCCGCCAAGACCGAAGTGCGCTTTCGGCGCGGCGACGCCGTCTTCAGCGCGCTGCAGCAAGCCGCCCGCCACACCCTCACCGCCCACTCGCCCGTAGCCAACGTCCGCCCCGCCGCCGCTACCCATCCCGCCTGGGACGGCGTATCCGGGCATCGCCAGCCCTCGCCGCCATCCCGCTTTTGGGGCGTAGAGCCGTTCCAACGCGAAAACGCAAACGGCGGCGCTGCTGTCGGCGCAGACGTAGGCGTTGCAATCGGCGCCGGCGGCGAGAACGGCGTACGTCAGCCGCCCCAAGACGCCAGCGCCGCGCTCACCCACAAACAAACCCTGCCCGCCCTGCGCGCGCTAGGGCAGATCCACAACACATACATCGTCGCCGAGGGCCCCGACGGCGTCTATCTCATAGACCAGCACGCCGCCCACGAGCGCGTGATGTTTGAGCGCATCAAAGACGCCGCCGCGTCCGGCAGCCCGGAATCGCAAAGCCTCTTGCAGCCCATCACCATTGAACTCACGCCCCGCCAGCAAGAGATAGCCCAAGAGCATCAACCTATGTTCGCCGCGCTTGGGCTGCTCGTAGAGCCTTTCGGCGGCAATGTCTATCTGATGCGCGGCGTCCCCAGCGTCCTAGCCGACGCCGACCCCGCCAAGGCGTTTGTTGATATGCTGGACGAAATGATGCTAGGCGGCGATGTGGAATCGTGGAGCGACCGCGCCGCCTATTCGCTGTCCTGCCACGCCGCCATTCGCGCCGGCAAGCAGCTCGCCCCCGAAGAAATGTCCGCGCTCACACGCCAGCTCGAGCGCTGCCGCCAGCCCCACACCTGCCCGCACGGCCGCCCGACCATCATCCATATGAGCGCCGCCCGCCTTGAACGCGAATTCGGCAGGCGTTAGCCCAGCCAAAGCCCTATCCCTATGCCCCCATGCTACCCGCCGCTATTGGTTAGAGAAAGGAAACCCTCGCTATGAAATTCGGCATATTCCTCGGAGTCCAAATATCCCCCGACGCATCCCTAGCGCAGCAGATAGCCGAGAGCGCCGAGCAGGTTCGCGCCGCCCGCGACGCCGGCTTTGACCTGATCTGCGCGGGCCAGCACTTCCTATCCGCGCCCTACCAGCAGCCCGCCACGCTGCCCTTCCTGGCGCGAATGGCGGCGGACGCGGGCGATATGGAAATCGCCGCCGCCGTGATGCTCGTCCCCCTGCACAATCCCGTTGATCTAGCCGAAAGCGTCGCCACTATGGACGCCATATGCGACGGCAAATTCATATTCGGCGTCGGGCTTGGCTACCGCGACGAAGAATTCGCCGCATTCGGCGTCCGCCGCTCCGAAAGAGTGGGCCGCCTGCGCGAGGCTATGGATATGATGAAGATGCTCTGGACTGAGGACGAGGTAGAATTCACAGGCAAGTACTACTCAGTCCCCAAGACAACGCCCGTGACGCGCCCAATCCAAAAGCCCTATCCGCCCATATGGGTAGCCGCGAACAACGACGTCGCCATACGCCGCGCCGCCCGATGGGGCTGCCCCTGGCTCATCAACCCGCACGCCACGATGTCCACAATCGCCCGCCAGACCGCCGTCTATAACGCCGAGCTCGCCAAAGCCGGCCAGCCCGCGCCCGCCGCTATGCCGATGTTCCGCGAAATGTACGTCGCCGCCGACCGCGCCACCGCATTCGCCGAAAGCCGCCCCTACCTTGAGGGCAAATACGCCGCCTACGCCGCCTGGGGCCAGGACAAAGCGCTGCCCGGCGAAGAGAGTTTTCACGTCCCCTACGAAGAGCTCGCCCGCGACCGCTTTCTGCTCGGCGCGCACGACGACATCGCCGCCCAAATCCGCCGCTACCAATCCGAACTCGGCGCGAACTACATCATCCTGCGTATGCAATGGCCCGGCATGCCCCACGCCCAAGTCATGCGCCAGCTCGACCTGATGGGCAGCGAAGTAATCCCCCGCATCCGCCAAGACAACGCATAGCCGCCGGCCGACCGCCGACGGCTACGCGATATGACTGCCTACCTTGCGGTTGGGCGATATGCCTATCGGATAAAGCCCCGCTACGCCTACTCCGGCGCCGGCGCCCCCGCCGTATAGACCTCGTGCGACAGCGCCACTATGGACGGATCCGGCTCCCCCACCACCTCGCGATCCTTGCCCTCATAGTCCATCACGCCCAGCACATAGCGCATCGAATTCACCCGCGCCCGCTTCTTGTCGTCCGACTTCACGATTGTCCACGGCGCAACCTCAAGGTTCGTCAGCAGGAACATCGCCTCTTTCGCCTCGGTGTACTCCGTCCACTTGTCTTTGGACATTATGTCTATGGAGCTGATTTTCCACTGCTTCAGCGGATCCCGCATGCGCTTCTCAAAGCGCCTCAGCTGCTCGTTCTGGCTCACCGAGAAGTAGAGCTTGACCAGATGTATCCCGCTCTCCACTATCATCCGCTCCAGCATCGGAACCTGCCGCATAAACAGCCGGTATTCGTCGTCTTTGGCGAACCCCATCACGCGCTCCACGCCCGCGCGGTTATACCACGATCGGTCGAACAGCACGATTTCGCCCGCGGTCGGGAAGTGGCTTATGTAGCGCTGAAAATACCACTGCCCGCGCTCCACGTCGGACGGCTTGTCCAAGGCTACCACGTGGGCTGTGCGCGGGTTCCAGTGTTCCATAAAGCGCGTGATTGTGCCGCCCTTGCCCGCCGCGTCCCGCCCCTCGAACAGGATTATCAGCCGCTCGCCCGACTCCTTCATCCAGTTCTGCAGCTTGACCATCTCGATCTGCAGCGGCATCTTCTGCGTGTAGTACTCGCGGTTGCTCATCCGCGTGGCATACGGGAAAAGGTTTTCCCTGAAAAACCTCACGCGGTCGCGCTGCGTGATGTTCAGCGGATCGTCAAGCGGCTCAGAATCCGGAATTATCGCGCGCGGCTTGCGCGCCGGCGCCGGCGCTATATCGCCGCCTATGGCTACGTTTCCCTGAACGCGCCCGTCTTTCGCTGCGACCTCTTTTGTCGCGATGTCTTTCGTTATGATGTCCTGCTCTATCATAAATCACCTCAGCGCGTTCAGCCTTGCCGGCGGATACTTTGACTGCGCGGCGGGCATATCCTAGCAGCGCCGGATTTGCGCCCGCCGCCCCTCTGCGAATTGCGTCTTTGCGAACAGCGTTCTTGCCGATAGCCGGATACTGGCGGCGCTCGCCTTACCAGTTCAGCAGCCCCGGCTTTTGCGCCCGCCAGCCCTCGTCGGACGGGAATATCGTGTTCATAGGAACCGCCTGAGTATCCCCCTCAAACCAGTCCTGCACCGTCTCCCGCCACTTCTTGTAATGCGGCGCGTTGCGATGCGCTACCATATGCGCCTCCTCATTCTCATACACCTCATACAGGTAGAATGTGTTCTCATCCGTCTTGCTCTGCAGGATGTCAAACCGCAGGCAGCCCGGCTCATCCCGCACCGACCCTTGGCTATCCCCCAGGCTCGCCTCCTTAAACCTCTCCGCGTACCCCGGCTTTATCTTAATCGTAACGAATATCGCGTGCATATCTGCTCCTTGCCTGCCTATCGTCCGGCGTCATTTGGGCAAAGCGCCCACCAGCGCCCCTTGCGCCCCCGCGAGATTGCGATTTACCCGCGCCCGCAACCCATATTATATTTGCGCCGCGCCATCCATTCAAGCGCCGCAAAGCCGCTACCGGCATTTCCCATTCAAGCGGCAATGTGCATCCACCGCCGCCGCCGTTTGGACAGCGTTGCGGCGGCTAGGCGCCTGGGCGGTATTGCCAACCCCGCGCGTTGGCGAGTTCGTTCAATTCGCCCGCCGCAACCTCAATGCTCCTTCTGCTGCGTCCGGTGAAGTCTATTGCGACATGCTCCGGAAAGCCGACTAACGGGTCAGGGCTGACTGTGAGATTGAACGATTCACATTCGGCAATCGCAACCGCCAATACTCCCACCGCTCTTTGGCCTAGGCCCGGCTGAGGGCTGGTAAAATGTTCATATGCGTCCTGCGGGCTGATTTGGTCGCCGTCATAAACGGACAATCGCCCGTTATCTTTTCGCGTGGGCTTAAAGGTTTGGGATGTTGGACGACCCTCTAGCATCCATGAGGGATGAACCATCCGATATAGCAGGGTATCCGAGTTCATTCGGCCTGCTCCAAAGTCTCCCGGATTGTGTTTGCCATCCAGTCCCACCCGCCAGGGTCGTCCAAATTGAGGATCTTATCTTCGTAGTCCTCGAAGATGTTGGTGTTTTTGTCATACCACAGCCAATCCCCTTTGCGGGAATCCAGGTCGATTTCAATCTGAAATCGGAACTGCCCTATCCCCCACTCGCACTGAACGCCTCCGTCAAAGGTGGGGTATGTATATGGCAGCGGGATGTCGTCCGGGTACCCGCGCCGAAACGCCTCGGACAGCCAGTCCAACCCGCTATGCGGCGGCGCTTTGCCATCTTCGCCGTCATACCAGCCGTCCCGCATATTGCGAAATTCGTCCAGGCAGGCGTGAAAATCCAGCGGATGCAGCAGCGTAACGCGCTCCACCGACTCCAGCGCAATCAGGCTATCTTCGCCATTGCGCTCCCCCACGCCCTCAACCAGCGCGCGAGCGTTGCCCTTATGCCCATTAAGCGCCGCCGCGAAAGCCTCGCAATACCGCTCAGGCACAGGCCCGGCCACCTTGCCATCCCCATAAATCGGCTGCATCTTGAAAGTCATCCCGTCCCGATCGAACTCAGTCACCTTGCCGCGAATAGCAATCTTTTCACCCATTGCCGCCTCCTATCTATCTAGCCCATTATGTATAGCCCACTATGCACAGATATGGCGAGTATGTACGCCCGATTTTAAGCGGAACGCCGCAACCTGTAAAGGCTTGGCGCATAGGCGACAGCGTTTCTATCCAGGCGGTTATGTGTATCTACCGCCGCAAAGATTATCGGCGGATGGTTTATGCTTTCTTTCAAAGCAATGAACCACCCCCGCCCTGCCGCTGCGTCAGATAAGCCCGCACAACCCGTATCTCATCATAGGAAACCCCATCGCCAAGCGCATCCTTAATGGGCCTCAGCGGCCCATCAACGCCGCCCGCCATAGCGAACTCCGCCGCTATCGCCCGCACAACCTCATCCGGCGGCATATGCGGCGTCAAGTCAATCGCCGCGCCCTCCGCGACCAGCCTGTCTATGTGATTCGTGATAGTCATAGTCGTCAAGCCCCGTCGCTCCGCCGCCTGCTCAATCGTAAGCCCTTGCGCCAACAACAGCCGCGTCTGCTCATAAGTGGATGCTTGGCGGGTTGCTCCGCCGCTTTGCCTACGCTCGCCGCCACCCAGTTGCCGCCGCCCACCGCCTAGCGCCGCTTGCGGCATCCTATCCCCCAACCCGCGCGGCATTGCATACGCCCGTATCGCGTCCAAAAACTCATCGCCATACTGCTCCAACTTCATCGCCCCAACCCCGTGTATCCCCGACAGGCTTTCACGGCTCTGCGGAAAATAGTGCGCCATCTGCTGCAGCGTCACATCCCCAAACACCACATAGGGCGGTACCCCCCGCTCCGCGGCAAGCCGTGTCCGCAATGCCCGCAACTCGCCAAACAGCTCCGCGTCAAAATCCGGCGGCGCATCCCTCACCCCCGTGCGCCGCCGCGCAACCGGCGCGGCAGACGCCGCCTCCTCCGCCCGCCTAGGCCTGCTCAGCGTCAGCGCATCCTGCCCCCGCGCGAACTCCCAGCCCGCGCGTGTTGCCCCCAGCGTGGCGTATTCAGCGCTATTCTTATACAGCAATTCCCTATCCACCAGCAGCGATGCTATATCCCGTATCTCCGCCGCCGAGTAGTCCGCCGCTATCCCGTGAACGCCGAGTTCGTGATGCCCGTTGCCCACTACCCGCTTATCGTTTGACCCGCGCAGAACCTGCGCCACATAGCCTATCCCGAACCGCTGCCCCGTGCGTATCACCGCCGTGATTATCTTCTTGGCGATCTGCGTGGCGTCAAACTCTTCCATATCCGCCAGGCAGTTGTCGCAGGCGTCGCATTCCGGCGCGGCTGTGGCGTCCCCGAAGTACTCAAGCAGGTAGCGGCGGCGGCAAGAATTCAGCTGGCAGAAGTCTATCACCTTGCCGAGTTTCTGCTGCGCCGCCCGCCGCTCATCCTCATCCTCCACCCGATCGATAAAGAAATCCTGCTTTACCTTATCCCCATACGAGTACAGCAGTACGCAATCGCTCGGCAGCCCATCCCGCCCCGCGCGGCCCGTTTCCTGATAATAGCCCTCAATGGATCTGGGCAGCGTCTGATGCACGACCAGCCGAACGTCCGGCTTGTCTATGCCCATCCCGAAAGCGATGGTAGCCGTGATGATGGGAACCTCGTCCCTAATAAACCGCTCTTGCGCCCGCCGCCTCGCGTCATCCGCCAGCCCCGCGTGATACGGCAGCGCGCTGAACCCGGCATCCCGCAGCCGCTCCGCCAACTCCTCAGTATCCTTGCGCGAAAAGCAATATATGATAGCCGACTCGCCCCGATGCTTGCTGAGCAAATCGGCTATGGCGTCAAACCCGTCGCCCTTGGGCAACACCTCATAATACAAGTTCGCGCGATTGAACCCCGCTACGAACTGCTCCGGATCACGCAGCCCCAGTTGCGCGATGATGTCCGCCCGCACTTGCGCCGTCGCCGTCGCCGTCAGCGCGATAAACGGGACTTGCGGCAAACTGCGCCGCAGCGCGCTCAGCGTCCGGTAGTCCGGCCGGAAATCATGCCCCCATTCCGATATGCAGTGCGCCTCGTCCACCGCCACCAGGCTGACGCGCAGCTCGCTCAAAAAATCCTGAAACCCCGCCAGCGCCAGCCGCTCCGGCGCCGCGTACAGGATCTTCACATCCCCGCGCAGCGCCGCCCCTTGCACGCGCCATATCTCAGACGGCTCTATCGTGCTGTTGATGAACGCCGCCTCAATCCCGTTTGCCCTCAGCGCGTCCACCTGATCCTTCATCAGCGCTATCAGCGGCGACACCACCAGCGCCACGCCGTCCAGAACCAGCGCCGGTATCTGGTAGCACAGCGACTTGCCCCCGCCCGTGGGCATCACCGCCAGCGCATCCCGCCCTGCCACCACCGCCCGAATCGCCTCCTCCTGATGCGGCCGGAACTCGTCATACCCAAAGCGCCGCTTCAGCAATTCCCTCATATCTATCCCCATGCGGCGGCCCCCGACTGCCTATACCCAAAACCCAATGTTGGCAACCCGATAATACTACATCCCGCAACCCAATTATATCTTGCCGCGCCCCGTTATATCCCGCTTATATCCCCGTTATATCACGGCTATATCCCGCCATTATATCCCCAAAAATCTCAGATCCCCGATTTAATGCAATGATAAATTCGCCCGTATGCGATACAATATAACCCGCTGGTCAAGACTAATGCTATTCGCGTTCTTAAACTAAGAGAAATTAGGGAAACTAATAGGGAAAACCGCCGCGCATCCCCCTTGCGCCGGCCGCCCAAACACAACCTCTGCCTGAATAAGCCTGAATACCTGAATACAAGAGGAGACGACAAATGAGCCTGCTTCTCAACCGCGAAACCATCCGGGGCCTGCTCACGATGAGCGACACTATGGCGCTGCTGGAGGGCGCATTCGCCGAGCTCGCCGCCGGCGACGCCGTTATGCCCCAGCGTACAGCGCTGCCCGACCCCGACCACAACGGCTGGTACGCCTTTATGCCCGCCCAGCTCAAAAAATCCGGCGCGCTCGGCATCAAAGCCGTTACCGTGTACAAAGATAACCCCGTCATGCGCAACCTCCCCAGCACGCTCGCCACCATCATCCTGCTGGACAGCGAAACCGGCAAAACCACCGCCGTGATGGACGGCGGCTTCATCACCGCGATGCGAACCGGCGGCGTATCAGCCCTCGCCACCAAATACCTCGCCCGCCAAGACGCCAAAGTCGCCGGCGTACTCGGCATGGGCGTCCAAGCCCGCGCCCAGTGCGAGGGCATGGCCGCCGCCCGCGACCTAGACCGCATCCTTTGCTTCTCTATGGACGCCCCAGACGCCCAGCGCCAATTCGCCGACGACATATCCCAGCAGCTCGGCGTCCCTATGCAGATAGCCTCCGGCGTCCGCGAAGTGGTAGAAAGCGTGGACATCCTCGCCCTAGCCACCACCGCCGCCACGCCCATCGTCAGCGGCGACTGGCTGCCCGCCGGCCTCCACATCAACGCCATCGGCTCCCACGCGCCCGGCGTCCGCGAACTGGACACCGCCTCCGTGGTCAAATCCAAGATAATCTGCGACCAAACCGCCGCCTGCCTAGCCGAGGCGGGCGACATCCAAATCCCCCTAGAAGAGGGCGCGCTCTCCGAATCCGACATCTACGGCGAACTAGGCGAACTCGTCGCCGGCGCCAAGCCCGGCAGAGAATCCGCCAGCGAAATCACCCTCTTCAAGAGCGTAGGCTTGTCCATACAGGACATCTCAACCGCCTACTACGTCTATCAGCAAGCGGTAGAGCGCGGCGTGGGAACGGAGTTCGACTTCTAGGCAAACTAGGCATATCTAGGCTAGGCAAGCGAATTGCGGCAAGGCAACAGCGCGACAGAGGGCTAGGCGGATGAACGCAGGAATGAACACAGACTTTGGGCTAATGGCGGCGATAATCGTCTCAACGCTGATAGCCTACTTGCTTGGCGCGCTGCCAATCGCGGCGTGGATAAGCCGCCGGCGCGGCGTGGACATCTTCAAGGTAGGCACAGGCTTGCCCGGCGCCTCCAACGTCCGGCGGCAGGTCGGCAACGTCCCCGGCGGCCTAGTGCTGATAGGCGATATGGCGAAAGGCGCGATAGCCATCGTAGCCGCCCGCCTTATGGACGTCCCCGGCCTATGGCTCGCCCTCCCCTGCTTCGCCCTTGTGCTGGGGCATTGGCGCTCCATATTCACCGGCTTCCGCGGCGGCGACGGCCTAGCCCCGCTCGGCGGCGCAATCCTCGTGATGTTCCCCCCGTTCAACGGCTTTCTAGCGGTAGCAATCGGCTCGCTGGTAATGCTAGGCGGCCAGCGCCTGCCCTACACCTCGCTATTCGGCTTGGTAGTGGGCATCGGCGCGCTATTCCTGATTGCCGCGCGCTACTCCCCCCACCAAATCCCGCTCGCATTCGGCGTCGCCCTCATAGCCCTGCTAGTCCTGCTGCACGCCTCCGTAGGCCACAAGCGCCGCAACGCCGACGCCGACGACTGGGCCGACGCCGACGACCCCAACGCCGACAACTGGAACGACGCCGACGACCCCGACGCCCTCAGCGAGCGCCACCGCTAACCCGCCGCCGGCCGCTCGCCTTGCGCCTTGCCGCCCGCTTGCACTGCTTGACTGCTACACCGCGTCCACCGACACGCTAGTAGTCGTCCGAACCACCCCGTCAAGCAGATGTATCTCATCCGTGATGAGCCTATGCACATCGTCCAGCTCAGGCGTCTGGATCACCGCGATAACATCATACGGCCCCGTAACCCTAGACGCGCTCGCCACGCTCGGATGCCTTGCCAGCGCGCTCGCCACATTCCCCGAATGTCCCGCCGCCACCTGTATAAACACATACGCTTTAACCACTTGCCCTATCTCCTGCTATGAAAATTCTACGCAAGGTTACACTCTCCCGCCCCGTCAAGCAAGGCGGGCGCGGCCCGAAAGAAACCCTACCCGACAGCATCCCCATTTCACGGCAATCTCAAAATCGCCGAAACAATAACCAAATCCCCCGTGCAATCAAAAGTTCAAATGTGCTATGCTAAAAACCACGACTTTATCACGGGGGTCCGCATATGCCCAACGGATGCAACGTTCCCAGCCGCACCATATTCACCAACGACAACCTAGACATCCTGCGCGGCATCAACTCCGACTGCGTAGATCTCATCTACCTAGACCCGCCCTTCAACTCCAATCAGACATACGCCGCCCCGTTAGACAGCGCCGCGCGAGGCGCTGAATTCAGCGACGTCTGGACGCTTGACGACATGAAAGAAGAGTGGGTTGACGAAATTGAACTGCGTATGCCCGCGCTCTATCACCACATCAACGGCGCTTGCGTATCCCACAGCGAAAGCATGGCGGGCTACCTCACATTTATGAGCATACGCCTGATTGAGATGCAGCGCGTCCTCAAGCGCAACGGCAGCATCTACCTCCACTGCGACGACACCGCCGTCCACTACCTAAAACCAGTTATGGACGCGCTATTCGGCGCGCAGAACTACCTCAACAATATCGTATGGCGGCGCTCCACATCCCGAAACGACCCCAAGCGCTACGGGCGCATCCTTGACCACCTGCTCTACTACTCCAAAGGAAACTCCCCCACTTGGAACGGCGACGCCGTCGCAGAGGCTAAGGATGAGGAAGAACTGCGTAGCGCCTACCCGTCAGAAGATGAGCGCGGGCGCTACCGCACCGGCGACCTTTCGGGCGCAAAGCACAACGCCGCGCGCGGCAGCCCAAGTACGCTGCCTTGGAACGGCTACGACGTCTACGCTATGGGGCGCGTATGGGCGGTTCCCAAAACGGGCAAATACGCCGCCTACATAGAGCGCGAATTCGTCCCTGGCTATCGCCAAATCGCAGGCATCCACGACCGGCTAGACGCCTTAGACGCGGCGGGATTGATACACCACCCCCAACGCGGCAGGTGGCCCGGCTTGAAAAGATACGCCGCCGCCGACACCGGCAACCCGCCCCAAAACCTAATCACCAACCCCATCGGTTTCACCAACTACAGCACAAAATCCGGCGAATACACCGGCTACCCCACCCAAAAGCCCCTAGCGCTGCTTGAGCGCATCATCGCCGCGTCATCCGACCCCGGCGACCTAGTGCTAGACCCCTTCTGCGGCTGCGCCACCGCCTGCATCGCCGCCGAGAAATTGGGCCGCAACTGGATTGGCATAGACATAGCCCCCCAAGCCGCGCAAGTCCTGCAAGACAGAGCGCGCCGCGAACTCCAGATACCCATTGACGACGGCAACGGCAACGGCAGCGACTGGCAAGACTGGACGCCCTTCATACTAACCGAACCCACCCCGCGCACCGACCTGGAACTATTCCATCCCGCCGACCTAAAGACCATAAAAGAAACCCTCTACGCCAGCCAACAAGGCCGCTGCAACGGCTGCAAACACCCCGCGCCCATCCACATGCTAACCATAGACCACATCATCCCCCGCTCCAAAGGCGGCCTAGACACCGCCGCCAACCTCCAGCTCCTCTGCCACACCTGCAACGCCATCAAAGGCAACCGCGACATGCCCTACCTCCGAACCCGCCTCCGCCAGCTCGGAATACTGCTCGACTAGCCTATCGCATGCCCCGCTAAAATAGCGCCGCAAGGCGACAATACCGGCGGCGTCAACGGCTACGCCCCCGCTTGACCCGCCCGCGCGAACTCAGTTATCGTAGTCAGCGCCGTGTCAACGCAATCACCCCAACCAAACCAAGCCACCGGAGGCGCGAATGAAAGTAACCAACATCAAAACCTACGCCTTTGAGGACGCCGAGGACAAACTCTACTTTATCGTGAAAGTGGAAACCGATGAGGGCATCTATGGGCTGGGCGAGGCGGGCATACCGCGCTGGGGCAAGGCTATCGCCAGCGCCGTGGAGCATCTATCCGAACTGGTCGTGGGGCAGGATCCGTTCGCCACCGAGCGGCTGTGGCAGCATATGTTTCGCGGCGGATTCTTCCCGGCGGACAAGGTATATTGCTGCGCCATCAGCGCCATAGACATCGCGCTGTGGGACATCAAGGGCAAGGCGCTCAATATGCCCGTGTACAAACTGCTGGGCGGGCCCGTGCGCGATAAGGTCGTGTCCTATCCCCACACGCAGGGCGCCACCACCGACGAACTCGTCGCCAACAGCAAGCGCGCCGTCGCCGACGGCTGGAAGTTCGTGCGCTGGGGACAGCCCGAAACGGGCGGCGTATTCGAGTACCAGGGCATGGACGGGCTGCTGGAGCCGGTGGAGTCGATGCGTATCGCCGAAGAGCAGATGGCGCTCGTGCGCGAGGCGGTTGGCCCCGACATCCAGCTCTGCTTTGACATCCACACGCGCCTGGACACCGCCCACGCCGTCCAAATGTGCCGGCTGCTGGAGCCATACCGGCCGTTCTTCCTAGAAGACCCGCTGCGCTCCGAAAACGCGGCGAGCTACCGCACGCTGGCGCGCCACACCGCGGCGCCTATCGCGGCGGGCGAGCAGTGGGCGAGCAAGTGGGCGTTCCGCGAGGTGATAGAGGACGAAACCATCCGCTACGCGCGCATAGACTTGTGCATCGCGGGCGGCCTGACGGAGGCGCTCAAAATCACGCATTGGGCGGAGGCGCACTACATAGACATCGTGCCGCACAACCCGCTAGGCCCCGTGAGCGCCGCGGCGTGCGTCAACCTGTGCATGGCGTCCACAAACGTAGGCGTCCAGGAAATGCCGCGCCGCCCCGGAACATACGCGGCCGACTTCTTCCCCACGCAGATAGACTGGGCGGACGGCTACTCATTCGTCCCGCCCGACGCCGCTGGGCTTGGCGTTGACTTCGATGAGGCGCTAGTGGCGGCGAATGTGGTTGACCCAACCGGCTGGCCTCCGCAGCTGCGGCGCAGGGACGGCGCTTTCACGAATTGGTAGCGCCGCCCGCCGCCATTCCTGCCCGCCGCCTTGCGGGTATTCCCACATCCACCCCCATCTGATACACTTGCCCTATGACAAGAACGCAATTTGAACGACTCGTCAGGCGCGCCCTGGACAGCATCCCCGAAGACATCCGCGCGCGCCTGGACAACGTGGACATCGTGGTGGAGGACGCGCCCACCCGCGACCAACTCGTGGGCTCCGGCATCGAGGACGACGCGCTGCTGCTAGGCCTCTATGAGGGCTTGCCCCTCACCGAGCGCTACGACTACGGCATGGCGCTGCCCGACAAAATCACCCTCTTCCAAGCCTCCATAGAGTCCATCTGCGCCACCGACGAAGATGTTATGCGCGAGGTTCAAGACACCGTGGTTCACGAAGTAGCCCACCACTTCGGCATCGACGACGATAGGCTGCACGAGTTGGGCATATAGCCCGCAACGCCGCCGCCGCGCCCGCCGCATACAGCGCCGCATACCCGCATACTCAGGGAGTTTCGCATTGAAAATCAAGTCCATCAGAGCCGCAAGCATAGACCTCGCGCCGCCGCGCAAGACCGAGCCGCGCGTTCCCCGCCAAGACGCGCCCGACTGGGTCAGCCCCACGATGGGCTACTCCGAGTTCACCAAGTCAGGCGTCAGCGCGCCATGGGGCAGGACGGCTTGCGTCGTTACCGCCGAGGACGGCACATTCGGGCTTGGAATCACCATCAACAGCGAACCCGTCAACAGCATCATCAACGACCACTTCGCGCCACTCCTCACAGGCCAAAACTGCATGGCTACCGAAAAGATGTGGGATCTGATGCAGCGCTCATCTATGCACTACGGCAACGTGGGCTTGGCGAGCTACGCCGTCAGCGCCGTTGACAACGCGCTCTGGGATCTCAAAGGCAAGCTGCTCGGCAAGCCCGTGTACGAACTGCTCGGCGGCCCCCAAAAAGACAAGATTTTCTGCTACGCCAGCAACACCGATACCTCATACGGCGTCGCCAACAGCATTGATTGGTTCCTGGAACTCGGCTTTAAGGCGGTCAAACTCTTTGTGCCGCACGGCCCCCAAGAGGGCATTGAGGGGCTGAACAAGAATGTGGAACTCGTCGCCGGCGTCCGCGAACAAATCGGCGATGACGTTGAGCTTATGCTGGACGCCTGGATGTCCCTCAACACCGAATACGTCGTCCGCCTGGTAGAGGCGCTCAAGCCCTACCGCCTCAAGTGGCTGGAAGACTATGTGCCGCCCTACGACACCGATAGCTACATCAAGGTGCGCCAGCGTGTTCCCTCCCAGATCCTCGCCACCGGCGAACACTGGCACACCATTCACCCATTCGCGCTTGCCGCCGGGCAGGGCTTTGTGGACATACTGCAGCCCGACGTCGCGTGGGTTGGCGGCATCAGCGCCATCGTCCGCATCTGCCACATCGCCGAGGCGCACGGCGTCAGCGTCATCGGACACGGTGGCATGAACTACCCCTACGGCCAGCACCTCGCCTACGCTATGCCCGCCATCGCATGGGGCGAGCGCTCCGAGGGCGTATCCCCGCCGGGCGTCCCCCTGGAAGAAATGGTAACGCTGCCCGGAACCCCCGTCATCAAGAACGGCTACCTCACCCCCAGCGACGCGCCCGGTTTCGGCATAGAAGTCACCCCCGAATGGCTAGAAGAGAGGACAATCTAGCCCCAATCTATCCCGCCAGCCAGCCGAAAGCGGGGTTGCCCAAAGCCAAACCAAGCTAACGCGGGCAATCAAGCGCGGCGATTTAGGCATAGGCAATTCAAGCGCGGATATTCACGCCCACGCAATCCAAGCCCGGATAACCCAAGCCCAAGCAATCCAAGGAGGAGCGCCAATGACAACCGCAAGCGTCAAGCATCTATCTATGGACGAGCTGCAGGCGGGCCTAGACGCCATCCGCCAAGCCCCCGCCGACAACGGCGCGTTGCATATGATTGTGCGCCGCCCCGACACCGGCGAGCGCGAGATAATGGACGAGGGCGCGCTGGATACGGCGGAGGGCCTTGTGGGCGACAACTGGCGCGCGCGCGGCAGCAACAGCACATCCGACGGCTCCGCCGACCCCGAATGTCAGATTACCATTATGAACTCCCGCGTAGCCGACCTCGTGGCGCAAGACCGCGACAGGTGGCATCTCGCGGGCGACCAGCTCTATGTGGAAATGGACATCAGCCGCGAAAACCTGCCCCCCGGCACTCAGCTCGCGGTGGGCGACGCCGTGCTGCAGGTATCCGCCAAACCCCACACCGGCTGCGGCAAGTTCGTCCATCGGTTCGGCGCCGACGCCATGAAGTTCGTGAACAGCGCCATCGGCCGCGACCTCTGCCTGCGCGGCATCAACACCTGGGTCATACAGCCCGGCAAGATTGCCGCCGGCGACGTCGTGCGAAAGATGTAGCCGCCGCATTATCCCGCCGCCGCGCATCCGACGTCTGCCGACCGCTAACCCGCGGACCCAAACAGCGCGTCCACATCCCGCTCAGCCTGCGCCCGCAGCTGCGCCTCGTCCGCGAAACCAAGCTCGCGGTAAGACTCCGCGCTGCCGTACTCGCGCGTCTGTATCACCACCGGCATCGGCAGCGCATGCCCAAACGCCAGCGCCTGCCGGTTGGACTCCAGCCGCGCCAGCACCGTCCGCAGCTTGCGGCTGCCCGATACCCCCGAAAGCACCGCGTCGGTGTCCTTTTCGTTGTCAAGCAGGCAGGCTATCTTCGTCCCCAACTGGCTCATAACCTCATCGTCTATCCCGCTTGGGCGCTGGTCGACCACCAGCAGCGTCACATTGTACTTACGCATCTCCCGCGCGATATTGCCGAATATCGTGTTGCGCGCGATAGACGGGCTAAGGAACTTGTGCGCCTCCTCGATGGTGATGACCAGCGGGCGCGGCTCTTGCGTAGCATCCCCGCTCGCCTCCTCGCTCATCTTCACATACCTTTGGTAGATCCGCCGCGTAAGCAGGTTGGCTACCAGCAGATAGGCGTCTATGTGGTTGCCATAGCGCCCGAACTCCAAGACGACGTGCGTCCCCCGATTGAGGTATTCCAGGATCTCTTTCACTGAGTTGCGCCCGCTGCCCTCTGTGGTGAATTCGAAACGCTGCAACCGTGAAAGCCGGTTTTTCAGCGCAACCAGCGTGGATTGCGGCACGTTCAGATCTCTCGCAAGCTCGTTGAACTCATCGCCCGAATACGCCAGGAACTTAGTCAGCCACTGCTTATCCAGTTTGTTCTGCAGCGAATAGGCGGTATCCGCCGCTATGTCCGAAAGCCCCCAGGCGTCTTTGAGTATCGCCACATCCTCCGGCTCTATGTCGTCGTAGCCTATGCTAATCTCGCGATCCACCGGAATCCTGCGCCGCCGCGCGCTTTCCCCGTCCAGCGTGAACACCGCCACCCGCGAACCGAAAAGCTGCTTTAGCCCTTTCACTTCGCTGACATCCTCGCTGGATCCCCTCCAGCCATACTCGCCGTGCATATCGAATACCAGGTTGCTTGCGGCATTGCGCTGCAGTATGCCGATGAGCAGCAGCCGCGTCAGGAATGTCTTGCCCGTGCCGCTCTTGCCGAACACGCCGTTGCTGCGCTTGACCAGTTCGTCTATGTTCAAGCAGAGTTTCATTTCCATATCCATCGGGTTGCCGATGTAGAAATTGCCCGCGTCTTCATCGCCGAACACGGCGCTGATGTCTTCTTCGGACGCGGCATAGGCGCGCGAAAAGTGGGGCGGTATCGTCTTGGCGGGCTGCGGCCCGTCAAGCGCGTCAACATCCAGCGTCAGCATCGGCTCCACGGTGATTGCGCCATACGCCGTTGTGCCGGACATCACCTCCGCCAGCAGCGTGTTGCCCATATCGGGCGGCGCGGCGATGACGCCGTCGTCGGTGGACGCAAGCTCTATCTCGGTCAGTACGCCCAGAAAGCGTTTCTGCTTGCCCTGTATGCTCACGAATGTGCCGACCTTCACGTCTTCCGTGCTGACGCCGTCGTCCAGGCGCGCGCGGACGCCCTCGGCGAGCGAACCCGACGTCACTATGCCCAGCGGCTTGCGCCCGCCGCCGAAGTCGGCCGATCCGCCCGCCAAATCGCCCGAAGATCCGGCGGGATGCGCGCCGTTTATGCCGTTCATTGCAGCCTCCTCAGAATATCGCCCAGCCGGTAGGTCTGCCCCGCGAGCGCGGCGGCCAGGCTTTTGCCCGCGCTTATCAGATAGCCGTTTCGGTCGGGATGCGCCTCGCTCGCCTGCCGCAGAAACGACGCTATCACATCATCCTGCGCGCTCACTTGCGGCGCAAGCAGCATCGGGATGAACTCCAGCGGCGGGCGGCTGAACTCCGCCAACTCCGCGGCGTCGCAGCGGCTTACGAATGAGTACAGGCGCGGCGCGTCCGGTGGCAGGTAGCGCCTGATTGCGCCGTCCGCGCCGCGATAGCCCACGCTGATTGCCCGAAAGCGCGTGTACAGCAGCCGCTCCAGCTGCGGGTTGCTCCGAAACACGCCCGCCTCGCGCGTTTCGTCAGCGCCGCGCGGTATCGCATGCCGCCCCGGATCCAAACTCTGCGTTGACGCCTCGCACACTATCCCGAACACCGGCGCATCCTCCCCGCAGCGCACCAGGCTGCCCAGAGGCGGCGCGTCATACAGCGCATAGCACTGCGCCGTGAACTCCGACGTCGCCGCCTCTACCACCTCCCCCACCCGCGCATCCGCGGCTTGCATCCCATCCCGCGTTTCGCTCAGCGTCATATCCCTTGCCCTCTCATACGCTCCCTAGTTGCTCCCCTTGCGCCCTATATTATTCCCGCAATCGCGCCATATGATAGGCGTCCACATATTCCCCCGCGCGAAAGGCGAGCCGCTTTCGTATGCCCTCAGTCTCAAACCCAAACCTTTCGTACATTCGGATAGCCGTCAGGTTGTCGGTATAGACATCAAGCTCAACGCGCCGGATGTTCAACCAGTTGTCCGCCAAGTCAAGCGCCGCGCCGAGCAGCGCCGTTCCAATGCCCTTGCCCTGATACTCGTCGTGAACCGCCATTCCCAGACCCGCCACATGCGCCAGCCGGTTGCGCCGCCTGCTAAGGCTTACGCTGCCCACAACCTTGCCCTCCACTTCAGTCACAAGAATGTACTCGTCGGGCGCGAGGTTTCGCAGCCAATCCCGCCGCTTGTCAAGCGATTCATACGGCAGCTGCAGCGTGTTTCTAACAACGCCCGCGCATGCGAATATCTCGTGAATGTCATAGCAGTCGTCCGCCCTAGCCGCGCGTATGATAGCCCCCGTTTCCATATCACAGCCACCTGTATCGCTTTGAGTTGTTCTTTTCGGAAGAATAGACCGGCAGCCCGTTATCCGACAGCGCCGCCTCTACAAGCCCCACGAAATACTGCCTATCCGCGCCCGTCACGACCGCCTGCTCATGCGCCTCTTTCAGCGCCACCGGATAGCCGGGCCCAAGCCTGCACTGCTCCACCACAAGCCCATGAACCAGCGCCAGCAGCGCCTCATCGTTTGCCGCCCAGTCGGGCAGTTCCACGCGCCCTATCTCTTCCTCGGTTCGCAGATAGAAAAAGCATACGCCCTGCTTGCCGTAGTGTTCGCGCACGATAGGCGCGTTGCTGCCAAACACGGGCGTCCGCTCGCCCGCCGCCAGCGTCCTTGCGAACAGCTCGCGGTCGAGAACGCCGCCGCCCTCATCGTCCAGGTCGGCGCCAGGATGCGCGGGATATGCGCCATCAACCAGATGCAGCGCGCTAGCCACATCTGAGCTGCGCGGCAAACTGATGTAGCTCGCCGCGGCGACCTCGCGCTCTTGCGCCAACTCCCGTATGGCGTCCATAGCCGCCGCGAACCCGTCATCAATCAGCTGCCGCCGCACAAAATCCGGATGCCTGTGCATCCCGAACATTATCAGCGAGCCGTCCATTAGCCCAAGCGCCGGCGCGTCCGCGGGTAGCCGCTCAAGTTCGCGCGCGAGCGCCTGCGCCTCCTCCACCGCCCGCTTTGCGTCCAGCAGCGCCCCGCTGATAGTCTCTTTCTGCTGAGGCGCGTACTCGTCGCGTATCACAAGCTCGTCCTCGTCGGCGTACAAGCGCGGTTCGCTGAACGCGCTTGCGTGTGGCGCGCCGCCGTATCGCAGCGATATGCCCCCGATGTTTATCAGATAGCAGCGCGCCGCCAAATGCCTGCTCACATCTATGTGCGACCCGTCCACGCCCACGACCGCGTAGTCAAGCGGCAGCGGCGGCGGCGCGTATGCCACGCACGGGTTTTCGCGTATTGTGGGCGGCGGCCGGTTGATATGCGCCCCCAACTGAATCCGCCTAGCCTCATACTCCTGCGGATCAAGCGCCTGCGCCGCCGCCATAGCCCGCGCCAGCCGCGCATGCTTATCACCGCGCCGCTCCCTCAGCATAATCGCCATTTCGTCTATCTGCGCCGCCGTCCGCGTCAAATCAAGCGCCATATTCGTCCCCTTGGCGTCCCCCGCGCCCGTAGCCAATCCAATGCGATTATCTATGCGTATCTATCGCGCCGTTGCTATTGCGCCTATCAATCGCGCCCGTATATTGCGCCGTTGCTATCGCACAAAGCGTCACAAAGCGTATGTTATCGCCGATAGACCATTTGGGCTAGGCAAATGATGTGCAATTCCAAGCGAATAACGCGCCATAGCCCGCATAATCCCACGCTTGCCATTATCGCTACCTGCCATTATCTCAGCACCCGCGCATCCCCCACGCGCCGCGTAACCCGCTTGTGGTCAAGATAGTCCATCAGCGCCAGCGCGTACTTGCGGCTTGTCCCCAGTATGTCCCGCACATTCGCCACCGATATTTCCCCGTTTTCGCGGATGTGGGCGGATATTAGCCCAACCATCTCATCATACGCGGCTACCGAAAACACCACGCTCTCGCTCACTTTCACCACCTTGCCCTGTTCGTCCAGCAGGTTCAGAACTTCGGCGTCCAACGGCGCGTCTGTGGGCGGCGCAAACGGGCTTGCCGCCAGCCGCGCGAGATAGGCGTCCACATCCGCCTGCTGCGCCTCAGTCAGCGTTGGCTCATAGCCCGGCAGCCGCGCCAGCGCCCCGTCCTCCGCGACCGCGCCGTCCTCTCGCAGCCGCGCAAACGCCAGGTTGAACACCTGCGGCGTCATACCCAGCCTGCTGCGAACTTCTTCCTTAGGCGCGCCCCGCCGCAGCGGGAACTGCCGATAATACGCCTCCAGCGACTGCCGCGCCTTTTCGCTCACGCCGTTCCAGCCGCCCGCGCTGAATATGTGGCAGCCACGCCCTATGCCTTGCCTGCCCGCCGCCATAAGCGCCACCACAAGCCCATCGCTCGCCATAGCGTCCAATTCCCCGCGCACTGCGTCCGCGTCCATATTCGCGCGATTCACCAGCGCGCCGAACTCCGCCGGCTCCGACTGCTCTATCGTCTTCAGCAGAATATCCCGCTCCGACCCCAGCTCCAGCGCCGCCAGCCGCTCTATCGTGGGCGCGTGCATGCGCCGGTGCCGCCGCGCGTGCGGCTCTACGATGTTGCCGCCCCCAAGCGTGGTTCGGTTGGATCGGATGACATAGTAATCGCCCTTCACGACCGCGAGCGGCGTATCCAACTTTATCTGCGCCCATGTAGTCTCGCCCGGCTCCGCCGTATCGCGCTCCAGCAGCCGCAGCCGCCCGATAACCTCGCTGCTGCCCGTGTGCGCGGTGATGTGCATGTTGTGCCTTAGCGCATGCGGCGCGTCGGGTATCACTCGCAGCCGCACATCGATCGCGTCCGTGGGCGTCAGCCAGCCGGGCGCCGTCAGCACTTCGCCGCGCGCCACCTCGTCCTGCGATACCCCGATGAGGTTCGCCGCGACCCGCGTTCCCGGCTGCGCCTCATCCTGCCCCTTCCTGTGCGTCTGTATCCCCCGTATGCGCGTTGACTTCCCCGAAACCGCCAGCGCCGCGTCCTGCCCCACGCCCAGCTTGCCGTCTATCAGCGTTCCCGTAACCACCGTGCCAAACCCGGATATGGTGAAAGCGCGATCTATCGGCAGGCGCGGCCGCCCCACATCGCGCTTGGGCGGCGTATCGCCCAGCATCCCGTCTATCGCGCCAATAAGCTCAGGCAGCCCCTCGCCCGTCATAGCCGATACCGCGAATATCCGCGATCCCTCCAGCGCGGTCCCCTCCAGCGCATCCTCCACATCCGCCGTAACCAGCTCCAGCCAATCGTCGTCCACCAAATCGCGCTTGGCTATCGCAACCAAGCCGCGCCTGATTTGCAACAGATCCAGTATCGCTAGATGCTCCCTTGTTTGCGGCATAACCGACTCGTCCGCCGCAACCACCAGCAGCCCCAAATCTATCCCGCCCACGCCAGCCAGCATATTGTTCACGAACCGCTCATGCCCCGGCACGTCCACGATGCTGACCTCATTCCCGCTCGGCAGCCGCAGCCACGCGAACCCCAGGTCAATCGTCATCCCCCGCTCTTTCTCTTCCCGCAGCCTATCCGGATCAATCCCCGTCAGCGCCTCCACCAGCGTGGACTTGCCGTGATCCACATGCCCCGCCGTCCCGATAACATACATTCGCGCGCCTCCCGCCGACTCGTTTCACATTCGCCCCCATAATATAGCACAGCGCTGCATCACCGCATTGCGCTTTTGGCGGCGCAAAGCCGCATCTTACAGCCCGATAGCCCGATAACTTAGCCCGATAGCCAATCCGATAGCCCGCGCGGGGAAAGGCGATAACATCCAATCCTGTGTAGCAAAGCCTTGCATTGATGTTTGAAATCCGGCAACCGCCTTGCATTGACGCCCCAAAACCCGCCGTGTTACCTTTTCGGCTATGCCGCACAACAGCATCGCCGCGCCCAAGACTGCCCCTTTTGCCGTCGCTACCGCCGCCGCCATAGCCGCGCTTGCCGCAAAGACTTGCCGCGCACTAACCGCGCTATCCCGCATCGCCGCTATCGCCGCGGCGCCGGCGCTGCTTGCCTCGCTGTCCGCCTGCGCCCAAGACGCCGCGCCATCACAGCCCGCAGAGCCACAATCCCCGCAAGTGTTCACCACTGAGCAAGGCCCCCGCTCCCTAGCGTTTGACGGCGAGCATCTCTGGGTTACGCTGTTCGGCGTCCAAACCGTCGCCAAATACACGCTTGACGGCGAGATTGTTGGCAATTACAAGGCGGGATCTTTCCCCCGCGCGCTTGCGTTTGACGGCGAGCATATGTGGGTGGGCAATAGCTCGGACAACACCATCACCAAGATTGCGCTTGACGGCGAGACGCTGCAAACCGTCCGCATCGGCACTCCCGACACATCGCCGTCCGCGCTTGTGTTTGACGGCGCGAACATCTGGGTAGCGGCGTCCTGGGGCAACTCCGTCAGCAAGGTGAACCTGGACGGCGCGGTTGAAAAGACCGTCCGCATCCCCGGCTACCATCCCTCGCCCTGGGCGCTCGCCTACGATGGCGGCTCGGTTTGGGTGGCGAGCATGGGCAGCAATATGGTTGACAGGCTTGACGGCGCGGGCGAACTTACCGGATCGTTCAAAGTGGTGGATCTCGAAGAAAACCTGCAACAGGCTTGGGGCGGCGGCGGCACGGCGATCGCCTTTGACGGCGAGCATATCTGGGTCACCGTCAGCTCCGCCGACAGCGTGGTAAAGCTAGACAAGGCCGGCAATGTGCTAGACGCCTACGACGTGGGCAAGTGGCCCGTTGCGGTAGCGGTGGCAAACGGCAGCGTTTGGGTAGCCAATTTCCTGGACAACAGCGTCAGCCGCCTTGCCCCCGACGGCCGTCTCATAGACACTATCGGCGTAGGCAGAGGCCCCCACGCGCTCTTGGCGGTTCACAACTCCATATGGGTGGCAAACTTTCAAGGCGATTCCCTCACCAAACTGCCCGCGCAATAGGCGCGCCAAGCCGCCAATCTCATTATAATCTCATAGATAATCCGGGATAATCCGGGATAATCTCAACGCGGCGCAACCATACGCAAGCGAACACGCGAATACGCAACATCGGAGAAAGAACCTAGATTTATGAAGAAAATACTGATTGCCGCCACACTAGCCATCCTAATCGTAGCCGCGCTTGGCGTTGCCGCCTACACCTACTTCGGCGCGGCGCGAGACGCCCAGTCCGCCGCCGTCCTGCGCGTGGCGCTGGCGTCCTTCAGCGCCGAAACGCTTGACCCGTCCATGGACACCCAAGACGGCCTGCGCTATCACGGGCATATGCACGACCACCTAGTCGGCGCGGACGCGGACGGCAGACTGGACGCGCGCTTTGGGCTGCTGGAAAGCTGGAGCGCAAACGGCGACGGATCCGAGTTCACCCTAACGTTGCGCCCAAACGTAGAATGGCACGACGGCGAGATTGCAACCGCCGCCGATATTCCCGCCAGCCTCCGATACTACTTCCGCGAGGGCGCCGCCTGTGGCGTATGCGGCATCCTCAACGACAAGATAGCCGACATCCAAGCCACCGGCGACCGCGCGGTCTCAGTGCGCCTAAACCGGCCCGACGTGGTATTCCCCGCCCTGCTCGCCCCCATAGAGGGCGATACGCCCCTGCTGCCCGCGCGCGTGATTGAGCGCTACAACGGGAACGCCGCCGCCCTGGACGAAACCCCCGTTGGCAACGGCTCCTGGCGTTTCGCTGAACGCGCGTCCAACGACTATGTTCGCTATGAGGCGTTTCCCGACTACTGGGACAAAACCCGCATCCCCGCCTTTGGCGCACTGCTGCTAACGCAAGTCCCCGAAGAGGAAGCCCGCATAGCCCTGCTTGACGCAAGCCAGATTGACATAGCGCCCATAAGCGCAACGGCAATCCCCGGCGTCAAAGACAACGGCTTTGGCGTTGACGGCCCCAAAAATGTGGTATCAACCACGCTGCGGTTCTTTATGGGCTACGACCCCGACTACCTCACATCCCGCCTTGAATTTCGCCAGGCGCTCGCCGTCGGCGTAGATATGCCGCGCATAGTAGAGGCGCTCTACCCGCCCGAGGCCGCCACCGCCGCCACCGGCTCAGCCCTCTTCACGCCCGTATCCCCCGGCTACATCCCCGACCTGCCCGCCTACCCCCACGACCCTCAGCAGGCGCGCGAGCTGCTTACCCAATCAGGCTACGCCGGCGAACCCGTCAGCCTGCTCTCGCTCACCGCCTACGGCATATCCGAAATGCCGCGCATCAACGAGATGATAGCCGCCCACTGGCAAGAAGTGGGCATCAACGCGCAACTAATCCCAACCGAATGGCCCGCCGTGCAGGCGCTCTTCACGGCGTCGCCGCAGCGGTTTGGCGAGTACGCGCCCGCGCCCGTGCTGCACGGCGCCGCGCCCGCGAGGCCCGGCGGCGATCTCAACGGCATTCGCCGCTACATCAGCGGCGCGGACGGCGCTATGCTCACCTATCACGCGCCCAACATCGGCGACGGCATGCTCGCGCAAATCGCCGCCACCGCAAACGCCGCCGACCGCGCCATCGTCCTGCAAGCGCTCAACCGCCGCACATACGCCGAATACTGGGCTATCCCCGTTATGTGGCGGCACGACGCCTACGCCATCAGCCCCGCCATAACCGGCTGGCGTCCTGTCAACGGCACATCGTCAACATTGCGCTTTGAGACCGCCATGCCCGCGCCCTAAACGCCGCGCGGCGATGCGGCAAGCCGGGCCGGGCTGATATGCTGCAAACAGAGCAAGCCTACTTCACTGCGCCGGCTCCACGACTTCAAGCGTCTGATTAACGCCGATGTCCTGCATCATTTGGACGCGCCCGCTTGGCCAGCGCACCTCTATGCCCTCCACGCTATCGGCTTGCCCCAGCCCGAACTCCAAATCAACGCTGTCCATAGACAGGTAGCTGGATCCCGCGCGAACCTCCTGCACTTGCGTCTTGCCGCCCGCCGTGAGATACACGCGCGCCCCAATGCCGTCCGCGTTGCTGCCGCCGCCGTCAATCGCCATTCGCCCTTTCAGACGCAGGCTAATCCAGTTATTATTCCCGCCCGGATTTATCCACACGAACATCGGCCCCCCCGCCTCGCTGTAGCTAACGCGGCGCGAGTCTTCATACAGGCTGCCCTTGCTATTCGTGCCGATAAGATCCACATAGCCGTCGCCGTTCAAGTCGCCGTGCGCCAAGCCTTTGCCGTTCTCATGATACTCCGGGCTGACGCGATGCACGGCGGCGTCCCGATTGGGGTCGGCCGGATCCAGCCGCTCATAGCGCGTCCGCTGCACATCCACCAGCTGCGCCCGCGCGGTGATGTCCTCAAACCCGCCCTCGCCCGTGTTACGCATCATCCGCCCCGCCGCCGGAAACACCTCGCCGCCCGGCGCCTCGCCCCTGTCAACCGTGGATCCCAGCCAGTACAGGTCTTGGTCGGTATCGTTGTCATAGTCAAAGAAAGTCGAGCCGAACCCGAAGTCATACGCGCTCAAGCCGGTGGGCATCACCTGCATCGGGTCGATCTTGGCGGGATCGATGGAATCGGGCGGCATAAGCGGGCTTGGAATCACGGGAGTGGTGGGCGCTACGTCGTAGTACAGCCCCACCACGCCCGCGCCCGGCGCATCTCTAACCCCATCGTTTCGCAAGAGATAGTGCAAGCAAGTTCCCCACGCGAACTGCTCGTGATAGGCGCAGTAGGGCATAGGCGTATTCGGCGGCGGCAGCAGGCGCGGGTGATAGCCCACATTCGCCACAAAGATGTCCAAATCGGCGTCGCCGTCATAGTCGCCGATTGCGAACCCCATCCATGCGCCCACCTGGTCAACGCCCATATGCCGCGCAACGTCGGTGAACCGCGGATTCCCGCGCGTAGAGTCGTTGCGGTAGATATGCAGCCGATCCCCATCGTTGGCAACCCACAAGTCCATATCCCCGTCGCTATCGTAGTCGAAGAACGCTACCGCCTGCGTCTGCCCGCTCGGATCGCCAACGCGATTGCCCAGGTCGTCGCGCAGGTTTGGGTCATAGCCCTCGAACCGCTCCCCCGTCTCGTCGTCGGTGTACACAACCGGCTTGCTGTCCGGCTCCCGCATCCAAATCTGCGCCCCCTGAACGCCCGCGCTCTCCGCCACATCCGCGAAAGTCAGATCCCCGTTGTTGCGATACAGCGCATTGAACTGCCCATTCTGATACGGCACGCTCATCCCGCGAAACTCGTCCTCCGCGAGATTGCCCACATAGATGTCAACCCACCCGTCGTTATCCACATCCGCGCATGCCACGCTCATAGCCGAGCGCGCGTTGGCGGCATCCCCGAAAGCCGCGGCGGTGATGTCCGTGAAAGCGCCGTTCCCGTTATTGAGCAACAGCCGATCTATATTCTGCCGCCCCTCCGGCTCCGACCGATAATCCAGCCTATCGGTCAGGCTGCCTTGCGCGCCCACATACAGATCTTGGTAGCCGTCATTGTTCACATCGCAGGCGACCGCGCCCGTCCCATGCGTCTGCCGCAGCGCCGCCCCCGCCTCATCCGCCACATTGCGAAACGAGCCATCCCCCTCATTGCGATACAGCCAGTTCCCAAACTCATAGGCGTTGGTCACATAGAAATCCATATCCCCATCGCGGTCATAGTCAAACACCACCACGCCCGGCCGGATATTCCAAGACTCCTTCAACCCATGAACAGCGCCGCTATGCGTGATATTCACAAACGGCCGCACATCTTCAACGGCGTCATCCTGTTCGCCGTCAAGCAACGGAACTTGCCCGCAAGCCGCCATCAGGACAGCCGCCGCAACAGCGCACACGGCGGCAACTATCCCAATCGCCACTTGAGACGTCTTCGGCATCACAGGCGCTCTGCCTGCCCCGCGCTAATCCGCCCCGCGCAGGCGCGGATCCAGCATATCCCGCAGCGCATCCCCAAAAATGTTGGAACACAGCACCACGATTGTAATCATCAGCCCCGGCGCATAAACTAGATGCGGGTTGTCCGCGAAGTAGTTCGCCGCGCCCGTGAGCAGGTTGCCCCAAGACGACGTAGGCGGCGATATGCCCACGCCCAGGAAACTCAGCGACGCCTCCAGCACGATTGCGTTGCCCACATTGACCGCCAGCATCACAATCCAAGGCGCCCATGAATTGGGAACCATATGGCGCAGGATGATGCGCGGGTTGGACGCGCCGATAGCGCGCGCCGCCTCAATGTACTGCATATTGCGAACCACCAGCGCATGCGAGCGCAGCAGCCGCGAGGCATACGGCGATATTGCGATAGCCAGCGCCAGTATCACCATTTGCAGGTTAGCGCCAAGCGGCAGAATTATCGCCATAGCCAGCACTATGCTGGGTATCGCCATCAATGTATCCGTCAGGCGCTGGATGATGAGGTCGGCTAGGCCGCCGAAATACGCCCCCGTAATGCCGCACAGCGCCCCGAATGTTATGCCCAGCGTGGGCGCGAGCAGCCCCACTATGAGCGATACCCGCCCGCCGTGAATAAGGCGGCTGAACAGATCGCGGCTCAGCCTATCAGTCCCCAAGATGTGCATCCGCCCCTCTACGCCGCTCTTCTCGCTTGTGGAGAAAGGCTCGGCAAATCGCGCGCCGGCCTGCGCGTTGGGATCAAACGGGGACACGATTTCCGCGCCAAGCGTTGCCAGCAGCACTATCAGCAGCACGATAAGCGCCACCGACGCCGATGGGTAGCGATGCCAGAAACGGCCTAGCGCCACGCCGGCGCGTCGCGCCGCGCTCTCGGCCGGCGCTCCCGCAGGCGCGTATGTCAATCCTGCTTGGCTCATATTTTGCGCTCCTTAATCTGAACGATGCCGACTCGCGGCAATACCGGCGGCGGCTTTGGCTATGCGTAGCGGATGCGCGGGTCAACCACCGAATAGAACAGGTCTATGACCAGTATCCACGCGGCGAGTATCAGCGATAGTATCACCACTATCCCTACAACCATATCATAGTCGCGGGCGAGTATGGACAGCAGCACCTGCTGCCCCAAGCCGGGTATTGAGAACACGAACTCAATAACCACCACGCCGGACAGGATGAACCCGAAGTGGTAGCCCGCCATTGTCAGCACGGGTATGCTGGCGTTGCGGATGGTGTGCCGCGCCACCACGACCAGCTCGCGCAAGCCCTTGGCGCGCGCCGTGCGGACATAATCCTCCCGCAGCACCTCAAGCATCATTGAGCGCACAAGCCGGCTGAGCACCGCCGCGCTGGTAAGCCCCGTGGCGATTACCGGCAGGAAAAGCTGCGCGATGTTCGTGCCGGGATTCTCAAACAACGACGTGTAGTTGAGCGGCGGGCTCCAGTTGAAGACGCGCGAGGCGAAAATTATCAGCAGTATGCCCAGCCAGAACGACGGCACCGCGAGCGATAACGCGGTGAAGATGCGGATGCCCTGGTCCCACCATCCGCCGCGCCGTATCGCCGATATGATGCCTAACGGGAACGCCAGCAACAGCGAAAACACCATGGCGAATATCGCCATAGTCAGCGTCGCCTCCATCTTGTCCCGCACGATTTGGGTTACGAACCTGTCCTGGTAGTGGGAATACCCGAAGTTGCCGCCAAGGATGCCGCCGAATATAGCCACGCCCTCCGATGCGTCAACGCCGGGCTGCGGCGCTTGGAATCCGACGGTATGCAGGACTACGCAGTTGCCGCAAAGCCAGTGCAGATATTGAACGACAATGGGGTTGTTCAGCCCAAGATCTTCGCGCAGTTTCTCTTTGGTTTCGGGCGTCGCGCCGCCCTCGGATGTGAGGGTAGCCACTATGTCGCCGGGCAGCACGCGGAGCATAAAGAACACCAGCGACCCCGCCAAGAACACGGTGGGGATGATAAGAACCAATCTGCGGATTACGTATTTCCACATAAGACTATCCTCTTGCGGATTCCTTTGCGCGCGCAACGCGCCGTTCATATGGTAGCGAACCCGCCCCGTCAGGACTGCGAACTAGCCTAAGTCCGCGGAGGCGCGGGCATTCGCCAAATTAGGCGCATCCCGCTCAGGGCAACCGCCCCGGCCGGGATGCGCTTATAATCTAGCCTGCCATCGCTACGGGCAGCTGGAGGCCGGGTTCGGGGCGTCGCAGTCCATCCAGACGTCCTCGAACTTGTTGTTGCTGAAGATTTCCTGCACCACCAGATCCCAGTTATGGACGTAGTTCCAGTGGAACTTGTTCTGGTTGGCGGCGAGATAGGGTACGCTGGGCACCCACTCTTCCGCCATAACGCGGTGCATTTCGCGGAACAGGCTATCCCTATCCGGGCCCGCCGGCAGCGTGCGCGCCTCGTTCCACGCCTCTAGGTAGTTCGCGGGCGGATCCCAGCCGCCATTGCGCCCGCCGCCGGGGCTGTACATTATGTCCGCCACCGGCACTACGCCGCCGTAGCTAGGCGCTGTGCCGCCAGTCGCCGCCTGGTAGTTCCTGCCCTCTACCGACGCGATCATCGCCGTCCAGTCTTGCAGGCGGATCTCCACATCCACGCCGATTTCCGCCATATCAAGCTGCAGCAGCTCGCCGTGGTGACCGCGCGTGGTAACCGCGATTACCTCGAACTCCGTCAGCCCGCCCGATTCGGCATACCCGCGCGCCAGCTCTATCTCCTCAGCCCGCTTAGACGCCTGGTAGCCGGGAATCGTGTCTATGATTTCCTGCTGCGGCGGGAAGACGTAGCTGAACCAGCTTATCGGGAATACCGGGTTCTCAGCGCCCTCGGCGTCTATGACGCCCTGCTTGTTAAAGCCGTAGAACACCGCGCGGCGAGCGTCAATGTTGTCAAACGGCGGCGACTGGTTGTTGAGCTGTATCGCCGCCACATCCACAAACGGCTCAACCTTAAAGCTCGCTTGCCCGGGGTTGTCGTCAAGCAGCTGCTTGTACTCCACATGGGACAGCGTGAATGTGGGCTTGGTGGCGTCCGCCTGTTTCGTCCGCAGCGCGGCTATCTGCGCCTGCGGCTCAATGATGACGATGGACGTTACCCGATCCAGATATGGATAAGGCGACCCGTCCGGCGCGTCGCGGAAGTAGTCGGGGTTCTTTTCGGAGTCCACCGAAATCCCGTCTTCGGCGTCTATAATCTTGTAGGGGCCTGTGCCGATAACATCCTCCCAGCGCGGGATAGTGCCTTCGTTTGCCTCTAGGATGTGCTGCGGGATGATGGCGTGCCACTGGTTGGCGGACTCCGCGATGAAGTCGCCAAACGACTCTTGCAGGTTTATCTCCAGCGTCTGGTCATCTACCTTACGCATATTGTCTATGAGGTTGAACGCGCCCACGCGCGGCTGGATGATGCCCTCAGGCGGGTTGCGCCAGCGGTCTATCGCGTAAATGATGTGGTCGACGTCAAACGCCGTGCCGTCGTTCCACTGCGTCAGGTCTTCGTCTATGTTGTAGGTGAACGTCTTGGTGTCGTTGCTGACTTCCCAAGACTCCGCCATATCGGGCCAAATCTCGATCCCGTCGCGCGGCGAGAACTGCAGCAGCCCGCTGTACATCCTGCCGCCGAAGTGGAACAGCGAGATCCAAGTGCTGGTCTGCGAAAAGTCCCACTTGGGCGGGAAAGTGGCGTTAATCACGCGAATGTGGCCTCCGCGCACAATATCGCCGTCCGCCATAGCGACGGGAGCGGCGGGCGCTTGCGCCGCGGCCGCGGTCGGGATAGACGGCGGCACCACCGTCGGCGGAAACGTCGCCGTAGCCTGCGGCCCAGCCGCCGGCGCAGCCCCACCCCCTCCGCCATCCGACGCCGGCGCGCTCGAACACGCCAGCGCCAGCGCCATTGTTGCGAGTATGGCGACGCATACCCACGCAAGTTTGTTAGTTAGTCTTGCTTGCATCTCTGCTTAACTGCCTCCTAAATTGTAATTTGGGTATCCGATTGCCGCCGCGCGATGCCCGGTCGCATCGCGCGAAAAATATGCGGAAACGCCGCGCGGTTGCGTTAGCGATAAGCGCATTATAGTTAAGTATTATCATCTGTCAATAGGGCAAGGCTCAAAACACGCCCGCAATATGGCGGATGCAAGCCTGAATATGCGTGAATATGCGGCGCGAGCGCGGCTTTAATGCGCCATTTCCCGCCCTCTAATGCTCCCCCATAAACCCGCGCCAGTCCCTATTCGCAATCGCCGCCCCCAGCGCCGCTCGCTGCCGCCACAGATGCGTTCCCGCCACCAGCGCCGACAGCGCCAGACACAGCGCGATTTGGCCCGGCGGCTGCGCCGTCGCTATCGTCAGCGCGTTCAGCGCGATGAACACGCCCGCCATTCCCGCTACGATGTGCCGCGCCGCAAGCCCCAGCGCCAGCCCTATCGCGCCCGATACCAGCGTTATCTGCCACAGCATTAGCAGCGATATGCCCAGAACCGTCGCCGCGCCCTTGCCGCCGCGAAATCGCAGAAACGGCGTGAAATTGTGGCCCACCGTCGCCAGGAACGCGGCGATGTACAAGCCGCCGTCCGACACCCCCAGCCGCTGCCCTATCACAATCGCCAGCGCGCCCTTGCCCGCGTCCACCGCCAGAACAAGCGCGCCCGCGCCCTTGCCTAGCTGCATCGTGGCATTCGCCGCGCCCGGATTGCCGCTGCCCACGCCGCGTATGTCTATCCCGCGCAGCCAACGCCCGACCAAATACGCCGTCGGGATGCCGCCCAGCAGATACGCCAGCAGCGCCACGCCTATCGCCGCGGGATCGGCCATTCTAATCGCCGACCAGCGCCGCCGCGCCCTGCATCCCAAGCCGGTAGCCCACAATGCCCATCCCCGTCACCACGCCCTTGCACGCCGGCGCTATCTCCGACACGCGCCCCCGGCTCGCCGGATTGGACATATGCACCTCCAGCGTGGGATACGCCTGCCCGCGTATGGCGTCCGCCAGCGCCGGATGCCCCGCCGTGTAGCCGCCCGGATTGATGAGCGCCGCGTCCGCGTCCGCCGAGTTCAGCTTGGCGATTACCTCCCCCTCGTCGTTGGAATGAAAAATGTCCACCTCCAAGCCCAGTTCGGCGGCGTATCGCCTGATATGCTCATCGTATTCGGGCAGCGTCATCGTCCCGAATATCTCTACATCAACCTTGCCGCGCAACTCCATTCCCTGCCCATGCAGAACCAGTATCTTTGTCATAGATAATCCCTTTCGCTATCGTATTCGCTTATCTCTTGCTTACGCCGCGCCCGCCGAAACCTTGCCCCAAGCCGCTACTCCAGCGCCGCGAAACACGCCGCCACAATCCCGTCAACGCCTATGCCGTACTCGCCGTACAGCTCAGGGTAGCTCCCCGATTGCCCAAATTCGGTCACGCCCAGCGGGATAACCCGCGTTCCCAGCGCGCCGCCAATCCACGCCAAGGCGTGAGGATGCCCGTCCATAACCGTTATCACCGGCGCCTTGCGCTCCTCCGCCGACAGAATGTCCGCCATAAACGGCGCGGCGCGCTCCCCGTTCACCAGCGCCCGCGCGCCGTCCTGAAAGCGCGTGTAGAGCTGCCCCGGCCCCGTCAGGTTGACCACATTGGCGTATATCCCCTCGCGCAGCGCCAGCTCGCCCGCCTCTATCGCCTCCGGCAGCATAGCCCCGCATGCCATTATTTGGACGACATTCTCGCCCGGCGCATAGCCCGCCTCGCCCCGCCTATCCACCAGCCGATACGCGCCCGCCAGCGTTTGCCGCCGCAGCCGCTCGCGCTCATCCGCATCCGCCGGCAGCCGGAACAGCGACTGGTCTATGCGCTTGTTCGTCAGCCGCAGATAGGTCGAGCGCTCGCGCCGCCGTATGCGCTCCAGCGCGTCAAGCGTAATCCACTCAACCTCCTTGCCAAAGCAGGGCTCGTAGAACGCCATATCCGGCATCTCTATGCCTATGGACGGCGTTATGAGCGACTGGTGAGCGCCCCCCTCAGGCGCCAGCGTTACGCCGGAGGGAACCCCCACCAAAATGAACTTCGCGCCCGAATACACGCCGTACGTCAAGGCGTCAAGCCCGCGCCGCACAAACGGATCATACACCGACCCCACCGGGAACAGCAGCTCGCCCTGCGTCTCATACGACAGCCCCAACTGCCCCAGCATCATAAACAGGTTGTTCTCGGATATGCCCAGTTCTATGTGCTGGCCCTGCGGCGACTCTTCCCAGTTCAGCGCGCGCAGCGTGTCTTCTTCCGGCAGCGTCTCAGGCTCCCGCCGCGCCCACACGCCCGCCTTGTTTATCCAACCGCCAAGCCCGGTTGAACTCGCAACGTCCGGGCTTACCGTCACCACGCGCTCAGCCACTTCCGGCATATTGCGCGCCAGATCCGTCAGCACAAGCCCGTACATCTGCAGCGTGGACATCCGCCCGGCGTAATCGTGATCCAGATCCACCGGCAGCGGCGGCGTCTGCACGACGTCGGCGCGCGGCGCGTTTATCGCCAGCCGCCTGCCCGTATCCGCGCACATCCGCCCCGCCGAACTGCGCGGCGGCAGCGCATCCCACACCGCATCCTCGCTCAAACTCATATGATTGCGGAGTTCATTCATCTGCGCCGCCGACAGCAGGTTGGAATGATTATGCGGATCCCCGATTGACGGCAGCCGCCAGCCCTTGAATGTATATGCGAACACCACGGTGGGATCGCTCAGTTCGTCCGACTGCTTAAAGGCGTCCCTCAGCATAGAAAAGTCATGCCCGCCGAGATTGCTGAACAGCGCCGGCAGCTCGGCGTCATCCCACCTGTTTATCAGGCGGCTCAGGTCGCGCGGGTAGCGGCTTGTCTTGGGCAGCCACTCCCGCAGCACCGCGGCGTCCGCCCGCAGCAGCCGCTGATACACCTGGTTGGACATCTCGTCGATGCAAATCCGCAGCAGCTCGCCATTCGGTTCGGCAAACGCGCTTTGCAGCCGCCTGCCGTACTTCACGTCTATGATGTTCCACCCATTCGCCCCGAACATATCCCGCCACGACCGCACCTTTATGCCCGGTATCACGCGGTCAAGGCTTTGCCGGTTCAAGTCAACCACCCACAGGATATTGTCCAAGCCCTCCATCTCAGGCTCAGCGATAGCCTCCCACACCGATCCCTCATCCAGTTCGGCGTCGCCCACCAGGCTTATGTAGCGGTGAGTGTTCTTCTTGAACGAGTACAGATGCGTCTTCAGATACTCCTCAGTTAGCGCCGCGAAATTGGGCGCGACGGGCCCTAGCCCCACCGAACCCGTGGAAAAGTCCACATAGTCGGGATCTTTCGTCTGGCTGGGATACGCCTGCAAGCCGTGAAACGCGCGCAGCGTCTTCAGATACTTGCCGTCCAGGTTGCCCAGCAGGTATTGGATGGCGTGATACGCGGGCGAGGCGTGCGGCTTGACCGAAATCTTGTCCCCCGCCCGCATATAGTCGAAGTACAGCGATGTGAGTATCGTCACCACAGACGCGCTGGACGCAGGATGCCCGCCCACTTTCACGCTGTCAAGCGCGGGCCTCACATTGTTGGCGTAGTGAATCATCTGCATCGCAAGCCACAGAACCCGGTCCTGTATCTCAGCCAAGATAAGGTCGTGGTCTTGGTATTCCTGATGCGTCGGCCCCTGATTCCTTGTTGCCGCAACCATTGCGAACCTCCGCCGTTTCTGCTGTCGCCAGCCCGATGTTCATCCGCCCCCGCGCCTATGTTTGCCTCGCGTTCATTAGCGATAGATAGAGATTTGATATTTAGAGATAAGGCTTAATCCACCCCAACCCCTCGCTTGTAGCGGCGGCGGGAATGTACTCGCAGCCAACCCACCCGTCATACCCAATCTCATCCAGGTAGCCGAACAGGTAGGCGTAGTTGATTTCCCCCGTGCCGGGTTCGTGCCGCCCCGGATTGTCCGCGATTTGGATATGGCGGATGATGTCCATATGCCGCTCTATGTTGCGCGCCAAATCGCCCTGCATTATTTGCATATGATACAAGTCATGCTGCAGAAACAGATTGTCCGACCCCACCCGCTCAATTATGGCGCGCGCCTGCTGAGGGTAGTTTAGCGCAAAGCCGGGTATGTCAATCGTGTTGATTGGTTCTATGAGCAACCGGACGCCCGCGCCTTTAAGCCGGTCGGCGGCGAAAGCGAGGTTGGCAACGAGCGTGTCCGCGGCTGCGTCGTCCGAAACGCCCTCAGGCTTTATGCCCGCCAGGCAGTTCACCTGCCCGCAGCCCAGCGCCGCCGCGTACTCCGCCGCCCTTGGCACGCCCGCGCGAAACTCGTCCACCCTATCCGGGTGGCAGGCGATGCCGCGCTCCCCCGCCGCCCAGTCGCCCGCCGGCAGATTGTGCAGCGCCAGCGTCAGCCCGCGCCGCCCCAGCCGCTCAGCGATCTCGCCCGCCTCATAATCATACGGGAACAGAAACTCCACCCCCGCGAACCCGGCGTCCGCCGCCGCGTCAAAGCGGTCAAGAAAATCAACCTCGTTGAACATCATCGTCAAATTCGCCGCGAACTTTGGCATTGCGCTTGCTATCCTTTCTATCGTCTATCGCCCTATCGCGAGTGTATCGCGTTGTATTCGGTTATCGCCCTATCGCGTCTATCGCGTTGTATTCGGTTATGTTTCGGCTATGTCAGGCAGCGCCGGCTATGCGCCCATCCGCCCGTCCGCGCAAGCCTGCCGTGTAGCGCGGATGCGTCGGCTACACAAGACTCGCCGTTTCCACCGCGCGCTCCTCCTCCGCGGCGCGATACACCGCCAGCGCCGTCTGCAGCGTATGCCGCGAAAACGCCACATCCATATCCGGCTGCTCGCCCGCGATTATGCCGTCTATGAACTGCTTTGCCGCGCCGTTGAAACTATCCATCCAATCCATCGGAACCTGTATCCCCGTGGTCTCAGTCCCCCGAACCAGCATCACCGGCGGCAAGTCAAGCATCTCGCCCGTGCAGCGCGTTACCCAGATAGCCCCCTTGCTGCCCTGTATCTCAAAGAACTCGTCGGAGGGATAGTATTTGCCGCGTATCTCCATTTGCGGCGCTGACGAGTAGTCAAGCGTCCCCATGCAGTCCTTGCCCTTGAACTTCCATATCACCACGCTGGGCGTTTCGTTCAGATAGTCGTCCGTCTTTGTGATGAACGCCTGAACCTTTTCTATTTCGCCCACCCACCATATCGCGGTGGCGTACTTGTGCCAGCCGTCATCGTACAGCATCCCGCCCGCGTGCAGGCTAGGATTACGCCGCCACACATACGCGCCCGGCATCGCCTCCAGCATCGGATTCGCCGCCTTGCCCCGCACCGTGCGTATCCGAACAATGCGCGGCTCGCCTATCGCCCCCGCCTCAAGCAGCTCCTTAGCCTTAACGATAGGCGGATAGTACAGGAAATTCTCAGTCACCCGAAACCGCGTATCAGCGCCGCGCGCAGCGTCCGCTATCAGATCCGTCTCCGCCACCGTGGACGATATGGGTTTCTGGCAGGATATATGCTTGCCCGCGCCCAGCCCGTCTATAATCTGCCGAGGATGCAGATGCGTAGGCGTCAGCAGCTCCACCGCGTCAATCGCGTCATCATTCAACACATCCGCGTAATCGCCATATATCTTCGGCGAAATCCCCCACTGCCGCGCGCGCAGCTCCGCCCGCTCGCGCTGCGGATCGCACAGCGCCACGACCTCGCAGTTCGGATGCCGCAAATACCCCGGCGCGTTCATCTGCGAAATAGTCCCGCACCCCACAATCGCCAGCCGCACCTTATCCAACGCCAGCCTCCTTGCCAAGATTAAGCCGCATTACGCCATTGTCCCGCCCGCGCCGCCTCAGTCGTTGCGCCCCATATCATACGCGCATCATACGCCCCTTACATTACCACTAATCTCTGCTGATGGGTATATCCAGGGCAAGCGCATTTCACGACCGGGCAATCCAAGAAAGCGGGGACGCCGCTTTTGCGGCAAAGTAGCCCAAAACTTTTGAAAGGGGATTAGAGCGGGTTTATCCGATTGACAGACGTCGGAAATCAAAACGCGCTTGCCTTGATTGCCCAATGATTGCCCAATCCACCCGCGCCGCGCAAGTTCGCCCATATGCTATACTTGCCCGTGTGTTTATGAACCACCGAACCCCCACCCGTGAGGCGCGCGCAAAGTGATTAAAGCGATTATCTTTGACTTTGACGGCTTGATTGTGGACACCGAAACGCCCGAATACGACAGCTGGCAAGAGATATTCCAAGAGCGCGGCGTCGAGCTTGACCTGGATCTGTGGCAATCGTTCATCGGGCGCGGCTTTGGCGACTTTGACGTCTACGAGCATCTAGCCCGCGTGTCAGGCAAGCCCGTCGACCGCGCCACCCTGCGCCCCCGCATGCGAAAGCGCTACTTGGATCTCATAGAGCGCAACCCCATTCTGCCCGGCGTAGAGGCGTGGCTGCGCCGCGCAAACGCGCTAGGATTGCCGCTCGCCGTCGCCTCCAGCTCGCGGCAGGGCTGGGCGTCCGGCCACCTAGAAAAACGCGGCTTGCTCCCCCACTTCGCCTTCGTCCACTGCGCCGAAGACGTCGCCAACGTAAAGCCCGACCCCGAGATATACATCATCACCGCCAAACGGCTCGGCGTCCCCCCCGAAAACGCGCTTGCCGTAGAAGACTCGCTCAACGGCCTAACCGCCGCCAAAGCCGCCGGAATGCGCTGCGTAGTCGCCCCAAACCCCATGACGCGCCAAATGAACTTCGCCGCCGCCGACCTCCGCCTAAACTCCCTCGCCGACGCCACCCTAGACTGCGTCCTAGCCCAACTCACCGCCCCGTCATCCCGCCCCGCCTCGCCCTGAGCGCATCCCGCCGAATTCGGGTTATCATTTTGGGCTAACCTGTGCTATATTTCAAAAGCGGCGTAAGCAAGCTCCACTAGGCTTAATATCTTTATATGAAACGCGCCGAGATAAGGCGCAAACCAACGCTAAACATAATCCCATATCTACCTGCCCAAATAACCAAACATCAGCCAACAATTCACATCAAGGAGGCTCCCCCAATGCCGAAAGTAAGCGGACTCGGACACATAGGCATCTACGCCAACGACCTTATGAATATGCGCGACTTCTATTCGCGCGTAATGGGCTTGCAGATAACCGACGAAGATCTGGATCAGCGCCGGATGGTCTTCCTCAGCGCCAACCCGGACATTGAGCATCACGAATTCGTGCTGATGGCGGGCCGAGACGCGCCCTCCGGCGCCAAAGTCGTGCAGCAGATGTCTTTCACCGTGGACTCCATCGCCGAGCTGAAAGACTTCTACCAAACCTTCCGCGACGAGGGCGTCAACATCCAGCGCATCGTCAGCCACGGCAACGCCTTCGGCATGTACGCCGACGACCCCGAGGGCAACACCATAGAGGTCTATTACAAGACCGGCCTAGACGTCCCCCAGCCGCACGGCGACCACATTGAACTGGAAATGTCCGACGCCGAGCTTATGGAAATCGCCCAAGCCGCGGTTCCCAACTAGCCGACGCCGGACTTTATCCGCAAACAACCCCGAACAAACCCAAACAAACCGGGACTAGGACGCCGCGTTGGAATCCCGCCTAAACGATCTACGCATATTCGGACTGCCCGTGCAGTTCGTAGCCGTGGTCGCGCTCAGCTTGGCGCTGACCATCTACTTCGGCGCGTATGCCGCCGACGCCCGCATCAACGAGCGCGCCGCCCAAAACGCCGCCCAGAGCGGCCAGCAATTCGACTTCAGCGCGCCCGCCTCGGACGCCGTGAGCGCGCGCCTGTCCGGCGGCATTGGCCAGCGCGCGCCGGGCGACGTCGCGGGCGGTGCAATCGCGGGCGCGGACGCGGCGCAACCCGCCGAGCGGCAGGCATGGGAATACCTCTTCCTAATCGCCTGTCCGCTGCACTAACGCCTAACTCAATGGCTAAATCTTTACTGCCTATCAGGGCGCGCGGAGGGCGGCAATGGCGCTAAAGCCGGCGGCAAGCGGCACAATATCGCGGCATAGAGGCCCTTTCTACCCGCACTACGCTTGGGTGATAGTAGCTGTCATCGCGGTTATGCAGATGGTCGGCACATCCATCCGAATGGCTTTCGGCGTCTTCATAGAGCCGCTGGAGCAGGCTTTCGGGTGGAGCCAAGGCTCCATCACCCTCGCCTACGCCATATCAAGCGTGGTAACCGCGCTTGCGTCCCCATTCGCCGGCTGGTTCGGCGACCGCTTTGGCGCGCGCATCGCCATGACCGTCGGCACGCTGCTATTTCTCGCCGGCATGCTGCTCACCGGCGTCATCACGACCATATGGGAACTCTACCTGTACTTCGGCGTGCTGCTTGGCGTGGCGCAGGCGATATTTCTTGTGCCGCTCATACCCGCCGCGATGCACTGGTTTCGGCGGCACTTAGGCGTCGGCATGGGCATCATAATGGCGTCATGGGGGCTTGGCCCCGCCCTAGCCGCGCCCATAGTCAGCCTGCTCATAGAGCGGCTTGGCTGGCAGAGCGCCTTTATCGCGCTGGGCGGCGCGTCCGCGGTAGTGATGCTCGCGCTCATCCTGCTGTTCAAAAACACCCCCGACGACAAGGGCGTGCAGCCCTACGGACACCGGCAGTCCGACCCCCCAACGCGCCGCCGCGTCCTAGACCCGGCGCGCACAAAGCGGTTCAACCGCTATATGCGCCGCACCGCCGCCTTCTGGAATATGAGCTCCATCCACTTCCTAGGCTGCGTGGGCCACGCCATAATCCTAGTGTACATCGTGCCGCTTGCGGTGAAAGAGGGCATATCCCCCGTTCACGCGGCGGGCATCCTCACCGCGCTGTCCGCCGTCAGCATCATATCGCGCGTGGTCGTGCCGATTATGTCCGACAGCATGGGAACGCGGATGGTGATGGCGATATTCTTCACCCTGCAAGGCGTGATGGTAATAATGCTCTTCTGGACGCAAGACCTCTGGATGTTCTACCTATTCGCCGTGCTATTCGGCATAGGCTACGGCGGCGAGACGGGCGGATTCCCCATCCTAAACCGCCGCTACTACGGCCACGCCCCCACCGGCTCCCCCTACGGCGTCCAGATGCTAGGCGCCGGCTTAGGAATGGCGCTCGGCGGCTGGATAGGCGGCCCCATCTTCGACCTATTCGGCAGCTACGACCTCGCCCTCTGGATCTCCATAGCCACCAGCCTCCTAGGCGCCGTCAGCATCCTATTCCTAGAACCCACCACCAGCCTCCTCATACCCGACTGGGAATCCGACGACCCCCCGCCCACCCGCGCCCGCCCCGACTCCGCCCCCGCCGACTGAGCGTGTGCGATTGGCCGTCGCATCCCCATTTTGAGATTGCGATATGCCGCCCCCGCTAATTGACAATCACCCGTCCCTAGCCAATAATAGACTACACACCCATAGGAGTTACATTGACGCCAATAATTAACTGGGGCAGAATAATATCGGTAGCCGTATTCTCAGTATCGTTTATACTGGGAATGGCGCTTGTAACCTGGTATGAAATCACGGAAGTCACCCACGACACGCCATTGGCGACGATTATCGACATCATAGTCACGGGCCAATCGGTGGTAGTCGTGTCAGCCGGCCTCGCAGCCGTAGTAGAGGGAGCGTACTACATCATGGTTATCGCATATCACATGGTGCAAAGGGGCATCGAGAGGGGGCGTCAAGAGGGCATATCCGAAGGGATTGTCCTAGGGGAGACTAAAGGGCGCACCGAGGCTTACGACGACGCCAACAAGCAGGCAGCGGACTACTACAGGCGGATGCGCGAGGCATTGGAGGCAGGCGAGGACTTCAACGAGCCGCCGCCTACGTTCGGCCGCAACGGCCGCTAACGAGGCAGTTGCGTTATGGTCATCGCGTCATACCTGCTAGACAAAGCGTATGAAAAGGGATATGCCCAGGGCTACGCTGAGGGCTATGCCAAAGGCCGCGCCAATGCGTATAAGGACGCCGACAAGCAGTCCATTGCCTACTTCAAGCGTATGCGAGCGGCGCTGGATACGGGCAAGGACTTCGACGAACCTCCGCCCACGTTCGGCCGCCGCCGCGCCCGCTAACCCTTAGCCCGCAGAAGCCACCCCTGCTCCCGCGCCCAGCCCGTCAGCCAGCCGCGTCATGAAATTGAACAAGCAGGCTATCAGCGTTGCAGATAGGATCTGCTCGTCGGTCAGGCAATGCTCGCGCAGCCGTTCCACGTCCGCGTGCCGCATGGCTGTCGGCTCGCGCGTCAGCTCGGTGGCAAAGCCCGGCATCGCCCGCGTTTCGGCGTCCATATCGGCGCAACGGCAGCCGCGCGTCACACAGCCCGCCAAATTAGGATCGTCCGACGCCTCCCGCAGAAACTCCCCCTCGCCATCGCCCAAAAGCGGTGCTCTTCTGAGCAGGCGTCGCCGTGGCGATAGCCTCCTCCCGCGCCCGCGCCGACGAACCCAAGCCCATAGCACAGCCCTTCCCGCTCCGCGCCGCATATCGCATGCCTATGTCGCGCGGATGATAGCCAGCCGCTGTAGCTGATAGCCGGCCCTTGCAACCATTAGCCATTTACAAGACATTGCCGCCGCTCGCCCCCTCCCCCCCACAACCCAACCCGCCGCCCGCAGTCCCCGCGTTTAGCGAGCCTGCGAGCGGCAGTCTAATTCGGCTGCGGCGAACCGCTATTCGCTACGGCGCGAGCGTCAGCTCAAGCGTGAAATCGCCGGTAGTGGTGGGATTGTAGGTTGTGGCTTCGATCGTGTAGCTGCCCGGCAGCAAGTTAGCGGTAATCGTGTTTGTGGTCATGGGCGGCTCGCCCGCCTGCTGCTCCACAGCCCCGTCCATTCCCGCGCCCGCAAGCAGGTACAGGTAGTTGGAATCGGTTGAGAACAGCGTGATGGTCGCCTCAGCCGCCGCGTCAAGCGTGAATGTGTAGAACTTGGCGTAGTATGTGTTGCCGTCCGGAGCGTTTGCGGTAACGCAGTCGGTCGTCCAAGTCCCGCTAGTCGTCCCCGGCTCAATCAGCTGTACGCAGGCATCGCCGCCGCCAACCGGCGTAGGCTGGGGATCAGTTCCCCCGGACACGCTTGTAGGCGTGGGCGACGGCGTCGCCGTAGCGGTGGCAGTCGCTGTCGCCGTAGCGACCGGCCCGCCGCCTCCGCCGCCCTGCTCCAGCGCCGCTACGCGGTTGGTCAGCGCCTGTATCAGCGATTGCAGGCTTTGCACAAGCCGCTGCAGCGCCCCCGTCTGCCGCTCCAGCGCGCTCACCCTGCCCGCCAGATCGCCCCCGCCGCCAATCGGCGTGGGAACGGGATCAGTCCCCCCCGACACGCTTGTAGCCGTAGGCGATGGCGTAGCCGTTGCAGTAGCAGGCGCGGCAGTCTGCGGCGGCGCGGGCAGCCTGGCAAACCCATGCCCCCAAGTGTTATTGGGCTTAGCCCCGCGCGGCTGCGCGTTTGTCTTCAGATAGCCCGCAATCTGCTGCGGCGTGTACGCGGGAAAAGCGTCCTTCACCAGCGCCGCAAGCCCCGCCACATGCGGCGAAGATTGGCTCGTTCCAGGGAACCAGCATTGTTGCCCGCTAGGATACTCTATCGGCTGTCTAGCTGACACATTAGCGCAGTCTGCGCCCGTGATGTCAGGCTTAATTCTGCCATCTGGCGCGGGTCCGCGGCTGCTGTACGGGGCAATCGTGTTCACATTCGCCCAATGCGCCGCGCCCACCGCAAGCAATCCAGGGTTGGCACTCTCCGCTGGACTGCCGATTGAACTTCCCTCGCTAGGGAATCTCAAATTTTGACTCGTAAAGACTTGCAGCTGTATCCAGTCTGGAACATCGCCCGCGTAGCGTCCTACCGCAAGACCGAATACGCCGCTTACATTAGCAGTAATCTCAATCACTTCACGGGGAATATGCTGGTCTTCGCCTGACTGAGCATTTTCGCTCGCGAGTCCAGTAGGAGCTCCGTTGTAATACAACAGGAGATCAAGATCGCTGTCAGCGCCTCCCCAGCTATCTGACCAACGGAGCTGGACTGTAAGACGATCGCCCGCATCGAGATAAACCCCGTTCAGATCCGCATCATCTCTGAAGTTTAGGAATCCATTATTGTCCGGATCTGACCACGAGCCGAACCAAGTGTCGCCCTCTTCGTTCCCCGCGCTGTTCGCAAACATTATGCCGCCATTAACCGCAGTGTTCACGCTCCTGAGCGGGCTGTTAGCAAATGGCGATGTGCCATCACCAGGTCCATCCCAGATCTGATGAACGGAATAATTTAGGACATCCACACCTTGACTGATCATCCAGTCAATAGTGGTTTTCAGATCGCCTGGAGTCCGCGCATTGGATATGTACAGTGTCACATCCGGCGCGATGTCCATCAGCGACTCGGCGACTATTGTGCCATGGTTGCTTTCACCAGATTCGCAGTCCGCGCGATTGGGTGAGAACACTCCAATGTCCGTGTAGCAACGCCCGATTACATTATTGGGCAGTTCGCTACCCATCAGCGCACTGAATCCGGCAAAGTTGCCGTCTATCACGCCCACCTTGACACCCTCGCCGGTATATCCCGCCGTATGCCAAGCGTCCGCGCCATGCAGCGCAACGCCCTGACTCACAACATTACCCTTTGACGGCGCGTCTTTGCTATCAAGCAAGAGCGGCGCATCGTCCGCCGGCTGAGGCGGCACAATAGCCTCCACGCGAACCACGCCCGCCTGCTCCGACGCCCGCACCAGCAGGCTTATCGGCGCATACGCCTCCACATAGCCCTCGCCGACATTGCGCGGATCCCCGCCATTGGCGCTTAGGAAATCCGCAAGCGCCGCCGCGTCGCCCTGCGTGTAGAATGTAACCGCGACCGACTCGCCGCGCGAAATCGGCGCATCCGCCGCCGCGCTATCCGCCGTGGATATGCCCTGCTCCACGCGCTCCACGAGTTGCGACAGCATAGAGTCCAGATTGCCCAGCGGTGGCGTCTTGCTCTTCGGCAGCGGGAAGTCCGCCAAGAAGTCCGCCGGGAAGTCGGGATCGGTTGCAGGCGCGGGCGTAGGCGTATCCAACGGCTGCTGCTGCGCCTGGACGCTGCCGCCGCCGCTCTGAATGAACGCCGCCGCCGCAACGAGCGCCGCCAGCGCGAGCAACATAAGCGCCGCGCCCGTGTTGAACTGGAATCGCGCAAAGCGATCCTTGAAATTATTTTTCATCGGTTATCCTTTTAATCTTCGCTAGGGCTGTGCAGCCGAATTGCAGCGCGATAGACGCAACTCTACTTCAGCTGAGGATCGCTGCCGTCATCATGCGGCGTCCGCTCATCCCGCCGCGCACCATCCACCTCCTCCGGCGAATGCGCCGCCGCGCGCCGCGGCCACGAATAAGCCTTTGCGGTCGCCATCAGCGCCAGCAGATGCCTAACCGCCAGCATAAGCCACTTGATAACCTCCGCCCTGCGATGCGCGCTAGACGGGTAGCCCCGCCAGCACAGCAGCGCCGCGAGCATATACACGCCCACCAGCAGCTTCAGCGCGATTGCCGTCACGGGAAACGCCGCCGCCGCCAGAAAATCGACAGCCGCGTCATACCCCGACATTCCCATCAGCTCATACAGCAGCCCCACCGCCAACGCGGTCGCCAGCGTCAAGCCCAGCGGCAGGTTAACGAACAGCAACGCCCCCGCCCGCGCATACCCGCAGATAGCCCGTTCAGCCGCGTTGATGATGTGGTCAGAATTCATAGCGACAAGTATAACGCACAAACGCGCGGGTTGGCAAGCGCAAGCGCGCGAATGGTATTCTTACCTTGCAGTGTTCATTGATTTGAGGGACTGATTTAGGCACTCCTCAAACACTATCGCCAGCAGATGTTTCAGCATCTCCACGCTCTTTGTGTAGCCCTTTGTATTCCTCACTAGCCTGTTCAGCTTGCTCCTCAACTTGGAATGCAACCCTTCGTTCCAGTTCACCGCTCCGCCTTTGCCTACCACATGCCTGTCCCGAGGCAGCCATTCGTACACCGGATAAGCGTCGGTTTCGTACCTGTCAGCTCCCGGCAGCCTATCCAGCAAGCGCGAGAACGCAGACAAGTCCCTGCCGCCAACCTCATACACCCGCCAGCGGACTCCGTCCCGTTCCTCCACCACCGCAGTCCATATCCACAGGTCTTGACGCCGCTCGCCGCGCCTTATCCCCAAGTATGTCCACATCTCATCAAACGCCACAATAGACGCGCGGACGCTGTCTTGCCGCCCACTTGCGCGCCACTCTATAAAGCGCGTCAGACGCTCTTGCGCCAAGGCCCCCTTTTTTTGACCCACTTGCTTACAGTGGGTACGCTCGCGCCCATCACGCGGGCTGTCGCCGACAAGCTCATCCCCTCCACGCGCATCTTCACCGCTTGCTCTTTCTGTGCGTCAGTGAACCGATGCTTTGCGCCCTCTTGATGTTTGCCGCCGCACTGGTTGCATTTGTAGATTTGCTTGCCGCGCGAATGACCGTCTTTCTTGACCCAGTTCGATCTGCATTTCGGGCATAGGACATCATGTCTGTACACTCTCGGTTTCGCCATAGCGCCGCCTGCCTTTCAGCCACTTCGGAGTAGTTTAGAGCAAGTATAGCATATTAACACTGCAGGGTGAGAATACCCGCGCGAATTCCGAGGGCGATTCGCAGGTACAAGCGCGGGCGCCTGCGTTGCGGCGCTTGCGTATGCCTAGTCAGCGGCCATTGCGCTTGAACCTGGGCGGCGGCTCATCGAAGTCCTCGTCCTTTTCACGCGCATCAAGCATCTGCTTGAAGTAGGCTTTGTTCTGCCTGTTGACGTCTGCGTATGCCTCAGCGCGGCCCTCGGCAAGCCCCTGAAGGTAGCCCTCGGCATATCCCTTTTCACGCGCTTTGTCTAGCAGGTAGGATGCGAAAACCATAAAGCAATCGCCCCGTTATCGGCCGTTGCGGTTGAACCTGGGCGGCGGCTCGTTAAAGTCTTCGCCCGCATCCAGCGCCTCGCGCATCCGCTTGTAGTAGGCAACGATCTGCTCGTCGGCATCTTCGTATGCCTCGGTGCGGCCTTCGGTGCGCCCTTTGTCCTCCCCTATGACAATCCCTTCGGATATGCCCTCTTCACGCCCCTCAGTGCGCCCCTCAGCTCGCCCCTCTTCACGCCCCCTCTCCACCTCCCTCTGCACCATATGATACGCAATAACCATAATGTAATACACTCCCTCTACCACGGCTGCCAAGCCGCCTGACACGACTACCACCGCTTGCCCGACGACTATGATTGCGACAATCGTCCCCAACGGCGTATCGTGAGTAACTTCCCCGATTTCATGCCACGCCACCAGCGCCATTCCCAGCGCGAATGACACTGAGAACACCGCTACCGATATTATTCTGCCCCAGTTTAACGGCGTCAATTCAACTCCTATGCTGTATAACCTAATTATTGGCTAGGAACGACCGCTTGTCAATACGCCTGCAACGTGGGTAGCGTTTCCATTTAGATGGTTGAGTATCTCTATCGTTGCAGCTGGTTGGATGGCTTTGCCATAACCACCTGCTTTATAAGTTGGAGCGTAAGTTGCCAAACTCTCAAAACCACCTAAAAAGAAACGCTACCGACGGACAATCTCTGCCGCTCCCTACCGATTGACGCCACCGCTCAAGCCGTTGATAATATGTCCATAGTTCAACACAACATTCAACGCGCCGAAAGATACACAATTACACTAGACACACCATAACCCCCCAAAGCGAAAGGCAACCGCAATGAACTCGGAACAAAAAGAAAAAATCAAACAGACCGCCGAAACAATCCTAACCGAACACTTCAACGGCGCAGTGGGAATCGACCTCATAAGAGTAATTCCCGACCGGGACATGCACGGCGAAGACCTCGCCCAAATAATAGTCGTACTCGACCAAGACATCATCCCCCCCGGCGTCGGAAGGCCGCTGGATCTGGCGCTGCGACTCAATGACTGCCTGGGCGATTTGGGACTCGACCATTTCTCTGTCACCCACTTCATCGGAAAATCCGAATGGCCGGAATACAAAAAAGGACTCGACCGTGCTTTCGCATAACCTCATTGAATTGGCGAGAGCCATAGCCCAAAACCCGCTGCCGGATGATCCCCACCATACCCATCTGCGCCGGGCGACAAGCTCCGCGTACTACGCTATGTTCCATTGCCTAGCGGAATCCTGCGCCAGCCTGATAGCGGGCGCATATCCCGACGATGTCAGCGAAAGCGCATGGACTCAAGCCTATCGCGCGCTAGACCATTCCACGGCGCCCAACAAGACCAAAAATAGAAACGGTATTCTTACCTTGCAGTGTTCATTGATTTGATGGACTGATTTAGGCACTCCTCAAACACTATCGCCAGCAGATGTTTCAGCATCTCCACGCTCTTTGTGTAGCCCTTTGTCCGCCTTACCAGCCTGTTGAGTTTGCTCCTCAGCTTAGAGTGCAGCCCCTCATTCCAGTTCACCGCTCCGCCCTTGCCTATCACATGCCTGTCCCGAGGCAGCCATTCGTACACCGGATAAGCGTCTGTCTCATACCTGTCAGCTCCCGGCAGCCGATCCAGCAAGCGCGAGAACGCGGACAAGTCTCTGCCGCCCACCTCATACATCCGCCAGCGGACTCCGTCCCGTTCCTCCACCACCGCAGTCCATATCCACAGGTCTTGACGCCGCTCGCCGCGCCTTATCCCCAAGTATGTCCACATCTCATCAAACGCCACAATAGACGCGCGGACGCTGTCTTGCCGCCCACTTGTACGCCACTCTATAAAGCGCGTCAGACGCTCTCTCGCCAAGGCCCCCTTTTTTTGACCCACTTGCTTACAGTGGGTACGCTCGCGCCCATCACGCGGGCGGTCGCCGATAGGCTCATCCCCTCCGCGCACATCTTCACAGCCTGCTCTTTCTGCTCATCGGTGAACCGATGCTTTGCGCCCTCTTGATGCTTGCGGCCGCACTGGTTGCACTTAAATATCTGCTTGCCGCGCGAGTGGCCGTCTTTCTTGACCCAATTCGAGCCGCATTTCGGGCATAGCGCGTCATGTCTGTACACTCTTTGGCTCGCCATAATGACACCTGCCTTTCAGCGGTTTCGGAGCGGTTTAGGGCAAGTATATCATATCAGCACTGCAAGGTAAGAATACCAATAGAAACCGCCAAATCTATAACCGCTTCTCCCCCGCCATAAAAAGCTTTGTAGCCGCATTAGTGGAATTGAAAGCGAAAAGGGAAAACGCCGACTACAACCCAACGCAAACATTTACCTATGCTGAGGTAATCTCAGACATAGACATGGCGGCTGACGCAATAGATCAGTTCGAGAAAATACCGGAGACTGAAAGAAGAAACTTCGCCGTCTTCCTCCTGTTGCCAATACGCCACGCCTAACCCCACCAATGCACATCCCTTGCCCCCGCCAACGCCCGACGCCCCCGAAACCACAGCGCCGCCAACCACGCCGACACACCCGCCCAAACAAGCCTAGCCCACATAAGCGGGAATACGAGGCAAAGCGCGGCGACGCCTAGTTCAAGGCGTTTGCCCCCTCTGCGCCCCAACTCCCCCCATCAACCCTATCCCGATTCACCATCCAGGATATGCAAATACATAAACGCCCCCGTAAAAGTCGTCGCCTCCTCGCAATGCCCGCCCACCATCTCCCCCGACGGACGCGCCGCCGCGAGATGAATATGAACCCGAACCCCCTCGCCCCCGTCCGGCGCCGGCTGAACATACCCCTCCGCGCTCACCAACTCCAGATTTTCGGCGATAACCGCGCGCTCGAACTCCGGCGCGTCATCCGCGTCAAACCCGCACAGATTACGCAGCCTAAGCTCCCGCAAACTGCCGATGCAAGACACAATCGCCGCCTCCCGTATCCCCTGCTCCCGCGCGAAAGCCTCCAACCCGCCCACCAGCGCCTCCCCCGCCCCAAACCGCCGATACACCACGCGCGTATCCCCAACATTCCAACTCTGCATCACACCCTCCTGACTATGCTATCTGAGCATCCGACCGCTGCGCTTGCCGCTTGACTACACGCGCCCTGCGTTTATCTACACCGCTTGGCTATCGGATTGGCGCTTATCTATCGCTTTGGTATCACCGCTTGGCTTTGGCTATACACGCTTGGCGTTTATCTACCGCGCTTGCCGTTTGGCTATCGTGTTTGGTGGCATCCACCACCGCTTGGCTATCAGATTGGCGCATCTATCCCCCGCGCTTGCCGTTTGACTATCGCCGCTTGCCGCTTTCGGCTTGGAGTTGGGCTACCACGCTTAACACTTGACTATCGCCACTTGGAGTTTGGATATTACCGCTTGCCTATCACGCTTGCCCCTGTCTATCGCGTTTGGCGTCTATCTACCACACATAGCCGTAGCCGCTTAGCGGTTGGCTACACAGGAGCTTGTCGCTTGTACATTGCCGCTTGCCGCTTTCTGCCATCGGATTGCCACTTGCCTACCGCGCTTGCCGCCATCTATCACGCTTGCCATCTATCTACCCCGCACAGCCGTCGTCGCTTGCCGTTTGGCTATACAGGCGTTTGACGCTTTCGGCTATCGGATTGCCGCTTGCCTATCGCCGCTTACCGCTTTCGGCTATACGCGCTTGCCTATCCCGCCTCGCGCTCGGATATACGGGCTATCCACCCTACCCCCCGGCCTCCCCTCCACCACCCGCGCCCGCCCCTCATACGCATCCGCCGCACGCAACACCCCCGCCTCGTCAAACGGCTTCCCCGCGATCTGCAACCCTATCGGCAGCCCCTCCGCCGTAAAGCCGCACGACACCGATATGGCGGGCATCCCCGTCAGATTGTACGGCCCCGTGAAACTAGGAACGCGCGAGGTCGTCATAGCGTCCATCTCGTCAAAGCGCGGCGCCGGATTGGACATCGTAGGCGACACCACCACATCCACCCGCCGCAAAACATCCGCGAACTCGCGCTTCAGCCCATTGCGAACCCGCTGCGCCTGCACATAATCCGCGGACGAAAACAGCCCGCCCGTCCGAAACCGCGCCCGAACCATCTCCCCGAACAACTCCGGCTTGCCAATCAGATTGTTGCGGTGATAGGCGAATGCCTCCGCCAGCATAATCACCGGCTGCGCCGCCCCCGCATGCTCCAGCATCGGCACGCTCACATCCACCACCTCCGCCCCCATATCCGCCAGCGTATCCAGCGCCGTGTCCACCGCCGCCAGCGTCTGCCTGTCAATCAGCGGATCATCCGCGAAGAAGAAATGGCGCGGCACTCCCACCCGCAGCCCGCGAACATCCCCATCCAGCGCCGCGACATAATCCGGCACAGCCGCCCTGCTGCTAGTCGGATCCTTGGGATCATACCCCGCTATCGCCTGCAGCATAATCGCCGAATCCCGCACCGTCCATGTCATAGGCCCACAGTGATCCAGCGTCCAACTCAGCGGCACAACCCCGTACCTGCTCACCCGCCCATAAGTCGCCTTGATCCCCGCTATCCCGCAATACGCCGCCGGCCCCCTGATAGACCCGCCCGTGCAAGACCCCAGCGTCCCCATGCACAGCCCCGCCGCGATCCCCGCCCCTGAGCCGCTGCTTGACCCGCCCGGTATATGCTCCAAGTTCCACGGATTGCGCGCCAGCGGAAACCCGTTTGTGGGATCCGGCCCCCCCAGCGCGAACTCATGCATCGCCAGCTTGCCCAGCAGCACAGCCCCCGCCGCCCGCAGCCGCGCCGTCACCGTGGCATCCTCCGCCGGTACCCGACCCGCCATAACCCGCGAGCTCGCCGTCGTCGCAACCCCTGCCGTGTCATACAGATCCTTCAGCGCGATGGGTATCCCGTGCATCGGCCCCCTGTATTCCCCCCGCAGCAGCTCCGCCTCCGCCTGCCGCGCCTCCGCCATCGCATCGTCATGCAGCACGGTTATGTAGCACTGCAGCTCGCCGTCAAGCGTGTCTATGCGCTCCAAAAACGCGCGCGTCAGCTCCACCGGCGACAGCGCCCCCGCCCGCATCAGCTCGCCCGCCTCCGCGATTGTAAGATAATGCAGCGGCGTGGATGTTTGCGTTTGCGTCTTATCTTGTGTCATCGCAGCGCCTCCTCCGAATCCCACCCCGGCGCGAAAGCCACCGCCAGGTCTCCGTCATCCAAATCCAGCCCATTCATCCGCTCTATCGCGGGCAGGTAATGCTCATACATCGGCTTCAGCGCCGCCAACTCATCGTCAGCCAGCTCAAGCCCCGCCCGAACAACCAGCGCCCGAAAGTCCTCATTAGATATTGACGCCGCCATTGCGACCCTCCTTGCTTGCTTATCAGTTCGGCTTATGGGAATGGTTTATCTTGCGAGTTTGGCTTATCTTACCTTATTAAGGGTGGATTGTGAGGATGGGCTTGCGAATTCGCAACTATCCCCCACTACGCCCGCATTATAGCGCGCCAACGCGGAATGCGCGGCGAACCGCCAACGCCGCCTTAACAACCGAATACGGCCGGGAATATGAACGCGACAGACAACGCGCTTGACCGCATCCGCCCGCCGACGTCCGCCGCCCTTTCCCCCTACGGCCCCTCCTCCCAATACTCCCGCGGCGACCGCGCCGGAAACGGCTTGTACGGATACGCCGCCAGCCGCTCCTCGTCCAAATCAATCCCTATCCCCGGCGTATCCGGCACGCTGATATACCCATCCCGCGCCTCAAACGGCGTCCGCGCGATGTCCCGCCCGAACTCCTCCAAGTTCACGAAATACTCCGTTATCAGGAAGTTCGGTATCGCCGCCGAAACCTGCAGCGTCGCCGCCAGCCCCAGCGTTGTGCTGTTGAAGTTGTGCGGCGATATGACCACGAAATACGGCTCGGCCATTGCCGCTATCTCTTTCAACTCCAGTATGCCCCCCACATTGCACACATCCGGGTTCAGAATGTCCGCCGCCCGCTTCTCGAAGACCTCGCGGAACTCGAACTTGGTATAAAGCTCCTCCCCCGTAACCACCGGGATGCTGATGCTGCGCCGCACCTCCGCCAGCGCGTCTATGTTTTCGGCGAGCACCGGCTCCTCATACCAGAACGGCCGGTACTCCTCTATATCCCGCGCGATGCGAACCGCGTGCATCGGCGCCAGCCGCCTGTGCATCTCCACCAGTATGTCCACATCCGGCCCCACCGCATCCCGCACCGCCCGCACATTCGCCACCGCCGCGCGCTCCACATCCTTGCTCACATACGTCCGCCAAGGCCCGGGTATCGGATCGAACTTCAGCGCCGTAAAGCCCATCTCTATCACCTCCGACGCCCGCTCGGCCAGCGCCCCCGGCGTAGGCGCTCCCCCCGACCACCCGTTGGCATATACCCGGATCTTATCCCGACAAGCCCCCCCTATAAGCTTATGCACCGGCGCCCCATAAGCCTTGCCCGCGATGTCCCACATCGCCTGCTCCAGCCCGCTTATCGCGCAATGATAATCCATCGCGCCCCGCCGCCCGGCGAAATCGTCATACGCCACCTGAACGAAATGCTTGATGTTCGTCGGATCCCTCCCGATGAGATAGCGCTTGATCTGGTCAATATGCGCCGTAATCTGCGTATCCCTATCCGACTGCGTATAGCACTCCCCCCACCCGTGTATCCCCTCATCCGTGTCTATCTTCACAAAGCACAAGTTCTTCGCCCGCCCCGGATGAACCAGGTAGTGTTGAATATCGGTAATCTGCATTATGAACGCTCCGGCCTAAGCCTATTCGGTTGGCTAGTAATTAGGTAGTTAGAAGTTGATAGCGGGGGATTGAGAACGCTTATGTATCTTATATGGCAAGGCTTGTCAATGCCAGCCGCCCGCCCCTACTGCGCCACCCACCCGCCGTCCACCACAACCTCGCTCCCCGTCACAAACCCCGACTCGTCCGACGCCAAATAGAGTACCGCATACGCGATCTCCTCCGGCAACGCGAACCTCCCCAGCGGAATCCGCGACCGCATAAGCCCATACATATCCGGATCCGCCCGCCGTCCCTCGGTCATAGCCGTAACCACCGGCCCCGGATGCACCGAATTCGCGCGTATCCCATCCCGCGCATGCTGTATCGCCGTGGACTTCGTCAAAATCCGAACCGCCCCCTTAGACGCCTGATACTGCGCGCTGCTATTATCCGTCCCCACAATCCCCAGCTGCGAGGATATATTGATAATAGACCCGCCTCCGCCATCCCGCATAGCCGGAATCGCCGCCTTGCTGCCCAGAAACACGCCCTTAGCGTTAATATCCATCACCCGCCGCCAATCCGCCAACGCCGTATCCTCGATGCGGCTGCCCACGCCCCCCACGCCCGCGTTATTCACCAAAACATCCAACCTCCCATACCGCGACACCGCCACCCCAACCGCCAGCTCCCAATCCGCCTCGCTAACCACATCCAGCCCCACAAACGCGCACAACCCGCCGCTTGCCCTAATCTCCGCCGCCACCACATTCCCTTCCCTCTCCAAAACATCCCCCACAACCACCCTAGCCCCTTCCCGCGCGAACAACCTCGCCTCCACCGCCCCCATCCCCCTGGCCCCCCCGCTAACCAGCGCCACCTTGCCATCCAACCTGCCCATAACCTTGCCTCCCTATATGCGATATGCGTCAGCCACGCCCTTGCGCCCGTAGTGTACCACAAACCGCCCCCAACTTTGAAAACAACCCTTGACACCGCCCAAAACCCCCGCTATTCTTATATCAGAACATTTTACCGACACCCACCCAAAAGTTTTTTGCTACTTTTTTCTAAAAAAGTAGGGGCCCGGCGGACGGGAGGCTTGGAGGCGACAACATGACAACCGCAACCTGCGACCACATAACCCGCTCAGAAATGCTATCCGAGCAGGAGCGCGTGCGCCACAACCTAGCCCGTTTCGTCAACAAAATCACCAACGACGGCGAAACCATCGCCCAAAAATACCAAGACTTCGTCAATGGCGAATACCCCGACGCCAAACCCTACCTAATCTACAAATCCAACGAGCGCCTAGACATGCTGGCCGGCAACATCCCCGACCACGCGCCCGCCCGCGTCGTCCGCCAAGAGAGCGCCCCCAAGCCCAAAAAACCCAAAATAACCACCAAAGAAATCGTCAACTGGGACATGGGCAGATACATACGCGAGGCGACCGACAACGGCCGGAAACTACTTCAGCGCCTAGACGACATGACCGACCCGCCCTCCGTCTTCTTCAGCGCCAACCCCGACGAACTCAAATACCAAAAAGCCACCCAAATCAAGCCCCACCACGAATTCGCCGCCGCCGAAGAGCTGCTCAAGCGCGGCTACGGCTGCCAAAACCCCTACGCCTACTACCCGCGAACCTCCGCCCGGGAAGAGATGATCCTCCAATCCCAATTCGCCGAAGACGCCCGCGAAATAGCGGACGGCATAGACCTGGTCACCTACATGCTCCACGTCATAGACAACCCCAAGTTCAACGCCTGGAACGAAATCATAACCACCCCCTACACCCAAACCCACCGCCTCCGCGCCATCAAGCACCTCCTCTGGCGCGGCATCGACATCCCCTGGGACCACATAACCCACGACGACATAGAACAATACTACCGCGATCTATCCGACAAAGAGCGCCTTGAGACCGAACGTCTCCTAGCCGCCCGCAAAGAATCCGTCCCGCTCACCCCCGAACAAGAGGCGCGCGTCCTGGCGCTGCTTGAGGAAACCGAGCGCCAATCCGAAGACGCCGACCGCAAAGCCACAAAGAAAGCCATCAAAAAAGCAAAGAAAGCCGCCAAGAAAGCCGACGCCGCCAAGCGCGCCGCCCTAGACGGCAACAACAACGCCAACCACAACAACGGCAACGACCACGCCAACAGCGCTGACACCGGCAACAACGCCGCCAACGCCAACAGCGCTGACACCGGCAATAACGCCGATACCGCCGACAGCCCCGCCAAAGACACCGGCGCAACCGCCGACAACACAGACGCGCCCCCTAGCGTCCCCGACACCCCCGCAACCCGCGGCGAAACCGCCGTCGCCAACGCCCTAGCCCGCAACCCCAACGTCGACCTAGACACCGCCCTAGAAAACCACCACTCCACCGCCGGCATCCCCAAACAAAACCTAACCCACGAACAAATCTACGACGCCATCACAGCCGAGGCGAACTTCCAAAAACGCCAAGCCATAATCCAAAACCGACTGCGCCAGAAAAACCCGGACGCGGCCACTGAGGACAACGATCCGCCTAAGACCCGCAGTCCCTAACCCCCGCAAATCCGCGGCGCAAGCCGCCCCAAAAAGTTCTTTGATTGCTTTTTTACAAAAAGTAAGGTACTCGTGGCCCCGCCGTTCCCTCCGCCCCCCCGTGCGCCCAACCCCCCCGCTATGCTATGCTTGCCCCAAACCCTGACACTCGGAGGAACAATATGAAAGCGCTGCTCATCGCCACAAACCAAGCCGACCGCTTTATGGACCGCATGGTAGTGCGCCCCGTCCCCATCGGCTTGGCGTACATCGCCGCCGCCATTGACGAAACCCGCCACCAGCTGCGGACGCTTGACCTAATGTTCGCGGACGACGCCGAGGCCGAAACCGCCGCCGCCATCCGCGACTTCCAGCCCGACCTAATCGGCCTCTCCATACGCAACCTGGACAACCAAAGCTACTTCAATCCCGTCTGGAACCTGCCCGCCGTGCGCGCCCTCATCCGCCGCATCCGCGCCGAAACCGCCGCAACCATCCTCGTAGGCGGCCCCGCCTTCAGCATACTGCCCGCCGAATGTCTCGCCTACGTCGGCGCCGACATCGGCATCGCCGGCGACGCCGCCGAGCCATTCGCCACACTCATAGAGCGCCTAGACGCCAGCGCCGACTACCGCGACATCCCCGGCATCGTCTATCGCGCCAACCCCGACGCGCCCACAGACGCCGACCCCGACGCAGATCCCCATGCCGACGATCCTGCCGCATCCCCCGCCGACATAATCGTAACCGAGGGCAAATTCGCCTCCGCCTTCCACAAGCCCCCCCGCCTAGACCTGCTTGATATGCGCGCCTACAACGGCTCCGGATTCGGCGTTGGCGTCATCACCAAACTCGCCCAGGCATACTACCCCACGCCCGGCGCCTCCTTTGACGGCAGCGACTGGCGCATCCGCCCGCCCGCCGAAGTCGTGGACGAAATCCGCGCCCTCAGCCACAACTACGGCATCAACAAAATCTTCTTCATAGACTCCGGATTCAACATCCCCGCCCACAGCGCCAAAGCCCTCTGCGCCGCCGTCATAGACGCCGACTTGCGTATCCGCTGGAACAGCTACATCCGCCCCTCCGAAGACGCCGACGCCGAGCTCATAGAGATGATGAAAACATCCGGCTGCTCCCTAGCGCTAATGGCGGAAAGCGGCCGCGGCGGCGGCAGCCTATCCGACCGCCTAGCCGCCCAAGAACGCCTAGCCGACCTCTGCCGCCGCGCCGACCTGCCCTTCACAATGAACATCACCTTCGGCGAACCCGCCGAAACCGCCGACTCCGTCGAGCAAAAACTAGCCTTCCTAAAACGCATCCAACCCGCCTTCGCCGTCCTCCGCGCCGGCGCCCGCGTCCTCCCCAACACCGCCATCGCCCAAGCCGCCCTCCGCGAGGGCATAATCACATCCGAATCCGATCTACTCCGCCCCGTCTTCTACATCGCCGAAAGCGTCCGCGATTGGTTGCCCGACCGCCTCCGCGCCGAGGCATCCGCCCACCCCCGCTGGAACCTAACCTAACCCTTGACGCCCGCCGCCATCCCCGCTATTCTTATACCAGAACATAAATATCAGCGCACCACAAAAGGCTTGCCTACTTCTTCCAAAAAGTAGGAACCCTTAACAACCGAATAACAATCGCGCCCGCGCACCCAAATAACAATCGCGCCCGCGCACCCAACGCCGGCATTGCGCTAACGCATCGGCTACTCCCCCGTTGTATCTATTGGAACTCAAACCACGCGCCAACAGACGCAACGGAGGATATGACAAATTATTGCCAAACGCCTACTCGCCCTACCCCTAATCGCCGCCCTAACCCTGCTGCTAATCGCCTGCGGCTCGCCCCAATCGCCAACCCAACCCGCCGCCTCGCCCGCCGAGCGCGAGAGTATTGGCGAACACGCCGCCAACCGCGAAAGCGGCGGCATTGAGCGCGAGAGCAACGGCGAACACGCCCGCAACGCCGAGCGTGAGAGCGACGCCGAAAGTGGCAACCAGCGCGAGGGTAGCGGCGATACCGCAAGCGAGCGCAGCAGCGAACACGGCGACAACGAAAGCGAAAGCGGCGATACCGCGCGTGAAAGCGCCGGCGAACACCCCGGCTCATCCGCCGCCGCCGACCGCGAAGACGGCGAAGAATCCGCCGACCAATTCACCAAATCCCAAACCTACGACCGCCTCCGCGCCGGCTCCCGCCTCATCCTAGCCTACGATGCCGCCGCCAACCAATTCACCGGCTCTGTCCAAAACATCACCGACGCCCCCCTGCCGCGCGTCCGCGTAGAAATACACCTATCCAACGGCGCGGAACTCGGCCCAACGCCCCCGCTAAACCTAGCCCCCGGCGCCAGCGCCCCCATAACCCTAGCCGCATCCGCCGCCCCCTTCCAAACCTGGAGCGCCCACGCCGAAATAGGCGGCAGCGACACCGTCGGCGAACACGCCGGCGGCAATGGCGAGGGCAACGAGAGCAATGGCGAGGCCAGCAACGAGCGCGCCAGCAACGCCAACCGCGAGCGCGCCGGCGAACACAGCGGCAAATCCGAGCGCAGAGAATAGCCGCGCAACAGGGCAGCGGGGAGGAGGGACAGCGCAGTGGAAAAGTCGGCAGTGTCACCCACTCGCCGGATGCAACTCCTGCACCCGCCGCGCAATCAAGTTGCCAACCACCTTGCTACTCAGGTCGCTGAAAGGCGGCAGCCCGATAACCAGGCTATGAGACGGGTCTGCCTCATGCGCGCCGTTAGCGGTCGGGGGATCGTGAACAAAGCGCAATACGGGCAATTCGGGCAACTCAGCGCGAACCGTCTGCTTAACAACGCCCACATTCAACTCGGCGAACCGCCCGTTCCTGCTCAAACTCAATCCGCTAAATCGACGAACTTCACCGAGTTGATCAGGCTTAGACAACCCCGCGAAATAATCAAGCCAATTGACCGAAAGCCCAGTTTCACCCTCGCGCAGCCGAAACGCCTTGCCCGCTGCGCTCCCGTTTTCCCGAATATGCGATGGCCTGACATACCGAACCACCTGCGCGCCATCAGGCAAATCGCCGCCGCCCGTCATACCCCCACCAACTCCCCAAGCCCAAAAGCCCTAACGCGCTCTTTGGCTGCGCTAAAGTCCCCTCTTCCCGCATCCCACTCCTCATTCGGCTCGCGGATAAGCACGAACTCAGTCGCCCCCTCGCCCATAAACTCAATGTCCACTTCCCCAACGGCGTCATCCTCCCAATGTGCGGTTAGGCAACCATTCTCATCCAGCGTCAGCATCGCCCGCCGCATCCCCGGCGTGGCCACTATAAAGCGGCCGAAATCATCCGCCGACGCCGCAGCCATATCGAACCCGTCCTCCGCCGCATACCCACGCAACTCATCAATGCGCTCGCGGTATTCGCTAAGCGGATGCTTGGCAGACAAGGACTCTTTCGGAGTAATAGCCATTGCAACGCCCCCTTATTCGGCTTGTTCGCTTGCTTGCCACATTTTAATTCCAGGCGGCAACCTTTTCAAATTGCCGCGTCATCACGCCGCGCCGCCGGTATAAATGCACATCGCACTAGAAAACCAATCAACCACCCGCGGGATGCAACCCCTGCGCGCGCCGCGCAATCAAATCGCCAACCGCCGCCGCCATCCGGGAGTCTGCCGGACGCGGCAGCCCGATAACCAGGCTATGCGACGGATCGGCCTCATGCGCGCCGTTAGCGGTCGGGGGATCGTGAACAAAGCGCAACACGGGCAATTCGGGCAACTCCGCGCGAACCGATTGCTTAACAGTGCCTACATTCAACTCGGCGAACCGGCCATTCCTGCTCAAACTCATTCTGCTCAGGCGACGAACTTCCCTGACCTGCTCAGGCTTGGACAGCCTCATGAAATAGCCAAGCCAATTGACCGAAAGCCCCTCTTCGCCCACGCGCAACCGAAACGCCCTGCCCGCCGCGCTCCCGTTTTCCCGAATATGCGATGGCCTGACATACCGAACCACCTGCGCGCCATCAGGCAATTCATCGCCCATCATACGCCCACCAAACCCCCAAGCCCAAAAGCCCTAACGCGCTCTTTCGCTTCAGCAAACCCCCCTCTTCCCGCATCCCACTCCTCATTCGGCTCGCGGATAAGCACGAACTCCGTCGTCCCCTCGCCCATGAACTCGATGTCCACTTCCCCAACGGCGTCATCCACCCAGTGGGCGGTTAGGCAGCCATTCTCATCCAGCGTCAGCATCGCCCGCCGCATCCCCGGCGTGGCCACTATAAAGCGGCCGAAGTCATACTCCGACGCCGCAGCCATATCGAACCCGTCCTCCGCCGCATACCCGCGCAACTCATCAATGCGCTCGCGGTACTCGCTAAGCGCTGCGTTAATCGGATGCTTGGCAGGCAAGTTCTCTCGCGGAGTAATCGCCATTGCAACGCCCCCTTGCTTGGGTTTGGCTTATTCGCTTGCAAGCCACATTCTAAGTCCAAGCGCCACCCTTTGCAAATCACCGCCGCCGCGTCCGCCCGCGCAGCGCCGCCAGCGCAAGCCCGCCGCTCACCACGCCCACCCCCGCTATCGCGCCCACGCCTCTCAGCAGCGCCGCGCCGTCCCAGCCCACCGTTATCAGCGAGCGCAGCGCGTCCAGCAGGTATGTGACCGGATTGAACGCCGCGATTGTGGCGAGCCAGCCCGTCATTGCCTCTATCGGCACGAATACCGGGCTGAAAAACACGAATGGGAAGAACAGCAGGAATGTGGAGTTCACCGCCGCCGGATTGCCCGTTTTGAACGCCACCGCGTAGGGAAAGCCCGTATAGACCAGCCCCCAGCAGCAGGACAGCAGCAAGTACAGCGCCACGCCCAAGACGCCCGCCTCAAAGCGCACGCCCACGATGAACCCCATCGCCACCACCGGGATGGACAGCGCCAGCACAAGCGCGAAATCGGCTATCGTCAGCCCCAAAAGCATCGACAAGCGGCTTATCGGCGTGAACGACAGTCGGTCAAAGTAGCCGCTCTGTATGTCCGTAACCACCGTCACCGCGCGCGACACCCCCGTCACCGCGAACACCACCGCCACCGGCAGCTGAAACGCCTTGTAGTCCAAGCCCGGTATGCGCTCCGCCACATCCTGCAGCGCGCCGATGTTTATGGCGTAGAAGAACACCGGAATGAACAGCGCCGGATAGATCGCCTCCGGGTCGCGCGGGATGGAGCGCAGCGCCCGTATCGCCACGGTGATTATATCCGCGAAAAAACCCGCCCGCCGCGCTCTTATCGCGGACTCGGGCGTTGGCGTCATTACCGCATGGCTCAATTGCCGCTCCCCTCTTTTGATTATCGTAGTTATTGCCTTAACGGGCTTAATAGGCTTAAAGCCGCTTTCATTCGCGGCATAGCCGAAAGACGCGCCATAATGCCGCTAATCGCTCTCATTCGCGGCGCATCCGCAAGCCGAGCCATCATCCGATTGACGGCTACGCTATCCGCATCCGCCGCGCTAAGCGGGTTCGCCGCTCTCCGCCTCCTGCTCCATCCGCGCGCCCGCTACGCTGAGGAACACATCGTCCAGCGTAGGCGTCCGCAGCGTGAGTTCGCGCACGCGCACATCGTTGGCGTTCAGCGCCAGCGCCACATCGCTGATATGCGCCGCGCCGTTGTCAACCTGTATCACAACCTCATCGCCCGCGCCGTCCACATCCAACACCCCGTCCAGAACTGCGACCGCTTGCTTAGCCCGCCCGCTCGCCCCATTCGCGCCGTCAACCCGCGCGATAATCACATCGTTGCCCAGCGAATGTTTCAACTCGTCGGGCGTCCCCTGCGCCATAAGCCTGCCGCGATTGATGATGCCCACGCGGTCGGCGAGCTCGTCCGCCTCTTCAAGATACTGCGTCGTCAGGAATATCGTTACGCCCAGATCCTTGTTGATGCGCCGAACCTCTTCCCACACCCGCGCGCGGCTGATTGGGTCAAGCCCGGTGGTCGGCTCATCCAGGAACAGCACCTCCGGGTTGTGAATGAGCGCCGCCGCGAGGTCAAGCCGCCGTTTCATCCCGCCGGAGTAGGTGTGAATAAAGCGGTCTATCGCCTCGCCGATGTCCACCAGCCCCGCCAAGTCGTCCATTCGCGCGTCTATCTCGCGGCGGGACAAGCCGTACAGCCTGCCCTGCATCCGCAGCAGCTCGCGCCCCGTCTGTTTCAAATCCAGCGCCGCCTCTTGCAGCGCCGCGCCTATCCGCAGCCTAACCTGCGTGGTCTCGCGCGCAACGTCGTAGCCCGCCACGCTCGCGCTGCCCGAAGTGGGCATCAGCAGCGTAATCAGCATCCGCACAAGCGTAGTCTTGCCCGCGCCGTTAGGCCCCAGAAACCCGTATATCTCGCCCTTGGGAATGGCGAGGTCAATGGCGTCAACCGCCGTCAAATCCCCAAACTTGCGCGCTATCCGCTGCGTCCGAACCGCGTACTCCATACAGCCCTCATAGCCCTTTCGCTCAATCGCTTGCCGCCAATCGCGCCGGCGATTTTGACTTGTATAAAACTTTTGTCTAAACCTTGCATAACCACGATAGCAAAGCGCCCGCCCGCTATCAACGATTATGCCGCCCATTTCAACGCGGATTTGCGGCAATGTCTTCGCCAACGCCTTGTGACAGCGCATTGCGATAACGAGAGACGGCGGCGCAAATGCGATTGTCCCGCCGCCATCCCGCCCTTGCCCTGTTTATCTGATAGAATATCCCCAAGCGCTCCCGCCGCCGCCCTGACTTGCGGCGCTAATCCTGACAACGGCAATAAGCGATAAGGAGATACGCGAACAATGCTGCCTATGCGAACCAACAATGTGATAACCAAGATGAACGCGGGCGAGACGGCATACGGCTGCGGCTTTTCGTTTGCCTCGCCCACGCTGATTGAGCTTGCGGGCAGGGCGGGCTTTGACTTCGTATCGTTTGACAGCGAGCATGGCCCCTTCACGATAGACGCTTTGGACGACCTCTGCCGTTTCGCGGATATGGCGGGCTTGACGCCCATGGCGCGCGTCCCCGACATAGAGGCGCCCACCATCCTGCGCTTTCTGGACAGGGGCATAATGGGCATAACCGGCCCCCACATAGTCAACGGCGCTCGCGCGCGTCGGCTCGCCGACGCCTGCCGCTACGTCCCGCGCGGCAACCGCAGCTACGGCTCCGGCCGCGGCGCCTACTTCAGCGACTTCCCGCCCGGCGTCACCGGCGCCGACTACATGACCCACGCCAACGCCAACATCCTAGTCATAGCCCAGCTAGAGGACATAGAAGTCCTAGACAACCTAGACGACATCTTGTCGGTAGAGGGCATAGACCTATTCGCCTCCGGCGCGCAAGACATAGCCCAATCCCTCGGCTTGCCCGGCCAGCCCGCCCACCCGCGCGTCCGCGAATTCGAGCGCCAGGTCCGCGACGCCGTCCACGCCGCCGGCCGCCGCATGGCGGACGACGTCATGGCGTCAATGCGCGCCGACCACGTCTTCCTGGACGGCGCGCGGGCGTTCATGGCGGGGCGGGGCGGGTAGCGGGCGGTGGAGGCGACGGCGGAGGCGCTGGGCGAAATGTGGCGCAATCACGCACGGGTTGGGATGCGCTTGCCAATAGCCGCCGCTATCTGCGCGGCCGTTGCGGCGGCGATTGCGGGCATCACAGGCGGGATATGGCACGCAGCCGCCCACGCCGACGGCGGCGTAGCCGCCCGCAGCCAAGCGGCTACGGCAGCGCCGGACGAAACGATACGCGAATACACGCTGCGAATGTTGCGCGCGCTGGCTGACGATGACGCCAACAACTGGGTTCGCTACTGGCGAGCGCAGGCGGATTGCGAGGCAACGTCTTACGCGCCGCAAGCGGACAGCCCGCCCATAGACCGCTTTCTGCTCGCCCTAACCGCATCCATATGCGCCCAACTGGACGCCCTCCTCGGCGTCAACCCTGCCGCCCATCCGCCGCGCGGCGGCGAGCGCGGCGTGGGCTTGCTGCTCAACGAACCCGGCGCGGCGATGGGCTACACGCTGTTCGCCGTGCGGGACACCCAAAAGGCATATCTGATAGACCCGCTTGGCAGGGTGGCGCATACATGGAATATCAAAGACAGCCTGCCTGGACGAACTATCCACCACGCAACCTTGCTTGACAACGGGAACTTGATGATAATGGCGAACACTCCTCGCGGGTTAGTGGAGGTTGATCCGCGCGGCAATATAGTATGGCGATACGATGATCGCGGACTTCACCACGACTTCCTAAAAATGCCCAACGGCAATATGCTGCTGCTGTCCTCGGCCCGCAAAACCCGCGAGCAATCAATCGCAGCGGGCGCGAACCCTGAATTCGTTCACGAAAACGGCGTTGAATACGATTACCTGATAGAAGTGCGTCCCACCGGCGCAAGCGGCGGCGAGGTTGTCTGGGAGTGGTCAGTTTGGGATCATCTAGTCCAAGACTTCGATCCAAGCAAGCCGAACTACGGCGCAATCGCCGAACATCCTGAGCTCATAGACATCAACTTCCCAATGGAATCCAGAGGCAAGCGCCGCAGCGGCCCAATCTCGGACTGGACGCACATCAACTCGATTGACTACAACCCCGCACTAGACCAGATTATGCTGTCGCCCCGCCATTACAGCGAACTATGGATTATAGACCACAGCCCAACTACGGCGGAGGCGCGCGGCAGCGCCGGCGGCAATAGCGGCATGGGCGGCGATCTGCTATACAGGTGGGGCAACCCCCGCGCATACGGGCAGGGCGACGCCGACGACCAGCGCCTCTTCTGGCAGCATCAAACGCACTGGATACCGCCCGGTTTGCCCGGCGCCGGCAACATCCTAGTGTTCAACAACGGCAAAGAGTTCATCGGCTACGGCCGCCCCTACTCGTCCGTAGAAGAAATCATCCCCCCCGCCGACGGCTACCGCTACCGCCGCGATGAGAACGCCGCCTATCCCCCCGCTGACCCCACGTGGACATACGCCGCCGAACCTCCCACTGACCTCTACTCGCCGCTTATGTCCGGCGCGCAACGCCTTCCCAACGGCAACACACTGATTGTAGATAGCCTGGCCGGGACTATATTCCATGCGACGCCGGACGGCAAAACGGCTTGGAAATACATAATCCCTTGGCACTATCGCTTTTCGCTGTGGCAAGACGGGCGCGCGCCGGCGCGGCTCACGCACAGAAGTCCGCTTGACCTGCCTCTCATCAAAAACGAAATGTATCGCGCATCCTGGTATCCCCCCGGCTACGCGGGGCTGCAAGCGCTAGATCTCACGCCCGGCGCATACATCGAAGACACGCCGGATCTGCTTGAATGGGCGCGCGCCGCCCTCACAGCGGGCGATTTCGGGGAGCCGCTCGCCGATTCGGACTTCGACATCTACCTTGATGACTACGGGGCCCAAAACATCCTCATCTACTACAAGCAACCCTGCGCGTCGTCCGACGCGAAGGCGGAGTTCTTCCTGCACATCTTCCCCGCCGACGCGCGCGACCTCCCCGCCGCCCGACAAGAACACGGCTTTGCCAACAAAGACTTCTTCTTTGATGGCAAGGGCAGAGCGTCAGCCGACTGGTGCCTTGCAATACGGATACTGCCGCGCTACCCCATAGAGCGCATCCGCACGGGTCAGTTCACCGACGCGGGCGAGGTGTGGCGCGCTGACATAGCGCTGGGTGAGCAATAGCGGCGGCGGCAAGTCTCATACCCAAGTCTGGTATAATGGAAACAAGCCTGCATGCGGATGCGCCGCATGCTGCATTTGACAATCGGCGGCTTTGCGCCAATACTTAACCGAGATTTACCTAACCGCAATCTCAAGGAGGGCATAGGGTATAAGTGGAGCCGCTAAATCCCAACCGGACACGCATCATCTCAGTGATCGCATACTCAGCCTTATTCGCGCTGGGAATGACGATCGCGACCTGGCACGAACTCTCTCTGGCGCAAGGCCGTGCGCCGCTGGAGATCATCGTAGCCATCATATTCAAGGCGCAGGCGGTGGCGGTCGCGTCGGCCGGTTTCGCCGCCATAGTGGAAGCGGGAGGATACATCGTGCTTTTGGCAGCGCATATCATCCAAAAAGAACAAGAAAAGGCTCGCGCCGAGGGCATTGAATTGGGGATAGACAAAGGCCGTGAAGAGGGGCGAGGCGAAGGCCGCGAAGAGGCGTATAAAGACGCCGACGAGCAACTCGATGCCTACTTCAGGCGGATGGACGCGGCGCGGGCGGCCGGCGAGGAGTTTAACGAGCCTCGGCCTAGGTTCCGCAGGAACGGGCGATGAGGATACATCGTGCTTTTGGCAGCGCATATCATCCAAAAAGAGCAAGATAAGGCTCGTGCCGAGGGGATTGAATTGGGGATAGCGCAGGGGATGGAACAGGGGCAAGACAAGGCTTATGAAGACGTCGATGAGCAACTCTCTGCTTACTTCAGGCGGATGGACGCAGCGCGGGCGGCTGGCGAGGAGTTCAACGAGCCTCGGCCCAGGTTCCGCAGGAACGGGCGCTGAGGGGATAGCGGTTTTAGCAACGCGCATTATCGCCTCAGCGGATGCGCGGGATATTTCCTCCATCTCAGCCTCCTTTACCCTGCTACCCTGCCTGGCTCGCGCGGCGGTACACTTGGATGCGGTGGCGGTTGCCCTCGGTGACGTAGAGGCGGCCGGCGGGGTCGAGCTTGACGGACATGGGGGACCAGAAGAGTTTTTCTATGTGGGCGGATTGGGCGTGCGGGTCGTCAGGGGTGGGGATGCCGGGGGCGGTGGCGAGGTCGGCGGTGGCGCGGGCGTTGCCCTCTTCGCGGTTGATTTGTAGGAAGTTGGCTGCCCATTTGGATAGGCCGGCTTGGCCGCGGAGGCTTTGGTGGAAGTTGCCTTGGGGGTCTAGGACCTGGACGCGCTCGTTGCCCCAGTCGGCTATGTAGATGCAGCCGCGAGCGTCAACGGCGACGCCGGAGGGGCGGAGGAGTTCGCCGGGGGAGCGGCCGGGGGAGCCGTATGTTGCGATGAATTCGCCGTCGGGGGCGAAACGTTGGATGCGGTCGTTGCCCCAGTCGGCTACGTAGATGTCGCCGTTGGGGGATATGTGGATGCCCCAAGGGAGGGTGAGTTGGCCGGGGGCGCTGCCCTCGTTGCCGAATGTTAGGATGAACTCGCCGTCGGGGGTGAATTTTTGGATGCGGTGGTTGTGGGTGTCGGAGACGTAGAGGTTGCCGGCGGCGTCGAAGGCTATGCCGGAGGGTCCGTTTAGTTCGCCGGGGGCGTTGCCGTGCGTTCCCCAGGCGCTGACGAATTCGCCGTCAAGCGTGAATGAGGTGATGCGGTGGGTGTAGTCGTCGCTGACGTGGATGCGGCCGTGGGCGTCTTCGGCGATGCACATGGGGGATATGATCTGCCCGTCGGCGCTGCCGAAGTGGCCGAATGTGCCGTAGTATTCGCTGTCCAAGTCTAGCACGGTTACGCGGACGCCGCGCTCGCCGAAGTCGCGGGAGCGGTTGGCGACGTAGAGGCGGCCGTTGCTCGCGGCTACCATATCGGTTGGGTATTCAAAGCCGCGCCCCTCCATTGCGATGATGCCGAGCGTGGCTGTGTATTCAAGTTTGTCCGCTGACGCCTGTTCGCTCACGGCGTTTGCTCCCTTATTATTGTCGGTGTTATCGGTATTATCGCGGTTGTGGCGTAGTTGCGGGGTTGTGGCGCATCGCTTACGCTCGCTGTACGCGCCGGAATTCGCGGGAGGCCGCCGTTAGGCGCGCCCATTTGGGCTAGGCAGCGATCCGCCAGCGTTTCAGGGCGCGCGTTATCGCCTTCGGGTCCGGCTATGCTTGCCGCCATAGCGCGGACGCTGGGCTTGTGGGCGTTGCCTAGCCGCTCGGAGGCGAAGTTGATTCGCTGTATAAGCGCGGCGGCGCTCAGCCATTCCAATCTATGACGCCAGCGCTCTACGCCGGGCGGGTTGTTTAGGACTTGTCCCATCCGGTCTATCCGGCGGCGGCGCAGTAGCATTTCGCGGCGCGGCGCATTGAACTCGCCGCTCATACGCGGGATGCCCACCGCTAACTCGGCGGGGCTTTTTACCTTTTCGCAGCGAATGTCCTCCGTCTTTGACGCCTGTTCGCTCACGGCGTTTGCTCCCTTATTATGGGTGTTATCGCTGTTATCGGTTATGGCGTAGTTACGGGATCGTTGCATTGCTATGTCCATTATACGCGCTGGAATTCGCGGGAGGCGGCGGTTAGGCGCATTAGTTGGGTGGCGCGCTCGGCGGCGTCGGGGGCGTCTTGGCGGGCTAGGGTTAGCAGGGCGGCGCGGGTGTCGGGGGATACTCGGAGGGCGCCCATTTGGTCTAGGCAGCGATCTACCAGGGTTTCAGGATCAAGGGGGACGTCGTCGCCGTCGGGGCCGGCTATGCTTGCCGCCATTGCACGGACGCCGGGCTTGTGTGGGTCGCCGAGCTGCTCGGAGGCGAAGTTGATGCGTTCCATGAGCGTTCCTGTGTCAAGCCATTCCAAGCCCTGATGCCAGCCCTCTACGCTGGGCGGGTTGTTGAGGGCTTGCCCCATCCAGTCTATTTGGCGGTAGCGCAGTATCATTTCGCGGCGCGGCACATCGAATTCGCCGCTCATACGCAGGATTCCCACTGCGAATTCGGCGGGGCTTTTGACCTTTTCGTAGCGGATGTTTTCCGCCTTGAAGAAGTCGGAGTGGAAGAGCGTCCGCAGCATCGCGCCGATGTCGCAGTCGCTGTCGAAGTAGGACGCCACAAGCGCGTCTATGGCGGCGCTGTCGCGCGGGGGCGTGTAGGGCCAAGAGGGAACGGGCGGCTCGTCGGCTACGAAGAAGTGGTACATATGGCGCGCGATGAACCGCGCGGTGGATTCTTGGCGGCAGATGATGGCGATGATGTCTTCGCCGTCGAAGGCGCCGGTGTGGCCTAGGAATGTCTTTTCGCCATCGTCGTGGTCGTCTTCGCGGCGCTCGAACTGGTAGGCGATGCGGCCGTATGGCCAATCGGAGTCGCGGGCGGAGCGCACCATCATATATTCGGCGTTGCGTATCGTCCAGCCCGTGAAGGCGCGGGCGCATTCCTTGATGTCTTGCTCGGTGTAGTTGCCCACGCCCATAGAGAAGAGTTCCAGCAGTTCGCGTCCCCAGTTTTCGTTGATGGCGTGGCTGTGGTTGTCTTGGTTGTCCAGCCAGACAATCATCGCGGGGTCGCGGGCGAGCGCGAGCAGCAGGTCGTCAAAGCGCCCCATGCCGCAGCGCCGGAACATATCAATCTGCTCGGACAATACCCTGCCGTTGATGACTTTGGGGACGCCGGTGGCGAAGATGCCGTGCCAGAACAGGGTCATCTTTTCTTGCAGCGGCGCGCGGGAGGTGACCATGCGGTAGAGCCAGTTGCGGGCGGAGCCGGGGCCGTTGATCATTCCGGACGCCTCGTGATCGAATCGGCGCACCATAAAGTCGCCCATCCAGCCGGTGTCGGGCGGGTTGAGGAGGCGCTCTACGCTTTCCTCGTAGCCTAGTTGGGCGGCGGCGTCAAGCTCGGCGCGGGATGCGCCGAAGGCGGCGCGGCGGTAGAGGTGCGCCATTAGGTCGATGTCGGGGTTGCGGCGGTCGTTGGCGGTAGTCATAGCGTTCTCCGTGTAGGTTCGTTTCGCAGTTCACGCCTGCCGCTATGCTACAAAGGTGGGGGCGATCCGTCAATACTTGGGGACGGGCGCACGGGGGCCGTGGGGCCACAGGGACCCTACTTTTTTAGAAAAAAGTAGCAAAAACTTTTGGGGGGCGGCTTGCGCCGCGGATTTGCGGGGCTAAGGGCTGCGGGATTTGGGGGGAGCGTTGTCCTCAGATGCGTCAGGGTTTTCCGGGCGCAGGCGGCTTTGGATTATTGCTTGGCGTTTTTGGAAGTTTGCCTCGGCTGTGATGGCGTCGTAGATTTGTTCGTGGGTTAGGTTTTGTTTGGGGATGCCGGCGGTGGAGTGGTGGTTGGCTAGGGCGGTGTCTAGGTCCACTTCGGGGTGGCGGGCTAGGGCGTTGGCGACGGCGGTTTCGCCGCGGGTGGTGGGGGTGTCGGGGGCGCTAGGGGGCGCGTCAGTGTCGGGGCTGACGTCCTTAGTGGTGTCTGTATTGTCGGATTTGTTGGCGTTCTCATCGGCGTTGTTGTTGTTGGATGCGTTCTTGTCGGCGTTGGCTTTCTTGGCCGCTTTCTTGGCTTTTTTGGCGGCTTTGCGGTCGTTGGCGTCGGCGGTGCGCTGCATTTCTTCGAAGACGGCCAGGACTTCGGATTTTTGCTCCGGGGTGAGGTCGGCGTTGGCGGATTGTTGGCGCTGGGTTAGGAGGCGTTCCGCATCGCGGCGCTCTTTGGCGTGGAGGTCGCGGAAGAATGTGTCTATGGACTCTGGGGTTATGTGCTCCCAGGGGATGTCGGCGCCCATGCGGCAGAGTTCGTTGAGCGCCCAGATGCGGTGGGTTTGGGTGAAGGGGTCGGTTATTATGGCGCCCCAGCGGTCGGTTTTGTCGTTTTCTAGGATTTCGAACATGTAGCGCGCGTATCCCATGCCCTTGTCCATTGACAGGCGCATTTCGGTTCCCAGCTTGCTGTTGAGCATTTTTTCTTCCATGGCGGAGGTCTGGGCGCAGGCGTAGGGGTTGCGGCTGCCGATGCTGCGTTTCATCATTTCTTTGAGCGCGGCTACTTGGTGGTGCGGGCGGATTCGGGTGGCTTTTTGGTATTTGAGCTCGTCGGGGTTGGCGCTTTCGAAGACGGGGCGCGGGAATAGGATGTTGTAGTATTCGGTTGCGAGGTCGCGGCAGTCGTCGGTTTTTTCGCGTATGTATGCGCCGATGGGTTTGTTGATGATTTGTTTTAGGGTTACTTTGGGCGCTTTGGGTTTGGGCATGTCTTCTTCGCGGACGACGCGGGCTGACGATCCGGGGGTGTCTTGGGGCATTTGGCCGCCCATAACGGCGAGGTCGCGGGCGGCTTGTTGGCGGTGGTGTAGTTTGGCGTCGGGGTATTCGCCTTGTACGACGTCGTACATGAATTGGGCTATGTCAGCGCCGTTGTTGGTTAGGCGGTTGACGAACCGGGCTAGGTTTTGGCGCAGGGTTTCTTGTTCGGATAGCGCGTTTGGCCGGGTTATGGGTTCGCGGGTTATGGTTGCGGTTGTCATGTTGGTTTGCCTCCAAGCCTCCCATCCGCCGGGGACCCTACTTTTTTAGAAAAAAGTAGCAAAAAACTTTTAGGTGGGTATCGGTAAAATGTTCTGGTATAAGAATAGCGGGCGTATAGGGCGGGTGTCAAGGGGGAATTTTGGATAGGTGGCAGGACTGGGCGGCGGATTGGGGTTTGACAATGGCGAAAGATACAAGATATAGTATGAATATGGTCGTAAAACACAAGATATTGTGCGAATTCCAATACTTATGCTAAGTAAAGTTCAATGATGTGTCCATATTGCGAGGGCGGCGATACTAGGGTGGTGGATTCGCGGGATAGCGGGGCGGATATAAGAAGGCGGCGGGAGTGCGCGGGGTGCAAGAGGCGGTTCACGACGTATGAGAGGGTGGAGGTGAAGGCGCTGGCGGTGGTTAAGCAGGATGGGCGCAGGGAGGAGTTTAGCAGGGGGAAGTTGATGGCTAGTCTGAGTAAGGCTTGCGCTAAGCGGCCGCTGTCGGTGGGGAGGTTGGAGGCGGTTGTGGATGATATTGAAGGGCGGTTGGCAGGGTTGGGGAAGGCGGAGGTGGCTGCGCGAGCTGTGGGGGAGATGGTTATGGAGCGGTTGGCGGCGCTGGATCGGGTGGCTTATATCCGGTTTGCGAGCGTGTATCGGGATTTTCAGGATATTGAGAGTTTTAAGGCGGAGGTTGATGCGTTGATGGAGCCGGGCAATGCGGCGGGGGCTAATCAGTTGTCGCTGCTGGGTAGCGCGGATGGTAGCGGTGGCAAGCGGGGTAGGCGGCGAGGGAGCAAGCGGGCTGAGATAGGCGGCTAATCGGCGGGCTTGGTTGGGATTGCTCTCAAATGCGGGGGAAAGGGTATTGCAAAGATAGCAATGGCGTTCTAAAATAAAGATAGGATGCTACGCACGATAGTTCGCTGGCTGGGAATTGGGTAAAGCGTGAACGCAAGATAGCAATACCTAGACGGCGCGGGCGTGTTTAATGAGTAGGCAATCAGTGAGAAACGGCGTAAGAAACTACTAATCGGATTTCCTAGGGAGGAAGTCAATGATAACTCAGCATAATGAGAATGGCTCACGGGAACGGCATTTGTCGGATGCTGGACACGCGGACAAGACTACTGTCTTGGAAAAGATGCTGGTGTCTTATGGGGTGGACGTAGAGCGAGTGGATGAGGCGATGGCGAGCATAAGGGGCGTGGTCTCGGCGATAGGGGATGCTACTGCGTCGTTGCCGGCGCAGGTTGCGGCTGCGGCTATGCCGGCTGTCGCGCATAGCCCTAACGGGAATGGCGGCGGGGGCGTGGCGCTGTCGGATAATGCGCGGGTTATTGTGGCTAAGCGGTATCTGATGAAGGATGAGGCGGGGGAGCCGGTGGAGGATGAGGAGGGGTTGTTTAGGCGGGTGGCTGGGGCGGTGGCGAAGGGGGAGCGGGGCGAGGCGCAAGGGGTTTGGGCGCGGCGGTTTTATGAGATGATGGCGTCGCTGCGGTTTCTGCCGAATTCGCCGACGCTGGTGAACGCGGGCGCGGGCGGCAAGGGCTGCCTGTCGGCGTGCTTTGTGGTGTCGCCGAATGACAATATGGATTCCATTATGCAGGTTGCGACGGACGCCGCTATGATCGAGAAGTGGGGCGGAGGCATCGGGTTCGGGTTTTCGCGGCTGCGGCCTAAGAAGGATCGCATCGCAACCACGCACGGGGAGGCGTGCGGGCCTATCGCGGTGATGAAGCTGTACTCGTCGGTGGGGGCTACGCTGACGCAGGGGGCGTTCCGGCTGGGGGCGCATATGGGGCAGCTGCACATATCGCATCCGGATGTGCGGGATTTTATCCACTGCAAGGACGCGGACGATACGCTGCAGAATTTCAATATCTCGGTGCAGATCACCGACGCGTTTATGCAGGCGGTCGCCAACGGGGATGATTGGGCGCTGTACAATCCGCGCGATACGGGCGAGGGGCCGGTGAACGAGGTGGCGGCGGTTGTGCCGGCAAGGGAGTTGTGGCAAGAGATATGCGAGTCGGCGTGGAAGACGGGGGATCCGGGCGTGGTGTTCATAGACCGCGTGTTGGAGACGCAGCCGAATCCGCAGATGGGGGATATTCAGACGAGCAATCCGTGCGGGGAGGAGTTTCTGGAGGATTACGGGAACTGCTGTCTGGGGTCAATCAATCTGGATAAGCATATCCGCGGCGAGGGGTTTGACTGGGATGCGCTGGAGGCTACTATCCGGACGGCGGTGCGGTTTCTGGATGATGTGATAGAGGTGAATCAGTTCCCGCTGGAGCGGCTGCGGCAGGTGAATCTGGCTACGCGGCGCATCGGGTTGGGGGTGATGGGTTGGGCTGACGCGCTGGTGCGGCTGGGGGTGCCGTATGATTCGCGGCGGGCGCTGGATTTGACGGCGGCGGTGGGGCGGTTCATCAACAATACGGCGTGGGATGAGTCGGCGCGTTTGGCGCAAGAGCGGGGGCCGTTTCCTGAGTATGAGCGGTCGGCGCTGAAAAAGCGGGGGATGCCGCCGGTCCGGAATTCCAGCGTGATAACGATAGCGCCGACCGGGACAATCAGCCGGATAGCGGATTGCTCGTCGGGGATAGAGCCGCATTTCGCCAACGCCTGGTGGTCGAATGTGTTGTGGGACGCGCAGGAGAGCGCGAGCGAGCGGCTGCTGGATGCGCCGAAGTCGGTCCGGGAGGAGTTGCGGGCGCGGCTTGGGAGCGAGGAGCGGGCGGCGGAGGCGCTTGGGCGGCTGGCGGACGCGCCGGAGGATGCGGAGCGGGTTTTTTCCGAGTATGGGATAGATCCGGCGAATTTCCGCACGTCGATGTTCATAAGCCCGGAGGCGCATGTGCGGATGCAGGCGGCGTGGCAGGAGTATGTTACGAATTCGGTGTCCAAGACAATCAATCTGCCGAACAGCGCCACAATCGCGGATGTGGAGGCGGCGTATTATTTGGCGTGGCAGACGAAGTGCAAGGCGGTTACCGTCTATCGGGACGGGTCTAAGTCGATGCAGGTGCTGGAGACGGGGAAGGATGCTGATGCGGGCGCAGATGGCGCGGGCAATGGCGCTGTGGGGAACGCGATATTGTTCCCGCGGGTGCGGCCGTCGTCTGTGAAGGGGGTTACGGAGCGCGTGCGGACGGGGCATGGGACGATGTATGTGACGCTGAATTTTGATGAGGATGACAAGCCGTTTGAGTTGTTCACGGCAATCGGCAAGGCGGGGGGGAGCGAGCCGGCGCATTTGGAGGGGCTGTCGCGGATGGTGTCGCTGTGCTTGCGGTCGGGCATATCGCCGGACGCCATCGTGGAGCAGCTGAGCGGGATCACATCGGAGCCTGTGTGGGATCAGGGGACGCTGATCCGGTCGGCGGAGGATGGGGTGGCGCATGTGCTGAAGCGGCATTTGGGGCTGGCGGAGCCGACGGGGCTGGGGATGAATCAGGATAGGGCTGTGCAGGCGGGGTTGTTTGGGGGGAATGGGAACGGGGGGAGCTCTGAAGGGCGGCATTCGACGGGGGCGGTGGAAGGCGGTTCGGAGGCGAGGCTTGCGCTTGGGGAGGGGAGTTCGGGTGCGCGGTATGCCGTGGGGGGTTCGGATGCGATGATGTATGGCGGGTGCGCGAAGTGCGGGGGGCGTGTGGTGCATCAGGAGGGGTGCGCGCGGTGTTTGGAGTGCGGGGATACGCGGTGTGAGTAGGGAGTGATGGCGCGGATGATGCCGCTAAGCGCGTAGTAGGGTAAGGGCGTGGGTATGTCCTCTCATCCCTCTCGCGCTGTATGAACGCGCATAGGTCGGGGCGATATGGGCGCGTTGGTATGCCGCGTTTGTTAGTGCGGTAGGTATAATATCGCGTCGGCATGGGGATAAGGGCGCGGATATGCTCTTGCCATCCGATTAGGTTTATGTCGGCAGGGGCGTAGGCGTCCAAAGTGGTTTCCCAACTGATATAGCGGGTGGCTACGGCAAGGGCGTCCAATTATTTGCAGCGGTAGATGCACTCAGCCATCCGGATGGAAACGCTGCCGAAGTTTCGCGCGTGGTTGGCGAAGGTTTCAGTAGCGTTGCGGGCTGAGAATGCTCGGCGGGGGTTGTTGGTTGGCGCAATTGGGCGATAGGGGGTAGAATGGCAGGGATGGATGGGCGCAAGGGCGGGCGCGGTTGCGGGCGTATGAAATAGGAAAGAAAGAGGGAGGTTTGAGATGGGCGATAGGCCGTTGGTGGCGATTACTATGGGGGATCCGGCGGGGATTGGGCCGGAGGTGGTGGCTAGGGCGCTGCAGGATGCGTGGGTGTATGAGAAGACGCGGCCGTTTGTGGTGGGATCGGGCGCGGCTATGGCGGCGGCGCTGGAGCTGGTGGGGGCGAGCGGGGGCGTTAGGACGGCGCATGCGGTTGAGGATGTGAGGGGGGAGTTTGGGGCGGTGGATGTGCTGGATTTGGAGAATTTGGATTATGCGGGCATCCGATACGGGGAGTTGTCGGCGGAGGCGGGGAGGGCTTGCGTGGAGTGGATTTTGAAGGCGGGGGAGTTGGCGAGCAGTGGGGCGGTTCAGGCTATCGCTACGGCGCCTATCAATAAGGAGGCGTGCAAGATGGCGGGGCATGCGGACATTGGGCATATGGAGATTTTCCAGAGCCAGACGGGGGCGAAGGAGGTGGCTACGATGCTGACGGCGAATACGCTGCGGGTGGTGCATCTGACTACGCATCGGTCGCTGCGGGTGGCGTGCGATTATGTGACGGAGGCGAATGTGCTGGCGAAGTTGCGGCTGACGCATGATTGCTTTCGGGAGTGGGGGTTTCCGGAGCCGCGCATCGGGGTTGCGGCGCTGAATCCGCATTCGAGCGACGGCGGGCTGCTGGGGGATGAGGAGGCGACGCAGATAGCGCCGGCGGTTGCGGCGGCGCAAGAGCTGGGGATTGACGCGACCGGGCCGGTGCCGGCGGATAGCGTGTTTCCGCAGGCTATCAACGGCAAATACGATGCCGTGCTGGCGATGTATCACGACCAGGGGCATATTCCGATTAAGGTGCATGATTTCGCTAAGAGCATTAGCGTGAATCTGGGGCTGCCGTTTGTTCGCACATCGGTGGATCACGGGACGGCGTTTGACATCGCGGGGAAGGGGATCGCGGATGCTGAGAGTATGCTGGAGGCGATACGGGTGGCGGTGGGGCTGGCGAGCGAGGGGAGGTTGCGGTAGGGGGCGTGGCGGGGGACATAGTGATAGGGGATGCCCCGCGGAGTGCGGGGGGTAGGCGCGTCGGGGCGTTGGGATGAGTGGGATGTTGCGGGATGCCCCGCGGAGTGCGGGGGGTAGGCCGATGTACAACTGCTGGAACGCACATTTCAGCATGGATCCCCCGCATAGGCGGGGATAGACCCAAAGGCGCTGGCGGCTTGGGCCGTAAGATTGGGGATCCCCCGTGTAATACGGGGATAGACCGACCATTGAGATTGACATAGACACCACGCACTAGGGGCCCCGTGTAGGCGGGGATAGACCGCATATCATCGCTATGATGCCCAACGCGATGGATCCCCCGCATAGGTGGGGATAGCGTGAAGGCCGCGTCTGGTTATCGCATCTCGCCTTGGATCCCGCGGCGGCGTTTCTTTTTAGCCGGTTTTGAGGGTTTGGCAAGTTGCGCTCTAACTGATATAGGGGGCGGTTATGCAATGCCATCTAACCGGCTGGGGCGATAGATATATTTGGCCGCCCGAATAGAAACGCTGTCCTGTGCGAGTAGCGTTTCTTTTCAGATGGTTTTAAGAGTTTGCCAAGTTGTTCTCCAACTGATAAAGCGGGTGGCTACGGCAATCCCGTCCAACCGGCCGCAACGACAGACACACTCGCCCACCTGAATGGAAACGCTACCGTATTCTCGGGTAGCGTTTCCATTTAAGTGGTTTATTAGTAATATACGCCCATCATCAAAAGGAGGCTCGCAAATGGAACTTCTCTACGAACTGGAATCCCAAGCCGACGAGCTCATAGTCGAGCGTATCCGCCGGACTATCGCGGACGCGCTATCGCAATACAAGCCAATGTGCGAAGAGTGCGATGTGGCGATGGCGCGCCATCACTCATATGAGCGAACTCTAATCACCAAATACGGCGAGATGCGACTTGATGTCCCTGTGTTTCGCTGCGGCGACTGCGGCGAGATGACTAGCGGCATGGATGTGATAGGCAAGGGGCAGGCGCGAAAGCGCTATTCCAAAAAAATGCGCGATGAGGCGATGCGGCTGGCGGCGCAAGGAATCAGCTGCGAGCGCGTTGGCAATATGCTTGGGTTTGCCAAGAGCGCGCTGTGCAAGTGGCTGAAACAGGAGCGATACACGCGCCCCAAGCTGTCGGGCGAGGTATTGGAACTGGACGGGGTTTGGACGCGGGTATCGGGCGGGAAGTTGGAGTTGAAGGTAGCGCGTGATGAGCGCGGGGTTGCGGTGGCGTCGGCGGGAAGCTGGGAAGACGCGCTGACGGCGGCGCGCGATCTGGGCGCTGACGCGCCTAGGCATATCGTAAGCGACGGCGACAAGGCGATAGATATGGCGTATGACAGGGGAACTCCGCATCAGCTGTGTCAGTTCCACCTGCTGCGCGAATACACGCGCAACATAGGGGTCGTGGGGTTCGCGGAGGCGAAGGCGCTGCTTGGATCGGATGACATAGAGCAGGCGCGGGAGCATGCCGGTCGGATAGTGGCGCTGACGCGCGGCAAGGCGCTGTACTGGTGCGTCAAGGCGTTGCGAAAGGGGCTGACGCATCTTCGGACGGGCGAGGCTAAATACCGCACGACATCGCTGCTGGAGCGGTTCAATCGTGATATACGGGCGCGCGAGCGGATGGGTACGGCGTGGACGGTTCACAACCTGCTAGTTCTGCTGCAGCTGCGGGGCGTTTTAGCCTGAACCACCTGAATGGAAACGCTACATTTCCTAGGTATTCTCACCCTGCAGTGTTAATATGCTATACTTGCTCTAAACTACTCCGAAGTGGCTGAAAGGCAGGCGGCGCTATGGCAAAGCCGAGAGTGTACAGACATGACGCGCTATGCCCGAAATGCGGCTCGAACTGGGTCAAGAAAGACGGTCATTCGCGCGGCAAGCAAATGTATAAGTGCAACCAGCGCGGCGGCAAACATCAAGAGGGCGCGAAGCATCGGTTCACTGACGAACAAAAAGAGCAAGCGGTAAAGATGCGCGCGGAGGGGATGAGCTTGTCGGCGACCGCCCGCGTGATGGGCGCGAGCGTAACCACTGTGAGCGAGTGGGTCAAAAAAAGGGGGCGTTGGCGACCGAGCGTCTGACGCGCTTTCTGGAGTGGCGCGCAAGCGGTCGTCAGGATAGCGTCCGCGCGTCTATTGTGGCGTTTGATGAGATGTGGACATACTTGGGAGTCAGACGAGGCGAGCGGCGCAAAGACCTGTGGATATGGACTGCGGTGGTGGAAGAGCGGGACGGTATCCGCTGGCGGATGTATGAAGTAGGCGACAGGGACTTGTCGGCGTTCTCGCGCTTGTTGGATAGGCTGCCGGACGCAGACAGGTATGAGACGGACGCTTATGGGGTGTACGAATGGCTGCCTCGCGACCGGCGTGTGGTAGGCAAGGGCGGAGCGGTGAACTGGAACGAGGGGCTGCACTCCAAGCTGCGGAGCAAGCTGAACAGGCTGGCGAGGAGTACGAATGGCCACACAAAGAGCGTGAATATGCTGAAACATCTACTGGCGATAGCGATTGATGAATACCCAAAGCAATCCCTCAAATCCATTAACGCTGCCGGATGAGAGTATCCCCCACATGGTATTCTTAGTGTGCAGTGCTAATATGATATACTTGCCCTAAACCACCGAAAGCCAGGTGAATTTATGGCAAAACAAAGAGTGTACAGACACGATAATCTATGCCCGAAATGCGGCTCAAACTGGGTCAAGAAAGACGGTCATTCGCGCGGCAAACAGCAGTACAAGTGCAATCAATGCGGCAAAAAGCATCAGGAAGGCGCAAAGCATAGGTTCACGGATGAGCAAAAAGAGCAAGCGGTAAAGATGTGCGCGGAGGGGATGAGCCTATCGGCGGCGGCGCGAGTAATAGGCGCGAGCGTGCCCACGGTAAGCGAGTGGGTCAAAAAAAGGGGGCGTTGGCGACCGAGCGTCTGACGCGCTTTCTGGAGTGGCGCGCAAGCGGTCGACGGAGTGGCGTCCGCGCGTCTATTGTGGCGTTTGATGAGATGTGGACATACTTGGGAGTCAGACGAGGCGAGCGGCGCAAAGACCTGTGGATATGGACTGCGGTGGTGGAAGAGCGGGATGGCGTCCGCTGGCGGATGTATGAAGTGGGCGACAGGGACTTGTCCGCGTTCTCGCGCTTGCTGGATAGGCTGCCGGGATCTGACAGGTACGAAACCGACGCTTATGGGGTGTACGAGTGGCTGCCTCGGGACAGGCATGTGATAGGCAAGGGCGGAGCGGTGAACTGGAACGAGGGGCTGCACTCCAAGCTGCGGAGCAAGCTGAACAGGCTGGCGAGGCGCACAAAGGGCTACACAAAGAGCTTGGAGATGCTGAAGCATCTGCTGGCGATAGTGTTCGAGGAGCGCTTGAATCAGTCCCTCAAATCTATTAACACTGCAGGATGAGAATACCAAGTGGCTGGTATTCTTACCTTGCAGTGTTCATTGATTTGATGGACTGATTTAGGCACTCCTCAAACACTATCGCCAGCAGATGTTTCAGCATCTCCACGCTCTTTGTGTAGCCCTTTGTCCGCCTTACCAGCCTGTTGAGTTTGCTCCTCAGCTTAGAGTGCAGCCCCTCATTCCAGTTCACCGCTCCGCCCTTGCCTATCACATGCCTGTCCCGAGGCAGCCATTCGTACACCGGATAAGCGTCTGTCTCATACCTGTCAGCTCCCGGCAGCCGATCCAGCAAGCGCGAGAACGCGGACAAGTCTCTGCCGCCCACCTCATACATCCGCCAGCGGACTCCGTCCCGTTCCTCCACCACCGCAGTCCATATCCACAGGTCTTGACGCCGCTCGCCGCGCCTTATCCCCAAGTATGTCCACATCTCATCAAACGCCACAATAGACGCGCGGACGCTGTCTTGCCGCCCACTTGTACGCCACTCTATAAAGCGCGTCAGACGCTCTCTCGCCAAGGCCCCCTTTTTTTGACCCACTTGCTTACAGTGGGTACGCTCGCGCCCATCACGCGGGCGGTCGCCGATAGGCTCATCCCCTCCGCGCACATCTTCACAGCCTGCTCTTTCTGCTCATCGGTGAACCGATGCTTTGCGCCCTCTTGATGCTTGCGGCCGCACTGGTTGCACTTAAATATCTGCTTGCCGCGCGAGTGGCCGTCTTTCTTGACCCAATTCGAGCCGCATTTCGGGCATAGCGCGTCATGTCTGTACACTCTTTGGCTCGCCATAATGACACCTGCCTTTCAGCGGTTTCGGAGCGGTTTAGGGCAAGTATATCATATCAGCACTGCAAGGTAAGAATACCCAAGTGGCTGTTCTAGTTGTATTAGGGGCGCTAATTTCTTATACTATTTCGGGATAAATTTTATGCGGCGGCTTGCCGCGCCGATGCGCGCAACCAAGCGCCGATATGCGGATGGGAAATCGCTTATGGGGCTTAATGGGGCTTATGAGTACTGATTACGAAGTCGTTATCGGGCTGGAAGTTCATTCGCAGCTGCTGACCGAGAGCAAGATGTTTTGCTCTTGCAGCGCGGCGTATCAGGACGCGCCGCCTAATACGGCGGTGTGCGCGGTGTGCATGGGGATGCCGGGCGCTATGCCCGTGATAAACCGCAAGGCGGTGGAGTATGTTATTCGCACAGGGCTTGCGCTGGGCTGCGATATACCCGCGTTCACCAAGTTCGACCGCAAGAATTACCCGTATCCCGACCTGATGAAAGGCTACCAGATTTCGCAGTACGACCAGCCCCTCGCGCTTGGCGGCAGCCTAGCCATAGACACCGATGCGGGCGGCAAGCGAATCGGCGTAACCCGCGTGCATCTGGAGGAGGACGTCGCAAAGCTTTTCCACCGCAGCGACGATTTCGGCGAGGCGTACAGCCTGCTGGACATCAATCGCGCCGGCGCGCCGCTGATGGAGATTGTCAGCGAGCCGGATATGCGTAGCCCGGACGAGGCGCGCAGCTACCTGACGCAGCTCCAGTCCATTCTGCGATACATCGGCGTCAGCAGCGCGAATATGGAAGAGGGCAATTTTCGCTGCGACGCCAATATCAGCGTTAGGCCGAGAGGCGCGGATGAATTTGGGCCTAAAGTTGAAATCAAGAATATGAACAGCTTTCGCGCCGTTCACCGCGCGTTGGGCTATGAGGCGGAGCGGCAGACTCGCGCCGCGCGAGAGGGCGAAATCATCGCGCAGGAAACGCGCGGCTGGGACGAAAGCGGCGGCGTCACATTTTCCCAGCGCACTAAGGAATACGCCCACGACTACCGCTATTTCCCCGAACCCGACCTGCCGCCGCTGGTCATCAGCGCCGATCTTGTGGATGATGCGCGGCGCGCGCTGCCCGAACTGCCCGCCGCCCGCAAAGAGCGGCTTATGCGCGAATATGAGCTGTCGGCATACGACGCGGGCTTGCTTACGCTAAATCGCGCCACCGCCGACTACTTCGAGGCGGTGGTGGACGCTAAGCGGGCGTCGGGGGACGCCGCGGGGCGGTTCGCCAAGCAGGTCGCCAACTGGACGCTTGGCGAACTCACGCGGCTGCTCAACGAAAGCGGCGGCGATATAGATAGCGTTAAAATCGCGCCGCGGCATTTCGTTGAACTGCTTGATATGGTGGAATCGGGCGCGCTAAGCAACAATATGGCGAAGACCGTCTTTGAAGAGATGTTCAGCGGCGGGGGCGCGCCATCCCGGATAGCCGAAGAGCGCGGGCTTGTGCAGATAAGCGACGCGGACGCGCTCAGCGCCGCCGTAGCCGAGGCTATCGCCGCCAATCCCAAGCCCGTCGCCGAATACCTTGACGGCAAAGAGCAAGCGGTTCGCTTTCTGGTGGGGCAGGTGATGCGGATTACGCGGGGCAAAGCGAACCCTCAGCTCGCCCTGCAGCTGCTTGAGGCGGAACTGAACGCGCTGAGGCAGTCCGTATGAACGGCAGATCCAACGGCAGCCGCAACGGGTTCACTCACAGCGGCTATCACAAGCCCTCCCTGTGGCAGGTAGCCCTAAAACTCAGTATGCCCGGCATCGGCATAAAGCGCTGGGTGTTGCTGGGCGCGCTGGGCGTGTCAATCTGCTCGGTGGGAATGGCGTATGTGGCGCGCCGCGTGCTTGACCTGACGCCGCCCGAATTCCTGCCGGGCCAGATAGAGGGCTACTTCTTTATGGCGCTCGGCGTGGGCGCGATGCTGCTGGGCTTGTACGGCTTTCACCGCACCTTTGGGCCAATGTTTATGCAGTCCGCCGGCATAAGCGACGTCGCCAATACTATCTACACGCGCCGCTCCCTCAGCAAGGGGCCTAAGATAGTGGCGATTGGCGGCGGCACAGGGCTGTCGGTGTTGTTGCGCGGACTGAAGGCGTACACGGACAATCTCACCGCCGTGGTCACGGTGGCGGACGACGGCGGCAGTTCAGGACGCCTGCGCCGCGACTTGGATATGCTGCCGCCCGGCGACCTCCGCAACTGCCTAGTGGCTATGTCCGACGCCGAGCCGCTGATGACCGAACTCTTCCAGTATCGGTTTGACCGCGGCGACGGGTTGAAAGGGCATAGTTTCGGCAACCTGTTTATTGTGGCGATGACGAATGTGACGCAGAGTTTTGACGAGGCGCTGGCGGAGTCCAGCCGCGTGCTTGCCGTGCATGGCAGGGTGATCCCTTCTACGATGGACAACCTGCGGCTATCGGTCAAGCAGGCAAACGGCGAGCTGATTCACGGCGAGTCCAATGTGGCGAATGCAAGCGGCAGCATAGAGCGGCTTATGATCGACCCGCCGGACGCGGTGGCGCATCCCGCCGCCGTTGAGGCGCTGCTGGCGGCGGACATCATCGTCATCGGCCCCGGCAGCCTTTACACAAGCATCCTGCCCAACCTGATGGTGAAAGGCATAGCCGACGCCGTGCGCGCGTCGTCCGCCGCCAAAGTGTATGTGACCAATATCGCCACCGAGCGCGGCGAAACCGAGGACTATTCCAACATCGACCACTATGAGGCGCTCGCCAGGCACACATTCCCCGAAATCGTGCAGCATGCCGTAGTCAACAGCAGGTTGCGCGATCTAGGCCCAGAGTTCTACGGCGCGCCCGTGCGCTACAAGGATCGGCACATCCGCGGCGTGCGCGTTCACGCCGGCGACCTTGTGGACGCCGCGCATCCGGTTCGCCACGACTCCGAAAAACTAGCGCAGGCGATTATGAATGTGTATCATAAGGGCAGCGGGTTGCGCTCGCTAATCGGGCTGGGAAAGTATTAGGCAGGCGCTTGCCCGCCGGGTAGTTGCCCGCAATCCGAAATATCAAGTCAATGCCAAAAGGAACCTAATGAGCTGGCTCAACATAGTGCAGATTGCCATATCAATAGTGCTGGTGGCGATAATTCTCTTGCAGGTGCGCGGGCAGGGAACCGGGCTGTTCGGCGCGGCGGAGGGATCGTTTCGCACGCGCAGAGGGCTGGAGCGGACGCTGTTCCAGTTCACCATATTTATGGTGGTGGTGTTCATAGCCGTGTCAATACTCAGCGTCAGGTTCGCTTAGCGCGGCAACGCGCCGGGCCGGTGAGGGCTACCCCAGCATCTTGTTCGGGTTCAGCGTTCCCGCGGGGTCAATCGCGCGCTTAATTCGGCGCAGCGTCGCCAAGCCGCCATCGCTTTCGCCGCCTACCAGATGCGCCAGCTTGACGCCTACGCCGTGGCAGTACTCCATTGAGCCGCCCAGTTGTTGCGCCAGCGTCAGCGCCTCATCCACCGCCTTGCCCATATCCGCGCCAAGCCCGTCATCGCCGTCTGCCTGCGTAATGAGGAACGAGAACAAGTCCGGCCGCGCCCACACCGACCATTCGCGGACGCTCACGCCGCTTGCCGCGAATATGCGCTTGCATCGCTTGCGATACTCCAGCACTTGCGATACGGGCAGCGCCACATGCAGATAGTCCATACGGGCGGACGAGCGGCGGCGTCTCGCCTCCGCGGGGTTAGCCGCTTGCAGAACTTCGCGCTTGTAGCGCCAGCCGGGTTCGTGGCGCGTTTGCCAAAAGCGCAGCGCCTCCGCCCTATCGCCCTCGCGCCCGTCGTGGCGGCGGCATATCGCCAGCGCTTGCGCCCACTGCGTTTGGGCGTCCGCGCGAAAGCCCTCAAACGCAAGGCAAACCGCCGGCGGTTCAACGCGCCCGCCATCCGCCGCGAACTCCTCGCCGTAGTCAACCATCGTGGGCGTTACGCCCTCCGATTGCATCGCGCATATCGCCCGAAAGCCCGCCTCAAAGTCCGGGAACTCAACGATGCGGAGTATGCGCTTTTCGGGTTTGGGGAACACGCGCAACGACGCTTGGGTAACGATGCCGAATACGCCCTCAGCGCCGATGAGCAGGCTGTTGAGCGACGCGCCGTAGGATGCCTTGGACACCGCCTTTGCGCGGATAATCTCGCCGTCGGCGAGGACGGCCTCAAGCCCCAAAACCTGCGCGCCCATAGAGCCGTGCCGCGCGGCGGTGTAGCCCATCCCGTCGGTGGATATTGCGCCGCCAATCGTGGCGATTGGGCGGCTCCAAGGGTCATGCCCAAAGCGCAGCCCGCCATCGCTTACCGCGCGGGCGGCGTCTTCCAATACGACGCCGGCCTGGATATGCGCGGTCATGTCTTCGGCGGACACATTCACGACCGCGTTCATTCGCTCGCTACTTACGATTACGCAGTCTTGTACGGGGGCTGCCGCGCCCATAACGCCGCTGCCGCCGCCATACGGCACGATTGGAACGCCGTGAGTTTGGGCATAGCGCAGGATTCGGGATACTTCGCGCGTATCTGATGGGAACGCCACCGCGCTTGGGGATGCCGATAGCCGTGATGCCGCGCCAAACGCGCGAAATTCGCCAAGTGCGTCGCCGGCGTAGCGGCGCATATGCTCAGGGTCGTTGGTTACGGCCGCGGAGCCTAGCAGTCGGCTCAGGTCGGCGGCAATGCCGTTGCCCGTCTTGCTCATACGCCGCTCACAGGTGTGCGCCGCGCGGCAGCGCCGGTATGGGCTGACAAAGCGCTATCTGATGCGCCACTCGGTCGCGCCGCCCCCGTCCTCTAGCGTTACGCCAAGCTCGGCGAGGTCGTCGCGTATCTTGTCGGCGAGCGCGTATTGGCGAGCCGCGCGGAGGTCGGAGCGTATCCGCACAAGCAGATCCACGAAAGGCGCAATGTCCCCGCCGGAGTCCGCCGGTGCGTTCAAGTCTATGCCAAGCGCGCTTACAAGTTCGCGCAGCGTCTTTTGCGCCGCTGATATGCCGACGCCGTCTTCGCGCGCTCGGTTAATCCCACGCGCCAAATCAAATATGGCGGCAAGCGCCCTAGGCGTGTTGAAGTCGTCGTCCATCGCGTCAATAAAGGCACTCTTGTATTGCGCGGCGTCAAACGGAGCGCCGGCCGCGTTCCTATCGTCCGCGTATGCGGCGTTGCGGATGCGCTCTAAGGCGCGCTCTTGCGCGGTGATGTTCTGATCGCTGTACACAAGCGGGTTGCGGTAGTGCGAGCTCAGGAAGAACAGCCGCAGCGCGGCGGGCGAGTATTTGTCAAGCGCCTCGCCCACCGAAATAACATTGCCCAGCGACTTGCTCATCTTGTCTTCGTCTATGCTGAGCAAGCCGTTGTGCAGCCAAAAGCGGGCGAATGGCTGCTGTTGGCTGTGCGATTCGCTCTGCGCGATTTCGTTTTCGTGATGCGGGAATATGAGATCCTGCCCGCCGCCGTGTATGTCCAAGCCCTCGCTGAGGTATGTCATAGACATAGCGCTGCATTCAATATGCCAGCCGGGCCTGCCCGCTCCCCAGGGGCTGTCCCATGCGGGTTCGCCGGGCTTTTGGGATTTCCAGAGCGCGAAATCGCGCGGATCCTCTTTGGATTCGTCCACATCAACGCGCGCGCCCGAAAGCAGGTCTTCTTCGCTGCGGCGGCTGAGCTTGCCGTAGTCGGCGCTGCGGTTCACCCGAAAATAGACGTCGCCGTTCACCGCGTAGGCGTAGCCCTGCGTTTCCAGCGACTTTATCATGCTGATTATCGCCGGTATCTCGGTGGTAGCCCTGGGGTAAGAGTGGGCGCGCAGGACATTCAGCGCGTCCATCTCTTCGTGATATTGCTTGATGTTCGTTTCGGCGAGCTCAGTCGTGGAGATGCCGATGTCGTTGGCGGCTTGGATTATCTTGTCGTCAATATCGGTGAAGTTTTGGATGTGCGTGATGTCGTAGCCCTTGTATTCAAGGTAGCGCCGCACAACGTCGAACACTACGGACATCATGGCGTGGCCGATGTGGGAGGGCGCGTAGGGCGTGATGCCGCACACATACATGCGAACTTTGCCGTCGGGAGTGGTGAAAGTCTCCTTTTTGCCGGAGAGTGTGCTGTATAGTTTCATTCTGTTCGTTCAATCGTCGCTATTGCCAGACTTCCGATTCCTTCGCCGCGTCCGATGAATCCCAAGCCGTCGGTTGTGGTTGCCTTGACGCTCACGCAGTCTATCGGCAAGCCCAATGTTTCGGCAAGCGATTGCCTGATGTCGGCTATGCGCGGATTCAGCGTTGGACGCTCGGCAAGTATTGTAGCATCAACAAAGGCGATGCGCCAATTATGCCGCGCGAGCAGTTCGGCGGTTTGCGCCAGCAGCCTGACGCTTGCTATGCCCTTGTATTTTTCGTCGCCGGGCGGGAAGTGCGTTCCAATGTCCCCCAGCGCGGCGGCGCCCAGCATGGCGTCTATGATAGCGTGAGTCAGCGCGTCGCCGTCGCTGTGGCCGGCAAGCCCTTTGCCGAAGGGGATGCTCACGCCGCCCAGCACAAGATCGCGCGCCTCTGCCAGCGGATGAACGTCTATGCCTATGCCGGAGCGCGTGGTCATTGCTTGCCCCGCGCCATGCCCGCGCCGATTATCGCCTCCGCCAGCGTCAGGTCTTCGGGCGTGGTAATCTTGATGTTGTAGTAAGAACCCATATACAGCCGAACCGGATAGCCAATCGCCTCTACCATAGAGGCGTCGTCGGTGGCGTCCGCAAGCGCGCGGCGATGCGCCTCCGCCAACAGCGTCCGCTTGAATACCTGGGGCGTCTGCGCCGCCCAAAGCCTTTGGCGCGGGATAGTTCGCGCTACGAAGTCGTTGCAATCAGCCAACTTAGTGGTGTCCTTGACCGGCACGGCGGCGCAGGCGGCGCCGCTTTCCATAGCCGCCGCTATGCCATTGCTTATCAGCGCCTCGCCGACGAATGGGCGCGCGCCGTCGTGAACTATGACAATATCGCAATCGCCAAGCCGATCAACGCCAATGCGCGCCGAATCTTGCCGCCGAGCGCCGCCCGCGCATACCGCCTTTACGCGGGCGAACTCGCTTGCCGCCACTAGCGCCTTAGCCCGCGCTGCGCCGCTCTCGGATACCACCAATACGATTGCATCTACCTGCGGGTGGCTGTCCAAAGCCGCAAGGCTGTGCCATATCAGCGGCTTGCCGCCCAGCGGGTAGAAGATCTTGTCTATGCCGCCCATCCGACGGCTCTCGCCCGCCGCCAAGACGACCGCGCCTACGCGGACGGGATTTGCGCTATCGGAGTTCATTGGCGGATCCGGGATTTCAACGGGTTGGGCATTGGCTTTATATGGCCGGATGCCGCGCGACATCCTGCATTTTGATATGCTTGATATGCTTAGACTGGCGGCGCAAGAATAGCATCTAAAAGCGAAATGTGTCAAAGCGCAGGCGCAACCTATGAACACAGCATCAACGCCAAAAAGACTTATGAGACGTCTTGTGCGCTTGCTACAAGCGATCGCCATTGCGCTGGCGGTGGTGATTGCGCTGGTTGCGGCGACGCTTGTGGTTACGCCGCAGGGCAGGGCGGCGGCGCGCGCGATTGGGTTTGTGGCGCAGGTTCTGCCGGCTGTGCCGGTCAAGCCGGCGACGTGGTTCGCGGACGCGCCTACGCGCCAAGACATTCGCTATCCGCTAAGCGGCGGCAGCGACAGCGGCGTTGCCGATCTCTACTTGCCGGCGGGCGAGGGCAAGCGCAGCGGGATGCTGCTGTTCCTGGGCGTCAATCCGGCGGGGCGCGATGACGAGCGCGTGGTGAATCTCGCCGAGGCGCTCGCGCGCAGCGGCGTGGTGGTGATGGTGCCGTGGTCGGACGCTATGACGCAGAAGAGGGTAGAGGCGGCGGAGGTTGACAATCTTGTTCGCGCGTTTGAGTATCTGGCGGCGCATGATGCGGTTGACGGCGAGCGCTTGGGAATGGCGGGCTTTTGCGTGGGCGCGGCGTTTGCGCTGGCGGCGGCGCAGGATGAGCGCATTAACGAGCGCGTGAGCGTATTCAACTCGTTTGGCGGATATTATGACGCGCGCGATCTTATGGCGGCGGTGATAGCGCGGCAGCGGTTCTATGAGGACGACGTCCGCGCTTGGATGCCCGCCGATCTGAGCGTGGAGGTCGTGCGGCGGCATCTGATAGACACGCTACTGGACGAGGATGAGCGCCAACTGCTGTGGCAAGCGCTGGCGGCGGGTTCGGACGCGCCCGCAAGCCTGTCCGGCGAGGCGCAAGCGGTGTATGCGCTGCTGACCGCGCCCGACCTGGAAACCGCGCGGCGCTTGCTTGACGGCTTGCCCCCGGACACGCTGGACACGCTGCGCCGCATATCGCCCAGCGCCAACATCGGCGGGCTGCGCGCCAAGCTGCTGGTGATGCACGACCGCGAAGATAGGCTTGTGCCATCGGATGAGTCGCGCCGCCTGGTTGACGCGGCGGCGGACGGGGCGGATGTTCACTATACCGAGTTTTCGTTTTTCAACCATCTTGACCCCACGCGCCCGGTTGGGCGGGTTGAGTTCGCGCGGGAGGCGGGCAAGCTTTTCCTGCACATCTACCGCATTATGCGGGAATTGCCCTAACGCGCCGCGCGGGTGTGGCAACGGCATGGCATTGCGATCGCCGCCTATCCCCGCGAAAGCGCGGCGCTGCGCGTGCGCGGGTCAAGCATATCGCGCAGGCCGTCGCCAAGCAGGTTGAATCCCAGCGCGGCGAGAAATATCGCTAGGCCGGGCAGCAGCATTAGGCGCGGGGCGCTCTGCAAGTGCGGGCGGGCTTCGTTGAGCATCGCGCCCCACTCAGGCGTGGGCGGCTGGCTGCCCAAGCCCAAGAAGTTCAGCCCGGCTATGCCCAGGATTATCCAGCCCATATCCAGGGATGCGATAACGATGAATGGGCCGAGTATGTTGGGCGCGATGTGCCGCGCGATGATGCGAATATCGCTTGCGCCCATAGCGCGCGCCGCCGCCACATACTCCGCTTGCCGCGCCGCAAGCGTCGTGCCGCGTATGATGCGCGCGTTGCCCGCCCACCAGACCAGCCCGCCCGCCAACAGCACATTGAACAAGCCGGGGCCTAGCGTTCCCGCTATGGCTATCGCCAGTATCAGCGCCGGGAACGCCAGTATCAGGTCAATAAGCCAGCTCAGCATCGTATCCGGCCAGCCGCCGTAGTAGCCCGAAAACAGCCCGACTACAAGCGCGATGGACATCGTCAGCGCAAGCGTCAGCGCGGACGCAATCAGGGTGGTTCGCGCGCCGAAGATGATGCGGCTCAGCGTATCGCGCCCAAGGTGGTCTGTGCCTAGCGGATGATCCGCCGACCAGCCCGTCAGTCTGTCGGACAGGCTTATGGCGGCGGGATCGGGCAGCGGCAGCCACGGCGCGAGCAGTCCCGCCAGCGCCGGCGTCAGCGTCAGCAGCAGTCCCAGCAGGCTGCCGGGTTCCATAAGCAGCCTTGCCGCCGCGTATCGCCGCCTTGCCATACGCCGCCCCTATGCGTCCGCCCGCGCAAAGCGTATGCGCGGGTCGGCAACGCGCAAGAGTATGTCCGCAAGCAGGTTGACCAGCAGGGTGATGGCGGCTACATACAGCGCGAACCCCTGCACCATTGGGTAATCGCGCGTGGTGGCGGCGTTCACTATGAGCTGCCCAAGCCCGGGCCAGCCGAAAATGGTCTCTATGATTACCGCGCCGCCGAGCAGATTGCCCACGCTGACGCCCAGCGCGCTGATGGCGGGCAGCAGCGCGTTTCGCAAGGCGTGGCGGCTGGCTATCACGGAGTTGGCTAGTCCCTTGCCGCGCGCGGTGACGATGTAGTCTTGCGCCAGGGTTTCGAGCATGCTGGCGCGTATAAGCCTGGTTAGTTGGGCCATAGGGGCAAGGGACAGCGCTAGCGCGGGCAAGGCGAGCTGGGCGGCGTCGCCGTAGCCCAGCGCGGGCAGCCACGAAAGCTTTACCGCGAACAGGATTATCAACCCGTATGCCAGCGCGTAGGACGGCACGGACGCGCCGATGAGCGCGGTTAGTCTTCCAAGCGAATCGATCATGCCGCCGCGTCTCAGCGCCGATATGATGCCCAACGGCAGCGCCGCGCCGATTGCCAGGACAAGCGCGGACGCCGCGAGCATAGCCGTGGGGACGCTGCTGCGCGCCAGCTGACCGGCGATAGGCTGCTCTGAGAGGTAGGATTCGCCTAGATCGCCGCGCAGCGCGGATGTCAGCCAGCGGATGTAGCGCGTTGGAATTGGGGCGTCAAGCCCAAGCTCGGCGCGCATCTGGGCGATGGCGGCGGGGTTGGGAGTGGCGCCCGGATTGCGCCGCCTGAGCGCGTTCTCCGCCGGCTCGCCGGGCGCGATGTTCAGCAGCGTGAATGTGGCTACCGAAATGCCCAACAGCAGCAGCGGCAAGGTCGCCAGGCGGCGCGTTAAGTATGCCGTCACCGCGCCAGTCCGACTTCCCCGTTAAGGAAATAGAACCGCGCGGGATGCGGCGTGAACCCGGTCACCTCAGCGCTGACGCCGTTGATGACTGACACATGTGCGACGGGCAGCACGGCGGTTTCGGCGCCTATTAGCCCCAGGGCGTCGCAGGCGAGCGCGTAGCGGCGGTCGGGCTGCGCCTCCGCGCCCATATCCGCCAAAAGGCTGTACAGATCGTCGTTAGCGTATCTGCCAAAGTTGGCGTTGCCGCCCGTCCCTAGGGATGACTCGCCGAAGAACTTCTGGATGTTCCAATGGGGATCGCCGGTGGAACTCGCGTCGCTGTACCAGCCGAACATATCCCAGCTCGGCTCTTTGACTACTGACCATTCGGTTATGTTGACTTCCACGCCGATGCCCACTTCGGCGAGCATCGCTTGGGCGATTTCGGCCATCACGGGCAGCTGCGGGCGCTGGGGATACGCGCCGATAACGATTTGCACGGGTGCGCCGTCCTTTTCTATGACGCCGTCGCCGTCTGAGTCGACGTAGCCCGCCTCGGCGAGCAGGGCGCGCGCGCCGTCGGGGTCGTAGGCTTGCGCGCCGGGCGCGTCGCACTGCGGCACTGCGGCGGAGGGCAACAGGTAAGAGGCGTATGCGCCCGAACCCGCGGGGGCGATGACTTCGGCGATGCCCTCGCGGTCAATCGCCATAGCCGCCGCTTGGCGAATTGCCGGATCCGACATAGGCCCGCTTTCGTGGTTCACCCACCACATCACCACAGTCGCGCCAACGTCGGCAGAGCTGCCGCGATACGCCGCGTCGGGCGCGATGGAAGTCGCCCATTCCGGCGATATGTTCATTGCCAAATCTATGTCGCCCGCTTGCAGCGCGAGTTCGCGGCTCTTCGTGTCGCCTATGGCGATTATCTCAATGCCCGCGAGCGGCGGCGTCCCGCCCCAGTAGGCGTCGTTGGCGACGGTTACCACGCGCTCGTTGAGGACGAATTCGGTCGGCATATAGGGGCCGGTTAGCACGGGAGCGTTGTCAAAGGCGTCGCCCATGCGCTCGGCGGCGGCGGCATCTACTATGCCGAATATGGGAGTGGTAAGCAAGCCCGGCAGAATTGGGCGCGGCTCAGTGGTGGTTATGACGATAGTATCCTCGTCCAGCACGCCTATGGCATCTACCATAAGCATGCCGGCGGCGGCGTCAGACATCTCGGTAATGCGCTCCAGCGATGCTTTGACGGCGGCGGCGTCCATCGGCGCGCCGTTGTGAAAGCGGACGCCGGGGCGTATGTCTATCTGCCATGTCAGCGGATTGACCGGAATGGCTTGGGTGGCGAGCCAGGGCTGGGGCGCCAGGCTGTCCTCGGATAGGCGGAACAGCGTCTCAGACATGCCCATCTGCAAGCCAACCCATGCGCCTAGCGCGGGGTCAAGCCCGTTGTCAAGCCATATGCCGCCCACGGTCATAGTGGGGCGGTTGTCCGGCGCGGGCGCGGGCGCCGCGGCTCTCGCGCTTGGCGCGGACGCCGACGGCTGAGCGGGCGCTGAGGGCGCGACGGGCTGCATCGCGGGCATTGCGGGGGCGGCTTGCGCTGCCGGCGCGGCTTGCATAGGCGCGGCGGGCATTGCGGGCGCGGGCGCGGTGGGCGCGGCGACCGGCGCGGCGGCGGGCGGAGCCTCTTGGGCGGGCGGCGGCGCGGCGGGCGCGCTAGACTGGCATGCCGCCAGCAGCAACGCAATAGCAAGCAGAACGGCCAGCGCCGCCGCCCTTACGGGATGTGTCAGTGATTCGAGCAATTGATGCCTCCATGTGGCGTTTTTTGATGTGCGATGATATTGATACGATGTATCACAAGCAATTAGAATAGCAGGCGGCATAAGCGTCGTCAACATAATTTCGGCGCGGGCCGCTATCCCGTCGGGGCGCGGACGCGCCGGAATAGCGCGATTGCGGCGGCTGGGCGTGGTAGAATATAGGCAGCGGACGGGATAGCCCGCGTTAATGCAGGAGTCAAATGCGAATGGGCAAGAACTACTGGATGGTTTCGGCGACGCTTGAGGAGTATGAGACCATCAAGGACAAAGGGTTTCGGATGTATGGGATGGGGAGCAAGTATCGGAGGCGGGCGCAGCGGATGCAGCCCAACGACCGGATGCTGATTTATGTGCGGCAACTCCGCAAGTGGACGGGGACGGTGAGCGTCACATCCGAATTCTTTGAGGATCGCAATTCGGGCGCGGGCGGCAAAAGGCGCGGCGGCGGCTACCCGTTTCGGGTGCGTATCAAGCCCGATATTCTGCTGAGCGAAGAGGACTACATTGACGCAATGATACTCGCGCCGCGAATGGACTATCTCAAGCGCTGGCTGCCTGAGCTTTGGCCGCTGGCGTTCTTTGACACGCTGCATCTGATACCGCAACGGGACTTCAGCCTGATAGAGGGCGAGATGCGGCGCATAGTGGAGGCAAACGGCAGGCGCAGGCGCTAGTCGGCGACGGGTTCGGGCGCGGCGTCCGCGTGGAAGTTTTCGTCGTAGAGTTCCAAGCAGCGGTCAACGAATTCCTGCGGGATGTCCTCAGTATCGGACGCGGCGGCGAACTCTTCTAGCTGCGGCGCGTTGGTGATGTTGGGCAGCACGGATGCCACCATTCCGCCGGATAGGGCGAACTTGATTGCTATCTGCCCGATAGTGGCGTCAAGGTTTTCGGTGAGAAAGTCCAGGTGGGCTATCTTGGCGAGAGACGAGCTGAGCCACTCTTGACGCCGGTGGCTGCGGTGGTCGCTGGCGTCAAACACGGTGTCTTTGGTGTATGTGCCGTCCAGCATCCCGGAGGCGTGCGGCACTCTGGTTACAAGGCCGGTTCGCTTTCGCTCCGCCATCGGGAACCATTCGCGCGCGGGCTGCTGCTCTAGGATGCTGTATATTATCTGCATCTCTTGGGCGTCGCGGTATTCCATCGCCGCAAAGCCCTCTTCTTCCCATCCGATGTCCGGCCCAATCGCAAAGCCGTAGCGCAGTATTTTGCCCTCCCGAACCAGGTCGTCCAGCGTGTCAAAAAGCTCATCGCTCTCTATGGCGTCCATCTTGGGGTTGTGGAGTTGGTATAGGTCTATGTAGTCGGTGTCGAGGCGGCGCAAGCTCTGTTCGCAGGCGTAGCGCACAAAGCCGGGCGTCCACTTTTGGGGGCGCTCGCGGTGTCCCTCGCGGACGACGTGGGTGTAGAAATCGTAGCCGAACTTCGTGCCGATAACGATTTCGTGGCGCTGCTGCTTGAGCGCTTTCGCCAATATCTCTTCGCCGTAGCCCTCGCCGTAGGTATCGCCGGTGTCGAAGAAGTTGACGCCCAGGTCAAACGCGCGGCGCAGCAAGCCTATGCCCTGCGGCTCTTCTATCTTGCCCCACCAGTTGGTCGCCACAGTCCACACGCCAAAGCCCACTTCGGACACGGTTAGGTCGGTATTGCCAAGTTGTCTGTATTTCAATTGCGGCTGCCTTTGTTCAAGTTGTGTGTTTATGCGATTAGGGTTTGTTTGGATTGGCGGCAATGTCTTAGTATTAGCGCGTCTTGGCAGGCGCTACGCGGGCGTTGGTTCGGCTTGCAGCACCTCGCGGATTGCCGTAGCCTGCGCCTCATACTCGGCGTCGCTGAGCGCGGGGGTTAGGTTGCCGAGCGGGACGTCTTGCTCCAGTTCAACCCACGATTTGCAGCCGCCGTACTCCGGCAATACGGGCAGCGCTTGGGGCTGCTGCATCCTGTACACGCGCAGCAGGGCGATTGTGAGCGGCTGCTTTGGCCGCCAATGCAGGCGCTTGTTGGCGTAGTCGGCAGTCCAGATGTGGCGCTGCGATAGGCGGTCAAGCGCGGCCTGATCGCTCACTTGGAACTTGTCGGTGACCGCGCACCAGCAGCCGAGCGTGACCAGACTGGGGACGTCGTCTTCGCCAAGCGTTTGTTGCAGGTCGGCGTGATTGGCGGGCTTGACCAAGTCCGCTTTCTGATGCTCGTAGGTGGGGTAGAGCAGGAATTCAGGGTGAACAACGCGAAACTCTTTGTCCGACCTGTCAATGCCGCCCTTACGCAGGATGAGTATCTGCTTGCCCTCAGAGAGCGCTTTGACGGCTACCGCCCACTCTTTCAGGGCAAGGTTTGAGTTCGGGGGCAATAGCATCTTGTTTCTTACCTCATCTCAGTTCAGCTTGGATTGGCGGCTTGGATTGGCTATGTCCGGCGCGCCGATAATTATAGCGCAGGCTGCGGTTTGGGTTGCGGGAGCGTGTCAAAGCCGAATGTGGATTTGTCGGATTGGAGAAAGTGCAGGAACGCGCGCTGGGCGGCGGATAGGTGTTTGTCGTCGCGGTAGAACACTGAGAGCGGGCGATGGCAGTCCCAGCGGTTCACATTCAGCATCTTGATGAACCCGGCGGCGGCATCGGGCGTAACCGCGAGCGCGGACACTAAGCCCAAGCCCGCGCCGGTCGCCACCGCGCGCTTGATTGCCTCATTGCTGCCCAGTTCCATCGTAACGGTTGGCGATATGCCGTGTTCGTGTAGATAATCTTCGGCGGTTTGCCGTGTGGCTGATCCTTGCTCGCGCATAATGAAATCGTGGGATTGCAGATCGCGTATGTCTATCTCGTCGGGCTGCGCCGCCGCGTGGCCGGGCGCGGCTATGACGACTATGTCGTCGTTCACATACGGGAATGACGCCAGCCCTTTCAGGCTGATGGGCGATCCCGCCATACCCAGGTCAAGTTCGTGGGCGTGTATGCGGTCTATGACGGTCTGCGTGTTGGATATGGTGAGCGAAACCTGTATGCCGGGATGCCGCTGGCGGAACTTGCCGATTACCCAGGGCAGGATGTACTCGCCGGGCGTGGTGGACGATCCTATGGTGAGCGTGCCGACTTCAAGCCCTTGTATGTCCTGCACGACGCGGTGCATCTCGTCGGCGAGCGCGAATATGCGCTGCGTGTAACTAAACACGGCTTGGCCGGTCTCAGTGAGCTTTAGCCCGCGCCGCAAGCGGTGGAGCAGCGAGCTGCCGAGCGTGTTTTCAAGATCGCGCACCTGTATGGAGACCGCAGGCTGGCTGATGGCGAGTTCCTGCGCCGCCTTTGAGAAACTCTTGTGGCTTGCGACCTTGTGGAAGATGTAGAGTTGGTGAAAGTTGGTTGCGTTCATAAGTTTAAGGTTATAATAGTGGTATGCCCGTGTATGCGGCATTATACACTAACTAGCGAAAACGCGCATCGTATTGGCGAATGGGCTTGCGGCGCGCGGCGAGAAATGGAGGTTTGGACATTGCTGAGCAGGGCGATTGGAGCGGCGCTGCTGCAAGGCTCGCTGTACAGGCAACTGACGGACGAGCCGCGAGAGGTGTTTTACGCGCTGGGCATAGTGGCGCTGTCCGGCATTGCGCTTGGGCTTGGGCTGCAGGGACAGACGGTCATCCCGCTGAGGGATACGCCTGCGCCTATGATCATTCTGCTTGCGGCGCAAACGCGGATGATGGGCTGGTTCATATGCGCGGGGATCGCGTACATCGTGGGGACGAAACTGCTGGGCGGCAACGCGGGCTTTCGGCAGCTGCTCAGGAGTACGGGGCTGACATTCGCGCCGGGCGTGTTCGCGGTTTTCGCGGGCATACCCGTCGTGGGCGTCTATTTCCTATCGCTATCGCTGCTGTGGCTGTTCCCCGCGCTCTGGGTAGCCGTCCGCGAAACGCAGGGGTATGACTGGATACGGGCGCTAATCTGCGCCATACTGGCTTGGCTTGCGGGCGTTGGCGGGTCGTATTTCTTCCTAATCATCCTGGTGGCGGAGAACGCCGCGCAGTGATGCGTTTCTCATTGCGGTCACGCGATTGCGATTGCGCGTCATTGCGCCTCGTCAACGGGCGCGTATTTGCGGACAACATCCCAGTTGCCGCCTAGGATGCCGCGGATGTTGCGGGATGTGGCTGCCTCAATCTCGGCTATGGGCTTGTCTTGCAGTTCGGCCAGTTTCTCGGCGATGACGCGGGTGTGGCGGGGCTCAGTCCAGTTTTCGCGCTTTGCCTTGAACGGCTGGGGCGCGGCGTCGGTTTCCAAGACGATGTTGGCTAGGGGCAGCGCGGCGGCTACTTCTTGCAGGTAGGGATAGCGCAGCAGCGGGCGGGCGAGCGATATGTGAAAGCCGAGATCTATGGCGCGCTTGGCGGTGTCCAGGTCGCCTTGGAAGTAGTGCATCACGCCGCCGACTTCGTAGGCGCGCTCTTCGCGCAGCAGGCGAAACGCCTCGTCGTGCGATTCGCGGCTGTGGAACACGATGGGGTAGCCGAGATCGCGCGCCAGCCGTATCTGCTCGCGGAATGCGGCGTATTGGATAGCGCGGTCGGGCGCGCCCTCCATAAAGTCCAAGCCGATTTCGCTGACCACGATTACCTTTTCGTTTTCGGCGGCGAGTTGTCTGAGACGGGAATAGGTCGCATCGGTGAAAGGCTGGCGAATGTCCATCGGATGGATGCCCACGCCCGCGAACAGGTCGGCGTGCCGGAGCGAAAGCGCTACCACGCGCTCAGACGAGGGCAGCGTAGTGCCGGCGGATATGACGAATGCCACGCCTACGCCGCGCCCGCGCGCCAGAACCTCGCCGATCTCTTCATCGCCGTATCCGTCCAGGTGAACATGGCAGTCTATAAGCATCTTAACCCCGCCGGTGAATATGTGATAGTGTTGACGGCGCTATTATACCAAGAAAGCGTTCAGAGGTTGCGCCCGCGTTGAGATTGTCCCATCACCAGCGTCCTATCGTTCATTATTTCCTGATTTTGACGCTTGCGGCAATGGCGGCGGCGGTCGGATGCTCGGATGAGGGCGATGCGTTGCCTGCGCCGGCCAGCCCTGCGCCCGCCATTGCGACTGCGACGTCGCAGTCTGTTATTGCGCCAACAACGCCGCTTATGTCCACGCCGACTATGGCATTGCCCACGACTGCGCCTAGACCCACGACGTCGCTGGCGACGCAGCAGCCCGCCATTGCGCCAACATCGCCGCCATTGCCCACTGCCGAGCCGACTATCGCCGCATCGCCGTTGGCCGCGCCGCCGGCGGCCGATCCGGACGCGCCGCGATACGGTGGGACGCTTAACCTTGTGAGCAGGCAGAACATACGCCACCAAGATGTGCATCAGGATGTGTCGGCGGCGCTGTCGGCTTGGGGGCCGGGCATTGCGTACAGCCGGCTGATGCGCTACAAGAGCGGCGCTGATGTTGCGTTGCCAAGCCGCGCGGCGGAGTGCGAGTTGTGCGCCGAATGGACTATGGTTGACGCCACCACCTTTGAGTTCAAGTTGCGGGATAATGTCTTGTGGCAGGACATAGCGCCGGTGAACGGGCGGCGGCTGGTGGCGGACGACATCGCGTTTAGCTACGCGCGGCAGCGGGAGGAGGGCGCGCCGAATGCGCCGCTGCTGCATATGATAGAGGCGGTGAACGCGCCCGCGGACGACCTGCTGCGTATCAAAATCAGGGCGGCGGACGCTGATTTCTTGGGGGCACTGGCGCATGGCAATTCCAAGATAGTGGCGCGGGAGGCGGTTGCAGTGAGCGGCGATCTGCGCGATGGGCCTACCATCGGGTCGGGGGCGTGGACGCTGGTGGAAAGCCGCCCGGACGCGGCGCACATCTTTGAGCGCAACGCGGCGTATTTTGAGCAAGGCGCGCCTTACCTGGACGGGCTGCGTATCCACCTGATTGCGGACGGGGATACGGCGTATGCGGCGTTTCGGGTGGGCAGCGTGGATGTTCACCGGCTCGCGCCGCGAGAGTGGGAAGACTTTCAGGCGCAGCAGCCGGGCGCGTCAGTCCTGGAATACGCGGATTCCGGGCGAGGGTTGGAAGTAGCGTTCAAGACCACTCAGCCGCCGTTTGATGACGCGCGGGTTCGGCGGGCGGCGATGCTGGCGATGCGGCCCTGGCGGGCGATAGCGGACATCTGGGCGGGCGCGGCGCGCGTGGCGCAGGGGACGCCGCTCGCGCGCGCGGACTGGCGCCTGGCGGATGATGAGTTGCGCGGGCATTTCGGGGATCCGGCAAAGGCAACGCGGTTGCTTGCCGAAACGGGTGCCGCGTTGCCGCTGCCAGTGGTTATCAGCGTTGGCAGTTTTGATGAGCCGTATATGCGGCACGCGGAGCGGATCGCGGACGAGATGCGGGCGGCGGGGTTCGCGCCGGAACTGGATGTGGTGAACAGGCGGCGGTTTGGGGAGGATGTGTGGCTTGGCGGGCGATATGTAATGTTCGCGGGGCCGACCGCGCCGGTGGCGTCGCCTAACGGGTATTTGCTGGCGGCGCTGCACAGCAACGGCGCATGGAACACCACAGGCCACTCGGACGCGCGGCTGGATGCGCTGATAGAGGCGCAGGCGCAAGAGTACGACGGGGATACTCGCGCCGAGCTGGCGCGGGAGGCGCAGCGGCTGGCGCTGGAGGGCGGGTATCGGTTTATGCCCGCGGCGGCGATTTCGCTGTGGGCGCGGTGGCCGCGCGTAGCGGGATTTGAGCCGAACTTCGCCGGGCTGGAGTATTCGCATTGGGCGCGGGTGTGGATTGCCGAGTAGGGCTGGGATTAGCCGATACTCATTGCTAATCACGCGCTTTCCCCGATGTTCCCGGCCGTTAGACGTCAGCAATCAGCTGTCGGCGGGATCGTTGCCCGGCTGCTGGCTTTTGAGGAAGTTTTCCAATTCGCGCACCATCGCTTCGGGGTCTGGGATCTCTTCGGTGACGGTGTGGGCTTCGTCGTAGCGCCTTTCTAGGCGGCGGACGTAGTTGCTGACGTCGGGTTGCTTTTCGATAATCTTGTTGACTTCTTCTTGATGGACTTCGCCGGCTATGGCGAGTTCTTCCAAGTCAACGTCAATGTCTATGAGGCTGCGGAGGCGCGTGAGCAGCGCGTGGCTGACTCTTGGATCGGGCGCGGTGTTGACATAGTGAGGGCAGTGTCCCCAGATGCCGGCGTGAGCGATATGGGATTGGTCGCATGCCTCGGTGAACGCGGTGTGTATGCCCGTCGGCCCTTGGTAGCCGGAGTTTTTGATGCCTAGCCACTCGGCTTTCTGGGTGAGTTCGGCGGAGCTTGCCCTGCCGGTTACGCGGGGATCTCTCGTGTGGGGGACGGCGTCCAGCAGCGCGCCGAGCGATACCACTAGGCCGACTTGGTGGCGCTCCGCCACGCCGGTTAGGATGCGGGAGTAGGTTCGCCATTTGAGATTGGGTTCGGTGCCGATGAACAGCAGCAGCGAGCGCGAGGGATCGCGGTCGGCGTAGTAGAAAAAGTCGTTGCGCGGCCAGCGGATGATGCGCTCGCCGTTGCGGTTGATCCGGGAATGAGGGCGGACGTGGGTGAAGTCGTAGAACTCTTCGGGATCGATTTCGGCGAATTTGCGGGCGGGCAGTTTGCGTACTAGAAAGCGCATTGCGCGGGTAGCGGCCTCGGCGGCGTCGGGCCAGCCGGCGAATGCGACTAGCATCGTGGGCAGTTGGATTTGCGGGCTTTCACGTTCAATCAGGCTGGTCATAATCGCGCCTCCCGTTAGCGAGTTGATTGTATTTTAACACAACTAGCCGTTGGCGTTCAGGCGTCGGCGATATTTAACCCCCGGCATTGCCTGTTAGCGGTTAAGCGCCAAGCGATTGCCATAGGATAGCGAGGGCGGGATTAGTTGCCATTCAGGGGGATTTGGCGAGTTGGGAATGTATTGACCATAGCAGTCGTAAATTGTTATATTGAATGTATTGTTGACTAATTTAATCAACAAAGCGAGTGATGGAGGGATTATGACCACGCAGACGGTCATTTCGCGCGAGACGGGCGTTGAGGATCAGGGCTACAAGTGGGGGTTCGAGTTCGATATTGAGTCGGACATCGCGCCGCGCGGGCTAAGCGAGGATATTGTGCGGCTGATTTCGCGCAAGAAGGGCGAGCCGGAGTGGATGCTGGAGTGGCGCTTGCGGGCGTACAAGCACTGGCTCACGCTTGGCTATGAAGAGCCGACTTGGGCGAACGTGGAGTATCCGCCGATAGATTTCCAGGACATTATCTACTACGCCGCGCCAAAGTCGCAGGCGGACGCGCCGCAGAGCTTGGACGAGGTCGACCCTGAGATACGGGAGGCGTTTGACAAGCTAGGGATACCGCTGGAGGAGCAGAAGAGGCTGACGGGCGTGGCGGTGGACGCGGTGTTGGACAGCGCGTCTGTGGCGACGACCTATCGCAAGATGCTGGAGGACGCCGGCGTTATCTTCTGCTCGGTTAGCGAGGCGGTTAAGACGCATCCGGACATCGTTCAGAAGTATCTGGGATCGGTCGTGCCGCACTCGGACAACTTCTACGCGGCGCTGAATTCGGCGGTGTTCAGCGACGGCTCGTTTGTGTACGTTCCGCCGGGCGTGCGCTGCCCGATTGAGCTGATGACATACTTCCGCATCAACGAACTGGACACGGGGCAGTTTGAGCGCACGCTCATCATCGCGGACAAGGGGAGCTACGTGAGCTACCTTGAGGGTTGCACGGCGCCGATGCGTAAGACGCACCAACTGCATGCGGCGGTCGTGGAGCTGGTGGCGCTTGACGACGCCGAGATAAAGTACTCCACGCTGCAGAACTGGTATCCGGGGGACAAGGACGGGGTCGGCGGCGTGTACAACTTCGTGACCAAGCGGGGCGCCGCGCGCGGCAAGAACGCCAAGATTTCGTGGACGCAGGTGGAGACGGGTTCGGCGATAACCTGGAAGTATCCGAGCGTGATATTGCAGGGCGACAACTCGGTGGGCGAGTTCTACTCGGTGGCGCTGGTGAACAATCATCAGCAGGCGGACACCGGCACGAAGATGATACACATCGGCAAGAACACCAAAAGCACGATTATCGCCAAGGGCATATCGGCGGGGCAGGCGCAGAACACTTACCGGGGGCAGGTAAAGATAATGCCCTCTGCGCGAAACGCGCGCAATTTTACGCAGTGCGATTCGCTGCTCATCGGGGACAAGTGCGGCGCGCATACCGTTCCGTACATAGAGGTGCGAAACCCCACGGCGCAGATGGGGCATGAGGCTACCACTTCCAAGGTGGACGACAGCCAGCTGTTCTACCTGCAGCAGCGCGGCATCGGGCTGGAAGAGGCGAACTATATGATAATCAACGGCTTTTGCCGCGGGATATTCAAGGAGCTGCCCTTTGAGTTCGCGGCGGAGGCGTCGCAGCTACTGAGGGTGAACTTGGAAGGGACTGTGGGCTAGGGCGGGTCGGTTATCAAGCGGGCGGCAATCGGCTTTCAGCAGCCGCGCCACTTTGTTGGCGGGTAAGGCTGATTGCCGGGCAAGCGGCGATTGAATTCAGAGGGGCAATCAGATCTAGGATGACACAAGCAACGAATGGCAGGAACAACGCGGCTTTGCTGGAGGTTAACGACCTCCGGGTTTCGGTTGATGACACTGAGATACTGAAGGGGATTAGCCTGAAGGTGAATCTCGGCGAAGTTCACGCGATAATGGGGCCGAACGGGTCGGGCAAAAGCACGCTGGCGAATGTGCTGGCGGGCAGGCCGGAGTACACGATTACGGGCGGCGAGGCGCTGTACAAGGGGCAGGATCTGTTTGAGATGGATCCCGAAACGCGGGCGCGCGAGGGCGTGTTCCTGGCGTTCCAGTATCCGGTGGAACTGCCGGGCGTGCGGTCGTGGCAGTTCCTGAAATCGTCGGTGGACGCCATACGGCAGCACAGGGGCGAGCGCGAGTTGCGCGTGCGCGAATTTGACCGGATGCTCGAAGAGAAGATGCGGGTGGTTGAGATAGAGGCGGACTTGGTTCGGCGCTCGGTGAACGAGGGGTTCAGCGGCGGCGAGAAAAAGCGCAACGAGATACTGCAGCTGGCGCTGCTGGAGCCGACGCTGGCGCTGCTGGACGAGACGGATTCGGGGCTGGACATAGACGCGCTGCGGATAGTGTCGCAAGGCGTGAACCAGTTCCGCTCGGCGGAGCGGGCAATCGTGATGGTGACGCACTACCAGCGGATCCTGAACTACATCACGCCGGACTATGTGCATGTGCTGGTGGACGGGAACATCGTGAGGTCGGGCGGGCGGGAGCTGGCGCTGGAGCTGGAGGAGAAGGGGTATGAGTGGTTGCGGGAGGGGGTTGCGTAGGGTGGCGCTGAGATGATTGAACGCGCGAGGGCTTGAATTATATGACTACCCCCACTAGCAGACCATGCAAAGACGCTCTCACGAAAGCGACTGACATTTACAGAGACGCTATGCGCGTGTTCATCGTCAGACACTTGAAGCGTGTGCGTGGCAAGAGAGCAGATTCTCTGATAGCGGAGTCATTGAACGACAGCTCGCGGTTAAATTTTTGGCGGCGAATAAGGAGCGGCGAAAGCGTTGAGGGCGCGATTGACTTCAATGATATGCCCCATATCGTTAGACACAATTGGCGTGTGGTCTTTAACCTAACCTTTAACTACGACCGCGCGGCGCTCAACCTAATGTATGTGATAGTGGATGCGCGAAATAGAACCGCGCATCCTAGCACAGGGGACTTGCCACAGGAATACACAGAAAGTCGTTTGACGGACATCGCCGAATTGCTGGGGCGTATCAATGAACCGGACAACAAGCGGCGCGTGGAATCCATACGCGCAGGATTACGAACTAACCTTGCTCCCGATCGCAGGCCGGCTCTGATAAATCCAAAACCCATGGCAGGAAATGTGAGCGGGAATGTGCAGACTAGGGGATCGGTGTCAGTTCCGAAGGGTGAAGTTGATATTCAAAGCAAAGGCGGGTATTGGCTTAACCTTGACTCAGCTGGGGTTCGACTTCATAAGGACATCTGCAGTTCTCCCAAAAAATTTGCGGGCGGGCGTCCTGACAAGTGGACGTGGTTCAATACCAAGGTAGATGCGCTGGCATCTACGGGACGTAAGGTTCAGCCCTGCGGAATTTGCAATCCATAGTAAAGTCCAAAAGAAACGATTAAGGCGGATATGACAACTACACTTACGCGATATGAGCGATACGCGGCGGACTTTGCAGCGCTGAATGGCGACGGGCAGCCCGCGTGGCTGCGGGCGGCGCGGGCGGCGGCTTGGGAGCGGTTCCAAGATGTGGGGCTGCCCACGGCGAGGCGCGGGAATGAGCCGTATAAGTACACGAATGTCGCGCCGATAGCGCAGGCCGATCTGGGGCTTGCGCCGGCGTCGGCAGCGGGCGGCGTGAGCGTCCGGGAGCTGGAGCGGCTTGCGCCGGCGTCGGATGGCTGCGCTCGGATGGTGTTTGTGGACGGGCGGTATTCGGCGGAGCTGTCGTCGCTGCCGGCGGGCGCGAATGGCGTGAGCGTGGAACGGCTGGCGGATGCGGCGCGCGCGGACGACGCGACGCTGGCGGCGCATCTGGGCAAGCATGCCGATGTGAACGAAGACGGGTTTATCGCGCTGAATACCGCGTTTGTGAGCGACGGGCCGGTTGTGCGGATAGCGGATGGGGCGCGGATTGATACGCCGCTGCATCTGGTTTTCGTGGCGGGCGGCGCGCCTGAGGCGACGGTATCTCACCCGCGCGCGCTGGTCGTGATGGGGCGGGATAGCGGCGCCACGCTGGTGGAGTCGTATGTGGGCGTTGAGGGGCATCAGGGCTTTACCAACGCGGTTACCGAAATCGCGCTGGAAGAGGGCGCGAGGCTGGAGCATTGCCGCCTGCTGAACGATAGCGAAAGCGCGTATCATATCGGCGTGGCGAGAGTGCGGCAGGCGGCGGGCAGCGCGTATAATTCCAAAGTGTTCGAGCGGCAGGTCGGGCTGGGAAGGTTTGACCTGTACACCAGCCTTGACGGCGCCGAGAGCGCCTGCGATTTGAAAGGGCTGTACTTCACTTCGGGCAGCCAGCATATGGACAACTACATCAACATCAACCACGAAAAGCCGCATGCCACCAGCCGCCTGTACTACAAGGGCATACTTGACGGGCGGTCGCGCGCGGTGTTCGGCGGGACGGTGTATGTGCAGCCGGGCGCGATTAAGACGGATTCGCATCAGGAAGACAAAAACCTCGTGCTGTCCCCGGACGCCGAGGTTGACAGCAAGCCCTCGCTCTACATCTGGGCGGACGATGTGAAGTGCGGACACGGCGCCACCGCGGGGAACATTGACCAAGACACGGTGTTCTATATGCGGAGCCGGGGCATAGATTTGGAAACGGCAAGCCGTTTGCTCATCTACGGGTTCGCAAGCGAAATCATAGACACCGTGGAGGACGAGCCGCTGAGGAACTACCTTGAGGGGCTGTTCCTGGATTCGCTGCCGAGTTACAAGTTCGAGTTTTAATTCGGCAGTCAAAAGCGCGGCTGTTGGCGCTGAAAGATCAAGGGGCAATCTTGGATGCATGACTTGCAGGATCTGTATCAGGAAGTTGTGATGGATCACAACCGCCGGCCTAGGAATTTCCGAAAGCCGGATGGGGCGAATAGGCAGGCGGAGGGGTTCAACCCGCTGTGCGGGGATCAGGTGACGGTGTATCTGGCGGTAGCGGGGAATGTGATAGAGGATGTGGGCTTTCAAGGGGTAGGATGCGCCATATCCAAGGCGTCCGCCTCTATGATGACAGAGACTTTGAAAGGGTTGTCGCTGGATGACGCGGGCAAGGTGTTTGACGAGTTTCACAGCATGATAACGCAAGAGGATTTTGACGCCGACGCGCTGGGGGATGCCGAACTGCTGGCGGGCGTATCGCGCTATCCGGCGCGGATAAAGTGCGCCACGCTGTCGTGGCATGCGCTGAACTCGGCGCTTGGCGACAATGGAATGGAAGTTGTCTCAACCGAATAGCCGCTGACGCGAGAACGGAGGGGGGCTAGTTAGGAGGAGGGCTGATGTACATTCCGATAAAAGTGGACTACGGCGTAAGGGCGCTGGTGGACTTGGCGCTGAACGGCGCAGAGGGGCCTGTCCGCGCGAGCGAAATCGCGCGGCGCACGGTGATACCTGAGCAGTATCTGGCGCAGGTGCTGCATGCGCTAAACAAGAGCGGGTTCACGGGCAGCCAGCGGGGGCCTCGCGGCGGGCATTTCCTCGCCAAAGCGCCGTCCGAGATAAGGCTGAGCGCGGTGCTGGCGTGTCTGGGCGGCAGCGAAACGCCGGTGGCGTGCCTCGCCGATAACACGATTTGCATCCACTCGCGTTGCTGCGCGCAGCAAGAAGTGTGGCGCACGGTGGCGGAGGCGGTGTTCGGGATACTGGACTCCACCACGATAGCGGATCTGGCGAACCGCACGCCGATAGTTCCCGACAACCCCGGCGGCGGCGAGCGAAACGGCGCAAGGGAAAGGCTGCCTATCGCACTGCAGACGGCGGTGTAGGCAAAGACAACGATACGAAAGCGAAACACACATCTCACTATATCTACTGGGAGGGCAGATATGGCATTTCAGAAAGTAGCGAACGTCGGGGATGTTCCTCCGGGGACTTCCAAGGTGTTTGAGATAGGCGACCGCGCGGTTGCGGTGTGCAATGTGGACGGCTCGCTGTACGCGATAGACGACCTCTGCACGCACGACGGCGCGTCGCTTGACCAGGGCGAGCTGGACGGGTGCGAGATAGAGTGCCCGCGTCACGGCGCGCGGTTCGACGTGCGGGACGGCTCTGCGACGGAACTGCCGGCGGTAGTGCCGGTGGACACCTTCACGGTGCGCGTAGAGGGCGAGGCGATTGAGGTTGATGTTTAGCCCGAAAGGGGTCAGGACGCAGTCAAGATGCTAGATGTGAGCAGGATAAGAGAGGACTTCCCCGTACTCGCCAAAAAGGTGTACGACGGGATGCCGCTGGTGTGGCTGGATTCGGCGGCTACCACGCAAAAGCCGCGCCAGGTGATACAGGCGCTGGTGGACTACTACGAGGGCTATAACGCGAATGTGCATCGCGGCGTTCACGCCCTCAGTATGGAATCCACGCAGAAGTACGAAGAGGCGCGGCAGAAGGTCGCGGACTTCGTGAACGCCGAAAGCGCGGACTGCCTGATATGGACGCGCAACACCACTGAGGGCATAAATCTCGTCGCCCACTCTTGGGCCGAGGATAACATTCGCGCGGGCGACGAGATAGTGGTGACCGCGCTGGAGCATCACAGCAACCTAGTGCCATGGCAGCAGGTCGCGGCGCGAAAAGACGCCAAAGTGCGCGTGCTGCCGCTGGCGGATGACCAAACGCTTGATCTGGCGGCGGCGGACGAAATCATCGGCGCGCGCACGCGGCTGCTGGCGGTCTCGCATGCGTCCAACGCGGTGGGAACTATCAACCCTGTGCGCGATCTGGCGGCAAAGGCGCGCGCGGTTGGCGCGGCAGTGCTGGTTGACGGCGCTCAAAGCGTGCCGCATATGCCGGTTGATGTACAGGACTTGGACTGCGATTTCCTGGCGTTTTCGGGACACAAGATGCTTGGGCCTACGGGCATCGGCGGGCTGTATGTCAAGCGCGATGTACTGGAGCGGATGCAGCCGTTCTTGACGGGCGGCGAGATGGTGCTGGCGGTGTCGTATGAGGACGCCTCGTGGAACGAACTGCCGATGCGGTTTGAGGCGGGGACGCCGAACATCGCGGACGCAATCGGTCTGGGCGCGGCTGTGGATTACCTGCAGGCGCTGGGAATGGACAATGTGCGCGAGCATGAGATAGCGCTGACGGCGTATGCGCTGGATGCGTTCAAAGAATTGGAAGAAGAGCTGGATGTGTACGGGCCGAAAGACGCGCGCAAGCAGGGCGGGATAGTGTCGTTCCACCACCCGGATGTGCATCCGCACGACTTGGGAACCGTGCTAGACAGGCGGGGGATAGCGATACGGACGGGGCATCACTGCGCTATGCCGATGGTGCAGAGCCTTGGCGTGCCGGCGACCGCGCGAGCGAGTGTCTATCTCTACAACACCGAGGCGGAGATAGATATGCTGGTGGATGCCTTAAAAGAGGCGCTGAGGTATTTCGGCAATGGCGCTGGATAGGCTTGATGAGCTCTACCGGGACGCGATACTTGACCACCGGCGCAACCCGCGCAACAGCGCGGCGATAGAGTCGCCGGACATCGTGGGGGACGCCATCAACCCGTTCTGCGGGGATGAGATACATCTGCAAATCAGGTTGGACGAACAGCGCCGCATCGCGCGGATAGGGCTGCAAGGGGAGGGCTGCTCCATCAACCTTGCGGCGGGGTCTATGCTCACTGAGGCGGTTAGCGGCAAAACCACGTCGGAGGCGACGGCGCTGACCGAGTTGTTTCGCAAGATGATGCAGGGGGATGACGCCGCCGAGGCGGAGTTGCGGGCGGCGGGCGATCTGCATAATCTGGCGGCTGTGCGTGAATTTCCCGTGCGGATTAAGTGCGCGTTGCTGTCATGGTCGGCGCTGAGCAAGGCGATAGATGGGTATGGTGAGTAGATCCTCTCCTGACCGTTAAGGGTTTCAGTTACCGACGGTTAGTTTTCGGTCATCATCTTTTACTGCCGATTAGGTGTTAGGTTTAGCGGTCAGTTTCAGTGATGAATTAGCAATGAATTGTAAGGGCGCGTCGAGATGGACGCGCCTTTATCGCGTCGTGGCGGGAATTTTAGATTAGCCTGGCGTCTGCGATTGACGCTAGGGTATTGGCGGACTTGTTGGCGAGCAACTCGGCGAAGTCGGCGTCGGTGAGGGAGATTTTGCTCTCGCTTTCGCTGCGCGCGGGAGTGGCGTCTCGTGATGGGCGGATGCCCGTGCCGACTAGCGTGATGCTGACGCGGCGCTTGAGGCGGGGATCTTGGACTACGCCGAAGATGACGTTGGCGTCCGATTTGGCGGCTTTTCGGATGATTTCGGCAACCTCATGCACTTGCCCTAGCGTAAGGTCTTTGCCGCCGCTGATGTTGAATAGGACGCCGGACGCGCCGTGCAGGGGCGCGTCAAAGAGCGGGTTGGCAAGCGCGTTGCGGGCTGCCTCAGTGGCCGCCCAGCGGCCTTTGCCCTCGCCGTGCGCCATAAACGCCGCGCCCGCGCCGCTCATAACCGAGCGCACATCGGCGAAATCTACGTTAATCATACCGGGGACGGTTATGATTTCGGATATGCCGCGCACGCCTTGCCGCAACACTTCGTCGGCGGATTCAAACGCCTTTTGGAGGGATACCTTGCCTTTTAGCGAGGGCAGCAGCCTATCATTCTCCACGGCGATAAGGGTGTCGACTTTCTGGCGCAGCGCGTTTATGCCTTGCAGGGCGAGTTCGCGGCGCTTGGATCCCTCGAAAGAGAACGGCAGAGTAACCACGCCCACGGTGAGCGCGCCCTTTTTGCGGGCGATGTCGGCGACGGTGGCGGATGCCCCGGTGCCGGTGCCGCCGCCCATGCCGGCGGTGATGAATACCATATCCGCGCCGTCCAGCAGTTCGGCGATATGGTCTTGGCTTTCCTTGACGGCTTTGCGCCCGACTTCGGGGCGGCCGCCTGACCCCATGCCGTTCACGGCGCGCGGGCCTATGGCGTAAGATGGTATGCCGCGCAAACGAGCGAGGGCTTGGGCATCGGTATTGAGGGCGAGCATCTGGACGCGGCGGACGCCGGCGTCGCTCATGCGCGCCACCGCGTTGCCGCCCGCGCCGCCGACGCCCACGACCTTGACGGCGATGTCGGCTCGCGGCGCGGTAGATGAGGGCGTGATGCCGTTGGTAGCGGGCGTGAATGCTGACAGGATGTTTTTGAGCATTTTATGTCCTTTGCGCTTGCGGCTTTTGTCTAGTGCGGACAGTGTTCGGTTGCAGATTGCCGATTGGCTTTATGCGGCATCAGCCTCGGCGCCGGCAATATCGGGGATGGACAGAAAGTAGTAGGGAATGTTCCATGTGCCGGATTTGCCCATATCCACCACGGCTTTGGTCTGGCGGGCTTGCCGCACGACGCCGACGCTGCCGAATTGGGGGCCGCCGCTGATTTTGCCGTTGTAGATGACGGGCTGGCCGGGAGCGATGTTGCAGCAAGTGGCGATGATTCGCGCGCGCGGCTGCGCTTGGCGGGCAATGCCGGGCATCCGAAGTTGGCGTTTGTGGGTTTGAGTCGCTGTGCGGCGCATAGTGTTGACCTCCGCGGTGTTCTAACATATGTGTTACAGAACACAATAGAACGAAACTCATGTATTGTCAATACTTTTTTCACATGAATTTCAAAAGTTTAGAAAATTGGTGTGAATTAGAAATATATACGATGTACGGGTAGGTGATTATTGGCTTTGTAATAGGGCGGGATTGATGTTAAAATCGGCTTGACGGGGATGGGATCTGAGATGACAAACGAAAATTTGGACTGAGCGGCGAGTTACGCCGCGCGAGAGGGGGCGATTATGAGGCTTGAGGGCAAGGTTGCGCTGATTAGCGGAGGGGCTAGGGGGCAGGGGGCGACCGAGGCGAAGCTGTTCGCGCAGGAGGGGGCGGCGGTGGTGATTGGGGATATTCTGGAGGCGGAGGGAGCGCAGGTGGAGGCGGAGATAAGCGAGGCGGGCGGCAAGGCGCTGTTCGTGAGGCTGGATGTCACCAGCGCGGCGGACTGGCAGGCGGCGATCGGCAGGGCGGTGGAGAGTTTCGGCAAGCTGGATGTGCTGGTGAATAACGCGGCGATTTATAGCCGTATCCCGATTGAGCATGCGTCCGAGGATGAGTGGGACAGCATCATAGACATTAACCTGAAAGGCGTGTTTCTGGGGACGAAACACTCCATTCCCGTGATGCGGGATGCGGGCGGCGGCTCTATCATCAACATATCGTCCACGGCGGGACTGGTGGGCAGCCCGCGCGGCGGCGCTTACTCGGCGTCCAAAGGCGGCGTGCGGCTGTTCACCAAGAATACCGCCATACAGCACGCGGCGGACGGCATTCGCGCGAATTCCATACATCCGGGGCCGATAGACACCGAGATGATCGCCGATAACATCGGGACGCCCGAATCCCTGGCGGAGTCGGTGGCGCGGGTTCCGCTGGGCAGAATAGGGACGGTTGACGATGTGGCATACGGGGCGCTGTTTCTGGCGTCGGACGAGTCGTCGTATATGACGGGTTCGGAGCTGGTGATAGACGGCGGCGTTACGGCGCAATAGGCGCGGCAAGGGCAAGGCGGGATATATGACGGGATTCAGCACGCGAATAAGCCTGAATGTGAACGGGGATGCGCGCGAAATAGAGGCGCGGCATCACTGGACGCTGTTGCGCGTTCTGCGGGATGCGCTGGAGCTCACGGGCGCAAAGCGCGGCTGCGACAGGGGCGAGTGCGGCGCATGCACGGTTCTGGTGGACGGGATGCCGGTGTATTCCTGCCAAATGCTGGCCGTGCAGGCGGCGGGGCGCAGCATTGCCACGATAGAGGGATTGGGCAATGCGAACAACCTGCATCCGATACAGCAGGCGTTTTTGGACAACGATGGCGGCCAGTGCGGGTTCTGTACACCGGGTTTCGTTATGAGCGCAAAGGCGCTGTTGGACGCCACGCCAAACCCGACCGATGAGCGGATTAGGGATGCGCTATCGGGCAATTTGTGCAGATGCAACGCATACGGGCGCATCATCGCCTCGGTGAAATCGGCGGCGCAACGATGAGCGCGGATGCGGTGATAGGCAGGTCGGTCGCGCGGTATGACTTGCCCGAAAAGCTAACGGGCGAGGCGCGGTACGCGGCGGACGTGCGGCTGCCGGGAATGTTGCATGGCAAGATACTACGCAGCCCGCATCCTCATGCGCGGATAGTTCGCATAGACACCGCCGCGGCTGAGCGGCTACCGGGAGTTCGCGCCTTGCTGACGCCGTTTGACGCGCCTGAGGGACGCATTGCGCCGGATGTAGCGGTACTTGATAGCGTCGTGCGGTTTGTGGGCGACGAGGTTGCGGCGGTGGCGGCCGACGACGAGGACATTGCGGCTGAGGCGCTGGCGCTGATAGATGTTGAGTATGAGGTGTTGCCTGCGGTATTTTCGGCGCGGGATGCGATAAAGCCGGACGCGCCGCGCGTGCATCCTGAGGGCAATCTGGTGGGCGGCAAGCCGCTGACGCTGGAGCGCGGCAATGTTGATGAGGGGTTCGCGCAAGCCGACCGCGTCTTTGAGCGCTCGTTCAGCACGCCCGCTCATTCGGGATCCGCGCTGGAGCCGCGCGCGGCGGTGGCGATGTGGGAGGGCGATAGGCTGACGGTTTGGAAATCGTCGCGGGGAGTTCACGCCGACCGGCTCAATCTCGCGCTCGCGCTGGGCATTGAGCGGGAAAATGTTCGCGTCATAGGATCCACGATGGGCGCGGGCTACGGGAACAAGGACGAAACTCGGCTGGCGGTCATCACGGCGATCCTCGCGCGGCGAGCGGGCGCTCCGGTGAAGATGGAATTAACGCGGGAAGAAGAGTTCGTGGCAGGGCGCAAGCGTCACGCCACTGAGACCACGCTGAGAATAGGCGTAACCAACGCGGGCGTCATCACGGCGATACACGCCACCACGCTTATGGACACGGGCGCGTATCTGTCGTCGGGGCCGGGCGTGGTCAGGCGGGCGGGACAGGGCGCGCTGTATCTGTACAAGTGCGCCAACGCTCGGTATGACGGGTATCTTGCCTATACGAACCAGCCGTCGGGCGGCTCGTACCGGGCGCTGGGCGCGCCGCAGGGACACTTCGCGCTGGAGTCAACGATAGACCATATCGCGCAAGAGCTGGGGATGGATCCGGTGGAATTCCGCTTGATGAACCATGTGGGGATTGAGGGACAGCCGGGCGAAAGGGTAACGCCCGCGAACCAAATTGTAGATACCCAGCCGGTAGAGGGCGGCATCCCGTTTTCGTCCAACGGGCTGCGAGAGTGCATAGTCAAGGGCGCGGATGCGTTTGGATGGCGCGAAAGGCGGGCGGCGGACGCAAATCGCGGCGATCATATCAGGCGCGGCGCGGGAATGGGCATATTCATCTATCGCGGCGGGCCGGGTGGCAGATCATCGGCGCGAGTCGGTCTGAAACCCGACGGGCGGGTTGGCTTGACTGCCGGGCTTATGGATGTGGGCGAGGGCAGCGCCACGGTGATGGCGCAGATTGTCGCGGAGACGCTGGATATAGCATATGAGGATGTGGATGTGATTTTCGGGGATACGGCGCAGACGCCCGAAGCGCCAATCACGGCGGGATCGACGGCGACTTTCTCCACAGGCTTGGCGGCGCAAAAGGCGGCGACTGAGCTGAGGGCAAAGATATTGGACGCGGCGGCGGCGCGATTGGGCGCGGACGCGGATGCGTTGGAATTGCGTGGTGGGCGCGTGTCGTACAAGGACGGCGCGGCGCTGCTGACGCTGGGTGAGATAGTGGCTACGGCGGGACAGGCGCTGGAGGCTGAGGCGTGGGTAACGCCGGGCAGCGCCGACTATATCGTCAATTCGTTTGGGGCGCATTTCGCCGAGGTTGAGGTTGATACTGAGACGGGGCAGGTTCGCGTAACGCGCTATGTGGCGGCGCACGATTCGGGGCGCATCCTAAACCCGCAGCTTGCCGCCAACCAGGTGGAGGGCGGCGTTTCGCAGATGCTTGGGTTCACGCTGTCGGAGCAGATGCTTACCGACTCCGAAAGCGGCGTTACGCTAAACGCCAGCTACTTGGAACACAAAAGCCCCACGATACAGGAATATCCGCCTGTGCAAGTTGTGTTCGCGGATGTGGTTGATCCGGTAGGCCCTTTCGGGGCTAAGGCGCTGGGCGAGCCGCCTAGCATCGGGGTGGCGCCGGCGATTGTCAACGCCATCCGGGACGCCGTGGGCGTAGCGATAGCGGACTTGCCGGCGACGCCGGACAAGATACTTGACGCATTGGCGGCGCGCGCTGAGGGGGAGGGCTGATGAACGGGTTTGAGTTTGTGGCTGCGCGGGATGCGGCGGATGCAAGCGGGATGCTCGCCGAGGGAGCGGGATCGGCGCGGGTGATTGCGGGCGGGACGGATCTGCTTGGCGAATTGAAAGAGGGCGTGATAAGCCCGGCTAGGTTGGTAAGCCTGGCAAGTATCCCTAACCTGAGGGGAATTGAGATAGGCGGCGAGGGCGCTCGGATAGGGTCGATGACTATCCTGTCAGAAGTGGCGGCGCATCCGCATATTCGCGCGAACTACGCGGCGCTGGCGCAAGCCGCGGCGGCGGTAGCCACGCCGCAGATACGCAATGTGGGAACGCTTGGGGGCAACCTGTGCCAAAGGCCGCGCTGCTGGTATTATCGCAGCCCGCTGTTTGATTGCCGCAAGAAAGGCGGCGCGGAGTGTTTCGCGCATAACGGCATGAACAAGTTCCACGCGATATTCGGCGGCGCGATATGCCCGGCGGTTCACCCATCCGACACCGCGGTTGCGCTTGCGGCGCTGGGATCTGATATTGAACTGGCGGCGGCGGATGGGGAGCGCGTATTGGCGGCGGAGAACTTTTTCGCGCCGCCTGAGATAGATGCGCGAACTGAGAATGCTTTGCGAGCGGGCGAGATAGTAGCGGCGGTTCGCCTGCCCTCGCCTGCGGCGGGATTGCGTAGCGTGTATCTGAAAGCGAAAGAGCGGCAAGCAATGGACTTCGCGTTGGCGAGCGTTGCGCTTGCCGTTATCGCGCGCGGCGATAGGATTGAGCGCGCGCGTATAGCGCTGGGGGGCGTCGCGCCCGTGCCGTATCGCGCGCGTCATGCCGAAGACGCGCTGGCGGGAGTGCGGATGCAGGATGCGGACGCGGCCGAGATAGGGCGATTGGCGGTTCAGGACGCCGAGCCGTTGCGGGATAACGGCTACAAAGTGCGCTTGGCGTCAGGATTGGTTGCTCGCGCGATTAGGACGTTGCGCGAAGACGCGCAGGGCGCGGCGCGGCAATGAGCGATAGCGATAACAGCAAACGACTGCCGCGTCTGCTAGAGCATATGGATGCGGCGCTCGCCGACTTGCGTGGCAGGGACGTCGGGCTTGTGTTGGACTTTGACGGCACGCTGGCGGAGCTGGTTGGCTCTCCGCAGGATGCGGTTGTTCATCCCGATGCGGCGGCGGCGCTGGTGAATTTGGCAAGCAAGCTAACTCTTACGGCGGTGATGTCCGGCAGGCCTGCGGCGGATGTGCGGGAGCGCGTGGGCGTAGAGGGCGCAGCGTATATCGGCAATCACGGCGCTGAGCGGATCGTAGGGGGCGATTTGCGCGTAGCGGCTGACGCCGCCGGGGACGCAAGCGGCGATATAGCGCGGGCGATGGCGGCGATACGGGTTGCGGTTGATGTGCCGGGAATGGTTTGGGAGGATAAGGGATTTAGCGGCACGGCGCACTACCGGATGGTCGCGGATGAGGCGGATGTCTTAGCGCGGCTAGAATCGGCAACGGCGCGGGTTTTGGCGGGTAGCCGGACGCTGGAGGCGCTGTGGGGAAATAAGGTTCTTGAAATCAGGCGCAAAGGGGGCGCGAACAAGGGCGTTGCGCTGGATGCGCTGATACGGGAGTGGGGATTAACGGGCGTGATATTTTTGGGGGATGACACCACCGACGCCGACGCCTTGCGAACACTAAGGCGGCGTAGGGCCGAAGGCGCGATTGCGGGGATAGGCGTTGCGGTTATGCAGCAAGGAACGCCTGCGGCGGTGATTGATAGCGCCGATTATCGGCTAGATGGCGTGAGCGAAGTAGCGGAGTTTCTGCAACGGCTTGAAGGCGCGTTGCGGTGATATTGCGCCTGGTGCCTGGCGTTTCTGCCGCTAAGATCGGTTGGGAAAAGCAACCCAAAGGCTTTTGGGGATATGAGGGCAATCGCGCTTTGGAATCCGCGATTGCCCTCTTTGCGGCGCGGTTGCCTGAGCTAGAATATGGCGATTGGGTTGACGGGCGAGCCGGTGGCGTTGAATAGCCTGAGGGGATTTATGGCGAGCATAAACTCCCAGCGGTTGCGCTCGCGGCAGGCGGCGGCGAGGTCTTCTAGGTTGGGGTTGTCCAAAATCCATAGCCCCATAGCCACGATGCCGACTTGGTGTATGGGGTTGGACATGCTCGCGTACTGGCTTGGCATAACGTCGTTGCCGGTGTCGCTGCCAAGCACGGCGATGCCGCGCTCGTGAAAGAGCGGCAGGCAGGCGGCTTGGCAGGCGGGGGAACCCGCCTCGCGTGGGTTGACGGCGCCTTCCACATTGCGGCGATGCAGGTTGCCCGTGCGGACTAGCAGGACGTCGCCCTCTTCGATGGCGAAACCGCAGCGCTCTTCGGCGGCTAGTATGTCTTCGGGCATAACGCCCTCGCCGCGCTCCACCCAGTCAACGCCGCGTATCATCGGCACGTCCACGAGGACGCCGCGCGTGATGATGCCGTTCTTGGCGAGCTCCACCGATTCCACGGTCGCGCCAAGCCCGGTGGATACCAGATGCGGCGGGCGGCCATTGTACATTTTGCCTTGCCAGAAGAAGTGCGCGAGGCTGTCAATGTGGGTGATGTGATAGCCGTGAAACGCCATGCCGAAGAAGTCGGTGGCGGCTTGGCTGGGGCGATTGGTTACCTTATCGCCCGACGCCCAGCCCTCGCCGCTTTCAATCATAAAATGCAGCGGCGTCGCCATATGGTCGGGTTCGGGCGTCCATCCGACCGTGCGCGAGCAGGACACGGTCGCGCCCTCTTGCACAAGGCCGACGGCTTGGCGCGTCTTGGCGGGGGATAGCAGGTTGAGTGTGCCGAGTTCGTCGTCGTCTCCCCAGCGGCCCCAGTTGCTGAGGGCGTCGAAGTATGACAGGACTTCCTGTTCGGATGGGATAGTTTGTGTGGGCATATCAACGCTCCTAGTGTTAAGTTGTCAGCGTCAACATTCGGTTTTGGGATTGATGGCAAGTATAGCGGGTTGGGGATTAGGTGTCAGCAGTCAGCAGCGCGGGAATTAGCCCGCAAGCAGGGAGCGCATAAACGCCATTGCTTGGTCACTAGCAACTGCGACGGCTAGGCTGACGCTGCCGTCCGGGGTGAAGTTGTGGGTGATTTCGCCGATGCGGTCGGCGTCGGCGGTCTCAACGCTGAGGTTCGCCGCGCGGGTGGTTATGAGGTCGGGGCGCAAGGCGGCGGCTATGGTTAGGGGGTCGTGCAGGTTGAATTGGCGCTCAACCTGCTCGGTTTCAAACCAGTTTGCGAGGATTTGGGCGGCAAGCCGCTCGCCGGGGGTATCGCTAGTGAACCAGTCGGGGTTATCGCGGGCGACGGCGGTTTGGCGGCAGATGTCCAGCCCTATCAGCGTAACGGGCATTCCGGATTGAAAGACTACATTGGCGGCGCGCGGGTCGTCCCAGATATTGAACTCCGCGTAAGGCGTGACATTGCCGGGCGCGTCGCCCGTGCCGCCCATAACCAGAACGTTGCTGAGAGCGTCTTTGAGGCGAGCGTCGCGCTGCAAAGCGCGGGCGACGTTGGTCAGGGGGCCTAGCGCAATTAGCGTCAGGGCGTCGCCGGCGGCGCGCATATCCAGGGCGGTTTGGGTTATGTAGCCCACTGCGTCGATGGACGCCAGCGCGGTTTGGGGTTCGGGCAGGCTGACGGTTAGGCCCGCGGGCCCGTGTATGTTGTAGGCGTGATAGAACTCGCCTACTAGCGGCGTGGATTCTCCCGAATGAACTGGGATTTCGGCGCGGTTCATATACTCCAAAACGGCGAGCGCGTTGTTGGTGGTATGCTCCAAAGTGGCGTTGCCCTCCACGGTGGTTAGGGCGAGTATGTCCATCTCAGGCGAGTTGAGCGCCATTATGAGCGCAAGAACGTCGTCTGTGCCGGGGTCGGTGTCTATGATGACTTTCATTGTGCGTACTCCTCTTTAATAGATTTATAGAGTTGGCGGCTACGCGGGATGCGGGATTATTCTAGCGAGATGCGCGCTCCGATATGAACGCCCGCCACGCCTCGCGGGATGTATACTCAGCGACAATGCCGTGTTCTTCGGCGAGCTTTCGTGCGCTGACCAGCCAGGGATAGCGAATGAAATCCAAGCCGCATGCGGGCGAATTTGATTGCAGGCGCAGCGTCCAGCTGAGGGCTGTCAGGCGATATAGCAGCGGGGCGGGCAGTCGGATTAGCCTGCGCCCGGCTATCTCAGCCATTTCGTTCCAGCGGATTCTATCGCGCCCGGCTACATTGTAGATGCCGTGAACGCCTTTGAACAGGCAGTCCGCGATAATGCGGGCGGCGTCGCGCTCGTGCAGAAACTGCAGCGGCGGATCGCAGCCTTTGATGGCTACCAGCGCGCGCCGAGTGAAACTTTCCGCGATGAAATTATCGGCGGTTGCGCCTAGTATGGGGCAGGCGCGCAGTATGGCGACGCTGACTTCGGGATGGCGCGCGGCGTACTCGGCAAGCAAGGTTTCGGCTTGGATCTTGTCTTCGGCGTACTGAAAGCCGCTGACTGGGCGCAATGGGGATGTTTCTGTGAGATAGGGCGGGTTGTCGGGATGCGCGCCGTAGAGCGTTGCGCTACTGAGGTAGAGGATGCGCCCGACGCCAGCATTGCCGCAAGCGTCAAGCGCATTCGCCAATCCGCCGATGTTAACGGCATGCGCGGCGTCGCGGTCGCGGTCGGGCTTGATGCGAAAGGCGAGGTGGGCGATTGCGTCGATAGAATGGTCGGCGAAAAGATCACGCAGGGGCTTAGTGACGTCGCATTGAACAAATGCGACTTTGGGCGAAAATGGCGCGCGCGGCGGCCGAATGTCTAGGGCTAGGATGCGCTCTACGGCGGGGCGGCGCTCAAGGCTGGCGATGAGCAGGCGGCCAAGGTAGCCGGACGCGCCGGTGACCGCTATGCGCCGGACGCCGCCGGACGCGCGGCTTGCTCCGCAGTTTGCCATTAGGGTATCACATCCGTGAAGTCAAACTTGAGCGTTCCAAGCCCTGGAACCTCAAAGCCCATCTCTATTGTGTGAGCGCCCTCATCAAGGGATACGCCGTTCACGCGAACAACGATTGTCTTGTTCATCGCAAGGGTGAATGCGCTGTCCTTGCTGATGGCGCTGAACGGGGTTGCCGCGCCGTCAAGCACGAAAGCGGCGTCTTGGAGCGGGATCTCGGCGGCGTCTATGACTAGGGGCGTCATCCCTTGCGCGTATCCGGATCCTAGGCGGTTTTCAAGACGAAACTCTATGCCGCCGGGCGTGTTGGCTAGGCTGCCTTTTTGATATAGACGCCTCAGCAAGAATCCAGGGACTGTTACCATTTGCGAACCTCCGTGATGCGAATTTAGTCGGTTAGTCGCCGTCGGGCGCGGATTGGTGGCGCATTTTGAACAGCGCGATTTCGGCATCTACTACCGCGTCGGGCAGAGGATTGACTTTGTCCATAATAGACGCTATCACAAAGACTTGCGCCACGCGCTCGACCAGGGCGCATACGGCGAGCGCGTCCTGCGGGGTTGCGCCGATGCCGACCGCGCCGTGATTGCGGATAAGCGCGGCGCTGCGATCGCCAAGCGCATCGCAGACATTGGCGGCGAGCGCATCGCTGGCTGGCGGCGCGTAGTCGGACACGCGGATTTTGCCGCCGATTGCGATTGCCATTTCGTCTATGATAGGGGGAATGTCAGCGCCAGCGACGGCGGCGATGGTGGCGTATGTGGAGTGGGTGTGCATAACCGCGCCGGCGTCGGGCCGCCGCCGGTATATGGCGGCGTGCAGCAGCGCCTCGCTGGACGGGATGCCCTCGCCGTCTATCGGCTCAATGCCCATATCGGTTACCAAAATATCGGCGGGGCGCAGCCTATTGTAGGGCGTTTGGGACGGCGTGATAGCCATAAGCGGGCTGCCGTCTGTATCAGTCAGGCGCGCGCTGACATTGCCGCTCGCGCCGATGGTCAAGCCCTCGGCGGACATGCGGCGGGCGGCGTCCGCCACCGCTTGGCGCTGCTGCTGCCAGCGAATAGTCATAGGCGATTGCTTGTGAGCGCTGCGAGAGAGATTTTCATAGATTGACTGATTGCAGGCGCCGGGCGGTTTCTTGCCAGCGGCGATAGAGATCGCGGTAGGCGGCGGAGTCGTAGGCGTCCGGCGCGATGGCTCGCATGGATTGTTTCGCAAAGCGGGCGGCCTCGTCAAGGGATGCGTATTCGCCGATGGCGGTTGCGGCGCAGAGGCGCGCGCCCGCGGCGGTGGCGTCGGGCAAGGGCGATAGCGATAGCGGCTTGCCCAGCGCGGCGGCGAGGATGGCGGCGAATGGCTTTGCGCGCGTCATGCCGCCGCCGAGCGCTATGGCGGCTGTGTCAAGGCCGGCGGCGGATTCAAGTTGCTCTACGCATGCCGCTAGTTTATAGGCGATAGATTCTAGGGCGGCGCGCGCAAGGCTGGCGCGTCCCAGCGGGCTGAGGGTTAGCGGGACGGGGAATACGAAACCGCCTGCCGCAAGCCCCGGCGCAGTCGGGGATGTATCGCCGCCGCTGAGAAACGCCATTGCGCCGTCAGCGCCGGGTTCGGACGCTTGGGCAAGGCGGGACATTCGCTCAAAGCGGTCGGGCGCATCGCCGAAGAGGACGCTCGCCAGCCACGCATAGGCGTTGCCCTCGTCGCCCGCGCTAGTTTCGGCGACCCAGCGGCCAGGCGCGAGATAGCAGCTCGCCCACACGCCGCGGTCGGCGGGCAGGATGGGCTGCGCGGTTATCATCTGCGCGGGCGCGCTCCAGCCGGCGATAATGCCGATTTCGGCGGGATTGTGTATGCCCATGCCAAGCAAGCCGCACTGGGTATCCGCGCCCGCGGTGATGACGGGAATTCCTTTTGGGAGCGTAGTATTGTGGGCGGCGATTGCGCTGACTTCGCCAACCACTGATGCGGCGTTATGCAGGGGAACCGGCGCAAGGGTTATGCCTAAATCGGATAGCAGCGGATCGCACCGGCGGCGGCTGTGAATATCCAGCAAACCCGCGCCGGCCGCCAGTGTGGGTTCGCTTGCGATAACGCCGGTGAGCCGGTAGGTCAGCCAGTCGGCGAGGGGCAGGGCATAAGCGACGCGGGCATAGTCGCGGGGGCGATTGGCTTGCAGCCATCTGAGTTTGGCGGGCGCGAACAGGAACGAGGGCAGGTGTCCGGTCGTGGCATAGATGCGATCGGCGTGGCTTTCGTCAAGCAGCCCTCCCTCAAAGAGCGCGCGCAGGTCTAGGTTTGGCGAGGCGTATATGGCGTTTCCATCGCGGTCTAGGCATACAATCGCCTGGCGCTGCGATGTGACTGCAACGGCGGCGATTTCGGCGGAGGACGCGCTTGCGGCTGCCACGCATTCGGCTATGAGATCGCAGAATGTTTGCCAGAGCTGAGCGGGCTGCCATTCGCGGGCAAGCGAGTAGGGTTCGGATGCGGCGATAAACCGCCATTCGCGGCTTGCGGACGCCAGGACGCGCCCGTCGGCGTCAAAGAGATGGCAGCGGGCGCGGCTTGTGCCTGCGTCCAAAACGATGATGCGGCGGCTACTCACGATGTTCCCAAACCTCAGGGTTGACCAGATTTTGGGGCATTTCGCCGCGCAAGAAACGCAGGATGTCGTCGGTTATCATACGCGAATGGCGTTGAATGGTTTCGGCGGTTGCGCCGCCAATGTGCGGGGTAAGGACGACGTTTTCCAGGGCGAGCAGCGGATTTTGCGGCGATATGGGATGCGTCTCAAAGACGTCCAGCGCCGCGCCCGCGATTTGGCTCGATATTAAGGCGTCGGCAAGCGCGTCGGGCGCGAATACCGCGGCGTCGGATGCGCTGACGATGTACGCGCTGGGTTTCATCAAGCGCAGCAGGCGGGCGTCAAGCATACCATCGGTTTCGGACGCGAGAGGCAGGTGGACGCTGACGAAATCGGATGACGCCATTAGCGCGTCTAGGGCAACAAGGCGGACGTCGGCAGGCGGGTTGGATGCGTAGGGATCGTGCGCTTGGACGCGCATATCAAGCGCGGCGCAGATTTTGGCAAGGCGGCCGCCGATTGCGCCTAAGCCAATGATACCCAGCGTCTTGCCGCGTAGCTCAATGCCCGAAAATTGCAGGTATGGCGCGGCGGGATTCTGCCAATCGCCGGATTTCACATAGCGATGCGCCTGCGGGATGTTGCGGGCAAGCGCCAGCATAAGCGCGAGCGCATGCTCGGCGACCGCGTTGGCGTTGCGGGCGGGCGCGTTGACTACGGCTATGCCGCGCGCGGTGGCGGCGTCTATGTCTATGTGGCTAACCGACGCGCGGCAGACGCCTATGAGCCGCAAGACGGGCGTTTGCGCGAGCGTCTCTTCAAAAACGAAATCCGGCTCTACAACCAGAACGGACGCCGCATCCGCGTTGATGCGGGCGGCTAGTTCGCAGGGATCGTAGAGGCGGCGGGTGTCAGTCCAACTTTCATATACGACGGGCATCTCGCGGTTAAGTTTGGCGAGGCAATCGGCGGTGAATGGGGCTAGGATGAGGGCTGTCATAGGCGCGACACCGGCTATTCTCTTGCGGCGGGATTGAGCAGCGTCGGCAGCAGGCTGCCCGCCCATAGACGGGTGAGCATCAGCAGTTTAGCGGGCGCGCTTATGCCGATGCGCCGTTGGAATACGTCGTAGCCGCTGAGTTGGATGCGGTCAAGGATGGCGGCGTATGTGGCGTGCATCGCTTGGGGGCAGGCGCGGGCGTCGGGCGATATGAGGGGGAATAGGCTGCGGCTGCCGCGAAAGTATTCGCGGGCGCGCGCGGTTTGATGCTGCATTAACGCGGTAAATCCCTCGGTAATCTCGCCGCGCTTGAGCTCGGATTCGGTGTAGTTGTAGCGGCGCATTTCGTCTTGGGGGATGTAGATGCGGTCGCGGGCGGCGTCTTCTTTGATGTCCCGCAGGATGTTGGTGAGCTGCATCGCTATGCCCATATCAACCGCGTAGTTTTCCGCTTGCGGGTCGCGGTAGCCGAATATGCGGATGCAAATCAAGCCCACGACTGACGCCACTTTGTAGCAGTAATCGCGGAGTTCTTGGAAATCGGCAAAGCGGTTTTGGGTCAAGTCCAACTCTACGCCTTGCAAGATCTGTTCGTAGTGGCCGGGCGGGATGCCGTAGGCGTCCGTGGCGTGGCGGAGCGCGACGAATATGGGGGATGCGGCGTCCGGCGAGGGCGCGGCAAGGCGTTGGCGGATCTGGGCGAATTCGCGGCGCTTGTCGGGCAGGGCAAGATCGCCGTCCGCTATGTCGTCGCAGACGCGGCAGAATGCGTACACGGCGTAGATGGCGCGGCGCTTGGGGGCGGGCAGCGCGCGAAAGGCGTAGTAGAAGTTGCGGGCGTTGCGCTTGGCGATGCGCTGGCAGTGGTCGTATGCCGACTGAAGTTCAGTTGCCACAACCGCGTCCTTTACATAGGTTTGCACGCATCTAAGGGCGGCGGCGCGCGCCATTCGCTTGCAGGCGGCCGCCGCCTATCTAGCAGGACGTTGGATGCCCTAGCCTAGATGGCCTAGACGCCCATAACTTGCACTAGAATTTGGCGAAAGTCTTTCTGGTCGTCCAGTTCCACCATAAAGATGCGCTGGAATTCGCCGAAAGTGAGGCTGCCGTCAACTATCGGGATGGTTTCGCTTGTGCCAAGCAACAGATGCTGGCAGTGGGAATGCCCGTTGGGACACTCGTCTTCGTGCATATGAACGGTTCGGACGTCGAAGTCGTTGTGGCGATAGTGCATATTGCGCGGGGCGAAGCGCTCTATCGCGCTCTTCATATCTTGGAGCAGCAGAGGTTCATGCTCTTGTATGACGATGCCCGCGGTGGTGTGGGTGGAGAAGACCACGGCTATGCCGTTGCTGACGCCCGACTTTGCGATAAAGTCTTCCACCTCGTCGGTGATGTCAAAGAATTCGGGCATGCTCGCGTTTCTGACATCCACTTCGAGCGTGAACACGCAGGCTTTGACGGAAGCCTCTTGCGCTAATTTCATTTAGGAACCTCTCTGTGCATACGCCGCTATCAGGCGTATTGAGATTATCATAAGATTATCGTTTGTTTCAATGTTTTGGGTTGCGCGGCAAGCGCCGCCGGGCGAGAGTTAGCCGTCGCGCCGCCGTTCAGCATTGCGGCGATAGCGGCCTAGCGCCGTTAGGGGCCAATATATTCTGTATAGATGATAGTTGATCATAAAGCCGGCGGGGAGTTCTCTGCCCTGATAGGCGTGGTCTTCGGGGGATAGGTAGCGATCTTGGCGCTCGCCCGTGCGGTAGCCGGGAAAGCCCGTGCCGGTGAAATAGGGCTCGTCCCACGAGCCGTCGGGCTGCTGGCGCTCTACCAGAAATTGGATGCCGCGCCGTGTAGCTTGATGCGCGCGCTCGCCCGCCGCGAGCAGCGCTATGATAGCCCACGCGGTTTGCGATGGCGCGCTTGGGCCTTTGCCGCGAAATTCGGGGTCAACGTAAGAGGCGCAGCTTTCGCCCCAGCCGCCGTCGGGATTTTGCCGCGCCGCCAGCCATTGCACGGCGCGGCGGACGCAATCGGCGCTCATATCAAAGCCCACCGCTTGCAGCGCGGGCAGCGCGGCGCCTATGCCGTAGATGTAGTTGACGCCCCACCTGCCGAACCACGCGCCGTCGGGTTCCTGCTCGGCGAGGATGTAGTCTAGCGCGCGGCTGACGGCGGGATGATCGGCGGAGTGGCCGCACTGCCCCAGCATCTCAAGTACATGCGCGGTTACGTCCACGCTGGGCGGATCTATGATTTCGCCAAAATCGGCGAAAGGGATTTTGGCTACAAGCTTGAGCGAGTTGTCCTTGTCAAAGGACGCCCAGCCGCCGTTGGAGCATTGCATCCCCAGCAGCCATTGTACGGCGCGGTCAATCGCGCGTTGCTTGCGCGTTGGCGCGCGTTGCGTTGACGCGCCGCCGTTGCCATGCTCGCCGTTGCCGCGCTCGGATGGCAATTGCGCTTTGTTGAGCGCCATAACGATTTCGGCGGTGTCGTCCAGGTCAGGGTAGCGCTTATTCTCAAATTCAAACGCCCAGCCGCCGGGGGATAGATCTTTCGCCTTGACCTGCCAATCGCCGCCCTCCATTATTTGGCGGGCGAGCAGGTATTCGGCGGCGCGGGTTAGCGCGGGATGGTCGGGCGGCAGGTCGGAGTCCAGCAGCGCTATCATCGCAAGGCAGGTGTCCCAGTTGGGCGAGACGCAAGCCTGCACGCGCAGGGTATCACCGTCTTCTATGGCGAATGTGTCAAAGCCGCGCAAGCCCTTTCGCATAACCGGATGGTCGTTAGAGTAGCCAAGCGCGCTTAGCGCCATAAGCGAATATACCCAAGGCGGTTGGATGCCGCCCCAGCTGCCGTCGTCCTCTTGATGGGTGATGATCCATTCGCTGGCGCGCTCAATCGCCTTGCCGCGCGTGGGTTTCCATGGGAGGCGCTCAATTTGGCGCAACACTACGTCGCCGGCGTAAAAGAAAGTTTCCCACCCAATCAGGCGGCCGGGATGCTTGACGGAGTAGGATGTTTCGCTGCGCGGCAGGGGATATAGTTCATCAATATGCGCCCATTCGGGAATGGCGACTTCGGGCTTGCGGTCAAGAATGATCAGCAGCGGGACGATAGTGGCGCGCGCCCAGCTGGCGAAGCTGTATATGTTCACGGGCGACCATTCGGGGAGCAGCATAAGCTCGGCGGGCATAACGGGGATGCCTTTCCAATCCCATTGGCGGAACAAGGCGAGCCAGATTTTCGTGAAGACGCGCGCGTTGGGGACGCCGCCTTTGGACAGGATGAATTCGCGCGCCTTACGCATATGCGGCGCTTGCGGGGATACGCCGGCGAGCTTGAGCGCGAAATAGCACTCAATAGACGAGCTGAGGTCGCCGGGCGCGCCGTAGAACTGAACCCACGCGCCGTCGTCGCGCTGGCGGCTGATGATGTGGTTGGCGAGCTTGCGAATTTTGGTCTCTTCGGCAATGCCCAGGAAGTGGTTCATCAGAATGAACTCCGCCTCCATAGTGGCGTTGGACTCGAGCTCGCCCCACCAGTAGCCTTCAGGATACTGGATGTCCAGCAGGTAGTCGTGGCACTTTTGGATTGCGCCGCCGACCTGCCGCGATAGATGCGATTGGCTTGTTGTGCGGGAATTGAATTTGGATACCACGATGATGCGTCAAGTATATCGGTGATTAGCGGGAATTGCGCGCGCTTGGATTTCCTTGGGCTTATTTGATATTTGGACTTATGCCGTGCCGATGCCGCTGTTTCGCACGGCGCCCCTGCGTATGAGGCTGATGGCGTCTCGCGGGCGTTCCATAGTGGCGAAAATGGACGCCGACTCAAAGCCGCAGTGCATAAGGCAGTTGGCGCAGCGGGGATCTTTGCCCACGCCGTAGTTGTTCCATAGTTCGTCGGAGTATAGGTCGGATACGCGCGGGGTATGGCGGTCGCCGAGCAGGTAGCAGGGTTCGCGCCAGCCAAGCACGGTATAGGTGGGGTTTGACCAGGCCGTGCAGTCGTATTCGCGCTCGCCGCGCAGGAAGTCCAGGTATAGCGGGTTGTTGTAGAACCGAATGTTGCGGGCGGGATCCAGGATGTTCTTGAATACCTTGCGCGCGTTTTGGCGGGAAATGAATAGGCTCTGGTTCGGCACGGCGTCAAACTGGTAGCCGGGGGATACCATGCAGCCCTCTACGCCCATATCGGTGAGCATCGTGAACATCTCTATGAGGTCGTCTTCGTCCACGCCGTTGAACACGGTTGTGTTTGTAGTAACGCGGTAACCCGCCTCAAGCGCGGCTTGGATGCCCCTGACAGCGATGCGAAAGACGCCTTTGCGATAGACGGACTTGTCGTGCGCCGCCTCCATGCCGTCCATATGCACGACAAAGCAGAAGTATTTGGAGGGCGGTATTTTTTTCATAACGCGCTCCATAAGCAGCGCGTTTGTACACATATAGACGAACTTTTTCTCGGCGATGATCCGCGCCACAATGTCGTGTATTTGCGGGTGCAGCGTGGGTTCGCCCCCCGCGATAGACACGATGGGCGCGCCGGATTCGCGGACGGCCGCCAGGCACTGCTCCACGCTGAGCGTCCTATCCAGCACGCGCTCATATTCGCGGATGCGGCCGCAGCCCTCGCAGGCCAGGTTGCACTTTTCCAGCGGCTCCAGCATCGTCACCAGGGGAAAGCGCTTTTTGCCGGCTAGCTTGCTTTTTAGGATGTGCCAGCCCGTTCTTGCCGCCAGTTCGAGCGGTCTGCCCATCGGCATTGCTCCTGTCTAGTATTTGATAATTGTATTCGGTTTGCGATATTTCGGGATATGCTTTGTGAGTTAGCGCGCTTAATGCTCTCTAACAAGCAGAAATTCTATGAGATCTTCCACTTCGTCTAAGGCGCGTTTGTCCAATTCGGCGGCGGTCAGCGCGGCTACGGCGGCCTCGCCGTGCTCAGCGGCGAGCGAGTGCGCGTAGGCGCGCGTGTGAACGGCGTCCATTATGCAGAGGACGTCGTCAACGTCGGCGTCGGCGAGTTCGTCTTGTTCGTAGATTTGCAGCAGCCGGCGCTTGTCCGCGCCCCGCGCTTGGGACATAGCATAGACTACGGGGAAAGAGTTCTTTTTGCGCCGAATGTCCGCGCCCACCGGCTTGCCCGTGCTTGCCTCATCGCCCCAAACGCCGAGGATGTCGTCGCGTACCTGAAAGATGAACCCCAGCGCTTTGCCGCTTTCACGAAAGGCGTCCGCGGCGGCGGGGTCGGGCGCGCCGATGAGCGCTCCGATTGTGAACGAGCAACGGATCAGCGCTCCGGTTTTGCGGGCAATCATATCTAGGTATTGCCGCAAGCCCACGTCGCGCCGTCCCTCAAAGGATATGTCCAGGTATTGCCCCTCAATCATTTCCAGGTAGGCTTGCGTGAGCTGGCTGACGACGGGCAAGACGCGCCGCCGCTCTACGCCTTGCCGCTGCAAAGATTCCAGGGCGGCGTCCGCCGTGATGCGGAGGATGTTGCCCGCGACCAGCGCCTTTGGCACGCCCCACACCGCCCAAAGCGTCTTGCGGTGGTGGCGGGTTTCGTCCTGATCTTGGATGTCGTCGTGTATGAGCGAGAAATTGTGTATGAGCTCAAGCGCTACGGCCGCCGGCATAGCTCGGCTAATCGCGCCGCCGGTTGCCTCGCATGCGAATAGGCAGAGCGTCGGGCGCAGGTATTTGCCCTCAGTGGCGACGCATGGGTTGCCGCGCGTGTCCGCCCAGCCCATATAGTAGCGCAGCATATCGTACACCGGCAGGTCGCCCAGCAGCGCGTCTTTGAGCGCCACGCTGATAGCGCCCCGGTAGTCGGTGAACATAGCGGGGAGCTGCGCCGTTTGTTTGTGGTCGGTTTTCGCGGCGGATATGGTCAATGGCTTAGCTCGCGTGATTTATGGCGATAAGGCGTATGACGCGCCTTAACGCCCCGTTTGCGCGCGGCGCAATCGCAATTCGAGGCGCCGCGCCGCGTCAGCCAAAATCGTAGCATTGCGCGATAATAGTGTCAACACGGCGGGCGATATAGAAACGGCCAACCGCCGCGCAATTGTGAATAGGTTCACTTGCAATTCCTAGTTGCGCTATGCTATATTCACCCAACGAATTGGGAGGGTATTCGGTAGCGAATTATGCTTGACGACTACTTCCGTCAATACGGCTACATAGCGATATTCGCGGCGCTGGCGGTTGCGGTGCCGGCGGGGATGCTCGTGGCGTCTTGGGCGCTGTCGATGGTTCGCATACGCCCGCGAATGCCCAGCGCGGTAAAGGAAAGCATCTACGAGTGCGGATTCGAGACGCTGTCCAGCCGCTGGAGTCAGTTCAACTTCCGGTTCTACGGGTTCGCGCTGCTGTTCGTGGTGTTTGACGTCGAGGTGATATTCCTGTTCCCGTGGGCGGCGAGCTACGGCTTGCTGACGCGGCAGTTCGGCATCTTCATATTCGTAGAGATGCTGGTGTTCATAGCCATACTAATCATCGGTTGGCTGTACGCCTGGCGCAAAGGCTCGCTTGAGTGGAGTTAGGGATGATTGAGGAAATCACGCAGGACGCATCGCCGCTGACTATCCCGCTGCATCAAAAGACATGGGATGTGGACAGGGAAGAGGGCGGCGTCATCAACCACATAAAGGCGACGCACACGCAGGCGCTGGCGGAGCCGGTGATAGAAGTGCCGGACGACCTTGAGCGCAACATAGCGGTGACATCCATTGACGCGCTGGTGAATTGGGGCAGGAAGTCGGCGGTGTGGCCGCTTTCGTTTGGGCTGGCGTGCTGCGCGTTTGAAATGATGGCGAGCGCAATGTCCCGCTTTGACATAGCGCGGTTCGGCATGGAGGCGTTCAGGCCCTCGCCGCGCCAGGCGGATCTGATTATCATCGCCGGCACGGTCACTTGGAAGATGGCGCCCGCCATTCAACGAGTGTATGAGCAGATGGCGGATCCCAAGTGGGTAATATCAATGGGCGTGTGCGCCACAAGCGGAGGCCCGTACTACGGCAGCTACAGCGTGGTTCCCGGCGTGAATCACATAATTCCCGTTGATGTGTATGTTCCGGGATGCCCGCCCCGCCCGGACGCGCTGCTGTACGGGATAATGCAACTTCACGAAAAGATCAAGCGATACTCGATCGCGCGCAAGACGTAAGCAGCGAGGCGCAACTATCCGATGACCAGAGCGCTTGCCGGGGAAGACATCGCGCGCCGCATAGACGAGGCGGCGCCGGGCGCGGTGGCGCGCGCTCAGGACGGCTATGTGCGTATCAGCCCCGAAAGCATACTTGAAGTGTCCAAGTTTCTCAGAGACGCCGACGGGCTTGAGTTTTCGTTCTTGTCGTCCATAACGGCGGTTGACTATGTGGAATACTTTGAGCTTGTGTATCATCTGACTTCGCTGAAGTACAATCAGAGCCTCGCGCTGAAGGCGCGCTGCTACGGGCGCGACGAACTGGTCGCGCCGTCGGTGTGCGAAGTGTGGCGCGGCGCGGACTTTCAGGAGCGCGAAATCTGGGACTTGATGGGGATACGCTTTGAGGGGCATCCCAATATGAAACGCATCCTGCTATGGGAGGGCTTTCCGGGGCATCCGCTGCGGAAAGACTATCTGGGGCAGGACGCCTAGGGCAGTCGCATGGCTACTATGAATACCACGAAGGCCGAGCCGGTCACCATAAATCTAGGGCCGCAGCATCCGAGTACGCACGGCGTATTCAGGTTGCGCGTGACCTTTGACGGCGAGGTAATCGTGGACGTCGAGCCTGTGCTGGGCTATCTGCATCGCGGCTCTGAGAAGTTGGCTGAGGGCCGTACCTATGTGCAGATTGTAACGCTGACAGACCGGATGGACTACATCGCCAGCATGTCCAACAACCTCGCGTATGTGCGGGCGGTGGAGCAGCTGGCGGGGATACCCGTGCCGGAGCGGGCGCAGTACATACGGGTAATCAGCGCGGAGCTGCAGCGCATAGCCAGCCATCTGATGGCGACGGGCTTTCTGCTAAACGACCTGGGCGCGCTCGCCACGCCGCTGATGTACTGCTTTAGGGAGCGAGAGCGCATCTTAGACCTGTTTGAGATGCTGTGCGGCGCGCGCATCACGCTGAGCTACATGCGTCCCGGCGGCGTGTTCCAGGACACCCCCGACGACTTCTGGACGGCGCTTGCCACATTCACGGATGATATGCCCGTCTATATTGACGAACTGGAAAGCCTGATTTCGGGGAATGAGATCGTTCTGACGCGCACAAGGGAAGTGGGCGTCCTGAACGACGTGGACGCCGTGGACTATTCCATAAGCGGGCCGATGCTGCGCGCCGCGGGCGTGGAGTGGGACTTGCGAAAGGCGCATCCCTATGAGGTATACGACAGGCTGGACTTTGACATACCGATAGGCGCGCTGGGCGATACATTCGATCGCTACCTAGTGCGTATTCAAGAGATGCGCGAAAGCATCCGCATCATAAAGCAGTGCGTAAGGGACATCCCGGAGGGGCCAATCAGGTCGGCCGCGCCGTTCTTCATAAGGCCGCCCGCGGGGGACGCATACGCGGCGGTGGAATCTCCCAAAGGCGAGCTGGGGTTTTACCTGGTGAGCGACGGGGGAATCGCGCCATACCGCTGTCATGTGCGCGCGCCGTCGTTCATCAACATAACGCCCCTGCGTGAAATGTTGCTCGGATGGAAGATGAGCGACCTAATCATCATATTCGGCTCCATTGACATTGTGCTTGGCGAGGTTGACAGGTGATAGAGGGCATCCAAGCGGGCGTCATAGACTTTCGGAGCATCTACGGGCTGTTCGATGCGCTATTGCCGAGTTGGTTGGCGTATGGCGCGGCGTGCGTAGCGCTGGCGTTCATCGTGATAAACGCGCTGGTGATGTCCACCGCGCTGTACACCTGGTTTGAGCGGCGAACTATCGGCAGGTTCCAGGCGCGATTGGGGCCGAACCGCTGGGGGCCCTTCGGGCTATTCCAACCGCTGGCGGATGTGGTGAAACTCATCGTAAAAGAAGACACTACGCCCGCGTCCGCCGATCGCATCGTGTTCGCGCTTGCGCCGATAGCGCTGTTCGCGCCGACCGTGCTGACAATGGCGGTAATCCCGTTTGGCGAAAACACATTTCTGGGCAGGCTGAACATCGGCGTGCTGTTTCTTGTGGGCGTGACTTCGCTTAACACCGTGGCCGTGCTGGCGGCGGGCTGGGCGTCGCGCAACAAGTACGCGATGCTGGGCTCAATGCGCGGCGTGGCGATGCTGTGCAGCTACGAAGTGCCTATGGCGCTGGCGATAACCGGCGTTGTGCTGATAGCCAATTCGCTGTCCATCTACGAAGTAGTGCAGTCGCAGAATGTGCCGTTCCTGCTTGTGCAGCCGCTGGGGTTCCTGGTGTTTATGGCGGCGGCGTCCGCCGAGATGAGCCGCACGCCGTTTGACCAGATAGAGGCGGAGTCGGAGCTAGGCGCGGGCTATCACACCGAGTACAGCGGGATGAAGTTCGCCATATTCCAGCTGGCGGAGTTTATGGCGCCGATAATTACCAGCGTCATAGCGGTGGCGCTGTTTTTCGGCGGCACGCGCGGGTTTGACCCGATACCGGGCCAAATCTGGTTCGTGATAAAGGTCGTGCTTGTGCTGTTCGGGCTGCTGTGGGTAAGGGCGACTTGGCCCCGCCTGCGAATTGACCAAATAATGGCATTCGCCTGGAAAGGGCTGTTCGGGCTGGCGCTGCTGAACATCTTCATTGTGGCAATCCAAGTGATGCTGTTCCAGGACGCGCAGGGAGTAATCTCGACGCAGGGGCTGTGGACGATGGCGGCGGTGAACTGGGCAATCGCAATCGTCGCCATATTCGCGATGGTTCGGCTGCTCGGCGGCAAGAATCTGGAGCGTCCCGCGCCGCGCCCCTCGCCGCTCGCCAATATGTACGCGGAGGCAGACTAGCCATGTATGGAACCGGACTTGTCAAAGGGCTGGCTATAACGATGCGAAACTTGGTGAAGCCGGGCAGAATGTTCACGGTTCACCAGTATCCCGACCGCAAGGTTGGCTTGATAGGGCTTGCGCGATCCGAGGGCGCGAACCCGGCGGCGTATCTGATACAGCATCCGGGCAGGGCTATCAAGGCGATGCTGGGGATGGTGAGCCTGACTGACAGGATGCCGCAGCACTCGCGCTTTCGCGGGGAAGAGTTCAGCTGGTATGAGCAGCGCTGCACGGGTTGCGCGAGTTGCGCCAAATACTGCCCGCTGGGCATCATCCGCATCGTTACGCATCCCAGCGGACAGCAGGTCGCCGAGGGCGACAAGTACGCCATAGACGTCTTTGACATAGACATCGGGCGCTGCATGTTCTGCGGGCTGTGCGTAGAGGCTTGCCCGTATGACGCGCTGCATATGGGCAGCGGGTTCGAAGAGGGCAAGTACAAGCGCAATGATCTGGTTATCACCAAGCAAATGCTGAACGAATCGCCCAAGCTGCCGAGCGCGTGGTTCCGGCCGCAGATAGAGGGCAAGGACTATCACCCGCACACTGACAATCCGATTGAGTGGCAGAACGCGGGACGGCACGAAAAGCCCACGCTGCAAGAGCAGAAAGAAAGGTGGACTAAGCGCTAATGTTGGGTCAGGGGACTGAGGCAAGCCTGCTGGCGAATGTTGTGTTCTGGGTAATCGCCGTGTCCAGCATCATAGCGGCGCTGGGCGTGGTGTTGCTCAGGGACTTGTTCAGGGCGGCGCTATTTCTGATAGTGTCGTTTCTGGGCGTGGCGGGAATGTTCGTCCTGCTGCGGGCGGAGTTCTTGGCGGTAGTGCAAGTCCTGGTGTATGTGGGCGCAATATCGGTATTGATAATCTTTGCGATACTGATGACGCGGGATGTGGAAGAGGGCAGCCCGACGAACAGGTTTAGGTTGCCGATGGCGATATTCTCGGCGCTGTTCGCGGCGGTCGCCATATTCGTGGCGGTGACGACGAACTGGAACACGATAGACGGCGCGATAGCGAGCGGCGCGATAACGGGCGAGGCGGCGCAGCGAATAGGGGAAGTGTATTCCAACACGATACCCTGGATAGGGCGGTTGCTGCTGCGGGACTTTGTGCTGGCGTTTGAGGTGGCGTCGGTGGTTCTGCTGGCGGCGCTGATAGGCGCTCTGGCGCTGATACGGGAGCGATAAGCGATAAGAGAGTTCGCGCATAACGACGCAAAGACGCCCCGCCTAATCCGCTGAGACGGGCAAGGCGGGAATGAAAGGGCTATTAGTTGAGCCTAGAAAACTTTCTGATAGTGGCGGCGATTATATTCGCTATCGGGCTGTACGGCGCGATAACGAAACACAACGCCATCACGGTGCTAATGTCCATTGAGCTGATGTTCAACGCGGTGAATATCAGCGCGGTGGCCATGTCGCGCTATATCGTGCCGGCGGGGATAGCGCAAAACCCGCAGGCTACCGCCGACGAGGTGATGCAGTTTCTGTTGACCGGGCAGGTGTTCTCGGTGTTCATCATCACCGTGGCGGCGGCGGAGGTTGCGCTGGGCTTGGCAATCGTGCTGACGATATTCAGGCAGCGCGGCAGCATATTCGTATCGGACGTCAGTGAACTCAAGCAGTAAAGCGAATACTAGATACCAGAGGGCCGGTCGTGTGGACTGACTATAGGAAAACATCCAACTTAATGGCGGCGCAGATGTGGAAGGATGTGCTGGAGGGGGACGGGTTGCCCACGAAGATACTGCCGGACGGGGACATACTGAGCTGGGGCGAGCGCGTCAGCTTTCGAGTGCTTGTGCCTAAGGGGCGCGAGCATGTCGCCGACGAGATACTGAGGAAGATCTAAACGACGCCGCGACGGCCGGCTCAGCGAGAACGCGCCGTTGCCGGATAAAGACGATTTAGCGAGGTAGCATTAACCAATGCCCGAATTCGCCGCTTGGCTCATTCTGATTCTGCCGCTGGCGTCGTTTGCGATAATCGCGCTTGTGGTGAGGCCGTTGCGCGGTGCCGAGGCGCCTGAGGCGGCGCACATCACGATAGCCGCCGTGGGGCTGGCGTTTGCGCTCTCGCTGTGGGCGCTGACAAGCGTGATAAGCGCGCATGGTGTCCTGGACTATCCCGTGCGCGAATGGATAAGCGCGGGCGATTTCACTTTCGCCGTGGGCATACTAATGGACCCGCTCACCGCCATAATGCTGGTCGTGGTAACGGGCGTAAGCCTGATGGTTCAGATCTACTCCATAGGCTATATGCGCGGAGATAAGGGCTACGCGCGATACTTCGCGTATATGTCGCTGTTCACAATGGCGATGCTGGGGCTGGTTCTCGCCAACAACCTGATCCAGATATTCGTGTTCTGGGAGCTGGTCGGGCTGGGTTCGTATCTGCTCATCGGGTTCTGGTTTGACCGCCCGGCGGCGGCGGCGGCGGCAAAGAAGGCGTTCATCGTAACGCGGTTCGCCGACTTCGCGTTTCTGCTGGGCATCCTATACCTGTTCCGCAACGGCGGCGGGTTCGCGGACGCCGGGCTGAATGTGTTCGTGATAACCGACATCTACGCCGGCGTAGAGATGGGCTTGCTTGGGCTGGGCGTGGCGCAGTGGGTCGCGCTGGGGATATTCGCGGGCGCTGTGGGCAAGTCGGCGCAGTTCCCGCTGCACACCTGGTTGCCGGACGCAATGGAGGGGCCCACGCCGGTCAGCGCGCTGATACACGCGGCCACTATGGTCGCGGCGGGCGTGTTCCTGGTGGCGCGGTTCTTCCCGATCTTCGAACTATCCGTCAACGCTATGAACGCGGTGGCTATCATCGGGGGCATCACCGCGATATTCGCGGCGTCTATGGGCTTGGTGGCGAATGACATCAAGCGCGTGTTGGCGTACTCCACGGTGAGCCAGCTGGGATATATGATGCTGGCGCTGGGCGTAGGGGCATACGGCGCGGCGATATTTCACCTGTTCACGCACGCATTCTTCAAGGCGCTGCTCTTCCTCGGATCCGGCAGCGTCAATCACGCCACCGGCACCTTTGATATGCGGTATATGGGCGGGCTGCGAAAAGTGATGCCCTGGACATACGCCACATTCTTGATAGGCAGCCTGAGCCTTTCGGGGATATTCCCGCTGGCGGGCTTTTGGAGCAAGGACGAAATACTGGGACATTCGTTTAGCGGCGGGTTCGTCAGCGGCGATCCGGTGAGCGGCATAGTGTTCGTTTTGGCGCTGATAGCGGCGTTTATGACGGCGTTCTATATGTTCCGCGCGGTGTTCATGACCTTTGAGGGCGAATTCAAGGGCGGCGCGGCGAATGATCCGGACGCCCAAGCGCACGGCGACGTTCACCTGGGCGAATCGCCTAAGGTGATGGTGTGGCCCCTGGCAATACTGGCTATACCCGCGATAGCGGCGGGCGTTCTGGTGAATCCGGTGATTGACTTGGGCGTCATCCCGTCCCACTGGTTGGCGCACTTCTTGGACTACAACCCGGCGGTTCAGGTGAAAGCCGAGCAGTTCAACATAATCATAGCCCTTGTGTCGTCGGGCGTGGCGATAGCGGGCATCGCGCTGGCGTATCTGATGTACGCGAGGCGCGCGGTGTCGGCAGAGGGGATGGGGCGGGCGCTACGGCCGGTCTATGTCCTGCTCTACCGCAAATACTTTATGGACGAGCTGTACGAGGACATCATCGTGCGGCGCGTCTTCTACGGCTGGGCGGCGTATGGGCTTGACTGGGTGGACAAGTCGGTCGTGGACAAGGTCGTGAACTTCTGCGGCTGGCTGGGCGCGAACACAGGCACGGCGCTGCGGCAGATACAGACGGGTCAGCTGCAGGCTTACGGGATGGGCATATCGGTGGGCATCCTGATTATATTCGGCATCTTCCTGTTCATCAGATAGATGAGATAGCCGGGGGTTTGGTTTGGAGTTCACAGGACTACTAAGCGCGGCGGTGTTTCTGCCCTTGGCGGGCGCGCTGGTCATCGCGCTGCTGCTGAGGAACGCGGCACACGTCCGCGTATTCGCGGCCGTGATAGCGGCGGCGAACTTCGCGCTGGCAATCGCGGTGTTCGCGTCGTATAACGCGGCGGCCGGCGGCATGCAGCTGATTGATCGCATCCCGAACTGGATCCCCGGCCTCGCCGCGGACAATTTCGCCGTGCAGTACTTCTTGGGCGTGGACGGGCTGAGCGCGCCGCTTGTGCTGCTAACGGGACTGCTGGGGCTGGTTGCCGTCCTCGCGTCATGGCACATAAACAAGCGAGTGCGCGAATACTTCATCTGGCTGCTCGTGCTGCAAACGGGCGTGATGGGCGTGTTCACATCGCTCGATTTCCTGCTCTTCTTCCTGTTCTGGGAGCTGGAGCTCATCCCGATGTTCTTCCTCATCGCCATATGGGGCAGCGATCCCAAGAGCAAGCGCGAATACTCGGCGATGAAGTTCCTGATATTCACCATACTGGGCAGCGCGTTTATGCTGGTCGGCATACTTGTGCTGTTCTTCTCCACGGGAACTTTCGATATGACCGCGCTACCGGCGGCGATACAGGACGCGAAATTGCTGCTGCCCGCGGGCGTGGTGTTCGCGCTGCTGTTCATCGGGTTTGCGATAAAGCTGCCGCTGTGGCCCTTCCACACCTGGCTGCCGGACGCGCACACCGACGCGCCCACCGCGGGCAGCGTGATGCTGGCGGGCGTCCTGCTAAAGATGGGCGGCTACGGGATGATACGGGTGTCTTTCGGGATGTTCCCGGACATAGTGTCCGGGCTTTCGGCGCTTTTTGAGACGGCGGCGGTCATCAACATAATCTACGGCGCGATAGTGGTGATGCGGCAGACCGACCTCAAGCGGCTAATCGCGTTCAGCAGCATCAGCCATATGGGGTTCGTGATACTGGGGCTTGCCTCGGTCACGGAAACTAACGGGGGAGTGGTGGACACGCTTGGGCTGACCGGCGCGGCGATGCAGATGTTCACGCACGGGACGATAACCGGACTGCTGTTCCTGCTGGTAGGGTTTATGTATGACAAGGCGCACACGCGCTACATACCCGACATGGGCGGTCTGGCGCGGCGCATGCCCGTGCTTGCGGCGGCGCTGCTGGTGGCGGGGCTGGCGTCGCTTGGATTGCCCGGCACAAGCGGGTTCGTCGCCGAGATAATGATATTCTTGGGGACATTCAAGCTCTTCCCCGCGTCAACGGGAATAGCGGTGTTCGGCGTAGTGCTGGCGGCGGGCTATGTGCTGTGGACGCTGCAGCGCGTGATGTTTGGGCCGCTCAAGCAGCGGTTTGAGGACATCGGGGACGTCAGAGGGATGCAGTATGCGCCGATAGCGCTGCTGGTAATCGCCATAATCGCGGTGGGCGTGTATCCCGCCTTTATATCGGATGTATTCGCCAGCGGAGTTGAGCCGATAGCGCGCTCCATAGAGAGCGTGGCGGCGCAGGCGCGGCTGCGGTAAGCGAGCGCAATCTAGGCGCGACAGACATTTTCGGAGCAGCGGATGACACTATTTGACCTGTACTTGCTATCGCCGGAGTTGAGCCTAGCGGCGCTGGGCGGACTGCTGGCGCTGGTGGATCTGGTCGTCAGGAATAAGCGAGTTCTGCCGATACTGGCAGTGCTTGGGCTTATCGCGCCGCTGACGCTGAGCCTGATCCTCTGGTTTGACCTGTCGGGCGGCGGCGCTACGCAGATGCAGGGGCTGTTCAACACGCTGGTCGTTGACAAGTTCAGCCTGTTCTTCAAGTTCATTGTGATAGGCGCGGTCGGCGTAGTCATCTTGTCCTCGACCGACTATGTGAACAAGTTCGCGCGCTTTCAGGGCGAATACTACGCGCTGCTGCTGTTCTCGGCTTGCGGGATGATGCTGCTCGCGTCCACGACTGAGCTAATCACGATATACATATCGCTGGAGCTGACCGCGCTGCCGCTGGCGGCGCTGGCGGCGTTTCTGCGTAGCGGACGCTCAACCGAATCGGGGATGAAGTTCCTGATACTGAGCGCGATAAGCTCAGCGGTGTTGCTGTACGGGATGGTCATCGTGTACGGCTACACGGGCGGCACATCCTTGGAGGGCATAGCGCAGCGGATAGCGGGGATGAACCTGAGCGGGGACACGCCATTCGGCAGCAACGCGCTGCTGTTCGGCGTTGTGCTGATGATAGCGGGCTTTGGCTTTAAGATAGCCAGCGTGCCGTTTCAGATGTGGGCGCCCGACGTCTATGAGGGCTCGCCCACGCCGGTAACCGCGTTTCTGTCGGTGGCGAGCAAGGCGGCGGGGTTCGCGGTGATGCTGCGCGTGTTCTATATCGCGTTTCCCGCGGACGCGCTGATGGTTGACTGGCGGCTCACATTCGCGGTTCTCAGCGCGCTGTCCATGACGCTGGGCAACCTAGTCGCCATACGCCAAAACAACATCAAGCGGATGATGGGATACAGCACAATCGCCCACGCGGGGTATATCCTGGTGGGGCTTGCCGCGGTCGCGTCGGGCGGCGCGTCGCTGGGGCCGACGGGCGTGCTGTTCTACATAGGCGGGTTCGCGGCGACGAACCTTGCGGCGTTTTCGGTTATCATCGCCATATCAAACCGAATCAACAGCGACGAGATAGACGACTACGCGGGAATGGCGCGCCGCGCGCCGTTGCTCGCCACGGTTCTGACGCTCTCTATGATTTCCCTGACGGGCATACCGCCGGCGGTGGGATTTTGGGCTAAGATCTACCTATTCGGCGCGGCGGTAGAGGCGAACTTGGAATGGCTGGTGGTTATCGGCGTGGTGAACAGCGTAATATCCGCGTACTACTACCTGCGAGTGGTGAAAGCGATGTTCCTGTCCGAGCCGGCGTCGGATGAGCGCGTGGCGTCCGGGTTGCCGATGCAGCTCGCGCTCGCCGCAGGCTTTCTGGGAACGCTGGCGTTTGGGATATACCCCACGCCGCTGCTGAACCTTGCCAGGAGCGCGGCGGGGGCGTTGCTGTCCTAAGGCAATCGCCTTGCAAGCAATCGGAGCGCGATTGCCTGATACGCCCCATATCTGACGCCGCTTATCGTGAATTATTAGCCCGCGAATATAGGCATATTACCCCCGCCATATGAGCGAGCCGACTTGATGACATCTCCCGGACTAATAGGGCTTGTACACAACGCGCAGCATCCGCCGGCGGTGAAGATGACCGGGGATATTGCGCGCGCGCTTGATTTGGGGGATGGCAAGCATTGGATTAGCTCAGCGGCGGCGCTTGGCGGGATGCGGGAAGAACTGGCTCAAACGCGGCTTATCGTGGTTGCGGGCGGCGACGGGACTATATTGCGGGTTGTGCGGTTTATCGCCGAATACGGCGCGCCGCTGGTGAGCATCAATATGGGCAGGGTAGGCTTTATGGCCGAGCTGAGGGTGGATGAGGCGATAGCGCGGCTGCCCGAATACATTGACGGCGGCGATATGCGCGTGGAAGAGCGGATGATGCTGGAAGTCAGCGTAACGCGCGAGGGGGCAAGCGCGCCGCATCTGACGCTGCACGCGCTCAACGACGCGGTAGTGGGCAGGGGCGGCATAGCGCGGCTGCTGGACATAGACACGATCATAGACGGCGTGCCTATGACAAGCTACCGCGCGGACGCCGTAATAATATCCACCGCCACCGGCAGCACGGGCTACGCGCTGTCAGCGGGGGGGCCTATAATGTATCCCGAAACGCGGGCTATGCTGATACAGCCGGTCGCCGCGCACACCGGCCTCAGCAGCGGGCTTGTGTTGCCGGACAGCGCCGAGCTCAGGATGCGCGCGAGCAATGAGCATGAGGCTGTGCTAAGCGTTGACGGGTTCACCGACACCAATTTGCATCCCGACGACTGGGTTGCGATACGGCGCAGCCCGCACACGACGCGGTTTCTGCGCCGCCACGCGCCCGGCACATTCTACGCGGCGCTGACTCGCCGGCTGGGGCTGTCCGCCTCATAACGCTGGATGCCTATGCTGATTGCAAGGCTGAGTTCGCGTCAGAACGGGCGCGGCGATTGATATGTTAACGCGCGTCGCAAGCGCGCGCCGAAAGGACGGGTTTCTTATGCAGCCTGAAGAGCAGATAGCATCCCGCGAAATCTACGACGGCAGGATAATCAAAGTGCGAGTGGACGACGTTCTGTTGGCAAGCGGCGGACGATCCGTGCGCGAGATTGTGGAACACGCGCCCGCCGTAGTCATCGTAGCGGTGGACGCCGAGGACAATGTGCTGCTTGTGCGGCAGTATCGCTACGCCGCCGGGCAGGCGCTGCTGGAGGCGCCGGCGGGCATTGTTGAGGCGGGCGAATCGCCGGACGCCTGCGCTCAGCGCGAGCTTGCCGAAGAGGTGGGCTTTGCCTCGCGCAACCTGCGCGCGCTGGGCGGGTTCTGGTCGTCGCCGGGCTTTTGCGACGAGTTTATGTACGCCTACCTCGCCAGAGACCTCATCCCGCACAAGCTGCAAGCGGACGACGATGAGGACATACAGGTAGAGAAAATCCCGCTTTCGCGCGTGCCGCAGCTCATACGATTGGGCGAGATACAGGACGCCAAGAGCATCGCCGCGCTACTGATGGCAACCTCCGTTTTTGACACATAAGCGGCGATTTGCTATCATCAACTCCCGCGCTAAACCCTTTGGAGGCGCTATCCAATGGCAAATCACGCAAGCCTAGATGAGCTTTTCGCACAGGTTGACGCGCAGATTGACGAAATCGTAGCGCTGGAACAAGCGTTAGTGCGAATACCCTCAGTGAACACGGGATTTATGCCCACCGGCGACGAGACGCCCGTGTGCGAATACATCCGCGACTGGCTTGCGGAGGACGGGATAGCGTCCGAAATCCTAGAGTCCGCGCCCAATCGGGGCAATATCATCGCGCGGATAGAAGGGCGCAACAGCGACGCCGGGCTGATGTTTATGTCTCACACCGACGTCGTGCCGGTTGAGGAAGAAGAAAAGTGGCGATTCCCGCCGTTCAGCGCCACGATAGCGGACGGGCGAATATACGGGCGCGGCGCGTCTGACTGCAAGGGCTTGCTCACCGCGCAGCTGTACGCGATGCGGCTGCTCGCGCGCAACGGCATCGCGCTTGAAGACAGCCTGATACTGGCGTCGGGCGCGGACGAAGAACACGGCGGGCGATACGGGTTCGGCTGGCTGGCGGATAACTATCCCGAAAAGATACGCGCGCCTTTCGCGGTGAACGAGGGCGGCGGCGTTCCAATAGAGTCGCCGAGCGGCCTGACATACCTGCTGGGAACGGGCGAAAAGGGGCGTTTGCAGGTAGAAATAGACATCAAGGGCGTAAGCGCTCACGCATCGGTTCCCTGGCAGGGATCCAACGCTATGTACACGTTGCATCGCATTTTGCGCCGCATCGAAGAGTATGAGCCGGAAAGAGACACATCCACCGAAATCTTTGACCACCTATCCACATTCGCCATTGAGCATAAGCCGTCCGCTGAGAATGTGGATGAGATAATCGCGGATACGCAGCCGGACAACCCGCGCTTTGCGTCTATGCTGCGCGCGCTTTCGCGCATGACGCTGACGCCCACGATGATAAGCGGCGGCATAAAGTCCAACAGCGTGCCCGAAACGATACGCCTGACCTGCGATGTGCGGACGCTGCCGCATCAGAGCGACGACTACTTGCGCGAGCAACTAGACGCCATCTTGGAGGGCATCCCCAACGCCACATATGAGATTGACTATATGGCCGTGCCGAACTCCTCCGCGTTTGAGACCGCGCTGGGAGACAGCATCCGGCAGGCTACGGCGCGAGCGCTTAACAGGGACGACATCCAATGGGTTCCCGCTATCAGCACCGGGTTCACCGACTCGCGGTTCACGCGGCCGCTGGGAACGATCACCTACGGGTTCTCCGGCTCGCATCCGGACGACGACCCGATGCTCAGCCGCGCGCACGGCACCGACGAATCGGTGGGCATAAGCAGCCTTGTCAGCGGAACGAAGATTATGCTGGCGCTCGCCATAGACATCCTGGGCGAAAAGCGGGAGGCGTAAAACTATGTCAACCCGGACTGGGACGCCTCAAAAGCCGGGGGATGTGGGGGTGAAATATGGCGCATGAAACGTCGCGCGAAACGCCGCGCAAAATCGAGCCTAACCAAGAATCGGGGATACTAGCCCTAGCATCCCGCTTGTCCAACTCAATCCTGGCGCGGATTTTGTCTTTTGAGCAGGTGGTCTGCACTTTCTGGGTGTTGTTCTGGTTCTCCAACGGCCTTGACAAGTTCATGAACAGCGATGAGGCGCACCTGCTCACGCTGTACGGCATTGACAGGAGCGTCCACATCACCGACTACTTCGAGTTCGGCAGGCTGCCGCTCGTGATTGTCAGAGGCATATTCTGGGGAATCGGCATATGGGAGGAATTCCTGGCGCTGCTCTTCTTATCCGCCGCGATCTATTACTTCAAAGCCAACGACTTTGACGAGAGGGAGCGGCGCGGCCTCATAACGCTGGCTTTGTTGCTGAGCGGCCTAACCTTTATGCTGTTCACGCTCTTTGACACCATCGTGGGAGACCGCTCTATGCTCCAAAGGCATGGCACATTCTTCGGCATAGTGGTGGCATCGTGGCTGGCGGTGTCGCACAGAAACTACTGGCAGACGCCTTAGCGCGGCACTTAGCGCAACGCGGGATGGCCGTTACGCCTGCCAATATCGCCCGTAGCGTTGGATGATGGCGGGGTTTAGCGCAACGCCCAGTCCCGCGCCCTGCGGCATCCAAAGCCTGCCGTTCTCAACGCGCTCGGCGGGCGTAACCACTTCGGCGCGCCAATCGGCCTCATAGACGGCATGCTCCAAATGCAGCGCGCCGGGCATAGCGGCGGTGGCGTGGCCGCCCGCGATTAGGGACGGCGGGCCGGACGGGCTGTGCAGGGAAACGTCGCCGCCTGCGCCTATGGCGGCTTTGCCCGCGGCGCAGGCCTCCGCTACGCCGCCGCAGTACTTCACATCCGGCATCACCACATTGAGCGCGCGGCGTTCCACAATATCGCGGAAGAAGTCGCCGCCGTAGCCCGACTCGCCGCCCGCCGTTGTCATAGATACTTGCGCCGCCACTTCTGCCAAGCCGTCGGGATCTTTCGTAGGCTCCAGCGGCTCTTCAAACCAGCCGATGTTGGACAGCGCCAGCCGCTCGGCTACCAGCGGCGCGGTATGCCGTTCAAAGCGACTGTGACAGTCCACCAGCACGGTTATGTCCTCGCCCACCGCCGCCCTGACCGCCGCCACGCGCTCTATGCCCAAGCGCGCCACTTCCAGGATGGCGTCCCGCGTAGAGGGCGGCGCTACCCCGTCGAATGGGGCGCACTTGATAGTGGCAAAGCCGTTTGCGACCGCAAGCTCAGCCGCCTTGCCGAATGATGCCGGCGTCCTATCGCCCGCGAACAGGTGGCGATTGATGTTGGCGTAGAGTTCCACGCTCTCTTGCGGGACGCCGCCGAGCTGCTCCGTAAGCGTAATGCCGCGCCGCTGCGCTTGCAGATCGCTGACGGCTGTGCGAATGGCGCTGACGGCGGTCGCAAGCGCGATATTCGCCTGCATATCCGGCGCTGACAAGCCCAAGAGCGATTCCACGGCGGATTCGCCGGGGATGTCTTGCCCCGCAAGCCGCGCGGCAAGCTCAGCGGTGAGCCGCGCCGCCTCAGCGGTATCGCCGCCGCAGGTGATTTCTGAGAGGGCGCACACGCCGTCGGTATCGTAGAATTCCGCGAATGTCCAGGTGGTGTTCTCGGTAGCGGTTACCGATGCGAACCGCAACCTGGCTATCCTCACGCTATCGTTTAAGTCGTTCAAACTTCGTTCCTTCCCGTTTCAGGTAGTAGTTGCGTTGCGTTAGATTTGGGCGAAAAGGCGCATTGCGCGGCGGCGGGATTCGTCGGCGTCGCCCACAGTGATGACGCTGGCGAGCAGTTCGTCCGCGCCCCAGTCAAACGCGGCGCGGATTTTGGCGGCTACGGCGTCCTCATCACCGGCGAGCAGCACCGAGTCCAGCATCTCGTCCGTCCAGCCGCTTTGCGCCGATCCCTGAAATCCCGCCGCCGCAAACATCCGCGCGTAAAAGGGCGTTGAAGGAAAATAGCCGAGTTGCTCGCGGACGCCCTGCCGCGCGGCGTCAAGGTCTTCGTGAACGCAGACGGGCGCATGAACGACAAGCTTGGGCGCGGGACGCCCGGCTCGGCGCGCGCCTGCCTGCATTGCGGGCAGCGCCACATCGCGCACATAGGGATGCGGGCAAACCCAGCTTATCGCGCCGTCCGCGTAAGCGCCGCACATCTCAAACGAGCGCGGGCGCAGCGCCGACGCCATCACTTGCACGCTAGCGGGCGCGGGCAGCGATGCGCTTGCCGTGATATGATCGCCTTGAAAATCAATCTCGCCATCGCGCAGCAGCCCCGCCAGGACTTGCACATACTCGGTCAGGTGTCCCAGCGGCGCGCGAAAGTCAGCGCCGAATGTTTGGCGCATCGCTTGCAGATGGCCGGGGCCGACGCCAAGCCGCAGGCGTCCGGGCGCTACGGCGTCTATGGTTTGCGCCTGCCGCGCCGCGGTTATGGGATGGCGCGACCACGTCTGCATTATGGAAGTGCCGAGCAGGATGCGCTCTGTGCGGGCGGCTGCCACCGCAAGCGCCGTGAGCGCATCGCCGGCGTCGCCGCCCGACGTGAGCCACGCTGACCTCACGCCAAGTTCGTCCGCCTCAACAATGGCGTCTATCACCGCGCGGGCGTCGGGAGCGGGAACGGCGATTCCAACTATCTTATCTGTCATAACGGGCAACTCCCTTGTGTATGGCATATGTATGGCGTAAACGATTAAGCGAAAGATGATTGGGCGCGTAATGCGCCGCTAATCAGAATTATAACACGCCGCGCAAGTGTGGGTTATGATAACGCCCGCGCCGTTGTAAGTCGGCTAGTGTATAATTGCGGTGGGCGGCGATATTTTGCTATGAACGGTGCTAATGGCGCGGCAAAGGAGCAAGGCTTTGGCTGGCGTACTGGATGGCTTTCAGGTATTGGAATTCGGCGGCTACACCGCGACGCAGGTTCTTGGGATGCTGTTGTGCGACCAGGGGGCTGATGTGGTCAAGATAGAGCCGCCGGCCGGCGAGCGCATGCGCGGCGAGGCGGCTTTCGCGGTGTGGAACAGGGGCAAAAAGTCGGTTGTGATAGACATTGCGTCTGATGACGGCGCTGCCGTCTTGCGGCGGTTGGCTGAAACGGCGGATGTGCTGATAAGCGATTCGGATGATATTGGCGGCGCTATCAGCGTAAAGCGTCTGCTAGAAAGCAATCCCCGCCTGGTTGGAGTAACCTTGCCCGCGTTTGGCGCGGCGCATCCCGACGCGGGCTTGCCCCCGCTGGAGCCGCTTGTAGCCGCCGCGTCGGGCATTTACGCCGACAGGGGTAGCGGCGCGCCCAGCCTGATAGCCGTGCCGCACGCCAGCGTATTCGGCGCGATTACCGCCGCGGCCGCGGTTGCCGCCGCGCTGCTGCACAGGGAAATCAGCGGCAAGGGGCAGCGTGTCAGCTCGCCGCTGCATGACGCAATGTTCGGCGCTATGGGGGCGCATCTGGTTCGCTTGCCGGGCGAGACGGGCGCGTATGCCCAACCCGGCCATCCCGTAATCGCGCGGTTCTATGAGTGCGCGGACGGGCGCTGGGTGAACATCAACGCGGGCTACCCGCGCGCGCTGCAGCCGATGGTAGCCGCTTTCGGCCATCCCGAATGGGCAAAACCGCTGCTGGACACCGAAAGCCTGCTGGCGCATCCGGAGGATAGGCGGCTTTGGATTGACCAGATTGCGCGTATCTGGAAGACGCGCACCGCTTTGGAATGGGAACAAGTTATGGATGAGGCGGGCGTCCCTTGTACGATGTGCCGCACAATTGACGAATGGATAGACACCGACCAGGCGGCGGCGATGGGCGCGGTGATAGAGGTGGACGACCCCGCCTATGGGCTTATGCGGCAGGTGGGAGTGCAGGCGCATTTTAGCGAAAGCGAGGGCGGCGCTCAGGGCAGAGCGCCGGCGCTAGGGGAACACACCGACGCCATTCTGGGCAGTCTGCCGCGCTAACAAGTTTCGGGAGGCCAGCCATAGACTACAGCGGTTCGCCGCTCGCGCCGCCAAGCATCATTTCGCGCGCAAGCGGGATTGGCGGCGCGCCAAACGACAGGAATTCGTCGTGAAAGCGCCTGAGATTGTAGGCGTTGCCCTGCTTGCGCCGATAGTCCTCGCGCAGCTTGAGTATCATCAGCTTGCCGAGCGTGTAGTTCAGATACATCGGGTCAAATGTCCCGCGCTGCGCCTCTTTGCGGGCGGGCAGCGCCTCCATAAAGGCGTTGTCCATAAAGAACCGCGTCGCCTCGTCAAGCGTCATTCCCTGCGTGTGCATCCGAATGGCGCAGATGTAGCGGCAGTTACGCAGCAGCGCCTCCATAAGCTGCCCAAGCGCGTTTCGCGGGTCGCCGCCGCCGTAGCCCCGCTCTATCATCATCTGCTCGGCGTAGTGCGCCCAGCCCTCCCAAAACGAATACGCGCCGAATACGCGGCTTAGCGTCGACTCCGCGTTGCGCGTGTGCAAGTAGTGGACATAGTGGCCCGGATACGCCTCATGAACCGATACCGCGCGCAAGGTTGCGTAGTTGAACGCGGTCAGCCACTCTTCTTTTTCGGCGGCGCTCCAATGATCCTCAACGGGCGTCACATAGTAGTAGGTTTCGGTTGCGTTTCGCTCATAAGGCCCGGGAAAATCCAGCGCGGCGAATGCCCAGCGCATAAAAGAGGGCGTGGCAACCGTCATGCAGCGCTCTTCGGACGGGATGCTGACGATTTCGTTGTCTATCAGAAATTGGCGGATGTCTTCCAGCATATCGCGCGTTTCGCTTATGAGCGCGTGTTCGGCGGGATGGTCGGCGGCTATCTCCGCCATAACCTCGCGCGGCGATTTGCGCGGATCAATGCTTGCGGCTACTTCGGCAAAGCGCGCGAGGTTGCGCCGCAAATCCGCCTCGCCCACATCCAGTAGGCGTTCTAACGGCATATCCACCGCCTCGCCGTGCTTGAGCAGCGCGGCGAAGTTGCGGGATCCGATGGCAAAGCCGGCGTCGGCGTAGGGCCGCAAGGCTTTGAGATGATCAACGAATCCGCCGACAGCGGCGGACGCCTCAGTTCGCGCCGCATGGAATTGGGCGAGCAGTTCGCGGTCGTCAAGTTCGCTGACCGCCGCCACAAGATCGTTATCGTAGAATGTGGCGACGCCGGCGTATGCCTCGATAGCCGCCTCCAGCACAGGCGCAGCCAGCCGCCCGCTGAGCACGCCCCTCAGGCCGGCAAGATAGGCGGGAACGGCGGCAAGCGCCTGCGTGAGCGCATCGACGCGCTGCGGCAGCGGCGCGTAGTCGCGTTGGATGTAGCCGCTGAGTTCAATATGCCAAAGCAACTCCAGCGGATTGGTTTCGTGCCAGCGAAGCTCCGTGAGCTCCAGCAACTCTTTTCGTAGCGCGGCGGCAAGGATGTGATGGTCGTAATAGTTCGTGGCGCTCAAAGCGGTGATGTCAATGCGCTCCAGCGCCTCGATGCCGCGCTCTATCTCTCGCGCCCTATCCGCCAGCGCGCGCCGCGTCAGATCGGGCAGCCGCCCGTCGTACTGATGCAATCCCATCCCCGACGCCGTGCTGGGATACCGCTCCCAAGTCGCATGCAGTATCTCGCCCGCGGCATCCTCAAAAAGGCGGTTCGCGCTGTTGGTCATATTTTGTCCTTGTCTTTCGCTTTCGTTGGGATAATGCCCACGCCGCGCGCTCGGCGGGATGCGCCCTCTCATTATATCATTACTAGCGGCGTCCACAGAGATATTGGCAAAGGCGTTGGCGGGCGAGTATGCGCGATACAGGGCGCGGCGCATGCGCGGGATTGCGGCTAATAGTTCACAAGATAGCCGCAATCGTGTTACGCTTGCAATAGACCTATTGGAAAGAATGGGGCTAATCCAAAAGAAACGAGCAGCGAGAATGAGTGAAACCGAAATAAAAGATACGCTAGGCCTAGAGGGCGAGCAGCCGAAGTATGTGTGGATGTCCGGCGAGCTGGTGGAGTGGGACAAGGCGGTTGTCCATGCGTCCACGCTGGGCTGGTCTGCCATATCAATGGTGTTTGAGGGCATCCGCGGCTACTGGAGCGCCGAAAGCGAGCAGCTGAATGTGTTCCGGCTGGAAGACCATATGGTAAGGCTGCTGCGCTCTATGAAGGTGATGCGAATGACATCTCCTTGGTCGGTGGGCGAGCTGGCGGACGCGGTCGCCGCGCTGATTAAGGCGAATGAGTTCAAGGGCGATATGTACATCCAGCCGCTGGCGTACTTTGGCGGCAGCACAACGCCCGGCTATCTGCCGGTTCAAGAGCAGCCGGGGGACATCACGATATTCAACCGGCAGGTAGGCTCCGTGCTGGGATCGGGCAGGACGGTCACCTGCGGGGTGAGTTCGTGGAGCCGCATATCCGACAATGTTATGCCGCCGCGCGTGAAAGCGATAGCCAACTACCAGAACAGCCGCTATGTAGCCGACGAATCCTCTCGGCACGGCTACGATTTCGGCATAATCCTCAACCAGCAAGGCAAAGTGGCGGAAATATCCTACGCCTGCCTGTACATCGTGCGCGACGGCGTGGCGATTACGCCGCCCGTGTCCGCGGGCATACTGGAAAGCATCACGCGGGACGTTGTGCGCGATCTGCTGCAAAACGAACTCGGCGTTCCCGTAGTAGAGCGTGATGTCGACCGCACTGAGCTGTACATCGCGGACGAAGTGTTCATCTGCGGCACGGGCGCTGAGATACAGGCGGTCAGCAGCATTGACCGCTACGCCGTCGGCAACGGCGATATGGGGCCTGTGGTAACGCAGCTTGAGCAGCTCTTCAACGACATCGTGCGGGGCAAGGACGCGCGCTATCCCGAATGGCGCACGGGGATATATTAGCCAAGCGCGGCGGGCGAATGCCGCCATAAATCGGCAACGACGAAAGAAACACGCAAGAGAGATACGCAAACGCAAGGAGATACGCTATATGATATACGAATTTCGCACATACGACCTCAAGCCGCGCAGCGTGCCTGAGTTTGAAAAGCGGTTCGGCGAGAAGTTGCCGGGCAGGCTGGAATTCTCGCCGCTTGGCGGGCTGTGGCACACTGAGGCGGGCCCGCTCAACCAGGTTCTGCACATCTGGCCCTACAAGGATATGAACGACCGCAGCGACACCCGCGCCAAGGCGGTGGCGGCGGGCGCGTGGCCGCCCAACACCTCCGAGTTCGTGGTGAATATGCAGTCGGACATCTACCTGCCCGCGCCGTTCAGCCCTCCGCTGGGCGAGCGCAAGATTGGGCCGGTCTATGAGATCCGCATCTACACATACGAACCCAACGCGGTCCCGAAAGTCATAGAGGCGTGGGGCAGCGCCATCCAGGAGCGCGAAAAGTATTCGCCGCTCGTGGGCGCGTTCCACTCCGACGTGGGCGGCCTGAACAAGTGGGTTCACATGTGGGCGTATGAGAGCTTTGAGCATCGCATGCAGGTGCGCGAAGAGACGCGCGCCAAGGGCGTCTGGCCGCCCAACAGCCCCGTAGCGCCGATCCACCAGGAAAACAAACTGCTGCTGCCTGCGGAATGCTCGCCGATGCAGTAAGCCCGCGATCCGCCGCAATGCGGCCAAGACAGGATGCGCTCAGCGCAAGCGCCGGGGTTTGGCGGAATGGCCAAACCCCGGCCTTGTTTTAGCGCAACAATCCGGCTAGATTTGCGTTGCGCCGACTGCCAAAGCAAAACGAATTATTGCCCTTTGGCATTGGCGCGGCGTTTTGCTTGCCCATTGCGGCGCGATATATGATATTATGCCGTCAACAATGGCATGCGTATCTGTTGAACATCATCGGGAGGCAAGCGGTTATGGCTACCAGACTCACGGGGGAGCGGATTGAGGAGCTGAAGCAGCAGGCGTCAGACCATTTCTGGCCGCACAACAACGCGGCGGGAAATGTGGGCGACGACGGGATAAAGCTAATCCAAAGCGGCAGCGGCGTGTGGGTTGAAGATGTGGAGGGGACGCAGTGGTTTGACACGATGGCGGGAATGTGGCTGAAAAACATCGGTCACGGCCGTAAAGAGGTGGCGGACGCGGTGTACGCGCAGATGCAGGACATTAGCTACACGCCGGGCGGCACGGTAAGCCCGGTCACCGCGCAAATCTCGGCGAAAATCGCCAGCCTCGCGCCAGACAAGGAATCGCGCGCATACTTCGTCAGCGGCGGCTCGGAGGCGGTCGAGACCGCCCTCAAGATGGCGAAGCAGTATCACAAGAACAACGGCGAGCCAACGCGCTACAAGGTGATTAGCAGGCGCGGCTCGTATCACGGCGCCACCCACGCCTGCATGAGCCTGGGCGGCGGCGGAGTGGGTGCGCCCATCCAGTTTGGGCCGCTAATGCCCGGCAACATCCACATCACGCAGCCGGACGCCTATCGCGGCATATGCTGCAGCGCGGACGGCGGCTGCAACTTGCAGTGCGCCCGTGACTTGGAAATCGCCATACAGCACGAAGGCCCGTCCACCGTGGCGGCGTTCATTGGCGAGCCTATATCCGCGGCGGCGGGCATACACATCCCGCATCCCGAATACTGGCCCACCATACGCGAAATATGCGACAAGTACGGCGTGATTATGATCTGCGACGAGGTCATCACCGGATTCGGGCGCACGGGCAAGATGTTCGCCACCGAGCATTGGGGCGTCAAGCCGGACATATTCACCGTGGCAAAGGCGCTCACCAGCGGCTACATACCGATAGGCGCGGCGGTCGCCAGCAAGAAAGTGTCCGACGCCTTTATGGGCGAGGACGCCACATTCCGCCACCTGATAACATTCGGCGGCAACCCGGTCGCCTGCGCCGCCGCCATCGCCAACCTAGACATAATGGAGGGCGAGGGAATGGTGGACAACTCCGCCGAAATGGGCGCGTATATGTACGAGCAGCTGCAGACGCTGTACGAGCATCCCACGGTCGGGGATGTGCGCGGCGGAATGGGCTTGCTCTGCGCGGTGGAGCTGGTGAAAGACAGGGACGCCAAAGAGTCGTTCCCGCCTGAGGCGAAGCTTTCGGACAAGATAGCGCCGCTAATGAACGAGCATAACCTGCTCGGCAGGCCTGGCAACAGCATCTACCTAGCGCCGCCCCTGTGCATCACCAAAGACGAGGTTGACCACGTGGTCTCGCAGGTGGACAGCGTGATAGGCAAGCTGGAGGCGCAGCTCTAACGCTTGGCTTGGCTGCATAGCCGGCCGGATAGCATACAAGCCCGCCGCAACCGTCAATAAGTCGGTTGCGGCGGGTTGTTGTTTGGCGGCGCGCCTTTGCTATGCGCTAGTCGCCGTGATAGATTGCCAGCAGCATGCGCTCCACATGGCGCGGGAACGACGAGTCGTAGTTGCCCCAGTCTTGATACTGCTCCAGCTGCAGCTCTTGGGGCAGCGTGTCGAACAAGCCGTACATAGCGAATATGCCGCCCTGCGCGAGCGCGTCGTCAACAGCGGCTTTCACGGCGTCGTACAGATCGTTGTAGTACGCCACATTCTCCATCATATCCACCGGATCTGTGCCGGGCGAGTGGGCGTTGACGGCGTGGACGATGTCCCACTCGCTTATGGTATTTAGGATGTGGCGCACCCCGACGAAGTTCTTGTCATCCACTACGCTCCCCTCCGTCAGCGCGCGCGGCTCGTACAGGTCGGAGGTGACCACGATGCGCTCGTCGGGCATATATATTATCGTGGTGGCGTCGCCGTCGCCGGGGCCTAGGTAGTGCATCTGCACGCGCTTGCCGCCGACGTTGATCTCATGGAAGTCGTCGAACGTGGTTATGGCGTCGGGATCCGGCGCGTCGCCCAGAATGTCCAGCGCGAAAGCCGCCTTGCAGTTCCACTGGCAGATTATCTCGGCGTCCGGGAACAGCCCTGTGCCGCCCACATGGTCGTAGTGTTCATGGGTAAGCGCGATTGTGGTAACGGGCAGATCGGTCACTTTGGCGATTTCGTCCAGCAACGACTGCGCCGTGAACGAGTTGTACGGGTCGGTTATAAGCACGCCCTCGTCGCCGATGACCACAAGGCTGCTGCCGCCGAAGTAGTGATACACGCCGTCCGCCAGCATAGTCATAGTCGCGGGCGGCATCTGGAACTCCTGCTCTTCGCCTTGTCCTTGCCCCTGCTCTTGATCAGGCTCCGGTTCCGGCGTGGGCTCAGGCTCCGGCGTTGCGGTGGGGAGTATCCTGCGCGGCGGCACGCGCGTAGGCGCGGCGGTGGGCGCTATGGTGGGGATTGGCATGGCGGTCGCGGCGGGCGGCGCGGGCGCGGCGGGCGCGGGCATGGCAGGCATCGCGGGAGCGGCAGGCGGCGGCGGCGTGGCCGGCATAGCCGGCGTGACGACGACCGCCACAGGCGCGGGCGCGACGGGCGGCGTGGTATCTGACCCGCACGCAAGCGCCGCCAGCGCGGCTACACCCGCAAGCGCCGCCGTCAGCGCGAATTTCGGTATCTTGTTCATTTGCGTATCTCCTGAGTTGATAGGCTAATTCGGGCTAATTTGGAAAGGCGCGTTAATCGCCGTGAAATATGGACATCAGCATGCGCTCCACATGACGGGGGAACGACGAGTCGTAGTTTTCCCAGTCCGCATACCGCTCCAGTTGGAGCGTTTGCGGCAGGCTGCCGAACAGCCCGTATGCGGCGAATGGCCCGCCTTGCGCCACCGCCTCGTTGATTGCCGTCGTCACGGCGTCATACAGGTCGTTGTAGTACGCCACATTCTCCATCATGTCAATCGGGTCAGTGCCCGGCGAGTGGGCATTGATGGCGTAATCAATATCCCAACCGCTGATGGTGTTCAGGATGTGGCGCACTCCGGTGAAATACTTGTCGTCCACCCAGTTCTTGTGCGTCAGCGCGCGCGGCTCGTACAGGTCTGATGTGACCACGATGCGCTCGTCGGGCATATAGATAACCGTAGTGGCGTCGCCGTCGCCGGGGCCTAGATAGTGCAGCTGCACGCGCTTGCCGCCGACGTTGAGCTCAAGAAAGTCGTCGAATGTGCGAACCTCGTCCGGGTCCGGCACATTGCCGAGCGGCGCGATTCTGAACACAGGCACGCAGTTGCGGTGGCATATGATTTCCGCGTCCGGGAACATATCCGTGCCGCCCACATGGTCGTAGTGTTCGTGCGTGAGCGCGATTGTGGCGACGGGCAGGTCGGTTACTTTGGCGATTTCCTCCATCATAGACTGCGCCTTGAACGGGTTGTCCGTATCGGTTATGAGTACGCCCTCGTCGCCCACGACCACAAGGCTGCTGCTGAAGAAACCGAAGTAGTGATACACGCCGTCCGCCAGCATAGTCATCGTCGCGGGCGGGACTTGGGGCGCTTGCGCGGATACGGATGCGGGCGGCGGCGCATCAGGCTGGGGCGCCTCGCGCTGCTGGTAGGCAAACGCCGCCAGCGCCAGCGTGAGCGTCAGCGCCGCCGCGCCGCCCGCCGTGAGCGCCAGTTTCAATAGTCTTCGCATCTTGGATTTTCCTCCTAGTACTTATTAGGCGTCGCATTGAGATTTGTTCGGGCGATTGAACTCAGTTATGTAACGCGCAAGGACGCAAGAAGTTAGCGTCCTTTTTAGGCGCAATCGCCCGCGAAAAGTGAAAGTGAAAGGGGCCGCGTAGGCAATATCAGATACGCTTATCCTTGCGTCAGAATGGCAGGCAAGACGTGGCGTCGCGCTTATCCAAGCGAATCCAGCGTGTCCTCTATTGTGCGATGGATGCCGGTGAATATGGGCGTGTCTCGCAGCGTGTAAAGGCTGCCCTGAACGCCGCGCAAGTCCATCACCAAGTCCACGAAGTCGGCGGGGCTGTCGGTCTCGAATCCGACCACGAATTCTTGGTCGTCCAGCCCAAAAGAGTATGTGGTGTTGATTTTCACGGACGGGTATTTGTGGCCCACCGTGAAGTGGTCGTTCATCATTCGCTGGCGCTCTTCCTGCGGCAGCAGATACCATTCGCGCGTTTTGAGGAATGGATACACGATGAAGTATTCGGACTTGCCCGGCTTGAGGCGCGTGCCGGTTCCCTCTTGGCCCGCGTGCGTGTGGTTGCCCACATATTGGGATCGGCGCGTCATCGCCAGATATGAGTGGGGCGTAGTTAGGTAGCCGCCCAGTTGCGTTGCCCAAAGCCGGGTTGCGGCGTCCTGTATCTCTTCTAGGGTATCGGCGGCTTGCCACAGCAGGATGTCCGCGTCGCCGCGCATCCCCACTAGGCTGAAACAGCGCGTAAAGATGCGCTCCGAAACCTCGTGCGCCGCCGCGGCGAATTCGCGCCTGTGCGCCTCGCGCTTGTCGGCGTCAAGCCGCCGCCACTCGGTCGCCACCTTGTAGCAAGTGTACTTCACGATTTGCCTGCGCCCGGCGTCCGCCATTCCACTGCCTCCGTATGCTCCGCGTTAGCTTAGCTCAGATTGCTGATTAGTTTGCGAATTATATCACAAAGCGCCACTTTCACGCTTAAACGGCGCTGATGAATCTGCGCGAACTAGCAGTCGGTAAATCACAACGGCGGCGCGGTAGTGTACACTGAGATTATCCACAGACGCGCAACGCGGCGGATAGGAGCGGCTCAATGGAGATAGCGCCCGGAGTTCACATCGTTCCTGGAACGCGGCTTTCGCGCATATACCTGATAGAGGACAGAGACGCGCTGACGCTGATAGACGCCGGCTTGCCGGGCAGCGCGCGGCGCGTGTTTGAGTACATAGAGCGCATAGGCAGGCGGCGCGAGGAGTTGGCGCGCATCCTGATGACGCACAATCACCCCGACCACGCGGGCGGCGCGCCAAAGATATGCGCGGGCGGCAAAACGCAGGTCAGCGCGCATTCCCACGACGCCCCTGCGCGACGCGACGGCGGGCGCAGCCTTGCGTATATGGGCGTATTCAACGCGCTGGATTTGCCGCTGCCGTTTCTGCGACGCGTATCGGTTGCGCGGCTAATCGGCGATGGCGATGTCATTCCCGTAGCGGGCGGGATGCGGGTTGTCCACACGCCGGGGCATACGCCGGGCAGCGTGTGCTTTCTGCTGCAGGAACAGTCGCTGCTGTTCAGCGGAGACACGATTTTCAGCGACGGCGGGCGAGTGAGCCGCTCAATCCCATTCCCCGGCAGCGACGCCAAGATGTATAAGCAATCGCTGGAGCGGCTGGCGGGTATGCGTTTTGACATTCTTTGCGGCGGGCATGGCGCGCCACTGCTCGGCGGCGCGTCCGATATGCTGCAAGCGCTACTGGAGCGCAAGCCGCGGCCGCCCAACTGGGGCGAGTTCATGTTCAGGCGGCTGCCGCGCAGGCTGATAGCCCGCAAGTGGTGGAGCGCGGAGGACTACTGACCCGCCTGCCGCTCTTCTATGAGACGCAGCAACTCATGAACGGCGGCGTAGGCGTATGCCACGAACTCGTCGGGCGGCAAGTCCAGCTCCGCCATCTCGTCGGTCTGCTCTACGCCGCCCATATCAAAGGGCCCGGGTATCATACGCAGCACGAGTTCGCGCAGTTCGCCGTCGGGACAGACCACCACGCAGCCGTTCTGCGGGTTGGACGCGCGCGGCGGCTCGACTTCAACCGCTTGCACGCTGCTCAAGCCCATAAAGTCGGGGAACGGGTCAAGCGCCGCCGCAAGCTCGGCAAGCAGCTTTCGCAGTTCAAGCGCCGCGCGTTGCAACGCCGCGTCCGCCACGGCGCGCTTTACCAGCGGGTCAATCTGAAAATCATCCATTGTTGCGCCCAAATCTTGGCAAATGCTTTAAGTGGCGGCGCGTTTGCCGTATAATAGATGTGAATAGCGTGGCAACGTAGCTCAGGGGCAGAGCGGACGCTTCATAAGCGTTAGGTCGGTGGTTCGAACCCACCCGTTGCCACCATTCGCTTCCCCTCGTAATGCTTATTCCCCTTATCGGGTTGCGGCGCATTACCGCTAATTGTCTAGCCCTAAAAGTGCGCTTACCCACATTTGCGCGCTCGGCAACAGGGCAGGCGCGAGGGCGTCGCCAAGCTGAAAGCGTTCCATACGGCGATACTCGCCGTCGATAAGATCAGCGTATCGCTCAATGCCATCTTCATCCGGCGCGATAATCCAGACCTCCGGGATGCCCGCCTCGGCGTAGAGCGGCAGCTTGACGCCGCGGTCGTAGGCGCGACTGCTGTCCGATACCTCTACCACGAGCAAGATGTCTTCGGGCGTGGGATGCGCCGTCCTGTAGCGGTCTTGTCTGTGCCGCAGCAGCGATATGTCAGGTTCGGGCTCAGATATTTGCGCCTCAAGCCTTATTGGGCTCTGCACTCTCACTATTGCGTTGCCCGCTACGCTATCAAAGAATAGCTGCGACATGCTGTCAACGACTGATGCGTGGATGCTGCCTATTGGCGACATTTGCACAATTTCTCCCCGTATGAGTTCCACGCGCTCATCCCTGCCGATGACACCGGCGTCCGCCATGCGATAGTATTCGTCTATGGTGAGCAACCGTTTCGCAACCTGAGTAGCCATAGCGAAACCTCCTGCGCCTATTCTATATTCGCGCGGGCGCAAGGGCAACGCCTTTCTGACACAAACAGCGTTTTCTTATGGCTCTTATTGGATAGAAACGCCGCGTTTATGAACGCTAAAAACCTGCCCTCTAACGCGGGTTGGCGCTATAATCCCTTAATGCCTATGAACTCCGCTACCGCAAGCCCGCCCGCCCATGCCGCATCCGCGCCCGCGGACGCCGCCTGCGACGTCCCGACGGCAAGCCTGATAGACGACGCGCGATCGCTTGGCGTGTGCCTATCCGACGCAGCCGCCCGCCAATTCGCGCGCTACCACGCCGAGCTTGTGCGCTGGAACCGCCGCGCGAACCTCACCGCCATTGCCGGCTGGGAGGCCGCGCGGACGCGCCACTTCCTGGATTCGCTATCGGCGGCGGCAGTCCTGCCCGTGGACACGCTGCGCTCCGGCGCGATAATTGACGTCGGCAGCGGCGCGGGATTTCCCGGCATCCCGCTCAAGCTGGCATACCCGTCTATGCGCGTTACGCTGGTGGAGGCAACCGCTAAGAAGGTTGCGTTTCTAACGCACATATGCGCCGAGCTGGGCTTGCAAGACACAGCGGTTCTTAACGGCAGAGCCGAAACGTTGGCTCACGCACCCGATTTGCGCGAGCGGTTTGACGTCACGCTTGCGCGCGCGGTAGCGGACACCGCAACGCTCGCCGAGCTGACGCTGCCATTCGCGCGCGTCGGCGGCCTGGTTGCGCTGCACAAGAAAGGGGACATCCGCGCCGAACTGGATCGAGCGCATCGCGCTATTGAGACGCTGGGCGGCGCGCTGCGCGAGGTCAAGCCCGTCCATATTCCCGGCTTGAACGACGACAGAGCGCTGGTTGTGTTGGAAAAGACGCGGCATACTCCGGCAAAATACCCCCGCCGCCCCGGCATCCCCGCTAAACGCCCGCTGATAAGACTATGAATCCCTCACGCCCGCAAACGCAAACGCCCGCGGCGGAGCGCAGCGCGCCCGCGCTGCCCAAACGCCGCCTGTTCTCTTTACCCACGCTCTTGCTGTTCGCCGTCCTCGCCGCGTTTCTGTACTTCCTAGCCACGCGCTTTGACGCCGACTGGCGCTCCACCCTGGCAAGCATCCGCCACATCAACCCGTGGCTGTACGCGCTGGCTCTCGTGTCATACTACCTGTCTTTCAGCGTGCGCGGGCAGCGGTGGCGCATGCTGGCGCGAAACACCGGCGAGCTGGACAGGTTGCCTAACGCGCGCCTGCCCTCCGCGCTTAGTTCCGCGATATACATCATAACCGGATGGTTCGTCAACTCCATTACCTGGCTTAGGCTGGGCGACGGCTATCGCGCCTACCTGTTCGCGCGGCATAGCGGGGGCAGTTTCTCTTGGAGCCTCGGCGTTGTGCTTGCCGAGCGTATGCTGGACATACTGGCGGTGCTGATCATTCTGCTGGTCAGCGCGATTGCGCTTACGGTTTTGGCGGACGGCGTAGCGTCGGTTGTGCTGGCGGTGGTGTGGATAACAATCGCGCTTGTGATAGCGGCGCTCTGCGTGCTGCTGCTTATGCGGCTTTGGGGCGCGCGCGTAGCCCGCTTTCTGCCCAGCCGCATCGAGGCGGAGTACAATCGTTTCCACAGCGGCGCGATTGGCAGCATGAAACAGATACCCGCCCTCACGCTTGCGGGCGTAATCGGCTGGCTACTGGAGATTGCGCGGATGGCGCTTGTAGTAGAGGCGCTTGGGATGAGCGCGCCGCTTGCGCTGATAGCGATAACCGCGCTGTGCGCCGCGATACTCAGCACCGCGCCCATTCCCGGCGGCGTGGGCGTGGTGGAGCCGGGCATCATCGGCTTGCTGTTGCTCACATTGGGGCGGCAAGACGCGGTGGCGGTGGCGCTTGTGGATCGCTCAATCACGCTGCTGAGCGTAATCGTTGTGGGCGGCGCGCTGTTCTTGGCGGTCAACATATGGCAGGCTCGCCGCTCGCGCGGCAATAGGCCGGCCGCGGATCCCACATCCGACGCCGCGGCACCCTGAGCAAGCGGCATCACGGCAACGCCCCAAGCGGCACGGGCGCAAGTTCGCGCGTTTCGTATTCGTCTGCGCCCTCCCGTATGACTATGTGGCTGTCCAGCGGCGCATCGGTGAACCGCTGGCGTATGCCTGAGGCGGGCCAATATATCTCCAGCGCGATGATGCGCTGGGCTTGCCCCAAGCCAATCTCTTGCGCGAGGGTGGACGCGCCGAAACTGCCGCCGCTGCCGACTGCCACGTGGATGCTGCGCTCGCCATCCGCGGTAGCCACGGTGACCTTGACGCGAGCGCCTATCGCGGCGCGGTTGGATGATGCGCCGACCAGTCTGACGGTCAGCCAGCGATTGGCGTTGCCGGGGTTGCGGTAGAGCGCGTTCACGAACCCGTCGCCGGGATAGAACCCGCCCACCTGCGCGAATATGTCCTGGTCGCCGTCGTTGTCCAAGTCCCCGAAAGATATGCCATGCCCCTTTTGCAGATGCCCGAACCCGCCCGCGAATGTGACATCCTGAAAGCGCCCATTGCCGTCGTTTCTGTACATTATGTTGGGCGCGAGCGCGTCGTATGACGGGTAGCCCGTGCCAAGGTAGAAGTCTAGGTAGCCGTCGTTGTCCAGATCGCCGAAATTCGCGCCCATTGCCAGGTGAACCTTGCTTAGGCCGGCTTGCTGAGTGACATCCTGGAATTTGCCAGCGCCGTCGTTGCGGTAGAGGCGCGGGGTTGCGCCGTTGTTGGGCAGCGCGAGGTAGTCCGCCGCCACATCGCCAATATCAGCGCCGTAGCCCGCTACGAATAGGTCTGGCCAGCCGTCGTTGTTGTAGTCCCAGAACCACGTGGCGAAGCTGTCTAGCGGGTCGGCTACGCCAAGGGTGGGCGCTACGTCGGTGAAGACGCCGCCGTCGTTGCGGTAGAGCCGGTTGGGTTCGCCGAAGTTGGATACATATAGGTCGGGATCGCCGTCGTTGTCGTAGTCGCCCCAAGCGCTGCCTTTGCAGAAGCGCATATTGGTTACGCCCGCTTGCTGCGCTACGTCGGTGAACGCGCCGTTGTGGTTGCGAAACAGGCGGCTGGGGAACACGGGCGCGCCCGCCTCTACGCCCGCCTCGGTCATGGTTTCGCTGCAAGAGTATAGGTCAAGATCGCCGTCGTTGTCGTAGTCCGCCCACGCCGCGCTCTGGCTGGGATAGGCGGGCAGGGCTAGGCCGACGGCGTGGGTGACGTCGGTGAATGTGTTGTCGCCGTTGTTTCGGAGCAGGGACATTCGCATCTGCCCGCGCGCGCGCATCCAGCCGCCGCGCATTATCAGCGCGTCCGCCAAGCCGTCGTTGTTGTAGTCGGTCTGGACGATGTTCAAGCCGCCAAGCTGCCCGTCCAATCCGGCGCGGGCGGTGTAGTCGGCGAACCTGCCGTTGCCCTCGTTGCGGTAGTAGGCGATTGGCTGGCAGGGATGCCATGTTGAAGTCATAATATCGGGCAGCCCGTCGTTGTCGAAGTCCTCTATTATGCTGCCGCCCGCGGCGCTGACGGCGTATAGGCCGGCGTATGGGGCTATCTCGTCGAACCGGCGGATGGGCTTGCCGCGCTCGTAGGTTGGGGATAGCGCGGATTTTGGCACGCGGTAGCGCGGCGGGACGGATTGGGGGTATGTTCCAAGCGTCATATGGGCTATGTTTAGCAGCCAGAGGGCGCGGAGGTTGTGCGGCTCCAGCTCTAACAGGCGGGTTAGGCGCGTGATAGCGGCGGCTGAGCCGCGCTTGTCGGCGTGGGATAGGGCTGGGGCCAGGGGCAGGGCGCAGATGAGCCGGCCTTCGGGGCTGACGCAGTTTCGCAGCTCGCCGTCTTTCAGGTGGGCGACGGCTAGGTCTTGCAACAGGTCGGCCTCGCGGCCGGCTTGGGATGAGGGCGAGTTCAGTTCGGCGGCGAGCGCGTCTGATAGCAGGCGTATGGCGGCGGCGGTTTCGCCAAAGCGCAGGTGGTCGCGGGCAAGCTCGCGCGTTATGCCGATGCGCCACGAGTGGGTGGCGTAGGCGGGATTGTCTAGTTCGGCGAGCAGGCGTTGGCGCTGCTGAGTGCCAAAGAACGGGTCGCTGCTGTCGCGGAGGGAGTGGCAGTACGCCGCAAGGTCGGCGGTATCGGATGCGGTTGTGATGGCGGCGGTCGGCGTGGGTGATGGCGGCGTGGGAGTAACGGGGGCAACGGGCAGCCGGCAAGCCGGCAAGATGATGGCAAGGGCGATTATGGCGCATAGGGGCGCGATGAGAGTGGGCAACCGCTTTCGCCGCGTTGTTGGCGTGAACACTGGGTTGCGCCATGCTAACGGCGGCGGCTTTCGCGGCGGGTTATCATATAGAGCGCCTCGCTTGCGCTCATTCTGCCGACGGGGCCGGAGGCGTAGAGCGAGCCTAGCACAACGCCGCCGCGCCCTAGGATGAATTCGGCGGGCTGTATGAATCCGCCGCGGTCGTCTGACCACCAGGCGCCGATTGTTTCGGCGTCCGCCTGGGTGATGCCGTATGCGATGGGGAACTGAGCGCCGGATTGCTCTTGCATCTTTTGGGCATGCTCAAGGTCGTCGGATACGGCGGCTATGACGGAGCATCCGAGCGCCGCCAGCTCTTCGCTTGCGGCTTGCCATTCGGCTAACTGCCGAACACAATAGGGTCACCAGTGGCCGCGATAGAACAGGACGGCAAGGTAGCGCGAGGGCATTTCGTCGGGCAGCCGCAGGGTATCGCCGCTAATTAGGTTTAGCGTTAGGGGCGGGAACTTGTCGGCTTGCTGGAGTTTTTCCATAGCGGCAATTTTGTTATGCGGCTTAATCGCGCGGTCATCTGACGGCTAGGTCGTCGTCCAGATCGTCATCGTAGTCGTCATCATCGTCGTCGTAATCGTCTTCATCCTCTTCGCTGTCGTCGGCGGGGACGTCTAGGCGCTCGCCTACTTCGTGCAGGAATTGCGCCACGCCGGGGGAGAGGTTGATGGGCTCTTCTTCGGGGATGGCGTGGGTGCGGTCGTAGTAGGTTTCCAGCTGCTCTATGAGGGCGCGGATTTCGGAGTTGTTCCGCACGGCGCGGTTGATTTCGTTGTACTGCTGCTCGCCGCGCGAGGGATCGACGAGCGTGTCGGGCAGGTCGTACATAGCGCACAAGACGCTCATAAGGCGGGCGGCGCCCATATGGTCTTCGTCCAACTGCACATATTGGGGCAGATGCGCCATAAGGCTGACTGAGGGCGTTTTTGCCTGGATTAGCGATTCGTGGACGAGGTTCACGATGCTTGTGGGGCCTTGGTATGTGCTGCCGCGCGGCGAGATAAGCCCGTGAGCGCGCTCTTCTTGGGCGGGCGTGAGGCTGCCGGTGATTAGCACGGGGCGAGTGTGCGGCACGGCGTCGTACATCCCACCGATACGGCAGTATTCGGACACGCGGAAGTGTTGCAGCACTTGAACTATGGCGTCGGTGTAGTCCTCGCCCAAGGCGTGGGGTTCGCGGATGTGCAGGAACAGGTAGTCGTGTTCGGCGGCGCGCGCGTAGTGAATTATGGTGTTGGGCGTGGTGAACACGCGCTTGCCCTGCACGGTACGCATCCGCGGGCGATAGCGCGTGAAGTCGAAGAACATTCCCGGCTTGGCAAGCCTGCCGAGCTCTCGCGCCCGCATATAGCGCTCCAAGCGGTTAAGCACTAGGGTTCCTACGCGGCCGACGTCCACCCATGGGCGCAACATCGCTATCGCGCGCACATTCCTCAGCTCAGGAACCGGCTCTCTTATTTCGAACTCGCCTATTCTCATATCACCATCCTGCTGTTATACCACTATAACATACTTTCAAGATGCGCGGATGAGTTCAAGCGCAATTCGGGCGCGAATAGCGGCGCATTGGATCGCATTGAGCGTATTGGTCGTATTGACAGCGCCGCCGCCTATGGTAGTGTATCGCTTATCAACGCGGGATGTATCAACGCGGGATAGCGGGTTATTAGCATAGCAGCGGAGGCTAGGCAAATGGATGTTACGGGCAAGACGGCGATAGTGACCGGAGGCGGGCGCGGGATAGGGCGCGGCATATCGCTGGCGCTGGCGCGCAACGGCGCGGACGTAGCGGTGGCGGACATCATCGTTGACAACGCGCTGGCGGTCGCGGCGGAGGTTGAGGCGCTGGGCAGGCGGGCAATCGGGCTGGCGCTGGATGTGACCGACGACCTGTCGGTAGCCGCTATGCGCGAGCGGGCGATAGCGGAGTTCGGGGGCATAGACATTCTGGTGAACAACGCGGGGGTTATCGGCGCGGCGGGCTGGGAGGAGCGCGAGACGCCCAATGAAGAGGACTGGGATTTCATCTATGAGGTGAATGTGAAGGGGATAGCGCGGGTGAGCGAGGCGCTGACGCCGCATATGCGGGAGCGCGGTTCGGGCAAGATAATCAACATAGCGTCCATAGCGGGGCGTCAGGGTTCGGAGCGCAATCCGCCGTACAGCGTGTCCAAGGCGGGCGCGATAAGCCTGACGCAGTCGCAGGCGTTTGCGCTGGCGCGGCACAACATCAATGTGAACGCGATTTGCCCCGGCTTGCTGTGGACGCCGATGTGGGAGCGCATCACGGCGCGAGGGGCTATGACGCCAAATCCTGAGGGCAAGACGCAGCGGGAGTTGTTTGAGGAGGCGGTGCTGCGTCAGACGCCGCTGGGCCGGGAGCAGACGCCGGAAGACATCGGCAACCTGGCGGCGTTTCTGGCGTCGGATTACGCGCGCAACATCACGGGGCAGGCTATCAATGTGAGCGGGGGGTTGTTTATGAATTAGGGACATGTGGCTACGCGCCTGACGCCACTTTCGCGCAAAGCAACACCCGCCGGTTAATTGGCGGGCGTTGCTTTGAATCGCTGATTCGTCCGAATAGAGTAGATACATTACCTATATGTGGCAGAAACCGCCTTACCTATTATGTGGCCGGGTAGGGGCCGAACCCCTGCGAAACCGATAGGCCTTATGTGGTCTTCCCAGCCCGAATATACGTTAGCAGGATATAACTGCCACGTCAATCATAAGATCGTGAATCCGCCAGCCGATAGCGGGGCGGATCGGTGAGCGTCGGCGATTGGGCGCGGCCGACGCTCAGTTGTCCACGTTGCCTATTTTTCGGATATTACGGGGTTGGTTAGGACGCCGACGCCCTCTAGTTCGACTTGGACGGTGTCGCCGGCTTTGATTTGGCCGGGTTCGCCGGGGGTGCCGGTCATTATGATGTCGCCGGGGTCTAGGGTTACCACGCTGCTGACGAATTCTATGATGCGGCGGCAGTTGTGGGCTAGGTCGTCGGTGTTGGATTGCTGGATGATTTCGCCGTTGATGCGGCCGGTGAGCAGCAGGTTGTCGGCGTCAAGGCCGGTGGCTATGCAGGGGCCTATGGGGCTGAATGTGTCGCTGGATTTGGCGCGCCACCATGATAGGTCGGCGCGCTGCCAGTCGCGGGCGCTGACGTCGTTGCCGCAGGTTACGCCCAGCACGTAGTCCATAGCGTTGTCCTGGGTGGCGCGGCGGCAGCGCTTGCCGATTACCAGGGTGAGCTCGGCCTCTTCTTCCACCACGACGCCCTCGTCTATCGCCTCGCGGGGGATGATGATGGGGTCGTGGGGACCTATGACAGAGGTGGGGGTCTTGTAGAAGGGCTCCGGCACTTTGGGCAGGTCAATGTCGCCGCCGACTAGGGAGGCGGAGTGAACTAGGTGGCTGACGTAGTTTCTGCCAATGGCGATTATTTTGCCGGGCGTCACGGGGGCGAGCAGCTTGACGGCGGACAGCGGCGCGGATTCGCCGGTGAGTTCGTGCGGCTCGTAGGGCGCGGCGCTTATCGCGTTCACGCTGTCGCCCTCTACCACGCCGTAAGAGACCGCGCCGTTATGTTCGTAGCGCGCGTATTTTGCCATAAGTCTGATACCTCTCTGTTCTGTGTGAATATGTGGATATGCCGTGAATGTGATGCTGATGCGCGGGTTTGTTGCGCTTGTCATCTTGTTATAGTTTATCGCAAAGCGGGCGGGCGGCGCTAGTTTTGGGCGGGGATGGTCAAGCGGCGGGCGCGTTTGACAGCGCGGGCGGGCATCGCTAGACTTTCGGCTACCCGATTGCAGGAGGCTGAGATGCGTATCACGAATATAGAGGGGTTCAATCTGAAGGCGCCGCTGGAGCGGCCGTTTGGCTGGTCTAACGGGTGGATTGAGGCGCGCGTCACCGATGTGGTGAAGGTTGAGACGGATGAGGGGATAGTCGGCTGGGGCGAGGGATACGCGGGCGAGGGCGGCGGGTTCATCAAGCAGCATTTCGGGGATGTTCTTATCGGGGCGGATCCGTTGAACCGCAATGCGCTGTGGCAGGGGATGCTGGCGCGGGTGTATAACGGGAATAACGCGGGCGGGTTCGCGGGGAGCGCGATGAGCGCGGTGGACATCGCGCTGTGGGACATCGCGGGCAAGGCGGCGGGGCAGTCGGTAGCGGATCTGCTGGGCGGGCGCGTCAGGGACAAGGTGGCGGTGTACGCGACGGGGCTGTATTACACGAAGGGGGAGTTTCCCACGCGGCTGCTGGATGAGGCGGCGGGATATGTGGAGATGGGCTACAAGGGCATGAAGACGAAGGTGGGCGGGCTGCCGATAGACGAGGATGCGCGGCGGGTCGCGGCGCTCCGCAAGGTTATCGGGGATGATGTTCGGCTGATGGTGGACGCGAATCAGGCGTACAGCGCGGCGGCGGCGATACGGCTGGCGCAGCGCATCGCGCCGCTGGACATCACCTGGTTTGAGGAGCCGGTGGGGGCGAAGGATATAGAGGGGTATTTGCGGGTGAAGGCGGCGGTTGATATGCCGATAGCGGGGGGCGAGAATTTGCGGACGCGGCATGAGTTCGCCGATTTTCTGGCGCGGCGGGCGTATGACATCGCGCAGCCGGATGTGGTGAACGCGGGCGGCATCACAGAGATGCGAAACATCGCTATGACCGCCAACGCGATGGGGGTTCAGGTTAATCCGCATGTTTGGGGCTCTCCTATTATGATAGCGGCGAGCTTGCATGTGGCGGCGACTATTCCGCCATGCCCGACGGCGTTTGAGCCGCGTCCGTATGAGCAGGAGCCGGTGATGGAGTTCGACCGGACGCCGAGCGGGATACGGCAGGGGCTGACGGCGGCGCCGTTTGAGCAGCGGGACGGGTTTGTGGCCGTGCCGACGGGGCCGGGGCTTGGGGTGGAGGTGGACGAGCGGGCGCTGCGGCGGCTGGGGGTTGGGGAGGCGGTGGCGCTAGGTGGGTAGGGCGCAAGGGGGTTATACCGCTACTCCGCATCCACGTCCTGCCAAGGTTGTTTAGGTGCGTGGGGGCAAGGGGCCGCCCTACTTTTGGGAAAAAGTAGCAAAGAACTTTTGGGGGTGGCTTGCGCCTCCGATCTAAGGGCTGCGGGCATTAGGGTCACTGGAGTCGCCAGGGGCGTCGGGGTTTTCGGGGTGTAGCCGGCTTTGGATTATGGCTTGGCGTTTTTGGAAGTTTGCCTCGGCTGTGATGGCGTCGTAGATTTGTTCGTGGGTTAGGTTTTGTTTGGGGATGCCGGCGGTGGCGTGGTGGTTTTCAAGGGCGACGTCTAGGTCGACTTCGGGGTGGCGGGCTAGGGCGTTGGCGACGGCGGTTTCGCCGCGGGTTGTGGGGGTGTCGGGGACGCTAGGGGGCGCGTCAGTGTCGGGGCTGACGTCCTTAGTGGTATCTTTGTTGTCGGGTTTGTTGGCGTTCTCATCGGCGTTGTTGTTGTTGGATGCGTTCTTGTCGGCGTTGGCTTTCTTTTCGGCTTTCTTGGCTTTTTTGGCGGCTTTGCGGTCGTTGGCGTCGGATTGGCGCTGCATTTCTTCGAAGACGGTTAGGACTTCGGCTTTTTGCTCTGGGGTGAGGTCGGCGTTGGCGGATTGTTGGCGCTGGGCTAGGAGGCGTTCCGCGTGGCGGCGCTCTTTGGCGTGGAGGTCGCGGAAGAAGGCGTCTATGGACTCGGGGGTTATGTGTTCCCAGGGGATGTCGGCGCCTATGCGGCAGAGTTCGTTGAGGGCGATGAGGCGGTGGCTCTGGGTGAATGGGTCGGTTATGATGGCGCCGTAGCGGTCGGTTTTGTCGTTTTCTAGGATTTCGAACATGTAGCGCGCGTAGCCCATGCCTTTGTCCATCGCCAGGCGCATTCCGGTTCCCAGCTTGCTGTTGAGCATTTTTTCTTCCATAGCGGAGGTTTGCGCGTATGCGTAGGGGTTGCGGCTGCCGATGCTGCGTTTCATCATTTCTCTGAGCGCGGCTACTTTGTGATGGGAGCGGATGCGGGTGGCTTTTTGGTATTTGAGCTCGTCGGGGTTGGCGCTTTCGAATACCGGGCGCGGGAATAGGATGTTGTAGTATTCGTCTATTAGGTCGGCGCAGTCGTCGGTTTTTTCGCGGATGTACGCGCCGATGGGCTTGTTGATGATTTGCTTGAGTGTGACTTTGGGCGCTTTGGGCTTGGGCATGTCTTCTTCGCGGACGACGCGGGCGGGGGATCCGGGGGTGTCTTGGGGTAGGCTGCCGCCCATAATGGCGAGGTCGCGGGCGGCGTTTTGGCGGTGGTGGTGCTTGGCGTCGGGGTATTCGCCGCGGACGGTGTCTAGCATGAAGTCTATGAGTTCGTCGCAGTCGTTGGTGCGTTGGTTGACGCGGCGGGCGATTTTGAGGCGGACGAGTTCTTGCTCGGATAGCGCCTCTGACCGCGTTGTGGGTTCGCGGGTTGCGGTTGCGGTTGTCATGTTGGTTGCCTCCAAGTCTCCCCGCCGCCGGGGCTCTACTTTTTTGGAAAAAAGTAGCAAAAACTTTTGGGTGGGGTGCTGATAATTTGTTCTGATATAAGAATAGCGGGGATGTAGGACGGGTGTCAAGGGTGATTTTGAAATTGGGGGGCGTTTGACAGGGATAGCGGTGTAGCCGTAACATTCGGGTGGCAATGTGTTACGGGCAAGTTCGGGCTTTGGATAAACTTTTGAAGGGGAGGTTCCGGTTATGGATGTTTCGCGGGTGAAGGCGCTGACTTTTGATGTGTTCGGGACGGTGGTGGATTGGCGCAGCAGCATTGTTAGGGAGGGGGAGCGGCTGGCGAAGGCGAAGGATGGGTTGGAGGGGGTGGATTGGGCGCGGTTCGCGGATAGGTGGCGGGGCGGGTATGGGCCGTCTATGGAGCGGGTCAGGAGCGGGGAGCTGGGGTGGACGAATATCGATGCGCTGCATCGGTTGATCCTGGATGAGCTGCTGGGGGAGTTCGGGATTGAGGGGCTGAGCGAGGAGGAGACGGCGGAGTTCAATAAGGCGTGGCATCGGCTGGATCCGTGGCCGGATTCGGCGGCGGGTCTGACTAGGCTGAAGCGGGGGTATGTGATAGCCACGCTGTCCAATGGGAATGTGGCGCTGCTGACGAATATGGCGAAGTGGGGCGGGCTGCCTTGGGATTGCATCCTGTCGGCGGAGCTGTTCAAGCGGTATAAGCGGGATCCGAAGGTGTATCAGGGGGCGGCGGATCTGCTGGGGCTGCCGCATGACGAGGTGATGATGGTGGCGGCGCATAAGTTCGATCTGAAGTCGGCGAGGGACGCGGGGCTGAGGACGGCGTTTGTGCCGCGTCCGGGGGAGCATGGGCCGGATGTGGAGGTGGATGCTACGAATGAGGATTGGCTGGATGTGTATGCCAGCGATTTCAATGACCTGGCTATGAAGTTGGGGGTGTAGGGCGCGCCGAATACCGAATACGCAATGCTCGCGGCGCGGCGGCGGGCTGTTAACGAATAACGAACTATGCAGATACGGGAGGGATATTGATGGGAAGGCTTGACGGCAAGGTGGTGATTGTGACGGGGGCTAGTCGGGGGATTGGGAAGGACATCGCGGTATTGTTCGCGGCGGAGGGCGGGAAGGTGGTGTGCGCGGCACGGACGGTGGAGGAGGGCAGCCATCCGCTGGAGGGGTCGCTGAATACGACAATCGCTGAGATCCGCGAGGCGGGCGGCGAGGCTACGGCGGCGGCGGCGAATATATCGCTGCCGGAGGATTGCGAGGCGCTGGTGCAGGCGGCGCGGGATACGTATGGGCCGGTGGATGTGCTGGTGAACAACGCGGCGCTGACCTATTTCATTCCGGTGAAAGATTATGCGCTGAACAGGTGGATGCGGTCTTGGGCGGTGAATTTTCACGCGCCGTTTATCCTGAGCCAGTTGGTTTTGGAGGATATGATGGCGAGCGGGGGCGGCAGCATCGTGAACATATCGTCGGGGGCGGCGATAGGGCCGGGGCGCGGGCCGTATCCGGACGCGCCGGCGAATAGCGGGGGGACATGCTACGGGGCTGAGAAGGCGGCGCTGGAGCGGTTCACGCAGGGGTTGGCGCAAGAGGTGTATCAGTACGGGATAGCGGTGAGCGCGGTGTCGCCGTCGCTGGTTGTGCCGACGCCGGGGACGGTGTTTCACAATCTTGTGAGCGGGATAGACGATCCGCGGGGGGAGCATCCGGAGCTGATGGCGAAGGCGGCGCTGCTGCTGGCGTCGGAGCCGCTGGATGATGTGACGGGGCGGGTGACTTATAGTCAGCAGATATTGAAGGAGTACGGGTGGATCGAGGAGGCTCGGGGGACTGGGACGGCCGAGGGCCGTGAAGGGAGCGGGTATAGTCAGATATAGGCGGGCGTGGCAAGGGCAGCGGCTGCGCCAAATCTAGCCGCTGGCGCAAGGGCGATGCGATACGAAACAGGTTATTCGGAGCGCCGAATTAGCAAAGCGAGGTGACAATGTCGGACACAAACGATGCGTCTATGCCGATGCACAGCGATAGGCCGTTTTACGGCTATGACGTTGATGTGATACAGAATCAGTACGCGCAGCGCGGGGCGGAGAGCACGGTGGGGTTCTTTTTGGAGCATCTGAAGCCGGGGATGAAGGTGTTGGATTGCGGGTGCGGGCCGGGGACTATCACGCAGGATTTGGCGCGGATAGCGGCGCCGGGGGAGGTTGTCGGGTGCGATCTGGAGCCGGGGATGGTGGCGAGGGCGGCTGAGCTGGCGGAGGGGGCGAATTTGCCCAACCTGAGCTTTCAGGTGGGGAACATCCTGGATTTGCCGTTTCCGGATGACACTTTTGACGCGGCGATTTCGGTGGCGGTGACGGAGCATTTGAGCGAGCCGGTGGCGGCGATGCGGGAGTTGCGGCGGGTGGTTAAGCCGGGCGGGATAGTGGGGATAACGCGGACGGATTGGAGCGATCCGCTGGTGTCGCCGCCGTGCGAGGCGCTGGAGCGGTTCTTCGAGCTGTTTGAGCGCGGGTTTCAGTTGCAGGGCGGGTCTATGAACAGCGGGCGGCATGTGGGGAGCATGCTGAGCGAGGCGGGGCTGACGGTGGTGGATCTGTTTGGGGCGTACAGCAACGCCTTGGCGACGGCTGAGGCGCCGAATGGGCTGGCGGCGGGATGGGCTGAGTGGATAGAGAATTTGCCGCTGTTTGACAGGGCGATCGCGGAGGGGTGGGTGGATCGCGCGGAGTTGGACGCGATGGCGGGGGAGCTGCGGGAGTGGGCGGCCGTGCCTGGGGCGTTTTGCGCGACGGCGGGGTGTCGGGCGGTGGGGAGGAAGGGGTAGGGGGAGTGTAGCGGCGGGAGGATCTTGGCTGGGTTGCCATCCTGCCGCTCTGCTCTGGTATTCTTGGCGGTAGCGTTTCTGTTTAGCCGGTTTTGAGGGTTTGGGGAGTTGCGCCGCAACTGCGGATAGCGGGCGGCGGCAACGCGCTCGGAGGGACTAATGGGCAAATGCAGATATTGCGGCAATGACGCGGGCTTTCTCAGAAGTAGCCATCGGGAGTGTGAGGAGCAGGAGGAGCTCAGGCAGGCGGCGGCGGCGCAAGTGCAGGACATACCCGATCTGTATGCGGTGTTGCAGGTTCACCACTTGGCTGAGCCTGAAGTTATAAACGCCGCTTACCGCCGGCTGGCTCGGATGTATCATCCCGATGTGAACAAGGCCGCCGATGCCAACGCTATGATGGCGAGCCTTAATAGCGCGTATGATGTTCTGCGCGATCCGGATAAGCGCGCTGAGTATGATAGGCAACGCGGCTATCAGCAGGAACGGGCGCAAGCGCAACCTAGGTATAAGCCTGAACCGGGATCTACGTCCGAAAGGCAATACTCAACAAGCGTTGACGCAGTCGATGAAGATGGAATGACGCAACTTCACAATGCGGTGAAGAATGGGCAGCTCGAGATGGTTCGAATACTCATTTCGGATGGCGCGGACGTCAATGCAAGGGATAAAACAGGCGAAACACCGTTACATTGGGCGGCATCCGAAGGGCAAATTGAAATAGTTCGTCTGCTCATATCAGCCAATGCGAATGTCAATATACCCAATAAGTATGGCGACACACCGCTAAGCTGGGCGGCATCCAAAGGGCAAATCGAAATAGTCCGTATGCTTATATCAACTGGCGCGGATGCTGATGCAAAGGCAATTGATGGTCTCACGCCATTGTATCCTGCGGTTACAGCTGGACACCTTGAAATAGTTCACGCACTCATATCAGCCGGCGCAGATGTCAATGTAGCCGATGATTTTGGTCGCACTCTACTATATCTGGCGATAAATAATGGGCATTTTGATATAGTCCCAATACTTATCGTAGCCGGGGCAGATGTGGACGCAAGAACTGACTTTGGCGACAGGCCTCTCCACCGGGCGGCACGTGCAGGAAACATTGAAGTGCTTAATGCCCTAATATCTGCTGGCGCAGATATTAGGGTGAAGAATAACCAGGGACACACGCCTCTTGATGAAGCGATACAGGAAAAGGATATTGAGGCGATTGGCACGCTTGTAGTGGCGGGAGCGGAAAGAGGTTGATGGCGCATAGCCAAGGTTGCGAGTGGGCTTGCCGGTTTGATGTGAATGTTGGCTATTTGCCTGGAAAGCGCACTTTCTGATCCTTTGCGTCGCATAGCACCCAATAGCCTCTATACGCTGTTAGATGGGTTAAATCTCCTTGCCATGGTTCGTTAAGTTCTTCACGAACCGCCACTTGCCACCCGCCAGGTATGGCCGGATCGTAAGCGTACACTGTCCGAACTTTTATGTCAGGCGTGAAGATTGCGTCGATGCTGTTGTCCGCTATCTCACTGGGAAGGCTCATTAAGTTCCAACCAGAGATAAGACCCCATGTGAATGAATCATTCTCCTTCTTCATATGGGCACTCACTCGTAAAGTGTCATTTATATTTATCCCGGCCTTCACGCATGCTCCTTCCGGCAAGCGGCTAGACGCCTCTGAGATAGCGTCGGTGATTGTAATAAGCGCTTTCGCATGGGTGTCTGCAAGGTTATTTAACTGAAGCGCACAACTTTCTGACTCTATTGCTGCCGCCTCCGCCCTTTTTCTAGCCTGCCATGGCAACAGACTTGTGCTTAGAATGTTAAGGATAGGGCGTTTTACGGAGGCAAGTAGCTTTCCTGCTAGTATTCCTAGGGATCCCAGGTCCATTACCTCACCTCCTATCAGGATGTCTGATTTACTCATTGCGCCTAAATCATCCGCGGTTGGCGCATCCACTTCTGTCCTACCATGTCGTCATAATACAGACGCGCCTGAGAGTCGCCCGTAACGACGCCATCCCGTTGTGCAATCTCATACATATAGCGTAATGCACAAACGGGGTTCGTTCAATGGTTCTTGCGCGCTTTTCGACGCGATTTTGTGCCTGTTGTCAAGGGCAAGCGGGGGCGCTACTTTGTTATCAAACAATGTACTCGCGCATTTCCTTGCCGTCAGCGGCCTGCCGCCAACTTGTATTTTGCCACGCTTTTCATATGAGCGCATCCTCGCCCAGCCCGTAGGTAGCGTTTCTTTTTGGCCGGTTTTGGTAGTTTGGCAAGTCGTTCTCCATCTGATTAAGCAGGTTGCTGCGGCAAGGCTGTCCAAGCGTATGTAGGGGTGGATATGCTCGATCGCCTGAGGGAAATGCCGCCGTTCTTGGCTGCGGTTCTTGACACTTGGGGGCGGCGTTGGTAGTATCTTGGCGGCGCTTTGGCAGGGCCGCCATTCGGCGGCGATTGGGGCGCTGGTTTTGTTGCGCGATGGGGCGCAATTCGCAGTTGCAATTAAGGGGCAGGTTCAAATGCAAATGACAACAGGGGCGACCACATCGGGCGCGCGCGAAACAGGGGGGGCGCTGGTTGGGGGGCGGAATGCGGCGCTGATGGATGCGCTGTTTCCGGGGCTGACTACGGGCAAGCGGGCGGCGCTGGCGGTGGGGATGGTGGCGCTGTTGGCGCTGTGCGGGCAGCTTAGGTTTTATTTGCCGGATAATCCGGTGCCGATTACGTTCCAGACCGCCGGGGTGCTGGTTATGGGCGGGTTTCTGGGGCTAAGGTGGGGGCTGGCTGCGATAGTGGGGTACTATGCGCTGGGGATGTTGGGGGCGCCTATGTTCGCCAATAGCGAGCTGTCGTGGGATTTGGCGCGCGGCTGGGGGGCTGTGACGGGGGTTACGGGGGGGTATCTGATTGGGTTTATCACGGCTGTGCCGATAATCGGGTTTATGTCGCAGCGGGGGTGGACTCATTCCAAGAGCCTGTGGCCGATGATGCTGGGGAACTTGTGGGTGTATGTTCCGGCGCTGGCGTGGCTGTCGGTGGGGAATTTCGGGTGGCCGGCGCAGGGGGAGTTGTTCTCGGGGGCGGTGTATCCGTTCATACCGGGGGATTTGGTGAAGCTAGTGCTGGCGTCGCTGGTGATTGGCGGGGCTTGGACGCTGGCGGACCGGCGCAATAGGGATCGGAGCTGAGGCGGGCAAGAGAGTAGCCGGGGCCGACGCCTAGGCAACGTTCCGCGCAAGCAACAGGTTCAATGGGCGTTGCGATGAGGAAAAACAGGCGCGGGCTTGCCGCGGTTTGCGGTTTGTTTTGCCCATTGGGGATAATCGCAATGATTACGCCTCATTCAAGCAGATGCGCTACTCGGCGTCTTGGCTTGTCGCCATAGGCGCTTGGGCAGCGTGGTTTATGGCGAACCGAATTATCTTCTAACGCGCTCACCGTTCCAAAGCCTGCGCGAATTACGGCCGCTGTGAAGTGGAGTGAACGCAGTATGAGCAGCTTGCCTCTGTCTGACATAAGCGTTGTGGAGGTTGCCGAGTCGGTGGCGGGGGCGTTTTGCGGGCGGATGCTGGCGGCTTTTGGGGCTAGGGTGGTGAAGGTGGAGCCGCCGGGGGGGAGTTGGACGAGGCGCGCCGAGCCGCAGTTGGCGGGGTATTCGGCGCCTGAGGCGGGGGCGCTTTTTCTGTATGACAATATGGGGAAAGAGAGCGTGGCGCTGGACTGGAGGTCGGCGGACGGGTGGGCGGAGCTGAGGCGGCTTGTGGGCGATGCGGATGTGGTGATAGATGATTGGCAGCCGGGCGCAAGACGGGAATTGGGCTTTGACGCTGAGGGGTTGCGCGAGGTTAATCCGGGGCTTGTTGCGCTGTCTATTACGCCTTTTGGGCTGAGTGGGCCGTATGCCGATTGGCGTTCATCGCCGCTTGTGAGTCTGGCGCTGGGGGGGTATTTGTATTTGTCGGGGGAGTCGGATAGGGATCCGCTGGGGCTGCCGGGGTATCAGGCGCAGCGGCTGGCGGGGATGAAGGGGTACGCGGGGGTTATGATGGCGCTGCGGGCGCGGGATGAAAGCGGCGTTGGGCGGTTGGTGGAGGTGTCGGAGATGGAGACGCTGGTGGCGCTGCATCAGTTCACGATAGTGGCGCATACATATGACGGGATAGTACGCAAGCGGGCGGGCGCGCGGCTGGCGGCGGGCAGGCGCATTGGGGGGTATCCCATCACGACGCTGCCGTGCAAGGATGGGCATATCACATTTTCGGCGTCAGCGCCGCATCAGTGGGATTATCTGTGCGCGGCTATGGGGCGGGAGGATTTGCTGATAGATTCGCCTATCGCCGATGCGCCAAGTTTGCGGGACGCGGCGGATTTGATTGACGAAATCCTGATTGATTGGGTGAAGGATAAGACGCGGCAAGAGATAGTGGATTTGGCGGCGGGGGTGTATTCGGTGCCGGCGTCGCCGGTGCTTGACATCGGCGAGACGCTGCGGGATAGCCAGTATAATGAGCGCGGGCTGTTCGGGGAGTTTGAGCATCCGCAAGGGGGGGCGCTGACTTTTCCGACTGCGCCGTTTCGGATGAGCGGGACGCCGCCGGTGTTTGGGAGGGCGCCGGGGTTGGGGGAGCGTAGGACGGGTGAACGCAACGGGGATATGCGTAGCGCGGCGGGCGCAAGCGGGCAACGCGGGCAAGGGCGTAGGGCGGCGCAAGCGAATGGCAAGGGCAACGCATCTATCGTATCCAACGCATCCGGCGGGCGTGGGTTGTTGGATGGCGTTAGGGTGATTGATTTGACGCGGGTGTGGGCGGGGCCTTTGGCGGCGCGCATACTTGGGGATTTTGGGGCGCATGTGGTTAAGGTGTCGGATCCGCGCATACCGCAGGATCGGATGATGGGGACGAATAATAAGCTTAATCGCAATAAGGATCATATCGCGCTGCGGCTTGATTTGGCGGAGGGCAGGGATGCGCTGCTGGATTTGGCGGCGGCGTCGGATGTTGTGATTGAGAGCTTTAGGCCGCATGTGATGCGGAATTTTGGGTTGGATTATGAGGCGCTGCGGCGGGCGCGGGCGGATGTGATTATGTGCTCGATGTCGGGCTATGGGTCGCAGGGGGCGAATGCGGAGTTTCCGGCTTATGGCACTTCGGTGGAGTCGATAACGGGGATACCCAGCCTGATGGGGTATGCGGGGGAGATGCCTATGACATCGGGGATAGCGTATCCGGATCCGGTGGCGGGATTGAACGCGGTGGCAGCGATATTGACGGCGCTGCGGCATCGGACTGAGACGGGCGAGGGGCAGTTCATAGACTTGGCGCTGGCGGAGGGGCCGGTGTGCCATATCGGGGAGTACATCGCGGCGGCGGCGCATAACGGGGGGCAGCCGGCGCGGGCGGGGAATAGCCACTATGAGTTCGCGCCGCACGGGGTATATCGGGCGCGCGGCGATGACAGGTGGGTGGCTATCGCGGTGACATGCGAGGCGGAGTGGGAGGCGCTGCGCGGTGTGATGGGGGTGCGGGAATTGGCGGATGATGAGCGCTTTGGGGATATGGCGGCGCGCAAGGCTAATGAGGCGGCGTTGGATGAGCTGATAGGGGGGTGGACGCAGAGCAGGGACGCGATAGAGGTGGCGCGGGAGCTGCAGGCGGCGGGGGTTGCGGCGGGGGCGGCGCATACGAATGTGGATTTGCTTAATGATCCGCATCTGGAGGAGCGGGAGTTTTTCGTGGAGCTGGATGAGCCGGGGGTGGGTAGGATGACGTATCCGGGGCAGGCGATAATTATGGCCGGATTGGATAAGGGGGGTTGGCGGGCGTCGGCGGCGTTGGGGGCGCATAACGGGGTAGTGATGGGGGGGTTGCTGGGGTTGCAAGATAGTCAGGTGAGCGGGTTGGGGTAACGAAACTCTTGGGGAAACGCGCGAAATTTGGCAAACGCGCAATTGTTTGTATGGTATAGTTGTAGCGCGAAACGCATAAGATAAGGGGCGCAAGCGCAATGGCAAATCAGAACTTCCAGAACCGAACTCTGTTCAAGGGCGATAACCTGGCGTTTTTGCGGGGGATGAATAGCGGGACGGTTGATCTTATCGCTACGGATCCGCCGTTTAATAAGGGGAAGGATTTTCATGCGACGCCGGAGAGTCTGGCGGCGGGGGCGAGGTTTCAGGATAGGTGGACTTGGCGCGATGATGTGCAGCCGGAATGGGTGGATAATATCAAGGACGACCAGCCGCGCGTGTACGAACTGATAGATTTCGTTATCGGCGGGCTGGGGCGCGATGGCAAAGAACGGCGCAGGGTCGGCGGTCGGGAGGACTTGGCGGCGTTCTTGTGCTTTATGGGGGTAAGGCTGATTGAGATGCGGCGGGTTCTGAAAGATACGGGGAGCATCTACTTGCATTGCGATCCGACGGCGAGCCATTACCTTAAAGGGCTTATGGACACGATATTCGGGGATGAGAATTTTCGCAATGAGCTGAGCTGGAAACGCACAAGCACAAAGTCGCTGGGGAACAAGAAGTTCGCGGCGGATCACGACGTGATTTTGTATTATACGCGCTCAAGTTCGTTCACTTGGAATCAGCAATATATGCCGTATGACGCGGAGTATGTCGCTAGGAATTATCGGCGCTCGGATAGGCATGGCAAGTACGCCACAGAGAATTTGACGGGGGGCAAGGCGGGTTCGCAGGAGGCGTATCTGCCGTTCAAGGGGGTATCGCCACCGCCGGGGCGCGGGTGGGCGCCGCCACCGCGCGGGCTGTTTCCTGATAGCGCGGCCGGTCTGCTGCCGGGGGACTACGAAAGCCTTAATCAGCTTGAGAAGTGCGAGGCTTTGGACGCCGCGGGGTTGATTCATTGGACTTCCAATGGCAAGCCGCGCGTGAAGAGTTACCTGTCCAAGAAGAAGGGCGTGGTGGCGAGCGATTTCGTTTCGGATATTTATCCGATAGCGGCGCATGCGAAAGAGCGCATGGGCTATCCGACGCAAAAGCCGCTGGCGCTGTATGAGCGGATTATTAGCGCGTCTAGCAATCCGGGGGATATGGTGCTGGATCCGTTCTGCGGGTGCGCTACTACGCCTATCGCGGCGGAGCGGCTGGGGCGGCAGTGGGTTGGGATGGATTTGTGGGATGGCGCGTATGAGATAGTAAGGCGGCGGATGGAGGATAGCAGGCAATTGCTCGTTAACCCCAATGCGCCGATAATCTATACTGAGGATGCGCCGGAGCGCGATGACGGGGGCGAGGATGCGCCCGCCTTTGAGTCGCCGCTGCGAAAGCAACGCCAAGTTGAGGCGTGGCAAAAGCTTTCTCACGCCGAAATGCGGGACATCCTGTACGACGCACAAGAAGGCGTGTGCGGCGGATGCGGGCGCGAGCTTGAGAAAGAGTTTATGGAACTAGACCATATCCTGCCTCGCGCTGACGGCGGCTCTAATGACATCACAAATCGGATTATGCTCTGCGCGCCGTGCAACCGAAAGAAGTCGCATAGGTTGACGCTTTCGGGGCTTGTCGCTCAGAACAAGAAAGACAATTGGACTAAGGACGCGGGCAAGGCAAAGCGGGCGGTTGACTTGGCGCGACTGAAGGCGGATATGATCAAAAACGATTATGTTTGATATACCCTAAAACATAGCGCGGGCAATCACGCGGGCGGCAATGCGTAGTTCAGGGCGTTTGCGGTATAATTGCCGTGTGATTTCCAAAGAAAGGTGAGAGTGGATTGGACGAGATAGCGATCGAGGCGCCGATAACGGGGCTAGTCGTGGATATATGCGTGGCGGTGGGGGATGAGGTTGGGGTGGGGGATCTGCTGGCGGTGATAGAGTCTATGAAGATGGAGAATGAGATTCTGTGCGAGTACAGCGGGGTGGTGAAAGAGATTTTGGCGCGGCCGCGTCAGCATATCGCGCAGGATGATACGCTGCTGACGCTGACGCTGGGGTGAGGGGGGCTATGTTCACGAAGGTTCTGATAGCGAACAGGGGGGAGATAGCCTGCCGCATCGTCCGCACATGCAGGGCGCTGGGGATAGGGACGGTGGGGGTGTATTCGGAGGCTGAGGGCAAGCCGCTGCATGCCGAGATGGCGGACGAGGCATACGCTCTGCCGGCGCGGCAGACGCCGGCGGGGGAGTATCTTGACGCGGCGGCGATAGTTGCGATAGCGATACGCAGCGGGGCTGAGGCGATACATCCGGGGTACGGGTTTTTGTCGGAGTCGCCGGCGCTGGCGGCGGCGTGCGCGCGCAGCGACGTGGTGTTCGTGGGGCCGCCGCCGGGCGTGGCTGAGCTGATGGCGGACAAGTGGATGGCGCGCATCGAGATGGCGTCGCTGGGGGTGCCTGTGCTGCCTGGCGAGGCGGTTCAGCCGGACGACAGCGCGGCGATACGGGGGGTGCTGGAGAGCATAGGGCTGCCGCTTATCGTCAAGCCGACGGACGGGGGCGGCGGCATTGGGATGCAGAAGGTTACAAGCGCGGCGCGGGTGGAGGATGCGATACGGCGGGCGAGTTCCACGGCGCTGCGGGCGTTTGGCAGCGACGGGGTGTATCTGGAGCGGCTGCTGGAGGATGTGCGGCACATAGAGGTGCAGATATTGGCGGACACGCGCGGCAACGTTCGGCATTTGTGGGAGCGGGAGTGTTCGGTTCAGCGGCGGCATCAAAAGGTGATAGAGGAGGCGCCGGCGGCAGGGCTTGACGGCGAGATGCGGCAATCGCTGCTGGATATGTCGGTGCGGGCGGCGCGGGAAACGAGCTATGTAGGCGCCGGCACGATAGAGTATCTGGTGAACGCGGAGTACGGCGCGTATTTTCTGGAGGCGAATACGCGGCTGCAGGTGGAGCATGGGGTTACCGAGATGGTTTCGGGGGTGGACATCGTGGAGCAGCAGCTGCGGGCGGCGGCGCGTCTGCCGCTGACGCTGGATGAGGCGGCTCGGCTGAACGGGCATGCGATTGAGTGCAGGATATACGCGGAGGATCCGCAGACGTTTTTCCCGTCGCCGGGGGATTTGGAGGAGTTCGCGCTGCCGTCGCTGCCGAATTTGCGGATCGATACGGGCTATCGGGCGGAGGATACGGTTACGCCGTATTTCGACGCTATGCTAGCGAAGTTCATCGCTTGGGGGGAAGATAGGGCGGCGGCGATAAGGCTTTTGAACGACGCCTTGGACGCTACGCAGATAGCGGGGGTCAGCACGAACATCCCGACTATAACCGCCGCGCTGGGGCATCCCGATTTCGTGGCGGGGGCTTATACAACCGACCTGTTGGACAAATTGGGCTGATTGAACAAACTGAGCTGAGCGCGGGAGGGCCGATATGCCGATAGACAAGAGCCGCGAGACGTGGAAACCTGGCATGGATTGGGAACACGCGATAGCCGATATGGAGTACATCCGCGGGCTTGCCGCCGAATTGGGGGGGCCTGAGCGCGTGGAGCGGCAGCACAGGGGCGGGCGCTATACGATCCGCGAGCGCATAGACAAGATGGTGGATAGGGGCAGCTTTGTGGAGGCGGGGTCTATGGTGGGGGCTGCCGAGTATGACGAGGACGGCAATCTGGTCGGGTTCACGCCGGGGGCGTATGTGATGGGGCTTGCCGAGATTGACGGCAGGCCGGTTGCGATAGGCGGGGATGATTTCACCATATCGGGGGGCAGCCCGCACAATGTTCGCAAGCACTCGCGGCAGTTCACGCAGCCGCTCGCCATTCAGTACGGCATCCCGTACATACAATTGGTGGAGGGCGTTGGACACAGCGCCAAGGCGGATGAGGCGGCGGGGCATATGGGGCTGCCGGGCGGCGATTTGTGGTGGAAGGGCGTTGAGTTGATGCGGCGCGTGCCGGTGGCGTCGGGGATAATGGGATCGGTGGCGGGCGCGCCGGCGGCATTCGCGCTGATGTCGCATTTCACGGTTATGGTGAAGGAGCAGTCGCAGATATTCCCGTCGGGGCCGCCGGTTGTGCGGCGCGCGATAGGCGAGAATTTGGACAAGGAAGAGCTTGGCGGCTACAAGATGCACGTGCATAACAGCGGGCAGGTGGATAATGTCGCCGACAGCGAAGAGGACGCTTTTGAGCAGATAAAGGCGTTCATATCGTATCTGCCCAACGCAACGGATGAGGTAGCGCCGCGCGTTGATACGGGGGATCCGCCGGATAGAAAGCCTGAGGAGCTGCTGAACATCATCCCGCCGAATAGACGGCGGGGGTATGATCCGCGGCGGCTGATACGGCTGGTGGTGGATAACGGGGAGTTCTTTGAGATGCGGCGGCATTGGGCGGGATCCATCATCACGGGATTCGCGCGGCTGGACGGGTATAGCGTGGGGGTGATTGGCAGCGATCCGATGCGGCTGGCGGGCGCGATGGACGGGTGGGCGGCTGAGAAGTACGCGCATTTCGTTGACTTGTGCGACGCGTTCAATCTGCCGGTGATGATATTCTTGGATATGCCGGGCTTTATGCTGGGGTCGCACGCCGAGCGCATCGCCACGATGCGGCGTGGGGTTCGGGCGCTGATAGCGAGCGCGGAGGCGCAGGTGCCGAAAATCGAGTTCAATGTGCGAAAGGCGTATGGCGTGGCGGCGGACGCGGCGCATAGCCTTGGGCATCCCAACGGGTTGAATTTGCGGTTTGGCTGGCCGGCGGGCGAGTGGGGGGGCATCCCGATAGAGGGCGGCGTAGCGGCGGCGTACAGGCGCGAGATCGAGTCGGCGCCGGATCCTGAGGCGCACCGCGAGATGATAGAGAGCCGGCTGCTGAGATTGCGGTCGCCGTTCCGGGCGGCGCATCACGGGGATGTGGTGGATCTGATAGATCCGCGCGAGACGCGGCGGTTGGCGTGCACGTTTGTGAAGCTGGCGCAGCCGACGTTGGCGAAGCTGGCGCGGCGGGAGAAGCGGGCGGTGCGGCCGTAGGGGGATCGGTGTTTTCGCGGCTGCGGATGTGTTCTGTGGTTGGTCTGGTGGATCCGCGCGAGAGGAGGCGGCTTGCTTGTGCGCTCGTCAAGTTGGCGCAACCCACGCTGGGCGCGGCGAGGGAAAGGCGGGCGGCGATGCCGTAGTTAGGCGGAATCGTTGTCTTCGTAGCTGCGAATGTACTCTATGGCGTCTTCAAGAAGGTTTTCGCCGTTCTTGAATCGCCCTAGCCCGGTGTTGCAGCTGTCGCAGATTATGCCGCGCGGTTCGCCCGTTCTCTGGTCGTGGTCAACGACTATTTTGACATTTACGTAGGCAATGCTGAACCGCTTGCATATGGAACATTGCCATAAATCGCCGATGGAAGGCCCATGCCTTTCCATGTATTCCCTGCGAACCCTGGCAGTCATTTGCTTACCGCTGTCAGCGGCGAAACAAACCATGCAACGGGGCCGGCGCACTTTGCTGCCGTCGGCGCGAGTTTGGTTGACGCTAAACGAATCTACGGGCTTGAGTATCCCGCAATTCAGGCAGATTTTGCTTTCGTATTCGTCTCCGGTTTGTGTTGGGTCAAAGGGTTGTATGTCCTCATTATTCGTCCAGTACAGACGCCTTTGTCCCACTACAAAGACTAGGGTTTGAGTACGCCGCCGATTGTGAATGTAAGCGACGGCGTTGGCGCCTACGTCGTCCGGATCCCTATTCGCTCTGCCGTTGTCATCCGCCCAAGCGCGCCCGGACAGAATGAGTACGCAGTTTTCGCGCGTGTAATCCATTAAATCAGCTCCGTTGTTATCATTTGCTTAGCCGCGTCAACCCGGCGGCGCGCGATGTCAATGTAGTCTTGCGACAAGTCTATGCCGATGTAATCGCGGCCGTGCGTCTTTGCCATTTTGCAGGTTGTGCCGGAGCCGCACATCGGGTCAAGCACGAGGTCGCCGGGGTTTGTCCAGGATAGTATATGCTCGGCGGCGAGCTTTTCAGGGAACACGGCAGGGTGCTTGAAGGCGATTTTGTCGCGGGTGGTGCCGCCAAGCCCAACGGCGTATGCCCATATGTTGGTTCGCGTTTTTTCTTTTTTGAGCATCCCGCGTTTCTTTTTGTTGACGCCGTCGGGGAGTTTGTTGTGGGTTAGGAGCTCGGGGCCGCTGCGGGCGGTGGGGGTTTTGAGCGGGTTGAATGTTTTGGGGGATGCGCCTTTGCATAGCACGAACATAAACTCCCACGCATTGGTGTAGGCGTTGGAGCGCATAAAGGGGGTGTTTTTCTTTTGGTAGATCATTACATCGTGGACGGTAAAGCCGATGTCTTGGAACATTACGCCCTGGCGGAAGCTGGTCATGGAGCGGCCGTTGTTGATGCGGTCGCCGACTACCCATACGACTACGCCGCCTTGCTTGGTGACGCGCAGCAGGGCTTTGCCTACGCTCTCGGCGTCGAATTCGAAGCCGTTGTAGCTGCGGAGCTGGTCGTAGGGCGGGGATGTGACGGTTAGGTCAATGGAACATTCGGGGAATTGGGAGAGGGCGTCGACGCAGTTGGCTGCGATGAGGCGGTTGGGTTGGAGGGGGTGGATTGGGTTGGGGGACATGGGGGGTGGCCTCAGGTGTTGGCGTTGGGCTGTGGGTGTGTATGTTAGCGCATTAGTGTTGGGGGTGCAAGCGTTGGGTCGTGAAGGGTGGGGGTTGTTTTTGGGGGGTTTGGCAGGTTGTTCTGCAAGAGATGGCGCGGGTGGGGGCGGCAAGGGGCGTGCAACCAGGTGGTAGATCGCTCTATCGCCTGGTTGGGAACGCTGGCTTGCCTGCGCGCTTGCTCGTTGCGTCTTGGGCGGGGTTACCGCTCCCACGGGGGCGGTTCGTTGAAGGGCTCGCCGTTCTGTTCGGCGCGTTGCTTGCGCTCATACCACTGCTTGGCGCTGTCCACGCCTATTTCCCTCCCACGCGCCTCTCCCCTTTCCTCCCCGATTTCCACCCCCTCAGCCTTAGCCGCCTGAAGATTTTCCTCGTACTTATCTCTCAGCACTGGCAGTACCATTAGCATCCTCCTGAAAGCCGCTCTGGTTGAACGTCCCGTCACGATCAGTACTATCGTTAGCATCAGCGCGGGAAATACCGCTACGTTTATCGATCCCACCGCGTCGATTATACAGGTTGTTCGCGGCTGCTGCGAAGTCCAGCAGTCGCTCTCTATCATGTTCCACGCTACAAACCCGACCCAGGCCAGGATTATGAGCGCGTACACGATGCCGTGCAGTAGCTTGTCGCGGCGCGATATGCCTAGCAGATCGACCTGCTCGTCGTCGTTGCGATCGCGCGCGCCGTTGCGCTTGCGCTTATCATCCGTTTCTGCCATTTTAACCTCTCTCGCCGGATTGCGCCAACGCCGGTAGAGAACCCTTGCCAGGGATTCTCAGCGCGGCGTTAAGAAACTTTCGCCAATTATGGTTTGGGGCGGCGTAAGCGGCGGCTAGAGGGCGGGGAACGCCTGGGCCATTGCGCGCTTGTCTGTGCCTACGATGAGGCGGCCGTCGGGGGAGCGTAGGAGGGGGCGGCGTATGAGGCGGGGTTCGGAGGCCATTAGGCGCAGGAGGTCGTCGGGGGATGCGGTGGCTTTGTCTAGGGCGAGTTTGCGGGCGGATGGGCTGCGCCAAGAGAAGATGTCGGCGGGCGGGGTGTCGCCGAGGAGGGCGCGCAGTTCGTCTTCGGTGAAGTTGTCTTTGAAGAAGTCGCGCTCTTCTAGGGCTATGCCTGCTTGTGAAAGCGACGCTTTCACTTTGCGGCAGGTGGTTCAGCGGGACCAAGTGTAGAATTTAGCGTCTGCCATTGTTGTCCTCCTGGGGTGTGAGTGGTGTGTGCGGTTGTATGTGTGTCTATTCGCAATCAAGGCGTATCTGGTAGCATTATGGCTAAGTAGCGTGGGAATGATGGTATGGATATGCGAAACTTGATATTTGGCAGCGGGCGAATTGGCGCATGGGCTTGGGCGGCGCTGGTGATGTGCGCGACTCTGGCGGGATTGGCGGTTGCATGTTCATCCGACGTTGCGCCGGTTGCCGCGACGCCTACGCCTGCCGCTACCATTGCAGCGGCGGAGCAGTTGCTTGCGCCAACCGCATCACCGGCATCTACGCCATACGCGCCAACGCCCGATATGCGATACACGCCTACGCCTACTCTCGCTACTCCAGTAGGCTACGATTCTAATCGGGCTATGTACAAGGTGTTTCCGGGTTTTGGGATGACTAGCGGGCGGACTTTTGAGGCGCTGGATGAGGTGCGGCGCAATGGGGATAGGTCGCTGGTGGCGGCGCTGGTGGAGTCTATGCGGTTTCAGTCGTCGGCTGACGCGCGGGCGGCGGCGGCGGAGACGCTGCGGGCGCTGACGGGGGAGTCGTTTGGCGGCGAGGAGTGGAAGGAATGGATGGAGTGGCTGGGCAGGAATAGGGAGGAGTATCCGCCGCCGGACGGGTATTTGGATTGGAAGATAAGTCTGATGCGCGAGCTGGATCCGCGGTTCGCGCGCTTTCTGGGGCCGGCGAGGGATGGGGCGATAACGGTGGATCCGACTGAGATTGTGTGGGGGGGAGTGCTGCCGGACGGGATACCGGATCTCGCCAATCCGCCTATGATTTCGGCGGGCGAGGCGGATTATTTGGCGGCGGATGAGCGCGTGTTCGGGGTGGCTATCAACGGCGAGGCGCGGGCGTATCCGCTGCGTATCGTGAACGCGCATGAGATGGTGAACGATAGCGTGGGGGGCGAGCCTATCGCGCTGTCGTGGTGAACGCTTTGCAACGGCGGGATCGTGTATTCCGCTAGAATCAAGGGTGAACCGACCACTTTCGGCACTTCGGGGATGCTTTATCGCAGCAATAAGGTTATGTACGACCGAGCCACGAATACGCTTTGGAGTCAGCTGCGCGGCGAGCCGATAGTGGGGGCGCTTGTGGGCAGCGGGATAGCGCTGGATGTTTTGCCGGTGGCGCTGACGACATGGGGGGAGTGGCTGGCGGAGCATCCGGATACGCGGGTGATGTCGCGGCGGACGGGGTATTACTCGCCCGCGCGGTATGAGCGGGAGGATGATCCGCGATCCATATATTTCGCATACCGCGAGGATGAGGAGACGATGTTTCCGGTGTGGCGGCGGGATGGCAGGCTGCCGCCCAAGCAGCAGGTTTTGGGGCTGGAGGCGGCGGGCGCGCGCAAGGCGTATTCTATCGCGGCGCTGCGGGATGCGAGGGTTGTGAATGATACGCTGGGCGGCGTGAATGTGGTGGTGGCGGCGTCGGCGGAGTCGTCGGACGCGCTGGCGTTTGCGCGGGGGAATAGGCGGTTTTCGCTGCCGCCGGACGCGCCGAGTAGTTTGCCGGATACGCTGGTGGATGATGACGGGGTCGAGTGGCGGGTGACGCGGGATGGGCTGGTGAGTGTGGGGGATCCGGCGCGGAGGTTGGAGGCGCTGCAGGCGGGGGTGGTGTTTTGGTTTGGGTGGCATATGACTTATCCTGATTCGCTACTTTATGGGGGGCAGTAGCGGGTAAGAAAGCGCGGGGGTGTTACTTTTTTAGAAAAAAGTAACCAAAAACTTTTGAGTGGGTGGGGTTAGGATGGGTTTAGCGGATTGTGGTGGGTTTGGAAGTCAAAGTGGGATTGGGATGTTATCCGCAATGTTGCTCTGTACATTTGGGGCGGACGGGCATAACATAAGTGTCAGACGAACACAGATGGGGGCAGATATGAGCGAGCAGAATAAGGCGGATGCGGATAAGGCGGCGGCGCTGATGGGCGTTATTCGCGCGCGGTACGGCGAGGGGATTACTGAGGAGCAGCTGGAGGTGGTGGGGGAGGATGTGCAGAAGATCGCGGCGGCGACGGGGTTGTTGCGGGCGGCGGAGCTTGATAATGGGGATATTCCGTTTGTGGCGACGCCTTATCGCGGGGATTAGCGAGTAGCGGGCGGCGTTAGGCGGCATTGGAATTTACGGAGTGTGATATGAGCGATAGCCCTGTCTTTATGCCTATTAGGGAGTTGAGCGAGCTGCTGAGGACGCGGCGGGTATCGCCGGTGGAGGTGGCGGAGGTTTTCTTGGATAGGCTGGAGCGTGTTGGGCCGCAATATAATGCGGTCGTAACCGTTACGCGGGAGCGGGCTATGGAGCAAGCGCGGCGGGCGGAGCGCGAAATCGCGGCGGGGGAGTATAGGGGGTTGATGCACGGCATACCTTATGGAGCTAAGGATTTGCTGGCTACATCCGGGGGCGTTCCGACGACTTGGGGGGCGGAGCCGTTTCGGGGGCAGCGGTTTGGGTATGACGCGGGCGTGGTGCGGCGGCTGGAGGGGGCGGGCGCGGTTCTGGCGGCGAAGCTGGCTATGGTGGAGCTGGCGGGCGGGATGGGGTATAGGCAGCCCAACGCGTCGTTCACGGGGGTGGGGATGTCGCCGTGGGGCGGCGAGGGTAGCAATGCGGCGTGGTCGGGCGGGTCGTCAAGCGGGTCGGGCGCGGCGGTGGCGGCGGCGCTTGTTCCGTTTGCGATAGGGTCTGAGACTTGGGGATCCATACTATCGCCGGCGAACAACTGCGGGTTGGCTGGGCTGCGTCCTACGTATGGGCGGGTTTCGCGGCATGGGGCTATGGCGCTGTCTTGGACGCTGGATAAGCTGGGTCCGCTGTGCCTGACGGCGGACGATTGCGGCATCGCGCTGGAGGCTATGGCGGGATACGACGCGAATGATCCGACTACGGCGGATGTTGTTTATCGCTATGACGGCGCGGATGTGCGGGGGCGTCGGTTCAAACTGGCTGTGTTGCGGGATGTGGCGGCGGGGGCGCAGGCGGAGGTTGGCGCGAACTTTGAGCGGGCGCTGGAGGTCTTGGCGGATGTGGCGGATATTGAGGAGATCGAGTTTCCCGATATGCCGTATGAGGCGATAACGCGCACGATATTGAACGCGGAGTCGGCGAGCGCGTTTGAGGATTTCATAGAGGGCGGCGGCGCGGCGGAGCTGACGGCGCGGGAAAGCCATGCGCCGTATGCGCGAATGGTTATACCGGCGCAGGATTACATACGGGCGCTGCGGTTGCGGCGCAAGGTGATGGTGATGGCGGATGAGGCTATGACGCCTTATGACGCGCTGGTGGCGCCAACGCGGCCTATCACGGCTACGCCGATTGAGCAGGATTTCAGGTCGGTGGTGTCGGGCGATGGACGGGATATAATGGGGGCGGTGGGGAATGTGGCGGGGCTGCCGGCGATTAGCGTTCCGAGCGGGTTTTCGGATGCGGGGCTGCCTACGGGGATACAGTTCATGGGGCGGGCGTATGACGAAAACAGGGTGATAGCGGCGGCGCGGGCGTATCAGTCGCTGACGGACTGGCATACGCGGCGGCCTGAGGGGGTGATGGCTTAGGCGGGCCAAGCCGTGCGCCGTGATTGCGGCTAATGCGGCTGGCTTGTCAATGAGGGCTAGGCTTGCGGCGGCGTTTCCATTCAGCCGGTTTTGGGAGTTTGGCGGGGTGTTGCCCAAGCGATAACGCGGGTGGATGCGGCAAGGGGCGTACAAGCAACCGCGGCGGTGGATGCGCTCGGCCGCATGGATGGGAACGCTGCGCTGTCCGCGCCTATGCTCGCCGCATCTTGGGCGGGGTTGTTACTTTTCCCATGGGGTCGGTTCGGTGAAGGGTTCGCCGTTTTGTTCGGCGCGTTGTTTGCGCTCGTGCCAGCGCTTAGCCCGAGCCAGCCCGAGCCTTTCCCCCTAGCCTCAGCCTTAGTCAGACATCTTGCTATGTCTTTCTCCAATCCCCTAACCAACCCTCTCGCTATGTCTTTCTCCAATCCCCTAACCAACCCTCTCGCTATGTCTTCCTCCATCTCCCCAGCCAGCGTCTTCCTAGCCATCTCTCTCGCCACGCCTTCCTCTATCCCCCTAGCCACCAGCGCTTTTGTCATGCCTTCCTCCATCCCCCTAGCCTCCGCCGCCCGCAAGTTCTCCGCGTACTTGTCTCTCAGCACCGGCAATACCATTAGCGTCCTCCTGAAAGCCGCTCTGATTGACTACCCCGTCGCAACCGGCGTCAGCGGCGGCGTTTCCCACGCCGCCGCGCGCAAGCCCGCCCTTGGCGACCGCAAGCGCGATTGTTGGCTGTTCGAGCCGCCGCTACCGCTCCCACGGGGGCGGCTCGTTGAACGGCTCGCCGCGCTGTTCGGCGCGCTGTTTGCGCTCGTACCACTGCTTAGCCCTAGCATCGCTTCTCGTCTCGCCCCTTGCCTCGCCTCTCGCCTCAGCCGCCTCCAAGTTCTCCGCGTACTTATCCCTCAGCACCGGCAGTACCATTAGCATCCTCCTGAAAGCCGCTCTGGTTGAGCGTCCCGTCGCTATCAATACTATCGTTAGCATCAGCGCGGGCCACACCGCCACGTTTATTGATCCCACCGCGTCGATTATACAGGTTGTTCGCGGCTGCTGCGAACTCCAGCAGCCGCTCTCGACCACATTCCATATCACAATCCCGCCCCAGAGCAGGATTATGAGCGCGTACACGATGCCGTGCAGTTGCTTGTCGCGGCGCGATATGCCGAGCAGATCAACCTGCTCGTCGTCGCGCTTGCGCTTATCGTCCGTCTCTGCCATTCTAGCCTCTACTTCTGGATTGCGCCAACTGAGAGCCTTTGCGACATTCTCGGCGCGCGGGGCTAATGAAAACTTGGGCAGCGTTTCCATTTAGATTGGAAACGCTGCCTTGTCTTAATCTAAGTCTTGTGCAGGGCGGGCGGCTACCAGGTGGGGCTGACGTCGTTGAAGTCGTTGTTGGTGAGGCGGATTTGGCGCTTGCCGTCGGATTGCATTAGGATGATTTCGCCGTCGCCGTCTAGGTAGGATACGAAGGCGATTTGGCCGCCGTCGGGCGACCATACTGGCTGGTCGTCGCGGACGCTGTTGCGGGTGAGGCGAGTTATCGCGCCGTCGTGGACGTCGACGGTGTAGATTTCGGGATTGCCGTCCTGCTCGCCGACATAGACTAGGCTGCGGCCGTCGGGCGACCAGCGGATGTCGTATTCGGGGCTGGCGGTGTCGGTGAGGCGGCGCTGGTCGGTGGCGTCGGAGTTCATCACATAGATTTCGGGGTTGCCGTCGCGCTCGGATATGAAGGCGATTTTGTGGGCGTTGGGCGACCAGATGGGGTTGTGGTCGGGGGTGTTTGTGAGGCGCACTTCGTTGACGCCGTCGGGGTTTCGCAGGTAGATGCCCTGCGCTCCGGGCTTGGTTATCACGAAAGCGACTGTGCTGCCGTCGTATGACCAGTCGCCGATTTCGTCGGCGGGCTCGGCGGTGAGATCCATCATAGCGCTGCCGTCGGAGGTTACGACGTGGGTGGACGGCTCGCCGCCGTTCTGCACGAGGAAGGCTAGGCGCTCGCCGGAGGGCGCCCAGGTGTGGCCGCGATGGTCGCCGGGGATGGCGCTGATTGTGGCGCGGTGGGCGGCGACGTCGTCAAGCGCGAGGACTTGCATGGCGTTCTTGTGGTTGTCGCCCGCTAGGAAGGCGAGCGTCCTGCCGTCGGGGGATACGCTGGGGGCGAACTCGTCGCCGTCGCTGTTGGTTAGGTTGACAAGCTCGGCGCTCTGCGGGTCGACGGAGAATATCTCCATATTGCCGTCCCGCTCCGAGGTGAACACTATGGGCTGGCTGCCCGCCGAACACGCCATAGACGCAAATATGAGCGCCATCATCATAAAGGGGATCGCTAGAATACGCATAGGTCAAGCTCCTTTCGCCGCGTATAAGCGGCTGACTAATCGGCGGCGTTTCGGAACGCCGTTGACGCCGTTTCGCCGTGTGTTTGGGTTTGTGGTTCGCTCTCTAATCTCTCTTTATGTCTCGCTTTATGCAATCTATATTATGAGCAACGCGGCGGTTGTTCCAAGCAGAGTTTGTATCTTTATTTGATTTTGTTTAATCGCGGTTCAATTTTGATAAGGCGATAGCAAGCGGCGATATGTCGGCGAGTGGCAGGGCGGTTGCAAGCGGCGAATGTCGGCATTGGCAAGGCGGCGGGCGGCGGGATATACTGGGCGGATGAGTATGCGCGAGGTTACGATTGACGAGCTGATTGAGCGGTATGAGGCGCTGCTGTTTGACGCCTATGGGGTGTTGACGTATTCGGTGGGGGCGCTGCCGGGGGCGGCGGCGCTGATTGGGCGCTTGAACCGGATGGGCAAGCCGTATTATGTGCTGACAAACGATGCCTCGGCGCTGCCTGAGAGCCGCGCGGCGCGGTTTCGGCGGGCGGGCTTGGATGTGGACGCAGGGCGCATCATCACATCGGGCAGCCTGCTGCGGGCGCACTTCGCGGAGCAGGGGATGCGAGGGGCGCGTTGCGTTGTGATGGGAACGGCGGATAGCGCGGAGTATGTGCGGCGGGCTGAGGGCGTGGTTGTATCGCCGGACGATGAGTTTGACGCGGTGGTGGTTGGGGATCAGTCGGGCTATCCGTTCATAGAGACTTTGAACGCGGTGATGAGCGCGCTGTTCCGGCGGATAGACGGGGGCGCTGCGCCGCGCTTGCTGCTGCCGAATCCGGACTTGGTATATCCGGACGACGCGGGTTTCGGGATGGCGAGCGGCAGCGTGGCTTTGGTATTGGAGGCGGCTTTGCGTCAGCGGTATCCGCGCGTGGCGGGCTTGCGCTTTGAGCGGCTGGGCAAGCCGCATCCGGCGATGTTCGCGGAGGCGGCGCGGCGGAGCGGGACGCGGGATATGGTGATGGTAGGGGATACGCCGGAGACGGATGTGAGGGGGGCGAATGGGTTTGGGATTGCGTCGGCGCTGGTGGGGGGGCGGGAATGGGTGGGGGATGATGTGGCGACGTATTGGTTAGGTGGGTTGGGGTAGTGATTGGGTTGACTGGCGCAATAGTGAATAGGTTTAACAAGTTTAATAAGGTAGAATTTGACAAGCGTGGTATCATCCATATAATAACCCTAAACGGCGCGATTCAAGGGAAAGGACAAGCCGATGACGAGTGACCGTAGCAGTGTGCAACGTAACGATTGGCTGCCAACTGGCGGCTTGCATTCGCTATCCGACATACATCCCCCACAGGGCGACAACATACGCAACCATCCAACTCAAATGATGTTTCCAGAATCGGACATCAGGTTCTGGAATGAGGTGCTGATTAAAGTAGTTCAGTGGCTCACAGACAACGGGCGTTTGACGGCGGACGATTGCCCTATTCAAGACCCTGATAACGACGACAGGTATCTTGTCGCCACTGAGCCTAAACACCCAGACGGCAAAGAGTTCAACACGCACCAACGTGAAGAAGTGAACTCGCTCCACATCGAAACGCATCATGAGGCCCCAGATGTGACAAGAATCGCGAGGGTCATCATTGAGCGCGCGGGAATGGACGCATCGCAGTTCAAGGTGCGGTGGGAGAGTAGCAATCAATTCCCGCAAGCGGCAATCGCAGGCGAATGGCGTCCTCTGTCAGAGGCTATAGGCATGGGGACTTCTAAACTGCAAGGGATCGTGTTTCCTGACGGCTCATCCATTGCTACAAGCAATTGGAATGAGCTGACGGTAGAGGTGGTTCGGTGGCTAACCGATAACAATCATCCAGTCAGAGAATACTGTCCCGTTCAGACACGGGAAGCAACGACACGGTACGTCGTTGCTGAAGAACCTGTCCGTCCATCAGGCGAGCCTCACGATGGAATGATCGAAGTCAACTCTCTTTGGGTACTCAACGATCTGCACTATGAGTTTGCGGCGGGAAACGCGCGCGCTGTCATTGAGCGCGTAGGTATGGATCCGTCGAAGTTCAAGGTGGGGTGGTAACTGAGGGCTATGCTATGCCGATAGAAAGCCTGCTTGCGGTGGTGGGGGAGTTGCGGGGGCGGATTGGGACGCATGGCGATTCGCTTAGGCAAAGCGAGTGGCTGACAAGGTATGCGCTGATTGATCCGCTGCTGCGCGAGTTGGGGTGGGATACCGGCGATCTTGATGTGGTGATACCGGAGTTTTCGGTTGATGGCGCGGGCGAGGGCAGAGGGGGGATTGTGCGCGGGCTGGTCAACAGGTGGCGCGGGGATAAGGCGCGCGCAGGCTACGCTCTTATGAATGCGAGCAGTGGCAAGCCTGTGATATTGGTGGACGCCAAGAAACTGGATGAGCCTTTGCTAGATGGCAACGCCTTGCAGCAAGGGATCCAGGGTTGCGTCAATACCGAGACCGACTTCTTCGCGGTGACTAACGGCAGGAAGTGGGAAATTTATGACACGCGCAAGCGCGTTTCGCCGCCTGATATGAAGGTGGTTGAGTTTGACCTGTCAAACGATTCGGCGGCGGAGGTGTGCTTGAAGGCGCTGGCGCTGTGGCGGCACGGGGCGGTTGCGGGAAATGTTAGGCCCGCCCAAGCGCCGATAGCGGGGTTGATGAGGGAAGTGTCGGCGGGCGAGGCGCAACCGGCTGATGATGCGGTGAGCGTTGCCGAACCTGCACCTGTTGTGGCGCAACCTGCGCCCGCGATTAGAGTTCCGCAAGAGCCGGCGGCGGCAAAGCAGCCTGAAGCGTCGCCGATTGTTCAGCCGTTGCCGTCTGTGGCGAGCGCGGCGGTTGGCAATGATGGCTGGCGGGCGCTGTCTGATGTTCAAGCCAAGCGTGGCGACGTTAAGCCGACGCATATGAGATTCCCTGATAACTCGGTAGTTGCCCTAACTACTTGGAGCCAGGTGGCGTTTCAAGCAGTTCGGTGGCTAACCGACAACTATCATCTGAGCGCAGCGCACTGTCCCATCCAGCAACCGAAATTAAGAGCAAATAGCCGCAGCCAGTACATCGTTGCCACGCATCCCGTACATCCAAGCGGCAGAGAATTCAAGCGGGCGCGAGAAGTGAACTCGCTCTATATTGAATTGAATTATAATGTCCCAGACACAGCAAGAAACACGAAGCTCATCATTCAACACGCGGGAATGGACGCCTCGCAATTCTTGCTAAAGTGGGATTTTCACGAGTCTGCGCGTGACCATAGCAACACGGGGAGTAACGGTGAACTCCCACAAGATACATTCGCAGGCGCATCTCAAAGCGCTCCCGAACAAGCGCCGGCAATTTCCCGTGGACACCCGCCGCTTGCGGCAACCTACGGGTGGAAGTCGCTATCTGATGTTCAACCCAAACAGGGCGACGTCAAGCCAATCCAAATGATGTTTCCTGACAATTCGGCGGTTGCTATATCCGCATGGAACCAGCTGGTGATCGAATCAGTTCGGTGGCTCACTAACAACGGACATTTAGACGTGCGCCACTGCCCAATTCGCTACCTGAGGAGGTATCTTGTCGCCACTCAGCCTATACATCCAACCGGCAGAGATTTCACATATCCGCGACAAGTGAATGGGCTTTATATGGAGCTGGGGTTTAACGCTCCACGCTCAGCAAGAAACGCGAAGACCATCATCAAGTACGTGGGATTGGACGCGTCGCAATTCAAATTGCGCTGGTAGCCCCAATCCTGTAACACACTCGCAGTGAAACGCAACGTCGTTCATTACACGAACAGGGCGCGGCGCAACATCAGGGCGTTGTCAATGCGTCTTATGTGCATCGTTGCATACCGCTGAGTTGCGCCTGCGCCCGTTTTTGCTACTCAGGCTGTCCTGCAACTTCCTTGAACATCCTGTTGTAGGATTGCGCCACAAAGTTCTTGGCATCCTGGATTTCCAGCAGGACGGCCTCATCATCGTGGGAGAAGTGGACGATAACCTGCCCTACCTCAGTGGCATACTCAACCGGATTGTCGGACACCTTTAGTAGCAGGATGTCCACATCTTCGCTATATGTGATGATTTCCATATCGCGCCCTCCTTGCGGGGTAGAATGTCACAATCGTAATTGCGCCACCCGTCTGTACATAGACAACCCTCAAGATGAGGGATGAGTTGATTGGCGTTTCCGCAATTAGCCGTCCGCTATGACCTCGTACCACATGTTGAGGATGTGTCAGAGCATTTATAACAGATTCTTCTGTTATTGCAAAGCCCTGATTTATCAGCGCATCCAATTTTATCATAGCATGCTCTGTGAAGTTAATGTTTTCGGGCATCATGATTATCCTATCTTATGCGCTGGGCTACGCGGCGGATGGCGGTGACTAGGGTGTCTATGTCGGGCTGGCGGGTGAGGGCGTTTAGGGCGCCGGCGGCAGAGGTCTGGAGGAGGATGCCCTCGTTTAGCAAGCCGGTGAAGAGGGCTTTGGTTAGGTCGCTGTTGGCGTGGACTACGGAGCGGTAGTCGGTGATGGGTTCTTCTGTGAAGTGGATGCCGAATAGGGAGGCCGCGCCGGTGATTTGGGCGGGGATGTTGAGCTCGTCGAAGACGGCGGCGAGCTGGGCGCGGAGGGTGTCGCCTAGCGCGTTCATGCGGGCATAGACTTCAGGGGTCAGGTGGTTTAGCACTACTTCGCCGGCGACCATTGTCATGGGGTTGGCGTTGAATGTGCCGGCGTGGGCTAGGGGGGCGTCGGAGGCGGGGTCGAAGAGCGCCATTATGTCGCGGCGGCCGCCCCATGCGCCTACGGGCATGCCGCCGCCGATGATTTTGCCGAATGTGGTCATGTCGGGGATTACGCCGAAATGTTCCTGAGCGCCGCCGGGGGATACGCGGAAGCTTTGGACTTCGTCGAAGATTAGCAGGATGTCCAGCTCAGTCGCGAGCGCGCGGATGCCGCTGAGGAAGTCGGGCCGGGCGGGCAGGTAGCCGAAGCTGGATGAGACGACTTCCATTATGAGGCAGGCTAGGTCGGGGGAATGTTGGCGCAGGATGCGGTCGCATTCGGGGAGGTCGTTGTAGGGGAGGGTGATGACGTCGTCGGCGACGCTGGGGGGTTGGCCGGGGTGTTCGGGGATTGGGTATGCGCCGTCGGGGTGGAGTGCGGCGGCGGGGGGGCGGACGCTGACTGAGACGTATTCGTGGGAGCCGTGGTAGCCGCCCTCGAACTTGGCTATTTTGTGCCTGCCGGTGAATGCGCGGGCGGCGCGGATTGCCATCATGGTGCCTTCGGTGCCGGAGTTGGCGAAGCGGACGGTGTCCAGGGAGGGGACGCGGTCGCAGAGCAGTTTCGCCAGGCGGATTTGGGCTTGCGTGGGGCCGCTGAATGAGTTGCCGAGCGCGGCTTGTTTCTGGAGCGCGTCCACGATGTCGGGGTGGGCGTGTCCGAGTATGTGGGTGGTGGCGTTTATCATAAAATCGAGGTAGCGGTTGCCGTCGACGTCGTAGACGTAGTGGCCTTGGGCGCGGTCTATGAAAGTGGGATAGGGGGCGAAGTAGGCTGTGCCGCGCGAGCTGCCGCCGGGCAGGTATTGGTTCGCCTCGCGCTGGAGGGCGGCGGATTTGGGGGTGTTGGCGATAAAGCGGTCGGTTTCGCGGCGGAGTTGGGGCGTGGGCATTGGGGTGCTCCTTGTGGTATCTATGGGTGTTGGTATGGGCGGCGATATGGGTTGTGATGGGTATGATTATGGCGGGAATTATACTTGGCGGCGGGCGCGGGGGCAATTGGCAAAGGCTTGGATAAAACGGCGCGCAATGCCGCTGCATTGCCGCTATGACGCGGTTCTGATAGCGGTGGGGGCGGCGCGAACTTGTCAGGGGCGGGCGCGTGATGCTAGAATTAGCGGGCATTCATCGGATTGCAACGAAAGCAACGCACATAGCGATACATATAGCAGAGCGCGCAGCGGCGCGCAAGGAGTGGCTCAGGTTGGGCAGCATCAATGTGGCAATAATTGGCGTGGGGAACTGCGCGTCGTCTCTAGTGCAGGGCGTAGCGAAGTACGCGGACGCCACGAATGACAAGGAGATACCGGGGCTGATGCACCCGGTTTTGGGCGAGTACGGCGTGGGGGATATAAACTTTGTGGCGGCGTTTGACATAGACGCCGGCAAGGTGGGGATGGATTTGTCGGAGGCGATATTCGCCAAGCCGAACAATACGGTGAAGTTTGAGGATGTGCCGCGCACGGGCGTTTCGGTGCAGCGCGGGATGACGCACGACGGCGTGGGCAGGTATATGTCGGACATCATACAAAAGGCGTCTGGGCCTACCGACGACATCGCGGGCATCTTGAAAGAGCGCGAAGTGGATGTGGTGATAAACTACCTGCCGGTGGGTTCGGAGCAGGCGACGAAGTGGTATGTGGAGCAGGTATTGGCGGCGGGCTGCGGGTTTATCAACTGCATCCCGGTGTTCATAGCGAGCGGCGAGGGGAACTACTGGCAGCGGCGATTCCGCGAGGCGGGCGCGCCTATCATCGGCGACGACATCAAGTCGCAGGTGGGGGCGACTATCGTCCACCGCGTCCTCACGCGGCTGTTTATGGACAGGGGCGTGCAGCTGAACAACACCTATCAGCTCAACTTCGGCGGGAACTCGGACTTCTTCAATATGCTGGAGCGGGAGCGGCTGTACAGCAAGAAGATATCTAAGACGGGATCGGTGACTTCGCAGGTGGACTATGATCTGCCGGGGGACAACATCCACATAGGGCCTAGCGACTATGTGCCGTGGCTGAGCGACCGCAAGTGGGCGTACATACGGCTGGAGGGGACGAGTTTCGGCGACGTTCCGCTTAATGTGGAGCTTAAGCTTGAGGTTCACGACAGCCCGAATTCGGCGGGGGTGGTGATAGACGCGATCCGTTGCGCCAAGATCGCCAAAGACAGGGGGATAGGGGGGCCGATACTCGCGCCCTCATCCTACTTTATGAAGTCGCCGCCGGTGCAATATACTGACGATGAGGCGCGGCAAAAGCTGGAAGACTTCATCGTGGGCAAGGAATATGTGAACGAAGAGTAGCCGGGCCGCTTTCGCTGGGTTGGACGCGGGTCGGTAAGCGGCGGCATAAAGGCGGCGCAGGTCGGCGCGAAAGGCGGCGGCAGCGGATGGCGCGGATATGGACAGCGGGGTTGCCGCGGCGCGTCAAGCATAGGGACAAGGCGAAAGATTTATGGACGGTCACCGCAAAATAGCGTTAGTGTCGCCATATGACCACGCCTTTCACGGCGGCGTCGCCGACCACATCAACAGCCTCGCCACGCAGTTTAGGGCATGGGGGCATAGCGTCAAGATAATCGCGCCCTGCAAGTCGCCGGACAGCGTGGACGATGAGCATTTCATCCCGCTGGGCAAGCCCGTGCCTATTCCCAGCGGCGGCTCTATCGCGCGGGTGTCGTTTTCGGTGTGGCTCAAGCCGCAGATAAAGCAGATGCTGGAGCGCGAGGCGTTTGACGTCGTGCATTTTCACGAGCCGTTTGCGGGGCTTATCAGCAAGGACATTTTGCGGCTGGTGGATCCGGCGTTGTCCACGGCGGTGGGAACGTTTCATACGTATGAGGGAACGCGGCTGTACAAGATTGGGGCTAAGCATCTGGCAATGCCGTATTTTCGGATGCTGCAGGGGCGCATCGCGGTATCCAAGCCGGCGCACAGGTTTATCAGCCGGCAGTTTCCGGGGCGCTATGAGATTATTCCCAACGGCATACAGGTTGACGATTTCGCCAACGCAAAGCCATTCGCAAGCCTGAAGAGCGACGGGATGATAAACCTGCTGTTCGTGGGCAGGCTGGAAAAGCGCAAGGGGTTGAAATATCTGCTGAGCGCGTTCAGCAAGCTGAAGTGGGATTGGCCTCAGCTGCGGCTGCTGGTGGTTGGTCCGGGCAAGCCGGACGCGGATTCGCTGCGGATTATCAGCGAGCGCAATCTGCAAGACCAAGATGTGGTGTTTCTGGGCAGGGTGTCGGATGAAGACAAGTTTCGCTACTACAAGACGGCGGACATATATTGCTCGCCGGCGACGGGCAAAGAGAGTTTCGGGATAGTGCTGCTGGAGGCGATGGCGGCGGGGACGCCGATTGTGGCGAGCAACATAGAGGGCTACTCAAGCGTCATCACGCATGAGCGCGAGGGGTTGCTCGTGCCGCCCAAGGATGACGAGGCGCTGGCGGCGGCGATTGGGCGCGTCCTGACGAGCGCGCCGCTGGCGAGCCGGCTGTCCGCCAACGGGATGCGGCTGGTGCAGAACTATCGCTGGGAGCGTTTGGCGGGCAAGGTGATGGACTATTATGAGGAGTCCGGCTACGCGGCGCGCGCGGGCTTGCGGCAGATTAGCGGTTCGCGGCGGTAGGCGGCAGTATGAACAGGGCATCCATCAGGCAAGCGATAAACGCCTATGTTGAACTGCCGGTGGCGAGAGGGCTGGCGCGGCTTGGGGTGTCGCCAAACGCGGTTACATTCGCCGGGCTTGCGGGCGCGGGGGTTAGCGCGTATCTCATAAGCGAGGGCGTGTTTTGGGCGGGCGGCGTGGTTATGCTGCTGGCGGGCATACTGGATCTGTTTGACGGGGCGCTGGCGAGGGCTACGGGGCAGGATTCGGATTTCGGGGCGCTGCTGGATTCGGTGATCGACCGCGTGTCTGAGATAGTGGTTTTGCTGGGGCTGCTGCTGTTCTATACGCGCAACGGGTCGGTGGAGGGCAGCGCGCTGGTGTATCTCGCGGCGGGCGGCTCTGTTATGGTGAGCTACCTGCGGGCGCGGTCTGAGGGGTTGGGGATAGAGTGCAAGGTGGGGATAATGACGCGGCCGGAGCGCGTGGCGGCGCTGGGGTTCGGGCTGATTATAGGGCATTGGCTGCCGAATGTGGTTCTGGCTGTGCTGGGGGCGATCGCGGCGCTGACGATACTGACGACGGCGCAGCGGCTGTTTCATACGTGGCGGTCGCTGAAGCGGGCGGATTGATGGTAGGCAAGCGCCGCGCTACAAATCGCTGGGCGTCTGCGCTACAATGGATGGGATGCGACGCCTTTGTGCGCGGCGGCCTGGTTCGCGGCAGGGGTGGACGCAATCGCTGGCGCTAGGCTAACTTTCGGCGCGCAAAGCCGTTGCTATCTGTAACAAGCGATAAGCGTCTAACAAGCGTCTGATAGCGCATACTCATTCGCAATCTATCGCCAATCTATTCCCAATCTACTTTCAATCTACTCACAATCCACTCCGGGGGGCAACCGATTTGAACATTCGCATCCGCTACGCCGCCGTTGTTGCGCTGCTTGTCGCGGCGGGCGCGTGGCTGGCGCTCGCGCAGGCGGCGGCGGCGAACACGGGCGATATAGAAGTGCTTTCAAGCAGCGCGACGGGCGAATTCCCGGAGGGGATACGCTTTGAGCTGCGGGCGCAGTCGAGCGAGCGCATAGAAGAGATAGCGGTTCGGCTGCGAATTGGGCAGCGCACGTTCGGCGAGTATGAATATATGGATCTGGAGCCGACGTCGTCCAACGGCAGGACGGACGCCTCGCTGCTGTTTCGGACGGATACCGCCGCGCGATACATCCCGCCGGGGACTATCGTGAAGTATTTCTTTGAGATAGCGGACGAGGACGGCAATCAACTGGCTACCGAACAGCAGGAGTTCGTGTATCAGGACGGGCGGTTTGAGTGGGATCAGGTTTCGGACGGCGTGATAACGGTGTGGTATCATGGGCCGGTGCAGTCGCGGGCGGAGGCGATTTTGGACGCCATCCAAGAGACGCTGGGGATAATGGGGCCGGTGCTGGGCGCGGGCGTTGACGAGCCAATCAGCGTTACGATGTACAACAATTGGCCTGAGATGCGGCCGGCGCTGCCGCCAAGCAGCGCCACATTGCGCCGCGAACTGGTTACCGAGGGGCAGGCGCACTCGGAGGATGGCGTGCTGCTGGTGCTTGGCGGCGCACAGCGCGCGAGGGGCGTGGCGGCGCATGAGGTTACGCACATACTCGTTTTCAGGGCGGGCGAGGGCGTGCTTGGCAGCGTTCCCAGCTGGCTTAACGAAGGGCTGGCGGAGTACGGCAATATCGATCCGGGCGAGTCTTACACATACGCGCTGCGATATGCCATCGCCACCGACAACTTGCTGCCAATCACGGCTATGACAAGCCAGCCGGGCAATCCCGAAGATGTGATTATCTTTTACGGGCAGGCGCGCAGCATCGTGAGGTTTATGGTGGATGAGTACGGCGAAGAGAAGATGCGCGAGCTGATGGCGACGTTGAAAGGCGGCACGAACATCCGCAACGCTGTGCCGGCGGTGTACGGCGTCGGACTGGTTGAGCTGGAGAACTTGTGGCGGGATGAGCTGGGCGTGTCTCACCGCCAAGCGCCGAGCGAGGCGTCTGCGCTGCCGACCGCCGCGCCGGCGCCGGCGATAGGGCTGCTGTCAATAGACGCGCTGCGATCGGGCGGAGGTGGCGCGCAGCCGACGGCGGCGCCGGAGCAGGCGGGGCAGCCAACTGCAGCGCCAATGCCGCCAACGCCGGCGCCAACCGCTATGCCTACCATTGCGCCTACGACGGCGCCTACGACGGAGCCTCAGGCGGCGGCGCAAGCTCAGACGCAGGCAACGGTGGCAGCGCCGGCCGACTCAAGCGCGGCGGGCGAATCCACCGAACCCGAAACGCCGGCGGCAAGCGGGGGCGGCTGCAACGCGCCGCTCAGTCGGCAAGAGGAGGGCGGCGTGGCCGAGATGTCGGCGGCGGCGCTGCTGATTGGGGTTGCGGCGCTGTGGCTGCGGCGGCGCGTCAAGCCGTGAGCGGCGGCAATGGGCGCGACTTGCTAATGGCTAATCCCGTGTAATCAATCCCGTATAATAAACCCCTGATAGCCAACCCCCTGCACAACAACTAATCCCCCGCACAACTCCGTTTGGAGCGGCAATATGATTGAAAATCAAGGCGATTGGCAGCGCGCGATTAACAAGACTTGGATTGTGCGCTTTCCTAAGCAGCATCTCGCCACATTCGGCAATACCAACATAGCGTACTATGTGGTTACTGAGCCGATATACCAAGACCTCGCGCCGGGCAAGCGCGAGGGGGTTGTGCGGACGGGGCAGGTGGTAGCCGAAAAGCCGGCGGTGGTTACGCCGTTCTACGCGATGAGCCTGGACGGGTTCAGCGATGAGGCGTATGAGTATTTCGACCGGATTACGCGCAAGCATGGGCCAAACGCGCCGGGCATCCTGTATCAGTATCGCAACGAGCCTGAGGGGATGGATTTCCTGAGCGGGGAGCCGGACGAGATAGCGCATCGCATCAGCGATGACCTTGACGCGCGCGACCAGCGGCTGGCGGTGGTGATGGTGAGCGTGGACGAGTACTGGGATGTGGCGCTGCTGAAGTTCATCTATGAGTTCACATCGGCGTCGGCGGCGCAGAATGTGAAAGATCTGCAGTCCAGCCGGATGCTGGAGCCGCAGCCGGCGATGAACGGCATCCCGCGCGCGGCGACCGAGCGCATAGAGGCGATGTTCCGCGAGGTGGAGCGCTCGGCGGGCAGCCCGGACATACTCAAGCGCGAACTTGACCGCTGGGGCTTGTTTGACTTTTATGAAGACAGGTTTCTGGCGCTGTTCCGGCGGGGGCTGCTGTAGGCGGGCGGGTAGGCGGGTTGCAAGGCGGCGGCTATGCGGGCGGGTATGGATCTGAGGGCGCGATGTGGCGGCGCTCGTTGGCGGATTGGTATGCCGCTAGGACGATGGCGAGGTCTCTGGTAGCCTCTTCGCCGCTCATAAGCGGTTCGCGGCGGTCGCGGATGGCGGCTTTGAACTCAAGCAGCATCTCGCGCAAGCCGCGTCCGGATGAGGGCAGGCGGACGGTTCGCCTGACCTTAGTGTCTTCGTAGTCAATCGCGCCGCCGTATGGCTCGAATTCTATGTAGCCGTCGCCGCCGCTGACTTCAACGCTGACACGCTGGCGGCGCAGGGATGTGGCGCGGGAGAAGTTGATGACGCCCACGCAGCCGCCGGGCAGGTTCGCGATCATCACAATGCCGTCCTCGCCCTCGGAGCTGCGGTGAACTTTGGGGGGATAGGCGGCGTATATCTGCTCAGGGAATCCGCCGAGATGCAGCATAAGGTCAACGAAATGTATGCCGCCGTCGATGAAGCTGCCGCCGCCGGTGAGGGCGGCGTCGTTGCGCCAGGCGGCGGGGACGCGGTAGCCCTCGGCGCGGATGCTGATGAGGCGCGGCTCGCCGATGTTGCCGCGCTCTATCATAGATTTGCAGCGCAGGGCGGTTTGCAGAAAGCGGTAGTTTTCGGCGACCATCAGGGTTGCGCCGGCGTTGCGGGCGGTTTGGATGAGCGATTGCGCCTCAGGCAGCGCGCGGGCGATTGGCTTTTCCACAAGCATAGGCTTGGAATGGCGGGCGGCGAGCTGGGCGTTTTCAAGGTGGACGTCGTGGGGCGTGAAAAAGTACGCCGCGTCAACGCGCGGGTCGGCGAGCGCCTCTTCGTAGCCGCCGAAGTAGTCAGCGCCGCCGAACCGCTCGCAGTAGTCGCGAGCCTTTCGCAGATCGCGGCTTGCGAAATAGAAGTCAAACTCGCGGCGGATCTCGGGGACGGCGTGGACGTCGGCCATCACGGTGTCCGCGTAGCCGCCGCAGCCTACGATGCACAATCCTAGTTTCAATATGTCGTCTCCTTTGCTATCTAGTAGGCTAGTAGGGCTAATAGGCTAACGGCAGTCGGCGGTTAGCCGTCGCAATCTTTCGGATCTGAGTTGTCAATCACTTGCCTTGCCATTCCCGACGGGCGATAGCCGTTGCGGGCAATGTGGGCGTGTCGTTGTTGTGGCGCGTTGGGCGTTACAATAGTATAGCGGGTGTGGCGCGAAAAGGGCGCGAGTTGGCGGGGATATTCGGACGGAGTTTGTGAGGGCTTTGGTTAGACGAGTACGCAGATGGGCGATTGTCGGGCTGGTTGGGCTGCTGATATTGTCGCTGCAGTCGGGGGCGCGGCAGTTTAATCCGGCGGAGCGCGCGGCGCAGGCTTATCTGTATGACATCGCGCAGTGGGAGTTTAACAACTTTCTGAGCAAGTGGGTCAATCGCGTAGGGGAAATTTTGCCGGGCGGGGCAAGTCCGGCGCGCAAGGGCGAGTTGGTGCGGCGCTACTTTGAGATGGGCGGCGAGTCGGCGCGGCTGCGCTACCGGCTGAGGCTTATGGCGGCGGAGGGCAGTCCGGCGCGGACGGCGGAGCTGCAGGCGCGGCTTGAGGCGGCTGAGGCGCCGCGGCGGGCGCTCGCCGACGATGTGGAGGAGGCGATCGAGGCGGCTATCAGCGCGGCGCTGGCGGAGGAGGGATTGGCAACGCTGGGGGAGTTCATATTCCCGCCGGTGGATATTCGGCTTAACGAACCGCCAAAGCTGCTGGTGACATCGCCGCGCGACGCTATCCGCCGAACACACGACGTCTTGCTGAGATCCGACGTTACGCTGGGGCAGCGCGAGGCGCTGGAGGGACGGCTGCTGAGGGACGCCAATCTGTCGGCGCTGGTGGAGGACATCGGGGGGCTTGCGACTTATCCGGCGTCCATTCCCACGACGCAGCCTATGCGCTGGACGATGGAGGCGGCGGCGCATGAATGGCTGCATCACTACTTCTTCTTTAGGCCGCTGGGGCAGAATATGTTCAATAATGGCGATATGGTTACGCTTAACGAAACGATAGCGAATGTAGCGGGCGCTGAGTTGGGGGATAGGGCGTTTATGATGCTGGGCGGGGAAATTCCGCCGGCGGCCGGCGCGGCGCAAGAAAGCCGGGCTACGGCCGGGGATACGCCGCCGCCGTTTGACTTTCAATCTGAGATGCGACGTACGCGGCAACGGGTGGATGAGCTGCTTGGGGATGGGGATGTTGAGGGGGCGGAGGCGTATATGGAAGAGCGGCGGCGGCTGTTCGTGGAAAACGGCTATCCCATACGCAAGTTGAACCAGGCGTATTTCGCGTTCTATGGGACGTACGCCGACTTGCCCGCGTCATCTAGCCCGATAGGGGGGCAAGTTCGTCGGATGCGCGAGCTTATTCCCGACCTGGGGGATTTTATCGCGCGAGTGGCGCAGATTTCGGATTACGACCAGTTTCTGGCTATGCTAACCGAATTGGAAAGCGGCGCGTTAGAGTAAGCAAAAGCAGAGATTAGCCATACATTGACGCACACAATCCTAAAGTGTGCTAAAATCCCTAGTAATCGGATACTCGGACCCCAAGCTCAAAAGCGAGTGGATATGTATCGCCAAGACGAACCGGAAGTGAATCTGGAACAGATATTAGAGAAGATACGCTCTTTCAACCCGTTCAAGGGCGGGGGAGAGGGCGGCGGCGGCAACGGGATAGCCTATTTCATATTCGGGCTGTTCGGCGTGGCGGTGGTGTTTTGGGTAGGCTCAGGGTTCTATACCGTGCAGCCGGGCGAAGAGGCGGTGCTGAGGCAATTGGGGCGCTACTCAGGGACTGAGGGGCCAGGGCTGAACTGGTATTGGCCCTCGCCGATAGGCAACCGCAATGTGCTGAGGGTGGACGAAGTGCGGGCGCTTGAGATCGGCGTGCGGGGCAGCGCGCCGGTGCCGGTGGAGGCGAATATGATCACCGGCGACCAGAATATCGTGGATGTTCAGCTGCTAGTGCAGTACAACATCAAGAACTCGCGCGATTTTCTGTTCAAGGCGGTGGATCCGGCGGGCATCACCATCAAGGACGCCGCCGAAACATCGCTGAGGCAGGTGGTGGGCGAGCGCGCGATAGACGATGTGCTGACCACTGAGAAAGAGGCGGTGCAGGCGGATACCGAACTGAAGCTGCAGGCGCTGCTTGACCTGTATCAGACGGGGATAAACGTCACTGAAGTGAAGCTGCTTAACGTTCGCCCGCCGGAGCAGGTGCAGGACGCCTTTGACGACGTTGTGCGCGCGCGGGAGGACAAGGACCGCATCATCAACTTGGCGGAGGCGTACAGCGAAGAGCAGATACCGCTGGCGCGGGGCGAGGCGGCGCGAAAGATGGAGTCGGCGCAGGCGTTCAAAGAGACGCGCGTGGCGGAGGCGACGGGGCAAGCCAACCGATTCCTCGCCGTGCTGCGCGAGTATCGCAAAGCGCCGGACGTTACCCGCCAGCGCCTATACCTCGAGGCTATGGAAGACATACTGCCCGGCGTAACCAAGTTCATCGTGGATTCGGAGAACGGCGGCAACCTGCTGCAGCTGCTGCCGCTGACCGAGGCGACCAACGGCGTCAGCGGCGCAACCCCGTTCAGCGTTCCAACCCCGGCTCCCAATCGCCAGTAGTCAACCGCCAGCAGCCAGCCGCAATAGCGCAGGAAGAGACGCAAAATGAAACTTATCGCAGGCATATTAGTACTCCTCGCGGTAGTGGCCGGCGTTATGGGGCCGCAAACCTTCTTTATCGTGGACGAAACGCAGCTCGCCGTCCTAACGCGCTTTGGCGAGCCGCGCAGTTCCATAAGCAGCCCGGGGCTGTATGTCAAAGCGCCGTTCATAGAAACGGTGACATACTTTGACAAGCGCATCTTGGTGTTTGACGCGCCGCCCGATTCGCTGCTCACCGAGGACAAGCGCCGGCTTGTGATCGATGTATATGCGCGCGGCCGGATAACCGATCCGCTGCTGTTCCGGGAGACCGCCATCACCGAGGGGCAGGCGGCGTCGCGCGCGATTAACATCATCTCATCCGAGTTGCGGCGCGAAATCGCGCTGGACACGCAGCTGGAGGTGATACGCGAAACGCGCGAGCCGATAATGCTGCGCGTGCGGGATGCCGTTGCGCCTAAGTTGGCGGAGTTCGGCATAGAGATAATTGATGTTCGCATCAAGCGCGCCGACTTCCCCGAAACGGTGGCGGAAAGCGTGTACGCGCGGATGGAGGCGGAGCGCAAGCGCATAGCCGACCGCGAGCGGGCTGAGGGCGCTGAGCGCGACGCCGAGGTTCGCGCGAATGTGGATAGGCAGACCGCGATTATTCGCGCGGAGGCGGAGCGGGACGCCAACATCATACGCGGCGAGGGCGAGGCGGAGGCGGTCCGCATATTCGCCGAATCGCTGGGGCAGGATCCTGAGTTCTACGCATTTCAGCGCAGCCTTGAGGCGTACAAGATGTTCTTGACTGAGAACAGCACGACGGTTGTGCTGCCGGCGGACAGCGCCTTGTTCCAGTTCCTGCAGGCGCCCACGGGCGTGAACGGGATAACGCCGCCTACCACATCGGCGAGCGCCGCGCCCGCGCCGCAGCCGGCGCAGGGGCTTGCGGCTATGGCGGGCGGGTTTCTTGCAGATGAACTCGGCGTATCCGCCGCCGACCTGACGCTGGTGAGCGCGCAGCGAACCGAATGGCCGGACGCCAGCCTAGGCTGCCCGCAGCCCAATATCGCTTACGCGCAGGCTATCACGCCCGGCTACACGCTTACATTCAACCACAATGGCGCGGCATACGACGTTCATTCCAACCAGGACGCCACGCGGCTGACATCCTGCAACTAGGCGGCGGCGCGTATGCCGCTTGCGGTCGCAATGAGCGCCGTGCGCTATTGACTAGCGAAAGCCTGCCCTATCCCGCGAATTGGATTGCGGGATGGGTGGGTTTTCGTTATCTCGCGTCCGCCAATCGCCGCCAATAATATGCGCGGCGATTGCGTCAACGCGCTCAGATTGTTCGCATTTTCAACCCTTGTTCCCAAAGCATTTGGGGGCGCTAACCGCTATAATGAACTTATAGGATGCTGGTATGATTGCCTAATATGGCATAACAAGGCGAGAGGTTGCGCGTGGGTTCAGGCGCAGACGCAGACATTGCGGCGCAGGTTGCGGTTCAGGTGTTCGGCGAATTCGAGGGCGCGGTGTCCGAGGAGTGGCTGGGCGAAGTGTGCCGTTGCGCGCTGGCGCATGAGGGCATTGGGCGTCAGGTTAGCCTGGTTATCGCGGACGACGCTACGTTGAGCGCGCTGAACGGCGAGTATCGCGGCGTGGGCAAGACGACCGATGTGCTGGCTTTCGCGCTTGACGCCGCGAACCAGGGGGAGTATTACGGGGACAAGGCCGGGGACGCGCCGCCGGACGACGGGTTGGCGGATGGCGAATTCGTTTTGCCGCCGGATGTGGTGGATGCGCTAGGGGAGGTTATCATATCGTATCCGCAGGCTGAGCGGCAGGCGCGCGCGGCGGGGCATACGATTGAGCGCGAACTGGCGGGGCTGATTACGCACGGGATATTGCATCTGACAGGGCATGACCATATGCGGGATGACGACGAGGCGGCTATGAGCGCCAAAGAGCGAGCTATACTGGCGCGGATTTGCGGCGATAATGGCGAATATAGCGAGAATGGCGAACAAGACGAACAGCAAGAACGGCGAATGAAATGAGTGAAGTATTCTATCGCAAATGGCGGCCTAAGAGCCTGGGCGAGGTTGTTGGGCAGGAGGCCATCACAAAGACGCTGAAGCAAGCGGTGTCGCAGGAGCGCATCGCCCACGCATACCTGTTTTGCGGCACGCGCGGCACGGGCAAGACCAGCACGGCGCGCATTCTCGCCAAGGCGGTGAACTGCCTCGCGCCCGTAGAGGGCGAGCCGGACAACGAGTGCCGCATCTGCGTTTCCATCAACGACGGGCGCGCGCTGGATCTGATAGAGATAGACGCCGCCAGCAATCGCGGCATCGACGACATCCGCGACCTGAGCGACAAGATCCGGTTCACGCCCAGCGACGCGCGCTACAAGGTCTATATCATAGACGAAGTGCATATGCTCACCGAGCAGGCGTTCAACGCGCTGCTGAAAACGCTTGAGGAGCCGCCCTCTCACGCGATATTCATACTCGCCACCACTGAGGCGCACAAAGTCCCGCTGACGATTATTTCGCGCTGCCAGCGGTTTGACTTCCGGCGCATCCCGCTGGATAGGATGACGGCCAAGCTCGCCGAAATCTGCGAGGCGGAGGGGATTCAAGCATCCGAAGACGCTTTGCTGATAATATCGCGCGTGGCGAATGGCGGGCTGCGCGACGCCGAAAATCTGTTGGAGCAGGTGGTCGTCTCATACGGCTCGCCGGTGAGCGAAGAGAATGTGCGGCAGCTGCTTGGGCTTGGCGGCGACGAGATGGCGCTGACGCTGGCGGAGCGCATCGTGGGCAAAGAGGTCAGCGCCGGCATAGGCGACATCAACGCCGCCGCGGAGCAGGGCAGCGATCTGCGCCAGCTGCTGCGGCAGACGCTGGAGTATATGCGGGCGCTGCTGCTGATAAAGGCGGGCGCGGGCGTGCAATTCGGCTACTCGGACGAGGTGGCGCAGCGGCTGACGGCGCTTGCGGCGGACGCGCCGATGGAGCATCTGGTTCACGCGCTCAAGACGTTCGCGGCGGTGAATATGCGGCGGGACACCGCGTCGCCGCTGCCGCTTGAGCTTGCGATGGTGGAGTCGGCGGACGCGCCTCAGCCGCGCGTGGTCGCAGCGCCGGCAGCCGCGCCCGCTCAGGGGTATGGGCAGGCGGCGGCGTATCAGCGCGGGGGGCAATCGCAACCGCAACGCGGCGCTCCGCCGACGGCGCCGGCGCAACGGCCGCCTCAGCCTCAGCCGCCGAGGCCGGCGCCCGAACCGCAAGCGGCGCCGGCGAATGGCGCTATGCCCGACGATCCCGCCGCGCGGCTGGAGATGCAGTGGCGCAATATCACACACGCGCTGCGGCATACGGGCAACCGCTTTAAGGTCGGCGCGCTGCTGCATGGCTGCAAAGAGCGCCAAGTTTCGGATAGCACGATAACCCTGATGTTCGCGCATCGCTCTAATATGGAGCGCATACAGAGCGAACTGGACATTCCCGAAAGCAAGCGCGCCTTGCATGACGCCATCGCCAAGGCTATGGGCGGCGAGTTTGAGGTGCGGATGAGCCTTATGAACGGCGGCAACAATAGCAATGGCAGGAAGAGCGCGGCGCAGAGCAGCCATCTAGTCCGCGCCGCGCTGTCTATGGGCGCGCGCGTTATCAGCGAAAAGGAGGAGTAGCCCTATGGTGAACCGCAGGATGATGAAACAGGCGCAGCAAATTCAAAAGCAAATGATGCAGCTACAAGAAGAGCTGGAGGCGGCGACCGTGGAGGCGACCGTGGGCGGCGGCGCCGTCAAGGCGGTGGTGAGCGGCAAGATGAAGGTGGAGTCCATCACGATAGACCCGGACGCGGTTTCGCCCGACGACGTTGAGATGCTGCAAGACCTTGTGCTTGCCGCGGTGAATGAGGGCTTGGACAAGGCGCAGCAGATGGCGTCGGAAAAGATGGGCGCGCTCACCGGCGGGATGAACATACCGGGAATGTTTTAGCGGGGCAGAACAGAGCGGAGTAGCCGAATGGCAACTGAGCAGTGGACGAACAGCCTCTATTTCGGGGACAACCTGGACATACTCAGGGAGCATATCGCCGACGAGTCGGTCGATCTGATATACCTTGACCCGCCGTTCAATTCCAACGCTACCTACAATGTGCTGTTCCGCGAGGGGGACGGCGAGCGGTCGGCGGCGCAGATAACCGCGTTTGACGACACGTGGCGCTGGAGCGTTGAGTCTGAGCTCGCCTACCGCGATGTTGTCACCGACGGCCCGCGCGCGCTGTCGGATATGTTGCAGGCGATGCGGTCGTTTCTGGGGCAGAACGATATGATGGCGTATCTGACGATGATGGCGCAGCGGGTGGTGGAGCTGCATCGCGTCTTGAAACCGGAGGGGAGCATTTATCTGCACTGCGATCCCAACGTAAGCCACTACTTGAAATTGATGCTGGACTCAGTGTTTGGCGCTAGGAATTTCCGCAACGAGATAGTGTGGCATTACAGGAAGTGGTCGACAGGGCGCTACGCATTTCAGCGAAACCACGATGTAATACTCTTCTATTCGCGGACGCCTACCCGCGAGCGCACATTCAACCAACTCTATATGGATCGCGCGCCGTCCACTACGCGACGATTTGGCGCATCTACTATCATATCCGGGCGCGATGAGAGCGGGCAAAGATTGCCGTCGCGAACCAGCGAAGAGGAATCGCCCGGCGTTAGGCAGGACGATGTGTGGGATATTGGGCGCGTGCCGCCGATACGCCAGTTGTTTCCCACTCAGAAACCCGAACCACTGCTGGAGCGCATCATCAGCGCAAGCAGCAATGAGGGCGACGTGGTTTTGGACCCGTTCTGCGGCTGCGGGACGGCGACGATAGCGTCGGAGCGGCTTAATCGCCGCTGGATTGGGATTGACATCACGCATCTCGCCATTGCGCTCATACGCCATAGGCTGCAAGATACATTCGGGGATGCGCTGCGGCCGTATGATGTTGTCGGCGATCCCAAGGATCTTGCGGGCGCTCAGGCGCTGGCGCGGCATGACCGCTACCAGTTCGAGTGGTGGGCGCTGGGGCTGGTGGACGCGCGGCCGGCGCAGGATAAGCGTCGGGGCGCGGACTCAGGGATAGACGGCTACATCAACTTCTTCGATGACAATAGCGGCAGGGCGAAGCGCGTGGTCGTGCAGGTGAAAAGCGGCGGCGTGGGCGTGGCGCAGATACGGGATCTGAAGGGCGTGGTTGAGCGCGAAAACGCCGCGATAGGCGTGTTCATCACGCTGCGGCGTCCGACCGCGCCGATGACGCGGGAGGCGCTGGCGGCGGGATTTTATGCGCCGGAGCATTACCCGGATCTGCGGTTTCCGCGGCTGCAGATCTTTACGATAGAAGAGTTGCTTGGGGGCGGCGCGCCGCAGTATCCGCGCGTTGCGCCGCAAGCCACTTTCAGGCGCGCGCCGCGCAATCAGCAGCCCGACGCCGAGCAGTTCACGATGGTGTAGCCGAATCGCCAAATCATAATCAACTCATAAGCAGCCCTGCAGGGAGACGCCTTATGACCACAGACTCCATCCCGTCCGCAGCGCCGGTGGCGCGGCTCGCCGACGAGTTCAACAAGCTGCCCGGCATAGGGCCAAAGACGGCGCAACGGCTGACATACTATCTTGTGCGTATGCCGGAAGAGGACGCGCGCGCGCTGGCGGAGGCGATAATCGCGGTGAAAGAGCGCATCATCTTTTGCTCGCGCTGCTACAACATCACCGAGGCCGACCCGTGCGCGATTTGCGCCAATCCCACGCGCGACCACACGCGCATCTGCGTTGTGGAAGAGGCGCTGGATGTGCCGGCGCTGGAGCGCACGAATACCTATCGCGGGCTATACCATGTGCTGCACGGCGTCATCTCGCCGATGAACGGCATCGGGCCCGACGACCTGCGTATAGAGCCGCTGCTGCATCGCCTCAGGGAGGGCGACATCCAGGAAGTCATCCTAGCCACCAACCCCAACCTTGAGGGCGAGGCGACGTCAATGTACATCCAACGGCTCATAGCGCCGCTGGGCGCGCGAACCACGCGGCCGGCGCGCGGGCTGCCGATGGGCGGCGATCTTGAGTACGCGGACGAGGTTACCCTGGCGCGGGCGATCGAGGGGCGGCAGGAGTTTTAGCGCACAAGCGGAGTTTTCATTGGCGCAACCCAGAGTTCACCACACAGAGGCGGTCGTGCTGAAGCAGATGCCGCTGGGGGAGGCGGATCGCATTCTGACGCTATTCGCGCCGGATATTGGCAAGGCGCGCGCCGTCGCTAAGGGCGTCAGGCGGGCTAAGAGCAGGCTGGGGGGCAATCTTGAGCTGCTTAACCGCGTGGCGGTGTCTATCGCGTTTGGCAGGAACTTGGACATTATCAGCGAGGCGTCGGCTATCGCTACGTACAGCGGCTTTCGCAGCGATTTGCGCCGCGTGTCGCGCGGGCTGTATATCGCTGAGCTGATGGACGGCTTTTCGGAGGAGGGCAACGCGGGCGGCGCGGCATACGGGCTGCTGCTCAATACGCTCTGCCTGCTGGAGACCACGCCCAGCCTTGACTTGCTGACGCGCTGGTTTGAGATGCGGCTGCTGGATTGCAGCGGCTATATGCCGGAGCTCACGCATTGCGTTGAGTGCCGCGAATGGCTGGAGCCGCGCGACCACACATTCGTTTGCGAGAGCGGCGGCGTGGTGTGTCCGGACTGCCGCGTCGCCTCGGAGGGCAGGCTGCTGCCGGCGCCGGTGAGCGTGATGAAGCTGCTGCGCTTTTTGCAGCGCGAGACGCGCTTTGCCGCCGTGGAGCCGCTGACGGCGTCGCCGGGAACGCTCGCCGCCACTGAGCGGCTGACGCGCGCCTATATCCAGCACATCATTGAGCGCGAGATAAAGAGCGCCTATTTCGTGGGGCTAACCCACCGCAACTGATGTGTGCGCCCGCGCGCCGTTTGGGATACAATGCCTGTACGCGCTCTTAATCGCTCGCGCCGTTTGGGATGCAATGCCCGATGCGCCCGCATAGTAAATCGCGCCGTTAGCCGCCTTTATCACATATCACATATCACACAAACACAAGCAGGTATCCTATGACAGATGCACACGACGCCACCCTAAAAATACGCAACGCGCGCTTTATCCTGACGGTTGACGCTGGGCGCAGGATTATCGCCGGCGGGTCTATTCTCATTCGCGGCAATCGCATTGAGCGGGTGGGCAAGGCGGCGGAGCTTGATGACGCGCGCGCGGATCGGGTGATAGACGCAAGCGAAATGGTCATCACGCCGGGCTTTCTCAATGGCCACGCGCACATAAGCTACGCGCACGCCACGCGCGGCATATTTCCCGACGACCTGGGGCCCGACTATCTGCCCAACGTGTTCAAACTGCAAGCGGCAATCGGCGAGCGGGAAGAGTACTATACATCGCTGCTCACGATAGTTGAACTGCTCAAGGGCGGGACGACCTGCTTTATGGATCCGGGCAGCACGAAGTACATTGACGCCTGCATGGACGCCTATGAGCGGTCGGGCTGCCGCATCATCACGGGGACGCATGTGACCGACCGCGCCAATCCCGTGAACCTGCCCGTCTATTCAACGGCGGACGCCATAGCGGTTATGGAGGACGCCATACGCAAGCACGACGGGCGGCTTGACGGCCGGGTTCGCGCGTGGGCTATGCCGTTTGACGCCGCGTACTGCACTGACGAGCTGCTTATCGCCGCCAAGCGGTTGGCGGACGAGTATGGCACAGGGCTGACGCTGCATCAGCAGAATTTGGCGGCTGAGGTGGAGCGCAGCGTTGACGAATTCGGGATGCGCCCGATAGAGCGGTTGGATGCGCTCGGCGTGTTGGGCGAAAATGTATTGCTGTCGCATGTAATCGGCATAGACGACGCCGACATTGACGCTATGGCGCGGACGGGAACAAAGGCGGTGATGTGTCCGTCGCAGACGCTCAAGCAGGGGGCGGGCATAACGCGCTACGGGAAGTTGCCCGAACTGCTGGCGCGCGGCGTGAGCGTGGGGCTTGGCACTGACGCGCCCAACAACTCCAACCTGATGGAAACGATGCGCGCGATGTATTTGGCGGCGGTGCTGTACAAAGACGCGCGCCAAGACCTGACGATGATCCCGCCCGAAACCGCGCTTGAGCTCGCCACCATACGCGGCGCCGAGGCTTTCGGGCTTGATGGCGAAATCGGCTCAATAGAGGCGGGCAAGAAAGCCGACCTTGTCCTGTTTGACACGCGCCGCCCGGAGTGGCGGACGCTCTTCAATCCGGTCAACAACCTCGTCTATAACGCGGACGGGCGCAGCGTCCACAGCGTCATCGTGGACGGCAGGGTTGTTGTGGAGGCGTACAAGCCGGTGTTCGTGGACGAGTGGGCGCTTATGCAGCGGGTTCAGGGCATAGGCGAGCGGCTGCTGGCTGAGACGGGGGTGGCGTTTCCGTCGCGGTGGGAAATTGTGTAGGGCGCATCCTCCTCAGTATCCTCCGCAGTATCCCCCTCAGGTATCCCCCTCAGCCTTGAAACTCGCCCGCCCGCCGTTATAAAGTGAATAGCGTGAACCCGCCGCGCGATGCCAAGATTGCGCGATATTCAGGCGCGCCTTATGAAATCCGACCGCTACTCGCAAGCCCATACGAATATCCTGCCTCAGACTACCGCGACCGGCTATGAGGTCGCGGCGTTCCGCGATATAGATTATCCCGCATATCGCGCCGAGCTGCGGCTGCTGCGCGTCCAATTGCTGCTTATGCAGGAGTGGATATTGGAGCGGGGCATCCGCGCGGCAATCGTGCTGGAGGGCAGGGACGCCGCGGGCAAGGGGGCTACCGCGGCGGGCATCACGCACTATCTCAATCCAAAATCCGCCAAGGTAATCGCGCAGGGGATACCCTCGCCGCAGCAGATGCGAAACTGGCTGGGCAGCCACTACAAGATGCTGCCAACGCCGGGCAACATCGCCATATTCGACCGCTCGTGGTATTCGCGCGCGCTTGTGCAGCCCGCGCTGGGCTACTGCTCTATGCGGCAGTACGGCTACTTTATGACGCACATCAACGACTGGGAAAAGCGCGTGGTAGATGAGGGCGTGCGCCTGCTCAAAATCTACCTGTCGGTATCGCGCGAGGCGCAGGATCTGCGCTTTAAGATGCGCCGCGACAGCGAACTGCAATACTGGAAATACTCGCCCACCGACCGCAAAACCGCCGAGCGCTGGCAGCTGCTCACCTATTTCAAGGAGCGAATGTTCGCGGTTACATCAACCGATTACGCGCCGTGGGTGGTGATAGATTCGGACAACAAGCATCAGGCGCGCCTGAACACGATATACTACATCCTGAGCCAATTTGATTATCGCGGCAAAGATCTCAGCCTGGTCGCCGCGGAGCCGGACAGGGAGCAGCCCGACCTGCGAAACATCATCGTGGACGGCGTTCTGTTTCGGGATATGAACGCGGCGCAGGTGGCGGTGCTGGAACGGATACTAATGCATGAATAGCCCCGAACTGCCTCAAATGTCCGCCGCGGGCGGCATCGTCCTCTGCGGCGGCTACGCGCTGCTGATACGCAAGCATGGGTTGTGGGACATTCCCAAGGGCAAGCGCAAAAAGCGCGAACTGCCCGAAATCTGCGCCATACGCGAAATCGCCGAAGAGACGGGCTTGAATCCCGCGATGCTGTCAGTGCGCGAGCCGCTCGCCCGCACAAGCTACATCTCATACTACTCCGGCAAGCCGTTCAACAAGACCGTGGACTGGTTTCTGCTGGACTATGCGGGCAGCCGCGCGGATCCGCTTGTTCCAGATCTGTCTGAGAACATTGATATGTGCGAATGGATACCATGTGAGGCGCTGCTGCCTACGATGCGGACGGCGCGCTCTTATTTGGCGCCGCTGAAGGGGGCGATAGGGGAGGCGGTGGAGGGGGCGGCGATAAAGGGCTAGATGGCGCAACCCCAAAAGGCTAGACGACTAACTCTGCGCCATCAGGACGCCGCCCCGCCGGTATCTTAGACGACTAACTCTGCGCCATCGGGACGCCTCTTGCCGCCGTGGACTGAGGGTTCGGCGCACCATTTTTGGGCGAGCAGGCGGGTGGCGCGATAGATGGGTTCGGGGAAGTGGAGCAGGTCGCATAGGACGCGGCGGTCTAGCAGGGCGCGGTTGGGGTCGGCGTCGGCGAGGTAGGCGGGCATAAACTCCAGCGGGCGGAATTCGTTGAAGATGGTCTGGGCGGTGGCTAGTTGGGCGTCGGTTAGAGCGCGGATGTCTAGGATGGGGAGAGTTTCGGCGGCGGTGATGGATATGGATCCCCTGCCGGCGTCTTGGAGGCTTGCGTGCCACCAGTGCATTAGGATGCCCAGCGTACTATTGCTCCATAGCGCGAAGGCGTAGTCAAATCGGGCGTCGGGGAATTGGACGTTGGGCCAAGCGCGGCCGCCGATGCTGGGGCGTTCAGTTATCGCTACGCAGAGCGGCTGGGAGTTGTATCTGAATTCAACATTGTGATGAGCGCGGCTTGCGGTGTTCCAGACTAGCGCCGCCTTTTCTTCCAAGCCCGGACGCACCTGCAGTTGCGAATCTGGTTCGCAGATTATTCGGGTTTCCGCTTTGGCGTTGTGATTCCAAAGCGCGGGGTATGTTGAGTTAGGGCTTGGTTTCATTAGGTCAAAGGGGCCGCGAGTTGGGGGTTCGTTTATGTCTCTGGAAACCAAGCCGCGCTTTCCAACATCGCCCAGCAACGCCATTTTCAGTTCCAGCGGGCGGAGTTGCGCGGGCAGCCATAGGCTTGATTGGGTTAGAGCGTGGGCGGTCTGGGCTACAGCGGCGTCGTATAGGCGCACGGCGCTTAGTTTGCCGCTGGCGAGTTGCGGGGCGTCAATTGTTTCGCCGATTATTTCGTCCCCAAGCATGATAGGCTCGCCGCCGTAGGGGCCGTCCTCTAATTTGCGACTTTCGGGCATCTTAGCGCCTCGCTCATATGGGTATCGCAGGGCTGTTCTCTAATTTGCGGATTTCGGGCTAGCCGACGAACTCAGCATTCTCGGGACGCCGCCTGCCCCCGTGGACCGATGGTTCGGCGCACCACTTTTGGGCGAGCAGGCGTATGCCGCGATAGATAGACTCGTCAAAGGCGAGCAGGTCGCATAGGACGCGGCGGTCTAGCAGGGCGCGGTTGGGGTCGGCGTCGGCGAGGTAGGCGGGTAGGAACTCTAGGGCGCGGAATTCGTTGAAGATAGCCTGCGCCGTATCTAGTTGGGCGTCTGTGAGGGCGCGCAAGTCTAGGGTGGGCAGGCTTTCGGCGGCGCGGATCGATATAGACCCTCTGCCGACGTCCTGAAGGCTTGCATGCCACCAGTGCATCAGCAAGCCCAAAGCGCTGTTGCCCCATAGCGCAAAGGCGTAGTCAAACCTGGCGTCGGGGAATTGCACATTGGGCCAAGCGCGGCCGCCAATGCTGGGGCGTTCAGTTATCGCTACGCAGAGCGAATTGGAGCTGTATCCGAAATCAAGACACAGATGCGCGCGGCTGGCGGTTTCCCAAATTGTGGCGGCTTTGTCCTCCATTCCCCGCCTGACCTGCAATTGCGAATCGGGTTCGCAAATTATGCGCGTTTCCATCCTGAAGTTGTGATTCCACAGCGCGGGATATGTAGCGGTTGGGCTAGGATCTATTTTGTCGAAAGGGCCGCGCGGCGCTGGGCCCGTTATGTCACGATGAACATATCCGAGACTGCCTACGTCGCCAAGAGAGGCAATTTTAAGATCTAACGGCGTACGTTGCGCGGGCAGCCATAGGCTTGATTGGGTTAGGGAGTAGGCGGTCTGGGCTACGGCGGCGTCATGTAGGCGCACGGCGCTTAGTTTGCCGCCATCGGCTTGGGAGGTGTCAAGGATTTCGCCGATTTGCTCGTTGCCGACCGAAACCAGCGCGCCGCCGTAGGGGCCGTCCTCTATGTTGCGGCTTTCGGGATGGTCTAGGATGGCTTTCGCCACAACCGACGCCTGCGCGATGCCTTGGGGACGCCGCCGCAGGGATGTGAATTTGATGCGGCCGTCTTTGGGATCGTCCGCCGCTCGCTTGCGGGCGATTATCAGGCATTCGCCCAAGCCGGTGTCCGCCGAGAATGAGATTTCGTTGATGTTGGCGGCGGCGATGCTTATGACGGATATGTCCGTGTAGTCCGCGCTGAGCATTTGGCGGAACTTGTCCCAAGATTGGCCTGCGGACGCCACTAGCGGCAAGACCAACGCGAGCGCGCCGCCGGGCTTGAGTTTGCGATGCGCCACCGCCGCGAAAGCCGAGGCGAGGCCGGCGTTGCCGTGATAGCAGTTGTCGGTTCCCATCGCGCTCAGGCGATTGCCCATCTCGGTCTGGTCGGCGGCGGCTGCGCCGAATGCGGCGAATGCGGGGTTGACCACATCGCGGTGCGCGCCGCCGTGATTGGTGGAGCGCGTGAACGGCGGGTTCATTATCACTATGTCAAACGAATCGTCGGGGAATTCGGCGACGATTTGGGATGCGGTCTCTTCGCCTATGCTGCCGGTGCGCCGCGCGGGGTCGTTGGTGTTGAAGAGCGTCAGCACGCTTGAGGTTCGCAGCAGCTCCAGCGAGCCGATTTGAACGCCGCCGTCGGACTGGCGGCCGTAGGGCATTGAGTAGAGGCGGGACAGGTCGAAGCCCACGCCGGGCTGTATGCCGGATAGGGATGAGCCGCTGATGTGAATGGCGGAGGGCATTACGTCGCAGCCGTAGAGGACGTCTTCCATCATCGCCTTGTGCAGGTCGGCGGGGTTGCCGCCCTCGCGCTCGTAGCGGTTGGCGAGCTGCTCATAGACGGCGGACAGCAGCGCGCCCGTGCCGCAAGCGAAGTCCGCCACGCGCAGTTTGCCTATGGCGGCGGCGTCCGCCCAGTCAACGCCGTTCAGCTTGGCGACGGCGAGTTGCGCCAGCAGCGCGGCGGAGGCGGGCAGCGTGTAGAATGTGGCGAGATACTTGCGGTCGGCGATTAGGCGCTGGAAGATGCGGCCGGTGAGGTCGTGCGCGAAAAGCGCGCCGCTCATATTGATGGTCAGCGCGGTTTCGCGCAGCCGGTTGAGCAGCGCAGCCGTCTCATACGCGGCGGGCAGCTGCAGCAGTATGTCCCGCGCGATTGCGAATATCGCCCAGTAGTTGAGCTCCAGGATCTCATCCCAAACCTCTATTATGCGCGTCTTTGGGTTGTCCAAATCGGATTGCCAGAGGGTATCCAGCGGCTTGATTTCGGGGTTTATGCCCGCCAGCCGCGAGTGAAAGATGAGCGCGTTGGCGATAATGGCGCAAGCCATGCGGCGCGTTGGCAGCTCGTCGGGCATCCCCAGCAGCCGCGCGATTTCGGGCGTGATGAACGGGCGCGTTATCACAAAATTGTTCAGCGACGCCACTGCGCGCTCTATGCCCCGCTCAAGCGTATCGGCGGCGGCGTCCACCTCGCTCTGCGGCACTGACGCCAGGCGGATGATGTCGGCGATGTCGGACACCGAACCCGTCAGCCAGCCGGATGTTGGAAAGCGGCCGCCGTCTTTGTAATGCACGGCGTATTCGGAGCGGGCGGCGAGGAGGGCGGCGCGGATGTCGGGCGCGTTCTGCAAGCCGGTGGGGTATCGGAGGGCTACGGCGGCCTCTATGGGGCGGGAGTCGCCCTCTACGCCGAGAGCTAGACGGGAGCGCGCCTCGTCTTCCACAGAGGCGGCGGGCAGGTATTCGGCCTCTACCACTACGGGGGCGCGAAACGGGTCGGTGATGAGGACGTCGGGGCGCAAGGCGGGCTGGCCGGTGATGACCTGGGTGTTTTCGGCGCGGGCGAGGACGCCGTGCATCATCCCCCGCAGCAGGCCGGCGAGGGCTGTGTTGGCGCTGGATTCGGCTTGTCTTGATGAGGTGGTCATGGGCTTTGCGGCGGCGGCGTGAGTGTAGCGGGTGTAAGAGTATAGCACAATTATGCGGATATATGTGCTATGGCGCAAGGGGGAATTAGGGCGCAATTTGGCGGATTGCGGGGATTTCGCGCTGTGTGCGTATGCCATATGTGCGCTTGCGCGGGTTTGCCCTTGGGCGCTGGCAATGAACAAAGAATTGCGCGTGTTCGTATGCGCGGCTATGCGCCGCCCTATATGGCTAGGGCGCAACTACGCCGCAACGCTAGTCTTGCGCCGCTTGTTCCCTCCCGCCTTACGCCACTTGCATCCGCCTTGGGCAACGTTGTAGCGCAAGATTAGCCGCAACGCCCGCTAACGCCCGCCGCTCAGGCTTGCTCGCATTTGCTCCCACGCTTGGCGCGCCTCTTCTACGCTGCCCTCGTCCTCTATGGTGGTGATGTCGCCGGGATCCTGGTCAAGCACGACCGCCTTGAAGACGCGGCGCATTATTTTGCCGCTGCGGGTTTTGGGCAGCATGTCCACGAAGTTGAGCTCGCTGATTACCGCTACGGGGCCGAGCTCGCGGCGGACGGCTTGCAGCAGTTCGCGCTTGAGGTCGTCGGATGGGGCGTAGTCGTCGCGCAGGGCTACGAAAGCGGAGATTACCTCGCCGCGCAGGTCGTCGGGGCGGCCGGTTACGCCCGCCTCGGCTACGGCGGGGTGCGTGAGGAACGCCGATTCCACCTCTATCGTGCCGATGCGGTGGGCGGCTATCTTGATGACTTCGTCGGCGCGGCCGGCGAACCAGACATACCCGTCTTCGTCTATGTGCGCCGAGTCGCCGGTGAAATATACCCGCCGTCCCGGGATTTTGCCCCAGTAGTCGGCGGCGTAGCGCTCCGGCTCGCCCCAGAGCATCGGGGTTAGGCTTGGGAAGGGGCGCTTGATGACGAGTATGCCCTTTTCGCCCGCCTCGCAGGGCTCGCCCTCCAGGGACATCACCGCCGCCTCTATGCCGGGCATCGGCGTGCCGCTGGAGCCGGGCTTGATGGGCAGCATCGCCAGGCCGTAGGGGTTGCCTACAAGGGGGCCGCCCGTTTCGGTCTGCCAGTAGTGGTCTATGACGGGGATGCGGTCTTGCAAGACTTCTCGCTGCAGCCATTCCCACGCGGGCGGGTTTAGCACTTCGCCCGCGCAAACGATGCGCTCCAGCGCCGCCAAGCCGGTCTTGGGCTTGCCCTCATCGCCGTAGCGCATCAGCAAGCGCACGGCGGTGGGCGATGTGAACATTCCGGTTACGCCGAACTCTTCGCATATGCGCCAGATGGCGTCGGGATGCGGGTGGTCAATCGCGCCCTCAAACGCGATGGTGGTGCTGCCCGCAAGCAGGGGCGCGTACACGATGTAGGAATGGCCGACTACCCAGCCTATGTCCGAGGTAGCCCACCACACATCGGTGTCGCGCAAGCCGAAACACCACTTGCCGAGGCTGTGTATGCCGACCTGATAGCCGCCGTGCGTGTGGACGGCGAGTTTGGGCTTGGCGGTGGTGCCGGATGTGGCGAGGATGTAGGCGGGTTCGTTTGCCTCCATCTCGACGTAGCCGCCGTCGATTCCCTCGCCGCGCGATAGGAAGTCCTGCCAGGTGATGTCCCGGCCCGGCGTCATGGGCGTGTCAGCGGCGCGCTTGACGACTATCACGCTTTCCACCTGGTCGCCGCCGATTTCCAGCGAGGCGTCCACGATGCCTTTGAGGGGGATGTCCCGCCCTTTGCGATAGGTGATGTCGGTTGTGAACACAAGGCGCGAGCCGCTTGCTTGGATGCGGTCGCCCAATGCGCCCGCGCCAAAGCCGGCGAACACTACCGAGTGAATCGCGCCGATGCGGACGCACGCCAGCATCAGCGCTATCGCCTCCGGGGACACGGGCATATAGATTGTGACGCGGTCGCCCTTGCGGATGCCCATGCCGCGCAACGCGGCGGCTATGCGCTCGACTTCGTATTTGAGCTGCGAGTATGTGAACACCTGCCGCTCGCCGCGCTCGTTGGCGTAGGCGAGCGCCGCGTGGCCGCCCCAGCCGCGCTTGATATGGCGGTCGATGGCGTTGTAGGCGATGTTCGTGCGCGCGCCGCTAAACCATCGGAATTCGGGAAAGTCCCAGCGAAACACTTCGTCCCACTTTCGGAACCATGGCAGATCCGCCGCCGCCCGTTCCCAAAAGGCGATAGGGTCCGCGGTGGCGTCTTTGCGCCACTTGTTGGCGATAGGATTGACCGTCTGCATAGCGTTGCGCCTCCTGATGTGATGTCCAGCAACGGGCGTGCCGCGCGGTTGGCGGGGGATGCGCGGATGCTTGCCCTGTTGCCGCCAATGATAGCGTTGCGGGCGTTGTCAAGCAAATGCGGGCGGGATGATGGCGGCTTGGCGGCGTTGCGGGAGCGGCGCTAGGGCAGCGCCAGAGCGGGTTCGGCTATGTTGCCGCTTGTGAACGGCATTAGTTCGCCTTTGTGAAAGCCCTGCGCGGCGCTGAACGCCTTGGCTTTGAGCGCCTCTATCAAGTCCGCCTCGCAGCGCACATCGCCGTCAAAGACGGTTACGCACTTGCCTATGCCGTGCGTGGAGTGGGCGTCGCTGCCGCCGCTGCCAGTAAAGCCGAGATGCCGCGCCACATCCAGCGTGAACAGGTTCTCTTGGTCGGTGTTGCAGCCGTTGGCTACCTCGATGTCGTCCACAATCTCAAAGAGCGCGTGCTTGGACGCCTCGGTGGCGGTTGACGGGCGCGCGCCGTTGGCGTTTTCGAAAAGCAGGTTTCTGTTGTAGGGCGGGCGATTGAAGAAATTGCGAAACGGGTGCGCTGAAATCATCACGCCGCCCGCGCGGTCGATCACCTTTCGCAGCCCGGCGGCGGTGTGCATTCCGTCCACATAGCGATGCAGCCCATACGCCAGAACATGCCCCATCTCGGTATTGACCTCCAGCGCTCTTATCGCCACTAGCCCCGACCCTTTGAACGCGGCTTGCAGCTCCGCCTCCTCCCATCCGCCCGCGTGTTCGGTAAGGCACACGCCGTCCAGCCCTATGCGCCGCGCCTCTCTGATGAGTTGCTCGGTGGTCAGTCCGCTATCGCTGCTGCCGCGAACCGTGTGCAGATGCAGGTCAAATATAGCCAAGTGTTGGTCTCTCTGTGTGTTTGTGTGTGTGGGGGTTAGCGACTCAATGATTAACTTAGTTTGAGCCGAAAGGGCATTGTAGCGTTTTATGGGGGGCGAGGTCAATGCTGAGACTGACGCGCTACGCCGACACGAAGTACGGCAGGAACCAGCCGAATAGCGCTATGAACGCGAGGGTGAGCGTAAGGACGGCGGCGAGCTGGCGGCGCAGCAGCAGGGCTATGGGGGCGGCTAGGGCGAGGGCGGCTAGGGTTACGGCGAGGGTGTAGGCTAGGTTGGGGCTGCCTATGCCGCCGCCGGGCGCCTGGGCGAGGCTGACGCGGTAGAGCGCGCCGAGCATCCCGCCTACGATTGCCCAGGTGGGATAGGCGATAGCCACTATGGCCATAGCCAAGGTCATGGGGGCGCGGCGCTCAAAGAGCGATTGCGCTTGTGGCGCGTTGCTTTTTAGCAGCAGGAAGAGGCTTACCATGCTGGCTACTATGAACGCGGACGCCATTAGCATCCCAAGCATCGCGCCGTCTATGAATGAGTTCAGAATGGTTGCCGCCCTCCGATTTAGCAGGCGCTCTCGTCGGCCGGCGGCGTGATGGCGCGCGCCAGGCGGGCGTCCCAGCCGTGCGCGTTTCTGAGCAGCAGGTGGATCGCCGTGCCGAGCTCGCGGCGCGGCATAAGCGCGTACAGGGTTGGGCCGCTGCCCGTCAGGTGGATTTCGCGCGCGCCCAGCCCGCCGAATACGACTTTGTATCGCTCCAAGCCGGGGTAGGCGCGGCGGGCGACGTCGTCGAATGCGTTGAACAGGAATTGCGGCGGCACATCGCCTCCGCCGCGAATTCGCGCCTCAAGCTTGCGCGTGAGCGCGCCCCTTGTGTAGTTTTCGGGCGCGAGCGCATCGTAGAGCGCCGCCGTCTTGGACGCATGCCCGTCCGCCGGGGCTATGCGCGGGGTGAGCGTGACCAGCCAGTCCACATTCGCGGGCGGCAGGCGGCGGACGCGCTCGCCCCTGCCCAGCGCTATCGCCGTGCCGCCCGTCAGCAGAAACGGCACATCCGAGCCGACTTTCGCGCCGATAGACTCAAGCTGCGGCATAGTCATGCCCAGTTTCCACAGGCGGTTTAGCCCGCGCAGCGTTGCGGCGGCGTCACTGCTGCCACCGCCCATTCCCGACGCCGTGGGTATCGCCTTGCGTATGTCTATATGCGCGCCGCCGCCGTAGCCGCTTTCTTCGCGCAGCAGGCGGGCGGCGATGAGCGCGAGGTTGTCCGGCGTCTCAAGCGCGGGGTCGTCGCAGCTTAGGCTGAGGTCGGGCGCGGGCGCGAGGGTCACATCGTCGCGGATGTCTATCGTCTGCATAATGGAGGCTATGTCGTGGTAGCCGTCCTTGCGGCGTCCGATGATTTCCAGTGTCAGGTTTATCTTGGCGTAGGCTTTAAGCGTTATCATAGCGTCCGTTCATCAACGAGTTTGCATCGGATTTGCGGCGGGCGCGTTAGTTGCCGCGCGCCGCTTGGCGTTGGCGGCGTCAATGGCGCTCAGGTTAGGATAGCGCAGGCGATAGGCGGCGTAAAGGCTGCCCCAGTCGTCTAGGCTGAGGGTTTGCGGGCGGCGGCGCGGGTCAATGGCGGCGTCCGCGAGCATTGCGCCGGCGTCTTCGCGGGGGATGGCAAGGCCGCGCTGCAGGCAGTTGCGGATCTGCTTGCGGGGCGCGGAAAAGCCGGCGCGAACCAGCGCGAAGAACCCGTCTATGCTGTCCAAATCAAGCGCGGGGCGCGGCAGGACGTCAAGCCGCACTATGGCGGATGTGACCTTAGGCGCGGGCTTGAATGCACGCGGCGGGACGCTCGCCACTATGCGCGGCTTGGCGTAGAGCTGCGTGGCTACCGACAGCAGCGACATATCGCCGGGCTGCGCCGCCATATTGCGGGCGACTTCGCGCTGGACCATAACGACCATCAGCGCGGGCTTATGCTGCGCCTCGAGAAAGCGGCGGATGATGGGTAGCGCGGCGTAGTAGGGCAGGTTCGCCACGAGCTTGTAGCGCGCGGGCGGCGGGCAGATTGCGGCGGCGTCTATTTCGCGCGCGTCGGCGCGGATGACGCGGATATTCGGGCGGGCGGCGAACTCGGCGGACAGCGCGGCGGCTAGGTCGGCGTCAATCTCAATGGCGGTGAGTTCGGCCGCCGAAGTTGCAAGCAGGCGCGTGAGCATTCCGCGGCCGGGCCCTATTTCCAGTACGCGGTCGTCGGGGCGGATGTCGGCGGCGGCGATGATGCGGGAGGCTACGCGGCGGTCAATCAGGAAGTTTTGCGCCAGGGATTTTTTGGCGGGCGCGTATCGCGGCGCGGCGGCGGCGGGAGAGGCGTTGCGGGCGTTGATGGCGGAGCCTCCGGGCGCGGGCGTATGGGCGATAGCGCGATAGATAGCGCGATACAGGTGGGCATAGACGGGATGGTCGCGCACCTCCGGTCGATCCCCATCCGAAAGCGTATGCGCGGCGCCGACTCGGGTCAGGCGACCCTGCGGCGCCCGGAATTGACCACTTACCGCTGCTTCCTTCCGGACCTGACGGGGTTCATGGCTTTCCGCCGCGCAGGACCCAACCGTCAACGCCGGTCAACCGCGCGCAGAGACTCCGAATGGATAGACCTCTGGGAGGACTTCAGCCTCGCTGGAGCGGATTGCGAGTACAGGGCACCGCTATCTCCCCGCCTAGCGCGACCATAGTCATGGTAGGGCAAGCGGGCGCGGGTGTCAAATGGGGGTTGGGGGCGCAGTTGCCGAACTCTTAAAATCGGCTAATTAGGAAACGCTAACAATCCTCATCTTGCGCCGCCGGTGGGATGCGCTTGCTATAACCCGCTCCGAAACGGGATGAAAGATATGGCAAGAAGTGAAAGCCGGTGTGATAACATAATCGGGTTGGGCAAGCGAATATGCACAAGCATGCGCGGGGGAATGAGCGAATGGGCAACGATAGGCTATCTATGGGCAAGCGCGCAGTTAGGAGCGCGACTGCGCTGGCGCTGGTAGCGGTTTCGTTGCTGGCGGCGTGTACGCCCACACCGGCGCCAATTGCCACGCCTATGCCAGCCGCCGTGTTCGCCCCAACCGCCACGCCTGACGCCTCCGCTACGCCCTCGCCAACCGCAGCCGCCGCACCCAACGCAGACCGACGCGCCGCACAATGCTCCAACGGCGTCGCCGTGCCGAACCCCGCAAGCAACCCCGGCCTGGTATCCGACTGCGCCGCGCTGCTCGCCTCAAAGACCACGCTTGAAGGCACAACGGGCAACCTAAACTGGTCGGCGGATCGCGCCATTAGCGATTGGGATGGCGTAACCACAGCCAACAATCGCGTGTCATCATTGATATTGCGGAGGGATCGCTTGAATGGCGCGATACCCGCGGAGTTGGGCAACCTTGCCAATCTCAGGACATTGAATCTCAGTTATAATCAACTGACGGGCGCAATACCGCCGGAGCTGGGCAATCTTTCCAAGCTCACGAAACTATGTATCACCAGCAATCAGTTAACTGGCACGATACCCGTGGAGTTAGGCAACCTTGCCAATCTCACCGAGTTGGGTCTCGTCGTTAATGACCTAACGGGCGCAATACCCTCTGAGTTGGGCAACCTTGCCAATCTCACGGAATTGTGGCTCTACACAAATCAACTAACGGGTGAGATACCCGCTGAGTTGGGCAACCTTGTCAATCTTGAGAAATTGCGTCTTGAATCCAATCAACTGACGGGCGCAATACCCGCGGAGCTGGGCAACCTTGCCAATCTCAGTCAATTAAGTCTCAACCACAATCAACTGACGGGTGAGATACCCGCTGAGTTGGGCAACCTTTCCAATCTCACGGAATTGTGGCTCTCCGGCAATCAACTGACGGGCGAGATACCCGCAGAACTAAGCAACTTTCCCTTTCTTTTGGAATTGCGTCTTGACGCCAATCAACTGACGGGCGAGATACCCGCTGAGTTGGGCAATTTTGACAATATCCTGGGGTTGAGTCTCGCCGACAATCAACTGACAGGCGAGATACCCGCTGAGTTGGGCAACCTTGCCACTGCGGAGTTGGGCAACCTTGCCACTATCGATAGATTGTTTCTCAACAACAATCAACTAACGGGCGAGATACCCGCAGAACTAGGCAATCTTACTAATCTTGCGTATTTGTATCTCGCCGACAATCAACTAACGGGCGAGATACCCGCAGAACTAGGCGACCTTGATCTCTATTATTTGAGCCTCTCCGGCAACCAGTTCACGGGTTGTATTCCCCAATCCCTGCGCGAGCCTTTGATCGCATTTGGAACAGAGCCGATTGGGTTGCCTTTTTGCGCTGATGGGACAACATCCACGCCAACGCCCACTGCCACACCCTCGCCCGCGCCAACCACCACGCCCGCGCCAACCGCTACGCCAACACCGGCGCCAACCGCCACGCCGGCGCCAACCGCCACGCCCAACGCAGCCCGCCGCGCCGCGCAATGCTCTGACGGCTTCGCCGTGCTGAACTACCCGGACAACCCCGATCTTGTGTCCGACTGCGCCGCGCTGCTCGCCGCAAAGAACACGCTTGAAGGCGCAACGGGCAATCTAAACTGGTCATCAAATCGCGCCATTAGCGATTGGGACGGCGTAATCATAGAAAACGGCCAGTTGGCGATATTGTATTTGCGATCGAATTCCTTGAATGGGGTGATACCCGCGGAGCTGGGCAATCTTTCCAATCTCAGAGAATTGTATCTCAATGACAATCAACTGACGGGCGCGATACCTGCGGAACTGGGCAATCTTGCCAATCTTAGAGAATTGTATCTCGACGACAATCAACTGACGGGAGCGATACCACCGGAGTTGGGCAATCTCGCCAATCTCGAGTGGCTGGATCTCTTTGGCAATCAATTGACGGGCGCAATACCACCGGAGCTAGGCAACCTTTCCAATCTCACGATCTTGGTTCTCAGCAAAAACGACCTGACGGGCGAAATACCCGTTGAGTTGGGCAACCTTGCCAATCTTGCGGGTTTGTATCTCGACGATAATCAACTAACGGGCGCGATACCTCCGGATCTAGGCAACCTTTCCAATCTCAATGATTTGCTTCTCAGCGGTAATCAACTGATGGGCGTGATACCCGTTGAGTTGGGAAATCTTGCCAATCTCGTGTGGTTCAATCTCAGCAATAATCAATTGACGGGCGCGATACCTCCGGAGATAGGCAATCTTTCCAATCTCTTGGGTTTGCGTATTAGCGGCAATCAACTGACGGGCGCTATACCCGCGCAGTTGGGCAACCTTGCCAATCTCTTGGGTTTGCATCTCGACGACAATCAACTAACCGGCGCGATACCCGCGGAACTAGGCAACCTTGCCAGTCTTTATCAATTGGAGCTCAACGACAATCAACTAACGGACGCGATACCCGCGGAACTAGGCAATTTTGCCAATCTCGAAGTGTTGGATCTCTCCGGAAATCAGTTGACGGGCGCGATACCCGCGGAGTTGGGCAGCCTTGCCAATCTCAAGGCTTTGGATCTCTCCGGCAATCAACTGGCGGGCGCGATACCGCCGGAGTTGGGCAACCTTGCCTATCTTTGGGAATTGTATCTCCACGACAATCAACTGACAGGCGCGATACCTGTTGAGTTGGGGGGGCTTGCCCATATCTCACATATGAATCTCAGCGACAATCAACTGACGGGCGCGATACCCGCGGAGTTGGGCAACCTCGTCTATCTCCATGTTTTGCATCTCAACGACAATCAACTGACGGGCGGAGTCCCCCCGGAACTAGACAACATCCCCTTTCTCTATGAGTTGCGCCTCAGCGGCAACCAGTTTACGGGATGTATTCCCCCCGATCCCTGCACTCGCTTTTGAGCGGCGAAGAGATAGAGTTGATTGGGCTGCCAATTTGCGCTACAACAGCCGACATGGTTAGCGCGATTGAAACGCAGAGCGCCGAGATTGCCAACAGGCTAGACGCGCTGGAGGCGGCCCCGTGATAGTGCCACCTGCCAACTTCCCCCCCCAAACCGCGCCCGCAATTCACAGCGCTAACGCCGCCCCCCTATCACTCCCCCGCCGGCGGCTCCCCCTGCGTCTTCCGCGCCCGCGGATGCGAGTTCAGGTACACCTGCCTCGCCTGCGCGTTGGTTACGTGGGTGTATATCTGCGTGGTGGCGGGGCTGGCGTGGCCCATAAGCTCCTGGACTACGCGCAGGTCGGCGCCGCCTTCTAGCATGTGCGTGGCGTATGAGTGGCGCAAGGTGTGGGTGTGGATGCCTGACGGCAATGCCGCCTGGACGCTGTATTTGCGGACTTTTTGCTGGATGCTGCGCTGGCTTAGTCTGCCGCCAAAGCGGTTTAGGAATAGGTAGGTGTCGCTGTCTTTGCCCGCGAGGGCGGGGCGGCCGCGCCGGAGGTATGCGATTAGCGCGTCTTTGGCGGTCTCGCCGAGCAGGACGATGCGCTGCTTTGAGCCTTTGCCGGTTATGCGCGCCTCTCGCGTGGACAGGTTGAGGTCGGTTACGCGCATATTGCTCGCCTCGCTGACGCGCAGGCCGGCGCCGTATATGACTTCCAGCAGCGCCCGGTCGCGCAAGCCTATGGGCTTGGCGGCGTCGGGCGCGTCCATTAGGCGGCCCGCCTGCTCTTGCGAGAGAAAGCGCGGCAGCCGCTTTTGAACGCGCATAACGCCGCGCTTGGGCAGCGGATCGCCCTCTATCACGCCCTTGCGCGCCAGCCATCTCAGGAATGTTCGCAGCGTACTAAGCTTGCGCGCGACGCTGTGGCGCGCATAGCCGAGTTGATTCAGCCAAGCGAGGTAGGCGCGCAAGACGTGCCGGTCGAGCGCGCGCATATCCGCTATCTCTTTCAGCGCCATATACTCGTACAGCGGCTGGATGTCGGCGATATAGTTGCGTATGGTGAGGTCGGCAAGCCCCTTTTCGGCTCTCAGATGCTCCGCAAAGCCCGAAATCAGCGGTTGCCATTCTTCTTGTTTCATAGATATAGGATATTTTCGCTAACTAAATTCGTTCAAGCGGCGTTGTGTTCTTAAAAGGGCGGGTTTTTTGGGTATATGCGCGGGCTTGGATTTGTTACGATATGTGCGCGATAGGCAAATGCGCCATTAAAGCGCGGCGAGAGTGGGCGATTGCGTCCGCATCGCAATTCACATCGCAATTCGCATCGCAATCGGATTAGGCGGGCTAGGCGCGCGGAAACGGAGATTGCCGGATATGGACGGCGTGTTCAGGTGGATTTCGGGATGGCGGCTTGGGTTGCTGTTGTGCGTCATCGCGGCGCTAGGCGGCGGCGCGGGATATGTTTGGCTGTTCGGCGCGCCCTCATGGCTGCCATTCGGCGGCGCGGACGCCGGCGGGCTTGCCGCGGATGAGCGGCTTATCCCCGTGCGGCAGGGATCGCTGATGAACGAAATCACGGTCAACGGCAGCATCGCCTTTACGAACAAGCAAGACCTGAACTTCGGCTCGGCGGGCTTTGTGGACGAGATACTGGTGAGCGAGGGCGAGATAGTGTCCGAGGGGCAGGCGCTGGCGCGGCTGAACCCTGAGAGCGTGGCGAACCTGCAGCGCGCGGTAGCCGAGGCGCGGCTTGAGCATCAGACGGCGCTCAACGCGCTGCAAGACGCGCAGACGCCCACGCTTGCGACCGCCGAGGCGCAAGCGGCGGTGACCGACGCCGGGCTTGAGTTGAAACAGGCGCGGGATGCGCTGGACGACCTGGTCAGCCCTGAGGCGCAGGCGGTGGCGCAAGCGGAGTCGGCGATAACCGACGCGGCGCTGGAGCTGGAGCAGGCGCGGGATGCTCTGGATGCGCTGGTGAACCCTGAGGCGCAGGCGGTAGCGCAGGCGGAAGAGGCGGTGGCGCAGGCGCGGGTTGCCTTGCAAGAGAGCGAGGACGCGGTGGGAACATCATACGCGGACGCCGCCACTGAGCTCGGCGCGGCTGAGCGCGAACATTCGGCGGCGCAAGAACGGCTGACGGCGGCGCAAGACTCCAGCCAACTGAAGACGGCGCAGGACGCTTTCGATCAGGAAGAGCAGGACTATGTCAATGTGATAGAGAAGTGGACGGGCGCTGTGGTTACATCCGAAGAAAGCCTGTTGCCGCCCAACGAGGTTTTCGCGGCGCTGGACTTCCGGCCGGACGAGGTGTTTAGGCGCGCGTATGTGGTGTTCCCGGACGGGGAGTTCGCCGACAATCCCGCCACCCGCTGGAACGAACTGACGCTGTTCGGGTGGCGCTGGCTCTATCCGGGCGCGGCGTCAATAGAGGTGGATTGCGAAGAAGAGTCGCTGCTGCCTGAGCGCGAATCGGATACCACGAACACAAACGCCGAGTTGTGCATCGGGCGCGATATGCAGAACGCCTATGACGCGCTGCTAGTCGCTAGGGATGCGCTCGTGGTGGCGCAGTCGCAGCGGGAAGAGGGCGTGTTGAACGCCACGCTTTCGCTTGAGCGCGCCGAAACGGCGCTGGCGGACGCGCGCGAAAAGGTGTCGGGGCTGGAGAGCGGCAGCGCGCGGGATGCGCTGCTGCGCCGCCAATTCGCCGCCGCGCAAGAAAATCTCGCTAAGGCGCAAGACGACTTGGCTAAGCTTGTCAACCCGGACGCCGCCGAGGTCGCAAGCAAGCGCGGGCAGGTTGCGCTGTCTGAGGCTAATCTCGCCAAAGCGAAAGACGACCTGGCGGATCTGCTTAACCCGGACGCCGCGGATGTCGCCGCCAAGCGCGGGCAGGTTGCGCTGTCAGAGGCTAAGCTCAGCAACGCTATGCTTGAATTGGAACGCCTGCAAGCGCGGGCGGCGCTGGATGTGCCGCTGCAAGAGCTGTCGGTGGCGGCGGCGCAGGTCAAGGTTGACGGCGCAATCCGCCGCTACGACGAATCCACGCTGCGCGCGCCCTGGGACGGCTATGTCGCCGCCGTGAATGTGAAAGTGGGCAAGGAAGTGGAGGCGTTTGAGGCGATTATGCAGGTCATCAACTCCGGCATCGTGGAGGTTGAGGGCGTTGTGGATGAGATAGACGTGCTGGAGCTGGAGCGCGGCGAGGCGGCTACGGTGACTATGGACGCATTGCCCGACCAGGTTCTGGACGGCAGGATTAGCAGCGTAAGCTCAACCGCCACGAATGAGCAGGGCGTAGTCACTTTTGATGTGAAAGTGGCGGTGGACATACCGGACGGGCTGGCGCTGCAAGACGGCTTGAGCGCGGTGGCGAAGATAGCCTCGGCGGAGCATAGCGGGCTACTTGTGCCGCTGCAGGCGGTTCAGCAGAACCCGGACGGCGAGTTCGTCCGCGTGATGGAGGACGGCGCTATCGTGGAACGCCCCATAACGCTGGGCGACGGCGACGGCTTTTGGGCTATCGTGGAATCCGGGCTGAGCGAGGGCGACGAAATCGTGATGCGCGTACTGGACGAAATACCCACCAGCCAAGGTCTTGACGCATTTGAGGATGAGGGCGAAGACGACGGCTTTTAAGCGGCGGCCCGCCGCCTAAGCGGACGCTAATGCGATGATGATTGAAATCACCGACGTGACCAAGATATACACTATGGGCAACGTGGAAGTGGCCGCGCTCGCGGGCGTCAGCCTTGCCGTCGCTGAGGGCGAGATGCTGGCGGTGATGGGCGCGTCGGGATCCGGCAAGTCCACGCTGATGAACATACTCGGCTGCCTGGATGTGCCAACATCCGGCAAGTACATCCTGGAAGGCGAGGACATCGGCGCGATGACGGACAACCGCTTGGCGGAGATACGCAACGGCAAGATAGGGTTCGTGTTTCAGACCTACAACCTTATGCCGCGCCTTGACGCGCTGCACAATGTAGAAATGGCGCTGCAGTACGGCCATCACCGCAACCGCCGCCGCGCCGCCACTGACGCGCTTGAGCGCGTGGGGCTTGCCGACCGCATCCATCACAAGCCCACAGAGCTCTCCGGCGGGCAGCAGCAGCGCGTTGGAATCGCCCGCGCGCTCGCCAAAGCGCCGCACATCCTGCTCGCCGACGAGCCAACGGGCAACCTGGACACGCGCTCCGGCGAAGAGATTATGGACATACTTGGCGAACTGCACGCGGGCGGGATGACCGTGGTTCTGGTAACGCATGAGCCGGACATAGCCGCCCACGCCGACCGCATAGTGATGATGCGCGACGGGCTTATCGTATCGGATGAGCCGTCGGACGGCGCGGCGCGGCGGCGGCAAGCGCGCGCGCAATCGCAATCGCAAGACAGGGCGGCTGCCGTATGACGCCGATAGACATTGTTATCACCGCGCTGCGCTCGCTTGGCAGCAGCAAGCTCAGATCCGGGCTGACGCTGCTGGGCATTGTCATCGGCATAACATCCGTGACCGTGATGATGTCCATAGGCAGGGGCGTGCGCGACAGCATCACCGCGAGCATCCAGGCGCAGGGGACGAACCTGATTTTCGTGCAGTCGTCGTTTAGCGAAAGCGGCGCGTCCACGCTGACGCTTGCTGACGCCGCCGCATTGCTTGATCCCGTGTTCGCGCCCTCGGTCAAGCGCGTTGCGCCCCAAATCAACACGGGCGGGCAGATAGTCGCCGGCCGGAACAACCTCGGCGCGCAGGTAATCGGCGTTACGCCCGACTACGCGCCGGTTCGCAATGTCAGCGTCAGCGAGGGGCAGTTCATCAGCCAAGCGCATATGCGGGACAACGCGGAGGTAGCGGTGCTAAGCTCATCGGTGGCGGACGCGCTGTTTGACGGGCGCTCCGCGGTGGGGCAGAAAGTCCGCATCAACGGGCGGCAGTTCAGCGTGGTGGGCGAGTTGGCGGATACGGGCGCGTCTTTCTTCGGATTCGGCGACCAGGTTTTCGTGCCGGTGACCACCGCGTACTACCGGCTGTCTTTTCAGCGAACGTCCTACGGCGAGGTCAGCGTGGATTCCATAGACGTGGAGGCTGCCAGCGCGGACGCGATAGACGCCGCCCAGTTGGAAATCGCCGCCATTCTGCGCCTGCGCCACCGCATCACCGACCGCAACGACTTTGACATAGACACTCTGCAGGGCTTGATAGACGCGGTGAACCAGATAATCACGATACTATCGCTGTTTCTTGGCACAATATCGGGCATAGCGCTGCTTGTGGGCGGCATAGGCGTTATGAATATAATGCTGGTGTCGGTAACCGAGCGCACGCGCGAAATCGGCATACGCAAGGCGATGGGCGCAAAGCGGCGGGACATAATGATGCAGTTTCTGACGGAGGCGATATTCCTGACGACCATCGGCGGCTTAATCGGGCTGCTGCTCACTCTGGCTATGTCCCCGCTGATTAACTGGGCGGTGAACATAGTGGCGCAGCCGGGCAGCGCGCTCAGCAGCGCGAGCGGCATAGCGTTTCAGCCGTATGTGGCGCTGCTCGCCATAAGCGTATCGGCGGCGGTGGGCTTGCTGTCGGGCATATACCCCGCAATGCGCGCCTCGCGGATGCACCCGATCGACGCGCTGCGATATGAGTAGCGCCCGCGCCATAGATGTATGTATGATATACGCTACACTATGGGAGATGGGATTTGCCCCTGATTGCGCCCCTACCGGCGCAAGACTGCGCGCGGATACTGCACAAGGGCGCGAGAGCGCGGCGCAAGAACGCGCTGGGGCTATGCTATGCCGCTAGACTATTGGGAGGAGGCGCGCGATTTACGACGAGGCTAAGTTAGAGCGCCGGCATGCCGCGCGTCCGCCCGGCGCGGATAGGCCGGGCAGGCCGGCATATCTCAGCAAGGCGCTGCTGATAGGCTATGTGGCGCTTGCGTCCGCGCTTGGCGGGCTGCTGGGCTGGCTGGCGCTGAGCAACATCCATTGGGACGCGCTGGCGTCGTCGCTGACATCCGCCAACCCGGCGCTGCTGCTGGCGGCGGCGGGGCTTGTGCTGGCGGCGGCGTATCTGCGCGGCGTGCGCTGGCAGCTGCTGCTGCAAAACCCCAAGACGACCGCGATGCGGCTGTTCCTGGTGGAGCAGGCGGGAACCGCGCTTGACACGCTGAGCCCGCTGCGGGTGCTGGACGAAATCATAGAGGTAGGCATACTCGCGCTGCGGGACAAGCTTAACTTGGGGACAATCCTAGCCACGCTTGCGCTGCAGCGGACGCTGGAGTTCGCGGCGACGGTGTTGCTGCTGGGCGGCGGCGCGCTGCTGTTGGTTCAGCTGCGCCCGTTCTGGCCATTGCTCGCGCTGGGCGTTCTGCTTGGCGTGATATGCCTTGCGCTGCTGTTCAGCGCGGGATCGCTGCTGCGGCACATCCCCATCCTATCGCAGACGCAGATAGCGCCGCAGTTCGCCTCGGCGATAGCGCTGCTGCGCCGCGAAAAGCGCCGCACGCTGGCGGCATTCGCCATATCGGTGGCGCAGGCGGCGATGATAGGCGGCGCGGGCTGGCTTGTGGCGCTTGCCACCGGCATAGAGATAAGCGCGCCCTCTATGATAGTGATAACGCTGGGCATCACCTTTTTCAGCAGCACGGTGCCGGGCTTGCCGATGTCTTTGGGGACATTCGAGTTCGCGGCGCTGACTATACTGGGCTTTTGGGGGATAGGGCAAGAGCATGCGATAGCGTTTTCGCTGGCGCTGCATGCGGTCTTGTTCTTGCCGCCGATAGCGGTGGCGGCGGTGTTTCTGCCGCGCGAGGGGCTGGCGTCCATACGCGAGCTGCGCGCGCTAAGCAACCGCGCGCGGGCGCGAATGTCCGAGGCGCATCCGCAGGATGACGCCGACAGGCAAGCGCAGGGCTAAGCTTGATAGCCCGAACCGGGGGCAAGCCTATCCCGAACCGGGGGCAAGCCTACCCCGCGGCGGTTTCCAACTCTTCTTCCCGCTGCTCCACCGGCCCTTTGAACCCGCACTCTTCTTTGACGCAGCGCGCGTTTGGGCGGCGCGTCGCCACTAGCAAGCCGCCGCAGTCGGGGCAGGGCGTCGGGATGGGGCGCTGGCTGACGGCGAAATCGCAGTCGGGGTAGGCGGCGCAGCCGTAGAATGTGCGATTGCCGCGTCCGCCGGGCTTGCGCCGCTTGCGCTCAAGCAGGTCGCTGCCGCAAACCGGGCAGTCCACGCCCGCGCGCTTGACGATGGGCTTGCTGTTCTTGCACTCAGGAAAGCCGCTGCAAGACATAAAAGGGCCGTAGCGGCTTGTCTTGATAACCATAGGGCGCTCGCACATTTCGCAGAACTCGTCCGTCTCTTCGTCAATGAGTTCGCGCGGCACTCTATCCGCCTCGCGCATTGTGCGCTCTATGGACTGGTCAAACGGCGCGTAGAAGTCTTGCAGAACCGGCTCCCACTTGCGCTGCCCCTCGGCTATGTTGTCCAGCTGCTCCTCCATCATCGCGGTAAAGCCCACGCTCATTATGTCGGGGAAGTTCGGCTTTAGGAAATCGGTGACGGCGATGCCCAGTTTAGTGGGGACGAACTGCCGCCTTTCCTTGCTGACATAGTTTCGGCGCTCAATGGTGTCCATAATGGAGGCGTATGTGCTGGGTCTGCCGATGCCCTGCTCTTCGAGGGCGCTGATAAGGCGCGGCTCTGTGTAGCGCGGCGGCGGCTGGGTGAAGTGCTGGCCGGGCAATACGGCTAGGCAGTCCAGCGCGTCGCCTTTGCTGAGATCGGGCAGCGGCGGCGAGTCCTCGTCGGCGCCGGCGGCGGAGTCGTCGTCGCCCTCCATATACAGCGTGCGAAAGCCCGCGAATTTTAGCACAGAGCCGGACGCGCGGAACTCATAGCGGTTGTCGCTGAGGACGCTGCGCGCGCCGATGTCCACGCGGGTGGAATCGAAGACGGCGTCCGTCATTTGGCTGGCGAGCATGCGTTTCCAGATAAGGTCGTAGAGGCGGAACTGGTCGTGGTTTAGGTAGCGGCGGATTTCGTCGGGCGCTCGCAGGATGGAGGTGGGGCGTATCGCCTCGTGCGCCTCCTGCGCGCCCTTGACTTTTCGGGTATAGACGCGCGGCGATTTGGGCGCGTAGTCGGCGCCGAACTTGGCGCGTATGTAGCCGTTTGCCTCAGCGAGCGCGCCCGCGGCGACGTTGGTGGAGTCCGTCCGCATATAGGTTATCAAGCCGACCGAACCCTCATCGCCAATCGCCAAGCCCTCATAGAGCTGCTGGGCGACCTGCATTGCGCGCCGCGCGGTGAAACGCAGCTTGCGCGACGCCTCTTGCTGCATCGTTGAGGTGATGAACGGGGGCGCGGGCCGGCGGCGCGTCTCGCGCTTGCGAACCGAATCCACCGCGTACTCCGCGCCCTCAAGGTCGGCGGTGATGGCAGTGGCGCGCTCGGCGTCGGGGATTTTGATGCGCTTTTCGCCTTTAAGCGAGCGCAGAGCGGCTTTGAATGTGATGGGGTTCTTGTTGGCGGCGTCGGCGCGCTTGGCGAGGTTGGCGTCAATCGTCCAGTACTCTTCGGGGACGAATGCTTGGATTTCGCGCTCGCGGTCAACGATGAGGCGCAGCGCCACCGATTGGACGCGCCCGGCGGACAGCCCGCGCCGCACCTTGCTCCACAGCACGGGGCTGAGGCGGTAGCCGACCAGCCTGTCTAGGATGCGGCGCGCCTGGTAGGCGTCTATGAGGTTGTAGTCCAGCTCGCGCGGGTGATTGAACGCCTCGTCAATCGCCTCTTTGGTGATTTCGTGAAACACCACGCGCTTGACTTTGGACGGCGCGATTTTGGCGGCGTTGAGCAGATGCCAAGAGATCGCCTCGCCCTCGCGGTCGGGGTCGGTAGCCAGATAGACGGTTTGGGCGGCGCGAGACGCCTTTCGCAGTTCGGATATGACTTTCTGCTTTTCGGGCAGCACGGCGTAGGCCGGGTGAAAGCCCTTTTCGTCAATGCTGACGCCCTGCACGCCGTCCGAACCGCGCTTTTTCTTGTTCTCCAAATCGCGCACATGCCCGATAGAGGCGAGCGTGGTGAAGTCGTCGCCAAGAAAGCGCCCCACGGTTCGCGCTTTTGCGGGCGATTCTACTACTACTAGATCTTTTGCCATTCTTTCTTCTCGCGTTGTTTGTGTTGTTGCGTTTGTTGTGATAGGTAAGTTTAACAGGTTTGATAGCGTTGGCGCGTCTTATATGCGTAAGATACGCGGGCGGCATATCCCGAAATTGCGATTGCGCCCGCTTGCCCGCTGACGAAATTTAACGCAGGCGCAACCGATTATGCAAGATGTCGCAACGCTTGCGAAACGCGGGTTTGCCCTTTTCGGATATATTCTTGCACACTCGCCCTTGCGTTGCTATACATTACGGCTATCTGTTAGGACGGGTTCGCGGCGTATTCGGCGCGCGATTCGCGCAGGCGGATGTAGTTCATGCCGCCGACTTGCTTGACCAAGCCCTTGAGTTCCATCATCGCAAGCGCGCTGCTGACATCGGACGTGGGCTTGCCGGAGCTGCGGCACACTTCGTCTATGTGAACCGGGTCAAAGGTGATGTAGCGGAGCAGTTCGGTTTCGGCGTCGTCTTCGGGGAATAGCGCGGTCATTTGGATCTGCTGAGCGACTACTTTGAGATTTAATTCTTCCAGAACGTCTTCGCATGTGGCAACCAGTTTGGCGCCGGACTGCCGGATGAGGCGGTTCGCGCCGGCGCTGCTTGGCGCGAATATGTTGCCCGGCACGGCGAATACTTCTCTGTTTTCCTCCAGCGCCTGCTTAGCGGTGATGAGCGCGCCGCTCTTTTCGCCCGCCTCTATGACCAGCGTTCCCAGCGTCATGCCGCTCATAATGCGGTTGCGGCGCGGGAAGTTGCGGGAGTCGGGCTTTGCGCCAAGCGGATGCTCTGAGATTATCGCGCCGGCGGCGGCTATGCGATCGGCGAGGTTGCGGTGTTCGGGCGGGTAGATGACATCCAAGCCGCTGCCGAGCACGGCGATAGTGCGATTGGCGGCGTCCAGGGCGGCGGTGTGGGCAATGCCGTCCACGCCGCGCGCCAGGCCGCTCACAATGGCGACGCCCGACGCGGCAATATCGCCCGCCAGGCGCTCGGCGACTTGGCGGCCGTAGGGCGAGGGCTTGCGCGTGCCGACCACCGCGATTGAGCTTTCGTCTTCGGGCGCGAGGCTGCCCTTAATGTAGAGCAGCGGCGGCAGGTCGTAGATCTGCTTGAGGCGCGGCGGATATTCGTCGTCGTGCCATGTGAGCGCGCGGACGCCCGATAGCTCCAGCCGCTCCATCTCGGCGTCGGGGTTGACCGCATGCCTGCCGCTGACGATGGCATTGGCGCTGCGCCTGTCAAGCCCCGCCGCGCGCAATTTGCCCTCGCTCGCGCCCCACGCCTCCTGCACAGAGTCAAAGCCGCGCTCCAGCAGCTTAAACCGCGCCCTGCCAATCCCCTTGATGCGGCTGAACGCCACCCAGTATTTGAGCTGATTGGATTCCATTGGGATAGTATAGCATTTTGGCTGCATATCGGTAGATTGCGGCAGCCGCGCTTGCTTTTGTACAAAAGGTAGATGAAACTTTCGTTTGCGAACTATTTGTTCGCATCTAAAATATCCAGGATATAAGCGGGTGTCAAGCGATATTTGTTTATGGTATAGTTCGTTGATAGCAAATCGGCGTCAGCGGCGCGGCGCAATCTAGGCGGACGCGCATGCGGGCGATAAGCGAGAGGGCAAAGAGGCATATGGGCATTCGCGCCATACTAGCGCCGCTGCTGACGACCGCGGAGAAGCGATCCGTGCTTATCGCGCTGTCGTCGGCGTATATGCTGGTGCAGCTGTCAAGCCTGCCGGTGGCGCTGTCGCTGCCCACGCTGGCGGAGTATTTCGGGACGGGCGTTGACGACGCGGCGTGGCTGGTGGTGATCTATCTGCTGACGCTGGGCGCTTTCGTGATGCTGGCGGCGCGTCTGGGGGATAGGTACGGGCATGCGCGGGTGTTCTTCGCGGGGCTTGTGCTGTCCACGGTCGGGTCGGTTCTCATCAGCATGTCGGGTAGCCTGCTGCAGGTGGTGATATGGCGCGGGCTAACCGGGCTTGGTTCGGCGATGATAATGGGGAACGCCAACGCGATACTGGCGGCGGCGTTTCCGGCGCATGAGCGCGGGCGCGCGTTTTCGGTTCCCATAATGGGCGCGCGGTTCGGGACGCTGGTCGGGCTGATGCTGTTCGCGGTGTTCCTGCAATACCTGAGCTGGCGGTTCGTGTTCCTGACATTCGTGCCGATGGGAATCCTGGCTATCGCGGTATCCCTGCCGATGATGCGGATGCTGCGACAGGGCGGCTCGGCTACCTCAAAAGAGCCGGTTGACATAGGCGGCGGCATATTGCTGGTTGGGACGGCGATAGTATTTCTGCTGGCGGGCGCGCATCTGCACGGGGGGGAGGAGTCGTACATCAGCGAGCAGGGCGTCATCTATCACGGCGGGATGTATCTGCTGGCGGCGCTGTTGCTGGGCGCGTTCATAATGGTGGAGCGGCGGGTTCGCAATCCGGTCGTGGAGCTGCGCCACTTCAAGCAGAAATACTTCTCGCTGGCGCTTGTGTCCAATGTGACATTTCACTTCTCAATGCTCGCCACGATGACGCTTGTGCCGATACTGGTTGAGCTGGGGTTCAACAAGGATCCGATATGGGTGCCGCTTGTGCTGCTGCCCAACCAGTTGATAGGGCTGGCGCTGACATTCACGGCGGGCTGGATATACGACAGGTATCAGCCGAAATTCCTGCGGCCGGCGTCTATGCTGGGCATCGCATTCGGGTTCGTGATGCTGGGGCTGTTCGCCAGCCAAGTGCCGATATGGGGGATACCGCTGCTGATGCTGCCCATATCGCTGGGGACGTCGGTGTTCAATCCGGTGAACAACGCGATGATAATGAGCTCGCTGTCGCTTGAGAACAGGGGATTCGCGTCGGGGATGCTTGAGACCACGCGGGAGTTGGGACATGCGCTGGGATCCACGGTGTCGGCGACGGCGCTTGCGATGGTGCTGCCGGCGGGGATAGGCGCGCTCGCGCTGCATCTGGCGATGCCGTACTACTTCCAGGGCTTTCAGACGGCGGCGATGATGGTTGTGCTGACGATGCTGACGGGCGGGATAATCGCGTTCTTCCACAAACCGCACAGCGAGACCGAAGAGGCGCGCTCCGCGGGGGCGGCGGCGTCTTCGGGCGACGACTAGGCGGGATGCGACTAGGCGCAGGCGGACGAGCAGTATGACCACAAGCGAAGACCTATCCATACAGATCGAGGATGTGAGCCGTTGGCATCCGCCGCAGGGCCAGCTTGGCGAAGGCTTGCTGCTGCATACCACGCGCGGGGACATCCACGCCATCGCGCACAGCAACGCGAGCGCGGAGCGGCGGCCTACTAAGGGGATAGTGTTCGTGTGGGGCGCGCGCGGCGGCTTTGACGGGCCCGCGGGCGGCATATACGGCAGGCTGGCGGAGGATCTGAAAGACGAGATTACCTCCATACGGGTAGATTACCGGCTGCCGAACAACCTGACTGAGTGCGTTCTTGACACAATGGCGGGCATATCGTTTTTGAGCGCCACCGGGCATACCGAAGTGGCGCTTGTGGGCCACTCATTCGGGGGCGCCGTGGTGATAGCCGCCGCGCCGTTCAGCCCGCTGGTGAAAGCGGTCGCGGCGCTGTCCCCGCAGACGTTCGGCGCGTCCAACGCGGCGGCGGTATCGCCGCGCCCCCTGCTGCTGGCGCACGGGGGCGCCGACAGCCGCCTGCCGCCGCGCTGCTCCGAGCTCATATACGAATGGGCGCAAGAGCCGAAAGAGCTGGTGATATATCCCGGCGCCGAGCATGGGCTGGCGGAGTGCGAGGATGAGCTTTACGGGATGCTGCGCGGGTGGCTGCGGGATAGGCTTGGGGCAAGCGAGTCGGATTAGAGGCAATCTTGTGAACGCTAACGAACTAGACATAGCATTATCCGATATTCTCAAACGATACCAGAGCAACTTCTCCAGCAGAGGCTATGCCGACGTCGCCTCTGACACCGACATTCTGATGGAGACATTTGGCGTAACGCAAGAGTTGAAGCGCGAGAACAGGCAATACTGGGGGAGACAACTAGGCAAATGCTGGGAGCTACTGGTGATAGCGCTTTGCAGATATGCGAGTCCGGATTACCGCGAGGCTATTAGGATTGGCGCGAATGAGCCTTGCGACCTTGTGCTTGGCGAGGATGCGATAGACACCAAGTATAGGATAGGTTCGGGTGATTCAGGCACATTGCGAAAGTTCAGGGAGTATGGCAATCTACTAATCCAGAACAATTACCGGCCGGTCATGCTAATCTTGCGTGAGGACAGCCTATCCGCCGCAATCAGAGCTTGCGAAGTTGGCGGGTGGCAAATATACACTGGAGAAGCAACCTTTGAATACCTGCTGGACAAGACGGGATTCGATGTGAATGAGTGGCTGCGGGAACACAGAGACTCCGGAACATTTCTGATAGACAGGACTTAGCAATGGATTACATAAACAAAGTGATTGAGGGAGACTGCATTTCCGTTATGGCGGATATGCCGCCCGACTCCATTGCCGCCTGCATAACGGATCCGCCTTATAACTATGAGTTTATAGGACGCGGCTGGAACAATTCAGAGATAAAGCGGCGGCTGAACAGGGTAAAGGATAGCGCCACGCTTGTTAAGAACATTCCCTACGGCAGCGGATTGGCCGGGGGCGTCCGCAACGCGAGGTGGTACCGGCGCAATCAAGAGAATGTGCGGGACTACACGAATTGGTGCGCGGATTGGGGGAAAGAGCTGTTCAAAGTATGCAAACACGGTTCGCCGGTTGCGGTTTTCAGCAGCACTAGAACGGCGGCGCATGTCCAAGTCGCTCTGGAAGACGCCGGGTTTTACACCCGCGACATTCTGGTTTATAGAAGGCAGTCGGGCATCCCAAAAGGTCTTAACATCAACAAAAAGTTGGAGAAAATAAATCATCCGGATGCCGAGAAATGGATCGGCTGGCACACATGCTTTAGGAATGAATGGGAAGCGATTGTGCTGGCGCAAAAGCCGTTGCTTAACAACTACTGGGAAACTATCCGGCAGACGGGCGTCGGCGCGTTCAAAACCATCAACGAGGACGGCTCGTTTCAGTCCAACATCCTGGAGGGCTTTCCCAATAGGGGACAAGAGAAGTTTGCCCACTGCACTGTCAAGCCGTTGGAGTTGATTAAGAAACTAATCCTGACATTAGTCCCGCAATGTGAAAGCAATGTGATATTGGATCCGTTTGCGGGAAGCGGCACGACGTTGGTCGCCGCCAGCGAGCTAGGCTACAACTACACGGGCATCGAGATAGAAAACGAGTACATTGATATAATTAAACAGAGGCTATCTTACGCAAAGGCGCAGCAACGGATGCGTATCTAAGAAAGGATGTGACAATGGGCGATCTTGACGGGAAAGTCGCAATCGTGACGGGCGCGGGACGGCTGAGGGGGATAGGCAGGGCGGCGGCGGTGGAGCTGGCGCGAATGGGCGCGGATGTGGTGGTTACGGGGACGGGCAGGTCGCCGGACAGGTATCCGCCGGACGAAAAGGCGGTGGGCTGGCGCGACGTTGAAAGCACGGCGGAGCAGGTTCGCGCCAAGGGCAGGCGCGCGCTCACGCTGACGGTGGATGTGTCCAGCGCCGCCGATGTGCAGAAGATGGTGGACAGGACGCTGGAGGAGTTCGGGCGCGTGGATGTGCTTATCAACAACGCGGCTTTCGCGCGAGGCCCGGATAGGGTGCCGATCCTTGACCTGCCGGAGGACATTTTCCAGCGCGTCGTGGACATCAAAATCACGGGGACTTTCCTATGCACTAAGTCGGTCATAGAGCATATGATTGAGCGCGGCGAGGGCGGCAAGATAGTGAACATCTCGTCCACGGCGGGCAAGCGCGGCAGCGAAAACACGCTCGCCTACAACGCATCCAACTTCGCCCTGGTCGGCATGACGCAATCTATGGCGCGCGAGCTGGGCCCGCATGGCATCAATGTGAACTGCGTGTGTCCGGGCGCGGTTGATACCCATCGCATGGACGACATCGACCGCGACACGCGCTGGGTTCAGATGGCGTCCACAACGCCCATAGGCAGAAACGGGACTGACGACGAGGTTGGCGCTTTCGTGGCTTACCTGTGTTCGGACGCGGCGTCTTGGATACACGGGCAGTCCATTAACATCAACGGCGGCACGGTGATGGAGCATTAGACGGGCAACGGCAACAAGCATCGGCAATGCGGCGCGGCGCGTTCCGGCTGCCTTTGACGGCTAAGGCAATCGGACGCGCCGCAATATGGCGGGACAAGACACAGGGCAAGGCATATGGGCGAGCTGAGCGGCAAATCGGCAATCGTAACGGGCGCGGGACGCCTGCGCGGGATAGGGCGGGCGACCGCCGTGGCGCTGGCGCGGCTGGGCGCGGATGTGGCGGTCACGGGAACGGGCAGATCGCCTGATCGCTATCCGCCGGACGAAAAGGCGGCGGGCTGGCGCGATATTGATAGCGCGGCGGAGCAAGTCCGGGCGGCGGGATCGCGGGCGCTGCCGCTGATTGTGGATGTGGCGGACGGCGATAGCGTCAGGCGAATGGCTGAGCGCGTCTTGGCGGAGTTCGGGCGCATAGACATACTGGTGAACAACGCCGCATACGCGCGGGGGCCGGATCGCGTGGCTATCGGGGAATTGGATCAGCGGGTATTCCAAGCGGTGGTTGATGTGAAAGTTCGCGGGACGTTTCTGTGCGCCAAGGCGGTTGTTCCCGCGATGATAGCGCAGGGCGGCGGCAAGATAGTGAACATATCGTCAGGGTCGGGCAAGACGGGCGGCGCGAACAATCTGGCGTACAGCGCGGCGTGTTTCGCGCAGGTGGGCATGACGCAATCTATGGCGCGCGAACTTGGGCGGCATAACATCAATGTGAACTGCGTATGCCCGGGAGCGGTTGACACCTCGCGGGTGGACGACATAGGCAGGGGCGAGGCGTGGCAACGCATAGCGGCGGGCTTGCCGATACGCCGGACGGGAACCGACGACGAGGTTGGCGCATTCGCCGCGTATCTCTGCACTGACGCGGCGTCTTGGATACACGGGCAGTCCATCAACATAGACGGCGGCGGCATAATGGAGCATTAGGCGGCGATGCGTCGGACGCCTGGGGCAAGGCGGCGCGGCGTTGCTAGGATTGTGTGGTTGCGCGGGCTATTGGTGTTGCCCTAAACGTCGTATGAGGACAAAGACAACATAGCGCGGGCTATTGTTGGCTTATCCGCATTTCGCCGCTAGATGTCCTCCAACGCAGGCGAGGGCTATTGCCCTAGCCCTAGCCCTAAACCTCGTTTGTGGGCAAAGTAGCGTAACTCAGGCGCGGGCTATTGCGGGCGCAACGGCAGCGATACGATTGCGTTGCCGATTACCAGGCGGACGCCCTCTTCATTCAGCATAAAGACGTCGCATTCCAGGCGGGGGACGCCGTCCACGATGTCCTTGTCGGTGATGATGCCGCTGAGCGTGAGGGGCTTGTTGTGGGGAACCATGCCGCGAAAGACCACGTCGAGTTTTCGCAGGCGGACGGTTTCCGCCCAGCCGGTCAGCAGCTGGGATAGGATGGTGATGTTCATCGCGCCGGGGACAATGGCGCCGGCGAGGCCCTCGGACTTGGCGAAGTCGTCGTCGGTAAAGCGGCTTGGGCCTGGGCTGCCGCCGCGGACGCTCATAAAGCGGCGCACTTGCCGGACGTCCACGACCCGCTCCTGAGGGCCAATGTCATCGCCGATTTCAACGTCTTCGTAGTAGAGTTGCGCTATCACGGGCAGCCTGCCTTTTGTTGTTCTGACTGATGCGGTGTGCGGTATGTATGACGCTGGGCGCCGGGGGTTTGCGGGCTACCGCCGCCCGCTGTTGCGGCGCACGTAGGATTCATCTACAAGCGCCACGGTATCGCCCTGCTGGTTGACGAACCTGGTTTGCCAAACGGCGAACACCATTTTGCCGGAGCGGCCGGTTTTGGCGTACACCTCTTTCAGGCGGGAAGTCGCCTCTATGGTATCGCCGGGCTTTATGGGCGCGAGGCTTTCAATCGCTTGTCCCGCGAAAAAGCCGATGTCGCCGAAGTCCAGCTTGATGTCGGGCTTTTCGCCGCCGTTGATGAATAGGTTGCAGAATGTCGGCGGCGCGATAATGTCGCCGTACTCGGACGCGGCGGCGCGTTCCTCATCGGAGTAGATGGGATTGGTTTCGCCGGTAGCCTCTGAGAATTTAAGGATCATCTCGCGGCTGATTGGGAAAGATCCGAGCGGGAAGTCTTTGCCTAGAAAATCGCGGTCGTAGTTGATGGTTTCGTCTGTGGTCATGTGCGGCTGCCTTTGCGTCAGGGTGTAGGGTGTGGGCTATGAGATATGGGCTATGGGCTGTGAGCGCTAATCGCTAGGTTGCGGGCGCTAAGTCAAGCGCGGCGGTCTGTTCCAGGCGGACGGGCGCGAATGAGTCGTATCTGAGGGCGCGGGCTAGGTCGAATTCGTCGCGGATGGGCGTGTCGAATCGTGTCATGCAGCTGCCGATGGCGCTGACGACGTGGGCGTCGCTGCCGCCTGTGCCGGCGTATCCGCGCGCGTCTATCATCGCGTCGGCGCGCTCTTGCTCGCCGGGGCGGTTGCTGCCGTTAAGCCGCTCCGCCACAAACACGCCGGGGAATTCGCTGACCACGCCCACATACTCGCAAAAGCCGATGCCGAACCTGCCGGGGTGGGCGGGAAAGGCGATAGCGCCGTGCCGCTCGGCGGCGTCAACCAGCGTTTCGGCGTCCATATGCACATTGCCGAAGTCTATCTCGCCCGCCAGCGCCTCGGTTACGCCATAGACTAGGAAATGGCCGCAGTTGGTATCCAGCTCAGAGCCTTTGAGTATAAGCACGTCGTTTGCGGCGGCGAGTTCGCTGTAGTCTTTATCGAAGTCAAACTTGCGATGCTCGGTAAGCGCAAAGCCATCTATGCGGTAGCCCTTGCGCCGCAGAACGCCGACCCACTTGACATATTGTTCCACGGTAGCGCGGGAGTCGTCCGACGATACCGAGTGAGTGTGCAGATCCAAAAACATCATCCCGAATAGTATGATAGCGGCGGGTTGGCGTCAAGTTATTGGGGGGGAATTCGCGGGATAAGCGCGTTTTGCGGCAAGGTATTAAGGCTTAGCAATCTGAGTCAGCGGTTTCGTTGACCGCTAGTGAACGCGCGGGATGCTGCTTTTTTGTAAAAAGTAGCCAAAACTTTTGAATAATTTCAGCAAGGCATTTTAGTTTTCAACCCCAAATTCTCAAATGCCAACCGCCAATCCCTGACACCTATCCCCCAATGTGATAGCCTTTCCCCGACGGCGCATAGCCGCCGCAATCACGCAACTGACACACTGAGGAGGACGTGTTATGGATCTAGGCATCACGGGCAAGGTGGCGCTGGTGACGGGCGGCAGCCGCGGGCTGGGCAAGTACGCGGCGCTGTCGCTGGCGAGGGAGGGCGTTAATGTCGCCATATGCGGGCGGACGCAGGCGACGCTGGACGCCACAACGGCGGAGCTGGAGGGTTTCGGCGCAAAGGCGCTGGGCGTCGTGGCGGATGTGTCCGACCCGGCGGCTATGCCCGCGCTGCATCAAGCGGTCGTGGACGGGCTTGGCCCCGTGGACATACTCGTGAACAACGCGGGCGGCTCGCGCGCTCGGCAGGACATCGCCGAGCTGCCGCTGGATGAGTTCAAGGCGGCGTTTGACCTGAACCTGTTCGGCGGCTTTCAACTGATGCGCGAGGTGATACCGCATATGCGCGCGCAGGGCTGGGGGCGCATCATCAACATAGCGTCCATATACGGCAGGGAACACGGCGGCAACCTGTCGTATATGTCCGCAAAGGCGGCGCTCATCGGCGCGACTAAGCATGCGGCGCTGAGCCTGGTGAAGGACGGCGTGCTGGTGAACAGCATCGCGCCCGGATCCATATCGCACGAGCAAGGCAGCTGGGAGCGGTTCCAGAACGAAAACCCGCCGGAGGTCGTGAACGACTTCATCTCGCGCAACCTGCCGCTGGGCAAGTTCGGCTGGCCGGAGCCGGTTGGCGATACGGTGGCGTTCCTGGCGTCCGAGCGCGCCAGCCTGATTACGGGCGCGTGCATCGTGGTGGACGGGGGGCAAGGCCATTCTATGATCTAGGGCGAGGACAAAGCGTGGCGCAGAGTGTCAAGGACGCGTTTCCCCACATCACGCGGTTGCCGCTGGCATTGGCTTAACGCGAGGGAAAGCGATAAGCGCAACCCCGCGCAATGGCTATGTCAGTTGGCGCAATCGCGGATCGAATCTATCGCGCGTCCAATCGCCTAGGAAGTTGAGGGACATTACCACTAGGAATATGCCCACGCCGGGGAATACCGTCTGCCACCAAGCGGTGGAGACGTATTCGCGCCCCTCGGAGATTAGCACTCCCCAAGCGGGCGTGGGCGGCGGGATGCCCGCGCCTAGGAAACTGAGCGTCGCCTCCGCCAGGATTAGGTTGCCCACGTTGAGCGTGGCTATCACTATGGCGGAGTTGATGACGCCGGGCAGGATATGCCGCCATATCATACGCAGCGGGGATGCGCCCGCCACCCGCGCCAGCGCCACATAGTCCATCTCTTTGAGCTGCAGCGCCTGCGCCCGCACCACCCGCACGAACCCAACCCACGACAGCACTGCGAGCAGAAAGAACACGATTACCAGGCTTTGCCCGAATATGAGGACGGCAAGCAGCGCTATCATCAGGAAAGGCAGCGCGAGCCAGATGTCCACTATGCGGGTTACGATTTCGTCGAAGATGCCGCCGATGTAGCCGCTAATCATCCCGATGCTTGTGCCGACCACTAGGCCTACCACAAGCGATATGGCGGCTACCATAAGCGATATGCGCGAACCCACTATGATGCGGCTGAGCACATCCCTGCCCACGTGGTCTGTGCCAAGCGGGTGTTCCCAAGAGCCGGTCTTGCAGCGCGCGCCGAGGCAGGTCTCCAAGCCGGCGGGCGGCACATGGCGCATCCGCGCGTCCGCGATAACCGGGTCGTGCGGCGCGATCTGCGGCCCGAACAAGCCCATAAACACCAGCAGCGCGATTACCGCGCCGGGTATCACGGGCCAAGCCCTGACGAAGTTCCACGCCGCCGCGAGTTGCTTGACGCCGGGCGGATATGAGGGCGCTGCTAGTTCAAGTTCCATTATGATGCGCCTTGCGCGCTGCCTTGCGCGTGTTTGGGTTATGCGTATCGGATGCGCGGATCTATCACCGCGTAGAGTATGTCCGCCACCAGCGCGAACAATAGGTAGAATAGGATGAACACGAATACCGTGCCTTGCAGCAGCGGGAAGTCGTTGTCATACACGGCGCGATTGAGCGCTATCCAACCGATGCCGGGCCAAGAGAAGACGGTCTCCACCACTAGCGCGCCGTTCAGGTAGCCCGCCATAAGCAGCAACGCGGATGTGAGCGGGGGTATGAGCGCGTTCTTGAGCGCGTGTTTCCAGATGACATTCATATTGCCAACGCCCTTGGCGCGCGCCAGCTTGACGAATTCGGAGTCCAGCACTTCCAGCATAGCGGATCGCGTCAGACGCATAATGCCGGCGGCGGCGGGCCAGCCCAGCACTATGCAGGGCAAGATGTAATGTTTGATGCTCAGGCCCTGTTCATCGCCGCGCGTGCCGGCGGGCAGCCATTGGAGCAGCACGGCGAATATGAGTATCGCCATAATGCCCGTCCAGAACTGCGGCAGCGCCTGCCCGAACAGGGCGAAACCGCGGCTGAGGTAGTCCCAGATGCCGCCTCTCTTAGTGGCGGCTACCACGCCCAGGGGGACGCCCATCAGTATTGCGAACAGCCAGCCGCCCAGCGCGAGCTGCATAGTGGCGCCCATCTTGCTGAATATGATGTCGCGCACTTCCAGTTCCTGGTGAATGGATGTGCCGAAATCGCCGCGCAGGATCCTGCCCACCCACAACAGGTATTGCACCGGCAGCGGCCTGTTAAAGCCCATCTTGTCGCCTAGCGCGATCCACTGCTCTTCGGACATCCCGTAGCCGGTATCGGGGACGAAAAGCTCGCGCGGGTCGTGCGCGAGCCGCGTCATGCTGAATATGACGATGGTCGCGCCGAACAGGGATATGACGATGAATATGAGCCGCCTAACCAGAAATCGCTGCACGCCTTTGCCTTTCGGGGGCTGCGCCCTGCCCGCGCGGGGGATGCGGGCGGGCTAATTATGATGCCTTGCGCCGATTGCCTTTATGCCAACAATAGGGGCGAAAGACGGACGCCTCGCCCCTATTGCCTGTTTATGCGCTTATGCGCGGCGTAGTTTGCGGGTTGCTACTACTGCGCGGGAACTATGAACCACGGCTCCGCGCCGCTCCAGTGCGCTTGCGTGGATCGGCCTACCCAGTCGGCTACCTTCTCCGGGTTGACGCCGTAGCCCTTGGGGACTTCCACCACGCCGGAGTAGAGATGCCAGTAGATTGTCCAATCCACCACATCCATATGCTGCTCAATGGCGGCCGCCCTGTCCTGCTCCAGCTTGGTCATGTTGTGCATATCGGCTAGGAATCGGGACTCAAAGCCCGCGCCCCAGCCGGGCCGCGATAGGCTGGAGTCGACCAGCGGCAGCGGCCAGTGGGCGGGCCATGTGGCGTCGTCCACAGCGCCGTTCTTGAGCGTGGGCCATATCTGTGTGCGCTCCCTGAAACGCGCCGATACGACCGAGCCGTAGTCTTCGTTGAGGATGGTTGTCTTGACGCCGATAGCCTCCCAGAGGCCGGCGGTGAGGTCGCCGATGTCAAAGGACACATCGCCGATTTCGGCGCGGTAGATGTTGGTTGAGATTTCAAAGCGCGTGCCGTCCGATCCCCTGGGATAGCCCGCTATGTCCAGCAGCTCCTCGGCAAAGGCGGGCTGGTAGGGGATTTCCCAGGGCCAGGGGAAGTTCGCCATAGGCGTTGCGACGTTGTAGGTGGGATACATTTCGCTGTCGCCAAAGCCGTACTTTTCCATAATGGCGTCGGACTGCGTGTTGGTGATGACCCTGTTGGGATCCCATCCGCCGAAGTTTGGCCCCATATATTCGGTGGGCATTCCCGCGCCGTAGCCGTACAGGATGCCGTCCACAATGCCGGGGCGGTCTATGGCGTAAGAGAGCGCCCAGCGCACTAGGCGCGCCTGCTCCATATCGGACATTCCCTCAGGGTTGTCGGTGTCTTCATACTGGCAGGGCTTGCCCATATCGCACCAGGGGTTGCCTATCCAGGGGTAGTCCACCACGTTGGAGGGCGCGTCCCAGGGCGCGGGATCCAGCGCCTCGCCCGTGCGGGCGTGAGTCTGCTCCCATAGGTTGCCCGACCACATATAGGACGCGGTTATCCACTTGGGCTGGGGAACCATATAGCGCAATCCCTCAGCCTCTATCTGATCCGCGAACACGGGGTCCAGCTCGGCTATGTCCGCCTCGCCGGTTTGCAGCATAGCGATGCGGCTGGCGGTTTCGGGGACATGAAAGCGCGTGAAACTGGCGATGTGCGAGGGATGCTTGTGATGTTCGGGGAGCGCTTGCAGGTTGGCGCGGTTTTGCGGCACCCACTCTTCCACTATGAACGGCCCTGTGCCGACCATATTGCTCTTCATCCACTCTTTGCCCATAGCGTCAAACGCTTTCTTGCTGTACACGCCTGGGCCCTTGCCGTATTCGCTGATGGTGTCTTCCAGGTTGAACGCGGCGATGTCAACGCCCTCGGCGGCGTCCATAACGAAAGTGTAGTCGTCTATGACGCGCGCCTCGCCGAAAGCGGCGGCAAGGTCGCCGCCAATGCGGAATGTGGAATTGACATTAAAGGTCGGGTTGGCGTCGTTCAGAAACCACACCCAGTCCTCGGCTGTCATCTCGCCGAAGTCGTCAGCCACGCCTACGGGCGAGTTGAACGGGACGCCCTCTTTCAGGTTGAAAGTAACCGCCTTTAGGTCGGGCGCGATTTGGAACGATTCGGCGGTTTGGGGCGCCATAAGGTTGTCGCCCTCGCGCACGAACAGCGCCTCCACCAAGCCTATGCTGATGTTAATCCACTGAGGCCCATACGCCGCCTCATTGGGGAAACCGGCGAGCGGGTCAACCTGGCTTGCCGCCATATTGATGTGAACGCTTTGGCCCGTGGACCTGCCTGCCGCCGCTTGTGTTACGGGGGCTTGCGGCGCGGCGACTATCTGCGACACGACCGCTGTGGCGGCCGGCGCTGCGGGCGCGGCCGGCGCCGCCGCCTGAGGCGCTTGCGGGGCTTGCGGCGCGGGCGCGGCGGGCGCTTGCGCGGGAGCGGGCGCCGTGACGGGTTGCTGCGGCGCGGCGGCGGGCGCAGCAGTGGGCGCTGAGCCGCAGGCGAGCGCGAATATCCCGACCAGCGCAACGATTAGAAATAGCCACTTCTGTGTTTTCACTTGCTTGCCTCCGGTCTGCTGAGGGTGTGTACGCAAGGTTGTTTCGGCTGGAACGGGACGCCCCGCATACGGGGGCGGCGCGCCGGACGCATCGCGCCCGTGATTTACAAGCGCAATGTACTTTATCAAATAACATAATGTCAATACCCGTATAAACAGCAGATAATAAAACCCCAATCGTTTCCAACGCAACCGCATCAAACTTGTTGCAAGATAAGTTCGCGCGGCCTGGCAAAGCCCCACCCAAATTCTGCCCGACAAGCGCTGTTCGTGGTAATATATGGGGCGCGTGATATGGGCGCATCCCGCGCGTAAGATACAAGATAGCGAAAGCGCGACGGGCATTGCCGAGAACGCGAACCGCCAATCCTAACCTAACAACACTAAGACACTAGGCTAATCACTAATCACGGACACGCTGATATATGGCTGCTATTGACAACGCGGGCGGACGGGCTGCCGATGTGATGGGCGGCGGGAATGATTTGGCGCGGAGGCTGATTGCGGCGCTGGTGGCTGTGAGGGCTAAGGCTACGCCTTGGGAGTGGGCGACGTATGGGGCGCTGCTGGTTGTGGGCGGCGCGATGCGGCTGTGGGATCTGGGCAGCCGCGCGGTGCATCACGACGAGAGCCTGCACGCCTATTACGCCTGGAAGTTGGCGTCGGGCGACGGGTACGCTCACGACCCGCTGATGCACGGGCCATTGCAGTTTGAGCTGAACGCGGCGATATTTCTGCTGTTCGGCGATAGCGATTACACTTCGCGGCTGCTGTACGCCATAGCGGGCAGCGCGCTTATCCTGATGCCGCTGCTGTTTCGCAAAAGGCTTGGAACGCTCGGCGCGATATTCACCGCGGCGATGCTGGCGTTTTCGCCCGCGATGCTGTACTTCAGCCGGTTCGCGCGCAACGATATTCTGATGGCGGTCTGGGTTCTGGGGCTGGTCATCTGCCTGTGGCGCTACATAGACGAGGGCAAGGCGCGGTATCTGCACATATCCGCCGGACTGCTGGCGCTGGCGTTTGCCACGAAAGAGAGCGCGTATCTGATAACCGGGCTGCTGGGGCTGTATCTGATATGCCTGCTGCTGGCGCGAAACGCGGACGCTATCACGGCGAGCGCGGGCGTCCAAGTGGGCGAGACGCGCACGGCGGCGGCTATCGGGCAAATTGCGGGCGCGTTTTGGCGCAACGCGACCGATTTCAAGGGCAAGCGGGGGCCGGCGGCGTTTCTGCTGCTGCTCATCACGCTGACCCTGCCCCTGTGGTCGGCGGGCATAGGGATGTTCCAGGACACGCCTTTGCTGAGCTGGTCGAACCTGACTTTCGTGAACGGCGAACACGGCGAGGGCGCGACAGGCTCGCCAAGCGGCGGCGCGGTGCTTATCGCGTACCTGTTCGTGCTGATGTTGCTCGCGGGCGCGGCGGCTATCGGGCTGATGTGGGATTCGGATTCGTGGATGTTCTCCGCCGTGATATTCCTGATTGTGCTTGTGCTGGCATATACCACGCTGCTGACGAACATACCCGGCATAGGCTCCGGGATGTGGCGCTCGCTGGGATATTGGATTGTGCAGCAGGACGTAGCGCGCGGCAACCAGCCGTGGTATTACTATCTTGCGCTGACACCCATCTACGAATTCCTGCCGCTGATTCTGAGCATAGCGGCGGCGATATATTACCGCGTAAAGCGGCGCGGCGACGCATTCACGCTGTTCCTGCTCTACTGGGCGGGAATGACGCTGCTGCTGTTCACAATCGCCAGCGAAAAGATGCCTTGGCTGCTGGTGAACATAGCGCTGCCGCTGATAGTGCTTGCGGGCAAGTTTTTGGGCGATGTGGCGTCGGGGATAGACTGGCGCGGCGTCATATCGCGGGACGCCATAGCGCAGAACGCGGCGATATTCTTGGGAGCGCCGGTCTTGCTGTTCGCGCTGTACAGGCTGGCGCTGCTTGGAACGGGCGGCGAGGCGGCGGCGCCGCTGCCGGGCGTATTGTACGGCTTGGCGGTTGTTGCGCTGCTCGCGCTGGGCGTATTGGCGGCGCGGCGATATGGGACGGCGCGCGTCGCCAAGTTCGCGGCGATACCCGCTGTGCTGCTCTTGTTCGCGCTCACGATACGCGCGGGCGCTACGGCGGCGTATCGCAACGGCGATGTGCCGGTGGAGATGCTGGTCTATACGCAGACATCGCCCGACATAACGCTGCTGATGCGCGAATTCGAGCGCTCCGGCGGCGCGAATGAGGGCGGCTTGCCGCTTGGCATAGACAGCACAAGCGGGTTCACCTGGCCCTGGGCGTGGTATCTGCGCCACTCGGAGAGCTACAAGGCAAGTTACGTCGCCTACAACGAAAACTCTTTCGCGGACAAGCCGCCGGATCAGGCGGCGCTGCTGGTTCATTCAAGCAATCATCCCGGAGTGGACGAATCGCTGCAAGGCGTCTATACGCCCGCGGAGCGCGTGCGGCATCGGTGGTGGTTCCCGGAGCATAAGTATCGCGGGATAACGCCGCTTGGGTTCGCGCAGGGGCTGTTTGACCGCGAGGCGTGGCGCGGCGTGATGGACTACTGGCTATACCGCGAGGGCGTGCGCGGCGACGTCGGCAGCGAGGATGCGTATGTCTATTTCGCGCCCGACTTCCCGCAGAACTACCAGCCAACGCCGCGATAAGGGCAACGATTGCGGCGGCGGCGTTATGAACGATTGGGGGAAAATCCGTATGCCATCAACTACCGAATGTCAACCGGCAGAGCGCTGGGCGGATGTGCGCGATTTGCGGATGCGCTACCTTGACTGGGGCGGCGATGGCGCGCCGGTTCTCGCGCTGCATGGGCTGGCGTCTTCGGCGCACTGGTATGACTTGGTAGCGCCGCTATTGCGCGATAGTCGCCGCGTCATCGCGCCCGACCAGCGCGGGCATGGGCAGACCACGCAGGCGAGCGGCGGCTACGACTGGCAATCGGTGGCGTCGGACGCGGTGGGCTTGCTTGACGCGCTTGGGATAGAGCGGGCGGCCGCGCTAGGCCATTCGTGGGGCGGCAATGTGGCTGTGAACCTTGCCGCGCGCTACCCTGAGCGGGTGAGCGCGCTTGTGATGATAGACGGCGGCTTTTTCAGCCCGCAGATGATACCGGGCGCCACCTGGGAGGCGTTCAGCCAGCGCCTCGCCCCGCGCGACGTATCGGGAACGCGGGCGGAGTTCCTGGCGCGAATAAGCGCGCAGCTCGCGGTGTGCTGGAACGCGGACATAGAGCGCATCGTGCAAACGATGGTATATGAGCGGGACGGCATGATATACGACATACTGCGCCCCGAAAACCAGGCGCAGGTAATACGCGCGATGTGGGATGACCCCGCCTCTGACGCCTGGCCTCAAGTGCGCTGCCCCGCGCTCATAGCGCCCGCCGGCCCATCGGCCGAGCGCGCCGCCACCGAGTTCGCGCGGACGCGGCGGCGCATGGTGGACATGGCGGCGGCGGCGATACCGGACTGCCAAGTGCGCTGGATAGCGGATACGATACACGATATTGGGTATCACAAGCCGGGGGAACTGGCGGGGGTGATTGGGGAATTCCTAAGCCGCGATTAACGCCTAGTCGTCGTTAGAGTATGGCTTGAATTCACCCGCCCCCTAAAACCCCGCCCGCTTATCGCACACATACAGAAACGGCTTGTTGCCCAGAAACCGCCGTAGGTTTTCGCGGAAGATTTGGCGGCGGCCCTCGTACATCTGCGGCGTGAGCGCGGATGCGTGGGGGGATAGGACGACGTTGTCCAAGTCCCAGAGCGGGCTTTCTTGGGGCAGCGGCTCTATGGCGGTGGCGTCTATGCCCGCGCCCGCGAGCCGGCCCTGCCGCAGCGCGTCCGCGAGCGCGTCTTCGTCCACGATGCCGCCGCGCGATATGACGATGACGCTGGCGGCGGGTTTCATCAGCCCGATGCGGCGGCGGTCTATCAGCCCGCGCGATTCGGCGGTGAGCGGCGCGGTTACCACAAACCAGTCGCTCATCGCCATAAGGTCGTCAAGCCTATCCAAGCCCCACACCTCGCGCACTTGCGGCGGCGGCGCGGCGATAGGGTTGATGTCCACCGCATATACATCCATATCAAAGCCATACGCGCGGCGGGCGACCGCCATGCCGATGTCGCCAAGCGCGAGTATGCCCATAGTGGCGCCCGAAAGCTCAACGAATGAGTGGGAGTACTTATCGGTATCCCATTGGCGCAGGCGCTGGTCGTCCGCCATCCGCCTGCCCTTGTGCGAAAGCGATAGCATCATCCAGAGGACATGGTCGGCCATCGGGTTGGCGTGGGGGCCGCGCGCATTGGTGAGGACTACGTCGCTGTCGGCGAGCGAGGGCAGATCCGCCATAATCTTGTCTATGCCGGTGCCGGGGCAGTGTATCCAACGCAGGCGCGCCGCCGCCTCTATCACCGCCACGCTGGAGGGCCAGCCGCATATCAGGTCGGCGTCGGCGGCTTGGGCAATCTGCTCTTGTTCAGTTGCGGGCGCGATAAAGTCCACTTCGGGGAATTCAGAGCGGAGTTCGTCTATGAACGCCTCGCCTAGATGCGCGTCTGTGATAAGCGCTTTCATTGCGACCGCCTTTCTGGGATGGTTGCGGTTTGGACAATCGGGTAGCGCGGCTATGCCGAAAGCCTCGCGCCGCGTGTGAGGGCGAGGCTTTGCATATGCGCGGGTTGGCGCGGCGGGGACGCTAGACGTCTGCGCGGTCGTTTGCGGGCGTGAAGATAGAGCCTTCGGGGAACTTGGGATACGAGCTCGCCTGCTTGCCGCCAAGCCTGCCGCCGAGCGAGTTGAGCGCGAACACGCCCGCTATCCCCAGCGGTATGCCCATCAGGAAATGCCTGCGCGAAAGCCGCTTTGGTTCTTTGCTGTCCATAAGTTGCGCGCCCTCCGACCGGATTTTGCCGAGTGAATTGTCTAGTGGGATGAGTTTCACAGCGGCAATTATACGCAAGGTAGCGGCGGTGGGCAAGGGTTTTGGTGGGGGCAAGTCTGACGCTAAGAGAGCGCGGCGCGGCGGCGTATGGCGGCGAGCAGAGATATTCGTGGGATGCGGGCTTGCGATATAATGCGAAACGCGGCATCAGATAGCATTGCATTAGGCGAGATTAGGCATAGGCTAGGCATTCTTAGGCGTATGCAAGACATTTAAGGAGGCGCGATATGCAACACGGCGCGACGGGCGGGCGGCGCGACCCGGAGCATCTCGCGCGGGTTGTGGCGGAGACAACGGCGCTGATTGACGCCAACCCGCAGGACGCGGCGGCGCTGTTCCGGCGGGGCAACGCCTACTCCAATCAGGGCGATTATGAGGCGGCTAAGGCGGATCTGACGCGCGTTATCGCCCTGGATCCGGGCAATAGCATGGCGCACAATAATAGGGGCATTGCCTACCTCTGCACGGGCGATCCTGATAGCGCGGCGAGGGATATTAGCAGGGCGATTGAGCTTGACGGCGAATATAGGGATGCCTATCACAACCGGGGGCTTGCCTACTCCGAATTGGGGATGCAGGATGAGGCTATCGCGGATATGACGCGCGCGATTGAGCTTGACCCGCAGTTTTGGAGCGCGTATCGCCACCGCTCTATCCTGTACGCTATGAACGGCGAGCATGAGGCGAGCTACCGCGATTTTATAAGAGCGCGGGAGCTGAGTGATTAGGCGGGCGCGGCAATCGGCATGGCAAGACGGCGGCGCTGATTGCTGATACGTGCGCGAGGATAAGGGCTTGCCGCCGGGCGCGCGCTTTGACGCAACGCCCGGCAGCCGATGGGTTGCGCTAGGGCTACATTGTGCGTAGGCGGGGGATTGATAGTTCGCTGCAGATGTCGTCGAACCACTCTATCACTTCGTTGTGCAGCGGGATGCCGTTGGCGCGCCTGTCCTGGATCTCTTCATGCTCGGACATTCCCGGGTAGATGACGCGGTCGTGGCCCGGCGCGGGCGGCGTTTCGCGCAGCAGCTGCAGCATCCTGTCCATCCTGTCCTTGAAGTCGTCCACGTCGGTGAACGCGGCGATGTTGAACGCGGCGAATGAGTGCTTTGAGCCGCCCTCGCGGTCGACCATTGTGGGCAGGACGCCCGACAGCATCGTGCCAAGCACTTCGGACATTAGGGCGAGGCCGTAGCCCTTGTGCGAACCCATTTCGCGCGTGCCGCCCAGCGGCAGATGCCAGTAGCCGCCGCGCTCAGGCGTGGGCGTCTCTTCCATAATCGGCGCGCCCTCGCTGTCGGTGATCCAGCCGGGCAGCAGCGTGGCGCCAACCCTGCGGGCAAGGCCGAGTTTGTTGCCGGCCACGTTGGATGTGGCGGCGTCAAACAGGAACGGCGGCTCGTTCCTGGCGGGCGCGGCTACCGCGATGGGGTTTGTGCCAAGCCTGCCCTCAGCGCCGAATGTGGGAACGACCTGCGCGCCGCCCGCCGTGGTCACCATCCCGACCATATCTTGCTGCGCCGCGAGCATGGCGTGATGGCCTATGCCGCCCGAATGGCCCGCGTTGAACATCGTTACCACGCCCACGCCATAGGTTCGCGCCTTGTCAATCGCCATTCCCATCGCGGCGGGGCCTAGTATCACCGCAAGCCCTTTATCGGCGTCCATAACGGCGGTAGCCGGCGCCTCGCGCACGATGCGCCAATTCGGGCGCGCGTTGAGGCTGCCCTCGTTGTACTGCTGCACATAGGCGCGCAGCATATTGGATACGCCGTGCGTCTCCACGCCGCGCAGATCTGTCATCGTCAGCACATCCGCGCCCACGGCGGCGTCCTGGGCGGCGACGCCCATCTTCTCAAACACCGCCGCAACGGTCTCGCGCAAAGAATCCTCAGGCACGCGAACCTGGTCGTCCGAAGGGACTTTGAATCGTTCAAGCATCTTACTTCCTTTCAGCGTTTGTTTGGCGTCGTGTCAGCGCGGGCAACCGGCGCGCGCCAAAGCGATTGTGGCTGGGCGCTGACGACGCCAGGCTATTGCTATGCTGTCGCTAGGGATATTCTACTACTTTCGCGCAAGAATATCATAGCGCGGCGGCAACGCGGCGGCGCGCCCAAATTAGACGCAGGATAGACGCCGCGCTAGACGCTGTTCACCTAGACGCTGTTCACAAGATAGCCGATGACGGCGGTAGCCAAGCCCAGATATACCAGAAAGCCCAGAACGTCGGTTAGCGTGGTTACGGCTACGGCGGACGACAGCGCGGGGTCTATCTTGAGCGCCCGAAAGCCCAGCGGCACAACCACGCCGCTTATGCCCGCCACAACCAGGTTCGCTACCATAGCCACGCCGACCACCATGGCGAGAAATTCGCTGCCTTGCCAAACAAACGCTATCACGCCCACGACCAGCCCCAGCGCTATCCCGTGAACCACGCCGAGCGCCAGCTCTTTCAGCAGCAGGCGGCGCGCGTTGGCGGGGGATATTTCGCCCAAGGTGATGGAGCGGATGATGAGCGTAAGCGTCTGCGTTCCCGCTATGCCGCCCTGCCCGGCTATCACCGGCAGAAACGCGGCGAGCGCCACGACCTGCCCCAATGTGCTTTGGAACAGCGTGATGACATAGCCCGCCAGAACCGCCGTCGCCAAGTTCACGATAAGCCAAGGCAAGCGGTTGCGAACCGATCGCCAGAACGGGCCCAGCGCCTTTTCCTGCTCGGCTACGCCTATCATCCGATACATATCCTCAGTCGCCTCATCCTCCAGCACGCTCACCATATCGTCAAGCCACAGCACGCCGACCAGCCTGCCGTTGTCGTCCACCACCGGCAGGTTGAACAGGTCGTAGTGTTCCATAAGCCGCGCCGCCTCTTCGCGGTCGGTCTCTACGCCCACTGAGATAACATCGTCGTCCATAAGCAGGGATACGCGCTGCTCAGGCTCCGCAAGCACAAGCTGCGCCAGGCTTAGCCCGCCTATGAGCGCGTCCTCGGCGTCCACCACGAATATGTAGTGGGCGGACTCAGGCTCCGGCCCCGATTGGCTCGCCCAGCGGCGCAGAAAGTCCATCGCCTGCGCCACGTTCATTGATTGGCGCAGCGCCAGGAACTCAGGCGTCATAAGCCCGCCCGCGTCGTCGTCCTCATAATCTAGCAGCGGCAGAACGTCGCCCGACGCGTCCATCTTGGCGAGCGCGTCCAGCGCTACCGGCTGAGGGACGCGCCTGAGCACGTCGGCTGCCACATCCGGCCCCGTCTCGTCCAGCGCTTTGGCGAGCGCCGCGATGTCCAGCGCCTGGCAGATGCCGATTGCCTGCTCGATTTCCAGTAGCTCAAGTATCGCCGCCAAATCCTGCGACGGCAGAATGCCGAGCAGCGCGATTTGGACGCGGGGCGTCAGCAGCTCCAGCACATCCGCTTGGTCGGCGGCATGCAGGCGCGAAAAGCGAACCATAGCCTCAGGCGCATGGCCGGCGTCCACCAGATCCTGCAGCACCGCCGCCGCTTGGGGGATGCCCTGCTCTTCCACTATGGAGCGGAGTATGCGCGCGCCGCCGTTTTCGCGTTGATCCTGAGCCATATAGTTGCCCTAAAAAGTTCGCCGCGCTATGCGATATGCCCAACGGCGGCGGCTAGGTAGCGATAAGCCCACAAGCCGTGTGCGGATAGCGCGATTGTATCACCGCTTGAGTCACAAGGCGGGGGTATTGCGAGAGATATGCGGCGCAATGGCTAACGCGCAAGGGTTATCGGATAGTCCGCGTCGTCCTCATCTCGGTCCCGCGCATACTCAAACGCGAGCGGTATCTGCGGGCTGGGGATGCGGTCGCCCTCCCAGTTGTCGCGGCGCGGCAGGTTGACGGCGCTCATTTTTTCGGGCAGCACTATCCCGCCCGAAAGCACAATCTTGACCGCCTCCTCCACCGATATATCGGTCTCAACCACATCGGATTGCGCCATAAGCGCGAACATCCCGGAGGTGGGATTGGGAACCGTGGGGATGTAAATCGTAAGCCGATCTTCGTTGCCCTGCAATGTGCATTGCCCGGTCACAAAGCCAAGCGCATACACATCGCGCTTGGGCCACTCCACCAGCACAACGCGCTTGAAATCGTGGCCGCCGTGCGTGGACAGGTAGTCCGACGCCTGCTTGGTAACGCGATAGATGCTCTTGATGATGGGCAGCCTGCTGAATAGCGCATGCTGCCCGTTGATGAGCGCGGTTCCCAAGCGGGCGGACACCGCAAGCCCAAGCGCGTATATCACGGCGGCGAACAGCAGCAGCCCAAGCCCGGGGAACGACACCGGCAGCAAGCCCACCACAGGGCTGAGCAACCCGTCCATATACCCGATAAGCAAGCGCAGCACGATATAGGTGGCGAGTATCGGTATGACCGCGAAAAAGCCCATTCGCATGCGCCGCCATATATGCGCCTCTAATCGGCGCATACTGCCCATTGCTTTCAGATCAGCGGCGTTCTGCACTAGCCTTACCTCAGTATATCCGGCGCGTTCCCGCAATGCGTTTGGCGCGCGCCCAAATTGCAACTTCTAGCCTAACCCTTGCGGCGCGCCGACTTAAAGCCGATTTTGGATATTTATTAGACTTGTATAATTATTGGCAACCATAGTGTAATAGGCGTGATGGCGGCGGAGAGCGCCGGGCATACATAGACGCATAGCAGAGGGGAATGGCAGAATTTCGCGCAGCGGCTATAATGTATATGGGCATATGGCGCGGGCGGATGATTGCGGATGATGTAGGGGATGATTATCAAGACGCGCCAAACCGCGCGGCATAGGGATACGCGGCAACGGGCGCGAAACTTAGCGCAAGAACGCAAGATAGGGGCAAGCGATGACAACGGATGTCAAGTATCAGCGCAGCATCCTGATTGTGGACGACGAGTGGCAGTCCCCCATAGTTAACAGCGTCCGCAAGCGGCTGGACGAAGAGGGCTGGCGCACAAGCGTTGTTGTGCCGTTTAGCTTTCACCTCACGGGCGACGACTTTGAGGAAGAGGCGATGTTCGCCATAGCGGAGCAGCGGCCCGACGGCGTTGTGCTGGATGTGCGGTTCGGCGAACACAGCGAGGACAGGTTCAAGGGGCTCAGCATCCTGCAAAGGATAGTCGGCCGCTATCCCGATATGCCCGTGCTGATGTTCACGCAGTACGTCCAGGGCCCCGACCGCGAAACCGCCGTGCGCGGGACATTGAAATGGAACTCCAACGTGGATTTCATAGACAAGCTCGCCAGCCCGGAAGAAGTTGTGATGCGCCTGCGGCGGCTAATCGGAACCGCCTCGGACATCATATCGGTGGGCGGCCGCGTATCGTTGGATACCATAAACAGGGTTGTGTATGTTCATAGCGCGGGCGATTTTGAAGACGCCGCGCCGGTTGACGAGCTGCACGGGATACGCTATGAGATACTGCTTGAACTGGTTATGACCTGGTATCGCAGTCCGGGCGAGCTTGTGCCGTATGCGAAACTGACGCGATACTGCGAGGGGGAGGATCCGGTGGCGTCGCTGCGAGTGCGAATCCGCGAAATCAAGACGGCGATAGGCAAGGCGATGGGCGCGAAGTTCGGCGCGGCGGATCTCATCGTCAACATACGCGGCAGGGGCTACCGCCTTGCGCCCCCCGACTAGCCGCGCCCGCGCCGCTATGCCCTCTACGCGCGCCCGGCAACTGCCCGGCAGCGTTGCCCGCGCTCGCTTGCCCATTTCCCTCGCATCCCGCCGGAGGCAACTCCCGTGCTAGGCAAAGCGCAGACGTTAGCAAGGGCGGCTGGCATCGTCGCAACCGCGATGGCGGCGGCGTGCCTCGCGCTCGCCCCGCTCATAGGCGAGGCGCTGTTCGCCGACATATGGGGCGTAGAGCCGCTCACATACATAGGCGCGGCGCTGCTGATTGCCGGGCTTGCCGCCGTGGCGCTCTCATACGCGCTGCCCCACGCGCTCAATCGCCGCGCGCGCAACGGCGAACAGCCCCGCGATATGAGCGACTGGAGCGGCGTAACCCAGCAGTACTTTGAACTCTTCGACCACGACCTGGGCAGGCCGCTCAGGCGCATCCTGGGCAAAGAGCGCGAGTTGCGCGCCTATCTGCGCGCCGCTGAGCGCGAGGACAGCGCCGAGATAGCCGAATTGCTAGACGAAATTGAGATGCAAGCGCCCAACTTCCGCCTGATGATGTCCAACATACGGGTTCTGATACAGCTCGAGGCGCCCGACGCCGTCCTGACGCCGCAGCCCGTAGAGGTCTCCGCGGTAGTGCGCCGCATAGTGGATCGCTACAACCCGGTCGCCAAAGACACAAACAAGAGCATCACCTGGTGGGCGGAACCCTCAGAGTTCGGCATAGTCTATTCGGACAGCGCGGCGATAGAGCATATCGTAACCAACCTTGTTGACAACGCCATCCGGTTCGCCGAATCGCAGGTGGAAATCAGCCTTTCGCGCGACGCCTCGCGGTTCTATGTGCAGGTATGGGACGACGGCCCCGGCGTTCCCGCCCACTATCGCGGCCTGGTCTTTGAGCGCGGTTGGACGCCCGCGGTGGCGCGCGGCGACGAAAAGACTAGCTCAGGGCTGGGCTTGCACATCGCCAGCACATTGGCGGCGCGCTACGGCGGCGACCTCGCCATCAAGCGCGACGCCGGCGCGCCCGACGACCAGGGCGGGTTCGTGCTCAGCCTGCCCCTAAACGCCGACATCGCCGCCGCGTCGGAGGCAGATGGGCTAGATTAAACGGGATAGGATTGGCGCGCCGCCCGCCCATTCCCGACTTGGCGGCGCACGAATACCGCATTTGAACATTGCATTTAGGCATAACATTTGGCAATGGACGAAACCCTAATCCGCTATAACCGCTTGCGCGCGAAACGCCTTTGCGCGGCGCTTGCGCTATGCGCCCTGGCGGCGCTGCTTGCGGCGGCATGCGTAACGCCCCTGCCACGCGAGCGCCTTGCCATGCCCACGCCGACCGCCGCCATACCGCCCACGCCAAGCCCAAACCCGCCCACGCCCACAAGCGCGCCCATCCCTACGCCCACGCCGCCGGACGCCGCCGACCTGCTGGATGTGCGCGGCCCCCTTGACGGCGCTACCGTGGAAACCGACAGCGTGGTCGTCCACGGGTTCGCGCGGCTTGGCGCGGCGGTAGAGGTGAACGGCATATCAACCGAACAGGACGATGAGGGGCGCTTTCAGCGTGAAATATCCCTATCGCCGGGCGTGAACAACATACGGGTAGCCGCGAGCGCGCCCGGCGGTCAGCGCAGGACGGAGGCGCTCACCGTCATATCGCTTGCGCTGCCCCCCCAGCCGTTCTTCCTGCTGGTAACGCAGCCCGAAGACCAAAGCGTTGTGGCGCAGCCCAGCATCCCCGTTGCGGGCAGAACAACGCCCGGCACAATCGTCAGCGTCAACGGCGTATCCCTGCCGGTGGACGTCGCCGGCGTGTTTTCCACCACCCTCACGCTGGAGCCGGGCGCGAATATCATAGACGTGGTAGCCACAAGCGCCGAGGACGACGCGCTGCATGCCACTATCGCCGTGATATATCGCCCTTAATAGAGAAAGCGGCGGCTACCTTGAATAAGCCATAAGCGAATAACTGATAAGTGCGATAGATAATAATAGGCCTTATAATTTTTGATTTATATGCTATACTAAGATGCGGCGCTAACCGACAGCGCGGCGCGGGCAAGCATAGCGGCTATCGGCGGCGGGAAAGCGCAGCCGCGCAAGTGAGCGTTTCTTTGACCCCAACTATGCAGGCAACCAACCTCGCGGGCATCCGCCGGCGACTTGAGCGGCGAGAGGAACTACTCTCGCCATACGCGGCTAAGTCCGCGCATAGCCGAGGCCGCGCCGTCCCCGAAACGCCATCCGACGTCCGCACCGAATACCAGCGCGACCGCGACCGCATCATCCATTGCAAGTCGTTTCGCCGCCTAAAGCATAAGACGCAGGTGTTCATAGCGCCAATCGCCGACCACTACGTCACGCGGCTCACGCACACCCTGGAAGTGGCGCAAATCGCCCGCACGATTGCCCGCGCCCTAAACCTGAACGAAGACCTCGCTGAGGCTATCGCTATGGGGCACGACTTAGGCCATACCCCCTTTGGCCACCTAGGCGAAGACGAGCTCAACAGGCTGCATCCCGCCGGGTTTGTCCACAGCAACCAAAGCCTGCAAATCGTAGAGCGCATAGAAAAGGACGGCAGGGGCCTAAACCTCACTTGGGAAGTGCGGCAGGGCATACTGCGCCACTCCAAGCCGCGCGGCGATTTTCTCGCGGCGGACACCGAAGACCTCACGCTTGAGGCGCAAGTCGTGCGCGTGTGCGACGCAGTAGCGTACATCAACCACGACCTAGCCGACGCCTTTCGCGCCGGCGTATTATCGCCCGCCAACCTGCCCGCCAACGCCATCAGGACGCTGGGCAACCGCCACTCGCAGCGCATAGACACAATCGTCAGCGATGTCATAGCCAACTCCTACGCCGCAAGCGGCCTGGATCCCGCCCACACGGACGTCGCGCATCCGGGCAACTCGCGCATAAACGGCGCAATCGGCGCCGCGCCCGAAATCAAAATGGGCGATGAAGTGCGCGAGGCGTTTATGGAACTGCGCGAGTATATGTTCAAGAATGTCTATCTGCCCGAAGACGGCAAGCCTGAGGGCGAGGCGGCGCGGCGCATTGTGCGCCTGCTCTACAACCACTTCAACGCGCGCCGCGACGAAATCCCCGTCGAGTACGCCCGCCGCAGCCGATCCCCCGACGAGGCGGTGATAGACTACGTATCCGGGATGACCGACTGGTACGCAATGCGTATCGCCGAAAGGATTGAGCCGGGAATCGCTAAGATTTTCTCAGAAAGACTGCTATAATGGATTTCACATCGCCCGCCGACAGAATACTATTGCGGACGGTTTCGCATCAGGTCAGGCGCGTCCAAGAGCATCTGGAGGCTATGCAGCGCGACGCCCACGGCGCCGAGTACGACCCGTGGAAGCGCGAAGTCGACCAGATTTGGAAGGCAACCTTTGAGCGCATAAACGAAATGAGCCCGGAGCCGCAGCGGGCGGCGCTGGAGATGATACGCGAGCCGTGGATGCTGTATCTATCCCACTACGCGGTTCCCGGCAGCCAATAGCGATAAAGACGGCGCTACAAGCGGCGGCTACTAGCCAAGCGGCGGCGGCTATCGGGCGGCGCAAGCGAACTAAGAGAGATTTAAGAGAGGCGGGCCGGTTTGACAGACAACCGCGAACACACGGCAACGGCGCAAGCGGCAATCGCGCAAGAGATAGAGGCCGACCTCAACCAGGCGCGGCGGGTGGCGGTTATGGCGCACAACGTCGTCATTCGGCTGAAGATGATGGGCTTGCCCGCGCATCTTGAAAACGACCTGGCGCGGATGGGTACCGACCTCGGCGATCTCTGGGGCGCGCAGAAAGAGTTCACCGACAGCCTGCACGACATGCTCAAAAACGCCCACGACTGGGACGCCGTAGGCGATTCGCTGGTGGATATGCGCTCGTCCATAGACCACATCGCCTGGCACATAGAGGACATCCGCGAACCGCTAACGCGCATCGCCGAGTACGCCTACTCCAACGGCGCTAACGGCGGCGCGCCCGGCGAGAGCGCCGGCGAGTAGCGCGGCTTGACAGACAATATCGCTACGCGCGAATAGACAGACACATTCAGCGCGCAATCAGAGGGGATACGCTACTAGGGCATGAGTGTTGTTGACGACATAAGGTCGCGGCTTGACATCGTAGATGTGGTGTCGGGATATGTTGCGCTGCAAAAAGCGGGGCGCAACTTCAAAGCGCCTTGCCCGTTTCACACCGAAAGGACGCCCTCTTTCGTGGTGAACCCTGAGCGCCAGAGCTGGCGTTGCTTTGGCGCATGCTCCACCGGCGGCGACGCATTCTCTTTCGTGATGCGCCAGCAAAACGTCGAGTTCTCAGAGGCGCTCCGCATCCTGGCGCAAAAGGCGGGCGTGGATCTGACGCCCGCCAACAAGCAGGAAAGCGATAGGCGCGGCAGGCTGCGCAACATCAACAGCCTCGCCGCCGCGTTCTACCAGGACGCGCTCAAATCCCCTGAGGGCGCGGCGGCTATGCGCTACCTCAACGGGCGCGGCGTCAGCGCGGACGCCATCGCCGCCTTCCAACTCGGCTACTCCCCCGACCAGTGGGACGGCCTGCGAACCTATCTGTCCAATATGGGCGCGGACGCCGAGGACGCCGTGGCGAGCGGCTTGATATACCGCAATGATGATACGGGCAGGACTTGGGACTTCTTCCGCGGCCGGCTGATGTTCCCCATACACGACCGGCAGGGCAATGTCAGCGGCTTTGGCGGGCGGCAGATAAGCGAACCCGCCCCCGACTCTCATGGCTACAATCCTAAATACATCAACACCGCCGCCACGCCCGTGTTTGACAAGCGCAACACGCTCTACGGCTTGCATCTCGCGCGCGCCGCCATCAGGGACGCCAACACCGGCATCGTGGTTGAGGGCTATATGGACGTAATCGCCGCCCACCAGCATGGCTACCGCAATGTGGTCGCCTCTATGGGAACGGCGCTCACCGAAAGCCAGGTAGCCCAGCTCAGGGCGCTTGCCAGCAAGTTCGTGCTGGCGCTTGACCCCGACGTCGCCGGCCAAGAGGCTACCCTGCGTAGCCTAGAGGCGTCTTGGAAAGTCATAGGCGAACAAGCCTCGCGCGGCGCAAGCGGCATCCTCCGGCAGCGCGATCCCGTCACCCTAAACATCGCCGCATTGCCCGACGGCCGCGATCCCGACGAACTCATCCGCCGCGACCCGCGAGAGTGGGAGCGCCTAACCCAAAACGCGCCGCCGCTTATGAGCTACCTCATACCCGCCATAGCCTCGCGCTTTGACATCGCCACCGGGCAAGGCAAATCGCGCGTGGTGGAAACCGTCTTCCCGCTAATCGCCGCCACCGCCGACGTATATGAGCAGCAGCGCCATATGCAAAGCTTGGCGGACGCGCTGGGCATCACGCTGGAGGCGCTCAAAGCCGGACTGCCGCGCCGACGGGAATCACCCCGCCGGCGCTCTGACGTCCGGCGGCGCGAAGATCAGCGCGGCGAAGAACAGCCGCAAGTATCCGCCTCCGCGCTCGCCGGCAACCGCGAGGACATCCTGGAAGACTACATCCTGTCCCTGCTGCTCACGCGCCCTCAGCTGCGCGAAAGCGCGGGCGATCTCTCGCCGGAATACTTTCGCAAGAGCGCCGACCGCGAAGTCTTCACCCGCTGGCTAGGCTGCGCCGCCACCGACGACCTGGAGCAAGCGCTGGAAGAGCCGCTCAGGGCGCATATGCGCTCGCTCACCCAAGCCGACGCGCTGCCCGCCGACAGCGTCGAGAGCGAGCGCGCCCTAGCCCAGTGCATCCGCCGCCTCAAGCAGCGCCATCTCAAAGAGCTGCAAGAGACGCTGCTCGCCACCGCCGACGCATCCACGCCGCCCTCGCGCGAAATCGCAGCCGAAATCGCCAGCCTAAACGCCGGCATCAAGACCACCGAAACGCGCTAATATCAACGCGCCAATACGAAACGAATACGAAACAACGCAAGCGAGAACCAAACAAGTCTAACCAAGCGCATAGGCATAATAGGCATACATATACAAACAGGACATAACATCAAGATATAAACCCAAAACCTTAACCAAAGCGGGGTGTTTCGCATATGACCACATCTATGAATGGCGAGGGCGCTGATAATCTGGTAATGCTTTCGGGAGCGAGCGCGGGCGAACTGATACGCACCAGCAAATCGCGGGAGGACGGCTACAGCCTGGCGGAGCCTGAGGTGATCCTATCCGGGCGCAACGGCGCGTCGGAGGATCAGCAATCGGACGATTACGACGAAGAAGATGAGTCGGACGAGCCGGACATAGACAGCGAGTGGGTCAAGCGCCTGGAAAATGTGGACATCATAGACGACCCCGTGCGGATGTATCTGCGCGAAATCGGCAGGGTCGGCTTGCTCAAAGCCGCCGACGAGCGCAAGCTGGCGCGCGAAATGGAGGAGTGGAAGTACATTGAGCGCATAGAGGCGGCGCTGGTTATGCCGTCCGGCAAGCCCCCCCGCGCCTGGGTATGCGCCCAGCACATCCTAGTCGGCATCCACTCCCACCTGGATCTGCTTGACGCCTTCTGCCGCTACCACAACGTCCGCAAGCCCGAAACCCTAGAGCAGTTCACCGGCGACGACGACCTCCGCGATCTGCTCGACGGCGAACTCCCAGAAGAGATGCTCAACTTCGTCTCCGAAATCCTCAACACCGAACCCGAACTCGTCAAGGCGGACATACAGGAACTTTCCCTGCAAAACCGCCTGCTCCCCAAAGAAATCCTGAGCATCTTTAAGACATCCCCCACGCTCAGCCAGCTCAACACCCTGGACGACACGCCCGGCTTTACCAAGGCGCTGCAGTCGTTTGAGATAGCCTACAGCCGCCAATTCGGGCGCGTCAAGACCGCCGGCAAGCGCGCCCAGCGCCACCTCGCCGAGGCGAACCTGCGCCTAGTCGTCAGCGTCGCCAAAAAGTACATCGGCAGAGGAATGTCCCTGCTTGACCTCATCCAAGAGGGCAACATCGGCCTCATCCGCGCCGTGGAAAAGTTCGACTACCGCAAGGGCTACAAGTTCAGCACATACGCTACCTGGTGGATACGCCAGGCTATCACCCGCGCCATCGCCGACCAAGCCCGAACCATCCGCATCCCCGTGCATATGGTTGAAACCATAAACAAGCTGCTGCGCGTCAGCCGCCGCCTTGTGCAGGAATACGGGCGCGAGCCCACCAGCGAAGAGATTGGCGCCGGCATGGAAATCCCGCCCGACCGCGTGCGCGAAATCCTGAAAATCTCGCAAGAGCCGGTCTCCCTGGAAACGCCCATCGGCGAGGAGGAGGACAGCCACCTGGGGGATTTCATAGAGGACAGGACGGCGCTCGCCCCCGCCGACGCCGCCTCATATCAGCTGCTCAAAGAGCAGGTGGAGGATGTGCTGCACACGCTCAACGAGCGCGAGGCGCGCGTGCTGCAGCTGCGTTTCGGCCTAGAAGACGGCCGCAACCGCACCCTGGAAGAGGTAGGCCGCGATTTCGGCGTAACCCGCGAGCGCATCCGCCAGATAGAGGCTAAGGCGCTCCGCAAACTCCGCCAGCCCAACCGCTCCAAGAAACTGCGCGATTTCCTGGACGCATAAAGCGCATAGCGCATACGGTCGGCGCGGCATAACGCAACTACGGCATAACAAACAAACTAAGAGCAGGACGGGCGCAACCTATATGGCAACGGCAACCCTCACCCAACCTAAACCGGACGCATCCCCAGGCGCAAACGCCCAACGCAACCCGCGAACATCCAAAGTCGCCGTGGTCTATACCACGCCGGCGACCGTGCTTGACGACATCGGCGAGGCGATGCGGCTGGCGGGCTACCAGGACGCGCTGCCGCAACACGCGCCCACCCTGCTCAAAATCAACACATCCTGGCAGCATTACTACCCCGCCTGCTCAACCTCCCCTTGGCAGCTTGACGGCGTCATCCGCGCGCTGAAAGCCGACGGCTACCGCGATCTCATACCCGCGCACAACGGCACCGTGGTCGTGGACGCCAAAGTGGGCGCTATCAACAACAAGCACAAGCCCGTAGAAGAGGCGCACGGCTTGTCCGCCCTGCACTTGGAGGACGCCGAGTGGGTGGACTTTCGCCCCAAGGCGCGGATGCTGGCGCTGGATAGCGTATATCCGGACGGCTTTCGCATACCCCGCGCGTTTGCGGGCAAGAACATCCTGCACTTGCCCACGATGAAGACGCATGTGTTCACCACCATCACCGGCGCGATGAAGAACGCATTCGGCGGGCTGCTCAACCACAACCGCCACTGGACGCACGCCGCCATACACGAAACGCTGGTCGACCTGCTGCAAATCCAGCGCGAGATCCACCCCGGCGTATTCGCCGTAACCGACGGAACATTCGCCGGCGACGGCCCCGGCCCCCGCGCGATGCGCTGGCATGCCAAGAACGTCATCCTCGCCAGCGCCGACCAGGTCGCCATAGACGCGATTGCGGCGAAGATGATGGGCTTTGACCCGCTCGCCATCAAGTTCATATGGATGGCGCATGAATTGGGCCTAGGCTGCGGCGACCCGCGCGACATAGAGATAGCCGGCGCCGACATAGACGCCGTGAACTGGCAATTCAGCGGCGCTGAAAACACCTTGTTCAGCCGCGGCCAAAAATCGGTATATTGGGGCCCCTTCAAGCCCCTAGAAACCGCCATAACGCGCTCCCCGCTAATCCACTTGGGCATAGCCGCCTCCAACGCCTACCACAACGCCTACTGGCTGCCCCTCAAGGGCCGCAAGCGCGTCCGCGCGGCGCTGGAGACTGAGTGGGGGGAGTTGTTTCGGCAATACTAATAATTTCGGCAGTTTTGCCTAGGATGACTGCTTTTTTAACCGCGTAAAGCCTTGGCGTAAGCCTATTTGTGCTATACCATTATGCCTGCAATCGCATTATCTCAGGGATATAGACGAGAACGGGCATGATTGAACACAAGACGCCAATGCTTGGATCGCCGGGCTTTCCCACCGAAGAGTGTCTCAAAATTCTTGATAGCGACGCCTCATCCACCGCCGATAAAAAGGCGGCTATGGCGTCTATCGGGCGCAAGCGGGACATTCGCAATAAATGGGCGCTGATACACTACTCACAAAACGGCAACCCCGAAGTAGTGTTGCAAGCCGTGCGCGGGTTGCTGGTTTTTCGCAAAGATCCCGAAATTAGCCACCGCCTCAAAGCGCTATGCGACCATCCCAACGAAATGGTGCGTGATGTAGTTCGGTATGAACTAAACGGCGTGAACTCGTCGGACGAGGGCTTGCACAGCGCGTCGCCCAAGTTTATGCAAAATGTGGTTGTGCAAGGCGATGTGCTGCGGACGCTGGAGCATGTGCCTAATGCCGCCGTGCATCTCACATTCACATCACCGCCGTATTACAACGCGCGCGATTATTCCATATATCCGAGCTACGACAAATACCTGGATTTCCTAGAAACGGTATTTGCCCAAGTTCACCGCATCACCAAAGAGGGGCGCTTTTTTATCCTAAACACCTCGCCCGTGATTATACCGAGAGCGGGCAGGAAATACTCCAGCAGGCGCTATCCCGTCCCGTTTGACATTCACGCTCGCCTTGCCAAAATGGGCTGGGAGTTCATAGACGACCTGATTTGGGCAAAGCCGCCCGAAACTTCCAAGAACCGCGTGGCGGGCTTTGAGAAACACCGCAAGCCGCTAACCTACAAAGCCAATCCGCGCACCGAATACCTGATGGTGTACAGAAAAAAATCCCACAAACTGCTAGATTGGAATGTGCGCCAATACGACCGCGAAACGCTGGCTGCAAGCCTTTCGGACTCCGACTTTGAAAGGTCAAACGTCTGGAATATAGACCCCGCCACTGATAGGGTTCATTCAGCGGTGTTCCCATTGCGTCTATGCCAACAGATAATCAAACTCTACTCATTCGCTGGCGATTTGGCGTTTGATCCATTCGCCGGTAGCGGCACACTAGGCAAGGCGGCCGTTCAAGCCAACCGCTACTGCTTTCTGACTGAGATCAAGCGCGAATATGTTGAGCGCATGCAGCAGAAAATAGGCAGGTTCGGGACAGCGTCCGATAAAGTGGTTAGGTTTATGCAAATCGCCGAGTTCGCAAATGAGGTTGGCAAATGTCAAGCCGCCGCCTCTCGCCCAAGCGTATTGGTCGGAGCGGCCTAGTTGTCCGCATTTTAACCGCTACTCTTCTTGACACTAGCCTATTTGTACTATAACATTACGCCAGCAACTTAATCACACTGGCGAGAATGTTATTCAATGGCTATCATAACTGCCCTACACACTACCCCGCGCGATGCCACATCAGCGCCCATCCCAGACGAATTGTTGGACGCCGCCCACAACCTGGACTGCGTTGAGTTGATGCGCTCGATCCCCGACGAGTCGGTGGCTATGGTGTTCGCGGATCCGCCGTTCAACCTGAACAAGAAGTACGCCTCGTACAAGGACAACATCCCATTCGCGCAATATATGGCGTGGACGGGCGAATGGCTCAAAGAGGCTTGCCGCATACTCAAGCCGGACGGCAGCCTGTTCGTGTACAACATCCCCAAGCTGCTGACATACACCGCCGCGATGCTGAACGACATGGCGGAGTTTCGGCACTGGATAGCGTGGAACTCCAACGGCCAGCCGCTGGGCAAGACGATGCAGCCCGCGCACTACGGCATCCTGTTTTACACAAAGACGCGCGCCAGCAAGTTCTACGATGTGCGCGCGCCGCACAAGGTCTGCCGCGTGTGCGACGCCTACCTGAAAGACTACGGCGGCAAAGAGCGCCTGCGCCACAAGTTCGGCTACCAAGTCAGCGATGTTTGGGACGACATTCACAGGGTTCGGCATCGCTCCAAGCGCATTGATTCGCACCCGTGCCAACTGCCGATACACCTGCTAGAGCGGCTGATACTGATGACAACCGACGAGGGCGATGTGATATTTGACCCGTTCAGCGGCGGCGGCTCCGCGGCGGTAGCGGCGCGGCAGATGGGCCGCCGCTACATCGGCGCCGACATAGACGCCGGCTACTGCGCCGCCACAAATGAGCGCCTAAACGCCGCCGAGCCCGTCAAGCGCGGGGACGCCTATGTGTCCGTGCATCTTGGCAAGATCGTTTCTATGAGGGACGTGGATATAGAATGATTACTCCGCCGCGAAAGATGACGCTAGAGGAACTCCGCGCGAATATGCAGGTGTTCGCGGATTTCGCTGAGGTAGAAAATGCCTTGCGGGATGAGGTAGAGCGCTCGGTAGGCAAGATACTGCTAACGCGCGCGCAGAACGGCGACAGACACGCCGTTGATACGCTGGCGGACTATCTGGACGCGGGTTCGGCCAAAGATATTGAAGAGCGGCTGAAAATCATCATAGGGCTGTCGCAGGGATCGCTTGAATTGCTCAAGCGAGTGTATGAGGCAATGTTGCCCGGCGTCGCTTGGGGACAACTGGGAAAGGACGCAAACATAAGGCGGCGCGTGGCAGAATTCCTGATTAGCCCTCACGCTGAAGAGATGCCGATACCGCAGTTCATACGCGAAAGTTTCTACCTGCCTGAAGATTGGCGCAAATTGTTGCAAAGTCGGGAATACTTGCGAGTGATAGTGCGCGGCAGTAAGCGAGCGCAATACTCCGTAAGCATGGGCAGCGCAACTGAGGCGGCAGTCGGCAATGCCATTAGAGCGGCGGGCTACACATTCGCTAAGGGTGCGGTAAGCATTGTGGACGATAAAGAAGTTGATTTGGCGGTACCCGATACGCAGTATCCGCAAGCGCTGATAATGGCGTCTTATCAACTCACAACATCGTCTTCGCAGAGTAGCAAAGCGAATGAGCAAGCGCGAATGTACGCGCTTGTGAAACAGCACAACGGACGGCGAGCGCAACTCGACAACCCCGATGTGCTGTTCATCAACATTATTGACGGCGGCGGTTGGCTGGCGCGCCCTAGAGATCTGCAAAGCATGTGGGCGAATTGCGACTACATCTTTCCGCTATCGCGGATGGACGGGTTGCAGGAAGTTTTGACGCGCTGCATCAGTGAATAATGCGCCCGTTCTTACCCCCTACCCCACCACCTCCCGTATCCGCTCCGCCACCACATGCTCCTCACCCGCGTTCATCCCAAACGTGTGGATCGTGATGCAGTCCTCCCAATCCCGCACGCGCGTCCATATCGGCGGATCGCCCGCTTTCAGGCGCTCCACCAGCTCCGCGGCGGTTAGGCCGGCGACGGCGGCGTCCACGCGAACGTCCAAGCCGAATGGCTGGTGGCCTATGATGTTGTCCAGCATCGTCGCGCTCACGCCGCGCAGCCCGCGCAGCCCGTTCACGATGACCATCGTGCGCCGCTCGGTCTCGGCTAGCCGCTCTTCGTGGTTCATCGTCATCCAGCGGCGCGTGGCGGCTACCGCGCCTATCATCTCTTGCCGGTCTATCTTCTGCGGCCTGCCCACGCCGCGCACGCGCCTGCCCTCATACGAGGCGAATGCCTGCAGCCCAAGCTTGCGTATCATATCCTCGCTGCCCAGCGCCAGCCCGACCGACTGCGGCGCGCCCATATACTTGGCGGCGATGCACTGAAAGTCCGCCCCCATTCGCACATACTTGCCGAAGTTCTCCAGCGGATATATCTGCCCCGCCGCGTCCACGGTCACCGGAACGCCGCGCGAATGCGCTATCTCTATCGTGTCCTCCAGCGACAGCGCGTCCGGGTCCGGCGACTGCTCCACCGCGTAGTAGTGGACGCCCGCCGTGTTCTCGCCGATGGCGTCCTCCAAGTCCCGCCGCGTTGTGCGCTCGTCCGACCCGAAATCCACCAGTTTCGCGCCCGCCAATTCCAGGCAGCGGTCGTACCAGTAATGCTGCATATACCGCTGGCGGCGCTGTATCAGGATCTCGTTTTTCATACCCGCCGTGTCCGGCAGCTGCTGTATCTTGTCGTCGTCGTCCCCCGCCATAAGCGCTGCGGTCGCCAGCGTGAGCGCCGAACCCGCGCCCGATGTGATGTACGCGGCGGGGACGTCCACCAGGTCGGCGATAGCCTTGCCCGCGCGCTCCTGCAAGTCCATCAGCGGGATGTACGCGGCGTCCGCGGCGTCCATAGCCGCGCGCACTTCGGGCGCGGGCGTGCTGCCCCCAAGCATCGTTACGCTGCCTATGGCGTTTATCACGGGCGTAGCGCCCAGCTCTTTGTAGATTGCCGCCCAGTTAGAATCCGCCATTGCGCTATCCTTTCTTTGCCCTAATGCCCTTTGTTATGCCCTATGCCCTGTCTTTGCCCTGCGCGTTTCAACGCCAAATCGCCGCGCCCATCTTACACCATATCGGCGCGGGCGCATACGCCGCCTAGCCCTATTAGCCTAAGCTCAGTTGCGATAGCCGCCCCCGTTTGTCCCCTCATAATCGCGCGTGCTGTACACGCCCAGATCCCGCCCCTGATGCACATGCACTATCACCTCGCGCCGGATGATGCCCGCCGCGTCAATCAGGTTGCGGTCAAGCAAGTCTATCAGCTCTTGGATGTCCTCGTCGGTCAGGCTTTCGTCTATGTTGAGGGTGGCGTGAACAATCGGATCGGCGAAATGAATGTCCAGCCGCCCGATGTTTCTGTCCGACTCCACCACGGTGTAGCACTCCGAATAGGGTGTGCGGCACTCGCGCTCAAAATCGTAATCCGCCATATTTTCACCTGCGCTATTGTGGGATTAGCCGTTGGTTTTCGGCGTTAGTTTCGTTGTTGACATAGCCGTTGGTTTCGCCATTGTTTCACGAACAGGCTAGACGCGGATATGCCCGCTGCCCAGCGCCGTCCACTTGTAGGATGTGAGCTCTTTCAAGCCCATAGGCCCCCGCGCGTGCATCTTGTCCGTGCTGATGGCGACCTCCGCGCCCAGCCCGAACTGCCCGCCGTCGTTGAACCGCGTTGATGCGTTCACGAACACCGCGCTGGCGTCCACCTCGTCCAAAAAACGCATCGCCGCGCGATAGTCCTCCGTAACAATCGCCTCCGAGTGGCCGGAGCCGTATGTGTCTATATGGTCAATCGCCTGCTCAAGCGAATCCACCACGCGCACGCCGGCGGTGAGCGATAGATGCTCGGTATGCCAATCGTCTTCGGTGGCGTGGGCAATGCGGCATGGCGCGCCAGGCCCTAGCGCGCTCAGCGCCCGCGTGTCGCAGCGCATCTCGACGCCGGCGTCGCCCCAGCGCCGCGCCAGCGCCGGCAGAAACGCGGGCGCCGCCGCCGTATGCACTATCACCGTGTCAAGCGCGTTGCACACAGACGGCCGGGACACCTTGGCGTTGTTCACAATCTCCAGCGCCATATCCAAATCCGCGCGCTCGTCCACATATGTGTGGCACACGCCCACGCCGCCCGTGATGGCGGGCATTGCCGCCTCATCCGCAACGCGCTTGATGAGCGCCTGGCTGCCGCGCGGAATGAGCAAGTCCAAGATGTGCTTGGCTTTCAGCATCCGCCCCACCACCGCGCGATCGGTGTTTTCAATCACCTGCACTGCGTCCTCAGGCAAGCCCGCCTGCGCTATGGCGTCCTTGACCACGCCCGCCAGCGCCGTGTTGGAATGAATGGCGTCGCTGCCGCCGCGCAGAATGACCGCGTTGCCCGACTTCAGGCAGAGCGCGCTGATGTCTATCGTCACATTCGGGCGGCTTTCGTAGATAGCCCCGATGACGCCCAGCGGAACGCGCCGCTTGCCCACCTTCAAGCCGTTGGGCATATCGCGCATATCAAGCATTTCCCCCACCGGATCCGGCAGCGCCGCCACGCCGCGCACGTCGTCGGCGAGCGCCCGGATGCGCTCCGGCGTCAGCAGCAGCCGATCCAGGTAGTAGTCGGCTAGGCCCCCCCGCTTGCCGTTGGCGATGTCCTCGGCGTTGGCGGCGATGATGGCGTCCCGCCGCGCCGCCAAGCCGTCCGCTACATTGTGCAGCGCCGCGTTCTTAGCCGCCGCGCTCGTAGTGGCGAGCCGCCGCGCCGCCTGGCGAGCCGCCGCGCCCTTGACCTCAAGCTCGCAGGCTACGTCCGCCGTTGCTTTTGTTTGTTCCATATCGCGCTCCCCCGTGTTGGCAAAGCGCGGCAAGCCTAAGCAAGTCTAAGCCGCGCTACGCTATGACCATATTGTTGCGGTGAATAATCTCGTCCCCGTAGTTGTAGCCCAGCGCGTCCGCTATGTCCGGCGACTGCATGCCCTTGATAGCCGCGATGTCCGCCGCGCTATAGTTGGCGATGCCGCAGCCAACCTGCGCGCCCTGCTTGTCTATGATGCTGACAATATCGCCGCGCTCAAAGCGGCCTATCGCGCGAACCACGCCCACCGGCAGCAAACTGCGATTGCGGTCCCGCAGCGCCCTGACCGCGCCGTCGTCCACGCCCACCTCGCCCTTGATGGACAGCCCGCTCAGCATCCAGCGCTTGCGGCTTTCCAGCTTGGTAGCGGTAGCCGGGAAGAATGTGCCCAAGCTTTCGCCCTGCGCCAGCCGCTCTATCACATTCGGCGTTCTGCCGCCCGCGATAACCACATTCACGCCCGACGCCGTCGCCAGACGCGCCGCGCCGAGCTTAGCCCGCATCCCGCCGCGCCCGCTGGCGTCCCACGAAGGGCCTCCCAGCGCTTGCACATCCTCATCCGAGATATGCTCCACAACGGGTATCAGCCGCGCCGCCGGATCCACATGCGGATCCGCCGTATAGACGCCGTCCACGTCGCTCAGTATCACCAGCAGATCCGCGTCAACCAGATTAGCCACCAGCGCCGACAGCGTATCGTTGTCCCCGAAAGCGTCGCCCTTGAGCTCTTCCACCGCCACCACGTCGTTTTCGTTGATGATAGGCACAACGCGCCGCTCGGCAAGCGCCGTCAGCGTGTTGCGAATGTTGATGTAGCCCAGCCTATCCGCTATGTCCCGCCGCGAAAGCAGCGCCTGCGCTATGGATATGTTCTGCCACCGGAAAAGCTGGTCGTACAGCGCCATAAGCTGGCTCTGCCCCACCGCCGCCAGCGCCTGGCGCAAGGGCAAATTTCGCTCGCCCGCCGCCACTCCCAATACATGCCGCCCCGCCGCTACCGCGCCCGACGTCACCAGCAGCATCTCAGCCCCGCGCGCGCGCATCCGCGCTATCTGCCCCACAAGCGCCGTCATCACTTCCAAGTTGACGCGCTCCCCCCCGCCCGTGAGCAGCCGCGTTCCCGCCTTGACCACGATGCGGCATTCCCCCCCGCCGCCCTCTGTGTTTGTGAATAACCGCATTGGCGTCGCACGCTAACTTCAGGATAGTTCCGGGCCGGTTTCCATGCAGGGTTTCACGATAGCCGCCCGCGCCAAGAGTCCAAGCCCAATATCGCGGCTTGCGGCACAGCGGCAATCGCTACCCGCCTATTATAGCGCATATCGGCGCAACGGCGCGTTGCGATCGCGGATATTCCCGCCAAACCGCGCGCAATCCCGGCCCCAAGCGCGGCTATGCCACCGCTAAACCCTGCTCGCCCGCTCAGCCCACAGCTCAGCGATAGCATCCCCATCCGCCGACACCGCCACCCGCACATTCGGCGTCTCAGTAGAGTTCTTTCGCAAATCCGCGACCGTCTGCCCCCTAGTGAAATCGCCGCGCGTTTCCACCCGCACATACAGGTCGCGCATATCAAACAATTGCGGCGCTATCACATACGCCATAGGGCTGACGTCCGCGTACTTCACCCCGTCCAGCCTGTCAAGCCGCCCATCGCGCAGATACGCCTCGCTGTGAAACCGCGTTGCCGCCCGCATCAGCTTGGCGGCGGGCGTTGCGGCATCCCACACGCGCCGCTGTTGCGCGCCCGAAATCTCGAATATGTTCACTATCTCAAGCCCAATCTGCGCTATCTTAGCCCCTGAGCGATACACCAGATCCGTAGCCTCCGGATCGCCCCAGATGTTCGCTGTGGCGACCGGGGACACATTGCCCGGCTGATATATCGCGCCGCCCATCACAACGATTTCGCGCGCGGCGGCGGCAAAGCGCGGCTCAAGGCTCATCGCCAGCGCCACATTCGTCTGCCGCCCTATGGACATCACCGTTACCTCCCCCGGCGACGCCATCACGCGGCTTACGAGCTCATATACCGCATGCCGCTCTTGCGCCGCTATCCCCGGCGCCCCCGCGCCGTAATCGCCAAGCCCATCCTCGCCATGTATGTGCGGCGCCAGAAACGGCGGATGCCCCGTCAGCGTGTTGTTCACGCCCTTGAACACCGGAATGTCCGCCCGCCCCGCCGCCTCCAGGATGCGTAGCGCGTTCAAAGTGCAATTGCCCACGTCCGAGTTGCCCGATCCCGTTGTCAGCGCCTCCACCCGCAACTCAGGGCTGCCCAGCGCCATAAGTATCGCCGCCGCGTCGTCTATGCCCGGATCGCAGTCTATTATCACGCGCTTTGCATTAGCCATAGCCGCCTTGTCCTTTTCGTTGCGCCCGCCAAGTATCGTGTCTTGCTATCGTGTTTTGCGCTGGTTTCTTTTCGCGGATTGCCCTTTGCGGATTGCGGGGTTTATGAGATTTGCGGGGTTTATGAGATTTGCGGGATTTACGGCGTTTCTTCGTAGCCTATCCCCAGCGGCTGAACGCCGGGCGGCAAGAAGAACTCAAACTGCTTGCGATCGCCGTAGCCCTCTATGAAATCGGGAACAAAGCCCGGCGATTTTAGCGCCGCGGTCACAATCGTCTTGTTGAACACATGCACGCTGTCCGCCGCGAGATACTCGTCCACCGGCATCCAAAGCGCCGCCTCCAGCTCTTCTTCTTGCATCGTAATCTCGCGGCTCAGCGGCGACAGCCGGCACACGAAGTATATGTCCGACTTGCCGTAGCGATAGCCGTGCCAATGCCGAAAACACACCAGCGCCTCGAACTTGGTTCGGACGCCCGTCTCCTCCAGCACCTCCCGCATAACGCCGTCCGCCAGATGCTCGCTTTGGAACAGCGCGCCGCCCGGCAGCTTATACGACGGCCCCCGCCTTGGCGTAATCCGATGCCGCTCCGACACCACCAGCAGCTGCCGGTCGTCGGTCAGCACAACGCCGCCCGCGCCGATGTAGTGCGTGGCATGCGGCGGGATGTACGCGCCCTCCTCCATTCGCAGCGTCATCATCGCATACCCCTCCGCCGCGTGATGATAGAAAAAGCCCGCCTCAGCCGCAACCGGCACAAGCGCCGCCTTGTCAAGCGGTATCTCAAGCCAGGCCACCTTGTAGCCGGCCTCGTTCCAATCGTCTATGGCGTCCGCCAGCCGCCGCCTAAATCGCCGCGCCTCGTCCGGCAGCGACGCCGGGTTCACTACTATGCCCCCGAATGGGTTGGGTGTCGCCTCTATTGCGTCCATAAAGCCCTCTTGCCTTGCCGCGTATCGCGTTGTGTTCCCTGTTTGCTTAACTTCCTGTCGCCGCCTTGCGCCTCTCGCCGCGTATGCGCGATTGTATAGAGTGTATAGCGTGTATAGCGAGCGCGTTGTATGCCGTTGTGTTTAAGAGATTTGGTCGGCTACTTGAACGCGGGCATCACCCCGTCCGCGAATTTGCGGAGCTGCTCCATAAATTCGGCGCGCGGCATGCCCTCCGCCCAGTGCAGGATGATGTTTTCCAGATGCGGATATTTCGCCTCCAGTTCGCGCAGAAACGCCACGAACTCCTCCGCCGTGCCGCAGATCCACGCGCGCTGCTGAACGCCGTCCTCGATTCGCGGCGTCCGCGCCGGCGCCCCCGGCGTCCCCCAGGGCCTGCCATGCTCATCCGCGTAGCGCACAAACCCAAACGGCGCGAACCACTTGTAGCGCTCATCGTGATACGGCCGCAGCCTGTCCATTGCCTCTTGGCGGCTGTCCGCGATGTAAAACCCGACCTCAAGCGCCAAGCCCTCGCCCAGCCCAAGCTCGCGCCCATGCTTGGCGTTGGCGTCGCGGTACTGCTCGAATATCCCCTCCACCAGCGTCTCGCCCGTCAGCCCGACCACGCCGTTGATGCCATGCCGCGCTATGAAATCTATCGTGCGCCCGCTGACTATCGGCTGCCACACCTCCACCGGCGTATTTTGGGGGCGCGGCACGAGCGTAACCTCTTGCAGGTCGTAGCCGCGATACTCCACCCGCGGCGGTATCGTGAAATGCTTGCCCTTGTGCGAAAACGACTCGCTGTTGAACGCCTTGAAGATGATTTCCACCTGCTCCTCAAAGAGTTCGCGGTTGGCGTCGTTGTCTATCACGGGCGCGCCGAATGACTCCACTTCGCGGCTGTGATAGCCCCGTCCCACGCCGAATATAATGCGCCCGCCCGTGAGAATGTCCGCCATAGCGTAGTCTTCGGCGAGCCGTATCGGATGCCACATAGGCACGATATTGAACGCGCAGCCGAACTTCAGCCGCCGCGTCTGCGACGCCAGGTGCGTCCCCATCAGTATCAGATTGGGGATGCACTCATACCCCTCGCGCTGAAAGTGATGCTCCGCCATCCAGAGCGCGTGAAAATCCAGCTCGTCCATCAGGCGGGCGACCTGCGTGGCGGTATCCAGGCTTTGGATAAGCCGCTCATTCGGATAGCGGCGCTCGTCGGCGGGCGTCCCCTCGCTGCCCACATCATCCAAGTCTATGTTGCCCACATACAGCGCCGAAAAGTTCTTTATCATTCAATCTCCCTCGCATCAGCAGTCCGACGGGCGTCAACCAATCCCCACGCGGTCGTCAAACAATCGCAATGCCATCGCCAACCCGCCGCCGGCGTTTCACGACCGCATAACGCCCAAAACATCCCCGCTATGATATTCCCTTAGCCCGCCATCGCGCAACCGCGCCCGCCGCTACTTCCCCGCAAACTCCACCCGCCACACCTCCCCCTCGCCGCTCACAAACTGCCCCGTCCGTATGCGCTCTATCCCATAATCCGGCAGCCGCGCCACCGCAACGCACTTGCCCCCCAAATACTCGCCCCCATCCGCCGCCAGGAAATCCAGATTGTCAAATCCGACCTCCACCCGCGCGTCAGGCAGATCCGCCGAATCCGCCGGTATGATATGCAAAAAGAACTTCGCATCCAAATCGGCGGCAACGCAGGGATCTTTCACATAAACCAACCCATTCCCCGCGCGATACACATCGAAGACCGACCGCGCCGCCGCATCCCCATATTCCCCCCCAACCGCCGCGCGATAAGCGTCCAAGTATCCGCTAACCCTACTCGCCGAGTCCGCCCCCGCATCCACCCGCCACACCACATCCCCGCCCTTGACATACTGCCCCGCGCGAATTCGCTCTATCCCATAATCCGGCAGCGGCGCTATCCCAACGCACTTGCCCTCAAACAGCGCCCCATACTCCGCGAACTCAAAATCCGCGTTCACAAACCCGCGCCCCATCCACTCAGCCGGCAAATCCGCGCCATCCGCCGGGAAAATGTGCAGCAGAAACCGCTCGCCTATATCCCCCGGAACGCACGGCTCACGGAAATAGATAACCCTGCCCTCATCCCAGTACACCCTAAAGTCCGAATACGCCGACGCCCCCAACTCCCCCGCCGCGATCCCCTCATACGCCGCGATATACGGATTGTTGCCGGCGTCTTGCCTATAATCGTCGTCCACCCGAAAGATAACCCCATCCGCGAATTCGGCTACCGGCCGCAGCCGATCCAACGCCCGCATCTGCGGCAGATACGCCTCTGCCGCGTATATGTTATCCCCGCCCTTGAACCACACCACCCACGCGCCGTCCCCAGCGTACTCCAGCCGCTCCGACAAGTTCGCCGCATACTCATCCTCATAAGGGCGCAAGTTCAAGCGATAGTGCAGCGCCTCCTCGCCGTTGTGCAGATACACCGCCGGCGGATGATTGCTAAACACGCTGCCATCCATAGGATATTCGCGGATATGCCGCAATGTCTCCGAACCAACCCAAGGCTGCGCCGCGTATCCTGAGCGAAACTCATCCGAGTTCGCCCACGCTATCACCCGCGCGTTTGGAACGACCTGCCCAACCAGCCACAGCGTCAGCGCCCCAATCAACGCCCCAATCAGCGCAACACTAGCCAACCGCGACGACGCCCGCCAAACGCCACGCCGCTCGCTATCACTCATTGCCGCGAGCAGCCTATCCGCCGCCACCACAACCACCACCGCCATTGGCGCGTACAGCGGCGTCAAGAACCTGCCCTCAACCCCGTTATGCGGACGCCCCAGCCCATACAGCGAAAAGAACAACAGCGCCGCATATGCCAGCGCGAACCCCCCAAACAGCCAACACGGACGGCTCGCCGATTGCGGATGCCCCCCACCGCGCAAGAAACGCGCTATCGGATACCCAACCGCGATTGCCCCCAACGCCGCAAGCAGCAGCGCCGCTGACGCCGCCGGCAGAAACGCCAGCCCGTCTATCCGCGCCCACGCGGGATTGAAATACGCCCATCCCCAAAGCCCGCCCAGCGCCTCAAGCGCAAGCTCAGCCAACGAGTAGTCGACGGGCGGCGAATGCTCAGTGAGCATGCCCGTCAGCAGATAGTTTCGCAGCAGCCAAGCCGCCATAGGCAGCGCGGCTATCAGCGCCACAGCAACGCCGCGCCGCAGCCTATCCCCCAACGGCGCGCCCGCCTGCATCAGCAGCGCCAAGCCTATCGCCGCCGGAACCACCACGCCCACATACCGCGTCTGCCACGCCAGCGCGCTAAACGCCGCCGCCCACAACAGCGCCGATCTCTTGCCGCCCGCATTGTTATTGGCAAGATAATCGTCCGCCCGCATCAGCGCCAACGTAGTCAGTAAAATGAACAGCGGCTCCGACAGCGCCGTCGCCGCCTGGCTTGTCAGATGTACGGACAGCGCCAGCGCAAAGCAAGCCCACACCGCCAGATAGCGCGATGCCAGCCGCCGCCGCAAGTATCGCCCGACCACGAATATCGTCAGCGCGAATATCGCCGCGTTCAAAGGCCCCGCGATAACAAGCGGATCCGCTATCCCCAACCCCGCGCTCGCCAGCGCCAGCGGATACAGCGGCGGCCATGTGATATGAATTTCCCCCAAGAAATCCGCGAACCCGTCACCCACGAGCAGGTTTCGCGCCACCGATATGTAAATTACCGAGTCATAGTACAGCGTCGCGCCGTATTCGGCTTGCCGCGCGAGCGCAATCCCCGCGCCCACCAGCGCGGCGAGCGCTATCAGCAGCGTAAATCCGTCCGGCCGACGCCCCCAAACCAAGCGGGCGCAGCCCCTTATCGCATATATCACAGCGCGAAATTATATCACGCCCGCGCCCGCGCCTAAACCGCGCCCGCCGCTATGCCGCCGCTATCGCCCCGAAAAATCCACCCGCCATATCTGAGGCCCCCCGTGGAGGATGTACTGCCCCGTCCGTATGCTATCCATCTCGTAGCCCGGCAGCCGCGCGAGCGCAACGCATCTGCCGCCCAAGTCCACGCCGCCATCCTCAAACCAAAAGTCCAGGTTCTCAAACCCGCGCTCTGCCCACCCTTCGGGCAAATCATCAAGATATACCGGGAAAATATGCAGCATAAATCTTGCCTCCAGATCGGCATGCTCGCAAGGTTCTTTGACATAAACCAGCTCGTCCCCCGCGCGATACACCGCGAACTCCGACCGCGCCGCCGGCTCGCCGTACTTCCCCGCGACCGCCGCGCGATAGGCGTCCAAGTAGGCGTAATAGGTATCAGCGTACTCGCCCAGCCCCAGACTTGCGTCCGGCCTAACATCCACGCTCCAAAGCTCAGGCCCCCCGCCTAAGATATACTGCCCCGTACGTATTCGCTCTACGGCGTAATCCGGCAGCGGCGCTATCGCAACGCACTTGCCGTCAAACAGCGCCCCATGCGCCGCAAAGGTAAAGTCCGCGTTCACAAACCCGTGCGCCCTCCGCTCAGCGGGCAGATCCGCCCCGTCCGCGGGGAAAATGTGCAGCATAAACCGCGCGTCTATATCCTGCGGCCCACAGGGTTCGCGCATATAAATCACCCTATCGCCATCCCAATACACGCTAAAATCCGAATACGCCGCCGCCGCCAACTCGCCCGCCGCTATCCCCTCATACGCCGCGATAAACGGGTTATCCCCCGCGTCCGGCCGATAATCCCTATCCACCCGAAAGATAGCCCCGTCCACAAATTCGGCGACCGGCCGCAACCGCGCCATCACCCGCATCTGCGGCAGATACGCATCCGGCAGATATATCCCATCCCCGCGCCTCTTGAACCACACCAGCCAAGCGCCATCCTCCGCCTCCACCATCCAATCCGCCAGCCGCGCCACATGCCCCCCCTCATACCGATACAAGTTCAAGGGAATATGCAGCGCCTCCCCGTCGTTACGCAAGTAAGCCACGCTGGCGCGATTGCTGTACACTATGCCATCCATAGGATATTCGTCTATGCGCCGCAGGGTAGGCGAACTAATCCACGGCTGCGTGGTGTATCCGCCATCAAACTCATCCGAGTTCGCATAGGCTACCGCCCGCGCGTTGGGAACGGTCTGCCCAACCAGCCACAGCGTCATCGCCGCCAGCAGCGCCGTCCCCGCCAAGCGCCGCGCAACCGCGCCCTCCCGCAAGAAAGCAAGCAAGCTGTCCGCCGCTACCGCCACAACAACCACCAACGGCAGATACAACGGCGTCAAGTATCTGGGTTCAATGCCGAGATGCGGGCGTCCGTACATCAGCAACGCCAAGAATATCGCCGAATACGCCAGCGCGAACCCGCCGAACAGCAGCGGCGCGCAGCGCGCGGATCCACTCAGACGCCCCCCCCCCAATCGCCGCGCCAAAACCCAGCCAACAACGATTGCCGCAAGCATAGCGATAAGCAGCGCGGCGGACGCGGCGGGCAGAAACGACAGCCGCTCTATCTGCGCCCAATCGGGATTGAAATATACCCAATCCCAAAATCTGTCCCCCGCCTCTAATGCAATTCCAAGCAGCGAGTAGTCAGCCGGCGGATTGCGCTGCGTGAGACTGCCCGTCAGCAGATAGTTTCGCGCCAGCCACGCCGCCATAGGCAGTCCGGCTATTAGCGATACTAGCGCAATGCGCGCCAAACGCCGCGGGAACGACGCGCCCGCTTGCAGCAGCAGCCCCAAGCCTATCGCCGCGGGAACCGCTATGCCTATGTATCGCGTTTGCCACGCCAGCGCGCCCAACGCCGCCGCCCACAGCAGCGCCGACATCTTGCCGCCCGCGAAATAGTCGTCCGCCCGAGTCAGCGCAAGCGTCGCCAGCAAAATGAACAGCGACTCAGACAGCATAGTTGCGGTGGAATCAATAATCGGGATGAACAGCGCCAGCGCAAAGCACGCCCACGCAACCATATAACCGGACGACAGCCGCCGCCGCAGGTAGCGCCCGACCACGAATATCGTGAGCGCGAACATGGTGGCGTTGAGCGGCCCCGCGATTGTGAGAGGATCCGCTATGCCCAGGCTCGTGACTGCCAGCGTCAGCGAGTAGAGCGGCGGCCACATTGTATAGGCAATGCCCGCGTGGTCTATGAAAATCTGCCCGTCGAGCAGGTTCCGCGCAGTTGATAAGTAGTTTAGGGCATCCAAACTGAGCAACGCGCCATAAGTAGCCTGCCGCGTCAGCGCGATCCCCGCGCCCACCAGCGCGGCAAGCGCTATCGCCAACGTCAAGCCATCCGGCCGCCCGCGCGCCCAACCCAAGCCGCGCATCCCGTCAATCATGTTCATCACAGTCCAAAACTATATCACAACGACTGGCTTACCGCGTAAGCCCAATTTCTAAAGGGTATTCTCATGATGCAGTGTTAATATAACATATTTGCCCTAAACCGCTCCGAAACAAGTGAAAGGCGAGTGGCGCTATGGCAAAACCAAGAGTGTACAGACACGATGCGCTATGCCCGAAATGCGGCTCGAATTGGGTCAAGAAAGACGGGCATTCGCGCGGCAAGCAGCAATACAAATGCAACCAATGCGGCAAAAAGCACCAAGAGGGCGCAAAGCACAGGTTCACAGATGAGAGGAAAGAGCAAGCGGTGAAGATGTGCGCCGAGGGAATGAGTCTATCGGCAACCGCGCGCGTGATGGGCGCGAGCGCAACCACGGTAAGCAAGTGGGTCAAAAAAAGGGGGCGTTGGCGCGAGAGCGTCTGACGCGGTTTATATCGTGGCGGACAAGTGGTCGTCCGGGTAGCGTCCGCGCGTCTATTGTGGCGTTTGATGAGATGTGGACATACTTGGGAGTCAGGCGCGGCGAGCGGCGCAAAGACCTGTGGATATGGACTGCGGTGGTGGAAGAGCGGGATGGCGTCCGCTGGCGGATGTATGAAGTAGGCGGCAGGGATGCGTCGGCGTTCTCGCGCTTGTTGGATAAGCTGCCGGACGCTGACAGGTATGAGACCGACGCTTATCCGGTGTACGAGTGGCTGCCTAGGGACAGGCATGTGGTAGGCAAAGGCGGAGCGGTGAACTGGAACGAGGGGTTGCACTCCAAGTTGCGTAGCAAACTCAACAGGCTGGTAAGGCGTACAAAGGGCTACACAAAGAGCGTGGAGATGTTGAAACATCCGCTTGCGATAGTGTTTGAGGAATGCTTGAATCAGTCCCTCAAATCTATTAGCACTGCACACTGAGAATACCTTTGGGCGGGGTATTCTTACCTTGCAGTGCTGATATGATATACTTGCCCTAAACCGCTCCGAAACCGCTGAAAGGCAGGTGTCATTATGGCGAGCCAAAGAGTGTACAGACATGACGCGCTATGCCCGAAATGCGGCTCGAATTGGGTCAAGAAAGACGGCCACTCGCGCGGCAAGCAGATATTTAAGTGCAACCAGTGCGGCCGCAAGCATCAAGAGGGCGCAAAGCATCGGTTCACCGATGAGCAGAAAGAGCAGGCTGTGAAGATGTGCGCGGAGGGGATGAGCCTATCGGCGACCGCCCGCGTGATGGGCGCGAGCGTACCCACTGTAAGCAAGTGGGTCAAAAAAAGGGGGCCTTGGCGAGAGAGCGTCTGACGCGCTTTATAGAGTGGCGTACAAGTGGGCGGCAAGACAGCGTCCGCGCGTCTATTGTGGCGTTTGATGAGATGTGGACATACTTGGGGATAAGGCGCGGCGAGCGGCGTCAAGACCTGTGGATATGGACTGCGGTGGTGGAGGAACGGGACGGAGTCCGCTGGCGGATGTATGAGGTGGGCGGCAGAGACTTGTCCGCGTTCTCGCGCTTGCTGGATCGGCTGCCGGGAGCTGACAGGTATGAGACAGACGCTTATCCGGTGTACGAATGGCTGCCTCGGGACAGGCATGTGATAGGCAAGGGCGGAGCGGTGAACTGGAATGAGGGGCTGCACTCTAAGCTGAGGAGCAAACTCAACAGGCTGGTAAGGCGGACAAAGGGCTACACAAAGAGCGTGGAGATGCTGAAACATCTGCTGGCGATAGTGTTTGAGGAGTGCCTAAATCAGTCCATCAAATCAATGAACACTGCAAGGTAAGAATACCTTTGGGCGGGCTTAGGTTGACCGGGTGGGGCTGGAGTGTTAGGATTTAGGGATAGTGGGCAGCGGGGACTGCGAAAGGTTTGATTGCGCCTTGGAGGTGTATCGGATGACGACGACTAATCCTCTGATTGAGGTTTCGGAGCTGGCCTCGGAGAAGCTGGCGGAGATTCTGACCGAGCAGGGCGAGACAGGGGCGCTGCTAAGGATGATGGTGGTGCCGGGGCCTCACGGGAGTTTCCAGTATATGCTGGGGATGGAGCGGGAGGCGAAGACGGATGATGTGGTGATCGATACCAGCGGGGTGCAGGTGCTGGTGGATCCGGATAGCGCGCCGCTGGTGGAGGGGGCGCAGATCGATTATGTGGACGGGCTGATGCGGAGCGGGTTTGTTATCAGCAATCCGAATTTCCAGACGGGCGGAGGCGGAGGGTGCGCTTGCGGCGGAGGCGGTTGCGGCGCGGGCGGCGGCGGAGGGTGCGGCGGAGGAGGCGGATGCGGCGGCGGTGGTTGCGGAGGCGCGTGCGGCGGCCACTAAGGCTGAGCAAGAATAGGCATGATTTGGCGAGGCGGCGGGGCGATATGGTTCGTCCCGCCGCTTTGTGGTAGTTAAGACTAAGGCGGGGTTGGCGCTTGATATTCCGAATGTTTGACGATTTTCAGGTGGATCCGGTCGCGGCGCTGATAAATTTGGCGGCGTTTGCGGCGGCGCTGGCGGTGGGGATAACGGTGCATGAGTTTAGCCATGCGCTGGCGGCGATGCGTTTGGGGGATGATACGGCGCAGAAGCAGGGGCGGCTGACGCTTAATCCGGCGGCGCATCTGGATCCGGTGGGGACGATTCTGATTTTCGTGGCGGGATTTGGATGGGGCAAGCCTACGCCGGTGACGCCGGAGCGGCTACGCATCGGTGAGCGAGCGGGCATGGCGGCGGTGGCGCTGGCTGGGCCGGCGTCGAATATGGTGGTGGCTACGCTGGCGGCTATGCCGCTGAGGATGGGGACGCTGCCGGGGGTTGGCGGGGGCGTTGACGCGCAGGTTTTGTCGGCGCTGACGCTGTGGAATGTGGTGTTGGCGGTGTTTAATCTGCTACCGATAGCGCCGCTGGACGGGTTTAAGGTGGCGCTGGGGGTTTTGCCGAGGGCGCTGGCGAGGCCGTTTGCGAAGACGGAGCGGTTTGGGGTGATAATTTTGCTGGGGCTGTTGCTGTTGGATGGGGTGTTGGGGGTTGGGTTGCTGAGCAGGGTGATTTCGCCGGCGATTGGGTTTGTGGTGAGGGGGTTGGTGGGGGTGTAGATGGGTGGGTGAGCGCGAGGGTATTCTCGTCTCGTAGTGTTATTTTGAATCAAGTCAGCATTGTATTCCCGCTGAATGCGATAAACTAGGGCGCGCGCTACTTTTTTGGAAAAAGTAGCGCCAAAACTTTTGGGTGATGGGGGGATTTAGGGGGTAGGATTATCGGAGTGGGCTTGTTTGGGAAACAGGGTGATGGCGGGAACGAATTAAGTCAGAAAGACGGCTGATATGGTGAATAGGAATATGGCGGGCGCCGGGGCGCAGATGGGGATGATGGGGCGGGACGTTGTGCGGCAAGGCGGTGATGGCGGCGAGCAGGTTGGGGATTGGGTTGCGTGGGGGGATTGTCGGGTTGGGATGCGGGGGATTGGGGATGATAGCGTGTCGCTGGTGCTGACGGATCCGCCGTATTTTATCGATGGGATGGATGACGGGTGGGATAACGATCGGCTGCGGGCTAGGGTGCGGCCGGGGGTGATTGGCGGGCTGCCGGCGGGGATGAAGTTTGATAGGGCGCAGGGGCGCAATCTGTATGAGTTTCTGTTGCCGGTGGCTAAGGAGTGGGCGCGCGCGCTGAAGCCGGGCGGGTTCGCGCTGTGCTTTTCGCAGCCAAGGCTGGCGCATCACGCGGCGATGGCGCTGGAGGACGCGGGGTTTGAGATACGGGATATGCTGGCGTGGCGCTATGAGGGGCAGCCGAAGGCGTTTAAGCAGGAGCATTTCATACGGCGCAAGCGGCATTTGCCGGAGGATGTGCGGGCGCGGATGATACGGGATTTGGAGGGGCGCAAGACGCCGCAGCTGAAGCCGCAGATGGAGTTAATCGTCCTGGCGCAGCTGCCGCGCGAGGGGACTTTCGCGGATAACTGGCTGCGCTATCGCGCGGGGCTGATTGATACCGATAATCCGCTGGTGTCGCCGGGGCAGTTTCCGGGGACGGTTATTCCGGTGCCTAAGCCGCGCAAGCGATCGGGGCATATGACTGAGAAGCCGGTGTTGCTGCTGCGGCATTTGATCCGGATATTTTGCGCGGGGGGAGAGGATGCGATTGTGCTGGATCCGTTTGCGGGGTCGGGGTCGACTGGGGTTGCGGCGCGGATTGAAGGGCGCGGGTTTGTGGGGTTTGAGAAGGAGGAGGCTATGGCAAGGGCGGCGAATGCGCGGGTGGGGGAGGCGGCGCGTGGTGGGATTGGGGATATGCACATTGCTTAATCAACAAACATTTGTGCATAGTTTGTTTGTTTGTTGTGTTATAATACGCCAAGCGATTTGCCGGCGCTGACAAGTGAGGGAATGATTTATGGCTACAAGTGTATTTTCTGGCGAGCGCGTCAGTGTGCGGGGCGAGGGTTGTCAGGCTGAGTGGCCGCTGCCGCTTAATCAGAAGAATCGGTATGATGGGCTGGAGTTGCTCTCTGAGATCGAGCCGGCGACGTTGCCGCTGTGCATCTTTGATCCGCAGTATCGGGGCATCTTGGATAAGATGCGGTATGGGAATGAGGGGGTTACGCGCGGGCGCAAGCGGGCGCAGCTTTCGCAGATGAGCGAGGAGACGATACTGGAGTTTATCCGGGGGATCGCGAGCGCACTGATACCCTCAGGGCATCTGTTCCTGTGGGTGGATAAGTTTCACCTATGCACGGGCGTGCGGGGGTGGATGCAGCCCAATGGGCTGGAAATCGTTGATATGGTCACGTGGAATAAGAAACGAATGGGGATGGGGTATCGGACGCGGCGTCAGTCGGAGTATCTGGTGATCGCTCAGAAGTTGCCCAAGCGGGCGAAAGGCGTTTGGCAACGCCACGATATTCCGGATGTGTGGGATGAGAAGCCTGAGGGGAAGCATACTCATTCCAAGCCGATCAATTTGCAAGCCGTCCTGATTGAGGCGGTTACCGACGCGGGCGATGTTGTGCTGGATCCCGCGGCGGGGAGTTATTCGGTGATGAGCGCGGCGTCAAAGGCCGGCAGGCAGTTCCTGGGTTGCGATATAGCGACCGGCTCTACCTCACTAGACTAAGGAGCAGATAAGTATGGTTAAAATGTCCGAAACCAAGCCCGGCCGCAGGGATGGGAGCTATGCCCGCATCTTCGATCACGCCGACCTCGGTTCTGTGCTTGCGCGCGTACACGCGACTACCATAAGGGCAGGTGTTGAACTTGAGCGAATCATACGCCGCGAATCCCGCGCCAATGAAAACGCCATTTTGGACTTGGACACATTCCTGGATAATGGCGCTGACGGGATATTTATCGCGGACAAGAGCGCGGTCAAAGCGTCATCCAAAATTGAGTTCAAAGACTCCCAGCCCGACTATCTCATATTCGAAAGGCAAGGCGCGCTTAGGCGTTGCTATGTCATGGAACTCAAAGACGGCGATACTTTCGACACTAAGAAAGCCAGCGGCGAAGTCAGCACACTCACGTATTTCAGCCAATCGGTAGGCTCAACGCTGTCATACGCAACCGAAATCCGCGTTTGCTCGTTTAATCAGACGAGCAAGCAAGCCATAGTGACGGGGTTCAAGCAGGAGATTACCGAGGATCAGGCTTGGACGGGCAGGGAGTTCTGCGAACTGATGGGATTCGACTACGATGCCATAGTCAGAGAGCGCAGAGCCGATGCTGAAGTCAATCGCAAATTTCTGGTAGAGCAACTACTGAGCGTCCCAGAAATCCGGGAAATTGTGGATGATGCGCTGTCCTCAGAATCCGAGGGCGAGTGTCCTGATGCGTAGGTCGCCCGATTTTCTGAGGGTTTGCCGAATGTGATAGACTTTTGGCCAGGAAAGAAGGGGCCGGCGCGAATAGTGGGCGCGGGCGTCGCATATTAAGAATGGTTTCTCGCCGCGCATTGTCGCACACTGCAGCGTAGGCGCGGGTTCGGGTTAGACGACGGAGGTGGGTTTTGGAGCGCATTACGATTATTGGGACGGGGGTGGTGGGGATGTCTATGGGGCTGGCGCTGAAGCGGGCGAATTTGCGTAATACGGAGGTTGTGGGGAGTTCGGGGGATAGGGATGCGCTGAGCGTCGGGGCTAAGGCGGGGGCGTATGACGATACTTCGGCGAATATGCGGACGGCGGTGAGAGGGGCGCAGCTGATTGTGATGGATACGGCGTTCACTCAGACGCGCGAGATGCTGGAGGCGCTGGCGCCTATCGCGGAGGATGGGTGCGTGATTACGGATACGGGGGCGGCGAAGGTTAAGGCGCTGGATTGGGCGGCGGAGCTGCTGCCCAAGAATGTTGATTTTGTGGGGGGAAGGCCGCTGATACGCAAGCCGTTTTCTTCGCTGGAGGATGCGTCGGCGGATCTGATGCGGGGGGCGCAGTATTGCATTACGCCGGGGAACGCCGCAAGGCAGGAGTCGGTGCGGACGGTGGTCGGGATGGCGGAGCTGATGGGGGCGAAGCCGCTGTTTATGGATCCGCATGAGCACGATAGCTACGCGGTGGCTATGGAGGTGCTGCCGGCGGTGCTGTCGTCGGCGTTTGTGAGCACGGCGGCGGGCAGCGAGGCGTGGCGCGAGATGCACAGGCTGGCGGCGGGGACTTTCGCGGAGTATTCGCGGCTGGCGTCGGAGGATCCGCTGGATAATGAGGCGTCGTGCTATACGAATCCCAACGCGCTGGTGCATTGGATTGACCAGTATATCGCGCAGCTTTATGAGTATCGCAATATGATTAAGGATGCGGACGACGGGCTGGTGGACGCTTTCGTGGGGGCGTGGGAGAATCGCGCGAGGTGGGAGGCGGGGGCTGTGGTGAACGAGGGCGATGAGAATAGGCTGCCGAGCGCGGGGGAGTCTATGGCGACGGCGTTTTTGGGGGATAGGCTGCTGCAGCGGTATCGGCAGATGACGGGGTCGGAGAAGAAGCAGTCGTGGATATATCGGAGGTAGCGGGTCGGCAAGGGCAGGCGGTGGGGCAATCGGAGCAATCGGCGAGGGCAATGCGGGGGTTGCTGATTGTGATTTCGGGGCCGTCGGGGGTTGGCAAGGATGTGCTGGTGGCTCGGATGCGGGCTGTGTTTCCTGGGCGTCATTACGCGGTGACGGCTACTACGCGGGGTATGCGGGATGGGGAGCTGGATGGGGTGGATTATTATTTCGTCAGCAGGGATCGGTTTGAGGGGATGATTGGCAGGGGGGAGTTGCTGGAGTGGGCGCTGGTGTATGGGAATTATTACGGGGTTCCTAGGGCGCAGGTGGAGGAGGCGCTGGCGCGTGGTAGGGATGTTGTGGTGAAGATTGATGTGCAGGGGGCGGCGACGATTAGGGGGATCGTGCCGGATGGGGTGTTTGTGTTTTTGGCGCCGCCGAGTAGGGAGGAGTTGCGGCGGCGGTTGATGGGGCGAGGGAGCGAGGGGGCGGATTCGCTGGAGCGGCGGCTGGAGGAGGCTGATAGGGAGATGGGGGAGGCTGAGAAATTTGATTGGGTGGTTGTGCATGGGACTAATCGGACTGATGAGGCGCTGGGGGAGGTGGAGGCGTGTGTGGAGCGGGCGCGGAGGATGCGGGATAGTTCTGTTTAGATATAGGGGGCGACGCTACTTTTTCTAAAAAGTAGGCAAAAACTTTTGAGGGAGAGTAGATGTAGGTGTGCGGGTGATGGGGGTATGGGGCAAGGGGCAAGGGTAGTAGGGGCAGTTGGATGCTGCCCTGTTTTTCTTTTTCCTATTCCCTTGCCCTGCCGCTTAGTCGGACTGGAGGCGGGTTATCATGTCTTTGAGGATCTCTTCGTCCTCGCCGGATTGGGTGGGGATTGAGAAGCTGAGGGATGAGGCGAAGGGGCCGTAGGTGGTTTTGATTTTGTCGACGATGTCGTCGTATGCGCCGGTGATGGCGAATTCGTCTAGCATGTCGTCGGTTATCTGCGCGCCCATTTCGGACCACTTGCCGTCGACGGACATTCGGTAGAGTTTTTGGGCGGTGTCGTTCCAGCCGTGCGCGTTCATCACGGGCGCGTAGCTGCGGGTGGAGGCGTAGAACGATATGGCGTTTTTGACCTCTTGGCGGCTGTTTTGGATGTGTTCTTCGTCGGGGCCGGTGATGATGTAGCCGCCGCCGTTGATGTCTATGTCGGATAGGGAGCGGCCGGCTTTGTCGGCGCCGGCTTGGAGGCTGGGGATTACGATTTCGCGGATGTATTTGAATGTGCCGAATGAGTGTAGCAGGACGCCGTCGCAGACTTCGCCGGCGACCTGGAGCATGTTGGTGTTGACGGCGGCTATGTAGATTTTGATGTCGGGGTTTTCTATGGGGTCGGGGGTGAAGAAGGGTGGCATAAGGTTGAAGTTGTAGAAGTCGCCCGCGAAGTTGACGCGGGAGCGGGTTTGCCAGCTTTGCCATACGCTGCGTAGGGCGGCGATGTATTCGCGCATGCGGGCTGCGGGCCGTCCCCAGGGCATATTAAAGCGGCGGACTATGTGGCCGCGGACTTGGCTGCCCATGCCGAGCTGAAAGCGTCCGGCGGCGAGGGATTGCAGGTCCCATGCCTGGTAGGCGGTGTCCATGGGGCTGCGGGCGAAGGCTAGGGCTATGGATGTGCGGACTTGGGCGCGCGTGGTGTGTTCGGCGGCTAGGGCGGCGGTGATGAATGGGTTGTGCTTGGTTTCGTTGGTGGCGAAGAAGTCGTAGCCGAGATCTTCGGCTTTGCGGGCGCTGTGGGGGACGTCGGATACTAGCCCGGAGCGCATGCCTGTGCCTATTTTCATATCTGCCTCCGTAGGGTTGGAATTTACGGGGTATTGTATCAGGTAAATAAGTGATGGTGAAAGAATAGCGGGGGGACCCTACTTTTTTTAGAAAAAAGTAGCAAAAAACTTTTGAGTGGGATGGGGTATAATCTTAACAACCGGATAAGGGCATTTAGGGCAATATGCAGGGGGATAAGATATGACTGAGGAAATTGGGCTGTTTGAGGCGATGGGGACGCAGAGGGCGATAAGGTATTTCAAGGGGGATGCGGTGCCGCGGGAGGCGGTGGAGCGGTTGCTGGAGGCGGCGACTAGGGCGCCTAGCGGGACTAATCGGCAGATGTGGCATTTTGTCGTGGTGCAGGATGCCGAGTTGCGGGGGAAGTTGGCGGATGTGTATCGGCGGGCGGGGCGCAATGCGCTGCCGCGGCTGGAGTGGCTGCGGGAGGCGAATCCGCGGATTCTGCGGTCGGCTACGCATCTGATTGAGCATCTGGATGACGCGCCGATTTTGCTGCTGGCGTGCGTCGAGCACGACGGGGGGACTAATCTGACGACGGGGTCGTCGATATATCCGGCTGTGCAGAATATCCTGCTGGCGGCTAGGGGGCTGGGGCTTGGGAGCGCGCTGACGACTTTTCATAAGCAGTATGAGGATGAGGTGAAGGGGCTGCTGGGGATACCGGATAATGTGGAGACGGCGGCGCTGTTGCCGATAGGGTATCCGGCGGAGGGAGCGGGGTATGGGCCTACGCGCCGCAAGCCGTTGGATGAGGTGGCGCATTGGGATGGGTGGAATGGGCGGGGGTAGGCAAACGGGGGCGCATCAAGGGCGGGCAAGAACGGCGGAGCTTTATGCTGATTTAGGCTATTGGGCGCGAAACCTGATATAATCAGGCGCGTGAAATCGCGGCGCGGGCAAGGCTGGCGCGGCGGCGGCTGAGATTGGGTTACGCAAGCCTGTGTTATTCTGGGCTACCTTAGGGGGAGATTATGGGATACGAATTTATTAAGTACGAAAAGCGGGGGCGGATCGCGTATGTGACGATAAATAGGCCGGAGCGGCTTAATGCGCTGCATCCGCCGGCGAATGCGGAGCTGTATCGGGCGTTCAGCGATTTTCGGGATGATCCGGACGCTTGGGTGGCGATACTGACGGGGACGGGGGAGCGGGCGTTCAGCGCGGGGAATGATCTGAAGTACACGGCTGAGCGCGGGCGGCGGGATAGGTCGCGTGAGATAGCGCGGTTTGGGGGGATCACTTCTAATTTCGAGTGCTGGAAGCCGATTATCGCGGCGGTGAACGGGTACGCGCTTGGGGGCGGGCTGGAGTTGGCGATGGCGTGCGATATTATTATCGCGGCGGATCACGCGCAGGTGGGGCTGCCTGAGCCGCGCGTGGGGCTGATTGCGGGCGCTGGCGGCGTGCATCGGCTGCCGCGACATGTGCCGTTCAAGGTTGCGATGGGGATGCTGCTGACGGCGCGGCGCATATCGGCGCAGGAGGCGCATCGGCTTGGGCTGGTGAACGAGGTTGTGCCGCTGGGGGATCTGATGGCGACGGCTGAGCGGTGGGCGGCTGAGATATTGGAGGTGGCGCCGCTGTCGGCAAGGGCGAGCAAGCAGATGGCGACGCAGGGGCTGGACTGGCCTTTGGATGTGTCGCTGAACCGGACTTTCACGGAGCAGGTGAAGGCGTCGGTGTCGGATGATTTTGTGGAGGGGCCGCTGGCGTTTTCGGAGAAGCGTAAGCCGAATTGGACGGCGAGTTAGGGTGGGCAAGCGCGTGGGCGCTGGGGTGAATGGCGCGGGGGGCATCTCAGTATCGCCGCGCAAGTCGCCGATATGACTAAGGCTAAGGCGGCGAGCGAGGGTTGCATTGGCGCATAGCCGCGTAGCCAACGATATGATTGCCAATAAAGGGCGGTGCGCGAAAGCGGGTTGCAATCGCGGCGGCGGGGCGTAGGCTGGCGATATGGTTAAGGCTAAGGCAACAGGCGCGAGGATAAAAGTAGTACGCAATGCGATGCTCGGCGGCAAGCCGACGATGTGATTAAGACTAAGGCGGCGGGTTGCAGTCGCAGTAGCGGGCGCGTCCAACGATATGATTAAGGATACGGCGTACAATCGGGTTGCATCATAGCAACGTCGCAACAAATAAGACTAAGGCAACATGCGCGGGGATAAGCAATACGCATTGCGATGCTTGGCGGCAATCTGATATGCCCGCTAAGGTAGCGGGCGCGGGCTGTATTGTCGCAAGCACCGCTCAACTCATCAATGCCGCACAACAACGATATTATCAAGGATAAGACAGCGGCGTACAAGCGAGTTGCATCATAGCAACGTCGCAACAAATAAGACTAAGGCAACGGGTGTGGGTTGCATTGGCACATCGCCACGCAACCTATGATTTACAATAAGGCAAGCGGGCGTGGGCGTTGGTACGCGGTAAAGGCGCGCGCGGATTGATACGCAGATACGCAGGGGAGTGAGAGAGGGTTATGACTGAGTCTAATGCGGAGCTTATTCCGAGCAATGTTAAGCCGGTTCGGTATGCGATTACGCTGGAGCCGGATTTGGGGGCGTTCACTTTCAGGGGCAGCGAGAGGATAGATGTGGAGGTTCTGTCGGGGACTTCGGCGGTTACGCTGAATTGCATTGAGATAGAGGTGCGGTCGTGCGCGGTTACGCCGGAGGGCGGGTCGGCGGTGAAGGCGCGGAGTATCTCGTATGACGAGGAGGCTGAGACGGCGACGTTTGAGTTTGGGGAGGAGCTGGCGGTGGGGGAGGCGTCGCTTGAGATCGAGTTCAGCGGAGAGCTGAATGATAAGCTGCGTGGGTTTTATCGCAGCACTTATACGGGCGAGGACGGGGTGGAGCGGGTGATGGCGACTACGCAGATGGAGGCTACGGACGCCCGGCGGGCGTTTCCGTGCTGGGATGAGCCGGCGCTGAAGGCTACTTTCGCGCTGACGCTGCTGGTGCCGTCGGAGTTGGCGGCGGAGTCTAATATGCCGATAATCAGCGAAAGCGAGGTTCGGCCGGGGGTGAAGTCGGTTACTTTCGGGGAAACGCCGATAATGTCCACGTATCTGCTGGCGTTCATCATCGGGGATTTGACGCATATCGAGCGGGTGGGGGACAACGGGACGCTGATACGGGTGTTCACCACGCGGGGGCGGGAGTCGCAGGCGGAGTTCGCGCTGGATACGGCGGCGCGGCTGCTGGAGTATTTCAACGATTATTTCGGGATACCCTATCCGCTGCCCAAGCTTGACCATTTCGCCATACCGGATTTCGCGGCGGGGGCGATGGAAAACTGGGGGGCGATTACCTACCGCGAGACGGCGCTGCTGGTGGATCCGGATAACACATCGGCGGGGACGCGGCAGCTGGTGGCGGGGATAATCGCGCATGAGATGGCGCATATGTGGTTCGGGGATCTGGTTACGATGGCGTGGTGGGATGACTTGTGGCTGAACGAGAGTTTCGCCTCTTGGATGGGGGATAAGGCGACCGACGCGCTGTTCCCGGACTGGGAGGTTTGGACGCAGTTCGTTTCAAGCGATACCAATCGGGCGCTGAGCCTTGACGGGCTGCGAAATTCGCATCCGATAGAGCAGGAGGTGCATAATCCTGCCGAGATAGGGGAGCTGTTTGACGCCATAAGCTACAGCAAGGGCGCGTCTGTGCTGCGGATGCTGGAGAGCTTTTTGGGGGCTGAGACGTTCCGGCGGGGGCTGCACGAATACTTGGAAAAGCATCAATACGGCAACGCGGTTCGGGCGGATCTGTGGAACGCGCTGGGCGAGGTTTCGGGGCAGCCGGTGGCTGAGATTATGGATACCTGGGTTATGCAGACGGGGTATCCGGTGCTGGATGTGGGGATAGAGCGGTCGGAGGGCAATATCAACCTGCATATGCTGCAGCGGCGGTTCGTGTATGACGCGGTAACGGGCGAGGGCGGGGAGGACGATACGATTTGGCGGCTGCCGGTGGGCGTCTATACGGGCGAGGGCGGCGGCAAGGCTACCACGCTGATGGACGGCAGGACGCTGGCGTGGGATGTGGAGGATTCGGGGGCGTCTAGCGAGGCTTGGACGAAGTTGAACCCTGAGCAGGTTGGGTTTTACCGCGTGAAGTATTTCTCTGATGACTTGGGGCGGCTGCGAGCGCCTATCAGCGAAAAGGCGCTGCCGCCTCAGGATAGGCTGGGGATACAGAACGACGCATTCGCGCTGAGCCGCGCGGGGCTGATACCGGCGACGGATTTCCTGACAATCGCGGCGGCGTATGGGAATGAGGATAGCGCGCCGGTGTGCGCGGATTTGTCGGCGAATTTGGGCGGGCTTGACAACCTGCTTGTGGGGGAAGAGTTCTATACGGGGTTTCAGGCGTTTTCGCGGGGGATATTCCGCGATATGGCGCGGCAGGTGGGCTGGGATGCGAGGGAGGGGGAGTCGCATACGGACGCTTTGCTACGCAGCACGCTGTTGAATCATATGGGCAGCAGCGATGACGATGATACGCTGCGAGAGGCGGCGGCGCGGTTCGCGTCTTACGCGGCGGATTCGGCGAGCGTGAGTCCGGACATTCGCGGGATAGTGTTCGGGCTGGCGGCAAAGCGGGGCGGGCGCGCGATGTACGACGAGATGTGGGAGCTGCGCGCGGCGGCGACGCTGCCCGAAGAGAAGATGCGGTTTATGTACGGGCTGACGGGGTTTGAGCAGGCGGCTTTGCTGGGGGAGACGCTGGAGCGGTCGCTGGGGGATGAGGTGCGGGCGCAGGATAGCGTGTCGGCGCTGACGCTGGTGGCGAGCAATAGCCGCGGGCGGGCGCTGGCGTGGGAGTTTCTGAAGGATAACTGGGCGGAGTACGATAGGCGCTACGGCGAGGGCGGGTTTGCGATAATGCGGATCGCGGGGATCACGGCGGGGTTCACTACGCTGGAGATGCGGGATAATGTGGAGCGGTTTTTCGCGGACAACAAGGCGCCGGGGGCCGAGCGGACGGTGCGGCAGTCGCTGGAGCGGATACGGCTGAATCATGCGTGGTTGGAGCGCAATCGGGAGGAGTTGGCGGGGTGGTTTGTGGGGTGATGTCGCAAGTCGGATGCACGGGGCTAGGGGGCGGTGAGCGAAACTGAGGGAATAAGAAAGACGGGGGGACGCTACTTTTTTCGTAAAAAAGTAGGCAAAAAACTTTAGGGGAAGTAGGCAGGGGCAGGTTTAACAAGATTAAGCCTGCCCTGTGCTTTTGTCTGGTTTTCGCGGGGGCGTTAGGGTTGTAGGAAGGTGGTTATCTCTGCCGCGAACTTGGCGGGTTGTTCTAGCATTAGCATGTGGCCGGCGGGTAGGATGTGGGCGGTTGCGCCGGCGATGCGGTCGGCGAATTCTTGGGCGTGGGCGAGGGGGACGATTTTGTCTTGGTCGCCGGCGATGATTAGGGTAGGGGCGGTTATGCGGCCTAGGCGCTTTTTGATGCCCTTGTCGGGGATGGGCCATAGGAATTTGCCGACGGTTGCTAGGGATCGCACGCGCTCTATGATTTGAGCGCCTCGCTCGAAATCATTGGTGGGTTCGGGCAGCAGGGCTTTGGCGGCGGGGGATTGGGGGTCGGCGAATAGGATGGCGCGCATTTCGTCCATAGGGGTGGCGTAGTAGTCGGCGCCGGGGGTTTCGTCAAGCCAGATGCCTGCCGGGGAGGCTAGGACGAGTTTGCCGACGCTGCCGGGGCGCAGGGCGGCCATTTCGGCGGCGGTCATAGCGCCTAGGAAGTGGCCGACTACGGCGGGGGCGTCTAAGTTGAGCGCGTCCAGCAGGTCGTAGTGGTATAGGGTGAGGTCTAGGATGTCGTCGATGTCGTCGACGGTGGAGTTTTCGCCGAAGCCGGGGTGCAGGGGCGCGTACACGGTGAAGTTTTGGGCGAGCTTGTCCAGGAAGGGATGCCAAGCCTGGTAGCCGAATGCGCCGTGGAGATAGACAAGGGGCGGGCCGTTGCCTTTGACGGCGACGGCGGTGTCTATGCCGCCTATGTTCAGCGTTGCGCCGTCTTGCTGGGTGGTTGTCATTTGTGATTTACCTCTTGCTGTGTTGTGGGGCGTCGCCAACGGGTTTTGAGGGTTAGTCGGCGGCGGACGCGGCGCCGGCGACTTCGCGCTGTTCCATGGGCTCGGGCCACCAGTAGTCTTCGTATTCGTCCCACATGCCCTTGACTTCGGGGAAGACTTCGGTGGCGAAGAGTTCGGTGTTTTTCATCGTGAGGTCTTTGGGCATGCTGCCGATTTGGAGCAGCACCATTAGGTGGCCGACGCGCAAGCCCTCTACGGCTTTGCGGAGGTTTTCGGTGACGGTTTTGGGGCTGCCGGCGATGACGTAGCCTTGCTCTACGAAGTCGTCCCAGGTCATGGATTGGCGCTTTTGGTTGGCGGCGGCGCCGAGTTGGGCGACTGCGCCCGCCTTGAGGGTGCGGATTGTGCGGTAGCCGGGGGCGTCGGCGAAGCCCTCGTAGACGTGGAGGCATTTCTTGTAGAAGTATTCCACATGCTCGGCGTACTCTTCTTTGGCTTTTTCGTCGGTTTCGGAGACGCAGACGAGCTGGAGGAACCCGGCGCGGTAGGGGTTGTCGTCCACGCCGAGCCTGTCCATTTCTTTCCAAAAGCCGTCCATCACTTGGATGCCGCGCTTGTAGCCGGAGTAGCTGAGGTAGCAGTAGACGTAGTTCATTCGGCTAGTCCACTCCCAGGTTTCCACGCTGCCGCCGCCGGGGATCCAGACGGGGGGATGGGGTTTTTGGAGGGGGCGCGGCCAGATGTTGGCGTAGCGGATTTGGTTGTATTTGCCGTTGAAGGCGAAGGGTTCGGGTTCTGTCCATGCTTTCATCACGAGGTCGTGCGCCTCGTAGTATTTTTCGCGGAGGGTTGCGGGGGTTAGGCCGTAGGCGAAGTTGGTGTCCATAGATGTGCCGACGGGGAATCCGGCGACGAGTCTGCCGCCGCTGATGCAGTCCAGCATGGCAAATTCTTCGGCGACGCGCAGGGGCGGGTTGTAGAGGGCGAGGCTGTTGCCTAGCACGATGATGGCGGCGTTGGAAGTGCGGCGCGTGAGGGTGGCGGCGGTGATGTTGGGGGAGGGCATGATGCCGTAGGCGTTGTTGTGGTGTTCGTTGACGCAGATGCCGTCGAATCCGACTTCGTCGGCGAATTCGAGCTCGTCGAGGTATTCGTTGTAGAGCTGATGGGCTTTGTTCGCCTCGAAGAGGTGGCTGGGGACGTCAACCCAGACGCTGCGGTATTTGTCCTCGAAGTCTTTGGGCAGAAAGCGGTAGGGCATTAGGTGGAACCAGCTGATTTTCATTTGGATGCCTCCGTGTATTGGGTTTAATGGGTTGGATTTGGGGGTAAGGTTGCTGTTGGGTTTGGGTTTAGTCGGGTTCGTGGGGCGGATCTATGGCGTGCAGGATTGCCAGGAATTCTTTCACATCGCCGATTTGGTCTGCAAGGAAGTCAAGGGGAATGACGTCAATGTCGATATTCCTGTGCAAGTCGTGCGCGGAATAGTATAGCAACTTTATTTGCGGGTTGTTTTTCTCGGCGGCAAGGTTATGGGCTACGCGAAAGGAGTCGCCGTAGTCGCCGTAGCTCCAGCCGCGGCGGTCGGCTATCGCTTTGAGGCAGATGTCGGCGGCGCTCCATGCGGTTTCGGCGGCTTGGAGGCGGTCGCCGAGCGCGAGGCGTTCTTCCGCATATTGGATTAGGCGGCGGCTTTTGGTTTGGTGGCTTTCTATTTGGGGTTGGGTAACCGTGGTCATTGGAGTTCCTCTAGGTCGGGTTCGTCGGGTGGCTCTATGGCATGCAAGAGCGCAAGGAATTCTTTCGCATCGTCAAACCGGCGCGCAATATTGTCAAGGGGCAGGGTATCAATGTAGAAATTTCTGTGTAGGTCGTGGGCGTTAGAGAATAGCCGCCTTATCCGCGGGTTGTTTTCCGCGGCGGCTAGGTTTCGGGCTACTTGGAAGGAGTCGGCGTGGGATTCGTATTGCCAGCCGCGGCGGTCGGATATGACTTTTAGGTAGTGGGCGATGGCGCCCCATGCCTTTTCGGAGGTTTGGAGGCGGTCGCCGAGCGCGAGGCGTTCTTCCGCGTGGCGGATTAGGCGGCGGCTGTGGGTTTGGTGGCTTTCTATTGGGGCGTGTGTGATTGTGGTCATTTTGGCGATGCCTTTGGGGGCTTTGGGCGGCAGGCGGGCTGCCGCCGGCTGTTGTTATCATACGGGGGTTTAGTCGTCTTCTAGGGTGCTGGTGTCGCCTTCGGGGAGGCCGAGTTCGCGGGCTTTTAGGAGGCGGCGCATTATTTTGCCGCTGCGGGTTTTGGGGAGGGTTGGGACGAAGTCGAGTTCGCGGGGGGCTACGGCGGCGGCGAGTTTTTGGCGGCTGAAGCGCATTATGTCGCGGCGGAGTTCGGGGGATTCTTCGTAGCCGTCTTTGAGGGAGACGAATGCTTTGACGACTTCCATGGCGATGGGGTCGGGCTTGCCGATGACGCCGGCCTCGGCGACGGCGGGGTGTTCTATGAGGGCGCTTTCCACTTCGAAGGGGCCGACTAGGTGGCCGGCGGTGTTGATGACGTCGTCGGCGCGGCCTACGAACCAGTAGTAGCCGTCTGCGTCCACGCGGGCGCGGTCGCCGGTGATGTACCAGCCCTGCCGGAAGCGGGAGTTGTACATTTCGGAGTTGTTCCAGTAGGCGTGGAACATTGAGGGCCAGTTGGGGCGGACGACTAGGTTGCCGTCTTCGCCCGTGGGGACGGGTTTGTATTCGTCGTCGACTATGCCGAGTTCGACGCCGGGGATGGGGCGTCCCATAGAGCCGGGTTTGACGTCTTGGCAGGCGTAGTTGGCGCAGAGGATGGCGCCGGTTTCGGTTTGCCACCAGTTGTCGTGGAAGGGCATGCCGAAGATGTCGTGGCTCCAGACGACGGCCTCGGGGTTGAGGGGTTCGCCGACGCTGGCGATGAAGCGGAGGGATGAGAGGTCGTAGCGGCGGGGGACGTCGTCGCCGGCTTTCATCAGCATGCGTATGGCGGTGGGGGCGGTGTACCAGACGGTTACTTTGTAGTCTTGGATGAGCTCGTACCATTTGCCGGCGCGGAAGCCGCCCTCGTAGATGAGTTGGGTGACGCCGTTTGTCCAGGGGGCGAGCATGCCGTAGGATGTGCCGGTTACCCAGCCGGGGTCGGCTGTGCAGAAGTAGATGTCGTTGGGTTGGAGGTCTAGCGCCCATTTGCCGGTGGCGTATTGCTGGACTACGGCTTGGTGGCGGTGGACGGCGCCTTTGGGCTTGCCGGTTGTGCCGGATGTGTAGTGCATTATGGAGTAGTCGTATTGGCTGGTTACGACGGTTTCGAAGTTGGCGGTGGCTTTCGCCATTTCTTCTTCGTAGCTGAGGTCGCCGGACATTAGTGGGATTGGGTCGCGGTTGTTTTTGTTGACGATTATCATATGTTGGAGTTCGAAGAGTTCGGGGATGATGCCGGTGATTTTGCGGCGCAGGTCGGGTTGGGTTACGAGGACTTTCGCCTCGCTGTCTTGCATGCGGTCTTTGACGGGGTCGGGGCCGAAAGCGGAGAATAGGGGGCCTGCGATAGCGCCTGCTTTGAGGATGCCGAAGAAGGCGATGTAGAGTTCGGGGAGGCGTTCCATGTAGATGAAGACGCGGTCGCCTTTTTGGATGCCTAGGCTTTGGAGGACGTTGGCGAATTTGTTGGATTGGTCGCGCATTTGGCGGAAGGTGTAGGTTTCTTTTTCGCCGTTTTTGCCCTCCCAGATCATAGCGATTTTGTCGCGGTTGGCGCCGTTGGCGTGGCGGTCGATTGCCTCGTGGGCTTTGTTGAGGCCGCCGCCGGGGAGCCAGTCGAGTTCGCTGTACATTTGCTGCCAGTCGAAGTTGGCGCGGGCGGCGGCGTAGTCTAGGTTGGGGGCGATGGGCATGTCGGCGATGGGGGGCTTGGCGATTGTGGGGAAGGGGGATTGGGTTGTCATGGCGCGCCTCCGTGCGTGTGTGGTTGGGCGTTGCGGGCGAGCGGCGCGGGCGCCGGATGCGTGGCAAGGGCGCGGGCGCGGCTGCGGGGCAACGGCGGGTTGTTAGCGTTGGGGCGTATTATACACGAATGTTGGGGGAATGAAAGGATGGGGGGCAAGTGGGAGAGAGGGGGGCGCTACTTTTTGGGAAAAGTAGGCAAAAACTTTAGGGTGTGGGTTAAAGCGTGATTACGCTTAGGATGTGGTTGGCTATTCTGATTGCATCGACGTATGCGCGGCCGGCGATTGCCTCGCGCAGGCGTCGGTAGGCTTTGAACAATTCGTCCTGCCGCGCTCCAATGACATGCTTGCGATAGACGTTTTTCAGGTCGTCTTCGTTTAGGAGGTTGCCGTCTTGGTCGGCGATTGGGGTGTCAACGACTTGCGCCAGGATGGTGCTTATGGACGCCAAGGTTTTGACATCCGACGGGTTGTTCGGGGAACACTGGACAAGCAGTTGCTGGAGTGTGTGGGTAAGCGATTCCTCTGCGCCGGTGAGTTCGTGTGTGCGTAGGATGGTCAGATTTTTACCCTCGCGCCAGCGTGTCAGTTCACACTCAGCGGCGGCGATTTTCTTGCGTGACTCTTCCGCGGATTTTTTGGCCCTGATGTTTGACGTTACTCCGAAAGCCAGCACACTAAGGGCAACGGGAACGCCGCCGAACACTGCCGCGCCGAGCAACATTCCACCGCCGCCGGAGGCAACCGCGCCACCGCCCAACAACGCCAGTGTGGCGGTAATTGCGGACGCGCCGCTCAACTTTGATATGGCAGCGCCAGTTGAGGCAGCGCCCCACTTGCCTGCCGCTGCCCACAAGCCGGATATGCCGGCGGCTCCGAATCCGAAACTGCCTAGGGTTTGTATCAGATCGGCGGCGATTTTGGAGCGGTTCTGCCAGTCGGCGATTTCGCCAGGCGTTACGTCAGCCGGCCCCGTGTTGACTTTGTTGGCGAGGGGTATCTGCCTCATGAACGTCGCAACCTGCCCCAGTGTGATGATTGCGTCCAAGCTCGCGGAGCTACGTTCGGCGAATTTCTCTTTAACATCGTCCGCCAGTTGCTCGCATGAGCCATAGTGCCGATAATAGATTTGCAGGTCGGCGTCCAAATTTTTTTGCGCGTTCTTCAGACGCTTTAGTTTTGCTTGCGCGTTCTTCATGCGCGTAAGCGGCATAATCGCCCTCCTTGTTTTGGATTGTACGGCGGGTTTAGCGAGGATTAGAGTATGACGACGCTGAGGATGTGGTTGGTGGATCTGACTGCTCTGTCATGTTCCTGGATTGCGATTGCCTCATGCAAGCGGTCGTAGGCTTTGGACAACTCCTGTCGCCGCGTTCTGATAAGGTGCGCGCGGTAGGCGTCTTTCAGGGCGTCTTCGTTCAGGAGGTTGCCGTCTTCGTCAGTGATTGAGATGTCAACCACTTTCTCCAGGGAGTTGCTTATGGATGCTACGGCTTTGACATCCGACTGGTTATCCTGGGGACGGAAAGGCTTAACCAGCAGTCGCCAGATCGCCTGCACGATGCGCCATAGAGCGCTATCGGACTTCTGGCTATCTTGGTAACACTTAGCCAGAAGCTGTCGGAGCGCGCGGTCAAGCTCTTTCGTTGCATCGATGAGTTCGTCTGTGCGTAGGCTAATCAGAGTCGCCCTTTGACGCCATTGCGCCAGTTCACGCTCAGCGGCGTCAATTTCTTTAAGCGCCTCATTTACCGCCTCTTCGAACTTCTTGACCCTGCGGTTTGCCATTATGCCGTAAGCCAGCACAACAGGGATGACAGGAATACCGCCGAGCACTGCCGCGCCGAGCGTCATTCCACCGCTGACGAAGGGGATCACGCTACTGCCCAACCACGCCAGTTTGGCGGACGTTGCGGCCACACCAGTTAATCCCGCGATGGCAGTGCCGGTTGAGGCGGTTCCCAAGCCCGCCGCCGCCCACGCGCCGGCCACGCCCGCGGCGCCGACGCTGGCGCCAACACCGACGCCGCCCATCGTTTCCAACAACTCGGAAGCGGTTTCGGAGCGGTTCTGCCAGTCGGAGATTTGGTCGGCCGTTAAGCCAAACGTTTCCGTCTTGCCACGCTTGCCGGGGTTGCTCTGTTTTAGGAATATGGCAACCTTGCCCAAGGTGACGTTTGCCTCCAAACGCGCATCGTCTAGCGTGGCGAATTTGTCTTTCACTTCGTCGGCTATTTGCTCGCAGGCGGCGCGGTTGCGCTGGTAGGCTTGCTGAGCGGAGTCAAATTTTGCTTGCGCGTTTTTTCGGCGATTGAATGGCATAATCGGCCTCCTTGCTTTGGGTTTTGGCGTTTGGTGATTTGCTTGACTTGGCGGGTTGACTTACTCGCCCAATTTGGTTGCGTTATCGCAATGATACAGGCTTGGGTTAATGTGTCAAGCGGCTAAAACTAAGGGGACAAAGAAAGGAACCAGGCCTAAACGGCCTGGTTCCTGGCGGCATAGGGGCTGGGGCTACTCTGCCGATTTGTTGGGGGTTTCGTTCATGTCGCCGGCCATTTGGCGGAGTTCGTCTTTGACGGCGCGGATTTGTTGGACTTTTTCGTCGATGCGGTCGAATAGGTTTTGGCGGGCGGTGACGCCCTCGGTTATGAGGAAGGCGGCGGCCTCGGAGCGGCTGTCCATTACGCCGGCGTCGACTAGGACGTTGATGCGGTCTAGGGTTTCGTCGGTGACGCGAACCATTACGACGTTGTCGCGGCCGGAGCGGTCGCGGCCCTGGCTTACGCCGCGCAGGATTTGGCGGACGTTGTCACTGATGGTTTCGGCGGAGTCGACGCCTTTGGTTAGGGCGTCGCGGAAGGCGGTGGTGACTTCTTCCACTACGCGGTCGGTGTCGATGTCGCGGAGGCGGCCGTTGCGGCGGCCGTTCTTGGCGTTGTCCTGCGTTGTTTTGGATTGCTCGCCGGTGACGTCGGTCGCATCGCCGTCTATGACGCGCTCTTGGGTTTGCCGGTCTGCCATTGCATTTTCCTTTCTGTTGTTTATGCGGTTTGGCTATCCGTTACGATATGTATCATAGCATACGGATTTCACGATTGCAACAATATAAGTATCTAATATACGAAATTACTTGTAATTCATAGGTGGCAATACACGCATTGGCTTGAGGGGCGATTTGACGGGATATGCGCGGGTAGCCTATGGTTGGCGGGGGGATTTTGGGCGCGGCGGGCAAGGCGAATGAAAAGGGGTTTGATGCGAGAGGATGGATCGGGGGCGCAAGGGGGAGGAGGAGGGCGCGGGCAGGCTGATGATGAGCCGAGCTCGCGGGGGAGGGGCGCGTCGGGGAGTGGGCGCGGTAGAGATAGGCGGCGGGCTAGGGGTAGGCGGGCGGCGCGGTCGCCGAGGGATCTGACTAGGGGCGGGATTGCGGGGCATTTGTGGTATTTGGGGTGGCCGCAGGTGGCGGAGGGGATGCTGGGGGTGGTGGATCAGGTGGCGGATTTGGTGTGGGCGGGCAGGCTTGGGTTTCACGCAATCGCGGGGCTGGGCGCGGCGCAGGCGTATTTGAGCACGATTATGATGGCGCGGATGGGGCTGGATTCCAGCATGCGGGCTATGATAGCGAGGGCGGTGGGGGCTAGGCGGGTTTCGTATGCCAATCATGTGTTGCTGCAGTCGTTCACGCTGACAACGGCGCTGGCGGCGCTGATGATAGCGCTGGGGATGGTTTTCACGAGGCCGCTGCTGGAGGTTATCGGGCTGAGCGATGACGCGGTGGAGCAGGGGACGGGGTATATGCGGGCGCAGCTGGTGGCTATGGCGTGTTTGAGTTATCACAGGTTGTTCGGGGGGGCGCTGCAGGCGTCCGGGGATAGCATAACGCCGTTGAAGGCGGCGCTGGTTTCGCGGACGCTGCATATCGCGCTGAGCCCGCTGCTGATTTTCGGGTGGCTTGGGCTGCCGTCGCTGGGTCTTGCGGGGGCGGCGTATGCGCGGCTGGCGGCTGAGGTTATCGGGACGGGAATGACGATGTGGGCGCTGTCGTTTGGGCGGTCGCGGATACGGCTGCGGTTTAGTCAGTATCGGCTGGATTTGCCGCTGATATGGGGGCTTGTGCGGCAGGGGCTGCCGGCGTCGGTTACGAATATGCAGCGTGGGGTTTCGCAGCTTGTGGTTGTGGGGGTAGCGGCGCAGTTTGGGGATATAGCGCTGGCGGCATTCGCGCTGGCGCGGCGGGCTGAGAATGTGGTGAATCAGAGCGCGCGCGGGATGGGGCGGGCGGCTGGGGCGCTGGCGGGGCAGAATTTGGGCGCGGGGCATAGCGAGCGGGCGAGGAGCGCGGTGCGGTGGGCGCTGGTGTACGGGATAGGGCTGACGGGGCCGTTTATCGCGCTGCTGATAGCGTTTCCGGAGCCGGTGGCGGGTTTTTTCAACGCGGACGCGGGGTTTGTGGGGATGGCGGCGCAGTGGCTGGTTATCGCGGCGGTGGGGTATATCGCTATGAGTCCGGTGCAGATATTGACGCAGGCGTTTAATACATCGGGGTCGACGTTCGCGCCGATGGTGATAACGGTGGCGACGATGTGGGCGTTTGAGATACCGCTGACGCTGATGTTGGCGAATTTCACGGCGCTTGGGGCGTATGGGATACCGGCGGCGATTGTGGGGGGGATGTCGCTGAGGCTGGTGGCGTTTGTGTGGTATTACTTTAGGGGGAAGTGGGTTAGGGTGGGGGTGGAGTGATAGGCGTGTGGGCGTATGTGGGGGTAGCGGGTGTGGTATGCTGTGTAGGGGCGTTTCAAGGCAGTTCAAGCAAGATTAGGGATAGGGTTGGATATGGAAGAGCGTAGGGGGTTGGAAGAGGCGGCGGTTGAAGAAGAGCAGTCGCGGTGGGCGCCGCTTAGGGATTGGCGGCTGTGGGGGACGGTGGTTGCGGTGTTCGCGGCGGATCAGGTTACTAAGCAGGTTGTGAAGGCGACGCTGCCTTTGGGGGCGTCGTGGCCGGCTGAGGGGTTGGTGCGGCTGACGCATGGGACGAATACGGGGACGGCGTTTGGGCTGCTGCCGAATCAGACTTTGTTTCTGATATTCGCGTCGCTGGTGGCGATTGGGTTTCTGGTGTATTTCTATCGGGCGTATGCCTTGGAAAAGCCTATATTGCGGTATGCCATAGGGTTGCAGTTGGGCGGCGCTTTCGGCAATCTGCTGGATCGGGTTGCGTTTGGGCGGGTTACGGATTTTGTGGATGTGGGCTGGTGGCCTATCTTTAATGTGGCGGATTCGGCGATATGCGTGGGGATGGCGACGCTGATTGTGGTGATTGTGCTGGGGGATTTGAGGGCGCGACGTCAGGGTGATGCGGCGCAAGGCGGGGGAGGGTGATGGTGGGGACGGGGGATATGCCGTTCTACAACGGCAAACTGATTGCCGGCGACGAGGCGATTGTCGGCGCGGGGGAGACGTTCGTCGTGGACGCCGATGGGGAGCGGTTGGATAGGTTTCTAGGTAGGCGCTGTGAGGGGCTGTCGAGGTCTAGGGCGCAGGCGCTGATAGGGGAGGGGCGGGTTGTGGTTGACGGGAAGGTTGTTAAGGCGTCGGCGCGGGTTAGGGCTGGGCAAGCGGTGGAGGTGGTGATGCCGGAGCCGGCGCAGAGCGGGTTGGCGGCGCAGGATATTCCGCTGGAGGTGGTGTATGAGGATGGGGATTTGCTGGTGGTGAATAAGCGGGCTGGTATGGCTACGCATCCGGCGCCGGGGCATCCGGATGGGACGCTGGTGAACGCTGTGTTGGGGCGCTGTCCGGATTTGCGGGGGATTGGGGGGACGGTTAGGCCGGGGATTGTGCATCGGCTTGACAAGGATACGTCGGGGTTGATGGTGGTGGCTAAGAATGATATGGCGCATCGGGGGTTGTCGGAGCGGCTGAAGCGGCGGGAGTTCACGAAGCAATACATTGCGCTGGCATGCGGGCGGGTGTCGCCGGGGGAGGCGGTGATTGATGCGCCGATAGGCAGGGATAGGGGCAATCGCAAGCGAATGGCGATAGCGCGGGATGGGCGCGAGGCGGTTACGCGGTATAGGGTTGCGCGGTGGTATGCGGCTCATACGTTGGTGGATGTAATGCCGACGACGGGGCGGACGCATCAGATACGGGTTCATTTCGCGGCGCTGGGGCATCCGCTGGTGGGGGATGCGACGTATGGCAGGGCATACGCGGGGTTGGGGCGGCATTTTTTGCATGCGAGTCGGTTGGGGTTTAGGCATCCGCGGGATGGGGGGTATCGGGAGTTTAGGGCTGAGTTGCCGGGGGAGTTGGAGGGGGTTTTGAGGGAAGTGGAGTGACGGGGGCTCTACTTTTTTAGTAAAAAAGTAGCAAAAAACTTTTGAGTGGGTGTAGATGTAGGGGATTTTGGGAATGGGGGCGGGAAGGTAATAATGGCAGGGGATATAGCAAAGGGTTAAAACTAGAATGGCGGGGTGTGGTAGAATGGGTATTGGGAGGGTCAACTAATATGGCAGATAGGATGCGTTTGCGATTTGCGCCCAGTCCGACGGGGGAGCCGCATGTGGGGAATATCCGCACGGCGATTTTCGATTGGCTTTTGGCGCAGCGGCATAATGGGGATTTTATTGTCCGCATAGAGGATACGGATCAGCGGCGCTCGGTGGAGGGGACCGCTGATGTGATTCTGGAGGCGCTGCGGTGGCTGGGGATCGAGTGGGATGAGGGGCCGGATGTCGGCGGGGAGTATGCGCCGTATGTGCAGTCGGAGCGGCGGGAGTTGTACGCGGAGGCGGCGGAGCGGCTGCTGCAAGGCGGGTTCGCGTATAAGTGCTATTGCTCGGAGGAGCTTCTGCGGGAGCGGCGGGATGCGGCGGGCAAGGGGCAGGGGAGCGGGTGCGATATGGGGTGCGGGGATCTGAGCGAGGGTGAGCAGGCGGAGCGCGCGGCAAATGGGGAGACGCCGGTGGTTCGGTTTCGGATGCCGGTTGAGGGGACTACAAGCGTGAACGACCTGATACGCGGGGAGGTTACGTTTGAGAACCGGCTGGTGGACGATTTCGTGATAATGAAGTCGGACGGGTTTCCGACGTATCATCTGGCGCATATGGTTGACGATTACCATATGGGGATAACGCATGTGCTGCGGGGTGAGGAGTGGCTGCCGAGCGCGCCGCGCCATATACAGATGTACAAGGCTATGGGGTGGCCGCCGCCGCTGTTCGCGCATCTGCCGATTATTCTGGCGCCGGATAGGGCTAAGCTGAGCAAGCGGCATGGGGCGACTTCGGTTCTGGAATACCGCGAGATGGGGTACTTGCCTCACACTTTGGTGAACTTTCTCGCGCTTATCGGCTGGTCGCTGGATGATAAGACTGAGATATTCACGCGGGAGGAGTTGGCGGCGAACTTTTCCATAGAGCGCATATCCAAGTCGGGGGGGATATTCAACACTGAGAAGCTGGATTGGATGAACGGGCATTATATCCGCGAGCTGAGCGCGGGGGCGCTGGCGGACGCGCTGCTGGAGTTTTGGGGGGCGTATCCGCCGGATGAGATGCCGGAGCTGCCTAGCCGCGATATGGCGCTGAAGATCGCGCCGCTGGTGCAGGAGCGTTTGAAGACGCTGCGGGATGCCGCGCCGCTGGTGGCGTTTCTGTTCAAGGATGAGATCGAGTACGAAACGGGGGATCTGGTGCAGCGCGGGATGGACGCGGGGGGTACGCGGGATGGGCTGCAGGCGGCGTATGAGGGGCTGGCGTCGTTGGGGCCGTTTGATGCCGAGGGGATAGAGGCGCTGTTGCGGGGGTTGGCTAAGGATCTGGGAGTGAAGCCGGGGCAGCTTTTTGGGGCGCTGAGGGTGGCTACGACGGGGCAGCGGGTTGCGCCGCCGTTGTTTGGGTCGCTGGAGGCGCTGGGGCGGGAGCGGGCGCTTGGGTTGATAGATACAGCGATTGGACGGTTGCAAGAGTAAAGCGGGGGTAAGCGTAGGGTGTTACTTTTTTAGAAAAAAGTAACCAAAAAACTTTTGGGTGGGGGAATGTGGGTAATCCTGCGGGAATATAGGGGTGATTGTTCAAGCAGTTAGGGGCAATCGGGTAAGGGCGATAGGTAACGGTAATATAGACGGCAAGGGGATACAAATGGCGTTGAAAGATAGGCTGAATGAGGACTTAAAGGATGCTATGCGGCAACGGGATGCTAAGCGTAGGGATACGCTGCGGCTGCTGCTGTCGGCGATACGGTATGAGGAGATAGCGCGCAAGGGGGTGGAGCTGGATGATGACGGGGTTACGCAGACGCTTTCCAAGCAGGCGCAGCAGCGGCGGGATAGCATTGCGGCGTATGAGAAGGGGGCGCGGCCGGATCTGGTGGCGCAGGAAGAGGCGGAGCTGGAGATCATAAAGGCGTATCTGCCTGAGCCGTTGTCGGCTGAGGATGTGGGGGCGATTGTGGAGGCGGCGATATCGGAGGCGGGGGCTAGGGGGCCGCAGGATATGGGCAAGGTGATGGGGCGGATTATGCCGCAGGTGAGAGGGCGCGCGGATGGCAAGCAGGTTAGCGCGATGGTGCAAGAGCGGCTGCGGAGCATAGGCGGATGAGGTTCGGAGTGGTGGTGTTTCCGGGGACTTGGAGCGACGTGGATTGCTTTGATGTCCTGCATGACGTCTTTGGGCAGGATGTGGGGTATGTTTGGCATAAAGAGACGGATTTGTCGGGGTATGACTGCGTGATACTGCCGGGCGGGTTTTCGTATGGGGATTACCTGCGGCCGGGGGCGATAGCGCGGTTTTCGCCGGCGATGGAGGCGGTACGTGAGTTCGCGCGTCAGAACAATCCGGTTATCGGGATATGCAACGGGTTTCAGATACTCTGCGAGGCGGGGCTGCTGCCGGGGGCGCTGCTGCCGAATGATCATATGCAGTTTCGCTGCCAATGGACGAACTTGCGGGTGGAAAACGGGGCTACGTGGTTCACGAATGTGGCGACGCAGGGGCAGGCGCTTAGGGTTCCCATATCGCACGGGGAGGGGAACTATTTCGCGGACGCTGAGACCATCGCGCTGCTGGAGCGGGAGGGGCGCGTGGCGCTTCGGTATTGCGACGAGGACGGGGAAATAACTGAGGACGCCAATCCCAACGGGTCGGTGAATAACATCGCGGGGATTGTGAATCCGGGCCGGAATGTGCTGGGGATGATGCCGCATCCGGAGCGGAGTTGCGAGGCGCTGCTGGGGAGCGAGGACGGGAAGGTGATATTCGGGTCGGTGATTAGGTCGCTGAGCTTGATGGAGCGGATACGGCGGAATATGGCGCGGAGGGTCGGCTGATGCTGGGGGCGGCGCTGGCGCTGACGGCGGCGTTGGGGTTCGGGGCGAGCGCGGTGTTCGCGCGCATCGGGCTGCAGTATATGCGCCCGACGACGGGGGCTTTCGTGTCGCTGCTGGTGGGGATAGTCATCACGCTGACGATTGCGATAGTGTTTCACTGGGATGACATATTGGCGCTGAGCGGGGTAGCGTTTGCGTGGTTTTTGCTGTCGGGGACGTTGAACTTTCCGCTGGGGCGGCTGATGAATTTCACAAGCGTGAACAAGATAGGGGTAGCGCGGTCCGCGCCAATCGTGGGGGCGTCGCCTTTGTTCGCGGCGATATTGGGCGTGACCGTGGGCGGCGAAACGATGAACTTGTACATCTTCGCGGGGACGCTGATAATCATAGGCGGCATCACGCTCATCGTGGGGCAGAAATGAGATTTGGGCGCGTAGAGGGGCGTGACGCGCTGGTCGGATATGGCGCGGCGATTGGGGCGGCGGCGTGCTATGGATCGCTGGCTGTGCTGGGGCGGTATATCGTGGGGAATGTGGCGCCGCCGCTGGTGGCGAATGCGTTCTCAATGATACTGGGGACGATTGTGCTGGCGGCGGTGTTTCAGGCGCATATCCGGGCTGATTACCGAGTGCATCCGTCTTGGAAAGGGTGGCTGTTCGTGGCGCTGGCGGGCGGCGCGTCCACTTGGGGAGTGACGTTTTGGTTTTTGGCGCTGGGGGAGGCGCCGGCGATACTGGTAGCGCCTTTGGCGGCGACGCATCCGCTGTTTTCGGTGTTGCTGACGCTGGTATTTTTGCGGGGGTTGGAGCGGGTTACGGTTAGGACGGTGATAGGGACGTTGCTGGTGATTGCGGGGGTGGCGCTGATAACCTTGGGGATAGAATAAGGTAGCAATGTAGTGGGACGGGGTCTTACTTTTTTGTAAAAAAGCAATCAAAAAACTTTTGGGTAGGTGTAGGGATACCGGATAGCGGCATATAGCATAACAGGGGCTTAGGCAATGGCAGTATCACAAGAGATTTTGGACGAGTTGGCGCTGACGCAGGGGGAGTATGAGGCGATAGTGGAGCGGTTGGGGCGCGAACCGAATCGGCTGGAGTTGGGGCTGTTTGGGTCGCTGTGGAGCGAGCATTGCGGGTATAAGCATTCCAAGCCGCTGCTGCGGATGCTGCCTAGCGAGAGCCCGCGTCTGCTGGTGGGGGCGGGCAGCGAAAACGCGGGGGCGGTGGATATTGGGGATGGGCTTGCGGTGGTTATGAAGATCGAGTCGCATAATCACCCGTCGGCGGTAGAGCCGCGTCAGGGGGCGGCGACGGGCGTGGGGGGGATTGTGCGGGACATCTTCGCAATGGGGGCGCGGCCTATCGCGCTGTTGAATTCGCTGCGGTTTGGGGGGCTTTCGGATAAGCGCAATCGGTATCTGTTCGGGGGCGTGGTAGCGGGCATATCGGGCTACGGGAACTGCATCGGCGTGCCGAATGTGGGGGGCGAGATCTGCTTTTCGGATACGTATTCGGGCAATCCGCTGGTGAACGCGATGTGCGTGGGGTTGCTGCGGGCGGACGAGCTGGTGCGGGCTACGACGGGCGGGGCTGGCAATCTGCTGATGCTGGTGGGAGCTGACACGGGGCGGGATGGGATACATGGCGCGTCGGGGCTGGCGTCAAGGACGTTTGAGGAGGAGCGGGAGCTGCGGCCGACGGTTCAGGTGGGCAATCCGTTTATGGAAAAGTCGCTGATAGAGGCGTGCTTGGAAGTGGCTAAGACGGATCATATCGTCGGGATGCAGGATTTGGGGGCGGCGGGACTGACAAGCGCGAGCGTGGAGGCGGCGTCCAACGGGAATAGTGGCATACGCATAGATGTAGCGCAAGCGCCGCGCCGCGAAACGGGGATGACGCCGTATGAGGTGATGCTGTCGGAGTCGCAAGAGCGGATGCTTATCATCGTGAAGGATGGGCATCAGGATGCAGTCAAGGCTATTTTTGACAAGTGGGATTTGCAGTCGGCGATTATCGGTCGGGCTACGGACGATGGGATCGCGCGGATATTCGATGGGGCCGAAGAGGTGGGCGCGCCGCCGGTTCGGACGCTGACAGACGCGCCGCAGTATCGGCCGGGGGGGGTTAAGCCGGAGTGGTTGGATGGGCTGCAGGCGTATGATTTGGCGGGGCTGCCGCTGCCGGAGTGGTCGGCGTCTGAGACGCTGTTGCGGCTGCTGGGTTCGCCGAACATCGCAAGCAAAGAGTGGGTGTATCGGCAGTATGACCATCAGGTTCAGACGAACACGGTGGCGGCGCCGGGGGGCGATGCCGCGGTGTTGCGTATCAAGGGGACTGCTAAGGGGATAGCGCTTGCTACTGACGGCAACGGGCGGCTGTGCTATCTGGAGCCGCGCGTGGGCGGGATGATAGCGGTGGCGGAGGCTTGCCGCAATGTGTCATGCGTGGGGGCTGAGCCTATCGCGCTGACGGATTGCTTGAACTTTGGCAATCCCGAAAAGGCGGAGACGTATTATCAGATGGAGGAGTGCGTGAGGGGGATGGCGGAGGCGAGCCGCGCGCTGGGGGCGCCGGTGATAAGCGGGAATGTGAGCCTGTATAACGAAACGCAGGAGCGCGGCATATATCCCACGCCGATAATCGGATGCTTGGGGCTGCTGGATGATGTGAGGGCGAATGTGGGGATAGGGTTCGCGCGGGCGGGGGATGTGGTGGCGCTGCTGGGGGTAGATGCGGTGGGGGCGGATGCGGCGGACTTGGCGGGCAGCGAATATCTGGAGGTGGCGCACGGGTTGGTTGCGGGGATGCCGGCGTTGGATTTGGCGGCGGAGGTTGCGCTGCAGCGGGCGTGTCGGCGGCTTGTGGGCAACGGGATTGTGCGGTCGGCGCATGACTGCTCGGAGGGAGGGCTTGCGGTGGCGCTGGCTGAGTGCTGCATTGTAGGGGGGAACGGGGCGGTGTGCGGCGAGGGCGAGTACGCGGGGGCGTTTGCGGGGATAGGCGAGCGGTGGGATGCGGCGCTGTTTGGGGAGCGGCAGTCGCGGGTTGTGGTGTCGCTGGATGCCGGGAATTTGGGGGCGCTGGGGGCGATTTGTGGGGAAGAAGGCATTCCATACGCAAGGCTGGGGCGGGTGTCGGATGGCAAGGCGCTGGTGGTAGGGGATTTGCTCAACGTTCAAGTGGCTGAGATGGCGGATGTTTGGGGGAATGGGTTGGAGCGGGCGGCGCGGGGGTAAAAGGGAAGGGGACGCTACTTTTGGAAAAGTAGGCAAAACTTTTTGGGTAGCGGGGGTTTAGGAATGGGTTTAACCAGGTGTTGCCTGTTAGAAACTAGGATGGGGCTGGCCGGCGTGGGTTCAATTTGACAGGGTTCGGGGGTAGTGATACATTAGATAGCGTTGTCAGGGATGGAAAATGCGAGAGCCGGGCGCGCGTGATTGGAGTGATCTAGATTGCCTGCTTACGATTACAAATGCAATGAGTGCGGTCATCGTTTCGAGGAGCGCCAGAGTTTCTACGCGGATCCGGTGGCGAACTGCCCGCTTTGCGAGAGCGAGGCGAGCCGGCAGTTTGTGGCGGTGCCTATCGTGTTTAAGGGCAGCGGCTTTTATGTGAACGATTACGGCAAGAGCAGCAGCTACACGAGTTCCAACAAGTCCGATAGGAATGGCGCGGCGGCGGATGGCGAGAGCAAGGCTGACAAGCCGGCTAAGGAGGAGTCGGAGAGCAAGGCGAAGGCCGGCTCGGCGAGCGCGGACGAGTAAAGGGCGCGAGGGCGTTGCGGGCGCTGCTGCAGCGGACGTCGGGCGCGTCTGTGAGCGTGGACGGGCGCGTGGTTGGCAGGATCGGCAAGGGGCTTGTGGCGCTTGTGGGCATAAGCGCGGGGGATGACGTAGCGGACGCCGAGTATATCGCGGGCAAGGCGGTTAATCTCCGCATATTCGGCGACGATGAGGGGCGGTTTAATTACTCAGCGGCGGATGTTGGGGCTGAGTTGCTGGTGATAAGCCAGTTCACGCTGTACGCGGACACGCGGCGGGGGCGCAGGCCTAGCTTTTCGGACGCGGCGGCGCCTGAGTATGCGGCGGATTTGTTTGGGCGGACGCTGGCGTTGTTTCGGCAAACGGGGTTGCGGGTTGAGACGGGGGTGTTTCAGGCGCATATGGTTGTGTCAATAGACAATGATGGGCCTGTTACGATTATGCTGGATTCGGCGGATAGGCATAAGCCGCGCAGGGGATAGGGATAGGCGGCGGGGATAGGGATAGATGGCGGGTTTAGCGCGGGGATAGGCGGTTTAGCGCGGGGACCAGAATGCCATTATGCCATCGGCGATTATCTGCGGGGCGAATGCGGCGTCGGCGCTTGCTACGATGATTTGGCTGGCGTTCTGTTGCGCCGTTGCGCGGGATTGCCCGTGCGCGGGGTAGGATGCCGACGCCGCGTCGCCGACGGGGATGCCCGCAAATACTAGGTTGGCGCTGTCGGGCGACCAGGGGGAGTGGGAGTAGGCGTACTGGTCGAAGAATTGGAAGAGGGTGCGCTGTTCGGATGAGGGGATGAAGTCTAGGGCAATGCGGCTGCGGCGGGAGTTCATATCCACTACGACGCAGCGCAGCGCGCCTTGCGCGTCGGATAGGGTGATGTAGGCAAGGCGAGAGCCGTCGGGCGACCAGAAGAACGCTATGACGGGGCGGGCGATTTCGTCGGCGGCGCCGGCCGGGTTGGTTGCGGGGGCTATGGCAAGGCGGCGATAGGCGAGCATGGCGGCGTCGTGGTATAGGAAGAGTTGGGCGGAGTCGGCGACGGCTATGCGCTCGCCGCCGGGCGCCCATAGGAACGCGAGGTTGCCGCGCGCGTCTCGGATGGGGATGGAATCGGCGTTGGGCGCGGCGTTTAGGGGCAGGATGGCGACGCTTGAGCGCGTGGGGGAATTGGCGAGGGCTAGGGTGATGGCGTTGGCGCGGGGCGTCCAGGCGGGAACGCGGTAGTCGGCGGAGTTGACGGGGAGTTGGCGGATATGCCATTCGTCGGGCGGGGATATTAGGAAGTGGTCGTCGGCGCGGTGAACGGCGAGCGCATCGCCGTCGGGCGACCAGGCTATCCAGAGGGGGCCGTCGTCTAACAGATGAAGGGCGCCGGGGTATTCGGACAGGTCGTCTATGAATAGGCTGATGCCGTCGGATGTGGATGCTATGAAGGCTAGGCTTGCGCCGTCGGGCGACCATAGCGGGTAGTGAATGACGCCTTGCGCGAGCAAGCCGATGTCGCCGGGTTCGGCGGAGTAGATGATGTTGTCCAGCGGGTCGGTTGGCGGGCTGGCGATATGGGCGGCGTAGAGGTTGAGCTGGGGTTGGTTGCCGACGACTACCACGCCTGAGTAGGCTAGGCGGAGGGCGTCGGGCGACCATGTGGGCCAGGTGAAGAAACCCTGCGCGTCGGGGGTGATACGGGTTGTTTGGGAACCGTCGGGGTTCGTTGTGTAGATTGCGCCGGCGGCGTCCACGAATGCGATGAGGTTGACGGCGGGCGGCAGGTGGGGGCGCGCGGCGGCGATGAGGTGGGCGGCGGCGAGCAGCAGCGCTAAGACGATTGCGCCTATGAGATACCGCGCGGCGTTCAAGCGTCCACGCGGGCGATGTCTAGGCTGATGTCTAGGGCGGCGGATGAGTGGGTGAGCGCGCCGACTGAGATGATGTCCACGCCCGATTCGGCGGCGGCGCGGACGTTGGCGAGGGTGATGTTGCCGGACGCCTCGGTTACGGCTCTGCCGCGCGCGGCGCGAACCGCCATCGCCATCCGCTCGGCGTCCATGTTGTCCAGCAGGATAAGGGTTGCGCCGGCGTCCAAAGCCTCTTCAACCTGCGCCATATCCTCTACTTCAACTTCTACGTTGATGGTGTGGGATTTTTCGCGGTTTGCCTTTCGGACGACGTCGGCTAGGGACATTCCGCTGTCGGCGAGGGCTTGGATGTGGTTGTCTTTGATTAGGATGCCGTCGCCGAGGTTTTGGCGGTGGTTGTGGCCGCCGCCCATAGTTACGGCGTATTTCTCGAGGGCGCGCAAGCCTGGGGTGGTTTTGCGGGTGTCAACGATGCGGACGGGGCAGCCCTGGACGGCGCTGACGTAGGCGGCGGTTTGGGTGGCGACGCCTGAGAGGCGGCGGATGAAGTTTAGGGCTGTGCGCTCGGCTTTGAGGATGGAGTTCATTCTGCCGGTTATGGTGGCGATAAGGTCGTTTGGTTGGAGGGGCGCGCCGTCTTGGAGGGATACGCAGGTTTGGATGGCGGGATCGATGCGCTTGCATACGGCTAGGGCGACGTCAAGGCCGGCTAGGACGCCGTGTTGCTTGGCGACGAAGTGGGCGTTGCCTAGCATATCGGGGGGTATGAGGATGTCGGTGGTGGGATCGCCGCCGGATAGGTCTTCCGTGAGGGCGCGGTCTATGAGCGCCTCGGTGTCGGGGGTGATGTAGAACAAGGATGCCTCCGTGCGTGTGATGGGGGGCGATATTGGCGGGCTAGTGGCTGGTAGCGCCAAGCCCGTCTTATGGCAGTTTCAGCAGCGCGGGGGCAAGCAGGGGTTAGACTACGGCGAGCATTCTGTCTAGGGATACGCGGGCTTGTTCGGCGGAGTCGGGGTCGACGGTTATGCGGTTGACGACTACGCCCTCGTTTAGGCCGTCAAGCACCCAGCTCAGGTAGGCGGGATGGATGCGGTACATAGTGGAGCAGGGGCAGACCACGGAGTCTAGGCAGAATATCGTCTTGTCGGGATTTTCGGCGGCGAGGCGGTTGACCATGCTGATTTCGGTGCCAATGGCTATGACGCTGCCGGCGGGGGATTCGTGGACGAGTTTCTTGATGTATTCGGTGGAGCCGTTGGAGTCGGCGGCTTGGACGACTTCCATAGTGCATTCGGGGTGGACGACGATGTGGACGTCGGGGTAGTTTTGGCGGGCTTGGGCGATTTGCTGCGTGGTAAAGCGGGTGTGGACTGAGCAGTGGCCCTGCCATAGGATTAGGCGGGCGTTTCGGAGCTGATCCAGGGTGTTGCCGCCTAGCGGCTTGAATGGGTTCCAGACGACCATTTCGTCTAGGGGGATGCCCATTTTCAAGCCGGTGTTTCTGCCGAGGTGCTGGTCGGGCAGGAATAGGATGCGCTCGCCGCGTTCAAGCGCCCATTGGAATGTGGCGGGCGCGTTGGATGATGTGCAGACGATGCCGCCGTTGCGGCCGCAGTGGGCTTTGATGGCGGCGGTGGAGTTCATATAGGTTATGGGGATTATCGCGCCGTCCGCGCCGATGGCGTCTTGGAGGTCGTCCCAGCAGTCTAGGACGTCGTCAATGCGCGCCATATCGGCCATAGAGCAGCCGGCGGCTAGGTTGGGGAGTATGACTTGCTGGTCGGGGGAGCTGAGGATGTCGGCGGTTTCGGCCATAAAGTGGACGCCGCAAAAGATGATGAACTGGGCGGCGGCTTGGGATGCGGCGAATTGGGATAGGTTGAACGAATCGCCCCGGTAGTCGGCGTACTTGATGATTTCGTCGCGCTGGTAGTGGTGGCCTAGCACTACGGCTTTTGCGCCGAGTTTGGCGCGGGCTTGGGCGATGCGGTCGTCTAGTTCGGCGGGGGACATACGCATATATGAGACGGGGAGTTTTTGCCAGCGGACGCCTGCGTCGAACTCTTCGGCGAGGGATTTGGCGGCGAGGTCGTCGTCGGTTCGGCAGAACGCGGACTGCTCTATTTCGGTGATGGGTATGGCTGGGATTCGTTCTTTAACGACCATAGCGGTTGCCTCCGTATGCGCGCGGCGCGTAGGATAGGGGCGTTAGGGCGTCAGCGCGCCTTGCAGTGACCATGGGCTGGTTTTTTGGATTTTGACGGTTACCATTTCGCCGGACAGGTCGGGGGATTGGCTGGCGTGGGCGTCATCGCGGTCAGCGTCGGGGTTGTCTGCGTCTTGATTTATGAACACGAGCTTGTCATTGCGGTTGCGGCCGAACCATTTGCCGCGCCTGCGGCCCTCTATGAGGACTTGGACGGTTTCGCCAAGAAGCCGGGAGTTGATGTCGGCTGATATGCTTTCTTGGAGCTCGTCTAGCGCTTTGAGGCGGGCTTTCTTTTCGTCTTGGGGGACGTCGTCGGTTAGGTTTCGGGCGGCGATAGTGCCTTCGCGGGTGGAGTAGGCGGCGGAGTGGAGTTTGTCAAACTTGATGTCGTTGACGAGCGAGAGGGTTTGCTGGAATTGGGCGTCGGTTTCGCCGCAAAAGCCTACGATTACGTCGGCGCTGATGGAAACGCGGGGGACGCGCTCGCGGATTTTGTGGATGATGCGGCGGTAGTCGTCGTTGGTGTAGCCGCGCCGCATATTGGCGAGGACTTGGTCGTCGCCGGCTTGGAAGGGCAGGTTGATGTGTTCGCAGACCTTGTCCAGGCCGGCGACGGCGTCGATGATGTGGTCGCTCATATCGTTGGGGTGGGATGTGAGAAAGCGGACGCGCTCTAGGCCGCGCACGTCGTTGACGGCGGCGAGCAGGTCGGCTAGGTCGACGTTGCCGGGCAGGTCGTGGCCGTAGGAGTCGACGTTTTGGCCTAGCAGGGTTACTTCTTTGACGCCGCGTTGGGCGAGCAGATCGGCCTCGCGGGCGATGTCGGCGATTGGGCGGCTGACTTCGCGGCCGCGGCGGTAGGGGATGATGCAGAATGTGCAGAACTTGTCGCAGCCGTGAATGATGGGGATGTAGGTGGCGACGTCGGGGCGGGCGACTAGGGGGCCTACGCAGCCGTCGGGGTCAACGCCGAGCCGCTCGCCTAGCAGGTCAATCAGGGGCTGGAACTGCTGGGGGCGCATAAAGACGTCTACATAGGGAAAGCGTTTTTGGAGCGCGTCGGTTTTGGGGCCGACCATGCAGCCCATAAGGGCGACGACCTTGTCGGGGGCGTTGCGCTTGAGGGGCTTGAGGCCGGACATCATGCCGACGACGCGGTCTTCGGCGCTTTGGCGGACGACGCAGCTGTTGAGGACGACGACGTCGGCGTCGAGGGGGGATTGGCGGGGCGCGAGCCCCATTTGACCCAAGGCGCTCTCAAGCCGCTCGGAGTCGGCTTTGTTCATTTGGCAGCCAATGGTCCAAATAAAGTATCCGTCCATTTGTGAAATTTCGCTCAATGTCCTGGTGAATGTGGAATGAAGTGGCGGAGGGAATGGGATTCGAACCCATGAAGGCGTTTTCGCACCTTAACCGCTTAGCAGGCGGCCGCACTAGACCTCTATGCGATCCCTCCGTCCGTTTGCGGGTTGCCGTTGGATTTAATATATCAATATATCAGACGATAAGGGGGTTGGCAATCGCAAAGATTGTGATTTTCGGAACTATCGCAAGTTATGGTTTGGATTTGCACAAGATAGGGGGATATTTTGGGGCATAGCGTAAAATTAACGAGGTTGTTTTAACGAATTCAGTTGCGTAATGGCAAAGATGCGCGAAATAGTGGCAGTTTTGGATGAGGGGGAAACGTGGGGACGCTACTTTTGGAAAAGTAGGCAAAACTTTTTGGTGGGGAATTCAAGGCGGGATTATGTGGATGTTACCCGATAGGAATACAAAGGGGAATTGGGCCGGTTAGTGGGTAACCGCTTGTTTGGCGAGGGCGTCTTCTTGGCTGCCGACCCAGACTTCGCCGCCTTCGAAGAACTCTTTTTTCCAGATGGGGACGATTTGCTTGATGCGGTCGATGGCGTAGGCGCAGGCCTCGAATGCGGGCGCGCGGTGGGGGGAGGCTATGGCGACGATGAGGCTGATGTCGCCGATTTCCAGTCTGCCGAGCCGGTGGGCGATGGCGACGTCTTGGATGCGCCAGCGGTCGGCGATTTCGGCGGCGATGCGGGCGAGCTGGTTGTCGGCCATAGGGCGGTATGCCTCGTATTCCAGATGCAGCACGCGGCGGTCGGCGGTGGAGTCGCGGGTTGCGCCTAGGAATGTGACGACCGCGCCGTTGCTGTCGCGCCGGACGCGGGCGGCGACGGCGTCGGGGCATAGGGTGGCGTGGGTGATTTCAATCTTGCTTGGGGATGCCATGGGTGTGCCTCTGCTGTGCGGGTCTAGGGTGATGAGATGTGAGCGCCGCCGCTGACGGGGGGGATTAGGGCGACTTCGTCGTGGTCGGAGAGGGGGTAGTCGTGGGGCTGGTATTCTTGGTTGACGGCTATCATAAGGCGCGTGGGGTCGGCGGCTATGGCGGGGTGTAGGCGCAGGGTTTCGCGGATGGCGTCGCTGACGGTTGCGCGGCAAGGCAGGGAAATTTCGAGCTCTGATTTGCCGGCTTTCTCGCGGTAGCTTGCGAATAGTCTGATGGTGATTATCATGGGTTGCGCCTCCGGGGGGTTGTGGGAATTATATCACTAATGGGCATAGCGGGGGGACGCTACTTTTGAAAAAGTAGGCAAAACTTTTTGGGGAGTGCGCGCAAGATATGTTTATGTGAATGTTGCGCGTCCGACGTCAAAACAAGAAGGGGGTTAGTAGGTTAGGGCGCCGCCGTTGACGTGGATGGTTTGGCCGGTGATGAAGGAGGCGTCTTCGGAGGCTAGGAAGGCGCAGGTGGCGGCGATTTCTTGGGGGTCGCCGATCCTGCCGAGGGGGATTGCGGCGGATGCGGCGGCGCGGGATGCGGCGGATGGGGGCGGGCCGCCGTCGGGGGGAGTGGTGTCGAAGGCGCCGGGGACTATGTGGTTGACTAGGATGTTGTGGGGGGCGAGTTCGGCGGCGAGGGCGCGGGTTAGGCCGAGCGCGCCCATTTTGGAGGCGCAGACGTGCGCCCAGTTGGGCCTGCCCTTGAAGGCGTTGAGGCCGGATATGTTGACGATGCGTCCCCAGCGGCGCTCTATCATTCCGGGGATGGCGGCTTGGGCGCAGAAGAAGGGCGCGTCTAGGTTGACGGCCATCGCGGCGCGCCAGTCGTCTAGGGACATTTCGGTTATGGCGTGGGAAGGGCGCGCGCCGGCGTTGTTGATTAGGATGTCCACGCCGCCGAAAGCGGCTATGGCTTGCTCTACGAGGGCGGTCGCCTGGGCTTGGACGCCGACGTCGGCGATGACGGCGAGGGCGCTGCCGCCCTGGGCGCGGATTTCGTTGGCGACTGCGTCCGCCTCGGCGCGGTTGGAGCGGGCGTTGACGACGACGTTCGCGCCGCGGCGGGCGAGTTCAAGTGCGGTGGCGCGGCCGATGTTGCGGCCGGAGCCGGTGATGATGGCGGTTTTGGGGGTGGTCATGGGGGCAAGTCCTTTGCGCTGATGCCGGCGTGCGTGATGGGCTAGTTCGGGCTTTCGGATGTTCGCAGGTGGCGGCCGATGTGGCCTATTAGCCACTTGTTCTTTTCGGCGTCCCAAATCAGGTGAATCCGAATGTCGTTGCCTATCAACTTGATGTGATGGGGCATAAATATGTAGTCGTCTTTGTCGGGGTCAAAGAATGTGCGCTCTTGGTGGTATGCGCGTTTTGTGGGTTCGGATTCGTCGGAGTATTCCTCGCTGTTTTCTTTGAGCCATAGCTCAACGTTCTTGCCTAGACCGCCGGGCTGTGTGCGCTGCCTGCCACATTCGTTTAGAACCTCAAAGGTTGTGTATATGCGGTTGGCGTGCTCGTCGTATTGGCGCGTGTAGTTGGATTGCGCGGTGTCATGCGCGTTTCGGAGAAAGCGCAGGTGGGGGAGGGTTGCGTCGGCGTGTTCGGCGCAGGCTTGGATGGTGGGAAAGCGCGGCTTGGCAGGGATTTCCCCATTGCTTGGCGGGGCGGGCTTATCTGCTGATGGGGATGCCTTTGCGCGCAATTCGCTAATCTCTGCGCGTAAGAGGCTATTCTCCAATTCAAGCCTGTCGAGCCTATTTTTCACCCCCCTGATGATCTTTATCAAAAGCTCGCGCTTTGGCGATATGTCGTAGTTTCCGACGTAATCGGAATCATAAAGCACCTCTATGAATTCTAGCAATTCCACGAAGTCTTTGGCGTCCGGATTAGCCTCTTCAAGTTTGGTCATCCTGTCTTGCAGGGTTTTGGTTTCTTCCGCATTGATTGCGTTTTCCACGCGGGAAATCAGGCGGTATTGGCGCTGGTGGGGGGTTCGGAGGAGGCATTCGTCGCGGAGCATTTGCCAGAGGCGGTTGGCGCGGATGACGCCGTGCAAGTGGCGGAGCAGCCAGTAGGGGTGTTGCTGCTCTAGGGCGTCTGCGGAGCAGCCGGGGGCGAAGAGCCTGATTGCGCCGTCGTAGCACCAGAGTTCGTGCTGCAGGTCGCGCATTATGTTCCAGGCGGTGTTGTGGTCGTAGGCGATTACTTTTGCGAGGCCGGCGAGTTCTCGCTGGGCTTGGTCGGCGTCAAGGACGGGGCTGCCGTCTCTGAAGTCGGCTAGGACTAGCAGGGGGAGCTGGCGGTTTGGATTGAAGAGTTCGTTTTGGACAAAAGAGTCGGCGTCGTGGGCGTGGATGCGGGTGGGGGCGAGGGCGATGCGGTCGGGGCCGACGTTGCAGTCAAAGCGCTCAAGCAGAGTTTGGACTAGCGATGGGGGTTGCGCTATCGGATCAAGGGATGGGTCGGCGTCGGGGGCGTCGGCGGCGCGGAGGTCGATGTCGGCGTTGACGGCGCTGCCGTCGGTGGCTAGGCGGACGCTCAGGCGCCAAGCGCGGGATGCGGCGTCGGCGTAGCGGTGGGTTAGGTTGCAGAGTTTCAGGTCGCCGGCGGCGGATGAGCGGGTGAAACAGGTAGCGGGGGTTTCGTGTTCGGCGGCTGCCCAGTCTTGGGCGCATTGCCAGGCGTCGGCTAGGGTTTGGGAGGGCGGTGCGTCGGGTTGGCTGAGGGTGAGTATGGCGCGGTAGTGGGCGGGCATGTTGTCGCTCCCTATTATTTTTGTTTGTTGAGTATCACTATGATTCTGCGGATGCGCTCGATGTCTCTGTCTTGGCTGGACTTGTCGCCGCCGCCTAGCAAGAGCAGGGACTTGCCTTGTATGTCAAAGTAAATTCGGTAGCCGGGGCCGAAGTTTATTTTGCGCTCGTAGAACCCGCCGATTACGGATCTGTAATCGCCCAAGTTGCCTGAACGCATCTGTTCCACGGTTTCGTTGAGGCGGTCTCGGTCAGGCTTGTTGTTAAGCCCGTTAAGCCAGTCTCTGAACGGCTGGCGACCGTTTCTGCGCTTGTAATAGACGATGCTGTTGGGGCTGATTTCGGCCAGCTGCGGTTCGTCTTCGGTTTCTTTCGACGCGGGTTCGCTCTGACCGTGAGACTTAACATAGATGAGGTTGTTTTTGGCTTGTTCCAGTTCTTTCTTCAGGTCTTCTATTTCGTAGTCGCGGCTCTGAAGTTCCCCGCTGAGTTCTTCCAGACTTTGCTGGAGGCGCTTGTTTGCCTCTGTCAGGTCGGTGTTTTCGTTGCCTAGAAGTGTAAGCAACTCGGCGTCGGTTGGGTCGGTCGGGTCGGTGTTTTGGTACTTGTCCAAGTCTTTGGCGCGGATAGCCACTGAGATTTCGTTGAACTGGCCGCGCGTCTTGTTGAACAATTCGTTGGTGGCGGGATTTGGCTGGCTTTCAATGAGCTCATCCCGCAACACCAGCCATAGGTTTTGTTCCAGCCTGCGCGCGATGTTCATCTCTACCTGAGGGTGGGAATCGGGGGCGTCGTCTGCGTCGCATCCGGGCCAGTATAGCCTGACATCGCCGCCGGCGCATGCCAGTTGCCTGCCCAGCGCGTTGTTGACATCCCATTCAGCGCCGTCATCGGCGTAGGTGACCACTTTGGCTATTCCCAGAAATCGGGACTGGAGGTAGTTCGCGTCCACGGCATTGCCGCCGACGTCGGCGTTGGAAACGGCGATGATGGGGAAGAGCCTGTCGGGATTGAGCATTGATTCGCGCGCGAATGACGCGCCGTTTTCGTGGGTGAGCCGCTCGGCTTTGGCTTGGATTTGTTCGCTGCCCAACCAGCAGTCGTAGTTGTCAATCAACCGCCCTACGACGGGCGGAGGCCAAACCATGTCGTCGGTGAGTTGGCGAGAGCCGTCAAAGCATCTGTCTTCGATGGCGACCTCGACGGTTTCGTCTTTGGTGGATAGGTAGAGGTCGAGTTTCCACCATGTATGCCTGGCGTTATCGCGCGCGTCCGGCACGGGACGTTCGTGGATCATCGCGTAGAAACCTCGCCCGGCGCGGTCGTCGTCCCCGACAAGCCACAGGGTTTGGTTGTTGTCAGCGCCACGCCAGACGCCCGTTGCGCCATCTACGCTAGGCTCTATGGTTTTTGCCCAAGCGCTGATAGATGTTTTAACATCGTCAAGCAACGCCAGACCCTGCAGCTCAGCATCGCTTTTGGCGCGGCGTATGGTGAAACTTGACTTGTAGTGCTGGTCTATGGTGCTGCTGTATTGCATTGACGCCTCCGCTATATCGTTGTTTCGCAAGCGGGCTGTTCGGTTACGCAAGGGGATTATATCCCATGCTGTCAAGTGGGCGCGCGGTGGGGCAGATTTCAAGGCGCGGATGTAAGAAAAGCCCCGGCGCCGTTTCGGCCGGGGCTTGGGTTTGGCTCACAGGTTAGGTTGCGGCGCGCTAGACTTCGCGGTATTCGCCCTCTACGCTGCCGTCGTCGTTGACGTCGCCGGGGGATGCGTTGCCGGGGCCGCCGGGCTGCTGCTGGTTGCTGCCGCCATATACGACTTGGCCGACGCGCTGGAGGGCGGATTGGAGGTCGTCGGAGGCGGCGGTTATGTCGGATATGGGGGCGCTGGCTAGGGCGGAGCGGAGGGTGGTTATTTTGGTTTGGACTTCGGTTTTTAGGTCGGGGGGGATGTTGTCGGGGTTGTCTTGGAGCGTTTTTTCGGCGGTGTAGGCTAGGTTTTCGGCGTTGTTGCGGGTTTGGGTTTCTTCGCGGCGGCGGCGGTCTTCGTCGGCGTGGGTTTCGGCGTCGGTGACCATGCGCTCGATTTCTTCTTGTGAGATGCCGCTGCTGGCGGTGATGGTGATGCGCTGTTCTTTGCCGGTGCCTTTGTCGCGGGCGGAGACGTTTAGGATGCCGTTGGCGTCAATGTCGAAGGTGACTTCGATTTGGGGCATGCCGCGCGGGGCGGGCAGGATGCCGTCTAGGATGAATCTGCCGATGCTTTTGTTTTCGGACGCCATGCCGCGCTCGCCCTGGACGACGTGGACGTCCACGCTGGGCTGGCTGTCGGCGGCGGTGGTGAATGTTTCGCTTTTGGCGGTGGGGATTGTGGTGTTGCGCTCAATGAGGGTGGTGGCGACGCCGCCTAGGGTTTCTATGCCGAGGCTGAGGGGGGTGACGTCCAGCAGCAGGATGTCGCGGACTTCGCCTTGCAGGACGCCGCCCTGGATGGCTGCGCCGATTGCCACTACTTCGTCGGGGTTGACGCCTTGATGCGCCTCTCTGCTGAATAGTTCGCCGACTATTTTTTGGACGGCGGGCATGCGGGTCATGCCGCCTACCAGGATGACTTCGTCTATGTCGCCCACGGCGATGCCGGCGTCGGTTATGGCCTGGCGGCAGGGCTGGACGGTTTTGCGGACGAGGTCGTCAACGAGCTGCTCTAGTTTGGAGCGGGATAGGCTCATAACCAGGTGTTTGGGGCCGGATGCGTCGGCGGTGATGAAGGGCAGGTTGATTTCGGATTGCATTAGGGTGGAGAGTTCGATTTTGGCGCGCTCGGCGGCCTCGCGCAGGCGCTGGAGCGCCATGCCGTCTTGCTTGAGGTCAATGCCCTGCTCGGCGCGAAATTCGTCGGCAATCCAGTCCACGATGCGCTCGTCGAAGTCGTCGCCGCCGAGGTGGGTGTCGCCGTTGGTGGCTTTGACTTCGAAGACGCCCTCGCCGATTTGGAGGACGGTGATGTCAAAAGTGCCGCCGCCGAGGTCGTACACGGCGATGGTTTCGTCGTTTTTTTTGTCAAGGCCGTAGGCGAGGGAGGCGGCGGTGGGTTCGTTGATGATGCGGAGGACTTCTAGGCCGGCGATGCGGCCGGCGTCTTTGGTGGCGTTGCGCTGGCTGTCGTTGAAGTATGCGGGGACGGTGATGACGGCTTGGGATATGGGTTCGCCGAGTTTGGTTTCGGCGTCCTGCTTGAGTTTTTGCAATACCATAGCGGATATTTCGGGGGGCGCGTAGTTTTTGCCGCCCATAACGACGTAGGCGTCGTCGTTGGAGTGGCGGACGACTTTGTAGGGGAGGAGTTCCAGGTCTTGGCGGACGCTGTCGTCGTTGAAGCGCCGCCCCATAAGGCGCTTGACCGAATAGACGGTGTTTTCGGGGTTTGTGACGGCTTGGCGCTTGGCGGTGGCGCCGACGTAGCGCTCATCGGAGCGTGTGTTGAGGCCGACGACGGAGGGGGTAGTGCGGCCGCCCTCGGCGTTTTCGACTACGCGGGGTTCGGACGCCTCTATGACCGCCATGCAAGAGTTTGTGGTTCCGAGGTCAATTCCAAGTATTTTTGGCATTTCGCATTGCTCCTGAAGTGGTTTGTTTGTGGTGATCTATTGGGTTTGGGAATGGGATTGCGAGTTGGGCTGCTCGTCGGGATCTGTGGGTGGGGGATTGTCGGCTGGGGCTTTGGCGACGATGACTTGTGCGGGGCGCAGCAGACGGTCGTTTAGGAGGTAGCCCTCGCGGGTTACTAGGGCGATGGCGCCGTCGGGGATGTCGGGGGTTTCTTGGTGGGCGAGCGCCTCGTGATGGCTGGGGTCGAAGGGGGCGCCGGCGGATTGGATTTTGGTTACGCCCTCGGATTCCAGGACGCTGACTAGGTTGCGCTGGACAAGGGATATGCCCTCGCGCCAGGCGGGGTTGGCGTCGGCGGGCAGCATATCTATGGCGCGGCCGAAGTCGTCAACTACGGCTAGGAATTTTCGGAGGATGTCGGCTTTGGAGTTTAGCAGGGATTGCCGGTTGTCATCGGCGGCGCGGCGCTTGTAGTTGGCGAGGTCGGCTTGGGCGCGCTGGGCTAGGGCGCGGAACTGGTCGCGCTCGCGGTTCGCCTCGGCGAGCTGGGCGGCGAGGAGGGCGGGGTCTGGGACGTCGGGTTCAGGTTGTTGGGCGTGTTCAGCCTGCTGGTCTTGTTGGGATAGGTTGGGTTCGTGGGGTGAGACGGGTGCGTCATCCCGCGTTTGTTGGCTCATAATTCGCATCCTCATATAGCAGGGTTATTTCTAGTTGTTGAGTATTTCGTCCATTTCGTCGATGCTCTCTTCCATCGATTGCTTGAGGCTTTTTCCCTCAAGGCGGCGGACTTGGGTTTTCATTTGCATTAGTTTGCTGTGGAGGCGGAGGGCGAGTTGGACGCCGGCGAGGTTTAGTCCCATATCGCCGACGAGGTGTTTGATGAGGCGTAGGCGGGCGACGTCTTCTTCGGAGTAGAGGCGCAGCATGCCCATAGTGCGGGATGGGCGGACGAGGCCGATGCGCTCGTATTTACGCAGCGTTTGGGGGTGCATTTCTAGGATGCGCGCCGCGACGCTGATGATATAGACTCCCGCGAACTCTTCGGCGGCGCGATGCTGCCTGTTCATACTCATACGTCCCTCGCTTTGGTCGGGGCGGTTGTTGTTGGCGTTCCCTAATTAGATGGCTTGTTGGGTGGCTTGCCGCTAACTTTTGGGGGCGCGCGGCGTTGTAGTGTATGCAAGCGCATATTATACGCAAGGCGGGGCGCGAGCGGCAGTGATTTCGGCAAGCGGGGTTGGCGCGCCGCTAAATTATTGATATTTATACCATATTACATATTGACACAAGGCGTGTCAATGTTTATGATAGCAACATCGCATATTGACTATCGTTTGACAATCAGGGTTGACAACCGGGACGGGCGCGAAATCGGCTGCGGGAACGCGGCTGAGCGGGCGTCCAAGCGGGCGGGAATTCAGGCAATATCCGCCCGAATAGCATCCGAATGAGACATAGCCTAGCCCCGGCGCAGGGCGCATAGGGGATTGGCTAAGGGCAAGCCTAGACGGAGGTGAACGATATGGCGATATATTTGAAGAGCTGCCCCCGCTGCAACGGCGATATGAACTCCAACAGCGACATCTACGGCGAGTACCGGCTGTGTATCCAGTGCGGGCATATGATCGACATCGAGCGCCCGACGCGGCTGTTCACGCTGCCGCTGAACAATGACCCGAAGAGGAAGGCGGCGTAGCGCGGCAAGCGCAGCCGGCGAAGTGGGATGTGGCGGGGATGACGCGGGCAAGCAAAGGTAGCCCCTCTCACGAATGTGTGGGAGGGGCTTTTCGTTTGGGGGGATTTTCGCTCGGCGGCGGCAAGCGGCAGGCAACGAGCAGGGCTACATAAGCTCATCCCAGAAGCGCTGCTCTTTCCAGGGATCGCCCTCCATGTGGTAGCCGCGCACTTCCCAGAAGCCGGGGCGGTCTTCGGGCATAAACTCTAGGCCATTGACCCATTTGGCGCTCTTCCAGCCGTAGCGCTTGGGGACTACCAGGCGGAGGGGGCCGCCGTGCGCGTCGGGGAGCGGCTCGCCGTCGTGGGCGTAGGCGAATAGCACATCGTCGTCGTTGATTACATCCAGCGCTAGGTTGGTGGAGTAGCCGCCGTAGCAGTGCGCCATTACATGGGTGGCGTCGGGCTTGGGCGCGATGAGCGCCATAACGGCGCTGAAGGGGACGCCCTCCCATGTGTTTTGCAGCTTGCTCCACTGGGTAACGCAGTGGAACTCGGCGTCCAGGCGGATCTTGGGCAGGCTGGTGAACTCGTCCCAGCTGAGTGAGATTTCGTTTTCGACCAAGCCGAATACGCGGAAGCGCCAGGTCGCCAGGTCGATGCGGGGGGTGGCGCCGTATGTGAGGACGGGGAATTTGGCGGTGACGAACTGGCCGGGGGGGACGTCTTCGGCGGGCGCGTCCTGCCATCTGCGGTTGATTCTGCCTAGTTTGCTGAGCATAGTTTCCTCTCTGTGGCTTGTGTGTGTCTTGGCTGTGGCTTGCGTTTGGGGATATTGGGTTTCGCTAAGTAAGATGCGGTTTGTTTGGGATTGGATGCGCGGGGGTTAGGGAATAGTATAGACGATTTGGCAGGGGTAAGGGGATACGGGATGTTACTTTTTTGGAAAAAAGTAACCAAAAAACTTTTGGATGGGGGTTATAAGGGAATGTGTGGGGATGGCGGGCACTAAGTCAAAAGGGGGATTTCAGGAGTTGGGGGCGCTAGATGCTAGTAGAAAAGGGGGCGATTTTATGGGGAAATAATGATTTTGTGTGTGATAGTGTAAGCGTATTGGGCGGGCAAGCGAATTGAGATAAGCAAGCAAGCGCGGGGGAATGAACGAATGAGCATCAAGAGGTCTGTGTGGGCGCGCGCGGTTAGGGTTGCGATGGGCGTGGCGCTGGTTGGGGCGCTGGCGGTTGTGGCGGCGTCGCTGCTGATGGGCGGCGTTGGCGGGGCTACCGCTTTCAACGCGGGCGGCGCTGAGGGCGCGGCGCGGCATAGCGGGCAGTTCGCGGCGCAATGCTCCAGCGGGACGCCGGTCGCCAATCATACGCGCAACCCGGGGCTGGCGGCGGACTGCGCTACGCTGCTGGAGGCTAAGGACGCGCTTGAGGGGACGTCGGGCGACCTGAACTGGTCGGGGGCAATCAGCATTGGCGAATGGGACGGCGTGGTCGTGGGCGATGGCGGCGTGGCTGAGTTGCGGCTGAGCGAGCGGCGCATGAATGGCAGGATACCGGCGGCGCTGGGCGAACTTGACGAGCTGGCAAGCCTGGATCTGTCGGTGAATCAACTGACGGGGGAGCTGCCGCCGGAGCTGGGCAATCTCGCCAATCTGACAAGCTTGGATCTCAGGCAGAATAGGTTGACTGGGGCGATACCCTCTTCGCTGGGGGCGCTTGTCAATCTTGGGCAGTTGAAACTATCGGTGAACCGGCTGACGGGGGAGCTGCCGCCGGAGTTGGGCAATCTTGACAATCTCACGCGCTTGGAACTATCGGGTAATCAGTTGACGGGCGCGCTGCCGCCGGAGCTGGGCGGGCTTGACAAGCTGCAAGGGCTGTATCTCAGCGGCAACCGGATGACGGGGGCGATACCGGCTGAGTTGGGCGAGCTTGACTATCTCAGCGGGCTGTATCTTTCGGGCAATCAGTTGACGGGGGAGTTGCCGCCGGAGTTGGGGGAACTGCCGTATCTCACGGGGTTGTATCTGAACGGCAATCAGTTGACGGGGGAAATTCCGCCGGAGTTGGGCAGGCTTGGCAAGCTGATGTGGCTGTATCTTAACGGCAACGGGCTGGCGGGCGCGATACCGGCGGAGTTGGGCAATCTTGGCAATTTGGCGCGGTTGGAACTATCGGGCAATGAGTTGACGGGGGCGATACCGGCGGAGTTGGGGGATCTCGGCAATCTTCAATCGCTGCATCTGTCGGGCAATCGGCTGACGGGGGATATACCGGCGGAGTTGGGCAATCTTGTGTATCTGGTGGAGCTGCGGCTGAGCGGCAACCGGCTTGGGGGATGCGTTCCGGCGGCGCTGCGGGCGGCTTTGGGCAGCGGCGAGATGGCGGCGCTTGGGCTGGCGATTTGCGACGAGGGGATGGACGTCGCTACGCCTACGCCTACCCCGACGCCGACCGTTATGCCTACCGCAACGCCTACGCCCACGGCGACGCCGCTGTCGTATGAGGCGCTGGTGGGCAAGGTTGCGGCGCTTGAGACGAAACTGACTGAGCATGCGAGCAGGCTGGCGGCGCTGGAGATAGCGTCTGCGATAACGCCGCCGACGCCCACGCCCACTGCGACGCCATCGCCTACGCCCACAAGCGTGGCGTCCGCGGCGGACGACGTTTGCGTGGAGCGGCTGCCGGGCAGCGGGCGGGTGAGCGCGACCGGCAGGTGGGCGGCAGACTGCGTCAGCGCGAACCCGCCGGATAATCAGACATACTACGCGCGGTTCTACACATTCACGCTGCGCGCGGCGGCGGAGGTTACAATCACGCTGTCGTCCGCCGCCTCGCCTTATCTGTTCCTGCTGGAGGGCGAGGGAACGGGCGGCGCGGTCAAGCATCAGACGGGGGCGGACGGGGCAAGCTCAGTGGGGATAACGGCGAGCTTGGGTGCGGGGGATTATACGATAGAGGCGTCGACGTATGATTCGGGGAGTTTGGGGGAGTTCACGCTGGAGGTGGAGGTGGGGAGGTAAAGCGATGTATCCGAGGCGGCGCGAGTGGGGGCGCATATGCAAAGTTCCATTAGTTCGTTGGCGATAATTTCGTTGGCGGCGGGCTTGAACGGGGGAAGGGCGTATGCTAGGATTTAACGAATATCATAAGAATGAACCAACCAGGCAACGGGGGATGGCGCATATGCCTAAATACGCAATCAGAACCGCAACCGCCTTTGCGTTGGTGACGGTGATGGCGATTGTAGCGGTGGCGCTGCTAATAACCGACGCATCGGACGCCACTGCATCCAACGTATCCGCCCCCGCCGCGCGCGCCATACCCATACCCGCCCAGTACGCTGAGCAATGCTCCAACGGCACGGCCGTGCCGAACCCCGCGAGCAACGCCGGGCTGGTGGCGGACTGCGCGGCGCTGCTCGCATCAAAGACAACGCTTGAGGGCACTGTGCCCGCCCCAACCCTAAACTGGTCGGCGGATCGCGCTATTAGCGGTTGGGACGGCGTAAGAATATCAGGCGGTCGCGTGTCATCATTGATATTGCAGAGGCATAGCTTGAATGGCGCGATACCGGCTGAGCTGGGCAACCTTGCCAATCTCAGGAAATTGTATCTCAGCTACAATCGCCTGACGGGCGCAATACCAGCTGAGCTGGGCAACCTCGCCAATCTCACGAGTTTGTCTCTCAGCAGCAATCAACTAACGGGCGCGATACCCGCGGAGCTGGGCAATCTTGCCAATCTCACGGATTTGACTCTCGTCTATAATGATCTGACGGGCGCAATACCCGCGGAGTTGGGCAACCTTTCCAATCTCACGAGATTGTATCTCTACAACAATCAGCTGACGGGCGCGATACCCGCCGAGTTGGGCAGCCTTTCCAATCTCAGGGAATTGAAGCTCAGCCACAATCAACTAACGGGCGCGATACCCTCGCAACTGGGCAACCTTTCCAATCTCAGGGAATTGGTTCTCTACAGCAATCAACTAACGGGCGCTATACCCCCGCAGCTGGGCAATCTTTCCAATCTCAGGGGATTGGATCTCGGCAGCAATCAACTAACGGGCGCGATACCCGCCGAGTTGGGCAATCTTGCCAATCTCATAGAATTGACCCTCCACTACAATCGGCTCACGGGTTGTATTCCCAGATCTCTGCGCGCGGCTCTAAGCGTCCAGGAGATGCAGCGGCTTGGTTTGCCAATGTGCGTTGCGACAACCGCCGCCACGCCAACCCCTACGCCCACATCCGCGCCAAGCGTTACCGCTACGCCTACGCCCACACCCGCGCCAAGCGCTACCGTTGCGCCTACGCACACACCCGCGCCTGCAACTCCAATTCCAACGCCAACGACCGCCGCCACGTCGATCCCGACGCCGACCGCAACGCCCGCAATCGTGATAGAGCCAACGCCTACCGCTACATCCGCGCCTGTCGCAACCGCCATTCCCGCCGCGACGCCTGTGCCGCCCTCGACCGCGACTCCCGTTGCCGCCACGCCAACGCAAACCCCCACGCCCGCCGCGACATCGGCGGCGTCCGGCGATGTTATGGACAGGCTGGATGCGCTTGGACGGCAAGTCGCCGATAACTCGGATCTCAGCAGACAGGTTGCCGAAATAAGGGCGGCAATGGCCAACCTCATCGCGGCTATGGCGGCTAGGATAGCGGAGCTTGAGGGCGGCGGCGGGCAAGGCGCGGCAACCGCAACGCCTACGCCGACCGCAACGCCTACGCCTGCAATAGTGATAGAGGCAACGGTTGCGCCAACCGCTACGCCCACAATCACGCCGGAGGCAACGCCCACGCCGACCGCGACGCCCTCGCCTACGCCCACGGGAGTGGTCGTTGTGGAACGCACGCCCGCGGCTTGCGTACAGAGCCTGGGGAACAACTTCACGGGCAGCTGGAATAGCAACCGCTGGGCTCCCGGCTGTCTTAGCGCCAACCCGCCCCGCGACCTAACCTACTACGCGCGGTTCTATACATTCACGCTGGACGCCGCGTCCCAAGTGACCATCACGCTGTCATCCGATGACGCCGCGCCGTATCTCTACCTGCTGAACGGCGCGGGAAGGAGCGGATCAATCAATCAGGAAAAGGGCGCCGCCACCGCATCCTCAGCCGCCATAGCCGCCAGCTTGCAGCCCGGCGATTACACCATAGAGGCAACCACCTACTACTCCGAAACGATCGGCGCTTTCACGCTTGAAATTGAGATAAGATAGCGCAACCCTAACGCCAGCCATTGCGCGGCGGCGCAAGCGGGGACGGGCGCGGCTAACTTGCCGCATGCCCCACGCTTGCGCCGTTGCGCGTCGTGATGTCGCCGCGGTTTGGCGATAGCAAGGGGCGCATTTCCGTTGCTTTGCGGCGCCCGCATAACTATAATCAGGTATGATAAGTTTTTGCGCGAAAGGCGCGAATTTTGATGCGGGCGGCGCAAGGCTATGGTGATGGATTACGCACAACTGGAGCCTGGGCAGCGGATTTCTAGGGAGCGGCTGACGCTGGATGCGGAGGCGGTGGGGCGGTACGCCGAGGCGGTGGGGGATGCGAGCAGCCCTAAGGCGCAAGATGGGACGGCGCTGGTGAATCCGATGGCGGTGGGGGCGCTGGCGCTGAGCGCGGTTATCAATGCGCTGCGGATTCCGGGCGGGACGGTTCATGCGGGACAGGAGTTGGATTTTGGGAGGGCGTTGCCGGTTGGGGCCGAGATAACCTGTACGGCGACGGTGGCGCAGAATTCGGTTCGGCGGGAGTGGCGGTTTTTGGTGGTGAGTCTGACGGCGGCGGATGATGAGGGGAATTCGGTTATGCAGGGGAAGAGTACGATTATGTTGCCGACGTAGGGGACGTAGTGGAGTAGGCGTATATCGCGCATACGAATATCCCGAATAGCGAATATCTCGCATAACAACCACCCACATACCAAGCCCGCATAGCGAATATGGCAGATACGGCAAGGCAAGCGCGGCAAGACAAGCCCGCACATTAAGACACGAAGGGCAAGCAGGCAGCAAGATGCGACAGGGCGATGAGTTGCCCACTATTCAGAAGACGATAACGCAGGCGCAGGTTGAGCTTTACGCGCAGGCGGCGGGGGATTTTAATCCGATTCACCTGGACGCGGAGTTTGCGCGGGGCGCGCGGTTCGGGGGCGGGCGGCTTGACGGGACTATCGCGCATGGGATGATGATATTGGCGGCGGTGTCGGAGATGCTGACATACGCTTTCGGGGAGCGGTGGCTTGCGAGTGGGCGATTGAAGGCGCGGTTTAGGGGGCCGGTGTATCCGGGCGAGACGATAACGGCTTTCGGGAATGTCAAGGCGGTGAATGAAGAGGGCGGCGCGCGCGAGGTTGTGTGCGCGGTGGGAGTGCGAAAGCGGGATGGGGAAGTGGTTATTAGCGGCGAGGCGAGCGTGATAACGCGGGCTGGGAGCGAATAGGCGGGCGATAGGCGATAGGCAGGGTTGCGCGGCGTATCCGATATATGCGCGGGCAAGGCGCTAGAATGTGCCTAATTGATATGCCCAACAAGAAAGTGGAGTGTGCAAATTGGCAACACGGGAGAGGCTGGTTCGCGTAGCCGTTGACGCAATGGGCGGCGATAACGCGCCCGCGGAGGTGGTGGCCGGCGCGGTTGCGGCGGCGCAAGAGGGCGGCGTACAGGTTTTGCTTGTGGGCGATGTAGCTCAGGTTCAAGGGGAGCTTGAGCGGCATAGCACTGAGGGGCTGCCAATCGCGGTTATCCCGTCGGAGGGCGTGATAGAGGAGGGGGAGCCGCCCGCGCTGGCGCTGCGCCAAAAGCCGCGCGCGTCCATACTTGTGTGCGCGGGGTTGATTAAGCAGGGATTGGCGGACGCCTCGGTTACGATGGGATCGACGGGCGCGGCTATGGCGGCGGCGGCGGTCGTGCTGGGGCTGTGCGAGGGCATCGAGCGGCCGGCGCTGGGGGGGCCTATCGTGGGAACGGCGCCGCGCAGTTTTATCATAGATCTTGGGACTAACGTTGACTGCCGCCCGTCGCAGCTGCTGAGTTTCGCGGTGATAGGGGATGTGTTCGCGCGGCAGTTTTGGGGGACTGAGCATCCTCGCGTGGCGCTGCTGAGCGTGGGCGCTGAGGCGGGCAAGGGCAACCGGCAGGTGCGCGAAACGACGGATCTGCTGGAAAAGAGCGGGCTTAATTTCATAGGCAACATCGAGGGCGACGACCTCGCGAGCGGCGGCGCGGATGTGGTGGTGTGCGACGGGTTCGTGGGCAATATCATAATGAAATTGACGGAGGGGCTTGGGCGAGCGCTGTCGGGGCGCGTGCGCGAATCGCTGCGGGGCAAGCTTAGCCAGGACGACCTGGACGAGTCGGCGCAAGATATGTATGAGCTGCACAATCTTGTGCGGACTATGGGCGGCGGCCCGATATTCGGCGTGAACGGCGTGAGCGTGGTGGGGCATGGCGCGTCTGACGCGGACGCGGTGCGGCGGGCTATCGGCACGGCTAAGATGACGCATGAAATCGGGTTTATCCCGAAGTTGAATGAAGAGATGGCGGCGGTGTCCGCGAGAGTGCAGGCGGAATCTCCGGCGCAGCAAGGCTGACGGCAATGCGCTATGATGGCGGCCGGCTACGGGCTTGGCGGCATATTGGCAAGCGGCTGGGCTATCGTCAGGTTATAGGCGCGATTGAAAGACAGGAGCCAAATTGAACACCACCGAATCTGAATGCAAGACCGCTCTGGTTACGGGCGCGTCCAAGGGGATAGGCAAGGCAATCGCGCTGGAGTTCGCGCGAATGGGGTTCAGGGTAGCGGTGAACTATAACTCGTCGGAGGCTGAGGCGGATGCGGTTGTCAGGGCTATCGTTGACGGGGGCGGCGCTGCAATCAAGGCGCATGCGGATGTGAGCAGCCTTGAGCAGGTGAACGCGATGATGGATGAGGTGACGGACAGGCTGGGCGAGGTGAACATCCTGGTGAACAACGCGGGCATCATCAACGACGGGCTGCTGATGCGAATGTCGGACGAGGCGTGGCATCGGGTAATGGGCGTGAACCTGAACGGGACTTTTTACTGCACGCGGGCGGCGCTGCGGCATATGGTCCGGCGGCGCTGGGGCAGGATAATCAACATCGGGTCGGTTGTGGGGATACGCGGCAATGTGGGGCAGACGAACTACTCGGCGTCCAAGGCGGCTATCATCGGGTTCACGAAATCGCTCGCCAAAGAGGTCGCTACGCGCAACATCACGGTGAACGCGGTTACGCCGGGCTACATCAGCACTGAGACGGTGGCGGGGCTGACGCAACGGCAAAAGGACACGATAATGACCTGGATACCGCAGGGCAAGTTCGGCAATCCGGACGACATCGCGCAGATGGTAGGGTATCTGGCAAGCGACAAGGCGGACTATGTGACGGGGCAGATCATCAGCGTGGACGGGGGAATGGCGATATAGAGGGATGGCGGCGGCAAGGGCGGCGCGGCGTCTTATCGTCGCCATATCGCGCGGATTCGTTTGCGGCTTTCGCGGCCGGAGGGGCAATGTCATTCAGGGGCAAGGCGGCGCTAATCACGGGGGGATCGCGGGGGATTGGGAGGGCAATCGCGCTGGAGTTCGCGCGGCGGGGCGCGGACATCGCGTTCAACTATATTCGCAGCCACGAGGCGGCGGCTGAGACGCAGCGCGAGATAGAGGCGCTGGGCGTCCAGTGCCTGCGCGTGCGGGCGCATCTGGGGGATTCGGAGCGCATCAACGATATGTTCGCGCAGGTGGCGGAGCGCTATGGCAGGCTGGATATACTGGTGAACAACGCGGCGTCTGGGGTGCAGCGGTCGGCGGCGGAGTTGCAGGAAAAGCATTGGGATTGGACGCTGAACATCAACGCGAAAGCGCCCTGGCTGTGCGCGGTGCAGGCGGCGCGGCTTATGACTGAGGGCGGCAGCATCGTGAACATCACCAGCCAGGGATCGCAGAAAGTTCTGCCGTACTACTTTTCGGTGGGGACGTCCAAGGCGGCGCTGGAGTCGCTGACGCGGTATTTGGCGGTGGAGCTTGCGCCGCAAGGGATAGCGGTGAACGCGGTGTCGGGCGGGTATGTGCGGACGGGGGCGCTGGATCATTTCCCCAATCGCGGCGATATGCTGGCGGCGGGCGAGAACACGCCGGCGGGCCGGATGGTATCGGGCGAGGACATAGCGCGGGTGGCGGCGTTCTTGTGTACGCCGGACGCGGCGATGATACGCGGGCAGGTTATCGTGGTGGACGGGGGCTATACGCTGCTGGCGTGATGGGGGGGCGGGTTGGCTTGCATCCTTGTACGGGTGGCAAGCCCTATACGCCGCTCGGCTGGCGGACGAATACCGCCTTTACCGCAACTTCGGTCGTATCGCCCGTATCGCTGACTGCGCTCAGTAGCGTTCCTGGTTCGGCGTATGCCTTGCGGACGTAGCCCAAGCCGATGGGGTTGCCGGCCTCGGGGGGCGCGACTGAGGTTAGAGCGCCAATGCGACGGTCGCAGTCGTAGAGCGCGGCTTGGGGCGCGGGGGCGTCGGGCGCTTGCCAAGACAGCGTGACTAGATGCCGCTGGATTTTGTCGTAGGCGTTTAGGCGCGCCACAACTTCTTGGCCAATGTAGCAGCCCTTGTTGAAACTGATGAATTCCCAGAGGCCGGCCTCTAGGGGGTTGTAGTCTTCGTTGATCTCATAAGGGTGGGCGGGGATGCCGCGTTGGATTCGGAGCAGGTCTAGGGCGGAGGCGGTTATGGGGGTTGCGCCGCGGGCTGAGAGGGCGTCGAGGAGGCGGGGGGCGTCGGATAGCGGGGCGATTAGGTCGATGCGGGTATCGCCGAATAGGTCGAAGTCGGAGCGGATGGCGAGGGTGGGGATGCCGTCGATGTCGGCTGTGGCGCTGGCGTTAGGGGGCAAGGCGGCGAGCGCGGGGTGGGCGGCGGCGGGGGATGCGCCGAGCAGGGTTAGCATAGCGGTGTCTTGGGTGACGTCGGCGATTTCCACATCCTCTACGAATGTGTAGAAGTCTATCCATTCGGCTACGCGGTTGCGGGTGTCGGGGGATGTCAGGACAAGCAGGTGGTCGTCTTGGCGGGCTATGAAGAGCAGGTCAATGATGCGGCCCTTGTTGGTGGTCAGGACGCTGCCGGTGACGCCGCCGGGCGGGAGGTCGTCAAGCTTGTTGGTGGATAGGCGGTTTAGCAGGTCGAGCGCGTCCTCGCCGGTTAGCTTGAGGCGGCCGGTGTGGGAGCGGTCGGCGAGCGCGAGGGCGTCGGGCGAGGGATGCGCGGTGGGGACGCTGCCGTTGTGGGCGGGATGGGGTTGATGAGGGGCAAGGGTGGTGGGCTGCGTCATGCTACTGGTCTCCATAGATACATAAGTGGTAGCCGCCTCTGAGTGTGAGGCGGCTGAGAGATGGTTATGACGAATGCCCGGATGCGACGGGGCCATTGCTCAATCGCCGGGGGCTTTGTTGAAAGCGGGCTTTGTCCGGCGGCGCATAGGGCAACGCGCAGGGACAAGTTGCACACACATAGTCAATCCGCGTGGGCGACGCGCTAATCCCCGGCCGGCGCACGGGCTTACACGCTGAACGATGTGCCGCAGCCGCAGGTGGTTTTGGCGTTGGGGTTGTTGAAGACGAACCCTTTGCCGTTTAGGCCGCCAGAGTAGTCCAGCTCGGTGCCGGCTAGGAATATGTATGACTTCTTGTCAATGTAGAGTTCCAAGCCGTAGCCGCTGATGACTTTGTCGTTTTCGCCGGGGCCTTCCACGAGGTCGAGGTCGTAGGTGAGGCCGGAGCAGCCGCCGCCCTTGACGGCTACGCGCAGGTTGGAGCCGGGCTTGCCGGCGTCGGATGAGAATTGCCGCACATGCTTGGCGGCGGATTCGGTGATGGATATGGTCAGCGGCTGGGGTTGTGTTCTGGGCATTGCGTTCCCCCCGTGTTTGGCTGATGTGTAGCACTTGTTGGTTGTTTGGGCAAGCGCGGCGGGGCGTTTGCTGATAATCACATTCTATAAAGAAAGTGGGCGGGCGTCAATTGTCTTGGGGGGAATTGCGCGGGCAAGCGGCGCGCCCGGCCTATCGCTCGAAGCCGTAGTCGCGCTCTATGCGGGCTATTCGCATTTTGTAGCGGCGGTAGTATTGCTCGCGGCCGCGCTTTTGGATGACTAGATGCTCGGCGAGCTCTTTGAAGGCGCGGATGGTTTCGTCGCTGTCCCAGTAGGATACGGCTATGCTGAGGTCGTCGTCGCCGGCCGCCTCTATGCCGAGGAAGCCGGGGTGGGATTTCGCCAAGTCCAGGACGGTTTGGGTGTCCTCGGCGTAGCCGGCGTGGTCGCCGGTGTGGGCGGATGAGAATATGGCGGCGTAGTAGGGCGGATTAGGGGTTTGCGCCAAGTCTGTCATTTTTGCGTTGTCCTTTCTCGGTTTGCGTTTTCGCGGCATATGCAAGTTTAGCGCATAGGCGGGTTTCAGCATAGGGCGAAATTAGGAAATTTCGGTGGCTAATTGGGCGGCGCGATTTGACACCCGTTGCGGCGCGTTGTTATAATTTTGGGCAGGCGTGGGGATATAGCTCAACTGGGAGAGCGCGGCGTTCGCAATGCCGAGGTTGGGGGTTCAAGTCCCCCTATCTCCACCACTCCTGCCCCGCTCTCGCCTGCCCTGTCCCTAAGCCTTTGCGCCTGATGACGGCGCGCCGAAAGAGGGGCGTATCCGCTATGTAGAGAGGGAGCGTTGTTATGCGGTTTGGATTTACTCTGCCGAATAGTATGGACGGGGATGAGCTTTGCCGGTTCGCGCAGAAGGCGGAGGAGCTGGGTTTCGAGTCGGTGTGGGCGGCGGATCATATCGTATTGCCGACGCAGCCGACTAGCCAGTATCCGTACACGGCGGACGGCGCGTTTCGGCGGCCGCATAACGCGCCGTTTCTGGAGACGCTGACTACGCTGGCGTATGTGGCGGCATGCACAAAGCGCATACGCATCGGCAGCACGGTGGTTATCGTTCCATACCGCAATCCGATATTGCAGGCGAAGATGTTCGCCTCGCTGGATGTGCTGTCCAAGGGCAGGGCGGTGTGCGGCGTGGGGGTGGGCTGGCTGGAGAAGGAATTCGAGACGCTGGATGCTCCCTATGCCCATCGGGGGGCTATGACCAACGAATGGCTGGAGATATTCATCAATTTGTGGACGGCGGATGAGCCGGAGCATCACGGCGAGTTTTACGATTACGACGGGATATATTTCTTCCCAAAGCCGGTGCAGCGGCCGCATATACCGATTTGGGTGGGCGGGCATACGCGGCGGGCGTTGCGGCGCACGGCGAAGTATGGGGATGCCTGGCATACCACGCGGCAGACGCCGGAGTTCGTGGCGAGGCATTTGCCGTATCTGCGGGAGCAGGCTGAGGCGGAGGGCAGGGATCCGGCGGACATTACGATTTCGCTGAAGCGCAGTTTGCATATCAGCGACGCGGGCGCGGCAGGGAGCGACGGGGGCGGCGGGACGCCTACGGGCGCGGGCGTGTCGGGCAGCGCGCGGGAGGTGGCGGATGATGTGAAGAGGTGCGCGGAGCTGGGGATTCAGCAGTTGACTTATGATTTCACGACGGCGGATGTTGATGACTGCATCCGGATAATGGAGCGGTTCGCGGATAGGGTGGCGGCGCAGGCGGGGTAGCGCAACGCGGCGCAGCGTGGGTTTTCGCAAGGCGGGATATTCGCAAGGCGGCGCAGGCGGGATAGCGCGGTTTTCGCAAGGCGGTTTCTTCACAACAAGACATAAGCGAACAGGGCAAGGCGGTTTGGGGGCCGACCTGCCCTGTTCTTTTCTTGTATTCCCGTATTCGCCCTAACGGGCTATCGGCTGTTTCCTGATGTAGCCCTAGGCGCTGTGTTCGCGGGCTAGACTTTGAGCGCGCCCATCTTTTCGTATGCGCCTTTGACGATGGGCTTGGCGTCCACTTCCAGCCAGTCTTCTAGGATTTCGGTGTAGAGGCCGCGGAAGTCGTAGTTGAAGGCGAGGTCGCCCTCTACGAGCTTGTCCGCCTCTAGGGATGGGTATTCGCCGTAGTGGCCGCCCTGGACGCCGTCGCCGATTAGGAATGAGACGCCGCCGGAGCCGTGGTCGGAGCCGTTGCCGTTGTCTTTGACGCGCCTGCCGAATTCGGTGAAGACTAGCATAAGGACGTCGTCGCTGGCGTTGTGGCGCTTGAGGTCGGTGTAGAGGTCGTAGATGCCGCCGGATATGTCGGTGAGCAGTTTTTCTTGGAGGGCGACTTCGTTGGTGTGGGTGTCGAAGCTGCCGTGCTGGGTGTAGCAGATGCGCGTTCCGACGTCGGCGAGCAGGACTTGGGCTACGCCGCGCATGCTTTGGCCGTAGGAATCAGCGCCGTACTCTACGTCGGACGAGTATTTCTGCGGGGCGGTTTGCAGGATGTCCGCGCCGCGCAGGGCGTCTAGGCCGGTCTTGCTGAGGAAGTCCATAACGGGGCCGCTGCCGATTGCCTGGGTGTACATATTGGCGAAGAGTTCTAGCGCGTCGCTGCGCCGGTCGGCGTCGTCTATGTCGTTGAGCAAGCCGTAGTTGTCCAGGTTGGTTACGGACGCCACGGGGACGCCGGGGGATACCAGGGCGCGCGGCAGGCCGGCGCTGAAGTTGACAGCGCCGACGACGTTTTCACCCTGCGGATCCATTTCGCGCAACGCCTGGCCGAGCCAGCCCTGGTCGCCGACTTTGGTGGGTTCGGCGGTATGCCAGATGTCCATTGAGCGGAAGTGCGAGCGGTTGGGGACGGGGTAGCCGATGCCGTGAATGATGGCGACTTTGCCCTCGTCGTAGAGGTCTTTGACGGGGCCCATACCCGGGTTCCAGCCGTAGTTGTCGTCCAGCGGGAGGGCGCGCTCTTCGGTGATGCGGATGCGCGGGCGGTTGTCTATGTAGAGCGGGTCGTTGTAGGGGACGACGCTGTTGAGGTAGTCGTTGCCGCCGGAGAGTTGGACTACGACGAGTTTGCGGTTTTTGCCGTTGGCGCTCATTAGGATTACTCCTCTCGGTCAGGAACTTCTGTCAGGAACTCAGCGCTTTTATTATAACAGCGGATTGGGTAAAGCGCTTGTCAATCCGCGTTAATCCGGGCGCGATTATGCGGCTTTGCGGATGCGGCGGCGGGTTGTCGGGGATTGTTCCCTTCGCATTTCGGATAGGGCGGCTATGCCTTTTGGTACATCTGAAAGCGGTGGCGGCAGGTTTCCAGGATGAAGACACGGCCCTGGTCGTCTATCTCCACGGTTACGGGATCCCAGAAGTAGGGCTCTACGCGGGCGGATACTTCGTGTTCGTCGGCGACGTCTACGTCGAATTCGGGGATGAAACGGGAGCGCGCGTCAAGCTCGTCGGCGTTGGCGTTTAGGTATTCCACCGCCCATTCGCCGAGCGTTGCTTGGCCTCGGATTTTGGTTAGGAATTCGCCGTCGGGGGCGATAACCTGAACGCGCTGGTTGCCCCAGTCGGCGATGTACATATTGCCGTCGGCGTCAACGGCGAGGCCGGAGGGGCGATTGAATTGGCCGTCGGCGTCGCCGCTTTCGCCGTATGCCGCGAGGAAATCGCCGTTGGGGGTGAACTTTTGGATGCGGTCGTTGCGCCAGTCGGCGATATAGATGCAGCCCTCGCGGTCAAGCGCTATGCCCCAGGGCAGGTTGAACTCGCCGAGGCCATCGCCGTATGAGCCGAATGAGCTGATGAATTCGCCGTGCCTGGTGAGCTTTTGGACGCGGTGGTTGCGGTGGTCGACGAGCAGCAGGTTGTCGTCGGCGTCGAATATCATCCCTGAGGGGCCGTCGAATTCGCCGTCGGCGCCGCCGACCTTGCCCCATTTGGAAACGAAGTTGCCGTCGGCGTCGTAGAGGGTTATGCGCTGGAGGAAGTCGTCCGCCATAAGCAGGTTGTTTTGGCTGTCCAGCGCTAGGGCGGAGGGCCAAATCATCTGGCCGTCGCCGCTGCCGTAGCCGTAGAGCTGGCCGAAAAATTCGTGTTCGGCGGTGACCATTTGGATGCCCACGATGTCCAGGGCGGTGGTGTTGCTGCGGCTGGCGACGAATATCCTGCCGTCGTCGGGGCGGATCGCCATATCGGTGGGCAGGTGAAAGCCTCTGCCGCCCTGGTCGGCGACGAATCCGACGGTGTCTGTGTATTCCAGCGTGAATGGCTTTGTTAGCGTTTGGGTAGTCATGCGCTAGTCCTATCTGTGTTGCGGGCTGTGTGCGGGATTGGCTAATCGTTTGCTTGCGCGGCTGACGCGCGGCGGGATTGGCGCGCGCCGGCCTCTCTATATAACGCGGGCCGACGCGCGGTATGGCTTGTTAGGGCTTGTTACGCGAGCTGGTACTCCTGGGTGGTTGCGGCGAGCTGGAGCATGATGATGATCTTGCTCTCGGCGTCGGCGGCGTCCTGGTCGTCGTCAAAGGTCAGGTCGCCCCACTTGGACGCGTAGTCAATGAGGCCGTCGCGGGTGCTGTCCAGCACGGGCATTGGGCCTATGGCGTCCAGGCAGGCATCCACTAGGGTATCGGGGGATAGCGCGCCGTCTTGGGCGGCGTCTTGGACTTCGGCGATGAGGGCGCGCAAGCCGGGCTTGTTGGGGTTGCCGAGGATTTTGCTGGCGAAGTTGACGCGGTGGACATAGGCGCCGGTGTTTATCCAATCGCTGCCGCCCTGCCAGCCCTCAACGCTGGGGGGCGCGTAGAGCGCTTGCCCCATCTGGGAGCAGACGGCGGCGGCGGCGTAGGTTTCCATAGAGGGGAGTTCCAAGCCGCCCGCGAGCCGCAGCGTGCCGACGACCATTTCGGCGGGGCTTTTGATGCGGGCGAACCGGACGGATTCGTCCTTGAAAAAGTCGGCGTTGAACATCGCGCGCAGCATCGCGGATATTTCGTAGCCGGAGTCGAAGTAGGCTTGGATCATGAGGTCAATGGCGTCGGGATCGCGCGGGTCTTCGTAGGGCCATTGCGGCACGGGGGATTCGTCGGCTACGAAGAAGTGGTATAGGTGGCGGGCGATAAAGCGGGGGGTAGCCTCTTGCCTGCAGATGATGTCCACGACGTCCTCGCCGTTGAAGTCGCCGATTTCGCCTAGAAAGCGCTTGTCGCCGTGGTCGTGGTCGTCTTCGTCGTAGTTGAATTGCCAGGCGATGTAGCCGTAGGGCCGCGCGGTGTTGTTTCGCATCTTGATGGACATATAGTCGGGGTTGACAACGCTCCAGCCGGTGAAGGCGCGGGCGCATTCCTTGATGTCGTCCTCGGTGTAGTTGCCCACGCCCATAGAGAAGAGCTCTAGGATTTCCCTGCCGTAGTTTTCGTTGATGGAGTCTTTGTGGTTGTCCTGGTTGTCCAGCCACATCAGCATGCCGGGGTCGCGGGACAGGTTGACGAGCAGGTCGCGGAAGTTGCCCATGCCGCATTTGCGGAACATATCCACTTGGTTGACGACCATGCGGGCTTGGATGAGCTTGGTGGCGGCGGTGGCGAAGACGCGGTGCCAGAGCAGCGCCATTTTTTCTTCGAGCGGGTTGGGCGTGGTAGCCATGCGATAGACCCAGTGGGCGCCGGCGGCGTTGCCGTTTCGCAGGTCGGACTGGTCGACGTGGTAGCGGCGGATGAGGTCGTCGGGCAGCGCGTATTCGCCGGCGGGGTTGAGCAGGCTTTCGACGGTTGCCTCATAGCCGTCTTCTAGGCGGCGCTCCACTTCGGAGCGGGTAGCGCCGAAAGAGGCGCGCCTGAGCAGATGCGCCATAAGCGCGACGTCCTGTTTGGTTTGGGGCTTTGCTTGGACGGTTGTCATATCCGATCCTCCCTGATTTGTTGGGGCGTGGTTTGCTTGGCTTTGTTGTCAGTTATGTTATCAGTTATCAACCGGCGTTTGTTGTCAATCGGTTGCGAGTTGGCTGCGCGGGCAAGGGGCAATCAATTGCCGGTCTCAGCATTTGCCGCCGCGCGGGATGTATCCGATTTTGCCATAGTGGAGTTTATCAGCGCGGGGGATATTCAGTCAAACGACTTGGGGCCGGATTGGCGGCGCTAGGCGCGGCTAGGCGTGGGTAGTCAGGTCGGGTTCTTCGCGGCGCTCGCGCACCCATAGCAGGACGGCGAGGCCGCCTAGCAGGAATAGGGATACGATGAGCATCGCAATGCGAAAGCGGGTTTCGCCCAAGCCGATGAGCGCGGTGGTGGTTAAGCCCCATAGGCCGGGGCCGACTACGGCGGACAGGCGCCCGGACATTTGGAACAAGCCGAAGAACTCGCCCACCTGCTCAGGCGGGGCTAGGCGGGTGAGCATCACGCGGTCGGCGATTTGGGGAGCGCCCCAGAAACAGCCGGTGACCACGGCTACCGCCCAGAACATCCAGCGCTCGTCGGCGAATGCGGCGGCGGCGACTACGAGCGTCCAGCCGATAAGGCCTACTATCAGCACGCGCTTGGATCCGAAACGGCTGACCAAAAAGCCGGTCGCCACTGAGCATACGACGGCGACTATCAGCAAGCGCGTTACCATATCCACCGCCTCGCCGCGCGTGAAATCGCCCACGCTGACTAGGTATATGACATAGAACGACGAGATTGTGTTGACGCCCTCCATATAAAGCAGGCGGGCGATGATAAACCGAAACAGGTTTGTGTGGCGGCGCGCGTTCTTGAATGTGGCGTAGAGCTGCCGGTAGGAATCCGCCATAAGGCGCAGGGTTAGGCTGCGGCGCCGGCCGGCGTCTCGGACTATGAGCAGCAGGGGCAGCGCGAACAGCAGATACATCGCGGCGGTGGGGATGAACGCCCACTGGTTGCCGTGCTGCTCTACGCGAGGCCCTAGCAGCAGGAACGCCACGAACAAGCCCACATAGCCCGCGCCGATGCCGATGCCGGATATGACGCCGCGCTTGGATTCGGAGCTGACATTCAGCATCAGCGAGTTGTAGAAGACTAGCCCTATCTGGTATAGGAAGTTGGCGCAGAAGAACAGCGCTATGCCCGTCCACAGCCCGCCAAGCGAGCCTATGAGCGCCGTGCAGAGGGCGCATAGAACTACGCACACGGCGAGCAGGGGGACGCGGCGGTTTAGCGTGTCGGACACGCTGCCAAGCAGGGGCGCGGTTATCGCCACAAGCAGCGCCGATATGGACAGCGCGAAAGCGAAGTTGGCGTCAGTGCCGCCCGCGTCCTCAGTGACCCACAGGGGGAAGAAGAATGTGAGGATGCTGGCGGAGAATATGGTGTCGGAGAAGTCGTAGAGTATCCAAGAGGGCGTGGATAGGCGCTGCCGCAGGGTTGGCTTGGGGGCGAGCGGCGGCGATGCGGCGGGCGGGGGCGTTGGCGCTGGGTTGTTTGGCATTGGCGCGAACTGCTTATCGGCAAGTGGCTATGTGGCTGATTAAGATTGCGGCGCATAGGGCAGGCTATTGCGGCAGGGATGCGTCCAGATGATCCTCTAATTCCACGCCAAGGGATGCAAGCACGGCGTTTAGCATCGCATAGTATCCAACGGCGACAACAAGGTCAACCGCGCCTTGCGCGCCTAGCAGGTGTTCAATCGCTTGGAATGTGCGCTGGCTGAGAGCGCCGTTCAGCGCCAGCTCTTTGCCCGCCTGCGCGAACACGCCCTCTTTGGGGGGCAAGCCCATAGGCGCTTTGCCGCTGCGGATGGCGTCAATGACCTCATCGCGGACGCCCACCGCGCGGGCTACGGGTTCGTGATGCGCCCATTCATATTGGCTGTCCAGGGCGCGCGCCACGCCTAGGATGGCGGTTTCGCGCGCAACGGGATCCAGGGCGGAATGCAGGCGCACATATTCGCCAAGGTTGCCGACCGCCTCCGCCGCCAATGGGCTGTTAAACAGCAGGCGGAATGAGTTGGGCATATCGCCGCCCTCTATGCCGCCGCGCGTTTCGGCTATGCGGTCGTACTTGGGCTGGTCGTTTGGGGCTAGGTCGTCTCTTGAGATATATGGCAGTCGCGCCAATTTAGCGCCTCCTTTGCTTGGGTTTCTCTTATTGATTATGGGTTAGGATTGATTGGGATGAGATTGGCTATCGTCCTATTCATCGTCCTATTCGTTGCCGCGCGTTGGCGGCGGCGTTGGCGGCGAGCGCATCTAGCTCAGGGGTTACGCGCACGGGATAGGTATCGGGGGAGCGCAGGCGCTTGTGCTGGGCGGGCAGGCGGGCGAGTTCGCGGGCGCGGCGGCGGCGCAGGGTGGCGAGTTCTGCGGACGCGGCGGAGGGCAGGCGCTCGCCGCGGCTCATCACTTCGGAGAGCAACGGATCTGCGCCGGGCGGGCCGGGCTCGTGGGCGCGGGCGATTGCGTCGCCGGCGTACATTCCGACATCGTCGTAGCGACGCCATACTTGCTTTGCGCCGGGCAGGGTTTGCTTGTCTTGGCTGAGTTTGAGGGCGGGCCGTCCATCATACTCTACTTGCTTGTACACGCAGTCCAGCCAGGGGTAGTCGGCAGACGATCCGACCATTGTGCCGGCGCCGAACCCGTCTATGGGCGCACGCGCTTGCACAAGGCGATGTATCTCGTATTCGTCTAGGCCGCCACTTGCGAATATCTGCACATTGGGCAGGCCGGCGGCGTCCAGCATAGCTCGCGCTGTGCGGGAAAGCGCGAGCAGATCGCCGCTGTCCAGGCGGACGGCGCGGAGGGCGTGGCCGTTGGCTGCCATTCGCTTGGCGACGGCTATCGCGTTTCGGACGCCGTCAAGCGTGTCGTAGGTGTCAACAAGGAATGTGCTGTCGTCGGGGAAGGCGCGGGCGTATGCCTCAAAGGCGTCCTGTTCGCGCTGGAATGATGTGATGAACGAGTGCGCCATAGTGCCGAATAGGGGGATGCCGTATCGTTTGCCGGCGAGGACGTTGCTGGTTCCGGCGAATCCGGCGATGTAGGATGCGCGGGCGAATGCGAGCGCTGCGTCAGCGCCGTGAGTGCGGCGGGCGGCGAAGTCCACGACCACCCTGCCGTCAGCCGCGGCGACCACGCGGGCGGCTTTGGTGGCAAGCATAGTTTGGGTATTGAACAGGTTCAGCAGCAGGGTTTCGGCGAGCTGCGCCTCAATGACGGGGGCGCTGATTTCAAAGACAGGTTCGTTGGGGAAGAACGGCGTCGCCTCCGGCATAGCGCGGACGTCGCCGGTGAACCGCAGTTGGGCGAGATAGGCTAGAAAGTCTTCGCTGAACAGGTTTAGGGAGCGCAGGTAGGCGATTTCGCCGGGGGGAAAGCGCAGATCTTCAAGCGCGGCAAGCATGTCGTCCAAGCCGGTGAATATCAGGTAGCCGCGCTCGGAGGGCATGCGGCGGACGAATAGGCTGAAGCGCGCGGGGCGGGTTACGCCTGCTTGCCAGTAGGCTTGCGCCATGGTGAGTTCGTATAGGTCGGTGAAGAGGGTCATGTGGGGGATTGCGCCTTAGTGTGTGGGGGTATGCGCGAAGTGATGGGGGGAAGTGTATGCGCGTGGGGGCGTGGGGTCAAGGCGGGGGATTAGATGCCTAGGCGGGGGATGTTACCTTTTTGCAAAAAGGTAACCAAAATCTTTTGGGTGATGGGGTTTAGAGCGGGTTTAGTGAAATGGGGTGCGTCAGGGGTCAAGAACGGGTATAGATCGGATATATGCGGGGGAATTGTGGCGGGCGGATTTCAATGTTGGGGGCGAGTAACCGCATCCGCCTTGACATTGATACTCGTTATCTAATAGTATGTCAACGGGAGGCATGGATTGCCGTTAGGCTATCTGTGAACTAATTTTTGATAAGGAGGGTGAGTCTATGGAAATCGCTATTTATGCGATACTCGCCGTCCTGATCGGCCTAGGCATAGGCGCTATTGGTGGCTACTACGGAAGAGGCCTGCTGCAAAGCAAAAGCTACGCCGCGGCAAGGTCGGAGGCGGAGCAGCTTATTGAGGATGCCGCGGACCAAAAGCGGGCGATGATCCTCGAGGGCAAGGAGGAGGCGCTGAAGTTTCGCGCGGACGCCGAGTCGGAGGTGCGCGAGCGGCGGGCGGAGATTCAGCGAACTGAGCGGCGCATTTCCAACCGGCAAGAGAACGTGGAGCGGCGCGCGAATAACCTGGAACGGCGCGAAAAGCGGCTGACCGATCGCGAGTCCAAGTCTGAAGCGCAGGAGCGCTCGCTCAACGATCTGATGGATAAGCGGCGGCAGCAGATTGAGGAGGTCAAGCGGCAGCGCGAGCGGCAAGCCGAAGAGATGCGGCAAGAGCAGCTCCGCAAGCTGGAAGAGATCTGCGAGCTGACGCTGGACGACGCGCGGGCGGAGCTGTTTCATTCTGCCGAGCAGGATATTCAGCACGACCTCGCGGTGCGCTACCGCGATATGGAAGAGCAGGCGCGGTTTGACGCCAACGACAAGGCGCGCAATATCCTCGCGCAAGCCATCCACAGGTTCGCAGCCGACGTAGTTTCCGAAGCCACCATAACCACAGTGCAACTCCCAAGCGACGACATGAAGGGTCGCCTAATAGGCCGTGAAGGGCGCAACATTCGCGCAATCGAGAAAGCGACGGGCGTGGATCTGATTATCGACGATACGCCGGAGGCGGTGACGCTGTCCTGCTTTGACCCGGTGCGCCGCGAGGTGGCGCGGCGGGCGGTGTCAAGCCTCGTGGCGGACGGCAGGATCCATCCGGCGCGCATAGAAGAGATGGTGGATCGCTCCGAAAAGGATGTGAGCGATACCATATGGAAGTCGGGCGAGGACGCCGCAATGGAGGTGGGGGTTCGCGGGCTGCATCCCGAAGTGATAACCCTGCTGGGGCGGCTGAAGTACCGATATAGCTACGGCGAAAATGTGCTGCAGCACAGCATAGAGGTGGCGCATCTCGCCGGAATGATCGCGTCTGAGATAGGCGCGAATGTGAAGATCTCGCGTGTTGGCGGGCTGCTGCATGACCTGGGCAAGGCGCTGACGCATGAGGTAGAGGGGCCGCACGCCGAGATCGGCGCTGAGGTTGCGGCGCGGCACAGCGTCGCCAAGGCGGTGTGCGTGTGCATAGCCGAGCATCACGACGACTTTATGAGCAGCACGGAGGCGTTTGTGGTGGCGGCGGCGGACGCCATCAGCGCGGCGCGGCCGGGGTCCCGCAAGGACACCGCCGAAAACTACATCAAGCGGCTGGAGGCGCTGGAAGAGGTGGCGAGCGCGTTTGACGGCGTGGAGAAGTGCTACGCCATTCAGGCGGGGCGCGAAGTGCGCGTTATGGTCAAGCCGCAGTCGGTTGACGACGCCACCGCCGCTAAGATGGCGCACGACATCGTGAAGAATATCGAGGCGAACCTGGTGTATCCGGGGCAAATCAAGGTTACGGTTATCCGCGAATCCCGCTCAATAGAGTACGCGCGATAGCCTTGCGGATTTAGCCTTGCGAAATACAGGGGCAAATTACAAGCAAACGGCAAGGGCCGCCTTTCGCTCGCTCACAAAAGCGGGCGGGGGCGGTCTTTTATTTCCAATACTCTCATATACTTCTCTCCCGTATGGATGGGATGAACGGGTGAACAGGGCATAAGGCATAAGGCATAGGGCATAGTCAATATGACTACCAAGCAAGAAACGCAAGCGGCGCGATACGCGCATTCAATTGAGGTTGATCTGCATCTGCATACCACGCATTCGGACGGGACGCTGACGCCGACTGAGATTGTGGATCTGTGCGCTGAGCGCGGGCTGCGCGTCATATCGGTGAGCGATCATGACACTACCAACGGGCTGCCGGAGGCGATGCGAGCCGCCGAGCGGCATCCGGATCTGACTATCATTCCCGGCATTGAGCTGAGTACGGACGTGCCGGGCGGCGAGATTCATATCCTTGGATATTTCGTCGATCATTACGACGAGTCGCTGCAGAGCATCCTGGAAGAGTTCCGCGAGGGGCGGCTTAACAGGGGGCGGCGGATGGTTCGCAATCTGAACGATATGGGCGTGGGCATATCTTGGGAGCGCGTGCAAGAGATAGCGGGGGACGCCTCCATAGGCAGGCCGCACATCGCGCAGGCGCTGGTGGAGGGCGGCTATGTGCGGTATTCCAAAGACGCCTTTGACAAGTATATCGGGCGCAATGGGCCGGCTTACGCTGAGAGGCCCAAGCTTACGCCTGAGGATGCGGTTCGGCTGCTTATAGAGCATGGGGCGCTGCCGGTGATAGCGCATCCCACTTACTCGGCGTCCAAGTCCGGCCGATCGGGCATACCCTCGCTCACCAAGATTTTGGCAAGCCTGAAGGCGGCGGGCATTGTGGGGATGGAGGTGTATTACGGGGATTATACCGCCGACCAGGTGAATATGCTGCGCGAGCTGGCGGACGAGTTCGGGCTTGTGCCGTGCGGGGGCAGCGATTATCACTCGCTAGGCAATCCGGGGGAGCCGGAGCCGGGCAGCGCGGGGCCGCCTATGTCAAGCGTGCAAGCGCTGCAAAGCCTGCGGGCGGCGGCGGCGGCGCGATGACGTTCGCCGATGCGTTGCCGGTCGTCTTAGCGGTTGCAGCCGCGTATCTGTGGGGGGGAATACCGACGGCGTATCTTGTGGCGCGGCTGGCGTCGGGGATAGACATACGCGAGTACGGGTCGGGCAATGTGGGCGCGTCCAACGCGGTGATACATATCGGCAAGGTTCGTGGCGTGGCGATAGGCGCGTTTGATATGTTCGGCAAGGGGGCGCTGCCGGTGTTGCTGGCGCGGGGGCTGGACGCTCCGACGGCGGCGCAGGCGGCGGTGGGGTTGGCGGCGGTCGCCGGGCATAACTGGTCGCCGTTCATCCGGTTCACGGGCGGGCGCGGCGTGGGCGCGGCGGGCGGAGTCGTGCTGGCATTCGCGCTCTGGTGGGAGGCGCTGATATGCGGCGCGCTGATGGTGGCGCTGGGGCGGCTGCTGCTAAAAGACACAGGGCTGCTGACGCTAATCGCTATGATAGCGTTGCCCATCGCGGCGTTTGCGCTGGGGCGGGATCCCGCGATAGTTTGGATGTGTGCTATCATCGGTGTATTGCTGGTGGCGAAACGGCTTACGGCGAATTGGGAAATGCCGAGTAGCGAACAATCGCTGCCGCGCGTATTGATGTGCCGCATACTTTGGGATAGGGATGTGGCAAGGCGCGCCGAATGGACGGAGCGGGCGCCTAAGTAGCATACGGGGGCCGAATCCGGGGGAGACTTCTGAGGATGGTTCAGACGCGGTATTGCGCTAGACATTCAAAGCGCGAAACGAACATTCGCTGCGGCAGGTGCGATACGCCGATATGCCCGGATTGCCTTGTGCATGCGCCGGTGGGGATGCGTTGCCCGGATTGCGCTAAGGTGAACAAGGTGCCTACTTACGATGTGCCGTTCACATATGTTTTGCGGGCTATCGCGGCGGGGGTGATTACGGCTTTCGTTTTGGGCATAGCGTACACATTCGCGGCTCGCTACTCCATCAATCTGGGGTTGCTAGGCATTCCTATCTTCAACCTGCTGCTGCCCTACTTGAATATGGCGGTGATAGTGGCTATCGGGTTCGCTACGGGGGAGGCGATTAGCCTTGCCGTCAACCGCAAGCGGGGGACTACGCTCAAGGTTATCAGCGGCAGCTCAATGTTAATTGGGGCGATAACGGCGGTGGCCGGATCGCAGGCGGTACTGGTCGTGTTGCCGCTGCCGTATCTGCTAATCGCGTTGGGGCTGGCGCTTTGGCTGGCGATAAGGCGGTTTTAAGGCTAAATTCGCTAAGATTGCCGTTGACAGGCTATCAATTCCTAAGTAAAATGCAATAAAGGCGATTTATCGCATCAAACCTAACCAAATGTGAAGAAAATCGTGATATGGACGAACTAGACGCCAAGATAATCGCAACCCTACGGCAGAATGGCCGGGCATCCAACGCGGGCATAGCGCGCGTGGCGGGCGTGAGCGAGGGCACCGTGCGGCGGCGCCTGAAGCGGCTGATAGACGAAGAGTACATCTTCATAGCGGCGGTTACCAATCCGCAGAAGATGGGCGCAAGCTTCGAGGCGCTTATCGGGATTGAGACCGATCTGGATCAGACCGACGCCATCGCGGATAAGCTCGCGTCTATGGAAGAGACGACGTGGGTGTCCATTACCACAGGGCCTTTCGACATAATCTGCTCGCTGACGCTGCCCTCGCCTGAGGCGCTTGCCACATTCCTGTCCACCAAGCTGGGGACGTTTGAGGGGATTCACCACACGGAGTCTTTCGTGCATCTGACGGTGAAGAAGCGGGGCTACGGGGTTACGGGGTAGCGGGCGGAGTAGCGTACATTTCATTTCCCTGCCCATCCCGTTCCGATTGCCGCTTTGCGCGGGCTTGCGCCGTGGGCAGTCGCGCGCCCTTATGGGGCAGGTTGACGCCAAACGCTGACGGGTGTTCGTGGCCATTGTCGGGCAAACGCTAACCCCTTGCGCCCCAACGCTGTATAATCTCTTATACACGACGGCATTTGCAAAGGGGGCAGGCAGTCTTGCTTAAAACAATCAACTGCGGCGATGTTCGGGCTGAGCATATCGGCAAATCGGTTACGCTGGCGGGGTGGGTTCACCGGCGGCGCGACCATGGCGGGCTTATCTTTATAGACTTGCGCGACCGCGAGGGGGTTGTGCAGGTTGTGTTCAATCCGGATAACGCGCCGGATACGCACGCGCTCGCCGAATCGCTACGCAACGAGTGGGTGGCGCAGGTTACGGGCAGGGTTGCGGCGCGGCCGGAGGGGACGCAGAACCCGAACATCGCAACCGGCGCGATAGAGGTTGCGGCGGAGCAGCTCAGGGTTCTTAACGAATCCAAGACGCCGCCGTTCTATATCAACGACGAGAGCGAGGTGGATGAGCTCATCCGCATGAAGTATCGCTTTCTGGATCTGCGCCGCCAATCTATGCGGGATACTATCATAATGCGGCATGAGGTCGTGCGCTACATCCGCGATTTTTTGGGGGAGCGCGGGTTCATAGAGGTCGAGACGCCGATACTCATCAAAAGCACGCCTGAGGGGGCGCGGGATTATCTTGTGCCGAGCCGCCTGTATCCGGGCAGGTTTTACGCGCTGCCGCAGTCGCCGCAGCAGCTCAAGCAGTTGCTTATGGCGGCGGGCATCGAGAAGTATTTTCAGATAGCGCGCTGTTTTCGCGACGAGGATCCGCGCGCCGACAGGCAGCCGGAGCATACGCAGCTGGACTTGGAAATGAGTTTCGTGGAAGAGGATGACGTTCTGAACCTGATAGAGGAACTCTATACCAAGCTAGTGGAAACGCTGTTTCCCGAAAAGTGGATATTGCGCCCGTTCCCGCGGATGACTTACGCGGAGGCAATGGCGAGCTACGGCAGCGACAAGCCGGACTTGCGGTTTGACCTGGATATGGCGGATCTGTCGGACATCGCGGCGGGCAGCGACTTTCGAGTGTTCACGGCGGCGATAGCGGGCGGGGGCATCGTCAAGGGATTTAGCGCGCCGGGCTGCGCGGCGTACTCGCGGCGGCAGACGGACGAGCTGATAGGGTTCGCCAGGGCAAACGGCGCGCAGGGGCTGGTTACGATAGCGCTGACGGGCGAGGGGGACATCGCGGATCTGACGCCGGACGGGATACGCTCGGCGGCGGCGCGGTTTCTGAGCGTGGAGCAGGTGCAGGCAATCGCGCACGCCACTGAGGCGCAGCCGGGCGATATGATGCTGATTGTGGCGGGGCCGGCGAAGACGACCAACCAGGCGCTCAGCGCGCTACGCAATGAGATGGGGCGGCGCCTTAGCCTAGCCGACCCGAACCTTATCGCATTCGCATTCGTTACCGATTTCCCGCTGTTTGAGTGGAACGAAGACGCCGGACGCTGGGATGCGATGCACCATGCTTTCTCTATGCCCAAAGACGGGCATGAGCAGTACATTGAGAGCGATCCGGGCAGGGTTATCGGGCGGCTGTACGACCTGGTGGCAAACGGGGAGGAGCTGGCGAGCGGGAGCATCCGCATCCACAACCGGGAGCTGCAGGAGCGGGTGTTCGGCGTACTGGGCTACACGAAAGAGCAGGTGGCGGAGCGGTTTGACCAGCTGCTGACGGCGTTTGAGTACGGGACGCCGCCGCACGGGGGGATAGCGCCGGGCATAGACAGGCTGCTGATGGTTCTGACGGGCAGGGACAATATCCGCGATGTGATAGCGTTTCCCAAGACGCAGAGCGGGTTTGACCCGCTGTTTGAGGCGCCGAATGTGGTGGAGCAAAGCCACCTGGACGAGCTGCATATTCGCATTACGGCGCAGGATGGGGATGTTGCGCCGCAGGGTTAGCGCACGGGGCAAACTCGCCTTGTGTCAAGCCCTTGTCTGATAAGCAATTAAGCGGCAAGCCGGGCCGGGCGGTTAGCGAAACGGGGCGTCGCGGGCGTCTAGGAAGGCGCGCATGCCTTGCTCTTGGCGGATGGCGTCCAGCGCGTTCTTTTCGGGGACGTCGGGCTGCATCGCCTCTACCATACGCAGCAAGAGATGATGCTCAAACGCCTCGGAAAAGCCCATCTTTTCGTAGGTGGCTTTGATGCTGCGTTTCATCATTTGGGCGGCGTATGGGGGGACGTTGGCGATGCGGGCAGCCGCCTTGCGCGCGTCCGCCATCAGGTCGGCGGCGGGGACTACCCAGTTGACCATATTCCACTTTTCGGCGGCGCGCGCGTCTATGGTATCGCCGGTGAGGTAGAGCCAGTGCAGGTGGCGCAGGGGTATCATAAAGGGCAGCATAATGGCGGGGGAGTGCGCCACAAAGCGGATTTCGGGTTCGCCGAACACGGCGTCTTCGGAGGCGATGACGATGTCGGCGGTCATGGCAAGCACATTGCCGGCGGCGAGCGCGTGGCCGTTGACGGCGGCTATGGTGGGCTGGCGCAGATGCCAGAGTTTCATTAGGGCGCGGGCGGGCTGATGCTTGGCGTCCCAGAACGCGGTTGCGGGCGCGTCCGCCTGGGGCTGGCCGGGGGATATGTCGTAGCCGGCCGAAAACGCTTTGCCGGCTCCGGTGAGTATCAGGACGTTGATGTCGTGGTCGTTGTGGACGTCGTCCAGCGCTTGAGTGAATTCCGCCAGCAGTTCGCCGCTGAGCGCGTTCATCTTGGCGGGGCGGTTTAGCGTTAGGGTGGCTATGCGCTCTGACTTGTCTAGCTTGATGAATTCGTATGACATAGTTTCCTGTGCGCCATCGCTTTCTGTTCGGTTTGCGTTGTTGTGTTATGCCAAGTGGAATCGGCGGCCGGTTTAGCGCGGCTAATGCCATTGCGCCAAGCGGGAATGCGTGGCGCAGATCCGGGGCGCATCCCAATCATCGTAATCTACGCCTAACTCCAAGCCCGCAACCGCGAACAGGCAGTTGCGGGCTATCGGTTTTGGCGCGGCGCGGGCTTAGCCTTGCTTAGGGCGGCGGTTCATCCACAGCACGTTCAGCACGACTATGACGCCCGCGGCGATCCACAGGACGGTGCCTATCGTGGGGTTGAACTGCAAGCCCAGCCCAAGCCCGATGAAGAACAGAGCTCCGGCCACTATGAAGAGCAGTATGTTGACGATGGTCTTTATCATAGCCCTGCCTCCTTATCGCATCGCGCTTGACGCGCGGCTAGACGCTTGGCAGCGGCGCGTCGTCGTCGGTCTCGTGCTGCCAGATGCGGATGCGCGCCGCCATATCTATGATCCTATCACGCTGGGCGGGATCGTTGTAGAGGTTGTTGGTTTCGTATGGGTCGCTGTTTAGGTCGAACAGCTCGCACTGGTCGCCGGCGCACAGGTTGAGTTTCCAGCGGTCGGGGGTTATGACGGAGCGCCAAGGCAGGGTGAGCATGCGGTTGATGTCGCCGCTGCCCAAGAACCTGTCGGGGAGTTCGTCGCTTGTGCCGTTCCACTGCACAAAGACATCGTGGTCAAGCGAGCGCTCGCCTTTGAGTACGGGGACAAGGCTTTTGCCCTGCAGCGAGTCGGGGATGGCGTTGCCGGTGAGATCCATTAGGGTCGGCACAAGGTCTATGTGGCCGACGCTGCCCTCAAGGATGGTCTGCTCTTTGGACAGCCAGGGGACGCACATCAGCAGGGGGACGCGCGACGCCTCTTCGTAGAAAGAGCGCTTTTCCAGCATGCCGTGGTCGCCCATCATATCGCCGTGTTCGCTTGTGAACACCACGACGGTGTTGTCGGCGACGCCGGCGTCTTCCAGGGCGGCGGTTATTCTGCCGACCATATTGTCAACGAGGGTGATGTTGGCGAGGTAGTGGGCGCGGAGGGTTCGCCAGCCTTGCTCTGTGGTGACGTCTTCGCGGGCGGCGGCGTAGCGGGTCATGTAGTCGTCGTCGGCGTGGCTCTTGCCCTCCAGCATGAATTGCATAAAGTAGTTGGCGCGCACGCGGTTGACCCTGGACGCGCCGTCCGGCAGCTGCAGGAATGCCTCGCCTACGGGGATTTCGGCGGGGTCGTACATATCCATAAAGGGGCCGTGATAGGGGGAATGCGGCTCGAATGTGCTGACATACAGCACGAATGGGCGGTCTTTGTTCGCATCAATGAAGTCGGCGGCTTGGTCGCCCAGCCAGGACGCCATCTGATGCTCTTCGGGCAGGTCTTGTCGGGCGTCGGCTGAGAATACCTGTACGCCGTCGGAGTGCGAGGCGTCCGGCTCATAGCCGCTGTCGGCTAGATGCCGGTGGTAGGGCGTCATTTCGTAGCGCAGTTCGGGGCGGGTGTATGCCTCGCGGTGCATATCCTCAGTGGGGCGCCAGACGTCAAAGCCGTGCTGCCGCGCGACGTCGTTGCCTAGATGCCACTTGCCCATATAGCCCTTGAAGTATTCGTCGTCGATCATTTCGGCGATGACGGGGGTATCGGAGGGCAGGTGGATCTTGTTGACGATAGGGCCGGCGGCGTGGGGGTATAGCCCAGTCATGATTGTGGCGCGGGCGGGCGTGCATACGGGCTGGGCTACGTAGGCGTTGCGGAATACGAAACTGCGGTCCGCGAGCGCGTTTAGGTTGGGGACGTTCATATAGTCCGCGCCGTAGCAAGCGAGGGTGTCGTAGCGCTGCTGGTCGCTCATAATGAACACGATGTTCGGCCTGTCAGCCATAGTAGTATCTCCTGATTGCAGAGTGCGCCGACGCAAGGCGGGCGTCGGCGGGTATTGTATTCTCTGAGTGTATAAACTGGCGGGGCGTCTGTCAAATGCAAGGCGTATGGGACTGGGAAAGCGGGATGTTACTTTTTTGGAAAAAAGTAACCAAAAAACTTTTGGGTTAAGGAAGTGGTGTATGATTGGGGGAAATTGACGACGCATAGACGAACTCAGGGAGGGTAGCCATATGACTGCCGATTTCAGGGTAACGCTGTTGGGGACAAGCTCGCCGTCGCCGGGGATGGAGCGGTTTGGGATGAGCACGCTGATAGAGGCGGGGGATGCGCGGCTGCTGGTGGATTGCGGGCGCGGCGCGATACAGCGGCTGTTTCAGTTGGGGATTGACTATACGCATTTGGACAGGCTGTTTCTGACGCATCTGCACTCGGATCATCTGGTTGGGATACCGGATTTGTGGCTGACGGGTTGGGTTATGGGGCGCAAGACGCCGTTTCGGGTGTGGGGGCCTGCGGGCAGCGGCGATATGATGGCGCATCTGGAGCAGGCGTTTAAGGCGGATATTCACATCAGGCGGGATTTGGACGAGCGGCTGCCGCAGTCGGGGATAGACTTTGAGGCGCAAGACATTGCTGAGGGGTTCGCGCATAGCGAGGGCGGCGTGACGATACGCGCGTTTGACGTGGATCATTATCCGGTGACGCCGGCTTTCGGCTATCGGGTGGAGTATGAGGGCAAGGTTGTGGTTCTGTCGGGGGATACGCGGCCGTGCGACAATCTGGTGAAACACGCGCGGGGGGCGGATTTGCTGATACACGAAATCATCGCGCCGCAAGCGTTTCTGGCAATGCAAAGGCGGATGACGGATCATCACAGGCGGCAGGTTATCGCGCATCATACCACGCCGGAGCAGGCAGGGGAGATATTCAGCCGGATCAACCCGGGGCTGGCGGTGTATTCGCATGTGATACCGCCGGCTGGGGCGGATGAGGAGATATTGGAGGGGACGCGCGCGGCTTACAGGGGGAGGGTTGTTGTTGGGCGCGATATGATGCGGATAGAGATAGGGGATGAGGTTCGGATAGCGGAGGCATTGGAGTAGGCGCGGCGGTTGGCATAGCCAAGGCGTAGGTGTAGGCGGGCGGTTGGCATAGCCAAGACGTGGCGGCGCAAGCGGTTCGGATAGCCGACGGATAAACGGCGGCGACGGTTCGCTTGCGCCGCGGCGGGCTATGTAATGCGCTAGGCTATGTAGTCGTGTTTGCCGCGGGTGAGGCGGTGTCTGAGGCTGACACGGGGGTTGGCGGGCCAGGGGACTACCTGGCAGCGCGCCGCCCATTCGTCGTAGAGGCGGGTCATTTGCCGCGCGCGCTCGCGCTCGCCCTCTACAAGGTCGTTTAGCTCAGTGCGGTCTTCGGTCATGTTGAAGAGTTCCCACGGCTGATTGTGTTCGGCTACCAGTTTCCATTCGCCGATGCGGACGGCGCGATTGCCCTCGTGTTCCCAAAAGATGGGCTTTTGGCGCGTCCAATCGCCGCCTTGCATTATGGGCATAAAGCTTTCGCCCTCAATGGGGGTGATTTGCCTGCCGTCGTATTCGGCGGGATAGGATGCGCCGGCGGCGTCAATGCAGGTTGCGGTGATGTCGGTGATGTACATCGGGCTGTGGTTTATGCCGCCCTGCTTAATCATATTGGGCCAGTGGATGATGAACGGGGTGGATATGCCGCCCTCGTGAATCCAGCTCTTGAACAGGCGAAATGGCGCGTTGCTTACGTTCGCCCAGGGGAGGTCGTAGCTCATAAAGGTGTCGTCGGGGCCGGGCCTGAGGCGGGGCGCGTTGCCGGTGAACACCTGCCTGCCGTCAACGGTCTTGACCGAATAGACGCTGGGCGCGGGGAGCGCGTCGTCTTCGTAGAAGAGTTCGGAGCAGCCGCCGTTGTCGGATAGGAATACGAACAGGGTGTTGTCGTATTCGCCGGTTTCGCGCAGCCTGTCCATAATCCTGCCGATGCCCTGGTCAACGCGGTCAACCTGCGCGGCATATACCGCCATACGCAGGTCTTCCCAGTCTTTGTGCGGCGCGTCTTCCCACGCGGGCGCGTCTTCGTCGCGGGCGGCGATTTGCCACTTTTCGTCCAGCAAGCCCAGCGCTTTTTGTTGTTCATGACGGGACGTTCGCTCAGCATCCCAGCCCTGGCGAAAAGCGCCTTCGTATTTGGCTATGTCCTCTTCCAAGGCATGCAGCGGCCAGTGGGGCGCGGTGTAGGCTAGGTATAGGAAGAACGGGTTGTCGGAGTCGGCGCCCTCGTCAATCATTTGAATGGCGTGGTTGGTTATCTCGTCTGTGAGATAGAAGTCGGTAGTTTCGGCTTTGATGGGTTCGTCGTCAAGCCCAAGCGAGTCGGGGTTGAAGAACGAGGTATAGCCGCCCCATATGCCGAAAAAGCGGTCGAATCCGCGCTGGCGGGGCGTGGGATAGCCGCTCGCGCCGGTGGGCCAGCCGTATTCGGGCGCGGGCGGGTGGTAGTTGCCGCCCACATGCCACTTGCCGGACATCAGCGTGCGATAGCCGGCGGTTCGCAGCACTTCGGCGATTGTGACGCACTTGTCGTTGAGGTAGCCCTGGTAGCTATCGTAGCCGTAGTCCTGCGTCATGTGGCCGACGCCGGCTTGGTGGGGATACAAGCCGGTGAGCAGCGCGGCGCGCGAGGGGCAGCAGCGGGCGGAGTTGTACATCTGCGTGCAGCGCAAGCCATTTTCGGCGAGCCTGTCTATGTTGCGGGTGAGCAGGCTTGAGCCGTAGGAGCCGAGGTCTGAGAAACCTAGGTCGTCCACAAGGCAGATGATTATGTTGGGGCGGGAGCGGGTTTGCGTTGTCATGGGGATGCGCCGTTTCTGCTAGATGTATGCGCCAAGCGTGTGGCGAGAGTGGGCTGGGTTGGCGGGCGATTGGCTGATATGGGATGCGGTATGCGTCCTACGTATATGCCTTGCGCCCGCCAATGAGCGCGGGTTATAGGTTGAATTGCGGCTCCATATAGTTGCCGACTTTGCTGTATATTTGCAGGCGGCCGCGCTGGGTGTCGGCTACCATTAGGCGGGATTTGGCGACGTCAAACGCCACTGATGTGGGCATAGCGAAACGCCATTCGGGTTCGAGAGAGTACACGCGGCGGCGCGCCTTGATGACGTCGGCGTTGGCGTCCACCTGCTCTTGGTGCCACTTGGCGAGTTGCTGGGCGTCCCCGATTAGGCTGGCGATGAATTTGCCGTCGCGCGCGAATACCTGTACGCGGTTGTTGCCCCAATCGCAGACGTACACATCGCCATCAGGGTCCACGGCGACGTCGCTGGGGCGGGTGAGCTGGCCCCTGCCCTTGCCTTGGCTGCCGAACTGCGCGATATACTCGCCGTCCGCGTTGAACTTTTGGACGCGGTGGTTTTTGTGGTCGGCGACGTACACGCAGCCGCCGGCGTCGCAGGCGGCGCCCCAAGGGGAGTTGAACTCGCCGTCGGCCGCGCCAAAGCCGCCGAATTGGGCGATGTACTCGCCGTCGGCGCTGAATTTTTGGACGCGGTGGTTTAGGCTGTCCACGACGTAGATGTCGTCGTCGGCGTTGATTGCAATGCCGGACGGGCGGTTGAATTCGCCGTCGCCATCGCCGGCGTCGCCCCAGACGCTTATCAGCTCGCCGTCTTTGCCGAATACGCTGACGCGGTTCATCCACTCGTCGGTGATGTATAGGTTGCCTTGCGAGTCTAGGGCTACGCCGGCGGGCCAAATTAGTTCGCCCTCGGCGTCGCCGTACTTGCTTATTTTGCCTAGAAACTCTTCTTCGCGGGGTTCGTCGGGGACGCTGAACATATTGACTTGGGCGAATGTGGCGGCTTTGTTCCACGGCACATCCAGTATCTGTTCGTACTGGCGGCTGAGGACGTAGACCGTATCGTCCTCGCCCACGGCGACGCCGATGGGCTGGGGCATATAGAGTCCGCCGACGGCGTGGCTGAAGTCAAATGTGCGGCCTGCCGCTACGGTGGTGAGCATAGTCTTGCCTCTTTCTTTGTCAATGGAGCGGAGCCGGCGGGTTTCGCGCTAGTTCGCGTCAAGCCCGCCGGCGGCGCGGCGTTTGGCAGGGATAGGGATGATAGGGATAAGGGCTAGTTGGCGATAAAGCCCGCCTTTTCGAAGTCGCCGCCCACGATGGGCTTGGCGTCCATCTTCATCCAGTCTTCCACGATGGTGGAATAGACGCTGCGGAAGTCCATGCTGGGGACAACGTCGCCCTGCTCCAGGTCTTCGGGACGCAGCGAGGGGTAGTCGTTGTACTGGCCGCCGTTGACCTGGTCGCCGATGACAAACACGCCGCCCGCGGCGCCGTGGTCGGTGCCGGAGCCGTTGTCGTGGGTGCGGCGGCCGAACTCGGAGAACATCAGCATTATCACATTGTCGGCGGCGTCGTGTTCGCGCAGGTCGTCGAAGAAGTCGCTGACGGCGGTGGACAGGTCGTCCCAGAGCGCTGACAGCATATTGGGCTGGCCGGCGTGGGAGTCGAAGCTGCCGTGGTCGCAGTAGAACACGCGCGTTCCCAGTCCGGCGAGGTGAACTTGGGCGACGCCCTTGAGCTTTTTGGCGAGGGTGGTGTCGGCGTACTCAACGGATGAGGAGTAGCGCTCCGGGGCGACTTTGAGGATGTCCGCGCCCTGCAAGGCGTCTAGGCCGGTTTGGCCCAGGAAGTCCATAACGGGGCCTCTGCCGATGGCTTGGCCATAGAGACGCGAGAATCGGTTCAGGATTTTTTGGCGCTGCTCATCGGCGCTGATGCCGGGCATAAGGCCGTAGTTGTTGAGGTCTTCCACGCAGGCGACGGGGACGCCGGGCACTGCCATAGCGCGGAACATGCTGGGGCCAAAGCTGACGCCGGTGACCACGTTCTCTTTGTTGGGATCGATTTCGCGGATCACCTTGCCGAGCCAGCCCTCAGTGCCGACGTCGTCCGGCTCGCAGGTGTGCCAGATGTCCATAGAGCGGAAGTGAGAGCGCGGGGAGTTCGCGTAGCCCACGCCGTTGATGATGGCGACGTTGCCCTGCTTGTACATATCGCGGATGGGCGCCATCTGCGGGTGCAAGCCGATGTTGTCGTCAAGATGCAGCACCTGCTCTTGGGGTATGCCGACCGTGGGGCGATTGTCGTAGTAGAGTTCGTCGTTGTAGGGGATGATTGTGTTGAGGTAGTCGTTGCCGCCCGAAAGCTGGACGACTACCACCACCGGATCTTTCTGCGCGGTTGTCATTGGTTCGCTCCTTTCCTGCCCTCTTTTATCTCTGTAAATCTCTGCGAGAGTTATTTTACGAACTTTGAGATTGCATTATACATTGAATTGAATTTATCCGCCGCTATCGCGCGAGAGGGGCGGCCGAAATGCCCATAGTCGGCTGGTAGCCGCGCGCCATCAGATACTCCATATGAAAGCGGTGGGCTTTTTCTTCCATTTCCGCCAAGTCCACTAGATCCCTAGTCGTGTCCACCAGCATCTCGCCGGCGTCGGCTATCTGAATGCGGTAGTCGGCTAGGTGGATGCGCTGGTTGCCCTTGCGGATGTTGTGCGTGGGGCAGAGCGGCGCGCGATTCCATATCTGGTTTGAGCCGCGCTTGGATTTAGGGTCAATGTGGTCAAGATGGAAGTTGTTGATTGTCTTGACTATGCTGCCGTCCGGGCGGCGATTGGCGAAGCCGCAGCACCACGCCTTGTAGCCCGACCACTCCAGCAGCGTCTCGAGCATAACGCGGTTGGGGATGTCGCTTGCGGGGACTTTGAACTCGCGCTCAGGCAGGGCGAATGCTTGGGGGGATGTCTCGGCGACGGGCGTGGCGCGGGTTGGCAGGTCGTCGGGGCCGTGAACGGTGACGGTGTTGTCCAGCGAAAGCGCCGCCTGGCCGGTGATTTCGTCTTCGCAGTCAAGCACGGCTAGGGAGGGCTTGCTGAACTGGCGCTTGAACACCGTCCACGCGCGCGGGTTGAAGTCGCAGGCTACCCAGCGGCGGTTAAGCCGCTCAGCCGCCACGCCAACATAGGCGCAGCCGGCGAAGCAGTCCAAGACCATATCGCCCTCATTCGTGCTTGCTTGGATGATGCGCTCGGCGAGCGCTATGGGCTTTTGGGTGGGGTAGCCGGTGCGCTCGCGGTTGTTTGGGCCGCCGAGTATTCGGATGTCTTCCCACCAGTCTCTCAGCGGGGGATTGCCGCCCGTGAACTCCTTGGGCTGCAGGTCGCTAGGGATAGTTCCCGCGTCAACCGCCGCCCTGTACTTGTCCCAGTCAAATACCGTGACCATCCGCTTAGAGCGATTCAGGTTATAGCCGCGATTCATTGCGCCGCGAAATGTTCGCATTGAACCCTCAGTGGGATCGCCCCTCAGGACATTGAAGTTGTAGGCGTCGCTCTTTCGGTAGAACAGGATGGTGTCGTGTTTCTGCTGCCATATTTTCGCGGTTGACGGCAATCCGCGATAGCACCAGACTATCTCGTTGCAGAAATTTTGGTTGCCGAATATGGCGTCAATGAGCTGGCGCAGGTAGCCATTGGCGGTGTGGTCGCAGTGCAGGTATAGGCTGCCGGTGGGCTTTAGGACGCGGTGGATTTCAATCAGCCGTATCGCCATATAGCATAGGTATGCCGCCACATCGTCGCTGTGAACAAGCCGCGTGGTTTCTATAAGGCTATGTATGGATGGGTAGTCCGCCTCAAGGCTATCTACCCAGTCTTCGTGAATGTCCTCCTCCCATGACCAGATGTCGGTGTAGCCGCCCTGTGCGATGTCGTCGGGCCAGGTGATGCCTTTGGCGTCGGCGTCCTGCGCGGATCTTATGCCCCAGTTTGCGAGCAATCGCCGCTCTATGGCTATCTCAGAGTCGGCGAGCGGCGGCCGTATGCGGTCGCCGGTGAAGGTTTCGTTTTTGGCGAATGGCGGGTCAATGCACACAAGGTCAACGCACTCGTCGTTGAGCGCGCGCAGGAACGCGAGGTTGTCGGCGATATAGACGCCCCTGTTGACCGCGTTGCATGCGTTGGGCATTTGGCGTTTGGCTTTCTGTGATTGCTTGCTTGCAAGTTGTTCGCTGCGGGGAAGTTTGCCCGTCTTATCTATCCGAATGGACAAAAGGCTGGACGAAAATTCCCCGCAGCGGCGCGCCTAATGCGCGTAGGTTAGGCGTACTGGTAGTCCCTGAGGGATACGATGAGTTGGAGCATTTCGCTGACGCGCATTGTGGAGAATTCGGCGTCTTCGCGGGATGCCCATTTCAAGCCGCCATCTATGGCGGCGTGGTCTATGAGTTCCTGGCGGGTTTGGGCGGCGAGATCCATGGGGCCCATAAGGTCGACGCAGGCGTCAACGAAAGCGTCGGGGGACAGGGCGCCGGCGTCTTGCAGCCTGGCGACGATGGATTGGACGCCGGGCAGCGAGGTATCGCCCACGAGGTCGGCGACGAAGTTGATGCGGCGCATAAGGGAGCCGCTGTTTATCCATTCGCGGCCGGTGTGCCAGCCCTCGACGCTGGGCGGATTTAGCACTTCTTGGCCCATATAGCCCATCTGCCTGCCGAGGTTGCCGATGCCGGGCGCGGGGAATTCGTGGCCGCCCACGAACCGCAGCGTGTTGACCACGACTTCCACCGGGCTTTTGATGCGGGTAAAGCGCGCGTTCTTGAAGAAGTCGGAGTTGAACAGCGCTCGCAGGACTGAGCGCATATCGTAGCCGGATTGCGTAAAGGCGTCGGCGAGCGCCTGGATGGCGGCGGGATCGCCGGGCGCGACGCGCTGCCACGCGGGGACTTGCGCCTCGTCCGCCACGAAGAAGTTGTACAGGTGGCGCGCGATAAAGCGCGATGTGGCGGGCTGCTGACAAATGATGTCTATGATGTCCTCGCCGTTGAAGTTGCCGGTGTAGCCGAGGAACGACTTTTCGCCCTCGTCGTGGTCGTCGTCGCGGTATTCAAACGCCCAGTCAAAGCGCCCCATAGGAAAGCGCGGCAGCTTGGGGGTGATTGTCCAGCCTGTGAACGCGCGGGAGCATTCGAAGACGTCCTGCTCGGTGTAGTTGCCCACGCCCATGCTGAACAGCTCCAGCAGTTCCCTGCCCCAGTTTTCGTTGGGCGCGTCTGCGTGGTTTTCGTTGTTGTCCAGCCAGTAGATCATCGCGGGGTTTTGGGCGACTTCCATAAGGATGTCTTTGTAGTTGCCCATTCCCTTTTCGCGCAGCATATCCACCATGTCTATGATTTCGTCCCAGTGGTCGACCTTGGATACGCCGGTGGCGAATATGCCGTGCCAGAAGATCGCCATCTTCTCTTGCAGCGGCGCTTTGGTATTGACCATATGGTAGAGCCAGGTGGCGTGGCCCGTGCCTTGGATGGTGCCGGGTTTCCACGACCACGGGTGGTAGCGCAGCAGGTCGAGCCTGTCCACTTCGGGCTGCGCCTCGGGGTTGAGCAGCTCTTCCACGGTCGCCTCGTAGCCTTTGTCGACGTACGCCTCCAGTTCGTCGCGGGTGGCGCCGAAACCGGCGCGGCGCAGCAGGTGCGCCATCAGCGCGATGTCGTCTTGGCGGGTTTGGCTAGTCATTTGCATGCCTCCTTATTAGGTCTGCCATAGGTCTGCGCGCGCCAAGCCCAACGCAAGGGCGGCGCTTGTTTGTGTTTGCCGATATGGTTGCCGCGTTAATCTTATCAGTCAGTTCAAGGTCAATCGCAAGGGGCCGATCGGGCGCAGAATTGCCCCGATTGTCCCTGATTGTATTGGGCTAGTATATGAATAGGCGGCGGGTATGTCAAACGGCTTGCGGCGCGCCTTTCTTAGCGCTTGGGCTTGACACTTGGGCGTTGACGGCATAAACTTTCGCCTAGATTTTGGATACCTGGGTATAACACAGGGATACAATGCGGGCTGTCGCAAAACTAGGCGGGTTTCGCGCCCGCCGGCAGCCAAGCAGTCAGTCAAGAGGAGCAGATGATATGACGCAGGAATCGGTTATCACCGATGAGATGCGCGCCGCTGTGGGCGTGGAATCGGAGCCAGTTACTTATGATGTGGAAAAGGGAGCGATAGTCAAGTTCGCGCAGGCGATTGGGGACGCGAACCCGCTCTTCAATGACGAAGAGGCGGCGCGCGAGTCGCGCTACGGGGGCATTATCGCGCCGCCCACGTTTATGCGCTCGCTCATATCCAACCCGGCGCCCGCTTACAAAAGCCCCTACTCCGCCAACCTGGACGGCGGCAGCCAGTGGGAGTACTTCAGCCCCGTGCGTCCCGGCGACCGCATCACGGTTACGACCAAGCTGGCTGAGCTTTTCGAGCGCCCCGGCCGGCTGGGCAATATGCTGTTCAGCGTGCGCGAGACCAAGTATGTGAACCAGTTCGGCAAGACCGTGGCGCTGCAGCGCACAACGGGCATAAGCTACCAGCCATCGGACTAGGCTATGGCTATCTAGGCTATCCGGCCCGCAAGCCGGGGTAGCCGCGCATAGCCTCGGATAATCCAATCCCCCAAATAACCCCAAACAATCCCCATACAACTGAGGAGGCAATCCAAGATGACGGATCAGATTTACTTCGAGGATGTCCAAGAGGGCAATGAGGTTACTCCGATAAGGAAGGACCCGACGACGCAGCAGCTCGTCAAGTACGCGGGCGCGTCGGGGGACTACTATCAGATACACTACGATCTGAACTACGCCAAGGGCAACAATCTGCCGGATGTCATACTGCACGGCGCGTTGAAAGGCGCGTGGCTGGGGCAACTGATGACCGACTGGATGGGGCAAGAGGGAACGCTGAAGTCGCTGACTACGCAGTATCGCGGAATGGACGTTCCCGGCACGCCGATGTTCGGCAAGGGCGTTGTGACCAAGAAGTACACGCAGGACGGCGAGAACCTGGTGGACTGCGACATCTGGCTTGAGGATCACCAGGGCAAGAAGACAACGCCGGGCGCGGCGACGGTGGCGCTGCCCTCGCGGGAGTAGTGGGCGGCGGATGCGCGGTTGGCGGCGGCATGACGAACACGCTAGGTTTGGCATAGCGGGGGCGATTGCATCAAGACGCTCCCGCTTGCCGCATACTTGCCTATCTGCGCTACTCGCGTAACGCGCTCAGCAGTACCGCGCGGCGGCGGCTTGTCAGCAATCACAGGCCCGCCTATAATGCCGTCATAATCCGAAAGCATGACGGGCGCGGCGCGTTTGCTTGCAATCCCGCTTTTGCGGCACTAGCGCGGCAATGGCGGCGGGCATAGGCGCACACCGCTTGCGGGCGCATAGGCGCACTAGGGAGGTTGAAATGGAAATCGGCGTTGGGCTGGACGCTACGCTCAACCTGTCGTGGGAAGAGCAGGCGGCGCTATCGCGCGAGGCGGCGGCGCAGGGCTACACAAGCATATGGACGCCGGAGGGAACGGGCGTTGATTCATATCAGCTCTGCCTGCGGCGGTGGGCGGCGAGCGCTGAGGTTGTTCCCGGCGGTTTGACCACTGGCATATCGGTTTCGCCGGTGATGTATCGGACGCCGATGGCGTTTGCGATGGCGGGCGGCACGGTTAGCGACATAAGCGGCGGGCGCTTTATTATGGGGATAGGCTCCGGCGGGTCGTATCGCCCGCGAGCGCGGCGCGCGCTTGGGCTGCCCAACCTGTCCACGCTTGCGCTGATGCGCGACTATCTCGCTACGATACGCCCGCTGGTCGCCGGCGATGCGGTGGACTATGAGGGGGATACGCTTACATTGCGCGAGGCTCGGCTTGGCATAAGCCCGCCGCCGCGCACGCCGGTGTATCTGGGCGCTCTGGGCCCGCGGATGCTGCGGCTCGCGGGCGAGATGGCGGACGGCGCGTGTCTCAACTGGTGCAGCCCGGAGCAGATAGCGTGGAGCCGCGAGCAAGTCAACAAGGGCGCGGCGGACGCTGGGCGCGATCCGTCCGAGGTCAAGCTCGCCGAATACATCCGCGTGTGCGTTGACGATGACGAAGACGTCGCCCGCCGCGCATTCGCCAAAGCCACTATGGGCTACGCGCTGGGCGCAAGCGTTCCCACGGAGCGCGAGCGGCAATTGGGCTATCGCGCCCACTTTGAGCGAATGGGCTTTGCGGACGAGCTGGCGGCGCTTGACGATATGCGGCGGCGCGGCGCAAGCGCGGACGATGTGGCGGAGGCGTTCCCCCCGGCGTTGTTGCGGAGCGTGGGCTACTACGGCAACGCGGCGGGCGCGGCGGCGGAGTTCCGGCGGCTCGCTCAAGGCCTGGACATCGCAATCGTGCGCGTGGTGGCGGCGAGGCCAGGGATTGACTCGACGCGCGCGGTGATGGATGCGTGCAAGCCCGGCGGCAATGACGGGCAATAGCAAGCAGCAACAAGGGCGGGCAAGGCGTTTCGCGCGGCGACGACTACTGATAAGGAGGGCGCAATGGCGGCGATAGTGGGCAGCGGCGATTACAGGTATGAGGTGAACGAGGACTGGGCGCGGCTGCCGGACGGCTTGCATGCGCCAATGGCGGCGGTGACCGTGGATTCGCAGGATAGGGTATATGGGTTCAATCGCGGGGATCGCGGCGTTATCGTCTTTGACAAGCATGGCGACTACCTGTACGACTGGGGCGAAACGGGCTTTTCGTTTCCCCACGCGATATATGCCGACGGGCGGGACAACATCTGGATTGTGGACAGAAACGATCAGCAGGCGCTGAAATACACGCCGCAGGGCGAGTTGCTGATGACCATAGGCGAAAAGGGCTATCGCTCGGACACGGGCGCGGATCCCGCCGATTTCGGGTCGAGCGGCTACACGCAGGTTACGCGCGGGGCGGAGCCGTTCAATATGCCGGCGGGCATCGCGGTGGCGCCGTCGGGGGACATATTCATCGCGGACGGGTACGCCAACGCGCGCGTCCACAGATTCGGCGCGGACGGCGCGCTGCTCAAGTCGTGGGGCGAGCCGGGCGATGGGCATGGCGAGTTTATGCTGCCGCACGGCGCTTGCGTTGACAATCGCGGCAATGTGCTTATCGCCGACCGCGAAAACGACCGAGTGCAGGTTTTCACGCAGGACGGCGAGTTCGTGGCGCAGTGGCCCACGAAACTGATAGGTCCCGCGGTGGTGTGGCAGGACGCCGCCGGCGTCTGCTATGTGGCGGAGCATAACGGCGGCTACTTCAGCGTGCTAAACGCGGACGGCGAGCTGCTGGCGCGCTGGGGGGACGCCAAGTATCGCAGCTGCCACGGCGCGGCGGGCGATTCGGAGGGCAGCATCTACTTTGTGCAGCCCACGTCGGGCGAGGGCAGCGGCGGACGGCGCATCGTGAAATACACGCGCGTCTAAATCGCCACGCTTACGGCTTACAAGCATAAGCGGCGCAACCCAATCGGCGCGCGGCTACGCAGACATTAGGGGGAAACTACAATGGCAAACGACCTGTCCGGCATCGTGGAATCGGCGCAAGCGGAGCGCTTGGCGACGGGGTTCGTGTTCACGGAGGGGCCGCTGTGGCATCCGGACGGCTACCTGCTGTTCGTGGACATACGGCGCGCGCAGATATTGCGGCTGGTTCCCGGCGGGCAGCCCGAAATCATTCGCGAAAACAGCGGCGACGCCAACGGGATGACCTTGGATTCGCAGGGGCGTGTGGTCGTGTGCGAGATGGTCAATCGCCGCATAACGCGGATGGAGTCGGACGGCGGCTACACGCCCATTGCCGAGACGTCGGGCGGCAAGCGGCTTAACCGCCCAAACGACGTTGTGGGCAGGTCGGACGGCAGCCTGTACTTCACGAACCCCGGCAGGGATAGGCTGGATCCCGCCGATGTGGATATGCAGTTCAACAGCGTCAATCGCATTACGCCTAACGGCGAGGTTGAGCTGGTAGCGCCGTTTGAGTATCCCAACGGCATAGCGTTTTCGCCGGATGAGCGGACGCTGTATGTGTCCAACACGCGGCCCGGCCAGTACATAGTGGCGTATGACCTGGACGCGGACGGCGCGGTTACGGGCGTCAGGCATTTCGCGGATATGCCCTCGCCTGACGACGGCAACGGCGTGCCGGACGGGATGAAGGTGGACATAGAGGGGCGCGTGTACTGCACTGGCCCCGGCGGCTGCTGGGTATTCGCGCCGGACGGGGCGCTACTCGGCGTGATAGAGCTGCCGGAGTATCCCGCGAACTGCGGCTGGGGCGGCGTCGACAACCGCACGCTGTATTTCACGGCGAATACGTCGGTGTACAGCCTGCGTATGGCGACGCCGGGGATGGCGGTGGTGGGTCGGGGGTGGTAGGGGGATGGGCGTAAAGCCCGAAAAGCGCGCGTCGTTTTCGCTAGAAATGCCTTAGCGCATCCCCTATATTTGCCATATGCGAGGCGGATGCAACGCTTGAGGGAATTCCAATCGTGCAAGAACACTTGCGCGTATGTGTCAGATGAACTATACTTAGAACACGCATACGCGCAATAATTCTTGACGGGAGGCGCCGAAATGATTACCTATGTTGACTTCAGTCTGTTCGACAGCCCTTGCAAGGTATTGGTGAACACGGTCAACACAGTTGGCGTGATGGGCAAGGGCATCGCCAAAGAGTTTAAGGGCATCTACCCCGAAATGTTCACGGAGTATCAGAGCCTCTGCGAGCGCGGACTGATAGACATCGGCAATCTGTGGATATACCCCACGCCGAATAAGTGGGTGCTGAACTTCCCCACAAAAAAGCATTGGCGAAGCCCGTCGAAGCCGGAGTACTTGGAAGCGGGCTTGCAAAAGTTCGCCCGAATATACCAGGAAGCGCGGATAGCGTCCGTTTCGTTCCCGATGCTCGGCTGCGGCAACGGGGAATTGGATTGGGAAAGTCAGGTCAAGCCCCGAATGGAGCATTATCTTAGGCCGCTACCAATCGAAATTTTCATACATATGCACGATCCAAAGGCGGGAGCGGTGCGCGAACACCGCGTTCCCGACGCTACAAAGAAGTGGCTTAGGTCTCAGCCCCAATCGTCGGCGTTCACCGAAGTGTGGGACGACTTGGTCGGCGTGGTCAAAACCACGCGGCAGTTCACCACTATGGACGGCGAAGCCCGCTTTGTAGCCGAGATATTCTGCGACGAAGAGGGCGGCGGCATACGAATAGACAGCGACGACGTTCACGCTCTCTTGCACAAAGAGCAGATGCTGGACTTGTGGCAACAAATAAGGGGGCTAGGCCTCTGCATACCGGACATTATGCCAAGCGGGCTTGACATGCACTCGGAGTATGTGTTGCCGCTGCTCGCCGAATTGTCGTATATGCAACCTATACGCCAAGCCAGCAGGGACACCCGGCTGACAAAACGCGCAATAGGGCTGTTGCTGACTTCATACCTTAAAGAACTGAGCATACAGATTGACGACGCGACTGAAATCAGACATCCGAGGCTTGTATGAAACCAAGGCCTATATCTGAAAGCAGGAGAATCTCGCGCTTCATAGACAGCCTGAAGAACGAGGCGTGGCTTGGCAGCGCTAGACGTTGGTGGCCGGACTATCTATTCCATTTCACAGATATACAAAACGCGGTATCAATTCTCAGGGAAGGCGCGTTGCTAAGTCGAAACGAAGCCCAAGCTCGTGGGCTAATGGCCACAGATAACGCAAGCCCTGAAATTATCGGCAACACCGCTGACGAGTGGAAGGACTATGCGCGCCTGTACTTTCGTCCGCGGACGCCCACGCAGTACCGCAATGAGGGATTTAGGCCCCCTCCGGATCGGCAGCTGAACGCCCACTGCCCTGTGCCGATTTATTTCATCTTCGATTCAAAAGCGGTTCTGTCTCGTATAGATGTCCGTTTTACCGAAGGAAGTCTTGCCACTGACCCTGCTCCCGATATTCTCTCCGGGGTGGCAGGCCTAGAGCGGATGCCATTTGATCTCGTCTATCATGACGCTGCGTTTCCTATGTCAGAGAGGAGCAATATAATTTTCCACAGACACGCCGAAGTCGTTGTCCCACGTCAATTGGATCTTAGCGCGCTGCGGTATATTGCGTGCAGAAGCCAAGCCGAATACGAAACTTTCTTTTATCTACTCCCTCAGAACGCGCGTATGCGCTGGCGCAATAAAATAAGAATAGACAGCCGAAAGTCCGTATTCTTTAAGCGCTGGACATATGTGGAATCTGCCGAATTGAGCAGATCCCGGGTAATTCTTCGTTTCAACGAATTTTCCGAAACCCCGGGGCCATTTCAAGCCGACGTTTACGTTACCGATACAAAAATGCGGGAGCAATTCAGTTGGCCGGATATTTCGCTCACGTCAAACAAGCCACTGCAGATAGATCTAGGCAACATTGGCCACCCACTTTGGGATTATTCTGTGAACCTATATCTTGACGGGCAGCTTGCATTCGACGGGCGTTACCAAGATAACAGCCTGCCCTGGTAGCCCAACGCGATATGCGGGCGCATCCCGTCCCGCTTGCCTCACCAGCCACCGCGCCGCTAAATGCGCGGTCAGCCAGGCACGCCTGCTCCCGCAATGCTATAATTGCCCCCGCCGCGGACGATTGCGCGGCGCAGATACATAGCAAGCGAGGTTTGGTTATGGCTGACGGGGCGATTACGGCTGAGATTATCGAGCGGTACAAGAAGGTGGCGGGGGCGACGGTGTATAGCGCGGTGCGGATGATGGGCTATGAGCCGTGCTTTATGCGCGATGTGCATGCCTTTACGCCGGGCGAGCCGCTGGTGGGCAGGGCGAAGACGCTGCGCTTTATCCCGCCGCGCAAGGACATTATCGAGGAGACGCACCGCGGCGCGGATTCGCCGGAGTATCAGGCGATGGGGTCGTGCGAGCCGGGCGATGTGCTGGTGATTGACGGGATGGGCAAGAAGTACGCCGCCATCGGAGGCGACGTCAAGCTGCTGCAGCTCAAGATGCGGGGCGCGGCCGGGCTGGTTACCGACGCGTCCATACGCGACCTGGCCATCGTCGCCGACTACGGGCTGAAGGTGTTCGCGGGCGGCAGGACGCCTATGGGCGGCGCGGACGAGATCGACCCGTTTGAGGCGAATGTGACCATCGGCTGCGGCGGCGTGGCGGTGCGGCCGGGCGACCTCATCGTGGCGGACGATGACGGCGTGGTTGTGGTGCCGGAGCGCATCGCGGCGGAGGTGATAGACTGGGTGGAGGAGCACGAGGCGGTGGAGGAGTACATCAAAGGGCTGATAGAGGCGGAGGGCGCGGCGCCGGGCAAGTATTACCCGCCCACCGACGCGACTATCGCGCGGTATCACGAAGAGACAGGGGAGTGAATGGGCGCGGTAACGCAAGTCTTCGGCGCGGCAGTTCCAGTCATAGAGGAGCGATTGGGACTGCTGCCGGAGTTCTTCAGCGAGGATGGCTTTCGCTATCTGGTGTTTGATGAATTCCGCAAAGCCGGGGTGGACGTCGAGCGGATTGCGCCGGAGTATCCGCATCCATCCGAGCCGTACAAAAGCAAACGGGCGAAGATTGACGCTGTGATACTGGATGCGAATGGCGCGCCGGAAACGGCTATCTAGTTCAAGTATCGCCGCTATACTGCTGCTAGATCGGCAGACGCCGGGCAGTTGCTTGCCGACTTTGCCAGGTTGCGCGACTTCCCCAACGTCCACCGCTTTGTGGTGTTTTTGACTGACGAGAAGTTGTGGTAGTATTTGAACAAGCCGAGAAACAGGCTCAACTGGCTCTTGCACCAATCGGAGCAAGAGATCTCGGATTGCAAGATCCCCAACACTAAAACTTTGCGAAAGCATGCAGGGGACTGGTCTTCCCCGGTTCGGGCGCAAGTGACGGGGCGCTGGGAGGTGGGGAGTGACCACAAATTGGTTGTGTGGCGGGCGTGGCGGGTAAGTTCGTAGTGGCAAGGTGAGCGGCGGGCGCGGCGGCGGGCAAGCATTATCCGACAGCGGGCGCGGACTATCGCGCACTATCAAGAAGAGATAGGGGGAGTGATGGACGTCGTAACCAAGGGCATCGGCGCGGCGGTTCCGCTCATAGAGCGGCGGCTGGAACTGCAAGCGCCGCTTAGCGAGGACAACTTTCGCTATCTGGCGTTTCATGGGCTGTTCAAAGCGGGCGTGGACGTTGCGCGGGTGGCGCTGGAGTATCCGCATCCGGCGGATTCGCGCACAAGGGAAAAGGTGGATACCGTCTTGCTCGATGCGAAAGGCGAGCCTGAAACGGCGATTGAGTTTAAGTATCATCGCAGCAACATCAGCGGCCGCAATCTTCCCCGCACAATGTCCGCGGGGCAACTGATTGCCGATTTCGCCAGGTTGCGCGATTTCCCTAATGTTCACCGCTTTGTGGTGTATTTGACCGACGGGGAAATGTTCGGGTATTTCCGTAACAACAACCGACTCAGTCGGCTTTTCTCTCGCTCTGAGCAAGAAATCTCGGCTGACACACTCCCCAGTGCTAAAATTTTTCGAGAAAATGCTGACGACTGGTCTGCTCCGGTTCGGACGCAAGTGGTGGGGCAATGGGACGTGGGGAGTGACCACAAACTGGTTGTGTGGCGGGTGTGGCGGGTGGAGTCGTCGCGGCAAGATGAACGGCAGGCGCGGCGTCAGGAAAGCGATACCCGCCAGCGGACGCGAGTATCGCGCAATATCACGAATAGGCAAGGGAATGATACGGGCGCAGTAGCCGAAGGCATCGGCGCGGCAGTTCCGCTCATAAGGCAGCAATTGGGACTGCCGGAGCCGCTTAGCGAAGGTGAATTCCGCGACCTTGTGCTGCGAGGGTTGCTCATAAGCAGCGGGGGCGACGTGCGTATGCCGCTGGGGTATCGGCATCCGGCGAATTCGCGCGAACAGATAGACGCTGTGATACTGGATGCGACCGGCGCGCCGGAGACGGCGATTGAGTTCAAGTATCACCGCAGCAATCCCGGCGGCGGCAATCTGCCTCGCACACAGTTCGCGGGCGAACTGCTTGCTGAGTTCGCAAAGTTGCGCGACATCCCTGATGTCCAGCGCTTTGTGATGTACTTGACGGACGGGGAGATGTTCCGGTATTTCAACAATCCGGACAACGGACTCAACCGGCTTTTCTCTACGGCGGAGCAAGAAATATCGGATGGCAACATCCCCAGAACCAGAACCTTGCGACGCTTTGCCGGCGACTGGCGTTCCCCGGTTAGGGCGCGAATGATGGGGAGTTGGGATGTGGGGAATGGGCATAGGCTGGTTGTGTGGCGGGTGATGGCGTGAGCGGCGTAAGGGGAATGGGATAGCGGGGGCGTGTTGGCCGCTATCCCTATTCCATTGGCGGCGTTGGTTGGATGTTGTAGGCATTTGGTTAGAGGGTCATTACGGATTTGATGACGTTGTCTTGGCGCTGGTCGTAGATGTCGTAGGCGCGCTGGACGTCGTCGAATTTTAGCATGTGAGTTGCCATTTCGCCGGGGTCCCACCAGCCGCGCTCTTTGAGGTCTATCATGTTTTGGATGTGGCTGATGGGGTCGCCGCTGGTGGCGCCCTGGGTGGGGATTATGGTGGGGGCGTTTCGGAGGAATAGGGAGGTGTCCAAGGGGACGCGGTCTTCGGAGGCGTTTTCTTGGATGCCGAAGATTATGACTTTGCCTAGGTTGCGGACTAGCCGGAGGGATGCCTCTAGGGTGTCGGCGTAGCCGGCGGCCTCTACGGTGATGTCGGCGCCCTTGCCGCCGGTGAGTTCGCGGACGGCCTCGTCTAGGTTTTCTTTGGAGGGGTTGATGGTGTGGGTTGCGCCGAATCGCTTGGAGTATTCAAGGCGGTAGTCGAATAGGTCGGCGGCGATGACTTTTTTGGCGCCGGCGCGGGCGCATATGGCGGTGAAGGATAGGCCGATTGAGCCTTGCCCCATTATGAGGACGTTTTTGCCCAAGATGGTGCCCATTTGCTGGCAGGAGTATAGGACGGTGCCGGAGGGCTGGCACATTACCCAGCTTGAGATGTCGCCGTGGTCGGGGAGGGCTGCCATGCGGGATTCGTCGCCGTTCATGTATTCCACTAGGCCGCCGGTGCCGCCGGGGCCGGGGAGGACTATGACGCGCTGGCCGACGCTGAATTTGTCGGAGCGGCTTTCCACGATGGTGCCGGCGCATTCGTGGCAGGGGCCGCCAACGCGCATGGGGTATTCCTCTTCGGGGTGGACGGGGCCGTAGGCGTGGCGGATGTCGCTGCCGCATACCGACCAGGTTTCCAGCTTGATGAGGCACTGCCCGTCTTGGAGGTCGGGGACGTCTACGTCTAGGATTTCAAATTGCTTGGGGCCGCTGATTCGCGCCGCTCTCATAGTGTAGCCTCCGCGTTGTGTGTTGGGGGTGTGTGTTTTGTGAAGCCCGCCATATAGTACGGCAGAATGGCGGCGGTGGCAAGTGTATTGCGCGGGGGTGAAAAGGGCGCACGGGGGCCGAGCGGGGGTACGGGGGCAGGGGGTACTCTACTTTTTTAGAAAAAAGTAGCAAAAAACTTTTGGGGGCGGCTATCGCCGCGGTTTTGCGGGGGTTAGGGACTGCGGATTTTGGGGTCGGGGCCGTCGTCAGGGGCGTCGGGGTTTTTGGCGCGCAGGCGGCTTTGGATTATGGCTTGGCGTTTTTGGAAGTTCGCCTCGGCTGTGATGGCGTCGTAGATTTGTTCGTGGGTTAGGTTTTCTTTGGGGATTCCGGCGGTGGAGTGGTGGTTTTCTAGGGCGGTGTCTAGGTCGACGTTGGGGTGGCGGGCTAGGGCGTTGGCGACGGCGGTTTCGCCGCGGGTGGTGGGGGTGTCGGGGACGTTGGTGGGCGTGTCAGTGTCGGTGGTGGCGTTCCAGTCGGTGTTTGTGTTGTCGGGTTTGTTGGCGTTCTCATCGGCGTTGTTGTTGGATGCGTTCTTGGCGGCGTTGGCTTTCTTGGCGGCTTTCTTGGCTTTTTTGGCGGCTTTGCGGTCGTTGGCGTCGGCTTGGCGCTGCATTTCTTCGAAGACGGACAGGACTTCGGCTTTTTGCTCTGGGGTGAGCTCTGTGTTGGCGGATTGTTGGCGTTGGGCTAGGAGGCGTTCCGCCTGGCGGCGCTCTTTGGCGTGGAGGTCGCGGAAATAGGTGTCTATCGCCTCGGGGGTTATGTGTTCCCAGGGGATGTCGGCGCCTATGCGGCAGAGTTCGTTGAGCGCGATGAGGCGGTGGCTCTGGGTGAAGGGGTCGGTTATGATGTTGCCGTAGCGGTCGGTTTTGTCGTTTTCTAGGATTTCGAACATGTAGCGCGCGTATCCCATGCCCTTGTCCATCGCGAGGCGCATTCCGGTTCCCAGCTTGCTGTTGAGCATTTTTTCTTCCGCAGCGGAGGTTTGCGGATAGGCGTATGGGTTGCGGCTGCCGATGCTGCGTTTCATCATTTCTCTGAGCGCGGCTACTTTGTGGTGGGAGCGGATCCGGGTGGCTTTTTGGTATTTGAGCTCGTCGGGGTTGGCGCTTTCGAATACCGGGCGCGGGAATAGGATGTTGTAGTATTCGTCTATTAGGTCGACGCAGTCGTCGGTTTTTTCGCGGATGTACGCGCCGATGGGTTTGTTGATGATTTGTTTGAGCGTGACTTTGGGCGTTTTGGGCTTGGGCATATCTTCTTCGCGGACGACGCGGGCGGCTGATCCCGGAGTGTCTTGGGGGAGGCTGCCGCCCATAACGGCGAGGTCGCGCGCGGCGTTTTGGCGGTGGTGGTGCTTGGCGTCGGGGTATTCGCCGCGGACGGTGTCTAGCATGAAGTCTATGAGTTCGTCGCAGTCGTTGGTGCGTTGGTTGACGCGGCGGGCGATTTTGAGGCGCACGAGTTCTTGCTCGGATAGCGCCTGTTCGCGGGTTATGGGTTCGCGGGTTGCGGTTGTCATGTTTTGCCTCCAAGTCCTCCCGCCGCCGGGACCCTACTTTTTTAGAAAAAAGTAGCAAAAACTTTTGTGTGGGTTGCTGATAATTTGTTCGTATTAAGAATAGCGGGGATTGTAGGGCGGTGTCAATGGTGAATTTTGGGATTTTGGGGAATTGGGCTGAATTTGGCGCAAGATGCGCCGTTTATCCGCTTGCAATCTGCGCTAGAATGTTCTATCGTATTCTATAAGCAGTGGGCTGTCTTGTCTCAACTCGCAAAGGGATGCGCTTATGTCAGAGCTGAATGTGGAAAATCGGACGCTGGCGATTATGGATAATCTGCGGTTTTTGCGGCGGGTGAATAATGAGTGCGTGGATTTGATTGCGATCGATCCGCCGTTTGCGGCGAATGAGATTTTTATGGGGAGGCCGCGTCCGGCTATTACTGACGATGAATTTGCGGAGGAGGTGGCGCTGGCTAGGGCGCATGGGGTTGAGCATAGCGAGGGGCGCGGGGAGACTAGGGTGAGGGATATTTGGAGTTGGGATGATGATGTTCATCCCGATTGGAAGATGCGGATTCAGGATGATTATCCGGCGGTTCATGCGGTTGTAGAGGCGGTGGAGGCGTGCGCGTCTGAGAATGAGGCGGCGTATATTTCGTATATGGCGATTAGGCTGTTGGAGTGCCATCGGGTTTTGAAGGCGACGGGCAGCGTTTATTTGCATTGCGATAGTCATGCGGACGGGTACTTGCGGATGCTGATGGACGCGGTGTTCGGGGCGCGCAATTTTCGCAATAAGATCGCGTGGCGGCGGCATACGTCGGTTCATGGGAGCTTTCAGCATGCGCCTAAGCAGTGGGGGCGGTTGACCGATTCTATTCTGTATTACGCCAAGACGCCGCAGGCGGCGGTGGTGCCGTATCGGGAGATGACGGCTGACGAGGCGTCCGAAAAGTTTCCGCTGGTGGATGAGGCGAGCGGGCGGCGATATTATGACGATAGCTCGCACATTTGGAACTCGCCGAATATGGGGGCGCGTCCGAATCAGTGCTACGAATGGCGCGGGTTCGTGAATCCGCATCCGTCGGGCTGGCGGCTGACAAAGCCGCGCTTGGAGGAGGAGTATCGGAAGGGCAATATCGTTATTTTGCCCAGCGGCAGGCTGCAGCGGCGCAAGTATGAGGATGATTTTCGGGGGACGCCGATTGGCGATTTGTGGGCGGACGTCAATCCGGCGGCGGGCAGAGAGCGGACAGGGTATGCCACTCAGAAGCCGGTGGAGCTGTATGAGCGGATTATCAAGGCGAGTTCGCAGCCGGGTGATGTGGTGATGGATATATTCGCGGGGTGCGCTACTACGGCGATAGCGTCGGAGCGGCTGGGCAGGCGTTGGATCGCGTGCGATATGGCGTATCGGGCGTGGACGATGCTGAAGCGGCGGTTTTATCTGAATGGGATCGCGCTGGCGGATATGACGGATTCCACTAAGGAGGCGCTGGCGGCGGCTACAAGGCATAGGGGGTTTCAGGAGCCGCAGCAGCTGACGGCGAGCGTTACGCTGGGGCCGGGGGATCTGCCGGTTCGGGGGGATTATGATCCGGAGCCGCATCATCGTTTGGCGCAGGCTCGGCGGCGGGGCGGTCGGCGGTCGGCTCAGACGGCGAGCTGGTCGGGGCGCATTCCGAAAGATGAGGCTAAGCGTCTGCTTATCAATCGGTTTGGGCCGGTGTGTTGGGGGTGCGGGTTTGAGCCGCGACGGCCTAATGGCAGCGTTGATGAGTCGCTGCTGGAGGTGGATCACATTCGGGCTCGGCGGCCGGCTGAAGGGGTTCAGGGCAGCGATGAGTTGTATAACCTGGCGCTGCTGCATCGGACTTGCAACGGGGTTAAGCTAAACAAGATGACGCTGGAGGAGTTGCGGGCGCATAACGCGATGAACGGGATGCTGTATGTGGATAGGGTGTCGGATTTGGTTGATTTGTATGAGGCGACTGAGTTCGCGGCGGAGCAGATAGCGCGTCATGCGGCGGAGCGCGGGCTGCAGCCGTCGTTTTCGGACGGGTAGCGGGATTTGGGGCTAGGGGCTATTCGTCGGCGATTTTGACTATGAGTTTGCCGAAGTTTTCGCCGCGCATCATGCCGATGAAGGCGCGGGGGGCGTTTTGGATGCCGTTGACGATGTCTTCGCGGTATTTGAGTTTGCCCTCGCGGATCCAGGCGGCCATTCGGCGGCGCGCCTCGTCGTGGCGGGCGGCGAATTGGAATACCAGAAAGCCCTCCATGCGGGCTTGGCGGGTGGTGAGCATCCGCATATTGCGGGGGCCTAGGACGGGGGTTTCGGTGTTGTACTGGGAGATTTGGCCGCATACCGATATGCGGGCGAAGTCGGCTAGGTTTTCCATAACGGCGTCGGTTACGGGGCCGCCGACGTTGTCAAAGTAGATGTTGACGCCTAGGGGGCATGCGGCGGCTAGGGCGGCGGGGATGTCGGCGGTTTTGTAGTTGACGCCGATGTCGAAGCCGAGATCGTTGGTTATGAAGTCCACTTTGGCGTCGGAGCCGGCGAAGCCGATGACGCGGCAGCCCATAATCTTGGCGATTTGGCCGACGACTTGGCCGACGGCGCCGGATGCGGCTGATACGACGACGCTGTCGCCGGGGCGCGGGTCGCAGATGTCTAGGAAGCCGAAATAGGCGGTCATGCCGGGCATGCCGAGGATGCCGAGCGCAGTGGATAGGGGGCCGAGGGATTGGTCAACGCGGCGCAGGTTGCGGCCGTCTGATAGGGCGTATTCCTGCCAGCCTAGGGGGCCTTCTACGATGTCGCCCACGGCTATGGCGGGGGTTCGGGATTCAATCACACGGCCTACCACCCCGCCGACTATGACATCGCCGAGTTGGATGGAGGGGGCGTATGACGCCGTGTCGCGCATTCTGCCGCGCATATAGGGGTCAAGGGAGAGCCAGAGGGCGCGGATGAGCGCCTCGCCCTCGCGGGGCTGGGGGATTGGCTGCTCTGTGATTTCAAAGTCGGTGAGTTGGGGGTAGCCGTCGGGTCGGGATTTGAGGGTTACTTTGCGATTGATTTCGGTTGTCATGGGGGTGAACCTCGCTTGGGTTTCGGGTTGCGGGCGCGTGGCGCTTGAGGGAATATGTTACATCATTGGCAAGGCGGTTGCGAATTGAGGGCGCGCTCTACGCGGCGGGTTAGGCGGGTTAGCCAGAATTTCAGGGCGCGGTTGGAGCGGGCGCATAGCAGGGATAGGGCTATCATGGCATAGACGCTGCGGCGGGGGACTTTGACGGGGGATGACGCGGCGAGCCAGTTGGGGTGGCGGGCGATGAGGGCGAGGGTCTGGAGGCCGATTAGGGCGGGCCAGAGGGCGGCGAGGCGTAGGCGTAGGCAGCGGCGCGGGATGGCTAGGATGTAGTCGGTGGCGGCGGCGTAGTTGCGGAGGGCGCGGCGGGTTGCCCAGGCGAGGAGGGGGCGGGTATCGCGGATGTTGGTTTCGGCGAGCGGGTTTGTGGGGGTGTTGGTTGCGGCGAGTAGGTCTTGGGGGGATAGGCGGGCGCGGGTTAGTTGGGATTGGGGGAGGTAGCATCTGCCTTGGCGGAGGTCTTGGGGGGCGTCGCGGATGATGTTGGTGAGTTGGAGGGCGATGCCGAATTGGACGCCGAGCGCGGCCATGTGGTCGGGGCGCCAGTGGTGGAGGGCGGGGGTGTGGGCGATTAGGGTTTGGGTCCAGAATTCGCCGACGCAGCCGGCGATTAGGTAGGTGTAGTTGTGTAGATCGCGCTCGGTTGGGAGGGCGGTTATGTTGTTGGGGCTGCCGGATTCGGTGGGCGGGAATGTGGTTAGGTCGGTTTGCATGCCGCGGGTTAGGGTTAGGACGACGTTGCGGACGCGGGCGTGGTCGGGGGGAGTGAGGGTGTGGAGGAGGGCGAATATGTCGGGGAGGGATTGGAGTAGGTGGCGCTCTGCGGATGTGGGGAAGGTGGCGCTGGCGTCGGTGTCGGGGATCTCAGCGAGCTCAGGGGGGAAGGTGGCGCTGGCGTCGGGGTCGGCTAGGTGGGATTGGAGTAGGCGGAGGTGGGCTAGGCGGTGGTTGGGGGGGAGTGGGTTGGCGTCGGCGATTGTGTCGGCGGCGCGGGCTAGGAGGTAGGCTAGGGCGATGGGTTGGCGGATGGGTGTGGGCAGGATGCGGAGGGATAGGTAGAAGGCGCGGGATACGGTTTTGAGGAGGGTGGTGAGTAGGCGACGTTGCGTGGCGGGGGACACGGGTGGTATGGGTTTGCCGGCAGGCGGCGGGTTGGGATTACTCATCTGGGTTATTTGCCGAAGCCGCGTTTTAGGCCGCGGATTAGGGAGACTTGGCCTAGGTGCTGGTCTTCTTCGCCGATGAGCTGGCGGAATATGCCGCCGATGTCGCGGCCGCGGAAGTAGCGGACGGATGCGGGGAATTCGGGGAAGGGCGCGCGGTCGGGGATGGCGTCGAAGTCGGCGTTGGTTAGGGTTTGGATGTAGGGGAGGGTTTCTTCGCGGACGGCGTCGAAGTATTGTTGGAGGGCGTGTTTGGGGACTGGGGGGAAGGCGGCGACTTGGGGGATGGTGTAGTTGACGCCGGTGTGGGATTCGGGGATGCCCATGCGGTCGTGCCAGCGGTCGCGGGTCCAGATTTCGGGGACGCCGCGCGCGAATCGGTGGACGAGGCGGTCTTCTACGCGGGCGGTGTGCCAGATTAGGAATGCGATTGAGTTGGATTCGGGGTCGGGCCGCCAGTGCATTTCCTCTTCGGATAGCGGAGCTACGGCGGCGTAGAGGCGGCGGCGGTAGTCTTCGATGCACTGGGCGATGAATTGGTTGAGTTGCATGGCAAGCGCCTTTCAAGTGGGTGTGTATTGGTTATAAGTATAGTGGTTTAGGGCCGGCGTGTATAGCGGGGGATGCGACTATATCAGTGATTTGTGTTATGGTAGCACAAATGTTACCATAGGGCGCGAGGCAATTCTAATACACCTAATTCGCCTGACCCAACCAGCGCAATCGGAGCGAGGCTATGGCACGGGAAGAGGATTATAATTCCAATTTGGCGCGGCTGCTGCGGGAGGAGGGGCTGGCGGCGTCGGCGGAGGCTAGGCTGAAGGGGAGGGGCAAGGGGTTTGGGGATGCGCTTGTGCAGATGGGCAGGCATCGGATTATCGTGGAGGCTAAGAGGGGGCAGGCTGAGGCGCAGAGGAGGGATGCGCTGGGGCAGTGCGAGGATCGGCTTGACAATGGGCATTGCAACGCGGCTATCGCGGTGTGCTATCCGGATTGGGCTGAGCCGCATTTGTTGGACGAGGCGGAGCTGGCGTATGCGGTGATAGACGCGGACAATCGAGATCCGCATTGGCAGACGGGCAATCCGGCGCAGCTCGCCGCCGCGATCCGGCATGCGCCGGCGCAGCTGGGCAACGCGGATTTGGCGGCGGCTATGCTGGGGGATGAGATACAGAAGGCGATTGAGTTCGTGGGTTTCGGGCAGAAAGAGGATCTGGCGCGGGCGCTGGATTTGCCTGAGGCGCAGCAGCCGCGCCGCGCCAAGTTCACGGGCAAGAACGCCGCCGCGCGCTACCGCCACGCGCTCGGCAGGTGGGAGCGCGAAAAGTATGACAACGCCGCGGTGCGCGGGCTGCTGGTCATCGCGTCGGCGGTGATGTTTCACGCGCGGCTGGATGGGCATCTCAAAGACAACGCGCCCGAATTCGACGCGCGGCTGCCGGGCAATCAGCCTTACGACGCAGCCGATTGGCCGCCCGCGAAAGCGAAAGACTGCGCCGCCGCGCGCAATCCGGTGGACGCATACACGGCGGCGTGGGACAAGATACTGGCGCTGGATTACAAGCCGGTGTTCCAGACCGCAATCGCGGGGATAAACGGGCCGGATTACGACCACAACTGGCGCAAGGCGGTGGAAATCGTGGCGAGGGCGGCGCGCGACCTAATCGGCGACCTTGCGGGCGGCAGGCATGATGTTATGGGGCGCATCTTTCACCGCGTACTGGACACGGCGCGCTACGACGGGTCGTATTACACGGGCATCGCGGGCGCGGCGCTGCTGGCGACGCTGGCGGCGCGGCCGGAGGACAGGGATTGGGGCGATCTTGACGCCTTGCGCGATTATGTGGTGATAGATCCGGCGGGCGGCACGGGAACGCTGCCGATAGCCGCCGCGGAGCGCGTCCGCGAACTGGCGGGCAGCGCGGGCGCGGCGGACGTTGACGAACTCTCGCGGCTGCTGGTTGAGAATGTGCTGCATGTGTATGACATCAACCTGACGGCTACGCATATGGCGGCGACCACGATGGGGCTGATGTCGCCGTCAACGCAGTTTCGGAATATGAATGTTCACCGCGTACCGCTTGCGCCGCCCAAGCGCGACGGCGAGGGCAGCCAAACCGCGCCCGCGTATGTGGGCAGCCTGGAATGGCTTGACGACAGCCCGCCGCTGGTGGCGTGGCCGGATCCGGCGCGTCCGGCGCAGATTGACACGCAGGAAAGCCATCCGCTGCCCAAGGCGGATTTGTTCATAATGAACCCGCCGTTCACGCGCAACAGCCTGCGATTTGACCAGTTCACGCCTGAAGAAGAAGACGCGATTAAGGCGCGGGAATTCGAACTGCTTAAAGACACGCCCGCGAACAAAACAAACGCCGCCGGCGGATTTTTAACGCTGGCGTACAAGCATCTGAAACCAGACGGCAGGATAGCCGTAATTCTGCCTTTGGTTGGCGCGCAGAATAAATCGGGGGACAAAGTCCGCAGATTGCTGGGCAGGGATATGCGCGCCGAATATGTGGTTGCTATCAAAGATCCTGAAGATATGGCGTTCTCTGAGAATACCGACATAGGCGAAATGCTTATCGTTGCGAAAAGGCGCATACCCAAAGAGGGCGATACCACTAAGTTTGTCAAGATGCTGCGTAAGCCTAAAACCGCCGCGCAAGGCTATGCTATTGGCAATGCGATACTGCGCGGGGACGAACACGAAGACTACGATATTACCGAATGGCCTCAATCGCGCATGGCAACGGGCGATTGGTTCCCCACTCAGTTTGTCAGGACTGAGTGCGTGGAGTTCTTCCAAAGCATTGAATCCGGCGAATGGTTTCCAACGGCGCAAGGTAAGCAGATTGGCGATTTGGGACCGGCGGGACGTCGGATAAGAGACACTTATAGACCTGTGAATCTTTCGCAGGCGCGGCATGCTATCTGGTATCACAAGACCGATATTCAAACCACTATGGCGGCCGTTCCGGATTCATACTCGTACATAAGAGTCACCAAGGGCAAGGAAAGCCTAGCCAATAAGTATTGGGAACAACGCGCGAATGTGATGCTCCCGTCCAGGCTGCGAGTTCCAAACACGATAGTGACAACGCTCTACGCGGACAAGCCGACGGTGGGTTCGGCGTTTGTTCCCTATCGCCCGATTGCGGGCGGCCACGACCAAGAGCGCGTGAACAAGGCGTGCGTGGCGTATCTGAACAGCTCAGTGGGCATAATCGCGCTGCTTGGCGTAACATCCAACAAGATAATCGTGTATCCGAACTGGTCGGTAGAAGACCACTATCGCATCCCGTTCCCGTCTTGGGGCAAGCTGAGCGCGGCGCAGATAGAGCGTCTTGCGGGCGCGTATGACGCGCTTGGGGCTGCGCCGATGCTGCCGCTGCGGGAGATGCTTGGGTGCGGCGCGCGGGAGCGGTTGGACGCTGAGGCGGGCGCTGCGCTGGGGTTGCCGTGGGAGGCGGTGGAGCTGGCGCGGGTGGCGCTGGCGTCGGAGCCGGCGGTGACGGGGAAGACGTTCACTGGGGTGTAGGGGGTAGGCAAGCCCATATAGCCCATAAGATTAGAGTGGCGGGTTCGGTGATGGGCTGGGGGAGTGCGCGAGGGCGGCGCTGGTTTTGTAAAACGTAGGGCGGCCCCCCGCCCCCGCCAACTTGCCTTGCGCCCCCCTGTCACAATATAATTCTGCCACCAAATCCGACACCCAGTATCAGGAGGACTCTTTAATGCCAGCCAACATAGCCTACCTTGCCCCCAGCGGCGAACTGCTTGACTCATTCATCGGCTACGCCCCTGAGGGCGCGCAAATCAAGTGGGTCGACTCCACCCAATCCATCGAAGACCAGGCGGCCGCCCTTGACGGCGTCATCGCTGTCATCGTATCCCCCAGCCGATACCCGGTCGAGCTCGCCCGCCTAACCCCCAGCGTGCGCCTAGTCCAGGTCACCAGCGCCGGCACCGATATGATTGACAAGCAGACGCTCGGCGAACTCGGCATCACCGTATCCAACAACGGCGGCGGCAACGCCGTATCAGTCGCCGAACACACCATCACCCTGCTCGTCAGCGTCTTTCGCAAAATGCAGCTCCAATTCAACGCCGTCAAAGCCGGCGAATGGATGGGCGACATCCGCTCCAACTGGTTCGGCCAAGCCCACGAAATCGCCGGCAAAACCGTCGGCGTCGTCGGCCTAGGCCGCATAGGCCAGCGCGTAGCCCGCCGACTGCAAGGCTGGGAGTGCGACATCATCTACTACGACGTCGTCAACGTCTCCGCCGAACTGGAACAGGAACTCGGCGCAACCCGCGTTGAGCTTGACGAACTGCTCCAAACCGCCGACATCATCACCCTCCACGTTCCCCTCAACGGCAGCACCACCAAGCTCATCAGCGACCGTGAATTCGATCTGATGAAACCCACCGCCGTCCTTATCAACGCCTGCCGAGGCCCCGTCGTGGACGAGGCGGCCCTAATCCGCGCCATTGAGCAAAAGAAGATTATGGCGGCCGGCCTAGACGTCCTAGAGCAAGAGCCCACCCCCGAAAACAACCCGCTCTTCGAATACGACAACGTCCTAATCACCCCGCACCTAGCCTCATTCACCCAAGAATCCGGCGAGCGCAGCCGCGAATTCGCCATAAACAACACCGCGAGAGTAGCCAATGGCGGCGACCCCGACTCAGTCGTACATCCCGACTAAGAGCGCGCCGACTAATCCCGCCGCAACGCGCGCTAGGCATGCGGCAACCCGCCCCGCCGGCGTCCGCCGCATGCCCCTACCGCTGTTGCGGATAATACTCCACGCCCACCCGCCGCAGCAGATCCAGCGGCGCGTCGTCCAACAAACGCTTGGCGGCGTCCGCGTCCAGCCCGGCGCCGCGCGCCACCTTCATTGCGAAATCCCGCGTCAGCAAATCCCCCGGCTCATGCGCGTCCGAATCCAAGATGATGCGCGCCCCTGCCTTCGCCGCCGTCTTCACCACATGCCCGTTGGCGAACCCATGCCCCTTGCGCGCCGACACCTCCAAGAAGATACCCCGCTCAGCCGCCAGCCGCGCCTCCTCCTCCGTTATCAAACCCGGATGCGCCAGCACATCCACATTCGGCGAACTCACCGTCGCCAAGTTCGTCCCCGGCTCCACCGGCTCCACCACCGTCTCCCCATGCACATTGATCATCTTCGCCCCAAGCGCCCGCGCCTCCGCCGCCACCGCGTCTATGTCGTCTATCGGCGTGTAGGTAATCTCTACCCCCGGCAGCGCCAGTATGTCCCACCGCTTGGACGCCGCCGCGCAATCCCGCGCCAGCGTCTTCACCACGAACTCCAAGTTGCCCGGCCCAACATGGTCGGTTATCGCCATCACCCGATACCCGTTGTGTATCGCCCGCCGTATCAACTCCGTCGGCGCGAGTACCCCGTCGCTCAAAAATGTATGCGTGTGAAAATCGTACATTGCGTATCCTCGCCTCGCTATGCTACAATTAGCGCATATGAACTATGCCGCCGCCATAAGACAGCCGCCCGCCCGCGCGCTATCGCTCACCCGGCCCCTCATACCGCATAGGGGACGGCAGAACGTCGATGATATTCAGGCTCGCCAGCGTCCGCTGAACCACGAAATCCACCACATCATCCAGCGACTGCGGCTTGAGATAGAACGGCGGATCCGGCGGCAAAATCGTCGCCCCCATTCGCGCCAGCGCCGCCATATTGTCCAGATGTATCGCGCTCAGCGGCGTCTCGCGCGGCACAAGCGTCAGCCGCCGCCGCTCCTTTATGCACACATCCGCCGCCCGCCGTATCAGATTGTCCGACAGCCCGTGCGCTATCGCCGCGATGGTGGACATGCTGCACGGCGCGATTGCCATCCCCGCCGTTGCGAACGTCCCGCTCGCTATCGGCGCTCGCATATCCCCCGGCGCGAAATAGGTGAAATCCCCTATATCCTGCCACCGCTCCAGCGCCTCCCCAAAAGAGGCGTCCATCTCTTCCTGCCACACCATCCGCGCCGCCCCCGACGCGGACGCGATTACCGGCGCGCCCATCCCCAGCAGCTCGTCTATCAGCCTGCTTGCGATGATTGACCCGCTCGCCCCGCTTATCCCCACGACTACCGGCAGCATATCAGCCTCCTCGCACTGCCAACATCACGGCGAGCAGCGTCGCCGCCAGCATCGTTGTGGACACATAGGCGTTGATGCGGAAAAACGCCATCCCCATCCGCGACAAATCGTCCGGCGAAACCAACCTGTGCTTATAAATCAGAAAGCCCGCCGCCAACGCAATGCCCACATAGTACGGCCACATCAGCCCCATCCAAACCCCCAGCGCCGCCAGCGCCGCCAGCGCCAGCCCGTCCATAACCCGCGCTATCCGAAACGCGCCCGCCACCCCGAACCGCGTGGCGACCGAATGCAGCCCCTCGCGCTTTTGGAAATCGTAATCCTGCGTGTGATACACGATGTCAAAGCTGCCCGCCCACAGCGCCACCGCCAGCGACAGCAATACCGGCTGCCAAGCCAGGCTGCCCGTCACCCCTATCCAAGCCGCAGTGGGCGCGATTGCCAGCGCCCACCCCAGCAGCAAATTGGACGCCCATGTGAACCGCTTGGTATAAGGGTAGAACACAAGATACGCCGCCGCAATCGGGGACAGCGCCAACGCCAGCGGGTTCAACTGATACGCCGCGAATATGAACACCGCCAGCGCCGCCGCCGTCAGCGCCGTCATATCACGCGCGCTCAGCCGGCCGCTTGGCAAATGCCGCCCCGCGTTGCGCGGATTGCGCCCGTCTATGTAGCGGTCTATGATGCGATTTGCCGCCATTCCCACCGTGCGCGCCCCAACCATAGCCACGCTTATCCATATGAACTGCCGCAGCGTGGGCATTCCCCCCGCCGCCAAGATCATCCCCGTATATGCGAATGGCAGCGCGAATACGCTCTCGTGAAACTTGATGGCGTCCATAAACAGCGCCATCTTGCGCCCCGCCCGCATCGGTATCGCCGCCGCGTTCATAGCCCGTACTCCCCCCACTTCGCGCTCACCAGCGCCCGTATCTCATCGCTCATCACGATGTCCGGCGGCCACTCCCGCGCCCGCCCGTCTAGCCGCCCCTTCGCGGTGGCGTCTATGCCCATCTTCACCCCATACCTAGGCGTGGCGCTCGCGTGTTCCAGGTCGTCAAGCGGCCCCTCCGAAAACACGATGTCCGCCCCCGGATCCAGGTTCGCCGTAACCCGCCACGCCGTCTCAGAAAGGTTCTGCACATCGACATAATGATCCACCACGATAATCGTCTTAGTCAGCATCATCAGCCCCAAGCCCCATATCGCGTTCATCACCTTGCGCGCGTGTCCGGGATACTCTTTCTTGATGGACACCAGCAGCAAGTTGTGAAAGATGCCCTCCGCCGGCATATTGATGTCCACCACCTCCGGCAGCGTGGTCTGCAACGCCGGCAGCATCACGCGCTCGCTCGCCTTGCCCATAAAGAAGTCCTCTTTCGGCGGAACGCCCACGAATGTCGTGGGATATATCGGATCCCGCCGATGCGTGATGGCGGTCAGGTGAAACACCGGATAGTCGTCCTCCATAGAGTAGTATCCCGTATGATCCCCAAACGGCCCCTCCGCCCGCAGTTCGCCCGGCACGACATACCCCTCCAGTACAATCTCAGCGTTTGCCGGCGCCTCCAGGTCAATCGTCTTGCACTTGACCATCTCCACCGCTTTGCCCCTGATGACGCCCGCCGCCGCTATCTCGTCCATATCCGGCGGCAGCGGCATAGACCCGCTCCATATCGTCGTGGGATCCCCGCCAAGCGCCACCGCTACCTCCAGCCGATCCAGCCTTTGCTCTTCGCCGCTGCGGTAATGCCGCGCCCCTACCTTGTGCGACTGCCAGTGCATCCCCAGCGTCTGCCCGTCATATACCTGCATCCGGTAAGTCCCCACATTGCGCCGCCCCGATACGGGATCCCGCGATATGACCAGCGGCAGCGTGATATACCGCCCGCCGTCCAGCGGCCAGCACTTCAGTATGGGCAGCCTGCTCACATCCGCGTCCGCGCCCGTCAGCACGATTTCTTGGCAAGCGCCGCTTTTCACCATCTTAGGTTGGCTGCGCGCCAGCCCCGCCAGATCCCCCGCAACCCTGAGCTTGCCCATAATCCCGCCCGGCGCGCCGTGCGCCAGCCCCAGCAACTTGCGAACACGCGCCGCCAGATCCTCTATGCGATCCACCCCCAGCGCCCACGCTACCCGCTGATGCGTCCCGAATATGTTGATGAGAACGGGAATATCCCCGCCGTCCACATTCTCAAACAGCAGCGCCGGCCCCTCCTCCGCGATAACGCGGCTGGCGATCTCGGTTATCTCAAGCTCGCTGCTCACCGGCGCGCTCACCCGCCGCAACTCGCCCCTGCGCTCCAGAAACGCCGCGAACTCCCGCAAATCCTTGTAGTTGCCCATACGCTTATCGCTTGCCTATCCCTTGCCGCCCGCCTTGATAGGGCAGGCAAGAATCTCGCTTGCTATCCACTGCTTGCCAATTCCCTGAGTTGCGTTGAGGACACATCGCTCCGAAACGCCGCCTCCGGTATCGCGCTGAACATCCCCTCAAACCCGTCCGGCACGGCGACATCCGCCAGCGTCCGAAACGCGCCGCCCGCGCCGCCCTCGACCCGCCCTGCGACCAGAAAGCGGCAGCCCTGTTCGCGCATCCGCGCCAGCGCCATAAGCGTCGCCGACCGGCTGCCCCCATAGTAGCGCTTATCCACCAGCCTGACGGCGGTGTCCGCGCCTATGACAAACGCGCAGCCCGGCAGCAGCCGCGCCTTTTCATAGAACACGGGCGCTCTCGTCAGCGCCACATCCGCCTTGCCCGCGAACTGCGCCACCCGGCGCCTAACCTCATCTTCGCCCAAAGGAGGCTTATCAACATTGGCAACCGAAAGTTCATACGCTACCGGCGTTCCCAATATGCCCGCCGCCGCCCGCGCCAGCGCCTCGTGGCCCCCGTGCAGCGGGTTGAACGATCCCGACAAGACGCCCCCGCCAACGGGTTCGTCCGCGCCAACGCGCCCGTCTTTCTGCGCTACCGCCAGGTCTATATGCCCCGCCATCAGCGCCGCGATTGGATCCCTGTACGACGTCCGCGTTATCTCAACTTGCTCCGACGCCTCAAGCCCCAGATCCAGGTCTGCTGACACGCCCGCGCACTCCGCCATCGCGCATATCGCCAGCTTGCTTGCGATGGCGTCTTCACCCGCGCGGTCGCGCAAGCCCTTGACGAAAGTCAGGCTGCGTATGCTTACGCCATCCGCGCTCCAAGCCGCCACGAAACAGCGATGTTCCCCGCGCTTAGCGCGGTCGGTGGCTATCGTAGCCGTGCAACTTATGCCGACTACCGGCTGGCTGCCATCCCGCAAATGCACGGCGCGCCTATACGCCGCCCGCGCCATAGCCGCCGCCGTTTCCTCCGACACAAACTGCGCCGGCTCATATCCCACGAACTCAGTCAGCGCCGCCGCCGCGTATGGCACGCCAAGTTCCAGAACCGTCTTTGACGCGCCCGCCACGCCCAGCAGCCACGAAATCGCCGCCGTTCCCGCGCCCGCAACCGACACGACCGCCATAGTCGGGCTGGCGTGTACGCGGCTTATCACATCTATTGGCGTTTGCGCTGTGGCTGTGGCTTGCATAGTCTATCTTGCGCGTTGTGGCAGTTATAGCGTTGTAGCCGCGCCGTTGCGTTGGGCTATCCCCGGTTCGGCGCTACCCCAAAATTATATCAGATACCGCTCTCAAGCGGCATATCGCTTGCGCCTAATCGCCAATCCCCGCCGCCTAGCCCTTGAAATTCTCTACCACTTGCCGTATGCCCTCGGCGAGGCCCACTCGCGGCGTCCAGCCCAGCGCCTTGCGCGCCTTGCCGGAGTCCAGGCTTACCGCCGCCGCCTCGCCGGGGCGCACGGGCGCGTATTTTGGCTCTACGCTCGCGCCCACCGCCATCCGCACGGCGTCGAATATCTCATAGTCCGAAACGCCCACGCCGCGCGCGAGGTTGTAGGTTTCGTTATCGCCCGCCTCGCCCAGCGCCGCTATGTTCGCCGCCACGATGTCGCTGACATAAACATAGTCCCGCGTTTTGCCGCCGTCCCCGAATATAGTCGGCCGCTCGCCGCGCCGCATCTGGCCGGTGAATATGGCTACCACGCCCGCCTCGCCGTTGGGGTTCTGCCGAGGCCCGAACACATTGCCGTAGCGCAGTATCTTGTGCCGCAGCCCGTAGGCGTCGCCGTACAGCCGCACAAAGCTTTCTACGCTCAGCTTGGACGCGCCGTACACCGACTCCGGGCGCGTGGGATGATCTTCGTCCATAGGCAGGCGCAGCGGCTTGGCGTACACCGCGCAGGTGGACGCGAATATCAGTCGCTCTACGCCCTGCCGCGCGCAGCATTGCAGCACATTCAGCGAGCCGAGTATGTTCACCTGCGCGTCATGCGCCGGATCCGCCATAGAGTTGCGGACGCTCACCTGCGCCGCATGATGGCTGACCGCGTCCGGCTTGGCGTCCGCGAAAGCCCGCGCCAGCCCGTCGGCGTCGTTCAAGCTGACATCGTACAGCCGCGCGTCCGGATGCACGTCGCCGCGGCTGCCCGCGCTCAGGTCGTCCACCACGAACACGGCATCCCCGCGCTCTACAAGCCCGTCAACTATATGAGAGCCAATGAACCCGGCTCCCCCGGTAACCAAAACACGCACCCGCTTGCCCTCCGTAGTTGCTTATCCCGCTATGAGCGCCGCCCGCAATGGCGGCGAAATCCGATTGCCAAAACGCTTGCCGCTAATGCCGCCAAATCCCCGCGACCCGGCATTGCCGCCAACCCGCAACAGATTGACAATCCCGTTTTCGCAAGCCTAAAATCGCAGTACAACCCGCCCGCGTCCGAAAGCCGACGGCTAACAAAACTTACAAACCAAAGGCGCAAAGTGCAATACATTCGCAGATACAGAGCCTCCGACAATGCCGATGACGCGTCGGAGTTGCCTATCGCCGGATCTGTGCAGGTAACCGTTACGCCTCGCAGGGCGTCCTATCGGTTCGTTGCGACGCCTTTCCTGATTATCTACTTCTTCCTAGCGATTATAGCCATTGGAACGGCGCTTTTGCTGCTGCCCTTCACCAACCGGGAGGGCGGCGCCACCCCATTCCTGACCGCGCTGTTCACGGCCACATCCGCGATTACCTGCACGGGCTTGGTTGTGCAGGACACCGCCGCCTATTGGACGCGCGCGGGCCAGGTTATCATTATGGCGATGATATACCTCGGCGGGCTTGGCTTTATGACAATGGCGACATTTCTTATTATACTGCTTGGGCAGCGCGTTTCGCTCACGCAGCGCCTGATGATGCGCGAACAACTGATGATAGACCAGGTCGGCGGCATGGTGCGCCTGACCGTGGGCATAGTCATTGTAGCCACTAGCATACAGGTTATAGGCTTTATCGCGCTGTTCGTCTATTTCTACCTGTTTAGCTACACGCCCGCGGACGCCGTGTGGCAGGCGGCGTTTCACGCGGTGTCAGCGTTCAACGGCGCGGGCTTTCTCATACTCAGCGAGCCTGACGGCTTGCTTGCCTACCGCAGCGAGGGCGTCTTGCTGGGCATCATAGCCGCGCTCATATTCATTGGCGCGATAAGCTACCTTGTCATCATAGATATGGCGACCGCTAGGCGCTTTTCGCGCTTTTCGCTCAACACAAAGCTTGTGCTGGTCGCCACATTCGCCCTGACGATAATAGCCGCCGTAGCGTTCTTCGCGGTGGAGTACGCCAACCCTGACACGCTTGGCGGCATGACCTTAGAGGACAAGCTTACGGCGTCCGTCTTTCAGGCGGTCAGCAGCCGCACGGCGGGCTTTACAATCGCCGGGCTAAGCCTAGCCCACGACACCACCAACGTCCTCACAGCCGCGCTGATGTTTATCGGCGGCGCGTCGGCGTCGGTGGCGGGCGGCGTCAAGGTCAACACGCTCGCGGTGGTTTTCGCGGGCATAGTGGCGCTTATACGCCAGCGCAATCACGCCGCCGCTTTCGGCAGGGAAATCCCCGAAAACCAAATCCGCCGCGCCTACTTCATCCTGATAGTGTCCGCCGTGTTCGTCTTTCTGGTTGTGCTGACGCTCACCATCACCGAGCGCGGCGCGAACCTGATGGACATCCTGTACGAAACGGCGTCCGCGTTTGGCACGGTCGGGCTGAGTACGGGCATTACGCCATCGCTGTCCGCCATTGGCCAAGTTCTAATCGTTGCCACTATGTTCATCGGCAAGCTTGGGCCTCTCACCGTCGGGCTGACAATGGCGCAAAGACCTGAGCACGACCTGTACCGCTACGCGCAAGAAAGGGTTACAATAGGATAGGCGAATTCAATATCGCAGACGCCAACCGCGTTTAGCGGGATGGGCAACACAACCGAATGATGACTGCTGACAACTGACACTCAGCAGGGTAATTCCAAAAGGTGATTCCAATGAAAAAACAGGTAGTTGTGGTAGGGCTTGGGCGCTTTGGCTCAAGCGTGGCGCAAACATTGTACAATCAGGGCCATGATGTACTGGCGATAGACTTGGATGAGGGGCGCGTGCAGGACATTACGGGCGGCGCTACCCACGCGCTTGTGGGGGACGCCACAAACGACGCCGTGCTGCGCGAGCTTGGCATCCCCGACTACGACGCCGCAATCGTGGCTATCGGCGCGAACCTTGTGTCCAGCGTGATGGTGTCCGTGATGCTCAAGACCCTGGAAGTCAAATACATAGTCGCGCGCGCCAAAGACCGGCTGCATGCAAACACGCTGCAGCGGCTTGGCGTCAACAAGGTCGTGCAGGTTGAGGCGGAAATGGGCGCGCGCCTGGCGCACTCGCTCTTCTACCCGGATGTGCAGGAGTATATGGAAATCGCGCCCAACTACGGCATCAGCAAGATCCGGGTTCCCAGCCGCTTTTCCGAGCTCAGCATCGGCGAGCTGTCCGGGCTTAACGGCGGCGCCCGCGACGCCGGGCTTTCGGTGATAGCCATATCGCGCGGCAAAAACATCACCCTCAAGCCGACCAAGAACGACAAGCTCCGCGCAAACGATTGGCTTGTGCTTGCCGGCGACGACAACCTGCTTGACGAACTGGAAATCTAGCCCGCAACGCGCGCGGCGCAATCAATACGGAGGCAACCGCAATGAAGAAAAGGCTGGCGTACTTAGGCCCCCCCGGCACCTACTCTGAGGAGGCGGCGCAGGATTATTCGGAGAGGCGCTATGATTCCAAAGCTGAGCTGCTGCCGGTGCAGTCCCTTCCCCTAGTGATTGCCAGCGTTGACGCCGGCGATGCGGACGAGGGCATTGTTCCCATAGAAAACAGCCTTGAGGGCGCGGTTACCTTTACCGTGGACATACTCATACACGAATCCGACCTGCTCATAAAAGACGAGCTTGTTCTGCCCATACACCACTGCCTCATAGCCAAGTCCGGCGTCAGCCTTGAGGACATCCGGGACGATGTGCGCGTGTATTCGCATCCGCAGTCCCTGGCGCAGTGCCGCGAATATCTGCTCAGCCGCTTTCCCAACGCGGCGCTTATGCCATCGCCCAGCAACGCCGCCGCGGTGGGCGAGATGCTCAGGAGCGAAACGCCCGCGCTCGCCATCGCGGGCAAGCGCGCCGCCGCCAACTACGCCGCCCAAATCGTGGACGAAGAAGTGGAAGACAATCACAGCAACGCCACCCGTTTCGTCGTCCTCGCCGCCAGCGACAGCGCGCCCACCGGCAACGACAAGACATCCCTCTGCTTTAACTTCGACGCCGACATCCCCGGCAGCCTCGTCGGCGTCCTAGCCGAATTCTCCAATCGCGGCATCAACCTGAACAAAATAGAATCCCGCCCAACGCGCAAGTCGCTGGGCAGATACATCTTCCTTGTGGATATAGACGGCCATAAGCAAGACGCCGACGTCCAAGACGCCCTAGCGGCCGTCAAGCGTCAAGTGGCCATGCTGAAAGTGCTGGGATCATATCCCCGCTGCTCCCTGGATTCCCTAGAACCATAAGTCCCGGCCGATACGCCTACGCAACAAAGCCCCCTGTTCACTCCGGCGGAGCAGACAGGGGGCTTTGCTATCTTGGCGATTGACGCTTGGCGGCTATTCCCGCGCGTGTTCGTCGCCGGCCGGGTCGTCGGCGACGGCGCCGTCTTCGCGGTTCATGCGGGAGCTGACTTGCTCTACCACCGGATTTACGCGCTCGCGCATGCCCTCGTAGGCGGGGGTGATGCGCTCGCGGGCGGTGGCGACGCCGGTGGTGGCGCGCTCTTGCGCCTCAGTGCGGGCGCGAGCCGCAAGCTCTTCAGCCCGCGAGCGCATCGCCTGGCTGCGCTCGGCGAGGTCGCTGCGCGTTTCCGAACCCGTTTTGGGCGCTACCAGCAGCGCTATCAGCGCGCCGACTATCGCGCCAAGTATGAACCCAAGCGTGAACGATGAGTTGCTGTCGTTTCTTGCCATTTCCATCCTCCTTACTTCTGCTTCCGCTTTGCGCCCCGCATAAAGGCGATTACCTTGCCCAGCCCGAATGCCACCCCCGATCCCGAAGAGGCGGGCTTGACGATGTTTTCGGACACCGTGTTGACCATTTCCTCGGTGTTTTCCAAGATGCGGTTCGCCGAATTGAGCGCCTTGCTTACTTTTCTGTATATCGTGAAGACGATTATCAGAATTATGGCGAGTATGATGAGGAGCAGCAGGTCTCTCACGAACCCCACATAAAACGCTATCGTCGCAACAATGTCCGGTATCATCTATTCGCGCTCCCGCTTTCGCGCCTGCATAAGCCGCGCATATTCCCGGCGGGATGCGCGCCCGACCATCCGGCGATTGCCCGCTACGGCCTTATCAGCATCCGCACGAACCCCGCGTCGTCCTTGCGCTGCGTGAGTATGCTGTGGTTACGCTTTTCAGCCCATACGATTACGTCGTAGGTGTTCAGCACATCCGGTATCATCACTTCCACGAAAGACTCGGCGTCGGCGTCTATGTGCTCAGTCAGCGCGGCGATGATGCCGGCGCAGGTTTTGCCCGTGCCGTCTATCACGACCCAGTCGCTGCCCACGCTGCCGTTGGCGGCGCCGTTGGCGGGCGCGCTTGAGAACACATCCACATCGCCGCTCATTCGCATATCAAGCTGGCGCTTGAACTCGGCGACCGGCTCCCAATGCACGCTGGAGGTGCGGTCGTCCGACTTTTGGCATGCCGCGCCGCGCACGCCCACTATGTCGGGGTTGATGCGCGCCAGCTCGTCCAAGTCGGTTATTCGCAGGTGGCCGGAGAGCGCGGTGCTCATTCCCGCCTCTTTGCCCTCGAAAACCATATCGCGCAGCTCATCCTCTCGGATGAAGTCAAACAGGTTGCGCCCGTCTTTGGTTAGCGTGTCTATGAGCCAGCCGTCGCACCGGGTTTCTTTGGCAAGGCTGTTCATGTGGTGCGGCTCAAGTCCGCCGTAGAGCGTGTTGTCCGCGAACAGCGAGCCGATGAGTTTGGTTTCAAACCCGTCCAGCGCCTCGCGGCAGGCATGCAGCGTTTCTATCGCGGCGGCGTACTCGGTGTCCATAAAGCCCACCTTAACGGATGTGGCTTGCAGAACGCCCGCGGTATAGACCGCCATTGCCACGGTTCCCACTTGGTTGGGAACCACGCCCAGCGTTACGCTTGCGTGGCGCTCCATGGGTATCGCCTTTCGCACATCCCTTACGATATGCGGATGCGCCGACCCGACCAGCGCCTCTTGCAAGTTCTTCACGTCCACGATGTCCGCGCCGCCCTTGAGAGCCTGCATCGCCTCTTCAAGGTTCTGCACGCTAACCATTAGTATCATTGTGACTGCCTTTCTTAGATCTGCCTTTGGGCCGCCCTGAGACCGGGCGGCGAATTAGATTTCGGCGAGCGCCGACTCTACATCCTGCCTTAGCTGCGCCTTTTCGTCGTCGGACAGGTTGATGTGCGGCTGGCGCACATGGCCGCCCGCCATTCCCATTACCTCGCCCCAGTATTTGCACATCGGCGCGGGCAGAGCGCCGTTTGCCTTTTGAACCGTGCTTGCCCACCACTTGTCCGAGACCGCCTTGATGGGGCGGACATGCTTGTTGTAGAAGTCGTCGTCCAGGTCGCCGCGCATCGCCTTGTCAATGAACTGGTTGTAGTAGTTCTTGCCGGGGCGGTCAAAGCGCCAATCGGATGTGTTGGCGAACATTACTTGCTGTTCAAAGCCCAGCTCGCGCCCCTTGAACATAATCCATTCGTCGGGCGTGCTGATGATGGCGTTTCTGCCCAGAAGCTGGTGCGCCTCTATGGACAGCTCAGGGTTGAAGCTTGCCTCTTTGACGCCCACGACGTTGGGGATGGCACATATCCGCTCCAAGCCCTGCGGACTCATCACTATGCCGAACTGCGGCGAGTTGTAGAACATTATGGCAAGGTTTGTGTTGTCCGCCAGCAGGCGTATCCAGTCCTCAACCTGCGCCTCCGTCTTGGTGACGAAGTAGGGCGCGGCGGCGATGAGCAGGTCAAACCCGCTTGCCTCAGCGTGGTTCGCCAGGGCTATCATATCTTTGTATGAGGTGTGGGTGACGTGCGCGCCGATGGGCCATTCGCCGCCGGCCTCGTCCGCCACTACGTCGAACACCCGCAGGCGCTCTTCAAGCGTCAGGCTCCAGAATTCGCCCATCCCCCAGGTGCAACCCGCGCCCTGCGTTCCAAGCGAGCGGATATGTCGCATATTGCTACGCATGCCCTCTTCGTCAAACTCGTCGTCTGCGGTGAAGGGGGTCATAAGGGTAGTCCACTGACCGCGTAGATTTTCCCGCGCCCAGTCCGGCGCCTCGCTCTTGGTGTATTCTGCCATTTCCCCCTCCTGATTTGCATTGAGCGGCGTATCCCGAAATAAACCCGCGCCGCTAATTTTATGATATATTCGGGATAGGCTGATGTCAATAAAAGCGGGCTTTGGCCGGCGCAAATGCGTTGCCGTAAGACGCGCGAGATTGTGGGAGCGAATGGGGCTTGAAATGCGCGTTCATATGAGCGGATGGCCGCCGCGCCGGATGGGGCATCCGCCCGAATTGCCGCTGCGGGTTAGCGCCGCGCCAATGCCGCAAAGCAACGTCATTGGCAATTAGGGTAGGGCGCATTGCTGACGGATCAATAGGCAAGCGCGACAACCCTTTGCTTGCCGCTACTCTTCTTCCTCTACCCGGAACAAGTCCCGCGCGGCGCGTATCTGCGTCTTGTTCGCGCCTTGCCTTAGCGACGCAGTGGGGTCGTGCAGTATCTTGTTCACGATGGAGTGCGTTAGCGCCTCTACCACTTGGCGGTTCTGCGCGGATACGCTGTCCAGCATATCCAGCGCTTTCGCCAGCTCGCGCCGGCGGATGCGCTCGGCGTCCTGGCGTATCGCCCTGATGGTCGGCAGCGCGTCTAGCGAACCCCACCATTTTAGGAACGCCGCTACCTCTTCGGCGATGATGCTCTCCGCGTCCGCCGCCGCTCGCTTGCGCTCCGCCATATTCTCTTCGGCTATGGCGGATAGGTCGTCTATGTTGAACAGGCGCACATCGCCCAAGCCGGTTATCGTGGGGTCAATGTCGCGGGGTATGGCGAGGTCAAACGCGAATAGCGGCTTGTCCGCCCGGCGCCTTATGCCCGACGCGGTTCGTTGGGTTACGATGTAGCTGGGCGAATCGGTTGCGGCAAGCGCTATGTCGGCGTCGGTCAGCGCGTCGTCTATCCGATCGAATGGCACGACGCGCCCGTTTAGGTAAGACGCGAGTTCCTGGGCACGCTCGGTTGTGCGGTTGGCTATCATCAGGTCGCCAATGCCAACGGTTCGCAGCGCGCGGGCTATCAGGCTGCCCGCCTCGCCCGCGCCTATCAGCAGCGCTCGCTTGTCGGACAGGTTGCCCAGCACCCGCTGCGCCAGTCGCACGCCCGCGTAGCTTATGGATAGCGGGTTGCGCCCTATGGCGGTTTCTTGGCGCACGCGCCTGCCTACGCGCAGCGCGTTGTGGAACAGCCGAACCGAGGACGCCTTTGCGGCGTCAGCCTCAGTGGCCGCTCTCAGGGATTCGCGCACCTGCCCTAGTATCTGCGACTCGCCGACTATCATAGAGTCCAAGCCGCCCGCTACGCTGAATAGGTGGCGCACGGCATCCGCCCCCGCGCGGGTGTAGATGTGCGGGGCGACGCTGTTCTGCGGCAAAGCGTGATAGTCCGCCACGAATTGCATTACGCTGTCCGCTGCGGCGTGGGTGTCGTCGGTTACCGCGTAGATCTCGGTGCGGTTGCAGGTGGACAGGATGACCGCCTCGCCGACCCTATCGCGCAATGGCGGCAGCGCCTGGGAAAGCTGGCTGCCGAGAAACGACACCGATTCCCGCACTTCCAAGGGCGCGCTTTTGTGGCTTAATCCAACGAGCAGTATATCTTGCAATGCCGGCTCAGCCCTTCATCAACTGCTTGTAGTGCGTCCGCAGACAACGGGTGCATATTCGCATCTTCTTCGGCGCGCCGTCTATAACCAGGGTAGTCTTCTGAACATTCGGCATCCACCGCGTCCGCGTGCGGCGCTTGGAGTGGCTGACATTGTTCCCGGACTGCCCCGATTTAAGGCACATCTCGCATACTGCCATATTTCACCTTTACCGGCATCATCATATTTGTTATCATCAAGCCCGACTTGCGCGAGCGTCGCCGCTTATTCATAAGGGCAAGCATAGCGCAAGCCAAACAAAGCCTGTGAAATCTAACACAAAGATAGCATAATCCACCGAAAACGGCAACGCAAATGATACACTCTCCCCAAGCCCAATGGTCAGGCGGCGACCTGCTCGCTATGTTCACTGAGGGTGCGCGCGTTCTTGAAACGCACGTTGATCTTGTGAACCGCCTTAACGTATTTCCCGTACAGGACGGCGATACCGGCATAAATATGCTGCTCACGCTGCGCGATACCCTCGCCGCCGCGCAGGACGCCGATTCGGATACCGCGTCCGCCATTGCCAAGGCGATGTCCGACGGCGCGTGCATGGGCGCTAAGGGCAACAGCGGGCTTATCGTATCGCAACTCTTTAAGGGCATACACGCCGCCTTTGAGGACAAGCCGCGCGTGGACGCCGCCGATTTTTCGCGCGCGCTGGGCCTGGCGCACGAGTACGCTTACGGCGCTATCGGCAACCCGGTTGAGGGCACAATGCTCACGGTATTCACGCATGCCGCCAACGCCGCCGCGCAGAGCGCGCAGGATGGCGCGGATGCTGGCGATATGCTCGCCGCCACAAGCGCCGCCGCCAAGAGCGCCGTAGCCCTCACGCCCACGCTGCTGCCGCGCCTGCAAGAGGCGGGCGTGGTGGACTCCGGCGGCTTGGGGCTGTGGATGATACTGGAGGGCGTCCGCCGCCGCGCCGTTGGCGACGATACCCCCGCGGACGCGCTTGATATGCCGCTGCCTGAGGGCGTGGATGTGGAACACGCGGCGGTGTCCCTGGATTTCCTTGATATGACCGAAGAGGAAGAGTACGGCAACTGCACTCAGTTCGTCTTGCAGGGCGTCGGGTTGGACATTGACGCCATCCGCGCCGAGATGAGCGCGCGCGGCGAATCCGCGGTGGTCATTGGCGACAGCTCGCTGATGAAAGTCCACGTCCATACCGAAACGCCTGACGCGCTCTTGGACTACGCGCGGGCGCTGGGCGAAGTCAGCCGCGTCAGCGTTGAGAATATGGACGACCAGCGCGAGCGGCTCGCCTACAACCAGCGCCGCCAAGAGGGTATGCTGCCCGTCCAAATTATCCCAAAGCCGGTGCTTGCGGTCGCATGGGGCGACGGGCTGGAAGAGCTCTTTCACCGCGAGGGCGCCGCGGTTATGGTGGCGGGCGATACTATGAACCCCAGCGTCCGCGAAATTATGGACGCGGTGGACAAGGTTCCCTCCGAGTATGTTATCGTGCTGCCCAACAATGGCAACATCATCCCCGCCGCGCGCCAAGCCGCGGATCGCTCGGACAAGACCGTTCATGTCGTCCCCACATCGGACATCCCGCAGGGCGTAGCCGCAATCTTGGAGTTCCTGCCGTATCGCAGCATCCAAGCCAACGCCGCGCAGATGGAAGATCGCATCCACCACGTCCGCGCCGCCGAAATCACGCGCTCCGCCCGCACGGTTACGCTTGACGGCGTTACGGCGCAGGAGGGGCAGCTCATCGGCTTGCTGGAGCGCCGGTTGGTCGCCGCGGGGGAAAGCCTGACTGATACGCTGCTCGCCGTCCTGAACGCCGCGGATATGCCGGACGCCGAAATCGTTACGCTGTACGCGGGCGCGCCTCTCGGCGAAGACGAGGCGGAGCAAGCCCACGACGCAGCGCAAGCGGAATTCCCGGATATAGAGTTTGAGCGCTACTATGGCGGCCAGCCTTTTTACCACTTCATCATCTCTATCGAATAACCGAACTTAGCCGCGCCGCGCATCCCAATTCGCCAACCCTAAAATCTGCCAACATCAAATCCGGTTGCCAATCCCAAAAGCCAATCCCAAAACCTCGCTTAAAACCCATAGCCGCCCCATTCAGGTGACACAATGCCCATCAAAATCGTTACCGACAGCTCATCCGACCTGCCCGCCGCCATCGCCGCCGACTTGGGCATAAGCGTTATTGCCCAAAAGGTGATATTCGGCGCTGAGGAACTCCGCGACGGCGTGGACATTACCGCCGACGCCTTCTACGACCGCGTGTCTTCTATGAAGACGCTGCCCACAACCTCGCAGGCGTCGGTGGGCGAATTCGTTGAGTTGTACGAAGAAGTGGGCAAGGACGCCGACGCCATCGTATCGGTGCATGTGTCGTCCAAGCTCAGCGGCACATACAACTCGGCGCTGCAGGCGAGCGAGCAGGCGAATGCGGGCTGCGAAATTCGCGTGGTGGACTCGCTCAGCGCATCTATGGGCAGCGGCTTGGTGGCTATGGCGGCGGCGATGAAGGCGCGCGAGGGCGCAAGCCTGGACGAAGTGGTTCAATACGCCGAGCAGTCTATCGGCCGCATTGAGATATATGTGATGGTGGACACGCTGGAGTATCTGGCGAAAGGCGGCAGGATAGGCAACGCGAGGGCGATGCTGGGCGGGCTGCTCAAAATCAAGCCGCTGATTACCATCCGCGACGGGGTGGTGGATGAGTTTGGCAAAGAGCGCACTCACAAGCGCGCCGTTGAAAGGCTCGCGCGGGTTACCGGCGATTTCGCGCCGTTGGACGAAGTGGTCGTTATGCACGCCACAACGCCGGGCGAGGCGAGCGAGTTCGCCGCGCGTATGCAAAGCCTGCTGCCGGCGGGCAAAGCGCCTTATATTGGGCAGATAGGGCCGTCGGTAGGGACATACACCGGGCCCGCGGCGCTCGGCGTGGCGCTGCTGCGCGCCTAGCCCGCGATTGCGCGTCCCCGACGCCGGCCGCCAACCTGCCTTGCAAACGCGCCTATATCCGCGTTTCGCGCGCGCGCGTTTTGCGCTAAAATCGCTCTATGACTACTACGCATAGCGATGCGGCGAATGCCGCGCAAACCCTTGCGAAGATACTGCGCCTTGAGCGGCAGGGCAACTTTCGCAATCGCGCAGTGGTTGGCGGGCTGGACGCCTTTCTGCGGCGCTGGCAAGCGCAGTTGCGCCCGGTGGTCGGCGCGCCCGTGTCATACGCGGATATGGACGCGGAGCAGCGCGGCAGGTGGGTTGCCGATACGTTAGCCCGCATTGGGGACGCGCCGCCGGATGCGCCCGCCAAGTCCAAGACGGCCGAGGACAGGGCGTCGCAGTCGCCCGCGCCATCCAAACCGCCCGCGCCATCTCAGCAGCGGCCGCGCTCGCAACCCAAGCCCGCCCGCAAGCGGCAGCCGCGCCGCGATCCCGCGCCGGTGGCGCCGTTGCGCCTTGACGACGACATCTCGCGCCTGCGTAGCGTCAGCGCCAGGGCTAAGCCGCGCCTGGAACGGCTGGGCATACAAAGCGTCCGCGATCTGATATATCACTTCCCGCACAGGCACGACGACTTCACGAATATCCGCACTATATCGCAGTTGGTTCCCGGCGAGCCGCAATCGCTTATCGCGGCGGTGTGGGAGGTTACTGAGAGCGTGGGCAGGGGCAAAACCAAGTCCGCCCAAGCGGTTCTCAGCGACCATACGGGCAACATCAGGGTAATCTGGTTCAACCAAAGCTACATCAAGAACATACTCAAGCCCGGCATGCGCGTTATCATCAGGGGCGAGCCGAAAGTCTATCTTGGGCGGCTTTCGTTTCAATCGCCGGATTACGAAATCATTGGCGGCCGCGAGGATGACGATGGCGGCGCGCATCAAGAGAGCTTGCAGCCCGTATATCCGCTCACCGACGGGTTGTATCAGCGCACAATCCGCCGCATCGTCAAGGAGGCGCTGGACGCCGCGTTGGGCAAGGTGGCGGATTACCTGCCCGACGACATCCTGCGTATGCACGACCTTATGCCGCTGCGGGACGCCATAGCGCGGATGCACCATCCCGAATCCGCGGAGCAGGCGGAGGCCGCCCGCCGCCGCCTTGCCTTTGACGAACTGCTGATGCTGCAGCTCACAGTGGCGCAGCGGCGCGCGCAGTGGCAGGCGTCTGGAGGGGCAATCCCTCTGCGATCCGACGACGGGCTGATGGACGGGTTCTTGGGCAGGCTGCCGTATTCGCTTACCGCGGCGCAGGCGGGCGCGCTCGCCGAGATACTGGGCGATATGCGGCGCGAAATCCCGATGGGGCGGCTGCTGCAGGGCGATGTGGGCAGCGGCAAGACCGTGGTGGCAATCGCCGCGCTGCTCACCGCCGCGCTCAACGGCTGTCAAGCCGCGCTGATGGCGCCTACCGAAATTCTAGCCGAACAGCACTTTCTGACCGCCGCCGAAATGCTCTCGGCGCTGACCGCGGATGCCGACGCGCCGGCGCCGCCCGCCGCCGAAGTCTATGTCAGCGTCAAGATGCCCTCGCGCGAAAAGCCGCTGGTGGTGGGCTTGCTCACGGGCAGCCTGTCCAAGCGCGCCAAAGACGAGATGCACAGGCGCATAGCCGCCGCCGAAGTGGATATTGTTATCGGCACGCAGGCGCTCATCCAAGCCGCGGTGGAAATGCCCAATCTGGCGTTAGTGGTGGTGGACGAGCAGCATCGGTTTGGCGTGATGCAGCGCAACGCTATGCGGCACAAGAGCGGGCAACCGCATATGCTTGTGATGTCCGCCACGCCCATCCCGCGCTCGCTGGCGCTGACGCTGTGCGGCGACCTTGACTTGTCCACCATAGACGAACTGCCGCCCGGCAGGCAGCCCGTCAAAACCCGCAGGGTAGAGCCTAGCCGCCGCCACGCCACCTACGATTTCGTGCGCGCCCAAATCCGCGCGGGCAGGCAGGCGTTTATCATCTGCCCGCTGGTGGAAGAGTCCGAGGCGATACAGGCAAGGGCGGCAACCGAAGAGTATGAGCGGCTATCAAAAGAGGTATTCCCCGACCTGCGGCTGGGCTTGCTGCATGGGCGCATGGGTTTTAATGACAAGGAGGCGGTGATGAGCCGCTTTCAGGACGGCGAGCTCAACATTCTGGTTTCAACGCCCGTGATAGAGGTTGGCATAGATGTCCCCAACGCCAGCGTGATGCTGATAGACGGGGCGGAGCGTTTCGGCTTGGCGCAGCTGCACCAGTTCAGGGGGCGCGTGGGCAGGGGCGCGCATCAGAGCTACTGCTTGCTGCTGTCGGACGCGCCCGGCGCGGAGGCGCGAGAGCGGCTGAAGATAATGGAGCGCGTCAGCGACGGCTTTCAGCTCGCAGAGGAAGATCTACGCATCCGAGGCCCGGGCGATTATATGGGAACGCGGCAGAGCGGCATCCTTGATATGAAAGTGGCGCGCATCAGCGACCAGGACATCCTGCTGCTGGCGCGCAAAGAGGCGGCGCGCCTGCTGACCGCCGACCCCGACCTCGCCCGCGAAGAAAACGCGCCCATCGCCGCGCGGCTGGCCGAATATACCGCCGGCGCGCGCATAGAAAAGACTTAGCCCTCGCGGGGCGGCGCTATCACGGAGCCGCATCCAGCGCGTCTAGCCTGCTTGCAAGCTCGGCGAGCTGCGATTCAATGACGCTAAACGCGCTTATGAGATCGGCGAGCCATGTTTCAAGATGCACGACTCTGTCGGCTGGCGCGGCGCAAATTGGCAGCCCAATCGCCTCTATCTCCTCGCCGCTCAAAAGCGAGCGCAGGGATTGGGGGATACATCCCGTAAGCCGATTGCCGTTGAGGCGCAACTCCGCAAGATTGGGAATGTTGCCTAGCTCCCCGGGTATAAAGCCCGTCAGTTGGTTGTTGTTGAGATGCAACTTCAAGAGACTGGCAAGGTTACCTAGTTCGGTCGGTATCTCGCCTGTTAGTTGGTTATTGTCGAGACGCAAGTTTCCAAGATTGGAAAGATTGCCTAGTTCGGTCGGTATCTCGCCTGTCAGTTGATTGTTGTTGAGATACAAATCCCAAAGCTTGGGAAGTTTGCCTAGCCCCGAGGGTATCTCACCCGTCAGTTGGTTGTTGTCGAGAAACAAAAGCCTGAGTTTGTAAGAGTTGCCCAACCACGAGGGTATTTCGCCCGTCAGTTGATTCTCGGATAGACGAAAAGTCTCGTGATAGGGAACGTTGCCCAACTCCGGGGGTATCCCGCCCGTCAGTTGATTGTTGTATAGGTGCAAGTCCCGAAGATCGGAAAGATTGCCCAACTCCGGGGGTATTTCGCCCGTCAGTTGATTGTCGCCGATACGCAACTGCAGGATGTCGGCAAGGTTGCCCAACTCCGGGGGTATTTCGCCTGTCAGTTGGTTGTCGTAGAATCTCAAGTCCCTGAGCTTATCGAGATTGCCCAACTCCGGGGGTATTTCGCCTGTCAGTTGATTGTTGTAGAGATGCAAATCATCAAGATTGGCAAGATTGCCCAACTCCGGGGGTATCGCGCCCGTCAGTTGATTGTGGTTTAGACGCAAATGCGTGAGATTGGACAGGTTGCCCAACTCCGAGGGTATCACGCCCGTCAGTTGATTGTTGTAAAGATCCAACACCCAAAGGTTGGAAAGATTGCCCAGTTCCGGGGGTATCACGCCATTCAAGCGTCTAGAATTCAACCACAATTTTATCACGCGATTGTTTGTCATTATTACGCCGCGCCAATCGCTAATGCCGACGTCCGCTGACCAGTTTAGGCCGCGCTCGCGCTTTGGGTTGTAGCTAGCGCCTTCAAGCGCGTCCTTTGAGGCAAGCAGCGCGGCGCAGTCGGTCACCAGGCCGGGGTTGTTATCGGGGTCAGGCACGGCGACGCCGTTGGAGCATTGCTCGGTGAACCGGGGGGCGATGGGTATGGGCAAGGGCAAGGGCGTGGGCGCGCCGCAAATTAGTAGCCCAATCGCAAATATCTCCCCGCTGCCCAAAGACGCGCGCAGGGATTCAGGGATACATCCCGTAAGCCGGTTGTCGCTGAGGCGCAGAGTCACGAGATTGGCAGGGTCGCCCAACTCTACGGGTATAGCGCCTGTCAGTTGATTATCGTTTAGACGCAAATGCGTGAGATTGGCAAGGCTGCCCAACTCCGCGGGTATAGCGCCCGTCAGGCGATTATTCGCAAGGTCTAATGCCTTGAGGTTGGCAAGGTTGCTCAGATCCGGGGGTATCTCGCCCGATAGGTGGTTGAAGTAGATCTCTATCGCCTCGATGCTGGCGAGGTTGCCTAGATCCGTAGGTATCGCGCCCGACAGTCGATTGTACGCAAGGTCTAACGCCTTGAGGTTGGCAAGGTTGCCCAACTCCGGGGGTATCTCGCCCGTCAGTTGATTGACGGATAGACGCAAATGCGTGAGATTGGCGAGGTTGCCCAACTCGGCGGGTATATCGCCCGTCATTCGTCGATTGTAGCGTAGATCCAACTCCAAAAGGTTGGCAAGATTGCCCAGTTCCGGGGGGATCGCGCCATTCAAGCGTCTAGAACCCAACCACAATTTTATCACGCGATTGTTTGCCATTATTACGCCCTCCCAATCGCTAATGGCAACGTCCGCTGACCAATTCAGGCTGCCGCTTGTGCCTACGAGCGTGTCTCTTGATGCGAGCAACGCGGCGCAATCTGATACCAGGCCGGGGTTGTCGGCTGGGTTCGGCACGGCGACGCCGTTGGAGCATTGCTCGGTGTACTGGGCGGGTATTGGCATATGCCGCGCGTAGTCGCCGGATGCGTCCGCGTTAAAGGCGCTCGCGGTGGGGGCGTCGGCTAGAAACCCAATCGCCACCGCTATGGCGAGGGCTGCGAGGGCGGCGAGTGAGATTGCTTTGGCGGGGCTGATTTTGAATAGGCGGGCAAGGCGCATCTCATACCTCGTATTTATGTTGCGCGGATTAAGACAACCGCTGATGTGTTATCGGTATATCCTAGCATATATCGCAAAGATAGACGGCTTGCAACCTTGCCGACGAAATATGGCATAGCGCGATTTGCGTCTGTCTCAGCCCAAGCCCACGCCTACAACCCCAATTTGACATAGCCCATTCGCGCCCGTATATTGTTGTTATCCAATACTCTTTCTAAACCTTGTCAAAGCAAGTTCGGCGCAAGGAGCATTATGGCGAAGATAAAGCATATCGCAATTTCCACACAGGATACGGACGCCACCGCCAAGTTTTATATGGATATGCTTGGCCTAGAAGAGGTGGGCAAGGTCAGCGGCGACAACGCCGAGGGCTATTACCTGAGCGACGGGAATGTGAACCTCGCCATCCTGCGTTTTAAGAACCCGGTGGTGAGCGGCGATTTCGACCAGACCTACAACGGCATACACCACATCGGCTTTCAGGTGGACGACGCCGAGGATATGGACGCGCGCCTCAAGAGCGCCGACTTCCAGCCGATGACGGACGTGAACGAGGCGCTGCACGCGGGCATGGGCAGGGGACACGGCGGCCGCAATGTGGAAACCAAGTATCGCGGGCCGGATGGCGTGATGATAGACATCTCGCAGTCCGGATGGGTCGGGACGGGGGAGCCGGAATAAGCCCGCATCCCGCTCATATCGCCGCGCAAATAGCGAGCCATCCCTGTGATATGGGATGGCTCGCTCTGCTTTGCCGCTTGTGCGCGGCGGCAGTCTAGCCGCCTAGCCGCGCCTACTTGTGGAACAGGTTTAGCGCCGAGCCGAGCCTGAACCACTCCAGTTGCGATTCGCCGAATGTGTGGTTGAGTCGCAACCGCTCGCTTGTGCCGTCGGAGTGGGCTACTACGCAGTCCACGGGCTTGCCCGGCGCCATATCCGCCAGGCCGGTTAGGCTGATGCGGTCGTCTTCGCGGATCTTGTCGTAGTCCGCCGCGTCCTGGAATGTGAGCGCCAGCAAGCCTTGCTTTTTCAGGTTGGATTCGTGTATGCGGGCGAAGCTGCGGGCGATGATCGCCGCGCCGCCCAGCAGCCTTGGGGACAGCGCGGCATGCTCGCGGCTGCTGCCCTCGCCGTAGTTGTGGTCGCCGACCACGACCCACTTGACGCCCGCCGCCTGGTAGCCGCGCGCTGTGGCGCTTATGGAGCGGCCGGTTTCGCCCGTCAGGACATTCTTGCCCGTGCCGGCGTCGCCGGTGTAGGCGTTGGTCGCGCCCATAAACATATTGTCGCTGAACTTGTCCAGATGTCCCCGGAACCGCAGCCAAGGGCCCGCCGGCGATATGTGGTCGGTGGTCGTCTTGCCCTGCGTCTTCATCAGCACGGGCATATCGGCGAAGTCCTTGCCGTCCCAAGCCGCCCAGGGCCGCATAAGCTGGATGCGCTCGCTGTCGGGGGCTACGGCGAGTTCTATCGCGCCGCCATCCGCGGGGGGCGCCTCGTAGAACGGGTTGCCGGGATCGAAGTCTTGCTCAGGCACTTCGGGCGCGGGCTGCGGCGGGTTTAGCATAAACGCAGCGCCGTTGGCGTCGGTGAGCGTGTCGGTGAGCGGGTTGAACGACAGCCTGCCCGCGACCGCCATGGCGGTCACAATCTCAGGGCTGCCGATGAAGTTCATAGTGGTGGGCTGCCCGTCGTTGCGGCGCGGGAAGTTGCGGTTGTAGGATGTTACGATTGTGTTGGGCCGCGCGGTGGCGTCCTGCGAGCGCCGCCATTGGCCGATGCAGGGCCCGCAGGCGTTTGCGAGAACCGTGGCGTCTATGTCCAGCAGCGAGCCCATCTGCCCGTCGCGCTCTATCGTGGCGCGAACCTGCTCAGAACCCGGCGTGACCATAAACGGCACCGCCGTTCCCAGCCCGCGCGCCTTTGCCTGCTCCGCCACATCCGCCGCGCGGCTCATATCTTCATACGACGAGTTCGTGCAGCTGCCTATGAGCGCCGCCGATATGTCGTCCACGAATTCGTTGGACGCCTCCGCCACTTCTGCCGCAAGTTGCGATATAGGGCGCGCGCGGTCGGGCGAGTGGGGGCCTACGATGTGCGGCTCAAGCGTTGACAGGTCAAGCCGCACGACCCTTTCGTAGTGCGCCTCCGGGTTCGCCTCAACCTCGGCGTCGGGCGCGAGCAGGTGGCTGTATTTCTCGGCAATCGGCGCAAGCCCTGCCCTGTTTGTGGATTTCAGGTAAGCGCCCATATGGTCGTCGTAGGGGAACATAGAGGTGGTGGCGCCAATCTCAGCGCCCATATTCGTGATGGTCGCCTTGCCGGTGGCGCTGATGGTTCGCGCGCCGGGGCCGATGTACTCTACGATGGCGTTAGTGCCGCCGGATACGGTCAGCTCGCCCGCTACGCACAGGATGATGTCCTTAGGCGCCGTCCAGCCGCTCATTTCGCCGGTGAGATAGACGGCGATGTGGCGCGGGTATAGCACTTCCCAGGGCAAGCCCGCCATTACCTCCACCGCGTCGGCGCCGCCTACGCCCACGGAGCAGGCGCCTAGGCCGCCGGCGTTGGTGGTGTGAGAATCCGTGCCAATCATTAGCTCGCCGGGGAATGCGTAGTTTTCCAGGGCGACCTGGTGGATGATGCCCGCGCCCGGCCCCCAGAACCCCGCGCCGTACTTGGCGGCGGCGGAGCGCAGGAAGTCATATACTTCGTTGTTTTCCGCCAGCGATTCCCGCAGGTCGGACGCGCCCTCTACGCGCGCTTGTATCAGGTGGTCGCAGTGTATCGTGGTGGGGACGGCGACCGATTCGCGCCGCGTCTGCATAAACTGCAGCATGCCCGTCTGCCCCAGCACGTCTTGCAGGATGACGCGGTCGGGGCGGGTGAACAGGTAGCTTTCGCCTGGTATCATCTCTTGCGTTTCGGGGTCGTCCAGATGCCCCAGCAGAACCTTGTCGGCGAGCGTCAGCGGCCTGTTCAGCCGTCGGCGCACTACCTCAAGGTTGCGCTCCATCGTCTCATAAACCTGCGCCGCCATATCAGGCGTGGACTCGATCGTTACCATTGCTGCGTTCCCTCCCCGGTGCAGTGATAGAGGCTGTGTAAGCCGGTTGGGGTATTATTAGATGTAGTCGGGGTCTGAAAAGAAGTTTTCGTCCAACCTCTTGATCTCATAGGTGGTTTCGGTGACTACGCCGACGTTGTGCCGGATCATCAGACGGGCGAGTTCTTGCCCGTCAATTAGGCGTATGAGATTGCCTCCCGCCGATATACTCTGAGCTGCTTGTCGCGCATTGGAATTGAATGTTGATGTTGTTATGAACACGCCTTTGGACGCGCCTTGCGCCCCTAGGCTGCCGCCGAAACTGAAAATCGGCCCCGTTCCCACATTGCCTTCCCAGCGCTTTGCCTGGACATAGACCTTTTCCAGTCCAAGCGGGTCCTGGTTGATGATGCCGTCAATGCCGCCATCGCCGCTGCGACCGACTGCGTCGCCCTCGCCGTATCCCATCTTTTCAAGCAGTCTGACGACTATTTGCTCAAAGAGATATGGGTCAACGGACTTCAGACTTTCAAGCAAGTCATCTACGAGTTTCTCGCGCAGTTCGTTGTATGCGGTTGCTATCGACTCGTCGGGAGTAGCGTCCACTTCGTCGATGTCGGGCGTGTCTGCGCTAGGCTGAATGGCTGTCGTTGTCGACTCGGTTGGCGGATTTTCGTCGGCTGAATTTTGTGGCGCGTGTTCCCGTCGCCATCTGTTTAGCGCAGCGTTTGTAATGTGGCCTTGGTTATTTTCTTCAAGAAATTTAATGCCTTGTTGGGTGATCTTAACCTGGCCCGGAGCCGTCCAACTAACCAATCTCGCTTTCATTAGCGAAGATCGCGCGAATCCTAGTTGGTTGTTTAGCCGCTTTCTACCTCCCGCCGTTCTTTCTTGCAACTCGCTATCAGTAAGAGAAAACCGCTCTGTCAGATGAGCGATTATATCCCACGTGGATATGCTCTCGCCTTTGCTTGCGGCTAGTTCCAAGATTGGGCGGCGCATATTGGATTGACTAGGCATAGCCATAACTTCCCCCTCTAAACTCGCAATCGTTTTGCGCCATAGCCATAATAGGGCAACGCGCAATACAACTAGGGCAGCGCCATCGCATTGCCGCGAATGTTGCGCTGCCCGCGCGGGTTGGCTGTCGTTACCGAGACAGCCCGAAATACTCGTAGTTGATGTCAATGAAGTTGCGCCATTCTTCCGGCACGTCGTCCTCGGCGAATATCGCCACTACGGGGCAGACGGGCTCGCAGGCGGCGCAGTCTATGCACTCGTCCGGGTGAATGTAGTACTGGTTGTCGTCGTCGGTGGTGTAGATGCAGTCCACGGGGCAGACGTCCACGCAGGCGCTGTCCTTAAGGTCCACGCAGGGCTCGGCTATGATATAGGTCATTTCTACAGAAACCTCCCAGCTTTCTGGATGCCAATCGCGCGCCGCGCTTTTCCCGACGCGTCTAGGCAATGTGTGCATTATAAATCGGCTTTGGCTTGCCTTTCAACTAATATGGGGGTTGCCGATTGCCCGGCGGGCGGCGCAGGGGCGCTACGAGGTTGCGCCGGCGTCGCGCAGCGCTTGGATTTCGGCGGGCGCGTAGCCCATTTCGGCTAGGATGGCGGCGGAGTGAGCGCCCAGGGCGGGGGACGCTACTCGCGCCTCAAGCGGCGTTTCGCTCATCTTAACAGGGGGGCCTACCATCTTGACGCGCCCTAATACCGAGTGTTCTAGCTCCGTTACCAGGCCGTTGGCGGCGACTTGCTCGTCGCGCACAAGCTCTTCCACGAACCGCACGGGGCCGGCGGGAACGCCCGCCTTGTCCAGGATTGCCAGCCAGTCCGCCACGCTCTTTTCGCGGAACAGCGCCTCCGCCTGCGCCGTCAGTCGCTTGCCGAACTCGCGCGCCGTTTCGCTCAGCGGGTCGTAGTCCGGCTCAAACCGGATGTCTTCCAAGCCCAGCGCCGCCAGCATCCGCTTTCGCAGCGGATCGCTTAGGCAGCCCACCGCGAGCGCGCCGTCCTTTGCCTGGTATGTGCGGTAGTAGATGCTGTCCACGCGCCTCAGCGGAGAATCGAAGTGATCGCGGTAATACCCGTGAATGTCCTCATACGGCGTTCCTGATTCGCGCAACAGGGCGAGGGTATCCAAGAACTCCGATCGCCGCTCGGCGTCAGCGCTTTCCACTTCGGCGAACCGCATAGATTGGACGGCGAGCGCCGATCCCAGCAGGTTGGTTTCTATCTTCTGCCCCTTGCCGCTGCGCTCTCGGTGATAGAGCGCGGCGCAAACCGACCACGCGGTTGATATGCCGGTTGCGAAGTCGGCTACGGGCGTTGACTGAACCTGCTGCGGCACGCCGTCCCGTATCTTGTCCTCAGACGCCATAAGGCCGGTCATCGCTTGGGCTATGATGTCGTATCCCGGCCGGCTGCTGTGAGGCCCTTCGCGCCCAAACGCGGTGTTTTCGCAATATACCAGGCGCGGATTGATAGCCGAGAGCGTGTCGTAGTCTATGCCCAGATTGCTCGGCACGTCGGGGCGATAGTTGATTATCACCACATCGGTTTCGGGCATCATCCGATAGACCACTTCGCGCGCCGGCGGCTTGGTCAGGTCAAGCGTCAGGCTGCGCTTGCCCCGGTTCAGACTGACGAACACCTTGCTTTCGCCCGGCGCGAGTTGCGCGGCGTAGCGCCAAGGGTCGCCCCAAGGCGGCTCTATCTTTATGACATCCGCGCCCATATCCGCCAGCAGCATCCCCCCGAATGGGCCCGCGATTATCTCAGTGAACTCCAATATGCGGATTCCGTCCAATGGCCCCGGCATATCGTTTCCTCCATAGCAAGATAACAAGCATAGCAAGACAGCATGCGGTCGGGCCGCGCTGACATTAAGTCGTGCGCCCCGAATACATAATGCTACACAAAGGCGCGCAAAGCAATGCGGTTGCGGTTTGACATAGCGGCGGCGGCAATGTAGGTTGAAATGGTTGAGTGAGATACGCCTTATGCGCGGCGTAATTATGGCAAAGGCTATGACAAGGGCGCGGCGCGCTTGCGGGCGCGGCGGGCATATCTAACGGGATTGCTTAGGATAGGAAAGGACATCGGCTTAATGACGAAAGTGTTGATAACGGGAATGAGCGGGCTAATCGGCGGGCTGCTGAGGCGGCGGCTTGAGGCGGCGGGCGGCTATGAGCTCAGCGCGCTGAACCGCGGCGCGGTAGAGGGCGTTCAGCATTACCAAGCGGACATCGCCGACTTGGACGCCGTCAAGGCGGCTTGCGCGGGCAAGGATGTGGTCGCGCATCTGGCGGCGTATCTGGGCAGCGACGATTGGGAGGGGCAGCTTAGCGGCAACATCGTGGGGACTTACAATGTGCTGGAGGCGGCGCGATTGGCGGGCGTCAAGCGCGTGGTGTTCGCCAGCAGCGGCAACGCCATTCGCGGCTACGAGCGCGTTGAGCCGTACAAGTCGATCGCGGCGGGGAACTACGAGGGCATCCCCAACGACTTCCCGCGCGTCACCCACGACCAGATACGGCCGGAGGGCATCTACGGCGCGGCGAAGGTGTTCGGCGAGGCGCTGGGCAGCTACTACGCCGACGCCTACGGGCTGTCGGTTCTGTGCGTCCGCATCGGGCGCGTTACGCGGGACAACCGCCCCAACGCCGCGCGAGACCGATCCATCTACCTCAGCCACGACGACGTGGCGCAGATACTTCACCTGTGCATAGACGCGCCCGCCGATCTCAAGTACGATGTGTTTCTCGCCACATCCGCCAACAAGTGGGGCTACCGCGATCTCACGCACCCGCGCGATGTTTTGGGGTATGAGCCGGCGGATTCGGCGGACAACTTCTAGGCTAGGCGTGATGGTCATGCGCCGAGTCATGCGCCTAGCCATACGCCGCCAGGCTGTCCGGGTGAAAGCGAAATTTGCGCCAGTGCGGGTCGGTGAGCAGGCGCAGGGCGTTTCGCCACGCTTGCGCTTGCGACCCGTCCGGCGGCAGTTGCGCGTACTTGTCAGAAAGCGCCGTCAGGTAGCCGTCAAGGTCGGCGCGAAACGCGCTGAGGTCGGGGTAGGCGCGGGCGCTGATATTGTGCAGGATTGCGAGCGCGGCGGCCTGAGAATGGTCGTCGGATTGCGCCCGTTGCCGCTGGCTTATCATCGCGTCAAGGTTTTGCCTGAACATCGTAGTGGATTCCATGCCCTGCGGTTGGGCATATTGCGCGGCGTTTGTGGGCGGTTCGGCGGCGGGGATAAACCACTTCCAAAGTTCCAGATAGAAATCGTGCAGGTCGAGCGCGGGATGGCGGCGGTCGGCGGGGCGCTCTTGGGTGATGCCGCCCGCGTCTATCAGGGTGATGGCGGCGTCTGCTGGGTCGTAATAGATGTTCTGCGGGCGCATATCCAGCAGCAGCGCGCCCGCGTTGTGGAAAGCCTCGGCGATTTCCAGCACGGCGCGAGTAATGGCGAAACGCTCATTGTTGGGGTGGCGAGCGACGGGATGCAGGACGAACAGGTTCTGGGGCGCGCCGATTGGCTTGCGCTTGATGCCGTCTATCGCGCTGCCGACCAGGGGGATACCCTTGGCGCGTTCCTCTACAATCACGCCGTACTCCGCGCCCAGGGCGTCGCCGAAGTAGGCGTCGTGCGAGGCGGGCGGCGCGTGGGCTATCAGCCGCGCGAGGTGCGGCAGGCCGTCGCCGAGCCGCTCGCGCAGCTCGATGAGCCGGGCCGTGCGCCGCTCCACGTCCGCGTGATGGCCGCGCGTGGTCAGGGCGGGATGCGGGCGTTTCACGACTACGGGCTGCCCCGTATGCGTGTCCGTAGCCGCGAATGCCTCGCAGTCCGCGCCCTCGCCTATCGCGCCCTCAAGCCGAAAGCGATATAGGTCCGCCGGGCGGATTTGTTTGCTCATATCGGCGCTCTATCCATTAGAATGTGTATAACTTATCACACGAAAGGGTTGGAACGATGCCGCTAATCATAGGTATCACGGGATCTATCGCCACGGGCAAGAGCAGCGCCTGCGAGTTTATGGCGGCGCGGGGGGCGGTTCATTGCGACGCCGATAGGCTTGTGCATAGATTGTACGACCCCGGCAAGCCCGCGTTTGACCGCATAGTGGCGGCGTTTGGGCGCGAGGTGGTGGGCGCGGATGGCTACATAGACCGCAAGGTTTTGGGCGGCAAGGTGTTCGGCAAGCCGGACGAAATGAGCAAGCTCACAACCGCTATCGGCGATATAGCGGCGGCGGTCAAGCAGGTGGTGGACGGCTGGCATGAGACGCTGGGCGCGGATGATGTGGCATTGCTGGAGGCGGTGAACCTGATTGAGGCGGGATATGGGCGCTGGTGTGGCGCGGTGTGGCTGTTCGCCTGCGAGCCGGACATCGCGCGACGGCGACTGATGGAGCGCAACGGCTTTTCGGCGGCAGAGGCCGACCAGCGGCTTGCCAGCCAGCGGGCGTGGCAGGATCGAGCGCCCGCCGCGGATGTCGTTATTCATAACAATGATGGCTTGGCGGAGTTTCAGGGGCGCGTGAATACAGAATTCGCGGAAGCCGTCCGGCTGTGGCGAGCGGGACGGCTCCCTGAGTCGGCGTACCATCTTTGGTGGGAACGGCGCGAGGGCGCGAGTTAGTTTTTGAAGGCGGGCATTACCTCTTCAGCGAACTGCTCCAGCTGCTCTATGATGACGCTTTGGGGCGTGCCGACGGGCGTGCCGATGTTTATCTCTTGGAGGCCGGGGTATTGCTTTTGTATGGCCATAAGCTGCTCGGTTACCTGCTCAGGCGTGCCGATTAGCCAGGAGCCGCCCTCTACGGCTTGGTCTAGGGTGGGCAGGTTGGCGGTGTACGCCTTGTCGGGGTCGCCGAGCGCGGCTATCTGCTCGTCGGTTAGGCCGCGCACGAAGCCTAGCGGCGCGAACATCTTCATGTTTTCTTCGAAGAAGCGGCGCGCGTCTCGGATGCCTTGCTGTTGGGATTCGGCAAGATAGACGGAGAAGCTGATGATGAGGTTGCCGCCGAGTTCGGTTTCGCGTCCGTGCGCCGCCTCGATTTTCTGCCATGCCTCGACTACGCTTTGCTGGGCGCCGCCGGGCGCCGCGCCGCCGCCGATGATGCCCTTGATGCCGTGTTTCGCCATAAAGTTCAGCCCGCGCTCGCCCGCGCTGACAACGGGCTGCCAGCACTCTACGGGCTGGTTCAGCGGGCGCGGCACAAGGGTTATCTCTTCCAGTTCATAGCCCCTGTATGGGACTTTGGGCGGGATGGTGAAGTACTCGCCGTGGTGGGAGAACGAGTCGCTGTGGAACGCCTTGAACATAATGTCAACCTGCTCTTCGAACAGGTCGCGGTTGGCGTCGGCGTCCAGTATCGGGGAGCCGAACACTTCCACTTCGCGGGTGTGGTAGCCTCTGCCCACGCCGAATATGACGCGCCCGCCGGTGCGGATGTCGGCGGTGGCGAAGTCCTCGGCGAGCCTGAGCGGGTGCCACATCGGGGCGATGTTAAAGCCGCAGCCTATCTTGATGTTGTCGGTGATGTGGCAGAGGTGGATCGCCTCCATCAGCAGGTTGGGGATGCACTCGTAGCCCTCGCGCTGGAAGTGGTGTTCCGCCATCCAGTAGGTGTCGTAGCCTTTGTTGTCCATCGTGGTGGCGATCGCGTCCGACTTTTCGAAGACGGTCGCAAGCCGCTCGTTGGAATATGAGCGGTCGTTGGCGGGGGTGGCGTCAAAGCCCATGTCCTCTAGGTCAATATGCCCGGCGAACAGGCTGCCGAATCTGTTTATCATTCTTTGCCTCCAAAAGGGTGAATGGGGGTGATTTGCGGTTAATTGTAAAGAAGTGGGGGGAAGTGTCAAGCGCGCTAAATCAGTCGTTGCAATGCGTCGAACAGCCTCTTGCATGAAGGGGCGGCGGAGCATACTTTGTCGGCGTTGAGATTGGATAGCAATTGAGGCGCGTGTTTTGTTTTGTGGTATTTGCCTTTTGATGTGTCGCGCGTAGCGTTTTCCAGTCCGGCAATCACATCAGATTTTGGAATCCGCTCCACATGTGAGTTCTGGGGTAGCCGACTCTCTTGAAATTCCCGCCCATAGTATTGTTTAAGAGTATCCCTATCAGCCAGAAACCACGATTCCATCACTTGAACCATGAAATGAATTTGTTCGTCTTGGACGTTAGCCCCTATTTGACTTCTGATATTCATTAGTAGGCCGGAGTCATAAGCTTGGTCAGAATCTATCAGCATGATAATGGATGCGTCTTTATGGCTGCTCGCCGCCTTATTGAAGTCTTTGATAGTTTCTTCTGTTGAGCCGCCGGCAATCAGCTTAAATCTGATGCGGTTATGGCTAACCCGTTCAATTCTGGGGCGAATGAGCTTATTGAATCCCTCCCTCAATCTGGGACTGCCCTCGAAATAGATACGAATTTCGCTTACCATCGGGTTCCTCCGATTTCCCCTTTCTGCCAGAGTTCGCCTAGTTGGTAGTCCTCCAGCCATATTTCCAGTTCATTCCTAGACAGCCTATTGAATTCAGTGCCGAATTCATCCGTCCGCTCGCAGACGACTACGCTCCCCGGGACGTCTGAAAATTCGTCTATGAGCGCTTTGGAATGAGTTGTAACGATTATCTGAGTTCGTTCCGAAGCGGACTTGAGAAGTTCCGCGATTTGTGGGATCACATCGGGATGCAATCCTAGTTCGGGTTCTTCGATGCAGATTAGCGGAGGGGGATCTGGGTGGCACAGTATCATCAGGAGCGCCAGGAACCTGAGAGTGCCGTCCGACAGGCGAGTTGCAGGAACTACATTTTCCAGACCTTTTTCACGGATCCACAATTGAGCGGTGTTAGCCTGAATTCCTACATTCACCTGTTCGTACAGATGGTAGAAATTTTGGAGGTTCTCTTCGATTTCACGAATGAAACGCCCGCTTTGCATTTGATTGAGAACCAGCGCGACATTTGAGAAATCTTCCAAGAGGAAGTCGTTGGGAGCGTCGGTTGGCTGAGGATTTCTGATGCCGCTCTTTCGTCCCATATTCCATTCCCGGTATAGGCGAATAGCATCAAATCGTCTGCTAACTTGGTAAATTTCCGGGTGCAGGGCTTGGTTTCTGATTTCGTGCAACACCGATTGGCCCGGGGGTATGGTGATACTTGTTTCGATTAGGGGGGTTTGGGTTTCGTTCAGATATGCTCTCACTACTCCTTTGCCTTCGTGAATCCGGAAATACCGATATGGGTTTGCATACTCATCGGCATGACGTTGTTCGTTTTCTAGATTTTCTTCGATGATGTCGAAGCGCTGTGATCGTTCGCCAATCTCCAGTAGATACCGTAGTGGACTTGTCGGTGTAGGGACGTTCAGAATAACCTCGACGCGCCCGATCCTGTTTTGGTAATTGTCCCCTTTCCAAAGCCAGTCGGCGATTCCCCCGCTTTCTCTGATAAATCCCGCCAGGTCCCTAGGCGCGGCTTGAAGTAGCGCAATTATCTCGATCAGATTGGATTTACCTGAAGCGTTGGGGCCTATGAGCACATTCAGAGGACGTAGATCCAGGGCAACGTCTTCGAAAGACAGCATGCCTCTGACCTGCAAAGATTTGATGAACACAGCCACCCCTAACTTTTGCGCTAATGTCCTGTGCGTGAATGTAACTATCACATTGTATTCTATCACGATAACATTTTGGATATAACCCCTGCTATAATCGGGGGCGCGTTGCGTATCTGGCGCATTAGCAAACACATCAACGAGATGAGGGAGGGCGATTATGCCGGTTCAGGGGCGCTATCTGTTTACGGCGAGTATGGATGTGCGGGGGGATAAGGAGGCGCTGTTCAATGAGGTGTATGACAGGGAGCATGTGCCGCTGCTGAGCGAGGTGCCGGGGGTGGTTTCGGTGGCGCGGTTTAGGACGCAGGAGCTTACGCTGGCTATCGGGGGGGAGCTGCGGACGATTGTGGTGGAGGATGAGCCGCGTTATAGCGCGGTGTATGAGCTGGAGAGCGCGGAGGTGATTACTAGCGATGCTTGGGCGAAGGCGTCGGAGCAGGGGCGCTGGCCGGGGGAGGTGAGGCCATTTACCGCAAATCGCAGGCATACGCTGAAGAGGCTGATACTGCCGGGCGAGACCGAGTGAGAGGAGCCGTCTGAATGAAGTTCGCCATACAGCCGTCAGCGCGCATAACCGCCAGCCCGAATTATAAGTGGTGGGCTTTCGCCGCCGTAGCGCTGGGGCTGTTTCTGACGGTTACCGACCAGTCGGGCATTAGCATCGCGCTGCCGCGCATCGCGGAGAGCTTTGGCGCGGACATCCCCACGGCGCAGTGGCTGGCGCTGGGGTTCATATTAAGCACTAGCGTTATGTTTATGCCGGTCGGACGGCTGTCGGACATAATCGGGCGGACGTATGTGTACATCATCGGGTTCGGGGTGTTCGTGGCGGGCGCGGCTATTGGCGGGACGGCGCAGGCGTTTCCCGTGCTGGTTGCCGCCAAGATAATACAAGGCGTCGGCGTGGCGGGCATTGAGGCAAACGGGATGGCGATGGTGGCGGACATATTCCCGGAGCGGGAGCGCGGGAAAGCGATAGGGCTGTATATGTCCATAATCGGCGCGGGCGCTGTGGGGGGGCCGGTCATCGGCGGGACGCTGGTGAGCTTGCTGGGATGGCGGTCGGTGTTCTTCGCGGGATTGGTAGTAGGGCTGGTGGCGCTGGCGTTTGCGGCGGTTGTGTTGCGCCGCGACGATGCGCGGCGGCCGGAGCAGTCCACCGCCGCGAACTTCGATTGGCTGGGGGCGGCGCTGTCAAGCGTGGCGCTGGTGTGCTTTTTGCTGTCAATCACAAACGCTCACCGGCTTGGGTGGACGTCGCCGGCGATACTGGCGGGCTTTGGGGGCGCGGCGCTGGCGCTGGGGATATTCGTATGGTGGGAGCGCCGGGCGAGTGCGCCGATGCTTGACTTGACATTTTTCGCAAGCCGCGTGTTCTCGCTTGGCGTGTCCGCGCGCTTTCTGTCGTTTCTCGGCACTTCGGCGGTGTTCTTTCTGATGTCGTTCTATCTTGTGCAGGGGCTGGGCTACGAACCGGGCATCGCGGGGCTGCTGATGGTTCCCGGATCCGTAGCGATAGCGGTGTGGGGGCCCGTTAGCGGGCGGCTGTCGGATAGGATAGGGACGCGGTGGCTGACTGTGCTGGGTATGGCGCTGTCGGGGGTTGCGATGGCGCTGTTCGCGCGGCTGGGGGCGGATTCGTCGGCGGTTTATATTGCGCTGTGCATGGCGCTGCAGGGGACGGGGATAGGGCTGTTCGCGTCGCCGAACACGAGCGCGATAATGACGGCGATAGACAATCGCAAGTTCAGCGTGGCGTCGGCGTTTCTGAACTTGACGCGCACATCGGCGGGATTGAGCGGGATAGCGATATTCACGGCGATAGTGGTGTTCACGATGGCGTCGTTGGGCGCCGCGCCGGACTTGTCGGCGGTGTCGCAAGAGGGCGGCGCTGAGGCGCGGGCGGCGTTCATCGCGGGTATGGGCAGGGCGTTCATCGCGGCGAGCGGCGTGATGTTGGCGGCGATGGCTATCTCGGTGATGCGGGGGGAAAACCCGTCGCGGGGCGGGTAATCGCGGGGTTGCCGCCGCAATCAGATGCCGCGTTTGGCTCGGACGAACTTGCGGGTCATGTCGTCGGCGTCGGGGTTGTCGGCGCCGGGGAAATGGACGGGGATGTCGCGCGCGCCGACCACGGTGAACACTACGACGGTGAAGGGCTTTATTCGCATCGCGCTGCCTATGATGAGGTATAAGCCGATTAGGACGCCGGCGGCTCCGGCGAGGAACATAATCAGCTCGAGCCATTCGTTTGCGCGGGCGAGGTTGGACAGGGGGGGGATGGCTTGCAGGATAGAGATGGCGGCGCCGACGCCAAGGCTGATGAGGCCGGGGCGCATTCTGCTTTGCTGGCCGCCGTTGGTTTTCTTGAAGGTGGCGATGTCTGAGAGGGGGACGTCGTCGGTAATTTCGCTGCGGTTTTTTCTGTTCAGGCTTGCGACCAGCCGCTGGTTGGTCAGCACCGCCCATTCGGTTCGGGAGAGCATTTCCTCGTCCCGGCGCAGATTGACTTGGAGGGCGCACATAATCTCACCGCCTAGTTTGGCATAGTTTGCGAATTCGCTGTGGCGTATTATATCCAAATGTGGCAAGCGGCGCAGGGTTGGGGGAGTTTGGGCGCGTTGCGGGGCGGGAATTTGGGCAGACTGGGCGCGTCATTTGGTTGGTTTGGGGCGAATTTTTGAAATCCGGCTAAAAATCTCTTGACGGGGGTAAATCGTTGGCATATACTAGCCTGTACGCAAGTTATGAAGACTGCGAAGTGACATACGGCGACTATGGCGACGCCAGCGCGGCTGGTTGATTGCCAGCCGTTTTTTACGCACCTTAACAACTGAATCCTGTCAAAAACAACTAGACCGAGTAAATGATCCTTGATGTGGGTCAAGTTATTAAGGGTCTACGGTGGATGCCTTGGGGCCAAGGGCCGAAGAAGGGCGCGGCAAGACTGCGAAAAGCCTCGGCGAGCTGTCTCGCAAGCATAGCCGGGGGTTCCCGAATGGGGAAACCCATCCTGGGTCATACCAGGATACCCCGCTTAGGCGGGGAGGTAAGCAGGAGAACTGAAACATCTAATTATCCTGAGGAACACAAATCAACCGAGATTCCCCTAGTAGTGGCGAACGAACGGGGAGCAGCCCAAACCCGTTGGGCTTAGTGGACTGGGGTCCTATGTCCGACGGGGGTTGTAACATACGCCAGCTTAAGCCCCAGCGAGAGCGAGGAGTGAGAAACCCGAACCTTAGCCGAATGAACCTGGAAAGGACGACCGCAGAGGGTGATAGTCCCGTAAGCGAAAGGGTTTGGGCTCCTGGCGTGGTGTTGAGTACCACGGGACACGTGAAATCTTGTGGGAATCCGGGGGGACCACCCTCCAAGGCTAAATACCCTTGGCCACCGATAGTGAACCAGTACCGTGAGGGAAAGGTGAAAAGAACCCCGGGAGGGGAGTGAAATAGATCTGAAACCGTAGACTTACAAGCCGTGGAAGGCGTGGCTTCGGCCAGGCTGACTGCGTGCCTATTGAAGAATGAGCCGGCGAGTTAATTTAGGCAGCTAGGTTAAGGAATATCAGTTCCGGAGCCGCAGCGAAAGCGAGTCCGAATAGGGCGTGAATCGGGCGGAGGCAAAGTTGGAGCCGGAAGTCCGGCGGATGCGGCGTCTAGTACGGCTGACCCTTCGGGGAAGGTCGGAGCGATGCGGCGGAAGTTGGGCGGAGGGCGAAGATGGCGTCTTCGTTATGCCTGATGTGTTGTCTGGATTAGACCCGAAACCGAGTGAGCTACCCATGGCCAGGTTGAAGTTCGGATAATATCCGAATGGAGGACCGAACCCGTGTACGTTGCAAAGTGCTGGGATGAGCTGTGGGTAGAGGTGAAATGCCAATCGAACTCGGAGATAGCTGGTTCTCCCCGAAATGTATTTAGGTACAGCCTCAAAGCAGTTTTGTGGAGGTAGGGCACTGGATGGGCTAGGGGGCGTGAGCTTACCAACCCCAACCAAACCGCGAATGCCATAAAATGTTCTTTGGGAGTGAGACAGTGGGGGATAAGCTCCATTGTCGAGAGGGAAACAGCCCAGACCGCAGGCTAAGGTCCCGAAGTATGGACTAAGTGTGAAAGGAAGTGGGAATCCCCAGACAGCTAGGAGGTTGGCTTAGAAGCAGCCATCCTTTAAAGAGTGCGTAACAGCTCACTAGTCGAGGGCTCCTGCGCCGAAAATGTAACGGGGCTAAAGTCCATCACCGAAGCCGCGGAATCCGTTTAGGCGGGTTGGTAGGGGAGCGTTGTCAGGGCGTTGAAGCCGGAGCCGCAAGGCCTGGTGGAGCGCTGAGAAGTGAGAATGCCGGCATGAGTAGCGACAATCCTGGTGCGAATCCAGGACACCGAAAGCCCAAGGTTTCCTACGCAACGCTGATCGGCGTAGGGTAAGTCGGTCCTAAGCTGTAGCGTACCGCGAAAGCGATGGACAGCAGGTCAAAATTCCTGCACCACTGTTGTTCCGATTTAAGGCAGAGGAGGGACGCGGACAGGTAGGCGTGGCGCGCCCATTGGACATGGCGCGTTTGCCCTTGTAGGCGACGACGGGGATAGGCAAATCCGTTCCCGGAGCTGAGGGGGGCGAAAACTCCAGGGATAAAACCCGGGGGAATTGCGCTGACCCTATGCCGCCAAGAAAATCTTCGCTGCTAGGGGCATCAGTGCCCGTACCGCAAACCGACACAGGTGGGCAGGGGTAAAAGTCCCAAGGTGAACGAGAGAACCCTCGTTAAGGAACTCGACAAGTTAGCCCTGTAACTTCGGGAGAAAGGGTGCCCGTGGGGTGAAGCCGCAAGCCGGTGGAGCTCTTGCGGGTCGCAGTGAAGAGGCTCAGGCGACTGTTTACCAAAAACACAGGTCTCTGCTAAGCCGAAAGGCGATGTATAGGGGCTGACGCCTGCCCAGTGCCGGAAGGTTAAGAGGCGAGGTTCGGCGCAAGCCAAAGCTTCAAATCGAAGCCCCGGTGAACGGCGGCCGTAACTATAACGGTCCTAAGGTAGCGAAACCCCTTGTCGGGTAAGTTCCGACCCGCACGAATGGCGTCACGACCTGAGCGTTGTCTCAACGAGGGACTCGGTGAAATTGCAAGGCCAGTGAAGATGCTGGCTACCCGCGACAGGACAAAAAGACCCCGTGGAGCTTTACTGTAGCTTGGCAGTGGACTGGGGTTATGGATGTGTAGGATAGGCGGGAGACTATGAAGCTCGGACGCCAGTTCGGGTGGAGTCGACCTTGAAATACCGCTCTTCTATATCTTCGGCCCTAACTCCGTCAAAACCGGAGGACCCTGCCAGGTGGGCAGTTTGACTGGGGCGGTCGCCTCCTAAAAGGTAACGGAGGCGCCCAAAGGTTCCCTCAGGGTGGATGGAAATCACCTATAGAGTGCATTGGCATAAGGGAGCTTGACTGTGAGACCTACAAGTCGAGCAGAGACGAAAGTCGGGCAAAGTGATCCTACGGTTCCGTGTGGAAGGGCCGTGGCTTAACGGATAAAAGCTACCCCGGGGATAACAGGCTGATCACGCCCAAGAGTTCACATCGACGGCGTGGTTTGGCACCTCGATGTCGGCTCGCCGCATCCTGGGGCTGAAGAAGGTCCCAAGGGTCCGTCTGTTCGCCGGTGAAAGCGGCACGCGAGCTGGGTTCAGAACGTCGTGAGACAGTTCGGTCTCTATCCGTCGTGGGCGCAGGAGATTTGAGGAGAGCTTTCCCTAGTACGAGAGGACCGGGAAGGACGGACCTCTGGTGTACCGGTTGTTCCGCCAGGAGCACCGCCGGGTAGCCAAGTCCGGATGCGATAAGCGCTGAAAGCATCTAAGCGCGAAGCCAACTCCAAGATTAGATCTCCCATCCCGATTTCGGTCGGGAGTAAGGTTCCCGGGAGACTACCGGGTTGATAGGCCGCAGGTGTAAGGTGGGTAACCACTTCAGCTGAGCGGTACTAATAAACCGAGGACTTGACCCACATTAAGGGTTATTTACTCATAGTTGTCCAGGCAGGGTTCAGTAGGCAAGGCGCAGGTTTTGAGTACGCCGGCGTTGGTTCGGCGTTTGGCGCGCCGGGTTGGCGCGCATAGGCGAATCGGCGCGGGGTGGAGCAGCGGCAGCTCGTTGGGCTCATAACCCAAAGGTCGCAGGTTCGAGTCCTGCCCCCGCAACCATAGCATAAGATAGACGCCCGCCATCGGATTGATGGGCGGGCGTTTTGGTTTGTGGGGTTATTTAGTCAAAAGGGGTAAGTATGGTTTCCAACAGCAGTGGGCTTACGTTCAAGGAATCCCGGATTGGGGGATGGGTTGTCCCTACGATTGAGTTTAGCGAACCTGCGCGCGCGCCCTTGCGCGTGGCGGTGTCCGGGGTGATTATCAACTCAATTGTTGATGGGCCAAGAGGCAGGGAACGCCAACAAAACTGGAAGGTTCAGGTGGCGTCGGCGGTTAAGTCGGCGCGCGGGGCGCAACCGTGGAGCGCGGGCGATGAGTATGCCATATCGTTGGCGATGCGGTTTCACTTGGGCAGTCACGGGAATAGGGATTTGGACGCAGAGAACTTTGTTAAGCCTGTGATTGACGCGCTCGCCGCGGGCTTGCTCTGCTCCAATTCTACAGATCCGGGCGGCATCACGCATTGGAATTATGACGATTCCAACTTCAATACGCTGCTGATTCACAGGTTGCCTGACGCGGCGACGCGCGCTGATGAGGGGGTAGCGGTGTGCGTGTCGGTCAGGTAGGGCTGGATGGTGTGACTTAGCAGGCGTGGTTAGTGCGCCGACGCCGCCCGCGCTGGAGATTGACTTAACACCCGCCCAACTGCCATATGTCCCCCCCAGACGTCTGGGGATTGCCTGAGGCGAATTAGCGGGCGATTGGCTTGGGGGGCGTTTCGCGGGCGAGGCGCATGTCGGCGACGCATTGGGATACAAGGCGGCGTATGCCCGATAGCGCCTCGTCGGGGGTGGGGGCGAGCCAGCTTAGGGAGGGGAATTCGGCGCATAGGCCGACGTGTGCGGCGTCTTCGGGTGACCATGCGACGCTGTATGTGTAGTGGGCTGGCATTGCATACCTCTCATTCATCAATGACTGTGGTGACTTGGCGAATTTGATGGGGTTATTGTTGCGGATAATGTGGTTGGGCGCAACGTTTCTGCTGTGAGATAGCGTATTGGGGGGCTGTTCGCGCATGTATTGCATGCGCGAACAGCCCTTTATCACTTCAGTATTCCCAAAACAGATAATCATTGTTCGCAAATATGCCTGTAAATTATTCGCATTGGGATGTAACCTATATCTTATCGCGGCGTTATATTTAGTGTAGCAGGGTTGCATTGGCGCGTTGCGGATGACATATTAGCCTTGACTTGTGGTTGGTTGATTGAGATAAATGCAAGATTATGCTAAAATACATTGATATTGGAGCATGTCTTTGGTAGCGTGGGTTACCCTGTTTTCTGAAACGCGATAAAGAGGAGCGGGATTGCTCCAACGGGAGGAGGGCAAAGTGGGAAGCCGCAATCTTATCAATAAGGGCTATGGCGATGCAGAAAACGCCTTGCCGCGGCGCGGGGCGCAGCGGGGGAATGACGCGCTTGCCGACGCTACGGATAACACCGACGCCGTCCGCGAGTATCTGACGGCTATCGGGCAGCATCCGCTGCTGGCGCAGGCGGAGGAGGTGGAGCTGGGGCTGGCGGTGGAGCGCAGGATGGAGCTTGTGCAGCGGCGCGAGAGGCTTTTGGCGGAATTCGGGCGCGCGCCGTCGGCGGCTGAGGTTGGCGCGGACGCGTATGTGGCTCTGCGGGGCCGGCGCGATGCGCTGGTGGCGCTGGCGGATGCGATCGGCTGCGAGGTGGCGCAGGATGAGGCCGTTAGCGAGATGCTGGCGCGTCAGGCGCTGGCGGACGCGGTGGATCAGCCGCTTACGGCGGCGGCGAAGGCGGGCTTGGCGGATGCGCTGGGGTTGTCGGAGGCGGACGCGGGGGCTCAGGTCTCGGAGTTTTCGCGGCTGCGGTGGCTGCTGCCGCCGGATGTTATCGGGCGGCTTGACGCTGGGTTGCGGCCGGATGCGTCGGGTCGCGCGGAGGTTGCGGCGCTGCTGGCGGCGGCGGACTTCGAGCTGCGGCGCTGGCATCAGCGGGTTGATAGCAGGGGGCGCGCGGCGGCGGAGACGCTGACGAATTCCAACCTGAGGCTGGTGGTCAGCATCGCGCGCAAGTATCAGAACCGGGGGCTGCCGCTGCTGGATCTTGTGCAGGAAGGCAATCTGGGGCTGATGCGCGCGGTGGAGAAGTTTGATCCGCATAGGGGGTTTAAGTTCAGCACTTACGCAACCTGGTGGGTTCGGCAGGCGGTAACGCGGGCGCTTGCCGACCAAGGGCGCACTATCCGACTGCCGGTGCATGTGGTGGAGCGGCTGCAGCAGCTTGGGTCGGCGGAGCGCGACCTGCATCGCAGGCTGGATCGCGAGGCGTCGGCGGATGAGATCGCGTCCGAACTGGGCTGGACGCCGGAAAGCGTGGAGGAGCTGCTGCAGCAGCGGCAGCATACGGTTTCGCTGGAGACGCCGGTGGGCGACGAAAACTCTACGCTGGAGGACTTCGTGCAGGATACGGGCAACTCGGCGACCGACGAGATGGCGATCCGGATGGTGATGCGCGAGAATGTGGTGGAGGCGCTGGGCGACTTGCCGCCGCGTCTGCGGGAACTGCTCAAGCTGCGGTTTGGCTTTGATGACGACCGGCCGCGCACGCTGGAAGAGGTCGGCTCGCAGATGGGCGTTACGCGGGAGCGCGTGCGTCAGCTGGAGCGGCAGGCGCTGGAGCGGCTGCGGCGCTCGGAGCGGCTGCCTAGGCTGTCCGCGTAAAGGGCTTGTCCAAATAAGCGGGCGCGATACGCCCGCCGTTAACGCCAAGGGGCGCATCCTTTCCTTAATAATAGAGGGATGCGCCCCGTTTCTTTCGCTTTGCGCCGTATGCCGCTACGTGGGTTGCCGCTACGCGGGCGCGGGGACTGCTTGGGCCTCCAGCGCGCCGTCATCGTCGGAGTGGACAATCAGCACGGGGTTGCCGCTGGAGCGCACTACCGCCTCGGTTACGCTGCCAAGCACCCAGCGGCCAATGCCGGTTCTGCCGTTGGTGCTCATCGCAATCAGGCTGTTTGGGGTGGTCTCAACGCGCCTCACGATTGCGCTGGCGGCGCTGCCGTGCAGCAGTTCGCGGCCGGCGTCCACGCCGTATTCGCGCTTGACGTTGTCCGCCACTTCCGCCAAGTAATCGCCGGTGGTCTGCTCGGCTTGCTGCATCAGGTCGTCGGAGTAGGGATACATCCCCGGCATTGTGCTGGCATATACGCGCGAGGGTTCGGGGACGCAGGTGACTAGGTTGACGCTCAGGTTCATCTCTTTGGACAGTTCCATTGCGACGGGGAGGATGCTCTCGGATCGGAATGACATATCCAGAGGCACGACCACGTTTTCTATGCCGCCGGATTGCTGCTTGCCGTCGTCCTGGGGATGTATGACGAGCATGGGCGCGTCTGCGTGGGGCAGTACGGCGGCGGTTACGCTGCCCACAATCATGCGCTTGAGGCCGGAGCGCCCGTTGGTGCTCATCGCCACGAGGTCGGGGCGGCGCTTGGCGATGTAGTTCAGTATCACGGCGGTGGGGGAGCCATATTCGGCGTGGGTATCCACTTCCACGCCATCGGCTTTGACGCGCTCGGCCACGCCGGTCAGGTATGCCTTTGCGGCGTCTTGTTCGCTCCGCTTTAGGCCGGCCACTTCTTCGCTGACGGACGCCACGCCCTCAAAGGCGTCGGCGTATTGGTCGGATACGGCGTGCAGCAGCACAACCTTTGCGCCGAGCGCCTTCGCCAAGGGCGTTACATAGTCCAGTATGGTTTCGGACAGCTTGGAAGCGTCCAGCGGCACAACGATATGCTCAAACAAATTGCACCTCGCGCATATGTGTGTTTCGTATGGGTATGTTGTTGGCGGGGCGGGAAAGCCGCCGGGCGCGGGATTAGCCGTTGCCCGGCAGCCTTGCCGCCTCGCCGGAATTCGTCTAGTCGCCGTTGGCTTGCAGCGCCATTGTGACGGACGGGGGGTTCATTGGGAGCTCGTCCATGCGCGCGCCAATGGCGTCGTAGATGGCGTTGGCTATTGCCGCCATAGGAGGCACGATGGACACTTCGCCCACGCCGCGCACGCCGTAGGGATGGGCGGGATTGGCGACTTCCACGATGACCGTGTCTATCATCGGCAGGTCTAGCGCGGTGGGCATGCGGTAGTCCAGCAGGCTGGAGTTGAGCATCTGGCCGTTGTCGCTCATATAGTACTCTTCGTTGAGCGCCCAGCCGATGCCCTGCACGACGCCGCCTTGGATCTGTCCCTCTACGTAGCTTGGGTGAACGGCTTTGCCGGCGTCCTGGAGGGCGGTGTAGCGCAGGATGGTTACTTTGCCGGTATCGGGGTCGACTTCCACGTCTACGATGTGGGTGGCGAATGCGCTGCCGGGGCCTGCCGGGTCTAGGTTGGCGCGGCCGACTACGGGGCCGCCGGTTTCGGTGAGGCGCTCGGCTAGATCCTTGAAGTTGATGTTGAGCTCAGGGTCGGACTTGTGGCGGAATACGCCGTCGGCGAAGCCAATCTGGTCGGTGTCTGCCTCCCACATGAGGGCGGCGCGCTCGATCATCTGGCGCTTGACGTCTTGGGCCGCCTCGAAGCTTGCCCAGCCGGTCTTGAAGGCGGCGCCGCTGCCGCCGGTCATGGAGGTGTAGCCGATTGTTTCGGTGTCGCCGACCTGGGGATTGACGTCTTCTACGGGGATGCCCAGCACTTCGGCGAACTGCTGGGCGGCGGCGGGGCGGGTGCCGCCGATGTCCACCGAGCCGATGGTGAGGTTGACGGTGCCGTCGTAGTTGACATTGGCGGTGGCGCAGGCGGCGCCGGAGCCGTTCATCCAGAAGCCGGTGGCGACGCCGCGCCCGCGATTCGCGCCCGACAGCGGCGTTTGGTAGTGGTCGTGTTCTTTGGCGGCGACGTTGGTTTCAACGCAGCCTATGACGGGGTTGACTACGCCGTAGGAGCGGCGGGATCCCTCTTTCGCGCCGTTCATAATGCGAAAGTCTAGGGGGTCTATGTTGAGCTTGCGGCATATCTCATCTACCACCTGCTCGGCGGCGAATGCGGCGCCGGGGGCGCCGGGCGCGCGGTAGGCGGTGGTCTTGGGCTTGTTGTTGACTACGTCGTAGCCGTCAAGCCGCAGGTTGGCTACGTCGTAGGGGGAGAATACGCAGTTCATCGCGGCGCCTACGGGGGAGCCGGGATACGCGCCCGCCTCGTACTTGAGGTCGGCTTGGACGGCGGTGAGCTTGCCGTCGTTGGTGGCGCCGATCTTTACCCACATAAGGCTGCCGGATGTGGGGCCGGACGCCTCCAGCACGTCGGCGCGGCTCATCGTGACTTTGACGGGATTGCCGCATTTGCGCGAGAGCGCCGCGGCTACCGGCTCTAGGTATATCGTGGTTTTGCCGCCGAAGCCGCCGCCGATTTCCATCGGGACGACTTTGATGCGCGAGGCGGGGATGCCCAGCACGCCGGCTGTGCGGTCGCGGATTTGGAAATGCCCTTGCGAGCTGCACCAGATTGTAACGCGGCCGTCGGGCTGCCACCACGCGGTCGCGGTGTGCGGCTCTATGTAGCCCTGATGCACGGTTTTTGTGCGAAAGACTTTTTCCACCACCAAATCCGCCTCTGCGAAGCCTTTGCTCACATCGCCGAGCGTCATTTCGGAGTGGCTGGCGATGTTGCCCTCGTAGTTGGCGTGGAGTTGGGCGGCGCCGGGCGCGATAGCCTCTTCCACGGTGGCGGAGGAGGGCAGCGGCTGGTATTGGACGTCTATGAGGGCGAGCGCCTCTTCGGCGGCGTGGGCGCTGCTGGCGGCGACGGCGGCGACGGCTTGGCCTTTGTAGAGGACTTTGTCGCCGGCGAGGACGTTGTTGCTGAGGTGCTTGAGGTTGACGGGGGGGCCGGCGGTCAGCACGCGCAGCGCGTCGGGCGCGTCGGCGAAGTCGGCGGATGTGGCGACGGCGAGGACTTCGGGATGCGCCTCCGCCTTGCTTGTGTCTATGGACAGGATGTTGGCGTGGGCGTGGGGGCTGCGAAGAACCTTGCCGTGCAGCATGCCGGGCAGGTTCATATCCGCGCCGTAGAGCGCTTTGCCGGTTACCTTGTCGTAGCCGTCGTGCCGTATGGGGCGCTTGCCGACTACATTGTATTCTTTGGTGGATAGGACGATGCTGGATGGCATAGGCGAGTTGACCTCCGTGTATGGTTATTCGCGCTTGGTGCGGGTGTGGGTTTTGCGGGGGAATTGTAACACAGATTGGATGGGAATACGCGCAAATGGGGGGGAGTGGGATGATAAGAGAGTATGTTTGACCGAATCAACGCATTTGCATTATAGTAGCGGCGTAGCATAGGGAGCGAAATTGTGATGGCCGACGCGCAGATAACGGGCGATCCTAACTGGAGTCAGGCAAGGCAATCTTTGGAGCGCCTGCGCCAAATGCCGGCCGGGGCGGCTGAGGCTAATATCGCGCAAGCGCTTTTCTCAACGCTTGGGAATTTGTTTCCCAACTTGCGCTATCCTGAGATTGCCAATGAATACAACTCAGGGGATGGGCCGATTGATGTCTATTGCCGCAATGTCGTGTTTGAAACTAAGGCGCAGGGCAAAAAGGATGACGCGCGGGCAAAGTCTGACGGGTCTATTGAGACGCCTGAGGATCAGACACTTCGGTATCTGAACGCTTTGGCAAGCCGTCCGTCTATGTTTGACGGCGATTCGGATGGATGGCGCGGATGCGTTACTGATGGGCGGGAGTGGAGTTTCTATCATTACGATAGGGAAAGCCGCGAACTGAGACCGGATGAGACACTGCGGCTTGACGACGAGGCGGATGACGACGCGCTGTTGGGCAAGCTTTATCGCTTTGTCAACCGCACGGTCAAGATGGCGCCGCCGGTTGACAACGCGGAGTGGGCGGGCGATTTGGCGCGGCCGTTTTTTGATCTTGCGGCGCGATACGAGGGGACGGCTGAGTATAAGGTAAAGTTGGATTTGTGGCGGGGCGTGCTGAGCGGCGCGTTTATTACGCCGCAGGGGGATGGGTATGCCGAGCGCCACCTGTTCGCGCGGCATACCATGCTGGTGCTGCTGGCGCGGGCGGTGGCGCAAACGCTGATGCCGCAGCGCTCCGGCGACGACGCGGCGCTCGCGGACGGGTTTCCCAACTGGCTGATAGACGCCGCGGGCGATGAGGGCAAAGCCGCCATTGACAACCTAGTCCAAGCGGTCGGCAGATACGAATGGCGCGCGTCCAATAGGGATACGCTCAAGGATTTGTATCACGCGGTAATACCGCGCGACATCCGCCACGACTTCGGGGAATACTATACCCCCGACTGGCTGGCGCGCGCTGTGTGCGAAGATGTGATGGACGCGGATTGGCGGCGCGGCGTGATAGACGGGTGGGTAAAGGGCGATCTGAAGTCCGCCGCCGTGCTGGATCCGTCTTGCGGTTCGGGGACGTTTCTGTATCACGCCGTCCGGCTGCTGCTGCGGGACGCGGCGGCGCATCCGGCGCTGGCGGGCAGCCCGCTGGCGCAAGCCGAGATTGTCAACGGGCTTGTGGCGGGATTGGACTTGCATCCGATTGCGGTGGAACTCGCCAAGACTACCAAGATGCTGGCGTTTGGCGATATGCCCGTCAATTACGAAAGCCTGGCGGCGTCGCCCAACATCTATTTGGGCGATAGTTTGCAGTGGGAAACACGGGCGCTCAGCGGCGCTATGGCGTTTGGCGCGGGCGTGGGTATTCCCTCGGATGAACCCGACAAGCCGCTGAGATTTCCCGCGAGCTTGCTGCTGCGCGAGCAGTTCCCGGATCTGCTTAACCTGATATTTGACTACGCCAACGGCGAGCAGAGGGATGATACCGAATCAAGCCTGCTCGCGGTATTGCAGTTGACGACCGAATCCGACCAAGAGATGTTCCTGGACGCCTACCGCCGGTTGCGCGGCTACATCCAAAGCGGGCGCGACAATGTTTGGAAGTGGTACATCAGCAACCTGGTTCAGCCGCATCGCCTCGCCACAGCGCCGATGAGCCGGCTTGTGGGCAATCCGCCTTGGGTTGTGTATAACGCTATGGCGAGCGATAGGCAGGACGTGTTTCGGGAGCATGCTGAGCGGCGCAACCTGTGGGCGGGCGCTTATCTCGCTACGCAGAACGATATAGCCGCCACTTTCGTTGCCTCTTGCGTAGATTACTATCTGCAAAGAGGGGGCAAGTTCGGGTTCGTAATGCCGTACTCCGCGCTACGCGCTCGCCATTGGGAGAAGTTTCGCGGCGGGAATTGGAGTTTGACGAACTCTCTTGAAGAGGGTTGCCATGTGGATTTGAGCAAAACCGCGTGGGATTTGTCGGGCGTGAAAGATCCGCCATTCAAAGGGTCGGCTCATTCATCGGTGATATTCGGTGAGCGCGTGGTCGCAAGCCGCCAAAAGCCTAATATCAAGCCGCTTGGCGACATTCACCATGTCGCTGGCAGCGATATTGACAAGCGGATGGCTTGGGATGATGTAAAGCCGCTTTTGACATATACACTGGGCAAGCAGTGGGATATTGCGCCTAGCCCTGCGTATGCTGAAGTATTTCGCAACGGCGCTACTCTATTCCCGCAGCCGCTGGTTGTCTTTGAAAGCCCTTTGTCTAGCGCGTTGGGTAAAATATATTTCCAAACAAACACAGGCAAGGGGGCTTGGCGCGGCAAAGAACGCAACGGGCAGGTTGAATCGCGGTTTGTTAAATCGGCGCTGTTTTCGCGGTTGGTAGTGCCGTTTGGGACAACCGGAAAGTCTCATATCATAGCGCCGTTTTCCGAAAGCGGACGTGGGCTTGTGTCCCCATCAGAGATAACCGGCGAAAACACATTCAACTTCAAGTTGTACTGGGATAACGCCAATCGAGATTGGCAAGAACATAGCGGTGGCAGACCTCCGCTTACTTTACTTGACCAGATAGACTATCAAGGCAAATTGTCCTCTCAGATTGCACAACAAAAGTATGATGAGAAGGTTGTCTATGGAAGGTCTGGCGCGAGATTGGAAGCCTGCGTAGTGTCGTCCCTAACCATTGCTGACGGGACGCTAAACTGGTTTGGAAGTTCGGATGTGAGTGAATTACACTACCTATCCGCGATTTTCAACGCGGGTTGCCTAGCCGAGTTTTTCAAAAACGGCTGTCGTTATTCTGACAGACACTTTCAGATGTTGCCCGTTCAGAACCTGCCCATTCCCGCGTATGACGCCGATAATGATCATCACGCCAATCTTGCGGCGCAGTCGGTTTTGGCGCACGAAAGGGTTGCTGAGATTGTGGCTGAGCGCCAATACAGGCCTTTGATGATTGGAAACAGGCCTTTGATGATTGGGGACAGGCCTTTGGCGATCGGGCGAGGGGATGTGCTTGACGACGACGCTATCAAGCCCATTCTGGAAAGCATAGACGATTCTGTGCGCCAAATTCTGCCGGCGTACTGCTCATAACGGCTATGTTTGGGGATTGCCGCGTTCTTGACGCCCCGAATTTTACCCCCCAAACCCCAATATGCTATAATCCGTTGGCTAATTACGCGCCCGCCATACGGCGCGGCTTGCGCGCGAGATGAGGAGCGGATATGGTTGCTATGGTTGAGCTTATAAACGACGGCGGGGTTACATCCGCCAAAGGCTTTGCCGCCGGGGGGACTTACGCCGGCCTGAAGACGCAAGGCGAGGGCGTTTTGGATTTGGGCATTCTGCTGTCCGAGGCGCCGGCGAATTTGGCGGCTACGTTCTCTACGAACAAGATACTTTCGCCCTCGGTCGTGCTGAGCCGCGAGCGGGCTAGGCGGGGCGGCGCAAGAGGGGTGGTCGCCAACAGCGGCTGCGCCAACTGCTGCGTGGGCGAGCAAGGGCTGACGGACGCCGCCGAACTCGCGGATCTCGCCGCGGCGCATATCGGCGTTGACGCCGAGGATATGCTGGTGTGCAGCACGGGGATGATTGGGGTTGAGCTGCCTATGGCGCTGCTGCGGCAAAATGTGAGCAACATATCGCTCAGCGCGGACGGCGGCAAGGACTTCGCGCGATCCATTATGACCACCGACACGAGCCACAAAGAGATAGCGGTTTCGGTGGAGCTGGACGGGCGCAAGGTGGTTATCGGCGGCGCCGCCAAGGGCGTGGGGATGATACATCCGAATATGGCGACGATGCTGGCGTTTGTGGCTACGGACGCGCCGGTGGAGCAGGGGTTTCTCCAGGCGGCGCTGGGCAGGGCGGTGGACGCCTCGTTCAATATGTGCAGCGTTGACGGCGACCAAAGCACAAACGACACCGTGCTGCTGTTCGCCAACGGGCAGGCGGGCGGCGCTGAGATAGGCGCGGGCAGCGCGGCGGCGGCGGACTTCGAGGATGCGCTGACGTATGTCTGCGTATCGCTCGCCAAGCAGATGGTCCGGGATGGCGAGGGGGCAAAGAAACTGATAGAGGTGGTTGTGGGCGAGGCGGCGTCGCTGGCGGACGCGCGCAAGGCGGCTAGGGAAATATCCACGTCGTCGCTGGTCAAGGCGATGGTTCACGGCAACGACCCGAACTGGGGGCGCATAATGATGGCGCTGGGCAAGAGCGGCGCGGATATGGACGAGTCCAAGATAGACATATTCGTTGACGACATCAAAATCGTAGAGGGCGGCATTGCCATCCCGTATCACAAAGATTCGGTTGTGAGCGCGATGGCGAGTTCGCCCGACGTTCGCTTTCGGGTGAACCTGAGTATGGGGGACGCCAGCGCCACCGCTTGGGGCTGCGACCTTACCGAAGAGTACGTCACGTTCAATTCGGCGTACAGCACCTGATTAGCATGACGACTCCGGACGCCTTGCAGCCCGCGCCGCCGCTGTCAGCGCAGCCTGTTCCCAACGCGGGCGGGCTTGGCGGCGGCGATGCCACGCCTCCGAAATACGCGCCAAAGGAGACCGATGCCGGTGGGACGATTGTAGTCAAGATAGGCGGCAGCACGCTTGGAAATCACGATACCACGCTGCAAGATCTTGCCGAGCTGCAGCGGCAGGGCGCGCGCGCAGTGGTGGTTCACGGGGGCGGCAAGATAATCAGCGATTGGATGGCAAAGCAGGGCGTTAGGCCGCAATTCGTGCGCGGGCTGCGCGTTACGGACGAGGCGAGCCTGGACATTGTGGTGGCGGTGCTGACGGGCTTAATCAACAAGAACCTTGTGGCGTCAATGGCGGCGCTTGGAGCGCGGGCGATGGGCATAAGCGGGGCGGACGACGCTATGCTGCGCGCCGAGATCCGCAATCCGGCGCTTGGGCTTGTGGGCAGCGTGACCGCCGTCAATCCGGCGCCGATAGACGCGGTGCTGAGGGCGGGGTGCATTCCGGTGATAGCGCCCGTCGCAATCAAAGCGGGCGGCGCTGACGGCGAGGGGAGTTCGCAAACGCTGCTTAACATAAACGCGGACACGGCGGCCGGGGCGATAGCGTCCGCGATTGGCGCGAGCAGGCTGGTGTTTCTGACGGACGTGCAGGGCGTATTGGATACATCGCGGCGGCTCATACCGCGTCTCACGGCGCGGCAGGCGGAGGGCATAATCGCGTCCAATGTGGCGGCGGGCGGCATGATTCCCAAGATCGAGGCGTGCTTGGCGGCGCTGCAAGCGGGCGGCGTGTCGCATATCATAGACGGGCGCAAGCCCTCCGCGCTGATGGACGCGGTGGCCGGCGAAACGCTCGGCACACGGATCGGGTGAGGCGCGGGGGCGAATTTCAAATTGCCCAAACTCAAGCCAAAATCCAAGCCAAAACCGATTACGATTACACAAAGACAACGCGGGCTAGATAGCGCAGAAAGGTTGTTCAATGGCTGGTGAATACCAGAACGGCAACAGCGGCGACGGCGATTCAACCGAAGAGCTCTACCAGTTCTTTGGGCAGATAGGGACGCTCGCCAAGTGGATAGCGATAGCGGTGGTGGCGATAGCGCTGTTTTCGCTGGTCGTGTTCGGGCGCGGCGTCTATACCGACTGGCTGTGGTTTGACAACCTGGGCTATCGGGGGATATTCGTCACGGTGCTGCTTACGCGGATAGGCTTGTTCGCGGCGGGCGTGGTGGCGATGGGGCTGCTGCTGGGCGCGAGCGTATATGCGGCGCTGCGGTTTTCGCGCGGGGATGTGGCGATGGCGCTGCCCGACGAGCTGCTTGACTTTATGAGCCGCGCGCTGGTTCGCATCAGCATGGTGGCGATAGTCGTGCTGTCGGTGATATTCGGCGGCATAGTGGCGTCGCGCTGGGAGGTGTTCCTGCGCTTTTCCAACGCCATCCCGTTTGACCAGATGGATCCCGTTTTCGGGCGGGATGTGTCGTTCTATGTGTTCACGCTGCCGATGCTCAGTTTCATACAGGGCTGGCTGCTGTCAATGCTGGTGGTGGTTCTGCTGGCTACGGCGGCTATCTACTTTCTGCGCGTGAGCATGCAGGGGGAGCGCTTTGACTTGTCGCTGCCCAATGTCAAGATACACTTGTCCATAATCGCCGCGCTGATTATGTTCACAATCGCTTGGGGGCATTGGCTTGGCAGATACGACCTGCTGCTGTCGGCGGACGGGGCGGTGTTCGGGGCGGCATACGCGGATGTGAACGCGCGGATGCCGGCGCTGCTCATAATGGCGATAATCGCCGCAGCCGCGGGCTTGCTGATGCTGGCGAATACCTACTTCAGCGGCAGGCGGCTGCTCATCGGCGCGTTTGCGCTCTGGTTCGTGATGAACATTCTGCTGACGAATGTTTGGCCCGGTTTCATACAGCAGTTCACGGTGAACCCGAATGAGTTCGAGCGCGAGGCGTCGTATATTGAGCGCAACATCAAGTTCACGCGCGACGCATTCGCGCTGAACCGCATCCAAGAGCAGTTCTATCCCGCCGAAACCGCTGTGGACGCCGAGGTTATCAGGCGCAACCCGCAGACTATCAACAACATACGCCTTTGGGATTACCGGCCGCTGTCCAGCGTGTACAGACAGATACAGCTCATACGGCCGTACTACGAATTCCACGACGCCGACGTGGATCGCTATGAGATAGACGGCGAAGTGCGCCAAGTGCTGCTGTCGGCGCGGGAGGTGGCGCCTGAGAAGTTGCAGCCGGATACGCAGACTTGGACGAACACAAAGCTAGTCTATACGCATGGGATGGGCATCGCTATGAGCCCGGTGACCGAGTTCACGCCTGAGGGCAGGCCTGAGTTCTTCGCTAAGGACATACCGGCGGACGGCATCATCCCCGTGCAGGCGGAGGGTTCGGAGGGCGAGCCTGAGATTCTGGTCGCCAACCCGCGCATCTACTACGGCGAAAACACGGCTGAGTATGTCATCGTCAATACCGAAACCGACGAGCTGGACTACCAGACCGAGAGCGGCGATCTGTTTCGCACGAACTACTCCGGCGGCGGCGGCGTGCGGATGTCGTCCATATTCCGCCGCATCGCCTACGCCTGGCAGTTCGCCGACATCAACATACTCATCAGCGGGCAGATTACGGGCGACAGCCGCCTGCAGTATCGCAGGCGAGTGCAAGAGCGCGTTAGGCAAGTAGCGCCGTTCCTGATACTTGACCGCGATCCCTACATCGTGGCGACCAACGACAAGCTTTACTGGATCCAGGACGCCTATACCTATACCGACCGCTACCCGTACTCCGACCCGCTGGGAGGCGGGTCGGGCGACCTTAACTATATGCGAAACAGCATTAAGGTCACCATAGACGCCTTTGACGGCGACCTGCGCTTTTACATATGGGACGAGACCGATCCCATCATCCAGACCTACGCGCGCATATTCCCGGTACTGTTCCAGCCGCAAAGCGAGATGCCGGAGTCGCTGCGGGCGCACACGCGCTATCCGCAGGACTTCTTCCGCATCCAGGCGGAGAAGTACATCCGCTACCATATGCAGGAGCCGCAGAACTTCTACAACAACGAAGACCTGTGGGCGGTGGCGGAGGAAAAGTTTGGGCAGGGGGATACGCTGCAGCAGGTAGAGCCGTACTATGTGATAATGAAACTGCCCGGCGAAACCGAAGAGGAGTTTGTGCTGCTGCTGCCGTACACGCCCAACGAGCGGCAAAACCTGATTGGCTGGCTGGCGGCGCGCAGCGACGGGGACAACTACGGCGGCTTGATTGCGTTCAACTTCCCCAAAGACAGGCAGGTTGACGGCACGGCGCAGGTAGAGGCGCGCATAGACAACAACCCGACTATATCCGCGTGGTTCACGCTGCGCTGCACAGAGGGATCCAGCTGCATCCGCGGCAACCTGCTGGTAGTGCCGGTTGATCAGGGCTTGATTTACGCCGAACCCGTCTATATCCAGGCGGAGGGCGTGAGTTTTCCCGAACTCAAGCGCGTGATACTGGCTACCGGCGATAGGGTGGTGATGGAGGATTCGCTTAACCAAGCGCTGAACGCGCTGACGGGCGTAACCACTTTCGTCAGCGAACCCGCGGATGCCGCGGACGCCGCCGCGCCGGCGCCCGCCACCGCGGCGCCCGCCGGCTCACTTGAGGCAAGCGTCGAGGTTCTTGAAAACGCCATCGACTCCGTCAAGCAGAACCTCGCCGAACTGGAGCGGGCGCTTGACAGATTGACAGAATCGCTTGGAAATCAATAACATCACGGGGTAGGCGCGTTTCGCAAGGCAAGCGCGCCCGTATCCAAATCCAAACACGCGCATTAAGAGCGCCAATCGCCGATAATGCGGCGGGCGCGTTGGCATACTGGGAGGAAAGCAGATGACTACTACGGCAGAATGGAAAGAGAAAGAGAGCCAATACTACATCCACACGTTCAACCGCCAGCCGATGATAATAGATCGCGGCGAGGGCGCGCGCGTGTGGGATATTGAGGGCAACGAATACCTGGACTTCACCGCGGGCTTGGCGGTCAACAACCTTGGCCACTGCCATCCCGCCGTAACCCAAGCCATCCGCGAGCAGGCGGGCAAGCTTGTGCAGACGTCCAACCTGTTCTATACCACGCCGCAGCTTGAGCTCGCCGAGGCGCTTGTGGAAAGCAGCAGCATGGACAAGGTGTTTTTCGCAAACAGCGGCGTTGAGGCGAATGAGGGCGCGGTCAAGCTCGCCCGCAAGTACGGGCGGCTGCATCGGGGCGGCGCTCAGGATGTCATCACCGTGCTGAATTCGTTTCACGGGCGCACGCTGGGGATGATCGCCGCGACCGGCCAGCCCGCGTATCAGCAGGCGTGGCTGCCCCTCGCTGAGGGCTACGCCAATGTGCCTTACGAAGATCTGGACGCCATACGCGAGGCAACCACCGACAACACCTGCGCCGTAATGGTGGAAGTGCTGCAGGGCGAGGGCGGCGTGAACGTTCCGAGCGAGGGCTATCTCAAAGGCTTGCGCGAGTGGTGCGACCAAAACAACATCCTGCTGATATTTGACGAAGTTCAAACCGGGATGGGACGGCTGGGCAGCCTTTGGGGACACCAGCGCTTTGGGGTGGAGCCGGATGTGATGACATCCGCAAAGGGCTTGGGCAACGGCGTGCCTATCGGCGCGTTTATGTGCAAGGATAGCTGCGATGTGCTGGAGCCGGGCGATCACGGCAGCACATTCGGCGGCAATGTGCTGACGACCGCCGCCGCCAACGCAACCGTGCGCTATATGATAGAGAACGACGTGCCGGGCAACGCGCTGAAAGTCGGCGCGTATCTGGAATCCAAGCTTGAAGAGCTCAGGGCCGCGCGCCCGGATGTGGTAAAGGGCATACGCGGCATGGGGCTGCTGATTGCGCTGCAATTCCAGTCGGCCATCGCGCCCGCCGTGGTCGCCGCCGCCAACAACGAGGGCGTGCTGCTAAACCCGGTGCTGCCCGACGCCGTGCGCTTTATGCCGCCGCTCATCATCACAGAGGCGGATGTGGACGAGTGCATTGCCAAGCTAAACAGGGCTATCAACACGGCGCTGGCGGGCTAGGCTAGGCTAGGCGCTTGCGCCGGCAAGGGCAACAACGAACAATCGCAAAGGCAATAAATCAGCGATGAACTGGCGCGAACTGCAAGACAAAGACATAACCCTAGTGGGCGGCGCGGTGTCCGGCGGCTTGGATAGCTGCACGGTTGCCCATTGGCTTAAAGGCAAGGGCTTTGCCGTCCACTGCTATACCGTGGATCTTGGGCAGCCCGACGAAGAGAGCCTTGACGCGGTAACCGAGCGCATGCTGGGCTGCGGCGCTGAGAGCGCGCATATCATCCCCGGCAAAGACGCGCTCGCCGAGGCCGGCCTCAAGGTCATACAGGCGCAGGCGAGATATGAGGGCGGCTACTGGAACACGACCGGCATCGCCCGCCCGGTAACCGTCCGCGCCATACTGCCCGCGCTGCAAAGGCGGGACATCGGCGTGCTGTTTCACGGCGCTACCGGGCGCGGCAACGACCAGGTGCGCTTTCAGCTGGCGGCAAACACGCTTGCGCCGGCGCTGGAAGTCTATGCGCCCTGGCGCGATCCCGACTTTGTGGCGGAGTTCCCCGGACGCCAGCAGATGCTGGACTACTGCGAGGCGAACTCGCTGCCCATTAGGCCCGCCCGCGAATCGCGCTACTCCACCGACGCCAACTTTCTTGGCTTGACGCATGAGGCGGGCGATCTTGAGGACGTATCCATATCCCCAACTTTCGTGGAACCGGGAATGGGCGTTTGGCCCTGGGACGCGCCCGACCAGAGCGAAATCGCGACTATCCGCTGGGAGCAAGGCGTCCCCGTAGAGTTGAACGGCGCAAGGCTGGGGCTGGCGGATATGTTTCAGCAGGCTAATGGGCTTGCGGGCAAGCACGGCGTCGGCATCGGAACCCATGTAGTCGAGAACCGCTTTGTGGGCGTCAAGTCAAGGGGCATCTACGAATCGCCGGGGATGGAACTGCTGGGGCGCGCCTACGAATACCTGCTGCAGTTCATCCTGGACAGGCGAGCGCGCGAGTTCTTTGAGCATGTGTCAAGCGTGGTCAGCCTGCAAATATATCAGGGCTACTGGCTGGATCTCGCCACTACCGCCGCGCTCGCCGCGCTCGCGCCCATCACGCGGCTTGCCACGGGAACAATCGCCGTGCGCCTGTACAAGGGCAGCCTGTTCTTTGACACAGCCGACGACGCGCCAGGCGCTATGCCGCACTCGCTCTATACCGACGACTCCTCTATGGAGGCGATGGGCAGCTACGACCACTCAGACGCCGAGGGCTTTCTGAAAGTTCTGGGCATATCGTCCAAGAATGTGGGGGCGAGGCAGTTCCCCGATTTGGATCGCTAAATCCCGATAAACCCTAGCGCCGGCGTCACGCGCAAGCGCTCTTTTGAGGCAACATATGACAACCGCAGCCACGCTTGAAACCCGCAGCCAGATAGTCAACCTTGTGCGCGATTTTGTGCAGCGCGAGGTTGAACCCGTCGCAGGACATTACGACAACGAAGACATATATCCGCAGGAACTTGTGGATCAGATGGCGGATATGGGCTTGTTCGGCATAATGATCCCCGAAGAGTATGGCGGCTTGGGATTGGACTACACCACATTCGCCGTCGTGTTTGAGGAGCTGAGCAAGGGGTGGATGAGCCTTACTGGCCCACTCGGCACGCATCACATCCTAGCGTATGTCATAGCGACGTACGGCACTGACGAGCTCAAGCAGAGGTTTCTGCCCAAGATGGCGGAGGGCGCGATACGCGGCGGCTTGGCGCTGACGGAGCCGGGCGGCGGCAGCGATATGCAGAACTTGCAAACATCCGCGGTCAAAGACGGCGAAGAGTATGTCATCAACGGCAACAAGATGTTCATATCCAACGGCGCGAGCGGCAACGCCTTTGCCGTGCTTGCCCGCACGGACAAGACGGCGTCGCCGCCGCATCGCGGCATAAGCTGCTTTGTGGTGGAAAAGCCGGCGGCGGGGTTCAGCGTGGCGCAGAAGTTGGATAAGCTAGGCTATCGCGGCATAGACACGACTGAGCTTGTGTTTGACAATGTTCGCATACCCACCCAAAACCTTGTTGGCGACGAGGGGCGCGGCTTTGGCTATGTGATGAGCGGGCTTGAGGGCGGGCGCATCAATGTGGCGGCGCGCGCGGTGGGCGTGGCGACCGCCGCCTTTGACGCCGCCATCAAGTACGCGCAGCAGCGCGAAAGTTTCGGGCAGCCGATAGCGCAGCATCAGGCGATCCAACTGAAGTTGGCGGAGATGGCTACCGATATAGAGGCGGCGAGGCTGCTCACATATGAGGCGGCGCGCAAGAAAGACGCCGGGCAGCGCGTCGACCTTGAGGCGGGAATGGCTAAGCTGTTCGCCAGCGAGATGTGCGGCAGGGTCACGATGGAGGCGATGCGCGTTCACGGCGGCTACGGCTACATCAAGGACTACCCGCTGGAGCGCTACTACCGAGACGCGCCGCTGATGATTATCGGCGAAGGCACAAACGAGATACAGAAACTTATTATCGCGCGGCGGCTGCTGCAAAAGTATCAGATTTAGCCGCGCATACATCTACGCCTAAGCCCGTTTCGGCCGCAATGCAACTACTCTTATGACAAGATAAATCAGGACAAGATAAATGATTCACGACGGACGCGAAGAATTCGGCGGCTACCTGGACGATTTCAAGGCGGGCGATGTGTTCAAGCATTGGCCCGGCAAGACCATCACCGCGATGGACAACCACCTGTTCACGCTGCTCACGATGAACACGAACCCGCTGCACTTTGACGAAAACTATATGAAAGACCACCCGCACGGCAAGATACTGGTCAACGGGATGCTGGTGTTCAGCCTAGTAGTGGGGATGAGCGTGCGCGATACCTCCGGCAAGGCGATAGCCAACCTTGAGTATGAGAACGCCACGCACGACGGCCCCACATTTGAGGGCGATACCATATACGCCGAGAGCGAAATCCTGGATGTGCGCGTGTCCAAGAGCCGCCCGGACAGGGGCATTGTGCATATGGAATCGCGCGGCGTCAACCAGCGCGGCGAGCAGGTGCTTACGCTCAGGCGGCGGTTTCTGGTGACCAAGAACCCCGCCGCGCAAGCCGAAAGCTAGGCGCGTCCAATGCAAGAGGTCGTCTCCGCCTACACGGTATCCATTCACTACGACCGCAGGCTGTATCGGCAGGACATCGCCGGTTCCATCGCCCATGCGCGGATGCTCGCCAAGCAGGGCATTATCGCCGACGCCGACGCCCGCGCCATAGAACAGGGACTTGCCGAAATCCGCGAAGAGATTGAATCCGGCTCATTCCCCTGGCGTCCTGAGTTGGAAGACATTCATATGAATGTAGAGCGCCGCCTGTATGAGAAGATAGGCGATAGCGCGGGCAAGCTCCACACCGCGCGCTCCCGCAATGACCAGATTGCGCTTGATGTTCGGATGTTCACTAAGCAGGCTATTGATAGTGTGCTTGACGCGATTCACGCCTTGCGCGCGGCGCTTGTGGCGCAGGCGGACGCCAACGCCGCGGTGATAATGCCCGGCTACACTCATGTTCAGCGCGCGCAGCCCGTCCTGTTCGCTCACCACTTGCTCGCCTACTTTGAGATGCTGGGGCGCGACGCGGAGCGCTTTCGGCAAGCATACGCGCGGGCGGATGTGATGCCGCTCGGCAGCGGCGCGCTGGCGGGGCTGCCGTATCCGCTTGACCGCGAATTCGTGGCGCGCGAGCTTGGGTTCAGCAGCATATCCCGCAACAGCATGGACGCGGTGTCCGACCGCGATTTCCTGCTTGATTTCCAGTCCGCCGCCGCCATATGCGCTATGCACTTGTCCCGTATGGCGGAAGAGCTTGTGCTGTGGTCGTCGGACGAGTTCGCGTTCATACGCCTCAGCGCCGAATACACGACCGGCAGCAGCATTATGCCCCAAAAGCGCAACCCCGATTTCGCTGAGCTGGCGCGCGGCAAGACGGGCAGGGTGTACGGCGGCCTTATGGCGCTGCTGGCGCTGCTGAAGGGCTTGCCCCTCACATACAACCGCGATATGCAAGAGGACAAAGAGGGGTTCTTTGACACATACGATACGCTGCTGAACACGCTGACGATATTCGCGGATATGCTGGCGACTATGAGCGTCAACGCGGATCGGATGCGCGCCGCCGCCGAGGACGGCTTTCTGCTCGCCACGGACATCGCCGACTATCTGGTGGGCAAGGGCATGCCGTTCCGCGAGGCGCACGGGGCGGTAGCGCGCCTCTCGGAATACGCGATTGACAATAGCCTGCGATTGCAAGATATGGCGCTTGCCGACTATCGCCGCTTTTCCGCGCTCTTTGACGAGGATGTGTTCGCCATAAGCGCCGAGGCGTCGGTGGCGGCGCGCGACGTCCCTGGCGGCACCGCATACGGGCGCGTACAGGACGCAATCGCCTGCGCCAAAGCCGAACTGGAGGCTGACGATGCCAAGTGAACGCCAAATCAAGATAGCTCCGTCAATTCTGTCCGCCGACTTCAGCCGGCTGGGCGAGCAGGTGGCGGAGGCCGAGCGTGGCGGCGCGGACGCCATTCACATAGACATTATGGACGGCAATTTCGTGCCGAACATCACGATGGGTCCCGTTGTAGTTGAGGCAATCCGCCGCCATACTAGCCTGCCCTTTGACCTGCATCTGATGATTGACGCGCCCGACCGCTACATCGCCGAATTCGCGGCGGCGGGCGCGGACACCATCACCGTCCACGCCGAGGCATGCGTTCACCTGCACAGCGTCGTCCAGCAGATACGCGCGGCGGGCAAGCGCCCCAGCGTGGCAATCAGCCCGGCGACGCCCGTATCCGCCATAGAAGAGATAATCGCCGACCTTGACCAGGTTCTGGTGATGACCGTCAACCCCGGCTTTGGCGGGCAGGCGTTCATAGAGGCGATGCTGGGCAAGATAAGCCGCGTCCGCGCGCTGATTGACGAGCGCGGCTTGGCCGCCGACCTGCAGGTGGACGGCGGCATCAGCGCCGCAACCGCCGCCGCCGTCGCGAGCGCTGGCGCGAATGTGCTGGTGGCGGGCTCCGCCGTCTATAACGACCGCATGAGCGTAGCCGATGCGATAGCCGCGATTAGGGCGAGCGCGGCGGGGGAGTGATGGCGCGTTTCAACAATAGGCTATTCGCTTACGCCTATCCCATTGCCGCGAGCGTGTCAATTGCCATTGCCCTAGCGATAATCGTCGGACGCGGCGACTTTGCTATCGCCGCTGTGTTCATTGGCGTAATCTTGGCGCTGCTGGCGTCGGCGGTCATAGCGGCGCTGATAGCGGCATACGGCTTGTTCATATGGGGGGTGGTTTGGATTTATCGCGCGGCTATGATAAAACTTGCGGCAAGAGCGCAGAATTCTGCCTTGTCTCAAGCCAAGAGGACGCGATTTGAGTGTTCGGGTATAATGGAAATGCGGGGAACGGTAGCGATCAGGGTTTTGGCGGGAAGATCTCAGGGAATCCAGCCTGATGATGAGTTTAATCTCTATGAGGCAACAAGCGACGAATGCTGGGGCAGTGTTGTTGCCGTGGATGTGCGTGAATTGGATTGCGATTGCATCCTGCAAGATAGGGCGAATGCAGATTTTTGGGAAAGCCTTGAATCTAGAATGAGGCGTGATACTTCAAAGCCGCCGAATGTGTATCTGGCGCTGGATACAGGCGATTACGAAACCGCGATTAAAGGCGTAACCGCGTTGTTGCGCCGTTGGAGATAAGTGGCTATGGCTATGCAAAAAACTCAGAGCGCTCTCATAGAGGGCAAAGTGGCAACGATACTGAACACGCGCGAACTCACAATCAACCGGGGTTCTCTGGACGGGGTTGAGGCGGGTATGCGGTTCAAAATCGTTGACGAGAACGCGGCGGTTATCGATCCCGATACCAAAGAGGAATTGGGAACTATCGCACGGGAAAAAATCCGTGTGAGGGTAATTGACGCGCAGCCGCGTTTTTCGATAGCCCATACCTATGAGACTTACAAAGTCGAAGAGCCGATACGGAACCAGTCTGTGTTTGCGCCACCCACCCGGACAATCACCAAAGTGAGGACGCTTGCCAGTGGGCATGGAGATACTCTAGAATCCTATGACGAGAGCAAAGGGTTCGTGGGCGTCGGCGATAGGGTTGTGCAGGTCGACTGAGGATGGCCATTTATGTTTGGCTGTCCAGCTCATTCCCCAGATAGCCGCATACGCCGCTGCGGGGGGAGTTGGTGATTGGCAGCAGGGAGGCGCCGCCGGGTTGCTTGGCGGCGCAGTCGTCGCAGAGGCCGGGCGCAGGGGCGGGGCCGCCGGCGTATGGGGCGTGGCGCGTGGCGGGGGCGTGGCAGATGTCGCAGGGGATGTTAGGGGGCTGGTTGCGGGCGAGGAGGCGTATCTCGCCATTGCCGTCGGGCCAGCGCTCTTCGTATGTTCGCAGGGCAAGCTCGGTGGGGGTACCGAAGTCGTACATATAGGCAAAGGACTTGGCGAGTATCCCGCGCTCCGCCGCTTTGCCGATGCTGATGGAGTCCATTGATTGCTGGGTGAATCCCATACCGCCCGACGGCGGGGAGTCGTCGTCTTCTTCGGGCATATGGGATATGTACTCGGAGTTTCGGATGTAGAATGCGCTGAGATGGCCGCAGCAGTCCAGCCATATCTCGCGCAGGAACTTGTCAAGGGCGCTTAGGGGCGCGTGGACGGGCGCCTCTAGCTGCAGCCAGTATGCGCCGCCGCCGAATGAGTCGGTGATTGTGATGTGCAGGCTTGGGCTATCGCCGGCGGGCTGGGGCGGGTTTTGGCGGCGGCAGAGCTTGATGTGGCGGCTCGCGCCCGATTTGCTCAGGTCGCGCTGGCAGAGTTGGCATTTGCCTAGTTTGCGATTTCTGGGCATTGTTGCACTCTTCCTGTTTTCTGCAATATCTCTCGCGGCTAGCGTATCGGGCGCATAGACGCGGTTACGCTAGGGCGCGGCGGGCGGCGTTCAAGGTAGCTTGGATGTCGGATTCGGTGTGCGCGGTGGATACGAACATCGCCTCAAAGGGGGAGGGCGGCAGATATACGCCCTCGTCCAGCATGCGGTGGAAGAACCGCGCGAAACCCTCGCGGTCGGACGCCGATACGGATTCCCATCCGGTAACTTCGTTGGCGTTGAAGAATAGCGTCATCATTGAGCCAACGCGGTTGACGCGCAGGGGCGTTTCGGCCTCCGCGAACACTTCTGTCAAGCCGTCGGCGAGCGTTTGGGCTTTGGTTTCCAGGTCGTCATAGACGCCGGGCTGTTGCAGCAGCTCCAGCGTCTTTGCGCCGGCCGCCATTGCGACGGGGTTGCCGGATAGGGTGCCGGCCTGATACATAGGGCCTAGCGGGGCGACGGTCGCCATAATCTCGGCGCTGCCGCCGTAAGCGCCTACGGGCATGCCGCCGCCGATGATTTTGCCCAAGCAAGTGATGTCGGGCTTGACGCCGTAGCATTGCTGCGCGCCGCCGTATGCCACGCGAAAGCCGGTGATTACTTCGTCAAAGATAAGCAGCGCATTATGCCGCGCGGTCAGTTCGCGCAAGCCCGCTAGAAAGCCGTCGGCGGGCGGCACGACGCCCATATTGCCCGCTACCGGCTCTACGATGACGCAGGCGATTTCGTTGGGAAAGGCGGCGAAGTGCGCCTCTACCGAGGGCAGGTCGTTGAACTTGGAGAGCAGGGTGTCTTGCGCGAAAGACGCGGTTACGCCGGCGCTGTCGGGGATGCCGTGCGCCAGCGCGCCCGAACCCGCCGCCACCAGCAACGCGTCGGAGTGGCCGTGATAGCCGCCCTCAAACTTGACTATCTTGGGGCGGGCGGTGTATGCCCTCGCCAGCCGCAATGCGCTCATAGTCGCCTCAGTGCCGGAGCTGACGAACCTGACCATATCAATGGAATCGTAGGCGTCGGCTACCATTTGGGCGATGATGTTTTCGCGCTCGGTGGGCGCGCCGAAACTTGTTCCATGCGCCGCCGCCTCGCCTATCGCGGCGATTACCTGCGGGTGGGCGTGGCCGAGTATGAGGGGGCCCCAAGAGCAGACGTAGTCAATGTACTCGTTGCCGTCGGCGTCCCAAACGCGGCTGCCCGCGCCTCGCGTGAGGAACAGCGGTTCGCCGCATACCGCGCCCCAAGAGCGGGCGGGGCTGTTCACGCCGCCCGGTATGCGCCGTTTGGCGGTGGCGTAGAGCTCTGCGGAGCGCTGTCGGTTCAATGTCATACCTCGCTTGCTGATGTTTTTGTTGCCGTTAGGATGCGTGTAGCGTATATTCAAGGCGTATATCATAACACTATCCGCGCCATTCGGGGCGGCGCTTTGCCCGCCGCCGCTGGGCGTATTATACTTGGCGGCGAAACCTGCGCGAGCGCCTAGACGCGCCATTGCCGTCAAGCCGCGAATATCGCCAATATCAAGGCAAATACCAAGATAGGGGACGCTATGAAAATAACGGGCATAAAGACAAACATCTTCTCGTCGCGGCATAGCAACGCCAAGCGCAACTGGCTTATCGCGCGGCTGACGACCGACGAGGGGGTGGAGGGCATCGGCGAGGCGTCTATGCTGAGCCATGATCCGCTTGTGGGGGATCTGCTGGCGCAGTGGTGCGAGCAGTATCTTGTGGGCAAGGATCCGTTGGACAGCGAGGTTCACTGGACGCGGATGTTTCAGGACAACCTTGGGCGCGGCGGGCGGCTGTTCAGCACGGCGCTTTCGGGGGTAGATATAGCGCTGTGGGATCTGAAGGGCAAGGCGCTGGGCGTTCCGGTTCACAAGCTGCTGGGCGGCGCGTTCACCGACCGCATCCGCGTATATGCCAACGGCTGGTACACCAATCCGGGGACGCCTGAGCAAAACGCGGAGGAGGCAAAGCGGGTGGTTGCGATGGGCTACACCGCGATGAAGTTTGACCCGTTTGGGCAGGACAACTACCTGACCATATCGCCGCAAGAGGCGCAGCTGGCGGAGGACAGGGTAGCCGCCGTGCGCGATGCGGTGGGGCCGGATGTGGAGATACTGGTGGAGGTTCATGCCAAGTTCAATGTCTATACCGCGGTTCATCTTGGGCGGCGGCTTGAAAAGTACCGTCCGTTCTGGTTTGAGGAGCCGGTGTCGCAGGAGAATGTCTCCGAGATGAAACAGGTTCGGGACAAGGTGAACATCCCAATCGCCACGGGCGAGCGGCTGTACACCAAGTTCCCGTTCTATGAGTTGGTGAAGAGCGAGGCGATAGACATACTGCAGCCGGACATATGCAACGCGGGCGGCATAACCGAGCTGAAGAAAATCGCCGCCATAGCGGAGCCGCGACATGTGATGATGGCGCCGCACAACACGAACTCGGCGGTCGGGACGGTCGCCAGCCTCCACTTGGACGCATCCATGCCCAACTTCCTGATACAGGAATACCACGCCGAATTCTACGAGCCGCACTACTTTGACATATTCGAGGGCTTTCCTCGTCAGCAGGGCGGGTATGTGCAGCTGCCGTCCGCGCCCGGCTTGGGGATCGCGTTCAACGAAGAGCTGGCGGCGGCGCATCCGTATCTGCCGCCGGGGCATAGGGAGCGGGGGATATAGGCGCGCGCAAATCTCAAACATTCCCAAATATCCCAATATGCCAAATGTCCCTATGCAGATATGCCAACCCAAGCGCATGCAACCCAAGCGGCGTTGCGCCCTTGCGGTAACCATACACGAACATTCATACGAAACACAAGGAAAGACGAACAGCGATGAAGATACTGGGGATTGAGACGTCGTGCGATGAGACGGCGGCGGCGGTGATTGAGGATGGGAGCGTTATTTGTTCCAATGTGGTGGCGTCGCAGGCGGCGCTGCACGCGCGGTATGGGGGGATTGTGCCGGAGGTGGCGTCGCGGCAGCATATGTTGGCTATGACGCCGGTGGTGCGGCAGGCGCTGGCGGACGCCGGGATGGAGGCGCGTCAGCTGGACGGCGTGGCGGTTACGCATGGGCCGGGCTTGGCGGGTTCGCTGCTTATCGGGGTGAACGCGGCGAAGGGTTTCGCGTATGCCAATGATCTGCCGTTTATCGGGCTTAATCACCTGGAGGGGCATATCTACTCGGCGTGGCTGGAGGGGGTTAATCCTGATGTATCGCCGGGCTTTCCGCTGATGTGCTTGATCGCGTCGGGAGGGCATACGGATCTGATACTGATGCGGGGGCATAAGCGCTATACGCTGGTGGCGCGGACGCGGGATGACGCGGCGGGAGAGGCGTTTGACAAGGCGGCGCGCGCGCTGGGGCTGGGGTTTCCGGGGGGGCCTGAGATACAACGGGTCACTGAGCATAGCATAGGCGGCGAGGCGCGATTTCCGAGGCCGTCGGTGCGAAACTCGCTTGATTTCAGCTTTAGCGGGCTGAAGACGGCGGTGGCGCGCAGGGCTGAGGAGCGGGGGATATATCCGCCGTCCGAGGATGCGCCGCCGGACGATCAGCTGGTTGCGAATATGGCGGCGGAGTTTCAGGAGGCGGCTGTGGATTGCATGGTTGAGCGGACGCTGGAGGCGGTTAAGCGCTATCGCGTCAAGGGGGTTGTGCTTGGCGGGGGCGTTGCGGCGAATAGCCATTTGCGGCAGGAAATGCGGCGGCGGCTGCCGGTGGAGGCGGTTGTGCCGCGTCCGGCGCTTTGCACAGACAACGGGGCTATGATGGGCGCGGCGGGATATTTTCACTTCCGCGAGGGCGTGGAGTCGCAGTGGGATGTTGATGTGGTTCCCAACCTGCGGCTTGGGTGATAGGCGTCGCATCCTCATCGTCCTCCGCATCCTCCCGATCATCCTCATCCTCCGTATCATCCCTATCATCATTTGCCATTGTATCATACCGCGCGGGTCAGCGTGGGGCGAATACGCGCGGCTGCGGGAGGGCGCGGGTTGCGCGGGCTTGCTTGAGTTCAAAGAGCTTGTTTGCTAGGGCGTGGGCGTTTGCCATCTCGCCGTCGTCTGCTAGGGCGGCGTCTATTTCGGCTGTGGCGGCTCTGAATGCGATGCGGGGGTTGCCGCGCGATGTTAGGCGGTCTATGACTAGATAGACGCCCATAAGCGCGACTATGGCGGCGGCGGCAATGGCTAGGGTTTGGCTGTCTATGGCGCGCCAGAGCATCGCGGCGACGAAGAAGGCTATGCCCGCCCATACGAAGTTGGAGTAGCCCTCGGGTCGGCGGGCTATCTCTACGGCGGATATGTCGTCTATCGCCATAAACGCGGCGCGCTGCCTGCCGCGCTCGGCGTTGGTTAGGATGACGCGGCTGTCGGTGAGGGCGATGGCGTCGCCCTCCTGGTCGCGGTCGCGGTCGGTTATTCCTAGCGATGCGACGATGCGCTCGTCGGGCATTAGGGTTATGCCGCCGAACTCGGCTTGGGGGGCGTCGTCTTGTTGTTGCCGCGCGCGGGCGGCGCTTGTTGCGAACTGACGTTCAGTCATAGTCATGCTATTGTAGCGCTCCTTGGGCGCTGGGGATAGGGCGCTTGTCAAGAAATGTTTCGCCGCCTTTCATCACATAGCGGACGGCTTTGCCGCGTTCTAGGATGGAGATGTCGTCTAGGGGGTTGCCGTCAACTAGGATGAGGTCGGCGGTTTTGCCGGGGGCGATTGAGCCTAGCGTGTCGCCTGCGCCGACGCATTCGGCGGCGGTTTGGGTAGCGGCGGCGATTGCCTGCGTTGGGGTCATGCCGGCGTCAACTAGGCAGGTGAGTTCGTGGGCGTTGTTGGCGTGTTCCCAGCCGCCCTCGTCGGTGCCGGCGGTGATTTTGACGCCGGCGTCCAGCGCTAGTTGGAGGCTGCGGATGTGGCTTTGGCGGAGGGCGGCGGCGCGGGCTTTGCCGTGGGGGGTACCGCGCGAGGCGTGGAAGGTATAGACGCCGAATGTGGGGGTGAAGTAGGTGTCGTTTCGCGCCATAATGGGCAGCAGGTCGGGGTCGTGGGCGAGGTATGCGCCGTGTTCGATGGAGTCGACGCCGGCCTCTACGGCGGCGCGGAGGCCGGGGCCGCCGAGCGCGTGGCACATAACGCGGCGGTTGCGCTTGTGCGCCTCATCGACTAGGGCATCCAACTCGGCGCGCTCGAAGAGCATGTCTTTGGGGCCGAGGCCGGCGGTGGAGCTTGCGCCGCCGGTGGTGGCGGTTTTGATGACGTCGGCGCCGGCTGCGACCATTTCGCGGACTTTGGCGCGCATGGCGTCTGGGCCGTCGGCTACGCCCCAGGGCAAGCCGCTGTCGGGGCCGAATGGGGGCTTGTAGCCGAGGGGGCTGACGCGGTCTGCCATGCCGCCGGTGGGGGTGATGAAGCCTAGCGCGACGTGGAGGCGGGGGCCGGGGACTAGGCCTTCGTCAACGGCTAGGCGGAAGCCGGCGTCTAGGCCGCCGGCGTCTCGGACGAAAGTGTAGCCGGTGTGCAGGGTTTGGCGGAGGACGGCGGCGATACGCAGGTGGCGGGCGCTGCGCGGCTCGGTGATGCCCCATCGGCCGGCGATGTCGTAGCCGAAGGAGGCTAGGTGGTCGTGGGTGTCTATGAGGCCGGGCATTAGGGTTAGGCCGGCGGCGTCTATGATTTGGGCGCAGGGGGGGATTGGGATGGTGGCTGCGTGGCCGGCGGCGGTTATTGTGCCGTCGTTTATGAGGGCGACGGCGTTTTGGACGGGGGGGTTGCCCGCGCCGTCTATCATGAGGGCGGCGGTGATGGCTTTCATGTGTGTTGCCTCCGCCAAGTTGGATTGGGCGGATGATTTCCGCTGTGGGGATGATACCACAGATGGGGGTGGGCGTAGGATGGCGAGAGGGTAGGGGGCTACTCTACTTTTTTGGAAAAAAGTAGCAAAAAACTTTTGGGGGCGGCTATCGCCGCGGATTTGCGGGGGTTAGGGGCTGCGGGATTTGGGGTCGGTGTCCTCAGCAGGGACGTCTCGGTCTTCTTGGGGTAGGCGGCGTTGGATTATGGCTTGGCGTTTTTGGAAGTTTGCCTCGGCTGTGATGGCGTCGTAGATTTGTTCGTGGGTTAGGTTTTGTTTGGGGATGCCGGCGGTGGAGTGGTGGTTTTCCAGGGCGGTGTCTAGGTCGACGTTGGGGTGGCGGGCTAGGGCGTTGGCGACGGCGGTTGCGCCGCGGTCGGATGCGGGGGTGTTCGCGTGGGTGGGCGCGTGGGCGGTATCGCCGGTGTTGTTAGCGTCTGCGCTTATGCCGGTGTCGGCGTTGTTGGCGTTGCCATCGTTCTTGCCGGTGTCAGCGGCGGTGTCTTTGGCGTTGCCAGTGTTCTTGGCGGTGTCAGTAGCGTTGCCGTTGTCGGCGGCGTTGTTGCCGTTGCCGACGCTGTTGTAGTTGTGGGCGGCGCGCTTGGCTGCATCCGCTTTTTTGACGGCTTTCTTTGCTTTTTTGATGGCTTTTTTGGCGGCTTTGCGGTCGGCGTGTTCGGATTTGCGCTCGGTTTCCTCAAGCAGGGCTAGGACGCGCGCCTCTTGCTCAGGAGTGAGAGGGACGGATTCTTTGCGAGCGGCTAGGAGGCGGTCGGGGTCTTGGCGCTCTTTTTCGGAGAGGTTGCGGTAGTATTCTTGTATGTCGTCGTGGGTTATGTGGTCCCAGTCGATGTCAATGCCGCGCCAGAGTAGGTGCTTGATGGCGCGGAGGCGGTGGGTTTGGGTGTAGGGGGTGGTTATGATTTCGTTCCAGGCGTTGAACTTGGGGTTGCGTATGACGTGGAGCATGTAGGTGACCAGGTCTATGCCGTCCGCTATTTCGCGGGCGTCTTCGGCGAATTGGGATTGGAGGATCATCTCTTCCCGGGCGGATGTTCGCGGGTAGTAGGCGTAGGGGTTTTGGCAGCCGTAGCCGCGTTTGAGCAGCTCTTCGGCGGCGGCGAATTCGTGGTGGGGCTTGATTTGGGTTGCCTTTTGGTATTTGAGTTCGTCGGGGTTTGCGCTGAGGAAGACGTGGGGCGGGTCGGTCATGTCGTCTAGGCGCTGGAGTAGTTTCCGGCCGTTGTCGGTCGCCTCGCGTATGTATCTGCCCATGTCCCAGTTGACGATTTCTTTGGTGGTTATTTTGGGTTTTTTGGGCTTGGGGGCGCTCTCTTGGCGGACGACGCGGGCGGGCGCGTGGTCGGGGATGTTGCCGGCCATCATGTCTAGGCGCTCGTTTGCCTTGTAGATTAGGTAGGGTTTGGCGTCGGGGTATTCGCCGTTGACGAAGTCTTGGTATTTTTGGGCGATAGTTTCGCCGTCGTTGGTGATTTTGTTGACGAAGCGGGCTAGGTTGTGGCGCACGCGCTCCTGCTCGGATAGCATCTCGGAGCGGGTTATGTGGTTGCAGGTTGCGGTTGTCATGTTTGCCTCCTAGCCTCCCATCCGCCGGGACCCTACTTTTTTAGAAAAAAGTAGCAAAAAAACTTTTGAGTGGGTTGCTGATAATTTGTTCTGGTATAAGAATAGCTGGAGGATAGGGCGGGTGTCAAGGGTAATTTTGGGGATTGTTTCAGTGAAGGGCGATTGGACGGTGCGGTTGGGGGTGTGTTATTCTGCCGTTTAGATAAATTGCGGGAACTATAAGCGGGGGAGTTTAGGATGGAACGGCCGATATTGAAGGCGGTAGGGACGCGGGTGGAGGAGCTGGATACGCCGGCGCTGGTGGTGGATTTGGATGCGCTGGATGGGAATGTGGAGGCGGTTCATTCGCGGTTTCGCGCGGATGGCGTAGGGGCTAAGTTGCGGCCGTATGTGGAGGCGCATAGGTGTCCGGCGATAGCGCATCGGCAACTGGCTGCTGGCGGCACAACGGGCGGCGTGGGCGTGGCGAGCGTGGGGGAAGGGGAGGTGTTCACGCAATATGGGATTAGGGATGTTCTCGTGGTGAATGAGGTGGCGGGGGCGGCTAAGATTGGGCGGCTTTGCGCGCTGGCTAGGATGGCTAGGGTTGCGGTTGCGGTTGATGACGCTGGCAATGCGCGGGGGTTGTCGGAGGCGGCGTCTAGGGCGGGGGTTGAGCTGGGCGTGGTGGTGAGTGTTAGCGCGGGGCAGTTGCGTAGCGGGGTGAATAGCGGGGAGCAGGCGGTTGAGCTGGCGCGGGCGGTAGATGGGCTGGCGGGGTTGGAGTTTGTGGGGGTGATGTGTTTTGATGAGCCGGATTTTGGGGCGGGGGCCGATGTGATTGGGGCGCAATCGCGGGAGCGGATTGAGGCGGCGCTGGAGGCGCGGGATATGGTGGAGCGGGCGGGGATCGCTGTGGGATCGGTGATTGTGGGCGGGTCGCATTGCTATGATGTTGCGGCGGGCGTTGATGGGGTTACCGAGGTGTTGGCGGGGGCGTATGCTTTGATGGATCATCGGCATAGGGGGTTGCTGCCGCATCTGGAGCCGGCGGCTAGGGTGATGGCGGCGGTTAGCAGTTTGCCGGAGGCGGGGGTTGCGATTTTGGATACGGGGCGCAAGGCTATGGGGGAGGATTTTGGGTTTCCGGTGGTTGCGGGCAATTCGGGGTTGCGGGTTGCGTCTATGAGCGCGGAGCATGGGAAGTTGGAGTGGGATGATGACGCTGATGTGGGGCTGGCGCTGGGTGACAGGGTTTGGTTGACGCCGCTGGATGTTGGGGGGTGCGTGAATGTGTATGATTACATTCAGGCGATAAGGGGGGGTAGGCTGGAGGCGGTGTTGGATGTGGCGGCGCGGGGGCGGTATCGGTAGGGGGGGCGCAATCTCGCGGGGGATGCTGTTAATGCGGGGCTTGTGGGCTTTGGATAAGGGCGGCGGCGCATTGGCTTTGGATAATGAACATTGGCAGATATTGGAGAAGGGGATATGGAAAACTATAGGCCTGCGATAGGGACTCCGGTGGGGGAGTTGGATACGCCTTGCTTGGTGGTGGATGTGGACGCTTTGGAGCATAATTTTGGGGTGGTGGCTGATATGTACCGCGATACTGAGTGCAAGATGCGGGCGCATATCAAGAATTTGAAGTCGCCGCTGCTGGCGCATATGCAGATCCGGGCTGGCGGCACGGTGGGGGGCGTGTGCGCGGCGAAGGTGGCTGAGGCGGAGGCTATGGTTGAGGGGGGGATTGACGATATTCTGATACCGAATCAGGTGGTTTCGGGGGATAAGATCGCGCGGCTGTGCGGTTTGGCGAAGCGGGCTAAGATGATGGTCGCGGCGGATAGCGGGGATAATCTGCGGGCGCTGTCGGAGGCGGCGATGGCGGCGGGAGTGAGCGTTGGCGTGGTGATAGAGGTGGATACGCAGATGCAGAGGGCGGGGATACGGGCGGTGGAGCAGGGGGTAGGACTGGCGAAGCTGGCGGATGGGCTGCCGGGGTTGGAGTTCAAGGGGGTGATGTCGCATCAGACGCTGCCGGGGCATCCGGATAGGGAAACGCGGTTTATTGAGGGGCCTCGGTTTATCCAAAAAACGCTGGATGTGAAGGCGGCGATAGAGGCCGAGGGGATCGCGGTGGAGGTGGTTTCGGCGGGCGAGAGTTGGACGTATGATGTCTGCCCGACTATTCCGGGGGTTACCGAGGTTGAGGGCGGGACTTACGCGCTGATGTCGCACGCTTATGCCTATATGGAGGATTTTCGGATCGCCGCCACGATATTGGGGACGGTGACTAGCGTTCCTCAGGCGGGGGTTGCGATAGGTGATACGGGGGCGCGTTGCTTGGCGTCGCCTGGGGGCGTGTTGCCGATGCTGGATGATGGGCCGGCGGGGGTTCGGGTGGATTCGCTGGGGGCAAATCATATCGTATTCAGGTCGGAGGGGGAAATGCCGCTGCGGGTTGGGGATAAGTACCGGCTGGTGTCGGGACAGCAGGATATTATGGTGAACAGGTGGGATCAGTATGTCGCGGCGCGGGATGGGGTGGTGGAGGCGGTGTGGGATATAAGCGCGCGGGGGTGTCATAACTAGGGCGCGGCGCGGGCGCAAGGGCAAGGGCCGGGAGTTGTTGCGGTGAGTCTGAGCAAGCGGTTGTTCGCGGCGGGGTATGATTTGCTGAACGCGGGGGTTGAGGGGCGGGTGGCGCCGTATCGGCGGCGGACTGCTGGGTTGGCGTATGGGGATGTGTTGGAGATCGGGGGCGGGACTGGCGCTAATTTGGCGTATTATCCGGCGGGGGCGAATGTCACGATGCTGGAGCCGGATAGGCATATGGTCGGGCGGCTGCGGCGGCGGGCTGAGCGGCAAGGCCGGCGGGTTGAGATTGTGCGGCAGGTGGGGGAGCGTTTGCCGTTTGCGGATGGGGCGTTTGATTGCGTGGTTACGACGCTGGTTTTGTGCATGGTGGGGGATGCGAGAGAGGTGGTTAGGGAGGCGCGGCGGGCGCTGAGGCCGGGCGGGAGGTTTTTGTTTTATGAGCATACTTTGTCGCAGCGGGCAAGGGGGCAGTGGTGGCAGCGTAGGCTTAATCCTGTTTGGTGCTGTGTTACTACGGGGTGCAATCTTGATAGGGATTTGGCGGCGGATATTCGCGGGGCGGGGTTTAGCAGCGTTGAGATGGAGCGGTTTGATTTGTGGGTGGGGTTGCCTGTTACGATACCGAATATCGTGGGGGTGGCTAGGGTGTAGTAGCGCGGGATAGTTCAGTATTGATCAGGGATAAAGGGGTTGGCTGTGAAAGGCAAACGGGGTGATGACGCGGCGCAGGTGGCGCTGTGGGGGCTTGCTGTTGGGTTGTTGGTTTGCGCGGGGGCTTGGTTTTTTGAGGAGGGTTTGAACGCGGCGCTGGATGCGCCGGGGGCTTGGGCGTTTGGGGATAACGCGGCGCTGGCGGTTGTGGGAGTGGGGGCGATTGTGGCGGCGAATGTGGCGTGGGCACCTGGGGCTGTGGTGGGGGAGTGGGGGCTGGTGGCGGGGGCTGTGGGGTGCGCGGCGGGGGCGGTGTGGTTGCGCCGGTCAAGGGGAAGGCGGCGGTGATTTTGGGGAACTAGGGGGATTGTTGGAGGGTAAGTGGGATAGGCAAGGTGGTAGCGTTCCATTCAGGTGGGCATGTGTATCTACCGCTGCAGTCGGTTGGATGGCTTTGTCGCAGCCATTTGCTTTATCAGTTGGGTAATACTTGCCAAACTCTCAAAACCATCTAAAATGAAACGCTGACAAGCAAGTGGGATAAGCAAGATATAAAGGCGAGTGGGATAGTCAAGACGTAAGGGCAATCGGGATAATAAGCAAGGTATAAGGCGAAAGGGGGAATGTTATGGATTTTGAGGATGCGAGGCGGTTTATGGATGTGAATCATAGGGGGGTTATCGCTACGAGGCGGCCGGATGGGGGGGCGCATTCTAGCATAGTGGTGTGCGGGGCTTATGAGGGGAAGGCGGCGTTTGTGTCGGTGTATCCGCGCTCGCAGAAGATACGCAATCTGCGGCGGGATCCGAATTGCACGGTTCTGGCTGTGCGAGAGGATTGGCGGGAGTGGGTGTCGGTGGAGGGGGTTGCCGCGCTGTATGATTACGGGAATACGGAGGCGGAGGAGATGCGGGTTATGCTGCGTGAGGTGTATATGGCGTGCAGCGCGACGGAGCATCCGGATTGGGAGGAGTATGATAGGGCGATGGTGGCGCAGGAGGCGGTGATTGTTTTGGTGGAGCCGCGGCGGGTGTATGGGTTGTTGCGGTAGGGCAAGAGGCGGGATAGCGGGCAAGCTCAAGCCGCGTTGCCGGTCAAACCTCGTTGTTGCGGTGGGCAGGCGGGATAGCGGGGGCGCGAGGGGAGTTCTAATAAGGGGGTTATTCGTCGCGTCTTGTAGGTCAAGCGGGATAGCGGGGGGCGTGAATTGCCTATTTTTTGGGGGAAAAGTAGGTGAAAATCTTTTGGGTGGGTGGATTAAAGGGGGTTTAGCGGCGGCGGGTGTGCTATAATCATATAGTTGGCGCGGAGAGATGGCCGAGCGGACGAAGGCGCCGGTCTCGAAAACCGGTATGGGCGCAAGTTCATCGTGGGTTCGAATCCCACTCTCTCCGCCAAGTGTTTCGGCGTGTAGCAGGTGGCAAGGCAGGGGCAAGGCGATGGTTAGGAGCGCGGCGGCGACGGTGGAGGAGTATTTGGGGGAGCTTTCGGCTGAGAGGCGGGAGGCTGTGGCGGCGGTGCGGGCGGTGGCGCTGGCGAATTTGCCGGAGGGGTATGTGGAGGCTATGAATTGGGGGATGATTTCTTGGGAGGTGCCGCTGGAGCGGTATCCGAATACTTATAATGGGCAGCCGTTGATGTATGCGGCGCTGGCGTCTCAGAAGAATTATATGTCGCTGTATTTGATGTGCGTGTACGCTGATGATGATGACAGGGCGCGGTTTGAGGAGCGGTTTAGGGCGAGCGGGAAGAGGTTGGATATGGGGAAGTCGTGCGTGCGGTTTAGGCGGGTGGAGGATTTGCCGATGGATTTGATTGGGGAGGTTATCGCGTCGATGTCGGTGGATGAGTATATTCGGCGGTATGAGGCGGCGCGGGGGAATAGGTAGGGTGGCGGCGCGGCTGTCTGTAAGGCTTGGATGGCGCGGAGAGGTGCTGGAGTGGACGAACAGGCACGACTGGAAATCGTGTGTGCCTGCAAGGGCACCAAGGGTTCGAATCCCTTCCTCTCCGCCAATAGCCCGTAGGTGGGGCGCGGCGGTTTTGTTTCAGCAATCCGCGTATTGGTGCGTGTTTCAGGCGGCGTGTAGCAGGGCAAGGGGTTTGTTGTGGTGAATTGGAAGAATGATCCTAATCTGAGCGCTATGGGGGATGGGGATTATTTGCGGGAGCTGGCGGGGAGTTTGACGGCGGCGCTGCATGACGCGCCGGATGACGCGCGGGCGTGGTTTTTGCGGGGGAACGCTTATCTGGACGCGGGGGCGCTGACGGCGGCGATTGGGGATTATGATAGGGCGCTGGAGCTGGCGCCGGGGGATGCGGTGGCGCATAATAATCGGGGGATCGCGTATCGCAATATGGGGGAGACGGAGCGGGCTATCGCGGATTATGAGCGGGCGATTGAGATTGATCCGGGGTATCGGGATGCCTATAACAATCTGGGGATGGCTTGTGCCGATAAGCGGGAGTATGAGGCGGCGATTGGGTATTTCAGCAGGGCGATTGAGTTGGATGGGGGGTATTGGTACGCTTATAATAATCGGGGGATGGCGCTGTGGGCGGTTGGGCGACGGGAGGAGGCGGTGAGGGATTATGAGCGGGCTAAGGGGTTGGCGACGGGGTAGGGTTGTGGGCTGACGGGTTGGATGCGGCGAGAGGCTGAACGGGGGTAAGCGGCGCGGGGGCTCTACTTTTTTAGAAAAAAGTAGCAAAAAACTTTTGGGTGGGTGTGGATGGGGGTCTGCAGCGGGTGGCAGCGGGTATTTAGGTGGCATATCAGGGGTAGCGGCTTTGCCGCTGAATTTCGCCTAATCCTAAGCAAATTCAAACATTTCTTAAAATTCGCCCGAAATTCGCTTGACACGAACATTGTTGCGTTCTATTATTGTTCGGTAAGCGTTCAAGATGAATGCAAGAATGTGTCAGGAGGAAATAGGGAATGGGAAATCCGGTTGTCCACTTTGAGATCGCAGGGCCCGACGGGGCGGCGCTGCAGGAGTATTACGGCGAGCTGTTCGGGTGGCAGATATTCGAGGTTGAGGGGGCAGGCGGCGAGACTTACCGGCTGGTGAACGCGAATGAGGGCGGCGTCGGCGGGGGGATTTTTACCACAAGGGAGGATATGCCGGTGCGAAACTTTGTGAGTTTCTATGTGCAGGTTGACGACCTGCAGGCGGCGCTGGATAGCATCGCGGGGGCGGGCGGCGCGCCGTGCATGCCGCCGACTGAGATAGGCGAGGGCATGGGGGCCATCGCGGCGTTCAATGATCCGGCGGGGAACTTTGTCGGGCTGTACTCGCTGCCTGAGGGGTGGGATGGCGAGATGCCGCCGAAGGGGGATGCGCCGCCGGTGGTTCACTTCGAGATCGGGGGCAAGGACGCCGCGGCGCTGCAGGGGTTCTATGAGGGGATGTTCGGGTGGGAGTTTCAGTATCATGAGGCGATGCGGTATCGCATTATGCCGCCGCCCGCGGACGGGTATGGCATAGGGGGCGGGATGTTTGAGCATACGCCCGAAATGCCGCCGAATACGCCGTCTATCGGGGTGCAGGTTGATGATCTGCAAGCCTACCTGGACAAGGCGGTCGGGCTGGGGGGGACGGCTATGATGCAGCCGATGGATATTCCGGGCGGGTTTGGGGCGATTGCGATATTCTACGATATTGCGGGGAACCGGATTACGCTGTTCAAGCCGTCGGGGGATCACGCGCATCCGCATGACTAGGGGCTAAGTGTCGCCGCTCTCTTGTGGCAACGCACGGGGGAGCGGCGGCAAGCATAGAGGGGAATTAGGGGAAAACGGGGATGTTACTTTTTTGTAAAAAAGTAACCAAAAAACTTTTGAGTGGGGGAGTTCAGGGCGGGTTTGTATAAATGCCCGGCCGGTAATTTCAGGAAAGGGGCGCGCGCTGTGATTAGGCATTTTGCGGGAGTTGCCGAAATCGTTGGGGACTTCGATGCGGCTGTGAGGTTTTATCGGGATGCGTTGGGGTTGGAGGTTGAGGGAGTGAGCGAGGGGTACGCCACGGTTGATATGCCGGGGGTTTTGCATTTCGGGATATGGGCGCGGGGGACGGCGGCGGAGGCTGCGTTTGGGAGCGCGGATGCGGCGGGGCGGGTTCCGCTGGGGTACACGATTGGGTTGGAGGTGGATTCGGTGGGGGAGTCGGCGACCGGCTTAGGCGCGGCGGGGGTGGAGTTGCTGCATGGGGCTAAGACTGAGCCTTGGGGGCAGGTTACGGCGCGGTTTTTGGCGCCGGGGGGCGGGTTGTGCGAGGTGGCTGAGACGCCTTGGGCGCGGGTGATCGCGGGGGATGTGGAGGCGGAGGTAGGGGATGCGGCTATGGTCAAGCGGTTCGCGGGGGTTGGGGAGATGGTGGACGATTTTGAGGCGGCTGTGGGGTTTTATGGGGATGTCTTGGGATTGAAGGTTACGGGCGTGAGCGAGGGGTTCGCGACGGTGGAGTTGGCGGGCATTCCGCATTTGGGGATATGGTCGCGGGTTGCGGCGGCGGATGCTACGTTTGGCAGCGCGGATGCGGTGGATCGGATTCCGTTGGGGTATTCAATCGCGTTGTTTGTGGACTCGGCGGGTGAATTCGCGCGGCGCGTGGATGCTGTGGGGGCGGAGTTGCTGTTCTCTAACGAGGGGATGGTAACGCTTTTGTCGCCGGGCAGCGGGGGGCTGTGCGAGGTGGCGGGGACGCCTTAGGTTAGGGGAATAGGCGGGGGATAGATGGCGGGAGCAACGGGGGATCTGCTTTTTTCGCAAAAGGTAGCCAAAACTTTTGGGCGCGCGCGGGTATGTGTAGCGCGGCGATATTTGGTGTGTCTATGGCGGCTACCAGCCTAGCGCGCAGCCGTCGTTGCGGGGTTCGCTGCCGCCGGTGAGGTTGCCGGTGTCGGGGTCGCGGGCGATTATTTGGCCGCCGCCGAAGTAGAGGGGGTGGGAGTCTTTCACTACTATGCGGTGTCCCAATGCGGTTAGGGCGTGGGCTATGTCGGGGGATATGCGGCGTTCCAAGCCTATTTCGCCCTCTTGCGGGCGGTAGCTGAATCGGGGGGCGTCTAGGGCTTGTTGGGGTGTCATGTTGAAGTCAATTAGGTTGGTTAGGGCTTGCAGTTGGCCTTGGGCTTGTTGGACGGTTCCCATTACGCCGTAGCTGAGCCATAGGCTGCCTTGCTTGGTGGCTATGCCGGGGATGAGGGTGTGGAAGGGGCGCTTGTTGGGGGCTAGCGCGTTGGGGTGGTTTGGGTCAAGGGTGAATGAGGCGCCGCGGCTGTGGAGGGCTATGCCGGTTCCGGGGACTACTAGGCCGGTTCCGAAGTCGGAGAATACGCTGTTGATTAGGGAGCAGGCGTTGCCTTGGCGGTCGATGGCGGTGATATAGACGGTGTCGCCGTCGGGGGGTTTTATGCCGACGGGGACGTTTGGGATGGCGCGGTCGGGGCGGATGAGTTTGCGGCGCTGGGCGGCGTAGGATTTGGATATGAGCGTGTCGGTGGCTACCTGCATATGGGCGGGGTCGGTGATGTGGTACATGCCGTCGGTGAGGGCTAGGCGGGCGGATTCTATTAGGTGGTGATGGCGCTGGGCGGATTGCGGGCGCATTTGGGGGAGGTCAAAGCCCTCGGCGATGTTTAGGGCGAGCAGGACATTCGCGCCCTGGTTGTTGGGGGGGCATTGCCAGATGTCTATGCCGCGATAGTTGGTTGTGATGGGCTGTTCCCAAGTGGGGGAGTGTTGCGCCATATCTTCGGGGGTTAGCCAGCCGCCTTGCTGTTGGACGAAATTGGCTATGCGGTGGGCTAGGGGGCCTTGGTAGAAGGCGTTTGCGCCGCCGTCGGCAATGGTTTGGAGGGTGTGGGCTAGTTGGGGGATACGCATCGTTTCGCCGCGCTTGGGGGCGCTGCCGTTGAGGAGCAGTTCACTGCCGGATGGGAGTTTTTTGAGGCGGTCTTGGGCGTTTTGCCATTGGAAGGCGATGATTTCGGATACGGGGTAGCCGTTGGCGGCGTAGTCTATGGCGGGTTGGAGGATGTCGGCGAGTGGCATAGATCCGAATTTGTCTAGGAGGGTTTGCCAGCCGCTGACGGCGCCGGGGACAGTTACGGCGTGGGGGCTGTCGTCGGGGATTGCGGGCAGGTTTTGGCGGCGGAGTTGGTCTGGGTCGGCTGCGGCGGGGGAGTTGCCGCTGGCGTTTAGGGCGAATACGCGGCGGTGGGGGGCGCTCCAGAATAGGGCGAAGAGGTCGCCGCCGACGCCGGTGGAGAAGGGTTCTAGGACGTTTAGGGCGGCGGCTGAGGCGACGGCGGCGTCTGCGGCGTTGCCGCCGGCTAGCAGCATACGGAGGCCGGCCATCGCGGCAAGGGGCTGGCTGGTGGCGACCATGCCGTTGCGGGCGAGTATGTTGGAGCGGCGGGATTGGAATTTCATAGGGGCGTCTCGCTCTCTGGTTTGTGATGATGGCGTATTCGTTGGGGCGGGATTGTGGATGTTCTTGTCCTGCGGCGCTAACGATAGCGAATGACGTCTAGTTCATCCGCTGCCGCAGTGCGTATTCATAGGGCTTGGGGACGCTCGCAACGTCTGACTGCCGAGTATGTTTGCATATCGTCAGACGCGGCGATAGGTGCGCGGGCGCTATTCTGCCGACGGCTTGTTCGTTGCGTTGGAAACCGCGTTGGACGCATGGTCGGCAGCGGCGCTGTTTTTGACCCATTTGCTTACGGTGGTTATGCTTGCGCCTACCGCGCGGGCGGCGGCGGTTAGGGTCGCTCCGTCGGCGCACATTTTTATGGCTTGCTCTTTTTGGGCGGCGGTGAATCGGCGCTTTGCGCCCTCTTGATGCTTTTTGCCGCATTGGTTGCATTTGAATTGCTGCTTGCCGCGCGAGTGGCCGTCTTTCTTGACCCAGTTTGAGCCGCATAGTGGGCATAGCGCGTCTTGTCTGTACACTCTCGCTTTTGCCATAGCGCCACCTGTCTTTCGGTTGTTTCAGAGCGGTTTGGGGAAGTATATCGCATTAGGGTTGCAGGGTGGCAATGCCGGATTATGCGTCGTGGCGGAATGCGCCGTTTAGGGCGGCGGCTCGGAGGGCGTCGGGGATGGAGACTACGCGGGGGCCGGCGTGGGTTAGTTGGACGTAGGCTTGCCGGTCGGGGCGGAGGGTTAGGGCGCGCTCGCCGTCTAGGGCGATGGTGCAGGGGCGGAGGGTGATGGGGGCGCGGTCGGATATTTGCATAGTACGCCAGTGGGCTATGGGGACGGGGGCGATTGTGCCGGGGGCTATGGGGGCTGTGACTTGGGTGGTGGCTTGGGTTGGGTCGGGGGCTAGGGTGATGTGGATGCCGGTTGGGTCGGTGACGCCGATGGGGGTTAGCTGGGCGCCGATGGCGGATAGGCCGATGCTGGCGGGTTCGGCGCGGGCTAGGTAGAGGTCGGCGATGGTGGTCATGTCCCATATGGCGCGAGCGCCTACGAACCGCTCGCGGGATATGGCGACGTCTATGAGGGCGATGTCGGCGAGGGCGCCGTCGATGTGGATTTCTAGGCGCTTGGCGCGGGTGATGGTGGTGGCTGGGTCGGCTAGGTTGCGGGCGACGATGGCGGCGGCTAGGCCGGCTAGGGTGCCTTCGGTCATGACGGGGAAGACGTTGTTGGTGCCGGTGGATAGGGGGATTAGGGGGGTGTCGCGGCAGGTTTTGGCTACGGCGCGGTTTGTGCCGTCGCCGCCGAGGGTGATGATGCAGCCGAGGTTCATATCCGCCATAATGCCTGCGGCGCGGGTGGTGTCGCGCTCTTCGTTGAAGACGGGCATATCTAGGAATTCGGTGGTTAGGTTTAGGTTCAAGCCGTCAAGGGCGGCTTTGCCGAGCATGGCAAGGTCGGGCATTATCACGGCGCGTTGGACGCCGGCGGCGTCTAGGCCGGCTAGGATGCGTTTTAGGGTGTTGACTTTTTCTTGGTTGGGGACGAATCTGCCCTGGGCTACAAGGCGGCGGATGTCTTTGCCGGCGGCGGGGTTGGCTATGATGCCTACGCTTGACAATGGAGTGACCTCGCAATTTCGGATGCGCCTAATGGGGCGCGTTGTGGTTGGGCGAATGAGTGATATACTATCATTTTGTTGAGCATAGCAGGGGGGCGATATGACGAAAAGGTATGCGCTGGCGGCGGATATGGGGGGGACGCTGACGCGGGTTGCGCTGGTTGACGGGGCTGGGAATATCACGCGGCGGCGGTCGGAGCGGACGCTGGAGCGTGATGGGCGGGATGCGGTGATGGGGCAGCTGCTGGAGGCGCTGCGGCGGACGGCTGAGGGGGTTGATCCGGGCGAGTTGGCGGGCGTGGGATTGTCTATCGCAAGCCCGACGGATCCGGCGACGGGGGAGATGCACAATCCGCCGAATTTGCGGGGGGAAGAGTGGCATTTGTTTTCGCCAAAGCGGTATTTGGAGGGGCGGCTGGGGCTGCCTGTGCGGGCGGCGAATGACGCTACGCTGGGGGCGCTTGGGGAGCATGCGTTTGGGGCGGGCAGGGGCTGCCGCAATATGGTGTATATGACGGTCAGCACGGGTATCGGCGGGGGGATTGTGATTGATGGCAGGCTGTACACGGGCGCGGGCGGGTTCGCGGGCGAGATTGGGCATTTCACGATAGATCGGAATGGGCCGGTGTGCAATTGCGGAAATGTGGGCTGTCTGGAGGCGCTGGCGTCGGGGACGGCGCTGGCGCGGCAGGCGAGGGAGCGGCTGGCGGCGGGGGAGCGGAGCGCGCTGACGGGGATGGCGAATGGGGATGCGGCGAATGTGGACGCGCGGATGGTGGCGGAGGCGGCTAGGGCGGGGGATGGGCTGGCGCTGGCGCTGATGCGGGATATGGGGAGCAATCTGGGGGTGGGGATTGTGAGCCTGATGCACATATTCGATCCGGACCTGATTGTGATGGGCGGGGGGGTGTCGCAGAGCTTGGATTTGCTGCTGCCGGAGATAGAGGCGCAGGTGAGCATGCGAGGGATGGCGCATACGCGGGGGCGTCTGCGGGTGGCGCGGTCGGAGTTGGGGGATGATGTGAGTTTGCTGGGGGCTGCGGCGTTTGTGTTTGCGGAGGCTGGGGAGTAGGGCTAGGGCGACGCAAGGTCGCGCGCGGGCCTACTTTTTTACAAAAGTAGGCAAAACTTTTGGATGGGTGTAGGGATTAGTGGGTTGCGGTGGGATACGCTTTTGTTCTCTACCACCCGATTGCGGGTGGGGGCGTAGGTTGGGGCGTGGGCGGTTAGAATCGGAAGTCCATGGGGTCGTCTTCGAATTCTAGGTTTTGGAGGACTTCTAGGGCGGTTTCGGCTAGGGTTTCGTCGCCTAGGTTGGCGGCGCGTAGGAGGGCGCGCTTGGCTAGGGCGCCGCCGATGTTGCCGAGGGCGTTGATGGCGGCGGATTGGACTTCGATGTCTTCGTCGGTGATTAGGGGGATCATTTGGGGGATGATGGATTCGTCGCCGAGGAGGCCGCAGGCGTTGGCGGCTTCGTAGCGGATGGCGGGGCTGTTGGCGTTGATTTCGGTTAGGACGATGGGCAGCCAGTCTTTGTTGGAGCTGCGGCCCATAGCGTAGATGGCGCTTTGGCGCATCGTAGGGTCGGAGTTGTGGTAGGCGCTGCGGACGATGTCGTCGATTTCGGGGGCGTCGAAGCTGGCGATAGCCTCTATGGCGCGGCGGCGGACGTCGGTGGGTTCTTCGGCGCGGGCGATGACGGCGAGGAGGGTTTCGCGGATGCGCTCTTCGTCGCGGGACATAAGCTTGCTTTGCTGCGCTAGGTCGGTGAATTTGGATAGGGATACGGCGGCGGCGGCGCGGACTTTGGATGAGGGGTCGTCGCGGAGGAGGGCGAGGAGGGGGCGTATGACAACGCGGTCGTCGGTTTCCTGCAAGCCGCGCGTGGCATGCTCGCGGACGATTTCGCATTTGTCGGACAGGCAGCAGCGAAAGACGCCGCTGAAGTCGAGTTCAAGGTTGTCTTCGCTGAGTTCCACAAGCAGGGCTAGGATTTCGCGGCGGCGCGGGCGTGGGATGTCTGTCCAGGCGCGCTTGAAGTGGGTGGTGTCTTCGCGGGATAGGCTGGAGAGCTGGAGCAGGGATGAGCGGCGGAGCTCGCGGTCGTTGTCGCTGATCTCTGCCATGAATTTTTCAAGTGTCATATTTTGGCGCGTCCTTTTGGACTTTGTTTAGTAAAGGTGTTATTTTGAGGTTAAGTTAGTTGTTAAAATCCTGTCAAGCGGTTTTGTGGGTTGGATTTTTGGGGATGGGGCGATTGGCGATTGGATTTTGCCGTCGGGAGGCGAGTGGCGGCGTGGGCAATTCTTGCGTATGGGGCGGGATTTTGGTATATTTAGGTTGGCTTGCGCGTGGGGCTGTAGCTCATCTGGGAGAGCGCTTCAATGGCATTGAAGAGGTAGGGGGTTCGAGTCCCCCCAGCTCCACCACAGGCTTTTTTGATTTTCCCGATTTCGGATGCGTTGCCGCGTGATGGCGGCGGCGCGTTTTTTCTTGAGGCGCGCGGGTTTGTTTGCCGATTTGGGGGCTGTCAATGTAACATATGATTAGGCATTGTTATTCAAAGCAGGGGGCAATAAACATATGGCATCAAACGGGAAGGCGGCGATTGTTACGGGCGGGGGATCGGGGATTGGGCGGCAGAGCGCGCTGGCGCTGGCGAAGGAGGGGTATTCGGTGGCGATAGGGGGCAGGCGAGCGGAGGCGCTGGAGGAGACTATCGGGCTGGCGGGGGAGGATGGGGAGCGGATGCTGGCGGTGGTTACGGATGTGACGGACGCGGCGTCTATACGCAATCTGTTCGCAAGGACGAAGGAGGCTTTCGGGCGGCTGGATGTGCTGTTCAATAACGCGGGTATCGGCGCGCCGCGCGTTGCGCTGGAGGATTTGTCGCTGGAGGCTTGGAAGGCGGTGGTGGATACGAACCTGACGGGGTCGTTCATATGCACGCAAGAGGCGTTCAAGATTATGAAGGCGCAGACGCCGATGGGGGGGCGCATCATCAACAACGGGTCGATCTCGGCGTATGTGCCGCGTCCGGATTCCATCGCGTACACGGCGACTAAGCATTCCATGACGGGGCTGACAAGGGCGACTTCGCTGGATGGGCGCAAGTATGACATCGCTTGCGGGCAGATCGACATCGGGAACGCGGCGACGCCAATGACGGCGCGGATGAGCGGGGGCGTGCCGCAGGCGAGCGGGGAGGTGATGGTAGAGCCGACGTATGATGTTCAGCATGCGGCGGACGCTATCGTGTTTATGGCGAATTTGCCGCTGGATACGAATGTGCAGTTCATCACGGTTATGGCGACTAAGATGCCGTATGTGGGCAGGGGATAGGATGGCGGTTTGGGATTAGGCGTCCAAAGAGCCGCGCAGCAAAGCCCGCCGTAGCGATTGCGTTAGGGCGGGCTTTGCTTATGGAACAAATTGATGCGCGGGGGCGTTGTAGATATAAGAAGGCGCGGGGGTTGCCGCTTTTTGCAAAGAAGTTGCCAAAGAACTTTTGGATGGGTGGGTAAGCCGCGCTTGTATGTGGTAATGTTGCGGTATGGAGGCAAGGGTTATGATGATGCGAATGATTGCGGCGCTGGTGGTGGCTGTGATGGCGGTGGGTATGGTTGGGTGTGGGGTTGAGTCGGGGGATCGGAGTCCGGCGTCGTTTGATACGGCTGAGGAGTCGGCGCAGATGGCTATGGCGGCTGCGGTTGCGCCGGCGGCGGCTCAGCCTGCGCCTGCGCCGCAAGCGCCGCCGATGGCGCCGGCGGCTATGGCTCAGGCTGCGGCGCCGGCAGCTCCTGCGGCGCCGGGGGCGGCGGATGACGCGGCGGTGGGGGAGTTTAGCGAGGAGCAGGCGGCGCTGGCGGCGCAAAAGCGCATTATCGTGCGGACGGTGAATATGGAGATCGTGGTGGATGATGTGTCGGCGGGCATCGCGGCGATAGGGCGAGCGGCGGAGGCGCAAGGCGGGTGGGTGGTGAAGACTGAGCGGGCGTCGACGCATACGGGGTTTGTGGCGGTGAGGGTTCCTGCGGCTATGCTGGACGGGTTTGTGCGGGATAGCGTGGCGGGGGCGGCTAGGGAGGTGAGGTCGCAGCGCTCGGATAGCAAGGATGTTACGGACGAGTATTATGACCTGAGCGCGCGGGTGAAGAGTCTGCAAGAGACTGAGGCGGCGCTGGTGCGGCTGCTGGATAGGGCTGAGAAGGTGGAGGATGCGCTGGCGGTGCAGCGGGAGTTGGCGCGGCTGCAGGTTGAGATAGAGGCGCATTTGGGGCGGATAAAGCTGCTGGAGGAGACTTCGGCGTTTTCGCTGGTGAATGTGCGGCTGAATGTGGCGCCGGTGGCTATGCGGGTGAACGCGGGCGGGGATAAGGCGTTCAGCGTGGGGGAATTGGCGCGGTTTCAGGCGACGTTCTCGCCGCCGGAGGGGATTGATGAGTTCACGATAGTTTGGGAATTTGGGGACGGCGCAACGGTTGCGACGCATGGCAGCGTGCAGACTACCACGCCGGGGCAGCGGATAAGCGGGGCGGTTACTCATTCGTATGAGAATGAGCGGGATTCGCCGTATATCGCGCAGGTTAGGGTTACCGGCACGGGCAAGGCGGGATTGGCGGAGGGGGAAGACACGTTTATCGCCACGGTGACTAGGGCGCCGGTGATAGAGGTGTTCGCGGATGATGTTCGCAACTATGAGGGGGGCAATCCGCGCGAGGGTGAGACGCGGGAGTATAGCGCGATTTTCACGCGGCCGGAGGGGCTGACGAATTTGCGGTATGAGTGGGATTTCGGGGATGGCTCGCGGGTGGTCGCGGGGACGCCGGCCGAGGGGGAAACTAGGGTTTCGGCAAGTTACGCCTATGAAAATTATCGGCCGATCGGGTACACGGTTACGCTGACGATAAGCGCGGATAGCGCGGCGGGCAGGGTTGAGGGCGTGAGCGCGTTTGATGTGTATGTGGAGGAGTCGCAGGGGCTGGTGGTCGGCGGCTGGAGCGCGGGGGATAACGCGCGGTCGGCGGTGCGGGCACTGTCGGGGGTGGCGCAGGGGGTCGGGACTTTGGCGATATGGCTGGCGATATTCAGCCCGGTGTGGATTGTGGTCGGCGCGGTTGCGCTGGGGGTGGTATGGCTGGGGAGGCGGCTGGGGCGGAGGCGGGCGAGCGAGGCGGCGTTGGCAAGGCAACAAGGGGCGCAGAGGGCGCAAGGTACGCAGCAGGGCGGGCGAGACGCGCGGCAAGGCGCGGGCGACGCCGAGGGGAAGGAGTAGGTCTGATATGGCGGATACGGCGCTGGTTCGGCATTTCACGGCGACGGGGTTCGTGGTGTATCGGGATAGCGTGCTGCTGCATTGGCATCGCAAGGTGAAGATGTGGCTGCCGCCGGGGGGGCATATCGAGCCGAATGAGGATCCGGTGGAGGCGGCATTGCGAGAGATACGGGAGGAGGCGGGCGTGATCGCGGAGGTTGTTCCGACGGGGATGGCGCCGGAGCTGGCGTATCCGGCGCGGGTTCACGCGCCGTTCACGATAATGATCGAGGATATAGACGATCCGGAGCAGGGGTTTCATCAGCATATAGATATGATTTACTTTTGCAGGCTGGCGGGGGATCCGTTTCCGGTGAATGACGGGTGGTTTTGGGTTGGCAAGCAGGCGTTGGCGGAGGGGCGGGCGCTGCGGCCGGCGAATGTGCCGGATGCGGTGGCGGTGGCGCCGCCGGAGGATGTGCGGGTTTTGGGGGCGTGGGCGTTTGAGGTGGTGGGTGGGTGATGGGGGCGATGCGGTTCGGGTTTGCGGGTGGGCAAGAGTGATTTTCCGAAGATCGCTTGACACGGCCATAGAACCGCGCTAGACTAGATTTAGTAGCTGGGAGGAACGCCCTGTAGCATTCCGCCGGGACATGGTTCTCGTCTAGCTGCATTTCTTACACGGGAATTGTTTCGCAATGCGCGCAAGCGTCTTGAATTAGGCGTTGAGGCAATTCCCGTGTGTTCTTTCTCGTACTCTCAGCCGTCCTTTCGGCGGCGGCGGTCGTGTGGTTGTCCGCGCTGTGGTTTCGGGCGTGTGCGGTATCATCTGCGGCGTTGGGCAACGCCGGTTCGCGCTTAGGTTTGAGGTTTGAGACTAGGCTTGACCGCTCTTCGTTAGTTGGCTTTTGTGCGCTTGTTATGAGGCGTAGCCAAAAAAAGCGCATTTTTTGAGGGTTTGACGAGTACATTATGCTCGCCTACGGTCGCCACGCTACAACAACCAAGCGATTTGTGTAGTTCAAGCGTACTGTATTGGATCCAGACAAGGCAAGAACCGCACTTAGCCAAATTGCTCACAGGGTAAATCAGCCATACGTGGAAGCAATTGACGCTTATTTTTTCGCGGCGCTTTCTTTCTATATGTCCTGTAAGTGACTCCAGTATTTTGTTTGGGTCAATGCGCCAGATTACGGGGATGAACGCTATGGCGGCTATTATCGCTATGATTTGCCACCATTCATAAGTTGTGATTGTCTCAAGCAGTTGCGATAGCCAGGACATAAGCACATCTCCTCTACATACTCCTAGCCGCTCTTCTGCGGCGGCATCGGCAACGCCGGTTCGCGCTTGGGTTTGGGGTTGTTCGGTATGGTTTTGGGTTCACTTCCTTATGGTAGCGTGTAGCTTATTCTGCGGCGGCGTTGGAGGATGATGGGGCAATGCGCGGATTTTGGGGGAGGTTTTCCCAGCGGTTGCGGGCCCAGGCGCGGCGGGCGCTGAAGCGGGCGCAGATTTCGTCGCGCTGGGCGGGGGTTTGGATGCGGCCGGCGGCTAGAGCTTTGTCTATGGTCTGCGTAGGGGTGAGCCGGTCGGATTTGTCGCTGTTGCAGGGGACGCAGGCTAGGGCGCGGTTCCAGCAGTCGTCGTTGCTACCGTCGCCTTTGTTGGGTTCTACGTGGTCTAGTTGGAGGGAACGTCGGTCGGGATCCTGGCGGCGTCCGCAATACCAGCACTCGGTTCCCCACTCGTCCACCAATGCCTGCCAGATTTCGGCGCTTGTTTCAAGCGGCTTTTGGCGAAAGCGGATTTCGGGTAGATGCGGGCGGGTGGGTAGGTATTCAAGGCGCATTTCGGGATCAGAGCGCATGGGCAATTCGTGGGGGCCGCGGACTTGGAGGACGCCTTTGCCCTCAAAGTTTGGCGACGCCTCTTCGTAGCCGGTTTCTTCGCTCTCGACGGTCATGCCGAGTTCGGGCTTTTTGGCGAATTGGCGGCGCACGATTGTCCAGGCGCGGGGGGACATATCGCAGGCAAGCCAGCGGCGGCCGAGCATCTCGGCGGCGACGGGGACGTAGGCGCAGCCGGCGAAGCAGTCAAGCACGATGTCGCCGGGGTTGCTGGATGCTTGGATGATGCGCTGGGCAAGCGCTTGGGGCTTTTGGGTGGGGTAGCCGGTGGTTTCGCGCTGATTGGTGAGTGCTGGGATGTCGTCCCACCAGGATTCGGGGACTTTGCCTTGTCCGAATATGGATTGGACTTGCTGTTCGCTGCGTCGGCCGGCGGTTTCTACCGAGGGGGATATGATGCTGCGAGCGCCCTCTATACGGCCGCGTCTTGCGATGGTTTCCTGGTCGTATGGCACACGAACCGCGTCTCGGTTGAACACGGCGTTGTTTGATTTGGCGTAGAACAGGATGGTGTCGTGCTTTCGAGGGAACCAGCGTCTTGTGTTGCTGGGGCCTGTGTACGCCCAGATTATCTCGTTGCGAAAGTTGTTTGCGCCGAAAACGGCGTCCATCATCTGGCGTAGGTAGGCATTGGCGTCGTGGTCGCAGTGGAGATAGACGCTGCCGGTGGGCTTTAGGATGCGGCGTATTTCAACCATACGTTGTGACATAAAGGCTATGTAGGCGGCGGTGTCCTCGTCGTGTGTGCGGCGGGTTGATTCTATGAGCCACCAGATTGGGGTTTCACGGACGGCGTCCCACCAGTCTTGCTGGAGGACGCGCTCAAAGCGCCACATTTCGCGGAATAGGGCGGTTTCGCCAGTTTGGTCGGGGTATTCAATGCCGAGTTCGTAGGCGCTGGCGACGTCGTAGACGTCCCAGTTCACCATAAGCGCTTGCTCTTGTTCGCGCTCTTGCTTGGATAGGGGCGGGCGGAGTCTGCCGGTGAAGGTTTGTTTTTTGCCGAAGGGCGGATCTATGACGACGAGGTCAATGCTCTCGGTGTCAAGCGCTTGCAGGAACGGCAGGTTGTCGCTGATGAAGACGGTGCGGTTTAGGGCGTCTGTGTTGGGCATATCAATGCTCTTTCACGCGATTGGGCGCGTGGGTTTCGCTGATGGCTAGGGCAGTAGGGTTATCATACGGGGGCGTTTGGGATAGTTCTAGCGTGTGGGCGGCTTTGTATGGCGCGTGTGGCAAGGATAGCATAGAAAGGAATGTTCTGCTAGGGGGACAAGAGGCAAGCGGGAGGGCGAGCGGGGGCGCTACTTTTTGGGGGGAAAAGTAGGCGGGACTTTTGGGTGGGCGTATGAGTGAGTGTGTTCGGGAGTTAGGGGGCGATGGCTAGGTTGGTGGCTGATATGCCGGCGCGGACGGCGTCTTCGTCTTGTTGGGGGGAGCCGCCGCTGGCGCCGGCTGCGCCTACTAGGTTGCCGTTTTTGTAGATGGGGAGCGCGCCCTGGCCGGGGATGAAGCGGCCGGATTGGAGCGCCATAAAGCCCTGGAAGATGGGTTCGTGGGCGCGGGCGGCCATGTCGGCGCTGGACAAGCCCCAAGTGGCGGAGGCGACGGCTTTGCCCTGGGAGATGTAGGGGGTGCGCCAGGATGCGCCGTCGGCGCGGGCTAGGGCGATGAGGTCGCCGCGGCCGTCCACTATGGATATGCTGAGGTTCGCGCCGAGTTCCGCGCCTTTTTGGAGGGCGGCTATGATGATTTGTCCCGCCTCTTCTAATGTGAGCGTTGCCATTGGTGTGTTTGCCTTTCGTGATTAGGGTAGCGTTAGCATGCGGGGCTTTGGGTTATTTCGGGGGCGATTTTGCGGGGGAGCAGCTTGCCGTCAAGGGGGCTGCCGAGGAGTTGGCGGTTTTCTACCATTATTTTGCCGCGGAGGATGGTGGTGATGGGCCAGCCTTGGATGTCCCAGCCCTCCCAGATGCTGTAGTCTTCTAGGTGTAGGTCGTCTAGGGATAGGGGGCCGCTGATTGATGGGTCAATGATCGTGATGTCGGCGTCGGAGCCGGGGGCTAGTGCGCCTTTTTGGGGGTACATGCCGAATATGCGGGCGGCGTTGGCGGCGGTGATGTCCACGAAACGCTGCAGGGACATGCCGCGCTTGACGACGCCCTCTGTGTAGGCGATGCCCATTCGGGTTTCGATGCCGTTGTGGCCGCCGGTGACGTCGGCGACGGTTTTGAACCGGGTTTTTTCTTCCCAAGTGGTGGATACTAGGTCGGTGGCGATGGTTGAGAGGGTTCCGTCGAGTAGGCCGTTCCAGAGGGAGTCGGCGTCTTCGGGCTGTTTGAGGGATGGGTAGGTGTGGTATTTCATGCCGAAGTTTTCGCGGTAGTTGAGGGCGTTAAAGCAGGCGTAGTTGTGTAGGGTTTCGCCGTAGATGGGCATGCCTTTTTTGCGCGCCTCGGCTACGGCGTCCACGCCTTCGTGGGCGCTGACGTGGACGAAATAGACGGGGCAGCGCTTGTTTTCGGAGAGGCGAATGGCGCGGCGGAATGAGACGTCTTCGGATAGGTTGTCGTGGATGTGGTGCATATTCCACCAGTCCCACCAGCCGCGCTCGTGGGCGTGGTCGTAGTTGTAGAAGACCATGTCGTCGTCTTCGGAGTGTATCATCAGGATGCCGCCGCTAGGGGCTACTTGGTCCATAATGGCGGCGAGCGTTCCGAAGTCGGTTTTGTTGTTTTGCATTTGCGGGCTAGGCGGGCGGATGCTGGTGGTGAAGACTTTGAAGCTGGCGAAGCCGTCTTGGACGAGTTCGGGGATTTGGTTGATGGAGCGGGCGTCCGCGCCGTTGGTGAAGATGGGGTGGTAGGAGTAGTCGGTGTAGGCGCTGTTTCGCCAGCGGTCGGCTGCCTCGTCCAGGGCGTGGCGGAGGTCGTGGCCGGGGATTTGGTTGGCGAAGTCTAGGACGGTGGTTGTGCCGCCGTGGACTGCGGCGAGTGAGACGGGTCCGGCGCCGGAGCGTTCCGGCTGGCGTGGGCCGCCGATGTGGGCGTGTGGCTCGATGCCGCCGGGGACTACGATTTTGCCGGTGGCGTCGATGCGCTTGGCGGGTTGGTCGGGGAAGGCGTTGGGTTCGGTTACGGCGACTATTTTTTCGCCGTGAACGACTACATCCCAATCGCCCACGCCCGCGGGGGTTACGACTTGTCCGCCGTGAATGATGATGTCAACCATAGCCGGCTCCTTTCGCGTCGCAGATCTTGTTGTTGTGGCGCGAATGTTACGGGGGGATTGGGGGCGTGTCAAGCGGGGGCGGCGCAGCGGTATTCTTACCTTGCAGTGTTCATTGATTTGAGGGACTGATTTAGGCACCCTTCGAACACTATCGCCAGCAGATGCTTCAGCATCTCCACGCTTTTTGTGTAGCCCTTTGTACTCCTCACAAGCCTGTTGAATTTGCTCCTTAGCTTGGAGTGCAGTCCCTCATTCCAGTTCACCGCTCCGCCCTTGCCTATCACATGCCGGTCGCGCGGCAGCCACTCGTACACCGGATAAGCGTCGGTTTCGTACCTGTCCGCGCCCGGCAGCCTATCCAGCAAGCGCGAGAACGCAGACAAGTCCCTGCCGCCCACCTCATACATCCGCCAGCGGACTCCGTCTCGTTCTTCCACCACCGCAGTCCATATCCACAGGTCTTGACGCCGCTCGCCGCGCCTGACTCCCAAGTATGTCCACATCTCATCAAACGCCACAATAGACGCGCGGACGCTATCTTGCCGCCCACTTGTACGCCACTCTGTAAAGCGCGTCAGACGCTCTCTCGCCAACGCCCCCTTTTTTGACCCACTTGCTCACAGTGGGCACGCTCGCGCCCATCACGCGGGCGGTCGCCGATAGGCTCATCCCTTCGGCGCACATCTTCACCGCCTGCTCTTTTTGCTCGTCAGTGAACCGATGCTTTGCGCCCTCCTGATGTTTCTTGCCGCACTGATTGCACTTGTACTGCTGCTTGCCGCGCGAGTGGCCGTCTTTCTTGACCCAATTCGAGCCGCATTTCGGGCATAGCGCGTCATGTCTGTACACTCTTTGGCTCGCCATAATGACACCTGCCTTTCAGCGGTTTCGGAGCGGTTTAGGGCAAGTATATCATATCAGCACTGCAAGGTAAGAATACCGTTGGCGCTTAACTACTTATAACCAACCGCGCCGTCGTGATACAATGCTATGCGCTATGAACACCTTTGCCCTGTTGCCCCTGCTTGCGCTGCCGCTGCTGATTGCGGCCTGCCTTGAATTTACGCCGAATGTGTCCAACGACTTCTCTGAGGTGGAGGCGCGCGCGGTGTTTGAGATGAACGCGCGGCAGATGTGCGACCACAAGAAGTCTCAGATACCGGCTATCCTCGCTGCGATTGACGGGGCTGAGGCTGTGCCGACTATCGATCACTGGATATTCAATGTGGATGGCATAGAGGCGCTGGTGTTCCCGTCTGGGCTACTCACGGGGGACTATCAAAGGCATATTCAGGACGTCTTGTGCCGCTGACGGCGCGCGGTTGCGGGTTATAGCGGGGTTATTCAATTGTTAAGGCGGCGGGGTTGATGGCGCGCGCTTGCGGATTGGATTATAGGATGTCGCCGGATATGGGGTCTTGCACAAGCATTATGTCGTGGACGCGCAAGCCTAGCGCGTCGCGGATGGCTATCATCGCAGATAGCGCCTGTTCGCGGGTTCCCCAGCCGGAGGCGCGCATTATGGCCGCAAGCTCATCGCCCAGGCGCGATACGGCGGGGCTGCGCTCATGAAACACAGCCTCTAAGCGCGCCCAGTCGGCGGGCGGCAGGCAGAGGCGCAGTTCGCAGTAGCGTATCGCCCAGGTGGTGAACCAGGGGCTGCCGTATTCGGGCGGCGGGCTGGCGGCGACGCCGGCGAGCGCGCCTTGCAGCATGCGGGCGCGGATGAAGTCGTTTGTGAAGCCGAGTTCGCGCAGCAGCAGGTCTTCTAGGGGCGGATGCAGGATGAGCTCTTCGATGTCAGCGCCCACGCGCGCCTCCGGCGAGTCGGCGGCGTATTGCCGGCCGCGGATGGCTTTGGGGTAGCCGCGCCGGCGCTGGACGATGTGGGCAAGCTCATGCGCGGCGTGGTAGGCGAGGTCGGCGGGCGGCAGCGACGCCCACGCGGGCAGATCCGGGGCTGTCAGGTCAGCGCCTTGCTCGCCGAAAACTACGCTGTGGCCGGACTCTATCGCCTCCGCGGGAACGGGTATTTCGTCTTTGAACCGCTCCCAGAAATCGGGGAACGGCGGGGGCAGTTCGTGGCCTAGTATTCTCATAAGCGCGCTCATGCGGCGGGATTGGGCGCGGGCTGCGCGGCGGTTGTTTCTTCTATTTTGGGGCGCTTGACGGTGAGCATTAGGAAGGCGCCCAACACATTGAGCAAGCCGAAGAAGGCGAAGGGGATTAGGTATGTGCCGGTGTAGTCGAACATAAAGCCCGCGAACAGCGGCGCGAATATCATGGCGATGTTGTTGGGCATTTGGGATATGCCCATTATGGTGGCGAAGGCTTTGCGGCCGAAGTATTCGCCGCGAATGGATGTGAGCAGCGGGATGCGCCCGCCAAAGCCGATGCCGTAGAGCAGCGCGAATACCAGCGCCATTAGGATGTTTTCGGATACGGCGATTATCATTATGGCGATGCCCTGCAGCAGGATGAAGAAGAATATGAGCGGCGGCTTGGGCATTCGGTCGGCGAGCCAGCCGGCGACGAATTGGGTGGGCAGCGCCAGGATTGTGTATATGAGGACGATCGTTCCTGCGCCGCTGAGGGACATTCCCATGTCGGTGAGCTTGGGGGCGAGATGCAGCGCGAGGGTTACGATGCTGACGCTGGATGACATATGGACTATGGTGAGTATCCAGAACGCGCGGGTTTTGAGGGCTTGGCGGGCGGTGAACTCCGGCTCGTCGTCGGGGCTTGCGGAGGCGGTTTCGGCTTGGGCGCGGTCGGGGCGGCGTCTGCCGGGGGACGCGCCGTCGGGGAGCTGGCCTATGTCTTCGGGGCGGTCGCGCAGCACTGCGTACACGGGCAGTATGAGCGCCGCCAAGAATACGGCTATGCCGAATGTCGTCCAGCGAAAGCCGTGCGACTCTATGCCGAGCGCAAGCACGGGGACGAGCAGCCCGCCGAGGTGTATGCCGGACATAGAGGTTGCGATTGCGAGCGAGCGCTGGCGGACGAACCAGTTGTTCATCAGGGACATAATCGCCAGCCAGCCGCCTACGCCGCTGCCGAGGCTGATGGTGATGAAGGCGATGTAGAACTGCCAGACGCCGCTGCGGATGCCGAATACGCCTACGCTCCAGAAGTCGGCGTTGCCGACCTGGGAGAACATCACAAAGCCGAAAGCCATAAGGCAGTAGCCGAATAGGATCATGCGGCGGTTGCCCACGCGGTCAATGAGCCAGCCCTCTATGGGGCCGATGACGGCGCCCTGCGCGCGAGATAGCGAGAACGCGCCGGACAGCACGGTTCTGCTCCAGCCGAATTCGGCTTGGAGGGCGACTAGGAATGTGCCAAGCCCCTGGAAGACGGACACCGCCATAAGCGTGAGCAGCACAACGGCGATGCCCACAAGCCACCAGCCGTAGAACACGCCGCGCAGGATGGCTGGGACGTCGGCGGGGGATTGGACTTTGGTTATTGAAAGGCGCATAGGGCAAGTGTACTTAGATGGGCGGTGATGCACAAGCGAATTTTTTGGGGGGCGGGTTGCGCCGGGCTAGGGGCCGCTCCCGCATTATGCGCGGTTTCTTGCAAGCGATGTCGCCGTGGGGCGGCGGGCTAAGGGCTGCGGGATTTGGGGGGATCGTTGTCCTCAGTGGCCGCGTCGGGGTTTTTTGAGCGCAGTCGGTTTTGGATTATGGCTTGGCGTTTTTGGAAGTTTGCCTCGGCTGTGATGGCGTCGTAGATTTGTTCGTGGGTTAGGTTTTGTTTGGGGATGCCGGCGGTGGAGTGGTGGTTTTCCAGGGCGGTGTCTAGGTCGACGTTGGGGTGGCGGGCTAGGGCGTTGGCGACGGCGGTTGCGCCGCGGTCGGATGCGGGGGTGTTCGCGTGGGTGGGCGCGTGGGCGGTATCGCCGGTGTTGTTAGCGTCTGCGCTTATGCCGGTGTCGGCGTTGTTGGCGTTGCCATCGTTCTTGCCGGTGTCAGCGGCGGTGTCTTTGGCGTTGCCAGTGTTCTTGGCGGTGTCAGTAGCGTTGCCGTTGTCGGCGGCGTTGTTGCCGTTGCCGACGCTGTTGTAGTCGTGGGCGGCGGCTTTGGCTGCATCCGATTTCTTGGCGGCTTTCTTTGCCTTTTTGATGGCTTTCTTGGCGGCGCGGTGGTCGGCGTCTTCGGATTTGCGCTCGGTTTCCTCAAGCAGCGCCAGGACGCGCGCCTCTTGTTCGGGGGTGAGCGGGACGGATTCTTTGCGGGCGGCTAGGAGACGTTCGGTCTCAAGGCGCTCTTTGTCGGATAGGTCGCGGTAGTATTGTTCTATGTCGTCGTGGGTTATGTGGTCCCAGTCGATGTCGATGCCGCGCCAGAGCAGGTGTTTGATGGCGCGGAGGCGGTGGGTTTGGGTGTAGGGGGTGGTTATGATTTCGTTCCAGGCGTTGAACTTGGGGTTGCGTATGACGTGGAGCATGTAGGTGACCAGGTCTATGCCGTCCGCTATTTCGCGGGCGTCTTCGGCGAATTGGGATTGGAGGATCATCTCTTCCCGGGCGGATGTTCGCGGGTAGTAGGCGTAGGGGTTTTGGCAGCCGTAGCCGCGTTTGAGCAGCTCTTCGGCGGCGGCGAATTCGTGGTGGGGCTTGATTTGGGTGGCTTTCTGGTATTTGAGCTCGTCGGGGTTGGCGCTGAGGAAGACTTGGGGCGGGTCGGTCATGTCGTCTAGATGCTTGAGTAGTTTTTTGCCGCCGTCGGTGGCTTGGCGGATGTATCTGCCCATGTCCCAGTTGACGATTTCTTTGGTGGTTATTTTGGGTTTTTGGGGCCTGGGCTTGTCCTCTTGGCGGATGGCGCGCGTGGGGACTTCGTCGGGGATGTTGCCGGCCATCATGTCTAGGCGCTCGTTTGCTTTGTAGATTAGGTAGGGTTTGGCGTCGGGGTATTCGCCGTTGACGAAGTCTTGGTATTTTTGGGCGATTGTTTCGCCGTCGTTGGTGATTTTGTTGACGAAGCGGGCTAGGTTGTGGCGCACGCGCTCCTGCTCGGATAGCATCTCGGAGCGGGTTATGTGGTTGCAGGTTGCGGTTGTCATGTTTGCCTCCTAGCCTCCCATCCGCCGGGATCCTACTTTTTTAGAAAAAAGTAGCAAAAAACTTTTGCGCGCAGATGTCGTTAAAATGTTCTGATATAAGAATAGCGGGTGGGTTTATGCGTTGTCAAGGGTGAATTTTTTGAGGGAGCGTTTGGGTTAGGGGAAAGGTTCGGGGGGCGAAGGGGCGCTGATGTATTTCATATGGGGCAATACCTGTCTATAATAGGAACACGCCGCCGCGCGCGCTGCCGTCGGGATGGGGATGGCGGCGCGTTGTTATCCGCAGCTTAGCCGGGGGGGATGGAAATGAAGCTTGCCGAGCGAATGAGCCGATTGGGGACTGAGACCGCCTTTGAGGTGCTGGCTAAGGCGCGCCGGCTGGAGGCGGAGGGGATGGATGTTATTCATCTGGAGATTGGGGAGCCGGATTTTGATACGCCGCAGAATATAGTGGACGCCGGCGTGAACGCGCTGCTGGGCGGGGAGACGCATTATGGGCCGTCGCCGGGGATTCCGGATGTGCGGGAGCGCATAGCGCAAGAGGTTTCGCAGACGCGCGGCGTTTCGATTGGCGGCGATAATGTGGTGGTTACGCCGGGCGGCAAGCCGATTATGTTTTTCATAATGCTGGCGCTGGTGGACTATGGCGACGAGGTTCTGTATCCCAATCCGGGCTTTCCGATATACGAGTCTATGGTCCGGTTCGCGGGCGGCGTTCCGGTTCCGATGCGATTGCATGAGTCGCTGGACTTCAATATCAGCGTGGATGAGGTGGCGGAGCAGATCACGGACAGGACGAAGCTGCTGATAGTGAATTCGCCGAATAATCCGTGCGGCAGCGTTATCGGCAAGGATGACCTGGAGGCGCTCGCCAATCTCGCCAAAGAGCGGGATATTGTCGTGCTGTCGGATGAGATATACATCCGCTTTCTGTATGAGGGGGCGCATCACAGCATAGCGGCGTTCCCGGATATGCGGGAGCGGACGATAATCTTGGACGGGTTTTCCAAGACATACGCGATGACGGGCTGGCGGGCGGGCTACGGGGTGATGCCGCCGGAGTTGGTGGAGCCGATTTCGCGGCTGGTGACGAATAGCGTGTCCTGCACGGCGAGCTTTACGCAGCATGCGGCGCTGGAGGCGCTGAGCGGGCCTCAGGACGCCTCCGAGGCGATGGTGCGGGAGTTCGCCAGTCGGCGGGATATTATCGTGGAGGGGCTGAACGCCATTCGCGGCGTGCGCTGCGCCACGCCAAAGGGCGCGTTTTACGCATTCCCGAATGTGGAGGGAACGGGGATGAGCAGCCGCGAGTTCGCCGACCGCGCGCTGGAGGAGGCGGGCGTGGCTTGCCTGGCGGGGGAGTCTTTCGGGGAGTACGGCGATGGGTACGTTCGCTTTTCATTCGCTAACTCGGCGGACAACATACGGCGGGCGCTGGAGCGGCTGGATAGGTTTGTGCGGCGGGCGAGTTAGCGGCGCGGCATAAGCGGCGAGCGGCGGCAGCCGGAGGGGCTATGCGTAAGTTCAGGATTGCGTTGGCGCAGATAAACTCCACGGTGGGGGATCTCGCGGGCAACGCGGGGCGCATCATCGGGGAGATATGCAGGGCGCGGGGGCTTGGCGCGGATCTGGTGGCGTTTCCTGAGCTGGCGCTGCCGGGGTATCCGCCGGAGGATCTGCTGCTGAAGCCGCAGTTCATCCGGGACAACGCGGCGCAGCTGAGGCGCATCGCGGCGGAGTGCGAGGGGATCGCGGCGGTGGTGGGGTATGTTGACGCGGACGCGGATATTTACAACGCGGCGGCGCTGCTGCATAACGGCGCGCAGGTCGGCGCGTATCGCAAGATGTATTTGCCGAATTACGGCGTGTTTGACGAGGCGCGGTATTTCAGGGCTGGCGGCGAATGCCCGGTGTACGGGCTGGGCGGCGCGCGCGTGGGGGTGAACATCTGCGAGGATATTTGGCACGCGGCGGGGCCGAGCGTGGCGCAGCGGGCGGCGGGGGCTGAGGTTATCGTGAACATAAACGGGTCGCCGTTTCACGCGGGCAAGCGGGCGTTTCGGGAAAAGATGCTCGCCACGCGCGCGGCTGACAACGGGGTGTTCGTGGCGTATGTGAACTTGGTGGGCGGGCAGGATGAGTTGGTGTTTGACGGCTCCAGCGCGGTGTTTGGGCCGGACGGGGAATTGGCGGCGCGGGCGCATCAGTTTGAGGAGCAGCTGCTGGTCGCGGATTTGGATGTGGGAGCGGTGTTCCGGTCGCGGCTGCGAGATCCGCGCGGGCGCAGCGAGCCGGCGCGGCTGACGGAGGGCATAGGGCGGGCGGTTAGCGTGGCGGTGTCGGATGGCGCGGCGGCGGGGGATAAGCCCAAGCCGGCGCTTGAGATGCCTGAGGCGCGGGTGTATGAGGGCGCGGCGGAGGTGTATGAGGCGCTGGTTTTGGGGACGCGGGATTATGCGCGCAAGTGCGGGTTCGGCAAGGCGCTGGTGGCGCTGTCGGGGGGCGTGGACTCGACGCTGGTGGCGGCGATAGCGGCGGACGCGCTGGGCGGCGGGAATGTGGCGGGGGTGGCTATGCCATCGCGGTTTTCGTCTGAGGGCAGCGTGGTGGACGCCAAGGCGCTGGCGGACAATCTGGGCATAACGCTCTGGACGCTGCCGATCGAGGACGCTTTCGCGGCGCATTTGGACACGCTGTATGTGCGGTTCGCAGGGACTGAGTGGGGAGTCGCCGAAGAGAATATCCAGTCGCGGATACGAGGCAATCTGGTAATGGCGCTGTCCAACAAGTTCAACCGGCTAGTTCTGACTACGGGGAACAAGAGCGAGATGGCTACGGGCTACGCCACGATATACGGCGATATGGCGGGCGGGTATGCGGTAATCAAGGATGTGCCTAAGCTGATGGTGTATGAGCTTTGCCGCTATCGCAACGGGCTTGGGGATGCGCCGGTGATACCGCAATCGGTGATAGACAAGCCGCCGAGCGCCGAGCTGCGGCCGAACCAGCGCGATGATGATAGCCTGCCGCCGTATGAGACGCTGGATCCCATCTTGAAGGCGTATGTGGAGGACGACTACGGCTTTGACGAGATAGTGGATATGGGGTTTGACGAAGAGACGGTCAAGCGGGTTATTACGCTGGTTGACCGCAATGAGTATAAGCGTCGGCAGTCGCCGCCGGGGATAAAGATAACGCCGCGCAATTTTGGGCGTGATAGGCGGATGCCGATAGCGAATAGGTATAGGCCGTATTAGGGTTGCGGCGTTAATGTAGCGCGCGGTCTTTTCCAATCCGATTGCGGCATATATCTCTATAAGAGTTGTATCCCTGACATACCGCGCAGGCCCCTATCGTCGGTTGCGCTCACATCCGCGGCCAGTGTATTCCCAGCATACCCCGCCATCTTGCGCCGTGTTGCCGCTTAGTTCGCGTAAAGCTTAGTGTTCGCCATATCAATCACGCGGTAGGGGAGACCGCTGGCGTGGGCGGCGGGCTGGCCGGGGGGGGATACCAGGAGGCGGCCGGCGCTGCCGACTACTTGGCCGTTTATCATTATGGGCTTGCCGGCTACTAGGCTCATTGCGGGCTGGTTGGTGTGAGGGTTTATGACGGTGATGTCGGCGTCGGCGCCGGGGGAGAAGTGGCCTTTGGTGGGCAAGCCTAGCATGCGGGCGGGGGTTAGGGAGAGTTTGGTCGCCATTTCCAGGGGGGTTAGCGCGCCGAAGGCTACTAGCGCCATGCTGCTTTGTATGGCTACGTTGCGGGGGTGGCAGCCGCCGTCGGTGCTTACGGCGTCCACTATGAAGTCGCCGGCGGCGTTTTTGGCGGTGGTTAGGCGAAAGGCGGAGGCGGGCAGGTTGACGGGGAAACTGACGCCGACTTGGGTGTTTTCGCGCTCGTAGAGGGTTAGCGCCTCTCGGCCTTTGAGATAGACGACGTGGCCGCCTTTCTGGCCGATTACCGATGCGTAGCCGTCCAGTATGGCGCGCCCCATGCCCTCGCGGGTGGGGGAGTAGCCGCGCATTTTGAGGCAGTTTTGCAGGACGTTGGATTGCGCGGCGCCGTCGGGGTCGCAGACGCCGCTTGTGCCGTTTTGGACGGCGTGGTATGCCTCGGAGTTGAGTTTGCCGCGCATGCCGTCTAGGATGTCCAAAGATTCTTCGCACTCGGCGTCGGCGTCTTCTATGACGCCGCGGCAGTATGAGTTGACGTGGCAGACGTGCAGGCGGCCGTTGCCCACGAGATCGGGGATTTCGCGCACGCCGCCTAGGTGGCTGCCGGATTCGCGCGTGCCGATGTGGAAGGCGACGTAGGCGAGCTGGTCGTTGCAGGCGCGGATGATGTCGGCGGTGGTTTGGGGCGCGAATGGGTGGTAGCCGCCTAGGATTTTGACGCCGAAACAGCCTTGCCGCAACGCGGCGTCCACTATGTCGCGCATAGCGGCTTGGCTGGGTTCGCGGGCGGGGATGGTGGCGCCGGGGATTAGGGCGAATAGGCCGGCGACGTTTAGGCCGGCGCCCTTGCGCTTGATGCCGTCGATGAGGCTTGCGCCGGTGCCGCCCATATCCAGGACGGTGGTTGTGCCGGCGCGGGCGAGCATGGCGTAGCCTAGCGCGGGATCCCAGTTGCGGGATAGGCCGGCGACGTGGGCGTGGGTGTCTATTTGGCCGGGCATAACCCATCTGCCGGTTGCGTCTATGAGATCGTCGCCGTCGTATGGGTCAAGCTCAGGGGCTACGCGATCTATCAAGCCGTCTTTGATGGCGATGTCGGCTATACCCTCAAAGTTGTTGGCGGGGTCAAGCACATTGCCGCCGGATAGGATAAGGTCGTATTTTGCCATATCGCCGCGCTCCTTGCGGTGTGGATGAGTCGGCGGGCGAATGGCCTGTGCGCGGGTTGGCGCAAGCCGCTTGGGTTGGACAATCGCCGCCGATGGGATTATATTACACTAGAAGGTAAGGGATTGGCATTAGGCTTGGGCGCGTTGGCGGGGGAAATCGGGTTTCGCGGGCAATGCGGCGGGGGTTGCCGGATGGGGCTTTTGAGGGAGCGCGGGGGCTCTACTTTTTTAGAAAAAAGTAGCAAAAAACTTTTGAGTGGGGGTTAGAGCAGGCTTATCGGATTGTTACTTGGTCAGAAATCCAAGCCTGACGCATAATTCTAGGCTACCGATATTTGGCGATAAGACAGAATGAACACGGAGGTTGCAAGGTGAAGGTTGGAGCGATATTTCCGCAGACAGAGATAGGCGTTGACACGGGGGCGATACGGGAGTTCGCGCAGGCGACGGAGTCGCTGGGGTACGATTTCCTGCTGGCGTTTGACCATGTGCTGGGGGCAAACGCGGCGACGCACACGGGGTTGACTGGGCCGTATCGGCACGACGATATGTTTCATGAGCCGTTTGTGCTGTTCGGGTATCTGGCGGCGGTTACGGAGCGGGTGGAGCTCGCGACGGGGATAATCATCCTGCCGCAGCGACAGACGGCGCTGGTGGCGAAGCAGGCGGCGGCGGTGGATGTGCTGAGCGGCGGGCGGCTGCGGCTGGGCATCGGCGTGGGCTGGAATTATGTGGAGTATGAGGCGCTGGGGGAAAATTGGCGCAACCGGGGCGTCCGGTCGGAGGAGCAGATAGAGGTGATGCGGCGGCTGTGGACGGAGGAGCTGGTTACCTATGAGGGCAGGTGGCACAAGATAACGGATGCGGGGATACTGCCGCTGCCGGTTCAGCGCCCAATACCCGTTTGGCTAGGCGGGCGCGCGGATCGCACGATACGGCGCATCGTGAGCATCGGGGACGGCTGGATCCTGACGGGGCGGCCGGATGACAGCGCGAAGGAGGCGATAGAGCGGCTGCATACATACGCGGATGAGGCGGGGCGCGACGCGGCGGGCATCGGGATAGAGGGCTGGGTGTCGGCGAGCATAGGCGGCGCGGATGAGTGGGCGCGGGAGGCTGAGGGGTGGAAGGCGCTGGGTGCGACGCATGTGTCGCTGAACACGATGCGGGCGGGGTTGGAGACGCCTGAGGCGCATGTGGGGGCGATAAGGGGGTTTAGGGAGGCGGTGGCGGGGGTGTAGGGATATGCGATAGATCCGGTTGTAGCGCAGCCAACCGCCGCGGCGGTTGGCTGTCGCGCTTATTAGACTTCTTCTATGAGTACCTTGCGGTCTTGCAAGGGAATGTCGACGCGAATGTCCAGGGGGAGGACGTCGTAAGCGTCAAGCACCCGTTGCACTAATTCGCCGGAGTCCCAGAGCCGTATTTGAAAGAACGAGCGCTCATTTTCTTTATGTACATCCCTGGTGAACCCGCCAAGGCTAACCAGAAGTCCGTGGTCAGCGCCGAATGTTTTCACGCTGCCTTGCAAGCGGTCGTAGTCGGGAAGACCTACGGGATTGCCGCTTGACTTTACTTGCACGCACAATCTCGGTTCGCCAAATCCCATATCGCCCTTGCCGGCTACGACGTCAATGCCGCCGTCAGGGCCGGAGCGCGTTTGCAACGCCCGGTAGCCTTGCGCGTCCAGGACGCTTTTTACAAGGTATTCCAGCCTGACGCCTGAAAACTTCTCTCTGATGCGCCTGGCAATGCGGTCTTCGATTTGCTCATCAATATCGCTGGCCGGCGTATCATCGTCTTCGTCAACGTCTGTATCATCAGGCGGGATACCGTTTGGGTAGCGGCTCAGAACTTTCTCAATGCGACTTTCCGCATTATCAGCCCTCGCCTGATAAACCGTCATTAGCCCCCCAAATGAATGCAGCAGGTCGGGATCAAAGTTTATGCGAGGTATGTCAGTTGCGAGCCATTCCACCGCGCGAGTGTGTTGGCGGCTATCGTCTATCAGGTCTTGCCGGTAGATGTATTCACCGCTTATTTTGCCAATGGCAACCACTTTGGGGGCTTTGCGCGGGAGCGCGACCATATCGCCGATAGCGATGTCGTTGGCGAACCGCCAAAGCTGAGCGGCGGCTGACTTGCCCGCGTTTTGCAATTTTGGGCGCAACGAATCGCGGTCGGAGAAATCGGAGACGCTCTGCCGCAGGCCGAAGTCTATGGCGACTATGCTTTCGTTAAGCGCAAAGTCTTCATGCTCGCCATGACTGCCGCCGCGCACTACCCAAACAGGCATATCGTCCTCAGTCCATTTCGTCTAGTGAACCAATGGTTGCGTTGAGAATACTAAAACGCGCAAATATGTGCAAATTTGCGCGTTTTAGGAAACTGCGGGTTTATGAGTTAGCCTTAGTCGGCGGGCGCGACCTCAGGCGTTCCGCCGACTGCGTCGTCGCCGGCGCCGGAGGGGGCGTCGTCGGTGGCGGGTTCGGGGGCGGCAGCCGGGGCGCCGGGGTCGTCGCCGAGTAGGGCGTCTAGGTCGGTTGCCTCTGCGTTTTCGTGCTTGATTAGGTAGGTGGCTATGCGGTCAAGCTTGTCGCGGTGGGTGGTGAGTTCGCGGAGGGCGGTGTCGTGCGCCTGCTCTATGATGCGGCGGACTTCTTCGTCTATCTCTTCGGCGAAGTGGTCGCTGTAGTCCTGCTGCTCCGAGATTTCGCGGCCCAGGAAGACGAGTTCTTCGCGCTTGCCGAATGTGCGGGGGCCGAGTTTGCTGCTCATGCCGAGCTGCATCACCATAGCGCGGGCGATGTTGGTAGCCTGTTCCAGGTCGTTGCTTGCGCCGGTGGTGTAGTCTTCGAAGACGATTTCTTCGGCGGTGCGGCCGCCCATAGCGACTGCGATGCGCGCCTCGAGTTCGCGCTTGGTGATGAGGCTGCGCTCTTCTTCGGGGGCGAAGCGGGTGTAGCCGCCCATCTGCCCGCGCGCCACGATGGATATTTTGGTGACGGCGTCGGCGTGAGGCAGCAGGTAGCCGACTAGCGCGTGTCCCGCCTCGTGATAGGCGGTGATTTCCTTTTCGCGGTCGTTCACAACGCGGCTCTTGCGGGCGGGGCCGGCGATTACGCGGTCTATGGACTCCGCGAACTCTTCCTCGGTTATCTCGGTCTTGCTGCGCCGCGCGGCGAGTATCGCGGATTCGTTCACCAGGTTCGCCAAGTCAGCGCCGCTGAAGCCCATAGTTTGGCGGGCTACGCGCTCCAAGTCTATGCCGTCGGCAAGCGGCTTGCCTTTGGAATGGACGTTGAGTATCTGCTCGCGGCCCTTGACATCCGGGTTGTCCAGCACGACGCGGCGGTCAAAGCGGCCAGGGCGAAGCAGCGCGGGGTCAAGTATGTCGGGGCGGTTGGTGGCGGCGACTATGATGATGTTGGTGTTGACATCAAAGCCGTCCATTTCGACTAGGATCTGGTTGAGGGTTTGCTCGCGCTCGTCGTGGCCGCCGCCTAGGCCGGCGCCTCTGTGCCTGCCGACGGCGTCTATCTCGTCAACGAACACGATGCAGGGGGCGTTGCGCTTTGCCTGCTCGAACAGATCGCGCACGCGGCTTGCGCCAACGCCTACGAACATCTCAACGAACTCGGAGCCGCTGATGGATAGGAACGGCACGCCCGCCTCGCCGGCGACTGCGCGGGCGAGCAGGGTTTTGCCGGTGCCGGGGGGGCCTATCAGCAGGACGCCCTTGGGTATCTTAGCGCCAAGGCTGACGAACCGCTCAGGCACTTTGAGAAACTCGACCACTTCTTGGAGTTCTTCTTTCGCCTCTTCAACGCCCGCGACGTCTGAGAAGCTGACGGCGGGGCTGTTGCCGACGAACATTCTGGCGCGGCTTTTGCCGAAGTTGAAAGTTTGGCTGCCGCCGCCTTGCGCGCGGCGCAGAAAGAACAGCAGCAGCGCGCCGAATAGTATGAGGGGCAGGAAGTTGATGAGCAGCCGAAATACGCTGCCGAGCCCGCTTGCGCCTTTGACGTCCACGGCGACGCCGGACACGGTGGGATCCACGCCGGATTCGCGCAGGGTGTCCACCATGCTGGCGCCGGTCTCTTTGCGGGATGTGAGCGTTTCGCCTGATGTGGTGGTCACCGTCAGCCGGTCTTCGCGCACCTCGATCTTCTGGACTTCGCCGCGCACTGAGCGCGAAATCACCTCGTTGATGGGGATTTCTTGGGATCCTCCGATGTTGTCGGAGAATAGGGTGAAGAAAATGGCGAGCACGGCTACGGTTATCAGCAGATAGATGAAGCCGTTTCTCAGCAGTCTTGGACTCATTAAAGCACAAATCTCCCGCGCGCCCGCAAGCGCGCATCAGTTGCGATGCGTTGTCGTTGCTGTTATAGAGTATAACAGATATGGGGGCGGGAAGTTAGCGGTTGGGGCGGGTGGAGTGTCAGGGCAATCGCGGTTGACTGCCGAATGTTGGGTTTTGGCGGTTGGGGCAAGCGGGTTCGGTTGGGGTTAGATGCGCTGTTTCTTTGGGAAAAGCAGCCAAACTTTGGGGGATTTAGGGCAAGTTTATCAGATTGTTGGCGGCGGTTGTTGACAATTGGCGGCGGGCGGGAATACATTGATTGCGGGAATTGCGGGCGGTGGCAAGGGATTGGCTTGGCGCGGGAATTCGGTGAATGGCGATCTTTGGCGCGGGAGGCGCTTGATATGGCAGGGACTGACGAGCTTAGGCGGACGGCGCTGTATGAGACGCATGTGGGGCTGGGCGGGCGCATTGTGGCGTTTGGCGGGTGGGCTATGCCTATTCAGTACGATAGCATTTTGCGGGAGGCGCGGGCTGTGAGGTCGGCCGCCGGGCTGTTCGATGTGTCGCATATGGGGCGGCTTGAGGTGGGCGGGAGCGGCGCGGCGGGGCTGCTGAGCAGGGCGCTGAGCGTGGACGCCGCGGCGCTACGGGTGGGACGGGCGCGATATAATGTGATATGCAACGAAGGGGGCGGGATTATTGATGATTGCATTGTGTATCGCAGGTCGGCTGAGGAGTTTCTGCTGATACCAAATGCGGCGAATACGGATGTGGTGGTGGATTGGCTGGGGCGGCTGAATGATGGGCGGGATGCTGTGGACATTCGCAATATCACGGGGGATACGGCGATGATCGCGCATCAGGGGCCTCAGGCGGCGGCTATGCTGAATGAGGTGGCGTCAATTGATGTGGGCGCGGTTCGGCCGTTCGCGGCGGCGCGGGCGCGGATCGGGGGGGCGGAGGCGCTGCTGGCGAGGACGGGATATACGGGCGAGGACGGGTTTGAGATCATCACGCGGGCGGCGGACGCGGCGGGCGTGTGGCGGCTGCTTATGGATATGGGCGCGGCGGCATGCGGGCTGGGCGCGCGGGATGTGCTGCGGCTGGAGGCGGGCTTGCTGCTGCACGGCAACGATATGAATACGGACGTCAACCCGTATGAGGCGGGATTGGGGCGGTTCGTGAATCCGGATAGGGAGGGGTATATCGCGCGGGATGCGCTGGTCAAGGCGCGGGATGAGACGCACGAAAGGACGCTGGTTGGGTTCAAGATGGTGGGGCGCGGCGTGGCGCGGCATGGGTATGACATAAGCGACGGGGAGCGGGTTATCGGGGAGGTTACGAGCGGGGGGCCGTCGGTTGCGCTTGACAGCAATATAGGTTTGGGGTATGTTGCTGCTTGCTTTTCAGCAGTGGGATCGCGCGTCAAAATAGACATACGGGGGCGGCTTGTGGACGCGGAAGTTGCAAGCCTGCCTTTTTATTCGCGGAGAAGATAACGATAATGGTTCCTGCCGAACTGAGATACTCGGACGAACACGAATGGGTTAGGCTGGATGCGGATGGCGCGGCGGTGGTGGGCATCACGGCGTTTGCCGCCGAGAGCTTGGGGGATGTGGTGTTCGTGGAACTGCCCGAAGTGGGCGACAGCGTGGCGCAGTTCCAAAAGATGGGCGAGGTGGAATCGGTGAAGGCGGTGTCGGATCTGTACTCGCCGGTGTCGGGAGTGGTAGCGGCGCGCAATGACGATGTGGTGGACAGCCCTGAGCTGGTGAACGAAAGCCCGTATGAGGGTGGCTGGATGATACGGGTTAGCCTCTCGGATGCGGGGGAGCTGGATAAGCTTATGGACGCCGCGCGGTATCAGGCGCTGCTGGACGCGCAGGACTGAGGATGCGCTCGCGCCGGCTTACGCCGCGTAGCGCCGCAGGGGTATGCGCCGAATGACAGATACGCATTTCAACACGCAATCAAACGCGCAATTCATCTCGCCATACTCGCCGAATACCGACGCCGACCGCCGCTTGATGCTGGACGCGATAGGCGTGGATTCGGCGGACGAGCTTTTCCTGGACATTCCTGAGGGATGGCGCAATCCGGCGCTGGATTTGCCGCCGCCTATGGCAGAGCTTGACCTTAGGCGCTATTTCGGCGGGCTTGCGGCTATGAACAAGACGCCGGGCGAGTACGCCTGCTTTCTGGGCGCGGGCGCGTATAGGCATCACATACCCGCCATTGTGCGGCAGCTCACAAGCCGCAGCGAGTTTATGACGGCGTACACGCCCTATCAGCCAGAAATATCGCAGGGGACGCTGCAGACCGAGTTTGAGTTTCAGACATTGTGCGCGCAGCTGACGGGGATGGATGTCGCCAACGCGGGGATGTACGACGGATCCACATCGCTCGCTGAGGCGGCGCTGATGGCGGCGCGGGTAACGCGGCGGCGGCGGGTGGCGGTGTTGGATACGGTTTCGCCCGCGTATGTCAGCGTGTTGCGGACGTACACTGAGGCGCAGGGGATAGCGGTTGATGTTATCTCGGCGGATTCAATGGCGGCGGCCGGCGTTGAATTGGGGGATGATACGGCTTGCTTGGTGGCGCAGCAGCCGGATTTTTTCGGGCGCGTCGGGGATATGGAGCGGCTGGCGGCGCGGGCGCATTTGGCGGGCGCGCTGTTCGTGGCATACGCGGACGCAATGGCAATGGCGCTGTTCAAGCCGCCGGGCGAGTACGGCGCGGACATCGTGGCGTCGGAGGGGCAGGCGCTGGGCGTTCCGCCCACATTCGGCGGCCCTTATGTAGGCATATTCGCTTGCAAGCAGGATTACATCCGGCAGATGCCGGGGCGCATCGTGGGCAGGACGGTGGATACGCAAGGCAGGACGGCGTACGTTCTGACGCTGCAGACGCGGGAGCAGCACATACGGCGGGAGCGCGCCACATCCAACATATGCACATCGGTGGCGCTTATCGCGCTGATGACAACGGTGTATATGGCGGCAAACGGCAAGCGCGGGATGCGGCGCATAGCGGATCTGACATATCAGAAGGCGCATTATCTCGCCTCGCTAATCGCGGACATACCGGGCTACTCGCTGGCGCATAATGACGCGGTGTTCTTTCAGGAATTCGCCGCGCGCTGCCCGCTGCCGCCCGCTGAGATAAACCGGCGGCTGTTGGATTACAAGATAATCGGCGGGTTGGACATAAGCGGTCAGATAGACGGCGCTATGCTGGTGTGCGCCACTGAGGTCAACACGCGCGAAGAGATAGAGTCATTCGCCGCCGCGCTGGCTGAGATAGGCGGTTCGCAATGAGTACACTGAACGCGCTGCAGCGGCGCTTGACAAGCGACCGTCGCCGCCTGCTGATGGATCGCGGCGCGGCGGGCAGGCTGGGCGTGAGTTTGCCCGAAAGCGATGTGCCGCCGCAAGCGCCGCCGCCCGGCGATATGCTGCGGGCCGACTTGGATTTCCCGGAGGTGAGCGAGGGGGAACTGGTTCGTTACTTTTCGCAGATAAGCCAGCTCAACTTCTCTATTGACCACAACTTCTATCCCTTGGGCAGCTGCACAATGAAGTACAACCCCAAGGTCAACGACGAGGTTGCGGGGTTGCCGGGGTTCGCCGAAATTCATCCGCATCAGCCGGACGATACGGTTCAGGGCGCGCTCAGGCTGATGTGGGAATTGCAGCGGCGGCTGGCTGAGATAACGGGAATGGCGGGCTGCAGCCTGGCGCCGATGGCGGGCGCGGACGGCGAATTCGCGGGGATGCTGGTGGCGCGCGCGTATCACTTGGAGCGCGGGGATGCTCATCGCCGCAAAGTGCTTATCCCGGACAGCGCGCACGGCACAAATCCGGCTACGGCGAGCATGTGCGGGTTTGATGTCATCACGCTACCCTCTGACGCGGAGGGCAATACCGACCTTGATGCGCTGCGCTATTCGGTGGGCGATGATCTGGCGGGCTTGATGATAACGCTGCCCAGCACGCTTGGGCTGTTCGATTCCAATATCTTGGAAGTGGTTCGGATTGTGCGGGAGGCGGGCGGGATCGTGTACGGCGACGGGGCGAATTTGAACGCGCTGCTGGGGCGCGTGAAGCTGGGCAAGCTTGGGTTTGACTTGATGCACTCCAACTTGCACAAGACTTTCACGCAGCCGCACGGGGGCGGCGGGCCGGGCGCGGGGCCTATCATCGTGAGCGAGCGGCTGCTGCCGTATCTGCCCACGCCGGTTGTGGAGCGCAACATAGGCGCGGACGGCGTCGAGCGCTATTCGCTGCAAGCGCCGCCTAAGACGATTGGCAGGATGGGCGCGTTTCACGGCAACTTCGGCGCGCTTGTTCGCGCCTACGCCTACATCGCCACGCTGGGCGCGGAGGGCGTGTCAAACATCAGCCGCGACGCCGTTATCAACGCCAACTACATAATGAGCGGGCTTAAAGGGCATTACGATTTGCCGTATGACCGCAATTGCATGCACGAGGTAGTGTTCAGCGCGCATAGCCTCAGGCGCGATTATGGCGTGAGCGCGCTGGATGTCGCCAAGCGGCTCATAGACTACGGCATACATCCGCCCACGATGTATTTCCCGCTAATCGTGGACGAGGCGCTGATGATTGAGCCGACCGAGACCGAGAGCAAAGAGACGCTTGACTACTTCATAGAGGCGATGCGGGCGATAGCGGCTGAGGCGCGGACGGATCCGGATATGCTGCATAACGCGCCGCATGACGCGCCGAACACGCGGGTTGACGAGGCGCGGGCGGCGCGGCGGCCGGACTTGCGGTGGCGGCGCGGCAAGTAGCGCGGGATGCGATTTTATGCGCGGCGGCGGCTATTCGGTATGGTATAATTACGCAAACCACAATGCGTATTCGGGAGTGTTCGGCATGACTACCGCCACACAAGCCGCCATTGAGCGCTGGTATGATCTTGTGCCTGATCCGGAGCCGGTCGAGGACGGCATGCTGCAAAATCCTATCATAGAGGACATAGCGTCCATTCTGCGAGTGCATTTCAAGCCGCATGCGGATAGCGTGCTGGTGTCTGGGCCTACCTTTATCCTGTACGACATCAACGATCCCAACGCGCGGATAGCGCCGGATTGCTATGTGGTATTTGACGTTGACGCCAAGACGATAGTGGGGCATAACAGCTACCGCGTGTGGCAGTGGGGCAAGCCGCCGGATTTTGTGCTGGAGGTGGCGTCTGAGAGCACCGCGCTGAGGGATGTTAGGGACAAGCGCGAGATCTATGCGCGAATAGGCGCGCGGGAGTACTGGCGATTTGATCCGAGCGGGGGCATGCTCTACGGCGATGCGCTGGCGGGGGATAGGCTTGTTGGAGGGGCGTATGATCCGTATGAGGTTCGGGTTGACGAGGACGGGGATGTTTGGGCGCATAGCGATGCGTTGAACTTGGATTTCTACTGGCGTGGGGAGCGGTTTTGGGTGAGGGATTCGGCTACGGGGGAGTGGCTGAACTTTCTTGAGGCGGAGTTGGCGGCGCATGAGGCGACTAGGGCGGCGTATCTGCGGGAGCGCGAGGGGCGGTTGGCGGCTGAGGCGCGGGCGCGGCGGCTGCAGGCGGAGTTGGACAGGGCGCGGCGGCGGCAATAATGCTGATGAATTAGCGTGTCCGATTATCTTAGGCGGCCGTTCAGTGTGTTATAATTACGCAAACCACAATGCGTATTCGGGAGTATTCGGCATGACTACCGCCACCCAAGCCGCCGCTAAGCGCTGGTATGATCTTGTGCCTGATCCGGAGCCGGTCGAGGACGGCATGCTGCAAAATCCTATCATAGAGGACATAGCGTCCATTCTGCGAGTGCATTTCAAGCCGCATGCGGATAGCGTGCTGGTGTCAGGGCCTACCTTTATCCTATACGACATCAACGATCCCAACGCGCGGATAGCGCCGGACTGCTATGTGGTGTTCGATGTGGACGCGAAGACCATAGTGGGGCATAACAGCTACCGCGTGTGGCAGTGGGGCAAGCCGCCGGATTTTGTGCTGGAGGTGGCGTCCGAGAGTACGGCGCTGCGGGATGTGAGGGAAAAGCGCGAGATCTATGCGCGGATAGGCGCGCGGGAGTACTGGCGGTTTGACCCAAGCGGGGGCATGCTCTACGGGGATGCGCTGGCGGGGGATAGGCTGGTTGGGCGTACGTATGAGCCGTATGAGGTTCGGGTTGACGAGGACGGGAATCTTTGGGCGCATAGCGATGCGCTGAACTTGGATTTTTACTGGCGCGGTGAGCGGTTTTGGGTGAGGGACTCGGCGACTGGGGAGTGGCTGAACTTTCTTGAGGCGGAGTTGGCGGCGCATGAGGCGACTAGGCGGGCGTATGAAGTGACTAGAGCGGAGCATATGCGGGAGCGCGAGGGGCGGTTGGCGGCTGAGGCGCGGGCGCGGCGATTGCAGGCTGAGTTGGATAGGGCGCGGCGGCGGCAATAATGCTAGCGAATTAGCGTGTTATGGTTATCTGATGCGGCTGTTCAGTGTGTTATAATTACGCAAATCATAATGCGTATTCGGGAGTAATCGCTATGACTACTGCCACCCAAGCCGCCGCTAAGCGCTGGTATGATCTTGTGCCTGATCCGGAGCCGGTCGAGGACGGCATGCTGCAAAATCCTATCATAGAGGACATAGCGTCCATTCTGCGGGTTCACTATAAGCCGTATGCCGATAGCGTGCTGGTGTCTGGGCCTACCTTTATCCTGTACGACATCAACGATCCCAACGCGCGGATAGCGCCGGATTGCTATGTGGTGTTTGATGTGGACGCCAAAACCATAGTGGGGCATAACAGCTACCGCGTGTGGCAGTGGGGCAAGCCGCCGGATTTTGTGCTGGAGGTGGCGTCGGAGAGTACGGCGCTGAGGGATGTGAGGGACAAGCGCGAGATCTATGCGCGGATAGGGGCGCGGGAGTACTGGCGGTTTGATCCAAGCGGGGGCATGCTCTACGGGGATGCGCTGGCGGGGGATAGGCTGGTCGGGGGCGCGTATGAGCCGTATGAGGTTCGGGTTGATGAAGACGGGAATGTGTGGGCGCATAGCGATGCGTTGAACTTGGATTTTTACTGGCGCGGGGAGCGGTTTTGGGTGAGGGATTCGGCGACGGGGGAGTGGCTGAACTTTCTTGAGGCGGAGTTGGCGGCGCATGAGGTGACTAGGGCGGCGTATGAGGTGACAAGGCGGGCGCACGAAGATGCTGTGCGGGCGCACGAGGCTACTAGGGCGGCGCATATGCGGGAGCGCGAGGGGCGGTTGGCGGCTGAGGCGCGGGCGCGGCGGCTGCAGGATGAGTTGGATAGGGCGCGGCGGCGGGATTAGCGGCAATGCGGCGGATGGTTGCGCGCGATTGTTCAGGGCGATAATCTGTAAGGGCAAATCAGGACGAATTAGGCTAACGTAAATTAAGCCAATTAGGAAGGTGACAAAATGGTTGACGTTGGGCAGGCGGCGCCGGACTTTACGCTGCCGTCGCAGGATAGCGCGAGCGTGACGCTGAGCGCGTTCAAGGGCGATAAGGCGGTGGTGCTGTCGTTTCACATATTCTCGTTCACGGGCGGTTGAACGGGGCAGGTCTCTTCGTTCAGGGTGGCGAACCCGCTGTTCGAAGAGAAGAATGCCCAGGTGCTGGGCATTAGCTGCGACTCACGGCCGTCCCAAACCGCGTACTCCGCCTCGCTGGGCGGCATACCTTACCCGCTGCTGTCCGATTTCCATCCCAAGGGCGCGGTGACGCAGGCATACGGCATCTACAACGAAGAGCGCGGCGCGCCTAATCGCGCGGTGTTCATCGTGGACGCCGAGGGCATTGTGCGCTTTAAGCGCGTGTACGACAACGCGATAGACTTGGATCCTAAAGACATCTTGGCTGAGCTGGATAACATCTAGCCGTCAAGCGCCGAATACCGCAACAACGCGGATGGGCTGTCCGACGCGCGGGCAGCCCGTCCGAACACGCCGCTAGGCTGATTAACTTGCATCACATCTTCCAAGAGGGCGATTACGCTCTCATCATTGACCGCAGGGGGCGCCGCCATCTGGCTTTGCTGGATGCGGCCGCCAAGTTCGAGTCGCATACGGGCGCGTTTCCGCACACTGAGCTCATCGGGGCGGAGTCCGGCTCTTGGGTGGCGACCAATCGCGGGCATGCTTTGCTGGCGGTCAAGCCCACGATGGCGGATTTCGCGCTTGATATGCCGCGCATCGCAACCGTGGGCTATCCGAAAGATCTGGGCGCAATACTGGTCTATGGCGATATATTCCCCGGCGCGAATGCGCTTGAGGCGGGTTGCGGCTCCGGCGCGGTGACTATGGCGCTGCTGCGCGCTATCGGCGAGCGAGGGACGCTGACGTCGTATGACCTGCGGCAGGATATGATTGATAGGACGCGGGCGAATGTGGGCGCGATGATGCCCGACGCGACTAACCTGACGCTCAAGCTTGGCGATGTGTATGAGGGGTTTGAGGAGCGCGAGATTGACCGTATCGTGTTGGACTTGCCCGAACCTTGGCATGTCGTTCCGCACGCGGCGGAGGCGCTGCTGCCGGGGGGGATAATCGTGTGCTTTCTGCCGACCGTGCTGCAGGTGCATGAGCTGGCGCGGGCGCTGAGGGCGGCGCGAACCTTTGAGATGCTGGAGACGATGGAGGTTCTGCTGCGCCCTTGGAATGTGGGCGGCCGCAGCGTGCGGCCGGAGCATCGGATGGTGGCGCATACCGGGTTCATCACGGTGGCGCGACGCTGTTCGCCGCGACCGGCTTTCGCGGGCGACGGGCGGTAATGCGCGGGATCTATCAGACGCCGGGGGGCCACAAATGCGGCAATTCCCAGCTTGTTTGCGGGTAGCGCCCTTGCATTAGCGGCATATGGCGGGCGGTGAGCAATGGTGGGCGCAGGCTTTGGATTAGCGCGGGCGGCGGGATAAGTTGATCTGCTGACACGCCAACGCGCTTGGCTTGTATGAGCGCCTTGAATCCGCCCAAGCCGCTTGGGTTCACAAGCTCGCGCATCGCCACCAGATTGGCGGCGCGTTGCGGGTCGGAGGGCGGCGTAGCGCGGGCGTGGCGCAGCATCTCGTTCATTCCCAGGGCGCTCAGTAGCGCCGCCTGCGTGGTGTAGGCAAGCGTGTTTAGGCCGGCGGCGCGTCCCTCGGATTGCAGCAGGGTGAAATCTACAAAGGCACTGATGTCCTGTCTGCCGATGCGTTGGTAGGGGCTGTTGCCTTGGGTGTGCTTGTAGTATGTTTGCAGCGTGCCGTTGCGCCGCCGCTCGGAGTAGAGTTCGCGCGCATCGTGGCCGTAGTCTATGGTGATGACGAAACCCGCGTCAAGCGCTTGCGCCACATCGCGCATCCAAGCGCCACCGTCCAGGCGCGCCTCGCCGCGAAACCCGTCGGGCAGCGCAAAGCCTAGCTCGCGGATGCGCGCGGGCAGCAGCGGCGTTGAGGGCGCGTCCAATATCTCGCGGAAATCGCCGTTGGCGTCCAAGCCGACGTAGATTTCAAGCGGCTGGCCGTCCGCTATGCGAAAGCGGTGTACGGGGAAGGCGTCAACAAGTTCGTTTGAGATTATGCAGCCGGTTACGCCGCTTAGGGGGATGCTATCAGATAGTAGCCTGTCCGTCGGCGCTGGAGTTGCGGCGTCGGGGGCGGTTGCGGGCGCGTATCTGTCTATGCAGACGTAGCGCAGGCGGGATGCGAATTGGGGCGATATGGTTGGGGCGTAGGCGATGATGTCGGCGGCGAGCAAGCCATTGCCCGCGCCGAGTTCCACGGCGGTGAATTGGGGCGGCTCGCCGATAAGTTGCCACATGCGGTGGAGTTGGACGCAGAGCAGCGCACCGAATGTGGGATGCGCCGCCGGGCTTGTGTAGTAGTCGCCGGTTGCGCCGAATGGGGCCGGGCTTGTGTAGTAGCCGCCGGTGGGGTGATAGAGGGCTAGGCGCATAAACTCGGCAAAGGGGATTTTGCCATGCTGACGTATGGCGTCTCTGATAGCCCGTTCAGCGGCGGTTATGGTAGCGGTTATGGCATTTCCCTGGGACATTCGCGCCGGGCAAAGCAAAGGGGCATCGGCGAGCGATACCCCTTTTGTGGGCTTGCGGGTTTCGTTTCGGGCGGGCGTCAAGGCAACGATTAGGCGCCGGCGCTCGTCTTGGCGGCGGCGGCTTTTTTGTGCGCTCCCTGCCTGTCCCAGCCCGAACCTTGGATGGAGTTGTTGAACTCGCGGCTCTCGCCGCAGCGCTTGCATCTGCCCACGCTGACCGGCCCGTTGGGGCTTTCAATCTGCCAGTGATGCCGGCAAGTGGCAGTCTCGGTAACTTCTTGAGTCAATGTACGATCCTTCCGGGCTAATGGCGTCTTGGCGGCGCGGGGCGGGCTTAGCGCTGGGCGATGGGCACATACTCCAAGTCCATATCGCCGATGTAGAGCAGGCGGGGCCTGAGCAGGATGTTGTTGTCGAACTGCTCCAGCACCTGGACTGTCCAGCCGGGGATGCGCCCCATAGCGAATATGGATATGAACAGGTCTTCGGGGATGTCCAGCAGGTAGTAGATGGCGCCGGAGAAGAAGTCCACGTTCTGGCATATGCCGCGCCGCGCGTAGGGCTCCATCACTTTGGTTACGGCCTCTAGGATGCCGAACCAGCCGGGCTGGCCTTTGCGCTCGCCGAGCGCGCGGGCGTCGTCTTTAAGGTGGATGGAGCGCGGGTCAATCGCCTTATAGACGCGGTGGCCAAAGCCCATAACCCTGCCGCCCTTGGCGCGCAGGTCGCGCACATAGTTTTCGGCGTTGGACTCGTCGCCGATTTCCATAGCCATCTTCATCACCTCTTCGGCGGCGCCGCCGTGAGAGGGGCCCTTGAGGACGCCGATGCCGGTGGTTACGGCGCAGTGCAGGTCTGCCTGCGTGGATGCGGTAACGCGCGCGCCGAATGAGGATGCGTTGATGCCGTGTTCGGCGTGCAGGATGAAGTCTTTGTCTATGAGGCTGGCGTCTTGCTCGTCCGGCTTTTCGCCGAAGAGCATATAGAGGAAGTTGGCGGCGTGGTTGAGGCTGGCGTCTGGGGCGACGGGCTGCTTGCCCTCGCGGATGCGCGCGTGGGCGGCGACGATGGTGGACGCCTGCGCGGTGAGGCGTATGCCCTTGCGTAGCGTCGCATCGGCGGAGTTGTCCTCGGTTTCGGGGTCGTAGGCGGCGAGCGCGGACACCGCGGTTCGCAACACATCCATCGGATGCGACTTTTGGGTTAGGCTGATTACGCTGAGAACCTCTTCGGGGAGCGCACGGCTTGCCCTGAGTTCGGCGTCAAAGGCGTCCAGCTGGGCTTGGGTGGGAAGTTCGCCGTAGAGCAGAAGATAGATCGTCTCCTCAAAGGTGGACTTCGTCGCCAGGTCGTCGATGTTGTAGCCGCGATAGAGCAGCTTGCCAATATCGCCGTCAATGAAACTGGACCTGGTTCGGTCTATATGCACATCACGAAGGCCTCGATGCAGTTCGACCTTCTGTTCACTGGTCATACCCAATCCTCCCAAGTCCGTCTTGATGCCGCATTGCGACGCTTGTTTCTGCCGCCGCAATCCCGAATAACGATTATCAGGTTCGCCAATTTTAGCATTATGCCGTTTGCGGTGTCAAATTGGGGCGGCGGGGGGCGCGTTCCAATTTGCAGGCTTGCGCCGCCTTGCGGTATGCTGTTATGCGATGGCGGCTAAACGCGCTGGGTTAGGCGCAAGTGCGCCGCGCATCTTTGCATCAATACTAATAACGCTAAGAGGACGGGGATAGATAGATATGAGCAGTGAACGGGCGCAGGAGTATAGAGGGATGATGACGCTGCCGGGGGAGCAGGATGAGCGTGGGGTGTCTTTGACGCTTGACGCCGCCGCGCCGTCGGTGGACATCCGGTTTGACGAGCCGATTGAGGGCAATACCGATTGGCGGGCGGAGGGGCTGAGCGTGGCGGCGCGGGTGAAGTACAACGAGGTTGTGTTTTACACGACCGGGCTGCCCAAAGAGACGGTGCAGGTCACTTGGAAGTTCAACAGCAGCCTGTTGGACGATTCGCTGGCGGGCGTGGTGATAGCGCGGCCGAATGACCTGCGGGTTACGGGCGAAAAGGGGTTTGTGCTGACTAAGGTGGGCTAGGGGCTAGGCGGGCTTTCGGCAAGGCAAGCCGCCCTAGATATGCCGCGCGATGCGCCATCAACGCGCAAGTCGATTGCCGCTTACGCGGGGACGTCGGCGGGCTAGCCGATTACTGGGCGGCGTCGGGCGGGAATAGCAGCGTGTTGATGGTTTCGTAGGCTTGGTCGTTTGCCAAGCCCATTACCACGCCGGCGCGGGCGTCGCGGAAGTAGCGCTCGAAGGGCAGCTCGCGCGCGAATGCGGTGCCGCCGAACATCGTCATGAGATCTTGGGTAACGCGCACGGCCACTTCTGAGCAGACGACTTTCGCCTGGATGTAGGGCAGCAGCGAGGGCGCTCTGCCGTCGTCCGCCATAGCCGCGACTACATGCAGGAAAGCGCGCGCCGCCTCTATTTGGGCGCTCATCTCGGCGATGCGGCGCTGGTTGATTGGGTTGTCCAGCCGCCGCGCGCCGCTGGCAAAGCGCTTGTCGCCCTCTTTGCAGGCAAGCTCATACGCGCCGGAGGCTATGCCGAGATACGCCGCGCCGTATGTCAGGATTAGCACGGGCATCATATACTTCGCCATAACCGGCTCTTTTTCGCCCTCAAGCTCAATGCCGAGCAGGTTTTCCTCCGGCACGACGCCGTTGAAGATCATAGCGGCGCTGCAGTTGCCGCGCATGCCCAGCCCGTCCCAGCGGGATGCGGTTTGCCAGTCAATCTTGTCCGCCTCGATCATAAGCAGGTCGGGGGGGCCTTCCATGCGGTTGGCGTCGGCGCGGCAGAACATAATGTAGTGGGATGCGTGTCCGGCGGATGTGACATAGGATTTGCGAATGTTGTCTAGCCGAAAGCCGCCCTCAACGCGGGGCAGCAAGGCGTCGGGCGCTGACACGGGCCGCCAGTCTTTGCCGCTTTGGCCTCTTGATTCGCCGCCGGCGGCCGCGGCGAATACCTCGCCTCGCGCCAGCGGCTCCACGAACCGCTTGACTTGCAGCGCGGTGGGTATGCGGCTGACCGCCTCCACCGATTCCAAGTGCATCTTGTAGCACATCGCGGTGGATGGGCATTTCTTGGCTATCTCTTCCACGATGAGGCAGGTGGTGACCATATCGCCGCCAAGCCCGCCGTGCCGCTTGTCCACGCGCAGCGCCCACAGCCCCATATCGCCGAGCGCCGCGAGGGATTCTTGGGGGAACTCGGCGTCGCGGTCGCACTGGGCGGCTCTGGGGGCGATTACGCGCTCGGCTACTTCTGCCACGCGCTCTTTCCATTCAAGTTGGCTGTCGTTAAGGCGGTAGTAGTTCATTTCAATTCCCCGCTTGCGGTGTGCAATTCGGATGCCGCGAATGATGCGCGGCGTAAGCAGGCTAAGGCTAAATCTAAGCGGGCGGGATGTCAATCGGGTTTTGCGGCTAGGCGTCTGATTTTAGCGGGCGCGGGCGTTTAAGCGGGCGCGGGCGCTACTTTTTTTATAAAAAATAACCAAAAACTTTTGCGTGGGGGATGCAAGGTAGGTTTGTGATGGCATAGGGTAAAATGGGCATAAGATTTTGGGTAAGTAGGTAGGCGGATTCAATGACGACGAAACTGGGCTTGATAGTAAATCCGATTGCGGGAATGGGCGGGAGCGTGGGGTTGAAAGGCACTGATGGGGCTGACGCTCTGCGAAAGGCGCGGGCGCTTGGGGCGAGGCCGGCGGCGCAGAGGCGGGCGGCTGAGGCACTGAGAGTTATCGCGGCGGGGATGCCGGATGTTAAATTGCTGACTTGCGCGGGGGCTATGGGCGAGGATGCGGCGCGGGAGTGTGGGCTAGATCCGGTGACAGTTGGGGGATTGCGGGCGGACGTGTTGGCATACGAATCGGATGGGGCGGATACGCGGCGGGCTTGCGCTGAGATGCGGCGGCTTGGCGTGAGCTTGCTGCTGTTCGCGGGCGGCGATGGGACGGCGCGGGATGTTTGCGCGGCGATAGGCGGCGGCGAGGGCGAGCCTGTGGCGGCGCTGGGCATACCGGCGGGCGTGAAGATGCACTCGGCGGTGTTCGCGCTCACGCCGCGACGGGCGGGCGAGACGGCGCTGCGCTTTCTCAGGGGCGAGCTTGGCGTTGGCGAGGCGGAGGTGATGGATATTGACGAGGATGCGTTTCGGGCGGGCAGGGTGTCGGCGGCGCTGTACGGGTATCTCAGGGTTCCTCAGGATGGCCAAGCGGTTCAGGCGGGCAAGTCGGCGGCCGCGATTGATGAGCGGGATGCCGCGCGGGGGATTGGGGAGCAAGTGGCAACCGATATGGAACTGGGGGTTGTGTATATCATAGGTCCTGGCACAACCACGCGGGCGATAGCGGATGTTTTGGGCATACGCAAGACGCTGTTGGGGGTGGACGCGGCGCTTGACGGGCGGCTGGTGGCGGCGGACGCAAACGAAATCGATCTGCTGCGGCTTACGCGGGGCAAGCCCGCGAAAATCGTGGTGGGCGTTATCGGCGGGCAAGGGTATATCTTTGGGCGCGGCAATCAGCAGATTAGCGCGCGCGTGATACGGCGCGTGGTAGGGCAAGCGGGCGCGGGCAATGTCATCGTGGCGGCTACGCGGGGCAAGCTGCTGGCGCTGGGGGGCAAGCCGCTGCTGGTGGATACGGGGGATGGCGCGCTTGACCGGGAACTGAGCGGGTATGTCAGCGTAATCACGGGCGTGGGGGAATCGCACACATATCGGGTTTCGTGCTAGGCGGCGCGGCGGTGGCTAGTGGCTACGCCTTGCGAACGTCGCAGCCGAGTCCGTGCGCGCGGATGCGGTCGCGGTAGTGTTCGGCTTGCTCAAACGGGCAGACAATCACAACGGCGCTGCCGGTATTGTGCGCCTCAAACATAATCTCAACCGCCTCCTCCAGTTCCAGGCTGGGCACGCTCTCTATCAGCGCCGCCACTACGAAATCCATAGCGTTATGGTCGTCGTTGTACAGCACAACCGCGTAGGGCGGCAGCCTGTCCTGCAATATGCGCTGGAGGCGCTCGGTGTCTGTGTCTGTGATGGTTGTGTTCGTATATCGGAGTGGCATAGGCTTTTTTGAAACGCAACGGGTTGAGTATGCCTGCGATTATACTCGCTTGGCGCGGCGGTGTCAGGGCGGGTATTCTCACCCTGCAGTGTTAATTGATTTGAGGGACTGATTCAAGCGCTCCTCGAACACTATCGCCAGCATGTGTTTCAGCATCTCCACGCTCTTTGTGTAGCCCTTTGTGCGCCTCGCCAGCCTGTTCAGCTTGCTCCGCAGCTTGGAGTGCAGCCCCTCGTTCCAGTTCACCGCTCCGCCCTTGCCTATCACATGCCTGTCCCGAGGCAGCCACTCGTACACTCCATAAGCGTCGGTTTCGTACCTGTCAGATCCCGGCAGCCTATCCAGCAAGCGCGAGAACGCGGACAAGTCCCTGTCGCCCACTTCATACATCCGCCAGCGGATACCGTCCCGCTCTTCCACCACCGCAGTCCATATCCACAGGTCTTTGCGCCGCTCGCCGCGCCTTACATCCAAGTATGTCCACATCTCATCAAACGCCACAATAGACGCGCGGACGCCACTCCGTCGACCGCTTGCGCGCCACTCCAGAAAGCGCGTCAGACGCTCGGTCGCCAACGCCCCCTTTTTTTGACCCACTCGCTCACAGTGGTTACGCTCGCGCCCATCACGCGGGCGGTCGCCGACAAGCTCATCCCCTCCGCGCGCATCTTCACCGCTTGCTCTTTCTGTGCGTCAGTGAACCGATGCTTTGCGCCCTCTTGACGCTTGCGGCGCTGGTTGCGCTTGAACTGCTGCTTGCCGCGCGAATGACCGTCTTTCTTGACCCAGTTTGAGCCGCATTTCGGGCATAGCGCGTCATGTCTGTACACTCTCGGCTTTGCCATAGCGCCGCTTGCCTTTCAGCCACTTCGGAGTAGTTTAGAGCAAGTATAGCATATTAACACTGCAGGATAGGAATACCGACTCGTCTCTGCCCCCAACCTGATACATCCGCCAGCGGACGCCGTCTCGTTCTTCCACCACCGCAGTCCATATCCACAGGTCTTTGCGCCGCTCGCCGCGCCTTGCCTCTCAGTATGTCCACATCTCATCAAACGCCACAATAGACGCGCGGACGCTATCTTGACGACCGCTTGTCCGCCACGACATAAACCGCGTCAGACGCTCTCGCGCCAATGCCCCCTTTTTTTGACCCACTCGCTTACCGTGGGCACGCTTGCGCCAACTACACGCGCGGTTGCCGACAAGCTCATCCCCTCGGCGCGCATCTTCACCGCCTGCGCTTTCTGTTCATAGTGAACCGATGCTTTGCGCCCTCCTGATGCTTGCGGCGCTGGTTGCATTTATACTGCTGCTTGCCGCGTGAATGACCGTCTTTCTTGACCCAGTTTGAGCCGCATTTCGGGCATAGCGCATCGTGTCTGTACACTCTCGGTTTCGCCATAGCGCCACCTGTCTTTCACTTGTTTCGGAGCGGTTTAGGGCAAGCATATCATATTAGCACTGCATACTAATAATACCGGGTGGGCGGGTATTCCCAGCCTGAAATGCCGTTTGATTTTTCGCCAACGCTAGCAGGAACTTCAAGCCCTAGATCATAGCGTTCAGCGGACATCCAAACCTGATATGATTCAAAATAACACTGCAGTGAGAATACCCCCAGTCGGTATTCCTATCCTGCAGTGTTAATATGCTATACTTGCTCTAGACTACTCCGAAGTGGCTGAAAGGCAGGCGGCGCTATGGCAAAGCCGAGAGTGTACAGACATGACGCGCTATGCCCGAAATGCGGCTCAAACTGGGTCAAGAAAGACGGTCATTCGCGCGGCAAGCAGCAGTTCAAGCGCAACCAGCGCCGCAAGCGTCAAGAGGGCGCAAAGCATCGGTTCACTGACGCACAGAAAGAGCAAGCGGTGAAGATGCGCGCGGAGGGGATGAGCTTGTCGGCGACCGCCCGCGTGATGGGCGCGAGCGTAACCACTGTGAGCGAGTGGGTCAAAAAAAGGGGGCGTTGGCGACCGAGCGTCTGACGCGCTTTCTGGAGTGGCGCGCAAGCGGTCGTCAGGATAGCGTCCGCGCGTCTATTGTGGCGTTTGATGAGATGTGGACATACTTGGATGTAAGGCGCGGCGAGCGGCGCAAAGACCTGTGGATATGGACTGCGGTGGTGGAAGAGCGGGACGGTATCCGCTGGCGGATGTATGAAGTGGGCGACAGGGACTTGTCCGCGTTCTCGCGCTTGCTGGATAGGCTGCCGGGATCTGACAGGTACGAAACCGACGCTTATGGAGTGTACGAGTGGCTGCCTCGGGACAGGCATGTGATAGGCAAGGGCGGAGCGGTGAACTGGAACGAGGGGCTGCACTCCAAGCTGCGGAGCAAGCTGAACAGGCTGGCGAGGCGCACAAAGGGCTACACAAAGAGCGTGGAGATGCTGAAACACATGCTGGCGATAGTGTTCGAGGAGCGCTTGAATCAGTCCCTCAAATCAATTAACACTGCAGGGTGAGAATACCCGCCGATCAACGCTATTGACTGGCGGTATTTATGCAACTATAATGGCTATATGAACGAGCCGGCGACAAGAGGTCCGGGAGCTCTTCCAAGTAGCAATACTTTGGATAGTCGGCTCACCCTCCCCACATATTTCTAGTAGTAGAGCGTCGTCCTGCTACCGAATATGTCGTTCTCAGAACCTATCTTATCTTCGATTATCGCGTATGCGTGGCTGTCGTCGCGTTCCCATTTTCGCTGCACTGCCCAAGAGCAGTAATCGGCAACCTGCAAGCATATATCGGTGGCGGCGGGCCACATAGTAGCCTTTATGGTAGATTCAGGCATAACTTCTCTGTTAACGGCTTGAACTGCCCAACCGAAATTGGCTTTCATCTGATTAGTGCCAATAGCGGATGCCGTAACCAGCAACTCGCTTTGAGGCAATACGGTATCCCGCGCGGTGTGTTTCAAATTGTTGTACCAGACGAAACCATAGAAGATTGGATCTGTCTGGCGTATTATCGGATCGACTTTGCGCTTTTCCAGTATCGTAGCGTCAACTCTGAAGTCGTGCTTGCTCAGTATCTCGAACACTCGCGCGCGGACAGACCGCTTGTTGTTGACTGCGTGAAATCCTTGCGGCAGATCTACGCCCTCCCATGCCAATTCGCGCCTCAGATCCAGCAGGTCGGCCACGATTGCATGGCTGTTCAGAGACACGGTTGTCAGCATGAAGTAGCGGCTCGCGCCGTCGTTCAAGCTGAAGTCAAAGTTGCCCGACCCGTCCGCGTACAAATAAGTTCGCATCCGCCTAATCATCATCCCGCGCAAAATCCATCCCAATATGCCCCGCCCGCTCCAGCTCGGCGTACTCATCGTCGCTCACGCCAAGCCCCCGCTTGTACACATACTCGTTGTCCGCGCCCAGGCGCACGGGGGCGCTGCGGATTCGGATGGGCGTTTCGGACATCTTGTAGGGGGCGCCTACGTAGAGGTGAGAGCCGCCTACGTCTTCGTGGTGGACTTGTTCGAATATGCCGCGCGATTGCAGGTGAGGGTCGGCGAATGCGTCGCGCTGGTCTAGCACGGGAGCGGCGGCGATGCCGGCGGATTGCAGCAGGCGCATTATGGCGTAGCGGTCAAGGGGGCGTGTCCAGGCGGATATGCGGGCGTCTAGCGCGTCGTGATGCCGGCGGCGCGAGGCGTGGGCGGCAAAGCGGGCGTCCGATGTCCAGGCGGGAGCGCCTATCGCGGCGCGGAATGCCTCCCAGTCGGCGTTGTCGTAGAGGGTGATGTTTATCCAGCGGTCGTCGCCGGCGCAAGGGTAGCAGCCCTGCAGGGCGGTGGTGTGGCGGTTGCCAAGCGTGCCGCTTGTTCGCCCGTTCATCGCGTAGTCCATGAAGAACCGGCCGGTGTAGGCTATCATATTCTCCGCCTGCGCCAGTTCTATGAGCTGCCCCTCGCCTGTGCGCTTGCGGTAGTGCAGCGCCGCCAGAATTGCGAAAGCGCCCTGCGCGCCGCCCGCCGCGTCCGCCGCGAATACATTCGTGTTTGAGGACGGATCCATATCCGCGTAGCCGCGCAGTATCGTATGCCCGATAACCCCCTCCATATGCACACCGAGCGAGCGGTAGTTGCGATAAGCGCCGCTATTGCCGTAGGCGGGCATCCGCATCATCACGATGCGCGGGTTGATTTCGCGCATCATCTCGTAGGATATGCCGAGCTTGTCCATCGTTTCGGTAACATTGTTCTCAACGAATGCGTCGCTGACGGCGACTAGGCGCTTGAATATGTCAATGCCGCTTGGTTGCAGCAGATCCACGGTCATCCCAAGCTTGTTGCGCCCGTGCGCGTTGAAGAGCGGGTAGCGGTTCCACGGGCGCTCGCCCGGCTCCCTGTCCGGCATGCCCGCCACGAAAGCGGGCAGCCCCTCAATCACCTCTTTGGGCGGATAGGGCATATAGCCGCGCGTGATGGGCGGCAGCCGCCGGATGGACTCCAGCCGTATCACCTCCGCGCCCATATCCGCCAGCAGCGTGGCGCAGTACGTCCCCGCCCATACCACCGTCATATCCAGGATGCGTATGCCCTCAAGCGGCAGCTTTGCCATATGCCCGCCTCTCTTGCGTGATTGCGGTTGTGATTGCCGTTATGTGATTGCCGTTATGCGATTGCCGTTATGCGATTGCCGCGCCCGCGTTGCGCTATCTCTGTATCAGAGCGGCAATCCCGCCGCCGTCGAAAAGAAGATTGCGAAAAGCGCCACCGTCGTTGACGCCCCAACAAACGGCGCTATCCGATAGCGGCGAGTAAGTTCGCTAGGCTCAAGCTCGACCTTGTCCGCCGAAAATCCGCCGTTTGCCTTGAAATATATCAGCGCTATCGTCCACATGCCCCAGCAAATCAGTTGCAGGGCAGTGAAGGCGTCGGAGACATTCGCGTCTATGCCCCAGTCGCCGCCAAACAAATTGTGCAAGCCATAAGCGCCCGCCAAAAATATAGCCCAGCAGATATGCAAAATCGCGCGCCATATCTTGGCGAACTCATTCAGCATCGCCTCGCCGTTCATCCTGTCTGTCAGATACAGATATGGCATAACAAAGCAAGCCGCGCACATTGCGCCCAATAGCCCGTAGCGCATGGCGGGCAGACCGACGCGGCGGGCTTTCATAGCGCACTCTATCGCCATAATAGGCATTATAGCCAATAGCGCCGCTTGCGCCAAAGCGCAGGCGATTGCGAAAAGCGCGCATATCAATAGGGAAATGACAAACGCGCCAATCAGAATGAGTTCCATCGCGTCCCCTCTAGCGCCGCTTATCCCGCGCTTATCCCAAAATAGATTTTAGGCGCGCCGCGCGTATGCCATCCGCGGGATTAGGGCGCTCATTTAGTTATGCGGGTTATGGCGCGGTTGTATAAGATTGCGCGTATGGTTGCGCCTATGGCTATGCGCGGCTACGCGAACTAGCCGATTATGCGAATTATGGGATACGCGCCGTCAAACCACCCCCTCCCGCCTAAGCCGCGCCACATCCGCGCTCGCGTAGCCCAGCTCAGCCAATATCTCTTGCGTATGCTCGCCGAGTAGCGGCGCCGGGCGGCGAATTTGCCACGGCGATTCGCTCATAATGAACGGGCGGCCGGGGTAGAGCAGATTGCCCGCCTCAGGATGCGTGATTTCGGCGAAAGCGCCGCGCTGGCGGAACGTCTCATCCGCCACAAGGTCGGCGGTGGTGTTGATGGGCGCGCTCAGCACATGCGCCTGCTGCGCCAGATGCCATACATCCTGCTTGGTTCGCTCAAGACACCAAGGGATGAAGTAGGCGTTGAACTCGTCCTCAAGATACGGGTCGTACTGCGCCTCAGGCGTGTACCAGCGGTCTTCCAGCAGCTCCGGCGGCGCGCCCATCATCGCCACCACGCGCTCGAAGTAGTTGCGCCCGCCCGCGATTTGCACATAGCCGTTCTTGCAGATATAGACGCCGTTGGGATAGCCGCCCGCTGTGGCGTCCGCGCTGCGCTTGGATATTTCGCCGTTGTACTGATAGGCGAGCAGCATGCTCATCCGGCGGTCAATGGATCCGACCTGCGTTTCAAGCAGCGAGACGTCTATATGCTGACCGACGTCGCCGAACAGCGCCCCCAGCGCGGCGGTGGCGGCGATAGCGCCCGCCTGATACAGCATCAGGTTCTCGCCCATCTTCAGCGGCTCGCGGCCGTCAAGCCCGGTGGAATACATCTCGCCGCCCATGCCGTATATGATGATGTCGGAGATTTTGTAATCGCGGTATGGGCCAGTCTGCCCGAAATTGGATATGGACAGCATCACCACGTCGGGATTGACGGCGCACAAGGCGGGATAGCCCAGCCCAAAGCGCGCCATTTGGCCGGGGCGAAAGCTCTCGGCGACGAGATCGGCGTTCCGCGCCAGCCGCAGCGCTATGCCGCGCCCCTGCCGCGTTTTGAGGTCAAGCGTGACGCTGCGCTTGTTCGTGTTGAGATGCAGGAACATCCCGCTCTTTTCGGGATGCGGCTCGTCGCCGGGAAACGGCGGCATCCGGCGGGCGGGATCGCCCCCGTCCGGGCGCTCCACCTTGACGACATCCGCGCCGTAATCCGCCAGCAGCTTGGTGGCGTAAGCGCCGGCGATGTAGTGCGTGAAGTCAAGAACGCGAATGTGCGAAAGCGGCATAGCGGGCATAATGCGATAGGCGTAGGGCGATTAGGGTATCGGGTTTGGCTTGGCGGGTGTTGCGCGTAGTTTATCGCAAAATCGGGATTAAGGGAAATCGCGCTTTGGATAGCGAAAAGAGGGAATGTGCGAAAGGGATTAGGCGGGATGCGGTTGACGGCAATGGCGGGCGATTGCGGGATGCGATTGGCGGCGGCTTGCGGCGAGCGATTGCTTGACTGCTAATGCGGTTGGGCGCATAATTTAGCGCAGTTTGGGATTTGCCCAGATAATCGTAAATAAAACGCGCTTTATCCCCGCCATTCGCGGCTAAGGCAGGCTTGCGCCTATCATATGGCAACCCGCGCGTTGCAATCGCCTCAGTCGCAAACACTAAGGATTTCCAATGAAAAAAACCTCCGACAGCAAGCGCCGCTTTGCGCGATTTAGGCTTAGCGCGGGGATGGCGCTGCTGCTGTTCGCATTGGCGGCGGCGCTTGCGCTTGCGGCGCTCATCCAGAGCGGCGGCGGCAACGCCCAGGCGCAGCAACCCCTAGAAACGCGCACTCCCACGCCAACGCCCGCGCCTATATCCACGCCCGCAACTGCGCCCGACTTCCCTGCGAACTTCCCGCGCGAGTTCCCGCTATCAGAGCGCAAGTCCCGGCAGATTGGCAACCTAGATTCAATGCTATCGCAGCTAGTTTCGCGCGTAGAGCAGGGCATATCAACCGCCAACAGCGCCGCGGCGTCCGCGCCCATTTCGCGCGGCGATTCGGTAGCGGTCACATTCTACACGCAGGCAGACGCCGCATCGCTCGCCGACTTTCTGCGCGCCAACGGCGGCGATCCGCGCAACATCGGCGCTGGCTATGTAGAGGCATACGCGCCCATAAGCCTGCTCGCGCGGGCGTCGGTGCAGCCCGGCGTGGTTCGCGTAGATGCGATTATGCCGCCTATGCACGCCCACGATGCGCCGCTGACGATTGAGGGCAATCGCCCGCCTAATGACAGGGGCAATGTCACAAGCCAAGGCGTGGCGCTGCACGGCGCGGACGCCTGGCACGACGCGGGGTTCACCGGCGCGGGCGTCCGGGTGGGCGTGATAGACGCGGGCTTTGCGGGCGTCAGCGCGCTGATGGGCAGCGAACTGCCCGCCAACATACTCGCGCGCTGCTACACCGAAATCGGCGCGTCCACATCCAACATCGCCGACTGCGAGGCGGGGCAAAGCAATCACGGCGTATCCGTCGCCGAAACCCTGCTGGACATAGCGCCGGGCGTGGATCTGTTCATATCCAATCCGCAGTCGTGGGGCGACCTGAAGACCGCCGTTGACTGGATGGTAAGCGAAAAAGTGGATGTGATCAATCATTCAATATCGTGGCTTTGGAGCGGCCCCCCCGACGGGACATCGCCAAACGCCAACAGCCCGCTCAGGAGCGTTGACGCGGCGGTAAGCGGCGGCGCGGCGTGGACGGGATCCGCGGGCAACGAGGCGCTCTCCACATGGCTTGGCGCTTTCGAAAACCCCGACTCCGATAAATGGCTAGACTTCACCGCTGGCGCTGCGGGCAGCCCCGCCGCTTTGGATGCGAATGAACTCAACCCCGTATCCTTGGACGCGGGCGAAACGCTCACGGTAGCGCTGCGCTGGCAAGGCCCTTGGGCTAACGCGCCCACCGATCTTGACCTCTATCTGTTTGACGGCGCCGGCGCAGCCGTGACGGGCGGCACTGCGTTCCAGGACGGCGCGCCGGGACATCGCTCGTTTGAATGGTTCAGACACGCTCCCTCCGCAGGCGGCGAGTACTACCTGGCAGTGGAGCTTTTTGGGGGAACCGCGCCCGACTGGATTCAACTGATGGCGTTCACATCGCAAGAGCTGGGCTACTACACGGCGGGCGGCAGCGTCACCAGCCCTGCCGAGAGTCCCAACGCGGGCTTGCTCGCGGCGGGCGCGGCGCACTGGTGGGATGTGAATACGCTTGCGAGCTACAGCGGCCGGGGCCCTACGCCGGACGGCAGAACCAAGCCCGACATCGTGGGCGTACACTGCGCCGCCACCGCCAGCAACGAGCGGGTAACGCTCGCCAACGGGTTCAGCGCCTGGTTCTGCGGCACGAGCCAGTCCTCGCCGCACATAGCGGGCTTGGCGGCGCTAGTCAAGCAAGGTTTCCCCGACTACGCGCCGCATCAGATAGCCGACTACCTAAAAACAAACGCCGCCCCGCGCGGCGCAGCCAACCCCAACAACGACTGGGGCTACGGCTTTGCCATGCTGCCCGCGCCATCCGGCCCGCCGCCGCCCACGCCCACCCCGACCGCCACGCCGACCGCCACAGCAACCGGCGTCCCAACCCCCGCGAGCGGCGCGGTTGAAAGCAGGCTAGGCGAGCTAGAGCGGCAGATGAGCGCCGTGCAGCGCCTCATGGAAAGCATGCAATCGCTCATCCAAGCGCTAACGGCCAGGGTAGCCGCGCTGGAGCAGGGCGGGAGCGGCCCGGTTGCCACGCCAACCGCAACGCCGACGCCATCGCCCACTCCCACAAGCGTATCTGACCCCGACCCTGTACCCACCACGATTGCCGACGCCTGCATCCAGCCGATAGTCCCCGGCGCGATTAGCGGCGCATGGACGCCCGCCTGCCTTTCGGCAAACCCGCCCGGCGCCCAAACCTACTACGCCAAATTCTACACATTCACGCTAGACGCCCGCGCTGATGTAACCATCACGCTATCCGCCGCCGCATCCACGTACATCTACCTGCTGGCTGGCGCGGGCATGGCCGGGGACATAGAGGCGGAGGCCGGCGACAACAATACGCCCACGACTACGCTGAGCAAGACGCTGGAGGCGGGTAGCTACACGATTGAGGCTACAACTTACGCCTATGAGGTTACGGGGGACTTTACGCTTGAGCTGGCGGTGGCGCGGTAGGGGATGGTGCGGCGCATATGATATTGACTGCCGCTTGCGGGCTAAGTGGTGAAGGTAGGGCGCGCGCGGTGGGAGTGCAGGGGGTAGATGGGTAGTTCGCAAGGTTGTGTGGTGAACGCTTGTCAAGCAAAGGCAGGGAGACGCGGTGTCCACCTGTGCATAGACAGGGGCTTGCGCGTAGCGCCGCCAAAGCGAGGTTAGCGGCGGTTGTTGCCGAACCTGGGCGGCGGTTCGTTGAAGTCTTCGCCCTTTTCACGCGCGGCGTTCATCCGCTTGAAGTAGGCAACTATCTGCCTGTCGACGTCTAGGTACGCCTCGGCGCGGCCATAGGCAAGCCCCTGAGCGTGGCCAACAGGGTAACCCTCGGCGTAGCCCTTTTCGCGCGCTTTGTCTAACAGGTACGATGCGATAACCACGATGCAATTGCCTCGTTAGCGGCCGTTGCGGTTGAACATAGGCGGCGGCTCGTCGAAGTCCTCGCCCGCATCCAGCGCCTCGCGCATCCGCTTATAGTAGGCTTCGTTCTGCCTGGCGGCGTCGTCATATGCCTCGTCGCGGCCTTCGGTTCTGCCTTTGTCCTGCCCTATCGCAATCCCTTCGGCTAGGCCCTCTTGTCGCCCCTTCTCTATGCCCCGCTGTACTATATGATGTGCGATAACCACGATGTACGCGCCTCCCTCTATCACGCCTGCCAAGCCGGTTGACACAACCACCACCGCTTGTCCCTTGATTATGATGGCGATAATCGTCGCCAACGGCGTGTCATTGGTAACTTCCGCGATTTCATACCACGCCACTAGCGCCATTCCCAGCGCGAATGACACTGAGAACACGGCTACCGATATGATTCGCACCCAGTTGGTAGTGAATGGCGTCAACTTAATTCCTACGCTTAATTATTGTCTAGGATTGCGCGGTTGTCAACTACGGGTCAGCGGCGGCGATATTCCACAAGCATCAGTGTAGAGTATGCGGCGGGTGAGTCGGCAAGGCGTCGGGGGTAGCCGGATGGAGCAATTCGCATCATTTCGCGCTTGCGGCTTTGCTATTTTGCGCCCGGCGGGATATACTTGCGGCTATGAGATTGGCGGGCAAAGTCGCCGTGATAACCGGCGCGGGCAGGGGCATCGGCAGGGCTATCGCCGTCGGGTTCGCGGGCGAGGGCGCGGCGGTGTGTTGCGCGGCGCGTAGCGCGGACGAAATCCAAGCGGCGGCGCGGCAGATCGAGGGCGCGGGCGGCAAGGCAATCGCCGTTCAAACCGACGTGACCCGCCTGTCCGACGTTGAGGCGATGCACAAGGCGGCGGCAGATCAGTTCGGCGGCATAGACATCGTGGTTGTGAACGCGGGCGGCAATCTCGCGCCCGGCGTCATCGCGGACAGCGATCCCGACGCTTGGGTCGCCACGATTGACCTTAATCTCAAAGGCGCGTACTACACCGCCAAGAGCGCGCTGCCCTATCTCAAGGCGCGCGGCGGCGGCAAGATTATCACCATAGGCTCCGGCATCGGGCGCAGAGGGCATCCCGGCTCGTCCGCCTACGCCTGCGCCAAAGCCGGCGCTTGGATGCTCACCCGCGTCCTCGCGCAAGAGGTTTGGCAGGACAATATCAGCGTCAATGAGCTTGTGCCGGGGCCGGTCTCAACGCCCGGCGCCATCGCGTCATGGGCGGCGCAGCCGGAGGGCGCGGTCAACGCCATCAGCAGCGAATGGGTGAAAGACGCGGAAGATGTGCTGCCGCTGGCGATGTTCCTAGCCACCCAGCCCGATAAAGGGCCTACGGCGCAGAGCTTTAGCCTGACGCGGCGCGACGTCTAGCCCGGCGATACATCAGCATCAGCCGCCTCGCACAGCGCATCCCGCTCTACGAACTCCAGCCGCATCCCGAACTCCGCGCCAAAGGCGTCCGCCACCGCGCGAATGGCGTCCGACACGCCCACCACGCGCCCCAGTTCGCGCGATATGGATGTCGCGCGGGCGTCGGGCATCCCGCACGGGACGATGTGGTCGAAGTGGGACAGGTCGGGGCAGACGTTCAGGGCAAAGCCGTGCGTGGTTACGCCGCGGCTGACGCGAATGCCTATCGCCGCTATCTTGGCGTCCGCGACCCAAACGCCTATCGGCTTGCCCTCATACTCCGCGCGTATGCCGAAATCCGCCAGCGCTCGCGTCAGAGTTCGCTGCAAGCGCCGCACATAGCCGCGCACTCCGCCCTCCCGCCCGCGCAATCCGATGATGGGATAGCCTACCAGCTGCCCGGGCCCATGATAGGTAGCCTCGCCGCCGCGATCTGTGGGAATTACCCGCGCCCCAATCGCCGCCAGCTCGCGCGGGGATGCGAGAATGTCCGCCTGCCTGCCCCTGCGCCCAAGCGTATAGACGGGCGGATGCTCCAGCAGCAGCAGCAGGTCGGGCAGCGCCCCGTCTGCCACGCGCTCACGCAGTCGCCGCTGCAAGCGATATGCGGCGTGGTAGTCTATGACGCCGAGGCGGATGGCGAGGCAGGTGGTCATGGGGGGATGCGTAGTGCTATGGGATGAGCGGCGTTAGCGCGGTATTACATAAAGCCCTTGCTGATTAGAAAAATCGCTGTCAAATGTGAATGTTTGGGCACCCAAGCGTCTTGAAACCGGCGCCACAAGTCCAATCCACTAGGCTCAATCGCGCCCTGATTTGCGGTCAAGAGATCCCGCGCACGGGTATTCTCAGCCTGCAGAGCTAATGAAATTTTCGCTAATTATGAGCTGGACTTCACACCCTTGTTTATCGCATTCAGAGGGAATACGATTTTGACTCGATTCAAAATAATCTTGCAGGATAAGGATACCTATCGGAGTCTGCCCTTGAAATCCCCTTATCTGATAACTTGCTTTGCGCGCGCTTTCGTATGCGCCCGCGTTTGCGTCAAGGCGCATTGCGGCGTAAGGACTACGCCAAGAGCTTGGACATGCTGAAACATCTGCCGGCGATAGCGATTGAGGAGCGCCCAAATCAGTCCCTCAAATCCATTAGCGCTACCGGATAAGAACGCCGCGCCCCCGAACCTCGCGCCTTGCACAAAGAGCGGGCAGTTTTCAGGCTGCCAGCACTTTGTTTGGGTGTAGCGCTAGGCTAAGGTCGGCGGTTGTCGTCGCTTACGATAATGCCGCGCGACAGGATGACGCGCCCGCGCTTTACGCGATTCTTACGCATCTTATCCATCGCGTCCTGAGCGGCGCGGCGCGACTTGTTGAGATCTATCCAAGGCCTGGACTCCGTTATGCCCGTTCTCGCCAGCGTCTTATCCTTGCTCTTCATCACCATCATCCTCTATCTCCTTATCTGATGCTTTGCCCAAGTCACCCGCTTCATCAGGTCGTCCAAGCCCAAATGGAATACCGCTATCCAAAATTCGCTTGCTAATTTCCTCTGATGAAGAATCCAGAAGCTTCGCATTCAGCCCTATAGCTTGGGCTTCAGCTAAGTCAAGCACGAACTCGTGTGACGGGTATTCCCAGACCAATCTGTGGACTATATCGGATATTTTGCTTGGGTCTTCGTTATAGCCCCAACGAAGCATAACGCGGATCGCGTATTGCTCTATTTCGGCAAGGTACCTCCCAAATTCGCTCAGCTTTTGCAAATCAACGTTCCTGTATAGCGGTGAAGCTATATCGGCGAATAAAGGTTCTGCCTTTTCAATCGCAATAGGCACGTCTAAATGCGCTCTTGCGAGCAGCAATTCAACTATTGCGTCGTAGGCTTGAAGCGAATGATTGAGCAAATGCTCCAACCCTTTGAACGTCTCAAGCGCAGATAGTCGCCGGACACCTCACGTCCTATCTATCACTTGCGGGTCAAGAGGGCCTAATTCCCCTGCCCAGCCCATGTAAATCGTATCCGAGCCAAGGCAGAAAAAAGTGGCGGCGCTCTTTGCGTAATCCGGCACTAGAACCTCAATGTCCTCAGCGCAAGTACGGAGGGCTAGTATCAATTTGTATGTGTCGGTTGCAAGTCCCCCCGGCGATTTCAGAAGAACTGACAATTGTTTGTGATTGCGGAAAGTATTATCTGAAACTGACATAGCCTTAACTATGTCCTTAACGTCGGCAAGGTATTCATCCACCATCAGGCAATTAAGAAGAAGCACAAGACGCCCGCGCTCGTTAGCGAGAGCGTTCAGATCATTCTGAAAATCACGGAGGTCGTTTTCTTCATCCGTGGTTTCCATATCTTCAGGCTGTTCTGATGTCATAGCAACTTCCTGATATTCTGATGCTATACCGTCGCCCACGGTAAATACACTATAACACAATACGTGAAACCAGACACGAATACCACCCACCATAGTTGGCAACATACCCCCATTACAACTACAATTACCCCAGCAAACTTGCACATCACCCAACATACCCCCGCGCACACCACATACACCCCAGCGATACATTCGGAGGCCCCCCTTGACCCCAACCCCCACAACCACCGGCAGCCACCTCATCGCCCGAGCCCTCGCCCTCGAAGGCGTCCATAACATATTCACAATCGCCGGCGACCACATCCTGCCCGCGCTGGACACTATGGCGGATATGAACTTTCGGTTCGTGGACACCCGCCACGAGCAGGCGGCGGCGCATATGGCGGACGCTTGGGCGCGCATCACCGGCGAACCTGGCGTGGCTATGTACACCACGCCCGGCTTCGCCAACGCCATACCCGGCATAGCCAACGCCTTCCACTCCGAAAGCCCGCTGCTCTCCATCAGCGGCAGCGCCGAACTCGCCGAACTCGGCAGAGGCGCTATGCAGGAAATTGACCAAGTCGGCATGGCGCGCCCCATCACCAAAGGCGCGTGGATGGTCACCGACCCGCGCCGCATCCCCGATATGATCGCCCACGCCCTCCGCGTTGCGTACAGCGGCAGGCGCGGCCCCGTCCACCTCACCATCCCCGTTGACATCCAGCAGCAGCGCGTCCGCGAAGACGAGGTCACTTTCTACGCCCCCGGCGAATATCGCGGCAGCGGCGCGCCCCAAGCATCCGCAGAGAAGATAACCCAAGCCATAGACATCCTGCGCCGCGCCGAGCGCCCCCTCATCATCGCCGGCAGCGCCGCCGCATACTCCCGCTCCGGCGACGCCCTCCGCCAATTCATTGAAACCGCGCGCATCCCCCTGCTCACCGAGGGCGACGCGCGCGGCCTCGTATCCGACGAACACCCATACTGCCTCGGTTTCTTCGACCAGGGCCTAAGCCAAGCCGCCCGCAAAGTGCGCGAGGCGGACGCCGTAGTGCTGCTCGGACGCAAGCAAGACCTGATAGCCGGATACGCTATGCCGCCCACAATCGCCGCCTCTGCATCCATCATCCAGGTAGATCCATCTGAGGCAGAAATCGGCAGAAATCGCGGCGTCGCAGTCGGCATCGCCGGCGATGTAGAGGCCACCCTGCGCCAGCTCACAGATGAGGCGGCGCGCCACAAGTGGGCTGACCTGGCTTGGATAGACGAACTCCGCGCCGAGCGCAACCAGTGGCGCGAACATCTGGAATCCCTTGCCCGCCCCGAAACACCGATGCACGCCATGTTCGTCCACCGCGCCGTCATGCAAAACATCGCCCCCGACGACTACCTAGTCTTTGACGGCGGCGACTACTGCCACTTCGGCCGCGCCTACCTGCCCGCGCGAATGCCCAAAAGCTGGCTCTATGTATCCCCCTCTGGAATGCTCGGCCACACCCTGCCCACCGCGCTCGCCGCGAAACTGGCGCATCCCGAAAGGCGCGTATTGGCGTTCAGCGGCGATGGCGCATTCGGATTCAACGGCATGGAATTCGACACCGCCGTGCGCCACCACCTGCCCGTAGTCTGCTTGCTCGGCAACGACTCCGCGTGGGGCATAGACCGGCAGATCCAGCTCGGCGTGTACGGCAAGCCCGTAGCCACCGACCTGCTGCCCACGCGCTACGACCAGGTAGCGCGCGGCCTCGGCTGCCACGGCGAGCTAGTGGAAAACCCCGAAGAACTCCAGCCCGCCCTAGAGCGCTGCCTAAAACTAGAGCGCCCCGCCCTCATAAACATCCAAGTCCAGCGCGCCGTAAGCCCCCGCGGCCAAGCCGCCATAAACCGCTGGAAATCGCATACATTGGAGGCGTTTTAGCGGGATAATATAATCAGAAAAAGGGCAATCGCGTTATGATTTCATACCGAGAAACAATCCGCTAAACTTGCCCTTAACTCCCCAACTCAAAAGTTTTTTGGCTACTTTTTTCTAAAAAAGTAGCATCTCCCGCTATCCCCGTAGCCGCCCATCGCAGTTTGGATATGCCATCTGCGGTGGATCGCCCCGTGTCTAGACCGCGCTTGCAAGCCGTCGCCACTTGGCCAAAGCGCCACTCCAATGTACAATGCTCACTGCGCGAACCGACAGCAGGAAGAACCTATGCCTACCAGACACAACCTGATTAACGGCAACTGCATGAGCTTGGAAGAATTGCGGGATGAGAGCGTCCATTTGATGGTCACCTCGCCCCCATACTTCAACGCGCCCTTTGATTACGAGGGGCTGTATCGCAGTTACGATGACTACCTTGCCGTTTTGGATGCGGTGGCGCGCGAGACATATCGCGTATTGCAAAAGGGGCGCATCGTAGTTCTCAACATTGACGATATGCTAGTCAAAGGCGAGAAATTCCCCATTGTGGCGGACGCTACGAAAATCTTTCAGGGCGCGGGCTTCAGATACCGCGACCGGATCATCTGGAAAAAACCCGATGGCTACTTGCGGATAAGCCGCCGCAGCGGGGTTATCTTGCAGAACCCGTATCCGATGTACTTCTACCCCGACAACCTTCTTGAAAGCATAATCATCTTTCAAAAAGGCAAGTTCAACTACAGGTCAATACCTCGGAACATCCGAGAAGAATCCAAAGTAAGCAAGCGGGAAATCCAAGACAATAGGTGGTATATGACCCTCTGGGAAATGACGAATGTGCTGCCCGGATCCCCGCTAGAGAAAGACATAGCCGCCTTCCCCGATGAACTGCCGTACAGGGCGATAACGCTATTCGCGTATAAAGGCGAAACCGTGCTGGATCCCTTCGCGGGCAGTGGAACTACTATGAAAATGGCGCGGTATCTTGGGCGAAACAGCGTCGGCGTCGAAATCAAAAAGTCGCTTATCCCAACCATCAAAAAGAAAATTGGGTTCGACAATGTCCAACCCGAATTCCCTGGCGCGGATACCTTCACCCTAACTACTCGCCAGCGGGGAAAATATGGACCTATCGGCTAAAATAACAGGCTTGAAATATACGCCTTATCTGTGCGCTGTCTTGCCTGAGTTTGAAATAGCCAGTCTTGAACAAGCGCTTTCCAAGTCCGCGTTTATCTTGGATTTGGGCAATGGCGGCAAGGTAGCGGCAAGTCGGTGGGTATCGCCTAAACGAACCCGCTCATACCCCTACGCTCGCGTTTATGACACGCTGGGGTTTGGCGGCAAGAAAATCACTATCATTCCCGTTATGAAAGATGAGGGCAAACGGGGAGACAGGGATTTTCTGCAATGGGACACCGTCGCTATGATGAGCTTGCTGGGCGTCTATGTGATTATCGCCTACTACGCCACCGCCGACCGGAGCGCCAGATACAGGCATAAAATCACGAACCAGCAATTCCACTTGCCTTACATCAGTCAGAAATTGACAGCCCTCCAGTCCTACCATTCCGACCCGCTGCATTGGAATTTGGAGCAACTGGAAGACATAGGCAACATAGGGCAAACCGCGTTGGACTGCTATCGGCAAATGGCTGATAATCTGGACGTGGAATTTCACTCAGAAAAGTCTGCTGAACGCAAAATAGAAACCATCAGAGAAAGCAAAGATGCGTTCATAAGCCATTCGCGCGATTTGGCTGAGGCTGCCCAGCGGCGCGAGACCGTAACCACGCAGCCCAAAGAAAATGTTGCCGGCGCAAAGGCCAGCATCACCATCACAAACTATTTGGGCGGCAATTATTACCTTACTTTGGATGAGGTGGAAATCTCAGGCTCAAGCATCTACCTGATAGAGGCCAAGCATAGCAGGCGAAATATGTTGCCCTCGCCCAGCGACATCAAAGACGCCCTAATCAAAATGGCTCTGTTCACAAATCTTAATGATGTGGAATCAGATGGCGTGGTTTATGATCCCGTGCCAGTGATGAAACTTACGGGAAATGCCAGATTTGCCCCTGACAACTTCAACCGATCGCAGAAGAAGTTTTGGCCATTGCTGACGGAGCATGAGGCTAAATCCAACGGGTTCAAAGTTCGCGTTTTGACTTAACGGAGGCCCCTTGCCCCCCACAATCGCCCTCAGCGTAGTCGACCAATCCCCCGTCCGCAAGGGCGGATCAGCCCGCGACGCCCTCCGCGAAACCATCGCGCTCGCCCGCGCCGCCGAGCGGCTCGGCTACCGCCGCTTTTGGGTCGCCGAACATCACAACATCCCCAACTTCGCCGGCGCCAGCCCCGAAATCCTCATCGGCCAAATCGCCGCCCAAACCAACTCCATCCGCGTGGGCAGCGGCGGCGTTATGCTGCCACACTACAGCGCCTTCAAAGTCGCCGAAGTCTTTCGCATGCTGGAAACCCTCTTCCCCGGCAGAATCGACCTCGGCATAGGCCGCGCCCCCGGCAGCGACCAAATCACCGCCGCCGCGCTCTCATACCCGCGCCCGCAGCTCGACGTCCGCCACTACCCCAAAATCGTCAGCGACCTGCTCGGCTTTCTGCACGACAGCCTCCCCGACGACCACCCATTCGCATCCCTCAGCGCCGGCCCAGCCAAAGACGCCGCCCCCGACGTCTGGCTGCTAGGCTCCCGCGCCGACAGCGCGTCTATGGCGGCCGAAATGGGCTTGCCCTTCAGCTTCGCCCACTTCTTCGGCTTGGCGTCCGAACACGGCCCAGCAATAGCCGAAATGTATCGCCAAAACTTCAAGCCCTCCGAATACCTTGCCCAGCCCAAAGTCAACGTCGCCCTCCAAGTCCTCTGCGCCGATACCGAAGACGAGGCGCTCCGCCTCGCCGCCAGCCGAAACCTCTCCCGCGTCCGCTCCGTGCAAGGCATGAGCGAGGGCATCCCCCCCGTTGACGAGGCGCTCGCCTACGAATACAACCCCGCCGAGTGGGCGTACCTGTCCAAAATGAAACAAAGCTACATCGACGGAAACCCCGCCCAAGTCAAACAGCGCATTGAAGAACTCGCCGCCGCCTACCAAACCCCCGACATAGGCATCGTTACCATATGCTACGACTTCCCCGCCCGCGTCCGCTCATACGAACTCGTAGCCCAAGCCTTCGGCCTAACGCCGCCCAATCCCTTGCCCTAACTCAGCCCCCGTGCGCCCCAAGCCCGTTTCGCGTATAATCGCCCCCAACGGCATCATCCGGCATCATCAAGCCACGCCATCCCGCATTTGCGCGGCTATTCACGCGATAGCGATAACGCCATACGCAACAACGCGATATGCAAAACATAACATAGAGGAGGCTACTCATATGCGCTGGGCAAGATACCAAACCGACGCCGGCATATCTTACGGCATCGTCAGCGGCGACCACATAGAAGAAGTGGACGGCTCCCCATTCGGCGACTACGCCAAAACCGGCGCTCGCCACGCCCTCGCCGACGTCCGCCTGCTAATCCCCTTTGAGCCCAAAACATTCTACGCCGCCGGCGTCAACTACGAAGAGCATGTGCGCGAGGCGGCCGCCCTGCTCGGACGCGAACCCGACATCCCCCAAAAGCCCGACATCGGCTACCGCGCCAACAACGCGCTAATCGCCCACAACGAACCCATCGTCAAGCCCGCCGACTCCACCGACCGCCTCCAATACGAGGGCGAACTCGTCGTCGTAATCGGCAAGCGCGCCAAGAACCTATCCAAAGAAGACGCGCTATCCTGCGTCCTCGGCTACACAATCGGCAACGACGTCAGCGAGCGAACATGGCAGGCGTCCGACCGGACCCTCTGGCGCGCCAAAAACGCCGACACATTCAAGCCTATGGGGCCCTGGATCGAAACCGACGTCGACCTAGACGCCCTCCGAACCGTCGTGCGTCTAAACGGCGAAATCGTATCCGACTTCCCCACCAACAACATGGTCTTCGGCGTAGCCACCTACATCGCCGCCATGACCCGCTACCTAACCCTCCACCCCGGCGATATGATCTGGATGGGAACCGACGGCGCCACCCAAAATATGAAACCCGGCGACATCTGCGATGTGGAAATAACCGGCATCGGAACCCTCACAAATCCCATAATCGCGGAATAGCCGCCCGGCTATCTAGCTAAGGCAGCCGCAAGGCATATCCGCCGGTCAGCAATCACAAGGCATAGCCACAAGACAAGCCGCTAACCAGCGCCGCAACCGCGCGGCTAACGCCAAAGCGCCGCGATACACGCGCGAAATACCGCGAACCACGGAGGCATCACTATGGCGAAAATCAACTCAGTCCTAGGCGAAATCGACGCCGCCGACCTCGGATTCACCCTATCCCACGAGCATGTGCTGGTAGCGTCCGCCGGCATCCAGCAGATATACCCCGAATTCATAGACCGCGCCGCCACCATCCAACGCGGCATAGCCGACCTAACCGCCGCCCGCAATGAGGGCTTGCGCTCCATCATAGACGTCACCACCATAGACCTAGGCCGCGACATCCGCCTGCTGGAAGAAGTCTCGCGCGCATCGGGCGTCCACATCATCTGCGCCACCGGCACTTGGCGCGACATCCCCCGCGTCTTCTGGACTGCCACCCCCGACGACATCGCCCCCCTCTACATCCGCGAAATCCAAGACGGCATAGAGGGAACCGGCATCAAAGCGGGCATCATCAAAGTAGCCAACGACATGGGCGGCGTAACCCCTGAGGGCGAAATCATCCTGCGCGCCGCAGCCCGCGCCCACAAAGCCACCGGCGCCCCCATATCAACCCACACATGGGCGCCGGAGCGCGTCGGCGAACAGCAAGTCGCCATATTCCAAGACGAAGGCATCGACCTAAACCGCGTCTATATCGGCCACAGCAATGACACCGACGACATCGGCTACCTAACCGGCTTGCTGGAGCAAGGCGTCTGGATAGGCCTAGACCGCTACCCCGGCCGCCCTGAAGTCCTCGACTGGGAGGCGCGAACCCAAACCGCCTACAAACTCATCCAGGCCGGCTGGGCGCATCGCATAATGCTCGGCCACGACTGGTCGGTAGCCCTCCTCATAGCCAACCGAGAGGCGCGCGCCGCCCGCGACATCGCCAACCCCGACGGCTACCTATTCATCACCCGCCGCGTACTGCCCCGCCTAGCCGAGCTGGGCGCATCCCAAGACGACATCCACAAAATAATGACCGACAACCCCCGCCGCTTCTTCGAGGGCAAACAATAACCGCCTGTCTTCCTGTCTTAATAGGGAAAACCGCCCGCGCAAACGCAACCCGACGCAATAAGAGAGGGGACTTGCCCGCCAAGCGGAAAGCCCCCTCCCTACATTAGAGATGCTCCAAGGAACACCTACTCGGAGCACCCCCTGATACTACTAGCCAATGCAGCAACCTCCTTTCTAGAGACCCGCCTCTTTAGACTATCATCCGCCCATCAAAGTCTCCTGCCGCCATTATACACCCGCCGCCGCCAAAATGGAAACGAGTTTTCACCCCCAAATCCCCAACTAAGCGATTCAAGGAGAAACCCCAATGATAAACGGCATAGCCGGCGTAGTCATATGGACGGACAACCTGCCCGCCATGACCGCCTTCTACCGCGACACGCTCGGATTCCCCGTCCACTCCGAGCGCCCCTACTTCGTAGCCTTTGAATGGGGCGCAATGCGCTTCAGCATAGGCTTGCACTCCGACATAAGCGGCCCCGCCCGTGACCCGCGCCGCGTAATGATAAACCTATCCACCCCCGACATCCACGCCCTCCACGCCCGCCTAACCGCCGCCGGCGTCCCCTTCATACGCCCCCCTGAGCGCGAGCGCTGGGGCGGCTGGGTAGCCACCTTCCCCGACCCCGACGGCAACACCCTCCAGCTCCTCCAGCAGCCCGCCGCGAGCTGACCCCCCGCATTGCGCCCGCGCCCGTGTTGGGCTTATACTGCGAATGAGGGCGGGTTGCGACGGGCGTTGCGCCGCTAATCAGTTTGATTGATAACCAACAGCAACCGGACAAGACAACGGGAGGTTCGCTATGGAACTGGGGTATTTTACGATGCCGCTGCATCCGCCGGGGAGGGCGGTGGCGGAGACGCTGGAGGATGATTTGGGGCAGCTGACGGCGCTGGATGCGATGGGGTATTCGGAGGCTTGGATCGGGGAGCATTTTACGTCGGCGTGGGAGAATATTCCGGCGCCGGATCTGTTTATCGCGGCGGCGCTGAGCAGGACGCGGCAGATACGGCTGGGGACGGGCGTTACGTGCATGCCGAATCACGATCCGTTTATGATAGCGCATCGCATCGCGCAGCTGGATCAGATGGCGCAGGGGCGCTTTATGTGGGGCGTGGGCTCCGGCGGGTTCGTGGGCGATTTCACGGTGTTCGGCTTTGACCCCGAATCGGGCGAGCATCGCTCTATGGCGCGGGATGCCGTAGAGGTTATCCTGGACATCTGGAACGATCCCAAGCCGGGCGTGTATGAGCATAAGTTTTGGCGGTTCACGATCCCGGAGCCGGTGGAGGAGTTCGGGCTGGCGTTTCATATGAAACCCTATCAGCTGCCGCATCCGCCCATCGGCGTGGCGGGCGTGTCGCCGAAGTCCGAGACGCTGTTCCTGGCGGGCGAGCGCGGGTGGATTCCGATGAGCATCAATCTTGTGCCTGTGCATCAGCTGGCGACGCACTGGGATTCGGTGGCGGAGGGCGCGAGGCGCAGCGGGCGCGAACCGGATAGGGCGCAGTGGCGCATCGCAAGGGAGGTGTATGTCGCCGAAACCACCGAGCAGGCGCGCGCCGATATGCTGGGCGGCGTGTTCGCGCGGGATTTCGAGCGCTATTTCAAGCCGCTGCTGTCGCATATGGGGCAGCTGGGGCTGGTCAAGCAAGACGCCGAAATGCCGGACGACGAGGTTACCGCCGAGTATATGCTGGACAATATCTGGATGGTGGGCAGCGCGGAGGATGTGGCAGCCAAGATACGGGCGATGCACGAGCGGGTTGGCGGCTTTGGGACGCTGCTGGCGATGGGGCATGAGTGGCAGCCGCGCGATAAGTGGCTGCGGTCGATGCGGCTGCTGAAAGAGGATGTGCTGCCGCGTCTGGCGGACTTGGATTAGCGCGCGGCGCATGCTAGACGGGCGCAAGCCGTTGAACGGATACGGGCAGAAAGGCTGATACGAGGGATGCGGATGCAATCGGGCGAGTTGGTGGCGGCGCGGATGAGCGGCGGCGTGGCTATCGTGCGGGTGGTTGCGGTGGAGGATGCGCGGGTCCGGGTGGCGCTGCGGCGCAAGCGCGAGGCTAGGCTGCCGGCGGATCGCGTTATTCTGGCTACGCAAATCGTAGCTGAGGGCGATGAGGCGCTGGCGGCGTTCCGCGAGCAGAGCGAGGCGCTGGCGGACGATTTGGCGCTTGTGGATCTGTGGGAAGTCGTGCGGGATGAGGATGAGGCGCTGGCGTTTGACGACTTGGCGGAGCTGTACTGGGGCGCGGCGGCGAGCGCGGCGGAGCGGGTTGCGCTGCTGCTGAGTCTTGACCGCGATGATCTGTACTTTGAAAGCGGCAAGGCGGGCTATTCGGCGCGCTCGGCTGACGCCGTGGAAGAGACGCTGGCGCGGCGGCGGCGGCGGGCTCAGAACGCGGCGGACGCCGAGGCGCTTGCGGCGGCGCTGAGCGCGGGGGAGCTGCCGACGGATCTCTCGGCGCATCAGCGGTCGTTGATGGGCGATATGCGCGAGTACGCGGTGTTCGGGGATGACTACGCGCGCGGCGCGGCGGTCAAGGCGCTGTTGGGCAAGATGCAGGGCAAGGGCGCGGCGGGCGGCAATCCGCAGCGATTGGCGTTTGAAACGCTGGTCGCCATCGGCGAGATGGCGGCGGACGCGCCGCTGGAGTTGGCGCGCGAGGGCATAGACGCGGCGTTCAGCGCGGAGGCGCTGGCGGAGGCAGACGCGGTTAGCGACGCCGAACCGCTGGCTGACGCGCGGCGGGTGGATCTGACGGCGCTGCCCGTATTCACGATAGACGACGCGGATACGGCTGACAAGGACGACGCGCTGTCTTTGGAACTGCTTGACGAAAGGCGTAACGGCGTTGCGGTGTATCGTTTGGGGGCGCATATCACGGACGCGGGGGCGCTGATAGCGCCGGGCGGCGCGCTTGACGCGGAGGCTAATCGCCGAATGGCGACGCTGTACATCCCTGAGGGCGCCGTGCCGATGCTGCCGGCGGCGGTATCGCAGGGCAAGGGCAGCCTTGAGAGCGGCGAGTCGCGGGCGGCGCTGAGCCTGCTGGCGCGGGTGAGCGCGGACGGGGAATTGCTGGGATATGAGGTCAAGCCCTCTGTGATACGCAGTCGGGCGGCGCTGTCGTATGAGGAGGCGGACGCCGCGATATTGGGCGTCAATGACGGCTTGGACGGCGGCGCAAAGGGCTTGGACGGCGCGGGCAAGGCGGGGGAGTACGCCGAAACGCTGGCGGCGCTGCATGCGCTGGCGGGGGCGCTGAAGGGGCGGCGCGAATTGGCGGGGGCGGTGAACATAGACAAGCCCGAGATGCAGATACGGGTCGCCGCGCCGGAGGATATTCGCGTGCGGGTGATAGAGCGGGATACGCCTGCGCGGGCGATGGTGGCGGAGTGCATGGTGTTGTGCAATTCGCTGCTGGCGGCGTTTTGCCGCGACAACGGGATAGCGGCGGCGTATCGGACGCAGGCGGCGCCGGACTTGTCGGACATCGGCGCGGGGCTGCCGCCGGGGACGGCTTTGGAAGATGGGCCGCTGCGCTGGTATCTGATGATGCGGCGGTTCGCGCCGGCGGACATCGGGACGGCGCCCGGGGCGCACAACGGGCTTGGGGTCGCGGCGTACATACAGGCGACATCGCCGCTGCGCCGCTATCCGGATATGGTGATGCAGCGTCAGATAAGCCATTTTTTGAGCGCGGGCGAGCCGCTGTATTCGGCGGATGAGGTAGCGTCGGTTGCGGCGCGCGCGGACGTTCAGCTGCGCGCGCTGGGCAAGCTGGAGGCGCAGCGGCGGACGTACTGGTTTATGAAGTATCTGAAGCTGCGGGCGGCGAATGCTAAGGATGATGACGGCCTCCTCTATGACGCCATCGTTTTGGAGAATCGGCCGCGCAGGTCGGGGATGCTGGAGCTGGCGGAGTATCCGTTCCGGGCGCGGGCGCAGCTGCCGGGCGCGGTTCTGCCGGGCGAGCGGGTGGGGCTGCGGTTCGGGGGGGCGGATTTGTGGGAGCGGCGGGTGAGTTTTACGCATGTGGTGGATGGGTAGGGGGCGTGGGATTTATAGAGTAGGCTTGCGCCGATTGGCTTGGGATGCGCGGCGATTGCCCACGCGCCCGCGTTTTGCGCTATAATCACGGCTGAAACACAAATAGGCGCGCGGATGGCGGGTTGCCGCCGCGTAACATTAGAGGCGTGATTAGTCAGCGCAATGCGAGGTGATGCCGGTATGACTATTACTGCGACTACTGCGACGAGGCGGAGCGTTCCTAGCAAGGCGGAGGTGATGGGGTATCTGAGCGAGCGGCGCAATTGGGGGCGATGGGGGGATAAGGGCGCGGCGGGGGCGATGAATTTGGTTGACGAGGCGAAGCGGCTGGAGGCGGTGAGGCTGGTGGAAAAGGGCAGGATGGTGTCTATGAGCAGGCCGTTTCCGGTGACGCCGACGGCGGAGAATCCGCGGCCGGCGCACCATTACATGCAGGTGTGGGATAGGCCGGGCAATTCGGGCGCGGCGGTGGATTATTACGGGCTGATCTATCACGGGACGGCGGCTACGCATATCGACGCGCTGTGCCATGTGTGGGACGAGAATGGGATGTGGGACGGGCGCAAGCCGTCCGAGACGCTGACTTTCGCGGGCGCGAATTACGGCAGCGTGGACGCATGGAGCGAGGGCATCCTCACGCGCGGCGTGCTGCTGGATGTTACCAAGCATCGCGGCAAGCCGTATGTGACCGTGGACGAGCCGGTTCACGGATGGGAGCTGGAGGACATCGCGCGCGAGCAAGGCGTTGAGATCCGCGCGGGCGACGCGGTGATGGTGTACAGCGGGCGCGAGGCATACGCCGCGAAACACGACATCTGGGCGAATTCGGTGTCGGGCGAGCCGCGGCCGGGGCTGCACGCATCCTGCCTGCCGTTTGTGCGCGACTGCGATATGGCGCTGCTGGGGTGGGATATGATGGACGCATCGCCCAACGAGTACGGGATTGGCTGGAGCGTTCACGGCGTCATATTCGCCTACGGCGTGGCGCTGCTGGACAACGCGCTGCTGGAGCCGCTGGCGGCGGCGTGCGCCGAAGAGGGGCGGTATGAGTTTATGGTGAGCATCAACCCGCTGAATGTGATAGGGGGGACAGGGTCGCCGGTGAACCCGATAGCGGTGTTTTAGCGGCGGCGGCGCAAGAAAGCGGCGTGGGAAAGCGCGGGGGCGGGAAACGCGGATTCCCTTTTCTACAAATCCGAGAAAGACGGGCAAGATTTGAGTGGCGGCTTGCGCGGCGGGTTAGGGGGGCTCAAGCCGTGTTTGGGGCGTTTCTTTGTAGGCGGTTTTGGGGTTTTGCCAGGTTGCGCTCCAACCATCCGCAGCGATAGATATATTCGCCCGCATGGATTGGAACATTGCCCACCGCCGCGCTCATCTTGCTATAATTCCCCCGCAATGCAAACACCATCCCGCCCATCCCCGCTCCCCCGCCTAGCCCCATTGCGCCGCATCCCGTTCCGGTTGCAGGCGCTCGCCATCTGCGTGCTGTTCGCAGTCGTTGGCGTCGCCGTGGTGGACGACTATGGCGTGACCGGCGATGAGGAAACCCAGCGCCAAATCGCCCGCGCCAACGCCGACTATATCGCCGCCGGCGCCACCGACGCGCTGCATTACAGAGATTACCGCTACTACGGCATAGCCTTTGAGATGCCGTTGCTGCTGATTGAGCGCGCTCTCGGATTGCAAGACAGCCGCCATATCTACTTGACGCGCCACCTGTTCACCCACCTATTCTTTATCGCGGGCGGCTTTGCATGCGGCATGCTCGCCTATCGGATGACGGGCAGCCGCTGGATAGCGCTGTTCGCTATGATGATGTTTCTGCTGCATCCGCGCTTGTACGCGCACTCTTTCGTCAACAGCAAGGACATTCCATTCGCGGCGCTGCTGATAATCGCGCTCTACCTCGCCCATCGCGCCTTTCGCAAAGACACGCTTGGCGCGTTTCTGATATGCGGCGTCGGCGTGGGCTTGGCGATAAGCCTGCGCCCTTTCGCATTGATGCTGTTGCCGATGCTGCTCGCTATGCGCGGGCTAGATATGTGGCAAGTAAGCGGGGTAGAGCGCAAGCGCATCTCGCTCACCGGCGCGGCGTTCTTGGCGGCGGCGCTAGCGACCGCGTACATCGTTCACCCGCATTATTGGGAAAACCCGCTGCGGTTCGTTGAGGGCGTCCGCTTTGCATCCCAGCATCCCACGATACTCAGCAACCTGTTTATGGGCGAGATATACCGATCCGACGCCATCCCTTGGAACTACATCCCCGTGTGGTTCGCCATAACCGCGCCGCCAATCGCGCTGCTGACGGGAGCTGTCGGATGCGCGGCGGTCAGTTGGCAGGCAATCACGCGCCCCATAGCCGCCCTCCGCGACCGCGAAACCCGCTTTGGCGTAATGCTGATCGGCTGCTTTGCGCTGCCCGTAGCGGTGATTATCGCGCTGCAATCCAACATATACGACGGCTGGCGGCAGATGTACTTCCTGTGGGCGCCATTCTGTCTGCTTGCGGCGATTGGGCTGCGCGCAATTACGAACATATTTACGGGGGGGGGGTATTTGGAAATTGGCGCGCGGCATCCCCGCCCAATCCGCGGCGGCAACCGCTTGCATACAACCTGGCGGGCGCTTGCATACGGCATAGCGGGCTTTGGACTGATAACCACCGCAACCGCAATGGCGGCGCTGCATCCGCATCAGCAAGTCTATTTCAACGCGCTTGCGGACACGCGGACGCCCGGCGCGCTCGCCGATCGCTACGATATGGACTACTGGGTTTTGGCGCAGCGGCAATCGCTTGAATACCTGCTCGCGCGCTACCCTGACGGCGAGTTGCGCGTCTTTCCCACAAGCCACAGCGCGCTAATCTTGCCGCGAAACGATAGGGAGCGCATCACATTCGCGCCGCCGCACGAGGCGGACTTTCATCTCAAGCAGCGTGTCAATCGCCGGAACGCGGGCGAGCCGCCGGCGTTTCACGCCATACGCGCGTATGACAGCGGCATCGCGCACATCATCGATCCCGCCGCCGCCGACTACCGCGATTACCACAGCGCGGCATATGACAATATCGCCGCAAACGGCACGCTGCTCGCGCGCTCCGATTTCGACATCTATATCTACAACGGCGCAATCTACTATCTCAGCGCGAACTGCGCGCCGCCCACGCCAAAGACATCCGACTTGTGGATGTTTCTGCACATATTCTCCGCCGACCCCGACAACCCGCCCCAGCACAAGCGCACTCGCGGCTTTGTGAACCACGGATTCCCGTTTGGAACGGACGCCGCGTTCTTTGACGGCAAGTGCATTGGCAGAAGTCTCTTGCCCGACGACTACCCAATCGCCCGCATCCGCACGGGGCAGGACGCCACCGAGAGCGGCGTCAAAGCGTGGCGCGTGGACATAGGCCTAGCCGCCCGCGCCGCCGCGCAAGCCGCGTACAAAAGCATCGCCGCCGGCGACTACGGCCCGCCCGCCGCGCAATCCAACTTCGACCTATACCTGCGCGGCGACACCCTGATATACCTCAAAGAACCCTGCGCCGCGGGCGACTTCGACGAGCGTTTCTTCCTGCACATCATCCCCGCCGACCTCGCCGACCTGCCCGCCGACCGCCGCGAGGCCGGCTACGCCAACCTGGACTTCCGGTTCGTCGACCACGGCGCCGACATCGGCGGCAAGTGCGTGGGCTTGCGCGAGTTGCCCGCATACCCGATAGAGCGCATACGCACAGGCCAATTCGTCAGCGGCGAGGGCGCGTTGTGGCGCGCGGAGTTCGCGGCGGATCCATAGCGCCCGCTGACGCCCAACGCGCTCGCTTACTATAATTTCCCTAGGAATGCCTATGCTATCCCAACCATCTCCGATTAGCCGCCTAGCCCTGTTGCGCCGCGTCCGGTTCCGGGCGCAAGCGCTTGCGATGTGCGCCGCCGCTATCGTAGCCATCGCCGTCCTCATAGCCGCCGCATGGCATCCCCAGCCCGCCCATGCCGACGGCAACACGCCCGCCCGCAGCCAAACGCCCACGCCCGCACCCGACGACATCAGCGCAACCATACAAGCCCACGCCCAACAAATACTCAGCATCCTAGCCGACCGCCGCTCCAACAACTGGGCCCGCTATTGGCAAGCCCGCTACGCCTGCGACGCCGCGCTCGCCATCCAAGACGCCCCCGCCATCCCACCGCGCTCCCGCGCCCTGCTCGCCCTGACCTCCGCCTTGTGCGCCCAACTTGACGCGCTCCTAGGCGTCAACCCCGCCGCATATCAGCCGCGCGGCAATGAGCGCAGCGTGGGCTTGCTGCTCAACGAACCGGGCGCGGCGATGGGCTATACCCTGTTCACCGGCTCGCGGAACGGCGATGTTTTCCTGCTAGATCCGCTGGGCAGAGTAGCGCATATCTGGCATATAGACACTGTGCTCAGCCACGCGAAACTGCTGGATAACGGCAATCTGTTAGCCAATGTGTGGAACACGGTGCTGGAATTCGACGCGGACGCCAACATACTTTGGCAATATGTGGGCATCCGCCTGCATCACGACTTCCTCAAAATGCCCAACGGCAATGTCCTGCTGCTGGGCAAAAAGCATAAAACCCGCGAGCAGGTCATCGCGGCGGGCGCGAACCCCGAATTCGTCAGCGAACACGGGCTTGAATACGATTATCTCGTAGAAGTTCGCCCCGCCGGCGTGAGCGGCGGCGAGGTCGTGTGGGAATGGTCGACTTGGGATCATCTAGTCCAAGATTTCGATCCCGCCAAGCCCAACTACGGCGCGATAGCCGAGCATCCTGAGCTCATAGACCTGAACTTCCTGCTGGAATCCATGAGCGAGCATCGTCCACGATCTCGCGCGGACTGGCTGCACACAAACTCGGTTGACTACAATCCCGCGCTAGACCAAATTATGCTGTCCCCGCGCCATTTCAGCGAGCTATGGATAATTGACCACAGCGCGACCACCGAAGAGGCGCGCGGCCACACCGGCGGCAACAGCGGCATGGGCGGCGATCTGCTGTACAGATGGGGCAACCCGCGCGCATACGGCCACGGCGACGCCTACGACCAGCGCCTGTTTTGGCAGCATCAAACGCATTGGATACCGCCGGGCTTGCCGGGCGAGGGCAACATTCTTGTGTTCAACAACGGCTGGGAGTTCCCCGGCTACGAGCGGTTCTACTCGTCCATAGACGAACTCGCGCCGCCCGTTGACGGCTACCGCTACCGCCGCGCGCTGAACTTCCCGTATCCGCCCGCCGCGCTTGAGTGGACATACGCCGCAGAGCCGCGCTCGGACTTCTACGCGCCGATCATATCCGGCGTCCAGCGCCTGCCCAACGGCAGCGCGCTGGTTGTGGACGGCACGGCGGGGACTATATTCCAGGCAACGCCCGGCGGCAGGATCGCGTGGAAATACGTCGCCCCGCTCAATGAGCGCCATCACCTGCGGCAAGGCGAGCTGCCGTCGGTGGCAACGCGAACATTCCCAACCCCATACGGCGATCCCGTCCCGATGCTTACCAACAGGGTATATCGCGCATACTGGTATCCGCCCGACCATCCGGGATTGCGGGCGTTGGATCTGACGCCCGGCGATTACATCGAAGACATGCCCGATGTGTACGACAGATCATACGCAATCGTGGCGGCGCTTGCTGCCGGCGATTACGGCACTCCGATAGCCGATTCGGACTTTGACATCTATCTTGACCAAGACAAGCGCCGCCTCATCTACATCAAGCGCCCTTGCTTGGCGACGGACGCGCAGAGGCGATTCTTCCTCCACATCATCCCCGCCGACGCGCGCGACCTTTCCGACCGCAAACGCGAGCGCGGCTTTGACAACTTCGACTTCAACTTTGACGGCAGCGAAGTCCAAGCGCGGGACGACTGGTGCGTTGCGATGCGCCGTCTGCCCGGCTACCCGATAGAGCGCGTCAAGACGGGGCAGTTCACGGATGAGGGCGCGGCGTGGCGGGTTGAGATAAACCTGAACGAAAACTGACGCTCAAAGCGGGCGGCTGCGGCAAACCCATCCAACCACATGCAGCGGTAGATACACTCGGCCATCTGAATGGAAACTCTGCCAAAGGCGTTGACGATTGGGGGCATGTGGTATAGTATGCGCCAACACTGGGCGGCGTTGCCGCTCTTAGGCCGGGCTCAGGCTCGGCGCGCAAGTAGGAGGCTGCTATGACTTCAGATAACCCGTATTCGCCGGATGTATGGGGCGACGATCCCGATAGCCCGCGCTCATATCCGTTGGACATACGCGGCGATTATCCCGAAGGCGATCTCAGCCGCGGGCTGTGGCTGGTCAAGTGGCTGCTCGCCATACCGCACATATTCATCCTGGCGTTCCTGCTCATCGCGGTTGCGGTGGTGTGGGTAGTGGCGTTCTTCGCGGTGCTGATAACGGCGCGCTATCCGCGCGGGCTGTTTGACTTCACCGTGGGCGTGATGCGCTGGGGCTGGCGCGTGGGATTTTACGCATTCAGTCCGGTGGCTACCGACCGCTATCCGCCGTTCAGTCTGCAGCCGGACGACGAGTATCCGGCGGATCTGCATGTGGAGTATCCGGAGCGGCTTTCGCGCGCCAAGGCGCTGTTCAAGTGGTGGCTGCTCGCCATCCCGCACTACTTGATTATCGGGATATTCGTGGGGTCGGGATCCGTGCTGCAAGGCAGCGTAACGAACATCGTCGCGGGCGCGGAGGTCTTGGAGTATGGGCAGCAGTTCGCGGACGAGGCGGCGATAGGGCTAGGCTGGCAGCTCATCGGCACGGGCTTGTCCGTCATTCCGTCCGCGGTTGGCTCAACGCTTGGGCTGATGGGCGCGCTGGTGATTATCGCGCTGGTTACGCTGCTGTTTCGGGGGCGGTATCCGCGCGATATGTTCGATTTCGTGCTGGGGATAAACCGCTGGGTGAACCGCGTGTACGGCTACGCCTTGCTGCTGTACGATGATTATCCGCCGTTCCGCCTGAGTTCGTGAGCGGCACTGCGCGGGCGCGCGCGTTTGAGATAGCGCCCGTTCCGCCGTATGACTTCGGGTTGACGGCGGACTGCATGACCTACTTTCAGAGCCGGCACGCGGCGGATGTGTATGAGGGCGGGACGCTGCGGCGCGCGCTGTGGGTGAACGGCAAGGGCGCGCTGGCGCGGATCCGGGACGCGGGCGGCGGCGTGGATGCGCCGCGTCTCGCCGTAGAGGTCGTGGGCGAGGGATTGGCGGACGCGGATTTCGCGGAGGTCGAGCGTGTTGTGCGGCGGATGCTGTGCGCGGATGTGGACATTGCGCCGTTCTACGAAATGGCGCGGGCGGACGCGCATCTGGCGACGCTGGCGTCTAATCTGTACGGGCTGCGGCTGACGCTGGCGCCGACGGCGTATGAGGCGCTGGTTTTGGCGATACTGGGGCAGCAGATCAGCAATCATGTGGCGCGGATGCTGCGGGAGTTGCTGATAGAGACGCTCGGCGGGCGGATGACGATAGCGGGGGCGGAGTATCGCGCGTTTCCGCAGCCGGACGCTGTGGCGGCGGCGGGCGTGGACGGGCTGCGGGCGATAAAGTTCAGCGGGCGCAAGGCGGAGTACATCTGCGACATCTCGCGGCTGGTCGCGTCGGGGGAGCTGGACTTGGATGGGCTGGCGGGCTTGCCTGCGGACGAGGCGGCGGCGCGGCTGACGGCTTTGCGCGGCGTGGGCGCGTGGACGGCGCAGTGGACGCTGATGCGGGCGCTGGGGCATACGGACGGGTTTCCCTACGGGGATTTGGCGCTACAGCGGATGATGGGCGCGCTTGTGGGCGACGGCGCGCGGATGTCGGGCGAGGCGGCGCTGGCGCGGTCGGAGCGGTGGCGGCCGTGGCGGAGTTATGCGACGACGTATATGTTTGGGGCAGCGCGCGCGGGGCGGTTTGGGGAGTGGGCGGGGGTTGGGTGAGGGAGTGGGCTTAATTCATTTGTACGCATATTTCCGCTGAAACTAAGCTTATGAAAGCCTTCAAATCCCTTTACTCTATAGGGATAATATGATGGTACGCCTACTTATGCGTTGTAGGCGGAGTAGATTATCTCGTTTTGGGAGGGTTATATGTGTCCGAAAATTCGTTACTCAAGCGTAGCCAGTAAGTACGTACGTCAGCTAAGGCGAATGAGCGAGAATGACTTTCATTCTTTGATGAGCGTGATTGTTTTGTTGTCCGCAGATCCTTTGCCAGATAGCGGAGAGGATAAGCTGGAGTATTTTGGCAGTGGGATATGGTTGCCTGTCTATGACGACGGGGACTGGAAAATTGCGTATCGCATGGAAGACAATGGAGAGGCTTTGCGTGTAATCGCTGCGCTGAAAGTATCCTGACCGCCGCATACCAGGCTCTAATCACCAGAGAGCTCGGCCATCAGGTCTTCATGGGATACCCAGCGGCCCGCCTCGAAATCGGCAAGCCCTTGTTTCACGCCCTCTACGAATTCGTGGTATCGGGGATGCGCTCTGAACGCCTTTTGCCGTTTTATGGCGCGCTCGTTCTGCTTGAATCGGATATGCTCGCTGGGGCTGGCGTTCTTGTAGGCGGCCGTGTGCGCGGACAGGGCGGCGAGTTCGGATGCGGCGGAGATCCTGCCGTACTGCCAGGCGATGCCTATCAATATCTGCTCGGGGCCCATCCCCACAGCCGCCTCGACCTCTTGCCACACGGCGCTTGGCTCTTCCACCCAGTAGTGGTGGGAGACGCCGTCGCGCTTGAATGGGTCGGGCGCTTTGCATACAAGGCCGGCATCTACAAGGCAGTTCAGCTGGGTGGTGATGATGTCGGCCTCGGCGGTGGGGCCGTGTTTGGCGCGGATGTATTGGATGCCGGTGATGGATTTGCCGGTGTTTAGGTAGTATCTGTTGTCGGCGAGGTAGATGAGCTCGGCGAGGTTTTCGCGGCGGACGCGCTTTTTTAGCAGCGCGAGCATGCCGCGTATGGCTAGTCTTGTTTTGGTTATGTGGTCTTGGACGTGGTCTGGCATTTTCTCACCGCCACAAATGTTGTGGATCTATAATATGTGATTGCATTGCATCTATCACATATGATAGACGAACTAGCAACTTAGGCGGCTAGGTTATCACAGATATGTATTTTTTGCGAAATCGCTATTCGAGCGCAATCGCCCCAAGCCTAGCGGCAGATTTAGGATGGTATAACGATGCCCGCGATTCAGACTAACGCGCGTCAGCCAGCCGCTACGCAACCAGCGGCGCACCCATTGTCCAGGGCTGACTCGCCCCAGACTCGTTGCGTCAACCTCATCTGGTTCATCCCCCAACGCACAAAAGTTTTTGGGATATTTTTTCCAAAAAAGTAGCATCCCCCGTCCATTCGCGCATCAGCCTCAACTACGCCCTCATCTGATTGTCCTCTTCCCCCGCATCACCAGATTCGCCACTCATCTCTACCCCCGCGCTGCCATCACCCACTTCGCCGCCCACTTCCACCCCCACGCCATCATCAACCGCATCACCGTCGTCCAAACCTCCATCCCCCTCCGGCCCCGACGCCACCACCCACCCATCATCCTCCCCCTCCACAACCGGACTCGCATAAAAATTCCGCAGCATCCACAGCGCAATAGTCGCTATCGTCAGCGTCACCGCCGCGCCCAGCACAAACCGCATTGCCCCCGCATCCAGCGCGTCCCACAGCGCCAAAACCGCCAGGCTGAACCCCACTAGCCCCAGCGCCGCGTACACAACCAGCCCGACAACCCGCGAGCGCTCTTGCTTATGCGATACCTCATGCACCACCAGCCCGATCACCCCAAACGCCGCCGCCGCCGCGCCCGCCGCGATCGCCACCCACCCGAACCGCGCGCCCGTATCGTCGCTGGACAGATACGCCACCGTCCATATCGCATCCAGCGTCTCCACCCCCACCAGAAAAGTCAGCCCGTACATCGCGTATCGCAGCGCCGCGTACACCGGATTCAGCTCAATCCGAACAAGCGAGATTAACCCCGCGTAAGTCCCGCAACCGCCTACGCATATCAGCGAATACATTATCTTGAGGACGAAATTCGGCCCCGCCTTGTAATCCGTCCAAATCTGCACAATCAGCATCGCCATCCCCACGCTCATAAGCGCCGCCCAGACCGCCGGCAGATACCGCAGCCACCTTGGCCCGCCGACCTCCCTGTCCTCATACTCCCGCATCACATAGGTATTCACGAACACCGCCGCCATAATCCCGAAAATCAACAGCTGGCTCCACAGCAGATCAATCAGCGTAGGCAGCGAGCCGATATCGAACCGCAGCGAAACCAACCCGATCGCCACTCACATCAACGCGCGCCGCCGCAATCGCCGCCACAAACACCCGCGCCGCGTTCACCGCGAAACTAGCCCCCGGAACAAGCACCCTAATCGCCATCCTGCCATCCTCCTCTGCGAAAGCCAGTCTTAACATTGCCCCCAGATTATACCCTACCCGCCGCTCTTATGCGCCGCCCCACCCATATTTGCCCTCGCAACTGCCTGCTATTGCGCCCCACATCCAAAAGTTTTCACCTACTTTTCCTCAAAAAGTAGCGCCCCCCTTAGCTGCTCTCGTCGCAAAAAAGAACGAACCGGCCCGCCCACTATCGGCGCAACCGGCCCGTCCCACCATTGCCTACTATTCGTTCCTGCCTACTGACGCAAGCCCACCCACCTGGCAAACGTTAGTGATATTGATGCGAGGGCTACCCCCACCTACCGCAACCTACGCGGCAAACTTCAGTGAGCGGCGTTTCAAGCCTATCCCCCACCCAGCGCCGGCAAAAAATGCACCTCGCTATCCTCACCAACCCGCTCAAGCATCCCCAGCGGCGTCACCTCCCCGTCAACCGCCACCGAGATATTCGGTTTTACGCGGTCATCCTCCACCAGCCGCGCCCGCACACCCGGATACTCGCTCTCCAGATTGTTGATTATCTGGCGCACCGTCGCCCCTTCAACGCGCACCTGACTCTTCCCATCCGTCAGGCTCTGCATCAGCGAGGGTATAAACACTATCGCCATCGGCAGCCTACTTTTGCTTTCAGGTATCTTATCGCCGCCGAACTCATCGGCAGCCTATCCGGTCGCGGCACCGCCGCGTAGCGCGGTGGCGATAGCCGACGCGCGGCGCGATATTCGCATCGCCCACGCCGCGCGGCAGGAACATTTCGCAGCCCCGCCGCGTAGCGCATCGCATTGGCTACCGCCGGCGCAGGCAACGCGATGTTCGCCTCGCCCACGCCGCGCGGCCTACCGCCATTCGGCGGCGCTACTTCTGCTTCCAGGTCTCTTCCATTATCGCCACCGGACTCATCGGCAGCCTATCCATTCGCAGCCCCACCGCGTCGTGGATCGCGTTGGCGATAGCCGGCGTCGGCGGCACGATATTCGCCTCGCCCACGCCGCGCACGCCAAACGGGTGGTCGCTCGCAACCTCCACGATGACCGTGTCTATCATCGGCAGGTCAAGGCTTGTGGGCATGCGGTAATCCAGCAGCGTGGAATTCGCCATGCCCCCGTCTTCGTTCATGTAGTACTCTTCGTTCAGCGCCCAGCCTATCCCCTGCACGCTGCCACCCTGCATCTGCCCCTCCACGTAGCTCGGATGTATCGCCTTGCCCGCGTCCTGAACCACCGTGAACCGCAAAACCGTGGTCTTGCCCGTCTCAGGGTCGACTTCCACGTCCACGATATTCCCCGCGAAAGAGCCGCCGCCCACGCCAAGCCCGCCCGCGTTGCGGCTCGCCCGGCCAAGAACGGGTCCGCCCGTTCCCCCTAGCTGACCCGCCAGCTCAGCGAAACTCATGCTCAGCTCGCCGTCCGCCGTGCGAAACTCGCCATCCGCCAGATCTATCGTATCAGCGTCCACATCCCAGATAGTCGCCGCCCGCGCAATCATCTGCGACTTGACATCCAGCGCCGCGTCATACGCCGCCCAGCCGGTGGCATACGTCGTCCGACTGCCGCCCGTTACCGCCGTGAACCCGACCGAATCCGTGTCCACCACCGACGGCCTCACGCTCTCGGCGGGTATCCCCAGCACTTCGGCGGCTTGCATTGAGATTGACGCGCGGCTGCCGCCAATGTCCGTGGATCCCTCCACGAGGGTAATCGTGCCGTCCGCGTTCACCGCGATGTTCACGCTGGACTCAAACCCCACATTGAACCAGTAGCCGATAGCCACGCCGCGCCCTTGGTTCTCGCCCAGCGGCGCGCTGTAATGCGGGTGATTCTTCATAGCCTCCAGCACTTCCACGCAGCCGATGCGCGGGAAAACCATCCCGTCCGGGCGGCGCGTGCCTTCCTTGGCGGCGTTCTTCAGCCGCAAATCAATGCCGTCTATGCCCAGCTCGCGCGCCAGCTCGTCCACCACCTGCTCCGCCGCAAACGCCGCGTTGGGCGCGCCCGGCGCCCGATACGCCGCCGTCTTCGGCTTGTTCACCACCACATCGTAGCCGTCTATCACCGCGTTCTCGACATCATACGCCGCGAACACGCACATAGCCCCGGCGCCCACCGGCGAGCCCTTGAACGCGCCCGCCTCATACGCCAAATACGCCTGCATCGCCGTGATTGTGCCGTCCCGCTTCGCCCCCACCTTCATCCGCATATTAGACCCGCAAGTCGGCCCCGACGCCTCAAACACATCCGCGCGGCTCATCACCAACTTCACCGGCCTGCCGCTCTTCTTGGACAGCATAGCCGCCACCGGCTCCAGATACACCGGAATCTTGCCGCCGAAACCGCCGCCTATCTCCATCGGCGTAACCCGAACCTGCGACACCGGCAGCCGCAGCGCCTCAGCGGTCGCATCCCGCGCCGGAAACGCGCCCTGAGTGCTGCACCAGATATGCAGCCGCCCATCGTTGTTCCACAGCGCCGTAGCCGCATGCGGCTCAATGTAGCCCTGATGCACCGTCACCGTGTTGAACTCGCGCTCAACAACCACGTCGGCGTCCGCGAACCCCTTGTCAAGGTCGCCCTTGACATGCTGGAAATGGTCGGCGACATTCGTCTGCTTGTCGGCGACAACCGTCCCCAACTCGCTAGTCCGCAGGCTCTCATGCAGTATCGGCGCGTCCGCCGCCATGCCCTCAGGCGCCGTCATCACCGGCGGCAAAACCTCATAGTCCACCTGGATTAGCCGCGCCGCCTGCTCCGCGATATGCGGATTGGACGCCGCCACCGCCGCGACCGCATGCCCCTTATACAGCGCCTTGTGCCGCGCCAGTATGTTGGACTGCAAGTCATGCAGCGTAGTAACTTCCTCGCCCAAATCCAGCGTGGCGTCGTCAACGGTCGGGAAATCCGCGAATGTCACCACCGCGAACACGCCCTCCAGCGCCTCCGCCGCGCTCGCGTCTATCCCCCGGATATGCGCGTGAGCATGCGGACTCCGCAGCACAAACCCGTGCAGCAGCCCCGCCGTGTCAAAGTCGGCGCCGTACAGCGCCCGCCCCGTAACCTTGTCCGCGCCGTCATGACGGATGGGGCGCGTCCCCACCACATTGTACTCAACGCTGGACAAGATCACATTGCGCTCATAGTCGGTAGTTGTCGTCATGCCCCTGCCTCCTGCATCCGCGCTGCCGCGTCCTGAACCGCCCGCACTATCTTGTCATAGCCCGTGCAGCGGCACAGATTATTCGCCAGCCAAAAGCGTATCTCATACTCGCTCGGATCCGGGTTGTGATCCAGCAGCGCCTTAGTCGCCACGATGAACCCGGGCGTGCATATCCCGCACTGCAGCGCCGCATTCTCCAAGAACGCCTGCTGTACCGGATGCAGCGCGCTCCCCTCCGCGATGCCCTCTATCGTGATGATGTCCCGCCCCTCGGCCTCTACGCCAAGCACCAGGCAGGAAGTCACGATGCGCCCGTCCATCTCCACCGTGCATGCGCCGCAATTCCCGTCGTTGCAACCCTCCTTAGTCCCCGTCAGCCCCACCACATCCCGCAGGCACTCCAGCAAACTCTGGCGCGGCTCCGCCAGAAAGTCCACGCTCTCCCCGTTCAGCCTCGTCTGAATGTATGTCTTTGCCGGCATCTCTTACGCACTCTCCTTCGCTCGCTCAATTGCGATGGCAAGCGACCGCCTAGTCAGCACATCGCACAAATGCTTCCTGTACTCCACCGTGCCGCGCATATCCGTTATCGGACTCGCCGCATCCTTAGCGATCTGCCCGGCCTCCGCCAGCGTATCGTCATTGGCGGGCTTGCCCGTAATGGCATCCCCTATCGCCGTAACGAACAGCGGCGTAGGCGCAACCGCCGCCAGCGCCACCCGCGCCGCCGCGATATTCCCATCGCCATCCAGCGACACCGAAGTCCCGGCGCCCGCTACCGCTATGTCCATCTCATTGCGCGGGATGAACCGCATATAATTCGCCCCGAAACCGCCCGAAGGCGCCGGGAAACTTATGGACACCAGCATCTCGCCCCTGCCCAGCACATTCCTGCCGGGCCCGGTGCAGAAATCCTCCACCGCAACCTGCCGCGAGCCGTCAGGCCCCGCCACATTCGCCACCGCGCTGTGCGCTATCATCGCCGGAATAGAATCCGCGCTCGGCGTGGAATTGCACAAATTCCCCCCAAACGACGCGCGCCCCTGTATCTGCGTCCCGCCTATCAGCGACGCCGAATCTATCAGACCCGGATACGCGCGCGAAATCGCCTGATTGCCGTATATCCGGTAGCACGCCACCGCCGCTCCCAGCGTCAGCCCGCCCTCCGGATCATAAGTGATCTCATTCAGCTCCGGGATATTCTTCCCGTCCACCACGAGATCCACATCATCGAACCTGCCGCCGCGCAGCTGCACCAGCAAATCCGTCCCGCCCGCCAAAATCCGCGCGCCGCCGTCAGCCTCATTCAGCAGGTCAACCGCCTCTCGAACCGAGTGGGGACTGGCATAATCAATCCAGTGCAATTGCCCACCTCCTTTCTCATATCGCTTTCGCTCCAAAAATTTGCGTCTCTAATACACGCATCCGGCTTGCGCTCCCATTGCCTTAGCTTTCGCAAGCCGCGATAAGTATATCAGACAACTATTATATTTCAACAATACCCCCAAAGACAAACCCAACTTGCCGCAACCCCAAACCCACCCAGTCAAATCGCATTTTGACCTAAATAGCGAGTAACCCCCACTAAACCCGTCTTACCCCACCCACTCAAAAGTTTTTTGCTTACTTTTTTCTAAAAAAGTAAGACCCCGCGTTATCCCATCACCGGCTCCCGCCCACTAACCCCCTCAACCTCCAACTCCGCAATCTCGCCCGCATCCATCCCCAGCAACTCCCCAAACACCACATCATTATGCTCCCCCAACCGCGGCGCATGCCACCTAACGCTCCCCGGCGTCGCCGACATCTTCCAAGCCACCCCCGGCATAAAATACAACCCGCAAGACGGATGATCCACCAACTCCAACAACCCCCGCGCCTGATAATGCGGATCCCCAAAAATCCCCTCCCCCGTCATCACAACCGTCGCGCTCACCCCTACCGCCTGCAACTCCCCCATAACCTCCCCAGCCGACCGCTCCCTAGTCCACCCCGCGATCACCCCATCCAACCCATCCTGATTGCGCCGCCGCGCCATCACATCCCTATACCGCTCATCATCCGCCAACTCCCCCATCCCCATCCCCTCGCACAACCGCCCCCACTCCGCGTCATCCGCCACCGCAATCGCCACCCACTCATCCGCCCCCTTGCACCGATACGCCCCATGCGGCGCATAAACCGGATGCCCATTGCCCCGATTTTCGGCTTGCCGCCCATTCATCTGATACCCAACCAAATGCTCCCCCACCGTCATAACCGACGACTCCAACTGCGACACATCGATAAACGCCCCTTGCCCAGTGCGGCGCCGCCTAGTCAGCGCCGCCAACACCGCCCCCGCCGCATGCGCCCCGCTAATCGGATCCCCAAAATTCACCCCCGACTTCACCGGCGCATCCTCCCCCGCATACCCATTCATAGCCGAAATCCCCCCCAACTGCTCCTGCCCAATCCCATACTGAATAAAATCCCGCCAAGGCCCGCTGCCCCCAAACGCCGGCATAGACACCACCACCAAATCCGGCCTCAACTCCCTTAGCCGCTCATACCCCAACCCCCGCCGCTCCATCAACCCCGCCCGAAAATTCTCCACCACCACATCGCTCACGCTAACCAACTCCTCCACCACCCTCTTCCCCATCGGATGCCGCACCTCCGCCGTAACGCCCAACTTGCTCATATGCAAAGTATTAAACCACCCGCTCCGATTCCACGGATCCTTCCCCTGCTCCCCATCCGGCAAATTCCCCGACCCCACAATAAGCCTATGCGGATCCCAGGCCTTCACCGACTCCACCTTAATCACCTCCGCCCCCATATCCGCCAGCAGCTTAGTAGCATGCGGCCCCGCCCAAATCCGCGAAAAATCCACCACCCTAACCCCCGCCAGTGCCCCCACCGAATTCCCGTCAGCCATACAAAACCCTCCGCTATCTGAACTACCCTACCGCCTATTGTATCCCGAAACGCCCCATCTTTGAAAATTCCCCTTATGGAATTCATCAAAGGCGACATACCCGACGCCAAAGCCTGCCACATCCACGCAGCCAACCGCACAGCATTGCGAAAAGGGCTAACGCATCTGCGGACGTGCGAGTCGAGATACCGCGCGCCATCGCCGTTGGAAGGGTTCAACCGTGAGATACGGGCGCACAGCGGACGGGTACGGCTTGGACACAGTCCACAACCCGCTAGTTCTGCTGAATTTGCGCGGCGTCCTGACCTGAACCACCTGAATGGAAACGCTACCGCGCAGGATTGGGGCAAGCGTAAGGGCCGCAACTTTTTATAAAAAGTAGGCAAAATTTTGGGTGGGCGAGCTCAGGGTAGGTTTGTTGATTGTTGCTAGTCAGAGGGAATAGCAGGGGCATACAAAAATATGTATGCCCCTGGATTAGGTGTATGCCGGCGGATTGTTGGGCTACGGCGCGATTGTCAGCTCAATGGTGAAGTCGCCGGTGGTTTCGGGATTGTAGGTTGTTGCCTCGATGGTGTAGCTGCCCGGCAATAGGGTTGCGGTTAGCGTAGTTGTGGGCGACGGGGGATCGCCAGCCTCTTGCTCTACGCCGCCGCCCGTTCCCGCGCCGGATAGCAGGTATAGGTAGGTGGGGGTTGTGGCGAATAGGGTGATTGATACCTCAGCGCGCGCGTCCAAGGTGAATGTGTAGAATTTGGCGTAGTATGTGTTGTCGTCGGGGGCGTTGGCGGTGACGCATGCCGTTGTCCAAGCGCCGGCGGTTGCGCCGGGGGTTATGGGTTGGATGCAGGCGTCGCCGGTTATGGGCGTAGGCGGGGGATCCGTGCCGGGGACGCTTGTGGGCGTGGGGGATGGCGTGGCGGTGGGGGTTGCGGTCGCGGTGGGCGTGGGTATGGGAGCGCCGCCGCCCTCAAGCGCGGCTATGCGGTTGGTTAGGGCTTGGATTAGGGATTGCAGGTTTTGCAGCAGTTGCAGGATCATATCGTTTTGGCGCTCAAGGGCGGTTACGCGGTCGGCTATGGGCGGCGCGGGCAGGACGGCGAACCCGTGTCCCCATGCGTTGTTGGGCTTTGCGCCGCGCGGCTGGGCGTTTGTTGTTAGGTAGGCTGCGATTTGCGCGGGCGCGTAGTTCGGGAAGCGCTGCTTGACTAGCGCCGCCAAGCCCGCCACATGCGCCGCCGCCTGGCCTGTGCCTGAGTACCAGCACTGCCGCCCGTTGGACAGGTTTGTGGCTTGGATGGCGGCTACTTGGGCGCAGTCGGCGGCTGTGATGTCGGGCTTGGTTCTGCCGTCGGGCGTTGGGCCGCGCCCGCTTGACGCCGCGATTGCGGTCGCATCCCAGTAGCGCGCCGCGCCAACTGCGAGCATGCCGGGGTTGGCGCTCTCGGCGGGGTTGCCGATTGAGCCGCCCTCGCTTGGGAATGTCAGGGCTTGGCGCGTGAACGCTTGCAGCTGCGCCCATTGCGGCGGCGCATCGCCCTCGCCGATGTTCACCGCGATGTTGTAGATGCCGTCGGCTGGGGCGACGAATGAGAATGCCTCTATGGGGACGTGCGCCGCCTCGCCCGTCTGAGGAGTTGCGCCGGACGCGGCGATAGCGCCGTCGGCGTTGTAGAGGGTTAGGTTGAGGTCGGTTGACGCGCCGCCCCATCTGTCTTGCCAGCGCAGAAAGACGATTAGGCGCTCGTTGGCGTCTAGGAATACGCCGTTGAGCTCGTCGGGAGCGGGCGCCTCTGTGCTGGCAGTGTTAGCGCCGAAGTTTAGGATGCGGTCGGCGTCGGGGTCTGACCATGCGCCGAGCCATGTGGAGCCTTGGAAGTCGCCGGCGGCGGTTACGAATATCGCGCCGCCGTTGACAGCGGCGTCCACGGCTTGGAGCGGGCTGTCGCGGAATGGGGATGCGCCGTCGCCGGGGCCGTCCCAGCTCCAGCCGCCGGGGAAGTTTATGACGGCAACGCCTTGCCCGACCATCCAATCAACCGCCTCGCGGAATGCGGCGAGGGATTGCGGGTTGGATACATATAGCGAGGCGTCGGGCGCGATGTCCAGCAGCGATTCGGCGGCTATCGCGCCTTGGATGTGGTTTGTTTGGCAGTCGGCGAGGTTGGATGTGAAACCGCTGACGCCGGTGTAGCAGCGGGCGGCTATGGCGCTGGCGGCGGGCAGTTCGCTGCCGGTTAGCGCGGTTGCGCCGGCGAATCCGGCGGCTATTACGCCCACCTTGACGCCCGCGCCGGTATAGCCGGCGGCATGCCATGCGTCCGCGCCGTGCAGCGCTACGGCTTGGCTCACCACATTGCCCTTGCCGGCGGGCGCGCTGATGTCTTCGGGCGATAGCGGCGCGGTGGCGGATTGCGGCGGCACAATGGCTTGCGCGCGAATGACGCCGGGCCGCTCGGACGCGGCGACTAGCAGGGTTATGGGGACATACGCCTCAAGATAGCCTACGCCTGCGCCGCGCGGATCGCCGCCGTTGGCGCGCAGAAACGCGGCGAGCGCGGCGGGATCGCCCTGCGTGTGGAATGTGACGGCTACCGAATTGCCGCGCGAGACGGGCGCGTCCGCGGCGGCGCTGTCGGCGGTGGATATGCCCTGTTCCACGCGCTCGACTATCCGGGACAGGATGGAGTCTAGGTTGCCGAGCGCGGGCGCGGCATCCGGCGGCGGGAAGGCGGCGCCGGCGTCGGGCGCGGGCGTAGCGGTAGCGGTGGCGCCGGGCTGCTGGGCGTGGGTTGTGGGGGCGTCGCCCTGGATGAGCGCCGCCGCGATGATGATTGCCAAGACGAGCAGCAACGGCGGCGCGGCTATGGCGTTGATATTGAGTTTGGCAATGCGCTTATGTGAGTTTCCCCTCATTGACCTCATAGTATTGTCAGTCCTTATCGTTTGCAGATGCGTTGCCTACGATTGGACACTCAAAGCCCGTCTGGGCCGAGGATAAGGCAGCCGCCTGCGCGCGATAGGCGCTCTGCGCGCGGGATGCGGCATGCCTTGTTTGATGTGGTATTAGTGTTGCATATCGGTGGGGCGTACACAAGTGGCGGGAGCGTGGGGGCGGCGTAGGGCGGGTGTGGGGGAGTGATAGGGAGCGCGATGAGCTACTTTTTTAGAAAAAGGTAGGGCGGCCCTCTGCCCCGCTTGGCCCTCGCACGGCCCCATAATTGCTTGCCATCTCATAACCCATATCAATACCATTAAACCATGACAAACACACCCGACCACGCCCACCGCCCTCTGCGCCCTACCGCCCTCGCCAAAGCGCTCATCCAAAGCGCCCGCCCTCTGCAGGCGTACAAAAACCTCGTCATCTACACCGCCTTCTTCTTCACCCTAAACGAGGCGTGGGCGCTCGGCGACCTGCCCGCCGCCGCAACCCTGCTCGCCCGCCTAACCCTCGCCTTCATCCTATTCCAGCTGCTCGCCGCCGCCGTCTATCTGCTCAACGACATCATAGACGCCCCAAGCGACCGCCTACACCCCCGCAAGCGCCACCGCCCCGTCGCGTCCGGACGCCTACCCCTGCCCGTAGCCTGGACAGCCGCCGCCCTCTCATTCACGATAGCCCTCGCCGGCGCATACCTGCTCGCCCCCCAATTCGCCCTCGTAGCCGCCACATACGCCGGCATCAACATAGCCTACACCCTGCTCCTCAAACGCATCGTCCTAGTGGACATATTCGTCATCAGCAGCGGCATGGTCTTGCGCGTCATCGCCGGCGCCGCCCTGATGCAAGTCCCCATATCCCCTTGGCTCTACCTATGCACCGCATTGTTCGCCCTAATGCTCGCGCTAGTCAAGCGGCGCAGCCAGCTCGCCGCCAACGGCGACCTCGCCGTCCAACAGCGCGCCACGCTCGGCGGCTACACCCTCGCATCCCTCAACCAGCTCATAGACATCGCCGCCGCCACCGCGCTAATCGCCTACTCCCTCTACACCTTCACCGCGCCCAACCTGCCCCCCAACAACGCCATGATGATAACCATCCCCTTCGTCGCCTTCGGCATCTTCCGCTACATCCTCCTCGCGTCCACCTCCGACAAAGGCGAAGACCCCGAAAAACTCCTCCTCAGCGACCGCCCCCTCATAGCCGCCCTCCTCCTATGGATAGCCGCCGCCTTCGCAATCCTCCTCCTATTCCGCCCCTAGCCGATCCCACCCGCGCAAGTGCGCTATAATGCACTACTATGAAAACAGCGCATCCGCAGTCCCCCGCTTGCGCCGTTGCGTAGGGCATTGCAAGCCGCTACAATCTCGACCGACTAGCGTAATTGGCAAGCGAACATGACTACCCTAATGCCGGTGAACAACGAACTATGTCCAAGCGCGCAATCAGAATAACAACCAACCTGGCGCTATTTGCGGCGATGTTAGTAGTATCGCCTTCACTCCTGGCGGCATGCTCGCCCACGCCCGCGCCAATCGCCACGCCTGCGCCCGCCGCTACGCCCGCGCTTGCCATCACAACAGCGGCCGCCGCTACGCCCGCGCCTACCGCTACACCCATGACCGCAATCACACCCGCCCCAACTATCACGCCTGCGCCCGACGCTACGCCCGCGCCCACCACGCCCACGCCTGCGTCGTTCATACCCACGTCCACATCCGCGCCGCCAACGTCTATGCCAACTACCACGCCCACGCCCGCGCTGCCCACGCCCGCGCCCGCGCCCGCGCCATCCGCCACATCCACGCCCACGCCGCCCACATCCAACGCGCCCTGCTCCAACGCCATCGTTGTGCCAAACCCGGATCGCAACCCCGGACTTGTATCCGACTGCGCCGCCTTGCTCGCCGCAAAGCCCACGCTACAAGGCGAGAGCGGCAACCTAAACTGGTCAGCCGATATTGCCATTACCGATTGGGACGGCATAGCCATAGACAACAACCGCGTGTCCCGGTTGGCGCTGGACGGATACGGACTGAATGGCGCGATACCGGCGGCGCTGGGCAACCTTCCCAATCTCGTTGAATTGCATCTATCCCACAACAAGTTGACCGGCGAAATACCCCCGGAACTGGGCAACCTTGCCAACCTCAACTATCTGACCCTCAACAACAATCGGCTGGAGAGCGAGATACCCCCTGAATTGGGCGACATCCCCAACCTACAGCAGTTGCGTATCCACGCCAACTGGTGGTTTTTTGGATGTATCCCTGCATCCCTGCGCGCGCCTTTGGGCAACGAGGAGATAGAACTGATTATAGAATTGAGTGGATTGTTCCGCTTGCCGTTCTGCGATGAGCCAATCGCCGCGCCCCCGCCATCGCTAGCTCCGCCCGCGTCCGCCTCTGCCGCGCGCTGGTTCACCGAGCAATGCTCCAACGGCATCGTCGTGATAAGCCCTGAAAGCAACCCCCGCCTCGTGTCCGACTGCGCTGTCCTGCTCGCCGCAAAGCCCACGCTCGAAGGATCAAGCGATTGGGCCCGCAGGATGAACTGGGCGCCGCACATTCACATCAGCCATTGGGACGGCGTAACCATAGACAACGACGGCGTGTATCATTTGCTATTGGATCACCGTAACTTGTCGGGCGAGATACCCTCTGAGTTGGGCAACCTCCCAAATCTCAAGTTTTTGAGCCTCGCCATCAACATCTGGCTGAAAGGCGAGATACCCCCGGAACTAGGCAACCTCGACAATCTCACGGTCTTGTATCTCTACAACAATCAACTGACGGGCGAGATACCCCCGGAACTAGGCAACCTTGCCAATCTCACGGCTTTGGATCTCGCCGCAAATCAACTAACGGGCGATATATCCCCGGAACTGGGCAGCCTATCCAATCTCGAGTATTTGTGGCTCGACAACAATCAATTGACCGGAGCGATACCCTCAGAGTTTGGCAACCTTCTCAATCTCAGGGATTGGCGCATCCACGCCAACCAACTGACGGGCGAGATACCCTCTGAGTTGAGCAACCTTACTAACCTATGGGAGTTGTGGCTATTCAACAATCAATTGACCGGCGCGATACCCCCGGAACTAGGTAACCTTGCCAATCTCAATACTCTGTTGATCAGCGACAACCAACTGATCGGCGCGATCCCACCGGAACTAGGCAGCCTTGCCAATCTCACGGCTTTGGATCTCGCCGCAAATCAATTAACGGGCGCGATACCCCCAGATTTGGGCAACCTTGCCAACCTATGGGCATTGAATTTATCCGGCAACCAGATGACGGGCGCGATCCCCACGTGGCTGGGCGACTTTGCCCGCCTCAATTATTTGCATCTCAACGACAATCAACTAACCGGCGAGATACCGCCGGAACTGGGCAATCTTGCCAATCTGCAAGAGTTGTTGCTCAGCGACAACGCATTGACGGGCGCAATACCCCCGAAGTTGGGCAATCTTGCCAATCTCAGGAATTTGCGTCTTTCCAACAATCACCTAACCGGCGAGATACCTTCGGAATTGGGCGACTTTGCCCATCTCAATGACATGCGTCTCAACGACAATCAACTGGCGGGCGAGATACCCACGGAACTAGGCAACCTTCCCAACATCAATGAGTTGCGCCTCCACGGCAATCGGCTTGCGGGTTGCATCCCCACATCCTTGCGCGCGCCTTTGGGCGACGATGAGATAGAGCGGATTGGTTTGCCAATTTGCGTTGCCCCATCCGCCACGCGATAACCCGCCGATCCCTGATCGCCAACCCACCCCCGCCGCGCTGTGCTATACTATAGTGAACCAAGGAGCCACAATGACCACCTTCACCACCGCCGAAGAACTCGTCCACATACTCGACCAAAACCCCGACCTGCTCGAGGCGATACGCGCTCGCATCCTCACAAAAGAGCTGCTGGAACTCCCCGAAAAGCACGCCGCCTTCGAAAACGAAATGCGCGCCTTCGTCCAAGAAATGCGCGCCTTCCAGCAGGAAATGCGCGTCTTCGTACACGAAACGCAGCGGTTTATGGCGCGAACCGAGGCGTTTATGGAAAATATGCGCCCCGTCAGAGATCAGGTCGCCACTCTTTGGGGCGACAGGCTTGAGATATTGCTGACGGCAAGAATGGTCGGGCGCATGAGCGGCGACCTAGGCGTGCGCCACGTCACGGTAGTGAGCGCCGACCGCTACGGCTCCATCGGCGCATTAGGCAGGACGAGCCACCCATTCCACGACCGCCTAGAAGACGCCGCCGACCAAGGCGTCATCACCTTTGAAGACGAACAGCTCATATATCGCCTAGACATCGTCGGCCTATCCCGCCGCCGCGGCAGCCGCGAACCCGTGTGGATAGCCGCCCAAGCCGCCAGCGCCATCAAACACGACGACATCATCTCCGTCCGCGACGGCGCCGCCATCCTAGACAAGGTTCTCGGCGAAGAAACCGTCGCCGTCGTATATGGCTTTCGCATTGACGGCGCAAACCAGGAAATCGCCGACCAAAACGGCGTCCGCGTCATCCTAGTCAACCCCGCCAGCCTGCGCCCCATCTACGACCCAAACCAACCCAACCCGTTCTAAATCCCCTTCCCGCGCCATTGCCACTCCCCCCGTTTGGCTTGCCCCGAACCGCTGTGATAAACTCCCCCTTGCCGCTTTCGCGCGCGCAACCCGCGCCTGCGCCCAACGCGCCCGCGCCTTTGGAGTCGCCAATGGTTCCCCCTGACAGCCTGTTCGGAGCAATCCCCACTTGGGCAGGCGTCTATGCCCTGTCCATAGCCGCCTTTGCCGCCGCCGCCTACTTCCTATACCAACGCGTCTTCCGGCTTGTGCTGCTGGGCAAGCCCGCCGGCCGCTTTGACCGGCCGCTGCACAGGCTCTTCGGCGCGCTGCCGTTCATATTCGGCCAGCGCAAGGTATTGCAGCGCGTCAGCATCCGCCGCGACCGCGCGGGCTTGGCGCACTTCTTTATCTTTTGGGGATTCCTGTCATTCTCCCTCAGCTACATCCTCTTCATCTTCGGCGACTCCATCTGGCATCCGCTGTCCACGCGCATCCTCACCGATACCGGCGTCCGCGTATTCACCGCCTACCTGGACATCCTCGCCGTGATATTCCTAGCCGTCCTCGCGTGGGCCGCCCTGCGCCGCTGGGCGCTCACGCCCAACCGCCTGTCATACGACCTCACCCAAAAGAAAGAATCCGCCATCATCCTCGCGCTCATAGCGCTGCTGATGATATGCACATTGCTGACGGAGGCGTTCTATGTGGCGGCGGGCGGCTCCGGCGTTCACGCATCCGCGCCCGTTGGCGGCGCGATAGGCAGGCTGCTCACCGGCGCAATCAGCCCGGACGCCGCCAACGCGCTGCAAGGCGTGTTCTGGTGGGCGCATCTGCTCATCATCCTAGGCTTCGCCATCTACATCCCGCTATCCAAGCATATGCACCTAGTCGGCGCGCCCATCAACTTCTTCACGCGCTCGCTTGAGGCGCGCGGAACGCTGTCAACGCCCGCCGACCTTGAGACCGCCGAGGTGTTCGGCGCTTACCGCGTGCAGGACTTCACTCAGCGGCAATTGCTGGACGGCTACGCCTGCGCCGTCTGCGGGCGCTGCACCGACAACTGCCCCGCCAACATCAGCGGCAAAATCCTATCCCCGATGCACATCGTAGAAAACCTGAAAGAACACACGCTTGAAACCGGCCCCGGCATAATCGCGGGTGAAGACCCTCAGGACGAAAAGCCCCTCATAGGACGCTGGATTCAGGAAGAGGCGCTCTGGGACTGCCTCACCTGCGGCGCGTGCGTGGAAGAGTGTCCGGTGGGCGTGGAACACATCAGCAGCATCGTGGATATGCGCCGCTACCTTGTGATGGAAAAGGCGGAGATGCCCGAAACCGCGATGAACGCGCTGCTCAGCATGGAACAGCGCGGCCACCCCTGGCGCGGCACGACCTACACGCGAACCGACTGGGCGGACGGGCTTGGCGTCAAGACGCTTTCCGAGCATCCCGGCGCCGAAATCCTGTTTTGGGTCGGCTGCACCGCCGCGCTAGAGCAGCGCAGCCAGAGCGTCGCCCGCGCAATGGCGTCCGTGCTGACGCGCGCCGGCGTGGACTTCGCCATACTCGGCAGCGAAGAAAACTGCACAGGCGACCCCGCGCGGCGCATGGGCAACGAATACCTCTACCAAATTATGGCGGAGCAGAACATCCAAACCCTAAACGGCTACAATGTCAAGAAAATCGTAACCATCTGCCCCCACTGCTTCAACGCCATCAAAAACGAATACCCCCACCTCGGCGGCGAATACCAAGTGCTGCACTACAGCGAATTCGTAGCTGAGCTAATCGCCGACGGCCGCATCAAGCCGTTGGTAGAAATAAACACAACGCTCGCCTACCACGACTCCTGCTACTTGGGGCGTCACAACGGCATCTACGACCAGCCCCGCAGCATAGCCGCCGCGATCCCCGGCTTGAAACTGGTAGAAATGGAACGCTGCCGCGAGCGGGGATTCTGCTGCGGCGCGGGCGGCGGCCACATGTGGATAGAAGAAAGCCGCGGCCCCCGCGTCAACCACGTCCGCACCGACCAGTACCTAGAAACCGGCGCCGACGCCGTAGGCGTATCCTGCCCCTTCTGCCTCCAAATGTTCGAAGAGGGGATAGGGACGAAAGAGCGCCAGGATAGCCGGCAGGCGAAAGACTTGCTGGAGATCCTGGACGAGAGCCTGGGCGGGAGCGGCGAGCGGCGGGCGGACTAATGCCCGGTCGTCTGCTACACCCCTCTCACCACTTGCCGATCTATGCTATAATGCAAAGGCGCAACCAAATAGTGGTAGCGGAGAAATCCTGATGCCCACAATAAACTCCACCGAAGACCTGCTCAACCTGCTTGAGAGCAACGAAGAATTCCGCATCGCCGTCAGGCGTTGGGTTCTGGGCGACGAGTTTCTGGAAATCCCCGCGCTTATGCGCCGGATGGACGAGCGGCTCGCGGCAGTAGAATCTACCCAGCAGCAGATGGCCGCCTTGTTAAAGCAAGTTGCGGCGCGGCTTGATGCGTTGGAGGAGCGGCAGGATCAGCATGAGACGCGGCTTGCGGCCATAGAGGCTACCCAGAAACAGGTGGCTGACTTGTTGGAGCAGGTTTTGGCGCGGCTTGATGCGCTGGAGGCGCGGCAGGAGCAGCATGAGGCGCGGCTTGCGGAAGTTGAGGCTACCCAGAAACGGATGGCCGCCTTGTTGGAGCAAGTTGTGGATAAGCAGAACCAGATCGACGCCCGCCTTGACCGCATGGATACGCGCATGGACAACATCGAGACCTCGTTGCGCGATGTCAAAAGGCACTCCGACAGCATGTGGGGCGAATGGGTTGAGCGCAAGGCCGCCGACAAGCTTGTCCCATACATAGGCCACATTTACAAGGCTAACAGGGTCTATCCCTTTTGGGGCGAGCATGGCGCCGCCAAAGACTACAGGCGAGATGCGTTTGAGGATGCGATAAGCGACGCCGAAGATGACGGATCCATTCATCACGAAGAGGCGTTTAGGCTCAGAGAAACGGATCTTGTCATTCGCGCCCGCCGCAAGTCGGACGGGGCGACTCTGTGGTTCGTAGTAGAGGCGTCCGGAACGCTTGACGACGATGATATTGAACGCGTCGAAAGATCCGCCGTCGCGCTCCGCAAGGTCTATCCACACGAAGAAGTGGCGCCGATGCTTTTCGGCTACCGCATCTCTAGCCGCTACAAGCAAGCCGCCGATGACGGCAATATCCAAGTCGTGCTGACCGATAGCTGACGCCCGACCTACCAACAACTAACAACATCCCAAACAAATCATCACTCGCCTAACCCTCCCTACATCCCGCCACCCACACTCCGCCCACGCGCAACAAACCCGCCGGCCATCGCAACCGGCGGGTTCGCTATTCCCGTTCACTGCGCCTAAGCATCCCACGCATCCGCCTGCATCACCCTCGCCGCATCACGCCGTCAACCTCGGCGGCATCCCCCCTACTTGCTCACCGACGCCGTCATCCCCATCCGCAACCGCGGATCGCTGCCGCTAAGCCGTATCTCAGCCGTATAGGTAACCGCACCCTGACGCGCCTCTCCGAATGCGCTGATGCGCTCTACGCTGCCCGCCATGTTCAGGTCTGGCAGCGCGTCAAAGCGCACTTGCACTATGTCGCCCTCCGACAGGTTCACCACGCTGAGCTCGTCCAAGTCTTCGGTGTGCAGCTCCCACGCGGATACATCGGCGAGCCCGACTACCACCTGGCGCGGCGCGACCTCTTCGCCCGCGTCTATGTTGACCGCCACGATAAGCCCCGCGAATGGCGCGAGCAGCTCGGTGTCCTCCAGCGCCATCAGCGCCGTTTCAACATTCGCCTCCGCAAGCGCGACCCGATAAGCCGCCGCCTCAAGCCGCGACTCCCGCCGCTCTTCGTCAAGCGGATCCCTGCCGCGCTCAAGCTTTTCCACCTCAAGTTCGGCGCTCTCCAAACGCTGCATCGCAAGCGCGATCTCGTCGGCGTCCGGCAGCAGCGCCTCCAGCGCCGCGTTTGCCGCGTCAAGCTTTGCCTCCGCCTGCGCCACCTTGACGGCGTCCGGGAAGTCCAGCAGCTCCGCGAGCGCGGCGTTGGCGGCGTCTATGTCCGATTCGACGCGCTCGGCGTCAACTTCTTGCCGGCCGTCCGGCACAAGCTCAAGCGCGCGCTCGGCGTCCCGCAGCGCCTGCTCCGCGTTAATCACGCCGTTCCTGGCGGCGGCAAGCGCGTTGGCGGACTTCAGCTCATGCGACATCATATCTTCCCGCGCCGCCGTAATCGCCGACCACGCGTCGTCAAACTCGCGCTGCATGCAGCCTATCGCTTTGGGCAAATCCACGCCCTCGCAGGTAGCCATAATCGCGCTTGGGCCGGCGTGCAGCCGCAGCCACGCGAACAACTTCAGCTCATCCCAGCGCGTAGCCGGGTCGTCCGCGAACTGCGCGGTCATCAGCGGCTGGCTGCGCGGGTCAAACAGCGCCTCCAAGTCCACGCCCCAAACGCTGAACAGAGTGTCCGGATCTATCAGAAGTTCATCGTCAGTCAGCGTGATGCCAAGATAGCGGCTGTGAACCATCCGCCAATCCAGCAGCGCCTCGTCGTAGGCGTCTTGGATTAGCCGGCCGTCCTCTTCGGCTTGCAGATTCACGGCATCCACCTGCCGCTCCGCGCTCATCAGCAGCGCGTTGGCGACAGCTACGCGCTCTTCGGCGTCGCGGCGCATATCCGCCTCATCCTCGGCGTCTTCCAAGGCGGATTCCATATCGAATATGGACAGCCTCAGCGCGGCGATTTTGGCGTCCCGCGCGGCGACATTGGCGGCGCTCGCCGCGGTCTGCGGGATGTCCTCCGTGCCCGCCACGCCCATCGCCGCGAGCAGCGCCTCTTCGGCGTCCCGAACCGCAATCTCAGCGTCCGCGATGGCGGCGATGAACTCCGCCTCCATCATCGCGCCATTCGCGCTTGGCTCTTCCCTGCCGCTGCGATACGCGCCCGAAAGATGCAGATAGCGCTCATCCGCCTCTTGCAAGGCGAACCGCGCCTGCTCAAGCCTTAGCGGGCGGGAATCGTCGTCAAGCTCGCGCTCTTTCGCAATCGCCGCCTCAAGCGAATCCAGGTCTGCCACTGCAGCCGCCAGCGCCGTCTCAGCCTTTTCAACCCCGACCAGCGCCGCCTCGTTGTCCAGCCGCGCCAGCGTCTGCCCCGCCGCTACGCTATCGTTTGCCGACACCAGCACTTCGCTCACAACCCCCGCTTTGGGCATGCTCAGCCTTACGCCCTGCGCGGGCATAACCACCGCGTCCGCCCTCACCAACGGCGCGGCGCTTATGGGAACCACCGCGCGCGCGCCGTCATCATCGTCATCGCGCAGAATGAAAAACAGCGCAACCCCGATAGCGATAGCGGCGACCGCCACCACAGCCACAATCCCCGCAACTACTCTGTTCAAGCCTAACTCCTTTCCGCTTGCGCGGGGCAGCGCCGCTTAAAGAAGTAGCCTGCCAACTAGCGCGGCGCGCTCAATGCCCGTGCTGCTTGCCCAAGCATCAAGCGCTACCTTTCAATCTTACGACCGCAAGCATCCAAAGGCAACACAAAATACGAACTTAGAACGCTGAATTGTTTCTCAGCCGGAATGTTAGGCGGATTTTGATAATGCGCCCAACGACCGCGCGGCGGGGCGAGTTGGCGGTTATGTTGGCGTCTATGAGGCAGCGCTTGTGCGGATGCGATTGCGCGAGGATGCGGTTGCACAAGGGCGATTATGCGGATGCGGCGGCGAGGACTAGGCGATACAAGATATGCGAACAGCGCCTTTCCCTTTTAGGCATAGGCGTTGCCAATGGCTGCGCCGCGCGGCATATCAGCATAGGCGTTGCCAATAGACGCGCCGAGCGGCATCACAGCCAGCAAAGCGATTGATAAGAGCATTGGCAAGGCGTGCGATTGCGCCAAAGCCAACGCGCGGCGGGAATACAACAGCAACGGCAAAGCGCATCCCGACGGCAATGCCATTCGCGGCATCAACACGACGGCAACGGCAAACGCATCCCGACGGCAACGCATCCCGCCCTATCAGCCCAACTTGCCGCCCTGTCAGCACTAACCGAACCTTGCCTACTTATCCCCCAACACCCACCGCATCCGCCGCCTCTTCGCCCGCCTTGCCCACTCCCGCCCCCGCCCTCGCCAGCCAATACTCCAGGCTATCCGCCAGCGCCAGCCAGCTCGCCTCTATGATGTTTTCGGATGAACCCACGGTGCGCCAAACGCCGCGCCCGTCGGTGGACTCTATCAGCGCGCGCACCACCGAGCCGGTTCCCCTGCCCTGATCCACCACGCGAACCTTGTAGTCCATCAAGCGCACTTCGCGCAGGTTGGGGTAGAACTGCTCCAGCGCCTTTCGCAATGCGTGGTCAAGCGCGTTCACCGGCCCATTGCCCTCCGCCGCCGTGTGCATCACTTCGCCGCCCACGCGCACTTTCAGCATCACTTGAGAGGATATGTCGTCATCGGCAACGTCCGCCGCGCCGCCATTGACATAGCCGTTATTGCCGTTATCCCCGCTATGCCCGTTGCGCCCGTTATGCCCGCTATGCCCCTGAGGATAATGCGAGTTGGAATGAGCGTGAGAATGAGAGCGCTTTTCAACCATAGACACGAAGTCCACAAGCTCAAATGGCGGCTCATAGCCGTCCTGCATCCGCCGCACTAGCAGCTCAAACGACGCCTCGGCGCCCTCATACTGGAACCCGCGGCTTTCCAGCAGCTTTATGCGCTCCAGCAACTGCCGCGCCTGCGCTTTCGTCAGCTCGGCGTCCGGACACATCTCGCGCGCCTTCCACAGGATATTGCCCCTGCCCGACAAGTCCGACACCAGCACGCGGTTGCCGTTGCCGATGTTCTGCGGCGGGATGTGCTGATAACTATGCTCTACTTTGGACACCGCCGCCGCGTGCAGCCCGCCCTTGTGCGCGAATGCGCTGCCGCCCACATACGGCTGCGAGGACGCCTGCGGCATATTGGCGACTTCGGCGACATAGCGGCTCGCCTCAGTCAGCGCCGCCAATTGCGCGTCCGATACGCAGTCCACGCCCAGTTTCAGCTTGAGATTGGCGATGAGCGAAACCATATTGGCGTTGCCGCAGCGCTCGCCGTAGCCGTTCATTGTGCCTTGAACCTGCTCGCAGCCCGCCTGCACCGCCGCGATGGCGCTCGCCACCGCCATATCCGCGTCGTTGTGCGTGTGGATGCCCAGCGGCGCGTCGGTATGCCGCCTTGTTTCTGCCACAATCGCGGCGATTTCGTGCGGCAGCGCGCCGCCGTTGGTATCGCACAGCACCACGCACTCCGCGCCCGCCAGCGCCGCCGCGCGAACCGCCTGCAGCGCGTACTCCGCGTTTGCCTTATAGCCGTCAAAGTAGTGTTCGGCGTCAAAGAACACCCGCCTGCCGCGCTCCGTCAAAAACGCCACCGAATCCGAAATCATAGCGAGGTTTTCTTCCAGAGAGGTCTCCAGCACGCGCTCCACATGCAGATCCCAGCACTTGCCCACAAGCGTCGTCACATCGGTCTCGGCGGCGAGCAGCGCGGCGAGATTGGCGTCGTCCGCCGCGCTGATATTGGCGTGGCGCGTGCTGCCGAAAGCCGTCAGCGTGGCATGTCGCAGCCGCAGCGACTTGGCGCGCTCAAAAAACTCCGCGTCGCGCGGATTGGATCCGGGCCATCCCCCCTCTATGAAATGCACCCCCAGCTCATCCAACTTGCGGCAGACGGCAAGCTTATCCTCCACCGACAGCGATATGCCCTCCCCCTGCGCGCCATCCCGCAGCGTAGTGTCATACAGATACACATTAGATACATTAGGCATCCTGATATACGCTCCTCTTGTATATGCTTTTGTGCGATATAGCGACATCATCCTCGCCGCTTGGCTTTGGCGGCATTAACGCGCCCAACGAGATGCGTTGCGCCCGCAACGCGAAACGCCCGCCCCCAACCGATGTAGGGACGGGCGTCGGCTAATGCGCTAACGATCCGCGGTACCACCCTTGATTCCCCGGCATTGCGCGATGCGCGCATAGCCGGAGCGCTCATTGGGATGCGTGTTCACACCCCCGCCCTCCTAACGCCGGGCGACTGCGTCGCAGCCTACTCAAATCCGCCGCCTCGCGTAACCCGCAACCCAAACCGCGCCTAACCTGCCGCGATTTGCCGGGCTTGCCACATTGACATTTATACGCTTGGACGCTTGGACAGAATTTTTCGATGCGCGGCTCAGGAGGGATATTCCACAGGGCACCCTAGGCGTCCGCTCTCACCATAGCCGGACTCGCTGTGCCGGATGCTGCCTAGTACTCGTCTCCGTCGTAGCCTTTGACCATATCCGAATTTTCGCTATGAATAAGATTAGCCAATCGGTTAGGGCAATGTCAACAATTTCGCGGGGCGCACTGCCCCGCAAGCGCATTGCCCGCGTTATCGGCGCTGGATAATGGCGGCAATGCGGTTACGCGGCGCTTGCGCTACTCTTGCCCTTGCCGCTGCTGCCGCTCCAGCTCCGCGATGCGCGCCTCCAGCGCAAGACGTTCCCGTTGCCACCGCATATATTCAAAGACGCGCCGCTTGCGCCATAATCACGCGCCGCGCATCCTCAGGGTCAAGATAATCGTAGCCCGCAGCCGGATCGTATATCCCAAGCCGCCGCCGCTGCGCCTCAATCACGCGCCGCGCATCCTCAGGGTCAAGATAATCGTAGCCCGCAACCGGATCGTATATCCCAAACCGCCGCAACTCGCCATCCCAATACAAGTCCAGCCCCAGCGCCTCGCTGCGCCCCCAAACCCGCCCGGCCGCATCCTGACGCAACCCATACCGCCTATACTCCCCATCCGCCAGATACTCCCCCACAAGCGGCTCCCCGTACAAGTCGCCGCCCGTCTCATCCAACCGCCAATACTCGCCTATCCCCAACTCCTCATACAGCGCCCGCTTGTAATGCAAGTCTATGTCCTTAGTAATCGGCGTCGCAATCTCCATCACAACATCCGGCGGCTTGCCCACTTCCCATATCAGATAGCCGCCCCTCTTGCGTATTGCGGCGGCGTCCACCCCGAAAGCCGCCATGCAGTCCGGCGCTTGCATCGCGTCCGCATCCGCGCGGTCGTAGCAGATATACCCGCGCCCGCCCGATACAAGCGCGTCCGGGCGATGCTTGTAGCGCGACATCAAGATATGCGCGATGCGAAACAGCGTCCGCTCTTGCCGCATAAAATCCTCAACGGGTTCGGGTTCGGGAATGAAACTCCAGTCGGGATATTCCCGCGCCGCAACCCCGTTAAGCCGCCGCGCCGATGCGAATGTTTTGATAGCAACCATAGTTAGCTCCGATGCGCCTATGTATCGCTTGGTAGCGTTTCTACCTAATTGGATGGCTTTGAGAGTTTAGCAAGTTGCCGTCAAACTGACAAAGTAAGCGGATACGGCAAAGCCATCCAACCGGCTACCGCCGTAGATACACATAACCACCTGAATGGAAACGCCGCCGCCTACGTCCCGCGCTTTCCCCCATCACATTCCCCTTACCACACCATCACTCCCCCACCTCCTTCACCAAATACACGCACACCTCCCCCCACCGCCGCACCTCCCCGCGCCTATTCTGATACGTCCCCCCTATCTCAAACGCCCCGAACCCCGCGTCCGCATACCCGCCCCGCTCATACAGCGCCCGCGCGCGCGGATTGTCTATCCCCACCGCCAGCCCGATTTGCCTGAAACCGCGCTCCTGCGCCAAACGCTCGGCGCGCGCCAGGATCCGCGATCCCACGCCCCGCGAGCGATAGCGCGGCGCCACAAACAAGTCCTCTATATGCGCGCAGCCCGTCAGCCGCGACGCGACCGGCTCATCCCGCGTCCCCGTCCAGCGCGCCATCCCGTGACCAATCGGCAGCCCGCAACGCCACGCTACCAGATATGTCAGCTCGCCCCGCCGCTGCTGCGCCAGCCGCTCCGCGTGCCTGCCCGCCAGCCGCTCCGGATCCAGATGCGCCTCCAGCAGCGGCAACTCATCCGCAACCGCCGCCCTAATCTCTACCGCAAACCCCGTTTCGCTCACGCCGTATCCCCACTCTACTTAATCAACCGCCGCCGCATAAAATACGACGCCAGCCACAGCGATGCCACCAGAAACCCAACCAGCTCCGCCGCCCACGCCAGCATCCACGGCGTCAGCTCGCCCGCCGCCAACCCCCGAACCAGCGCCGCCGCCGGCGTCAGCGGCAGAACCCACGACAAGTTCTGCACTATCCCCGGCAGCCGCTCCAGCGGGAAAAACACCCCGCTCACCCAGAACATCGGCAAAATGAACAGCGTGAAATAGTTGTTCATCGCGCCAATCGTCTTTATCGTGGACGTCGCCACCATCGCATTCGCCGCGAATGTCAGCCCTATCAGATACGCCACCGGCAGCGTCAGCAGCGCCCAAGGCGAGCTTATCAGCCCAAACCCCATCGCCACCGCCAACACCGCCGTCGCCGACATCAGCGCCCGCGTAGCCCCCCACAATACCTCGCCCATCACTATGTCCTCAGGCCCCAGCGGCGTGAAGAGTATGGACTCGTATATGTGATGCGACTCCATTCGCATATACGCGCCGTATGTGCTGTCAAATGTGGCGTGAAACATTGCGAAAGACGCTATCACCCCCGGCGCCAAGAAGTGCGGATAGCTCACGCCCTCGCCCAGATTGGATATGTACGCGCCCAGCCCGAACCCGACCGCGATTAGCATCACGAAAGGCTCTACGATAAGCCCGCCTATCTCCAAATGCCACCCGCGCAGAAAAGCGTCGCGGTTGCGCTGCCACACCCGAAACCCGCCCCATATCGGAGTTCGCTGAACATACGGAATCGCCGATAGCGCCATTCGCATCCCTCTCTCTATATCTCTGCTATATCTTGACTACTTTGACGCGCCGGCCAGGATAAGCCCTATGCCCGCCTTGTCTATGCCCTGACGCGCCGGCCCAGGATAATCCAGGATAAGCCGCCATAAGCCGGGGCCGCCCTTAAAGCCTATGCACTATGCCCGCCCGCGCCTAGCCCTCGCGCCCTTGCTTGCCTTGATATATCCGATGCGCCGCCGCCATCCCGCTTGCGCCTAGCCATAGCCGACCGCTCAATGGCAAAGCGGCGATTGACAACCCTGCCACCTGCCCACACGCCCCCTACCCCTCCCGCAGCCCCCTCCCCGTCAGCCGCAGAAACAGGTCTTCCAAATTGCCCGGCCTATCTATTATCCGATACCCGTTCAGGCTGCTGTCATCCCGCAAGCCCGCGCCGTTGTCCCCATAAAAGTACAGCGAATCCCCGCCGTACTCGAACTCCATCCCCCTGCCCTCCAGCCGCTTGACCATCCCCGCCATATGCGCCGGATTGATCCGCAGCTCCACCACATTATCCCCAACATGCTCGCTTATCAGCGCCCCCGGCGCGCCGTCCACCAGGATGTTCCCGTTGTCTATCACCACAAGCCTATCGCACAGATGCTCCGCCTCGTCCATGTAATGCGTAGTCAGCAGAATCGTAATGCCCTGCCCCTTCAGCATCACCAGCTTTTCCCACACCAGCAGCCGCGCCTGCGGATCAAGCCCCGTTGTCGGCTCATCCAGCACAAGTATGCGCGGATTGTGCAGCATCGCCCGCGCTATCAGCAGCCGCCGCCGCATCCCGCCCGACAGCTCATCCACCGCGTTATGCGCCTTATCCTCCAGCTGAAACAGCGCCAGCGTCTCGCGCGCCCGCTCCCGTATCAGCGCGCGCGGCATATTGAAATACCGCCCGTAGGCGTACAGGTTTTGGAACACGCTCAAATCCGGATCCAGGCTATCCGCCTGCGACACTATCCCCAGCGAAAGCTTTATCGCCCGCTGCTCCCGCCGCACATCCATCCCGTCCACCACAAGCTCCCCCCCGCTCGCCGGCGACACGCACGCCAGCATCTTCATCGTAGAAGTCTTGCCCGCGCCGTTTGGCCCCAGAAACCCAAAGCACTCCCCCTCCCGTATATCGAAGCTTATCCCGTTCACCGCCGTGAAATCGCCGTACTTCTTCACCAGATTGCGCGCCCGAATCGCCGCCCTACCGCCAACCCCCGCGCCGTTTCGCGCACCCGCCGAAATTCGCCTATCCGCTGTTGATATAACCAATACAACCCCGTCCCGCTCTTGAAATCTTGGAACTCCGCGCCCGCCCTCTCGCCGCAACCAAAACCCCGCAAACGCGGCTATGCACAAGCGAAATTCGGCGCGCAGAAAAAGCAATATCCACCCATTGTACACGCGCCCGCCCCCCGATAACAGGGCAATTTCGCGCCCAAACCCCCGCGCCCGTCCGCATCTCGCATTCGCCCCTGCGCCGCCAAGTTCTGCCCAAGCGCTAAAACTTTCCCCAAAAACTGCCACAAATCCCGCTAGAACACTAATGCGCTAAATGTGCTATGCTATCCAAAACCAATGCCAACCCGGCTTTGCGCCAAACCTGACACAAGAGAGGCGCCCCATGACACAGCCCGCTCCGCTAAACGCCGACGCCCTAGACGGCACAATCTTCATCAGCGACAACCTGCCCTTCCTCAAAACCCTAGACACCGAAAGCATAGACCTAGTCTGCATAGACCCGCCATTCGCCAAAAACGCCACATTCACCGGACGCCTGCGCCCGCCCTTGAACGACGACGAGCGCCAAATCGAGCGCGAAATGCTGGAGGACTGGGGCGTATTCGACGCCGAATCCGCCTACAACGTGGGCATTGAATACCCAGACCAGACGGGCAGAACCGCAATGTTCAGGGACATCTTCAGCTTCGACCGCGACGTACACGAAGATTGGATAGACACAATCGGCGTCCAAAAACCCGGCTTGGCCATGCTCATAGAGGCGATCCGCTACACTCACAGAGACTCCCTCGCCGCCTACATCGCGTTTATGGCGGAACGCATGCTGGAAATCCACCGCATCCTAAAGCCCACCGGCAACGTCTTTGTCCACTGCGACGACTCAGCCAACGCATACCTTATCCAAATGATGGACGCCATCTTTGGCCCCGACAACTATCAGAACCACATAAGCTGGCAACGCACCTACGCCCACAGCGACGCCAAGCGCTGCGGACGCATCACCGACTACATACTCTTCTACTCCAAAACCGAAAACTACACTTGGAATACCCAGTATGCCAGGTATTCTGAATCGTACATCAGGACATACTTCCGATATGAGGACGAGCGAGGGCGCTTCAGAACGGTTACCCTGACAGGCCCCGGCGAGACCGCGGGCGAATCGTCAATACGCTGGCGCGGATACAGCCCCACCGACAGCCGGCGGCATTGGAGCGTCCCCAGGAGGATCATGGAAATGATCGCCGGCGAAGAGGGCAACAGCCTTCCAATCACCGAGCGGCTAGATATGATGGACGAAGAGGGCTACATCTATTGGCCCCCCGCAGGCAAGGTTCCTCAGTACAAGGAGTATCTGCACGAAGTAGAGGGCGTGGTTTTGCAAGACCATTGGGGTGATATACGCCCGCTACACTCCCGCGCCCGCGAGCGCGCTGGCTACCCCACACAAAAGCCCCAAGCGCTCGCCCAGCGCATCATCCTGTCCGCCAGCAACCCAGGCGACCTTGTGCTGGACTGCTTCGCCGGCTGCGCTTACGTCCCCGTCGCCGCCCAGCTCACCGGCCGCCGCTGGATAGCCTGCGATATGTCCCCCCGCGCGTGGACTATCGTCCGCCGCCAATTCCACAAGCACCCCGACCTCGGCATCGTAACCGAGGGCAGAATCGCCGCCAATGGCGACGGCTTGGAAATGGAACCCCAGATACACACCCTCAACCAGATAATCAAAGTCAGAGGCCCCCACGACCTGCCCACGCCCACCAACATAGAGCCGCCCGCGGCGCAGCCCGTCCCCAGGCTTGCCCGCCCCAAATACCGCGTCCGCCCCCACGAAACCGACCGGCAAATCTGGGACGCATTCGTAGAGCAGTACGGCACCACCTGCTGGTACTGCGGCGCTGAAAAGATGAACGACCGCCGCGAACTCCAGCTAGACCACGTCGAGCCCAACGCCTACGACGGCACAAACGACGACTGCTGGAACCGCGCCCTGGCGTGCGTAGCCTGCAACAGCGACAAGCGCAACACCCGCTCGCCCGCCGAAACCATAGAGGCGGCATTCGCGGCCGGCCGCATCCCAACCCCTGCCCGCATGCGCGAAATCCAAGAAACCTTCGCCGCCCGCCGCCGCTGGGCCCAAGCCCGCTGGCAACAAATCCGCCCCAATCCCAAAGCCTAGCGCCCGCCGCGCCAATCCACTATTGACAGTCAACCTAATTAACATCAATAATTAAGCATGCTCTACGAAACCGATTAAAGGATGCCGCAATGAACCCCACCCAACAAAAACATATCACAGACACGGTTGCGGATGTTCTAAACGAACACTATAACGGCGCGGCTCAATTCGACGCCATACACGCAGTTCCCGACACAGACTTCGTCACCGGAGATGATCTCGTCCAGATAGTTGTCGTGTTCAGCGAAGACAACCCCACTCTAATGAGCGGAGCAAAGACGAAGATAACACTGCGACTCTTGGATTACCTGCACGCCGAAAGCCTGCCGCACTTTCCCGTGACCTACTTCATCGGCAAATCGGACTGGCCCAAATTCGAAAAGTGGCTAAGCTATGCTACACCGTAACCTAATTGGGTTTGCTAGAGACGCAACCGAAAACGCAGTCCCCGACGATCCGAATCATACCCACCTGCGCCGCGCGACCAGCGCCGCGTACTACGCTATGTTCCACTGCCTAGCCGAAACCTGCGCCAACCTTCTCGCAGGCGAGTACCCCCGCGACGTTAGCCAACGCGCATGGATACAAATCTATCGCGCGCTAGAGCATGGCGTCGTAAAAAACAGGACAAGAAACCAACAAATCTTCGCGCGCTTCTCCCCCGAAATAAAAGCCTTTGCCTCCACATTCGTTGAACTGCAAGCCAAACGCAGCAACGCGGACTATAACCCAATCATGACATTCTCCGACGCGGACGTGAAAGACGACATAGACGCCGCTGAAACCGCAATCAACAACTTCGAAAAAATCTCAGACCGCGAAAAGCGAAACTTCGCCATATACATCCAAATATCCATAAGAAACATTGCCCCATAGAACGCAATGCGCCAAGCGCCACTTTGGCGCCCGGCGTAGCCATCCCCCGCCGCCCCCGCGCATCACCCAAAGAGCGAGAGCTGAGCGGCTACGGCAATCGCCTTCGCCGCCTGCTTCTTGCGCCACCCCTCATAGAGCGGATGCCGGTTAAGCATATCTGCCGTATTTTCGCTAGGCGTCCCCGCGTACAAGTGGTCGGGATTGACGCAAGGCGGGTTATCGCAGGCGTGGCAGATTATCCTATCCCCAGGATCCTCGCCGTTGGCAAGCGCCCACGAAACACGGGTTGCTACATAGTGTTGCGAACCCTTTTCGTATATCCGCTTGTACCGGCGCGTGTAGAACAAGCCGTAGCCGCGCGGCAACCGCTTATCAGTCCATACCAGACAGCCATCGGCATTGGGAACTGTGCGCTCGGTTATGTAGCCACGCCAAAAGGCGGCGTCGGTTTTGTACATCGCAACCGGCAACGAATTTATCTTTATCATCTCTACCTCCTTGCTGTGATATTCCCTATTAGACGGTAAAGTTATCGCAACAAAATCACCCGCCGCCAACTTGCCCGGCCACATCTCTACCTGCGGGTTAAGCGGTCAACAAAGAAATCACCCGCCGCCAACCCACCCGCAAACACCATTGGCTGGTTAAGCCCGCGCAACTAAAGCAGCCCCGACCGCCAACCCGCCACACTCCCCTACTTCCCACACCTGCCGCATCGCCCACCCCCATCCCCCACCAAATCCCGCAGCGCCACAATCTGCACATGCGTCTCCCCGTGATGCCGCGCCCGCAATATCAGATGCTCCGCCTTCACCTCCGCCATCTTCAACCCGTCATGCTCGCAGCGTATCGCCCGCGTCCTATCATCTCGCATCTCTATGCCACTCCCCTCTTGTATTCACGTATCTTATATTGGCGTATCCGCGCCTATGCAAAGCGAGCGCGCCTGCCCTATTTGCAAAATGCCGCGCCCGCCTTGTTTACAAAGCGATTGCGCCCGCCCTGTTCGCAAAGCGATTGCGCCCGCCTTGTTTGCAAAGCGATTGCGCCCGTCTTGCCCGCAAAGAGCGAGGCAAGGCAAGCGCATCCGCATCAATGTTGAAATAGACAATCGCCTATTTGAACTCGCCGGCAGTAAGCCCCTCGCTACCCCCCAACCGGCGGCAAATTCATCTCCCGCCGAACCTCATCCACGCTCATTATCCCCGCCTCAACATACATCCGCCGCCGCTTCGCCTTATTCTCCTCGCTCTCTTTCAGCGCCTCCACGCCGCTCAAGTCAAACTCCACCGACAGCCCCGGCTCCCTGAAATGCGGAACGAGATACTGCGTCAGCGCCTCCTCGTACAGCGCCAATTGCGCCGCTATCGTGTCCTCCCAGAACAGCCGCCGCGCCGTGTTGAAATTGGAAAAGGTCGTATGCTCAAAATCCCCTATCATCACCTTCGGCACGCCGAACACCCGCGCGATGTCCTCCAAACTCCAGCGCAGGCTTTGGATGTACTCCATATCGCGCGGGCTGAAACCCAGATTGGACGCGCGCATCCCCGCGCCCAGCAGCGCCGGCCGCCGCGCCTTCTCGACGCCCTGATACCGGCTCTCCCACCGCCGGTAGAAGTCCCCCACCTCGGCGTCGGTCGGGTTGCTCGTCGTCTCTATGATAAGCCCCGGCGCGCTATCGTTCTGCAGCAGCTTTCGGTTCGCCCGCAAGGCGTCCAAGCCCATATCCGCCGACAACCGCAGCGGCGCTATCGGCGACAGCCCCGCGTAGTCGTCCAGCGGATTGAAATACCGCATCCAAACGATGTCCTCCGGAATGTACGGCGCGAGCCGCCCGCCCTCGCCCACATGCACGAACCCGCGCACATACCGCTCGTCGTCCGGCACGATGCGAACCCTGTCCGGCCGCAGCGGCCATATCTCCGCCACGCCGCCGTCCTCGCCGCGCTCCAGCGCCCAGAACGCCGCGCCCCACAGCGCCAGATGCGTCTCGGTCGCCCGCCACAAATCCCCCCGCGTCCAAAACGGATTCGGCGAATCCAGCAGCCGCTGCAGCGGGTGATCCGCGCCCACAGGCTCGCCGCCCGCACGCAGCCGCGCCGCATCGCCGCTCCGCCGCAACACCCGCAGCGGCAGCCGCGAGACAGCGTCCTGACGCGCCTTTATCGCCGCATATACCATCGCCGAGCGCGGGTAATACTCCCCATACTCCACCGGCGTCCACCGCCCAGCGCCCACTAGCGCACGCTCAAACCCAAGCCCCGGCGCGCCCCCCGACGCCATCCCCGGCGCCGCCATCCCGCCGCCAACGCCGCTTGCCCGCATATCGCGCCCGTTCCCAACCCTTGCCGGCAGCAGCCGCGCCAGCCCGCCAATCCTATCCCTGATATTCAACATCTGCCTCCCGTCCCGTCTTATCCTGATGTAACCAGTCCGAAGTTCGCCTGCGTTTCGTTGCCGCATCATTTCGCCGTGATTCGTTGCATTGCCGTATCGTTTCGTATCGCCGCCGTTTCCTTGATGTATCTTTGCGCCGCCAAGCCGATGCACAGCCGCTGCCCGCCGCCAAGTTCGCCGCGAATGAACGCGATTACCCCCGCCGAGCGCATCCGCCGCACCTACACCCACACCTTGAGCCCCGACCCATCCCCCATCCGCGGCGGCGACACCACCGCGAAAGTCATCGCCAGCGCATCCGCCGCGTCCGGCGAATCCCCCCGCACCGCGCTCTTCTTGTTCAGCCGCACGCGCCCCTTGCCGTCTATCCGATACTCGCGGCTAGACACCTGCCCGATAAGCTCGTCATCGTTGTCAGTGCTGATGCTGCCCTCCATATACCGCTCGCGCATATGCCACCAAACCTCCGCGTTGCGATTGTAGAAATGCGCCTTGTCTTTGGCGTCCCGCCCGCCATTGAACGGCACAATCCGCGTATCCCCCAAATCAAACTCCCGCAGCTTATCCACCACGCCCGCGCCCACGCCCACATCGTCCACCACCAGGCAGTCCACGCGATTGCGCTCGCAGTGCATCCGCAGAAAATTCGCCGTCTGCGAAGTGTCTATGCCCCGCATGCTGAGCTTGATTTCGGCCTTGCCGCCCTGCCGCTTAACCGCCACCGTCCTATCCGACCCAAACCGCGCCACGTCGCACGCCAACACAACCTCGCCCTCAGGCTGCAACTCGCGCCTAGCCGCCTCCGTAGCCGCCCGCAGCGGCACCACCACCCCGTCCGGATTGTCCGGAAACTCCGCCAGCACAGACGCGATGTACTTCGCGCTATCCTCCCCCCAGTCCCGCTTATGCTCCTCAATATCCTCCCGCGTTATCACGCCCGGAACCACCTCGCGCCCCTCTGCCACGTTCGGCGTATCCGCCGCGCTGATTTTCACCGTCTCATACATATGCCGCTTGCCGTGATGCGAATCGTAGAACTCGCCCGCCACCGCGAAAGCGTTCCCCGTCAGCAGCAGCAAATTCGGATGCAGCCGCCTTACCGCGTCCATATAATCCGGCCCAACCCCGTGCGCCTCGGTGATTGCCACCATCAGGTTCGGCGAATGAAACCCCAGCATGTTGTACGGCGAATTGGACGCGAACCCCAGCGCGAAAGTCTGCGTATCCAGCTCATACCTTGATGTTCTTGCCATGCGCCCCTCCAGCGGCGTAGCCGACCCCGCGTAAGCCGCCCGCATCTCATTCCAAACTATGCGGTCAACCTGCCGCGCCGACGGCCCCGTCACGATAACCTTAGCCGGCGAGCGCGTATGCACCCACCACAAGATAGCCCTAGCCGCCGCCCAATCCTTGCCCGACCCATTGCAGCCCACCACCGACACCCGCCGCCTATCGCCCTCCGCGGCCCTCCCCACCGCCTCCAGCATCTCCACCTGCTTCCTATGCGGCTCATCCCCCAGCGCCCCCCTCACAAACTCCACCGGCGACATCCCCCCAAACCCGCTGCCCTGCTGCTCCACGCCCATATCTCCCACACCCTCCCCGCATCATCATCACCCCTCCGGCGCAAATCCGGGCAAACCACAGCGCCTGCCCCCACGCCGCAATCCAATATAGTACATATATTCGTCCGCGTCAACAATAAACCGGCTTGCAAAATCGACGAGACCTACGACGAGTGCGACTGCGCGATAGGCGAGAGGCCGGACGCGGATGAGGTAGGCGCTTGCGGGGTAACGGCGGATAAGCGCGCGGAGTTCGGGCGGGATGTCGCAACCCGCGCTCAGCGCGAAAGTGAGACGCATATCGCGCGATACATGCAAAGCGTGGGGGATGCGCCCGCAGATGGCGAATAGCCTGTGCGTTGCGCTCTATGCGGCAAGGCCCATTGGCGCATATTTCGGCGGCGCGGACGCTCATTGCGTTTGCGCCGCCATTGCGCGTCCTGGCTAATGCGCGAACTTCAGGCGTACAAAATCAATCCGCAGGAATGGCTGCGTGATGCTGCTTTAGTTGCGTGAACTTTACTACCGAATAAGAAACATCACGGCGAGCTAAGTTGCAATGGCTTGTCCTGCTAATGGCGAACATCACAAACAAAAAGGAGTTATCAATGCCTGTCACGAAACCTCAAAACTACCGCGCGGTAATCGCCGCGATAGACGCAGGGCAATGCAAGCCGTTGCCCGAACCCACGATAACCGAAAGCGGTTGCTGGATTAGGCCGTCAATGGGCTTTCAAGCCAGCATCAGCGTTCACCAGCAGATAGGGCGGTGCGTTAACGGCAAGACTCTGGGGGTCAACCTGCACACGCTATCCCTGCTATACCACAATCGGGATGCGCTTGCCGCATTGACGCCGGCGTCTATGGCTTGCCACAAAGAAGTGTGCGGCGGCGAGCGGCGTTGCTACAATCCCAAACACCTGTATCTTGGCGACGCCAAGTCAAACGGGCAAGATACAAGCGCCTACGGGCGGAATTGCCAACCGTACCGCAAGCTCAGCAACAATGATGTGCGCTACATCCGCACATACAAGCATCCAAAGCAAGTGGGCAAGAAGGGCGATAAAGGTCGGCCGGGTTGGGCGGCAACGCTCGCCGAGAAGTTCGCGGTATCCAAGATGATGATTTACCACATCCGCGATGGGCAAGCCTACAGCGACGTGCCGGACGACCCTAAGGACGACCCTGTCGCTGAGAACTACGCGGATGCGCTGGAGTCATTCGCAAAGCGGGTTTGGGGGGATGCGCCGCCGCCCGCGCCCGAACCGCAACCCGAACCCGATACGCAATTGGCGTTTGCGCTATGACGCTTGTTGACGATACACAAGATTTCCTAATGAGCAAGCCGCCGGGCGGGCGGACGGGCGTTGCGGGAAGTGCCGGCGCACTAGCCTTCATCGCCGGCCTAATAAGCCTATCCCGCGCAAAGAACCGACTCAACGCCCTCCAAGACCACCACGACTCCCCCACCCCCATTGACCTGCCCAACAAATCCTACATAGCCCCATTCGCCTGGGCCTGGGCGTCTATGCTAATCAGCGTCGCCCCCTGGTATTACAGGTTCATTGCCGTACTCATATGGACATCGTTCATAGACAGCTAAGCGCCTTCACCCGGCCGCGCCAAGCCCTCACCTTTGCCCCCGCCACCACTCCAGCTACCCCTTGCAACCCCAACGCCGCTACCTGTAATCTAACCCCCGCCCTCAAACTCAGCGTCAAGCGTCCAAAAGGCACACATCCCGATGAAGACATTCAGGACGCCGCCAGCAACCCCATTGCCGCGCTTGTGCGGCAAGCAAGGAATAATCTATGCACCTAGCCGCCGCTTCCTTGGCATTCAGCGTCACTTTCGCTATAACAACGCTCTGCATCGCCTGGACGCCATTCGCCACCCTAATATGCGCCCGCATCGCCCGGCAAAGAGACCTAACCATAAAACGCCCCGCCCTCCACGGCGCGATCTATGCCACCTTGCTATTCCTACCTTGGCGACACCTGACCCGCCAAATGCGCCGCGACCCAATCACCCGCGCAAACGTCAACGCAGCCTACTTCTTCGCGTATATGCTTGCGGCGCTAGTGGCGGCGTCCCATGTCTTCCTCATATTCGCTGAGCTAATTCAACCCCGGGCGTTTTATTCTCTAGAGGATATGGTTGAACACGTTGTAGCAACAATCGCGGGCGCGCTAGCGTTTGCCGCTGGGCTGGCAAGCCTATCCCGCGCGAAAAAACGCATCAACGAACTCCAAGACCAACGCGAGTCCCCCAACGTCATTGAGCTGCCGGATACATCCTACATAGCCCCGTTTGCATGGGCATGGGCTGCTATGCTAATTACCTCCGCCCCATACTATTACAGGTTCATTGCCGTACTCATATGGACATCGTTCATAGACAGATAAGCGCATTGACCCTGCATCAGCAAACCCCCACCCTTGCCCGGTAGCGTTTCTTTTCAGGTGGTTTTGAGAGTTTGGCAACTTACGCTCCAACTTATAAAGCAGGTGGTTATGGCAAAGCCATCCAACCGGCTACAACGGTAGATATACTCAACCACCTGAATGGAAACGCTACCCCCTTGCCCGCATCCCTTGCAACCCAACGCCGCTACCTGTAACCTAACGCCCGCCCTCAAATCCAGCGTCAGCCGTCCAAAAGGAAAACCACATCCCGATGAACACAAGCAGGACACTGCCAACAAACCTTACTGCCGCATATGGAAACAAAGGCAAAGCGCAACAATGATATTCGGCTTTCTCCCCACGCTCGCAGCGTTTCTGACAACCCTGGTTATCGCAACCCTCTGCATCGCTTGGGCGCCATTCGCCGCCCTAATATGCGCCCGCATCGCCCGCCACAGAGGCCTAAGCGCAAAACGCCACGCCATCCACGGCGCGATCTACGCCACCCTGCTATTCCTACCCTGGCGACACCTGACTCGCCAAATGCGCGGCGACCCAATCACCCGCGCAAACATCGCGGACGCCTACACCGTCGCATTCATAGTTGCGGCGCTAGCGCTGGCGGCACACATCTCATTCATACTCATGTGGTGGTATTCGGAAAGTTCAATCCTAGACACGCTTGATTTCATCATCACATCAACCATAAGCGCGCTAACCCTCCTCGCCGGACTACTAAACATCTCACTCACAAACAAACGCCTTAACCAACTCGAAGACCAACAAGAACCTCGCAACGCAATAACCCTCCCCAATATCTCATACATAGCGCCATTCGCATGGGCATGGGCGTCTATGCTAATCAGCTCCGCTCCATGGGCATATAGAATAATCTCTAATACCCTCAGGTCGCCGTCGCCTTGGTTCATAAGTTGATAAGCAATTCAATGCTGAAACGGCAAACGCCCCCCTTGCCCACCGCCCCACACGCACTCAATCCCGCGCGTGCATATCCCCCAAGCGCCACACCCAAAGGCAACCGCGCCCTCCACAACCGCCCTCGCTATCCCTTGCAACCCACTACCCCCTAATTGTAACCTTATCCTTATACTTTTACTAAAACCTCACGCCCGACAACCAACCCCAAACCCCCAACACCACCCTGCGCGCCAATGAAACTATCAGTCATCGGACTCGGCTACGTCGGCTGCGTCGCCGCCAGCGGCCTCGCCGCCGCAGGCCACCACGTCCTCGGCATAGACATCGACCACAACCGCATCCGCGCGCTCCAAGACGGCATCGCCCCCGTGTACGAACCCGGCTTGCAACAGCGCATAACCGCCGCCGTCCGCGAGGGCAACCTGCGCTTCGCCCACCCCGACCACGTCGCCGAACCCCTAGGCGCGGCAGCCCTCATCGCCACCGGCACGCCCCCATCCCACGACGGCGGCGCAGACCTAACCCAAGTCCGCGCCGCCATCGCCTGGATCAAATCCCAAAACCCCCGCGACCTAGTCGTAGTGATGAAAAGCACCGTCCCCCCCGGCGCCGGCGCCCGCATCCTGCGCGATACCCTAGCCGAAAGCGGCATCCGATACGCCGCCAACCCCGAATTCCTGCGCGCCGGACACGCCCTAGCCGACTGGGACGCGCCCGACCGCATCGTCATCGGCGCCGAACCCGGCGACCGCGCCGCCATCGACGCCGTCAAAAAAATCCACAACGGCATCCAAGCCCCCTACGTCATCACCGACATCACCAGCGCCGAAATGGTCAAATACGCCAGCAACGCATTCCTCTCAACCCGCATCTCATTCATCAACGAAATCGCCGCACTCTGCGACAGCGTAGGCGCAACCATAGACGCCGTCAGCGAAGGCCTAGCGCTGGACAAACGCACCGGCGTCCGAATACACGCCGGCGTCGGCTACGGCGGCTCATGCTTCCCCAAAGACGTCCGCGCGCTAGACCGCCTAGCCTCCACAAGCGGCCTCAACGCCGAACTCCTGCGCTCCGTCATCAGCGTCAACAACCGCCAGCGCCTGCTCCCCCTCCAAGCCCTCCAAGACCGCTTCCACGGCCGCCTCGCCGGCGTCCGAGTAGCCGTGCTCGGCTTGGCATTCAAGCCCGACACCGACGACATCCGAGACGCGCCCGCCCTATCCCTCATACGCGCCCTGCTGGACGAAGGCGCGTCAGTCGCCGCCTACGACCCGCGCGCCAACCGCAACGCCGCCCGCCGACTGCCCGCCGCCGTCCGCATCCAAAACACCCTCCCCCAAGCAATCGCCGGCGCCCAAGCCGCCGCCCTCATGACCGAATGGCCCCAAATCGCCCACGCCGACTGGCGCGCCCTACGCCCCCAAATGCGCCCCCCCCGCCTAATCTTCGACGGCCGAAACGCCCTATCCCCCACCCAAATGCGCGCCCTAGGCTACGAATACCTCGGCGTAGGGCGAGGCGCCCCCGCGGACTAGCGATTCCATACTCCCAAAACTAATCACATTTGTTATCCGCAGCCACAATCTATAAAATAATTGAACAAGCGCATAAAACGCCAATGTAAAACAAAGGACTTACGCAACATGATACCAACTAAAGAAAATAAACGACTCATCATCCTGCTCAGAAAACTCCAAGCCAAAGAAAACAATGACGCCAATGCCATCGCCAAAACAGAATACCAACTCTATGGAAACAAAAAAGACACCCTACCTAGTTTTAAGCACGAAGATAGGGATGACATCCAACTTCTGGTCGATAAAGGTATGATTGAACTTGCCACAAAGCCCCCCATCAGTCCGATAGCACAAATACTTAACCCCTCCCCCGGAATAGACGAATACCATCTCCTACCCAAAGGGCGAGCGTATCTTGCCCAACAAACACAAGACAAATTCATTTCCGGTTCACACACAAGCGGTATGCTTGCGTGGAGTATATGGCTTGACGAATCCATCAATCTGGTGTACAGACCCAAAATCCGCGTTCTTCCTAATCTCATACACTCTTGGATCCAAACAAATCTGGTCACTACGACACTCAGTATTGACCCGCCGTCCCACGATGAACCTCTATACAGGATGCGTATTCCCCCATTTAATACTACATATGTAGTAACCCGTCATCATTGGCAATTTGATAAGGGTACCAAGACCTGGTGGAAACGTAGAACGCAAACCACAAAGAAATCCCATATCGGCGCTGAAGAAGTAGAAACTTTTTCAGAACTAGATGATGCCATGCGCTACGTCGCATACTATTATCCACTTCTCGGCATTAAACGCCTTAACCGAATGTGGAAATGGGCGCGCTCATTTCTCCGCATTGTTTGGAAAATCCTTAATTGGTGGATACTCCCCACCATCATATCTTTGTGGGTTTATGACAGATATTTCAACGGATAACAGATGCCAAAGGCGTCAAACTGCTTTATCAGGGGAATTGGGTGAAAGACATATGACACGCCGCGCGCATAGACAGCTCTGGGTTTCTGGGTTCAAAGCGCAAGATTATGCGAGGGAATTTCAATAACCAAACACCACTAGCAATACCGCCGATTATGCGGTAGTATTACTTTACACCTGAGCGGAGGACTGGAATGGCAAAGCGCATAAGCATCATCAACTTCAAGGGCGGCGTCGGCAAGACTACCCTCGCATTCCATCTCGGCGCAGGCCTTGCGGCGTTTCACGACAAGAGAGTTCTGCTGGTGGATATGGATCACCAGAGCAGCCTGTCCATAGTTTGCCTGAGGCCTGGCGTATGGCAGGGACTTGTTGACGGCAATCAGACCGTTGATGAGATCTTTAGAACCTTCATCAATCCGTCCCACTCAGTTGGCAATGAGATTATTGTCAAATCCCCTGTGAACCAACGATTCTGGGGCAGGGATTACAATAGCGATAAGTACCGCTATCTTAGTTACAATAAACTGGACATTGCGCCTGCAAGTCTCAGGCTTGACGATACAGAGATTGAGCTAACCGCATCGCATCAAGGCAATGCGATAAATTCAGAATGGAACAAGCGCACGCTGATATGCCGCTGGATCGAAGAATCAGCAATAGATGATGAGTACGACTACATCATCTTTGATTGCCCGCCAGCGACGAAAATCGTCGCTCAGAACGCCATTGCGGCCAGCCACGGGTACATTATTCCAGTTGTGCCTGAGGCAGTGATGGAACGGGGAGCGCCGCATCTCTCTAACATGATGCAGTCAGGCATTGATACTCAGTTAAAGGCGCTTGCCGCGATGGGAGAGCCCCGCCCAATACATGTGCCTGACACCGAACTTGTTGGGCTAGTCATAACGCGAATTCAACGCGCTAGTACTGATAGTGGTTACACAAATGACCATGCTGAACATATTAGGTCACTACAAAGGCTCTGGGAAGATTCACTACTAAAGCCTTACATTCTGCAAGGCACGGGCGTGTCTTCAGCTTTGTCGAGGGGACGCCCAGTTTATAGCCGTGAAGGGGATCCTAACTGGAGGCAAAACATAGAAGTACGCGGGATCAATACTCAGTTCATAGATCTAACAAACGAAATCAAGCGAAGGGTTGACGCCTTATGAAAAACGGGCAACTCAATCTGAACGGAAACTCGAAAGCCGACGCTCATGAAGACCGACTACTTGTCCGTGACGTCGTCCGCCACTTGTCTGGTATGGCGCGACTTCATGCAGATGAGAAAGTTGGCAATCCCGTCCTAAGCGAAGGCTTGCGCCAAATCGCCAACGCCTTGCGCCCTTACGCCACCTGCCCGGCGGATGAGTTGGACAGCGTTCTCAGGGGAATAAGGACTGCCCAAAAGCGGCCGCCTAAAAAAATAAAGGCGACGCTCCCGCCAAACTTGGAATCCATTGACTCGGACGGCATTGAGAAAGTGCTTTCCGACGAAAACTACACAAAATCCCAAATCGCCGAACTGGGATACAAACGATTCGGCATATCCCAATCAATGCTCACACGGATCAGCAAAGAAGACGCGCTAATTTCCATACGCGCCGCGCTAGAGAATGAACGGGCCCTTGATGTGATTTCCCAAGTGGCGCGCGAAAGCGGCAAAGCGCGCGCATCATAACCAAGCCCTCAAGCGCCGCCCGCCTCAAAGCCGACCTGATAAAGAACACGGGCGCCTGAGCGAGAGCGCAACGCAAAACCTAACGCCGCCCCACTCCAATCCGCGCGCCCGCTTTGCGACACAGTCCCCTCTAAAACACCCCCTCCCCCTCCATCCCCGCCGCCTGCCGCACCCAACCCGCCACCAGCTCCTCATCCTCAATCCCGCCCTCATAAATATGATAATACCGCACCCCATCCTGCTTAGACGCCACCGGCGGCACGGGACTAAGCGAACTCCCCCGAAAGAACGTAACCTTAATATACTTCGCAAAGCAATGGTAGCTCACAAACCAGCCCCTGCCCTCCATCCTGTAAAACGGCGAGTTCCACCGCACCGCCTTTCGCGCCCCCGGCGCGTTTCCCATAATCAGCGCATCCAGCCGCCGCCCAACATCGCTCTTCCACCCCGGCATCGCCGCGATATGCGCCTCCACCGGCGCATCCCCATCCCCCTTCGCTATCTGCGGATTCCCCCCCGACAGCAGCCGCACTTCGCCGCTGACCTGCCCTGCCGCGGGCTTGGAGCGCCTATTAGACGACCTATCAGCCATAGCATCCGCCTAGCCTAGCCCAAACGCTTGTGAGGAAAACGCGCGCAACCTGCGCCGCGTGAAAATGGTGGAGCTGAGGGGACTCGAACCCCTGACTTCTTCCTTGCAAAGGAAGCGCTCTCCCGTGCTGAGCTACAGCCCCGCGCAGACATCCCGCCGCGCCAAGCGCGCGTCGCGCCGGGCGCAAAGACACCTTAACCGCTGGATAGTGGAAGGAAAAGTTTAGACTTAAATAACGACAGGTTTTCTCAGGGAGGCGCATTCGGGCTTCTGAGGAGCTCCCCCCGGCTCTCGCCGAAGTCCGGCTCTACTCGTCCGCCTTAGTCGCCCCGCCTGTCGAACGACCTGGGATTACGCCTCGCGGCATCGGCGGATGCGTCCGCCGCTCGGCTTCTCCCTAGAAAGGAGGTGATCCAGCCGCACCTTCCGGTACAGCTACCTTGTTACGACTTCGTCCCAGTTACCAGTCCCACCCTCGGCGCCTGCCTCCATAAGGTTAGCCCAGCGACTTCAAGTGTTACCGACTTCCATGACGTGACGGGCGGTGTGTACAATCCCCGGGAACGTATTCACCGCAGTGTGCTGACCTGCGATTACTAGCGACTCCGCGTTCATGCAGGCGAGTTTCAGCCTGCAATTCCAACTGAGGCCGGATTTTTGGGATTAGCTCCGGCTCGCGCCCTCGCGACCCTCTGTTCCGACCATTGTAGCGTGTGTGTAGCCCTGAGCGTAAGAGTCATGCCGACTTGACGTCGTCCCCACCTTCCTCTCCCCTTTTAGGAGCAGTCTCGCTAGACAGAGTAACTAACGACGAGGGTTGCGCTCGTTGCGGGACTTAACCCAACACCTCACGGCACGAGCTGACGACAGCCATGCAACATCTGTGCAACCGTCCCGAAGGAAGGCCCGCTTTCGCAGGCTGTCGGTAGCATGTCAAGCCCAGGTAAGGTTCTTCGCTTATCATCGAATTAAACCACACGCTCCGCCGCTTGTGCGGGGACCCGTCAATTCCTTTGAGTTTTAGCCTTGCGGCCGTACTCCCCAGGCGGGATACTTATCGCGTTAACTCCGACACAGGAGGGGTCGATACCCCCTATATCTAGTATCCATCGTTTAGGGCGTGGACTACCCGAGTATCTAATTCGGTTTGCTCCCCACGCTTTCGTGTCTCAGCGTCAGGCACAGCCCAGAAAGCCGCCTTCGCCTCTGGTGTTCCTCCGGGTATCTACGCATTTCACCACTACTCCCGGAATTCCGCTTTCCTCTGCTGCCCTCCAGCTCGGCAGTTTCCCATGACCCCTCCCAGTTGAGCCGGGAGATTTCACATGAGACTTGCCGTGCCGCCTACACACCCTTTACGCCCAGTAAATCCGGACAACGCTCGAATCCTACGTATTACCGCGGCTGCTGGCACGTAGTTAGCCGATTCTTATTCATGAGGTACCGTCCGTTCTCTTCCCTCATAAAAGGGGTTTACAACCCTGAGGCATTCTTCCCCCACGCGGTGTCGCTGCGTCAGGCTTTCGCCCATTGCGCAAGATTCCCTGCTGCTGCCTCCCGTAGGAGTGGGGGCCGTGTCTCAGTCCCCCTCTGACCGATCATGCTCTCACATCGGCTACCCGTCTTCGGCTTGGTGGGCCATTACCCCTCCAACTACCTGATAGGCCGCAAGCTCCTCCCAGAGCGACCGAAGCCTTTCCTCAGCAAACCTCAATTCGCTGAACGTACGGGGTATTAGGCCGGATTTCTCCGGATTATCCCCCGCTCCGGGGCAGATCACTTACGTGTTACTCAGCCGTCTGCCACTAGCGCCGAGGCCGAAGCCCCTTTGCCCGTTCGACTTGCATGCATTAAGCGCACCGCCAGCGTTCGTCCTGAGCCAGGATCAAACTCTAAACGTGTGTATTTCCTTCCACTATCCAGTTGTTAAGGTGCTGCCCGCTTGTTCAAAAGCGGTAACCATCATCTTACACCCCGCCGCGCGCGGGTGTCAAGCGTTTTTCAACGAATTTTGGGAAATATCCAAATTCGCCCCAAATCCCGCATCCCGCGCGCGGCAAAGCGCCCTGCGCTACGCCTCCAACTCCCCCAATATCCCCCGCACATAGTTCACGCTGCGCCTGTCCTTGTACAGCTGATCCCCCGTGTTCGCGCCCTCTATCGCCAGATACCCGTCATAGCCCGCCTCCACCATCGCGCTTATGGCGAACCGATAGTCAATATCCCCGTCCGGCAGCGCCGTCCGTATGTAATACGAATGCTCCAGCTCAGGGATATGCACGCGGCTCAGGCTCTTGCAGTGCCAGTACTTCGACCGCGCCGCCAGCGCCGTTACGCACTGCTCCATGCTCTCTTCCGGCACATCGTAGTTCCACAGCACATTCCCCAAGTCCGGGTTCGCATGCACAAACGGGCTGTCCGCCAGCTCCAGCAGATGCAGCGTCGCCCAGCTGTTGTCCGCGATGGAATGCTGGTGAACCTCTATCGTGATGTTCACGCCCCTATCGCCCGCCATAGCGCCGACTTCGCGCAGCGCCTGCGCCGTGCGGATGAAGTCCTCCTCGCTCGCCATCTGGCTGGAGCCGTGCGACTCCGGCGCGCCCGAAGGCCCCGTGTCCAGCATGCGATTGGGCGCGGCGCCGCTCAGCGCGGTGTTCACGATGTCCGCCCCCAGCGCGTCCGCCACCTCCACCGCGCGCTCCAGCCGCTTGCGATTGTGCGCCGCCGTGCGCGGATAGCACAGCGGCCCACCCGCGCGTATCGCCACGCAGGGCGTCCCCTCATCCGCCAGCCGCCGCCCCAGCGCCTCCACCTTGCGCTCATCGATATTCAGCTCGCCGTTAGCCGCCCCCGCCTCGTCCGCCGCGAACCCGTCCAGCCCCAGCTCTATCCCGTCAAACCCGATGTCCCGCACCTTGCCGAGATAGTCCCCCAGCGCGCGCTCATCCGGCAGCGCCCAAGCCGCCCCCGCCACAAACGGGTAAAACGTACTCCGCCGAAATGCGTATGCGATCTTCATTGCAACTCCCCTTTCTGATGTGATGTTTGCCTGATTACGACTTGCCTTTGCCGCTACTTATTCCCCGCGCGCTTGCCGCTCGCGCCGCTCCCGTTCCAACTCCCGCCGCAACTCCGCCGCCTCAGCCCGCTCTCGCTCTAGCTTACTCCGCAGTGCATCCACTCGATCCTCCGCCGTCTCAGCACGTTCCTCGGCCGTCTCAGCCCGCTCCCGCAATTCCCGCGCCTGCGCCTCAGCCCGCTCCCTAATCAGCGCCTCAGCCGCCCTAGACAGCGCCGCATCCGCCTCAGCCGCCAGCCTCGCCGCATGCTCCGCGCTCAGGAAATACAGCCACTCCCCGCTGCTGCTATCCCGCATCCAAATCCGGCGGTCGTTGCGCCAGAAGAAGTCTATATCCAAAACCTCGCTATGCGCCCACACCTCGCCGTCCTCATTCTCATGCAGCGGATACGGCACATACACGCCGTTCACCAGCCGCTCCGCCGCCAGCGGCTGCCCATACCAATCGCCCCCTGTGGGATCGATGCGCCAGTACTCCAGCGCGCCGATGCGCTCATAGATGTCCCGCTTTCTGTGCAAATCCGCCGACGCCGTACTCGGCGACGCCACCTCCACCACAAAATCCGGCGGCTTGCCCCACTGCCAGACGCGGTAGCTATTGTGCGTGGTCGCCATCTCCGGATCCGCCCCAAACGCCACATAGCAATCCGGCGCGATCCGCGCATTCGGATTGTCTATGTCGTACAGAATGAACGTCGGCCCCGAAATCAGCACATCCTCCGGATAGTCGGCATACCGCAGCCGCAGCACGCTAGTTATGTCTTCCATTATCGGGTTCTGCTGCATGCCATCTCCTGGCCGCTCCGGGTCCTCTACAAAATCATACCAATGCGTCGCGGCAACCTGCGTCGCCCCTTGCGTCGCAGCCTGAGTCGCCGCCCGCGCTCCCATTGCCATAGCCAAACCTCCCGCAAGCATCCGCCTGCCTGATATTCCTAGCCGCTACCCCCCCACACGCCTAGCCACCGCCCTTGCGCTTTCAGCCGCCCTTGCCTTACGCGCTACTCTTGCTATTCCCCCCGCAACCCAAACGCCCCCGCCGCCATATCCACGATATACCGGCTTATCGTCAGCGACGAAGTCGCCCCCGGCGACGGCGCGCTCAGCACATGTATCGCGTTCTCGCTCTCGGTTATCGCAAAATCCTGCAGCAAATTGCCCTTGCCGTCCACCGCCTGCGCCCGCACGCCCGCGCCCGGATCGCTCAAGTCGTCCATCTCTATCTCAGGCACAAGCGTCTGCAGCGACCGCAGAAACAGCGACTTTCGCAGCGACCGATGCTGCTCGTCCAGCCCGCTCTTCCAGTGCGTCATAGACATCTTCCAAAAGCCCGGATACGTCAGCGTCCCCAACGCATCCCCCAGGCTGAAACTCGTCTTATTGTAGCCCTCCCTTGCGAAAGCCAGCACCGCGTTCGGCCCCGCCTCCACGCCGCCCGTAACGCGCTTGGTGAAATGCACCCCCAGAAACGGCAGCTTCGGATTCGGCACCGGATATATCAGGCTGCGAACCAGATGCTGCCGCTCCGGCCGGATGGAAAAATACTCCCCGCGAAACGGGATAATTCGCAGCCCCGGCTCCGCGCCGATCATCCGCGCCACCTGATCCGCCTGCAACCCGGCGCAGTTGATAATATGACGCGCCCTAATCTCGCCGCGCGACGTCTCCAAATAAATCTGCCCATCCCGCCGAGTAGCGCCGCGCACCGCCGTATTCGTCAGCAGATCCCCCCCATTCTCGCCGAACTCCACCGCATACGCCCGCGAAACCCGCTGATAGTCAATAATCCCCGTATTCGGCGAGAAAATAGCCTTCACCCCCGCCGCATGCGGCTCAAGCTCCGCCAGCCGTTCCGGCCCCACCATCTCCAGCCCCTGCGCCCCATTCGCCGTCCCCCGCTCCAGCAGATCATCCAGACGCGGCACCTCCTCCTCATTCGTAGCCACGATAACCTTGCCGCACATCTCATACTCGATCCCGCGCTCATCGCAGAACTGCCTTAGCAGCCTGCCGCCCGTCGAGCAGAAATTCGCCTTCTGCGACCCCGGCGCGTAATATATCCCCGCGTGAATAACCCCGCTATTATGCCCCGTCTGATGCTGAGCGATCTCCCCGTCCTTCTCCAGCGCCGCCACCTTATAGCGCGGATACTCCTGCGCCAGCCGCATCGCCGTCGCCAGCCCAATAATCCCCGCCCCAATCACCGCAATATCGTACCCCTGAAAACTCATGCCTACGCCCTTCCTTGCCTTAGTGGTCTTGATTATGCTTTCGTCGTTTTGATATGAAAACGCCTATGCCTTTGCGCTGATTGTATCACACACCCTATCCCAATCGGATTGCCCGACAGAACGACGGCGACAGAACAGAACGGACGCAGACACCCCCTTGCCCAATCGGCCCCCGCCTATTCATATCGCCCTCGCCAAAGTTGAGCGCCCTTAGCGAACTCAGATATAATTGCGCCCGCCCAACTACTAGACACGGAGTATCCCCAACATTGCTTAATCTCGCCGCCATATCCACGTATGCCGCGCGTTTGTTTGGGGAGAGGCAGAACGAAAGCATCCCAAGCCTCGCCGCCCTCTGCGCCGCCCTTTGCCTAACCCTATTCGCCTGCTCTCAACCGCCCGCGCCCCAACCCCCCCTTGCCCCCACCGCCACCACTCAACCCACGCCTGCCCCCCCGCTGCCCGAACCCACGCCGCAACCCAGCTCTGCCCCCACGCAACCCGTGCCCTTGCCTACAAGCGTCGCCACCCCGTCACCCCCGGCGCAACCCACGCCACCCCCAACGCCCACCACCGCCCCAGCTCCTCCAAGCGTCGCCACGCCAACGCCCACCGCTCAGCCTACTCCTACTCCCACGCCAACCCCGCCGCCAACCCTTCCACCCGCAGACGTCGCCTTCACGCAAATAACCGCCAGTAAAACCTACGCCTGCGGGCTGCGTGAAAACGCTACCGCCCTCTGCTGGGGACACGATAACGGCGACTATGGTATCCTAGCCCCTCCCGCCCAAACCGCCTTCCGCCAAATATCCGCCGGGCTGCACTTCGCCTGCGGACTGCGCCAAGACGCCACAATCGCCTGCTGGGGAAGAAATTCGGCGGGCCAAGCCTCCCCGCCGCAAGGCTCATTTAGCGAAATAGCCACAGGCGGCAACCACGCCTGCGCCATACCCCTGCCACAAAGCTCGCCTCCCGGACTTATATGCTGGGGAGCGCCATTCCCAAACGGCGATGAAACCCTGCCGCTGGACGCGCCCATCTCCGATATTAAGGCAGGAGGAGGTTCCACCTGTGGACTGACCCCCCAAGCCGATATGGCTTGCGCGCAAATGAGCCGGCGCCTGACGGAAATCACCCCCGGCCCTTTCAGCGGATTAGACGTGGGGTTGCACCACATCTGCGCGCTGCGCGAAGATGGCAACGCCTTCTGCCAAGAAGACAATCGCCAATTCCGCTCAAGCCCGCCCCCCACCAAGTTCGTCCAAATCGCCGCAGGCTGGAATCACAGCTGCGGCATAACCCGCGCGCGCCGGATAGAATGTTGGGGCAGCGGACGCCCGGCGGCCCCAGGCGAGCGCCTCGCCGCCCCCGACGGCGAATTCGTCGCTATCGCTATCGCCTGGCGCAACTCCTGCGCCCTCCGCCCCAACGGACGCGCCGTATGCTGGGGAACGCCCGACTACCTCCCCTCCGACTTTGCCCCCGAAATCCCCAACATCTCCGCCGGCGTCTCTCCCGCGTTTGGCGGCGCTGAGTTCAACTTGCCCGTGGACATATTCCCCTGGCCAAGCGGCGGACTTGCCGTAGTGGAACACAAAGGCGTCATCACCGCGCATCGCGACCAACCCGACGCGCCGCCCCCGCAAACCATACTTGACATCAACCACGCAGTCGGCGGCAGCGGCATTCTCAGTGCCGCCCTAGACCCGCGGTTCGAGGACTTCCCCTACCTATACGTCTGGTACACCGCTAACGTCTGGCACAGCGCCGCGGCGGACAACCTCTTAGACCAGGGCCCGCCCCGCCTTGTTGCGCGACTGTCGCGCTTTCGCGTAGAGCGCGGCATCGCTATCAGAGGCTCGGAACTAGCCCTCCTAAACGTCCACATTTCCAACGAATCGCACATAGGCGGCGCCATACGGTTCGGCGCGGACGGCATGCTCTACCTCGGCATCGGCGACAGCGGAAGTAAAGGCAACCCTCAAAACCTTAACAAGCTGAAAGGCAAAATCATCCGCATAGACGTGCGCGGCGCAACCGAAGAGCGCCCCTACCGCATCCCGCCCGACAACCCTTTCGTGGACAACCCCAACGCCCGCCCCGAAATATGGGCATACGGCATGCGAAACCCCTGGCGCATGGCATTCGACCCCAAATACCCCAACAGCCTATTCGTCGCCGACGTAGGCCAAAGCTCCCGCGAGGAAGTGTCCATAGCCACCGCCGGCGCCAACCTCGGCTGGCACCTATGCGAGGCGGACATCTGCCAAGAATCTCTCGACCGCGCCACAGCCGCCAACCTCGCTCCGCCCGCCGTCGCCTACGGCAGAGACACCGGCTGCGCCATCATCGGCGGCGTAACCGTCCCCTGGCTAGACAACGGCTTCATATTCGGCGACATTTGCTCCCGCCGCGTCTGGCTGCTGGAACGAATCAGCCTGCCCGCCGGCCCGCCGGACAGCCCCCAAATCTGGCGCATGCGCGAAATAGCCAACCTATCGGACTCGGCGCGCAACATAACCGCCTTTGGCGCGGACGTCAATGGCAACATATACGTGCTGCCGGGCAAAGGCCCAATACTGCGCCTCTATCCCGAACCCGCCGCGCCCTGAATTCTGCCTCGCCCCCCGCGCTCCCCGCCCAAAGTTGAGCGCCCCAACAAACTCAGATATAATCACGCCGACACAACTCCATCTAAGGACACAAACGCCAACATTGCCTAACCTAGCCGCCATAGCCGCGCCTGCCGCACTTTTGTTCTGGGGGGGGGCAGAATGAATATCTCCCAAGACGCGCCGCCCTCTGCGCCGCCGCCGCTATCGCCGCCATTGCTTTCGCTATCTTAGGCGCGATAGCCTACCATTCCCCTGCCCACGCCGACGGCAACACACCCGCCCGCAGCCAAGCGGCAACCTACGCGCCCGACCAAATCCCCGCCACTCCACAAGCCTACGCCCAACGAATACTCCGCGCCTTAGCTGACCGCCATACTAATAACTGGGTCCGCTATTGGCAAGCCCGAGCGGATTGCGATACGGCGGCGGATTATGCGCGGCGCGGGGATAACCAGCCCATAGACCGCGTCCTGCTAACCCTAACCGCCGCCATATGCGCCCAACTCGACGCCCTCCTCGGAGTCAACCCCGCCGCCTACCCACCGCGCGGCGACAGCGCCGGAGGCTTGCTGCTCAACGAACCCGGCGCGGCGGCAGGCTACACCCTATTCACTTTGTACGCGGACAACCGCAAGCTCTACCTCATAGACACGCTTGGCAGAATCGCGCATATATGGCGTCTTGAAGACAATCTGCATGGCAAAGGCATCCGCCACGCAAAGCTGCTTGATAACGGGAACTTGTTAGTCCTCAGATGGGGCGGCATATTTGAACTTGGCCCGCGCGGCAATATAGTCTGGCAGTACAACGTGGATGCCCACGTTCACCACGACTTCCTCAAAATGCCCAACGGCAATGTGATGCTGCTAGCTAAAGGGATCAAAACCCGCGAGCAAGCCATCGCCGCCGGCGCGAACCCCGAACTCGTCAGCGAACACGGGCTTGAGTACGATTACCTGCTAGAAGTGCGTCCATCAGGCGCAATCGGCGGGGATGTTGTCTGGGAATGGTCTGTTTGGGATCATCTAGTCCAAGACTACGACCCAACCAAGCCCAACTACGGCGCAATCGCCGAACATCCTGAGCGCATTGACATAAATTTCCTGCTGGAGACCGCGCGCAAGCGCCTCCATGACTGGACGCACGCCAACGCCATTGACTACAACCCCGAACTAGACCAAATTATGCTGTCCTCCCGCCACTTCAGCGAACTATGGATCATTGACCACAGCGCAACTACCCAAGATGCGCGCGGCCATACCGGCGGCAACAGCGGCATGGGCGGGGGCTTGTTGTACAGATGGGGCAATCCGCGGGCGTATGGGCATGGAACAACCACCGACCAGCGGCTGTTTTGGCAGCATCAAACCCACTGGATACCCCCAGGCTTGCCCGGCGCCGGCAACATCCTGCTGTTCAACAACGGCAACGAATTCCGCGGCAAAGAAAGATCCTACTCCTCAGCGGATGAAATCGCTCCCCCCGCCGACGGCTACCGCTACCGGCGCGATGAGGACGCGGCATATCCCCCCGACGCGCTTGCATGGACATACGCCGCCGACTTCTACGCCCCCTTTGTGTCCGGCGCGCAACGCCTCCCCAACGGCAACACCCTCATTGTGGACGGCCCCGCCGGAACCATATTCCAAGTAACGCCCGATGGCAAAACGACGTGGAAATACATAGTTCCCTGGCACTACCACATTTCGCTGTGGCAAAACGCTGCGCCGCCGCGCCCCACATTTGGAACGCCGGATAATCAGCCCTCGGACGCTATCAAAAATGCCGTGTATCGCGCATACTGGTATCCGCCCAACCATCCCGGACTGCAAGCGCTGGATCTGACGCCCGGCGCGCGCATAGAAAACGATCCCGACCCGCTTGACTGGGCGCGCGCATCCATCATAGCCGGCGACTTCGGGCAGCCGCTCGCCCGCGCCCGCTACGACATCTACCTTAACGAAAACATCCTAATCTACTTCAAGCAACCCTGCGCCGACGAAGACACGCGGCCGAGATTCTTCTTGCGCATCTTCCCCGCGGATGCGCGCGATCTTCCCGCGTACAGGCAAGAATACGGGTTTGCCGATAGGGACTTTGAGTTTGACGGCCGGGGCAAGACGCGCGATGGCTGGTGCATTGCGATAGCACCGCTGCCCGCCTACCCCATACAACGCATCCACACCGGCCAATTCACCCCCGACGGCGCCCTATGGCAGACAAACATAAACCTAAACGAGTAACCCTGCCACCCGCCCAAAGGTTCTTTGATTGCTTTTCTACAAAAATAACCACATCGCGACCCCTGCCAAAAGTTGAGCGCCCCCAACCAACTCAGATACAATCGCCCCCGCGCCACTCTTATATTTAGATATGGAGTAATCCCAGCATTGCCTAACCTCGCCGCCATAGCCGCGCCCGCCGCGCTTTTGTTCAGACAAATGCAGAACGGATATACCCCAAGAACCGCCGCCCTCTGCGCCGCAATCTGCCTCGCCCTACTCGCCTGCTCCCAACCTGTCCCCGCGCCCCAACCCGCGCCCTTGGCGACAAGCGTCGCCACCCCCGCGCCGCCTACCCACGTGCCATACACACCGCAATCCGGCTTACCCTCTGCGCCCGCGTCGCCATCCACCGCTATCCCCCCGATCGCGGCGCAACCAACGCCATCCCCCGCGCCCACTACTACGCCCTCGCCCCCAAGCGTCGCCATCCCAACGCCCGTCACACAGCATACCCCCGCGCATACACCGCCAACCTCTCCTCCCCCAGACGTCCCCTTCACGCAAATAAGCGCCGGCAAATACCACGCCTGCGGCCTGCGCGAAAACGGCGCAGCCATTTGCTGGGGCGCTAACAACATGCGCCAAGCCTCCCCGCCGCAAGGCGCTTTCAGCCAAATATCCGCCGGACGAAACTTCACCTGCGCCCTGCGCCAAGACGCAACTATCGCCTGCTGGGGAAATAACTCCAATGGCCAAGCCAACCCGCCGCAAGGCGCTTTCAGCGAAATAGCCGCAGCCGCCGGATACGCCTGCGCCATACCCATATCGCAGAACGCGCCGCCCGAACTTATATGCTGGGGAGCGCCATTCCCAAACGGCGCCGAAACCCTGCCGCTGGACGCCCCTATCTCCGATATTCAGTCAGGAAGTTTTATCTGCGGACTGACCCCGCAAGGCGATATGGCTTGCTTGCGAATGAGGCAGCGCTTGACAGAAATCACCCCCGGCCCCTTCACTCAGATAGCGGCCGGACTTGCCCATGCCTGCGCCCTCCGCGCAGACGGCGGCGCTTTCTGCCAAGGCGACAATTATCGCCTCCGAGCGACTCCGCCGCCCACAAAGTTCGCCCAAATCGCCGCGGGCCGGTATCACAGCTGCGGCATAACCCTCGCCCGCCGGATAGAGTGCTGGGGTAGCGGCGTCCCCGCCGCCCCCGGCGAGCGCCTTGCAGCCCCCGACGGCGAATTCGTCGCAATAGCTATCGGCTGGCGCAACTCCTGCGCCCTCCGCCCAAACCGCCGCGCCGTATGCTGGTCAACGCCCGACTACGCCGCATCCTCCTTCCTGAACATAGAAATTCCCAAGGCATTCGGCGGCGCTGAATTCAACGCCCCCGTGGACATCTTCCCATGGCAAAACGGCGGCTTGGCAATCGTCCACCGCAGCGGCGTCATCGCCGCCCACTACGACCGGCCCAACGCGCCGCCGCCGCATCCCATACTAGACCTAACCGCCGAAGTAGTCTGCTGCCCATACGAAAGCGGCATGTTCAGCGCCGCCCTAGACCCGCAATTCCAAGACTTCCCCTTCATGTACATCTGGTACAGAGCCATATCGGACAACGTACCAAGCGAGGGCAAGCCCGGCTTTGTCGGACGTCTGGCGCGCTTTCGCATTAACCGCGGCATCGCCGTTAGAGGCTCCGAGCTAGCCATCCTTGAGGTGGATCTGCCCAAACACGGCCGCCTAGGCGGCGACATCCGTTTCGGCGCGGACGGCATGCTCTACCTCGGCATCGGCGACAACGAAAAATCGGCCGACGCCCAAGCCCTGAACAACCTGCGCGGCAAAATCATCCGCATCGACGTGCGCGGCGCAACCGCAGCCCAACCCTACCGCATCCCGCCCGACAACCCCTTTGTGAGCGCCCCCAACGCGCGCCCCGAAATATGGGCGTATGGCATGAGAAACCCCTGGCGCATGGCATTCGATCCCAAATCCCCCGCCAGCCTATTCGTCGCCGACGTAGGCGAAGGAACCCGCGAAGAAGTATCCATAGCCACCGCCGGCGCCAACCTCGGCTGGCCCCTCTGCGAGGCCGACATCTGCCAAGAAACCCTAGACACGGCAACGGCGGCTAAACTCACCCCGCCCACCATCGCCTACGGCAGAGACGTCGGCTGCGTCGTCATAGGCGGCGTAACCGTCCCCTGGCTGGACGACGCCTTCATATTCGGCGACCTATGCTCCCGCCGCGTCTGGCTGCTGGAGCGTGATAGCCAACCCGACAGCGCCCCCGCCGGTACGCAAGAGCCTACACAAGATAGCCCCCAAGCCTGGCGCATGCGCGAAATAGCCAACCTATCCAAGTCAACCCGCAGCATAATCGCCTTTGGCGCGGCCCCCGACGGCAGCGTCTACGTCCTGCCGAATAATGGCCCCATACTGCGCCTAGATCCAAGCCTAGCAGACGCCCTGCCCGATCCTGTCTCCGAATAAGCTCGCCCGAAATCCTTCATCCAAAAGTTTCTTGATTGCTTTTTTACAAAAAGTAAGATACCCGCGCTTTCCCTACCCGCCCCATTTCTTTGGTATAATCTAAACCAACACCCCAAACCCTTAACCCAAGAAAGGCGCACCCCCATGACAACCCAACAATACCCCAACCCCGACATCCTAGTCCAAACCGACTGGCTCGCCGAGCGCATCAACGACCCCAACATCCGCATCGTGGACTGCGACCCCATAGACGCCTACGACCGCGCCCACATCCCCGGCTCAGTCGGCATCCCCGTCCACCACTACATCAAGCAAGACGGCTACGACCGCGACCCGCGCGCCAACCCCCTAGTCGCGCCGCCCGCCCAAATGAAAACCCTTATGGAACGCATGGGCATCGGCGACGACAACCTAGTCATCGCATACGACAGCAACGGCGCGCTATGGTCAACCCGATTCTGGTGGGTGCTAAACTACTACGGCCACTCCAATGTCAAAGTCCTAAACGGCGGCTGGAAAAAATGGCACTCCGAAGGCCGACCCACATCCATAACCGCGCCCGATCCCGCGCCCGCCGAATTCACCCCCGCCGCCCAAGACAACCTAGTCTGCTCCCTAGACTACGGCGTAGCCAACGTCGGCAGCGACGACGTCCTATTCCTAGACGTCCGCTCCGACGGCGAATGGGACGGCAGCAACGCCCGCGGCAACGCACGCGCCGGCCGAATCCCCGGCGCCGTCCACCTAGAATGGCTCAACTTCATCACCGACGACCTCCACCAAACCATCAAGCCCGCAACCGAACTGCGCGCCATGCTAGACGCCGTAGGCGCCACCCCCGAAAAAGAAATCATCACCTATTGACAGGGCGGCATCCGTGCGGCGCACGGAGTATTCGTCCTCAACCTGCTCGGCTACGCCCGCGCCCGCAACTACGACGGCTCAATGGGCGAATGGGCAAACCGCCAAGACACCCCCCTAACAATCTAGCCCAATGCCACCTGACGGCGTGGCAAGCCAACCCGCGCGCCGCGCCGTCCCAAATCCCAATGGCATCTCAAACGCATATGAAACAACTCGCCCGCCTCCTCGCGCGCCGCGCAACCCGCCTGCCCGCAGCCGCGCCCCTAATCTGCGCCGCCCTCTGCCTCGCCCTAGCCGCCGCCTGCGCCCAGCCGCCCGCTCGCCCGCCCGCGCCATTGCCTACATACTCGCCCCCAATCCACTCGCTCGCGCCTGCGCCTATGCCCAAAGCGCCCAGGCAGCCCGCCACGCCCCTCCCTGCGCTCCCGTCGCAACCCGCGCCGCTCCCGGCGACCGCCACGCCTACGCCGTTCCCGCCATCAACCGATCCCCCCGCCAACGTCGCCTTCACCCAAATAAGCGCCGGCAAAAGCCACGCCTGCGGCCTGCTCGAAAACGGCGCTATCATCTGCTGGGGACACGACTACTTCGGACACGACAACCTAGACGCCCCCGCCGGAACCGGCTACCGCCAAATAGCCGCCGGACGGGACTTCGCCTGCGCGCTGCGCCAAGACCAAACTATCGCCTGCTGGGGCGACAACTCGGAACGCCAAACTTCCCCGCCGCAAGGCGCTTTCACCGAAATAGCCGCCGGCACAGCCCACGCCTGCGCCATCCCCGCATCCCAAACCGCGCCGCCCGCGCTCGTATGCTGGGGAAGATCATTCCCAAACGGCGCTACAACCCTGCCGCTGGACGCCCCTCTCTCCAGTATCCAGGCAAACGCCCAACTCACCTGCGGCCTGACCCCCCAAGCCGACCTAGCTTGCGTATCATTAGAGAGCCGACAGGCTGAAATCACCCCCGGCCCCTTCATCAGATTCGGCGTAGGCTTGCATCACGTCTGCGCCCTCCGCCAAGACGGCGCCGCCCATTGCCAAGGCCTAAACGACTCCCTCCAAGCCGACCCGCCGCCCACCAAATTCGCCCAAATCGCCGGAGGCTGGTATCACACCTGCGCCCTGACCCGCGCCCGCCGGATAGAATGTTGGGGCAGCGACATCCCCGCATCCCCCGGCGAGCGCCTAACCGCCCCCGACGGCGAATTCACCGCAATCTCAATCGGCTGGCGCAACTCCTGCGCCCTCCGCCCCGACCGCCGCGCCCTCTGCTGGCGGACGCCCGACCACATCGCCTACCAACTGCCCGTCGGAATATCCGAGGCATTCGGCGGCGCAAAATTCCAATCCCCCGTAGAGATATTCCCTTGGCCAAGCGGCGGCTTCGCAATCGCCGACCGCAGCGGCGTCATCGCACTCCACCACGACCAACCCAACGCGCCGCCGCCCAAAACCATCCTAGACATCTCCGACTCCGTCCTATGCTGCCCCGGCGAAATCGGCTTGTACACCGCCGCGCTAGACCCGCAGTTCGCCGAATTCCCCTTTCTCTACCTATGGTATGGCGCGGTCGCCGACAACGCCTTAGGCGAAGAAACCCCCGGCGTCATCGGCCGCCTATCGCGCTACCGCGTCCAGAACGGCGTCGCCCTCAAAGACTCCGCGCTAACCATCCTGGAAGTCATCCAGCCCGGCATAGCCCGGCTGGGCAGCGCCCTCCGTTTCGGCCCCGACGGCATGCTCTACCTCAGCCTAGGCGTCGGCGACGGCAGCGCCTCCGCCAACGCCCAATCCCTCGCCGAGCTGCGCGGCAAAATCATCCGCATCGACATCCGCGGCGCAACCCCCGCCCAACCCTACCGCATCCCCCCCGACAACCCTTTCGTCAACACCCCTAGCGCCCGCCCCGAAATATGGGCATACGGCCTAAGAAGCCCCTGGCGAATGGACTTCGACCCCGCAAACCCATCTCGCATATTCGTCGCCGACGTAGGCGAAAGCGCCCGCGAGGAAGTATCCATAGCCACCCCCGGCGCCAACCTAGGCTGGCCCCTCTGCGAGGCCGACCTCTGCCAAGAAACCCTAGCCCCCGCCATAGCCGCCACCCTAACCCCGCCTCTCGTCGCCTACGGCAGAGACCAAGGCTGCGCCGTCATAGGCGGCCTCGCCATCCCCTGGCTTGACAACCAATTCATCTTCGGCGACTTCTGCTCCCGCCGCCTCTGGCTCCTAGAACAAGACGCCCCTCCCGACGACGAACCCGACAGCCCACCCACCTGGCGCATGCGCCAAATAGCCGACCTATCCGCCCCCGTCCGCTTCCTATACTCATTCGGCTTGGCAACCGACGGCAGCGTCTATGTCCTAGCCCGCGAAAGCCCAATACTCCGCCTACACCCCGCCCTAGTCAAATAGCCGAATATATGGAAAGCCCGGCACGGATATGCGAGATCTGCTGCCCCGCCTAGCGGTTGACCAAAGCCCCAACACTCCGCCTACACCCCGCCCTAGTCAAATAGCCGAATACACGGAAAGCCCGGCACGGATATGCGCGATCTGCTGCCCCGCCTAACGATTGGATGATATACGCCAAACAAAAGCGCATACATCCTCACCCCATTCCAAACCCGCCAGCCTTGGAACGCTTGCCCTTACACCCCTACAACCCCTCCACAACCGCCGCCAGCGAATCCCCCAGCTCCGCCCGCTGCCACCGCCGCACCCCATCCCCCGCCAGCTCCGCCCCCAACTCGCGCGGCCGCAGCGCCAGCCGCTCCAAACTCGCCGCCGGCCACACCAAACCCGCATGCAGCCCAAGCCGCTTGGCGCAACCCAACCGCCAATCCTTCAGCGACTTCAACCGCTCCCTAGCCAAACCACGCTCGCCCGCTCCCAGCCGCGCCCGCTTAACCTCGCCCGCCGCCGCATCGCCATTATCGCGCGGCGGCCGCTTAACCGGCGCCCCCGCCAACCCCTGCCGCACCGCCCTCCGGACGCCCGCGCCCTCTCGCCCGCGCCCATACCGGCCTATCCCCTTCACCCGCGCCACATCCGCGCGCGGATTAACCGCCAGCGCCAACATCGCCGCGTCCGAAAACACCTTGAACGGCGGACGATCCCGCCGCAAAGCCTCCCGCTCGCGGAACAAATACAACGCCCGCAACACCGCCAACCCCTTCCCATCCAGCCCACGACTGCCCTTCACATCCAAAAAACCCGTAGCCGCATCGTGTTTCGTATGCCGCGCATTGGCGAGCCGCTCGCACTCCTCATCAACCCACTCGCGCCTTCCCAAAGCATCCAACCGCTCCCGCAAAAGCCCCGCCAATCGCTCAAGATGCGCCACATCCTCCGCCGCATAAGCCACCATCGCGCGGCTCAGCGGCCGGATAGTCCAATCCGCCCGCTGCAACTGCTTAGACTTGCTAACCTCAACCCCCAGATACTCCTTCAGCGCCGCCGCCAGCCCCAGCCGCTCGCTGCCCGCAAACGCCGCCGCGATCCCCGTATCAAACAGCGGCTTGATATGAAACCCCCAATCCCGCCGCAAACTGCGAACATCATAATCCGCCGCGTGAAAAATCTTCAGCACCGACGGCGCCGCCAGCAACTCCCCCAGCGCCCCCACATCCTCCACCGCCAGCGGATCTACCAAAAACACCCCATCCGCCGTAGCCAGCTGCACCAAACACACCCGCTCCGGATACCGATAAAACCCGTTAGACTCGATATCCACCGCCACCGCCGATTGAGCCAAAGCCGCCGCCGCGACCGCCTCCAACCGGGCTGCCGTCGTAACAATCTCAGGAATGGCGCAATCGCCTCGCGCGGAAACTATGCGTAGCGTCCTTCTAGGGTAATTATGAGGTGTGAGATATGCGGGATAATTGGGGAACACATCGGAATATGCCAACTATGCGCGAGCGCATTGGCTCCGCAGGTAGGATTCGAACCTACGGCCAATCGGTTAACAGCCGATTGCTCTACCACTGAGCTACTGCGGAGCGCTCCAATGCCGCCCACCAACCATAATAGCGCCCCACAACCCTCAGGTCAACGATATTTCCCCCCGTCCAAAATTCACCCTTGACACCGCCTTAAAACCCTCACTATTCTTAACAGAACATATTACCACACACTCACCCAAAAGTTTTTGCTACTTTTTTCTAAAAAAGTAGAGCGGCCCCCCCATTCACAAACGGCATCTAGTCCCCCACCGGCGCCCTCCCCCTCCTCCCCCTCCCCCACCCATTCCCCGCCACAAACCCCACCACCCCCGCCAGCGCCCCGATCCCCGTCATCCCGAACACATTCGCCACCCCAAACGGCGTAGCCAGCGGCCCCACCACAAACGACCCCGCGCTGCCCCCTATATCCCACGCCTGCTGCAGCGTCGCCATCCCCGCGCTCCGCTCCCGCGGCGGCACCCGGTCCACCGTGAACGCCTGTATCCCCGGCTGCAGCAGCCCAAACCCTAGCCCCGCGAAAAACCCCGCGCTCAGGAACATCGCCTGAAAAAACGCGCCATTCAGCACAAACATCGCCGTAGCCACCGACAACAGCCCCGGCACGATAACCGTCGGCCGACCAAGCCTATCCGCTATCGGCCCAGCCGCCGCCATCGCCCCCATCGACGTCAGCGAAAACACCGTGTAAAACAGCCCCGGATTCCCCAAATTCCCCTGCGACGCCAAAAGCGGCAAAAAAGTGTTTATCGGCGCCGTCGTGAATGTATATGTCAAAAACACCAGCGTCGGAAATATCGCCGCCCTAGACACCAGCGGCGGCTTATCCCCACTCGCGCTTGTTGCCGCCGCGCCCGCCTGCCCCTGCTCAAACCCTATCCGCCGCGCCGAAATCCGCGCCGCGAACAAAGTCCCCAGCAGCGCCGCCGCCGCCGAAAATACGAATGCGTACGTGAACCCATACGAATTCTCCCCCACATAAGTCAATATGTAAGACGCCACAAACGGCGAATACAAAAACGACGCGTTTATCGCATTCCCCATATACGCCATCGCCTCCGCCCGCCTATTCGCCGGCGCCAAATTCGCCACTATCGTAGAAGTCGCCACCGGCCCCAGCGCCAAGCCTACCCCCTGAAACATCCGCATCGGCACCAGCCACCACGGCCCCAGCGCGAATATGTACGCCACGCTCCCCAGCGCCACTATCGCCGTCCCAGCCACCGCTACCCGCTTTGGCCCAAATGCGTAGATCCACTGCCCCCCAACAGGCCTTATCAGCAGCCCCACAATCCCAAACGCGCCCACGATAATCCCGATATGCCAAGTCGTCCCATGCAAATGCAGCACATACGGCGGTATCACCGTCAGCATCGCCGTGTAACCCGCGAACATAAAATGCGCCGTCAGCAGATTCAACACAAAATCCGCCGTCCAAAGCCTATTCCCCTGCCCCGTATCTGCCTGTCCTGCCTGTCGCGCCATCGCGTCCGCCTGCCATCATATCCCGCCGTTCCAATCAACGAACTTTAGCACATTCCACCCCGCAAAGGTTAGCGATTTTCCCTTAATGCCGCGTTGCGCCGCGTTATCCCACAGCGCGTTTGCGCCCTCGCCCGGCGGCGATAAGCAAGACGCTTTCACCCTCAGCCACGCCGCGTTTGCGCCCTAACCCATTTGCGTTTATACTCACGCCATACCGCGCCCGCGCCCTTGCGCTCTCGCGCCCTGCGCCGCGCGGCAACACACACCCATACCACACAGGGAGGAGGCAGCCCCATGAACCTACTGGTAATCTCAGGCGGCAGACACCCCTACGAAGAATCCACCCCCATCCTGCGGCAATTCCTATCCGACGCCGGCCACTCCGTCAACGTCACCGAAGACGCCGCCATCCTAGCCGACCCCGACGCGATGAGCGCCTACCACGCCCTCGTCTTCAACACAATGCGCGCCGGCGACAACGGCATGACCCGCCAACAGCAAGACGGCATGACCCAATACATCCAATCCGGCAAAGGCTTCGTCTGCATCCACATCGCCGGCTGCGCCTCCGAAGACTGGCCCGAATACTACGACATCACCGGCGGCGGCTGGATCTCCGGCGTCAGCTACCACCCCCCATACGGCAACTTTCTCGTCAACATATCCGACCCCAACAGCCCAGGCGCAGCCGGCATCACCGACTTCGCCACCAACGACGAACTCTATATGGGCATAGAATACCGCGGCGGCAACGACGTCTTCCTCACCGGAGACGCCCAAGACGGCACATACATGTGGGGCGGCAAAGAAACCTTCATGCCCGGCGGCACATTCCCACTCGGCTGGACACGCTCCTACGGCGCAGGCAAAGTTTTCGTTACCCTGCTAGGCCACAACGGCCTCAGCTTCCAAACCCCCGAATTCCAACGCATCGTCCTAAACGGCGTAGCCTGGACAACCGCCTAAACCCGCCTATCCCTATTCCCAACCCACAACCCATAGCGCGCAGATACGCAAACACTCGGAGGTCACGCTTATGCGACTGCAAGGCAAAGTAGCCATCATCAGCGGCGGCGCTCGCGGACAGGGCGCCGCCGAGGCCAAAATGTTCGCCCGCGAGGGCGCCAAAGTCGTCTTCGGCGACATCCTAGACGAAGACGGCAAAAAGGTAGAGGCCGAAATCAACGAAACCGGCGGCGACGCACTCTACCTCAACCTAGACGTCACCGACGAAGACGCCTGGCGCAACGCCGTCGACGCCGCCGTCGCCCGCTACGGCAAAGTCGACATCCTAGTCAACAACGCCGGCATAGCCGTATGGTCAGCCGGCGACGACGCCACCGTCGAAGACTGGGACCGCCTTATGGACATCAACGCCAAGGGCGTATTCCTCGGCACAAAAGCCGTCATCCCCGAAATGCGTAAAGCCGGCGGCGGCTCAATCATCAACATCTCATCCATATCCGGCATCATCGGCCAAACCACCATCCACCCCGGCTACAACGCCTCCAAAGGCGCTGTCCGCATCCTAACCAAGTCAACCGCCATCCAATACGCCAAAGAGGGCATCCGCGCCAACTCAGTCCACCCGGGCCCCGTCATGACCGAAATGACCGCCCACGGCTGGCGCAACCCCCAAAACCGCGCCCTCACCGAACAGCGCACCCCACTAGGCAGATACGCCGACCCCGACGAAATCGCCAGCGGCGTACTATTCCTAGCCTCCGACGAATCCTCCTACATCACCGGCAGCGAACTCGTCATAGACGGCGGCGTAACCGCCCAATAACCAGCCCCAGCCAATACCCAACGGCCCAAAACGAAAAGCGGAAAACCGAAACGGGAGGCGAGCCAACGGCGCTACCGCCGCAAACCCCGCCTCCCGCACCACACGCGAAAGGAACAACCACGAACAAGATGGGATTAGCCCCCGATTGATGTGGCTAATTGATATGCCTAATTGATACGCCTATCAAACGCGCCGCAACCCGCCAAGAACCCGTTGGCTACGAAACGCGCCGCAACCCGCCAAGAAGACGATCGGTTGGATTGATACGGCTACGAAACGCGCCCCAACCCGCCAATCCCGCTACCGCTACGCCGCCGCCAAATCCAGATCATCATCCATAATCAGCGTCGGCTCCCCATCCTGCTCTATCGCCCGCGACAAATCCTCCGCGAACAGCAACCCAGCCACACGCCCGTCAGCGCCAACCACCGGCATATGCCCCACCTCCGCGTCCATCATCGCCAGCAGCGCCTCCCCCGCGCCCGTAAGCAGGCCCGCCGTCTCGCTCAACAGCGTCATATGCCGATACACATGGCACTGCCACGAAATATGCCCGTCTATCAGACACCCCAGCGCCATATCACGCTCCGTGATAATCCCAACCGGCGCGCCCCCCTCCGTAACCACAAGACACCCCGTATTCCTATCCCGCATCAACGCCGCCGCGTCAGCCACCGTGGTATCTATATCAACCACCGTAACATCGTTGCTCATCAAATCCGCCGCGTTCATAATCGCCCCTTTCGCCTTAACCTCGCGCCCTGTCCCGCCTGACCCTGCGCCCCGTCTATACCTAACATACCACTACATTGTGAACCCCATCACAATCATTGCCCAATGTTTAGTATTGCCCTCACGAATACTGACGTCCCGCCTATCAACGCCCTGCGCCCCTGTCAACGCAAGACTAGCGGCATACGATTGGCGCACGATTGGCATACGATTGCCCCTAGCCATTCCCGCCCAACGCGCCGATACGACCGAATACTTAATCCGAATTATGATTGACTTGCCCCGCCATTATGCGGTAATCTTGTTCGCATACTCCTAACCACGCGGCAGCCCCGACCCGCCGCGTCAGCCGGCCCAAATAGTGTGAGCCCATGACCAAGTTCGTTTTCGTAACCGGCGGCGTCGTCAGCTCCGTCGGCAAAGGCATAACCGTCGCCTCCCTAGGACGCGTCCTCAAAAGCAGAGGCGTCTCTGTCTCAGTGCTAAAACTCGACCCCTACCTAAACGTCGACCCCGGCACAATGTCCCCCTACCAGCACGGCGAAGTGTTCGTCACCCGCGACGGCAGCGAAACCGACCTAGACCTAGGCCACTACGAGCGCTTTATCGACGTAGAACTCACCCGCGCCTCCAACCTCACCGCCGGCCAAATCTACCGCGACATCATCTCCCGCGAGCGCCAAGGCGACTTCCTAGGCGGCACAATCCAAACCGTCCCCCACGTCACAGACGCCATCAAGCGCCACATGCTCAGCCTCGCCGAAACCAGCCAAGCCGCCGTCATCATCACCGAAGTCGGCGGCACCGTCGGCGACATCGAGGGCTTGCCCTTCCTAGAGGCAATCCGCCAAATGCGAAACGAAGTCGGCAGAGACAACGTCTGCTACATCCACCTCACATTCCTACCCTTCATCACCGCCACCGGCGAACTCAAAACCAAACCCACCCAGCACAGCGTCCGCGAACTCCGCAGCATCGGCATCCAGCCCGACGCCATCCTCTGCCGCTCCGACCAAGAAGTCCACGACGACATCAAGCGCAAAATCAGCGTCCACTGCGACGTCCCCCTGCAAGGCGTCATCACCCTCCCCACCGTCGAAACCGTGTACGAAGTCCCCCTAATCCTAGAAGAGCAAGGCCTCGGCGACCTAATCATCAGCGCCCTCCGAATGAAAGGCGCCCCCCGCGACCTATCCGACTGGCGCTCCCTAGTCCACGCCATCAAAGCCCCCAAGCAAACCCTCCCCATCGCCGTCGTCGGCAAATACGTCGACCTCCAAGACTCCTACATATCCGTCAAAGAATCCCTTATGCACGCCGGTATGGCGCGCGACATAGACATAGACGTCCGCTGGATCCGCTCCGAAGACATAGAGCGCGAGGGCGCGGATAACCTGCTAAACGACGCGCGCGGCATCGTCGTCCCCGGCGGCTTCGGCAACCGCGGCGTTGAGGGTATGATCCAAACCGCCAACTACGCCCGCGCCCAAAAAATACCCTACCTAGGCCTATGCCTAGGCCTCCAAGTCATGGTCATCGAAATCGCCCGCAACGCCCTAGGCGAACCCGACGCCAACTCCACCGAATTCGCCCCCGAAACCTCATCCCCCGTCATTGACATTATGCCCGAACAGCGCGCCATAACCCAAATGGGCGGCACCATGCGCCTAGGCGAATACCCCTGCAACCTAATCCCCCACAGCAAAGCCCGCGCCGCTTACGGCGTCCCATCAGTGGACGAGCGCCACCGCCACCGCTTCGAATTCAACAACGCCTACCGCGAGCGATTCCAAGACGCCGGCCTCTGGCCCACCGGCATATCCCCCAACGGCAAACTCGTGGAAATAATGGAACTCCAACCCGACCGCCACCCCTTCATGCTCGGCGTCCAATTCCACCCCGAATTCCGCTCCCGCCCCAACCGGCCGCACCCGCTCTTCAAAGACTTCATCACAGCCGCCGCCGCCACCCTCCGCGAAGGCGGCCAACACACCCTCCCCATAACCCCCGCCGCATCCGGCGCCAACCATCCCGCCAACGGCAACCCCCTGCCCTAATCCCCGAACCTATGATATGCTAACACCCGCAACCCGAAACCCCGCCCCAATTCGGTTGCTACTTGACACATATGATACAATAGCGAAGAGGTGATTAAACTATGGTAGCTGAGAGACAAGAGGATATGACAACGGGTGCAGAGCGATCTGCCACTTCCGGCGCTATTCCCACCGGAATAGAGGGGCAGATGCAGATTTTGCTGCAACTCGTGTTGGAACAGGGTCGGCAGGCAAGAGAAGATTCGCGCGCCACAAGAGAAGACTTGCGCGCTATGAGGGAAGATTCGCTCGCTATGAGAGAAGATTCGCGCGCCATGAACGCGCGGATAGATCACCTTAACGGCCGCATTGACAGGCTTTTCTACTGGATACTAGGATTCGGCAGCGCCTTGGTAATAGGCGTGGCTGCCATTCTCATCAGGCTCCTGCTTGACGGTTAGCGCGGCCCGATTGGGACTAAGCGAAATCGCCGCGAAAATCGGGCAGCGTTTCCTTGCAGACGATTTTGAGAGATTGGCAAATTGTTCCCCAACCGATAATCGGGCGGCTACCGCAAAGCCGTCCAACCGCCTGAGGCGATAGATATGCTTGCCCGCTTGATTGAAAACTCCGCCAAAAACCGCCCAACATTCACAGCGCGAAACCCCGCCCCAATTCCGTTGCCGCTTGACACAGATGATACAATGGCAAAGAGGCGATAAGGCTATGGCAACTGAGAGACAAGAAGATATAACAGCGGTCGCAGAGCGATCTGCCACTTCCGGCGCTATTCCCGCCGGAATAGAGGGGCAGATACAGATTTTGTTGCAACTCGTGTTGGAACAGGGTCGGCAGGCAAGAGAAGATTCGCGCGCTACTAACGCCCGGATTGACAGGCTTTTCTACTGGATACTAGGATTCGGCAGCGCCTCGCTAGTAAGCGCCGCCGCCATTCTCATCAAGCTCTTCCTTGACGGCTAACGCGGCGCAATTGGGATTGCGGCACGACTAAGATCATTGAGATTAAGGCAAATCGCCCCCAAAAACCCACCCCAACATTTCCCTACCTCACTCCCATATGCTATAATCACTCTTGCGCCCCAAGCGCATCTCCCTGCCATCGCACCCGGCCCCAACCCCGTCTAAGCACATCTCAGCGCTTCAGCCCTCCGGCGAGGACGTACCTTGGACGCTCAAACATCTCCCATTCACCGCCCGCAATAGCGCGCCTCGCGCCCGCTTGCGCCGCCAATTCCCAATTCCCAACCCATCAAACCCTACCTAAACGCCTGCGCGCATGGAGCGTACAATGAACCTATCCGAACTCCAAAACCTCAACAACGACGAACTCTTCAAACTCGCCCAAGAACTCGGCGTCCTAGACAACGGCTCTATGCCCCGCCGCCAAGAAATGATGTCCAGAGTCCTCGCCAACATGTCCGACAAAAACGGCAACCTCAAAGCCAGCGGCATACTCAACATCCTAAACGACGGCTACGGCTTCCTCCGACAAACCGGCGACAGCGTCGGCAGCAACAACGACGTCTACGTCTCACAATCCCAAATCCGCCGCTTCAGCCTCCGAACCGGCGACCACGTCAGCGGCCAAGTCCGCCCCCCCAAAGACGGCGAGCGCTACTTCGGCCTAGTCCGCGTCGAAGAAGTCAACGAAACCATCCCCGACCGAACCCGCCGCCGCCGACACTTCGAATCCCTCACAGCCATATTCCCCACCCAGCAAATCGCCCTAGAAACCGCCAAAGGCATCGTATCCACCCGCCTCATAGACATGCTCTCCCCCGTCGGCAGAGGCCAACGCGGCCTAATCGTCGCCCCCCCCAAAGCCGGCAAAACCACCCTCCTCAAACAAATCGCCGACGGCATCACCGCCAACGCACCCGACATCACCATCATGGTCGCCCTCATCGGCGAGCGCCCCGAAGAAGTCACCGACGTCAACCGCTCCGTCAAAGGCGAAGTCTATAGCTCCACATTCGACGAACCCGTCGAAGACCACTGCCGCGTCGCCGAAATGGTACTGGAACGCGCCAAACGCCTAGTCGAAAGCGGCCGCGACGTCGTCATCCTCCTAGACAGCATCACCCGCCTAACCCGCGCCTACAACCTCGCCGTCCCCAGCAGCGGCCGCACACTCTCCGGCGGCATGGACCCCGTAGCCCTATACCCCCCCAAACGATTCTTCGGCGCCGCCCGCAACACCGAAGAAGGCGGCAGCCTCACCATACTCGCCGCCTGCCTCATAGACACCGGCAGCCGACTAGACGACCTCGTCTATGAAGAATTCAAAGGCACCGGCAACATGGAAGTCCACCTAGACCGCCGCCTAGCCGACCGCCGCGTATTCCCCGCCATAGACATAGAACGCAGCGGCACCCGCCGCGAAGAACTCCTCCTAGACGAACCCACCCTCCGCAAAGTCTGGCTAATGCGCCGAATGGTCGGCATGGCAACCACCTCCGGCGACAGCAACCACATCGAAGTAATGGAAAACATCCAAGAACGCGTCCGCCGCACCAAATCCAACCGCGAATTCCTAGCCACCCTAACCCAACAATAACCCACGCCCGCAACCCTCACCGCCCCGCCGCGAACTCCACCCCCCACACCCTACCCTCCCCGCCAACAAACTGCCCCGTCCGGACGCGCCCAATCCCATACCCCGGCAACCCACGCTCAACCACGCATATGTCGCCTATGCGCGCCCCGTGTTCAGCGAATTCAAAGTCCATATTGACAAACCCGCGCCCGCGCCAGGCCGCCGGCAGATCCGCGAGATCACTGGGAATTATATGCAGAAAGAACCGCGCCTCCACATCCCCCGCCTCGCAGTCTTCTTTCAGATACGCCAGTGCGCCATCGCGCATATACACATCAAAGCCCGACCGCGCCACCGGCCGCCCATAATCCCCGGCGGCGATGCGCTCATACACCGCTTGCGCCGCCGCGCGGGCCGCCAAGTCAATGTCCGCGCCCCACTCATCGCCGCCAAGCTCCGCCGCGCTCTGCCCCGTGCGGATGCGATCTATGTCATAGTCGGGCAAGACTTGTCTGTGGATGCACTTGCCCTCAAAAAAGACGTCGGTATGCGCGTCCAACCGAAAGTCCAAATTCTCAAAGCCATGCTCCCGCCTGTCCGACGGCAAGTTGGCGGGATCGCTAGGGATGATGTGCAGGAAAAATCGCATCCTAGATCCGTTTGACGATGGCGGCGCGCAGTCCGCGCCGAGATAGTAAAGCGCGTCGTCATAAAGGTAGACGTCGAATGCCGAGTGCGTCAGAAGAGTTCCATTCGCCTCGATATCTTCGTATGCCGCGCGGTAGGCGGCCGCCTTATTTGGCGCGATGATGTACGCGATGGCGCTGCCATAGGCGTTGATGGCGTAAATAGGCGGCTGATCCAGCATGCTCAAGACGTTTATGCGCGGGTGGAAATAAAACTCGGATCCTCCGAGACTTTTTCTGATCTGCTTGTTATGCCTGGCTTCGACAAACAGATAAAAGTCCGCCGCGTGCGGGCTGGTCAAACTTATGATGCGTTCCCGATCCTCTAAGGGAAGGATTGGCTCGCTTCGCCATACTCGCAACACGCGCAGAGTGTCATCCGGGTAGCGCGCCAGCAGATATTCCAGCAGTTGCCGGTGCGTCATCACCCAGTAGTCCATATCGTACCGCTCGCCAAGCGCGCCGGGCGTCTTGGTATCCACAAGCCCATTGAAATACACCTGCTGGTTCGGATGCAACGCCGCCATAGCCGTCAGCGTGGTTATCAGCCCAACGCCCGCTGCGCCGTATGCCAACCCCCGCCGCGCCATATGCAAGCGCCCGCAACCGCGAATCCGGCCGGGCAGCCGATCTCCAACTTTCCAAATACCCCCCCCCATACTAATGTTCGTAATTGTATGCAAGCCAACTGCCGCAAGCAAGCAAAACGGCGCCCACAAGAAATACATATGCCGCCAGCCGTTGTGAATGTTGGATTGCAGCGCGATGAGCGCCACGCCAGGCAGCGCAAAGCAGCCTAGCAGCATTATCCGAAAGCGGGTTTCGCGGTCGCGGAGGGCGTGCAGAGGGCGCGTGATTGTCTGCCAGCAGACCGCCGCCGCGCCCAACGCGCCCAGCGCCAGCGCCACCGGCGGCGCGGTTATCGCAAACCACGCCGGAATGTAATTCCACGGCGCGGCGTCAGATCTGTATAGCTCGCCCATAAACAAATTATCTACAATGTAGGGATGCTGGGACAGTACGCGGATGCCCTCAACGAACCGCAGCGGGTTTTCCCAATAGTACGGGTGAATGATGTACAGCGTCGCCGCCGCCGCCGCCGTGAATATCCCCGCCGACGCTAGGATACGCTTGCGCTTTCCCCCGGCCGCCTGCCAAAGATCTATCCCGCGCATACCGAGTATCATCGGCAACAGCATCAGCCCGAAAGGGCGCAGATCTATCGCCAAGCCCACGACTATGCCGCACAGCAGAAACGCGCCGATAGTATCTTTGCGAAAGGCGCGGTGAGCGAGATACAGCGCGATGACCAACATCGCCGCGAAAGGGACGTCCTTGCTGTTAAAGAACGAGTGCGCGTACAAGCGCGGATGCAGCAGAAACATCAACATAGCCAACAACGCCACCCACCTGCTGCCCAACATCCGATAGGCGAGCATCCCGCACGCAAAGCCGCCCGCTATAAAGAACAGATGCGTAAGCAGGTGGCGCGTCAGGTAGATATGGCGGCTGTCTTGCAGTCCGAGTGCGCGCTCAGCCAACAGCAGCGGCATCTCAATCACTAGGCCGTAGTAGCTGATATCGAAGCGGGCCGGCTTTGAGTCGGCGCCCACGTCGTACTCATACAATCCCAGGATGTAGTCGGCGTTGGCGCGGGCGATCCCCCGCTGCTTAGCCTCGTCCACGCCTATCCCGTAATCGTCCACCACCCCCACGCCCACAACCGCGAACACCGCGCACGCCACAAGCCCCCACGCCCAAAACGGCGCGCGCCACAACACGACTAGGCGGGACAGCGATAATTGGTATAGCGTTGACATTGCTGGCATTGCGATAGGAATTATAGCAATCTCAGCGCAACGACAGGTAGCGTTTCAATTCAGCCGGCCAAACATGCCCATCACCGCAACCGCTTGAACGGCATTGCCACCCCCACCCCAACCCACCAGCGCCAACCCGCCCACAGCGACAAGCAACAGCCTAACTCGCCCTCAACCCCACCACCTGCATATCCCGCGGCAAATTCGTAGCCGTCACACTCAACCGCCCCTGCCCCTCCCCCGCATCCCCAACCCCCAACTCCCGCAGCAACCTCCCCAGCGGCAACAACCCTTCGCCCTCCTCCGATCCCTCCACCGCATACCGCACCGGCACAACAATCCGCGGACTAACCTGATTCACCACCTGCGCCGCCAACTCCACCGCCAACCTATCACCCCCCGCCTCCACCACCACCACATCCGGCTGCCCAATCTCCTGCGCCTGACGCGGCGTCAGCGCCCCCCCAATCGCCCCCAAATGACACACGCTCACACCCTCAGCCCGCAACGTAAACGCCGTATTCACCCGCCGCTCCCCGCCATCGCCCGCTCGCCCCGCCGTAGCCGTCCCCACCACATAAAAATCCCCTATCTCATACTCCCCAGGCCCCCGCAAAACCCGCGCCCCCTCAGCCACAACGCCCCTTGCCACATCCCCCCCGCTCAGCGTCACAATATCCGCCCCCTCATACACGCCCGCGCCCCCTCCGCCATCCGCGTCCATCACCACCACCGCATCACCCGACCGCACACGAACCGCCGACCCGCCCAACCAAACAATATCCATCCAACCCCATCCTTTCGCTTATCAACTGCCCATTGCCGCCAACGCCGCGCCCCTATCATACAACGCCCCTAACCCCCCAAGTAACCCTATCCAAGCCCACAACCGCATCCGATTTGACAAACCCCCAAGCAAGAGTATAATTCGCGCCGATAAAACCCTACACCAACCACCTAGCCGGGAGGAACGTCGCACATGGAACCCATCAACCTATTTGACATGGAGGCCCTCGCAGCCCAGCGCCTGCCCCACAACATGTGGACATTCGTTGACGCCGCCTCCAACGACGAAATCACCAAGCGCAGAAACCGAACCTCATTCGAGCGCATCCTAGTCAACGCCCGATTCCTAACCGACGTCTCCGACCGAGACCTCTCCACCACCGTCCTCGGCGAAAACATCAGCTTCCCCGTAATGATCGCCCCCACAGGCGGCCAGCGCCAAGCCCACCCCGACGGCGAGCGCGCCACCGCAACCGGCGCCGGCAAAGTCGGCACCCTCTACACACTACCCACCAGCAGCGGCTACTCCATCGAAGAAGTCGCCCAAGTCGCCACCGGCCCACTATGGTTCCAACTCTACCACTTCGACGACGAAGTAACCGAAATCCTAGTCAAACGCGCCAAAACCGCCGGCTACAAAGCCATCTGCCTCACCATAGACACCCCCGTAGGCAGCCCCAAAGAACGCGACCTCCGCAACAACTACCAAGCCCTACCCGGCCTCCACTGGGGCAGCATGCGCGACCGCCCCGACCTAGTCCAGCGCCGCGGCGTCGGCGTCCCCGACCTAACCGACTGGGACCCGCCCGGCTACGTCGGCCTAACCTGGGACAGACTAGACTGGCTGCGAAACCTCACCGGCCTACCCCTCATCGTCAAAGGCGTCCGCACCATCGAAGACGCCCTCCAATGCGCCGAATACGGCGTCGACGGCATCGTCGTATCCAACCACGGCGGCCGCCAACTCGACGGCACCCCCTCCAGCATAGAAACCCTAGGCCCCATAGCAAACGCCGTCGGCGACCGCCTAGAAATCTACCTAGACTCCGGCGTCCGCCGCGGCCTAGACGTCCTCAAAGCCCTATGCCTAGGCGCCCGCGCCGTCCTCGTAGGCCGCCCACTCTACTGGGGCCTAGCCTACAACGGCGCCGCCGGCGTCGAACACATGCTCACCATCCTAAAAGTGGAATTCGACCGCGCCCTAGCCTACGTAGGCTGCCGAACCCCCGCCGACCTCCACCGCGGCATCATAGACCTCCCCAACACCAACTGGTGGCCCCGCAACTAACCCACCCAGCAATGCCCCCGCCCGCCGGTTGCGCGAGCGGGGGCATCAGCCGTTACCGCGCTATCTCAAGCTCAAGCGAGAAATCCCCGCCGGTCTCGGCCTCCCACGTAGACGCCTCAATGGTATAACTCCCCACTCCCAAAGTCACAGCCATCCTAGCCACGCTTGCATCAGCAGCCCCCGTTTCGCCCCTAACCGCCCCATCCATTCCCACGCCCTCCCGCAAGAACAGGTAAGGCGCGGCATCGTCAGACGACAGCGTGATAGCCACCTCCGACGCGGCGTCCAGCGCAAATGTATAGAACCGCGCATAATAAGTTCGGTTATTCGGCGAGTTCGTAGAAAGGCAAGCGCTGCTCCAGCTGCCACTGACGCTGGAGTTGCCAGCAAGCCGTTCTATGCAAGCGTCCCCGCCGGATGTCCCCACAACGCTTGTAGCCGTAGCCGACGGCGTCGCAGTCGGCGTAGGCGACGCCTCTACCACGCTTGCGGGCGTAGCGCTCGGCGTAGGCGTAACGGTCGCCGCGCCAGTTCCTGCCCCATCCTCAAGTCGCGCTATCCTAGTCGCCATTACAGCGATTTGTCGTCTGAGCTCCGGGATTTCGGCAACTTGCCTCCTCAGCTCCGGGATTTCGGCAACCTGCCTTTCAAGCGTCGCCAGCCTGCCCATAACCTCGTTGGACGCCACCAAAGTCGCGGTAGGCGTTAGCGTTGCAACGGGCGTTGCAGGTGCGCCTGGCACAGACGTGGCGGTGGGCGTTGCGGACGCGCCTGGCACAGATGTGGCAGTGGGCGTTGGCGTAGTGGTTGTTCCCTCATGGCAAAATGGCAGTCCAAGCAACGCTATCTCCTCGCTACCCAAAGGCGCGCGCAAGGATTCAGGAATACAGCCCGTAAGTTGATTGCCGCTGAGACGCAACTCCGCAAGATTGGGAATGTTGCCTATATCCGCAGGTATCGCGCCCGTCAATTGATTGTTGTGGAGATGCAAATGCTCGAGATTGGAAGCATCACCCAATTCCGCGGGTATTGCGCCCGTCAGCAAGTTGCCGTTGAGATACAACCACTCGAGATTGGCAAGGTTGCCCAGCTCCGCGGGTATCTCGCCCGTCAGACGATTGACTCTGAGATCCAACGCAACGAGATTTGGAATGTTGCCCAGTTCCGCGGGTATCTCGCCCGTCAATTGATTGACTCTGAGAGCCAATCCCGTGAGATTATCAAGATTGCCCAGCTCCGGAGGTATCTCGCCCGTCAACTGATTGCCGCTGAGACGCAACGCCACGAGATTGGGAATGTTGCCCAATTCCGAGGGTATCTCGCCCGTCAGTTGATTGCCTCTAATGTCCAATCCATTGAGATTGGTAAGATTGCCCAGTTCCGGGGGTACTGCGCCCGTCAGTTGATTGAAAGGAAGATCCAGTTCCGTAAGATTGGCAAGATTGCCCAGCTCTGGAGGTATCGCGCCTGTCAGTTGATTGACTATGAGATGCAACCCCATGAGATTATCAAGGTTGCCCAATTCCGCGGGTATCGTGCCTGTCAGTTGATTGTAGCCGAGGCTCAAATTTGTGAGATTGGCAAGATTGCCTAGTTCCGAGGGTATATCGCCCGTCAGTTGATTGACGTGGAGATCCAAACTCACTAGATTGGAAAGATTGCCCAATTCCGGGGGTATCTCACCCGTTAGTTGATTGTTGCTGAGATCCAATCTTGTAAGATTGGAAAGATTGCTCAACTCCGCCGGTATCGTGCCATTCAAGTTACGATACTCCAAATACAATGATGACACGCGATTGTTTGCTGTAGTTATGCCATCCCAATCGCTAATGGCGACATCCACTGACCAATTCAGGCTGCCATCAGCGCCTGCGAGCGTGTCTATTGCGGCGAGCAACGTGGCGCAGTCCGACACCAGCCCTGCGTTGTTCGCGGGGTCAGGCACGGCGACGCCGTCAGAGCATTGCGCCGTGAATTGACCGCTATGCCGCGCGCCGCTATCGGATACGCCCGCGTTAAAAGCGGTCGCCCCACCCGCGCCGCCCATCAGCAACGCCGCCGCTACCACCGCCATCACCGCAACCAGCGCCAGCCCGGTTGCGACCCTGATTACGCGCTTAGACATAGACGGCTTAATGTTCATTCGTTCACCCTCATTAACGCATTAGCAGTAGTTGCGCTGACTGATCCTTCCCCAATGCCACGATATAAATTCACCCCATTCTTTTCCACTAACAAAAGAGTGGAGCTTATACAGCAACCCAATCTCGTCAACCTCATAAGAACGACCAGGATAACGCGTCCCAAGCCAACTTGGACTTATTGAATTTGAAAGACGAAGCATTTCATCGGTCAAAAGCCTGTCGCTGTGACGATTGTAATAATAAAAACGCCACTCCACGCCATCCGTAACGCAGCAACGAGGAACATATTCCTCACAAGCCGAAAATTTATCAGCCAGAGGTTTCAAATAACGAAGCGCTTGCGCCTCCGGAGTTTCCAGAGACTCCGAACCCTTGCCGTCAAGATTTCCCCGCTTTTTAATTTCGAACACAGTACGCTGACAATAAATGTCGGCGAATCCACCACCCAAACGATATTGAACGGCAATATCAGGATAACGCAGCGTCGGGAATAAGCCCACAAGTATGGAGACCACACACAGATGTATCTCAGCCTCAGGCACATTATCCGGCAACGCAAGAGACCGAGATAGCCACCGCCGCGGCAAATCCCAGTCACACTTCTTCGCATCTATCTGCACCAACCACTCATTCCCCCATTCCCCGCCCACTTCACTCCACAAAGTCCTCCAATGCCCATAGAGATATGGACTGTCATTATAATTTGCAGACATCATGCCCTACCTCCTTCACAGAAAGCATGCCACAAAAACAACCGCATAGCAAATCAACCACCGCATCAACCCACATCACAGGCATTCTCAGTCTGCGGCACTTTAGACCAGCCATATCCCCCGCCCACTTCGGCGAGCGGGGGCATCTAGCAGTTGCGTAGGCAAAAGCATCTTTGCGTCAGCGCCTAAGTTCCCCCCCTCACAATATCGCCCCCGCCTCCTGAAACCTCCCCACATCTTCCCACCCATATCCCAACTCCTCTATCAACACCGCCTCCGTATCCTCACCCAACTCCGGCGCCCCACGCACAACCCCCGCAGGCGTCTCGCTGAACCTCACCGGAAAATTGCACACCCGGATAGCCCCCAAATCCGGATGCTCAAACCCCGTGATATACTCATTCGCGATCACCTGCGGATCATCCTTCAAATCCTCCACCGCCTGCACCTTCGCGTAAATAAACCCATACTCCCGGAACACCGCATCCCACTCCTCATACGTCCGCGCCGCGAACCTCTCCTCAATCAACCCCAGCAGCTCCGGCTCAACCTCCGCCCCCTCCTCTACCCCCTGAAACCGCGCGTCCTCCAAAACCCACCCAATCCCCAGCGCCTCCGCGAACCGCCGCCAATACCGCTTCGGCTGCGGATTGGATATTCGCAGCCAACTCCCGTCCTTGCAGCGATATATGTTATACATATAATTGCGGACGCTATCCCGGTTAAGCGCCGGCATATGGCTGCCGATAAGCAAATCCATACCCACCGCCAACCCCTGCAGCCACATCGTACTGCTCATATGCGAAACCTCCACCTTCTGCCCGACCCCCTGACTCTGCCGCGCCAACAGCGCCGACAAAATCCCCAAGCACAGCACAATCCCCCCAATCTGATCCGACGGCGCCCCCCGAACCGAAACCGGATGCTTCGCCCAATCCGGCGTAGCCGACATCATCAGCCCAGCCCTAGCCTGCCCGCAGGCATCCAGCGACGGCATACCGGCGTCCGGCCCCAGCGTCCCGAACCCCGACGCCGACCCATACACCAGCATCGGATTTATCCCCCGCAGCGTCTCATAATCCATCCCCAGACGCTCCGCCACCCCATTGCGGAAATTCTCAATGAACACATCCGCCCCCGCCACCAGCCTATGCACGATCTCGCGCCCCTCCGCCGTCTTCAGATTCACCGCAATCCCCCGCTTGCTCCGATTGCAAGTCTCAAAATAAGCGTTCCTCCCATTCGGCATCCCCGCCTGCGCCGACTCCATAGACGACACCGCACGCCCCACATCCCCATCCAGCGCCTCAATCTTAATCACATCCGCCCCCATATCCCCCAGCATAGACGCCGCCACCGGCCCAAACTGCCACATCGTCCAATCCAAAACCCGCACCCCCGCCAAAGCCCCGCGCCCCTGCTTGCCACTATCGCCATTCATCATAATTCCCTCTCCTGCTTTCGCTAAATGCCTTATTCGCCTACCCGCAAGCATACCGCATCCAACCCCATTGTCAACGCCCGCGCCCAAACCGAAACGCCCCCAATTTGAAATTCCCTATTGACACCGCCCTACTATCCCCGCTATTCTTATACCAGAACAAATTATCAGCAACCCACTCAAAAGTTTTTTGCTACTTTTTTCTAAAAAAGTAGGGTCCCCGGCGGGGATTGGGAGGCAAACATGACAACCGCAACCGCAACCCGCGAACCCATAACACGCGAACAGGCGCTATCCGAGCAAGAACTCGTGCGCCTCAAAATCGCCCGCCGCGTCAACCAACGCACCAACGACTGCGACGAACTCATAGACTTCATGCTAGACACCGTCCGCGGCGAATACCCCGACGCCAAGCATCACCACCGCCAAAACGCCGCCCGCGACCTCGCCATTATGGGCGGCAGCCTCCCCCAAGACACTCCGGGATCCCCCGCCCGCGTCGTCCGCGAAGAAGACATCCCCAAACCCAAAACCCCCAAAGTCACACTCAAGCAAATCATCAACAAGCCCATCGGCGCGTACATCCGCGAAAAAACCGACGACTGCGTCGACCTAATAGACGAATACTACAACATCCTATTCCCGCGCCCCGTATTCGAAAGCGCCAACCCCGACGAGCTCAAATACCAAAAAGCCACCCGGATCCGCTCCCATCACAAAGTAGCCGCGCTCAGAGAAATGATGAAACGCAGCATCGGCAGCCGCAACCCATACGCCTACGCGCAGACCTCCGCCATGGAAGAAAAAATGCTCAACAGCAAGCTAGGAACCGAAATGCGCCTGTCAATGGACAAAGGCATGGGCTACGCGCGCTACATGTTCGAAATCCTAGAAAACGACAAAACCGACCGCTACGGCGCCATCATAACCGACCCATTCACCCAAACCCACCGCCTCATCGCCCTCAACGAACTCTGCCGCATAGGCGCCGACATCCCCTGGGAACACATAACCCCCGAGTCCATAGACGCCTTCTTCCGCGACCTCCACGCCAAAGAGCGCCGCCATGCGGAACGCCTCCTAGCCCAGCGCCAACAATCCGCCAACACAGAGCTCACCCCAGAGCAAAAAGCCGAAGTCCTAACCGCCTTCGAAGAAATGCAACGCCAATCCGACGCCAACGACCGCAAAGCCGCCCAAAAAGCCAAGAAAGCGGAAAGGAAAGCCGCCAAGAAAACCAACGCCAACCCCGCCAACAACGCCGCCAAAGACGCCAACAAATCCGACAACACAGACACCGACCGGAATGTCAGCCCCGACACTGACACGCCCACCAACGTCCCCGACACCCCCACCACCCGCGGCGAAACCGCCGTCGCCAACGCCCTAGCCCGCCACCCCGAAGTCGACCTAGACACCGCCTTGGAAAACCACCACGCCACCGCCGGCATCCCCAAACAAAACCTAACCCACGAACAAATCTACGACGCCATCACCGCCGAGGCAAACTTCCAAAAACGCCAAGCAATAATCCAAAACCGCCTGCGCGCCAAAAACCCCAACAACGCCCCTGAGGACGGCCCCGACCCCAAATCCCGCAGCCCTTAGCCCGGCAAATCCGCGGCGATAGCCGCCCCCAAAAGTTTTTTGCTACTTTTTTCCAAAAAAGTAGAGCGGCCCCTTGGCCCCACACCCCCCGTGCGCCCTCTCGCGCCCACCGATTGCTGACGCCCACCCCGCGAATATGCTATCGTGAATACAGTGCGCCCGCCCCAAACAAGCGGCAACCCCAGCGAGAGAGCCAATGTTTCGCCAACCAAAAGACGAACCCCCGCGCCAACACGACCCCTACGCCGACCCCTACAACGGCGAACCTAACGTCGGGCGGGACAACCCGCCCGCCATACCCCTCCCCGGCATCGGCGGCAAAACCTACATAACCTACGCCCTCCTCGCCATCAACGCCGCCGTATGGCTGCTAATGCTGCTCAGCGGCGGCTCCTCCGACCCCGACGTCCTCCTCCGGTTCGGCGCGATGTTCGGCCCCCTAGTGGCGTCCGGCGACTACTGGCGGCTCTTCACCGCCATATTCCTGCATGTCCACCTGCTCCACCTGCTTATGAACTGCCTCGGCTTGTGGATATTCGGCAAACTCGTAGAAGGCGTGTACGGCGTCAACCGCTTTATCGCCCTCTACCTCATCGCCGGCCTATCCGGCAGCGCCCTCAGCTACATATTCAACCGAGACGCCATAGCCGCCGGCGCCAGCGGCGCGATATTCGGCGTCCTAGGCGCGCTCGCCGCCTACTTCCTAACCCACCGCGACCTGCTCGGCGACTGGGGCAGGCGCAACTTTATGAGCCTAGCCGTCGTCGCCGTCATCAACCTAGCCATCGGCGCGCTCTGGCCCGGCATAGACAACTGGGCGCACCTCGGCGGCTTAATCGGCGGCTTCCTAACCGGCATCGCCCTAGCCCCGCGCTACCGCTATGAGACCATCCCCGCCCCCTTCGGCGGCAACCTCCGCCGCATCGCCGCCAAAGCCCCCCTAGGCGTCCGCTGGCTAACAATCCCCGCATTCGCAATCGCCATAGCCGCGATGGTCTGGTTCGGCGGCACCCAACTCACCGGCGCCGAGCAAGCCAAGCTCCTCGCGATCCAAGCCGAGCGCCTCCACCTAGACGGCGATACCACCGCCGCCCTAGACCACATCGACCGCGCCCTAGACCTAGCCCCCCGCAGCCCCGACGCCCACTTCGCCCGCGCCAAAATCTACGCCGCCCTAGGCGCAACCGACCTAGCCGTAGAAGACATAGCCGCCGCCCTGCAATACGGCCTCGCCGGACAGCAGGCAAGAGAGGCTATATCCCTATTGGTCACCCTCCGATGACCACCCATAGCGCCACCGCCAATCAAGTGATAGTATGCCAACACAACGCAAGCCGCCGCCCAATCGGATATTCGGATATGAGGACAATCGGATACGAGGTTCAACGCCCATGACGCTGCCGCAGTTCCCCGCCGACCGCCGCGAAAAGCGCGAGTTCCTGCTCGCCGCCGTAGAATCCGTGCGCGATACGGTCGCCGCCCACGCCGACGAATCCGAGCGCATCGGAACGCTCGCGCAGCCCGCCGTTGACGCCATCCGCCAAGCCGGCCTATTCGCCCTAAAGCTACCCCAAGCGCTCGGCGGCGCCGAGGCCGACCCCGTAACCCAGTTCGAAGTCATAGAGGCGCTATCCTACATAGACGCCTCCGCCGGCTGGTGCCTTATGATTGGCGCAACCTCCGTAGGCCAGCCCGGCGCCTACGCCGGCGACGCCGCCATAGCCGAGATATTCCCCAACGGCTACGTCCCGCTCGGCGCTACCTCAACCGCCCCTATGGGCAGCGCCAAGCGCGTGGACGGCGGCTACCTGCTCACCGGCAGATGGCCCTTCGCCAGCGGCGTCCGCCACGCCGAGTGGATGTCCGCCGGCGCCGCGATACCCGCCCCCAACCCCAACGACCCGCCCATCTCGCTCGCCCTAGTCTATCCCACCGCCAAAGCGCAAATCCACGACAACTGGCATGTGTTCGGCTTGCAAGGCACCGGCAGCAACGACATATCGGTAGAGAACATATTCGTCCCCGACGCCTTCACATGGGACTCCCTCGCCTTCAAGCCCAAGCGCGGCGGCGGCCTCTACCGCATGGGCAGGCCCGGCTTTGTGGCAAACGAACACCCCGCATTCGCCCTCGGCGTAGCCCACCGCGCCCTGGACGAAGTCCTTGCAAGCGCCCCCGCCAAGCGCCGAGGCCGCCCGCCCACCTCCGTCGCCGACCGCGGCGCATTCCGCCTTGCCATAGGCGAATGCGACCTCCGCCTGCGCGCCGCCCGCCTGCTCTCCCACCAAATCTTCGAGCGCGCCTACGCCGTAGCCTGCGCCGGCCAAATCCCCGACGCATCAATGCAAGCCGAAATGCGCGCCGCATCCGCCTACGCCACCCAAGTCGGCGTGGACATAGCCACCACCGCCTTCCGCTACTCCGGCGGCGAGGCGCTCTACCACCCCCACATCCTCCAGCGCTGCCTAAAAAACATCAACGCCGCCGCCCAGCACCTAATGGCCGGCGACATCGGCATAGAACACCACGGCGCCGCCCTCCTAACCGCCGGCGACGTCAACCCGATGGGCTAGGAGGCTGCGCCTTGCGATATATCGTTATCCCGAAAGCGTCTATATGCCGTTTCAACGGCGGATGCTTGACGCCTTCGTATGCCTGCAAATCGCACATCTGCGGTATCGGCAAATCCTCAAGGTCAAGCGCCAGCAGCCCCAAGCGATGGGAATCCGCGATGCCCATCGTAACCAAGTCTATATCCGACCGCTTGGTTGCCTTGCCCGTCGCCCGCGACCCGAACAATCTGACTTCAGTCAGTTCGGGATACCCCGCGAACACATCCCTAAGCATCCGCAGCGTTGCGTCAGACAGACAGGGCGCACTCATTGCCCAACAACCTCTGGCAGCAGCCGCTGATAGAGATCATCCAGAACAGCCAGGTAGCGGGAGTGGATATTGCGTATGACCACATCAAACCGCTCAAAATCGTATGTATGCGACATCAGATTGCGGTCTGTGAGCATCGCCAGCCAAGCGTCGCAATCGTCAATCAACTTTGCGCTGAACGCTTGGCGCATCACTCCGCGCGGCGTTGCTGACGGGAGTATAACCCCGTCATACTCCAGCTTGTCTTTCAGCAAGTTCCACGACAATTCAAAGGTGAACTCAAACCGCTGTATAACGCCCTCGCGCTCCAGTTGGTTCAGCGGTTCGACGCCGTCTTCCAGCGCATCGCGCAGCAGCGAATACGCGCGGCTGAAGTTCGCAAAGCGATATTGCCATCGTATCTCTTCGCTCATATGCCTAATCCCCCTGCCTAGCCCTTGCTGCCGCGGCGCCGGCGCAGCCCGCCCTAATCCCGATACCGCAGCCCCACCTGCGCCTGCTCCAGCAGTCGCCCGTCGCGGATCTCTTTCACCTCGTCCGCCATTGACAGCAGCGTGGAATCGTGCGTTGCGGAGACTACGCTGATGCCCTGCTTGACTACCATCTCTTTGAACAGCCCGAATATCGCGTGCGCGTTGTTGGAGTCCAGCTCGCCGGTGGGTTCGTCCGCCAGGATGAGCGAGGGGCGTATGACGATGGCGCGCGCTATGGCTACGCGCTGCTGCTCGCCGCCCGATAGTTCGTATGGGCGATGGCGCGAGCGCGTCCACAAGCCCACGATGTCCAGCGCCTCGCGCGTGCGCTCCGCCCTATCCCGCGCGCCCACCCCGCTGATTCGCAGCGGCAATTCCACATTCTCAAACGCCGACAGCAGCGGCAGCAGCCCGAAAGACTGGAATATGAACCCAATCCGGTGGCGGCGCAGCTCGGTGAGTTCCTGCTCGCTCATCCGCGCCAGATCCTGCTCTTCAAACAGCACTTGCCCGCCGCTAGGCTTGTCCAAGCCCGCCATTATGTTCAGCAGCGACGTCTTGCCCGATCCCGACCTGCCCACCACCGCGATGAACTGCCCCGGGAACACATTCAAGTTCACCCCCCGCAGCGCGTTGACCTCCTCCGAACCGAGGTTGTATGTGCGAAAGACGTCCACCGCGGCGAGAAGTCGTTGGATTCTGCTCAATTGGATTGCACCTCCGGCATACGGGGCAGTTGGCGATAGGCGATTAAGCCTGCGCGTAATCTGTGAAAGCGTTGCGGCTACGGGTTGCGTGTGGCTGCCTGATACTGCTACCTGGCTACAAGCTATCGTCCGGCGTCAGGGTAACCCTGCCGTCTTCGGCGTCTATGCGGGCGCGCGCGCCTATTTTGAGGCGATCGATGATGTCGCGGGGTATCTGCACTCTGCCGCTGCCATCCACCAGGATGAATTCTTCCAAAGGCTGGTCGGTTTCGGCGGCGCCGGACAGCCGCTGATAGGTAACCCGCCGCCGCACTTCGGTCGCCATCTTGCCGTCCCGTATCATCACCACGCGCCCTACCTTGTAGGCGATGTCCGGGTCGTGCGTTACGATGAGTATGGTCGTGTTCAGTTCGCGGTTGATTGTGCCGAACAGATCCAGGATTTCGGCGGCGGTGGAATCGTCCAGCTCGCCGGTGGGTTCGTCCGCCAGCAGCAGCGGCGGATGGTTGGCGAGCGCCACCGCTATGGCGACGCGCTGCTGCTCGCCCCCGCTGAGCTTGTCCGGCGTGTGATCCATGCGATGGCTAAGCCCCACGAGCTCCAGCAGATCTTCGGCGCGGCGGCGGCGGTCGGCGGGCGATGTGAATGTCAGCATCATCGGCAGCGCCACATTCTCCACGGCGGTCAGATACGGGAACATATTGCGGCTCGTCTGCTGCCAGATAAACCCCACCTCGTCGCGCCGATAGAGTTCCACGTCGTTGGGCGTCATCCGCAGCAGATCCTTATCGCCCACGGTCACGCGCCCGGCGGAGGGCGAGTCGTAGCCCGCGAGTATGTTAAGCAGCGTGCTTTTGCCGCTGCCGCTCGCGCCCACTATCGCCACCACCTCGCTGCGCCGCACATCCAGGTCAAGCCCGCGCAGCGCCACCACCTCAAGGTCGGCTATCTTGTATATCTTAAACAGATCCTCGCAGACGATATACGCCTCTGTGTCCGTGTATGTCAATTAACGCTCCCCGGCGTTAGCCTATTCCCCACCGTTAGCCCGATTAGCCTTGCCGCGCGGCGGCGCTTTGCCCGATTAGAGTTCGCCCAGCCGCAGGATGCGCTGCAGCGATATGCGGCGTATGAACCATATCATCCCCAGTATTATCAGGGTGAACACCAACACCATAAAGCCGTAGGTTATGGCGAGCGTTCCCCAGTCTATTTCCAGCACAAACGGCGGCAGGACTTGCGCGCCGCGGTCGTTGTGGCTCAGAAACGGCATAATTATCGCGCCCAGCCGCCTGCCCATTTCGGCGCCCAGCGCCATCCCCGCCGCGATAACCAGCGCCTGCTCCAGCCACACAAGCGTTACCAGCTGCCGCATAGAAAAGCCCACGGTTCGCATCAGCCCGAACTGCATCTCGCGCTCCCTAAAAGACACATAAGAGTGTACCAGAAAGCCGAGGCAGCTCAGGATAAGCACAGCGCCGAATGCCATAAACAGCAGCGCGCGCCAGCCCGCATGCACAAGCGGGTCAACCGAGGCGTCTTGCAGCTCTTCCACGCGGTCGTGAATCCGGCGGCTTGCGAATGGCAAGGCGTCCTCGCGCATCCCGCTCACGAACTCTTCCCGCTCGCCGCCGTTGGCGTTGGCGCTCAGCCATATCTCGTTGGGCTTTACCTCCGCGGATGTGGACTCCAGATTTGTGTAGCGGATGACGGAGTCTATGTCCGAAATCAGGTATGGCTTGGTAACCGTATCAAGCGTGGGGAAGTATTCAAAGGTGTCTATGATGCGGATGGGAACGCGATGGCCGGCCACCGAAACCATAAACTCTTCGCCAACGCTGTGGCCGGTGTGGCTGAGAAACAGGCTGCTCGCAAGCACGGGCAGCGGGTTGGCGGCGGGGCCGTGATATATGCCGCGCCCTGTGAGCGGCGGGCCCTCCGACCAGATGAACTGCGCGATGTCCTCAGGCGCGTTTGCCGCCACATCGCCGCCGTTGACCGGCTGCAGGATGTCGGTTATGGACTCGCGCGCGCCGCGCAGAACGCTCCAAGCCTCCACCGAATCAAAGCCTTCGATGGTCGTCTTTGTGTTGGATGCGTCCCTCACCCATATTTCGTCAATGGCGATATTGCCCGCGCGCAGCCTGCCGCGCGAGTTGGTGTCGTGAATGGACAGCGAAACCAGCGTCAGCGGCTTGGCGGGCTGCAGCGGCGCGAACCTGCGCCTGAAACTGCTGCCCCGCGCCAAGCCGCGCTCAAGCGTAAGCCAATCCCCGTCGCCGCCAAGCCTGCCTACGACGTATGTGTAGTATCGGTTGTTGGCGTCCTTGATACGCATAGTTACCGCGATGCTCTCGCGCGGGCGGTCGGGCTTGACGCGCATCCCGATGGCGAAAGCGTCATCGGGCAGCTCAATACCCAGCGGCGGCGCGGGATGCTCCAGCCGCGTGAGCAGATTCGCCATAGGCTTGTCCGAAAAATCCCCCCGAAACCAGCCGATGCGCCGCATGCTCTCGCCGTCCACGCCAACCATCGTGTAGCTTTCGCCCAGCAGCTTGGACAAGTCCGTGCCGAATGCCTTGATTACGGGCGACGCCTCATCTACAACCGGCAGCGCCTCGTATGTGTCCACAAGCGGCATGCTGCGCCCGCGATTGTTGAGCGCAAGCCCCTCTACGCGAATGTCCGCGCCCGTGGAGTAGCGCGCCTGCTCTTGAAAGCTGCGCTCCAGCGTGCCGCCGAAACTCGCCGCGAATATGCCCAAGCCCGCCATCAGTATCAGCAGCAAAGACATCCGCGCGTAGTGCGTGGGATTGCGCGCCATCTGCCACATCCCCATAGCGAACCCAACCGGCGCCCTGCGGGCAAACGCGCTGAACCCCAAGAACGCCAAGCCCAGCGGCACAGGCACGAACACGCTCGCATCCGCGGCTACGCTGAGGACAAGAACGCCCCCGATAATCCCCGGCGCTACGGCTATGTCCCCGCTGCGAAACGCCAGGAACTCCATGATGGGCGCGTTGAACGGGCTTATCACAAGCGCGGCTACTATCGCCGTCTGCGCCGCCAAGCCCGCAACGCGCAGTCTGCCGCTGCCCGCGCGCTCAGTAGCCCAGTACACCGCCGCCAGGCCGGCTATCGCCGCCACCGCCGCCAAGCGCAATTGCCATCCCGCATCGTCCGCGCCGCCGAACAAGACGCTCGCCGCCTGCGCGCCCGCCGCTACGCCCACTATCAGGTGCATCAGGTTGGGCGAATCGCCGCTTATGAACCGGATGGACAGCGGGAACAGCCGCAGCAGCGCCACCGCGAAAGCAACCAGTATCAGCGCGGGAACGGCGAGCAGCGCCTGGTTCACCGCCACCCCGCCGAACAGCCCGGTTGCCACCACGGATCCCTGGTCATAGAGCTGCCTAAACAGGAATATGCTGACGACCAGCAGCATCACATCAAGGTAGAACCGCTGAAAGAACGGCTGCCCTGTCGGGCGCGCCGACTGCTGCCTATGGCGCGTAACGCCGATGCGGGACGCGCGAACCGCCGGTATGAGCAGCGCGGCGAAACTGCACAGCCCGCCCAGCGCGCTCATCATATACGCGCCGCCCGTGATGAACACGCGCAGCGGCTCCCCGCCGCTCAGCCCGCTGAACGCGGGCGTGTATCCCAGCAAACTGATTATGGCGGACGCCAGCAGCGGCGCGGCTAACGCGGCTATCAGCGATATGGTCGCGCCCTCCAATATGAACACCGCGAGGATCTGCCCCGAACTCGCGCCCCGGCTGCGTAACAGCGCAAGCTCGCCGCGCTGCTGCTCCACCAGCAAGGAGGACAGCGTTATCACATAGTACAGGATGACAACCGCTATCAGAACCATCACCACGAACATCGGTATCTTGCTGAAGAACAGCCGGCGGTCGTACTCCGCGAGCGTAGCGTCAAGGTCGGTAATCTGCCGGTAGCCGTAGAGATTTGATGCAAGCCGCGAGCGCATAGTGCGGATTTGCAAGTAGGTTATCGTGGTATTGCCCGCGTTAAGCCGCTCGCGGTCGACGTCCAAGTGCCATGCGTATGAGGCGTCCATATCGGTGAACGCCGCGCCCAGTATGTTGAAAAACATCTGCTCCGACACATAGAACGGCAGTGTGCGAAACGATCCCGATGTGACCGTGCGAAACAGCGCGTCGTCCTGATACCAGAATTCGGCGGCGGGATCGTTCTTGACGAACAGCCCGCTGATAACCACGCTCGCGTAGGGGATGCGGTCGCGCCAGTATGGAACGGCTGATAGCCTATCGCCCACGCCCACGCCGAACAACTCGGCGGCGTCCGCCGGCACTATCGCCTCCAGCGCCAGCGGCGAGCCGCCGTCCGCGAGCGCCTGCTCGTTGGGAAAGCGGCCGCCCTCAAGCAGCGTTATATGATCCGCCATGCGCGGGTTGAACGAAAAGAATGAGCGCGCGTCCCCGTCGCTTGCGAACTCTTCCTCGCCCGGATACGCCAGGTAGAATGTGGCGGACTTGGCGCTGCGCTGCACATCCTTGAACAGCCAGCCAAGCCGCCCTTCATATTCGGTTCGCGTAGCGTTGGCGACCTTGCGATACTCGTCCACGGTGGTAGGCCCCCGCTCGGCTTTGAGCAGGATGTCCAGATCCAAGTCGTCCACGCCGGCGAGCGTGTTTTTGAGCGCAAGCTCGCGCAGCGAGTCGAAGTATAAGACCGTCCCCGCCATAACCGTGGACGAAAGCAGAACGCCGATGATGACCGTGGACAGCAGCCGCCAATGGGACAGGCTGCGCTTTGCCACCATAGGCCACGCCGCTATTAGCGCTGATATTGCTTGACGCATTGCGAATTACTCAGGTTGCTCAGGCTGTTCGGTTAGTTCATTGGCTTGTTTAACGGGGTTAGGGTTAGACGGGTTAGGGTTGGCTGGGTTAGGCGGATCGGTTTGGCGGCTATGAGCGCTTTGCTACTCCAGCCGCGATATGGCGTGAAAGTCTAGGCGGCGCATCCCGCGCGTGAGCCGGTATATCGCCAGCGCGAATACGCTTATCAGAACCGCGTAGAGCGGCAGCAGAAAGCGCAGGTCGGTTTCCAGTATGAACGGCGGTATAACCTCCCTGCCGTTTTCGGTTACCGCAACCGATGATACCATAAGGTCGCTCATAACCCACCCCGCGCCTGTGCCAAGCCCCACGCCTATCGCCACGATGATCATATGCTCCAGCGCGAGCAGCCCCGCCATTTGGCGCGGCGACAGCCCGACTGACTGCAAAAAGCCCATTTCGCTGCGGCTGCGGTTGGCGAAAGCAAGCAGGTATGTCAGGTAGCCAAGCCCCGCCGTGAACACGATGAGCGCCATCGCAAGCAGCGACATCGCTTGCCAGCCGGCGGTTATGAGCGGATCCAGGCGCACCTGCTCCAATCGCGCCTCGCGGTCTATCACAAGATCCCTGCCCACCATCCGCGTTACCACCTGCCGCACCGAATCGCCCGCGCCGGGCGCTTTCTGTATGAACATCTCGTTTGGCGTGGCGACCACCGCCGGGCTCAGTATGTTGATGTGGCGGATAAGCGTTTCCAAGTCGGCTAGGATAAAGCCCGCGCCGCGCGGGTCAAGCGTGGGGAACAACTCCACCGAATCGCGCACTACGATTGGCACAAAGCGCCCCATCAGCTCCACAATCAGCGAATCGCCCACGCGCGCGCCCGACGCCGCCAGGAACGAACCGCTCGCCACAACCGGCACGGGACCCCCGCTCGGACTTCTGTATATCCCCCGCAGCCCGTTATCGGTGTCCTTGCCGAATGTGAACAGCCCGGCGGCATCTCCGCGTATCGCGTCTTCCCGCGTGAGCGCCAGCGAATCCGACGATAGCGTTGATGTGGCAAGCGGCAGCCACTGAGAGCGCGTGTCCTCAAAGTCCTCCAGCGCGCTGACTGATCCGTCCGCGCTTATGGCGTGTATCTCGTCCAGCAGGATGCCGCCGGCGGTTCCCGCGGGCCCAAAGACGGGTTCGTAGATCTGTATGGACGCGAGCTGCAGCGGCCTTTTGAGCCATTGCGGCAGCTCCAGCGTCTGCCGATGCCACTCAGGCGGCCCCATGCTGCCCAGCGAAATCGTTTCAAGCACGCCATCCGCGTCCTGCAACACCACCCACATGAACATATTCGGATAATTATCGGCGGGCTTTACCCACACGCCGAGATGCGTGGCGTCCTCCGGCAGCGACAGCGGTTCGCTCACACTTAGCGGGTTTAGCGCGCGCATCACTTCGGGCAGCGAGTTGCGCGAAAAGTCGTCCCGATACCACGAATGGTAGTGAAAATCGTCCGCCTCTACCGCGAGCGCCTCGAATTGGCGGCCGCTGTAGTTCGCGCCAAGCGATCCGCTCTCGCGGAACGACAGCGTCACCGACGTTAAGCCCGGCAGGGTAGAGTAGCGCTCTTTCAAGCCGCTCACGCTGCGCGAAACAAAGCCGGGTATGTTGGACACGCGCATATCGGTGGCAACGTCGTACAGGATGCGCTCTTCGTAGCTGCGATTGAGCGTGCCGCCCACGGTGGTCGCAAGCACGGCGAGCCCGGTGACCATCACCAGCAGCAGCACAAGCCAGCTGTACTGCAGCGGGTTGCGCGCCATATGCCACAAGCTCAGCGACACCCAAACGGGCGCGACCCGCGAGAGCAGCGCAAAGCCCACATACAGCGCCTGCATCGCAATCAGCAGCGCGAAAGCGATTGTGGGCAAGAACGCCAATGTTCCCGAAGTGGGCGTGTGCGTAAGCAGCAGCGCGCCAATCAGCGCCACTTGCGCGGCGAATGCGTAGAACTTGGATCGCCGCCGCTCGGCGCGCTGAGTAGCCCAGTACGCCAGGCCGGCGCCCAGCGTCAGCGCGAGCGGCGGCAATATGCCCGTAATATCGCCGAGCCTAAGCCCGTCCATTAGCAGCGTCAGCGCGAGCGCGCCGCCCGTCGCCCAGGCGTACAGGTGTATGAGCGCGGGCGATTCGCCGCTGATAAAGCGCACGAACAGCGGGAAGAACCGCATAAACACAAGCGCCACCAGCGTCAGCAGCAGCACGGGCGCGAACAGCAGCGCCTCGTTTATCTCTATGCCGCTGAACAGCCCGCCCGAAACTATCTGCCCCCGCGCGTTTAGTTCCCAGAACACCAGCGCCCCGATTGCCAGAACCATCATATCAAGATAGTAGCGCTGGAAGAACGGCACGATAGGCGGACGCGAGGAGCGGAGTTTGTGTATCACTAGGCTTGTTCGCGCGCCTATCACGCCCGGCGCTACGAACATAGCAAGCCCAAGCGCGCCCACTCCCGCGGATACCATAAACGGCGTCCACCGCCAGTTGACGGGCAGAAATTCCCCGCCGGTTATCTCGGTGAAGTAGGGCAGCATCCCCGACGTCGCGATGACGCCCATAGCCAGCAGCGGCGCGATTATCGCCGCGACCGCCGCGAGTATCAGCCCCTCTATCGCGTACAGCCGCACAAGCTGCGCCATGCTAACGCCCCGGCTGCGTAGCAGCGCCACATCGTCTTCGCGGCTTTGCACAAGATAGGACACCATCATCGCCAAGTAGTACAGCACGGTTATGACCATAATCGTGAGCAGCAGCAGCAGCGGTATGCTGGTGAAAAAGCTGCGCCGCTCAAAGCGGTCAAGCAGCGATTGGATGCCCGTGAACACCGCGGATCCCTGCATCAGCGCCGCCAAGCCGTTTTCCATATTGTCTATGCGCCGGCTGAGTTCCTCAGGGCGAATTCGCTTTAGCGGCTCTTTGTCCACAAACACGAACCACGACGACGAAACCAGGCTGCCCGGATACGCCTTGCCCACGCTGTCCAACAGCGCTTGCTTGGTAACGAACAGCGCGATTGGCGGCTCTTCCGGATCCACCTCTATGCCCACGTCCGGGATCTCGTCCAGCGGCGCCGGCTCTAAGAACACATTGGCGTTCTGCTGCCAATAGAGTTCGTCCGGATCGGTCGGATCCATTATGCCCACGATTTCGGCGGTAACCGAAACCGCCGAACCCAGCGAGGGCTTTAGCTCAAGCAACTCGCCCACTTCCAGGCTGAACACATTCGCGGTTGACGCGCCGACCGTCGCCTCCACAAAGGGGCCTGCGGGCGTTTGCGTAACCGAATCCGACGCCATCCGCCCAGCCACAAAGTCAACATGATGTTCCACGTTGGACAGGTATTGAAAGTAGCCGCGCGAAACCAACTCAGTGCTTGCGTTGGCAAGCGGACGCCACTCGGTCCCCACAAGCATCGTAGAGCCTTTGAGGTATCGCTCGCGCCCCACATAGAAATCGGAGATGTTGTCGTCTATGAGGCGGTCTATCTGCGCGTCAGTGGTTATGAGGGTTTCTTCTTGCAGCGGCACATTGGGCGCGAATGCGAAGATGTTCAAGAAGAGAATAGACGAGCGGTCTATGGATGTGTTCAGCGTCAGGCGCGCCAGCGAGTTAAGATAGACGGGCGCGCCCGCCACAAGCGTGGAGGCTATCAGGATGCCCGCGAATATGCTCAGGAGCAACTTCCAATCAGAAGTCAGCCGCCTGAATATAAAGCCCAGTGTGGAGAATGAACGCATAGATTCGCGCGCCGGCGCTGCGCCGGACTAGCCCCCGTGCAAAGTATCGCGCCGCTGCCGACTGCGCCTGACGACTAGCGCATAGCGGCGGCGCGTCAGGACGCCGGCGGATTGGCGTTGCCGCCATAGTAGCACATTATCGCAAAGCGCGTATCGCGCCCGGCAAAATGCGCCGGACGCGATGCGATCTTTAAGCGACGTCAAGCGGCCGTCACGGCGGCGTTGCGCTTACAGCCCGATGCCGTCCGCCACGGTTTCCAGATGGTAATCGGTATCGCCGAAAGCGAGCTCGGCGGCTTTGGCGCGGCGCGAGTAGAGCTGCATGTTATGCTCTTTGGTAAAGCCGATAGCGCCGTGGCACTGATGCCCAAGCGCGCAGATGCGGCGATAGGCGTCGCTCACCCACGCCTTCGCCATTGCCACTTCTTGCGCCGCCGCCTCGCCCTCCGACAGCAGCCACGCCGCCTGATAGGTGATGTAGCGCGAGCCCTCGACGTCGGTCGCCATATTCGCGCAGTGATGCTGTATCGCCTGAAAAGAGCCGATGGGCCTGCCGAACTGCGTGCGCTGCTTGGCGTACTCCACGGTCATATCCAGCACCTGCTCCGCGCCGCCGACCATTTCGGCGCACTTGCCCACCGCGCCCCACGCCAGCGCTTTCTCTATCGTGTCCCAGCCCTTGTTCACCCCGCCAAGCGCGGCGGACGCGGGCAGGGATACATTGTCCAGCACAACCTCCGATTGCCTATCGGACGCGATAGTCTTCAGCAGCGTTTGGCTCACGCCCGCGGCGTCGCTTGGGACTAGGAACAGCGTGATGTCGCGCTCGCCCTCGCCGGTTCGCGCCGCCACCACATAGGTATCGGCGACATGCGCGTTGGGGACGAAAAGCTTAGTGCCGTTGAGCGTCCAGCCCTCGCCGCTTTGCGTTGCGGTGGCTTCCACGCCCGCCGCGTCCCAGCGCGCGCTCGGCTCGGTCAGCGCCAGCGTAACGATGAGCTGCCCCTCGCCTATTTGCGGCAGCAGTTCCTGTTTCTGCGCCTCGGAGCCGGCGTCCATAATCGCCATCCCGCCCATCACAATCGTAGAAAACAGCGGGCCCGGCAGCAGCGCGCGGCCGGTCTCTTCCAGCAGCACGGACAGATCCAGGAAACTTAGCCCCACGCCGCCGTACTGCTCAGGGAAAATCAGTCCCAGCCAGCCCTGCTCGGCGATCTTCTGCCACATCTCAGTCGTGTAGCCGCGCTCATCCTCTTCCATAGCCCGCACATAGGTATCCGGGCATTCCGCCTGCAAGAATTCGCGGGCGGAGTTTTTGAGCATCTGCTGCGTTTCGTTCAGTCCAAGGTCCATTGCGTCGTTCCTCCGATTTGTGTTGTGTGCGTAATTTGGCGTAGGCTATTTCTTGCAATGTCTTTATAATGTCTTCTGAAACCACTACGATTTCTATCTGACGATTACGGGTCAAAAGTAATGGCTGAACCTACAATTTATAATCAAGCCAGCCAATACCTTGCCGGGGAATTGTCTCACGAAGACCTCCACAACTGGGTTTTTGATAGGCTGGGATACTACTTGCGCCCTGACCTAGACGGGACGCCTGATTCTGACCTGGCTGGTTTGTTGGTTTGCCTATTCTGCGATTGCGACCTTCAGATTGAGATTTTGGACGGGTATGATGAGGAAGAATTCCGGCAATCCTTAGCCGAGTTCATTGCTAAATCAGAACCGCAGCCATCTTATGCGCTACAATAAGTAGTGCCGCAAAGATTCACTCCATCCGTAAATAAGGGTTAACGCTTATGTCCGAACCCACACTCCGCGAACAAGCCAACAGATACATCGCTGGCAACTTGTCATATTCGGAACTTCATCGTTGGGTATATGACAGGATTGACTACTACTTTGCTGACGAACTCGACGGCAACGCAACCGGCGAACTCGCCTCCCAACTTGTTGGTCTAATGGCCGAGTATGACCTTGACGCGGATATTTTCGGCAACGTCGCCAAAGCCGAGGCCGTTTTCCGCCAAGCGGTCACAGAGTACCTGTACGCTCGCCAACTATCGTGAATAAACCCCCTCTATCAAGCGTCGTTTCTGACGTCCTCATTTTCATAGCGCCTCATTGCAAAGGCGCAGCCTCCTCAGCCGCAATGCGCGGCGTCAATTCGCGGCCCGGTTAGCGCGGCAGCCCAAGCCCGCGCGTGGCGATGACATTGCGCTGTATCTCGGACGTTCCCGCCGCCACCGTGCCGCCGTGCGAGCGCATCCAGCCGTTCTCGATGCGCCCACGCAGCGGCGCCCACTTGGACTCCGGCTCCAGCTGCCCGTACAGCCCCATCGCCTGCATCCCCAGGCTGTACAGGCGTATCATCATCTCAGTGCCATACGCCTTTGTGATGGACGCCTCGCGGTTGGGGATCATATCCTGGCTTTGCATCCACGCCACGTTGTAGCACATCAGGCGGCAGGACTCTATTTGCACGGCCATATCCGCCAACCGGCGGCGTATCGTGACGTCCTCGGCAAGCGGCTTGCTGTTGCGGTCGTTCTGCTTGCAGAAGTCGGCTATGTCTTCCAGCAGGCGCTTTGCGCGCGCCGGCCGGTCGACGCCGGAGCGCTCGAAGTCCAGCAGCGCCGCGCCCACATACCAGCCGCGGTTCAGATCGCCCACAAGGTTCTTTTTTGGAACGCGCACATCCTCAAAGGTAACCAGCGCGCGGTTCGCGTTCCACATCATCGGGATCTTTTCCACGGTGACGCCGTCCTGCTTTAGTTCGGACAGCAGGAAGCTGATGCCGCGATGCTTGGGCGCGTCCGGCTCGGTTCGCGCCAGCATAAACATCCAATCGGCGCCTGAGTGCGCGCCGTTCCATATCTTAGAGCCGTTGATGACGAAATCGTCGCCGTCCTCCACCGCGCGGGTGTTCAGCGACGCCAGGTCTGAGCCCGAGTCGGGTTCTGAGTAACCCTGCGCCCAGTCTATATCCGCCTGCGCGATGCGTGGCAGGAAGTATCGCTTTTGCTCCTCAGTGCCGTACAGCATCAGGATAGGCCCCACCATACGCACGCCCGAATCGCCCGCGGGGACGCCCCTGTACGCCATCTCTTCGTTGAAAATCATCTGTTGGAGGTGCGGCGCGGCCTTGCCGCCATACTCTTCGGGCCACGCCATAGTCAGCCAGCCGTTGGTGGCGAGCTTCTTCTTGAACTCGCGCACCAGCCCGGCATCCTCCGGCTCTTCGGCGTCCACCGCGCGCTCGCGCCAGTCCCAGGGCAGTTCGCTCTCAACGAACTCGCCCACCTCCCTGCGGAATGCGTTATCCTGTTGGCTGAAGCGGAAGTCCATTTGTTTCACCTCAGGTTGGCTGCTGTGTTGTTTGGCGCAAGCATGCGATTAAACGCTTGCTTGCGGTTCTTGTATCGCTATGGGTATGTTCAATGCCGCGCAGTCAAGGCGCAGCAGATCTCTATCGTATGTGTGCAGCGCGTCGGCATCTATCTGCAAGGCGGTCGCCAAGTGAACCGCATCGCGCGCGCCTATGTTGGCGACTTGTTGCAACCTGCGCGCATTTACCGCTATCTCCAATCCTAAATCTATATTTCGCACATATTCGCTTGCGAAAAGCATCCGAACCGCGGCGTCCGATTCGTCTGTGTCCATATGGGGAACTCTAACGGTCTCCACTAGCGCCATATACGACGCGTATAGACGAATCTCGCCTCGTTCCGCCATTTCAAGGATTACCTCGCATGCCGCAAACCTACCTGCCTCTTCCGCTAGATATGCGATAAAGCAGTTGGAATCCCAGCACACTTTCGGTATGTATCTATTCACCTTGCCAGCGTTTCTTCACATACACTTCAGAGGGCAACCCTCCCGTCATATTCGGCGCTATGCCCTTGAAAGATTTAAGCGGCGGAATATCCTCTTGGCGCGGCAGCAATTGCATGCTCCAGCCCCACACTTGCTTGGATGCGCCGTCCGCCGACGTCAGTTTTCTGCCGAACACGCTCACATTTCGCCCAAGCGCGTCTATCGCTTGACGCGCCGAATCGCCCTCTAGGTAGCACTTCGCCTCGATCCCGCTCCAGTCCTCAGTGATGATGAACTTGCCCGCGCCGCCGCAGGGCGCAAGACTGAGAGCGCCCGCGATAGAACCCACGGACTCGCGCCAACCCCCGCTCTCGCGGGCGACAAGGCTCTCTTTGCGCCCGAAGTCCGTGTTCATTCGTTTCACCCCAGACTGATTGTTTCGGCATACGGGTTGGCTACTTTCGGTTCATTGCTATTTTGTCAGGATAGCCGCCATAGCCAAACCCCCACGACGGCTATCCCATATGCCCCTAGCGCGGCAAGCCCAGCCCGCGCGTGGCGATGATGTTGCGCTGTATCTCGGATGTCCCCGCCGCGATTGTGGCGGATACCGACGTCATGTAGCTCTGCTCTATGCGCCCCTGCAGCGGCGCGTACTTGGATCCCGGCTCCAGCTGCCCGTACAGCCCCAGGATCTCCATCCCCGCGCCCGCTACCGCCTGCTGCAGCTCAGTGCCGAATGCCTTGCCCATAGACGATTCCTTGTTGGGAACAAGCCCGGCGCTCTGCATCCACGCTATCTGGTAGGAGATGAGGCGGCTTATCTCGGTTCGCACGGTCAGGTCGGCGAGTTTGCGGCTGATTTTGGGGTCGTCTATGAGACGCCCGCCGTTGCGCTTGGTGTCTTTGCAGAACTGCACAAGCTCTTCCAGCGTGCGCTTTGTGCCGGCGGAGTACTCCACGCCGGAGCGCTCGAAGTCCAGCAGCGTGGCGCCCACATACCAGCCGCGGTTAAGCTCGCCCACAAGGTTGCGCTTGGGAACGCGCACATTGTCGAATATGACCATATTGAAGCTGTGCTTGTTCGCCATATTGATGATGGGGCGCACTTCAACGCCGGGCTGCCGCATATCCGCCAGCAAGAAGCTGATGCCGCGATGCTTGGGCGCGTCCGGATCCGTGCGCGTCAGCACCATCACATGGTCGGCGTGGTGCGCGTTGGACGTCCATATCTTAGTGCCGTTGATGACGAAATCGTCGCCGTCCTCCACCGCGCGCGTCTGCAGCGAGGCGAGGTCGGAGCCGGACTCAGGCTCGGAGTAGCCCTGACACCACTGCACTTCGCCGCGCGCTATGGGCGGCAGGTATTCGCGCTTTTGGTCTTCGGTGCCGTGTATCATCAGCGTGGGCGCGAGCATCTTTGTGCCGAACTGATCCCTGCCCGGCGCGCGCTGATACGCCATCTCCTCGGCGAATATCAGCTGCATCATATGCGACGCGCCGTTGCCGCCGTACTCCTCGGGCCACGCCATCGTCAGCCAGCCCTTGTCCGCCAACTTCTTACGCATCTCCAGCGTGAAATCCCAGTCTTCGTCTTCCTCCTCAGAGCCGCCCGTCCAGCCGTCAGGCAGTTCCTTTTGCAGAAACTCTCGCAACTCGGCGCGGAAGTTCTCTTCCTCAGATGTGAACTTGAACTGCATTTGGCTTTCCTCCCGTATTGTCTTTCGTCTTGTCTTTGCGCTTAGGCGGCGGGAACGCCGCCTGTGTGATTGTTTGGATTGCCGTTGCGTTTGCATATCGCCGGCGCAGCGGGCGGTTTGCAAAGCGCTACACGCTGCCGACCGATAGGCAGGTCACCGTGCGAACAATGCCGTTGATGATGTGGATCTGGCTGGTGACTAGGTCGCCAACGGAGTTTAGGTCGGGCGCGGCCACCACCGCGATTATGTCGTATGGGCCCGTTACGGCGTCAACCGATTCGATGCCGTTAAGAGAACGCAACGCGTCGGCGACGTCCCTTGACTTGCCGACCGAAGTTTCAATCAGAATATACGCCTTGGTGGACATCGTTTCCTAAGCCTCCCCGTGATGTTCGTAGATGTTCGTAATAAGCATCGGCATAGCGGCGTTTCCGGCGCGCAAGCGGGTTGCCCGCGAAAGTCGCTAGTCGCAAACCGCAGCGCATCCAACGCGCCGCGTTGCCGCGCAGTCTGTAATCCCCTGTATTCTATAAGGGCGCAAGAATATGTGTCAAACTAAACGCCGCCGCGAGCAATCCCCGCGCAGATGCGATGCGGCACAAAGCCGATTAAGGCTATGCAAGCGGATATGATAGCGCAAATCCAACGGCGCATGCCGCCGCGCAAGCGCAAACGCATCAGCAATCACGGCGCAAACGCGGTTTCAAGCCGCCAAGCGCAATTGACACTACGATTTATAGACTGCTATACTTACTGCTAAGATATGTTGAAAACAAGGCGGGCGCGGCTCGCGCTCGCGACAGCGCTGTCAGGCGCTCTCCACGAGCCTGCAATGCAAGCGACACAGCGACATCACGCGCGCCCAAGCGCCGCATCATCATCGCATCCCCTAGCGCAGACGCGCCGCCTTAGCGGCCGCGTTGGCGCCTGGGGCTTTTTGGCGTTCCAACCGCGTTGGCGCGCTATCGGCGGCGCGCGCCACTAACAAGCGAACAAAGCCCAGGAGGGGAAATGCAAAAGACTGATTTTGTGGTTAGGTTTGCGGGCGAAGGCGGGCAGGGCATGGTTACCTCGTCCGAAGGGTTGGCGCAGGCGGCAAGCAATGAGGGCTACCATGTGCAAACCTTCGTTACCTTTCCCTCCCAAATTATGGGCGGCCCCACTATGGCGCAAACGCGCCTATCCACCAAGCACATCCTAAGCGCGGGCGACGACCTGGACGTGCTGGTGTGCTTTAACGAAGAGGCGTATCAGAACCACCGCGCCGAAGTGCGCGAGGGCGGCGTCATCATCTACAACTCCGGCGACTTCGAGCCGGACGACGTAGCCAACAGCTTCGGCATGCCGTTCTCAGACCTCGCCAAGTCCACCGGCAACGCGCGCGCCGAGAATATGATTGTGCTGGGCGCGCTGGCGCATCTGGTCAGCATGCCGCAAGAGATACTGGAAAACTTCGTGCGCGAGCGGTTCACGCGCGGACGCGCCAACGACGAGCAGATAATCTCGTCCAACATAGAGGCGCTTTCGCTAGGCCGCCAAGAATCCGAAAAGAGCGGGTTCAGCCTAGGCGAACTCGCGCCCTCAATCACGCCTGAGGGCGACCAGATCCTCATCAACGGCAACGAGGCGATTTCGCTGGGCGCTTGCGCCGCCGGCATCAACTTCTACATCGGCTACCCCATATCGCCCGCCACATCCATCCTGCTCTGGATGGAGCGCAACCTCACCGGCAGCGGCAAGTTCGTGCATCAGGCAAGCTCAGAAATAGAGGCTATCAACGCTATCGTGGGCGCGGGCTTTGGCGGTTCAAAGTCTATGACCGCAACCGCCGGCCCCGGGCTTTCGCTTATGGGCGAGGGGCTTGGGCTGGCGTGGATGGCGGAAGTGCCGCTGGTGGTCGTGGACGTGCAGCGCGGCGGCCCCTCCACCGGCTTGCCCACCAAGACTGAGCAGTCCGACCTGCTCGCCGCCCTCAACCCCGGACACGGCGATGTGAGCATGCCCATCATCGCGCCCGGCAGCGTGGAAGAGTGTTTCTACGCCTCCGTTATGGCGTTCAACTGGGCGGAGCGCTACCAAGGCCCCGTCATCCTGATGAGCGAGCATATGCTCTCTGAGCGCAAGCAAAACATCCGCAAGCCCAACCTGCGAACCCTAGAAGTGGAAGAGCGGGCAACCTACACCGGCAGCAACGGCTACAACCGCTACGACGGCTGGGAGCTTTCGCCTATGCCGCTGCCCGGCGGCCCCGGCAGCTACATCGCCAACGGCAGCGAACACGACGGCATGGGCGACACCACCCACCTGCCGGAGCGCCACATCCAGATGACCGAGCGCCGTTTCAGCAAGCTAAAGCTGCTTGAGAACGAAGAATACGAAGTCCGCGTCCCCGACGCGCCCGTAGTGCTAATGCCTTGGGGCGGATCCAAGGGCCCCGCGCAGGCGGCGTATGAGGAACTCACCGCCGACGGCGAAGAGCTCGGCTGGTACTACACGATGTATCTCAACCCGCTGCCCAAAGACCTGGTGGAAGAGTTGCGCGAGAAAGAGCTGGTGCTAGTCCCCGAACTCAACTACCTTGGGCAGTTCGCCAGCGTGCTGCGCTCGCAGGGCGTCAACGCGGAGGCTATCACCCAATACACGGGACTGCCGTTCAAAGTGAGAGACCTAGTCGGCCGGATAAGAGAGCGGCTTGAACATGAACAGAAAGTGAGCGTAATAGCATGAGCGACAAGAACCCCGAATACGACTTCAAGTGGTGCCCCGGCTGCGGCGATTTCGGCGTGCGCCGCTCGCTTGAGGCCGCCATCGAACAGCGCCGCGTAGAGACCGAACTGCCCGTGGAAAACAACGTCATCGTGGCTGGCATCGGCTGCTCCGGAAATATGGTTCATCTGCTTGAGGGCCAGCAGCCCTACGGCGTACACGGCATACACGGCAGGTCGCTGCCCATCGCGCTCGGCGTCAAGATGGGAAGGCCCGACCTCAACGTCATCGTGGTCGCGGGGGACGGCGACTTCCTCAGCATCGGCAACGAGCATATCGCGCCGCAAGCCGCCCGCAACCTGGACATCACCGCCGTCATTATGGACAACGGCGTGTACGGCTTGACAAAGGGCCAAAGCTCGCCTACCACCAAGCTGGAAGAAGTCACCAGCTCAACCCCATTCGGCAAGCCCGAAGACGCGCTAAACCCGCTCGCGCTCTATATGACGCTAGGCGTTTCGTACATCGCCTCCCACGTTTCCACAAAGGTCAAGGATCTGGGCGCGGTCATTCACGACGCTATGAACCACGAAGGGTTCTCTATCGTGCATGTGCAATCGCCCTGCACAACCTACAACAACACCTACCAGGAACTAAAGGGCAACGCGCGGCAGGGCATCCCGCCCCTCGCGTGGGACATCCCTGAGCACCACGACCCCAGCGACCCTGAGGCGGCGACTGAGCTAATCAACCAGGGCGGCGTCCCCGTGGGCGTCATCTACAAGGACAGCGACCGCCCGTCGTTCCAACAGCGCATCGACGTCATCAACGAAAAGTCGTTCTCGCGCGATGTGGAGCGGATGATAGACTCATACGCCATCTAGCCGCGCTTGGCGCGAGATGCGCGCGATACAAGCGGGCGTTATCGGCGTCATTCATCATTCGCATTATCAAGGGGGCGAAACACCATTCGCCCCTTTTCGTTTGCGCCGCGCGTCCGCCCGCCGCGCCAATAGTGGACGCGTCAAGGCAAGGTAGATATACTCTATAATGCCTTTGGCGGCGCGACGCGCGTATGCGGGATAGCCGCGTGAACATTAGACAAGCGGGCGCGCCGCCGCCATTCGCAAACCGCGCGTCAGGTAGCCCAACCCGACGAATCCGCCCGCGAACACAGCCCATATAGCCATAGCCCTATAACCCATAGCGAGGATGATAGTTTGCCTCAGTCAAAAGAGTATCTGGAGTTCATAGCCAAATATCCGCCGCTGTTGGCAATCGGCAACACGCCTATGGTCAGGCTGGACTTGTCGGACATTGGCGCAGCCCAAATCAGCGTCAAGTGCGAGCATCTCAACCCCGGCGGCTCCATCAAGGATAGGCCCGTGCTGCGTATGCTGGGCGAGGCGGTTCTGGCGGGCGAGCTGACGCCGGACAAGTCGGTGATAGACGCCACATCCGGCAACGCGGGCATAGCCTACGCGATGATAGGCGCGGTGCTGGGCTATCGCGTTACGCTGGTTATGCCTGAGAACGCCAGCGAAGAGCGCAAAAAGCGGCTCGCGGCGCACGGCGCGAACATCATCTTCACCGACCCGATGCTGGGCTACGACGAGGCGCTCTACGAAGTCCGCCGCCGCTATGAGGCAACGCCCGACGAGTACTACTACTGCGACCAGTACAGCAACCCCAACAACCCCCAGGCGCACTACGACACCACCGCCGAAGAGATACTCGCCCAAGCGCCCGACATCACGCACTTCGTCGGCGGCGTTGGCACGGGCGGCACGATTTCGGGCGTGGGCAAGCGCCTGAAAGAGCATAACCCCGCCATCAAGGTCATCAGCATCAACCCGCCTGAGTGGCCCGGCGTAGAAGGCCTCAAGCCGCTGGGCGAGGGGCATATCATCCCCGACACCTTTGACGAGTCGGTTGTGGACGAGATGCTGGAAATCAGCGTGGACGCCTCGTATGAGATGTCGCGCAAGCTGGCGGCGGTCGGGCTGTTCGCGGGGCAGTCGTCGGGCGCGTATGTGCAGGGCGCGTATGAAATCGCGCAACGCGAGCGCGACGGGCGCATCGTCAGCATATTCAACGACATCGGCGAGCGCTACTTCAGCACCGGCATGTGGGGCTAGACGCCACGCTATCGCACTAAGCAGATAAGCATAGCCCAGCCGCCTACGGCTCCTCATACCGCCCCGTTGGCGTTATCACGCCGTCTCGGATCTGCCATATCTCTATGGCGTTTATCACATCGCCATGCTCGTCGAAGTTCTGCGAACCAGTAACGCCCTCATAGTCAATATCCTCGCCATTGCGGATAAGCTCCAGCGCGCGCGGGATGTCGCCGGGACCTACTATGACGCCCGGCGGATTTGTGACGCTCCGCAACGCATCCCGCACCGCCGCGCCCTCATATACGCCCGCCTTTTCCACCGCCAGCGCCGCTATCGTGAATGCGTCAAACGCCTCGCCATTCAGCGGGATGTCCACGCTCTCGCCGTACTCCGCCTCATACAGCGCCAGGAACGTGCGCGTGGCGTCGGTTTCGGGAGTGCCGGGCGATGTGCCGTATGCGCCCTCCAAGAGATCGCCGCCAACCGCGTCCACCATTGATTGCGACCTGACCGCCGACACGAACAGGAATGTGTCTATGTAATCGCCCTCCAGCGCCTCGCGCAGAAAGACCTCGGTGCTTTCGGGATAGGTAACCGCAACCAGCACATCGGGCGATCGCTCAGTGGCTACCGAGAGTTCGGCGACGTAAGAGGGCTGCCCTGATTCCTGCGGCACAAGCGCGGTAACCTCGCCGCCCTCTTGCTCAAAGCTTTCCTTGAACAGGGTGGCTAGGCCTTCGCCATAGGCGTTGTTGATATAGATTGCGGCGGCGGTATCGTAGCCCAGTTCGCGGGCTAGGCGCGCCAGAATGACGCTTTGGATGCTGTCGGACACGCGCACGCGGAACACGAAATCGTTGTCTTCCAGGATGGTCATAGCGGGCGAGGTAGCGGCGGGCGATATGTGCAGCGTATTGTTGGGAATTGTCACCGCGTTAGCGACCGCGAGCGTAGAGCCGCTCGCCACGGGACCAATGATAACCTCCGCCCCCTCCACATTCACCAGCGCCCTTGCCGCGTCAGTTGACGCCTGCGGATTGGTAGCGCCATCGCGATGAACCACGCTAACGGGATTGCCCAGCAGCCCGCCCGCGTCATTGATGATGCGCGCGGACATATCAATAGCGGAGCGCATATCCGGCCCAAAGTCGGACAGATCGCCGGTGAAATCCAGCACTGTGCCTATGGTAACGGCCTCGCCTGACTGCGCGGCAGCGGCGGCTGGCTGCGACGCGCCGGCGCTATCGGCTTGCGGGGCGCTCCCGCCGGCGGGATCGGCGGGCTGGGCGCAGGCGGCGATTGCCAGCGCCGCCGCCATAAGCGCCGCAATCGTTAGCCCGCGGATGCGGTTTAGTATGCCGTAAGACATTATGCTCCCTCCCAAGCCGCTTTCGCTGGCGCGCGCATTCGGATAGCGCAGTTGCGCCGATTGCACGTTTAGTCTAGCGCGTCTCAGATATTATGATGGATTGGGTGGGCGGTTGCCATATATTTTGCGGCAATCTGAGGGTGGGGTAGGCGGGGAGCATAAGCGGCGGCAGTTTCTACCACCCCAGTATGCTCTTTATCTTTTCGGATGTTAAGCCGCCGGTGAGCGATTCTTTGATAATCGTGGTGGCGGTGTCGACTTCTTCGTCGGTGAACTGGCCGCTGCCGAATACCCTGACGCCCAAGCCGGCAAGGTCGACCGCGCCGCCAACGCGCTGTTCGGCGTTGAGCGGGACGCCGGTGACTAGCCTGAACACTTCGCCCGCCGCCGCCATCCTGTCCGCGTCGCTCCAGTCGTCTTTGGCGGATAGGCTGGCGAGCGTTTCGGCGGCTTGGCGGCGCTCGTTTATGGACAATTCGGCGGCGATTACATCCATCAGGTCTAGCGCGCGGTCGCCATCTAGGTCGCCTTGCTCGTACAGCGCGACCATCTCTTTGGCGGCGGCGAGGCGCTGCGCGCCGGAGACTTCGTTGCCGGTGATAAGCGCTGCGATCGCCTCTGTGGCGTCCACGGTCTTAGAGTTGTCCCAATCGCCGCTTTCGGACAGGCGAGAGAGGTTGGCGAGCGCGCGGCGGCGCTCATCGGCGGATAGTTCGGGGGCGACCTTGTTCATAAGCTCAGTAACGCGCTGAGCGTCCGGCTCGCCCGACTTGTACTGCGCGATAATCTCGTTAGCCGCGCTCGCCCGCGCTTCGCCTTCCATGGCGTCTGCCGTTGAGAACCTGGCGAGCAGCGCGGCGGCGTTGAACGATTCGCCGGCGGGCAATGCCCCACTCGGCTGCGAGACTGCGTTGGGTTGAGCAAAGCGTCCGCCGGGGGGATTTGCTTGACCCTTATTGTTGCTTCCCCAACATACGGCTTCGCCGTTTTCGCGCAGGCCGCAGGCGTGATCCCACCCTGCGCTTATGGCGGTGAATTTCCCGCTAGGGGGCGATGCCTGACCATCATCGTTATTTCCCCAACATGCGATTTCGCCATTATCGCGCAACGCGCAGGTGTAGTCCTCACTTGCGGCTATGCTTGTAAATGTTTCGTCAATGTAAGAGTCGGTATTGCCCCAGCATAGGACTTCGCTGTTTATTTCGCTCAGCGCGCAGGTGTGATTTTCGCCCGCGCTTATAGCGGTGAATCGCCCGCCGGGATGCGATGCTTGCCCACTATCGTTTTTTCCCCAGCATACGACCCCGCCATCTTCACGCACCGCGCAGGTGTGATAACTCCCCGCGCCTATGGCGATGAAACGTCCGCCAGGGGGATCGGTTTGACCCCAATAGTTATATCCCCAGCATACTGCTTCGCCGTTTTCGCGCAATCCGCAGGCGTGAAAATGCCCCGCGCTTAGGGCGATTAAGCGCCCCCCAGAGGCGGCCAATTGATCACGATTATCGTGTCCCCAGCACACTGCATAGCCATTTTTTTCGCGCAACGCGCAGGTATAATCCCACCCTGCGCTTATGGCGGTGAAGCGTCCGTCGGGGGGATCGGCTTGCCCACCATTGTTATATCCCCAGCACACTGCTTCGCCGTTTTCACGCAACGCGCAGGTATAATCCCACCCTGCGCTTATGGTATCGCCTATGAACTTAATCGGCGTTGCGGCCGGTGTTGGCAACTGCGTGGATTCTGGGCGCGGCGTGGCAACCGCCACTGACTCCGCGGGAACCTCCACCTCTCTGATAATTTCTACCTCTTTGACGACCTCCACTTCCTTGATGATTTCTACGGGAACCTCCACCACCTTTTCAACCACAACCTCTTTGATGACCTCTACGGGAACCTCCACCACCCTCTCTACCACTACTTCCTTGACGACCTCAACAGGCACCTCTTTGATGACCTCAACAGGCACTTCGACTTCCACTATCTTCTCTATCTCTATGACCTCAGGCTCTGGGCTAGATGATCCGCAGCCGATTACGACCGCGAGAGCCGCCATCGCAACCAGCGTCCATATTATCGTAAGCCTGGCATTGGAAATCAGCATCTTTCACCTCGTTGCCGTTCAAACCCGTTATTCGCGGCAATGTTATCGCATATTGGGCGGGCAAGGCAAGCCCGATGCGCGAACTGACTTAGAGCGCAAGCCAACGCACACGGGAATTACCGACTAAGGGGTTTGTTGCTACCCACGCCAACCTGCCAAACGCCTACGCTCACATACGCTAGACGCCCCTACACATCCAAATTCTGCACCTCCAGCGCATGCGCCTGAATGAAGTTGCGGCGCGGCTCCACCACGTTGCCCATTAGCGTGGTGAACATGTCGTCGGCGTCGGCGGCGTCGGCTATGGATACCTGGAGCAGGGTGCGCTTTTCGGGGTCCATTGTGGTTTCCCAGAGCTGCTCGGCGTTCATCTCGCCCAAGCCCTTGTAGCGCTGCAGGCTGATGTTGCGCCTGCCGTCCAGCTGCGTCATTATGCCCTCGCGCTCGCCCTCGCTGTAGGCGTAGTGCGATGTCCGCCCGGCGCTTATCTTGTAGAGCGGCGGCTGCGCGATGTAGAGGTGGCCGTGTTCTATCAGCGGTTTCATATGGCGGAAGAAGAATGTGAGCATCAGCGTGCGGATGTGCGAGCCGTCCACGTCGGCGTCGGTCATGATGATGACGCGGTGGTAGCGCAGCTTGCTGAGGTCTATGTCGTCGTCCAAGCCGGCGCCTATGGCGGTTATCATAGAGCGTATGGCGTCGTGCGCCAGCATCTTGTCGGCGCGCGCCTTTTCCACATTCAGAATTTTGCCCCACAGCGGCAGGATAGCCTGCGTCCTGCGGTCGCGCCCCATCTTGGCGGTGCCGCCCGCGGAGTCGCCCTCTACCAGGTAGATTTCGCAGAATTCCGGGTTCTTTTCGGAGCAGTCGGCGAGTTTGCCGGGCAGTCCGCCGCCGTCCATAGCGTTTTTGCGGATGATTAGGTCGCGCGCTTTGCGGGCGGCGTCGCGCGCGCGCTGCGCGGTGAGGCACTTGTCTATCACGCGCTTGGCGTCCTGCGGGTTGTCTTCCAAGTAGTATTGCAGCGCCTCTGATACCACGCTTTCCACCTGCGTCCGCACTTCGGGATTGCCCAGCCGCGTCTTGGTTTGCCCCTCAAACTGCGGCTCGGTGAGCTTTACGCTGATGACCGCCGCCAAGCCCTCGCGCACATCCTCGCCCGCGAGGTTCGGGTCGGCCTCCTTGATGAGGTTCTGCTTGCGCCCGTAGTCGTTGATGATGCGCGTCAGCGCGCTGCGAAAGCCGGTGATGTGCGAGCCGCCGTCAATCGTGTTGATGCAGTTTGCGAATGAGTGGACGAACTCGGTGAAGCTGTCGTTGTACTGCATCGCCACTTCAACGATTGTGTTGTCCACCTGCTTTTCAACATAGATGGGGTCTTTGTGGACGACCGCGCGCTTGCGGTTGAGGCTGCGGACGAAGCTGGATATGCCGCCGTCGAAGTAGTAGGTCGCCGCGTTGTGGGGCCATAGATGATTGTGCTTGTCCCAGTCGCTGCGGAACGAAATCTCCAAGCCCTTGTTGAGATACGCCATCTCTTTGAATCGCTGCGCCAGCATGCCGAAGTCGTAGGCGAAGTCCTCGAATATCTCGTCGTCGGGCATAAAGACGACCGCCGTGCCGGTTTGGCGGCGGCTGCCCCTGGGGAGCGGCTCGGACGCCAGCTCGGACAGCCCGCGCCCGCGCGAGAACGATTGCCGGTAGAGCAGGCCGTCGCGGCTGACTTCCACGTCAAGGCTTTCGGACAGCGCGTTGACGACCGACGCGCCGACGCCGTGCAGCCCGCCGGAGACGGTGTACGCCTTGCCGCCGAATTTGCCGCCCGCGTGCAGGGTGGTCATCACGGTCTCTACGGCGGTCATGCCGGTGGCAGGGTGGACGTCCACGGGTATGCCGCGCCCGTCGTCTTCCACGCGCACGGCGCCGTCGGGCAGGATGTGGATCGCCACGCGCGAGGCGAATCCCGCCATAAACTCGTCCACGCTGTTGTCCACGATTTCGTAGATGAGGTGATGCAAGCCGCGCTGGTCGGTGCTGCCGATGTACATGCCGGGGCGCTTGCGGACGGCCTCCATGCCCTCAAGCACCTGAATATCGCCGGCGGTGTACATATCAACTTCTTTAACCGTCGCCATAGTTACTCCTAACGCTAGGTTTAGCGCCACACTCAAAGCGCCCGTCAATCCGCCGCCGCCCGTGTTCGGTTTGCCCCGAACCCCGGCGCGCGCCATCCGCGATAGCGCCGTTCAACAAAATCTCGTCGGATGAGGGAACGCTGCGACCGCCCTTGAAAGGGCGTTGTTCGCGCGGCAAAAGCCCACTTAGAGTTGACAATATACGCGGATTTTGAGCAAGGTTTTCTTGGACTTATTTTAGCATTTTAACAAGAACGCATCAAGTATTTTAGCGCAAGTGTTCATTCGTATGGCGGGCGATTGCTTGCGGGCAAGCGCGGCGCAACGGCGCAAGATGGCGGGTTGGCAAGCCGCGCCCGCAACCCTATCTGCCTATAATGCGCCTATATCACCGCAAGCCCGCCATTTCATACACCATCCGCATATCCAGGCTGCGGCGCACAAGATCGGCGAGCTTGTCATATTCGGCGTCCAAGTCAACGATAGCGCCGTCGGGCAGCGCCACTCCCTTGCGCTTTGCCAATTGCGTCAGCATCGCGCGGCGCAAGGCGTGGTTGTGGAATAGCCCGTGAATGTATGTGCCGAGCGTCAACCCGTCGGGATCAATCGCGCCATCCGGGGAATCGGCGGCCGCGCCGGAGCACTCTGTTACGCGAAACGCCGCCGCGCCCGCGCCGGTTGTGCGCCCCATATGTATCTCATAGCCCACGATGTCCGCGTCCGCGCAGCCCGCGAGCAGCCCTGTCCCTATATCTGCATCTGCCGCCGCCGCCGCTTTCGCGCGAACCTGATGGGTTGCCTTGTCCGCCGCGAACAGCGTGGTAGCCGGCAGCAGCCCCAAGCCGCGCGTTTCGGGCTTGTCAGATTCTACGCCGTCTGGGTCTAGGATGCGCTCGCCTAGCATCTGATAGCCGCCGCATATGCCGATGACGGGCGTTCCCGCGCGGCGTTGCGCGATGATGGCGGCGTCAAGGCGGGCGCGGCGCAGCCAGGCGAGGTCTGCCACGGTCGTCTTGGAGCCGGGCAGGACGATTAGGTCGGGATCGCCGAGCTCGGCGGCGTCGGCGACGTAGCGGACGCGGGCGCAGGGCTCTCTACGCAGCGGATCGAAGTCGTCGAAGTTGGCAATGCGCGGCAGCCGGATGACGGCTATGTCCAATAGCGCGTCATGCTCGTCGGCTTGGGATTGCGGCGGCTCCAGCCCAAGCGAGTCTTCCTCAGGGATGTGAATGTCAGTGAAATAAGGGACGACGCCCGCGAAAGGGACGCCTGTGCGCTCGCGCAGCATATCCAAGCCGGGATCCAGCAGCGAGGGATCGCCGCGAAACTTGTTGATGACGAATGCTTTTACCAGCGCCCGCTCTTGCGGCTCAAGCAACGCCATAGTGCCGAACAACGAGGCGAACACGCCGCCGCGGTCGATGTCCCCCACCAGCAGCACGGGCGCGTTGGCGTAGCGCGCCACCCGCATATTGACGATTTCTTGCTCTTTGAGATTGATTTCGGCGGGGCTGCCCGCGCCCTCTATGACCACGATGTCGTACTGAGCGCGCAATGTGTCCAGCGCCTGCGCGACGATGGGCCAGAGCGCGGGTTTCATCGTGTAGTATTCGCGCGCCGAGGCGACGCGCATGGGCTTGCCCATAACCACGACTTGGGAGCGCCGCCCGCCTTCGGGTTTAAGCAGGATTGGGTTCATTTCCACTGAGGGCGCTACTCGCGCGGCGTCGGCTTGCACGGCTTGCGCCCTGCCGAACTCGCCGCCGTCGGGCGTGACGAATGAGTTGAGGGACATGTTCTGCGCCTTGAACGGCGCCACGCGCAGCCCGTCCCGCGCGAATATGCGGCACAGCGCGGTAGCCGTCAGCGACTTGCCCGCGTGGGATGCGGTGCCCTGAACCATCAAGACTTTGCCAGTCTTGCCCATCTTGTCTATGCGTCCCGTGCCAGTTCGCAAATAACATCCCCCAGGTGGTTGGTATCGTTTAGCAGGTCAAGCCTTGATCCGCTGTCCCAGACGCTCACGACGGATATGCCGCAATTTTTCATGTGCAGCCGCCACATGTACTCGGTTGGCATACGCATCAGGGACACTATCAGCGCGCGCAGCGAGCCGCCATGCGCCACCACAAGGATGTTGTCCCCGGTGTTGGCGTGGCGGGCGAGCAACTCGTCGGCGACCGCTTTCACGCGATCGTGAACCTGCAGGTCGCTTTCGCCGCCGTCGGGCGCGAAGTGAATGTTTTCCTGAAAGATCTTCTCGTACATTTCGGAGTCGCGCTGTCGTATCTCTTCAAATGTCATGCCCTCCAGATCGCCGAAACTCTTTTCGCGCAGCCCCTCCATCTTGTTTAGCGGGATGTCCCTGCCCTGCATAATTTGCTCGGCTGTGGCAACCACGCGGCTCAGGTCGCTGCAGTAGGCGGCGGCGAATGTGATGGGCTCAAGCCGCCCGCCTACCAGCGCCGCCTGCGCCAGCCCTTTCGCGTTCAAGGGCGTGTCCATATGCCCTTGTGCGCGATACTCTTTGTTCCATTCAGTCTCGCCGTGTCTGACGAGATACCACTTGCTATATGTCATAGTGCGTTGTTACCTCTCGCATTGCGGCAACCAGCCGCTCGCAGTCTTCAGTTTTGCGTATGCCCACCCGCATATATTCGGGCAGCCCGAATGAGGCGCAGTCGCGGACGATTATATGATGCCGCGTCAGCAGCCGTTGGCGCGCGGCGGCGGCATCGCCCACTTTCACCAGGATGAAGTTGGCGTCTGATGGCAGACATTCCAAGCCCAGCGCCGCAAGCCCGTCCGCGAGCAGGCGCTTGGCGCGGCACACTTCTTGCTTGCCCGCGCGTATGTGCGCCTCATCCTCAAGCGCGGCTATGCCCGCCGCCTGCGCCAGCGCGTTCACGCTCCAGCTGTGCTGCCGCCGCCCAACGCGCTCTATAATCGCGGGCGGCGCGAGCATATAGCCCAGCCGCAGCGCCGTGAGCCCATAGTCTTTGGTCATAGAGCGCAACAGCGCCACATTGCCCATATCCAGCAGCGGCAGGCTGTCCCACCGCCGCGCTACGAAAGGCAGATACGCCTCGTCCAACAGCAGCAGCCCGTCCGCGCCCACCGCCTCGGCGATGCAGCGCACGTCCTCTTCCGGCAGATACCGCCCGCTAGGGTTGTTCGGATTGCACATGAACGCGACCGCCGGCCGCCGCTTGGCGATAAGCGCGGCGGCGGCGGGGATGTCCCATCCAAACGCCGCGGATTCGTCCGCCGCTACGCAGATAATATCAGCGTCCTGAGCGCGGCAAGCCGCCTCATACTCGCCGAATGTGGGCGTAAAGATTATCGCCCGATTGCGCCGCGCAAGGCAAGCCATTGCGGTTAGGTGAATGAGCTCGGTAGAGCCGTTGCCCACAAGGATCTGTTCGGGGGAAACGCAGTGCCGCCGCGCGAGCGCTTCGCGCAGCTCAGTGCAGGCCGGGTCGGGATACGAGGCCAGGTTCACACCCAGCATAGCCGTGCGCGCGCCGGGAGGAGCGCCGAGCGGGTTGACGCTGGCACTGAAGTCCAAGACGTCGTCCGGCCGCAAGCCGAGCGCCCGCAGCTCGGCTATATTAGCGCCGCCGTGAACCGGCCGTGTCATAGCGCCTCCGCAACCTAGCATACCGCCTAGAATATCTCGTCGACCGCAAGCGCGAATCCGGGCAGAACGGGCGATGCCAGCGTTTCCCCGCTGCCATAAACCGCCGCCACCTCATAGTCGCCATTGCCCAGCGACAGCACGGTTACCCGCCGCTCGTCGATGTTCACCTGCCAGTACTCCTTGACGCCGTGCTTGGCGTACAGCCTGCGCTTGAATGTCAAGTCGCGCTGGGCGGTGGACGGGGACAGGATTTCCACCACCAAGTCGGGCGCGCCATGTATGGCGTTGTGCGCGATTATGCTCGCTCGCTCATGCGAAACGAATAGCAGATCCGGCTGAACCACATCTGTGTCGGACAGAATAACGTCCGTAGGCGCGAAGAACACCTCGCCCAGATCGTGCCGCTTTACGAACCCAATCACTTGGAACGCCAACTCCCTTTCGGCTCTCTGATGCGGAATGCTTGGGCTGGATACCATAATCAGTTCTCCGTCCAATAGTTCGTAGCGCTTGTCCTCAGGCGTGTTCAGGTAATCTTCGTAAGTGAACCTGACGCGCGTTGTTGTCGCTGTAACCATTGTTCGCGCTCCCTATCGTTCATATCTCATATCGCCGTCTTGCGGTTTGCGCCGTGCGCCTTGCAACAACGCTATCATATCAAATATCGCGCCGCCGCTCTCTCGCCGTCGCCCTAGAATATCTCATCAATGACAAGCGCGAACCCCGGCAGCACAGGCGAGGTCAGCGTTTCGCCGCTGCTATAGACCGCCGCCACCTCATAATCGTTCCCGCCCAGCGACAGCACGGTTACGCTCCGATCGTCTATGTTCACCTGCCAGTACTCTTTGACGCCGTGCTTGGCGTAGAGCCGGCGCTTGAATGTCAAGTCGCGCCGGGCGGTGGACGGGGACAGGATTTCCACTACCAAGTCGGGTGCGCCGTATATGGCGTTATGGGCGATTATGTGCGCCCGCTCGCGTGAAACGAAGAGTAGATCCGGTTGCACAACATCGGTGTCTGACAGAATAACGTCCGTAGGCGCGAAGAACATCTCGCCCATGTCGTGCCGCTTTACAAACCAGCCCACGTTGAGCGCCAATTCCCTTACGGTATTCTGATGCGGAATGCTTGGGCTGGATACCATAATCAGTTCTCCGTCCAGTAGTTCGTAGCGCTTGTCCTCAGGCGTGTTCAGGTAGTCTTCATATGTGAACCTAACGCGCGTTGTCGCTGTAACCATTGTTCGCGCTCCCTATCGTTCATATCGCCGTCTTGCGATTTGCGCCCTGCGTCTTGTAGCAACGCTATCTTATCAAATATCGCGCCGCCGCTCTCTCGTCGTCGCCCTAGAATATCTCGTCTATGACGAGAGCGAACCCCGGCAGTACGGGCGATGTCAACGTTTCGCCGCTGCCATAGATTGCTGCCACTTCATATTCGCCATTGCCCAGCGACAGCACGGTTACCCGCCGCTCATCGATGTTCACCTGCCAGTACTCTTTGACGCCGTGCTTGGCGTACAGTCTGCGCTTGAATGTCAGATCGCGCCGCGCGGTGGACGGGGACAGGATTTCTACCACCAGGTCGGGCGCGCCGTGTATGCCGTCTTGGGCGATTATGTGCGTCCGCTCGCGCGAAACGAATAACACATCGGGCTGAACCACCTCGGTATCGGACAGCACAACGTCGGTGGGCGCAGTGGCTACTTCGCCCAGATCATGGCGCTCTACGAACCAGATTACGCGAGCGCCCAACTTCAATTCGGTTCTCTGATGCTGCCAATTTGGGCTTGGTACCATAATCAGTTCTCCGTCCAGCAGTTCGTAGCGCTTGTCCTCAGGCGTGTTCAGGTAGTCTTCGTACGTGAACCTAACGCGCGTTGTCGCTGTAACCATTGTTCGCGCTCCCTCTTACTAATGCGTTCATATCGCCCTAATGCGATTTGCGCCCTATGCCTTGCGCCCTGCGCCCAACCCTATCTTACCAAATCTCACGCCCCCGCAACGCCCCACAACGCCAGCGCGCCCACGACGAGCAGCGCCCCCAAGCCCGCCACGACGTACGCCAGACGCGCCGCCGCGCCGATGTCCGCGGGGTGGGGCCGGCGAAAGCCGCCGCCTATGAGGTAGTGGCGGCGCTTTTCAAGGGCGACGCCCAGCAAGCCCGCCATTGCGCCGATTGTCCAGCCGGCGTTGGGGCTTGCGGTTAGGTGGCGCGAGCGCCAAGCCGTGCGCCAGGCGCGCGCGGGGGGTAGGCCGCAGAGCGCGCCGGCGGCGAGCAGCAGCAGGGCGCTCACGCGGGCGGGCAGCAGGTTGGCGGCGTCGTCCAGCCGCGCCGACGCCTTGCCTAGATATTCGTAGCGGCCGCGATAGCCTATCATGCTGTCCAGCGTGTTCAGGGCGCGATAGGCGAATGCGCCCGGCAGCCCGAACAGCGCAAACGCTATCCAAGGCGCTATGTAGCTATCGGTGGTGTTTTCCGCCACCGACTCTATCGCGGCGGCGGACGCCTGCGACGGGGTGAGATCCGCGGCGTCGCGGCTGACCAGGCTACGCAATTCGCGCCGCGCCCGCTCTATATCGCCGCCCTCCAGCAGGCAGCGCGTATGGTTTGCGGCGCGCGCCAGTCCGCGAACCGAGAATGTGGTTTTGAGCAGGATTGCGCCGCCTATCAAGGTTGGCAATGCGCCAAGCTCGCGCAGTCCAATCATAGCGAGCCACGCCGCCGCGCCGAATATCGCCGGAACCGCTATCGCCATTCCTATGCCTATCATGAACGCGGCGGCGTTGCCGCGCCCGTCCGCCAGTCGCTCCAGCGCGGCAATCGCCTTGCCCATCCACGCTACGGGATGCAGCGCGTTGGGCGGCTCCGGCAGCGCCAAGTCTATCAGCAGCGCAAGCAGCAGCATGCCCGCGTCAAGCCGCCAATCGCCGCTCCAAGGATGCCATGCCATCACAATCAGCCCGACGGCTGCCACAGCGCCCAGAACAAGGGCGACTGCAGCGCGAATGGGCCGCCGAATGTTAGCGCGGCAAGCATTATCAGCAACAGCGCCGTTTCGGTTAGTTCGTTCACCGCGCCGTAGATGTCGCCGGTCGCGCCGCCAAGCAGCCGCGCCGCCCATGCGCCGATGCCCCACGCAAGCGCGCTCGCCGCCGCAAGCAACACGACGCCGTACGTCCCGCCGAGCGCGAGGCTTGCGAACAAGGCAATTGCAAACCCAAACGCGAGCTGCCACCTGCCGCGCGATCGCATAAACGCCGTTCCAAGCCCCCGCTCGCGCGCATACGGGAATAGTTCCATTGTCAACAGCATAGCCCAGCGGGATAGGCAGGGAAAGAGCAGCAATGCGGACAATTTGCCAAGCGTGGGCATTTCGGCGATGAGGATGACCTTGAGCAGCATCACGCTGACAAGCGCTATGACCGCGAAAGCGCCCACATTGGGATCGCGGAGTATGGCGAGCCGCCGCTCGCGGGCAAAGCCGCCCAAGAGCGCGTCTGCGCTGTCCATCAAGCCATCAAGATGCAAGCCGCGCGTGAGGACGGCGAGCGCAATCACGATTAGCGCGGCGGACAGCAGCGGCAGGAACAACGGGCGGGCGTACACGGCGGTATCGGACAGCGACAGCAGCGAAACGGGCGTGAACAGCAGCTCAATGCCCAACAGCGCCGCGCCCAACAGCAAGCCCACAAGCGGGAACCAGCCGCGCGCCGCCGCCATAGCGGAGGGATCGTTGCGCGGCGCGACGGGCAGGATGGTCAGAAAGGCTATCGCGGAGCGCAAGCCGGCCATCAAGGCTGCCCTTGCGCGGCTGTATCGTCTGCATCCGCGGGATCGCGGTCGGATACGCCCGCCTCGGCGAATGTCGCCATATCGGATAGGGTTGCCGCCGCCGCCTCTATGATGGACATTGCCAGGACGGCGGCGCTGCCCTCGCCAAGCCGCATTTGCAGGTCTAGCAGCGGGCGCAAGCCTAGATGTTCCAAGATGATGATATGCCCGCGCTCGGCGGATCTGTGAGAGGCAATCATATAGTCGCGGGAGGCGGGACAGAGCGCGTGGGCTATGAGCGCCGCCGCGCCTGAGATAAAGCCGTCCAGCACGACGCCGCGCCGTTCCATTGCGCCGCCCAGAATCACGCCCGCCAACACGCCTATCTCAAAGCCGCCTACTTTTGCAAGGACGTCTAAGCCGTCGGATGCGTCGGGCGCGTTGGCGCGCAGGGCTTGGCGAACTACGTCGGTTTTGCGGCGCAGTTCGTCGGGGGTTCTGCCTGTGCCGGCGCCGGTGGTTTGCTCAGGATCCGCGCCGGTTAGGGCGGCGGTGATTGCGCTGGATGGGGTTGTGTTGCCGATGCCCATATCGCCGGTTGCGATGAGGCTGGCGCCCGCGTTGGCGGCGTCTTGGGCTAGGCTAACGCCCGCGAGCAGGCAGCGCTCGGCTTGTTCGCGGGACATTGCGGGCCCGCGCGAAATGTCCGCCGTGCCTTTGCCGATGCGCGTGGCGATTAGGTCGGGATGCGCGGGCATATCGGCGGCTATGCCGGCGTCCACGATGATTTGGCGCGCGCCGACTTGCCTTGCGATGACGCTGACCGCCGCGCCGCCCGCTAGGAAATTGAGCGCCATCTGCGCGGTAACGGCTTGCGGATAGCCGGTAACGCCCTGCGCCACTACGCCGTGGTCGGCGGCGGCCACGATAACCGCCTTGCCGCCGATGCGCGGGCGCTCGCCGCCGAATATGCCGGCGAGCTGGACTGACAGGTCTTCCAGGACGCCTAGGCTGCCGGGCGGCTTGGTGAGCGTAAGCTGGCGCTCGCGGGCGCGGCGCATAGCGGCGGCATCCGCGGGTTGTATGCTTGCCAATATGTCCGCCAGGGGGGTATCGCTCATAAGCCCATTCCTATCCCGTGTGTATCGCGCCGCGCATCTCTATGTTCCCTATTTTTATATTCCCCCGCAATGCCCGCATGCCGCATCCCGCGCGTGTCGTGTGCGTCGGGCAGTCGCACGGGCGGAGGCAATCGGCCCTGATGCAATCGGCGCTGACGCGCTCAGACATTGAACTCAATCTCAAGCTTTGCGCCCTGCCCGCTGGCGGGGGTGAAGATGATGCGGCTTTCGTAAGCGCCCTGCTTTTTCCACAGCCGCCACATTGCGTCGCACGCCATACGCATCTTGACTGAGCGGGATGTTACCACGCTGTCGTGCAGCCGCTTTGAGGTTACGCGGATGCCGGTTTCGCCGGATTGCCGCGCCTCATCAAGCATATTGACTAGCGCGTCGTCGAACTGCTCGTCGTAGTATTCGTACTCTTCAACCATTGGATTAGAACTCCAAGCCGGGCTGCGCCTTGATGCCTTGCTCGCGGTAGGGATGCTTGATTTCGCGCATTTCGGTTACCAGGTCGGCGAAGTCCACCAGCTCCTGCGGCGCGTAGCGGCCGGTGATGACGATGTGCAGCATATGCGGCTTGCGCTTGAGCGCGTCTAGCACATCATCCACCGGAATCCAGCCGTAGTGCAGCGGGTAGGTGAACTCGTCCATTATGATGACGTCGTATTCGTCGGACAGGATGGCTTGCTTGCAGTTTTCCCACTGGTGGCGGGCTAGGTCTTGGGTATGCTGCATATTCTTTGTGCGCCAGGTAAAGCCGTCGCCCATAGCGGTCATGGGTATGCCGAGCTTATCGGCGGCGCGGCTTTCGCCAAAGCGCGAGCCGGTGTGCTTGAGGAACTGGAACATCCGCACGCGCATATCCCGCCCCCAAGCGCGAAACAGCACGCCCAGCGCGGCGGTGGTCTTGCCCTTGCCGTTGCCCGTGTTGACGACCACTAGGCCCTTTTTGATGCGCGGGCCTTTGACGGGCTGGTGTTCGCGCTCTTCACTCGTCTGCGCCGCCGGTTCTTTGTCAGACATAACCATTTTCCTCTTATGATTGGCTAATTGTGATTAGCCGATTAGCCTTGCGCCGCCTGCTTAGTAGCCACGCGAACTCCGCAACGGTGAGCGCCCATAGCGGCGGGAACGGGGACAAGGCTACCGGGGAGCAACAACACAAGCAGGATAAACGCGGCGTATGCGACGCTTGCGAGCGCATACAGTATTCGCCTGGCGCTTTCGGGATGGAAGATTTGGCATAGAACGCTAAGTAGTTAGCGAACTATGTAAAGATAGTACGGCGGTCCCACTGGCGGTCTACCCCCACCGCCACCTCGTTCATTGTCACAACGATCCCCGTAGAACTCTATCAATGCGGACTCTAACTCCACCACGTGGAGTATCGTAGATGATTCGTAAATCACGATCATTTCATCGTAATATGGCGGCGCATCATGGTCGTACTGCGCGGCCCTACGTCCGGGGTTTGTTGTAATCCCTATCTTAAATCGGCGACGGCGCACACGGCCAGACACACTACGTATTATTGTGGAAAGAACCTGACTAGGCCATCCTGTTCGAATTTCATTAGAGATTTCCATGTTACACTCCTCTGTTGCGCCAACTTATTTTACATACACAATCGCCGCTAGTCAATGCCGGCTTGCCGCCTTTCCCGCTTGATCAGCAGCCACGCGAACCCCAGGGCGGTCAGCGCCCAGAGCAGCAGGTGGCCGACTAGCGTCAGCGCGCTGAATTGCAGCAGCAGGCCGGCGGGAACGGGAACGGGGTCGGGGTTGCCGGGGATGAGCAGCAGCGCAAGCAGGATGTATGCGGCGTATGCGGCGCTTGCGAGCGCGTACAGCAATCGCTTGCCGCTTTCGGCGAGCGCGGATGAGCGGATTTCGTTCAGCGCCAGTAGCAGCGCGGCGACGCCTAGCCCTGATAGGGCGAACATCAAGAATTGAAAGCCCTGCCGAAATATGAGGGTATCGCCCTCGCCCACTCCGGGCGGGACGGGCGGGAATTTTATGAATGGCAGGAATACCATTGCCCAGAACCCCAAGCCGCCCGCGATGATAGCCGCCATCACCGGGCGCGTGTTGGGGAGCGTCCAACGCAGTAGCCCGTAAAAGCAGGCGAATAGCAATCCCACGAACAGCGCGCCCCATATGCCCATGCCGAGCAGCGCGCCAACGCGCTGCAGCCCAAGCGATACCAGGGGCGGCTCGTCGTCGGGCTGCGCGCCGGGCGGCAATGCGGCGGCGGCGCGCTCTTCTTCCAAGACGATGGCGCGCTCTATGACGGGAACTGTGAATATGTTGTGATAGACGCCCACTATCAGGCCGGCGACCAGCCCGACCAGTACGGCGCTGATGATAGTTCGCTGCATAGCGCAAGTCCTAGGGCGGCTGCCGAGCGCCGGTTGCGGGCGGCCTCGGCAGCCGTCGGCTGGATTAGTGGCACATCAGCCCGACGTGGCGGGCGTGGTGAAAGAACTCGTGCAGGTAGCTCATAACGGGGCCGCTGTCGCCCGCAAAGATGATGGCGTGTGCGCCGCCGTCCACATAGCCCATCGCATAGAGCGCAATGGTCGCCGCGCCCGCCCAGGGCAGCAGCCCTATCGCCTTGCGCGACAGCGCGCCGGTGTCTCTCGCCAATGTCGTCATCGTTTGACCTCCCAATCTCGCGTGTATCGGTGTCCGGTTGTAGCGCTGAGTTGTTTGTTGTAACACTGATTGTTTGCGGATATGCGTTGAGCGGGTTTGATGCGCGGCATACTATCACACCTCCGCCCTCTGCGCTTGGCGCACGGCGGCGCGGATGGCGTCGGCGCGCAGTTCGTCTAGGGGGATGCGGTCGCCGCCTAGCGCGTTGGCGATTTTCTGCGTCAGCCCAAAGCGGTTTGAGCGCGGCGCGGGGTCTAGCACGATAGCCTGCGCGCCCTCTTCGCGCAGGGCGGCGCAGAGGCCGAGCGCCTCGTCAAAGGGATCGCCGCCCGCTATGCCCACATTGGCGCGGCAGTCGGATACTAGGGCTATCAGCGCGGGGGTGTCGGGATCGCGGCGCTTGTGTTGCAATATGAGTTTGCGCGCGTCTGAGAGCGCCTGCGCCATAGGCGTCCTGCCGCCGGTGGGCAGGCTTTCCAATCGCTCCTGAGCGAGCTTTGGGCTGCCGGTGGGCGGCAGAACCACTTCGGATTTCGCGCCGCGAAAGGCTATCATCGCCACCTTGTCGCGGCGCTGGTAGGCGTCCATAAGCAGCGATAGGATAGCGCCCTTTGTGGCTGACATTCTTTGCTGAGCGCCCATAGAGCCGCTGGCGTCCACCACGAACACGACTAGGTTGCCCACGCGCGATTCGCGCACTTTTTGGCGCAGATCCCACGCCTCCACGTGCAGCGCGAGGTTGCCGTTTGCGTAGGCGGCGCGGCGGCGCTGGTAGGGCGCGGCGGCGCGGATGGTGGCGTCCACAGCCAAATCCGTGAGCTTGCCGTCGGGCGGCTTGGCGTCAACATAGCGGCCGCGGCGGTCGCTGACAAGGCTGGTTGTGCGCCTGCCCCGCCCGATGCGCTGCCGCCTGTCAATGGCGCTCATATTCAGCGGGCGCACGCTGAACGATTCGGCGGCGGCGAATGTGTTTTCGGATGCGGCATCGCCGGATGCGTCGTGCGGCGGCGTATCGGGCGGGATTGCGTCGGATGCGTCGGGCGGCGGCATATCGGGCGCGTGGTCGGGTTGCGGATCGTCGTAGAGATCTTGCGCCATCCGCTCAAGGCGCTCGCGGTTGAGTTCGGGTTCGTCAAAGGGCTGGCGGCGCATGCGGTGGAGCAGCGCCATTTCGGCGACGGCGAGGACGTCTTCGAACGCGACGCTTTCGCGCCCATTGTAGGCGGCTAGGGTTTGCGCCGCCTTGTATATCACGATGTCGGCGCGCAAGCCGTCAACGTCGTGTTCGGCGCAGAGGCGGGCTATGAATGTGAGTATGGCGTCATCTACTTTGACGGAGGGCAGCATCCTGACGGCGTTGGCGATGCGCTCGCGCTCTTGGGATTCAGGCTGTTGCCAGCGGCCGGCGAATGTATGGGGATCCGATTCAAAGGCGATGCGGCGGCGGACGATTTCGGCGCGGCGGTCGGGTTCGCGGATGTGGTCAATCTCTACCGCAAGCCCAAAGCGGTCAATGAACTGGGGGCGCAGATCGCCCTCTTCGGGGTTCATTGTGCCGATTAGGATAAAGCGCGCGGGATGGCTGAAAGACACGCCCTCGCGCTCAACGAAATTGCGCCCCATAGCGGCGGAGTCCAGCAGGACGTCGACCACGTGGTCGTTGAGCAGGTTCACTTCGTCTATGTACAGGATGCCGCGGTGGGCGGACGCCAGCAAGCCCGGTTCAAAGCGGCGGTGGCCCTCTCGGATAGCCGCCTCGATGTCCAGCGCGCCCACGACCGCCTCTTCGGTGGCGCTGACGGGGAGTTCCACCAGGCGAACTTGGCGGCGGGCGGGCTGCGCGGCGCGGCCGTCGCAGAAGTGGCATGCGGGGAACGGCGCGCCAGGCGGGCAGGAGTAGGGGCAGCCGGCGGCGACCTCAAGCGCGGGCAGCAGCGCGGCGAGCGAGCGAGCGGCGGTGGACTTGGCGGCGCCCTTTTCGCCGCGTATCAGAACGCCGCCAATAGCGGGATTGATGGCGTTCAGCACGAGCGCGAGTTTCATCCGCTCCTGCCCGACAATGGCGGTGAAGGGGAAGTTGGCGTCCTGGGTTATGTCTTGCGCGCTATCGGTTTGTTGCGTCATTGTGGATTCGCTGTTTGATTTCATCTTGTTGGCTATTTGGCTTGCACCCCCGCCTCCTGCCGCTCTTCCAATATCGCCTCTGTGCGGAGATAGACGCGGCGGAGTTCGGTTAGGGTGTCCTCGGGCGCTTGCCACATTTCGCGGTCGGCGGCCTCCATTAGGCGCTCGGCTATGGAGCGCAAAGCCCAAGGGTTGCTTTGCTCAAAGAATTGCTGCATCGCGGGGTCAAGCGCGTACTTTTCGGTTACCTCTTGGTACATCCAGTCGTCTATTATCTGGGCGGTGGCGTCGTAGCCGAATATGTAGTCCACGGTGGCGGCGAGCTCAAACGCGCCCTTGTAGCCGTGCCGTTTCATAGAGTCCATCCACTTGGGGTTGACCACGCGGGAGCGAAATACGCGGCGCGCCTCTTCTTTGAGATCGCGGGTTTGCAGCAAAGACGGGTCGGACGAATCGCCGAAGAATTGGCGAGGGTTGTCGCCAGCGAGGGCGCGGACGGTGGCTATCATGCCGCCGTGGAACTGCATATAGTCGTCGGAGTCGAAGATGTCGTGTTCGCGGTTGTCCTGGTTTTTGGTGGCGATGTCAATGGCGGCGAAACGGGCGCGAAATTCGCGGACGGCGCTGACGCCGTGCTGCTCGCGGCCGTAGGCGTATGAACCCCAGGCGGTATAGACGTCGGCTAGGTCTTGGTCGGACTGCCAGCCGCCGTCGTCAATGGCTTGCAGGATGCCCGCGCCGTAGCTGCCGGGCTTGCTGCCGAATATGCGGTAGAGGGTTTCGGCTTGGGCGGAGTCGGCGGCGTCGCCGCGCGCGATTTTGGCGGCGAGTTCGGCGCGGTAGTGCTTGAGGACGAAATTGCGCTCTTCAGGCTCGTCAAGCGCGGCTACGCGGCGAAAGGCGTCGTCCATCATCACGATTAGGTTTTGGAACGCGTCGCGGAAAAAGCCGCTGATGCGGACGGTGACGTCTATGCGGGGGCGGCCCAGTTCGTCAAGGGGGATGACGTCAAGGGCGGATACGCGGCGACTTTCTTCCTGCCAGACGGGGCGGACGCCGACTAGCGCCAGGATTTGGGCTATGTCGTCGCCGTGAGTTCGCATAGCGGAGGTTCCCCAAACGCTGATGCCGACCGATTCGGGATATTCGCCCTCATCGCGCAGGTAGCGCTCTACAAGGGAATCGGCGAGCTGCCTGCCGATTTGCCAAGAGGTTTCGGAGGGTATGCTGCGCGGGTCCATAGAGTAGAAGTTGCGGCCGGTGGGCAGGACGCCCGCCATCCCGCGCGTGGGGGCGCCGGCGGGGCCGGGCGATATAAAGCCGCCGTCAAAGCCGCGCAGCAGGGCGTCTATCTCGTCGGTTGTGCGGGCGAGCGCGGGGTAGATGCGCTCGCAGACATAGCGCAGCACATCCGGCGCGCGGGAATGGGCGAGGCCGCCGTTGGGCGCAGGAACGGACGCCAGGGCGGCGTCAATGGCGGCGGGATCAAAGCCGCTTTCGGCGAGTTGGCGGTAGAGATCGCGCGATAGGGTTTCTAGGCGCTCTATGAGATCGCCGGCGGTTCGGACGGGGGCGTCGTTGTGGTTTAGGGCGGCGGGCAATGCGCCAGGCGGGACGGGCGCGGCTCTGTTGCGGAGCAGCGCGGGGTAGTCCAAGCCGAGCGCGGCGGCTAGGGCGGCGCGTATGCCGGGGATGCCGCCGTTGTCCAGGCGGGTTAGGGCGAGCAGCAAGCCTATGAGCAAGTCGCCCTGCGGCGGCTCGCCGAGCGTGTGCAAGCCGTCGCGGATTTGGGCGTCCTTGAGTTCGCAGATGTAGCCGTCTATGTGCAGGATGAAGTCGTCAAAGTCGTCGGGGATTTCGTCCACGCCTAGGTCTTCATTGAGGCGGGCTTGCTGCACGACTTCCCAGATTTGCTGGCGCAGGATGGGAAGTTTCTGGGGATCCATTCCTTGCGCGCGGGCGTACTCGTCCATGAGCTGCTCGCAGCGGGTTATGTCGCCGTAGCTGTCGGCGGTGGTCATGGCGGGGACAAGGTGGTCTATGATGACTGCGTGGGAGCGGCGCTTTGCTTGGGTTCCCTCGCCGGGGTTGTTGATGATGAACGGGTAGAAGTGCGGCAGGTCGGGCAGGCAGACTTCGGGGATGCAGGATCGGGATAGGCCTACGCCTTTGCCGGGCGTCCATTCCAGCGTGCCGTGCTTGCCTAGGTGAACGATGGCGTGAGCGCCGAAATCATCGCGCAGCCAGCGGTAGAAGGCGATGTAGTGGTGGGTTGGCGCGAGGTCGGGGCTGTGATAGACGGCGATGGGATTTTCGCCGAACCCGCGCGGGGGCTGTATGCCGATAAAGGCGTTGCCCAGCCGCAAGCCCGCCATAAAGAGATTGCCGTTGTGTTCATAGACGCCGCCGGGCGGATCGCCCCAAGCCTCGCGGACGTCGTCTTGGACGTCGGCGGGCAGGGTTGCGAATTGGGCGCGATATGATTGGGCGCTGACGCTGCCCTCGGCTTGGCGCATCTGTTGGGGGGTTAGGAATTCGGCGTCATACGCGCCGCGGTCGATGAGGCGGCGCATAAGCTCATCGCCGTCGGGGGGGATGTCGTCAATGCGGTAGCCGGCGGCTTGCATGGCGTTGAGCAGGTTGACGGCGGAGGCGGGGGTGTCCAAGCCGACCGCGTTGCCCAAGCGCGCGGCTTTGGTGGGGTAGTTGCTGAGCACGATGGCGATTTTGCGCTCGGCGGCGGGCGTATGGCGCAGACGGGCGTAGCGGGCGGCGAGGGATGCCAGGGCGTCGGTCTGCTCCCGGTCGGGGATGTAGCGGCGCAGTTCGGGGGAGGCGGCGTCTTGGGCGATTGCCTCCTTGAACGAGACGGGGACGGTGATGATGCGGCCGTCCAGTTCGGGGAGGGCGACGTTCATCGCAATGTCCAGGGGGCTGAGGCCTATGTCGCGCGCCAACCACGCGGCGCGGGGTTCGGTGGATATGACGGCTTGCAGGATGGGGACGTCCAATTGCTCTAGGATGCGGTTGGCTAGGAAGTCGTCATGGCCGGCGGCATTGGCGGGTTGCGCGCCGGGCTGGTGGCTCATAGCGAAACTTTGGGTGCAGATGACGGCGTCCACGCGGGCATTGCCGTCGGCGTCAAGCAGGTATTTGCGAAAGGCGGCGCCGTCGTCTTCGCGCAGGCTGGCGCAGAAAACGGGCAGCGCGTTGCAGCCATGCCGCTCCAGGGCGGCGATTATGGCGTCCACGAACTCTAGGTTGCGGCTGACCCAGTGGGCGCGGTAGAAGAGCAGCGCGGCGGTGGGCTTGTCGGGATCGCAATGGCGGGCTAGGTAGTCGTCTAGCGGGATGGCGTGGGGGTTGCCGGGGCGATAGACGCCGTCTTGGGGCAAGGGCATAGGCGGCCGGTAGCCGTGTTGGGTTCCGAGCGTTTCGTCGCTGAGGAATCGGAGCAGGTTTTGGATGTTGGGGACGCCGCCGTAGTTGAGGTATTCGAAGGCGGTTTGGGCTATGACGGGGGGCGTGGTGGAGCGGCGCTCGAATACGGCGTCGCGGGCGGGTTCGCCGGAGCAGGCGACTAGGGGGATTGCGCGGCGGCGGCATTCGGATTCCAGCAGTGCGAACTTGTCGCCGAGCGCTTTGTCGCCGCCGAGCAGCCGGGTCAGCAGCAGGGTTGCGCGGGGGAGGGTATCGCTGACGAATGCGTCGAGGGCGGCGGCGTCTTGGGCTAGGGCGAATGGGTTCAGGGCGAGGGCGCTCGCCAGGTCGGGGGGCAAGCCGCTGAGGGCGGCGTTGTGGGCGAGTATGTCGGTGTCGGATGTGGTGAGCAGGATAATCATATGTCAGCGGTTGGGCGGCTGCGGGTTGGATTGGCAGGCGGCGGGTTCGCGGCGCAAGAAAAGACGCTCCGCCGGGGGATGCGCGGAGCGTCATGAATGTTGCCTATGCCGCCTGCCGCGTGGGGCAAGCGCGGGCTGACGCGGAAGCGTTTCTACCGGCGAGAGACTACTTCCAACGCGGCGGGCAGGTATCCTGACTTGCGGTTCGTGGCGCTTGCGACGCCTTCCCGGCATGATGCGGCGCATCGATGCTAGTGGCGTGATGTCGGGCGCTCCCCGCTTACAGTGGCGCGGCCGTGAGGGAGTTTCACCCTCTTCCCTGCGAACTCGCGCGTTAGATATGGATGGCATGTTAATGTGCTGTGGGTAAATCTAACACCAGTGGTGCGCGGTGTCAAGCGGGAGTGGGTGGGCGTAGGAATTTTATTAAGTTGTTAAGGTTGTGTAAGAGGGTTAGCGGCGGTTGCCGCGGCGGTCGGAGTCGGAGTCGGAGTCGTGGCCGGGGCGGTCGGCGTGGGCGCGGGATTTGTCGGAGTGGTAGGCGCGGCGGGTGAAGTCGCCCTGGGCTATGAGTTTGATTTGGCTGGAGGCGTCGGGGGCGATGTATTGGATGACGTAGGTGGTGTCGGTTGTGGTTAGGTCGGATAGAGTGGGTTGGTCGGCGCCGGCGATTTTTATGGCGGTGTCTGCGTTTGTGGTGAGGGATAGGGTTTCGGATGCGTCGGCGAGCAGTAGGGTGAAGGCGCCGGTGTTGGCGTCGACGGATTGGATTGCGCCGGCGAGTTTGCGGATGGCGTGGGTTTCGCCATTAGTGGTGAGGTAGCGGGTTTCGGATAGGATTAGGGTTTTGTCGCGGTCGCCGAAGCCGAGGCGGTCGGAGTGGCCGGGGAGGATGGCGTGGGCGCCGGGGGCGCGGATGGTTGCCTCGCTGACGCCGCTGAGGGCTATCGCGCCGAGGGCGAGCAGCAGGGCGGCGGCGAGCGCGGAGGGGACGAGTATTTTCCAGTTGAGGAGTTTTTTCATGTGGCTGCCTTTCGTGGTGATTGCGGCGGTTTGCCGTCGGGGGCAGGGCGCGTTTTGTAGCGGGTTGCCCATCTGATACAACGGCATTTGGCGGGAATGGTTAGCATGCGGGCGGGTTGGGATCGCCGATGGTATAGGGCTGTTTTTGTCTGTCGCCGTTGGGATGGATGTGATAGGCGCGGATGTCGGGGTTGGTTTTGTCTTCTAGGGATATAAGTATGTAGTAGATGGCATCGCCTATCCAGCCGCTTTGCTGCGCCATGCGGACGTCGGTGTCCGAAGGGTAGGCGCGGCTGTGGGTGTGGGAGTGGTAGAAGGCGATGGGGTCCCAGCCGTTGCGGCCGGCGTCATCCATGGCGTTGAGCATTTCTTGGGGATCCATAAGGTAGCGGTAGGGGCTGGGGGTGGTGTTTGTGATGCGGTAGAGTTTGAGGGCGGCGTCTTTGGGGCCGGCGAGTATTCCGCAGCATTCGTTGGGGTCTTCTTGGAGGGCGTGGGCGGTCATTTCGTCTATGGATTGTTGGTTGATGGTTAGCATATTAGGGGGGTTGCCTCCATGAGGTTGGGTGCGATATGTGTGGTAGGGATTATAGCAGGATGAAGGACGTGCGGGGATTGACGGGCGCGCGGGGGCCAAGCGGGGGTACGGGGGCAGGGGGCCGCTCTACTTTTTTCGTAAAAAGTAGCAAAAACTTTTGGGGGCGGCTTGCGCCGTGGATTTGCGGGGGTTAGGGGCTGCGGGATTTTGGGGGATCGTTGTCCTCAGGGGCCGCGTCGGGGTTTTTGGCGCGCAGGCGGTTTTGGATTATGGCTTGGCGTTTTTGGAAGTTCGCCTCGGCTGTGATGGCGTCGTAGATTTGTTCGTGGGTTAGGTTTTGTTTGGGGATGCCGGCGGTGGAGTGGTGGTTTTGTAGGGCGGTGTCTAGGTCGACTTCGGGGTGGCGGGCTAGGGCGTTGGCGACGGCGGTTTCGCCGCGGGTGTCGGGCAAGGCGGTATCGGCGGCGCTGTCGCTATTGCCGTTGTCGGCGTTCTTGTTGTTGGCGGGGTTGTTGTAGTCGTGGGCGACGGTTTTGGCGGCGTGGGCTTTCTTTTCCGCTTTCTTGGCTTTCTTTTCGGCTATGGCGGCGTCTTTGGCGGCGGATTCGTCGGTTTTGCGCTGCACTTCTTCGAAGATGGCTAGGACTTCCGCCTCTTGCTCAGGGGTGAGCTTGGTGCTGGCGGATTCTTCGCGGAGGGCTAGGATGCGTTCCGCCTCTTGGCGCTCTTTGGCGTCTAGGTCGCGGATGCAGGCGTCTATGGATTCGGGGGTTATGTGTTCCCATGGGATGTCGGAGCCGCGGTAGATTAGGTCGCGGATTGCCCAGATTCGGTGGGTTTGGGTGTAGGGGTCTTCTATTATGACGCGGCGGGGGCCGAATGTTTTGGGGTTGTCCACGACTTCTAGGAGGAATCTCGCCAAGCCGATGCCGTTGTCGGTTATTTCGCGGATTTCGCGGGATAGGCGGGAGTTGAGCATCCGCTCTTCGGCGGGGGAGGTTCGCGGCTGGCAGTAGGGGCTGCGGCCGCCTAGGCTGCGCTTGACCATTTCTTTGGCGGCGGCGATTTGGTGGTTCACGCGGATTCGGGTGGCTTTTTGGTATTTGAGCTCGGCGGGGTTGGCGCTTTCGAAGACGCGGGGCGGGCTGAGGATTTCGCTGAGGGCGCTGATTAGGGTTCGGCAGTTGTTGGTTTCTTCGCGGATGTACGCGCCGATTGGTTTGTTTAGGATTTGCTTGAGGGTGACTTTGGGCTTTTGGGGTTTGGGCATGTCGTCTTGGCGGACGACGCGGGCGGATGAGCCGGGGGTGTCTTGGGGCATTTGGCCGCCCATGACGGCAAGGTCGCGGGCGGCTTGTTGGCGGTGGTGGAGTTTGGCCTCGGGGTATTCGCCTTGAACGACGTCGTACATGAATTGGGCTATGTCAGCGCCGTTGTTGGTTAGGCGGTTGACGAATTGCGCGAGGTTTTGGCGCAGGGTTTCTTGTTCGGATAGCGCGTCTGGGCGCGTTATGGGGTTGTGGGTTGCGGTTGCGGTTGTCATGTTGGTTGCCTCCAAGCCTCCCCGCCGGGGGCGCTACTTTTTTAGAAAAAAGTGGCAAAAACTTTTGGGTGGGTGTTTGATAATTTGTTCGTATTAAGAATAATGGCTAGATGGGTGGGTGTCAAGGGTTAATTTTGGTGTTATAATCGGCGGCGGCGTTTATTGGACGATTAAGGCAAGTTAGAGGGGGCGATATATGGTTGCGGGGGTTAATGGCAGAGGGGCGTTGGGGGGGGTGCGGGTGTGCGATTTTTCGGGGCAGCTGGCGGGGGCGGGGGCTACGCGGTTTTTGGCGGCGTTTGGGGCGCAGGTGGTGCGGATTGAAGACAGGCTGTCGCAGGGCGGGTGGGATATCTTTAGGGGGAACGGGCCGTATAAGGATGAGCGGCGCGGGACTAATTTGGGGGGGATGTTTAATAATCATAATGTGGAGAAGTTGGGGATTACGCTGAATGCTAAGAGCGAGCGGGGGAAGGACGTGCTGCGGGATATTATCGCTATTAGCGATGTGGTGACCGAAAACTTTAGCGCGGGGGTGATGGAGCGGTGGGGGTTTCCGTATGAGGAGATGGTTCGGATTAAGCCGGATATTATCTATGTGTCCAATTGCGGGTTTGGACACAAGGGGCCGTATCGCCATTTTAAGACTTGGGGGCCGGTTGTGCAGGCGGTTTCGGGGCTGACTTTTCAGTCGGGGCTGCCGGGGATGCCTCCCGCGGGGTGGGGGTTTTCTCATATGGATCATACGGGGGGGTATTTTATGGCGATCGCGATTTTGGCGGCGCTGTATCATCGCAATAGGACGGGCGAGGGGCAGTATGTGGATCTGTCCTGCACTGACGCGGCGCTGACGCTGAACGGGCCGGCGCTTTTGGATTATACGATAAACGGGCGTCCTATGCGGCGCGAGGGGATGCCGCATAGCAATCGGAGCGAGTATCCGCCGATGGCGCCGCATGGGATTTATCGCAGCGAGGGGGAGGATCGCTGGGTTGCGATTGCGGCGAGGGATGACGGCGATTGGCGGGCGTTGTGCGAGGTTATGGGGAATGACGCCTTGGCGGATGACGAGCGGTTCGCCACTACTGAGGGTCGGATGGCGCGTCAGGATGAGTTGGATGCGGTGATGGAGCGGTGGACGTGTACGAGGTCGGCGCGGGATGCGATGGACGCTTTGCAGGCTAGGGGGGTTCCGGCGGCGGTTGTGCAGCGTCCTGAGGAGCGGCTGGATGAGGATGCGAATACGCTGGCGTGGGGGACGTTTCCGGAGGTGGAGCATGGCGAGATGGGACGGGTGAGGGTTGAGGGGATGCCGATGCGGATGTCGGCTACGCCGGCGGTGATAGAGCGGGGCGCGCCGCTGCTGGGGGAGCATAACGATTTCTTTTACGATAATGTGCTGGCGCTGTCAAGGGCGGAGCAGCGCGAGTTGCACGATGCGGGGGTGATATAGATATGGCAGGGGCTTTGGACGGCGTTAGGGCGCTGGAGGTTGGGGGCGAGCTTGGGGCTTGGTGCGGCAAGCTGCTGGCGGATATGGGGGCTGATGTGGTTAAGGTCGAGCCGCCGGAGGGGGATGTTACGCGGGGGTATCCGCCGTTTTACTGCGATGAGCCGCATCCGGAGCGCAGCCTGTATTTTTGGCATTACAATACGAACAAGCGGAGCGTTGCGCTTGATTTGGACACGCAAGAGGGGCGGGACGCGTTTTTGCGCTTGGCGGCTACGGCGGATGTGGTGATAGACGGCGGCCCGCCAAGGCGGTTGGACGCGCTGGGGATCGGGTATGAGGCGGTGGCGAAGGCGGCGCCGGGGGTTGTGATGGCGGCGATAAGTCCGTTTGGTCAGGACGCCCCATATGCCGATTACGCCTCGACGGATTTGACGGCGCTGGCGTTTGGGGGGCCGGCTTGGAGTTGCGGGTATGACGATCATACGCTGCCGCCGGTTCGCGGCGGGGGTAATCAGGCGCAGCATACGGCTTGCCATTTCGCGGCGATTGGGATTTTGACGGCGCTGGTTCACCGGCAGTTCACGGGGGAGGGGCAGTTCATTGATGTGAATATGCACGCGGCGCAGAATGTGACCACTGAGGGCGGCGCGTATAACTGGCTGGTGGCGGGCGAGACGGTTCAGCGGCAGACGGGGCGGCATGCGTCCGTGACGCCGACGCCGGATGTTCAGATGCTGTGCGGCGATGGGCGGTATGTGAATATCGGGTTTCCGGCGCGGACGGAGGAGCAGTGGTTTCATCTGCTGGCGTGGCTGGATGAGCATGGGCTGGTGGGGGATTTGTCGGGGTATCTGAGTCCGCCGAGCAGGGAGGCTTTGGCGCGGCGGGAGCCGGTGGCGGTGCGGCAGATGGGGGAGGTGATGGATGCGGTGAGCCGGCTGTGCATGCGGAATAGCGCGTATGAGATATTCAAGCGGGCGCAGGATTTGGGGTTTCAGTGGGGGATAGTGTATTCGCCGGAGGAGGCGCTGGAGGATGAGCATTTTCGGGCGCGCGGGATGCGGGTGGAGGTGGAGCATGCGGAGTTGGGGGAGAGGTTTGTGTATCCGGGGGCGCCGTATCGGTTTGGGAGGACGCCGTGGGGGATACGGCGGCGGGCGCCGGGGTTGGGGGAGGATGGGGGGGAGTTGGGAGTGTAGATGGGCGCGGGGTTATTCGTTTAGGGTTATTTCGGCGCGCCATTGCTGGCCGGCTTGGGTGAATTGCCCCGTGCGGATGCGGTCTATGGGGTAGCGCGGCAGGTTCCGTATCGCAATGCACGAGTCGTCGTTCAAGACGTGGACGTCGGCGCCGTTAAAGTTGAAGTCCCTGTTGTCAAAGCCGTGTTCTTGTCTGTGGGCTGGAAGGTCGCGGGCGTCTGCGGGGATGATGTGCAGAAAGAATTGGGATTGCGCGTCTTGGGCGACGCAGGGGCGCTTGAAGTAGATTAGCGCGCTGTTGTAGAGATAGATGTGGTAGTGGGAGCGGGCGAGCGGCTGCCCGAAGTCGCCAGACGCAAGGGCGGCGCGCGCCCAATCAAGCAGGGCGGGATCACCTTGAATGTACGCGCCGGGGGCTAGGTCTAGCGCTTGCAGTCCCGGATAGTTGGGGGGATACCAGTATGCGCGATATACTTCGCTTTGGACAACGGGCGAGGGCTTATCCGGCGTTTCATATGCGAGCCGCGCGGGATGTTCATCGTCTTGCGATTGCGAGATGTGACGGCGCGGGGGGGCTATGTATTTCCATACCGCTTTGCCGTCGGGCGTTACTTGGAATATGGTTCTCGCTTTGCTGTCAGTAATCAGTGTGTTGCCGTTGGGGAGGCGATGCGCTCCCGATCTGTAAGGCGCGTAGAAGTCGGCGTCGGCGTATGTCCACGTGGGTTTGTCGGGGGGATAAGCCTCGCCCTCATTGCGGCGGTAGCGGTAGCCGTCGACGGGGGGCGTGATTTCGTCCACCGAGGAGTAGCCGCGCACTTGGTCGGCGAATTCTTTGCCGTTGCTGAAGGCTAGGATGTTTCCCGCGCCAGGCAGTCCGGGCGGTATCCAATGGGTGTGGTGCTGCCAGAATAGGCGCTGGTCGGCGGCTGTTCCATGCCCGTAAGCGCGGGGGTTGCCCCAGCGGTAGAGTAGGTCGCCGCCCATGCCGCTGTTGCCGCCGGCGTGTCCGCGCGCCTCTTCGGTGGTGGCGCTGTGGTCAATGATCCATAGTTCGCTGTAATGGCGGAGGGATAGCATAACTTGGTCTAGCGCGGGGTTGTAGTCAATGGCGTTGGCGTGCATCCAGTTGCTTGGGGCTTGTTGGCGATGCAGGCTTATGGTTTCCAGCAGGAAGTTCAGGTCTATGAGTTCGGGGTGGTCGGCTATCGCGCCGTAGTTTGGCTTGGTTGGGTCGAAGTCTTGGATTAGGTGATCCCAGGGCGACCATTGCCATACGATTTCGCCGCCGCTCGCGCCGTCTGTGGGGCGAACTTCCACGATATAGTCGTAGTGTAGGCCGGTTTCGTGTACGAATTGGGGATTGGCGCCCGCTGCGATGGCTTGCTCGCGGGTTTTGATAGCCTGAGCTATCAGCAGGACATTGCCGTTGGGCATTTTGAGGAAGTCGTGATGGACGTCGAGGAGGTTGTATTGCCATACGATATTGCCGCGCGGGTCGATTTCCAGTATCTCGCCCGCTGTTCTGAGCAGGATTATGAGCAGGTTGCCGTTGTCAAGCAGCTTGGCGTGCAGGATGCCTCTGCCGGACAGGGTTTCGTCAAGACGCCACTTATGCGCCAGCCTGCCAAGCGGGTCTATGAGATAGACTTTTTGGTTGCCGTCGTCGACCGGAGTGAACAGGGTGTAGCCTACGGCGGCGGCGGGTTCGTTGATAAGCAAGCCGCCTTGCTCGTCGCCGCGCGGCGGGTGGTCGGCGGGGTTGACGCCGATGAGGTCGTCTAGGCGGGCGCATATGGAGGCGGTTAGGGCGAGCAGGGCGCGGGAACGCGGCGCGGCGGGGGCGATTTGGGCGGCGGCGGCGTGATCGGCGGCGGGCGAGGCGTCGCAGGCGTGGCGGGCTTGCCAGTAGCGGGCCCAGTTGTTGGAGTCGCGGTCGATTAGGGCGCGGAGTATTTGGAGGGATTGGGCGCGTATGGTTGCGTCGCTGTCGTCGGGGGCAGACGTTTGGCTGCGGGCGGGTGGAGAGCCGCCGTCGGCGTGGGCGATAGGGGGATGCCAGGCGGCGGCTATGAGGATGGCAAGCGCCGCCAGAGCCGCGCCGATGGGCGCAAGTCTATGGAGATTTCCATTCTGCCCTTCCCCAGAACAAAAGTGTGGCAGGCGTGGCGGATTAGTTGCGAGGTCAATCAATTCCGCTCTTTTCGTTGTTGGAAGTGTTTGTGGTTGGGGGATTATATCTGAGTTTGTTGGGGGCGCTCAACTTTTGGGGGGAGCGCGCGAGGGGTTATGAGGCGTCGAAGATGTCGGTGATGGGGCAGGCGAAGCCGGGGAGGATGTCGCCGCCGGTTAGGGTGTCGCCGTCGGTTAGGGAGCGGACTGGGGCGTTGGGGGTGTGGATGTCGAGGCGGCGGTGGTCGGGGTGGAGTGTCCAGGCTAGGCGCGCGCCGTAGCGCAGCCACATTAGGGCTTTGTCGTTGACGGCGGCAAGGCTGTCGGTGGGGGAGGCGACTTCTACGACGAGGTCGGGGGGGACTTGGTAGTAGCCGCGCACGCGGACGCCGGGGGGGATTTTGTCGGCTGAGAAGAAGGCTATGTCGGGTTCGCGGACGGTGTCGGGGGAGCGTTCTAGGAGGATGCCGGAGTCGGAGCCGGATAGGCGGCCAAGGCGGCGGGGTTTTATGAAGGTTTGGAGCGCCCATCCCAAGTACACTACGATTTCGCCGTGTTCGCCGCTCGAGGGTGTGGTTTCGCTGAGCGCGCCACGTATGAGTTCGCCGCGGACTCCGTTTGAGTAGAGGGCTAATAGGTCGGCGGCGGTGAGTAGTTTGGGTTTGGATTTAGTTGGGATGGTGGTTGCGGTTGTCATAAGGGGGGTGACTCCCGTGATTGGATGCTAGGGGCGTTTAGGGGATTATAGCAGGTGTGGGGGGATTTGGGGGTAGGTTGCGAATGGGGCGGGGGCTGTTCGCTGTTAGGGTAGAAATTGACCGAAGGGTTGGATAGCGCCTATAATAGGCGGGCGCGGCTGGCGTTTGGGCTTGCCGCGGGGTTCAAGCAGCGCAAGAGGAGTTATCGTATGGTTCAGCAGCAGCCGCAGATACTGAGGCCGGAGACTCTGGTGGAGGAGTTTCGGAAGAATGGCGTTACGCATGTGGTGACGATTCCGGATAGCGAGACGAATTACCTGTATGAGCTTATGCTGGAGCAGGATTGGCTGGATGTGGTGCCGGTGTCGCGGGAGGGCGAGACGATGGGCGTGGCGCTGGGGCTGAATGTGGCGGGCAAGACGCCGGTTTGCCTGATTCAGAATACGGGGATGATGGAGTCGGGGGATTCCATACGCGGGATGGCGCTGGACGCGGGGTTTCCGCTGGTGATGGTGGTGGGCTATCGCGGGTGGACGCGGCGGGGGAAGACGCCGGATACGGCGGCGACTTATACTGAGCCGTTTCTGCATGCGTTCCGCATCAATTACTATCTGGTGGAGCATGACGCGGACGGGGACCGGATTTCGGAGGCGTTTGACGAGGCAAGGGATACGCGGCGGCCTGTGGTGGTGCTGGTGGGGGATGAGTATCACGGGTTCAATAGGTAAGGGCGGGCCCGCCAAGGCGGGCAGGGGCGATGCGCTTGTTGCCATTCGCTTATCGCCCGCGCGATAGATCCTAGATGGCGCGTCAAGCGGGCGCGGGCTTAGTGGGCTTAGTTCATCTGCCCGCGCGTGAATGTCCGAAAACAATCAATCCCCCGCAATTTCATAGGCAATTCCGCGATTTGGCAATCGCAATTCCGCAACGATAAGGAGAGACAAGCAATATGCTAGACGCAGTTGAGGTGTTTAGGGCGTTTGGTTCGCATCGGGGGGATGCGATAGTTACGACGGCGGGGACGGCTGGGCGGCATTGGCCGGATGTGAGCGATAAGCCTAGCCGGGACATTGCGCTGGGCGGCGCTATGGGGCATACGACTTCGGCGGCGCTTGGGCTGGCGCTGGGGCTGCCGGATGAGAAGGTGGTGCTGTTTGACGCGGAGGGTTCGCTGCTGATGAATCTCGGTGTGCTGGCGAGCGTGGCGGGCAAGCGGCCGGCGAATTTCTACCACTTCGTTTTGGATAACGAGTGCTACGCGACTACGGGGGGGCAGCCGGTGCCTAATTCGGCTGATATAGATTACGCCACGATGGCTAAGGGGGCGGGGTACGCCTCTACGCATCATTTCGATGATCTGGAGGAGTTCGCCACGCAGATCGAGGATATTATGCGGGAGGAGGGGCCGGTGTTCGTGTCGGTGAAGATCGCGCCGGAGATACAGAATTTGCCGATAGGCTTGCGGGAGCGGCGGGTTACGCGCAGTCGGGCGCAGACGATTAGCGATCTGCGGGCGGAGTTGGGGTTGGAGTAGGGCAGGCGGCAAAGGCAAGCAAGGTGATAAGGGCGCGTTGCCGTCTGATGGGCGGCGGCGCGTCTTTGTGGGTGTGGGCGCTGGTGGGATTGCTGGCGGCGGCGTGTGGGGGTGATGGGGCGAATTCTCGGCAAGATGCGGGGGTTGCTGTTTCGGCGACGCAGGTTGTTATTCCGACGCAAGTTGATGTGGGCGGGAATGAGTTGCCGTCGTATATCCGCAGGGGTTGGCGGACTGATTTTAGCAGGCTGATTGTGCCGGCGGGCGAAATTGTGGCGGCGGGCAAGCCGCGCGATGGGATTATGGCGATTGATGCGCCGAGGTTTGCGGCGGCGGCGGATGCAGGGGATATTTTGGATGACGAGCCGGTCGTGGTGGTGGAGTTGGCGGGGGATGCTAGGGCGTATCCGCTGGGGGTTTTGATGCGGCGCGAGGTTGTGAATGACGTTGTGGGAGGTATAGCCGTGGCGGTTACGTATTGTCCTTTGTGCAATAGCGCGGTTGCGTTTAGGCGGGTTGTGGACGGGCGGACGCTGGATTTTGGGGTTACGGGGAATTTGCGGTTTAGCGATTTGCTGATGTGGGATAGGCAGACGGAGTCGTGGTGGCAGCAGATTGGCGGGGAGGCGATTGCGGGGGAGTTGGCGGGCAAGCGGCTGGATATTGTTCCGGCGGCGGTTGTGGCTTGGGGGGAGTTTAGGCGGGCGCATCCGAATGGGAAGGCGCTGATTGGGGATAAGGGATCGGGGGTTGATTATAGCGCGGCGGCTTATGCGGGGTATGACGGGGATTGGGGGTATCCGCGTATGTTGGGGCGGGCGCCGGATTTGCGGTTGGCGTCTATGGAGCGGGTTTTGGGGCTGGAGGTGAACGGGCGGGCGGTTGCGTATCCGTTTGGTCGGCTGGCGGAGGAGCGGGTTGTGAATGATGTGGTCGGGGGCGAGGATGTGGTTGTGTTTTATGAGCCGGGGGCGTTGTCGGCGTTTGCGGGATCGGATGGCGGGGCGCGGCGGGTTGTGGGGGCGGCGGTGGCGTATTACGCAAGGGTAGGTGATAGGGCGTTGACGTTTGAATTGCGGGATGATGGGCGGGTTGTGGATGAGCAGACGGGGTCGGAGTGGGGTGTGATGGGGCGGGCGATGGCGGGGGAGTTGGCGGGGGAGTCGTTGCGGATGGTGGCGCATGGGACTTATTTTTGGTTTGCTTGGGCGGCGTTTTATCCGGGGACTGATGTGTGGGGGAAGGCGATAGAGTAGGACGCGGGGGTCTTACTTTTTTGGAAAAAAGTAAGCAAAAAACTTTTGAGTGGGTGTCGTAGGGCGGGTTTAGCGAATGGGTTTCGTGATAGTGCAAAGCGGGGGTTATTCGGTTGGAGTATCGGGCGCAGGGTCGGCTAGGGGCCTAGGGCGGTAGTAGATGCCCCAGCGCTGCATGGCGGCGGTTATGCGGGGGTCGTCTAGGTCGGTTAGTTCGCGCAGAAAGCCGGCTAGGGCGTGGGCGTGGAGCAGGTCTTCGGAGCATACCCAGCTGGATTCGGCGCGGACGACGTAGACTAGGCCGTTTTGGTGTTCGCATTGGAGTTCGATGCGCTTGGCGTCAGCGCCGTGTTTGACGGTTAAGCCGAAGTTTGGCATATGCAGAAACCTTTGTGAATGTAGGGCGCGCAGGGCTGGCGGGTATGGGGATTGATGCGGGTTTGGATGGGTTATTCGGCTGAGATTTGGGCGTAGAGGGCGTCGGTTTTGGATGCCATAATAAAGTCGTTGCGGTGGAGCGCGCCGATTTTGTGCGTCCACCATTCCACGCCGACGTGGCCCCATTCCACTAGCAGGCGCGGGTGGTGCATCTCGCCGTCGGATATGCTGCCGAGTCTGACTGAGAATTGGATCGCGCCGTTGAAGTCGCGAAAGCGGAATGTTTTCCAGAGGCGGGGGATGTTGTCGTCGCCGGGGATTATCCGCCAGTCGGGGGTTTGGCGGTGAAGGGCGGTTATGTCGGCGGGTGTCGCCGGGGGCGTGTCGGGGAAGGTGTCGGCGCATTGTTCGGTTGCTAGAGAGTTCATCATAGGGTTATTCCTCTTGTGTGATTATGCGCGATTATGGGCTTATGCGCGGGATAGGGTTTTGTTGTTTGGGCGGGCGGCGTAGGTATCTGATGAGTAGGCGGCGTAAGCATTATTGTAGGCGTTATCGTAAGCGGCGTGAAGGGTTTGGGGGTTGTCGCGGCGGGGGGTTTGGCGGGTGAAGGCGATGCCCCAGACGGAGCGGGCGCCGCCGTCTTTGAGCGCGTTGGCGCAGGCGGACATTGTGCCGCAGGTGGTGGCGACGTCGTCTATGAGCAGGTAGCGCAAGCCGGGCGGGTTGGATGCCGCGGGGCGAAAGGCGTCGGCGATGTTGCGCTTGCGGGCGGCGATGGAGCGCATATTGACTTGCGGGGGCGTGTTGCGGACGCGGCGGAGGGCTTTGGGGTGAAAGGGCAGTCCGATGAGCGGGCTGAGTTGGCGGGCGAGCAGGGCGGATTGGTTGTAGCCGCGCTTTCGGCGGCGGCGCGGGTGCAGCGGCACGGCGGCGATGGCGTCGGCGGGATAGGGGTTGCGGCTGAGGTAGTCGGCGAGCAGGCGCGCCATATGGGGGGCGGCTGCTCGGACGCCGCGGTATTTGAGGTCGGATACCATAGCGCGGGCGGCGGCGCGGTGTTCGTATGGGGCGCGGACGGCGTCGAAGGCGGGGGCGGCTTGGGCGCAGTTTTCGCAGAGCTGGGGCGCGCCGTATGCCGCGCACACGAGGCAGTATGGGCGGCGCAAGCGGTTCAGGCGAGGACGGCAATCATCGCACAGGTACGCGCCCTCGATGCCGCAACCGGCGCAGCGCGGGGGCATAAGGGAGTTTATGAGCGCGTTGCCGGCTCGCCTGAGGGTAGCGCCCGCTTGCATTGGATTGCCTTGCTTGCCTTGATGTGGTTTCGCGCGCGCTTATACGCGGGCGTATTTGGATACGCGATTGCCCTGCCCGATTTCGGTTACATAGACGCTGCCCTGCGAGTCCACGCAGATGCCGTGTCCGCCGATGACGCCGGGCGCGCCCGCGTCGTCTCTGCCGCGCCAGCGGGTGATGAGGTCGCCGTCAAGCGTCCAGACGCTGACGCCGGTGCCGGGGCCTTGCTCTACGACGTAGACGATGTTGTCGCGGATCCAGAGGTCGCCGGGGCTTTCCATATCCGTCCACTCTTCGATGAAATCGCCGCTGTCGTCGAAGAGTTGGATGCGGTGGTTTTCGCGGTCGCAGATAAAGACTCTGCCGCGCTCGTCCACCCAGATGTTGTGCAGCAGGGCGAATTCGCCGGGGCCTGTGCCTTGCTTGCCCCAGGATAGCAGCAGTTCGCCATCCGCGCTGAATTTGTGGACGCGGTGGCCGCCGTAGCCGTCTGACACGAACATATTGCCGTCGGGGGCGATGGCGAGTCCGGAGGGCATATTGAAGGGCGCGCCCTGGAATGAGGGCGAGGGGGCGAGTTTTTCGCCGAGCGTGCGTAGGGTTTCGCCGCCGGGGGTGTATTCGGTGGCGATGTGGAAGTCGCGGTCGACGAGCCAGACGTTGTCGTTGGGGGCGATGTAGATGCCGTGGGGGTTGGCTGAGAATGTGCCTTCGCCCCAGGACGATATGAAGTTGCCGTCGGTATCCCAGATGGTAAGGGGGTGTGCGCCTCTGCTGAAGATATAGACTTCGTCTTGGGAGTTGACGGCGCCGTCGGACGCCGCGCCGAAAGCCCAGTATTTGGGCATATTGGGCCATTCGGGAACACGCTCGTATCGGTAGTCGCCTGAGCCTACGGTTGCCATGTTGCGCCTCCAAGGGGGGGGTGAATGGTGTGTCAATGAGTTTTGGGGTTTGTGTTTTGTGGTTTTGGTTGGGTTGTGGGGGTATTGTATGCTTGATGGAGGGGGATAGTCAAATTGGGGATGAGAGGAGGCTTACTTTTTGGGGGAAAAGTGAGCAGAAACTTTTGGGGTCGGCTTGCGGCGCGAGTTTTGGAGGGAATGGTGGGCAAAGAACTTTTGGATGGGGCGGGCGTTATTCGTTTAGAGTGATGTCGGCGCGCCACACTTGGCCGGCGTCGGTGTATTGGCCGGTGCGTATGCGCTGTATGGGGTAGCGCGGCAGGGGGGCTATGGCGACGCAGCGGGCGTCTGACGATTTGCCTCTGCCGACGAACTCGAAGTCTCTGTTGTAAAAGCCGTGTTCTTGGCTTGCGGCGGGGAGGTCGCGGGCGTGGATGGGGAATATGTGGAGGAAGAATTTCGCATGGGTGTCTTCCGGCGCGCAGGGTTGTTTGAAGTATATTAAGGTGGGTTTGTCGCCGGCGTTGTAGCGGTAGATGTTGTAGTTCGCGTCCGCAAGGGGCTGCACGAAATCGCCGGATGCGAGGGCGGCGCGGGCCCATTCGAGCAGGTTGGGGGTGTCTTCTAGGGGTGCGCCGGGCGCGAGGTCTAGGTTTTGCAGTCCAGGGTGGTCGGGCGGATACCAGTAGGCGCGGTAGATGGTGTTTTGGATGATGTCCCCTTGGCCGTCTTCGTGCGTTAGGGGCGCGGGCGTTTCCTTGTCTTGCGGCGGCGAGATGTAGTAGTGCATTGGGGCTATGTATTTCCACGCGGTTTTGCCGTTGGGGGTTACTTGGAATATGGTTCCGGCGGGGCCGTGGGCAATCAATGTGTTGCCGTTGGGGAGGCGCTGAGCGCCGGAGCGAATGGGCGCGTTGAAGTCGGTGGGAGGGTCGGCGACGTATGTCCAGGCGGGCTTGGCAGGGGGATAGGCGGCGTGGTCGGGGCGGCGGTAGCGGTAGCCGTACACAGGGGGGGCGATTTCGTCTATGGATGAGTAGCGCCGCTGGTTGCCGGGGAGTTCGTGGCCGTTGCTGAATAGCAGGATGCTGCCGGCGCCGGGTAGGCCCGGGGGTATCCAGTGCGTTTGGTGCTGCCAGAATAGGCGCTGGTCATCGGCGGCGCCGTGGCGGTATGCGCGGGGGTTGCCCCAGCGGTAGAGCAGGTCGCCGCCCATGCCGCTGTTGCCGCCGGTGTGTCCGCGCGCCTCTTGGGTGGTGGCGCTGCGGTCAATTATCCAGAGTTCGCTGAAGTGGCGGGGGGATAGCATAATTTGGTCTAGGTCGGGGTTGTAGTCAATGGCGTTGATGTGCGTCCAATCGCCGGCGTAGTGGCTTTTGTTTAGCGGTTCAAGCGGGAAGTTTAGGTCTATGCGCTCAGGATGCTCGGCGACTGCGCCGTAGTTCGGCTTGGTTGGGTCAAAGTCTTGGACTAGATGATCCCAAACCGACCATTGCCAGACTATCTCGCCGCCGGCTTTGCCTGTGGGACGTACCTCTATCAGATAGTCGTGCAGCAGCCCGATTTCGCTGACGAATTCGGGGTTTGCGCCGGCCGCGATTGCCTGCTCGCGGGTTTTTCGCTCGTCAACTAGCAGCAGGACGTTGCCGTTGGGCATTTTTAGGAAATCGTGGTGGAGTCCGGTGGAGTCGTAGCGCCAGACTATATTGCCGCGCGGGTCTATCTCCGCTATCGTGACTAGCGCGCCGGGGGCGAAGGAATATGCCATTATCATCAGGTTGCCGTTGTCAAGCAACTTTGCGTGGTTGGTTATTCTGTCGGGCAGGGCATCTGCAATACGCCAAGTATGCGTTACCCTGCCAAGCGGGTCTATGAGGTAGATCTTTTGGGTGACTCTCACTACGAATAGGGTGTAGCCGCGCATAGCGTCGGGTTGGTTAAGCATTAAGCCCGCGCCGCGCTCGTTGCCGCGTGGCGGATGGTCGGCGGGGTTGACGCCGAGGAGGGCGTCGAGTTGGGCGCACAGGGAGGCGGTTAGGGCGAGGAGGGCGCGGGCGCGGGGCGGGTTATCGCCGTTCCAATCGTAAGCCACCGCAATGTCGCAGGCGTGGCGGGCTTGCCAGTAGCGATGCCAGTTGTTGGCGGCGCGGTCGGTTAGGATGCGGAGTAGGCGAAGGGCGTGGGCGCGTATGGATGCGGGGCTGTCGTCGGGCGCGGGGGTTGCCGTTTGGTTGCGGGCGGATGCGCCGCTGTCGGCGTGGGCGAATGGGGGATGCCAGGCGGCGATGGCTAGGGCGATTGCCACGATGGTAGCGGCGGCGCAGAAGGTTGCGGCGGGTTTCATTCGGGCTTGCCGGAATGGGTATGCGGTAGGGGTGTGGTTGCGAGGTTAGGCAATGTTGGGGGCACTCCGTGTATGAGAGTTGGGCGGGCGTAATTATAGCCAAGTTGGTTGGGGGCGCTCAACTTTTGGGGGAGCGCGGGCGTCTTATTTTTGGGGGAAAGGCAATCAAAATTTTTGGGGACGGCCGGTGGCGCGGGGGCGCGGGACGGGGGTTGCAAGCGCCGCCTGTTGGCTATCTGCCAATCACCTGCTATAATCCCCGCAAGGTTGGGCCGGTCGCTTTTGCGCCGATGCGCGAGGGCGGCGCTGACAGGGCGTTGATGTACGATAGGCGAGCGCTATCCGAGGCTGTCCGAAGGTTCGGGGGCGGTTCGCTATGCAATGGGAGGTATCGTATGGGACAGGTTATCACGGTTGAGGTCAATGGGACGGCGCATACGGGCGAGGTGGAGCCGCGGCTGCTGCTGGCGCAGTATTTGCGGGAGACGCTGAGTATGACGGGGACGCATGTGGGCTGCGACACTAGCAATTGCGGCGCATGCACGGTTATTCTGAACGGCAATGCCGTTAAGTCCTGCACGCTGTTCGCGGTGCAGGCGAATGGCGGCAAGGTGACCACGGTGGAGGGGCTGGCGAAGAACGGGGAGCTGCATCCGGTTCAGGAAGGGTTCTGGGAGGAGCATGGGCTGCAGTGCGGGTTCTGCACGCCGGGGATGATTATGATGTCGGTGGATCTGCTGACGAAGAATCCGAGTCCGTCGGATGAGGAGATCCGCGAGGGGCTGGCGGGGAATTTGTGCCGCTGCACGGGGTATCACAATATCGTGAACGCGGTGAAGTACGCGGCTGAGAAGATGGCGTAGCGCGGAGCAAAGCCTGTCGCAATGCCACATAAAGTTTGTCGCAACGGCGCGGTATCAATCCGCAACGCGGCGGACTGGCAGAGGGCAGGCACAGGGGCGGTTCAGGTCATATTCAACAAGGCATATCCAGGGATTTCCGGGCGCATCTAGGGATGACCGGGAATGTTCAAGGCGATTAAGGAGTCCGAAATGATTTCAAGCGCTTTCGCATATCACGCGCCGAGCAGCGTGGCAGAGGCGGCGAGTTTGCTGGCGGAGCATGGGGAAGAGGCGAAGTTGCTGGCGGGGGGGCATAGCCTGATTCCGCTGATGAAGTTGCGGCTTGCCGAGCCGTCGGTGTTGATCGATCTCGGCAAGATTGGGGATATGGCGTATATCCGCGAGGCGGACGGCGGCGGGCTGGCTATCGGGGCTATGACGACGTATGCCTCGCTGGTGTCGTCGGAGCTGGTGCGGCAAAGGGCGCCGGCGCTGGCTGACGCGGCGTCGCAGGTGGCGGACGCTCAGGTTCGCAATATGGGGACAATCGGCGGCTCGCTGGCGCACGCGGATCCGGCGGGGGATTTGCCGGCGGTGGCAATCGCGCTGCGGGCGGAGTTGGTTACGAGTTCCACAGGGGGGCATCGCTCGATTGGGGCGGATGATTTCTTTGTGGATCTGTTCACAACGGCGCTGGATGCGGGCGAGATTCTGAACGAGATCCGGATACCGGCGCTGCCGCCGAATAGCGGGTCGGCATACGCGAAGTTCGGGAATAAGGCGTCTCATTACGCGATAGTGGGCGTTGCGGCGGTGGTTTCGCGCAACGCCGACGGCAGCTGCGCGGGGGCGAGCATCGGGATAACGGGCGCGGGCGCGAATGCGGTTCGGGCGGCGGACGCTGAGGCGGCGCTGGCGGGGAGCGCGCTTGACGACGCGGCGATTAAGGCGGCGGCGGCGGTCGCGGGAAATGGGATTGAGTTCAATGAGGATGTTCACGCCTCGGCGGAGTATCGGGCGCATCTGACGGCGGTGTTCGCTGAGCGGGCGATACGGGCGGCTATCGCGGCGGGGTAGGTGGCAAGGGCGATTAGTTCGCCGCAACGAAAGATGATAGCGGGATTGGGGATGTTTCTGCGCGCAAGCGTGTAGGTGCTTTTCCAATCCCGATTGCGTTTGTGGCAAGGGTATTGGCGGGGGATTAGAGGTACGCTACTTTTGGAAAAGTAGGCAAAACTTTTTGGGTGGGTAGATTAGGGGGTTATGGCGGCGAGTAGCGTTTCAAGGTCTAGGCGGTCTTGCAGCAGGGATGTAAAGCGCTCTAGTTTTAGGGGGTGGTCGAAGCGGCTGGCGTCTATGAGCGCGTTTAGGGCGTCCATAGTGTCTAGGGTGTCGGTTTGGACGATGATGATGGGGGTTTCTTCTTGTTCCGCCTCGTAGCGGACGTATTCAATGGGGGCGATGCCGCCGGTGGCGATGAGGCAGGCGGTGTTGCCGGGGGCGGCGAGCGCTGACATTTGGAGGTCTGGGCGGTCGCCGCGCACGATGGCGGCGCGGTTGTCGCGGGTGGCGAAGTAGGTTTCGCCGGGGTCAAGGCTCATTCCGCCAACCATAAGGTATTCCACCAGGTCGTTGGGATCGTCCTCATCCAGGTCTAGGATGAATTCGCCTTGGAGGCGGTCGGCGAGCTGGGCTACGCTGACGCCTAGCAGGCGGCGGTCTTCGGGGATTAGCGCGAGCAGGGGGGCGCCGGAGGCTTGGACGCCGGGGATTAGGTTCTCGTTGGCGTGGGTAGTCATGTACTGGGTGAGGTTGTTGACGACGTAGCCGGCGAGCCGGTCGGCGTAGGGGGCTCCTAGCGCTAGGACTGCGTCGGGGGTTAGGTCGGGGGCGAATGTGGCAAGCGCTATGACGCGGGCGTCTAGCGCGGCGGCGATGCGTTGGGACTGGTCGGTTGTGAGGGAGCTTGCCGCCTCCGCGATGACGATGTCGTTTTGGGCGGCAAGGCGGGCGGCGGCGTCTGTGATCTGGGATAGGTTGTCGGCGTCGCATGGGGCGGGGGCGTCTGCGGCAAGCAGGGTTTGGTAGATGGCGGGGTCGGGGTCGTCTGCGCCGTCGGCTACGGGCTTGAAGGCGGTTGCGCGCATGCCGCGGGCGCTGAGGAGGCGGGCGAGGGCGGCGCAGAGGGCGGTTTTGCCGGCGGCGGGGTGGTCGGAGGTGATGTATAGGGTGGTCATGGGGAGTTCCTTGTTGATGCTGTGGGCGTGTTGGTGGTTGGGTGGTTGTGTGGAAGTTGGTGTGGGGATTATAGCATTGTGGGGTGGGGGTTGCATATAGAGGGCGGAGGCGTAATCGTCGCTTGTTTAGTGGGCAGGATTAGGATAGGTTGAGGATGCCCGCGATTCGGATTAGGGCGCGTCATCCAACCGCTACGCAGCCAGCGGATCGCCCATGTCCAGACCGGACTTCTTCTAAACTCGCTGCGTTAGCCACAGCCCGTTCATCAATCCCTCTATGCTCTTAATAGCCCCGTATCGTCTTGTATCTTATCTTTTCTGCCTATCACTCGTCGGTTACATTGTTCGTATCGCACACGCCGCGCATGCGTTTGTGGCATCGCAGGCTGCGCCATTTCGCGCATAAGTCCACCGCCAGCCGCCGCCGCGCAGGCTCATTCCTAACCTCGCGCTCAATATCCATTAACCGCTTGCCCCCGTAATCGGGCAATTCGTCAAGCAGATTTCGCAGCCGCGTAGCAGTATGGGTTGCGATTGTCATGTTTGTTGCATCCAAGCCTCCCCGCCGGGGACGCTACTTTTTTAGAAAAAAGTAGCAAAAACTTTTGTGTGGGTGCGCTGATATATTTGTGCGTAATTAGAATAGCGGGATGGCAGGGCGGCGGCAAGGGTTATTTTCAGGACAGCGGGCCGCGCGGGTTTTTAGGTTGACTTTTGAAATGAATATCTATTAAGGTTTAGCGATATTTAATGCTGGGCAATGTACGGCAAGCAAGACAGCAAGATGGAGGGAATGTATGAAAGCCAGAGGGTTTTGGCTTTTTAGCCTAGTTGCAATCGCAGCTTTGGTTTTGGCGGCGTGCGGGAGCGCGGAGCCGGAGGCTCCGGCGGCGCAGACGGGGAGCGCCCCGGCTCAGCCCGCCGCGGCGGCTACCGCGCCGTCGCAGCCGGCGACGTCAGGGCAGGCGAGCGCTCCGGCGACGTCAGGGCAGACGAGCGCGCCCGCGGCGGCGGCTACCACTCCGCCCGCGCCGGCTCCGGCGCCCGCGGCGTCAGGCGAGATGGCGGAGAGCATCACGATTACGGTCGCGTTTGACAATGTGGGGACGCCGCAGTTCCGCAATGTCAAAGGGACGTGGCCGGATGTGCTGTTCCACGGGTTCTTTGGATTCCAAGAGCCGCTGCTGGGCTGGGAGCCTACTTTTGACGACGACGGCAATCCGATTAGGGATACGGGCGAGGCATGCCACGCGCCTTTCGTGGCGGAGCGCTGGGAGTGGGAACTTCCCGCCAAAGCGGGCGGCACTATCACTATGGACGGCAAAGGGCTTGACCGGCTGGATGAGGCGGATCTGACCGATACCGCCAATCAGGGCAAGATAAGGGTGTTCATCCGCGAGGGCATAGACTTCTATCGCGCGGAGGGCGGCGAGCTTATCAGGGTTGGGCCGCTTACCGCCGAGGATGTGGCGTGGTCGTTCAACGACGCGGGTTCGGAGAATACGAACTCGGCGCATTCCAACTCGTCGCAGGCGTATGAGTACTACAAGCCCTGGAGCGCCGAGAGCGAGTATGTGGCGGTAGCCGAAAACCGCGCGTTCCGCTCGGACGGGCTGCAGGACGCATCGTCTATCTGCCAGGACGCGATTTGGATGCAGTCCAAGCAGTTGTTCGACGAGCTGGGCGACACCTTTGGCGTGCCGCATGGGTCGGGGCCGTTTGTGGTTCACGAGTGGCTGCCGGCGGAGCGCATAGAGGCTGAGGCGCGGGTGGATCACTGGCGCGCCAACGCCGCGTTTGACAACCTTGTGTTCGTGCAGGCGAATGAGGCGCAGCAGCGCTCGGCTATGCTGCAAACCGGCGCGGCGGACATCGCTATGGCGTCCATCCAGGACGTCGGCAGGCTGGAGGACGAGGGTTTCAGGTTCCACGAGGGGCTTGACGCCATCAACGGCAACTTCTTCTACTTCTCCGGCAACCTGTGGGCTTTCAAGTATCCGCCCAACTCCACGCTGGGCGAGGAAGACCTGTCGGGCAATCCGGTTGTTCGCGCGGGCTTTTTGCCCTCTGACAAGTATCCGTGGATCGGCGACCCTCGCCTAGAGTGCGTGGACATAGACCGCTCGGATCCGGCGATACAGGACACCGTGGGCGCGGGCTGCGACGTGGCGAATTTCAGCTACGACTTCGACGGCTTTGACTCGCGGTTCACCGATGATTCGGTGGGCTTTGACTACAACGATACGGACAGGTTCGCGTATGACACGCCGCGGATGCTGAGCGCTAAGGCGTTCCGGCAGGCGCTGCTGTTCTCCATTGACCGCGAGCTGATAGCGGCGTCGGTTACGGGCGGCTACGGCGGCGCGGTGTATGGCGGCGCGTTCCCCGGCATGACCGTTCACCAGACGCATCCTGAGTACAAGGATCGGTGGAGCTACCAGTTCGATCCTGAGAAGGCGCAGGCGTTGCTGGCGGAGTCGGGCGTGGAGCCGGGCTTTGAGTTCGAGTTCTTCTGCTCGCAGGGCAACGGCACATCGCTGGAGGTCTGCGAGGCGGCCGTCGGCCAGTGGAAAGAAAACCTTGGGCTTGAGCCGTTCATAGACAGCACGCAGTATTCGTCTAGGCGTCCTACGATGCTTGGGCGCGAGATACATGTGCCTTGGATGACGCGCTGGGGCCCCACGAGCAAGCACGGCAGGCTCGGCGAGGGCGGCGGCACGCTGCCGGGCGGCGGCTTGTGGCCGTTGCCGGCGGGCGGCTGGAATCCGGGCATTGAGGACAACCGCTGGTGGTCCAACCGCGAAGAGACGCGCGTGCAGGCGAAGGGTTCGGACGAGAACTTGGCGTCGCGCGAGCGCATCTTGGACTGGGCTTACGACATGGCGCTTTCGGGCGGCGTGGTGGAAGTGCCGGTGCTAATCGGGTTCAACCCGGACACGGTGGAGAGCTGGGACCTAGCGCCGTATGAGCTGCCGAACTCGTTTGAGACGGTGGTTCCGGCGGCGCGGTAAACAACGCTAACCAATAGTCCGCCGCGGGCGCGTTAGTCCGCGGCGGGGCAAGAAACTGACTAAACAAGCGACGCCCCGGCGCATAGGCGGGGCGTCGCGCAGAAGTTAAAGCCGCCGGCCGTATTGGCTTTATCACAGGCTTATCACGGCTGGGGCGGCGAAATCGGATCGGGCAGATTCCCTATGAAGACATTCGTCATACGGCGGTTCCTATTTCTGATAGTGGCGGTATTCGCGGCGACGCTGATAGTATTCGCGCTATCGCGGCTGCAGGGGGATCCGCGCCATGTGATGCTGAATGTGGGGTATGTGTCGCCGGAGCAGTGGGAGGCGTGGGGGCAGCAGTTCCACTTGGACAAGCCGCTGATTGTGCAGTACGCCATTTGGATTGGCAAGGGCATATTTCAGGGGGACTTCGGCGATTCGCTGAAGACGGGCCAGCCTGTGATGCAAATGGTGATGGGGTTCGCGCCCGCGAGCCTGCAATTGGGGCTGTCGGCGGTGCTGTTCGTGCTGATAACGGGCATACCGCTGGGGATATTGTCGGCGGTCAAGCGGGGAACTCTTTGGGATGTGATAGGCAGGACATTCGCGCTGTTCGGGCAGGCGCTGCCGCCGTTTTGGCTTGGGATAATGCTGATACTGGTGTTTTCGGTGACCTTTGGGCTGCTGCCGTCGGGAACGCGCGGGCATGACGCCACGAACTTCTTTGAACGGCTGACTTATTACCCGATGCCGGCGGTAACGCTGGGCTGGCTAGCGTCGGCGTCGCTGCTGCGGCTTGTGCGGTCGTCAATGCTGGAGGTTCTGGACTCTGAGTTCGTGAAGCTGGCGCGGGCTAAGGGCGTGAACTCCAGCTCGGTGATATGGAAGCATGCATTCAAGAACGCGCTGATACCGCCGCTGACTTTCGCCGGGCTGATACTGGTGGCGTTCATCGGGGGGACGGTGGTGACCGAGACCGTGTTCGCGTGGCCGGGGCTGGGGCAGATGACATACAACGCTATCATCAACAACGACTTTCCGCTGATGACGGGGGCTGTGCTGGTGTTCACGCTGCTCTATGTGATAGCGGTGTTCATCATAGACATTCTGTACGCTTTCATAGACCCGCGGATTCGCTATTCGTGATGTTCGTGATGAATGGCGTGACCGGCGAGATGAAGTGAGAGGCGCAAGCAATTGACCACTCCCGCAGGACAGGTAACCCTAGCCGACATTGAGGCGGCGGCGAAAGAGTCGACGCTTGAGCAATCGCTGTACGTCTTCCGGCGCTGGCCTCTCATTCCGATGTTCATATTGAGCGTACTGGTTCTGTGCGCGGTGTTCGCGCCGCTGCTCGCGCCGTATCCGCCGGAGGAGGATCAGCTCAGGGCTGTGCTTGGGTCGCCGCCCTGGTATCCGCCGTGCGAAGAGGGGCAGATTACGAACAAGTTCGAGTCGTGCAATACCAACGGCATCCCGCTGGGGCGCGACCAGGAAGTGTATTATTTCGCGCTGGGCGCGGATCAGCTGGGACGGGATCTGCTGAGTCGGATTATCTACGGGGCTCAGATTTCGCTGAGGCTGGCGGCTATTGCGATAGCGATAGGCACGGTATTCGGGACGACAGTCGGGCTGGTAGCGGGCTACTACGGCGGCATTATTGACGAGATGATAATGCGCGTGGTGGATGTGTTCAACGCTATCCCGTACATACTGCTGGCAATCGCGCTTGTGCAGGTGCTGGGGCAGAGTTTCACGGTGGTGGCGCTTGTGCTGGCGCTGGGCGCGTGGGCGGGGATAGCGCGGCTTGTGCGGGGGCAGACGCTGCAGGTCAGGAACTTCGATTACATCGCGCTGGCGCGGGTCGCCGGCGCGTCCACGCCGCGCATAATGATACGGCATCTGCTGCCGGCGGTTGCGAACACGGTGGTTGTGGCAACCACGCTGCAGGTGGGCAGCACGATACTCGCCGAGAGCATCCTGTCGTTCCTGGGCGCGGGAGTGCCGCCGCCTACGCCGTCTTGGGGCGCTGACATCGCGGTTGGCCGGGAATACTTGGGCTCGGCGTGGTGGGTTGCGTTCTTCCCCGGAATGGCGATATTCCTGACGGTGCTGTCGTTCAACTTCATCGGGGACTGGCTGCGCGACAGGTGGGACCCGCGGCTGCGGCAGATATAGGCGGGCGCTAGGGCGCGATTGGCGCTTGCCGCGCGGGGATGATTGGCTTATGAACCTGCTGTGGACTTGGCGCATCCCGCTATTGTGGATAGCCGTGATAGGCGGCGCGGTGTTGCTTGTGCTGGTGGGATCGGGCGTGCGCGTGCCGGGCATAGATCGGCAGATAGCGGTATCCGACGAAACGCGCGACGCGGCGGCTACGGCGAGAGCGCCAAGCTACTCGCGGCAAGAGGCGATAGAGGTCGTGCGCGGGTTCATCCGGGCGGAGTGCGCGGGGGGCGCGGCGTATCTGCAAACGGATCCGCCGTTTGAGGCGACGTTTATGGCGACGCCGTTCACGAATGATCATCACGAGCGTGGCACGATGGAGTGGACAGTTGACGATCCGCTGACGGGGAGCAAGTGGCGGTTTTATGAGCGGACGGGGGAGGTGGTGAGCGTGTTGGGGGATTGCTAGGGGTTGGTGGTGCGCTTGTTGCGCTAAGTCGGTTGGGTATGGGCTAGGGCTAGGGCGATGTTGCGGCGGGCGTTTGGGGGAATTGTTGGCGGGCGGATGAGGTATCTCTGATTGGCGCTGATGAAAGGCGAGGGAATTGTCCATTTCCGCAAGCGACGTTGAGGGCGGGGACAAAGGGGGCGGCGGGCTTGCGCGAGCCTTTCGGCGCTGGGCGCTGTTTGCGGCGCTGTTCGTAGTGGGAGCGGTGGTTTTGTGCGCGGCGTTTGCGCCGTGGATTGCGCCGTATCCGCCGGATGCGGATCAGCTAAGGGCTGTGTTGGCGCCGCCGCCGTGGTATCCGCGCTGCGCTGAGGGGCAGATTACGAATCAGTTTGAGCCGTGCAATGTCAACGGCATCCCGCTGGGGCGCTCCGAGAAATCGTATTATTTCGCGCTAGGGGCGGACTGGCTGGGGCGGGATGTGCTGAGCAAGATTATCTACGGGGCGCGGACTTCGTTGGGCTTGGCGGCGTTTGCGCTTGCGATAGGGGCGGTTTTCGGCGCGGCGCTGGGGCTGGCGGCGGGCTATCGCGGCGGGTGGGTTGATAAGATCATTATGCGCGTGGCGAGCGTGTTTGACATCCCTTTGTTTTACATCCTGATAATCTGGTTCATCCTCGCCCCGCTTGCGGTTGGGATTGTGCAGGTATTCGGGCAGAGTTTTGTGGTGATAGCGTTTGCGCTTGCGCCAGGCGCGTGGGCGAGCGTGGCGCGGCAAGTTCGGGAAGCTGTCGCCGCGAGCTTTATGACGCGGCGTCTGACGAGGGCGATAGCCAACGCGGTGGCTGTGGGATGCGCGATGCAGGCGGGGCGCGTCATATTTTTCGAAGGCATCCTGTCGTTCATGGGAGCGGGCGTTCCGCCGCCCACGCCGTCTTGGGGAATGGACATTTCGTTTGGCAGGGCTTATGTCTTCTCTGCGTGGTGGGTTCTGGTTTTCCCCGCGATGGCGATATTGCTGACGGCGCTGGCGTTCAACTTCGTTGGCGGACGGCTGCGGGATATACGGGATATGTGGGAAGTATTGGAATGGCGGCTGCGGCAGATATAGGCGGGCGCGGCATTGACGGGCGGCTGCGGCGGCGGGGGAGCGCTAGGGGGATTGCCGGGCGGGCGGCGCGTGGTATAATGCGCTTGATGGCATAGCGTTGGCTCTCTATCCAAAGCGAGGTCGGCAATGACTACCGAGGCGATCAGTCTAGTTGAATTGGCGCGGCGGGGCGATCCGTATCCCGACGCGCCGCAGCGTGATGATATGCAGAATTCGATTTACCTATACGAGATCGGAACCACGGCGACGCTGAGAGAGCATTTCGGCAACCCGGACAGCACGCTGGTGAGGAATGAGGCGCGGCTAGGCCCCAGCCTGAGCGCGCCGAGGGACACCCGCGTGCCAGATCTGATGGTGGCGTTTGACTGCCACGTGGCGCGTGTTCAGGAAGACAACGGGTATTGCCTGGAAAGTCAGCCGCATCCGCCGGAGTTCGTGCTGGAGGTGGCGTCGAAGACTACGGGGATAGTGGACTACACCGAAAAGCGCGCCGACTACGCCCGCTACGGCGTTGCCGAATACTGGCGGTTTGACCCGACGGGCGGCGAATATCACGACGACGCGCTTGCGGGTGATAGGCTGGTCGGGGGGCGGTATGCGCGGATAGCGATCGAATGGATTGATGCCGAGCATAGGCGGGGGTATAGCGAGGCGCTGGGGCTGTATGTGTGCTGGGAGCGGGAGGTTCTGCGGTTCTATGATCCGGTGGCGAGGCGGTATCTGCGGACGATGAATGAGAGCGAGGCGCGCGGGGATGCCGAGGCCGAGGGACGGCGGCTGGAGTCGGTACGGGCGGATATGGAGGCTGAGGCGCGGCGGCGAGAGGCTGAGCGGCGTCGGCGGGCTGAGGCGCGGGCTGAGGCGGCTGAGGCGCGAGCTGAGGATGAAGCCGAAGGGCGGCGGCTGGCCGATGCGCGGGCTGAGGCTGAGGCTGAGAGGCGGCGGCAGGCTGAGGCGCGAGCGGATGCGGTTGAGGCGCGGATTGCGGAGCTTGAGCGGGAACGGCGAGAGGGCGGCGGTGGGTAGGGATGGCGGATTGGGCGATAGCGGGCTTTGTTGCCGCGCTAAGTCGGTTGAGTATGGGCTGGGGTGATGTTGCGCTTGCCGCAATAAGCTAGTTCATGGCTAGACTAATCGGGTGCCGCGCTATGCCTTGTGAACAGCGGCCACTAGCGTCACCCAATCAGAGTCGATGATGGTTTCCTGGATAGTCGCCCCGGCGCCCGCCAACGCCTGCTCCACGCCGGCCTTGTTATCAAGCAGGATGCCGGAGGCGATGATGTGGCCGCCGTCGCGGACGCAGCGCGCGAGGTGGGGGGCGATTTCGGAGACGACTTTGGCGGAGATGTTGGCTAGCGCTATGTCAACGCTGTTGGGGAGGGCGTCGGGGTGGGGGAGGCTGCCGCGGGTTACGCGGACGGTGTGTTGGACGCGGTTGTCGCGGATGTTTTGCTTGGCGACGTTGACGGCTACGGAGTCTATTTCCAGGGCGAAGACGTTGTTGGCGCCGAGCTTGGCGGCGGCTATGGATAGGACGCCTGAGCCGCAGCCCACATCCAGCGCGTCAATGCCGGGGCGGACGAGCCGGTCGAGCTGGCGCAGGCAGGCGCGCGTGGTGGGGTGGTGGCCTGTGCCGAATGCCATGCCGGGGTCTAGCGTTACCACGATTTCGCCGGGGGCGGGATTGTGTTCGCGCCAGGTGGGGCAGATGGTTACGCGGCGGCTGACGGGCAGGACGTGGAAGTGTTCTTTCCAGGCGGATTGCCAGTCTTCTTCGGCGACTAGCCGCTCGCGCAGGGGGGATATGGCGGCGACATGGGCGACTAGGCGCACGCCGATGTCTATGCGGCTGCGGCGCTCGGCGGTGGATTCGTTGACGGGCAGGTAGGTCGTTACGAGTGCCCATTCCTCGCCGGTGGGGGTTTCGCCCTCGTCGGGGTTGAACCCGCCCTCTTGCGCGACGGCGACGCCGCCATGCCCGTAGCGGTAGAATATCTGGGATAGCGGCTCAACGAATTCGGGCGGAGTCCGGACGCTGAGTTCAAGCCATTCGGTTTTCATAGGCGCTCACGTTTGTTGGTTGGGGATGGTTTATTGTAGCAAGGGGTAGTAGGGGTTGACGCGGTTTATTGTAGTAGGAGGAATAGGGGCTGATGCTACTTTTTAGAAAAAAGTAGGCAAAACTTTTGGGTGGGTGTGGGAAATATGAGTTGTGGTTCATAGGTGGCGGGATTAGCGCAGGGGTGGCTGGGATTGGCCGTAGTAATTATCCCCCCAACATACTATAACGCCGTCGGGACGCAGGCCGCAGGCCTGATCGGAACCAGCGCTTATAGCGGTGAAACGCTCGTCTTCTGGAGGTGATGATCTCCCATATTTATCGTTTCCCCAGCAGATTGCAACGCCATCCGCACGCAACCCACAGGCGTAGTAGTCACCTACACTTATGGATGTGAATCGTTCATCTTCCACTTCTGTCGGCACAGCATCCTTAAAGCAGACAGCAGCGCCATTTTCGCGCAGCCCGCAGGCATAACCCAGACCAGTGCTTATAGATTTAAGCACTTCATCGGGCGGCGTGGGTTTCCAGTGTCCCCAGCAGACCACCCAGCCATCATCGCGTAGCCCGCAGGCATAGTGTAGTCCTCCGCCACTTATGGAAACGAACCGCTCATGCTCAGGCGGTTGCGATTGCGCTGGATAGCCCCAACATATAGCGACGCCATCCGCGCGAAGACCGCAAGTATGCTCCTCACCTGCGCTTATGGAAATAAAGCGTTCACTTCGAGGCGGATTGGCTCCTACTCCCTCCCCCCAGCAAGTAACCCTGCCGTCGTCGTGCAATCCACAAGCGTGATCATCACCGTATATCGACCCACCGCCGCTAGTTATTGATGTGAACTTGCTGTCTGGATCGGGTGATTTCAATTCTCCTCGACAGACAGCAACGCCATTTTCCCGTAGCCCACAGATGTGATTACCACCAGCGCTGACTGCCACAAAGGGCGGGATAGGCGTGGGCGTGGCTGTCGATGTGTGGGTTGCAGTGGGGGTGAATGTTGCGGTCGGCGTGAGGGTTGCAGTTGCGGTCGGCGTTTGCGTGGGGGTGAGAGTCGTGGTGGGGGTCGATGTAGTGGTGGGCGTGAGGGTTATTGTAGGGGTCAAGGTAATGGTGGGCGTGAGGGTTATTGTAGGCGTGGCTGTAGGTGAGCCGATGAGGGCGAGGCGACTTCCGCTCAGAGATGTCAGGCGGCGCTCCAGCTCGGCAGCTGATACCGCAAAGCCGACGTTGTCCACAGGCCTGCCGAGATCGGTTTGTTCTATTTTCGCTGTGGTGATGCCAATAACTTCGCCATTGCGGTTGACGAGGGGCCCGCCGCTGTTGCCTGGGTTAATGGCGGCGTCAGTCTGAAAGAGGGCTACGCCGCCAGCGTTCCTTGTGGACGATACTATGCCACGGGTAACGGTGAGGTTGCTACCAAGTGTGTCGGCTAGGGGAAAGCCGAGCGCCAGGACTTCGTCGCCCACGCGGGCGGCGGCGGGGTCGCCGAGGGGGATGGTGGCGAGGGATGCGGCGCGGTCGAGTTGGACTAGCGCTAGGTCTGCGGTGGAGTTGCGCTCTTGGACGCTGCCGTTAAAGCGGCGGCCGTCGGTGAGGTGAACCTGGACGCTGCGGGATCTGCCGACGACGTGTTCGTTGGTTACGACTAGGCCGTCGGGGGATATGAGAAAGCCCGATCCGCTGCCATCGCCGGCGTCAATGCGGACGACGCCGGCTTGGATGCGCTCTATCATTTCGGATAGGGATGATTTGTTGTCGTCGGATAGGTCGGTTACGCCTAGGAATTGGATGTTGACGACGGGGGCGCTGTCGGGCGCGGATGCCGGAGCGGGCGGGTTTGCCGGGGGAACGGGGGTTAGGGTTGGCGCGATAGGGGGCTGCGCTGAGGACGGGTTGGCGGCGGGCGCGACGGGCGGCTGTATTGCTGGCGCGGCGGGATTAGGGCTATCGCTGCAAGCCGCGACGATAAGCGCCGTTAGCGCGATTGTTAGCGCGATTACGGCTGTGAGCGTGGCGGGTTTCATAGCGTTGGCTTTCGTCATGGTTGTATTGTAGCAGGTTGGGCAGCGCCGTTGCTTTGCGCGAAGTGGGCGGGCTTATCTCGCTTACCCCGCTTATCCCGCTTATCTCAGCGGCGGGTAGGATTGGCCATATCTGTCATCCCCCCAGCACACGATTACGCCGTCGGCGCGCAAGCCGCAGGCGTGGCTGTCGGCGGCGCTGATGGCGGTGAAACGCTCGTCGGCGGGGGGCGATGTCAGGCCGCCGCTATCGTTGCCCCAGCAGACGGCGGCGCCGTCCTCGCGCAGCCCGCAGGCGTATTCCCAGCCGGCGCTGATGGCGGTGAAACGCTCGTCTTGCGCCTCTTGCGGCACGAGGTTTGCGCTGTCGCCCTGCCAGCAGATTGCGGAGCCGTTTTCGCGCAATCCGCAAATGTAGCCGCGATAGCCGTCAAGCCAGCCGCCGCCGGCGCTTATGGCTTTGAGGCGCTCATCGGGCGGCGGCGGCGATTGCGCCTCGCCCCAGCAGACGGCGCTGTCGTCAGCGCGCAGCCCGCAAGCGTAGTCGTGGCCGCCGCTTATGACGGCGAACCTTTCGCCCTCAGGCGGCTGCTCTAAATCCCCCCAGCATATTGCGACGCCGTCCGCGCGCAAGCCGCAAATGTGGTCGTGGCCTGAGCTTAGCGAATCAAAGCGCTCATCGCCCGGCTCCTCCCAAGCGTCGCCCCAGCAGGAAATTTTGCCGTTTTCATGCAAGCCGCAAGCGCGGTCGTAGTCGCCCCCTCCGCCGCCGGTTATTGATGCGAATGTGTTGTCCGGCGCGGGCGAGTCCAGCCGCCCCTTGCAAACCACGACGCCATTGGCGCGCAAGCCGCAGGTGTGGTCGCCGCCCGCGCTGACCGCCACGAATGGCGGGATTGCGGGATCGCCGGGCGCGGCGGGATTGCCGCCGCCGCCGGCGCAAGCCGCGACAGCGAGCGCGGCTAGGGCGAGCGCGAGTGTGATGAGGGCGGGTTTCATTGCGTTGGCTCTTCTCGCTATGGCTTTGGCTATGGCTTTGTCAGGGCTTTATTGTAGCAGGTTGGCGGGCTTATTTCGCTTATCGCGCTTATCCCGCGATTATCCCCGGATTATCTTAGCGGCGGGTGTGATTTGCGGTATTCGTCGCTGCCCCAGCATATGATAACGCCGTCGGCGCGCAAGCCGCATGCGTGGTGGTCGGCGGCGCTGATTGCGGTGAAACGCTCGTTTGCGGGGGGCGTTGTTTCGCCGTAGTGGTCTATGCCCCAGCAGATTGGGACGCCGTCCGGGCGCAGTCCGCAGTCGTGGGTGTCGGCGGCGCTTATGGATGCGAAACGCTCATCTTCCACTTCTTCGGGGATAATGTGGCCCCAGCAGACGGGCGCGCCGTTTTCGCGCAAGCCGCAGGCGTTGCCCCCGCCGGCGCTTATGGATTTGAATTTCTCATCGCGCGGGGGCAAGGGCAAGCGGTCGCCCCAGCAGATTGTCCAGTCGTCATCGCGCAAGCCGCAAGAGAAGGTTAGCCCGCTTGCTATGGCGATGAACCGCTCGTAGTCGGGCGGGTGATGCATTAAGCTGCCCCAGCATAGGGCGGTTCCGTTGGAGCGCAGGCCGCAAACGTGGTCGGCGCCGGCGCTGATTGCGGTAAATCGCTCGTCCGGCGGCGGGAGTTTGGCGCCGGGGCCCCAGCAGTGAACGCTGCGTCCTGCCGCAAGCCGCAGGCGTGGTCGGGATAGCGGCCGTCGGGGTAAGGGCTGTCGCCGTAGAGGTAGGCGGATCCGCCGGTGGTTATCGCGGTGAACCTTTCGCCGGGGGCGGGCGAGTCTAGGGTGCCGCGGCAGGTTACGCCGCCGTCGGCGCGCAATCCGCAGGTGTGGTTGGCGGCGGCGCTGAGCGCGGTGAAGGGCGGTATGGGCGTGGGAGTGGGGATTGGCGTGTTGGTTGCGGTAGCGGTGGGGGTTGGCGTGGGCGTGTTGGTTGCGGTGAACGTAGGCGTGTGAGTCGCGGTCGACGTCTGCGTGGGCGTCGCGGTCGCGGTGGATGTCAGGGTTTGCGTGGGCGTGAGCGTTTGGGTTGCGGTTGGCGCGGGGGTATGGGTGGGCGCTGGGGTTTGCGTGGGAATGGGCGTATGGGTAGCGGGCATTGGCGTGGGCGCGGGAGTGGCAAATGGGTTGTCGCAAGCGGCAAGGGCTAGGGCGGCTAGGGCGAGCGCGAATGTGATGATAACGGGTATGCGCGTGGCGGGTTTCATTGGGATGGTTCGCGGCTGCCTTTCTTGTTTCGGGCTAGGCGCTAATGGATGCGCTCGGATAAAAGCGCTGGGATTTCGGATTAGTCGTCCCCGCTAATGGCGTCTTTGATTTTGCCAAAGAACCCCTTGGTTTCGGGATCTGCGTCAGACGCGGCGGCGGGCGCGTCGCCGAATGTTTGGGCGAGCTGGCGGAATAGATCCTGCTGCTCTTCGGTGAGCGCGGCGGGGATTTTGACATCCACGGTGATTATCATATCGCCCTTGCGACTGCTGCGAATGTGGGGGACGCCCCTGTTTTTTAGGCTGAACATCGCGCCGCTCTGGGTTCCGGCGGGTATGGCGATTTCGGCGTCTTCGTCTATGGTGGGGATGGTTAGTTTCGCGCCCAGCGTTGCTTGTGCGATGTTGATGGGCAGCGTGTAGAGGATGTCGTAGCCCGCGCGGCGGAATACGGGATGCGGCTTGACGCGGATGGCGACGTAGAGATCGCCGGGCGCGCCGCCCTTGTAGCCCGCCTCGCCCTCGCCGCGCAGCCGGATTTGCGTGCCGTCGTCTATGCCCGCGGGTATGGCGACTTCCAGCGTGCGCGATCGCTGGCGGGCGCCGGCGCCGCGGCAGTCGGGGCAGGGCTGCGCGATGGTTGCGCCCTCGCCGCGGCATACGGAGCAGGGCGCTACCTGCACGAATTGCCCAAAGACGCTGTCGTGCGCGCGGCGGAGTTCGCCCGTGCCGCCGCAGTTGGCGCAGGGGGTTGGCGCGCTGCCGGGCGCGGCGCGGGAGCCGCGGCAGGCGTCGCAGATCTCGGAGCGGCGCACCGAGATCTCTTTCGCCGTGCCGAAAACGGAGTCTTCCAGGTCTATCTGGACGCCGTATTTCAGGTCGCCGCCGCGTCTGGGCGCGTTGGCGCGGGCGCGCGTCGAGCCGCCCATGCCGCCAAAGAACGCGTCGAAGATGTCCCCGAACCCGTTGATGTTCTCAAACCCGTCAAACCCGCGCGCGCCGCCATTGGACGACACGCCCGCGTGGCCATATCGGTCGTACACCGCCCGCTTTTGCGCGTCCGATAAGACCTGATACGCCTCGTTAATCTCCTTGAACTTTTCCGCCGCCCCCTCGCGCCTATTGCGGTCGGGGTGATACTCCATCGCAAGGCGGCGAAACGCCTTCTTGATGTCCTCATCCGACGCGCCGCGAGAGACGCCGAGCAGGTCGTAGTAGTCTTGTTTGTTGCTAGTTGTCATGTGATTGGTGACCATCCCAAAGGTTGTGTGTGGATTTTATGGGGGTGAGTGGGTTTAAGGCGACGTTTAATAGCGGTTTGGTTTTGTGCGGGGGGTTGTTGGTAATGTTATCTGTTCGTGGTGATTGTGTTCGCAAAATGGGAGGGGCGGATTGCCCACATATAGTTTTAGTATATCACAGAAAGGTATGGTGTCGGCGTGGGAGGGGCCGCTACTTTTTGGAAAAGTAGGCAAAACTTTTGGGGTTTGGATGGATAGGGCGCGGTTATAGATTGAGAGGTTGCCCAGTGGTCTAGTAGGATGAGGATATTCTCACTGTGCAGCGCTGGTTGATATATGGGACTGATTTAGGCATTCCGCAAGCGCTATCGTCAGCAGGTGTTTCAGCATATCCACGCTCTTGGTGTAGCCCTTTGCACTCCTCACCAGCCTGTTCAGCTTGATCCGCAACTTGGAGCGCAGCCCTTTTCATCCGGTTCACCGCTCCGCCCTTGCCTATCACATGGCTGTCTGATGCGGCCAATCGTACACCGGATAAGCGTCCGTCTCATACCTGTCAGATCAGTGTCCGGCAACCTATCCGGCAAGCGCAAGAACGCAGACTCGTCCATGCCGCCCACCTCATACATCCGCCCAGCGGACGCCGTCTTGTTTCTCTACCACCTCAGTCCATATCCACAAGTCTTTCCGACGATCGCCACGCCTGATGCCCAAATATGTTCACTTCTCATCAAACGCCGCAATAGACGCTCGGACGCTATCCCGCCGACCGCTTGTCCGCCACTCCAGAAAGCGCGTCAGACGCTCTGTCGCCAGCACTCCCTTTTTTAACCCACGCGCTTACCGTGGGTATGCTCGCGCCCATCACGCGGGCCGTCGCCGATAGGCTCATCCAAAAGTTTTTGGCTATTTTTTACAAAAAGTAGCACTCCGCGCGCCCGCCTTCCCCAACTATCTGTGAAACTGCCCCTTGCCGCCATTGCCACCAACACTCGCCCATCACTCAACCAACCCCGCCTCCCGCTGCAACCCGCGCACATACCCCACAATCGCCGCCACCTCATCCTCCGACACTCCCGCCACCGCCGGCATATCCCCGAAATCCCAGTGATGCGCGAAAACCCCTTTCTTCACCGCGCTCTGAAACGCCGCGTCCGAATGATGCCCCGGCACATAAAGCCGGTGAACCAGCGGCGGCCCCGCATCTGTCCCATCCGCCCGCGCCCCATGACACGCCGCGCAATTCGCCGCAAACAACTCCGCCCCATCCGGCCCCGACGACCCGCACGCCGCCGCCATCAGCGCCAGCGCCCCCAACGCAACCGCAACCCACAGCGCCCGTCGCCCAAATCCATACCCGCGTTCACCCATTCGTACACCCCGCCTATTTGCCTTAAATCGCGCCGCCCACAAATCCCTAACCCACCCCGCTTGCCTCTACCGCGCCATCCTTCACCGCTACCCGCGCCCCCGCATACCTCCGCGCCACAAACTCCACCCCCGCCCTCTCAGCCGCCTTGAACTCCGCCTTCAGTTGCTCATACATCCCCCGCTCCAGATAAGCCTCGCCACAATTCGTGCAAACCTGCGCCGGAACGCCCTTCACCACCATCACAACATCCCCGCGCGTCAGCGATGTATCGGTAACTCCCGGTCTCAGCGCGTCATTCTTGCACAGAAAGCAATGCCTTTCATCGCTAACGGGATAATTGCTCACTACGATAGCCTGGCTGCCGACGTCCACACTGCCATTCGGCGGACGCCCGCCCCCGCGCTCAGGCTTATCGGTGGATACGCCCGCCCGCGTGAATGTCAGCGCCCGCCCGCCCCCGCGCACAGGCTTACCGTCGTCATACCGCCGTATCACGACCTCCACGCCAGCCTCCCTGGATGCGGCAGTCATCTCCTCCAAGCGCTTAACCACCTCCCTGCTATACCAGCCTTCCCCACAGTCGCCGCACACATCCGCAGGCACCCCCTTTACCACCATCGTCAGCGATCTCAACGCGGACGCCGAAGTCACAAAGCCCGGCGCCATATCGCCAACCTTGCAGTAGAGGCATTTCGTCATTATATCCGCTCCCTGAAATTGGATTGCCGCGAGTATCTATCGGGATAGTAAGCCGTTACAACGATGAACTCGTCGGCAGGCTCATTGTAGGCTAATACGATATGCAAAGGCATCTCGCCAACCCAACCCAGTATCAACTCGCTTTGGTATGGCCTGTCATCAGGATAGTTTCTGATAGCCTCGCCCGTGTCAGCAACGAGATACACGTCGTCTTCCGGAATATCTCGCTCATCCATCTGATCCTGCGCGTGCCTCGTATAGATCAGCCTCCGCCCGGCAAGCCTGCCGACGCCCGCGCTATCCCCTACCACTCCCGTATATCAACGAAATGCCCCGCTATCGCCGCCGCCGCCGCCATCTCGGGGCTGACCAGATGCGTCCGGCCGCCCTTGCCTTGCCGCCCCTCGAAGTTGCGGTTGGATGTGGACGCGCAGCGCTCGCCCGGCTGTATGATGTCCGGGTTCATCCCCAAGCACATAGAGCAGCCGGCGACCCGCCAGTCAAACCCGGCGTCCTTGAATATCGCATCCAGCCCCTCATCCTCCGCCTGCCGCTTGATTGCCGCCGACCCCGGCACGACCATCGCGTACACGCTGTCGCTCACGCGCCTGCCCTTGGCGACCGCCGCCGCCGCGCGCAGATCCTCTATCCGCGAATTCGTGCATGAGCCGATGAACACCCTGTCCAGCCGAATATCTTGTATCGGCGTATCCGGCTCCAGCCCCATATACCGCAGCGCCCGCTCCGCCGACTCCTGCTCCCCCGCGTCCGCAAACGACCCCGGATCCGGCACACGGCTCGTCACCGGCGCCACCATCCCCGGATTCGTCCCCCAGGTCACATGCGGCTCCAGCGCCGCCCCGTCGATCTCCACAAGGCTGTCATAGACCGCGCCCTCGTCGGTGGCAAGCTTGCGCCACTCCTCCACCGCCGCATCGAAATCGTCCCCCTGCGGCGCTTGCGCCCGCCCGCGCACATACTCGAACGTGGCGTCATCCGGCGCTATCATCCCCGCTCGGCCGCCGCCCTCTATGGACATATTGCACACCGTCATCCGCCCCTCCATAGACAGCGAGCGTATCGCCTCGCCCGTGTACTCTATGACATGCCCGGTCGCGCCCGCCACGCCAATCTTGCCGATAACGCCCAGCGTCACATCCTTGGCGGTAACGCCCGCCGGCAGTGTGCCGTTCACGCGCACCTCCATCGTCTTCGGCTTGAACTGCCGCAGCGTCTGCGTGGCGAGCACATGCTCAACCTCCGATGTGCCGATGCCGATCGCAAACGCGCCAAACGCGCCGTGCGTTGAGGTATGGCTATCCCCGCACACAATCACCTTGCCCGGCTGCGTGTAGCCCTGCTCCGGCCCGATAACATGCACAATCCCCTGCAGCGGGCTGAACCTGTCATACAGCGTAATGCCGAACTCCTCGCAATTGCGCGTCAGCGCGTCCAGCTGCTGCTGCGCGATGGGATCGGTAATCGGCAGCGACAGATCCCACGTCGGCGTATTGTGATCCGCGGTAGCCACCGTCAGATCCGTCCGACGCACCCTGCGCCCCGCCATACGCAGCCCCTCAAACGCCTGCGGCGACGTAACCTCGTGAACCAGATGCAGATCCACATACAAAATAGACGGCTGCCCCGCCTCCTCGTGAACCACGTGGCTGTCCCATATCTTCTCGAACATTGTCTTGGGCATTTATCTCTCCCTAATTGCATTGCGAAATGTAACTGCAGATTGCGACCACTGATATGTTATAAGATGGCGCGCAATCAAACAACCGGCAAACAAACTGCGAACAGATCCTAGCGGTTTCCATACCTGAAGCAAACAAACTGCGTGCAGATCCTAGCGGTTTCCATACTTGAAGCAAACAAACTGCAAACAACCAGCAAACAAACTGCGTGCAGATCCTAGCGGTTTCCATACCTGAAGCAAACAAACTGCGTGCAGATCCTAGCGGTTTCCATACTTGAAGCAAACAAACTGCAAACAACCAGCAAACAAACTGCGTGCAGATCCTAGTGGTTTCCATACTTGAAGCAAACAAACTGCAAACAACCAGCAAACAAACTGCGTGCAGATCCTAGCGGTTTCCATACCTGAAGCAAACAAACTGCGTGCAGATCCTAGTGGTTTCCATACTTGAAGCAAACAAACTGCAAACAACCAGCAAACAAACTGCGTGCAGATCCTAGTGGTTTCCATATCTGAAGCAAACAAACTGCAAACAACCAACGAGTAGATCGTAGTGGTTCCACATACCTGAATCAAGAAACCGTCAAACAATCTGCGAGCGGTTCCCCGCCCAATGGGGCAGATAAGTCCGGATCCTGGTTCCAGCCGCAGGATCGCGGATGACTATCTGTCCCGCGTCAAGAGCTTCCGCGAGAAGGCGAGACGCTTTATCGGGGCGTTTCGCGGATATGCCAAACCTCTCCCGTATCGACGTGTTATTCGTAGGTTGCGCTGTCACATAACGCAAACAGGCGTGTAAATAACAGGCGCGCACTCGCTCGCCCTTGTCCATATCAGACAAAGACTTAGGCGCGAACATAGTCACTCGCGTGGAACTCCCTGTCGCCTCAAATAACGGCGCGGGGAGTTGAAACGCCTCTACTTGCGCCACGACCTTGTCAATGCCGCTGCCCCGCTCTTCGCAAATGCGGAATCTACGCATCAACGCCGCCAAAGCCTCATTGCGAGACCTCGGTGGGCTGTCCACAAATCGATCGGTATCCACCAGTGGCTCGCCGGGATTTGTAATTTCTATGCGGTCGGTGAACAATTCAACCATTGGACCCGCGCCGCGAACAAGAAAGTCCTGGTGAATAAGCGCGTTGGCGACCAACTCGCGCACCGCAATATCAGGAAACATCGGCATAGACCGGCGAAGAGATTGCACAATTGCCTCGCTAGTAGGCACAAGCGCCATAATGCGATCAAAGATGCCGCTAAATCCAACTGCGTAGCCGCTTTGGACTTCCTGCTCCCTAACCGTCTCAAATCGGCTATTGCCCTTATACTGGACAACCCGCATCGCCTTGCGACTAACGCTTGGGAAATCGCCAAGTTTTCTTGCGAACAGCGCCGCGCCCAAGTTGGTTATGTTCCACCCGCCCGCTTCGCAATCGGCGATTAGGTCATCGCTCCGCAGCGCATCCAGAACGGCGGAATGGCTGCCGGGGATTGGCATTTCAAGCAATTCAAAATATGCGGGATAATCCAGCTTCGCCAAGACGGCGTCGTCGCTCAGCCACTCCGCCGCTATCCCGCTTTCAAATCGCTCGCTATCAAAAACGCGCCATAGAGCGCGCTCTTTCTCAGGAACATCTTTGAGTTTCTTGGTGACGCTGCCTACCCGTATGAACTCTTCCCCACTGAAAGCCACCGGACTCCGCGAGGCGCAGTCAATCTCTAGAACCACCACGCGCCGCCCGTCTATGCCAACATCATGGAATTGAAAGCCAACGCTGGCGTTTAGCAGCGTATTCAGCCAATTCTCTAAGGGTTCATTCCCTACCTTTTTGGCGCTCGCAGAAAAGGTAGTTCCCACAACGGCGTGGCCGGAATCCTCTATGCCCCAAACCATATAGGCTTTCGCCTTGCCCCTCAGCGCCGCGCCATTAGCCAGCGCGGATACGCTCCGCCCAATCATTTCGGGCCTAGCGTTGTTGGCCTTGAACTCCACCCACTCAGTCTCACTCGGCAGCGCGCGCAACCTCCCCACCAAACTGGCTATGTATCCCTTAGAGTGGATCAGTAAAGTCATTGCCCCTACTATCCCCTTTCATCAGCATTACGCCTCCCCGGACCACCCCTCTACGGCGGGCCGGAGAGGCAACACATCATCACCCCCTACGAAATCGGCACCTCCTCCGTCGCCCGCATATCCTCCGTCGCTATCAGCCGGTTCAGCGCGTTCATGTACGCCTTCGCGCTCGCCACGATTATGTCCGTGTCCGACCCGCGCCCAACATAGGCGTGGTCATCTTTCTGTATGCGGATAGTGACATCCCCCTGCGCGTCTATCCCCTCCGTCACCGCCTCCACTCGATACTCGGTCAGCGTATTCGGCACTTCCACCAGCCGGTTTATCGCCCGATACACCGCGTCCACAGGCCCAGTCCCCGTCGCCGCGTCAGTCGCGCTGCTCCCGTCCGGATTCACCAGCGTCACCGTCGCCGTGGGAACCGCGTGATTGCCGCACTCCACCTGCACATGCTCCAGCCGGTAAGTCACCGGCACATCCGCTATCCGCCGCTGGCTGGACATCAGCGCTATCAGATCCCCGTCGGTGACCTCAGGCTTGCGGTCAGCCAAATTCTTGAACGACTCGAACGCCTCGTCCAGCTCTTCCTGATCCAGGTGATACCCCAGCTCATCCAACCGCGACCGCAGCCCGGCGCGCCCGCTCAGCTTGCCCAGCACAAGCTCGTTGCTCGGCAGCCCGATGGACTGCGGATCCATAATCTCAAAAGTGGTGCGCTCTTTCAGCACGCCGTCCTGATGTATCCCCGACGCGTGGCGGAAGGCGTTAGCCCCCACAATCGCCTTGTTCGGCTGCACGGGAAAGCCCGTGATGTCGCTCACGAGGCGGCTTGTGCGGTAAATCTGCCGCGTATTGATGTTCGTGGACACCCCGTACATATCGCGCCGCGTCTCCAGCGCCATAATCACCTCCTCCAGCGCCGCGTTCCCCGCGCGCTCGCCCAGCCCGTTGATGCAGCCCTCAACCTGCCGCGCGCCCTCCACGACCGCCGCCAGGCTATTGCCGACCGCCTGCCCCAGATCATTGTGGCAATGCACGCTCAGCGTAGCCTTGTCAATGTTCGGCACATTCTCTTTGATGAGCCGGATGCGCTCGCGGAACTCCCACGGCATCACATACCCCACCGTGTCCGGCACATTGATAGTCGTGGCGCCCGCCGCGATAGCCCCCTCCAGCATCTTGTAGAGGTAATCCATATCCGTGCGCGTGGCGTCCATCGGGGAAAACTCCACATCGTCGCAGTACGACTTGGCGCGCTCCACGGAGGCTATCGCCATATCCATAACCTCTTCCGGGTTCTTGCGGAGCTGGTTCATAATCTGCACATCCGAGCTGGATATGAACACATGGATGCGCGGATTCTCGGCGTCCTTGATAGCCTCCCACGCGGCGTCCACGTCCGGCAGCACGCAGCGCGCCAGCGACGCGATGACCGGCCTTCGCACATCCCGCGCGATAGCCCGAACCGCCTCGAAATCCCCCGGCGAGCTCGCCGCGAACCCCGCCTCTATCACATCCACGCCCAGCCGATCCAGCTGCCGAGCGATCTCCAGCTTCTCCTGCGTAGTCAGCCCTATCCCCGCCGACTGCTCCCCATCCCGCAGCGTGGTGTCGAAAATAATTACCCTGTCTTCTGCCATTTCTCTCTTTACTCCTGTGAATATCCCCGCTCGCGCCCGGCTCATTGCGTCGTAAAGCGCGGCGGCAATGCTTGTGTGAATATGCCCTGGCCTATCCAAGCGCAACGCAGTCCGCCTGGCCGAGCCTTGCCAAGACCCGCCCCTTGCGGCGAACTGCGTATGACGCCTCCGTCATTCCCGTCATTTCGTCTGCTCCCTGCTTATCCCCGCTAAACCTTATTGTCTCAAAATCAGAACTATCGCCGCCAATTGCGCCCCCGCCAAAAGCGGCAGAACCACCCCAACCAGTATTCCCACAATCCAAAAGAACCGCGCCCGCTCCGACGCCCGCAACTCGCTCACTTCCCGAACCAGCGCGCCCAGCGTAACCTCTATCCTGGCGAGGCTATCGCGCTTATGGACTATCCCCATATCCCACCTACCTTGCTATGCCCTTGCCTACGTCATCAAAACCAGCGCCGCCATCACCGTCGCCCACATCATCAGCGCCACCACAACCAGCGCCGCGAAATACGCGCGCATCTCAGCCCGCAGCGCCCGCATTTCCCGCTTAACCCCCTTCACCTCCCGCGCCAGCGCAACCTGCCCAGCCTCGATCCTATCAAGATACCCCAGCCTACCACCCCTTTGCGCCATCATGCCCATTGCCTTACTCTTCCCCCTTCACCCGTATCACCATCTCAGCGTTAGAGAACCCTTTCGCCCTCAGATAATCGCTCACCAGATCCTCAAACTCATCTACCGGAAGTTCCATAACCCACTTATGCCAATTCCCCATAGGCAGAACCCTAAACACGAACTCCGAATTAGGCGCGCGCCTTGACTCCGGCCCCTCATAATCCACCGGCGCCACGCCCGCCTTGCGATGAAACTTGCCCCCATCAAGCACTTGGCACACATTATAATGAGCATTCTCCAGCCCCAGCGCCTTATGCACATCGCCCGCCCGAATAGCCACCAGCCGCTCGCCCGCGCCCCGCGCCGGCGCGACATAATGCTCAACCGCATACCGCCGTATCTCATCCGCCTGCTTCATTCCGCCTTCCCCCTGCTGCATCACCGACTAACCCATTCTGAATAGCCGCAATACTGCCAAGACGCCCCTTGCCCAGCGCGCCCTGCGCCGTCGTTGACGCCACTTACCCTTGCCCCCTCGTCCGTATCACTATCTCTACCTCAGCGTTTGAGAAACCCTTGGCTTTCAGGTAGTCGCTGAACAATTCCTGAAACCCCTCTATGGGAAGTTCCAGCACCTGCTTGCGCCAATCACCTGGAGGCTGAACACCCGATGGCAGAATACTGAACACGAACTTTGCAGTAGAGATCATCCTGGACGGCGGACCCTCATAATCCACTAGCTTTACTCTTGCTTGGCGATGGAATATTTCCTCATTAAGCACCTTCCCAACAGTAGGATGAGCCTGCCGCAACCCTAGCGCTTTACGCACATCATCCGCTCGGATGGTTATGCTCTCCCTACCTTCACGACGAGCTTGTTCTACCAATCCCGTCGCATACTCCCGAATCCTATCAGCATTTCCCTCTGGCATGTGCAATTACCTCCTGTTAGCCTAAGTCAGTATTCCCCGCGCATCGTTATCCTATTGGCAACACAGCCAACCCAATCACGCCGCGCTCCGCCGACAAGTCTTTCGTCAGATCACCGAACTTGCGATGCCCGCCCATCACCGTATATCAAATATGTAATCAGTCCCCAACCCCTGCTTAGGCCCCGACTTGACATCAAGCAACACCCCGTTCTCGCGCCGGAACTTATGCGTTTCCAGAACCCGACAGATGTCAAACGCGACATCCTCGTAGTTCATCCCCAGCGCATCGCGTATATCCCTCACGCTAATGACCACCACCTTTTCGCCGTTAGCGCGGGCGTTTGCCACCAACTGGCCGGCGTACCCGTGAATTTTAGCAGCGTCTCCTCGCGCCATTTCGCTACTCCCTTTCGCCATTCCATAGCCGGCGCAGTCAACCCAAGCCGCGCCCCGTTTCGCCGACAAACCTTTCACCAACCTCGCCGAACCTGCGATACCCTGCCATTACCAAACCTACCCTGACGACGCCCCCCTGCCTAAACCCTATTGCGCCCTCACAATCATTGCCTACCTTTACCCTCCTAATCATCCCGCGTATATTTCGGCAGCTCCCCAAACCTCCCCTTATGCCGAATGCACAGCTCCTCCACCACAGCCGCCGGCCGCTCAGTCGCCGCCCACCGCACAACCACATCCTCGCCCGCGCCAAACTCATCCCCGGCCTTCCCACCCATCAACCCCTGCTTGACACGCGCCCGCAAGTCCTTTGCCTTCCCAATCGCCAGCCGCTCCTTGCGCCCGCTAATCCTTGCCTCATACACCCCCGCCTGCTCGCACGGCACGACAGCACCGCCTTCCCGCGCATCCCGCTCCACATCCCGCCAAAGATGCCACTCCGACCAATCAAGCACAATCGGCTCAATATGCACTTCCCTATCCAGCCGCGCAAGCGCCTCGGCGGTCATCGCCTTAATCCGCCGCCTATCTTCTGGCGAAAATTGCTCCATCAGTTCGCTAAACTTGCGGTGTCCTGACATCAGAGAAAACCTTCCCTTCGCAACTCCTCTATGTATTCGTCGTACAGCCTATCCGCTATGGGAATGTATCGCTGATAAAAGCGATTATCCCCCGTCTTGTCCCCGCCTATGAGCAGAATGGCTGACCGCCTTGGATCAAAGGCGTAGAAAATCCTGATTGGGCGGCCGCCGCTTTGTACGCGAAGTTCGCGCATATGGCTATGTCTTGAACCGCGTATGCCCGTTGAATGTGGATGCTCAAGAGCAGGCCCATTATCGACGAGCATATCGACTACATGAGAGGCGGCGCGCTGTTGCGACAGCGTAAGCGTGTCCCACCACGCCTTGAATTCGTCTGTGAACTCAACATCCCACACCTCCTAGTCAACATCCTGCAAAAACGGCATCATCCCCCGCAGCTCCTTGCCCACCTCCTCTATCTCATGCGCCGCATTCTCCTCACGCATCCGATAGAACGTCGGCCGACCCTCGTCATTCTCCGCTATCCACTCCCGCGCGAAACTCCCGTCCTGGATCCGCGCCAGAACCTGCTGCATATTCGCCTTCACGCTCTCGTCCACCACGACCGGCCCCCGCGTGTAATCCCCGAACTCCGCCGTATCGCTCACCGAGTAGCGCATATAGCCCATGCCGCCCTGATACAGCAGGTCAACGATGAGCTTGAGCTCGTGCATGCACTCGAAGTACGCCGACTCCGGCTGATACCCCGCCTCCACCAGCGTTTCATACGCAGCCTTTACCAGCGCCGTAACCCCGCCGCACAGCACCGCCTGCTCCCCGAACAGATCCGTCTCGGTCTCTTCTTTGAACGTGGTGTCCAGCACCCCAGCCCGCGTGCAGCCCACGCCGCGCGCATACGCCAGCCCGACCGCGTGCGCGTTGCCCGTGGCGTCCTGATGCACCGCCAGCAGCCCCGGCACGCCGCTGCCCTTGGTGAACACCTCGCGCATCCGATGGCCCGGCGCCTTAGGCGCCACCATAGACACATCTACCCCCTCAGGCGCGCTGATTGTCTTGTAGTGGATATTGAACCCATGCGCGAACATCAGCGTCTTGCCCGGTAGCATATGCGGCAGTATGGACTCGCGGTACACCTCCGCCTGCAGATGATCCGGTATCAGCATCATAATAATGTCCGACTGCTCGGCCGTCTCAGCCACCATCCCCACGCGCAGCCCGTCAGACGTCGCCTTGGCGATGCTGGCGCTGCCCTCATACAGCCCCACCATCACATCCAGCCCGTTGTCATGCAGATTAAGCGCGTGGGCATGCCCCTGGCTGCCGTAGCCGATTATCCCGAATGTCTTGCCGTCCACCAGCGACATATCGGCGTCCGCTTCGTAATACATCTTTGCTGCCATCTAGCCTTTTCCTTTCAATCCCATTTGTCGGTATGCTTTATCAGTATGCCTATGCTTGGCCTGTACGCCGTCTTTGCGCTTGCGCCCTTGCGAACCGGCTGCCGCTACCCGCGCCCTTTGCCCTTGCTAAGCGCAATCTGCGCTATGCGCGGCAGCCCGCCCTCTTATCATCTTTATCACTTAATTTCGCGCGGCTATGCGCCCAAAATCCCCCTTTACACGCTCCCCGTCTCCATTATCCGCCGCGCCCCCTGGCCGTTCCCGCTCCCATTCCGGCCATTGCGCCCGCCATGATGCGAATCCATCCCCCGCGTCATAGCCACGATGCCCGTCCGCATCACCTCCACAACCCCAAACGGGCTTAGCAGATGCTGCAGCGCGTCCACCTTATCCTCGTCCCCCACCACCTCCACAATCACGCTTTCGGGCGCAACGTCTATGATATGCGCCCTAAACAGATCTACTATCTGCATCACCTCGCTGCGGTTGTGCGGGTTGATCTTCACGCGGATAAGCGCCAATTCCCGCGCCACCGCGTTGTAATCCGACACATCCGACACCCGGATGACGTCGATCAGTTTGTGCAGATGCTTGGTAACCTGCTCCACCGTGCGGCTGTCCCCCTCCACCACGAAAGTCATCCGCGACAGATTGGGAATCTCGCTGTTCCCCACCGCGAGGCTGGCTATGTTGTAGCCCCGCCGCCTAAACAGGCTCGCCACCCGGTTCAGCACGCCCGGCTTGTCCTCCACAAGCGCCGTTATCGTGTGGCGATTGTGCGTCGTTTCTGTCATCATCGGCGCGCCTCCTCAAGCGCGGGCATGGCCTCCGGCTCCTCGATCAGCTGATCGACCGACTGCCCCGCCGGTATCATCGGATACACATTGTCATCGTCCTGTATCACGAAATCCACGATAACGGGCCCATTGTGCGCCATCGCCCGCTCCACCGCCGCCCGCACGTCGTCTTTGCGCTCAACCCGTATCCCCGGCATCCCAAACGCCTCCGCGATCTTCACGAAGTCCGGGTTGCCGCTGTACATCGTCGCCACATGGTCGTGGTGGTAGAAGAAGTCCTGCCACTGCCGAACCATCCCCAGCGAATTGTTGTTCATTATGGCGAACTTCACCGGAATGTTATTCTCAACGATAGTGGCGAGCTCCACCATCGTCATCTGAAAGCCGCCGTCGCCGCACACCGACCACACAACCCTGTCCATGCGCCCCACCTGCGCGCCCATAGCCCCCGGCACCTCATATCCCATCGCGCCCGATCCGCACGACGACACCAGCGAGCAGTTCTGCCTGAACGGGTAATACTGCGCCGCCCACATCTGATGCTGCCCCACGCCCGTAACGATAATCGCGTTGCCCTCGGTCGCCTCGGCTATCTCTTTCACCACATAGCGCATCTCCAGCGTGGGCGAATCGTCCGGATGCCGCAGCGGATGCTCGCGCCGCAACTCGTCTATGCGCCGCAGCCAATCCCCGTGCAGCGCCGGCTCCACCCGCTTGTTCAGCGCCTGCAGCGCCAACTTCAGGTCGCCCACTATCGGAACGTCCACCTCAACGTTCTTGCCTATCTCAGACGGGTCAATGTCAACATGTATCTTCTTTGACCCCTGCGCGAACGTTCGCGTGTCCCCCGTTATGCGGTCGTCAAAGCGCATCCCCAGCGCAATCAGCAGATCCGCCTCCTCTATGGCGAGACTGGCATACGCCATCCCGTGCATCCCCGGCCAGCCCACCGACAGCACATGCCCCGTCGGAAAGCTGCTCACCCCCAGCAGCGTGGTAACCACCGGAATCTGCGCCTTCTCAGCCAGCTCCAGAAGCTCGTCATACGCCCTTGAAATGGTAATGCCATGCCCCGCCAGTATCACCGGCCGCTGCGCCTCTTGTATCAGTTGCGCCGCCCGCCTCACCTGCCGCCCGTGCGGCGCCAGCGTGGGCTTATAGCCCGGCAGCTCCACCTCGTCAGGATACTCGAACTCCGCCTCCTCAGTGAACACATCCTTGGGAATGTCCACCAGCACCGGCCCCGGCCTGCCGCTATTGGCGATATAAAACGCCTCCTTGATGACGCGCGGTATCTCAGCCGCGTCCATCACCAGATAGTTATGCTTGGTAATGGGCAAAGTAATGCCTGTGGTATCGCACTCTTGAAAAGCGTCCGACCCGATAGCCGCCCTGCCGACCTGCCCTGTGATAACCACCATCGGCACCGAATCCATCTGCGCCGTGGCGATCCCCGTGACCAGATTAGTCGCGCCCGGCCCCGACGTAGCCCAAGCCACGCCAGGACGCCCTGTAACGCGCGCATAGCCGTCCGCCGCGTGCGCCGCCCCCTGCTCGTGCCGCACGAGGATATGCCGCAGCTCCGGAAACTCCGGCAGCGTCTGATACAGCGGCAAAATCGCGCCGCCCGGCAGCCCGAAAATCACATCCACCCCCTCCCGTATCAGGCTCGCGCAGACCATCTGCCCGCCTGTCATCTTCATAATCGTCAATCACCTCCGTGACGCCCTGTATGTCCTGTAATCCGTATATGCCTTGGCATAATCCCAAAATAAAAAAACCCCGCCCACACAAAGGGACGGGATACAAAAAAATCTCGCGGTACCACCCAATTTGCCCCGATTGCATCCGGGGCCGCTCTTCAGGCTTGATAACGGGAGCCACCCCGTCCACCCCTACCGCGCGGCGCACTCGCCGTTCGCAACGGCGCATGCCTGCCACGCATTCGGAGCGACCGCTCCGGGGCGAGTTCGGACAAATCCCAGCGTCGACTTCCCACCGCCGCCGACTCTCTGATGCCGGATGCCTGCCCTACTACTCCCCATCCCCGCGTCTAAATATGCAATTATGCCTAGATTAACCAGCACAATGAGATTAGCAAATATCAACAAAAGTGTCAATAATAAACCGCGCCGCCACGCCCCCATTCGGATAGCAGAGCGTTCATGGATGCGCTACCGGCGCTTTCCGTGAGACAGGATGCGACTAGCATAGCGCGGCTATCGCCTTATCGCCCGTTTCTGCGGAACCTGGGCCGCGGCTCATCGAAGTCTTCGCCCGCCGCGCGCGCCGAGTCCATCCGCCTGAAGTAACCAGCGAGCTGCTCGTCGGCGTCTTTATACCCATTGGCGCGGCCTTCTTTAATCCCTTCTTTGAGCCCCTCGGCACGAGCCTTTTCCCGTTCCTTTTCGATGACATATGCTGCCAAAAGCACGATATATCCTCACTGCCCGTTTCTGCCGAACATGGGCGGCAACTCGTCGAACGGCTCGCCTGCGTCAAGCGCCGCCCGCATCCGCCGATAGTAGGCTTCGTTCTGTCTAGCGGCGTCTTCATACGCCTTGTCTTGGCCTTTGCCGATCCCCTCCTCAAGCGCCTTTTCACGGGCCGCGTCGCGCTCTTTTTGAATGATATGCGCTGCCAAAAGCACGATGTACCCTCCCGTTTCCACTATAGCGGCAAACCCGGCCGCCGCGACTGCCACCGCCTGCGCGTTGAATATAATCGCGACTACAATCTCCATCGACGCGCGCCCCTGCGCCATAGAGAGCTCATGCCACGTCGTAACCGCCATCCCCAGCGCGAACATAGCCGAGTACGCGCTCAACGAAATGATCCGCGTCCGATTAAGATTCAGCGGCTCCACTTATACCCCTACGCCCTAGTTTAGAGATTGCGGCTAAGCGCCAGCGTATAACTGATGATTGCCAAACGCCGCGAATGAAACCGAGAACCCGCCGCCCACGCAATCAGTTCCCCTCACACTCGTCGGAATCCCCCACACAACCCCAATTGGTCGGGGCGACTGGACTTGAACCAGCGACCTCCACGTCCCGAACGTGGCGCGCTCCCGACTGCGCTACGCCCCGACACACACCCTATTGTAGCCCCAAACCCCAAACCCGCGCAAGCCAAACCCGCCCCTCTTAAAGATTACCCTTGCCAACGGATGTAGCCCCATTACTCTTAATCCGAATAAATCATCCGGACACTACACATCCAAAATCTCTTCGCCACCCTTTCACAAAAAGTAGGGGCTCTCCCCCACAGGAAAGCCCCTACCCCAATCCCGCTATGGCCCGCGCCCCCGCTACGCGCCCTCCATAGCACGCAGCAGCGCCTCGCCGTTGCTCTTCCACCAGCCGTACAGGATGCTCAGATCCGTCCCGATGGAAAAATGACGCACGCCCATATCCAAATACCGCTTCGCCTCGTCCGGCGACTGAATCTCGGCGCGCGGCGGCACCCCCATCTTGATTGCCGTCTCGAAAGTCTTCTTCTGCGCCGCCGCCACCTCAGGCGCGTCGCGCTGGCCGGGCTTGCCGATGCTCATCGAGAAGTCCGACCCGCCCCACTGAACCATATCCAGCTGCGGAATCTCCAGGATCTCCTCCAGCTCGTCCACAGCGCCCTTCTTCTCGATCATCACCGCCATCACCACATCGTCCAGCGACTCCACATACTCCGCCGAGCCGCCGTAGCCCATATAGGTGTTGCGCCGCGTGGCGACGCCGTACATCCCGTCAATCCCCGGCGTGTCCGGCTTCGCCTGACGGATGCACTCCCGCACATCCGCCGCGCTGCGGCAATCCGTGAACAGCACGCTGCTGAACCCCGCGCCAATCCCGCGCTGCGCCAGAAACGCCTGGTGACTCTGATCCACCTTGATCATCGTCCCCATGTTGTGCAGCTCCGCCGCGCGGCACAGATTGTCCAGGTCATGCAAGTCAAACGACCCGTACTCCGCCACGAACTCCACATAATCGTAAATCCCCGTATGCCCTATCGCCTCCACCACCGACGGCCACGCCGACAGGATATGCGTACTCAGCGTAGCCTCCCCCGCCTTCAGCTTCGCCCTCAAACTATTCGGTCGCACGATAACTCCTCCTCAGTGCGTATCAGCGGGCAAAACCAAACGGCAACCCTGCCGCCGCGACCCGCGCCCGTAATTCTACCACACCGCGCCCATTGCACAAAACGCCGCCGCCTTGCCCGCCCGCTACGCCGTCCCGAAATACCTATCCCCATAATCCCCAAGCCCCGGAACGATAAACTTGCGCGCGTCCAACCCCGGATCCACCGCCGCCAGCGTGATATTCCCGCGCGGCAAAACCGCCGCCAGCCTATCCAACCCCTCTTGCGCCGCCAAAACCCCGACGAAATGCACATCTGCCGGGCGCATCCCCTTGCCCGCCAGCAGCTCCGCCGCATAGCAAGCCGCCCCCGCCGTAGCCAGCATCGGATCCAATATCACCGCCCTGCGCGGCAAATCGCCCGGATCCATTGGCGGCAGCTTCTCATAATACAAACGCGGCAGCGCCGTCCGCTCATCCCGCTCAACGCCAATCATCCCGACCGCCGCATTGGGCAGCGCCTCCATAAACGCCGGCAGCAGCGCCAACCCCGCCCGCAGCACCGGCGCCAGCAGAACGCCCTTGCCGTCGCCATCCCCACCAATCCGCCCCATCGCCTCGTCGCACAGCAACCTCGCCAACCCATCCGACGCCGCCCTAAACTCCGCCGTCCCCACCGACCTATCCCGCAGCCTAGCCAGCAACCCTTCCCGCGTATATTCCATTCCCAAGCCCTCCAAATCTATGCTAATATATCTAGTACAAATGTATCCCAAACAAAACATCAAGGAGGTTTCACGACAACAAACCGGCGAAGCGATATAGCGCTTATCCCGTCATCCTATACGCAAACACATCATCCACATTAACAACCAAATAGTTTTGCCTACTTTCCCCAAAAGTAGAGGCATCATCAGCCTGCAAAGGAGTAGCGCGGTGAACCGAAACAGGGTTGCCGCTCCCATTTGAGCGGCAACCTAAGCAGGCTTGCGAGGCGAACAAAGGGCAACCCCAAGATCGTGGATATGCCGAATCACCTGGCGGCGATAGTCCCTGATATGATTGCGACCCCGCGAATACGAGCTCGCCCGCCGACGTCACTTTGATGCGTTATGCGCCTCTATCAGAAACACAATGTTCGTCGCCGCCAGATGCAGCGCATAAGAAACAATGTGTTTCTGAACATCAACGGGATCAGCGCCTTGCCCGTGAGCGGCCCCCTCTGTCTTGTTCCGCACCGTTGGCAACCCGTCCGCCAACGTCGTCCGCAAGCCCGTGAAATGGCTCTGCATACTAGACGGGATAAGGCCATTGTCAAACAGCGTGTTTATCAGGGGGCTTGCGGTTGCCTTACCCTTGCCATAATCCCAACCGCGCTTATCGCATATGGCCTTCATCGTGCTTTCAAAGGCATTGTTGGCTCTGGTTATCGCATCTTCATTATTGCCTTTTCGGTAGTGTTCGTGAGCCTTCATGAACTCTTCCAACGGCCCCTTAAAGCCGGCGTCATGCAAGAGCGATACGGCTGCCTCCACCGTTTCGGTATGCAGATACTGCGAATCCACCCTTACAATTCTACCAGCCTGATACTGATAGCCTACGGCATGCTCTTGAAACCTTTGGTTCAATTCAGCGATAGCGCCATCTATCCGCTGCCTATCGCGATCGTGCCGTGCAATCATAAGGCGCCGATCCATAAATTCGAAAGCGATCTCCACCAAGCTCATTACTTGATCAAAATCTGATTCTTGGAGCAGAAACGATGCACAGAGGTCATGGTAGCCTTTGTGCTGCTTTTTATTACCCAGAACAAACTCTCCGCGCTCCTTAGCAACGGCATTATGTATTAGCCTCCACATCTCTTCAATACGGCCTACCCCTATATGTTTGGGGTTGGGGCCATACTCTATTTCTGAGATTGTATCCCGCAAAATATGCGCGATTTGCACTCTGAGCGGCTGAGGCAATTCGTCATACTTGTAAATGACGGGCTTGCCAGCATCCCTAGATCTCTTCATTCGCTTTGCGAATGTGTCAAATATAGGCATAACCAATCCCTCCTCAATAGACTGAGCGGTAGCGCAACCTCACTCCCTCAAAATTAGCGTATCTATTCCTGATATGAAAGGGGTTTTGGAACAATAAATCAGCAAAATTTCATACCCAACTTCCCTTGCGCCGCCGTCAGCGCCCTAAGCGCACACCGCCTCCCGCAGCCGCCGCTCCGCCATAGCGCAAAACTCCGCGTTTATGTCATACCCAACCCCGTCGCGCCCCAGCGCCGCCGCCGCCGCGAGCGTCGTGCCGCTGCCCATAAACGGATCCAGTACCGTCTCACCCACAAAGCTATACGCCCTGATAAGACGCGAGGGCAGTTCCAATGGAAATGGCGCGGCGTGGCTGCGGTTGTCGCCGCTCTTTTCGGGCTTCATCAGCCATACATCCGAGTTCTTTACCGACAGCCAGAACTCCTTGTCCAAACGCGACAGCTCCCGCTGTTCCGCGCTCACATGCGCGTACTTGGGCGCTTGCCTCGTCATCGGCTTTTCAAACTCAAGGATGAACTCGTGCATATGATTGATAAGAATCCCGCCCGGATACGGGTAAGTCCCGAAGTGCGCCCGGACGCCATTCGTCTTGTGCCAGACGATGTCCCGCTTGAACACGAAACCCACGCTCTCGCACAAGTCAACGCTCTTGCCCGCCAAGTTCAGCGTCCGAAACGACTTGTTGGCGCGCACCGGCAGGTTCATTATGTTCAAAAAGAACTTGCGCCCCGGCTGCAGCGCCCGATACACCTCAGCCCAAACCTTGCCTATCTCGGCGAGCCACTCGTCCAAATCGTGGACATTGCCCAGATCGTCCGCCGACTCCGAGTACATCTTGGCGTTGAAATATGGCGGCGATGTGATGGCGATATGAACGCTCTCGTCGTCAATATCGCCCGTCATATCCCGCGCGTCGCCACGTATGACGATCTGCCGCGTCCCCCTGTTGTCCACCGCAACCGGCGCGGCATCCGGCGGCGCAGCGCTCGCGGGCATGCGGCCGTCAGCCCGCAGCGGCGCGACATCCGCCAGCCGAAACCGATACTGCCCGCCAGCCGACTTGAACGCCGCCAGCTCGCCCGCCTTGACCCGCCTGTGTATCTCGCGCGCGGACAAGCCCGTATATGCCGCAACCTCCGCCACCGACAGGTAGCTGCGGTTTCTGTAATCCGACGCCGCGTCTCTGACAATCAGCATAGCGCTTGCGATTATGCTAGAAAGCCGCTTTCGGTGTCAATCAACTATCGGTTCACCCGCCGCCGGTTCGCCCGACGACTAGAGCATGCGGCGTCCGCCAATCCCGCGCATTGGGGCAAGCCCTTGCCGCTACCCCAGCCCAACCCTGCCGCCCGGCGCATTCTCCCCAATCAGAAACCGCCTTATGTCCTCGGCGAACTTCACCTCCGAGTCGTCCTGCGGCTCATAGCCCAGAACTTCCCGCGCGTTGGACAGCGACCAGAACGCGCGCGCGTTGTTGCTGATGCCATATACCACCTGCCACGGAACGCCGTGTTCGTTGTCTATGTTCGGCGTTTCTATCGCCTTTTGGAACAGCTGCGTGATGTCGCGCGGGCTGATGTACGCGCCCAAGTCGCGCTTGTAGTTCGCGGGGTCGCCCACATAGGTCGCCAAGTCCAGCTCGCGCGGCGCGCCTATCCGAACCATCACAACGCCCGTCTTGCGTATCAGCGAGCCGCCGCCGCCCGTGTGCGCCTGCCTGCCGCTGCCATCGTCAAATCCCCCAAGCCCGCACGCGAACAGAAAGCCCAAATGCTCATACGTCGCCTTCGCCCACCCGTAGAAGTTGTCCGAAAGCGGCAGCCGATACGGGTCAAGCGACTCCATCTTGCGCGCGTGGATGAGGTTATGCTCATACCAGTCCGCCGCGTGATTGGAACTAGCGATAGCCAAGCGCGGCACGCCCGCGTCATACGCCGCCCGCAGCGTATTGTACGCCATCGCCACATTCTCGCTCTCGTCAAAGAAGTGATCCAGAGGATCGCCCGCCCGCCGCTTGTAGCCCAGATGCACAACCGCGTCCACGCCCTCGAACAAGCCCGCGTACTTAGCGCGGTCGGCGTCTATCAGATCCGCGATAACCACCCCCTCCACCTTATCGCCGCGCGGATTCGTGTCCTTCACATCCACCAGAACCATCTCGTAGCTCTCGCGGAACGTGGGCAGCAACTGGTTGGCGATATACCCCGTCGCCCCCGTCATCAGAACTTTCTCTACAGCCATATAGCCTTTCCTTTCCTAGTAAGATTTTGGTCTCAACTTCAGCGTATCCCGCCGGTCTGCATACAAGTTTGCGTATTGGACGACATATCGGGTGGCAAGCCCAATCCCGCATCCCGCCGATATGATACACTAGCCCCCTACAATCGGCATAATCGGCATCCAACCAATCGCCAAGCAAAGGCGTTTATTCGCCAAGCAAAGCCAAACAACTGGAGGCATATCCGATATGACAACCCCGCTCACCGGCGTAGAGCTGGAAACCCTGCGTAAAATTGACACGCCTACTATAGCCAACGCCATAGAACCTTTCAATGTCCGCAGCGACACCGACGGCTTTATGGGCTGGGACATCCGCTGCCTATTCCCCGAAATGGGCGTGATGCTCGGCTACGCGGTAACCGCCACGCTGGACACCACCACGCACGGCAGGCGCCACGACCGCGAAACGCGCTACAAGTTCTTTGAGGCGATAGAGGCGTCGCCGCGGCCCGCCGTCCTCGCGCTCAAAGACCTCAGTTCCAAGCCCAAGCACGGCTGCCACTTCGGAGACGGCCTCGCCACGGTGGCTATGCGCTTGGGCGCGATAGGCTTGGTAACCGACGGCGGCGTGCGCGATGTGGACACAGTGCGCGAAATGGGCTTTCACTACTTCGCGCCGGGAATGGTTCCCGCGCACGGCAACTTCGGCTTTATGGAGGCGCAAATCCCCGTGCGCGTAAGCGGCGTCCTCATAAACCCCGGCGACCTAATCCACGCCGACGCCAACGGCGTGGTGACCATCCCGCTTGACATAGCCCGCGACGTCATAGGCGAGGCGCACCGCATCCTAGCCCGCGAAGAGGCGCACCGCGCCTGGGTCAACAGCCCCGACTTCTCGCTGGCAAAGCTGAGGGAGGGGTAGCGCTGTCCGGGGGCGTTGCGCTAAGGCGGTTGAAATTGTAAAATGCTTTACACGAAACAATATCAGCCGTATCGCGTGAACCATAATGAGAATAAACCTGTTCTCCGCAAACGCCGCCGCGCTAACCATCCACGGCGAAGTTCCCGTGGACGGCGATATGCTTGCCGCTTGGAAAGAAGTTGGGCTGGATTACAACGAGAGCCTATGGAGTGAAAGCCGTCATGTAGAGACGCTATCCGCCGTTGCTGGTTATAGCACCGGCAAGAATATCCATCAGATACTGCTAAGTTTGAGCCGCCACAGACACGACGATTCTGACGCCGTCCCATGGTATCTGCACATCGGCTATATCTGTCCTGCCGTAGAGGGAAGAACCATCAACGCCCCCCCACAAGAGGCCCGAGAAAATACTAACAAAATCAAGGCTTTGCTTGATGAAAGTCCGCTTTCGGGCGTCAATGCGGATTTTTACTTCGACTTGACCTACAGCTTCCCGCAAGACTCCGTAGAAACTATAATCGCGCTCCCGATCATCAAGTTCAACGATGCCTCGCTGCCATTCACAGATATAAGAGGGTTGCGGCTAACCAAAGAGACAGAAACTGACGATGAACCTGAGTATGAGGTTACTCTAAACACGGATCGCGGCAATACGCTAAACATAAATGTCAGCTTTCATACGAATGAGCCGCTGAACGCCCAACTACCCAAAATACTGATGACGCGCGCTAATGCCATAATGTCCAAATTCATCATCAAAAAGGACAGCGCCTAATGACGATAAGACAGCGTGAACGGCTTTCAACAGGCCATGCTCCGATTTCATGGGGCTGTCCCGCCGTTCATCACGCCCCTGCCGAAGTAGCCATCGGCTGGGGACTTCCTGATACGGAAGTCATAATCCGCCTGCACGATGTTTTGGGCTACCACGGATCCGGCGATGCCGTGCGCTGGGACCCTGAACCGGCTCGCCCGCCACAATCCGAAGAAAATTCGCACAATCTGAAACGACAGATGGGCGAACTTCAGGGCAAACTTTCGGAATGCCTCAATCTGCTGAACGCTTTAACCGACCACGCATCCGACGCAGTCGTACTCCGCTCCGCCGCGATTAACTCAATTATCGTGGACGATGCCGACGTCATACTCAAGCGGCCTATGTTCTTTCTCATAGAAGAATACGAGGGCGATGATGAGGTAGTGGCGCGAATACCCGAACTTCAAGCAGACGGATTCGGCAAAACCGAAATACAGGCAATCACCGAACTAAAGACTTTCGTAGGCGAGTTGTGCCAAGACCTAATGCAAACTCCCGATGAGAATCTCGGCAAACTTCCGCTCCAATGGAAACGCATCCTGCAGGAAGTCGTAGGGATAGATGCGCGAGAAAAGCTACAACGTTAGAGAAGTCGAGCGCGGCATCCGCAAACTGACTCAACTCTACCGTCAGGACAGAGCCAACGGATTCGACCGCAGAATGAACCGGGAGCGGTATGGGTGGTACTATGTGGATGGCGTGCGGAAATTCCTCATCTCATCCAAGTTGCCGCCAAGCGGATCAGTAGGTAGCGGTAGAGTTCGCGCGTTGCGAAACTACCTGCGTCTCAGCGTAGAGGAATTCGACAGGCTGTGTCCCTGTCCCCTCAGCGGAGCGCAATATCACGCCATTATTGTTGCGATGTCAGAAACCGGAACTTTATAGGCGCATCCAATTCCTAACTTCTTCACTATGCAACCTTATCAAGGAGCCTCCCCAATGCCTACCGCCGACAACCACCACATCCCATCCCTTGACAAGGGCGACGCCGTCCGCCCGCCCACAACGCGGCCCGTCGTGTACGGCTCGCAGGGCGTCATATCAAGCGGCCACTACCTCACATCTATGGCGGGCATGCGTATGCTGCTGGATGGCGGCAACGCATTTGACGCCGTAGTCGCCGCCTGCTTCGCCGCGGGGGTGACCGAACCGCTCGCCAACTACTCCCTGCTCGCCGAGGGCGTCTTTATGCTCTACGACGCGCGCAGCGGCGATCTGCTATCCCTCTGCGGGCAGGGCAACGCGCCCGCCAAGGCGACCGTTCCATTCTACAAATCCCGAGGCCACGAAGTCATCCCCACCGGCCCAGGCGAGGACGCGCCCCTCTCATTCACCGTCCCCGGCGTTATCGCCGCGCTCACATCTATGCTGGAGCGCTACGGCACAAAGACGCTCGGCGAAACCCTCGCCCCCGCCATTCACCACGCCGAAAAGGGCTTTCCAAACTACGAGTATATGCTCAATCGCCTGGACAACCCCGGAACCCGCGAGCAGTTCGATCTATTCCCGCCCGGCGGCAGGGACATCTTCTTTGACAACGGCGATGTGCCGCAGCCGGGTTCAATGCTTGTGCAGCCGAACCTCGCCGATATGCTCAAGCGGATGGTCGCCGCCGAAAACGCCGCCGGTGGCAGCCGCGCGGACGGCATACGCGCCGCCAACAACGCCTTCTACAAGGGCGACATCGCCAAGAGCATCGCCGCATTCTCGCGGCAAGTCGGCGGCATCCTTGACGAAGACGACCTCGCCGCCTACTCCGCCGACTACGCCCAGCCCGTCAAGTCAACCTTCGCCGGACACGAAATCAGCAGCCACTCCACTTGGACGCAGGGCATCATGACGCTCCAAGTCCTAAACATCTTGGAAAACTTCGACCTGCGCGAAATGGGGCATAACTCGCCCGCCTACATCCACACCGTCTTGGAGGCGTGCAAGCTGGCATTCGCCGACCGCGAGGCGCATTACGGCGACCCCAACTTCGCCGCCGTCCCCATAGACGGCCTTATATCCAAAGAGTACGCCGCCGAGCGCGCCCGCCAAATCGATCCCGCGCGCGCCTGCCCCGAACTGCCCGCAGCGGGCGATCCGTGGCGCCACTCCCGCGTCCGCAAGCCAGCGGACGCCGCCGCCGAGATGATCGCGGGCGTTGCCGCCGGCGACTCCGGCAACAGCGGCGGCACTACCCATATCGCCTGCATAGACCGCGACGGCAACCTCGTATGCGCCACCCCCAGCGGCGGCTCTTTCAGCAAGAGCGTATTCTTCCCGGAGCAGGGCGCCGCCATAAGCTCCCGCATCGAGATGTTCAATTTCATAGACAACCACCCGAACCGGCTTGAGCCGCGCAAGCGCCCGCGCACCACGCTCATAAACTACATCGTCTCGCGCGGCGCAACCCCCGTCATGACCATCGGCTGCCCCGGCGGCGACCACCAAGCCCAGGCTAACGCGCAGCTCATCCTAAACACCCTGCTGTTCGGAATGAACCCGCAAGAGGCGGTGGAATCCCCGCGCTTCACCAGCGAAAGCGTCCCCGATTCGTTCTACCCGCATGTCTATTACCCCAACCGCGTTTCGCTGGAAGACGGCTTCCCCGCGCAGACATGGGATGCCTTGCGCGCGCTCGGACACGGCGAGCTTGTCAGCGCCGCCACCTGCGGCATGGGCGCCACCGTCGCCCGCCGCGACCCGGACAGCGGCGTCCTCAGCGCCGGCGCCGACCCCCGCCGCGCCTGCTACGCCATCGCCTGGTAGCCAATCGCCGCCAGCGCCCCTAAGCGCAACGCCCTCATCCCGCTTTCTCATCCCCCCAGAGAAACGCGGGCTGAGGGTATTCTTTGACATTCGCACACACGTCCGCTATCATTGTGCGCGAACACATTATCCAAACATAAAGGTTCGCAACAAACAATAGACAGCAACTATCGGCGCATCCCATTGCGCGCCCACCACTCAATACCCTCAATCAAAACCCCCCAAGCGATTTTCATTCGGAATAAACCCCACTACTATTGATGCACAATAATTAAGTCAGGATAAAGTGTGATGGCAACAATTGGCGATAAGTACAGGCAAATCTCTCTAACCACCCGCATAGCCCCCGACGCCGACCCCGCTATCGCCCTGCTCAACAGCAGGTTCAATGAGGACGATTTCTATGTACTCCGCAGCGGCGATACGCTGGAAGTCTGGTTGCGCGAAATCAACCCCGACGAGTTGGCTGACGCCGTGGATCGCGCCGCCGCCGAGTATGGCTATAAGGATAGCCTATCCGAAATACTGCAAGCGGTGGGCAATATCCGAAGTTTCGGCGTCAACGGCAAGAAACGCCTCTATGTGGGCTACAACAAAGAGCGCAAGGTGGCTGGCCGCAAGCAAAAAGAGTTGCGGCGCGGCAAGCATTACTATGCCAACGACCACGACTTCAGCCGCGAATCCAACCCGCTGCCGCCCGACTTCACAGACCAAATCATCTGCGGCGACAGCGAGGCGGTTCTGAAACAACTGCCCGACAACTGCGTCGACCTGGTATTCACATCGCCGCCCTACAACTTCGGCTTGGACTACCAGGACGACGGCGATGACGCGGCAGACTGGGAATCCTACTTCGCCAAACTCTTCGCCGTCTTCGACGAGTGCATCCGCGTCCTCAAATACGGCGGGCGCATCGCGGTGAATGTGCAGCCGCTCTTCTCCGACTACATCCCCAGCCATCACATCATCTCCAACTACTTTATGCAAAAGCGCCTCATCTGGAAGGGCGAAATCCTGTGGGAAAAGAATAACTACAACTGCAAATACACCGCTTGGGGCAGCTGGAAAAGCCCGTCCAGCCCATACCTAAAATACACTTGGGAGTTCGTAGAGGTATTCTGCAAGGGCGATCTCAAAAAGCGCGGCGCGTCCGCAGACGCCGACATTGACGCCGACTCGTTCAAAGAATGGGTAACCGCCAAATGGTCAATCGCCCCGGAGCGCCGCATGCGCGAATTCGCCCACCCCGCGATGTTCCCCGAAGAACTCGCCCGCCGCGTAATGTTGCTATTCAGCTTCCGCGGCGACGCCATCCTAGACCCATTCAACGGCGTCGGCACAACCTGCGTAGCCGCCCGCCGCAACAACCGCCCGTTTCTTGGCATTGACATAGCCCCCGAATACTGCGCTATCGCAGAAACTAGATTGCATGATGTCCAACTCACCGGCATATAACAGGCCTACACCCAAAAGTTTGCCTATCTATTTCAAAAATTTCAAAATGCAGGATCCCCCGCCCATCACTACCAGGATAGCGTTTCGTTTTAGATAGTTTTGAGAGTTTGGTAAGTTGTGATCCAACTGATAAGGCAAGTGGTGATGGCAATGCCACCCAACCATCTACAACGATAGATATACTTGATAACCAGAATGAAACGCTACCCATAGCCCATTTCCCCCTACCCCCATAGCCCATAATGCCCTATACTAGCCTTACCAACCTTGAGCGTGAGAAATCCCGCCCCGTCATCGTTGCCTAACGGCGCTAACCACAGCAGCAGTAGCAAAGGGAAAACGCCAATGGACAAGTTCATGCAAGCCGCCATAGAGCAAGCCCGCATCGGCGCGAGCGAGGGCGGCATACCTATCGGCGCGGCGCTCGCGGACGGCGATAACATTCTCGCCGTAGGGCATAATCGCCGCCTGCAAGACGCCTCCCCTATTATGCACGCCGAAATCAACTGCCTGCACAACGCGGGCAAAGACCGCGTATCCGACTTTCGCGGCATGACCATCTACTCAACCCTAATGCCCTGCCATATGTGCGCCGGCGCTATCGTGCAGTTCGGCATCGCAAAGGTCGTAGCCGGCGAATCCGAAACCTTTGACGAGGGCTTTGAGTTTATGCGGCAGCGCGGCGTTGAGGTCGTCAGCCTAGACTTGGACGAACCCAAGCGGCTCTTGCAGGACTTTATGAGAGCCAACCCGCACCATTGGAACGCGGACATAGGCAAATAAGCGCCCCCGCCGCGCTTGGCGGAGCGCGCCTGTGGCTCGCGCTCGTCGCGGCGTCGCTGGGGATGCTGCTGTCATCCCTAGACATCGCCGTCAACGTCGCCCTCCCCGACATCACCGCCGGCTTCCATACCGACCAGATCGCAATCCAGTGGATAATCCTGCTCTATATGGGCGGCAGCACAAGCCTGCAGCTCGGCTTGGGCGCGGCGGCCGACCTGTACGGGCTGCGCCGGTTCTACATCTTCGGGCTTGCGGCATACGGCTTGGCTACCTTTCTGATAGGCCTTGCCCCAACCTTGCCGCTTGTGTTCGCGCTGCGCCTGTTCCAAGCGGTGGGCAACGCGCTCATAATGGCGTCCGCGCCCGCGCTTGTGACCGCGATATTCCCCGCCGAGCGGCGCGGCGGAGCGCTCGGCGTAATGGCGGGCATAGCCACGCTGGGGATGATAAGCGCGGCGTTGGGCGGCGGCGCGCTTGTGGACGCATTCGGCTGGCGCGCCATATTCCTAGCCCGCGCGCCCATAGTGCTGATAGCGATAGCGCTTGCCCTAACGCTGCTGCCCGGCGTGGGCGGCGCCCCCGACGCCCGCGAGCGCCGCTTTGACCTGCGCGGCGCGGCGCTGGCATTCATCTGCCTAAGCGCGCTTGCGCTCTTCCTGACGCTCGGCGGGCGCGTCGGCTGGCTATCGCCCCTGGTACTCGCGCTCGCCGCGACAGCCCTGGCAACCCTAGCTCTGCTGCTGCGCTGTGAACGCCGCGCCGCGCATCCCGTACTAGATCCCGCGCTGCTGCGCCATCCGCTGCTCGCGCCCGTCCTAGCCGCATCCTTCCTGATGTTCATGGCGCAGTTCGTCAACCTATTCATCCTGCCCTTTTATGTATCCGATGTGCTGCGCGTCAACGCCAAATCGCTGGGCTTTCTGCTGATGCTGTCCCCCGCGCTCGCCGCCGTAGCCGCGCCGGTAGGCGGCTGGCTGTCCGACCGGATGCCCGCCGCCTACATCACCACGCTTGCGATGGTCATATCCGCCGCCGCGCTACTCTGGGTCAGTGCGCTCACCGCCGCGTCCGGCGTCCCCGATGTGGCGCTGCGAATGGCGCTTGTGGGCATAGGCACGGGCTTGTTCCAAGCATCCAGCGCCACGCTCATAATGGGCGCGATGCCCGCGCGCAGGCTTGGCAGCGGCGGCGCGCTGGTCGCCATATCGCGCAGCCTGGGCACCGTAACCAGCGTGGCGCTGATGAGCGCCCTATTCGCCGCCCGCCAGGACTTCCACGCCGCCGCCCACGCCGAAACGCAAGCCTTCGTCCGCGCCTTCACCGACACCTACCTCATAGCCGCCGCCCTAGGCGCGCTCGCCGCCGCGCTCTCCCTGAGCTACTGGCCCCAAGCGCTGGCCTGGCGCAACCGACGCCGCGCCCAATGAGCAGCGCCGGACATCGGGGCAACGAAAGCCTAATCCAACCATAGTGCCAACCGCGCCGCCCACTATGCTATAATGGCAATAGTCGCATCCAACTGCTAATCCAAGGAGACCGCAAATGCCTAGGCGGAACAAAGGGCAATTCGACGCATATTTCTTTAAGGATGGCTACAGGCCAGATAAAGGCCGCCCAGTTCACCTTATCCCAAGAGGCCGCCCTGCGCCGCCGCGCCCCGAAAGTCAGGCAAAGCCCGAACAAAATCAGCCGACCGACAACGATAACTAAATCGCCGCCTGCGGGCGAGCATAGAATTCCCGTGAACATCAATCCAACCGATAGGCTAAGGAGGCCGCAAATGCCCAGAATGAACAACGGACAATACGACGCATACTTCAAGGAGGGCTACAAGCATAAGAAAGGCACTCCGGTTCACCTTATCCCAAGGGGCCGTCCCGCGCCGCCGCGCCCCGAAAACCAGGCAAAGCCTGAACAAAACCAACCAACCGACCGCGATAACTAAATCGCCATTTCGGTGAGAGTCAAATTCCCGTGAATTTCATATGGGACTTTATCCAAGCGTACACTCCCGTCGCGCCGCTTGTGCTAACGCTTGTGGTCGCGGTATCGCTCTATTACTCTATGCGAACTTTCAGGTTCGTAGTCGCATTGCCAAGCAAGCGGTATCAGATAATGCCCTCCGTAGAAGATGTGCGCTTCGACAGCAATTCGGGCTATATCTATGCTATCTGGCTACTAAAGAACGACTCTAAAATTCCGTTTGACATGAAGACCCTAGAGATTGACGACGCTACCATCTCATCCACGATAGCTACGTTCGAGAACATAGCGTCATTCCAGGAAGCCCCTGTTGAAGGCAAACTGATAATCAGTTCAGAAGATATGTCAATAATGCCAGGGGAAACCCAAAGGCTATACTTCTCATACGCCGTATATCATCTGGGCGACATCTGGGAAGATGTCCCTTATGTGCTATCATTGCAGTTAACTAGCAGGAAACTGGGACGAAGTTCAGCATCAACATGGCGGAAATTAGCGCCTCTCAAAAACAACAGCGCTGTCGCGTGGGAATGTATCTCTTTCCTACCCCACGACATCGTCCTCGCAGTCCAAGCCTACCTGGCAGACACGCCCCTGCCAAACCGCCCCTAGCACAACACCGCCCCCTAGCCCTACCCGCCCCACAGCCCCACCGCCTCCCGCGCCAGCGCGAGCGCGCTCGTCCCCAGCACCAGCGCCACCACCGCCCGCCGCCATATCGCGTCCGTCAGCCTTTCGGCTATCTTGTCCCCCAGCACGGCGGCTATCACCGCGGGGACAAACGCCGCCGCTATCAGCGTCAGGCGCGACGGCGTCAGCAGGTCGTTCACCGCGTAGCCCGCCAATAGCGAGGTGGTCATGAACACGAAGAACAGCGCCATTGACCCGCGTATGGACTGGCGGCTCCAGCCCTGCGACAGCATATACAAAACCAGCAACGGCCCGCCTATGCCTATCGCCGTGATGAACAGCCCCACCAGAAAGCCCGCCACAGGCCCCGCTACGCGCGGGTTGGGCTTGGGGAACGGCATCTTGAACATCCCGCCGACCGTCAGCAGGATGATTAGCGCCAGTATCGCAATCCCAAAGGCGTCGCTGTACGCCGCTATGTCCAGCGCTCGCAGCGCCCGCGCGCCTATCAGCGCCCCGACTATGCCCGCCGCCGCTATCGGCGCTATCTCGCGCCCCGGCAGATGCTCGCGGTTACGCAGAACCATCACGACCACGACCGGCGTGGCAAGCGCGTTCAGCAGGATAATCGCGGTCGGCGCGTCAAACGCCAGCAACAGCAGCGGCAACCCCACTATGCCGATGCCGAACCCCATCGCGCTGAACACCGCGCAGGCGAAGAACGCCACCGCAACGGCGACCGCCAAATCGGCGGCGCTAACCTCCCCTAGCAAGTCCGCTCCCATTCACCGAGCGCATGCGCGCGTGGGGACATCCAAGCCCGCGCCTGATAAGCGCCAAGCGCCGCATAGCCCGTCCGCCGCGTCACTGGTTCGTCAGATTGAAGATGTCCGCCTGCTGGCGCATCAGCCGCCGCATCTTCTTGCTGTTGCGCTTGCCGCGCTTGCTGCCCTTGCCCGCGGGCGCCCCTACCATCTGCCGCATCATCTTTTGCATCTGCGCGAACTGGTTCAGCAACTGGTTCACATCCTGCGGCGTAGTCCCGCTGCCCCGCGCTATCCGCCGCCTGCGGCTGCCCCCGATTAGCTGCGGGTTGCGCCGCTCCTCAGGCGTCATGGAGTAGATTATCGCCTCAGTCTTGTCGAAATGGCCGCCATCCAGCTCATCCATAGACGCTTTGCCCCGCATCGCCGAAAAGCCCGGCACCATCTCCAGCACCTGACTGAGCGGCCCCATCTGCTTGAGCTGCTGCAGCTGCCCCAGAAAGTCTTCAAGGTCAAAGGTCTGCTGGCGGATCTTCTTTTCCATCTCGGCCGCCTGCGCCTTGTCGAAGTTTTCCTGCGCCTTGTCTATCAGCGTCAGCATATCGCCCATTCCCAGAATGCGCGACGCCAGCCTGTCCGGATAGAACTGCTCCAGCGCGTCCGAGCGCTCGCCCGTGCCGATGAACTTGATAGGCACGCCCGTAACCGATGTGATGGACAGCGCCGCGCCGCCGCGCGCGTCCCCGTCCATCTTGGTCATTATCAACCCGGTCAAGCCTATGCGGTCGTGGAACTGCTTGGCCGCCTCCACCGCCTCCTGCCCGGTCATCGCGTCCACCACCAGCAGCGTTTCGTCCGGCGACACCGCATCCCGAACCGCCTCCAGCTCGCGCATAAGCTCATCGTCTATCTGAAACCGCCCGGCGGTATCCACGATAGCCCACGCCGCGTTCACCTCAGCCGCGCGCTTGACGCCGTCCTTGGCGACCCTCGCGGTGGCGCGCGAAGTGCCGTCCTGATACACCTCAACGCCCACCTGCTCGCCCAGCGTCTGCAGCTGCTCTATCGCGGCGGGGCGCTGCAAGTCCGCTGCGACCATCAGCGGCGTCCTGCCCGCCTGCTTCAGATGCCGCGCCAGCTTCGCCGAGGCGGTGGTCTTGCCCGCGCCGTTCAGCCCGACCATCAGTATCACCGAGGGCTGCTTAGGCCCCGGCTCAAGCCGATGCGCGCCGCCGCCCAGTATATCCACCAAGGCGTCGTTGGTGATCTTGACTACCTGCTGCCCCGGCGAAAGGCTCTTCAGCACATCCGACTGCAATGCGTCTTTGCGGATGCGCGCTACGAATTCGCGCGCCACCCGAAAGTTGACATCCGCCTCCAGCAGCGCCATTCGCACTTCGCGCAACGCATCGTCAACATCCCGCTCAGTCAGCCTGCCCTTGTTCCCAAGCCTGCCAAAAACCCCGTTGAGCTTCTCGGACAGCGCCTCAAACATAAACCGATCTCCCTCAAATTAGCGTATCTTGCCGCCCAGCGCGGGCGCGATTGCGACTCCGACGACAGCCATATTGCCGCCGAACAGCCGCCCGTTCCCGCTACGCCATATGCACGCTTTCAAGCAGTTCATTCATAGCCGAGGACACGAACTTCACGCCCGCCATCGTTTTGGGATATTCCATCCGCGTTGGCCCGACCACGCCCACCGCGCCTACCGCGTGATGCGGCGTCCCGTACTGGCACACGACCACGCTCAGCGGGGACATCACATCCTCCGGATTTTCCTCGCCGATTATTACGCGCACAACGCCGCCGTCGGGCGTTTCGGCGAGTATCGCCTGCGCCAGCGAGCCGTCCTCCAAGCCCTCTATTATCGCGCGCGCCCGATCATTTTCGGCGAACTCCGGCTGCGAAAGCAGGTTGCGTATGCCGTCAACATAGTGGTCGCGGTACATCGCCTTGTCTTCATCCCGCAGCACAACCGCCGTAGCCTCCACCAGCTCTTCCTCAAACGGCGTCCGGCGGATAACCTGCGAGGCGATTTCCTGATGATTAAGCCCGGTTATGCGCGCCCTCAGCCGCGCGGTGGTCTCTTCAATCTCGGCGGTGTCAATCGCGTATGGCAGGCGGATGAGCTGCCGCCGCAGCCGCGCCTGCTCCAGCACCACGATGAGCATCACCAGCACATCTTGCAGATGCACAAGATCGATATGCCGCACCCGCGATTCCCGCGCCTTGGGCAGCGTGGCGATTGCCATATTCCCGACCAGCCCCGACAGCACGGCCGCCGACACATTCGCCCACTCGTCCACATTTCGCAGCGCATCCCGCAGCCGCCGCCTTGCCCGCGCCCGCGCCGGCGAAGACAGCGCCGTAGCCACCGGCTCCAGCGACTCCACATAAAACCGATACGCCTTATCCAGCGGCACGCTGCCCGCCGACGAGTGCGGATGCGCGATATACCCTTCGGCCTCCAGCGCCGCCACATCGTTGCGGATCGTCGCCGCGCTCACCGCCAGCGCGTCATTGCGCGCCAGCGCCTCCGACGCTATCGGCGACGCCGTGCGCGTGTAATCCGCGACTATGATGCCAAGTATCAGCTCTTGTCTTTTCGTAAGCATATGCGGAACTTTTTCAAACTATGTCCAAATCCTATGCACATTCTACAATTGCCCGCGCCGCCTAACAAGGGGATTGAGCGCCAATCCGCGCCGCCATCTAAAAATCACGCCCGCACAAACACACAAAACTGCGCCGCCTCCCCATATCAGGGAGGCGGCGCATCTTAATGCTTTATCGCTTATCCGGCTCGCGCTACGGGCGGCCGCCCGGATGAGCGGCCGCCCTATTCGCGCTTACCTAGGCGTCCCGCCCGGCACCAGGCTCGCGCTCTCGCGCACGAACACCCAGTAGCCGGAGCCTATCCGCAGGCTGTTGCTAGCCCCGCTCGTGTCCGGATCCAGCACCGTGAACCACTCGTTGGTGATGGTGTTGAAACCAAGCACGCGCGCAAGGTCAAGCCCATCGTCCAGGCTGTTCAGGTAGGTCGTGGCGTCGATGGACTTGTCAGTGTCCAAGGCGTCGCCCGTTACGTCCACAACCGGGATTAGGTTCCAGCCGGCGTACATCGGGATCACCGGCGGCTGTATCGGCGTGGACGCCCCTATCGCGCCGCCCGCAAGCCTCGGAATGTTCACATCCAAGTCCTGGATGGCGTCGCTCAGCACCCAGTAGCCGTTCCTAGCCGTGATCTGCGTCAGGTCGCCCTGCCATGCGTCGGAGAGCGTCTCGCGCACCGCCACCTGCCAGCCGCCGGGGATGACCGGGTTGTAGGTGTACACCGTCCGCACTTCGATGTCCGATGTGAAGATCGCGCTGATGTCGCTGTCGCTGGGCTCGCCCGGCAGGCTTACCAAGTTCCAGCCGGGGTTCAGGCGGCGGGTGAACGGATCGCGCTCATCCACCGAGAACTCTACATCAAGCTCGTCTTTCAGCTCGTTGCCCGCCACGTCCATCGCTTGGATCGTGATCTCGTGGTCGCCCACGCTCACATCGTCCAGCGCCACCAAGAAGGTCTCGTCGTCGGTGGTCTTGACGCTGTCGGTCATGTCCACCCCGTCCAACTCGAACTTGGTGATGGTCACCGCGTCAAAGCCGTCCTCCGCGTACTCCGCCGACTCAGCCGAGCAGTTGAGCTCGTCGCTCAGGTTGTCGCCAGGGTCGCAGTCGGCGCTGAAAGTAGACGTGAAGTCTATCTCTATGAACAGCGGGCGCTTCTGCTCCACCTCAGGCTCCGTGTCGCCGGCATGCTCGCCGCTCACGACTACCCTAGGCTTGGGCAGCTGAACGTCGCCCTCGAAGTACACAGCGTCGTCCGCGTTGACATCGCCGTCCTTCTCGAAGAAGTCCGCCGCTATCTTGTCGGGGGCTACGCCCTCAGACCCGCGGTTGTTCTGCCCGGAGCGGTCGTCGCCGTAGATGTACACATTGTAGTAGCCGGTCGCGGACGGCTTGTCCACGACTATCGTCCACTCGCTTGTGCCGTCCTTGGTGATGACGCTGTTCAGGCTGGCGCCCCGCGCGCTTACCGCGCAGTCGGCGCGCGCCGTGGCGTCGCGGTTGCGCGTGATGACGCCGTTCCTGTCAACGCAGCCGGCGGGCGCGTTCACATAGTTGACATCAACCAGCGGCTTGGTTGTGCTTATGCGCTCGTCGGAGGTCACCATGATGGTTACCTTTTCGTCTTCGCCCACAAGTACGTTGTCGCGGGTAGTTTCGCGCGGGCTTGTTATGGACTGCACGGTGAACGCCGGCGCGATCCAGTCGTCAGCCTCTTGCTCGTCGTCGTCCTGCTCGTTGCCAGCCGCGTCCTCGAGGCCGTTAGGCACTACGCTGACATCCGGCGTGGCGTCCGGCAGAAGGTCTTCTTCCAGCTCCAGGAATACCGACTTGGCTATCTGCCGGTAGGCGCGATTGCCGCGGTCAAACCGCGTGTCGGTGCCCGCCGCGTTGTCCCAGCCAGCCTCCCCGCTGTCGGGGTCGTCGTACCAGTACACGCGCACGACCGTGTGGCCGTCAACCACGAAGTCGTCTTGCTCTATCGTGTCAGGGTTCAGGTCGCTGATGTCATCGAAGATGACCTGGATGTAGTTGCGGTCGTCGTCGTAGGTGTTGTCCGAGGCGTCCCAGGTCACCCCGGTGCGCGCGAACATTATCGTCGGGTCGACGGTGTCCACCGTGATCTCGGCGAAGGCCTCGGCGCGGTCGTTCTCGTCCGGATCGTAGGCTACGCAGTTGCCCGCCGCGTCGCAGGCGATAAAGGTCACGTACGAGATGCGGTTCTCAGGCAAGACCACCGTGGTCTCTACGTCGAACCCGTTGTCTATCTCGTCGAAGTCCTTGTCGTCCTGGATCGTGCGAACCTCGGCGTTGCCGGCGCACCAGAGCGACTCGCCCTCGAACAGGTTGGTGTTAGCAACCATGCTCTTGCCGCGCCTAAGGTCGGTCTCGCCGCGCGAGGGGCTGTAGCTGGCGGGAACATTCGCGCACTGGTTGGCGCTCACAAGCCCGACCACCGACATGTAGTTGTCGTCGCCGTCCGTGTCAGGCAGATCCTCAGGATCGGGTATGCCGGAGATGGCGTCGCTTATCGTAAAGGTGTAGTCCACCTCGTCGTCGTCCAGCGACTCCTCGTGCTCAGGCAGGAAGTTCGTGAACTCAGGCGCCTCGTTGTCTATGACCACGCTGTCCCTAAGGTTGCCGAACTTGATCCGCAGGCTGTCCTCTTCTTCCACATGGATCTGAGGCACCCCGCCGTCCGTGTGCTTGTACACACCGCCGTCGCCCGGAGTGGCGTCGGTGGACGCCTGCACAGGCATCACCGCCGCGACGAACTGGTTGTCGCGGCTCGCCGTGCGATACGCCATCAGCTTGAGCTTGTCGTCCGAATCATCGCCCTCTAGGTCGATGAATACGCACTGGTTGCCGTTGCCGCACTGCGCGTCCGGCGACTGCGACAGCACCGCTATCCGCAGCACGCTGCCCCAGCGAGCGTTCCCCGTGCTGATGAACTTGGTGACCGCCGTGCCAGCCGTAGCCGGCAAGTCGGTCGGCGCCTCAGGCACGGTCGCCCTCAGCGTGGTCTTGCGGTCAGCCAACGCCGTCATCGGATCCCCATGCGTCCCCAAAACAGGGTTCGCCTGATGCACCCGGATTGAGCTTATGCTGTCGTCAACATTGTTGATGGACACGCTCACATCCACCCGCGCCGAACCGCTGCTGCCCCTAAGGGTCGAGCCGCTGTCATCCGCGGTGACCGTGAACGCATCGGACAGGTTGCCCCTATCGGCGTCCAGCGACGCGAGCGTCGCCAACACGCCGGAGGATGCGCCTATCTGATACTGCGAGGAGTCCCCGCCGCTCAGCGTGTAGGTTACCGGATCGCCATCCGCGTCGGTGGCGATGTAGGTGGCGAGCCTCGTGCCGCGCAAGACATTCTCGTTCACCGAAAGCGAATTGGGATCGCCGTCGGGAGCGGTCTGCCATACCGGCGCGTTGTCGTTAAGGTTGTTCAGGTTGACCGTCTGCCGAACTTGGCCCTGTCCGGCCTCGCCATCGGTTACCTCTATCTCTACCGAGTACGACGCCTTAGCCTCGTAGTCGAACTTCGCCGCCTCTGTAGCGTCAGAGGATACCGACAGCGCGCCGCTGTCTTCGTTCAGATCGAACAGCGGGCGGTCTAGCTCAGACCTGATTATGAATGTCAAATCATCCCCGTCGGCGTCGCAGGCGTCGTAGTCGGCGAGCGAAAGGCCGGGCCTCGGGTTCTCGTCTATCGTTATCGCGGGCAGCGACTCGAGGCGTATCTCAGCCTCAGGGCGCTGGCAGTACGCCGTCACCTGCGCCGCAGTCATCCCGTCCAGGTCGTCGCGGACGAAGAACGGCAACTCGTTGGCGTCTTGCACGTTTATCGTTAGCTTGGCGTTGTCGGACATCGCGGTTTGCGTATCGTCATCGCCGGTCGGCTCGTAGTCGTCGGTTACCACTATGTACAGGACATAGCCGTCGGTGGTCTCACGATCCAGCCCGCCGCTCACCGTTATCGCGCCGGTGGAGGCGTTTATGCTGAACGGGCCGGTGAACGGGGCGTCCGTTATGTCCCCGTCCGAATCGGCCGCCATTAGGCTGTATGTCAGGGTGGCGTTGTCGCCGGCGTCTTCGTCAAACGCCCTTACGCCTACCCGATTGGACCTCGGGAACTCTATGTCCCCGTCCGCGTTGACGTCGATTACGCCGTTTGTAAGGTTGGGTTCCCATACGCTCAGCGTTGTTCCTATATCCGCCGTCTCGCTGACATTCGCCGCGTACTGCGGGTCGGGGATTACGTTGGGATTGCCGGCGTGCGTCGACTCGTCAACGTCTTCCGTTGCCGCGTTATCCTCGGCGTCCGCCGCGGCGAGCGTGGGCAGCTGCTGCCGCGCCACAGGCGTCCCCTGCGCGTTGGGAACCATCGGGGATACCCCAAGCATAGGCGCCTCGTTGCGGTCGTTTATGGTTACATTCACCGGCGCGCTGCTCGCTATCGTGCCGTCGGTGGATACGGTCAACTGGTAGCTGCCGCGAGCCTCATGGTTGAACGAAACCAGCGCCCGCAATTCGTTGGTCTTCGCCTCGGTTACATCGTCGGCGGCGCAAGGATGCGGGTCGACGATGGAAGCGGCATCGTTTAGATTGAACAAGCCGTCCTCTACGCCCCCAATGGTGGGGTTGTATGCGCCCGGCACAGGAGTCGATGTAGCGCCCGGAGGAGTTATCTCTACCTTGCCCAATATCGCGCAGGCGGCGGCGTTTTCGTCAATGGCGAAGTTCGTTCCCGTGGCGACCCGGTTGGGATCCAACGGATCCCGCTCGGTTACCGTTATCGTAACCTCTATGCTATCCACCGCCGACCCATCGCTCCCCTCCACGCTGAACTTGTACCCGCGCGGCTCATCCTCATCCGCGTCATCCGCGTCCACATCCAGGTCTATGTACGGCGCGTCGTCGTAGTCGGGGATGGGCTCGCCCAGGGTCATCTCGCCGGTGGAGGCGCTTAGGAGGAATATCGCGGCGGTGGCGGGGTCGGCGGCGTCGCCGGCGCGGGTTACTAGGCGGTAGGTCATGACCTGGTTGTCAGGCTCTACGAAGTAGTCGGAGAAGTCCGCCACTACGCGCGGGTCGCCGGTTTCTTTGCCCTCAGGCGCCTGCCCCGCCTGGTAGCCCATCGTGGTGCGCTCGACGAAACTGACGGCGTGCGTGGTTTTCTCTTCCCCGCCGACCGTGCCGTCAACCGTCGCCATTGGCGCGCGGTTGGACTGCGTTATCGTCACCTCCACCGGCACAGTCGCGCTGTTCCCCCCCGGCGCGTCGTCGGAGCCGGTTAGCGTTAGCGTGAACTCGCCGGCGGGCAGCGCCATGCCCTCGCGCACAGATATGACCGCCATCGGATTGTAGGCGGCGGGGAGGCCATCTGTGACGTCTACGAATTCGGTCTTGACCGTGAGCGCGCGGGCGAGTTCCATGTTGCGCGCCGTCTGCGCCATTTGGGATTCGCTCGCGCCCTCATTCGCGCCCGCCAGCTTGTAGGTGAAGCTGCGACCGAGAAAGTCCTCGTCTTGGTCGTTGACGATAGGCCTGTCATACTCGACCGGGTGATTTTGGTTTGGGTTGGTCGTTTCGCTGTCCGTCTTGTCGCCCGCCGCGTTGTAGGCGTACAGCGGCAGCTCGCCCTGATGGTTGGTCTGAATCACCGCCGCGAACATGGCGACATCGCCGCCGGTTGGCGTGGGAGTCCTGAGCGGCTCAAAACGATCTGTGTCGTCTGTATCCACATTGGCGCCGCCGATAACGAAACTGCCCCTGCTCTCTTCTTTCCAGTCCACATGCACGGGAATGGACACGTTGACGGTGGTTATGACCATATTGGAGCCGTCCGCGCAGCCTGTGGGCGCGGGCAAGGGATCGCCGTTGCTGTCGAGGCCGGAGTTGGTGGTTGTGGGCGGGGAGAACACGGGATCGGCGCCGCCCGTGCTGCACACATAGCCGGTAACCGTGTAATCCACGGTTGTGCTGCCCACCCTGCCGGCGGAGCCGAACGAGGCGGTCTCATCGTTTGTGTTCAGGTCTCTGTGAATGAGCTTCGTCAGGATGGTCTCATCGGCGATCCGCAGATTGGATATGCGGGTCTCTTCGCAGTTGTTCGTAGAGATGGTCATTCCCACGAGGCAGAGCGAGCGGTTAAGGGCGGTGCGGAGGTTGAACAGCGCGACCCTGTGCCTGCCGTCCCAAGTGCGGGGGGCGACGCCGGCGGCGAGGCTGTCAATGGCCCCATACTCAGGTATGGAGTACACGATTAGCGGAGCGTCTGCCGTAACGTCCGAGTTTGTGCCGGAGTTGTCCAGGTCATTCGCTTTGAAAAGCTCCGGCGTTGCCCTTGGCTCCACCGCCTCGGCGGTATCGCTGATGTATTCGGATCCGAAAGTTACCGCGGCGATAATCGCCGCCAGAACGATAAGCGTTGCGCCCAGTATCTTTTTCAATTGCCGCTCCCTCTGCGTGGTCTGCGTATCGGTTGTATCGCCTGCGTTGGCTGCGTCGCGGTGATTGTCGTATTTCGCTTGCGCTGCGCCGGGCGGGCTTGCCCGCCGCCCGCCGCGCGCGGGTTTGGGTTTGGGTTGTGGGTTGGTTTGGCTGGCTCTCTTGCGGTTTGTGGCGGTTCTTGGGCTATTCTCGGTTGGCGCTTTCGCCTGCGCGCGGCTGTTGATATGGCGGCGCCGGATGTTCTTGCGAATAGCGCGAATCGCGCGCGGCGCCCGGTGCGGTTTTCGCGCAATAATTATACTATCACAGAAGTATTACGCAAGTATTACGGGGCGGGGGTATTTTATGGGGATTTTGGGGGGTTTTTGGGGGGAATTTGGGTTTTGGGGGGGGTTTGTCGCATTTTCAGCGCCGCGTCGTATGCTTTGCGCTTGCGGGTGGGATTGTATCACCCCCCCCCGCGTGGTGTCAAGCGATGTGGGGGGCGCCTGGCGCTGGCATTTTGCGGGGGCGTGGTGCTGGGTTGTGGGGCTGAGTTGCGTGGGCAACGGGGGCGTGATTGTTTCACGCGCCGCCGTTCTCATGCCGCCGCGTCAGTTCGGCGAGGCGGGCTTGCAGTTCGGCGGCGCGCGCTTGGGCCGCCTCCTCGCGCGCCTCGGCGTCAGCGGCGCGCGCCTCAGCCGCCGCGCGCGCCTCAGCCTCCTGCCGTCTCCCCTCAGCCTCAGCATCCCCGCGATCCTCGCTCTCATCCATTGTCCGAAGATACCGCCTTTGCACAGGGTCATAAAACCGCAACTGCTCCCGCTCCCAGCACACATACAGCCCCAGCGCATCGCTATACCCCCACCCATGCTCAGCGTCAGTCCACACAATCGCTATCGGCTCGTACACGCCGCCGACCAGCCTATCCCCCGCGAGCGAGTCGTCGTGATACTCGCCCCTCGTCGGATCAAACCGCCAGTACTCGCCAACGCCGTAGCGGGCGTAGTCGGCGCGCTTTTCGGTATAGTCCACAAATCCGGTTGTGCGCGACGCCACCTCCAGCACGAACTCCGGCGGATGCGGCTGCCTCTCCAGTGAATACCCGTTGTCTTCCTGAACCCGCGCCACGCGGCAGTCAAACGCCACCATCAGATCCGGCACGCGCGTATCCTTAGGCAAGCTCAGGCTGGGCCCTAGCCGCGCCTCATTCCTCACCAGCGTGGTGTCCGGGTTGCCGAAATGCCTTTTCAGCGTCGCCGTGGTACCTATCTCGTATAGGTAAATCGAATTCTGCATATCATCACGCGTCGGCGCGTCGGGATACGGGGCATCCATCAGCGCCGGTTCAACTAGAATTGTTTGGGTAGTCATATCCGACCTCTCGCCTTGGCTCGCGGAGCGGAGCCGTCGCTATGCCGTTAAGCGCATTATACTACACCTGTGCGCCGCGCGCGTTTCATGCGCCGCCATCTCGCCGTTCCCGTTCCAGCTCGGCGAGCCGCGCCTCTGCCACCGCCGCTCGCGCCTCTGCCCGCCGCCGCGCATCTGCCTCCATGTCCGCCCGCGCTGACTCAGCGCGCCGCTCTGCCGCCGCCTCAGCCAGACTGCGGAGATACCGCCCTCCCGACCGCGGGTCAGAGAACCGCAACTCATCTCGCTCCCAGCACACATACAGCCCCAGCGCCTCGCTATACCCCCGCCCATGCTCGGCGTCAGTCCACGCAATCGCTATCGGCTCATACACGCCGCCGACTAGCCTTTCTCCGGCGAGAGAGTCGTCTTGGCAAGCGCCGGCGGCGGGATCAAAGCGCCAGTACTCGGCAACGCCGTAGCGCTCATAGTCGGCGCGCTTTTCGGCGAAGTCCACTATGCCGCCGCCGGGCAGGGCTATCTCTAACGCGAACTGCGGCGCATGCGGCTGGTTGGCGACGCAGTAGCCGTTGTCTTCCCAAACCCGCGCCACGTCGCAGTTGAACGCCACCATCAAATCTGGGATCCGGGCGTCCCCCGGCTCGTTCAGGCTGGATCCCAGATGCGCCCTAGTCCCCACAAAAGTGGCGTCAGGATCGCCAAAACGCTTTATCAGCGCCGCTATGACGGAGCGCTTGTGTAGGTAACGCAGTTGCTGCATGTCATCACGCGGCGGCGCGTCGGGGTAGTGAGGGTCCCGTAACGCCAATTTAGCGAATTTAACTAGGGTTGCGTCAGTAGTCATTGCGGACCCTGCCCTTTCGCTTATTCTCTTAGATCTCGCAAGAGCCAGTGCTATGCCGTCAAGCGCGTTATATCTGCCCGCCGAGGCCGGCCTACTCGCTGCCGCCCTCTCGCCGCTCCCGTTCCAGCTCGGCAAGCCGCGCCTCAACCGCCTCAGCCCGCGCCTCAGCTTGTCGTCGCGCCTCGGCCTCAACAGCCGCTCGCGCCTCAGCCACCCGCCGACCAGCCGCCTCAGCCCGCCGTTCCGCCTCGCTCTCAGTCAGCGTCCGCAGATACCGCCCCTGCGCCGGGTCATAAAACCGCAGCTGCTCCCGCTCCCAGCACACAAACAGCCCCAGCGCCTCGCTATATCCGCTCCCATGCTCGGCGTCGCGCCAATCTATCTCTATCGGCTCATACACGCCGCCGCCCAGCCTATCCCCCGCGAGCGAGTCATCGTGATACTCGCCCCCCGTCGGGTCAAACCGCCAGTACTCGGCAACGCCGTAGCGGGCGTAGTCAGCCCGCTTTTCGGTATAGTCCACAATCCCCGTGGTTTTCGAGGCTACCTCGAGAACGAACTCCGGCGGATGCGGCTGACTTTCCAGGCTGTAGCCGTTGTCTTCCCAACACAGTGCCACGTCGCAGTTGAACGCCACCATCAGATCAGGAACGCGGGTATCCTCCGGCGCGCTTAGGCTGGGGCCCAGACGAACCTCATTCCCAATCAGCGTGGCATCGGGATTGCCGAAACGATCGCTCAGCGCCTCTACTATGGAGCGCAGGTGTAGGTATCTCAGGTTTTGCATGTCATCACGCGGCGGCGCGTCGGGATACGGGGCAAGCCGTGGCACCGGTTCAACTAGGATTGTTTGGGTAGTCATTTCCGACCTCTCGCCTTGGTGCGCGTAGCGTAGCCTTCGCTATGCCGTCAAGCGCATTATACTACACCCGCGCCGCATCATGCCTACCCCAATGAGCGCCTCGGCATTCTCATCCAGCGCGCTAATGTGGAGCCGATTTGCCCCGTTCAAGCGCTCCTCAAGACAATAAATAAGTACAAGCCCCCATTCTATAAACCCGCCTTAACTCCACCTACTCAAAAGTTTTGGCTACTTTTTTACAAAAAGTAGCGTCCCCTTTCGCTCACCCATTCCCTCTTCACGCAAAACTACGCCGCCCCCCATATCAGGGAGGCGGCGCATCTTAATGGTTATCCGGCTCGCGCTTGCGGGCGGCGACGGGCTCGCCGCCGCCCGCTCTTGCGCTTACCTAGGCGTCCCGCCCGGCACTAGGCTCGCGCTCTCGCGCACGAATACCCAGTAGCCGGAGCCTATCCGCAGGCTGTTGCTCGCCCCGCTCGTGTCCGGATCCAGCACCGTGAACCACTCATTCGTGATGGTGTTGAAACCGAGAACCCGCGCTAGGTCCAAACCGTCGTCCAGGCTGTTTAGGTAGGTCGTGGCGTCGATGGACTTGTCCGTGTCCAGAGCGTCGCCCGTCACATCCACAACCGGGATCAGGTTCCAGCCCGCGTACATCGGGATCACAGGCGGCTGTATCGGCGTGCTCGCGCCTATCGCGCCGCCAGCCAGCCTCGGGATGTTAACCTCAAGGTCCTGGATCGCGTCGCTCAGCACCCAGTAGCCGTTCCTAGCCGTGATCTGCGTCAGGTCGCCCTGCCAGGCATCGGAGAGCGTCTCGCGCACCGCAACCTGCCAGCCGCCGGGGATGACCGGGTTGTAGGTGTACACAGTCCGCACCTCGATGTCCGAGGTGAATATCGCGCTGATGTCGCCGTCAGAAGGCTCGCCCGGCAGGCTTACCAAGTTCCAGCCCGGGTTCAGGCGGCGCGTGAACGGATCCCGCTCATCCACCGAGAACTCCACATCAAGCTCGTCTTTCAGCTCGTTCCCCGCGACGTCCATCGCTTGGATCGTTATCTCGTGGTCGCCCACGCTCACATCGTCCAGCGCCACCAAGAAGGTCTCGTCGTCGGTGGTCTTGACCGAATCGGTCATGTCCACGCCGTCCAGCTCGAACTTGGTGATGGTCACCGCGTCAAAGCCGTCTTCGGCGTACTCCGCCGACTCCGCCGAGCAGTTGAGCTCGTCGCTCAGGTTGTCGCCAGGGTCGCAGTCGGCGCTGAAGGTGGACGTGAAGTCTATCTCTATGAACAGAGGCCTCTTCTGCTCCACCTCAGGCTCGGTGTCGCCCGCGTGCTCGCCGCTGACCACTACGCGCGGCTTGGGCAGCTGAACGTCGCCCTCGAAGTACACAGCGTCGTCCGCGTTGACATCGCCGTCCTTCTCGAAGAAGTCCGCCGCTATCTTGTCGGGCGCGACGCCCTCGGAGCCGCGGTTGTTCTGCCCGGAGCGGTCGTCGCCGTAGATGTACACATTGTAGTAGCCGGTAGCCGAGGGCTTGTCCACGACTATCGTCCACTCGCTCGTGCCGTCTTTGGTGATGACGCTGTTCAGGCTGGCGCCGCGAGCGCTTACCGCGCAGTCGGCGCGCGCCGAGCTGTCCCTGTTGCGCGTTATGACGCCGTTCCTGTCAACGCAGCCCGCGGGCGCGTTCACATAGTTGACATCAACCAAAGGCTTGGTAGTGCTCAGGCGCTCGTCCGAGGTTACCGTGACGGTCACCTTTTCGTCCTCGCCTACCAGCACATTGTCGCGGGTAGTTTCGCGCGGGCTTGTTATGGACTGCACCGTGAACGCAGGCGCGATCCAGTCGTCAGCCTCTTTCTCATCGTCGTCCTGCTCGTTGCCAGCCGCGTCCTCAAGGCCGTTAGGCACTACGGTGACATCCGGCGTGGCGTCCGGCAGCAGATCCTCTTCCAGCTCCAAGAACACCGACTTGGCTATCTCGCGGTACGCCGAGTTCCCCCGGTCAAACCGCGTGTCCGTCCCAGCCGCGTTGTCCCAGCCAGCCTCCCCGTCGTCCGGGTCGTCGTACCAGTACACGCGCACTATCGTATGACCGCCAACCACGAAGTCGTCTTGCTCGATCGTGTCCGGGTTCAGGTCGCTTATGTCATCAAAGATGACCTGGATGTAGTTGCGGTCGTCGTCGTAGGTGTTGTCCGAGGCGTCCCAGGTTACCCCGGTGCGCGCGAACATTATCGTGGGATCGACGGTGTCGACCGTGATCTCGGCGAAGGCCTCCGCCCGGTCGTTCTCGTCCGGATCGTAGGCTACGCAGTTGCCAGCAGCGTCGCAGGCGATAAAGGTCACGTACGAGATGCGGTTCTCAGGCAAGACCACCGTGGTCTCTACGTCGAACCCGTTGTCCGTCTCGTCAAAGTCCTTGTCGTCCTGGACAGTCCGCACTTCAGGCGTCCCGGCGCACCAGAGCGTCTCGCCCTCGAACAGGTTCGTGTTGGCGACCATGCTCTTGCCCCGCCGCAGGTCGGTCTCGCCGCGCGAGGGGCTGTAGTTGGCGGGGACGTTCGCGCACTGGTTGGCGCTCACTAGCCCGACTACCGACATGTAATTGTCGTCGCCGTCAGTGTCCGGCAGATCCTCGGGATCGGGGATGCCGGATATGGCGTCCGAAATCGTGAACGCGTAGTCCACCTCGTCGTCGTCAAGCGACTCTTCGTGCTCAGGCAGGAAGTTCGTGAACTCAGGCGCCTCGTTGTCTATGACAACGCTGTCCCTAAGGTTGCCGAACTTGATCCGCAGGCTGTCCTCTTCTTCCACATGGATCTGAGGAACGCCGCCGTCCGTGTGCTTGTACACGCCGCCATCGCCCGGAGTGGCATCGGTGGACGCCTGCACGGGCATCACCGCCGCGACGAACTGGTTGTCCCGGCTCGCCGTGCGATACGCCATCAGCTTGAGCTTGTCGTCCGAATCATCGCCCTCTAGGTCGATGAATACGCACTGGTTGCCGTTGCCGCACTGCGCGTCCGGCGACTGCGCCAGAACCGCTATCCGCAGCACGCTGCCCCAGCGCGCGTTCCCCGTGCTGATGAACTTGGTCACCGCAGTCCCCGCCGTCGCCGGCAAGTCATTCGGCGCCTCAGGCACCGTCGCCCGCAACGTCGTCTTGCGGTCAGCCAACGCCGTCATCGGATCCCCATGCGTCCCCAAAACAGGGTTCGCCTGATGCACCCGAATCGAGCTTATGCTGTCGTCAACATTGTTGATGGACACGCTCACATCCACCCGCGCCGAACCGCTGCTACCCCTAAGGGTAGAGCCGCTGTCATCCGCGGTGACCGTGAACGAATCGGATAGGTTGCCCCTATCGGCGTCCAAAGAGGCAAGCGTGGCAAGCACGCCGCTGTTGGCGTCTATCTGATACTGAGAGGCGTCCCCGCCGCTAAGCGTGTAGGTTATCGGATCGCCATCCGCGTCAGTCGCTATGTATGTAGCGAGCGTTGTGCCGCGCAATGTGTTTTCGTTCACCGAAAGCGAGTTGGGATCGCCGTCGGGAGCGGTCTGCCATACGGGGGCGTTGTCGTTTAGGTTGTTCAGGTTGACCGTCTGCCGAACTTGGCCCTGACCGGCCTCGCCGTCGGTTACCTCGATCTCTACCGAGTACGACGGCTTGGATTCGTAGTCGAACTTCGCCGCCTCTGCAGCGTCAGAGGATACCGACAATGCGCCGCTGTCCTCGTCCAGATCGAACAGAGGGCGGTCTAGCTCAGACCGGATTATGAATGTCAGGTCGTCGCCGTCGGCGTCGCAGGCGTCGTAGTCGGCGAGCGCTAGGCCGGGCGTCGGGTTTTCGTCTATCGTTATCGCGGGCAGCGACTCGAGGCGTATCTCAGCCTCGGGCCGCTGGCAGTACGCGGTTATCTGCGCCGCGCTCATCCCGTCCAGGTCGTCGCGGACGAAGAACGGCAACTCGTTGGCGTCTTGCACGTTTATCGTTAGCTTGGCGTTGTCGGACATCGCGGTTTGCGTATCGTCATCGCCGGTCGGCTCGTAGTCGTCGGTTACCACTATGTACAGGACATAGCCGTCGGTGGTCTCACGATCCAGCCCGCCGCTCACCGTTATCGCGCCGGTGGAGGCGTTTATGCTGAACGGGCCGGTGAACGGGGCGTCCGTTATGTCCCCGTCCGAATCGGCCGCCATTAGGCTGTATGTCAGGGTGGCGTTGTCGCCGGCGTCTTCGTCAAACGCCCTTACGCCTACCCGATTGGACCTCGGGAACTCTATGTCCCCGTCCGCGTTGACGTCGATTACGCCGTTTGTAAGGTTGGGTTCCCATACGCTCAGCGTTGTTCCTATATCCGCCGTCTCGCTGACATTCGCCGCGTACTGCGGGTCGGGGATTACGTTGGGATTGCCGGCGTGCGTCGACTCGTCAACGTCTTCCGTTGCCGCGTTATCCTCGGCGTCCGCCGCGGCGAGCGTGGGCAGCAGCTGCCGCGCCACAGGCGTCCCCTGCGCGTTGGGAACCATCGGGGATACCCCAAGCATAGGCGCCTCGTTGCGGTCGTTTATGGTTACATTCACCGGCGCGCTGCTCGCTATCGTGCCGTCGGTGGATACGGTCAACTGGTAGCTGCCGCGAGCCTCATGGTTGAACGAAACCAGCGCCCGCAATTCGTTGGTCTTCGCCTCGGTTACATCGTCGGCGGCGCAAGGATGCGGGTCGACGATGGAAGCGGCATCGTTTAGATTGAACAAGCCGTCCTCTACGCCCCCAATGGTGGGGTTGTATGCGCCCGGCACAGGAGTCGATGTAGCGCCCGGAGGAGTTATCTCTACCTTGCCCAATATCGCGCAGGCGGCGGCGTTCTCGTCAATGGCGAAGTTCGTTCCAGTGGCGACCCGGTTGGGATCCAACGGATCCCGCTTGGCAACCGTCACCGTCACCTCCACGCTCCCCGTAGCCGACCCATCGCTGCCCTCCACGCTGAACTTGTACCCCCGCGGCTCATCGTCATCCGCGGCATCCGCCTCCACATCCAGGTCTATGTACGGCGCGGCGTCATAATCCGGGATCGCCGTCTTCAGCGTCAGCTCGCCGCTGTCTTCGCCTACGCTAAACACCTCGCGGGTGGCAGTATCGCCCGTCCTGGTAACCAGGCGGTAGGTTAGAACCTGGTTGTCCGGCTCTACGAAGTAGCGGGAGAAGTCGGCTAGGACGCGCGCCTCGCCGGTTTCTTTGCCCTCGGGCGCCTCGCCGGCCTGGTAGCCCATGGAGGTGCGCTCGCGGAGGGTGAGGGCGTGCGTGGTCTTGGCATCGCTATCGGGCATGCCGTCAACGGTGGCAATTGGCGCCCTATTCGCCCCCGTCACCGTCACCCGCAGCGGCATCGTCGCCGCCTTGCCGTTGGGCGCGTCGTCCGAGCCCGTCAGCAGCATGCCAAACGTCCCCACCGGCAGCGCCTCGCCCGCCGAGCGCGGCGCGGCGGCGATGCGCGCGAGGGTGACCCCGCTGAAGAGCCGAGTGCTGACGCGCAGCAGGCGAGCGAATGACTCGTTGCGAGCCTGCTGTTCGGGATTGCCCGCGTCCGCAGCCCCCGTTAGCTTGTATGTGAAAAGGCGGCCCTGGAAACTCGCTCCTGAGATCCAAGGAGTGTCAGGGATTCCGGTATATTGCCCGTCGTCCGCCAAAGAGCCGTTGGCAATCCTGGCGAACAGCGGCAGCTCGCCCGTATGGTTGCTCTGCACAGTCCCATCAAACAGGACGATGTCGCCGGCCGGGGAAAAGAAGTTAAAAACGGGGGGATCAACGTTGATCCCTCCAATTGAGAAGTCCGACGTAGGATCCGCCCAGTCCACCCATACGGGTATGACGATGGCGGCATCCCGTATCAGCATGCTGGAGCCGCTCGCGCAGCCGGTGGGGGGCGCGGCGTCGCCGGAGTTCGGGGTTGTGGGCGCGGAGTAGGCGGGCGGGGATTCGCCGTCGCTACACACATAGCCCTTAATTGCCACCCTGACGGTCGTGTTGCCGGGCCTCTCGCCGGCGACTATGTTGAACCGCTCGCGGGTGGTGTTCTTGTCTTCGTGAACCAGAACCGACGCCACCGATTCGTCGGCGATGGTTATGCTTTGCAGGCGCAGCTCTTCGTCGTCGTCCACGCGGTTGAATATCTCGTCCAGGCGGCGCTCGGAGGTGGAGTGCCTGTCGTTCCAAAGCGCGCCCTCGGAGAGATTGGCGGCGGGGATGGTATAGGCTATCAGCGGCGCGTCTTCGGTTACATTCCTGCCCTCGCCGGTATCGTTGGCGTCAAACCTGTACTCGGACACCTCTATCGTTACCGGCACGGTGGCGGTATTGCCGCCGGGCGCGTTGTCCCTGCCCGTGAGCGTGAGCGTGTGGGTTCCCGCCGGCAGCTTGACGCCGCCTTTGGTGGATATGTTCGCCATAGGCTGCCAGTCGCCGGCGTTGCCCACTCTTGCGAACTGGGTTTCAACCTCCAGCATATCCGCGACCGCCGCGCTGTCGCCCGTTCCCGACAGCGAGTATTCGAAGGCGCGGCTGTAGAAATTCGCCGCCACATACGGCCTATCGCTTTCGCCGGCGTCGCCGCTCGCATCCGCCAGCGCGCCGCCGGCGAGCCTTGCGAACAGCGGGATCTGCCCCGAATGGTTATCCACGATGCTGCCCGTGAACTCGGCGATGGCGCCGCCCGGCAATACGGATTCGGGATGCGAGTTTCGGGGCGAGTTGTAGTTAAGGTTGACCGCCGTAATCGTATGCTGGGCGGGCGCGGCGCCGTAGGCGACATGCACGGGGATGGTGTGCGAGATGTTGGTTATAACCCTAACGCGGACGCTGCCGATGCAGCCCGGCGTGGACTGGGTATTCGGATCTGTTCCGGCTTGGAACGCCGGATTTGAGGGAGCGGTGTAAAGGTTCGTGACGGTGTGGCGGCAAGTCCAGCCTCTGATGTTCAGCGTCACGCTGCCGCTGCCCGCCTTGCCCTTTGCGGTGAGGCTCACATTGGAGTTGTTCCCCCAAGGGTTGCCATGGTTGAAAGTCACGAGGTCGGGGTCGGAGACCGTGTGCGACATAAGCGCGAAAGGCTCTGTGCCGGTGGGTTGCTGCGTGTCAATAATAGCCACAAAGTCGACGGCGGTGCTGCGGATGCCCGCGCTTTGCAGCTGGGCGTCGGTTACGGCGGATCCGGCGGGAAAGCCGTTGACTTTGAGCGGATTCGTTTCCGTAATCGCGCCGCCGCCCGCGTCCGCGTGCAGCGCCGGCGCCGCGGGGGACGCCTTGACGCTAATCGCCTCCGCCGCGTTGTCCGCCCTGTAAAAGGGGTAACCGAAAGTATCCGAGGCGACAATCGCCGCCAGAACAATCGCTATCGCCGCCAGTGTCTTCTTCAAAATGCCCGCCTGCCTCTCTTGGCTCGCGCGTAGTCGCGCCTCTCGTGGTTGCGTCTCTCGTGGTTGCGTCTGTAAGGTTGCGTCTCTCGTAGTTGCGTCTCTCGCGGTTGCGTCTCTTTTGGTTGCGTCTATAAGATTGCGCCGCTAGTTCTTGCTCATCGCGCTCGCGCCCGCGCCGTCAGTTCATTCGCGCCGCCTTGCCGCCTGCATGGCGCCCTCATCCGCCGCCGCCCGCGCCCATCGCCCGCGCCCCGCCGGACACCGCCATCGCTTGCGCCCCGCCGGACACCGCCATCGCTCGCGCCCCGCCGCTCGCGCCCATCGCCCGCGCCCCGCCGGACGCCGCCATCGCCTGCGCCCCGCCTATCATATCACACAAGTATTACGGGAGTATTACGGGGGGCGCCATAATATCGGCAAAATCGCGGCGCGGGTATCATATCACAGGGCTTGCGTTTCGCGCCGCCGCGTCTTGCGTTTCGCGCCCGCATCAGCGCCGCGCCCGAATTCGCCCCTCCGCGGCGCGCGTCTTGGGTTTCGCGCTTGCAAGCCAAGATTGTATCACCCCCCCCCCCGCGTGTTGTCAATTGGGATGGGGGGGTTGGCGTGGCAGGTTTGTTGGCAGAGCGGCGATACAGGGGGGTTATGGGGGGCGTCTGGGCGCTGGCGGCGGGTGAGGTGGGCGAGGCGGGCCTCGGCGGCGGCGCGGACGGCCTCGGCCTGGCGGCGCGCCTAGGCTTGTTTCACGCGCCGCCGTTCTCGCGCCGCCGCGTGAGTTCGGCTAGGCGGGCCTCCAGATCTGCGGCGCGGGCCGCCTCGGCGTCTGCGCGGGCGTCGGCTTGGCGGCGGGCCTCATCCGCCATCTCAGCCTGCGCCTCGGCTTGGCGGCGGGCCTCAGCCTCGGCATCCCCGCGCGCCTCGCTCTCAGTCAGCGTCCGCAGATACCGCCTCAGCAACGGGTCGTAGAACCGCAGCTCCTCCCGCTCCCAGCACACATACAGCCCCAGCGCCGCGCTATATCCCCGCCCATGATCGGCGTCGCGCCAATCTATCGCTATCGGCTCATACCGCCCCTCCACCAGCCTATCCCCCGCCAGCGCCTCATCGTGATACTCCCCGCGCGTCGGGTCAAACCGCCAGTATTCGGCAACGCCGTAGCGGGCGTAGTCCACGCGCTTTTCGGTATAGTCCACAACTCCCGTGGATTTCGAGGCTACCTCCAGCGCGAACTGCGGCGGATGCGGCTGGCTTTCCAGGCTGTAGCCATTGTCTTCCCTCGCTTGCGCCACGTCGCAATTGAACGCCACCAGCAGATCCGGCACGCGGGTGTCCTTCGGAACGCTCAGGCTGGGGCCCAAGCGAATCTCCCCAATCAGCGTAGCATCACGATTGCCGAAACGCTCGCGCAGCGCCGGCACTGTGGCTTGCCAGTCTAGGTAAATCACATTCTGCATGTCATCACGCTTCGGCGGGTCGGGATACGGATCTGCCCGCCTCGCCGGTTTAATTAGGGTTGCTTGGGTAGTCATATCCGACCTCTCGCCTTGGCTCGCGTAGCGGAGCCGTCGCTATGCCGTCAAGCGCATTATACGCGCTCCGCGTGAGATTTTCATGCGCCGCCGTTCTCGCGCCGCCGTGTCAGTTCGGCGAGGCGGGCCTCGGCTTGGCGGCGGGCGTGGGCCTCGGCGTCGGCGCGGGCCTCGGCCTCAGCCGCGCGCGCATCGGCCGCCTCAGCCTGCGCCTCAGCCCGCCGCCGCCCGGCCGCCTCAGCCCGCCGCTCCGCCGCCTCATCGGCAAGCGTGCGAACATACCGCTCCGCCACCGGGTCATAAAACCGCAGCTCCTCCCGCTCCCAGCACACAAACAGCCCCAACGCCGCGCTATACCCCCGCCCATGCTCAGCGTCATCCCACACAATCGCTATCGGCTCATACACGCCGCCGACCAGCCTATCCCCCGCGAGCGAGTCATCGTGATACTCGCCGCCCGTCGGATCAAACCGCCAGTACTCGGCGACGCCGTAGCGGGCGTAGTCGGCGCGCTTTTCGGTATAGTCCACAATCCCCGTGGAGTTCGATGCCACCTCCAGCGCAAACTGCGGCGGATGCGGCTGATTTTCCAGGCTATAGCCATTGTCCTCCCTCGCTTGCGCCACGTCGCAGTTGAACGCCACCAGCAGATCCGGAACGCGCGTGTCCTTCGGAACGCTCAGGCTGGGCCCTAGGCGGATCTCGCCAACCAGCGTAGTATCACGATTGCCGAAACGCTCGCGCAGCGCCGGCACTGTGGCTTGCCAGTCTAGGTAAATCACATTCTGCATATCATCACGCTTCGGCGGGTCGGGATACGGATCTGCCCGTCTCGCCGGTTCAACTAGGATTGTTTGGGTAGTCATTTCTGCCCTCTCGCTTTGGCTCGCGTAGCTGAGCCGTTGCTATGTCGTCAAGCGCATTATACCACACCTGCCCGCCGCGAGCTTTTCATGCGCCGCCGTTCTCGTGCCGCCGCGTCAGTTCGGCGAGGCGGGCCTCGGCGGCGGATGCGCGGGCTTTGGCCTCAGCCGCGCGGGCCTCAGCATCAGCCAACGCCTCAGCCAGCCGCCGCGCATCTGTCTCAGCCCGCCGCAACGCCTCAGCCTGTGCCTCATCCCGCCGCCGCGCGGCAACCAACGCCCGCAACTCAGCCGCCTCCTCCGAATAACTGCGGAGATGCCGCCCCTCATCCGGGTGAAAGAACAGCAGTTGCTCCCGCTCCCAGCAGACGTATAGCCCAAGCGCACGGCTGTAGGCGCGCCCGCGCTGGGCGTCAAACCAGTCGATTGAGATGGGCTGGTAACGGCCTTTGATTAGCCGGTCGCCGGCGAGGGCGAGATAGTCGCCGGCGGCGGGATCGAAACGCCAGTATTCGGCCACGCCGTAGCGCTCATAGTCGGCGCGCTTTTCGGCGCAGTCCACTATGCCGCCGCCGCGCGGGGCTATTTCTAATACGAATTGTGGCGCATGCGGCTGGCTGGCGACGCAGTAGCCGTTGTCTTCCCAAACCCGCGCCACGTCGCAGTTGAACGCCACCATCAAGTCGGGGACCCGGGCGTCCCTCGGCTTGATCAGGCTGGAGCCCAGGTGCGCCCTAGTCCACACAAACGTGGAGTCGCGTCTGCCGAAACGCAATACCAAAGCCGCTATGGTGGAGCGGTCGTCTAGGTAAATCGACTTCTGCATGTCATCGCGCGGCGGGGTAGTGAGGGCCCCGTAACGCCAATTTAGCAAATTTAACTGAGGTTGCGTCAGTAGTCATTGCGGACCCTGCCTTTCACTTATTCTCTTAGGGCTTACAAGAATCGTTGCTATGCCGTCAAGCGCATTATACGCGCGTAGCGCGAGATTTTCATGCGTTATCTATACTATATCCAACATACCCGCCCTAAACACATCATCCAAAAGTTTTTTGGCTACCTATCTACAACTCTACAACAATGTATCATCCACTTTGATTGCTTATCCCACTCACTCCACACAAAACTACGCCGCCTCCCCATATCAGGGAGGCGGCGCATCTTATCGCTTATCCGGTTCGCGCTACGGGCGGTCGCCCGGCTGAGCGGCCGCCCTATTCGCGCTTACCTAGGCGTCCCGCCGGGCACCAGGCTCGCGCTCTCGCGCACGAATACCCAGTAGCCGGAGCCTATCCGCAGGCTGTTGCTCGCCCCGCTCGTGTCCGGATCCAGCACCGTGAACCACTCATTCGTGATGGTGTTGAAACCGAGAACCCGCGCTAGGTCCAAACCGTCGTCCAGGCTGTTTAGGTAGGTCGTGGCGTCGATGGACTTGTCCGTGTCCAGAGCGTCGCCCGTCACATCCACAACCGGGATCAGGTTCCAGCCCGCGTACATCGGGATCACAGGCGGCTGTATCGGCGTGCTCGCGCCTATCGCGCCGCCAGCCAGCCTCGGGATGTTAACCTCAAGGTCCTGGATCGCGTCGCTCAGCACCCAGTAGCCGTTCCTAGCCGTGATCTGCGTCAGGTCGCCCTGCCAGGCATCGGAGAGCGTCTCGCGCACCGCAACCTGCCAGCCGCCGGGGATGACCGGGTTGTAGGTGTACACAGTCCGCACCTCGATGTCCGAGGTGAATATCGCGCTGATGTCGCCGTCAGAAGGCTCGCCCGGCAGGCTTACCAAGTTCCAGCCCGGGTTCAGGCGGCGCGTGAACGGATCCCGCTCATCCACCGAGAACTCCACATCAAGCTCGTCTTTCAGCTCGTTCCCCGCGACGTCCATCGCTTGGATCGTTATCTCGTGGTCGCCCACGCTCACATCGTCCAGCGCCACCAAGAAGGTCTCGTCGTCGGTGGTCTTGACCGAATCGGTCATGTCCACGCCGTCCAGCTCGAACTTGGTGATGGTCACCGCGTCAAAGCCGTCCTCCGCGTACTCCGCCGACTCAGCCGAGCAGTTGAGCTCGTCGCTCAGGTTGTCGCCAGGGTCGCAATCGGCGCTGAAGGTAGACGTGAAGTCTATCTCTATGAACAGCGGCCTCTTCTGCTCCACCTCAGGCTCCGTGTCGCCGGCATGCTCGCCGCTGACCACTACCCTCGGCTTGGGCAGCTGAACGTCGCCCTCGAAGTACACAGCGTCGTCCGCGTTGACGTCGCCGTCCTTCTCGAAGAAGTCCGCCGCTATCTTGTCGGGCGCTACGCCCTCAGAGCCGCGGTTGTTCTGCCCGGAGCGGTCGTCGCCGTAGATGTACACATTGTAGTAGCCGGTCGCGGACGGCTTGTCCACGACTATCGTCCACTCGCTCGTGCCGTCCTTGGTGATGACGCTGTTCAGGCTGGCGCCGCGCGCGCTTACCGCGCAGTCGGCCCTAGCCGAGCTGTCCCTGTTGCGCGTTATGACGCCGTTCCTGTCAACGCAGCCCGCGGGCGCGTTCACATAGTTGACATCTACCAGCGGCTTGGTCGTGCTTATGCGCTCGTCGGAGGTAACCATTATGGTTACCTTTTCGTCCTCGCCAACCAGCACGTTGTCGCGCGTGGTCTCGCGCGGGCTTGTTATGGACTGCACCGTGAACGCCGGGGCGATCCAGTCGTCAGCCTCTTGCTCGTCGTCGTCCTGCTCGTTGCCAGCCGCGTCCTCAAGCCCATTCGGGACTACGCTGACGTCGGGCGTGGCGTCGGGCAGCAGATCCTCTTCCAGCTCCAGGAATACCGACTTGGCTATCTGGCGGTAGGCGCGATTGCCGCGGTCAAACCGCGTGTCGGTGCCCGCCGCGTTGTCCCAGCCCGCCTCCCCGTCGTCCGGGTCGTCGTACCAGTACACGCGCACGACCGTGTGGCCGTCAACCACGAAGTCGTCTTGCTCGATCGTGTCGGGGTTCAGGTCGCTTATGTCATCGAAGATGACCTGGATGTAGTTGCGGTCGTCGTCGTAGGTGTTGTCCGACGCGTCCCAGGTTACCCCGGTGCGCGCGAACATTATCGTCGGGTCAACGGTGTCGACCGTGATCTCGGCGAAGGCCTCCGCCCGGTCGTTCTCGTCCGGATCGTAGGCTACGCAGTTGCCCGCCGCGTCGCAGGCGATAAAGGTCACGTACGAGATGCGGTTCTCAGGCAAGACCACCGTGGTCTCTACGTCGAACCCGTTGTCTATCTCGTCGAAGTCCTTGTCGTCCTGGATCGTGCGAACCTCGGCGTTGCCGGCGCACCAGAGCGACTCGCCCTCGAACAGGTTGGTGTTGGCGACCATGCTCTTGCCCCGCCGCAGATCCGTCTCGCCGCGCGAGGGGCTGTAGTTGGCAGGCACATTGGCGCACTGGCTAGACGAAACCAGCCCAACCACCGACATGTAGTTGTCGTCGCCGTCCGTGTCCGGCAGATCCTCAGGATCCGGGATGCCGGATATGGCGTCCGAAATCGTGAAGGTGTAGTCCACCTCGTCGTCGTCAAGCGACTCTTCGTGCTCAGGCAGGAAGTTCGTGAACTCAGGCGCCTCGTTGTCTATCACGACGCTGTCCCTAAGATTGCCGAACTTGATGCGGAGGCTGTCCTCTTCCTCAACATGGATCTGAGGCACGCCGCCATCCGTGTGCTTATAGACGCCGCCGTCGCCCGGAGTGGCGTCGGTGGACGCCTGCACGGGCATCACCGCCGCGACGAACTGGTTGTCCCGGCTCGCCGTGCGATACGCCATCAGCTTGAGCTTGTCGTCCGAATCATCGCCCTCTAGGTCGATGAATACGCACTGGTTGCCGTTGCCGCACTGCGCGTCCGGCGACTGCGCCAGTACCGCTATCCGCAGCACGCTGCCCCAGCGCGCGTTCCCCGTGCTGATGAACTTGGTCACCGCAGTCCCCGCCGTCGCCGGCAAGTCATTCGGCGCCTCAGGCACCGTCGCCCTAAGGGTCGTCTTGCGGTCAGCCAACGCCGTCATCGGATCCCCATGCGTCCCCAATACAGGGTTCGCCTGATGCACCCGGATTGAGCTTATGCTGTCGTCAACATTGTTGATGGACACGCTCACATCCACCCGCGCCGAACCGCTGCTGCCCCGAAGGGTTGAGCCGCTGTCATCCGCGGTGACCGTGAACGCATCGGACAGGTTGCCCCTATCGGCGTCCAGCGACGCGAGCGTCGCCAACACGCCGGAGGATGCGCCTATCTGATACTGCGAGGAGTCCCCGCCGCTCAGCGTGTAGGTTATCGGATCGCCGTCCGCGTCGGTGGCGATGTAGGTGGCGAGCGTCGTGCCGCGCAAGACATTCTCGTTCACCGAAAGCGAATTGGGATCGCCGTCGGGAGCGGTCTGCCATACCGGCGCGTTGTCGTTAAGGTTATTCAGGTTGACGGTCTGCCGAACCTGGCCCTGACCGGCCTCGCCGTCGGTTACCTCGATCTCTACCGAGTACGTCGCCTTCGACTCGTAGTCGAACTTCGCCGCCTCAGTAGCCACAGAGGATACCGTCAGCGCGCCGCTCTTTTCGTTCAGGTCGAACAGCGTGGAGTCCACCTCAGACCGGATTACGAATGTGAGCTCGTCGCCGTCCGCGTCGCAGGCGTCATAGTCAGCCAACGACATGCCGGGCCTCGGGTTCTCGTCTATCGTTATCGCCGGCAGCGCCTCTAGGCGTATCTCATCCTCAGGCCGCTGGCAGTACGCCGTTACCTGCGCCGCGCTCATCCCGTCCAGGTCATCCCGCACGAAGAACGGCAGCTCATTGGCGTCCACCACATTTATGGTTAGCTTGGCGTTGTCAGACATCGCGGTCTGCGTGTCATCCTCGCCCGTCGGCGTGTAGTCGTCGGTTACCACTATGTACAGCACATAGCCGCCGGTGGTCTCCTTATCCAACGCGCCGCTCACCGTTACCATGCCGTCGTTGTCTATGCTGAACGGCCCGCTGAACGCGGTGTCCGTTATCGCGCCGTCAGCGTCAGCCATCATCAGGCTGTAGGTCAGACCGGCGTTGTCCCCGGCGTCTTCGTCAAACGCCATCACGCCTTCCCTAGCGGAGCTCGACGGGAAGTCGATGTTGTCGTTGTCATCCCTGGCGGGATCGTCGCCGTCCATCTCCGGCACCCACACATTCACGGCTGTCCCTACATCAGCGCTCTCGCTGACATTCGCAGCGTACTGCGGATCGGGAATGATGGTGTGCGCGGGGGTAGTCGTTTCCGCGTCGTCCGCGGCGACCGTCGGCAGGAACTGACGCGCCACAGGCGTACCCTCGGCATTAGGAACCGTGGGCGATACGCCTAGCATCGGCGCCTCGTTGATGTCCCTTATCGTGACATTAACCGGCGCGCTGTTCGCTATCGTCCCGCCGGAGTCCGTCGCTATCGTCAGCTGATACTCGCCGCGCTCCTCATGGTTGAACGAAACCAGCGCGCGCAGCTCGTTGTTCTTCGCGGCGGTTATATCGTCCTCGAGGCAAGGATGGCCGGTGGGGAGGGCAGGATCGAGGCTATCTAGGGCAGCGTTCAGATTGAACAGCCCGTCCTCGACGCCGCCGATGTCGGAGTTGTACGCGCCCGTCTCCGGAGCTGACTCGCCGGGCAGGGTTATCAGAACCTCGCCCAGGATAGTGCAGGCGGCCATATTCTCGTCTATGGTGAAGTTCGTGCCGCGAGCGACCGCCCCGGGATCCGTGGTGTCGCGCGCGGTAACCGTAACCGTTACCTCGATGCTGTCCGTCGCGGACCCATCGCTCGCCTCTACGCTGAACTTGTAGCCCTTAGGCTCGTCTTCGTCAGCGTCATCGGCGTCCACCGTAAGGTCTATGTACGGCGCGTCGGCGAAGTCCGGAATGTCCGTCTTAAGCCTCAACTCGCCGGTTGCGGGGACCACTTCGAACACATTGCCGGAGTTGTCGTCGTCCGTCCGGGCGACTAGGCTGTACGTCATCGTCTGGTTGTCCGGCTCTACGAAGTAGTCGGAGAAGTCCGCCAGCACGCGCGGATCGCCAACGTTCGCGTCAGGGTCGTCGCCCGTGGTCGCGGCGTCGCCCGACTGGTAGCCCATCGAAGTGCCTTCGCGCAGGCTAACCGCATGCGTAGTCTTCTCTTCCCCATCCAGCATGCCGTCAACCGTCGCCTTAGGCGGCATGTTGCTCGCCGTTACCGTCAGGTCGATCCGCATCGTGGCGCTCTTGCCCGCGTCCGCGTCGTCAGAACCCGTCAGCAACAGGCTGTACGTGCCAGCCTCCATAGTCGCGCCGTCCCTGACCTGTATGACCGCATGCGCGTCATAGTCCACTGTGCCGGAGGCGGGTTCGTCAATCCACTCGGTCATGACCATCAGATTGCGGGCGAAATCGCTATACCGATCTCTGACATCCTCTGGCAGCCTCTCGCCGTCCGTGTTGGTCGTCGCGCCCGTCAGCTTGTAGCTGAAAAGACGGCCCTGGAACTTATCGCGAGGGAAATTAACGACATAGGGCCTGTCGTTTTCATTACTATGCGGAGTGGCGGTTTCAGTCCTCGTGTTTTCGGTGAGCGAACTCATAGAGAACAGCGGGAGCTCGCCCACATGGCTGTCCTGAATCGTCCCCGCGAACCTAACCACATTCTGCGTCGTGGGCACAGGGTCAAGCGCCTCAGGCGTGCCGGACGCGTTAATGTTGATCGCGGCGATGGTGAAGTCGGCGGTAGGCGTCCGCTTGTATCCCACATGCACGGGGATCTCCACGGTATAATCCCGCACCAAAGGACCATCGGTGGCGGCGGCGGTGTCGTCGTCGCCGTCGCCGTAGCCGGAGGCGCAACCCGTCGGCACCGCGACGGTAATGTCACTGGGCGCTTGGGTATCGGTGGGGTCGGTGTCGCTCACGCACACATAGGTCTTGAGCTCTATGCTGAAAGTCGTGGTGCCCACCTCTGTCCCTGCGGCTATTTGGAACCGCGCGTCGTCGTTGACGGCGTTTAGCCAGTGGTTTCGCGTCCTAACGACCGCGATGTCATCGTCGGCCATCGAGTCGCTCTGCACGCGGAGTTCCTCGCCTGTGTCTAGGGTAAGGAAATCGCGCACGTCGGCGTTGCCGGTCCAGTGCCTGGTGGTCCAAGCGGCCGCCTGAATATCGATTCCCGTAGGAACGTTTCGCACGACCAGCGGTCTTTCTGTCGTAACATCCGTGGTGCTGCCGTCGACCAGGTCGGCAGCCTTCAGCGCGGGCTGCGTCGCCAGCGGCACGGCGGCCTCCGCGGTATAGTTAATGTATTGGGAGCCGAAAGTCCCGACGGCGATAATCGCCGCCAGAACGATCAGTACTGCCCCTAAGGTCTTTTTCAATTTTCGCTCCTTGTTTCGCATGTATTGCTTGCTTGCGTTCTGTGGTTGGCTACTGATTGGGCGGTCTTGCGTAGGCGGCGGCGTGAACCGCATCGCCCGGCCTCGTGTTCATATGCTCCTCTCTCTCTCGTTATGGTTTGGTTTGCCGGTAGTGGTTTGGGTTGATTGGGTTGATTGGATATTCGGGTTAGCCCTCTCGGATTCGCTCGCGCCGGCTGCGCTTGGCTTATTGTTGGCTGCGCCGATTCGCCTTGCCCGGCCTTGCATTGCCCTAAGCCGCCTTGCCCAATTCGCGCCGCGAAAGCCGCCCCGCAGGTTCGCGGGAGCTCATCCACCATCTATAATATCGCAGAAGTATTACGGGAGTATTACGGGGCGCCCCGAATTTCGGGCAATTTTGGGCAATTTCCTAGCAATTTTGGCATTTTGGTTGGTTTTGCGCCGAAACTTCCCGTTTCGCCCCCCAGTCTGCGCCCGCGCGCGTCCCGCGCTCGTCTGCTTGCCCTCTCTCATCTGATTGCGCGGCATCGCGCCCATCGCGCCGCTTGCGCCCCTGCCTGCGCCCGTAATTCGCGCATTGTTGATAACGATACGCGCGCGTGGGGTTGGGTGTCAATTGAAAACGGGTTAGGCATTCGCCGAAACGGGTGTGTTGGAACGGCAAGGCTGGCGCGTGATATGCTATGCTTGTGTGTGCGGGCGCAATCATCCCGCCGCCGCATATGCCGCATACACATATAGAGGGGGACACGCCAATGCCGATAACCATAACCGACCCTAAGACCATCAAGATGGCGCACGAGCTTGCCGATCTGACGGGATTTCCGCTCGCCGCCGCGGTAGATCTCGCGGTACGCGACTGGCTCGCCATCATCCATGTGGATCGCGCGCGCAAGGCCGTTCGACGCGAGGAATACACCCTCACCCCCGAAGAGCGCGACGCCAAACTGGTCGCCATAACCAACCGCTACCGAAAAGAGCGCCCCCCTAGCCCCTTCGAGCGAAAGCGAATGCTAAAGCGCGGCGAAGTCCCATACGACGTCGCCCGATTTCCCCGATAATATATGCTACACTTGCAACATCATCTCGCGCTGCAACCCGCCACAATGCCGCAATACAAGGAGGACGCGCCATGACGCTCACAAACGCCAACCAAGAAACGGCGCTCGCCAACGCCGACCAAGAAACCACGCTCACCATCACAGACGAAGAGACCTGCCGCATGGCGCAAGAACTCGCCGATCTTCTCGGCGAGACGCCCGCCGACGCCGTTATGATCGCGCTCCGCAGCCGCCTCCCCGGCGAATGGCTGGCGCGCCCGGATGAGGAGCGCCGCCGCGCCCACGCGGCCATCCCCCCCGAAGAGAATCGAGCCGAAATCCGCGCCCTAATTGAGCGAGTCAACAAAGACCTGCCCCCCGGCCCCTCCATCCAGGAGTATATCGACGACATGTACGACGAGTACGGCGCGCCCAAATGATAATAGACACATCCGCGCTCATAGCGATATTGTACCGCGAACCGGAAGCTCCGCTTTATGATCAGGCGATAAGCCAGGCGGCGCATCCTAGGATGTCCGTGGCGAACTACTTGGAGGCTACAATCGTAGCGGAAGGCCGCTCCGGCGACGACATAAGGAGCGAGCTTGAAAACTTGGTAAAGCGGCTGAACATCACGCTCGTCCCCGTATCGCTTGCCCAGATGAGGGAGGCGCAACAAGCTTGGCGCGTCTTCGGCAAAGGCAACCACCGCGCCGCGCTCAACTACGGCGACTGCTTCGCCTACGCGCTCGCCAGCGTCTCCGACGAACCCCTGCTCTTCAAAGGCGACGACTTCGCCCAAACCGACATCCGCCCCGCCCACCCCGCGCCCTGAGGGCGGCACCGCGCGGCCCGCCCCACGCCCAAACGCCTCCCCCGCGCAAAGCGGGAGAGGCGCAAGCGAAGACTACTTCCGCGGTTAGCCTCCGGATAGACCCCACCTCCGAAAAGGTGGACTCAACCCTGCCAGCGAAGTGGACAGGGGGGGTATGTATCCACCCTAAACCACGCCGCTACGCCTGTCAAGCGGAATTTTCGGCATTTCTCAATATCGGGCGCTTTTACACCCAAACGCGCGGCTTGGAGAACTCGCCTGCATCGTCCGCAAGCGTATCCGGGAGCTGGCTGTCCCTCAGCATCCTGCGCCTAATGTATGTGCGAAAAGTCGCCGCCGCTTTGAGTTCCACCGGCATCGGGTTGCGCTGTTGGTTCTGATTTGGGTTAATAACGCCAACTGGAAGTTTCAGCCTGTCGCGCATCATCCTAATCGGCAGCGCCAAATCCGAGTCGTTGGATATAACGACCGCCTGCTCATAATCGCCGTCATACCCGTCCATAATCAGGTATGTGGCGATATTCACGTCCGTCCCCTTTTCTTCAGTGGTTCTGACATTCACATACTCGTCAAGGCCCGGAACGGGATTTGCGAGCCGCCGCCGCATAACGCGGTTCTTGAACTGCCCATAATGTATCTCCAAGTTGGGAATAGTTCGCAGCGCGCGCAGGTATATCAGCTGGCGGCGCTGTTGCTGAGGATCTTCGGGCCGCCGGTGAACGATCGCGGTGAAGTATCGTATGCGCTTTATTTCGTGCGCGGGCAGCAGCGTCCGGCACAGCTTGGCAAGGTCAATCCACTTGAACCTAGGCTCTCGCTGCAGCGCGCGGTGATACAAGTTAAAGCCGTCGATATACACATTCGTGAGCATGCAATAACCTTTCAAGCGCAATACGCCCGCATATCCCCAAAAAGCGCCTCCCCCACGCTACGCAGGAGAGGCGCTTCCTCTTAGCAGTCTATCCCCACCCCACTACCCCCGCTTAGCCGCATCCGCCTTCCTCCGCCGACTTCGCGCATGCTTAGCCCCCCCCAGCAGCGCCAGCGGCGCAACCAACATCAGCGCATTGCCCGCCGCCTCGCCGAATGGCATCCCAACCGACGCGCTGCACGCGCCGCCGCCATTCTCAGGCTCCGGCTCCACCACAACCGTCGTGGGCGGCGCCTGCGTGGGCGGCGGCGGCTCAGGCGTCGCGGTGGGCGGCACGGGCGTCGCGGTAGGCGGCACGGGCGTCGCGGTAGGCGGCACGGGCGTCGCGGTAGGCGGCACCGGCGTCGCAGTGGGCGGCACGGGCGTCGCGGTAGGCGGCACGGGCGTCGCGGTAGGCGGCACAGGCGTGGCAGTGGGCGGCACGGGCGTCGCAGTGGGTGGCACAGGCGTCGCAGTCGGCGGCACGCGCTCAAACACAAGCGACACATTCGGCCGCGCGCCCGGCTCGAATACCCCATGCGCCGGCGGCGTGGACGGGACGCCGTTCAAGAAGAACTCCACCGGCAGCCCTATCAGCGCCTCATCGGTCGGGATTACCACCAGATTGATGAAACGCCCCCCATCCAATATCGCCGCGCGTCCCGACTGATAATCCCCCACGCGCGCCACCAGCGTCATATCCGGCGTAACCTGAAAGCCCGCCACCACTATGCTGCCCTCGTATGTGGCCGGCAGCACAGGCACCGGAGTGGGCGTCAGCGTAGCCTCCGGTATCTGCGGGAATGTCAGATCGAAGTTGAAGTGGTTGGTGCCCGGATTGTAAGGTATTCGTTCATTCGCCTCCACTCCCTCCAAAAATATCCGAACCTCTTCGTTCAGATACGCCGACGAGGGTGGGGACACCGTCAGCAGATACCTGCCGTCCATCACCGTCGCCGTCTGCGTCTCATACGCGCCGATGCGCGCCACCAGATTGAACCCGTCCGGCGCGCCCACCGCCTCCCCCACCAATGCCATCGGGAGCGGCGGCACCGAAAGCAAAGGCCCCGGCGTGGGCGTAGGCGTGGGATTCTGCGCGTATGCCGTACCCGCCAGCGCCGCCGCGCCCATCGCCGCTACCAGCAGCGCCGCCATCATTCCTGTCAAAAACTTTCGTGTCTTCATTCTCTCCCCGTGTAGCTCCATTCCCTATTATTGTTAAAAACTTTGCCGCGTCTATTCTACCACACCCAGCCGCGCATTGAACAAAATTTATACCCTATCCTAAACCGAAACCCAAAAACTTTTCGGCTGATTTTCACAAAAATCGGCATCCCCCCATATGCTATAATTCGCCCAAATGACGCAACCGCTACGCCAATTGCCTCGTCCCAACAATCTCACGCCGCTAATCGCCGCCATAGCCCTGCTAGGCGCGGCGCACGCTTTGGCGCGGCAAATCGGCTACGGCGTCGGCCTCTACGCCGACTCCATCAACTACATCGCCGCCGCCCGCAGCCTGCTCGCCGGCGACGGATTCGCCAACTACGGCGGCGATCCCTACGTCCTCTACCCGCCCCTATACCCGCTGCTGCTCGCAACCGGCCTCGGCGCGCTAGACCCCGCCCAAATCGCCGCCGCCCTCAACGCGCCCCTCTTCGGCATAACCATATTCGCGGTGGGCTGCTACCTGCTGCGCCGCCTCGCCTCGCGTCCGCTTGCGATATGGGCAACCCTAACCCTAGCGCTCGCCATCCCCCTAGCCGACATCGCATCCTTCGCTATGTCCGAAACCGCCTTCATCTTAGCCGCAACCCTAGCCCTAATCAACGCCGACCGCTACCTGCGTCAAGACAGCGCCAACGCATCCGCCCTGCTATGGACGGCAACCTTCTGCGCCCTCGCATGGCAGACGCGCTACATAGGCATAGCCGCCGTGGGCGTAGCCGGCATCGCGCTGTTGCTGCGCCCCGGCGCCGCAATCCCCCGTCGCGCCCGGCGCGCCGCCATATTCGCCCTCATAACCGCCCTGCCTATGGCGGCTTGGCTGCTCCGAAACTACCTCGCCACCGGCGCCCTAATCGGCAGCCCCTTGCCCGTGCAATACTCCCTCCCCGACGCGCTCGCCGACATCCAAACCGCCATCGCCGCCTGGTCATACTTCGACCTGCCCCTGCTCCCCCACGACGACATCGCCCTGCAAGCCATATTCGCCATCGTAATCGCATCCGCCGCCGCCCTGCTTGCGCTGCGCCTATTCGCCCCGCGAACAAGCCCGCCATCCCCCGCAACCGAGCGCCGCCCGCCCGCCGACCGGCTGCCCGCATTGCTATTCGGCGGATTCGCCCTGGCGTACTTAGCCGCGCTGCTCGCCTCCGCGGCGCTAGGCCGCGCTTGGCACGGCATCGAGCCCCGCTACCTGCTGCCCATCTACGTCCCCCTGCTAATCGTCGTAGCCGTCGCCCTAGACAACGCGCTCGCCGCCGCCCACTCGCGCTACCCGCAACGGCCGCCCTTGCCGCGATTGCAAACCACGCTTGCGCTAACCCTATCCGCCGCCCTCGCAATCTGGCTCGCCGCCCAAATCGCCCCCGCAATCCGCGACGTCGCCCGCGCCAACGCCGGCGGCCCCGATAGAGGCTTCGCCGCCAAAGCCTGGACAACATCCGATACCCTGCGCCACATCCACCAAAACCCCCTTATCGGCGAAACTCACAGCAACTACCCCATTATGCTCTACTACCACAACCCCGCCGATGCAGCCTACAATATCTTGCCCGCCGGAATGCCCACCGGCGTAATCAGCGCCGATACCGGCAGCCCTATCGCTACCACCGGCAGCAAGCAGATTGCGGCATGGATAGAGAGCGCATCCGAGGGCGCGCACGTCGTCTGGTTCGACATCGGCAACAACCGCCGCTACGACTACGCCGCCCCCGCCCTGCGCGCCACCGCCGGACTCCAGCCAATCGCCGAGCTATCCGACGGCGTCATACTCCGCGTGAACCGCAATTACGCCGCCGCGCCCGAAAGCCCACACCAAGCCGCCTACAACCGCATCCGCGCCGGCGACTACGGCAAACCCGCCGCGCAATCCCACTACGACCTATACATCAGCCCCGGCGCCCTGACCTACCTCAAAGAACCCTGCGCCCCATCCGACGCCCGCGCCAGATTCTTCCTGCACATCATACCCGCCACCGCCGCCGACCTGCCCCCCGATCGCCGCCCCTACGGATTCGCCAACCTAGACTTCGCCTTCCCCCGCTACGGCGTCAACCTTGACGCCAAATGCGTCATCATAGCCAACCTCCCCCCCTACCCCATAGCCACCATCCGCACCGGCCAATTCGTCAGCGGCGAGGCCGCCCTATGGCGCGTTGAATTCGCCCCATCCGAATAACGCGCATACCTTCCCTAGGCGCCGCCAACCAACCCCGGCAACTCCTCCAGCAACGCCCGAAAATCCACTTCCTGCAGCCCATCCCCCGCCCGCGCGCGCCGTATGAACAAAAACTGCACCGCCTTCACCCGCTTGCCCGCCGCCCGCTCCACCGCATAGGCGTAGCAAGCCCCCTGATACCGATAGCGCGCCCGCTTGCGCTCCAAATCTCGCTCGCTCCGAACATCATCCGTCTTGTAATCCAGGATCACCAGCTCCCCGTCATCCGTCTCATACAGCAAGTCTATGATGCCCTCCAGCGCCACCTGACGCCCGTCAACCTCAAGCGGCGCCGCCACCGATATTTCGCTCCACCGCCGCCTAGCCCGCAGCGCCTCGCCAACCGCCTCGTGCGCCAGCGCATCCCCCGCCAGCCGCCTAACCTCCCCCGCGTCCGACACGCCATAATACGCCGCATGCCGATCCGCCAGCCGCCTAATCTCAGCGTCATAGCCCGCAACCAGCCCGCGCAAGTCAGCCCCCGCATCCAGCGGCAGACGCGGCGACATCAACTCCAGCGCCGACTGCAGCGTCGCATGAACCGCGCTGCCCATAGCCGTCCCGCCGCGCCCGGCCAGCCAAGGCCGCTCATCGTCCGGCTCAGATTCCTTGTCCTCAATATCCCCCCAGTCCTCCGGCCGATCCTTGGCGTTGCGCGCCACCCGCGTAGCCGTAACCGCCAGCGCCGCCGAACTCCTCCCAATCGCCGCCGCCCGCCTTTCCCGCCAAGCGTCTATGTCATAATCATCAGCCCGCGCCGCAATCGCCGAATCCGCCGCCGCATCGCCCACAAGCAACGCCGGCGCCCCGCTCAGCTCTAACCGACTATGCGGCAAATCACCCGACATCCCCTCAATCAGCCCCGCTATCACCTTATCGTTAGGTTCGGCAACCCCCTCCTTAACGACCGCCCTGTGATGCAAGCTGACATACAGATAATCCCGCGCCCGCGTCGCCGCCACATACGCAAGCCGCACCGCCTCCGCCTCCGAATGCCGCTTTTCCCCCTCATCCAGCGCGTCATACCCCGGCGTCCTGAAATCTTTCGAGAACGCAACCTCCACGCTATTCTTATCCTTATCAAACTGAACCGCCGCCCCGCCGCGCGAACCGCCGCCAGCGCTGTCAAGCCCCAGCAAAATCACAATCGGAAACTCCAGCCCCTTCGAGCCGTGCATCGTCATAATTCGGACGGCATCCTCGTCCCCGTCCGGCATATCCGGCTGCTGAATCTGCGCGCCCTCTTCCTGCTGCCGCGCCGCCCAGCGGATGAACTGGTTCAGCGTATTCGCCCCCGCCGCATCCCGCGCCCGCGCCTCCTCCAGCAAAAACCGCCGCCGCCGCCAAGCCTCCCTGGGCCTAGCCTCCGCCAAGTCCAACTCATCCAAACGCCTATCCCGCGTGAACTCCGCTATCAACTGCGCCGTACTCTTGCCCAGCCTATCCCGATGATACCCCCGCAGCGCCACCAGCCCATCCCCCACCGGCGACTCCGCCGCCCGCGCCCTATCATCCAACCCGCGCGCCAGATAATCCCACCAGCCGCCGGATTCCCGCCAGCGCATCAAATCCACATCCGAGCAAGCAAACGCCGGCGACCGCAGCGCCGCAACCACCGATACCTCGTCAGTCGGATCGTCTATCGCCCGCAGGCAATTCAGCATATCCCGCACCTCCTGCGTATCAAACAGCAGCGACCCGCCCTCCAGCCGATACGGTATCCCCGCATCCTCCAACCCCCGCTCCAATATCCCCAACCCCGTCCGCGACCGCACCAGCACGCACACATCCCGCCGCTCCGCCGCGCGCTCGCATTTCTTCCCCTTGTCATACACACTCAGATTGCCCACTCTCCCTATAATAGCCGCCACATCCTTTGCTTGCTGTATGCGTACATCATCCGCCTTATCCCCCGACGCGCCCCCGAACACCCTAACCGCGCCCTTGCCAATCTGATGCTCGCCGTGCGCCTTCAGCGGGATATACTCCGCTTGCGTCGGCTGCTCCCTCTCATCCTGCGCCTCATCCTGAAACATCAAATCTCCAAACGCCGCCTGAACTCCATCCCGAACCGCCTGCGCCCCCTCTTGAACCATCAGTTCCCCGAACACAGCGTTCACCCAATCTACCACCGCCGACTGAGACCGGCGGTTTTGGACTATTATCAGCCGCTCAAGCCGCCCGCTATCCACAACCCGCTGCGTAACCCCAATATCCGCCCGCCGGAATCGGTAGATTGACTGCTTGGGATCCCCCACGATAAATAGCTTGCCCGCCTCCAGCGGCAAATCATACCAATCAGCCTTGCCTATCGGGGCGCTCGCCGTCGCCGCAAGATAAAACGCGATTTCAGCCTGCAGCGGGTCAGTGTCCTGAAATTCGTCTATGAGTATGCGCGAATAGCGCCCTTGAAAATAGCCGCGCGCATCCGCCTTATCCCGCAGCAAATCCCTTGCCCATACCAACAAATCCTGAAACCCCGCCACTCCGTCCGCCTTGCGGTCAGCCTCATACTCCACCGCGAATTCGCGCTGCAAATCGCGTAGCAGTTCGGGCAATCCCGCTGTCTTGACACTGTTCTGAAATGCCCGCCCTACTTCACGAAATCGATCCCGAACCATCTTTGGAGTAATCGACCAGTTATTCCGTGTTCCTACTGCGCCTGAGTAATCAACCTTAAGGCCATAGGACTCGCCCTCGGCCAATGCCGCGGCCGCACCCGAAATCGAATCCGCCGCTTCAAGCACATTCTTAACCGTTTTGATAGCCAACTCAAGTTGCTCATACAACCTGTCCGACGAATCAGCGCACAAAGCGGCCAAGCCTCTCAGCTCGCTTATCGTGCTATTCGCCAATGCCGCCAAGTCAGCCTTGCCCAAAATACCCGCATCCCGCAACCTATCATCCCCGCTAAACGCCTCAGCTGCTTCCCGCCATTTCCCCATCCCTACCTTCTGCCGCAACAACCCCCGCAGCGCATCCTGCAGATCCGACGGCGCATCCACCCCTAGCGCTCGCTCGCGCCACCGATCCCATCTGTCTGCGAATGCTCCGCCCCCTCTATGTCATCCATTGGCGACCAGCCCGGCGGCAGTCCTGCATCCATCGGCCGCTCTTGTAGCAACTGAGCCGCAAAACTATGTATCGTCTGAATCGCCGCCTGGTCTATCTCACCTAGAGCCTGCGCTACGTTCTTCTTTTCGGCATTATTGAGAGGATACAGCGCATCATTCTTGTTATCGGGATGCTCGTCGTCAAGCAACTGCTCCATACGCGATCGGATCCGCTCCGAAAGTTCGGTAGCCGCCGCCTCTGTGAATGTGATGGCAACGATGCCACCCATCGGATCGCCTGCCTTCACCAAAGCCACCACGCGGCTCACCAGCGCATAAGTCTTGCCCGTGCCAGCGCCCGCCTCCACGACGAAGTTCGTCCCCAACTCCGTCGTGATACGTCGCATCGTCGCATCGTCGTTACGCGTCGTCATCGTTGCCCTCTACATCTATCGCCGCCTTGCCGCCTAATTCATTGAACGCCCTAGCCCGCTTGTCTCCAGCCTTGTGCTCCCATATCTGCCGTCGCCGCGCTGGACACAACCGCTTGAAATCGCAGTACCCGCAGTTAGTCCCGCCCCAAGCGTCGCTATCGCTTTCGGGCGTCGCCGGAAAAGCCCCGTTCCATACCGACCCCACGATGCGTCGCAGCGCCGTGTGAAACGATTCTCGTTTCTCATTAGCGCCACCATACATTTGTACGCCGTGTGTATGCTTATACCACATAGTCAGTGGGAAACAATACGTCGCATTCACAAGCGCATCAGGGTACATTCGCTTCGCCGCCTCCCAATACACTGGCATCTGCAAAGCGCGTCCATTGCCAATACTCAGCGCATTTGAGCCTGTGTAAGCCTCGGGATTGCCCGTCTTGAAGTCTCGCACCAACACCACCCTGCCGTCGGCCATCACATCCACGCGGTCAATCTTGCCGCGCAACCACACATCACCTAAGCCCTCCACGTGCACTTTCAGTTCATCAAACGGCACTTCTGCCCTTGACTCCGCGCATGCGGCTATAATGCCAGCGCAACCCATACACTTATCTGTGCATCCTGGCAGAAGGGCCTTATACATGTGTAGAATCTGACTTTTGTAGTTATGCTCGGCTACTATGAAATTATTCAACCCAGCCCGGATCCGTTCTTTCTCCATCTCCCACAGTAGCGGATAGCCCGTGATACCGCGCCGTTCCGCTTCCGCGAACTCTTCATCCGCCAGATCCATGAGCAGTTCCCGTTCCCGTTTCTGTTCATTTTCCAGTACTAGCGCATAGCCCTCCGAATCCTTCTTGTGTCCCTCCCCCGCCAGCGCCATCAGCCGCTCCCCGCTATCGCCGCCCTCCGCCACGAACCGCTCCAATACCTTATGCACCAGCGACCCGCGCTCCAGCGGCGAAATCTCATCCTCCTCCTCATCCGCCGCGCCCTGCGCGCCCAGAACGCGCCCCAAGAAATACCTATACGGGCAAGCCGCCCAAGTCTCAAGCTGACTAGGCGACAGCATCCGATCTTCACTGCCAATCGCCCGCAACCTATCGAAATCGCCGCCAACCACCCCATCCCACTCAGTCAGCGCCCTGCTAAACCTAGCCTTTCGCGCCGCAAGCGCCCTCACCATCCGATAATCCCCCGCTATCGCGCCATGAGACGCCAACCTCGCCTTAGGATGATCCACCAACCGCGTCAGCCTATAATCAGCGTCATCCGCCGCCGCCTTATCTTTCGCAGCCACATCCCGCAAACCCTCTTCCCTCGACCGCGCCACCGCCAGCCACGCCTTGCCCTCGGCGTCCGCCGTCAAATTCTCATACGACAGCCTGCCCTCGCCGCGATGCGCCGCGTGAACCACATTCGCCGCCTCTATCAGCCACCGCGACGGATACGCCGCCCGATGCCCCGACACCGTCGCAGGACAGCACAGCGTCGCCCTATCCGCCCCCGCCAGCGCCGCCAAGAAGTCATACCGCTGCAGCCCAACCTCCGCCTGCCGATCCTCAGCGCTGACATCCAGCCAAGAACTCGTGCGCGGCCTCGTCGGAAACAGCCGCTCCGCCATACCCACCACATACACCGCGTCATACTCGGCCCCCGCAACGCCCGCCGGCGGCCCCACATAAACCCCCGCCCCGACCGGACTTCCCCGCTCCGACGCCCGCCGCTGCAGCCCCTCATATACCACCGCCAACAGCGCCGCCGCGTCATAATCGGCACCCCAATCGTCAAGCAGCGCCAGCTCTTGGATGAAATCGTCTATCATCCGGTCATCATCCCCGCCCCTGCCGCCATCGCCACCCCGCGCCTGATACGCGCCCTTAGCGTCTTTCAACAGGCTTGACGCCGCTTTCCAATCCCTCGCATCTGCCAGCCCGCGCAACCTAGCGCCCAATCCCTCAACGAACCTCAGCAAATTCTCAGCCAGCGGCCGCTCCCGCGCCTGCGTTTCAGCCCCATCATTCAACTCCCGCAAACGCAGTTCCAAGCTCTCCACATGCGCCCGCAACCGCCCGCCCCACTGCGCCACGCCGCCATTCGCGCGCGCGTTTCGCGCAATCTCAACCCACCCCGTAGCCGCAACCGGCGCTCGCCCGCCCGCCGCATCCGGATTAGCCACCGGCGTATTCGTCAGCCACTCCGCCAGCGTCTCGCGCTCTATCGCGCCATCCGCGCCCAAATCCGCCGCCAGCCGCGCTATCCCCAGCGTCAACCGCCCCGGCAGCGTATCCCCCAGCGTCCGCCGCTCCACGCCAGCGAATGGCATATCCGCAAATTTAAGTTCCTGCCGCAGCAAACTCGCATACGGCTCCGCCTGCGGATGCACAATCGCAACCCGATGAAACGGCAACCCATCCCGCTCGCTATCGGCGGCAATGCGCCTAATAACCGCCCGCGCCTCCTCTCCCGGATCCGGCGCCACTATCACCGATAGATTGCCCGCGTCAGCCAGTCGCCCCACCGGATTAGCGCCCGCGCCATCATCCTCCACGCCATCCCATCCCAACTCGCTCAGCAAATCGCATACGGGCTTATCAGCATCCCCATCCCCCACCAGCCCGCCAATCACGCGGCACTTCCCCCGCCCCAACAGCGCCAACGCCAAACGCTTATCCCCCTCCGACATCCGGCGCGGCAGATAATACGCCACCGCCGGCTCGCCGCCATCCCCCCAATGCGACTCCAGAGCGTCAGCCGCAATATCCGGCAACTCCGCCGCCGTATAATAATCGTAATCCGCCCGCTCCCGCAGCATATCCCGAAAGCGCTCATACAACCGCTCCACATCGGCGTCATCATCGCCTTCAACCCGTCCCGCCCTCTCGCGCATCCGCCGAAACGCCTCCACCAAACTCCGCTGCAACTGCCGCTTGCCCGCCGCGCTAAATGACGCGATAACGCCATCCGCGCCGTCTTCGGCTTGCAAATCGTCTATCACCCGCCGCGCCGCCTGCGACTCCAGCAAAGGCGTCAGCATCCGCCGCTGCTTGCCCTCAACCGGCTCCCCCAACAGCGGCGCCGCGATAATCCCCGCCAGCCGCTGCCTGCCCATCACGCTCACATTGATAGACCCCGCCAACCCCAACCAATGCCGAACCGACCGCGCCGCGTCCGAATGATCCGCCACCACAATAACCTGCGCGAAAGGATCATCACCCTGCGCCGACTGCACGGCATTACGCAGCGCATCAAGACTAGACTTGCCAACGGCCACAGCAGTAATCACGCCATTCGTCCCCTAACGCCAACTTCGGGAAAACCTACCCTGAATGAATCCACCCACCAAAAAGCTTTTTGGTTACTTTTTTCCAAAAAAGCAACACCCGGCGTTCCCCCTAAAACCCGACAACCATCCAAGAAACGCCCACGCACCCGCATCAAACGACGGCGCAACGCCCGGCGTCCCAATCACGGCTTGCACACCCAATCGCCGCCACCCCTACGTCGCCGTATGCCCCCCATCAATCACCAACTCGCTCCCCGTCATATACGACGCCTCGTCCGACGCCAAAAACAACACGCCCTTCGCAACATCATCCGCCCGCCCCATGCGCCCCAGCGGTATCCCCGACGCCCTCGCCTCGCGCATCCCCTCTTCGGGAAACACCAAATCCAGCATATCCGTCTCTATCGGCCCCGGATGCACCGAATTCACCCGTATGCCATCCGCCGCGTGCTGAACCGCGCTAGACTTAGTCAGCAGCCGCACCGCCCCCTTGGAGGCGTTATACGCCGTTGACCCCGCGCTCCCGATAATCCCCGCGATAGACGAGATATTCACGATAGACCCGCCGCCGCTCGCCCGCATCGCCGGCACGGCCGCCCTAGTCCCCAGAAACACGCCCTTGCCGTTTATCGCCAGCATCGCATCCCAATCCGCCGCGCTCGTCTCCTCCACATTCGCCCGATGAAATATCCCCGCGTTATTCACCAGAACATCAAGCCCGCCATACGCGCCAACCGTCGCGTCCACCGCCGCCGCCCAATCCCGCTCGCTAGTCACATCCAGCCTTGCGAACATCGCCTCGCCGCCCGCCGCCGCAATCTCAGCCGCCAGCGCCCGCCCTTCCTCCTCCCTAATATCCGCGATGCACACCCTTGCCCCTTCCCGCGCGAACAGCCGCGCCTCCACCGCCCCCATCCCCCTTGCCCCTCCGCTAATCAGCGCAACCTTGCCCTCAAGTCTCACGACAGCGCCTCCCCCAAGCTAAAGCGTATGCCATCATCCCGATATTCGCGCAGCAGAAAAAACAAAGCGGCCGCCGCAATCGCCGCAACGCCGCCCCTAAAAGTGGAGCGGGAGATGGGATTCGAACCCACGACATTCTGCTTGGGAAGCAGATGCTCTACCCCTGAGCTACTCCCGCCCTAAACGCGCCCCTTGATTATAACAACTATCCACCAACATCTCAACGCCCACTCGCGCCAACCCCCAATCCCATTTGCAAATCCCCCAAACTAATGCTACCATTCCCCCGCAATCCCACACGAACATCCAAACTAGCGCAAGGCAACCCTGCTATGGTTCGGGAAGACCAACTCAACGGCCGCATAGCCAGCGCCATCCGAAAGCGCCTCGTCCACACAAACTGGGACGTCTCCGAAGAAACGACCGGCGTGTTCCAAGACAGCCCACACGAGCGCCCCGACATCCTCATCACGCGGCCCGCCCCGGAGCCGCCTATCATCCTGGAAAACGAATACGTCCTAAGCCAAGTAGAGCCGGACGCAGTCAAGCGGCTAGGCAGAACCCTAACGCCCCAATACGGCGGCGCAACCATCAACACCGTCATCGGCATATACAGCCCCCAAGACCTGCAAGACGCGCCCAACGGCGACGCCGCCGAAACGCTCTTGGAAAGCGGCATCCCACTCCAATACGCCGTTCACACCGGCAGCTCCCCCACCGAATTCGCCCGATTTCCCCAGTCAGGCTTTATCCAAGGCGACATCAGCGCCCTCATAGAATTCATCCGCCCCGCCGTAGAACCCGCCGACATTGTGCAGCGCGCCGCCGACGAACTCGCCCGCGGCGCCGATACCGCCGCCAAAATGCTCACAGACGCCGACCGCCTAAACCCCGATATGCGTATCGGCGTCAAAATCGCCGAAAAACTCCGCCAACCCTGGCCACTCGCGCCATCCCACGACCCCAAACAAATCGCCGCCGACCGCGAGGCGCGCCGCCAAACCGCCAACATGACCACCACCATCATCATCAACGCGCTCGCATACCAACAAATCCTGGACGGCCACAACAACATCAAAGGCCTAGCCCAACTCCGCGAAACCACGCCCGACTATCAGCTCACCAAAGCCCTCGTCATCAAAGAATTCAACCACATCCTCAGCATCAACTATTGGCCCATATTCCACATAGCCAAAGAGCTGCTGCTGCACATCCCCGCGCCCGACGCCAAAACTATGCTGGAAGAAATGGCGAATATCGCCGACAACATCTTTCACGCCATCCAGCGCTCCGACGTCGCCGGAACCGTGTTCCAAAAACTAATCGCCGACCGCAAAACCCTCAAAGCCTATTACACCACCCCTGAGGCAACCACACTGCTCGCCCACCTAGCCATCCCCGAAAACCTAGACTGGGCAAACCCCGAAACCCTGCGAACATACTCAATCGCCGACTACGCCTGCGGCAGCGGCGGCCTTATCCTAGCCGCCTACCAGCGCGCCCGCGACCTCCACCGATTGCATGGCGGCGACCCCGACGCCTGCCACTCCGATATGATGCGCCAAGCCCTCACCGCTTGCGACATTATGCCCGCCGGCGTCCACCTGACGGCGTCCCTCCTATCCTCAGTCGCCCCCAAAGTCACCTACGACGCAACCCGCTGCATCCTATTCCCCTTCGGCGGCAAGCGCAAAGTGGACAAGGACGGCCAAGTCATCCTAGACGCCCACGGCAACCCCGAAAAAGAAACCGACAACAGCGGCAAGCCAATCGTCAGCCTAGGCTCGCTAGACTTGCTTGAGATAAAGTCAAACACCTTTCAATCTGTATTGCCGCAAGATGAGCAAGCCTCTCTCGGCGCTCAAGGCGAGCGTTCCAATATAGAAGTGGATATGCCCCCGCTCAGCCAAAGCCTCGTTGTGATGAACCCGCCATTCACTAAGCCCACAAAGCACGCCCCGTTCAGCAGCGATCATGTGGATCCCAAAAATCCCGCGTTTGCCTCTTTCGGAACTACCGATGAAGAGCAACGGCTTATGAAACAAAGAGAGCGCATTATCGGCAAGAACACCATCAGCGATGGAAACGCCGGTCTCGGCGCCGCTTTCACCGCCATTGCCAACAATATGGTCAAGCCGGGCGGCCACATAGCCCTAATCCTGCCCACCGCCGCGATGATGGGCGGCAGTTACGACCGGCGCAAAGGTCAATCGTATAGTTGGCAACGTCTGCGAAACCTGCTCTATGAGAATTACCATAACATCATCGTCGTTTCGGTAGCCCAGCCGCGCAAGCGGGACTCCGCGTTTTCGGCGGACAGCGATTTCGCCGATTGCATGGTAATCGCCCAAAGCCTTGCATCCGGAGCGCAAAGCGCGCCGCGCTGCCTAGCCCATTTCGTTAACCTCGCCGAAATTCCCAAAACCAAACTAGCCGCCCAAGAAACCGCCCGCGCCATAAAAGCCGCCATTCGCGCCGCGCAAGAACCGGGCGATAGCGGCCTAATTCACATCGGCGACGACAGCGTCGGCTTTGTTAGACTGGAAAATATACAGTCTAACCGCAGGTGGACTACGCTCCGAATTGCCAATTCGGGTCTCATAGAACGTACGCGAATGTTGGCGCAAGGCGCGCTAAGGCTGCCGCAAAGCGAATGTGATATTCCCATCTCTATGACAACTCTGGGAAATCTGGGTAGCGTAGGCCCCTTGCACAGAGATATTGTTGAGCGCGGCCCCTTTATCAGGCGTGATGGCTGCCCCGCCGGCAGCGAATATCCAATGCTTTGGAATCACTACCCGATAGGAAAAGCGGCGCAAAAGGGCAAAGATCCGCAGAAATCTATGCTAACCCGCCCTGACAGCAATGGCGAAGTCAGAGAGGGCAGCCGCGCAGCCGCCCGCGCAATGTGGAACAACGCTACCCATCTACATATCAACGCGCGTTTCCAATTCAACGCCAACTCCACCGTCGCAGCCTACACCGCCCAAAAATCGCTTGGCGGCTCTATGTGGCCCGCGTTCCAAATGCAAACCCCTGAGCAAGAAAAGGCGCTATGCGTCTGGCTAAACAGCGCGCTTGGAATGGCTATCTACTGGCTTGAAAGCGACAGAGGCCAAGACGGGCGCGGCGGCACAACCGTAACCGCAATCCCCAGCATCCCCGCCCTAGACATCCCCAACCTAACCCCCGCCCAAACAGCCGCCGCCGCCGCCATCTTCGACGACCTCTGCGCCAAGCCAATGCTCCCCGCCAACGAATCATGGCGCGACCCCGTCCGCCAAGACCTAGACCGCCGCCTGCTAACCCAAGTCCTAAACCTAGACCACGCCGCCGTAGAGCAACTGGCGATATTCCGCCTCCAGTGGTGCAAAGAGCCCACCGTAACCGCCGCCAAGAAAACCGGCCCCCCCGACTAGCCGCCAAGCGCATCCCCCGCCAGCACCCTGGGGCAGGCAGCGTTTCTTTTCAAACGGCTTTGAATGTGGAAACGCCGCCGCGCCCTTATCCGCTCACGCCCACCCCCCTATATCACCTCCTCCGACTCCCCCACATCCCCCGCTGCCTCCCCGCCCAGCTCCGCCCCCGCCGCCTTGATAGCCCCAAACTCGCCCCGATAGGCGTTATGCAGACTCCGAGCGTCGCTGCTGTACAGCACAAACCGCGCCCCCTCGCGCAGCCACTTGATTGTCAGCTCGACCGTCTGATGATGTATCAGCGTAGGCACGCCCGCCGCCTGGCACTTGCCGATAATCTCCCGCAGCGCCGCCTCATACGCCGGGTGGTCGTACTGATCCGGAACCCCCAGCGTGATGCTAAGATCATTCGGCCCCACGAATATCGCGTCTATGCCCTTCACCTTCAGGATATTGTCCAGGTTCTCGATCGCCGGAACGCTCTCAATCCCGATGATGCACACATTATTGCGATTGCGCGCCTCCAGATACGCCTTGCTCGCCGCGCTCGGAAACTCGCCCGCATCCACCGCCCGCCGCACCAGCGCCCCCTTCAGCGGCCGCCACTTCGCCGCGCCCACCACCTCCTTCGCCTCATCCACCGTCTCGCAGTACGGCGCGAGAACCCCCTGCGCCCCCGCGTCCAGCGCCATCGTGACATAATGCGAATCCGGTATCGGCACCCGCACAATCGGCGCCACCCCGCTGAATGTGAACGCCGCGATAAAATCCGCCACATCCATCCGGCCCCGCGGCGAATGCTCGGTATCTATGATCACATAGTCAATCCCGAAATTAGCGAAAGCGCTAGTCCACCGCGGATTGCGCCCCACGCTAATCATCGTCCCATACACAATCCCCCCGCCCTGAACCCTAGCCTTCAGCTCTGCCCCATTCATTCCTGACCTCCCTATCTGTCTTGTCTTGATTGCCGCCTGATTGTATCCTAGTAAATACCCTTGTCAAGCCTCCCGCCTTGCATCCCCACATACCCATTTGCTCCCCCACTTAAAAGTTTTTGCCTACTTTTTCCAAAAAGTAGCGTAGCCCCACCTTATTCCCCAACATCCTTGTTGCGTATCGCCACCACAACCAGCGCCCCCATCAGCGCCGCCGCCCCCGCCAGCGCCCCCGTCGCCGCCCACCGCAGCGTCCCCGCCCTTCCCCGATGCCCCTCTATCGCCGCCGCCGTCCGCTCATCCAGCCCCGCGAACAAGTCATTCAGCGGCGCCATAATCAGCGCCTTCTCACGATGATAATCCGCCCCGTGCAGCGACGCTATCGCCGCCTGCTGATCCCTGTGAATCTCCACCATATCCCCATCCCCCACAATCCGCTCCAGCAGCCGCAATATGCCGAACCCGCCGCCCGACTCCTCGCGCCGGCTCAACTCCATCATAGCGTTTATCGCGCTAATCTCAATATCGGCGAGAAAATTGGACTCATCCTCCGACCTCGCCAGAAAATCCAACTCTTCCCGCGTGAACCCCGCCTCCCGCATCAACGCCCGCAGCGCAATCGCCTCCCCGTCCCCGCGCGGCGCTTGCCCCGTATCGGTCACCAGATCCCAATATATCCCGTTGTAGCCCAACGGCCGCGCCGCCTCCCCGCTGCGAATATCCAAGATCCGCTGAAAATACTCCGCGAACCGCGCATCGCCCGTAACTGCATACGTCCGCGCCATCCGCGTCAGATCATCCGACGACTGCCGCAGCTCATCCGCCAGCAGATACGACCGATACCGCAGCTCATGCGCCTCCCCCGCCGCCCGCTCAGCCGCCGCGCTCAGCATATACAGCGCCCCCGCAACCACCGCCAAAACCAGCGCCATCGCCGGCAGCCCCACACGCAAATTCCTATTCATCGCCCCTCGCCCTCTGACTTGCCCTTTGGATATTTTGAGACATTAAGACGTCGCCGCGCCCCTACCGCGCATCGCCCTTTGACTTGCCTTTGAGATGTTGAGATATTGCCGCGATCCCTGCGCCGCCGCACACCCACAACACACTCTCTACATCGCAATCGCCCCCCCGTCAATCACCAACTCCGACCCCGTCACATACGACGAATCATCCGACGCCAGATACAGCACCCCCTTCGCTATCTCATCCACCGTCCCCATCCTATTCATCGGCACCCGCGCCAGCCGCGACTCCAGCCGCGCCCTATCACCCATTGCTGACGCCAGCATATCGGTATCAATCGGCCCCGGATGCACCGAATTGCACCTTATCCCGTCCGCCGCGTGCTGCGACGCCGTTACCTTGCTGAATATCCGAACCGCCCCCTTGCTCGCCGCGTATGCCGGCTCCTGATGCAAACTCTGCCCTATCCCCGCCACCGAGGATATGTTCACGATAGACCCGCCGCCCGCCCTTCGCATCTCAGGTATCGCGTGCTTCGTCCCCAGAAACACCCCCTTCGCGTTCACCTCAAACACCCTATCCCACTCCGCCGCCGTCCGCTCTTCTATGGGAACCCTGTCTATGATAATCGCCGCGTTGTTCACCAGCACATCCAGCCTGCCGTACTCCGCCGCCGCCGCCTGAACCGCCGCCTGCCAGTCCGCCTCGCTTGTAACATCCAGGTGAACATACAGCGCCTCGCCGCCCAGCTCGTTTATCTCAGCCTCAACCTGCCGCCCCTGATCATCCAGAATATCCCCCAGCACGACCTTCGCCCCTTCCCGCGCGAACAGCCGCGCCTCCGCCGCGCCCTGCCCCCGCGCGCCTCCGCTAATCAGCGCCACCTTGCCGTCCAACTTGCCCATAATCGCCCTCCGGCATTCGCTCAGCGAAATATCGCCCGCCGCGTCCAAGCCCATAGACGCGGCAGGCGCTCTCTCGCTATCCCCTAATACGTCCGCAATCGCGGTATATCCAGCTCCTCGCAGATCTCCCCGAACCAGCCCACCACCTCCGTATGCAGCGGCGTCCCGTTGGCGCGCCTGTCTTGCTCCTCCTCATACTCCGACAGCCCCGGATACAGCACCCGCTCGCTGCCCGGCTCCGGCGGCGTCTCGCGCAGCGTCCGCAGCATCTCGTCCATATTGCTCTTGAAATTGTCCACATCCGTGAACGACGCAATGTCATACGCCGCGAAGTAGTGCTTGTACCCCGTCTGGAAATACTCGTCGTCCAACACCGCCGGCACCGACCCCGACATAAACGCGCAGAGTATATCCACGATCATCAGGAACCCGTAGCCCTTATGCGACCCGTTTTCCCTCGTCCCCCCCATCGGCAGCAGATTGCCGTAACTGACGTTTTCGCCCTCAGGAACCGGCATCTCCTCCATAATCGGGTTGCCTTGCTCGTCCGTAACCCAGCCTGGCAGCAGATCCGACCCCACGCGCCTCGCCAGCGAGAACTTATTCCCCGCTATCTGCGACGTCGCCGCGTCAAACAGCAGCGGCGCTTCCCTATTCGCCGGCGCCGCTATGGAAATCGGATTCGTCCCGAACCGCCCCTCGGCGCCAAACGTCGGCACAACGCCTCTGCCCGCGGACGTCGCGCACATCCCCACCATATCCTGCTGCGCCGCCAGCATCGAGAAATGCCCAACCGCGCCCAGATGCGCGCCGTTATTCATCGTAACCACCCCGATCCCCACATTGCGCGCCTTCTCAATCGCAATATTCATCGCCCGCTTGCCCAGCACCACGCCCAGCCCCTTATCCGCGTTAATCACCGCCGTGGCGGGAGTCTCGCGCTCCACGCGCCAATCCGGCGTAGGATTCACCTGCCCGCTAGTGTACTGCGTAACATAAGCCCGCAGCATATTGGAAACCCCGTGCGTCTCCACCCCTCGCAGATCCGTCATAGACAGCACCTCCGCCGCCTCAACCGCATCCGCCTCCGAAACCCCCATCTTCTCAAAGATGGCCTGAATAACCTCCGACAGCGACTCTATCGGAACCCTAACCTCATCCCCCTTAGGCACCTTAAACCGTTCCAGCATATTGAAACCCCTTCTTATCTCTTGGTATTTCGCTTATTCGCAATGCGTACAAACGCCCACGCGCGATAATTATAACGCTTACGCCGGCGATCATCCGCCGGCCCAGCCAACGCGCAATCATCATATTAACACGAAAGCGAGATACAATGCCGCCTTGCCCCAAACAAGCCGCGCGGCGCGATAGCGTCCTGAATCTGAAAACAACCCTTGACACCGCCCTACCATCCCCGCTATTCTTATACCAGAACAAATTATCAAACACCCACCCAAAAGTTTTTTGCTACTTTTTTCTAAAAAAGTAGGGCCCCGGCGGCGGGGAGGCTTGGAGGCAAACAAACATGACAACCGCAACCCGCGAACCCATAACGCGGTCAGAGATGCTGTCCGAACAAGACCGCGTCCGCCACAACATCGCCCGCCGCGTCAACCAACTCACCCACGACGGCGACGCCCTCATCCAATTCATGTGGGACACCGTGCAAGGCGAATACCCCGACGCCAAGCACCACCACCGCCAAAACGCCGCCCGCGACCTCGCCATTATGAGCGGTCAACTCCCCCAAGACACCCCCGGATCCCCCGCCCGCGTCGTCCGCGAAGAAGATATGCCCAAACCCAAAACCCCCAAAGTCACGCTCAAGCAGATAATCAACAAACCCATCGGCGCGTACATACGCGAAAAAACCGACGACTGCCGCGACCTCGCAACCGAATACTACAACATCCTATTCCCGCGCCCGGTATTCGAAAGCGCCAACCCCGACGAAAAAAAATACCAAAAAGCCACCCGGATCCGCCCGCACCACCAAGTAGCCGCGCTCAAAGAAATGATGAAACGCAGCATCGGCAGCCGCAACCCCTACGCCTACGCCCAGACCTCCGCTATGGAAGAAAAAATGCTCAACAGCAAGCTGGGAACCGAAATGCGCCTGTCAATGGACAAGGGCATGGGCTACGCGCGCTACATGTTCGAAATCCTAGAAAACGACAAAACCGACCGCTACGGCGCCATCATAACCGACCCATTCACCCAAACCCACCGCCTCTGGGCGCTCAACGAACTCTGCCGCATGGGCGCCGACATCCCCTGGGAGCATATAACCCCCGAGGCGATAGACACATTCTTCCGCGACCTCCACGCCAAAGAGCGCCGCGATGCGGAACGCCTCCTAGCCCAACGCCAACAATCCGCCGCCACCGACCTCACCCCAGAGCAAAAAGCCGAAGTCCTAACCGTCTTCGAAGAAATGCAACGCCAAGCCGACGCCAACGACCGCAAAGCCGCCAAGAAAGCCCAAAAGAAAGCCAAGAAAACGGAAAAGAAAGCCGCCAAGAAAACCAACGCCAACACCGGCAACAACGCCGCCAAAGACGCCACCAAATCCGACAACACAGACACCACTAAGGACGTCAGCGCTGATACTGACACGCCCACCCCCGTCCCCGACACCCCCACCACCCGCGGCGAAACCGCCGTCGCCAACGCCCTAGCCCGCCACCCCCAAGTCGACCTAGACACTGCCCTGGAAAACCACCACTCAACCGCCGGCATCCCCAAACAAAACCTAACCCACGCCCAAATCTACGACGCCATCATCGCCGAGGCGAACTTCCAAAAACGCCAAGCCATAATCCAAAACCGCCTACGCGCGAAAAACCCCGACGCGGCCCCTGATGACAACGATCCCCCAAAATCCCGCAGCCCCTAGCTCCGCCGATCCGCTTGCGGCGCTAAATAAACGCATAACGCCCCACAGGAATCGGAATGACACAACGCTCAATCGGACTGCTAATCGCAAAACAAGGGCATTACCTTTTGGGCGAACAGCGTCATTGACGCCTGGACTTGCTTGGCGTCCATTTCGCCGGTGTTGAATTTGAACATTATGTTGCGGGCGCCGGCGTCGCGCATCGCGGCTATTTGGTCGGCGACTTGGGCAGGCGTTCCGGCTATGAATGATTGGGCGAGGTTGTCGGGGTCGGATGTGATGTCGCTGCCGGTTTTGGGGGCGAATTCGGGCGGGTTGAATTTGACGCGCGCGTCCGTGAAGTGCTTGCGCTCGCGGGCGAATCCGGCGGCGGCGATTTCTTGCGCCTCGGAGCGCGTCGGGGCGACGAATATGTTGCGGGACGCCCAGCATTGGTCAAGGGCGCGCTCGGCGTCGGGTTCGGCGTGTCCGGCTTGGAGCATCGCGGCGCGGTATGCCGAAAAGCGGTTTGCGAGGTCGGCGTCGGGCAGGATGCCTAGCATTACGGGGCGTCCGATTTTCGCCATTGCGACGGTTGACGCCTCGCCGAGGCAGGCGCGCACTAGCGGCGGATGCGGGCGCTGGTAGGGGCGCGGGCGCAACACGGGAAAGCTGAGTTCCCAATGCTCGCCCTTGTGATGCAGGTTGTCGGCCGTCCACGCCTTCACAAGCAGCGCCTCCGCCTCGTCCAGGCGGCTGACGCCGTCTTGCATCGTGATGCCAAAGCCGATGTATTCGTAGTGGTTGAAGGCGGAGCCGCGCCCTGTGCCGACAATAAGCCTGCCGCGGCTGAGGTTGTCCACAAGCGCTGTTTGGGCGGCAAGGCGAACCGGGTGGTGTAGCGCGAGTTCCACCACTGCAAAGCCGATGTTGATGCGGCTTGTGCGGGCGGCTATGGCGGCGCCCATAACAAGCGGGTCGGCGTATGCCACCGCGCCGTCAAAGTGGTGTTCGGCGAGCCAAGCGGTGTGGATGCCGATGCGGTCGGCAAGCTCAATCTCGGTCAGCGTTTCGTGGATGACGCGGGCGTCGTTGGCGGGCTTTTGGCTGACCGGTAAGATGAATGAGCCGAATCGCATATGGGAGACCTCGTTGTGGCTTGTATGGGCTTGTAAGGGATAGGGGGTAAGTATAGCGCAGATGGAGGGGCGGGGGCAAAGGCGGGAGGGGGGCTTGGGTATTCTCACCTTGCAGTATTAATAGATTTGATGGACTGATTCAAGCATTCCTCAAACGCTATCGCCAGCGGATGTTTCAGCATCTCCACTCTCTTTCTGTAACCCTTTGCGCTCCTCACAAGCCTGTTCAACTTACTTCGCAACTTAGAGCGCAACCCCTCATCTGGTTCACCGCTCCGCCCGTGCCTATCGCATGCCGGCCGCGCGGTAGCCACTCGTAACACCGGATAGGCGTCCGTCTCATACCTATCAACGCCCGGCAACCAACCCAACAAGCGCGAGAACGCCAACACTTCCCTGCCGCCCACCTCATGCAGCCGCCAGCGGACGCCATTCGGCTCTTCCACCACCGCAGCCCATATCCACAGGTATTGACGCCGCTCGCCACGCCTTACCCCCAAGTATGTCCACATCTCATCAAACGCCATAATAGACGCGCGGACGCTATCCCGCTTGCCACTTGTCCGCCACGCCAGAAACCTCGTCAGACGCTCTCTCGCCAACGTCCCCTTTTTTTGACCCACTCGCTTACCGCGGTTACGCTCGCGCCCATCACGCGGGCGGTTGCCGACAATCTCATCCCCTCCGCGCGCATCTTCACCGCTTGCTCTTTCCGCTCATCGGTGAACCGATGCTTTGCGCCCTCTTGACGCTTTTTGCCGCATTGGTTGCATTTGCACTGCCGCTTGCCGCGCGAATGACCGTCTTTCTTGCCCCGGTTCGAGCCGCATTTGAACATAGCGCCATCGTGTCTGTACACACTTGGTTTCGCCATAGCGTCACCTGTCTTTCGCTTGTTTCGGAGCGGTTTAGAGCAAGCATGTCATATTAGCGCTGCAAGGTGAGAATACAGGGGCATAACTTCAGCGAAGAACAGCCGCGTCTTGATTCCCAGTGCGCCCTTAACCGCGCCCTCGCGCCCTCGAATCCTTAACACCCGCCGCTATTTAATGGTAATATACCAAACACGGCATCACCCGCAACCACTCACGGGAGCGAACCATGACCACTGCCAAAACAACTGCCCCCGCCATCCAAAACGGCGTAGCCCCGCCTCCGCAACATGCCGCGCCCATCGACCAACATCACCCATACTGGAACTATCTCCCCGACACCGAACCCGTTGAGGACGCTATGCAGCAAATCCCCACCATCACCCGCATCCTCCCGATGATAGAGGGGCATTTCAGCAACCGCCCCGACGTCCTGGTAACCGGCGAGGCATACCTCTGCTGGGATCCCGCCAACAAGAACGCCAAGCTCTCCCCCGATTGCATGGTCGCCATCGGCGTCAATCCGGAAGACGTAGAACTCAAAAATGGCTACCTAATCTGGGAAATAGGCAAGCCCCCCGATGTAGTCATAGAGGTGGCGTCAGAACACACCGCTCGCGCCGACCTCACAAGCAAGCGCGAGCGCTACGCATCGCTTGGCATAGCCGAATACTGGCGACTAGACCCATCCGGCGGCGACCGCTACGGCGATCCCCTCGTGGGCGAGTATCATGTGGATGGCAAGTACCGCCGCATTGGGCTACAGACGGACTACGACGGCTTCGTTGTCTGGGCGTACAGCGAGGTTATGGGGATAAACATCCGCTGGGACGGCCGCCACTTCGCCACGCAAGACCCTATCACTGGCTACACGATGCTAGGCTTTGGTGGAGGCGAATGAGACATTGCGAGAAGAGCGAGCCGCGCGCGAGGCAGCCGAGGCACAGACCACGCAAGAGCGCGCCGCCCGGCTGCAAGAACGCGCCGCCGCCGATGCCCAGATCGCCGAACTACGCGCCCAGCTAGATCGCCAACGCAACCAGTAGCCCAACAGCCGCCCCGCACTTCGATTTCGACCGCGTAACCATCCGCCAAACTCACCTTGCCCACCTTCACCCAAAAGTTTTTGCCTACTTTTTACAAAAAGTAGCGTCCCCTATACGCCCTTTGCCATCGGCCACTATCACCGCCAACCCGTCGCCCCCCTCACTCCACCCCAAACCCCACCTCCCACCTCCCCGCCTCCCCAGTCCCCACCCACGCCGCCCCGTCCCCCGGCAACCCCACCCTCGCCACGCACCGCAAATCCACCAGCGCCCCCACCTCCCCAAACCCAAACCCCTCCTCCACATACCCCCGCCCCCGCGCGCTCGCCGGCAAATCCCCCGCATCCTCAGGCGTGATTCGCAGGAAAAACTCCCCCGCAACATCCGCCTCCGCGCACGGCTCCCGCACATACACCAGCGCCCTATCCCCTGGGGTGTCATCCACATACACATCGAAATCCGACCGAGCAACCGGCTCCCCGAACCACCCCGCTCGCGCCCGCACATACGCCGTCAGCAGCGGATTCGGGCTATCCCGCCGCACGATATTCCGCGGCGGATACCACGCCCGCAGCTCATACGCCCGCTCATTCGGCAGCAGCGACGCCAGCATTGCGCCATCCGCGCCATCATCCCCCTCGCGCGGCAGCGCCCACCCCACATACCCCCCGTCCTGCGTTATCCGAACCGGCAGCCCAGCCCAATCCGGCGGCGGCGCGAACCCCACCGTCAGCGGCTGGTCAAACCGCTCGTTATCCAACCCGTCCGACAGCGTAACCTCTATCTTTGCCGTCAACCCATTGCGCCGCTCAGCCGTAGCCGTCGCGACCGCCCGCTCCCGCTCCCTTATGTACTTCACCACATCCCCCATCGGCGCAACCCAAAAATCCCGCGCCGCTATCGCCCGCATATCACCCTGAAAATGCTCCCACCTATACGGCCCCCAACCCGCTATCTTGGCGACATTGTGATACACCGGAATAATCCAAGCCCGCCGCTCCAACGCCTCATCCAAGATAGGCAGCAGCTCCTCGGTATCGTTCACACAGGTTTCGCACTCCGCCACATCGTAGCTCTCCATCGTTATCGCCGGCAGATAAAACCAGTTCTCCGGCGCCCCCTCGCCGTCAGCCCCAATAAACGCCGACCGCCCCGGCGCCGTGTTCGCCAGCCGCCCCGCCAAAAACCCCGCATCCGCCAGCGCCCGCTGCGTCTCCGCCTCATGACCGGCGCTGCGCGGATAGGCATACGCCACCGGCTCCAGCCCCAAACGCTCCATAATCTCATAGCACGCCCGGAACGACTCATACGCCTGCTCATATGTCAAGGCGTCATGATCCACATGCCAATGCCCATGCCCAAAAAACCCAAACCCGCGCTCAGCCAACTCCAGCGCGTACTCCACCTCAGCCCCCGTGTGCCGCCGCATCAGCGCCCCCGGCACAACATCCGGTATCAGCCCAGTCAAATCATGCTCCACCCACTCCGGCGGCTCATCAACATACCGCTGCGACACCATCTCATAGTTCAGCGGCACGCCCGCCCGCAGCGCAAACTCCTCCACCGGACTGATAGACATCGGCACCCCGTCCACATTCACGCTGATAGCCGCCGCATGGTCGTTATGCCACTTAGCCACCACAAACTCCGGCGTCCACTCATCAGCCACCGCGCCATCGCCGCCAACGCCCGCATCCCGCGCGCACCCCATCGCCAGCGCCGCAACCGCGCACACAAGCGCCCATGCCGTCAGCGCCCGCCCTATGCCCGCCATAAAGTTCATTCGCATGCCCCTAATGCTAATCGCCCGCTTGCCACTGCGTCTAGTTATCCCCCACCGCGAACTCCGCCGTCCAATCATCGCTCCCCCCATACTGCCCAGTCCGGACGCGCCCCACCTCATACGCCGGCAGCCCAACCCGCGCAACGCAATCCCCCTCAATGTTCACCCCGTAATCGCTAAACGCGAACTCCTTGCGCTCATAATCCCCGCCGTCCGACCGCTGAGTATGCAGAAAAAACCGCGTCCGAACATCCCCCGCCTCGCAGTTCCACCTGTGATATATCAGCGCCCCATCCCGCGCGTACACATCAAACCGCGACCGCGCCGCCGGCTCGCCCAAATCCCCCGAAACCGCCGCCTCCAGCGCCGGCTCATACGGATTCGTCAGCCCCTTGAAATCCGCCCGCCTTACCACCACGCCGTCAAACAAATCATCCCCGCTCAGCTCATACAGCCACAGCATATTCCCCGTATCCAACCGATACTGCCCCGTCCGCAGCGTCTCTATCTCATACTCCGGCAGCGCCGCCCTAAAAAAACACGCGCCGTTGGAATACCCGCCCTCAACCCCCGTCTCGCCCAAGCTGAAATCGTGATTGTCAAACCCCGCAAGCGCCCTGCCGCTCGGCAAATCCCGCAAATCCGCGGGGATGGTATGCAGCACGAACCGCGGCTCCACATCCTCCGGCAAGCACGGATCCCTAACAAACCGCGCCTCTCGCCCGTCCAAGTCCAAATGCACGTCGAAAGCGTCCTTATCCCAGCGCGGATCCACCCGGAATATCGTCCCATCCTCAAACTCCCCCACCGCGACCATCCGGTCAGACGCCCGCAAATCCCCCGCGCCGTACCCGTAGCGCATCTGATTCCACCAATTCTTGAACCAGACGATATGCGCCCCCGCCGGCGCCCACTGCAGCCACTCGTCTATCTGCTCCTGCGCCGTCCCCGGCACAACGCCACCCCTGCTGCCCACCGGCCTGCTCAAATACAACTGCTGATGCAACTCCCCCGCGCCGTTGTGAAAATGCAAAAGCGCCGCCTCATTGCTGTACACCCGCCCCGCGATCGGCTGCTCCCGGATATGCCGCAGCGTCTCCGAACCCGCCCAGCGCGGCGCGCTGTAGCCCATATACAGCTCCCCGCTATTCGCCGCCCTGATATTCTCAACTTTCGGCAAAGCCAGCGCCGCCGCCCACACGGCCATAGCGCACACAACCACCGCCGCCGCCACGCTAACCCGCTTGCCCGTCCGCTCGCGCTCCCACCCCAAAAACCAGTCCAAAGCAAACGCCGCCGCCACAACGCCCGGAATATACGCCCTCGCCACATAGCGCCACTGCACCCCATCCCATGACTGCCCCAGCGCGATAAGCGCAATCAGCGTAGCCAAATACAGCGCCCCGAACCCGCCGAATATGCGCGCGCCCCACCAGTCAAACCGCGCTTGCCGCTTAAACCGCCCCGGCGCGTACAAATACCCAATCACAAGCCCGACCGCAACCGCCGCCAGCCCCATCGCCGCCCAAGCGCCGCCGAACAGCGCCAAATCCGTCTGAGCCCACTGCCCCGCCAACTCCAGCGACGCCCAAACCGCCTCCGTCAGCGAAAACTCCGCCCCTCGATTGCCCGTCAGCTCCCCGATAACCGCATAATTGCGCCAAAGCCAAGCCCCCATAGGCGCGCTCACAGCCACCCCAAACGCGCCCGCCCTAACAACCCGCCGCCAAAAACCTACGCCATTCCCGCCAAACAACACAACCAATCCCACCACGACCACCAGCACAACCCCCATATACCGAGTCTGCCACGCCAGCGCCGCGAACAACGCCGCCCACGCCAGCGCCCACAAACTGCCCGTCAGCCGATACCGATCCGCCTGCGTCAGCGCCAGCGTCGCCAGCAAAATAAACGGCATCCCCGCCAGCGCCCACGCCGCCAACTCCCCCAGCGGCGCCGACAACGCGATAGCCACGCAAGCCCACGCCGCCGCGAACCGCGACTCCAACCGCTCCCCCAAATACCGCCCCACCACAAAAATCGTCAACCCAAACGCCGCCACATTCAACGGCCCCGCCACATCAAACGGCCCAACCAGCCCTACGCCCCCATAAGCCAACAGCGCCGGATACAAAGGCGGCCAAACCGTAAACGGAGTCCCGTCATAATTCGTAAAACCCGCCCCCGCCAGCAAATTGCCCGCCACCCCCAAATACTGCAACGAATCCCAACTCACCGACACCCCATACGCCCACTCCCTTGCCGCCACCAGCCCCATCCCCACCGCCGCGATAGCCGCAACCCGCAGCGCAAAGCCGTCCGGCATCGCCGCCCTCCCCTCGCGCAACCCCCCAAACCATCGTAACATCATCGCAATCACAGCCCCCAAATTGTACCACAAGCCCGCCCAACCCCCCGATTTCGCCCGCCGCCTTCCCCTGCATATGCCGCGCCTCAACGCCTCGCCGCCAAAAGTTGCGCGTTCAGCCCAAACGCCATAACATACAATCTAATCAGGAGAGAATAATATGGACTACCCCAACACCCACCCATGGCTAACATTCGAGCTAGACCTAAGATCCGCCCCGCCCAAATTCTGGTCGCTTTTAGCCGACGCCTGCGCCAGATGCGAGTTTATATCCGACCTTCCCATCAGGCCTGAAGACTGGGCTAATCTCAGGCAAGTATTCCTAGAGCGCGGCGCTCGCGCCACAACCGCGATTGAGGGCAACACCCTGTCCGACGCCGAAGTCGCCCTGCTCGCCCGCGGCGATTTGACGCTGCCCCCGTCTAGGGCATACCTAGGCGTAGAAGTCCAAAACATCCTGGACATCTACAACCACATATCCGCCCGCATTGGCAAAGGCGAAACCATCCCCCTGAACGCAGACTGGGTGAAACATCTCAATGGCAAGGTTATGGCGAACCTTGATATGGGCGAGGGCATAGTCGCCGGCGAAACGCGAAACGTAGAGGTTGGCGTTGGACGCTACCGCTGCCCGCCCGCCGCGGAATGCGACTACCTGCTTGCTCGGCTCTTCCAATGGCTCAACGATATGGACAGCGCGCGAATAGGCGAGCATCGGTTTGCGCTGCCCATCCTAAAATCAATCGCGGCGCACCTATACCTATTGTGGATTCACCCATTCGGCGACGGCAACGGCCGAACCGCAAGGCTATTGGAACACCAAATCCTGCTAACCGGAGGCGTCCCCGAAACCGCTACCCACCTGCCCAGCGATTTCTACAACCGCACCAGAGACGCCTACTACGACAGGCTAGACGCATCCAGCCGAACTCCAAACGGCGTAACAGAGTTCCTTGTGTACGCCCTGCAAGGCTTTGCCGATGAGCTCAAAGAGCAGATGGACTACATGACTCAACGAGTTTGGCGCGACACCTGGGCAAGCTACGTTCGCTCAGGGTTCCGTGGCAGGCATACCGCCGCCGCGCAAAGGCGCATTGAGATCGCTTGCAACCTAACCGACGAACCCGTATCGCGCCTGGCTATCCCCACATTGACCCCCGCGCTCGCGCGAGCCTACCAAGGCAAAGCCCCCAGCGCTCTCGCCCGCGATCTAAACGCCCTCGCCCGCATGCGACTAATTGAGCGCCACCCTGGGGGCGTCACTGCCAACTTTGCCATGCTATCACAGCATCGCCTAACCGCCGGCGATTAACCCCTATGCCAGCGCATATTGCCCAACACCCACCCAAAATTTCTTTGCTTATTTTTTGGAAAAAAGCAAGCCCCCGCGCCCTTGCTAAGCCTTCTAACGCTGACAAATCCCCAATTAGATGCTACCATTACCCTATGAACAACTCCAACTCCCCCCACATCCGCAACTTCTGCATCATCGCCCACATAGACCACGGCAAATCCACCCTCGCCGACCGCCTAATGCAGCACACCGGCGCGGTGGACGACCGCCAGATGGTCGACCAACTCCTGGACAGCATGGAACTCGAGCGCGAGCGCGGCATCACCATCAAGGCGCAAGCCGTCCGCCTCGCCTACACCGCCCAAGACGGCAGCCCCTGCCAACTCAACCTCATTGACACCCCCGGCCACGTCGACTTCTCATACGAAGTCTCCCGCAGCCTCGCCGCCTGCGAGGGCGCACTGCTAGTCGTGGACGCCACGCAGGGCATCCAAGCCCAAACCCTCGCCAACGTCTACCTAGCGCTTGAACACGACCTGGAAATCATCCCCGTCATCAACAAGATAGACCTAGACGTCGCCGAACCTGAGCGCGTCGCCCAAGAAGTCGCCCAAACATTCGGCTTCAGCGAAGACGAAATCATATTCGTATCCGCCAAAGACGGCATCGGCATCCCCGACATCCTAGACGCCATCGTAGAGCGCGTCCCGCCCCCGCGCGGCGATCCCGGCGCCCCGTTGCGCGCCCTCATATTCGACTCCAAATACGACCCGTACAAAGGCGTTATCGCCTACGTCCGCATCGTGGACGGCGACGCGCCCGCCGGCGCCCGCATCAAGGTTATGTCCACCAACCGCGCCAGCGAAACCCTAGAAGTCGGCGTCTTCTCACCCGAACCCACCCGCGTGCCGCGCCTCAACCCCGGCGAAGTCGGCTACATCGCCACCGGCCTCAAAAGCGTAGGCGACGCCCCCGTCGGCGACACCCTCACCCTCGCCGACAACCCGGCAGCGCAACCCCTCAAAGGCAGCCAAATCCTAAAGCCTATGGTCTTCGCAGGCCTATACCCCGCCGACGGCGAAGACTACCTGGAAATGCGTACCGCCCTGGAAAAACTCCAGCTCAACGACGCCGCACTCAGCTTCCAGCCCGAAAGCTCAGTCGCGCTAGGCTCCGGCTTCCGCTGCGGCTTCCTCGGCTTGCTCCACATGGACGTCGTCCAAGAGCGCCTCGAGCGCGAATACGACCTCAACCTGCTCGCCACCTCACCCAGCGTCGCCTACGAGGCGCTGCTCACCGACGGCGAAATCCTGCAAATTGACAGCCCCGCCCACCTGCCCGAATCATCCCGCATCGACGAAATCCAAGAACCCTGGCTTGACCTCAGCGTCATCGCCCCCGCCAACTACATCGGCGCCGTGATGGAACTCGTGCGCGGCAGGCGCGGCGAATACAAGCGCATGGAATACCTCCAGCGCGAAGGCGCGGACGCCAAGCCCCGCCTGCTTATGGAATTCGCCGTCCCGCTCGCCGAAGTCCTCATAGACTTCTACGACCAGCTCAAAGCCCAAACGCAGGGCTACGCCTCTATGGACTACACCCTCGCCGGCTACCGCCCCGGCAAACTCGTCAAGGTGGACATCCTAGTCAACGGGGAGCCGGTGGACGCGCTATCCATCATCACCCACCGCGACAACGCCTACTACCAGGGCCGCGAGCTCGTCAAGAAACTGCGCGAACTCATCCCCCGCCAGCTCTTCGAAGTCCCCGTGCAGGCCGCCATAGGCAGAAAGATAATCGCCCGCGAAACCATTCGCCCCCTCCGCAAAGACGTCCTCGCAAAATGCTACGGCGGCGACGTCACCCGCAAGCGCAAACTCCTCCAGCGCCAAGCCGAGGGCAAAAAGCGAATGAAACGCGTCGGCAGCGTAGAAATCCCCCAAGAGGCATTCCTCAGCATCCTAAAGGTCAGCCGCTAATGCGCCCGGACGCTATGCTAGGATGTCGCTGCGCTAGAAGACGCCGCCCTTCCCCGGCGCAGCGGCTGCCCCTTGCGATACGTCCCCACCCGCCAAACCCACTCCGCCGGCCCAAACAAAAACCGCCCCAGCCAAGCCTGCGACCACCACAACTGCAGCCCCCACACCGCCGCCACGAACAGCAAGACAACCGACCTGCTCACCGCATCGTTATCGCCCAGCAGATAAGTCAGCACGAGCAGCCCCAGCGCCGTCTGCGCCAGATAATTCGTCAGCGCCATCCTGCCCACCGCCCGCAACCGCCGCTTCAGCCCGCTATCAGCCCGCGCATCCCACAGCGCAATCACGCTGATATACCCCAGCGCCGCCGGCAGAGTCCCCAGCGTATTCGGCACTTGCCCGATGAACGCCACCTCCCGCGAATACCCGCCCAGCGCCGTCACCACGACGCCCACTGCCGCCAAAGGCAGCCCGACCCCAAGCCCGACAACCGCCATCCGCTTGTACGCTTGCGCCGACAACCCCCCGCTCATAAACCCAATCCGATACAGCCCCGCGCCCATCAAAATCGCCCCCACCGCGCGCAGCCCAAACCCCGCCAGCGTCAGCGGCCCGACCACCGAATCGTCCGCCGCATCGCCCGCCGTCCACACCCCCGCCAGCGAAACCTGCGTAGAGTTCACAATCCCCTGCATCGCCAGCCCAACCACCGCCGACAACCCGAACACCGCCGCGCCGATCCCCACCAGCCACCAATTCGGCAGCCCTCGCAGCGCCAGCAGAACCACCGACGCCAGCGCATAAGCCACCAGCACATCGCCATCCCACGCCGCCATATGAACCGCGCCGACAACCAGCAGCAGCGCATTGCGCCACAAATTCAGCGCCGCCGCCCGCCCGCCTCGCGCCGCCGCCCTATCCATAAACAAAACCATCCCCGCCCCGAACAGCAGCGAAAACATCCCCATAAACTTCTGATCCACCAAAACCTCGCCCAGCGCGCCCACCACCCAATCCACCCATCCTACCGACCCTCCCGCGCTCAAATTAAAATACGGCGCGCTCCCAAACCGAAACGACACCGCATTCATCGCCAAAATCCCCAGCACGGCAACGCCCCGCACCAAATCCAGGCTAGTAATCCGCCCCGCCTCCCTAACGGGCCCCGCCGCCTGCCGCGTAATTTGCGCTGCTGCTGCCATATCGCTCAATCGCTCACACCATCATGGGGCAAAATCGCCGCCCGCTATTCTAGCACAAATCTGGCGCTGAATGATGTGCGCTACGGCGGCGATGTATGGTAGAATATCTTTATCCGCGGCTTGCGGTGATAGATGATAATGGAGGGAATGATGCCTGGATATAGATCAAAGTGCGCTATATGGCCGACTTCCGATGCTTACGCATCTGATTACTGGCAATACTCAAGCGAGGAGGCTGCATATGACCGACTTTACGATTCCCCGCGTGCTGGGGGACGCTATCGCATACATAGCCTTGCTTATCATGAACTTCAGCAGCCGGACATTATTGATCTAAGGAAGAAAGTGTCTTGGTGGTTGGCGAGCCAGAGGCGTCAGCACGTCGAAACTCCGCCGCTAATAACCTCCGCCCTATTGTCTTATTTGAAAACGCAGCCATTGCTCCACCCAGTCGAGCGAGCAGAATGGCTGTTGTGGTATCTAGCAGACCAGACCACATGGATTGGGGAACACCTTTCATTTGGTAATAGTGCCTTTTATTCTGGCGCACTGGCAGCCACTCAATCCGAGTCAATAGACGAAATTCTTGAATTTACCAGGCATCTGATTGAAACACGCACATTGGAATCCGTATACGGCAATATAAGATACGGCAATATAAGATTTTCCGTAACTGTTGCGGGATTCGAAGAGTTGCGACAGCAGATACAAACGCCTGCTTATGACCAAGCGTTTGTCGCTATGTGGCTTGATCCAAAAGTACGCCATATCTACGATAAAGGCATTAAGCCCGCCATAGAGGCCGCCGGCTATAGGCCATACCTCATAATCAGGGATCCGTCAGTCAACAAAATAGACGACGCCATCATCGCAAACATACGCCAATCCAAGTTCGTGGTAGCCGATCTCACCCATGGGAATGACGGTCATAGAGGAAGTGTCTATTACGAAACAGGCTTTGCCGAAGGGCTAGGTTTGCAAGTCATCCGAACTTGCCGCGGCGACCTAATTGATTGTGATAAATTGGCGTTTGACACGCGCCAGCACAACCATATCCGCTGGGACAAAGACAACACAAACTACGCTGAGTTCATCCAAGAACTGACAAACCGCATAATCGCTCGCGTTGGACGCGGCCCAATCCAAAACAATGCGTAGCGCGAATAGGCAAGATAAGGTTGACGCCAACCGCGCCCGCCATTAGAATGGATATACGGTGAACGCTACGCAACGCGAGCGGCGAGAACGACATGACGACAGAGCAAGACAACGACTTTCGCCTCCAGCCGGACACGCAAATACCGGATCCCAACGCCCCCTTTGCCGGCGACCTGATGGGCAGAAAACCCCAAGCGGATGCGCTCGTCAAACTGGCAACCGGCGTAAGCGGCCCAGCCGTCATAGCCGTTGACGCCCCCTACGGAGTAGGCAAGTCAACATTCCTGAGTATGGTTGCCCTTTCGCCCGAACTCCGCGATGCCGCCAATGTGATTGAACATAACGCATGGGAAACCGAATTCAGCGATATGCCATTCAATTCGCTTGTCAATATGGTTATGGCGTCGGCGCAATCTCCGGATGCAAAGCAACTACTGAAAGAAAACGCGAATCTCTTTACTAAGCACAGCATTGCCATTTTTTGGAAAATGATGCCGTTTCTTGCATCAGGCGTTGCTGAAATCCCCCCGGAAGCTATCCTAGCAACCACAGGGGTGTCCGCATCAGTAGTACAGAGCGTCACTAAGGCAGTAGCCGAGTTCAAAAAACTCCGCCAACTGAGTGGCGGCCAAAAGCGAATAGTGATAATCATAGACGAACTAGACCGCTGCACTCCGGGCTACGCCATTAAGACGCTGGAAGCCATTCACCACGTCTTCGACAGCGATGGGATAACCTTTGTCCTAGGACTTCACAGGCAGCAACTTATGGAGTCCATCAAAGCCATCTATGGGCAAGGTTTCGACGCAGAGGGCTACCTTGACCGATTCATCGACATGACCATCCCGTTGCCCTCAAGCAGAGACGACTTCATCAAAACCAAGCTCAGCCCAATAATTCTCTATGGCAAAATACCTCACTTCGATAGGTATGCTGCTCAGAATGCCGCTCGAGCAGGTGGACAGCAGGCGTTTGCTATAGCTGAATATGCACAGAATATTCTCTTGGCAATGCCAAACATAAACGCGCGATCAATAGACAGGTTCGCCAAGAATCTGATAGCGGTGATGAATGTGATGCCGAGTAATAGGGATATTTCCTATTTCGCGGCGGCTTATGCGACCGCCTGTATTGCCTTGGCTGTAAAGATACAAAGCCCGTCTCGCTATCAAGCGTTCAACGAAGATCGCGCGTCCGATAACGACCTGTACAACTTGCTTGGCACGAGTCAACTTCCACTTGAAAGAGAAGCGTCTATGGTTGCCGCGATACTAATTGCGGCTCAGGTGGACATTAGCTTGGCGGCATCTTCTCTGTCGGATGATGCGAGGCGTCAAGAAATAGATGCGGTCTCGTCCGGCATATCGAAGTTTGCCGTGCTGGGGCAACTATCAGAATCAGATAAAGATACCCTCAACAACGCGACTGAAAAAATCAAAACCCATTCACCGTTGCATGCACAATTGTGCGAACAATTCGGTTCAACCCCTGACTCAATTGGGGGTGTGCTAAGATGGGTATCCTATAAGGATTTCCGATCCTCTGGACAAGAACTAAGCCACTGGCAGGAAGTCGCCAACATCATAGACTTAACAACATAACAGGGCGCATTTGGGCGGCAACACCCCCCTCAATGCCGCGGCGCCCCCGCAAACGCCACCACCGCCGCCGTCCCTACCCCAAGCGCCGCGAATCCCGCGAACACCGCCGTGTAGCTCCCGCCGCTCACATAGTCAAACACTATCCCCGGTATCAGAACCCCAACCGCCTGCCCAAACGTCGTGAACGGCTCCGTTATCCCCCGTATCGCACCCAACGAGCGCCGCCCATAATAGTCCGCGTATGCCACCGGCGGCACGGTCAGCATCCCGCCAAGCCCGAACCCGAACAGCGCCGAGTACGCCAGCGCCTCTATCTCGGTGTCGGTGAATGTGAACAGGTAGGACGCCGCCGCCATTGTCAGCGCCACCGCCGCAAGCGCGAACCGCGCCGGCGCCCGCTCCACTATCCGCCCCCAAACGATGCTGCCCACCCCCAGAAATATCGCGTTGAAACTGATGCCCACGCCCGCCGCGACCGCGCCCAAGCCCTGGTCCTGAAAGAACGCCGCCGAGTGCGTATTCGTCCCCGCCTGCATCAGAAACATCAGCCCCGTGCCTATCGCCACCAGCCACAGCGCCCGCGTCCGAACCGCCTGCCGCAGCGTCCAATCCGGCTCATCCTCAGCGCCGCCGCCGCCCGCGCCCGCCGCCCGCTCGCCGACCTCCCGCTCATCCCCGTCCGGCAGCAATCCCACATCCTCCGGCCGCTGCGCTATCAGCAGCGCCACCGGCAGCAGCGCCGCCGCGAACACAAGCGTCCCCAACACAAGCCACGCGTCCCGCCAACCGCTCTGCGCTATCACGATAGACGCTATCAGCGGGAACAACACCATCCCGACCGAGTGCGACATATTCAAGATGCCGCTAGTCCTGCCGCGCAGCCGTATGAACCAGCGCGATACCACCACAGACGCGCCAATCTGCACAGGGCTGGAAAATATCACGCGCCCAGTCCCGTAGCCGATGTACAGCACCCAGGGAATCGTCGCCCCCAGCAGCGTGATGCCCGCGTCCGCCCAGTACAGCGCCAGCGTCGCCGCGCCCAGTATCAGCACGCTCACCGTCAGCACCGAGCGCGCGCCGTAGCGGTCTATCAGCCAGCCCACCAGCGGCGATGTGAACGTGGCGGCAAGCCCGCCCACCGCCGCCGCGCCCGATATGAGCGTCCGGCTCCACCCAAGCTCCGCCGCCAGCGGATACACGAACACCGCGATTGTCAGGCTCGCCGCCGCGTTGCGAACAAACATCGCGCTGCACGCCGCGCCAAGCACTACCCACCCATAATAAAAGGGCGCGCGGTTCGCCAGTTTCTGCTGCAGTCCGATGCCGGTGAATAGCATATATGAATCGCCGATGGCTAGGTTTGGCGGGAAATATGCGGGCGCAAACGCAACGGGGCGAGCGCAAGCGGGCGCATAAGATAGGCTATAAGACGGGCATGCAAGATAGGCATACAAGAGATAGCCTTGTGATATGGTAGCCTAGCGCTTTGCGAATGGGGCGGTCAATGGTAATCTAGCATTGGCGGCGCAGGGTTTCGGCAAGCGGCGATATGCCGCGAACTATTCGTATCAGCAAGCAAGCCAAGCAAGCGAGGGCGCTATGGACGCTATGAACCAAGATACAGTCAGGCGGCTCATATCCGAGCTGCTCAGCGTTGACGGCATGATGGTCGTGATGGATTCGGGCGGCGCTGTCAGCGAGATGAGCCTAGCCGCCGCGCCCGACATAGAGTTCGAGGGCAGATGGGCGACCATAGAGGCGCGCGATTGGCACATCCACCTGGACATGGCGCAAGTCGCCGCCGCGCAGTTCGTCGAGAACTCGCATCACGGCCACAAGGGCATCCCCAAGCTCTACTACGCCCGCCTATCCGACGGGAACGGCGCTACCCTGCTGCGGTTCTACTTCCCCAACCCCTGGCTCGACGCCGACGAAAACCCAACGCCCTTTCAGCCCGCCAAACTGCGCGCATTTGAGACATTTCGCGCCCGCTACGCGAACATAGACGGCGTGGCGCTTGTGCGCCGAACTTCTGATGGCGATATTTATGAGCAGCAAACCTGCGGCGATGAGGATAACAAGGAGGCCGGCGATGAGTAATCCGCTGGACGGCGTCCGCATACTAGACTTGACGCAAGTGCAGGCGGGCCCATCCTGCACGCAGCTGCTCGCGTGGCTGGGCGCGGATGTGATTAAGATAGAGCAGCCCGGCGTCGGCGACCGCACGCGCCGCGAACACGCGCTATCCCCCGACCGCGACAGCGTCTATTACCTCGTCTTCAACGCCAACAAGCGCAGCGTCTGCCTCAACCTGAAATCCGAAGACGGCCTTAGCCTATTCAAGCGCCTCGTCGCCATCTCGGACATCGTGGTAGAGAACTACGCGCCCGGCCAAATGGATGCGTTTGGCTTGGGCTACGATGAGCTGCGGGCGGCGAACCCGCGCGTCATCTACGCCACGATAAAGGGCTTTGGGACATACGGGCCGTATTCCCACATCAAAAGCTTTGAGCAGATAGCCCAAGCGATGAGCGGCGCGATGAGCGCCAACGGCGAGCGGGACGGCGAGCCGCTGTTCGTAGCCCCCGGCGTGGGCGATTCGGGAACCGGCTTGCACTGCGCCATCGGCATCCTAGCCGCCCTCCGCCAGCGCGACCGGACGGGCGAGCCGCAGCGCGTTGAAGTATCAATGCAAGACTCCATCGTCAACCTAATGCGAATCCGGATGATAGACACCTTCAACGACGGCGCCCCCGTCAGGCGCAGCGGCAACCGGCCTTGGGGCTGGCCCTCAATGATATTCCCCTGCAGCCCCGGCGGCCCCGACGACTACATAGCGCTAGTGCTATCCGGCGATTCATGGGACACCATCCTAGCCGTAGCCGGCCGCCCCGACCTAATCGGCGACCCGCGCTACGCCACCCACGCCGCCCGCATATCCCGCGCCGCCGAAGTAGAAGACATAATCGCCGCCTGGACGCGAACCCAAACCAAACACGCCATAATGCGCCAGCTAGGCGCGCTAGGCATAGCCTGTGGCGCTGTCCAGGACACCCGCGAGCTCCTCCACGACCCCCACCTCCGCGCCCGCGAAATGATCCTAGAAGTGAACGACTCATCTCGCGGCCCCCACCTCGCCCTAGGCAACCCCATCAAAATCGCGTCCAACGACGTCCAATACGCGCCCCCGCCCTTGCTCGGCGAGCATACGGAGTCGGCGCTGGCGTCGCTGCTGGGCCTGGACGCCGCGGCGATAGCGGCGCTGCGGGAGGGCGGGGCGGTGTGAAGGGGGGCGCAAGCGAGGGAGCATGCGGCGGGTTTGCCGCGCCCGTTCCTCGCTTGCGCCGCCGCGGATATTTGGCGTTATTGCGCTATCTCCAGCTCAAGCGTGAAGTCGCCGGCGGTTTCGGCGTAGTAGGTTGTGGCGTCTATGGTGTAGCTGCCGGGCTGTAGTGTTTCGGTTATGGTTGCCGCGCTTGCGTTGGCGGATCCCGTTTCGCGCTCTATCGCGCCGCCCGTTCCCTCGCCATTTAGCAGGTAGAGGTAGGGGGCGGCGTCATCCGAGGATAGCGTGATGGTTACTTCGGCCGCGGCGTCTAGGGTGAATGTGTAGAACCGCGCGTAGTAGTCGCGGGCGTTGGGCGGGTTTGCCGAAAGGCAGGCGGGCGTCCATGCGCCGTTGACGCTGGCGTTGCCCGAAAGCGTCTCAGTGCAGGTGGCGGTGGGCGCGGGGGTTGCGGCGAATTCTAGGGTGAAGTCGCCGGGGGTTTGGGCGTGGTAGGTTGTGGCGTCTATGGTGTAGGCGCCGGGTTGGAGGGTTTCGGTTATGGTGGCTGTGGACGAGTTGGCGGCGCCGGTTTCGCGGTTGATTGTGCCGGCGGTTCCCGCGCCGTTTAGCAGGTATAGGTAGGGCGCGGCGTCTTCAGATGTCAGGGTGATGGTTACTTCGGACGCGGCGTCTAGGGTGAATGTGTAGAACCGGGCGTAATAGTCGTAGGCGTTGGGCGGGTTGGCGCTGACGCAGGCGGTCGTCCAGCTGGCGTTGGCGCTGCCGCTGCCGGTAAGTAGGTTGATGCAGGGATCGTCGGTTGTTGCGACGACGCTTGTGGGCGTAGTGGTGGGCGTGGGTGATGGCGAGGGCGTGGTTTCTATCACGATTGCGGGGGTTGCGGTGGGCGTGGGCGTCGCAACTGGAGTTTCGCCCGGCACAGATGTAGCGGTGGGCGACGGGGTTGTCTCTATCACGATTGCGGGCGTCGCTGTGGGCGTAGGCGTTGCAACCGGCGTTTCGCGCGGGGCGGATGTGGGGGTGGGCGTGATGGTTGGGCGCGGCGGGCGTGGGGCGGATGTGGGCGCGGGCGTGGGCGTGGTTGTAGGGCCGCAGATTGGCAGCGTGAACCCGGTATCCTGCTCCCGCGTGTAGGCGGCATACGCAGCCTCGCGCAGCGAGTAGGGAATGCAGCCCGTCAGTTGGTTGTAGGCGAGATTCAAGTACGTGAGATTGGCAAGGTTGCCCAACTCGGAGGGTACGTCGCCCGTCAGGAAATTGTCGGATAAATTCAAAGTCCTGAGGTTGGCAAGGTTGCCTATCTCAGAGGGTATCGCGCCCGTCACGCCGGAGAGGCTGACGCTCAAAGCCCTGAGGTTGGCAAGGCTGCCCAACTGCGCGGGTATTTCGCCGTTCAAACCTAGGCCATCCCCGCCGTCCAAGTCCAATCTTGTCACGCGATTGTTTGCGGTGGTTATGCCATCCCAATCGCTGATGGCGAGATTGGCTGACCAGTTTAGGTTGCCATCTGCGCCTTCAAGCGTGGATTTGGCGGCGAGCAGCGCGACGCAGTCCGCCACGAGGCCGGTATTGCGGTCAGGGTTCGGCACGGCCGTGCCGTTGGAGCATAGCGCGGCGAGCTGGCTTGCGGTTGGCGTCGCCGTCGCGCCCGGCGCTGATGTGGCGGTTGGCGTAGGCGTCGACGTAGGCGTAGCGGTTGCGCCCGGCGCTGATGTGGGCGTAGGCGTGGGCGCGGCGGCGCAGAATGGAACCCCAACATCAGCGCCTATCAAACGCCCGCGCAGAGATCGGGGAACGCATCCCTCCAGTTGATTGCCGCCTAGACGCAAATACCTGAGATTGGCGAGATTGCCCAACTGCGCGGGTACCACGCCCGTCAGCCGATTGTTGTGGAGATGCAAAAACACGAGATTGGAAAGGTTGCCCAACTGCGCGGGTATCGCGCCCGTTAGTTGATTGTTGTTGAGAAACAATTCCTCGAGTTTATCAATGCCGCCCAACTCGGCGGGTATTGCGCCCGTCAGCCGATTGTTGTTGAGATACAAGTACTTGAGCTTGTCCATGTTGCTCAACGTATGCGCGGGTATCGCGCCCGTTAGTTGATTATTTCTGAGAACCAACATCTCAAGGTTGTCAAGGTTTTCCAACTGCGCGGGTATCTCGCCCGTCAGTTGATTTTTGTCGAGAAACAGTTGCTTGAGCTTGGCAAGGTTGCCCAGTTCCGCGGGTATCTCGCCTCCCAGCGAATTGAAGTAGAGCAACAATTCCTCAATCTTGTCAAGGTTGCCCAGCTCCGCAGGTATCGCGCCCGTCAGTCGATTGTTGTTGAGATGCAATTGCTTGAGCTTGTCAAGGTTGCCCAATTCCGCGGGTATCGCGCCCGTCAGGGAGTTGCCCCGGAGCCACAAAGTCTCAAGTTTGGCGAGGTTGCCCAACTCGGCGGGTATCTCGCCCGTCATATTATTGTCGGTGAGATACAATTGCTTGAGCTTGGCAAGGTTGCCCAGTTCTGAGGGTATCTCGCCTTTCAGTCGGATATTGAGGCCTATAGACAAAGTCTCAAGGTTGGCAAGGTTGCCCAACTCCGCTGGTATCCCACCCGTCAGTTTATAGTTGCGCCCGAAAATCAGTGTTTTGAGATTGGCGAGGTTACCCAATTCCGCGGGTATCCCGCCCGTCAGTTGATTGTCGCTGAACTCCAAAGTTTCGAGGTTGTCGAGGTTGCCCAACTCGGTTGGTATCGCGCCCGTCAGTTCATTGTTGGTGAGACGCAATTCAGCGAGGTTGTCAAGGTTGCCCAACTCGGCGGGTATTCTGCCCCTCAGGCTGCGATGGTTCTGGATTATCAATGTCTCGAGATTGGAAAGGTTGCCCAACCACGAGGGTATTCCGCCGCTCAGTGAATACCGATACCTGTAGTTGGGGAAGTTTGTGAGCTGCAAATGCTTAAGCGCGTCAAGGTTTGCCAACGTCGGGGGCATTGCGCCATTCGAGCTGTACTCGGTCAAGCGCAATGCCGTCACGCGATTGTTTTCTGTGGTTACGCCTTTCCAATCGCTGATGGCGCGATCCGCTGACCAGTTTAGGCTGCCCGTGCCTTCAAGCGTGGACTTTGCGGCGAGCAGCGCGGCGCAGTCGGCTACCAGGTCTGCGTTGCCGGCGGGGTTCGGCACGGCGGCGCCGGTAGAGCATTGCTCGGCGTACTGGGCGGGTATGGCGGGCGCGGCGGGGACTGCGGGCGGAGCGGACAGCGCGGGCGGCGCGGGGGCTATAGGCGGCGCAGGCGGCGCGGGAGCTGCGGGCGGAACGGGGGCGGGCGGGACTGCCGGATCGGCCGCGTTGAAGGCGGTGGCGTGGCGCGCGCCGGTGGCGAGCAGCGATGCCGCTATGACGGCTATCATCGCAAGCAGGGCGAGGGCGGTTGCGGTTCTGATGGCGTATTTGGGCATATGGCTTGTCCTCCCGGCAGGGGTTTGGGCTGATGCCTCTAATGCTATCACCCCCCCCCGTTTTGTGTCAAGTGTTTTGGGCGGGAAATTTGGGCTGAAATGGGGTGAATTTTGGGTATTTGGGTGATTTAGGGGAAAATAGGGTATTTTGGAATGTTTGGGCGAATGGGTTTGCAGGCGCGGGCGAGGCGAGCAGGGCGGCGGGGCGAACATCGCCGACGCCGACATAGAGCAGTTCTTGGACAGCGCCTTGTCCGCCGCGCCCGGCTTTGACATAGACAGCGTGAACAGCGAGCTGGATCAGACGCCCGCCCCGCGCGGCGGCCTGACAATGGCGCATCTGGCATCCGCGCTGCAAAACCCCGCGCTGCTGCCGCCCGGCTGGAATGCCGTTCCCGCGGGCGCCGGCCACTGGGCGCTGACCAAGCCCGACGGCAGCCAATACCGCGTGACCACCGCGCGCGCCGCCCACGAGTACGCGGGCGGCAGGATGGAGTTCTGGGCGCCGGGCAGTCCGGCGTTCCCAACGCGGGCGGAGGCGGTGGGGTAGGGGTGGCGTATGCCACACAACCGCGCCGCCATCCCGCTTTGCCTTGACAGCCGCCCGCGCATTGGTTAGGCTTGATGTGCGCCTAGTATGCGCGATTGCGCGGGCTCGTAGCTCAGCGGCAGAGCGGTCGGCTCATAACCGATTGGTCCCAGGTTCGATCCCTGGCGAGCCCACTTTCTTTTTGCCGCGCCCAAGATTAGGCGCGCGCTTTGCGGGCGGCGGGATGCGCGCCGCTTTTCACGAAAACTCCGATGATTGGTTGCCGCGCGTTGCGGCGCGGGCGATGCACAAGAGAGAGGCGCGACGAGGGTTGATTTACCGCATTTTGGCGATGGCGCTGCTGGGCATGCTGGCTATGGGACAGACGCCGCTGCCGACAGAGGTGTCTATCTTTGACGCGCCGCTGCAGCTGTATAAGGGGCCGGCCGAGCCGTATGAGGTGATTGTGACGGTTCAGCCGCAGCGGCCTAAGGTGGGGACGGTGCATTTCGCGGTGACGGTGCTGGATCCGGGGACGCAGACGCTGGTTGAGGACGCGCGCGTGCTTATCGTGGCATACAATCCGGATGGCGAGCCTACCTATCAGTCGCCGGCGCTGAATGATCCGGCTACGCCGATTCACTATTTGGGGAATATCATCTTCCGGGATTCGGGGCAGTGGTCGCTGGTGGTGAAGATTGAGACGGCGGCGCATGGGGAAACTCAGGCGGTGACGCCCATACACATCGCGCCGGCGGCGTCGGCGCCGGGGCTTGAGGGCGTGTTCGTGCTGGCGGTGGTAGCGGCGGCGCTGTTCGGGGGGACGGCGTACGTGGCTTGGAGCATCCGCCGCTCGCAGCGGGCGAGGGATGCCGCGCGGGATACGGCGCAAGACGCTAGTCGGTGATGTTTCGCAGCACAAGCGCATCCCCCTCTCTTCGGTAGAATACCTCTACGGGCTGCCCCAGCAGCTTGTGTTCGTTCAGGTGGGAGGGCGCAAAGCCGGGGATGGCTATGCCCCTGCCCTCAAAGCGCCATGCCACGCCATCGCCGTCCAGCAGCTCCAGCGCCTCCAGCTCTAGCAGCGAGCGCGCATCCACTTGCAAGACTTGGCCGCGGATGGATTGCGTCGCCGGGGCGTCGTCGGCCGGGCCGCCGTCGCAGGCTAGGGCGGCGAATGTTGCAAGCAGGGCGCATAGGGCGGCTAGGCGCATTAGGGCTATTCGGGCATTGGACAGGGTAGGCATAGGCGGCGGTTTGGGCAACATAGGCGTTGTTTTTGTTTAAGACTATTTTTGAATTGCATTGAAAATTGAACTGATTTTGCGTTGCGCGAGAGCGGCGGGTTTAAGTACTTTGGATTTTATATTATGGAGGTATGAGATGCGAAAACTGATAGCCGCAACCACTTTGGCAGCCATACTAATGCTTTCGTGGACGATAAGCCAGCAGCAGGCGAGCGCGGATGCGAAAGAGCCGCTGTATATGGCGCTGATAGACCGGCATGCCACAAGCGCGTCGCAAGAGAGTCAGGATCTCGCGGTGTCGTTTGTGGGCTTGCTGTCCACCCTGCGGGAGGGGCAGCGGATAGGGTTTCTGACGGCGGGGGATGAGTCGCCGATAGGGCCTTCGGTGTCCGGGAGCGTGGAGCATCGGAGCGATCACAAGGAGGCGCTGGCGCGTCTGGCGGCGTCGGGGGAAACATCCGCGCCCGACCTGGCGGCGGCGCTGGCGCACGCGCATGAGGTCATGAAGTTCCAGGGCGCGGATGTGGGCTCGACGCTGTATGTGGTGTCGGGCGGCGCTGAGGGGAGCGCGCCGGAGAGCTCGGCGGCGCTGGATGGCGCTATCCGCGAGTTCAATCTGGAGGGCTGGCGGATTGTGAGCGTGGCGCTGCCGGGGGCGTCGGAGTACGCGGACGGCGCGCTGGACGCGGTGGCGAGTGGCACGGGCAGCGAGCGCTACCCGCTGGGTTCGCCGAATGATCTGAAGGTCATCGCGGACAGCATCCTGAGCCAGGACGCGCGGGGGACGCTGTTTGAGATAGGGCATGACGAGCTGGCGTCGGGGGATGTGTTCACGGCGGCGCTGAACATCGCGCCCAGCACTACGGCGGCGTCGCTGGTGTTCTTCAAGGAGGGGCCGACGGGTTCGCTTAGCCTGAGGAATCCGGCGGGCGTGGAGGCTACCGAGAGCGACCGCGCGCTGTCAAGCGTGATAGAGACGCCGCATATGGTCGTGTGGACGCTGGTGGATCCGGCGCCGGGCAAGTGGACGGTGGATGTGCGCGGCAGGGAAGGGTTCATATCGGCGTGGCACTATCCCAAGCATACGCTGAGCATGGACTTCGTGTCGTTTGACTCTGTGCCGTATGACCAGCGCGTGGATCTGGTGGCGTTCATATCGGACGGCGCGTCTAGGGTGGCGTCCACTGATGTGGAGGTTCGCGCCATCGTGACGGACGGGGCGGGCGAGACGCGGGCTTATATGCTGAACGACAACGGCGAGCTTGGCGACGCGGTTTCGGGCGATACCTACTATTCCACCACGCTGCCGCCGCTGGGGACTGAGGGCGAGTATGAGGTGGAGCTGGAGCTTTACTGGCCTCAGTACGACCATGCGATTTCGCGGCGCAAGGTGATTACGGCGCAGGCGTTCCCGTCGGTGGCGGTGGAGTTGACGGCGACCGAGGGGTTGACGCCGGGCGAGCGCGCGAATATCGGCAGCGCGGTGGTGAATGTCAAGGGGCAGCCATACGCCATACCGATAGAGCAAATCGCGGCGGATGTGTCTTCGGCGAGCGGCGGACGGGTTGAGTTGACGCCTCAGCGCTTGCTTAATACGGGGCATGCGTGGGCGTTTGACATTATGTTCACGCCTGCGGGCGAGGAGTTGCACACATTGGCGCTGCGGCTGGATATGGAGTACGCCTCGCGGAGCTACTCGTTCATAAGCGACGCCGTTGTGCTGTCTTCGTTCCCGCTGCCTGAGCCGCCGGCAGCGCCGGTTGCGCCCGCGCCCGCTCCTGTGGCGCCGGCGCCGGCAGCGCCCGCGCAGGTTATTATCGTATCGCCGCCGGCGGTTGAGCAGCCGCCTGTGCAGGCGGACGATGGCGGGGTTCCCGCTTGGGCGCTGTACGCTCTGGGGGCGATAGTGGTCGGGCTGGTTGTCGCGGGCGGCGGGTATGTCGCCTATGCGCTCAGCAGGCCTAAGCCATACGGGTATCTGTATGACGAGCAGGGCAAGCTGCTGGCGGATGTGTCCACGCTGCATCGCGGGCTGGCGGCGGAGCTGACATCGCGGAACTTGGTGCGCGGCGAGGAGCTGGGCGTAGCGGAGTTGAGAGGGCTGTCCCTGTATTTTGACCAGGGGCATGTTGACATACGCAGCGCGCAGACGGAGCCGAGCATCCGCATCAACAACAAGCCGCTGATAGCGGGGGAGCAGACGCGCGCGAACAACCAGTCTTGGATTGGGACGCAGGGCAAGCTTTTCAGCCTGCGGCTGGGATCGCCGCTGCCGAGCGATGAGCCGTTCCAAGCGCCGCTGGAGTTCGGCGGGGAAGACGCGCCGAGCGTTGCGCCTAGCGCGGGCGACGATTAGGGGGCGGGTTTAGCCGCGCCGTGTAGCGAAAGCATCCGGGCGGCAAAGGCGAGAGGGCGGTGGCGCTTGTTATCAAGCAGTGTCAGCGCCCTCTTTGCGTGTCCATCTTCGCGTGTCTTGGGTATTCGGTTGTTAAGGCGCGGGGGTTAGGTTTTGGGGCGGGGGTTAGTCGGATTCGGTGATGCGGATGGTTGCCATGGCGTCGCCGGGCTGGCGGGCGCGCATGGGGTCGCGGACGGCGATGGCGTTGACGACGTCCATGCCGTCGGTGACTTTGCCGAAGACTGAGTGGCGGTCGTCCAGGTGGGGCGTGGGGGTGAATGTGATGAAGAATTGGCTGCCGTTTGTGCCGCGTCCGCCGCGCGATCCGGCGTTAGCCATAGACAGGACGCCGGGCGCGTCGTGGCGGAGGCTTGGGTGGAACTCGTCGTCGAACTGGTAGCCTGGGCCGCCGCTGCCGGAGCCGGTGGGGTCGCCGCCCTGCGCCATAAAGCCGGGTATGACGCGGTGGAATGTGACGCCGTCGTAGTAGCCTTCGCGGGCTAGGAAGACGAAGTTGTTGACGGTTACGGGCGCCTCGGCGGCGAAGAGTTGGACGGCAATCTCGCCGCCATTCGCCATTTCAATGGTTGCGGTGTAGGTTTTGGCGGGGTCTATGACCATCGGCGGCGGAGATGAGTATTGCATTGGGATTGTTCGCTCCTTGTGTGTTGTCTTGTGCATTGTCCGGGCGCGATATGCGCGTATGGGTTGTGGGTTGGCAGGGTTAGTTTTGCTCTATGCGGATGGTTTTGATGGCGTCGCCGGGGGGCGCTGAGGGCGAGGGATCGCGTAGGGATATGTTCATCACTACGTCCATGCCCTCTATGACTTTGCCGAATACTGAGTGGCAGGATTCGGCGGCGCAGTCTTTGGGGCTGCCGTCGGGGTTTAGGCCGTCTAGGAATCCGGTTTCGACGAATGTGATGAAGAATTGGCTGCCGTTGGTGCCGGAGCCGCCGCGCAGGCCGGCGTTAGCCATAGATAGGATGCCGGGGCCGTCGTGGCGCAGTTCGGGGTGGAATTCGTTGTCAAAGCGGTAGCCGGCGCTGCCGGTGCCTGTGCCGGTGGGATCGCCGGTTTGCGCCATGAAGTTTTCTAGGACGCGGTGGAATGTAACGCCGTCGTAAAAGCCCTCGTTGGCGAGGAATACGAAGTTGTTGACGGTGTTGGGGACGCGCTTTTCGAACAGGTCAATGACGATTTCGCCGCCTTTTTCAAGTTCAATGACGGCGCGGTAGTCTTGGGATTGGTCAATGGACATAGCGGGGGGGCTGTCCCAGCGCTTGGATGGGGCGGATTGGGCGGGCTGCGCGGCGGGCGCCGATTGGGCGGGCTGGGCGGCGGGCGCGGGCTGGCTGCCGGACATTTGGGGGGCGTCAAGCTCAGGGCCGCTTGCGCCGCAGGCGATGGCGGCGAGCAGCGCCAGGGCGGCGATGGCTATGAGCGGGAGCATTGTTGCGGGCTTGGTGAACATTGTTGTCAACGCCTCCTGTGTTCGCGGGTTTCGCGGGGATGGTTTCGCGGGGGTTATTTTACAATAGGATGCGGGCGGTTGTCAGGTTTTGGAGGGTGCACGGGGGCCAAGCGGGGGTACGGGGGCAGGGGGCCGCCTTACTTTTTTCGTAAAAAAGTAGCAAAAAACTTTTGAGGGGCGGCTTGCGCCGCGGTTTTGCGGGGGTTAGGGACTGCGGGATTTTGGGGGATCGCTGTCCTCAGGGGCGTTGGGGTTTTCGGGGTGGAGGCGGCTTTGGATTATGGCTTGGCGTTTTTGGAAGTTTGCCTCGGCGATGATGGCGTCGTAGATTTGTTCGTGGGTTAGGGACTCTTTGGGGATGCCGGCGGTGGAGTGGTGGTTGGCTAGGGCGGTGTCTAGGTCGACGTGGGGGTTGCGGGCTAGGGCGTTGGCGACGGCGGTGGGGCCGCGGTCGGTGGGCGGCGGCGTGGTTGCGCCGGTGGGCGCATCGGAGTCGTCGTTCTTGTCGTTACCCTTATCAGCGGCGGCTGTGTTGTTGCGGTTGTCGGGGTTGTTGCCATCTAGGGCGGCGGCTTTGTCTGCATCCGCTTTCTTGGCGTCTTTTTTGGCGCGCTTGGCGGCTTTGGCGGCGTTTTTGGCTTGGCGCTGTTCGTTTTCGCGGTTGATTTGCTCGAATAGGGCTAGGATTTCCGCCTCTTGTTCCGGGGTGAGCTGGGCGGCGGCTTGGCGCTCGGCGCGGCGGCGTTCCGCCTCCTGGCGCTGTTTCTCTTCAAGCTCGCGGTAGTATTCCGCTATGTCGTCGGGGGTTATGTGTTCCCAAGGGATGTCCACGCCGCGCCAGATGAGGTGCTTGATTGCCCATAGGCGGTGCGTCTGGGTGTAGGGGTCTTCGATGATGTTGTTCCAGCGGTCGGTTTTGGGGTTGCGAATGACTTCGCGCAGGAAGGGGACTATGTCTAGGCAGTCGTTGGTTATGTCGCGGATCTCATCGGATAGGCGCGATTGGAGCATCCGCTCTTCCAAGTAGGAGGTTTTCATGGCGCAGTCGGGGTGGCGGCTGCCTGCGCCGCGCTTGAGCATTTCTTGGGCGGCGGCTACTTGGTGGTGCGGCCGGACGCGGGTTGCTTTTTGGTATCTGCGCTCGGCTTTGTTGGCGCTGTCAAAGACGTAGGGCGGGTGGAGAAATTCGTTTAGGGCTGCGGCTAGGTCGCGGCAGTCGTTTGTTTGTTGGCGTATGAGGCGGCCGATGTCCCAGTTGATGATTTCTTTCATTGTCAGTTTGGGTTTTTTGGGGCGCGGCTTGGGCTTGTCCTCGTCGTCTGGGACGGGGGCGATGCGGTAGGCGGCACCCGGCATGTCTTCGGGGCGGTGGCCGCCCATCGCTGAGAGTTCTATCGCGGCTTGTTGGCGGTGGCAGTGTTTGGCGTCGGGGTATTCGCCTTGGACGGTGTCGTATAGGAATTGGGCTATATCAGCGCCGTCGTTGGTGATTTGGTTGACGAACCTGGCTAGGTTTTGGCGCACGAGTTCCTGTTCGGATAGCGCCTCTGACCGCGTTATGGGTTCGGGGGTTGCGGTTGCGGTTGTCATGTTGGGTTGCCTCCAAGCCTCCCCGCCGCCGGGGACCTACTTTTTTAGAAAAAAGTAGCAAAAAACTTTTGTGTGGGTGTGTTGTATATTTGTTCGTCATTAGAATAACGGGGATAGCAGGGCGGTGTCAAGGGTTGTTTTGGGATTGGCGGGGGGCTAGATGCGGCGGATGCGGGGGTATAGGAGGGCGATGGCTAGGGGGATTGTGGCGAGGGCGATGCCGTTGGCGGTTAGGGCGAAGCCTACGCCTAGGGCGGCGACGGCGGCGCCGTATTGGAGGCTGCCGATGGGGGCGGTGCCGATGCCCATAGCCCAGGCGCCCATTGCGCGGCCGCGCTGTTCGTTGGGGACGATGCTTTGCATTAGGCTTTGGGAGAAGACGTCGGAGAGCGCCATTGCGCCGCCTATGACGGCTATGGCGATTAGGGCTAGGATGAAGACGCCGTTTTGGGTGAGGGCGAAGTCGCCGGATTTGCCGAGCAGCAAGAGCGCCGCGCCGAATATGACGACGGTGAGCAGCAGCAGCGCGCCTTTGCGGCGGACTTCGCCGAATAGGGCGAGCAGGATGATGGCGGCTACGGCGCCGGCGGAGCGGACGGCGTTCATCAAGCCTAGCCCGGACGCGCCGACTTGCAGTTCTTCGCGGGCTAGCTCGGGGAAGGCTACGGCGCTTGAGAAGCCCATAATCTCGGTGGCGGCGACGATTACCATAAGCATCAGCAGGGCGCTGCTGTGGCGCAAGCCGGTTAGGAATGCCCAAACATCGCGCAGGGCGTCTCGGGCGGGTTCTTTGATGCCGCGCGCCGCCGCCCGGCGCTGTTCGGGGGCGGCTTGGCCTCGGGAGCGTATGAAACTGATGGTGGCTATGGATATGATGTAGGCAATCGCCAGCATAATGTAGGCGGCGTCCGAGCCGTAGCGGTCGATGCAGACGCCTACGAGCGCGCCGCCCGCCAAGCCGCCAAGCCGCATGCCGAGGCTGACGTACGCCAAGCCGCTGACGGCGTTTTGGCGGCCGGCTACGTCAAAGGCGAAGCTCTGGCGGGCGGTTTGGTGGAGGGATGAGACGCAGCCGCCGAGTACGGCGAAGGCGCAGAGATGCCAGAATTTGAGCGCGTCGGCGTAGATGAGCGCGCCGACGCTTATCATCACCGCCGCCATAATCAGGTATAGGACGCGGATGAGGCTGCGGCGGTCGAGCATATCGGCTATCGCGCCCGCCACTATGCCCAGAAAGAACAGCGGGGCGAAGCGCAAGCCTAGCACTACGCCTACCATAAAGGAGTTGTCCGTGAGTTCCAGGACAAGCCAGCCCACGACGACTTGTTCGCCCATAAAGCCGATTGAGTCGAAGAAGGAGGATGCCATAAGCAGGCGGAAGTCGCGGAGGCGCAGCGCCGCGGGAATGGGCAGGCGGCGCGTGGCGGATGGGATGCGCGGGCGGCGGTTGGGCGTGTTCATAGTGGCGCTATTATGCACAGGCGGGGGGGAAATGCACAATGGGATTTTGTGAGGGATTGCGTATCGCGCGGGGGCAAAAGCGGGGATGCTACTTTTTTGTAAAAAAGTAGCCAAAAAACTTTTGGGTGTGGGCAGATGTGTTCGGATGTAAGAGTGGTGAGCGTGTTCAGGGCGTCTTCAAGGGGAGCGGGCTAGTCTGACGCCTTGGCGGGTTGGGCAGTTGGGGCGGGCTGTTCGCGGGGGCTGCCGCCGCGTATGAAGGAGAATATCGCGCCTATGAACACAAGGCCGGCGACGATGATGTAGGCTAGGCGCAAGCCGTCCACAAACGCGGTTAGGACGCCCTCGCCGCCGGTTTCGGCTACGGCGGATAGGTTGGGCAAGTAGCCCATAGACACCATCACGGCGGCGACTATGGCGGTGGCGACGGCTGTGCCGGTGATGTTGGCGGAGTTGCGGACTAGGTTGATAAAGCCGGACATCACGCCGTACTTCGCCTCGTCCACCTGGCGCATAATGGAGGCGTTGTTGGGCGGGTAGAATGTGCCTGTGCCGCTTGTTTGCAATACCATTCCTATGCCGACAAGCCAGACGGACGAGTCGGTTGTGAGCCTTGAGAGCATTAGCAAGCCGCATACCGAAAGCAGCAAGCCGCCAACGGTGAAGGGCCGCCAGCCGAACTTGTCGGATAGGCGGCCGCTGATGGGGCCGGTTAGTATCATCGCTACGGAGCTGGGGACGAAGAGCAAGCCTATCTGCTGGGGGGTAAAGTTCAGGACGGCTTGCAGGTAGAAGGGGAGCAGAAAGCGCATAGACGAGTTGCCGATGAATGATAGGAATTGCGCGGCTACGCCGAGGGATACGATACGCATTCTGAATAGGCGCAGATCCATCATTGGGGTTGCGGCGCGGAGTTCCCAGCGGATAAAGCAGGCGACTAGGGCGATTAGCAGCAGGACGCCGGCTAGGACGGGCGGGTAAAGCCAGCCGAGGCGCGGGGCGGTGGTCATGACTAGCAGGAATGTGATAAGGGCGGTGGTGGATAGGGCGGCGCCGGGCCAGTCGAAGGCGGCGCCGCGGTCGTCGCTGCGGGAAAAGCGGCTGCCGTCGAGGACGAGGGCGGCGGCGGCGATGGCGAGGAGGGCTAGGATTATGCCGCAGTAGAATACCCACTGCCAGCCGAGCGTTCCTACGATGAGTCCGCCTAGCGCGGGGCCGATGACGTTGCCCGTGCCGACGATGGTGATGAACGCGCCTAGCGCTTTGCCGCGCTCGTCGTCGGGGAAGGCGGAGAGCGCCATTGCCATGCCGGTGCCTTGGGTCATGCTGGCGCCGACGCCCTGGATTACTTTGAACAGGATGAGGATGAGGATGCTCTCGGACATGCTGGCGAGCAAGCCGCCGATGGCGAATATGACAAAGCCGCCGATATAGACGCGCTTGCGGCCGACCATGTCGGACAGCCTGCCCATAGGCAGCAGCAGGGCGCTGATGGCGAGCGCGTAGCCAATCATCACCCATTGGGTCGTGGGCAGGTCGGTGGCGAAGTTTTCGGCGATGGTGGGCAGGGCGACGTTCAGGCTGCCGAAGTCGGCGACCGATGTGAATGTGCCGATGGCGAGCGCCAGGAATACCCACCATTTGTGGGCGCGGGGGTTGGATATGGTTGGTTGGGGGAGTTTCATGTTGCGAGTATATTGTACGCTTGGGAGGTGGGGGCGCACAATATAATGAGGGGGGGATAGACGGGATAGAAAGGGACGGGGGCGTTATGCGGGGATGGTGAGATTTTCGTGGATGATGTTGCCGCAAAGATTAAAAGCGGCAGGTTGGGGAAGTCCAGGCCGCAGTTTTGCCTAATCAGGCGGGGTTGTCAGCCGAGTCTGATTGCTAAGCCGATCGTGGAGCCGACGACGGTGGTGATGATCGCGACGCAGAGGCCTAGCGTCCAGTAGAAATGCCTGTGTATTCTCGCGCTGAGCGCCGCGTTCACGGTGTCTATCTTGGCGTTCACGGTGTCTATCTTAGCGTCAAGCGAGCGATAGTCTTCCCGCGACTGCCGCCTCAGATCCTCGACGTTCCGGAGCAAAATGGTCGCTTGCCCCTCAAGCCGTCCCAAATTCCGCTCATCGCTCACTACTTCGTCGGCCCCGGTCGGCGCGTCTTCTCTCTCGGTGGTTGTGCTTGTCTCAGTAGCCATTCTTAAAACTCCTTGTTTCTATTATACTATACCTTGTCAAGGGCAAGAAATATCCAAATCGCCAAAGGCGCGCAATCTCCGGCAATATCAACTAACGAATGGGGATTGGCGCGCGGGTGGATGGGTAGCGCGTGGGCAGGCCACAACTTGCTGACGCTGTTGCGGTTGCGGGGCGTTCCAGCTTGAACCGATTGAGTGAGTGGAAACGCTGCTCCGGGGCGGGCGGCATTTGACCCTACGGCGCATGCTGATATAATGCGGATGCGCGAAGTTTTTTGCGCGGATGTACATGCGCGGGCGATATGCCGAGAGGCGCGCTATATTCGGATTGGAGGAGGGACGCTGTGACTACGCCTCATTTTCAGGACGAGAGCATCACGATTTACAAGATGGAGTGCGGGCCGTATGAGAATAATATGTATCTGGTGGTCTGCCCGCAGACTAATGAGAGCATCCTGATAGATACGCCGGCGGAGCCGGATAGGATGATCGAGCTGGCGAAGACTACCGATGTGAAGGCGATCCTGATTACGCATAATCACGCGGATCACCTGCTGGGGTTCGAGGATGTGACGGCGGCGATTGACGCGCCGGTGGGCATCGGGCCGGCGGACGCGGACGCGCTGTCAAGGCCGCCGGATTTTCTGCTGAACGACGGCGATGAGGTGTCGGCGGGCAGCGTTACGCTTAAGGCGGTGTTCACGCCGGGGCATACGCCGGGGTCGACTTGCCTGCATACGGGGGAGCATCTGTTTTCGGGGGATACGCTGTTTCCCGGCGGGCCGGGCAAGTCAGGGTCGCCGGAGCTGCTGCGGCAGCTTATCGAGAGCATCACGACTAAGCTGTTCACGCTGGCGGACGATCTGTATGTCTATCCCGGACACGGCGGGAACGATACGAGTCTGCGCGTGGCGAAGGAAGAGTACGCGGTGTTCGCGTCCAAGGATCACCCGGCGGATCTGTTCGGGGATGTGTCGTGGACATAGAGATGGCGCGGATGCCGGTTCGCGGGACGAGCTCAGGGCAGGGGCTAGATGCAGTCTGACGCTCCCCAAGCATCCGATAGCGGCCGGGGCGGCTTTGCGCCGGCGCCGGACGGGGTTGGGCGGCCGCCGTGGCGCATGAGGGAGGTGGCGCTTGCGGGAGTGGTGGCGCTAGTAGTGAGCATCGCTCCGGGCGCGGCGCTGGTAGGGTTGCTGGGAGAGGATAGCGAGGCGCTGAGGACGCTGATTATCTCGACGACTATCGGCGCGTTTGTCTTGGGCGCGTGGCTGTTCGCGGTGAGGTTGCGCGGCGGGACTTGGGGGATGCTGGGGATGCGGCGGGCGCGGGTTGGTTTGCCGCATGCGTTGGGGCTGGCGTTGGCGGCGCTGGGGGCGAGCGTGGCGGCTACGGCGATATACGCGGCGGTCGCGGGCGCGTTGGGGTTGGATTGGCTGCTGCCGGATCAGGATGTTGACGATCTGCTGGGCGGCGGCGCGTGGAGGTGGCTGAATTTCGCGCTGGTTGGCGTGGCTACGCCGGTTGCTGAGGAGCTGTTCTTTCGGGGCTTTCTGCTGGCGGCGCTGTTGCGGGTGATGCCCGCCGCATCCGCCTTGCCGGTGAGCGCGGGGGTGTTCGCGGCGGTTCACCTGGACTTCGGGGCGCTGCTGCCGATATTCGCGGCGGGCGCGCTTTTGGGGTGGCTGTATCTGCGAACAGCGTCCATATGGCCGCCCGCGCTGGCGCACGGGGCGCAGAATGTCTTGGCGATGACGGTGGCTAATCAGCCGGTAGCGGGGGCGCTTGGCTAGGGGTTGCGGGATGCCCGTCTCTGTGCATACCTCGCATACCCGCATAACATACCTACACATAGATATAGACGCATAGGCGGCAAGATAGAAGGGTAGATAAGGCGGCATATGGCAAATCGCATTGACACTACGTTGGCGGCGCTGAGGGCGGCGGGCAAGCCTGCGCTGGCGCATGGGGCGCAGAATGTCTTGGCGATTGCAAGTCGCCAATCAGTCGGCGGTGGCGGCGATAAACTAGGCGCTATGGCATATCAATCGCCGTACATATATCACATATCTGCGGTAGCGTTTCCATTTAGGGGGCGAGTATATCCGCCGCTACATATGGTTGGGCTGCCTTGCCGTATCCGCCCGCTTTGTCAGTTGTGGAGCAAATTGTTAAATTCTCAAAACCATCCGAAAAGAAACGCTGCCCGTATCTGCACATACATATAGACGCATAGGCGGCAAGATAGATAAGATGGCAATGGCAAACGCATTGACACCATCACATAACATACTGGCAAACATATCACGCATACATATAGACGCATAGGCGGCGGGATAGATAAGGCGGCATATGGCAAATCGCATTGACACTACGCTGGCGGCGCTGAGGGCGGCGGGCAAGCCCGCGCTGGCGCCATTCATTACGCTGGGGTTTCCGGACGGGGCTACTTCGGAGGCGCTGGTGGAGGCGGCGCTGGAGGCGGGGGCGGATATGCTGGAGCTGGGGATTCCGTTCAGCGATCCGCTGGCGGATGGGCCGGTTATTCAGATGACGAGTTTTCGAGCGCTGGAGGGCGGGACGACGCTGGAGTCGTCTTTGGCGGCGCTGCGGGCGCTGCGCGGCAGGGGGGTGGACGCGCCGTTGATATTTATGGGCTACTTGAATCCGTATCTGCGCTACGGGATGGAGCGGTTCGCGGCGGAGGCGGCGGAGGCGGGCTTGGACGGGATGATTATCCCGGATTTGCCGCCTGAGGAGTCGCCGCCGTATCAAGCGATTTTGGAGTCGCGGGGGATATATCTGATACCGCTGCTCGCGCCCACAAGCACGGGGGCGCGCATCGCGCAGGCTTGCAAACAGGCGCGGGGTTTCATATACTGCGTTAGCGTTACGGGGGTAACGGGCGAGCGGGCGGCGATGTCGGCGAGCGTGGAGGGCTTGGCGGCGCGGATACGCGGCGAAACGGATTTGCCGGTGATAGTGGGGTTCGGCGTGTCGCGGAATGAGCATATGCGGCGGATAGCCGAGTTCGCGGACGGCGCGGCGGTGGGCAGCGCGCTGCTGGATGCGGTGGATCGCGCGCCGGAGGGGGAAGAGACGGCGGCGGCGCGGGAGTTCATACGGCGGCTTAGGGGCGTTGCGGCTGAGGGATAGGGGGCAAGGCGATTTCTATGGCTATTCAAGCGCGGCGCAATGCCGCACAGGGATAGGCGGCATACTAGCAGGGTGAGGGCGCTATTGGATGTATAAGGTGCGCGGGATAAGAGGGGCTACGACGGCTGCCGCGAACACGCGCGAGGCTGTGCTGGCGGCTACGGGGGAGTTGATGGAGCGGCTGATTGAGGCGAATTCCATCGATGCGGATGATGTGGCGGCGGCGTTTTTCACGACGACGCCGGATTTGAACGCGGAGTTTCCGGCGGCGGCGGCGCGGCTGATGGGGTGGACGCATGTGGCGCTGATGGGGGCGAGCGAGATTGATGTGCCGGATGCGCCGCGGCTGTGCGTGCGGGTTTTGGTTTTGGTTAACACTGAGAGGTCGGCGGAGGAGCTGGTGAATGTGTATTTGCGAGGGGCGGCTGATCTTCGCAAGCGGGGGACGGGGGATGAGGTGGGGGATTAGGCGGGGTAGTCGTTGTCGGGGTTTATGAACACATGGACGCCCTGCTCGCGCGCGTGTTCACGCAACGGGTCGGATATGCGGTAGCCGCATACGATTGGGATGGCGTCTTGTTCGTACATCTTTGTGATGGCGTGGGCGGATTGGCGGGCGCCATCAATATCGTCTTTTTTGATGGCGCCAGACGCCTCTACTGCGAACCAGACGGTAGCGTCGTCGGAGTTTCGCAGCGCGCGCATAACCAGATCCGTAGTCCTTATGCGGACCCATTCATATTCGGTGATTTTGCCGGCGTCCGCAGCGACGTCTATGTCGTCTTCGAACTGCGGGCCTCTTCTGCTGGAACTTTCCGCGTGACCATTCTCCCAGACCGGGCGGGCGCGTCTGACATCAAAATCGCGTCTTACCAGCGGTGACGTTTTCGTGAACAGCCTCGATTCAAGTCTGTATCCCATGAACCTGTCTAGCCAAGGGTCATTATTGTCCATACGCTCTTTCCAATCACCTTTGCTCTTCTTTCGACGCATCAAAGCGGCGCGATTCTTCCTAAGCGCGGCGAGGGCAACGCATGAACGCCGCCCGCGCCGGATAAGCGGCTAGTCGCCGTCGGGATCTATGAACACATGGACGTCGTGTTCGCTTGCCTGCCGCCGCTGATGGTCGGATATGTGGTAGCCATACACAAGGGGGATGGCGTCCTGTGCATATACCTTTTTGATGGCGTCGGCTGATTGGCGGGCGCGCTCAATGTCGTCGGTGTTGATGACGCCCGACGCCTCTACTGCGAACCAGATGGTAGCGCCGTCGGACTTCCGCCGCGCGCGGATAACCAGATCGGTTAACCTCAGGCGGACATTTTCCTCTTCGGTAATTTTGCCGGCGTCCTCGGCGGCGTCTATGTCGTCTATAAACTGCGGGTTTCTGCCCCCAGTTACCACGTGACTACTCGCCCAGACGGAGTTGAAGCGTCTGACATCAAATTCGCGCATCAACAGCGTCGGCAGTCTGTTGGGCAACTTAGCCTCAAGCCTGTCTCCCCAGAGCCGGTCTAGCCGATACTGCATCCCGTCCATGCGCTTTTCTAGTCGCCTTTGCCCCTCTTCCAGGGAATCCAGGCGGCGGTTCGTCGCCTCGACGAAAGCGCGCACTTCGGTTGTGAGCGCGTCGACTTTGGCTGTGAGATCGTCCACTCTGGCTGTGAGCGCGTCGACTCTAGCCGTGAGATCGTCGACTCTGGCCGTGAGCGTATCTACTCTGATTGTGAGCGCGTCGACTCTGGCTGTGAGCGTATCAACTCTGGCTGTGAGCGCGTTCATTCCGACTGCGAGCTCGCGCACTTCTGCCGTAAGCGCGGCGTGGGTTTCGGGGAGCGCGAGTAGCTCGGCGGATAGTAGCGTACGTCGGATTTCTTCGCGCCACTCAGGGTTCTCGCGCAGCGCTCTGCTTATGTCTTGTAGGGTGTTAATGGTTGCCATAGCGGGTTCCTTGCCTGTCGTTTATTTCGGCTGTGGGTTGGCGCGTTTCTTTCGTGAGGGCGGCTTGTGATTCTGCGAGGGCTGCGTTGGTTTCGGGCAGCACCATGGATGCTATTATAGCGCATAAACGCCCGTTGCGCGCGGGGCGGTGGGGGAATTTTGCTTTTGGGATGGTGTATAATGCGCGGCGTTATGATGAGTTTTATTACGCGCGCGCCTATGGCTCGCCGGACGCTGTATTTCGGGTCGGTGATGCACATATGGAGCGATCTGCATTTCGCGCTGCTGTTCCCGCTGCTGCCGCTGATTGAGGGCGATTTGGGGCTGTCGTTCACGGAGGTGGGGCTGCTGCGGGCGACTTTCAGCGGCGCGTCGGCGATATTGCAGATACCGGCGGGCTTTGTGGCGGAGCAGACGGGCGAGTTCTGGCTGCTGCTGGCGGGCAATGTCTGGGTGTCGGTCGGGCTGGTGGGGATGGCGCTGGCGTCGGGGTTCGGGCTGCTGATAGCGCTGAGTTTCATAGGCGGACTGGGCGGCGGCTTTCAGCATCCGCTGGCGTCAAGCATGGTGTCGCGCGCGTATGACGCGGGGGGGCGCTCCACCGCCGTGGGGACGGTGAACTTCGCGGGGGATCTGGGCAAGATGGCAGCGCCGCCGATTGTGGCGGGGGCTATCGCGCTTAATCTGGGCTGGCGGCAGATACTGGGCGTGGTCGGGCTGGCGAGTCTTGTGTTTATGCTGCTGTCCACGCTTGCGCGGCGCAGCGTGGACATCGGCAAGCCGGCGCGCGCGGCGGCGGATGGCGATGACGCAGAGGACGGCGATACGCGGCTGAGCGGATTTGTGACGCTGAGCGGCATCGGGATGCTGGATTCCACGGTGCGGACGGCGGCGCTGACTTTTATGCCTTTCGTGCTCATATCCAAGGATATAGACGCGGCGCAGGCGATAAGCATGCTGTTCTTCGTGTTCGTGGGCGGCGCGGCGGGCAAGTTCGCGGTGGGCTGGCTTGGGGATAGGTTTGGGGTGGTGAGCCTGATTTGGGGGACTAAGGGCTTGACGGCGGCGCTGATAGTTTTGGCGATATACGCGCCGCCTTGGGCGATGCTGCCGCTGCTAATCGCGCTTGGCGTGGGCTTGAACGGCACATCGTCCATACTCTACGCAACGGTGGCGGAGTTCGTTCCCGCGAATAGGCGCGGGCGGTTTTACGGGTTCTTTTACACGACCAACGAGATTGGCACGGTGGCGGCGCCCATCGCATACGGGGTTATCGCGGACGCGCTGAGCCTGAACGCAACGATGCTGATTATGGGCTGCGTGACGGCGCTGATACTGCCGGCGAGCTTGCTGTTGCTGACGCGGCGGTTCGGGTAAGGCGGGGGAGTTGGCGGCGGCGATTACGCGCGCGAAAGTTGAGCGCCGTCAACAAACTCAGATATAATCCCATAAACATAAACCCATCTAATAAGCGCGCAAAGAGTGGAATTGATTGACTTCACAGCGTATCATCACGTCTGGCGCATATTTGTTCTGGGGGGGGGGCAAAATGGATGTTCCCGAAGAGCCGCAGCCCTTTGCGCGGCTATCGCGGCGATAGCCGTCCTCTTGCATCCCCAACTCGCCTATGCCGATGGCGGCGCATCCGCCCGCAACCAAACGGCAACATCCGCGCCCGACGAATCCATACGGGATTACACCCTGCGAATGCTCCGCCTCCTATTCGACGATGACGCCAACAACTGGGTCCGCTACTGGCAAGCCCGCGCCGACTGCAACGCCGCTCCCACAGCGTCCCCCACAGCTCTCGCCGCTGACGCTGCCCTAGACGCCGCCCTCGCAAACGCCGCCGCCAACATATGCGCCCGCCTGCACGGCCTCCTCGGCGTCAACCCCGCCGACCACCCGCCGAGCGGCGACGAGCAAGGCGGCTTGCTTATCAACGAACCGAGCGCCGCCATTGGCTACACCCTATTCACTCTGGTCGGCGACGGCAACCACAAGGTCTATCTCATAGATCCGCTTGGCAGGTTGGCGCACAAGTGGCATCTTGACGAAACCTTGCCCGGCAGAGGCATCCTGCACGCAAGGCTGCTTGACAACGGCAACCTGCTGATAATGGCGGGCGAGATACTGGAAATCGACCCGCTCGGCAATATAGTTTGGCAATATGGCGGCGTCCGCGTTCATCACGACTTCCTCAAAATGCCCAACGGCAACCTGCTACTGCTGTCCGTAGCCCGCAAATCCCGCGAGGAGGCAATCGCCGCCGGCGCCAATCCCGAATTCGTCCACGAAACCGGCCTACACTACGACTACCTGGTAGAAGTTCGCCCATCAGCGAGCGGCGGCGAAATCGTTTGGGAATGGTCGCCCTGGGATCACCTAATCCAAGACTTCGACCCAACCAAGCCAAACTACGGCGCAATCGCAGAACATCCCGAACTCATTGACCTAAACTTCCTGCTGGAAACCCTAAGCCTGCATCGCCAACACGAGCCAAGCGACTGGATGCACTCCAACGCCATTGACTACAACCCCGCGCTAGATCAAGTTATGATGTCCCCCCGCCATTACAGCGAACTATGGATCATTGACCACAGCGCCACCACCCAAGAGGCGCGCGGCGGCAGCGGCGGCAACTCCGGCATAGGCGGCGACCTGCTGTACAGGTGGGGCAATCCGCGGGCGTATGGGCAGGGGGACGCATCCGACCAACGCCTATTCTGGCAGCATCACACCCATTGGATACCGCCCGGTTTGCCCGGCGCGGCAACATACTCGCGTTCAGCAACGGCAAAGAGTTCCCCGACCACTTGCGCGGCTACTCCTCGGTGGACGAAATCACGCCCCCAGTGGACGGCTACCGCTATCGCCGCAATGAGGGCGAGGCTTATCTCCCCGACAAACCCGCGTGGACATACGCCGACGCCGACTTCTACGCGCCCTACAGATCGGGAGCGCATCGCCTGCCCAACGGCAACACCCTGATTGCGGACGGCGTCGCCGGAACCATATTCCAAGCAACCCCCGACGGCAAAGTTGTGTGGAAATACATAGTCCCCTGGCACTACCACATCTCGCTGTGGCAAAACGTGGAAACGCCGCCCTGGCTCACATACGGAACGCCTGACAACCCGGCGGACGCCATCAAAAACGACATCTATCGCGCATACCTGTATCCGCCCGACCATCCGGGCTTGCAAGCCCTGGATCTGACGCCCGGCTCATACATAGAAAACAACACGGATCTGTTTGATTGGGCGCGCGACTCGCTCACAGCGGGCGATTTCGGCAAGCCGCGCGCCCAATCCCGCTACGACGTCTATCTTGACGAAAACGCCCTAATCTACTACAAGCGCCCCTGCGCCCCCGAAGACGCCCAGGCGCGGTTCTACCTGCACATCTACCCCACAGACGCGAGCGTCCTTCCCCACGCCCGACAAAACCGCGGCTTTGACAACAGCCAAAACTTCTGGTTCCCCGCCGCCGGCAAAACATCAGATGACTGGTGCATCGCCATAGTCCAACTGCCGCCCTACCCGATACAAAGCATACACACCGGCCAATTCGCCGGCACTCAGATCTGGCGCGCTGAGATAGAGCTGGACGAGTAGCCGTGGCAAGGCGTATCCGTTATAAAGGGCTACGCAAAGCGCGTGGCGATGCTGATGTATCCGCCGGCGATAGCGGCTTGAGGCGCGGCTAAGTCAGGCGGTCAAATCCGGCAGCGGCGCGCGGCGGAATGCGGGGGCGGGGGGTTTGTGGCAATTCTTGTTGCAACTACTTGTTACAAGTGGGCGGCGCGTCTGATATACTTTGTTTCATAAACCCGTTATAGTTAGCCGCGCGGCAATTTGGGCAATCGGCAGGCGGCGCAAGGGCATGCAGGCGGGCAATGGCTATGGGAATTGACGAGGAACTGGCGCAGGCATCCGCCGGGCGCGATTTTGGGCGCGGATCGGCGCTCGCTATCGGCGTCTTTGACGGCGTTCATCGCGGGCATCAGCGGCTGATTGCCAAGGTTAGGCAAGAGGCGGCGGCCAAGGGCTGCGCGGCGGGCGTGGTTACTTTTCGCAATCATCCGGACTCCGTGTTCAATCCCGATTTCAAGCCGCGCTATATCACGGCGCTGGCTGAGCGCGTCCGTTTGATAGAGGCGCTTGGCGTGGATTTCGTCGTGCCGGTGACGTTTGACAGAGCGGTGGCGGGGATACGGGCGCGGGATTTCGCGGGGATGCTGACGCGGCGGCTGGGGATGCGGGCGCTGGTGGCGGGGCCGGATTTCGCTATGGGCTACAAGCGCGAGGGGGATGTGGCGACGCTCGCCAAGATAGGCGCCGAGATGGGCTTTTCGGTGAGCGTGGTGGATCTGGTGTCGGAGGGGGAGGCGGCGGTTCGCAGCACGAACATACGGCAGGCGCTGGCGGCGGGGGATGTGTCTAGCGTGGCAAAGCAGCTTGGGCGCAATTACGCTATGAGCGGCGTGGTGGTTAGCGGGGAAAAGCGCGGGCGCACGCTGGGCTTTCCCACCGCCAACCTTGAGGTCGGGGGGGATATGGCTATTCCCGCAAACGGCATCTACGCTACGAGGGCTTTCGTGGACGGGGAGTGTCATATGGCGGCGACGAGCATCGGAACGCGCCCGACTTTTGACGGCAAGGGGCGCACGATTGAGGCGTTTCTGCTAGGATTTGACAACATCCTGTATAATAAGGAACTACGCTTGGAGTTTGTCAGCCGGTTGCGCGATGAGCTCAAGTTTGATAGCGTTGACGCGCTGCTGAAACAGATGGAGTTGGATGTAGAGGAAACCCGCGCGATACTACAGGCGGCGCGATAGACGCGCCGGGGCGCCGCCCATTGCGACTGAGCGAGGCGGCGCGCATACAGGGGGTTACTCCATGCAAGAGCGACCGGGCGGCCAGAGCGGCGGCGCATCCCCGCGCGACGCGTCCGAAGGGGTTCGCGGCGCGATAGCCGAGGCGCAGCGAATAGCGGCGGAGTACGCCATATTCGCCGAGATCGGGCGGGTGATAAGCTCATCGCCGGACATCCAAGAGATCTATGAGGGTTTCGCGGCGCAAGCGCGCAACCTGATACCCTTTGAGCGGCTGGTGATAAACAGCGTGGACGCCGAGGCCGGCACCATCACCACGCTGTACTTGTCGGGGGCGAATGTGCCGGCGTGGGCGCCGGGCAGGGTTCGGCCGCTTGCGGGTTCGCCGACGGAGTGGGTTGTGCGGAACCGGCGCGGGCTGCTGCTGGGCAATGAGGCGGAGCAGGCGACGCTGGAGCGCTTTCCCAACCAGGATCCGGGAATGGCGGCGAGTCTGCGCTGGCTGGTGGCGGCGCCGCTTGTTTCGCGCAACGAAGTCATCGGCTCTATGCACTTCCGGGTGAGCAGCCCGGGGATCTACACTGAGAACAGCCTTGACTTGGCGGAGCGCGTGGCGGCGCAGATAGCGGGCGCGGTTGCGAACTCCATCCTGTACGCCAAGCAGCGCGAGACGCAGGCGGCGCTGGAGGAGAGCGCGCGGGCGGAGCATAGGCTTGCCTTGGAAAACGCGCTGTTCGCTGAGATAGGCAGGGTCATCTCGGCGTCGCTGGACATAGGCGAGGTGTATGAGGACTTCGCGGCGCAGGTTCAGAAACTGATTACATTCGACCGCATATCGCTGAGCCAGTTGGACGACGCTAAAGAGACGCTCACAAACGCCTATGTGCTGGGGGTGGAGGCGCCCGGGCGCGAGGTTGGGGCGCGGTTCGCCATAGCGGGGTCGCCGGCTGAGGCGGCGGTGGTGAGCCGCCGGACGACGCTTGTGCAGGGCAGCGCGGATACGCTTAGGGCGCGCTTTCCGTCCATCGTGTTCAATATGCCGTCCATCCTAATCGCGCCGCTGATGTTCAAGAACGATGTGGTGGGCTTGCTTGTGGCGCGCTCGCTGCAAGAGAATGCCTACACGCAGCGGGACGTTGATCTGCTGACGCAGGTGGCGGCGCAGATAGCGCCGGCGGTGGTGAACTCGCGGCTGTTCGCCGAGCAGAGCCGCCTCGCCACTTTCCCGATGCACAATCCCAATCCGGTGATAGAGACGGATCTGCAGGGCAATGTTACTTATTGCAACCCGATAGCGGCGCAGCGGTTCCCCAGCTTGCAAGACATAGGCAGGCGGCATCCGATATTGGCGGGGTTGGCGGAAATCATAGACGAGCTGTACGCGGGCGGCGCGCCGTTTCATTCGCGCGAAACGGATGTGGGGGAAGAGACCTATCAGCAGCGCATCGTGTATATCCCGTCAATGAACCAGATGCGGATATATTCCAACGACATCACGCCGCGCAAGCGGGCGCAGGAAAAGCTGGCGCAGCAGGCGGACGAGCTGGCGCGCTCCAACGCCGAATTGCAAGAGTTCGCGTATGTGGCGTCGCATGATTTGCAAGAGCCGCTGCGGGTGATTTCGGGCTTTGTGCAGCTGCTGTCGGATAGGTACACGCAGCAGCTGGACGAAACGGGGCAGGAATTCATCGGGTATGTGGTGGACGGGTCGGAGCGGATGAAAGTGCTGATAAACGACTTGCTGGACTACTCGCGGGTGGGAACGCAGGGCAAGGAGCTGGAGCCGCTGGAGTGCGCGGGGGCGCTGGAGCAGGCGATGTCCAATCTGCGGGTTGCGATAGACGAGAGCGGCGCGCGCGTAACGCACGACAGCCTGCCGCGCGTGAACGGCGATTTCAACCAGCTGTCGCAGGTGTTCCAGAACCTAATCAGCAACGCGATTAAGTTTCGGAGCGAGGACGCGCCCGCGATACACATCACAAGCGTTATGATGGGCGGGTCGTGCGTGATGTCGGTAACGGACAACGGGATAGGGATAGATCCGCGCCACGCCGACCGCATCTTCGGGATGTTCAAGCGGCTGCATGGGCGCGGGGAGTATCCCGGCACGGGCATCGGCTTGGCGATATGCAGCAAGATAGTGGAGCGGCACGCGGGCAAGATTTGGGTGGAATCGGAGCCGGGCAAGGGGGCTACGTTCAGTTTCACGCTGCCTATCGCGGAGGATTAAGCCCGGCGCGCGCAAACGCGGGCAAGGGCAAATCGGGGCATCCGGCTATGTTGCCGGTTATTCGGCTATCCGGCTATTTGGCTAACAGGGGCTAACCTAGTAGGGAGGGACTTTATGACTACCGCAACCGACAGGGCAATAGAGATACTGCTGGTGGAGGACAACCCGGCGGACGCGCGCTTGACGCAGGAGATCATCGGGCAGTCGGAGCACCGGACGAACATCACGGTTGCCGAGGACGGCGAGGTGGCGATGGCCATCCTGAAGGGCGAGGGCGACCACGGCGGCGCGGCGCGGCCGGATCTCGTCCTGCTGGACTTGAGGCTGCCGCGCAAGGACGGCACTGAGGTGCTGGCGGACATCAACGCGGACGAGTCGCTGGTGAGCATCCCCGTGGTGATACTGACGGGGACTGAGGCTGAGCAGAGCTTGCTGAACGCCTACAACATACCGCCCAGCCGGTTTTGCCGCAAGCCGATGGAGCTGCAGCGGTTCAACAACGCGGTGAACCAGCTTGGGATGTTCAGCCGCCAGCCGATAAACATTCCGTCGGCGCAGTCGCAGGCCGAATCGGCGGCGGAGGCGGCGGGCGGCGGCAAGAAGAGGTGGTGGTGGCCCTTCGGGTAAGGCGCGGCAACCGCTTAGCGGCTTAGCCGAACACGGCCGCCGCCATCGCTAGACATCGCTAAACATTAGGGAGGGAACGGCAGTGACTATGATAAGAAGGTCTGCCAGTAGGCCGTTGGAGATACTGCTGGTGGAGGACAACCCTGCCGACGTGCGGCTGATACAGCTTGTGCTGGAGGATGCGGAGTTTCATGTGAACTTCACGGTGGCGTCCAACGGGCAAGAGGCGATGGCGATACTGGACGGGGGCGGCGATTTGGGGGATGCGCTGCGGCCGGATATGATACTGCTTGACCTGAATATGCCGGTAATGGACGGCAGGGAGGTTCTGGCGGCGCGGGAGCAGGACGCCAGGCTCGCGCGGATTCCGGTCGTTGTGCTGACTACGTCGCAGTCGCCGGACGACCTGGAATACGCTTATAGCAAGTGCATAAGCAGCTACATAACCAAGCCGGTGGATGTTCACCAGTTCAACACGAAAGTGCGCGATCTGCTGAACTACTGGACGAATGTGGCGCTGTTGCCGGACTAGGGCGGTTCGGGGCGCCTGCGGCGGGCGCTTGGTTTCGGGCGAATCGTGCGAATTCGGGCGCATAAAAGCCCGGATGGGCGTTGACATAGCGCCGAAAACTTGCTAATTTGGATGCACGGGGGAGTCGTCTATAATTATCGGGCAATTATAGGCGGCCAACCCCCAAAATCATAAAGCCGCCGGCGATGCGCCGGGCGTGCCGGGAGGTGGTTACTTATGGCGAACCTAGTGGTTCTGAACCATAACTGGAAGATCCCTTGTAAAACCCCTGCCGGTCTCCGGGCGGACGCGGACGACGGCGGGCAGGATGGACCGGCGGGGGATGCCGAAACCGGCAGTCCCGCGTATCGCGCATAACACGGCTGTTAAAAGTCCCTATAAGCGATAAGCGCGCGAGCGAATACGCGGCGCAGGGCGCAGCCTCCGGCGGGCAAGCCGGGAGTGCGGGACGAATGGATATTTTGAGGGAGGCGAGCGCAGCAGAGGTTGCGAGCGCCTCTCTCTATTTAGGTATATTTTTGGCAACCACTCGGACGCCTCCGCCTAATGACGGCTGTGCGTATGAGAAGGAATGCGAGGCAAAGCGCGGCGACGCCTAATCGCTTTTTTAGATATAAATCCCATACATAAACCGATAGCGATAAGCGAGGTAAGTATAATGGTTAATTCGCACTGCTCATGTTGCGGAGTTCGCGCCCGCGATGTGTTGGCTATTTCGGGGCAACCGCTTGCTCTTTGCCACAAGGTATATGGCAAATGGAATTGCCCGCATAGGGATAGGGATTACATGCGCCCGCATTGCGCCGATGGTTGCGTTAGCGCATTGCGCGAGGGCTGGGGGATGACATACGAGGGGCTTGTAGAGCGTCGCCGCGCGGCTGAAATGGCGGCGGAATTCGGCGTTGAGATTGCTACTGCCAAAGTCGGCGGCGCAGTCGTGGCAACCGCGCCTGACGCTGACAGCGCGTTTTGGGGCCCGTGCTGGAGTTGCGGCAACTGGGATGGCGTGAGTGGGATAAATGCGCGATACGGCGGGCGCAGTTGCATTGACCGCGCGGCTTGCGCCGAAAGAACGCCAGCCGATTACAGCGATATATTGGGCGAAGAGGGATACCAGCCGGACGGCAGTGTCGTGGGGAACTTGCGGTCGCAATGGCACAAGCGCCGCGATCGAACCCAATGCGCCCTATTCCAACGCCACGAATTGGTGGGACAAATCGCAACCTGCAAGTGCGAATTCAAGCCGCTAGACGCCCAGCCGCGCAAGTCTGTTAATCGCGCTCTATCCAAGTTTGAACCATGGCGCAAACACCTGGATATATCTGACGACGAGGCAAGGCAACGGCTCGCCGATTACCTAGCCCTCTCGGACGCAGCTGCAGCATAGTTAGCGCCGCGCGGGATACCCTACTAAAAGCGGTGGGAAGTATAAGATAGGGCGCGACAACGCCTAGTTCAAGGCGTTTGCGTACTTGATATACTTCCCACAACTTATACTGCAACGTGGTATATTCGCCGCCCGAAAGTTTCGCTCCAATCACCGGCTTTAAGCCTGAAATGAGGCAATCGCTTTGAACGCCAACGCCATAGTTCCGCAAGACGAACAAGAGCTACGCCGCATCACAAAGCGCGGCGTGGCCGATATTATCGTGGAAGACGAGTTTGTGGAGCGGCTGCGAGCGGGCAAGCCGCTGCGCCTGAAGATGGGCTTTGATCCCAGCGCAACCGACATCCATATGGGGCATGCGGTCGGCTTGCGAAAGCTGCGGCAGCTGCAGGACATTGGGCACAAGGTCGTGCTTATCGTGGGGGATTGGACGGCGCAGATAGGGGATCCGAGCGGCAAGTCGGCAACGCGGCCGATGCTGACGGCGGAGCAGGTTCGCGCCAACGCCGAGACTTATATGGCGCAGTTTTTCAAGATAGTCGACCGCGAGCGCACGGAGACGCGCTGGCAGACCGAGTGGTTCGGCGAGTTCGACTTGGCGGATGTGCTGCGGCTGACCAGCCGTTTCACGGTGGCGCAGTTTTTGGCGCGCGACGACTTCGCCAAGCGGTTCGCGGACAGCCAGCCCATCGCCATAACCGAACTGCTCTACCCGCTGCTGCAGGCATACGATTCGGTCGCCATAGAGTCGGATGTGGAGTTCGGCGGCACCGACCAGATGTTCAACCTGCTGGTGGGGCGCGATTTGCAGCGGATGATAGGGCAGACGCCGCAGCAGTGCTTTCTCGTGCCGCTAATCGCGGGGACTGACGGCGTTGAAAAGATGAGCAAGAGCCTCGGCAACTACATCGGCATAGACGAGCCGCCCGCCGAAATCTACGGCAAAACGATGTCGCTGCCGGACGATATGATAATCCCGTACTGCGAATATCTCACGGACATTCCCGACGCCGAGTTGGACGAGATGCGTCAGGCGCTTGGGGCGGGATCGGTGAATCCGATGGAGCTCAAAAAGCGTCTGGCGCGCGAGCTGACGGCGCAGTTCCACGACGCGGCGGCGGCGCTTGAGGCGGAGCGCGCTTTTGAGCGCACAATCCAGCGAGGGGCGCTGCCGGACGACATCCCCGAATATGAGCTGCCCTCGCCGGACGCGCTGGCGTCTATGCGTCTAAGCCGCCTGATGGTGGACGCGGGCGTCGCCGAGAGCGCGGCTGAGGCGCGGCGGCTAATCAACCAGGGCGCGGTGCAGCTGGACGGCGAGCGGGTGACGGCGGACGCGGCGGCGGCGGTGGGCGCGGGAGGGGCGCTGCGGGCGGGTCGGCGGCGGTGGGTGCGGTTGGTGGTGTGAGGGAATATACAATCGGGATGGCGTAGGCGCGTGGGTGAGGATATAGACGGCGTATGCCTGCTTTTTGGAATAAGGTGGGCAAAGGCTTTTGGGCAGCGGATGATGGGGTTGCGCGTGAGATTGGCAGGGGTGTGTCAAGGGAAATTTTTTCGGCTTGGGCCGGTTGTCTCGTCTTGCGGCGCAAAGCCGTGAACTTGATTTGGGCGTTGCCGAAAGTTGCGTCGGCTGATTGCGTTGCCCTCAGGCTGGGAGTGGTTAAGAATGTTGCGCGTATCGCGTAGAGCCGGGAATTGCCTAGCCGTGGTCGCGCTCGTCGTAATCGCCGCGGCGCTGTCGGCGGGATGCGCGGCGGATGCGCCGGATGTGGCGCTGCGCGTCAACGGGCATCCGGTTACGCGCGGGGAAATAGCGGAACGCGAAGAGCAGTTCACAGCATACAAGGCTGGCACGAGGGAGCGGATGGACATCGCAGATCCCTCAGTCAAGTCTTCGTTGGAGGAACTCGCTAGAGTGCAAGCGAAGTACAGCGTGGACGCCGTCGTAATAGGCGGGATAGTGATTGAGTACGCCGAGTATGACGCGGCGATAAAGGCGGGTTTCGGCGCGTCGGATGATGAGGTGGCGGAGGTTGTCTCAACAATGCGGGGGCAGCATGAACAGGTTCTTCAGATGGTCGAAGAATACGGCATAGACGAATTCGGCGACTCAATAGATGTGGCGGGCATAGGCGAACTCGGCAGCGTGTCGGAGTACATAGAGGCGATGGGCGAGGACAGGTATTGGGACGAAATTTTGCCGGCGGAGATAAGGCGAAATGCGGCGGTGGCTAAGTGGCGGGATGCGGCTTATTTGGAGCTGGCGGCGGCGCAGGAAGGCTACGGCGAAGGCGGGGTTAAGCGCGAGGAGTGGGCGCGGATACGGCGCACGGTGGCACTGTCGGCGCTCGCGGAGGTGGAGGTGGAGGTGGTGGATGGGGCGATGTTTGACGAGGCGACGGTTGAGGAGGCGTTGGGGTATGGGCGGGAGGTTGTGGATGCGCGGTATCCGGATTAGGGGGTGGGTTGGGCGGTGAGCGGCGTGGAGGTGGTGGAGTTGTGCTACAATACTTGCAAGAGTAGTGCGCTATTTTGGCAGGGAGTAGAGATTGTGGCTGACGCGAAAGATGTGAAACCGTGCGCCGTTAAAAGGCCGCCGCCGCCCACAGCGCCTGACCCCGGGATCCGATTCGGCGATGCCAGGCTATGGGAATGGGGATGGGCGCGCAGATGCAAAGAAGTGGCGGCTTTGCTAAAATCGGCGCGAGAGCAATCCACCTCTACAACAGGAGCAGCGACTATGTCTGACGCCAAAGAAACGAAAGCCCGCGATTCCAAAAGGCCGCCGCCGCCAACGCCCACAATGCCCGATCCTGGTTTCGAACTCAAGGACGGCGACCTTAACCTGCTGCTGAAGTGGCTTAGGATCAAGAAGTAGCGGCTATGCTATGGCGGCGATAACCCATATCAGCAGAAGTATGACCTCTGCTGAGAATAAGATGTGCATGCCGCCGAGCATCAAGCCCATCTTGTGGATGAGCGTTGCGTTCTTCTTGAAGTGTTCGCCTGCCCAATGTACTGTGTTTTCCTTGAACTCACGCTCAGAAATACGCAGCCAGTCTTTGTAAAGACTATCGGGATCTAAAAGATGAAATCCCGATATGCTGCTCAGTATCTTTGCCGCCATTCCCAGCATCAGGATTATAGCGGCGCATATCATTCCCGCTATGAACCAGCCTGCTGCGAAATTGGCGTTATCCACGGCAGTGGTCACCAGTACGGGGACGCCCAGCGTGAGCGTGGCGGTGAACGCTAGGAATGTGTGGATTCTGCGCTCTATGGATTCGAAGCGGCGTTGCGCCCAGTCGTATGAGGGCGCGACGAATTCGTATGCTAAGTCCACGGAGGGCCATTGCGCGGCGTCGAAGTCGGGTTCGCTCAAGGCGTTCCCCCTATGATGGCGAGTATGGCGGCAAAGCGTTGCCAGCATATTCTATCATATAGTTGGGGGGTGTGGCGCTATGCGGCTGCCGATTAGCCCCGCATCCTCAGCCCCGCGCTTGCGGCGCGGCGGGTTAGGGGGCGGCGCGCGATGCCGCGGCGGACTCCGATGGGGTTAGGCCGTAGAGGGCGTTGACTAGGGCGTCCGCCTGCGCCTCTAGGTCGGCCGTGTCCTTGCCGGTGGCTTTGGCGGATATGATGGCGTTCACTAGGGTGGCAAGGGGGGCTTGCTGGGCGGCGCTGGCGCGGGGGATGGGGAGTTGCTTGGCGGCGTCAGGGTAAAAGTTTAAGCCGTCGCTCAGGAATGTGCGGAAGTACCAGTTGACGAGCGACGAGTTCAAGACGCCAAGCAGGTATTTGGAATCGAACCCGCTCGCCAGGCTTATGTCGGCGTTTCTGACCGCTCTGACCGCAGTGGTGTGCGACGCGCCAGTCAGCAGATCTAAGCGCACGCAGTTAATAACGGTGTGGCTGTTGTAAAAGCCCCCATTGTCGTAGGCGAACCGCAGCCTGTCTTTCACGATTCTGATGAACATCAACTTTTCGTTCTCAAACAGCTCCGGGAACATCGGGTTGTAATGCTCATCGGGCGCGTAGTTTAGCCAGCCGTCTTGCGAAAAGGCGTATCGCTCTATGTTCCTGCCCTCGCAGAAAGGCTTGCCGCCGCCGATTGGCGTTGCGCTCTTGTAGTCGTCTTTGCGAAGTTTGTTTGACTTGCCGTTCAGCCTTGCGCCGTATGCCACAAGGCAGATTTCGTCAAGCCTAACCGAGTTGCGCCACATCTTGGTTCGTATGTCTAGTTCGGCTTGCGTTGGCGGGTTTGTGTCAAAGCGCGCGTCTTTGAGCGTGGCGAAGAATCGCTGGTCAACCTCAGTTGCAAGGGCGGCGCGCCCGTCAAAATCCGCGTTGGAGTAGTGATGCTTAATCCGGGTAAGCGCGGGATCGGGATGTTTCCCCACGCTCATTATCACATTGAACACGATGGCGTTTTCAAAGATGCGGTAGTGGCTGGCGTCCACCAGTTCACGAATGTGGTGGCGGGCGATAAGCGTCCGGCGCATCGCATCGGCGTACTTTTGCGTGGTGAACGCGGCGGGGATGATAAATGTCATCAAGCCCTGTTCGTTCAGCAAGGACAAGGATTTCTCCAGGAACCCAATGTATATGTCGGTGCGCCCTTTGCAGGCGGCGTAGTTGCTGAGTAGATAGCGCCGCATTTCGTCGGATAGGTTTTCCACATTGATGTAGGGCGGGTTGCCGATGACCACGTCGAACCCGTCTTTGACGTCGAACATATACTTGGCGTCGAACCAGTCGGCGGCGGGCGCGTTGTGGTCTAGGGGTTTCCAGGCGGCTATTTTTTGGGCGTCGGCGAATTCGCTTTCGAATTTGGCTTTGCGGTTTTCGTATTTGGCGGTTTCTTCTTTGCGAACTATGGCTTGCTGTTCTTTGTTTAGCGCGGCTATTTTGAGTTCTATCGCCTCAAGCTGCCCTGTTTCCCAGTCGGCGCGCATTTGGTCAAGCTCGTGCGCTAGGCGCGCTTGGGCTTGCCGTTCTTGGCTGATGATGTCCAGTTTGTCTTGGCGGTCGGCGGCGGCTATGTGCCTTGCGCGCAGGTCGTTGAGGGCGGCGATTTGGCGGGCCGCGCCTTTGTTGTCGTCCATAAGCCGGTTGAATTCGCCGCCGGGGGTTAAGCCGATGAGCGCGTTGGCGGCTACAAAGCGGGTTTCCAGGTTGGGGAGCGCGCGGATGCCGTAGTTGTCGGCGATGTCGTTGGAGCGGGATTGCTCTATGGCGAGGGAAATGAAAAAGCGGAGTTTGGCGATTTGGGCGGCGATGGGCTGGATGTCCACGCCGTAGATGGCGTTTTGGATGAGGTAGAGTTTGCGTCCGAAGTCGGAGTCTTTGTGGCGCTCGAAGTCGGCGTTGATGCGGCGCTGGATGTGTTCGCGGCGCTGGGCGTCGTTTTCGGCGGCATAGACTTGGCGTGTGCGATCCACGGCGATTTCGATTTGGGCGGCCGCCCACAGGTCGTTGTCCGGGTCTATGCGGCGCAGGGCGAGGGTGAGTTTGTGCAGGATGCCCATCGGGAAGGCGCCGCTGCCTACGGCGGGGTCAATGATTTTCAGATCGGCGACCGCTTTGACGATAGCGCTGCGCTCGTCGTCGGATGTGAATGGCTTGGCGGCGTTTTCGTCGTCCTCGCCGTAGCTGAGGAGTTGGCGCAGGCGCTTTGCTAGACAGGGCTTGTTCCCGTCGTCGGGCGCGATTTTTTCGGAGAGGGCGGCGATGAGGGATTCGTCCACCATGTAGTCCACGACCGCGCGGGGGGTGTAGTATGAGCCGGTTTGCTTGCGGGCGGTTTCTTGGGTTTCGCGGGTGGTGGCGGCGAGCAGGTTTTCGAACACATTGCCGAGCAGTTCGGGGTCTAGCGCGACTTCTTGCTCTAGGGGCGTGTTTTCTTCCACGGTGAACTTGTAGCGGTGGAACAGGGCGATTAAGCCGTGTTCGCCGAAGAAGAGGCTGTTGGGGACGGATAGTTCTTTGCGCTGGGCGAGGTTGTTGGTAAAGCAGTCCACGCGGCGGCCGCCGGCTGTTGCGCCCGCGAAGTCGTCAAGGCAGTCGAACAGGCCGCCGTTGACGAAGGGGGTGTCTTTGAACATAGCCAGCATGTCGTCGGGCTGCGCCATCAGGTCTTTGTAGCGGTAGAGGCCGGGGTTGCGGTGGTCGGCGCGGTTGTCGCGGCTGAAGCGGCGCTTGTCTATCTCGGTGTTGAGCGTGGCGAAGAACAGGTTTTGCAGCACGGCGCGGTAGTAGGAATCGCCGCCGTCGCGGTCGTAGTCTTTGAGCAGATCCCTGACTTGCGCCTCAATGAACAGGTTGGGGTGGACGAGTTTCTTTTCCTTGATGAACCAGATGAATATGAGGCGGGTGAGCATGCGGATGATGTGGTCTTTGGGCGCTACGCCGCCGTTGGGCGGGAATTGGGCGGCGTCAAGGGCGCGCGTGAACCAGTTGAAGAGTTCTTGGTAGAACTTTTTGTTGAGCGCGTCCGTGTCCAGCGCGTCCAGCCAGGCGTCTAGCAGGCCGTCGAAGTTTTGTGGCTTGGCGCGGGCGTCCATCCAGCGGCGGCGCTCGGATAGGGATAGTTCGGCGAGGATTCGGATGTGCGCGGCGTGGGGCGCGTCTAGGCTGACGCCGCGAATGACTGAGACTCGTTCAAGCACATCGCGGTCGGGCTGCGTCTTGCTTGGGCGGCGGCCGATGAACGCGATGCTGATTTCGTCGGCGTCTTGGGTGTGGAACAGCGCTACGACGGGGGCGACGATGCGCTTGTTGATTTCGCGGGCGAACCGGGCGTAGTGGGTGCGGGAGTAGGGCAGGGCGTTGGGCCTGGGCTTGAGTTGGACGGCGGCGAAAATGAAACTGCGCTCGCGGCCCTCTTGGCTCCAGGCAAAGCGCGGCCGTTCATCATCATCCGTTTGGAATTGCGCCTGCGTCTGCGCGGGCATTTCGGGTATTTCGGTATCGGAAATCTGGAATAGGATGTGGATGGCTTGGGCGGATGCTTTGAATTCTTGCTCGGATTTCGTTTCGGGATTGGGCGCTTGCGCCGCGCGGCCGGGCGTGGGAAATGCGCGGACGAATGTGTGCGGGGAGTCGTTGGGCATTGTGGGGATGCGGGGGCTGGTGTAGCCGAGAGCGCTGAGGAGGGCGGTGGCGGCGGTGGGTAGGGGGGCGCGGCGGAGGGCGGCGAGGGCGGTTGTGATGGCGGCGTTTGCTTGGGATGCGGTGGTAGGTGTTGTTGCTGGCATGGGGTTGTGCTCGCTGATGTAGGGCGGGTTGTCGGGCGGGATGTATGATGCGCTATGTTATCAGTTCGAAGTAAGAGGCGCTATCAGCATTTGTTTGCGCGGGGTGTGTGAAGTATAGCAGGGCTGGTATGGGGGGCAAAGGCGGGGCGGCGTTCACGGATGCGCTTATGCCGCCGAATGGCAGCGGGCTTGCGGCGAGAGTTTGCGCTGCCCGTTGGAAAGCCTGCCAAGCGCCTTTCTGCCAAGACGCTTGCATTTGCCTAAACCCGTGTTACAATCCCGCCCATACTGCTGACTTAGCCTGATTGGGATTTTGTATGCGCCTACTGGCGGGGTTAGCCCTCACGCTTGCGTTTGTGTTTGTGGCGTATGCGCTGCTGGTGAGCGACGCGCCCGCTACGGCGCAGGGGGGCGGCGGTGTGGATGCCGCGACTCCTACTCCCTCTGATCCTAATGGCGGCGGCGTTGGCGGGCAAGCTGATCGAAATGGCGCGTCCGCTCACTCGGCTGGCGTTGGCGGCGCGTCGGGGCAGGCGGCGCAGGCGGCGCTTGCGACTCCGTCCGGGCTCGCGGGGACAGGGACAGGTTCTACAATCACTCTCACTTGGAACGCGGTTGAGGGCGCTAGCGGGTATGAGGTTCAGCAGTGGGACGGGCTTTCTTGGCGGCTAAGGTGGCATACTTTGCCCATCGGAGACCGCGGCATTGCTTTCAGCGCGAGCGGAACGAAAGCTGTCGTCAGCGGTCTGGAATACGGCGTAGCTTACGCTCATCGGATTAGGGCGGTCTCCGCGAATGGAAATTCAGACTGGTCGCCATTCGTTTCTACATCCATAGGCGTAAAGCCGCCGATGCCGACTAACCTGTCGGGGACTTCGAGCAATGGCGGCATATCCCTTGATTGGAATGACGCATCGGACACGCGCCGGTATGAGGTTATGCAGTGGGATGGCCACGCGAATCCGCCTAGGTGGAGGGTTCTGCCGTTCAGCGAATTCACCATCGACTTTTCGGGCTCCAGCGCCGTAGTGCGCGGCTTGACAAATGGCGTGAGCTACGCGCATAGCGTCAGGAGCGGGAAATGGAGGAGCCTGTACTCCAATTGGACTTCGTACATCGCCACGCGCGTATCCGATACCGAAACTCATACGCCTACGCCGACCCCGGAATCCGGGTGTTGGGCGGTTTCGCTGGGCGATATTGTCCCCGCTAAGAGCGTAAGCGGCAGTTGGGCAAGCGATTGCGCGTCAAGAAGTCGCAGCGGGCGATACGCGCGGTTCTATGGATTCAACCTGAGCGAGCGGACGGAGGTGGATATAGACCTCAGCTCGGATAAGAACGCCTATCTATATCTGTGGTGGGCGGATGGCAACGGCGAGTTTAGGTCGGTCATCGCGGAGAATGATGACAACGATAGCCTAGACGGGACTAACACAAATTCGCGCATTTCTACAGGGAATCTGAGAACCGGCAGCTACATCATAGAGGCGACGACATATTCGGCGGGGCATACGGGCGGCTTTGACTTGATCGTATCGGGATTGCCGCGGCCCGTTACGCCGACGTCCACCGCGTCCGCCGCGGATGCGCCTACGGCTACCCCCGGCCCGCGCGCATGCGATTTTATTTCGCTGGGAACTATCGGGGCATCCGCGAGCGCAAGCGGCACATGGACGGTCGATTGCAGGTCGCCTCAGCGCCGCGCACGGCTGGCTCGTTATTACGATTTCAGCATAAGCGCGCCGAAGACCGTTACGATAGATTTGAGCTCGCAGGTGGACACATATCTGTACTTGTGGAGCGCGAACAGGCTTGGCGGTCTCGGTTGGCTTATCGCCAGCAACAATAATATAGATGCGGGGAACACGAACTCTCGGATTGTGCGGCATCTCAGCGCCGGCAGCTACATAATACATGCCACTACATATTTGAATAGGCGGGCGGGCGATTTCGCTTTGAGCGTATCGGCGAGTCCGCCGGATGCTATGGCAACGCCGACTGCGACCGCGACGCCGACCGCGACGCCAAGGACTGAGCCTACTCGCGCGCCAATCCCCTCCGCCACGCCAACCATCACGCTGACGCCAACTATCACGCCTACGCCCACCATCACGCCAACCGTCACGCTAACGCCCACGGTTACACTGACGCCTACAATCACGCTAACGCCAACCGTCACCTTGACGCCTACAATCACGCTAACGCCAACCGTCACGCTGACGCCTACGGTCACGCCCACGCCTACCCCATCCGCCACGCCTACGCCCACGCCCACCGCTACCCCATCCGCGACCGGCACGGCTACGCCCACCATCACGCCCACGCCATCCGCTACCCCCACAGACACGCCCACGCCCATACCCGCCTCGCTGGCGCCCGACCCGTCCGGCGTGGAATTCCTGCCCAACGGCGCATGGCGGCATTTCACAATGCACACATCCTTGGGGCGCAATGTCAGGGTAGTGGTCAACCCAAGCGGGCATCCGCAAACGCTTAGGGTGGGCAGGAACGCGCCTAACACGCGCCGCTGCAACGCCAGCCCAAACGCGCGCGCCGCGGCGGGAGACGGCGATAGCGTCTATCTGTCGGCATGCTCCGGCGCGAGCGGGCGCGTTGAGCTTAGGACGATTCCCGATAATGATCTGATACGCTTTTATGATGTGAAGATAGGCGGCAACTGAGCGCGCGCGCTGCGCCCGCAGCGCCTATCTTGCGCCGCGCGTCATCCGCCTTTGCCAATCGCCCGCTCCTGCTCTATACTCCCCATAGCAAAGACTGCAATAGAGCATCGCGGAGTTCCCCACATTGCCCATCCAAAACCCCCATGACGCCAAAGACGTGGATGATGCACTCCAGCGCCTTACAACCGCGCCCGACGATGAGCGCAGAGTACACGAGGCGCGCCGCTTGTTCGTTGAGACGCTGGACTTCGCTTACGCGGACAACCTTGTCCCGCTGCAAGGCGCAGATTACCGCAGGCTGCCTGACGCCGCGCGCCGAGCGTTGCCAAGCGACGCCCGCCTCATCGCCGCGCGCGATGGGGTGAGCCTGGCGTATATCTCGCTGGACGCCGAGCGCATCGCCGCCGCCGCCGTCAACGCCGCCGCCAAGGCGGTCGCGGATGCGCTTGGGGATGATCTCATCCTGCTGTTCGCCAACCGCGCGGGGGATCTGCTGCACTTTGTTCAGCCGGATTTCGCGGGCGCAAGGCCCAGGCTACGACGGCTGGTCATCCGCAAGGGCGAGAGGCATCGCACGGCGGTTCAGCAACTGGCGAATATGTGGGACGCATATGGGCGGCAGGGCGTCCCCACGGCGGACGCAGTGCGCCAGGCGTTCAGCGTTGAGCCGGTTACGCAGGCGTTCTTTGCCGACTATCGCCGCGCGTTTGACGCCGCTAAGCAAGCCATTCGCGGCTTTGCAAACGACTCCGAGGGCGATGAGCGCCGCCATATTTTCGCCCAAACGCTGTTCAACCGGCTGATGTTCATCTACTTCGTGCAGCGCAAGGGCTGGCTGGCGTACAAGGGCGACGCCGAATATCTGCAAGCGCTGTGGCGGGCGCATCAAGCGCGCCCGGAGGCCGATAAGAACTTCTACGCCGACAGGCTGCGGCTGCTGTTCTTCGCGGGGCTGAACAATGAGCGCTCCGAAGATCTCACGGACGCAGAGCGAACCGCGGATCTGACAGGCGCTGTGCCGTTCCTCAATGGCGGGCTGTTCGCTATGACCGAGATGGACGCAGACTCGCGCGTCCAAGTTCCTGATGAGGTCATCCAAACAATCCTCGCGGATCTGTTTGACAAGTACAACTTCACCGTCGCCGAGTCCACGCCATACGACCAGGAAGTGGCGGTTGACCCTGAGATGCTGGGCAAGGTGTTTGAGGAATTAGTCACCGGGCGGCACGAATCCGGATCGTATTACACGCCGCGCGAGGTGGTGGCGTTTATGTGCCGCGAGGCGCTGAAAGTCTACCTTGAGCGCCAATGCCCCGACCTGAGCGCCGCCGCTATCGCCGCCTTTGTAGATGACCGCGCCGCCGCCCAACTGCCGCGCTCGGCAAAGCCCGCCGTATCCGCCGCGCTGGACGACGCGCGCGTGGTGGATCCCGCCTGCGGCAGCGGCGCGTATCTGCTGGGGATGATGCAGGAGCTGCTCGCGCTGCGAGACGCGCTGTTCAACGAAACCGACGCGCCCGACCCACGCGACGAGTACGACCGCAAGCTGCGCATCATCGGCAGCAACCTCTACGGCGTGGACAAGGACGAGTTCGCGGTCAACATCGCGCAGCTGCGGCTGTGGCTCTCGCTGGCGATAGAGTACGAGGGCGCCAGCCCGCCGCCGCTGCCCAATCTGGATTTCAAGGCGAGCGCCGGCGACAGCCTGCTCGCGCCCGCGCCAAAGCCCATTCTGCAAACCGATATGTTCACCGAGCGCATAATGGCGGACAAACTGGGCGATCTCAAAGCCGAATATCTGCGCTCTCACGGCGGCGAAAAGCGGCGATTGGCGGACGAAATCAAGACTGCCGAGCGCGAACTTCGCAACGCGCTTGGCGACGCGGCCGCGCCTGAGGGCGTGGCGGATTGGCGCATCCTGTTCGCCGAGGTATTCGCTAGGGGCGGCTTTGACATCGCGCTCGCCAACCCGCCCTATGTGCGCCAAGAGGCAATCCCGGCCGCCGCCAAGAAAGCGCTCGCCGCGCAATATCCGGACGCCGCCGTCAAGCGCTCCGACCTATACTGCTACTTCTACGCCCGCGCGCTGGAGCTGCTGCGCGAGGGCGGCGTCCACGCATTCATATGCTCCAACAGCTGGCTGGATGTGGGCTACGGCGCGAAACTGCAGCGCTACCTGCTGGACAACGCGCATATCCGCGCCATCTACGAAAGCGCCGTTGAGCGGCAGTTCAGCACGGCCGCCATCAACACAATCATCAGCATCGCCCGCAAGGGCAAGCCCGCCGACAGCGCCGAGACCGAATTCGTCCAGATGCAGGAAGAATTCGACAAGGCGACCGCGCCCGGCGGCAAGCGCCGCGTCATAGCCAAAACCGCCGCCCAGCTGCGCGCCGCCGGCATTGATCCCGCCAAGCGCGGCGACGCCTATGCGGGCGACAAGTGGGGCGGCAAATACCTGCGCGCGCCCGACATCTACCACCACATCCTAGACAAGTACGGCGATAGGCTGGTTCGGCTGGGGGACATAGCCGAAGTGCGCTTTGGCATAAAGACGGGCGGCAACGACTTCTTTTCTTGCCATCCGAGACGATACGGCGGTTTGGAATAGAGGAAGAGTATTATGCGCCGGCAATGAAATCAGCCGGCGAAAGCCACGCCTTGCTGATTGACGCGGAGTCGTTGCCGCTCCGCCTGTTCATGTGCTACGAGGACAAGGAGGACTTGGTAGGAACGGGCGCGCTGGCGTATATCGAGTGGGGCGAGTCTCAGGGATTTCATAGGCGGCGCAACGTGGCATCACGGCGTCGTTGGTGGGATTTGGGCAGGCGGGAACTTTCGCAAATAGCAATTAACTACCAAATACACGCATCATCGCGCATCTTCTTTGACAAGCGCGGGGCTTACTTCAGCAATAACTTTCAGATCATAAGAAGGGATTCGGCGGATGAGGCGCTGAAACTTGTCGGCGCTTTGAACTCGTCGCTGTCGCAAATGATGTTCAACATAAACGGCAGAGCGAATCTCGGCGGCGGCTTGCTGAAGATAGAAACATACGAAGTCGCAAATTCGCCGCTCGTCAATCCCGAATTAGTCAATCTTGACGAGCGCATTCTCGCCTCCGCAGACTGGGACATAATGAAACCCATACGCGGCAAGCCCGGCGAGTACGCGCTAAACATATCCCCAGAGCGCCGCCTGCTGGACAACGCGGTGTTTGACGCCTTGGGGCTGACTGCGTCCGAGCGGGACGCGGTGTACGAGGGCGTGGCGGCGCTGGTGGGCGGGCGGCTGGCGCGGGCGCGGCGGGGGTGAACTGCGCGCTCGCCATGCTGATGATTGAATACGGCGGTCGCTCAAACCTATCCGGCATACTCAAACTGGAGTTATACGAACTCGCCGCCTTGCCCATCCCGAATCCCTACGGGCTATCGGCGGCGCCCCGCGCGGCACTGCTCGCCTCCAACCACGCGCTACTGGCGCGGGACAGGCGCACCGAGACCGGCTTTCGCATGACGCTAACCGCCTCGCGCCGCGCGCTAGACGAGCGGGTATTCGCGTGGCTCGGCTTGACGGGGGGCGAGCGGGATGCGGTGTATGGGGCGGCGTACGACGCGGTGGCGGGGCGGCAGGCGGCGGAGGGGAGGGTGTCTGCATCTAGTAGATGACAGACAGTCCTAGACAACCTCATTTTGCCAAATGTCTTGAAGTTCAATGACTTTACCTTTACGCCATCCTTTTACCGTTACGTCTGCTCCCCACATTGGACGCACAATATCGTTCATCATCCCTTCCGGCACTTCTACTCTTTGCCGTTTTGGTTTCCGATTTTCGTTAATGATGCTGATCTTTCTGACATTGCTGTTCGTGGCATCCGCCAAAAGGAGCTTCCCTTTTACTTCTTCAAGTTGCCTATCTGCCTCTTCAACAGGTGGCAACGGCAACTCCGAAGATGGGCGGGTAACTGGCACCAAGCGCCTAGTTCCATCCCTGACCAGCGTGAAACCCACCTGACGGATTCTCTCGCCGTCCGGCGCTATTTTCTTCGCAAGTCCGAGAAAATTCCTTAAGTATGCGGGATCAGGGATCCTCTCTTGCATATCGCCGATTTTAGCGTCATTTGCAAGTTCCATTAGGTCTATGAATTCAGCGACCACTTCGGCTGTGTCGAACGGCAAGTACAACTGACCTTCTGAGTCGGTGCCGATGAACTTCAGTGTTACGGCGAAACTAGCGGATCTAGGCGCAGAAACGAACATTTGGGATCCCTCGTTTATGTTTTTAGGCGGCAAACCTCCTTCTCTAAATGGTCTTCCCGCTAGTCGTTCAGCGATTCGCGTAATCAATCTTGACGAGCCATCGATACGGCTCGAGAACTCGTCTGAATTTACGAACCCCAAGCCCACGCCTTTACCGGACAGGCTCATCTGTACTTCGTCTTTCGCTAGCTCAATGCCCCTCAGTTCCAAATGCCTCTGGAAATGCACCTGCTCCAGTAGGTCACGCAACTCAGCGGCGATTTCAGGCGGCGGGTCGTGCGCCAGCGCCCTCGCCGCTAGCTTCTCAGCCCTGCGGATCTGATTGCAGTCCAACGCCAGTGCGCCTGCGCTACGATGCAGAACGGAGAATGTCGGCTCAACATACTCGTCCATATTCTCAATCGCGGCGACCTCAGCCTCCAGCGCCTGCTCGAAAAACGGCAAAGCGGCTTCGTTATTCCCCCGGATGCGCGCTAAGAGACCATGCTCAGCGAATTCCATAGCCTTGTTGTGGAATTCGTTAACTTTGCTCATGTTGTTTCACCTCGGCAATCGGGCTTCCAAACTCTACCACGATTACATAAGCCGGCGCCGAACTGCTGGATCGTTCCGTTTGCCGCAACTTCTGATTCACTCTTTGCCTGACCTCGCTTGCAACGTTGCCGCCCGCGTTGAGGATGCCTGATATTTCCAGTCTAGCTTTGCATTGCAAGGGATTTGCATCGGCGTCTCCCACCCAATAATCGAAGCCTGTCCCTACTTGCCAAGAACGCTGAATGAACGAATATCCCAATTCGCTCTTGGATAACAAGGCTGCGATGGCCGTAGCGCCGTATTCGGTAGCCTCCTGCAGGTCGTTCCAAGCGCGTCGGGTTTGATCAGTGATTGCCGGCCAAGCCAGGCTGTATGACCTGCTCATATCGCCTGTTACTTGAAGTTCAACGCCCCGCGCATGATCCTGTGATTCCAAGCATACGCCTGCCGCCTCCGCCATTGCCATGCCCCAATGCGGCGTGAGCGCGGGCATCCCTTGTTCTAGTTCATTCAAGTCAAGCATCTATTTGCCCAATAATGTGTATCGCCGCCCGTAACCGGGCATATCCCCGCAACGGGCGTTAGGTATATCACAGATTATCTATAAATTGCAACAACCTCGCCAGGATAGGCGGTGGACGCGAGCTTGTCGTGATGTGGCAATCACGCTACTAAACGCCAAGCCTTTATCACAAAGCCCTGACGCCCTTGCCAATCCGCTCCGCCCCCCGCTTGACCTCCCCTGCGTCCCCATACTTGACTTCCTCAAGCCGAAACTCCAAGGTGAACGCCGCTTCGTTGTCCGCGATATGCTGCAGGAAATCCGCAATCGCTTTCAGCGCCCGCGCGTCCACATCCCGTATCTCTGCCGCCAGCCGCTCATCGTCCGCGGCGTCTTGCGCCGCCTCCAAAACCGCCTTGAGCTTTTTCAGCGCCGCCCCAACGGGCGTTTCTTGCCCCTTGGGCGGCAGCTCATCCGAAACCACCTCGACATGAAACCCGAATGACCCGCGCGCGATCCCCGTAATCGCCAGCTCGCAATCTTCCCGCTGGGGAACGCGCCCGTTATCCGGCAAGCCCCCCGGCGCCTGGCTGGCCCCCACATACCGCGTCGCCCTATCGAAGTTCACGAGCGCCTCCCCAAAAAACCGCGCCGACGCGCTGCGCCCGCCATTCACCGGCTTGCCGCGAAATCTCACATAAGCGTCCGACGGCGCAAGCGACCGATCTTCGTAAGTCTTGAGCTCATCTTCCACCTGCCTCAGGCGGTGTTCAAAGCTCTTTCGCACTATCACTTCTTCGGGGCCTGTCTCCGCCAGAAATCTGTTTAGAGTGCCGCGCTCAGAGAGGAGGAAGCGATATGTCAGCAAATTCACGATTAGCCTCCCTCTTGGCTGCTGATCCTGTTAAGCGCCGCTCGCGCACGCTCATCATCGCTATCGTCCAAATCTACTTGAACGAAATCTTTCCATAGCATATCGTCGCGTCTATGCGACCAAACGCCATACCAATACGCTGAACGCCTGACGATTGTTTCCAGAGCGGTTTGGTTCAATGGATATATGTAAGCGTCAACGCCAAACATATCATTCATAGCGTCCGTATCAAAAATATGAGGAACCGTCGCGCCCAAGCTCTCTTGCGTATGCCCATCAGGGATGTAGAAAAAGGTGACTACATCAATATCTCCGGGCGGGCGGCTTTCTATATTCTCAATGTCCTCTATAAAACTGCCGTCAATCCACTGAAAGCCCTGAGTCAAGCCTGCCTTGTGCAATTCGGCTCGAAAATCCAGCAACCCCTTTAGAATATCGCGGCGAGGTTCAGTATTTCCGAAACGCGCCAGCAAATCGAAGAGGGAAACAACGTATGGAGATCGCTTATCCGAAACCGGATCTGCAAGGTCTATCGGAGGTATTACGCCATCAGCATCCCAATCGGGAATAGCGTTTTGGTTCATCATTGGCAAGCCGTTTAGCCGAAATTACCATCTGTCAAGTATTTCGGAGTATCATACTAGCGCAAAATAATAGTTTTGTCTAATTGATGTAATTCGCTAACTCTTGCCGTGAGTGTGCTACAATAGTTCGCGCAATTCACGCCAGGAGCAGGTATCGCCCATGAACATCCTCCACGCCCACACCGACCCCAGCATGCTCACACGCCTGCGCGACATGCTCCGCAGCGCCGCCCGCGCCGACATCGCGGTGGGCTACTTCTTTGTGAGCGGGTTCGCGCAGGCGGCGGACGATTTCGCGCATCTGCGAAAGACGCGCGCGCTTGTGGGGCAAGCCGATCGCCCCACCCTAGAGGCGATCGCCGCGGGGATGCGCCAAGCCGATCCCCTGCGCTCGCAGCTTGAGATAGACGACCTGACGCCGCCCGGCAAACGCGCCGCCGCAAGCGTGTCCGACGGCATAGCCGCCCTGGATCAGACCAAAGAGAGCGCCTGCGCGATCTGAGCGCCTCCGGGCGGCTGGAAATGTGCGCCTACCCGCGCGGGTATGACGACCACGCCGAACCCGGCGCCGCCATCGTGGGCTCGTCCAACTTCACGCTGGCGGGATTTAGCGGCAATACCGAGCTCAATGTGCGCGTTACCGGCGACGCCGAAATGGCAGCGCTCAAACACTGGTTTGACGCGCTGTGGGAAGACTCGGTGGACATCACCAAGCAGGTCAAAGACGCGCTAAACCGCAGCTGGGCGCTCAAAACCTACCCGCCCTATATGGTCTATCTCAAAGCGCTGCGCGAACTCTACGGCGATGAGTTGGGCAAGGGCGCCGCTTGAATCGGATGATATGGAGCAAGCGCGGGAGTATGCCGGTCGGATGGTGGCGTTGACGGGCGACAAAAGCGCTTTACTAGCGCGTCAAAGCGTTGGAAACGGGGCTGACGCATCTGCGACGAGGGAGACTAGATACCGCGCAACATCGCTGTTGGAGCGGTTCAATCGGGAGATACGGGCGCGCGAGCGGATGGGTACGGCGTGGACTGTCCACAACTTGCTAGTTCTGTTGCAGCTGCGGGGCGTTCTGGCTTGAACCGCCTGAATGGAAACGCTGCCTTAGGGGGGTGAGGGGGGTTGCCCCATTACAATGTTCCATGTTATATTGAATTTACCGACGACTGAGAGGGTTGGCCTTTTTCATCGCTGACTCGTAGCGTCTTTATTAGACGCTCTCGGTTGTCCTTTCATATGCGCGGGCGGGATATGGCAGGGACAAGGGGGCGAGGGGACGCTACTTTTGAAAAAGTAGGCAAAACTTTTGGGTGGGTGTGGGTGTTGCCGCTATGCAATCTCCACGCTATAATGGCTTTACCGACAATCGAGAGGGTCGGCCTTTTCATCGCTGACCCGCAGCGTCTTGACTGACGCTCTCGGTTGTCCTCTTTTTGGGCTGTCGGGCGTTGCTCTATTTACGCAGGTGGCCGCCTATGACGCGGGGGATGTCGGCTAGGCGGCATTTTGTTTGGCGAGCGGGGGGGAGGGAGCGGAGGAATGAGGCGCCGTAGCGCTTGGTGGCGAGGCGGTTGTCTAGGATGACTACGGCGCCGCGGTCGTCGGAGGCGCGGATGAGGCGGCCAAAGCCCTGCCGCAGGCGCAGTATCGCCTGGGGCAAGGCGTATTCCATGAAGCCGTTGTCGTAGAGCTCGGAGCGGGATAGGAATACGGGGTCGGTTGGCACTACGAAGGGCAGCTTTGCCACTATGAGGACGCTGAGCGCGTCGCCGGGCATGTCAACGCCTTCCCAGAAGCTGGCTGTGCCTAGCAGAACCGCCTTTGGGTCGTCCATAAAGCGGCGTTTGATCTGGTCGGGTGATCTGCCATTGCCCTGCGTCAACACACTGATGCCGCGCGATTGCAGGTCGTCTTTGATGGCGGCGGCGGCTTTTCGGAGCGCGCCGTATGAGGTGAAGAGCGCCATGGAGCGGCCGCCGGCGGCTATCGCGCTGTCGCGGATCGCGCGGTGGACGGCGTCATCGTATTGCCGCGTGTTGGGCGGGGGAATGTCGGTGGGCAAGCACAGGACGGCGGCGTTGGGGTAGTCAAAGGGCGATCCCAACTGCAGCTCATCGGCGTCCCGAAAGCCGCTGCGCTCGGTGATGTGCGCGAAGTCGCCGTCCGCGGCAAGCGTGGCGCTGGTCATTACGACGCTTTGCTTGCGCGAAAAGAGCAGCTCGTCCAGCTTGTCGGCGACGTGCAGCGGGGCGGTGTTGAGCGACAATTCGCGGCGGCGGGCGGATAGGGATAGCCAGTAGATCGTCTCGTCGTCGGGGCTTGTGACGAAGTCTTTGAGCTTGCCGCGCAGGTCGGCGTTGGATTGCGCGGCGGCGGCTACGTCGGCGAGCAGCGCCTCGTAGTTGAGCAGGCCGGCGTCTTCCAAGCCGCCAAGCGCGGTTTCAAGCCGCGCCGTCAGCCGCCCAAGCTCAGAAAGCGCGAGGTCGGCGTTTTCCCAGTCTATCTCGATGTCAGACCATGCCGAATGCGCGCGGACGGCGGGGGTGACGCGCAGGGTGTGGCCGTATGGGTTTTGGCGTCCTCTGTTGATCTCTTTTTCGCTGTTTTCGGCGACGGCTTGCAGGCGGGCGAACAGGGCGCTGACGGCGGGGCGGGCGCGCGGCACAAGGTCGCCGATTTCGTTGGCGATAACCGCCACTTCTTCGCGGCGGGCGTCGGCGACGCTGGCGGTTCGGAATGCGACGCTCGTCTGGTTGGGCAAGCCGCCCTCGCCGCTGAGGGCTTGCAGATGCTCTTCGGCGCGGGCGCGGGTGAGGTCGTAGCCGAGCTGCCGCGTGGCTACGTCTTCCAAGTGATGCGCCTCGTCTATGATGAGGACGTCGTAGTCGGGGATGATGCTGCCCTCTGTGGTGATGTCGGACAGCAGCAAGGCGTGGTTGACGATGACGAGGTGGGCGGCGGCGGCTTGTTCGCGGGCGGCGCGCAGAAAGCAGACGCTCTCTTGGCGCATGCAGCCGGCGGCGGCTTGCGCGGCGGAGGACAGCCTGTCCCAAGGGGCGCCGGCGCCGCGGTTGCCTAGGTTGATTTCGGCGCGGTCGCCGGTGGCGGTGGTTTGCAGCCATACAAGCGTTTTGGCAAGCAGGCGCGCCTCTTCGGGCGAGGGCGATTCGGCGGCGCGCATGCGATTCCACAGGCGCAGGCAGAGGTAGTTGGACCGCCCCTTGAGTTGGGTAAAGCGCAGTTCGGCGGGCGCGTTGTCAGGGTTGTCCGGGCTGTTCCTGCCGTCTTTGCCGCTTGCGCCGTTCTTGCTTGCCCCTATGTTTTCGCTTGCAGCCAGGCGTTTCAGCGCCTTTGCCACGATGGGGACGTCTTTGTGCATAAGTTGTTCTTGCAAGCCGATGGTGTTGGTGGAGATGACTACGCGCTTGTCGTTGGCGAGCGCGTAGAGGGCGGCGGGCAGCAGGTAGGCGAGGGATTTGCCCACGCCTGTGCCTGCCTCGATGATGATGCGGTTGCCGCGATTGATGGCGTTGGCGACGGCGCTTGCCATTTGGATCTGCTCGGAGCGCTCTTCAAAGCCGGGCAGCGCGTTGGCGAGCGCGCCGTTGTTGGATAGCAGCGCGGCGACGCGGTTGGGGTCAAGCGCGGCAGTGTCTTCGCGGGGGCGGAGCGCGCCGCCGGATTGCAGCCTGCCGCCGATTTCGCGTATGTCAAGCCCGTTGATGCCCACGCCACTGCCGGCGGCCGGCTGAGCGCGCGGGTTGGCGGCGAGCGCGTCAAGCAGGTAGCGCATGCGCCAGCCGGAGCGCTGGGCGAGCTGCTGCATCGCGGCGAGCGTGTAGGCGTCAAGCCGATTGGCGTCTTCAAGCAATGCCAGGAACACCGACATCGTGGCGCGGGCGTCGGGCAGCGCGCGGTGGGCGTTGTCAAGGCGGACGTTGAGCAGCGCCGCCATCTCTTCCAATGCGTAACTAGACAGGTCGGGGCGCACGACGTAGGCGAGGTCGAAGGTGTCCACGACGGGGTTGGCGAGGTTGACGCCGGCGCGTTCAAGAAAGCCTAGGTCAAAGGGCGCGTTCTGGGCGATTAGGGGTGATGCGCCGATGAACGCGGCGAACTTGGACAGGGCGTCGTTGGCGGCGGGGGCGCGGTCGAGTTCGCGCTGGGTTATGCCGGTGAGTTCGTGAATGAACGGGGATATGCGCCTGCGCGGGTTGACGAGCGTTTGGAATGTGTCAAGCGTCTTGTTTTCGCGGAACTTGACGGCGCCTATCTCTATGATGGCGTCGTCGTCGTCAAGGCCGGTGGTTTCCAGGTCAAAGGATACCCAGATGTTGTCGGCGAGCGGCGGATAGGGGGCGTGGTTGGGGAACAAGGGCTGCGCTCCAGAGGTTTTTGGGGTGTGGCTATGATAAGTTTAGTAGATGGGATAAGTTTAATAAAAGTCCAATCTTGTCTATAGTATCAGAGATTTTGTTGCGGCGCACTAATGTTTTTGGGTTGTTTTTGGGGGATTTTGGGGTAGGACGGGGGGGACGCTACTTTTGAAAAAGTAGGCAAAACTTTTTGGGGGGTGTGGATGGATATGGTCGGGCGTAAGGTAGCGGGTGTGTGGGCAAGGGTTAATAGCGCTATAATATCTGGGTGATGATTACGAAACGGGTTAGAACGGCTTTGACCGGGTTGCTGGCTGTGGCGGGGGTGGTTGCGCTGCTTGCGCCGCTGGCGGGAGGGGCGCTTGACCATCATTTCGCGGAGCGGCAGCCGGGGCATTTGCATATCGGCGCGGCGCATACGCATAGCCACTTGCATGCGTTTGAGCGGGCGGCGCATACGCATCACGCGGTTGGCGGCAAAGGGGTTGCGGGCGCTGATATGCCTATCGCGCTGTATAAGAGCGACGGGAGCGTGGCGGCGGCGCAATCCATGGCGGCGGCGAGCGCGGGAATGGGGGAGCGCATCCGATACGAGCCGACTTCGGTTGTGGCGCTGCCGGTTGCGAATGTGAAACGGCTGATTCCGCATGCGCCGCGTCCGCCGGATAAGCCGCCTAATGCGCCGCTCTGACATCCTGTCGTCTTTTCCCTAACTTTCCCAACAGAAAGGGATGTATGAGCGGGCATCGGATTGCGCGGGCGGGCGCGCTGACGGCGATAGCGGCGGCGCTGGTCGTCTTGATAGCGGCGCTGGCGGTCTTGGTAGCGGCATGGGCTCAGGTTGCGCCGGATATGGCGTTTGCCAATGGGCGCGTGGTGGAGTTTGATAGGCAGGTGGCGGGGCCGTATGAGATTGCTTTCGGCAAGATACCGGGCTCGCCGCGCGTGGGGGCGCTGTTTCTGAGCATCATCGTTACCGATATGGCGTCGGCTATGCCGGTTGTGGGCGCGGATGTGCGGGTGAGCGGGCGAGGGCCTGGCGCGGCGGATGTGGAGGTGGGGCCGGTGGCGGTGGCGCCGGATCCGGATCCTGCGAACTATCCGGGCTACTACGACACTACCGAGGCGATTACGCTTGACAGGGCGGGCTTGTGGCTGTTCGCGGTGGATGTGGATAGCGCGGCGGGCGGCAAGGCGCGGGCGGAGTTTTCGCTAGAGGCTACCGAGCCGAATCCGATTACGGGCATCGTAACGCTGCTGGCGCTGGCGGCTTTCGCGGCGGTGGTGGCGCTGGCGATACGAATGTATCTGAGGGAAAGACGCAGGAGCGGATCAAAGGCGAAGTGATTCTATCAACCGAATGAACTTGCCCGAAGGGAGGGACGCTCTTGATTACGAAATTCTTGGCTGCAAAGATAGGCGCTATCGGCGTTGCGGCGTGTCTGCTGGCGGTAGCGGCGGCGGGTACGGCGGCGGCGCATGAGCCGCGCGGGGTTGCGGATTACCGGCTTGTGGTGGGGTTCGCGCAGGAGCCGGCGTTTGAGGGGCTGTTGAACGGGGTATCGCTGCGGGTTAGCAAGCCGGCGGAGGCGGCGCATAGCGATGGCGGCGGACATTCGCATGGCGGGGGCAACGCGCACGGCGGCGGTTCGCACGGCAATATGGCGGCGATGAGTCATGACGAGCCGATAGCGCTGGATGGCGATGTGAGCGTGGCGCTGGAGGCGGATGTTGACGATGACGGCGGGGTGAATGTTCGCATCCTGACTGAGAATTGGATATGGTCGCCTGAGAATGTGAACGGGGCGCATATCGCGGGGGAGGGACACGCGCATATTTACGCCGACGGCGTCAAGCTTAACCGCGTGTATGGGCCGCGCTATCATATCGCAGGGCTGGAGGCGGGGGAGCGTGAGATAAGGGTAACGCTGAACGCGAATCCGCATAACGAACTGAGGGTGAACGGCGAGCCGCTGGAGGCGTCGCTGAGGGTAACCTTGCCGGACGACTCGCATACCCACGCGGCGGCGCATACGCATACGCGGGCGGCGATAGCGGCTGACGGCGCAATGTCGGTTGACGCTAGGGCGCATCCGGACGCGCCGGGGGAGTATAACCTGCAGGTGAACACAAGCGGGTTCGCGTTTGGGGATGGCAATGGCAATGGCGGGGATGGCTATGGGCTGGTGAGCATAGACGGGGAGGCGCATGCGCGGATGTACGGCGCGTGGCATAAGCTGCCGAAATTGGACGCGGGGGAGCATACGATAGGCGTGGCGCTGGTGAACAACGCGGACGCGCCGTATGAGTGGCAGGGCGCGCCGGTGGAGGCGTCGGTCGTGGTTCACATCGCGGAGGACGGCGATATGGCGCAAGCGGGCGCGGCTATGGCGGGCATGCCGCCTATGGGGCCAATGGCAATGGCTATGGATGATGCCGCCGAAATGGTTGCGGTAGAGGGGTTGGCGGCAACCTTGCAGGTGGAGGTTACGCACATTCCTACGGGGGCAAGCCGCGTTATGGCGCTGCATGCGGTTAGGGGGGATGCCGGGCATTACTTGGCGGACTTTATCCCAACGGCGTCGGGGCAGTATGCGTTTCATATCACGGGCAGCATAGAGGGCGTTTCGGTTGACGAGACGTTTGAGTCGGGCGCTGATACATTCGCCAATGTGGAGCCGGCGACGGCGATACAGTTCCCTGAGCGGGCGGCGTCGGCGCGGGAAGTCGAGGCGGCGTCGAGGGGGGCGATGGATGCGGCGCAGCAGGCGCTGAGTTTGTCGGCGAGCGCGGGCGGCGCGGCTGATGGCGCGCGCGGGCTGGCTATCGCGGGCATTGCGGTGGGCGTTGCGGGCGTCGTGGTGGGCGGCGCGGCGTGCCTGATGGCATTGCGGCGGCGGCAGTAGCGGGCGCGTGTTCGGGCGCGTGAGGGCGGCATTGGGTAGGCGGCGCGTGGTTGCGCTTAGGGCGCTGTTGGTTGCGGCGGCGCTGGTCGGGGCGGGATTGGTTGCGGCGATTGATGCGGCGCCGGCGTGGGCGCACGCGAACTATGTGCGCTCTATGCCGTCCGCCAACGCGGTTTTGGACGAATCGCCGAGGCGGGTGTCCATATGGTTCACTGAGCCGCTGGAGGCGCGGTTTAGCGAGATCCGGGTTCTGGATGGCGCGGGCGCTCAGGTAGATGCGGGCGATAGCGGCGTTGACGCCAACGATCTTACGCTGATGAGCGTGGGGCTGCCGCCGCTGCCGGACGGCACATATACGGTCGCATGGCGCAATTTGTCCACGGTGGACGGGCATCGTTTGCGCGGCGCATTCGCCTTTTCGGTGGGGGAGCCAATCTCGGCGGCGGCAAGCGAGTCGGCGGCGGGGGATGGCGCGGCGCTGTGGCAGACGCCGTATGAGCCGGCGCTGCGCTGGGGGCTGCTGCTGGGGGCGCTGTCGCTGACGGGCGGGCTGGCGTTTAGGCTGCTGGTTTCGGACGGGGTAATCGCGGCGGCCGGACGTCGGTCGCCGCTGGGCAGGATGCGGCGGCGGCTGGAGGCGCGCTCGCGGTGGCTGCTGTGGGCGAGCGTTGGGGTTGCGCTGGCGGCGTCGGTCGCTCAGCTGCTGGCGCAGGCGGCGCTGCTGTTTGAGACCACGCTCGCGGGGGCGATAGGGGCGCCGGCGCTGGAGTTGCTGTCAACCGAATGGGGCGGGCTGTGGCTTTGGCGCGTTGGGCTGCTGATTGGGGCGGGCGTGGCGCTGGCATTGCCGCTGCCAAGTCGGTTGCGGCAGGCGCGGCGGCAGCGAGTTTCGGCGGGACTGCGCTGGGTTGCGCTGGCGGCGTCTTTGGGGGCGCTGCTGACGATAAGCATGAGCAGCCACGCGGCGGCGACGCCGGGGATAGCGCGGCTGGCGCTTGTGAACGACGCGGCGCATCTCGCGGCGGCGGCGGTTTGGGTTGGCGGCTTGTTTCATCTGATAGCGGGAACGCCGCTGTTCTTGGGCGGCGGGCGCGAGGCTTGGCGGCGGGCTATAACGCAACAGGCGAGCATAGTGCGGCGGTTCAGCGCGCTGGCGGCGCTGAGCGTCATCACGCTTATCATAACGGGCGCGTACAGCGCTTGGGCGCAGGTGACGCTGCCCGCGGCGTTTGCCACGCCATACGGGTATGCGTTGGCGGCAAAGGTCGGGCTTATCGCGCCGCTGCTGCTGCTTGGGGCGGTAAATCTGGTTTGGGTTCGGCCTCGGCTTGCGCGGGGGGGATCGGCGGCGGTGTGGCTGCGGCGCATTGTGATAGGCGAGGCGGCGCTGGCGGCGCTTGTGATATTGGCGGTCGGGTTTCTGACAAGCATGGAGCCGGCGCGGCAGGTGGCCTCGCGGCTGGGGATAGGGCAGGCGGATGCGGCTGAGTTTTCGGACATTGTTGAGGGCGCCGAAATCGGGCTTGCGATAGCGCCCGCGCGGGTGGGCGCGAACACGCTGACGGTGCGGCTATCCGATGCGCTGGGGCAGCCTATCGCGGACGCGGAGGATGTGCGGGCGCGGCTGTCGTATCTGGAGGCGGATTTGGGGGAAGATTGGCTGCCGCTGGTGAACGCGGGCGGCGGCGCTTATGCGCTCTCGGACGCGGTTATCGGCATCGCGGGCGCTTGGCAGATAGAACTGCTCGTGCAGCGGCCGGACGCCTTTGACGCGCGGACGGCGTTCAGGTTTGATGCGGCGCAAGCGGGCGGGCTTGGCAGCGCCGCCATCGCGCCGGATCCGGCGGACGCAGTGTTGTATATGGGCGTGGGAACCGCGGTCGTGGGGCTGCTGTTCCTGGCTACGGCGATACCGATGGGGGGGATGCGTAATCGCGGCGCGGCGGTCGTGATGGCATGCGGCGCGGCGGCGCTTATCGCGGGCGCGTTTATGGCGGGCGGCGCGCTTGAGGGCGGCGGCGATACGCAGGCGGCGGCGCGCAATCCGATACTGCCCACATCCGCGTCTGTGGCGGCGGGCAAGGTTGTGTATGAGCGGTATTGCGCGAGCTGCCATGGGGATAGCGGCCTGGGGGATGGGCCCGCGGCGGCGGGGCTGGAGCCGGCGCCGGCGGATCTTTCCGAGCATGTGCCGCTGCATCCGGACGCGGATTTGTACGGGTTTATCAGCGCGGGCATTGAGGGGACGGCGATGGTTGGGCTGGGGGATCGGCTGTCGGAGGAGGAGATATGGCATGTGGTTAACTATGCGAGGGCGCTGGCGGATGGTGGGGGATAGCAGGGATTGCCCCGACGCCAAGCCACAATCGCGCTTGGCAAGCGCGGCGGCGAGAGGGTAGGGTTAAGGGTAGAGTTAGAGGCGCAAGGGTTAATCTCAAAGAGAATGGCAAGCGGCAAGGCAATAAGGCGAGGTTATGGATTACATAGACAAAATCCTGCTTGGTGATTGCGAGCGGGTGTTGGCGGAGTTGCCCGCGAACTCGGTTGACCTGATATTCACATCGCCGCCATACGCGGATCAGCGGCGCAAGACCTACGGCGGCGTCAAGCCGGATGAGTATGTGGACTGGTTTATGCCCAAAGCGGATGCGTTCCACCGCGTATTAAAGCCGTCGGGGACTTTTGTACTGAACATCAAAGAGCGCGCGGTGAACGGGGAGCGGCATACCTATGTGCTGGAGCTGATATTGGAAATGCGCCGCAGGGGGTGGCTATGGACTGAGGAGTTTATCTGGCACAAGAAAAATTCCTATCCGGGGAAGTGGCCTAATCGTTTCAGGGACAACTGGGAGCGGCTGATACAGTTCAACAAGAGCCGCAAGTTCAATATGTATCAGGACGCGGTTATGGTGCCGGTGGGCGATTGGGCGAGCGGCAGGCTGGCGAATCTGAGCGCCACGGACAAGATACGGGACGAATCGCGCGTGGGCAGCGGTTTCGGCAAGAATGTGTCCAACTGGGTCGGGCGGGATATGGTGTATCCGACCAATGTGCTGCATCTGGCGACCGAATCCGCCAACAAGCGGCACAGCGCGGCGTTCCCGCTATCGCTGCCCACCTGGTTCATCCGGCTGTTCACGCAGCCGGGCGATATTGTGCTTGATCCGTTTGTGGGGTCGGGGACTACGGCGGCGGCGGCGCTTACGCTGGGCAGGCGTTATGTTGGCATAGACATTAAAGACGAGTATGTGCGGCTGGCGCAGGCGAGGTTGGCGGGGGCGCGGGCGCAGCCTGGGATGCCGGGGGTTGGCGATGATGACGCAGCGGACGTCGTAGATATGAGCGCGTACTCTATACAGGAAGTTAGCCATTCGGGGGCAACGCATTGGGATGGCTTGGGTGATGCAACCTGCGGGAACTATGACATTGACGGGCGTAAGTTTCCTAACTGCCTATAATTATCAGATTGGCGATATAGGACGTGGACGCTACTTTTTGTAAAAAGTAGTCAAAAACTTTTGGGTGGGTGTGGATGTATGTGTTTGTATGTAGAAAATGGGGACTTTTAAGATTGGCGTGGGCAAGGCGGGAATAATTGTGATTGGACATAAACGTATGCCGTATATGAGGTTGCTCATACGCAAGTTGGCTTTGGCACTGCCGGTTTTGGCGCTCGCGGCGTTTATCGCGCGGCCCGCCTACGCGCACGCATTTGGGCAGCGATATGATCTGCCGATACCGCTGAGCTACTTCTTGGCGGGCGCGGCGGCGGCGGTGGCGCTGTCGTTTGTGGTGATAGGGCTGTTTCTGCGCGGCGGCAATGAGGCGTTTCGGTATCCGCGCTTGAACCTGCTCGCGGTTCCCGTACTGGGGCGGGCGCTGGGCAGTCGCGCGCTGCTGATGCCCGTGCGCGCGGCGTCGGTGGCGCTGTTGCTGCTTACCATAGCGACCGCGCTGTTTGGCAGCGAAAATCCGCTGGCGAATTTCGCGCCGACTTTCGCGTGGATTATCTGGTGGGTTGGAATGGGCTTTGTCGCCGCGCTGCTGGGCAATCTGTGGATGCTGATAAACCCGTGGAAGGCGCTGTTTGAATTGGGCGAGTGGCTGGCAAGGCGGGTTCGCGGCAATGGCGGCGGCAACAACGGCAATAGCGGCGGCGGCAAGCGGCATGAGGGGCTGCTGCCGTATCCGGACGGGTGGGACGCGCTGCCGGCGCTGGCGGGGTTCGCGGCGTTTGCGTGGCTTGAAAATGTGTATCCGGGCTCGATAGTGCCGCTGCATCTGGGGATAATCGTGATGGCGTACTCGCTGGTTACGCTGGGCGGGATGGCGCTGTTCGGCAAGCACACTTGGCTGCGATATGGGGATTGCTTTTCGGTTCTGTTCGGCATATTCGCGCGCTTTTCGCCTACTGAGGCGCGAGTGGTGGGCGGCGCATGCGGCGATTGCCCGCTTTGCGCGCGCGACGATAGTTTCGCAAGCGAGGAGGGCTGCGTTGACTGCTACGCATGCTTTGAGGCGGCGAGCGGCGATGCGGAGTCAGGACGGCGCGAGTTCAACCTGAGGCCATGGGCGGCCGGGCTTGTGCCGTCCGGGCGGGTATCGCTGCCGATGGCGGCGTTTGTGGGGGCGGCGCTCGCGGCGGTGACATTCGACGGGCTGCAAGAGACGCCGAGCTGGGCGAGCGCGCAGCGGGCGGGGGTGGAGCTGCTGGGCGCGGGCGGGATAAGCGCGGTGGACACGCTGGGCGTGGCGCTGGTTCCGGCGGCGTTTTTCGGCGCGTATGTGGCGTTTTGCGCGGGCATACGGGCGCTGTCCGGCGAGCGAGCGCCGCTTATGGATGTGGCGCGCGCGTATGTATTCTCGCTCGTTCCAATCGCGCTGGCGTATAATATGGCGCACTTCTTCGGGCTGCTGATGGTGCAGGGGCAGCTCATCCTGCCGCTGGCGTCTGACCCGTTTGGGTTCGGCTGGGATGTGTTCGGCACGGCGGGCTATCGCATAGACCCCGCGGTGGTTAGCACAAGGATGGCGTGGTTCTTGTCGGTGGGCGCGATAGTGGTCGGGCATATCGTATCCGTGTACATAGCGCACGCGATCTCGCTGCGGCGCGCGGCGAGCCACTCGCTGGCGCTGCGGGGGCAGTATCCGATGATAGCGCTGATGGTGGCGTACACGGCGGTTAGCCTGTGGATAATCGCGCAACCGATTGTGAGCTGAGGGGGCAATCGCAAGGGGCGAGCCTATGGATAATCGCGCAGCCGATTGTGGTCTGATGGGGCAATCGCAAGGGGCAAGACACGGTATTATTAGTGTGCAGTGCTAATATGATATACTTGCCCTAAACCGCCGAAAGACAGGTGAACTTATGGCAAAACAAAGAGTGTACAGACACGATAATCTATGCCCGAAATGTGGTTCAAACTGGGTCAAGAAAGACGGACACTCGCGCGGCAAGCAGCAGTTCAAGTGCAACGAGTGCGGCAAAAAGCATCAGGAGGGCGCAAAGCATAGGTTCACCGACGAACAGAAAGCGCGGGCGGTGAAGATGTGCGCCGAGGGGATGAGCCTGTCGGCGACCGCCCGCGTGATGGGCGCGAGCGTGCCCACTGTAAGCGAGTGGGTCAAAAAAAGGGGGCGTTGGCGCGAGAGCGTCTGACGCGGTTTATGGAGTGGCGGACAAGTGGTCGTCCGGGCAGCGTCCGCGCGTCTATTGTGGCGTTTGATGAGATGTGGACATACTTGGAAGTCAGGCGCGGCGAGCGGCGCAAAGACCTGTGGATATGGACTGCGGTGGTGGAAGAGCGGGACGGTATCCGCTGGCGGATGTATGAAGTAGGCGCCAGGGACTTGTCCGCGTTCTCGCGCTTGTTGGATCGGCTGCCGGGCGCCGACAGGTATGAGACGGACGCTTATGGGGTGTACGAGTGGCTGCCGCGCGATCGGCATGTGATAGGCAAGGGCGGAGCGGTGAACTGGAATGAGGGGCTGCACTCCAAACTGCGGAGCAAGCTGAACAGGCTTGTAAGGCGGACAAAAGGCTACACAAAGAGCGTGGAGATGCTGAAACATCTGCTGGCGATAGTGTTTGATGAATGCCTAAATCAGTCCCTCAAATCCATTAGCACTGCACTCTGAGAATACCCAAGACACACGGCGCTTGCGGCAAGTGATATACTAGGGGCATAATTCGCGTTTGCCGCCGCCCGTGAGCTAATGAGACAATTCGCGCAAAGGCTATTCAGCAGAATACCGCGCTCATACGCCTCGCTGTTCCCGATAGTGAGCGTTGCGGTAGTGGGGTTCATAGCTTGGTATGAGGCGACGCAGGGCGGGCATAGTTCGGCGGCGCATACGATAATGGCTATACTTGACCGAATGGACAAGGCGGTGGCGACGTCGGCGGTGTTTTCCATCACGATATTGGAAGGAGGGGGTATGGTACTGGCGCATTACTTTAAGGAAGAAGGGCGGGAAGAGGGCGAAGCGACAGGATTTGAAAAAGGTGAAGTGGTAGGGCGGGAAAAGGGGCGGGAAGAAGGGCGAAGAGAGGGCGAAGCGATAGGGCTGGCAAAGGCACGGGAAGAATCTCGGGCTGAGATTGAGAGGGTTACCGCTGAGAAGGAGGCGCTGCAAAAGATCGTACAAGAATATGAGGCTAGGAATGGGAATCAGCAGGAAGAATAGCCTAGTCGCGCGCGGGCGCATGATTCGCAAGACGTGGCTTAGTTTGAGATAGGGAGGGCGTATGGTACTAGCGCACTATTTCCGGGAAGATGGACAGGAGGAGGTACGAGCGGAAGCGAAGGCGGCGATTGATAAAGCTAGAGCTGAGGCACGTGTTGATAAGGCTAGAGCTGAGGCGCAGGCGGAGATTGAGAAGGTCAGGGCTGACGCGCAAGCTGAGAGCGATAAGAAGCAAGCCGAGATTGATGCGCTGCAATGGCGCCTCAATGAGGTTCAACATAGGAATATGCAGGCAGAGCTTGACGATCTGCGAAAGCGCGTCGAGGTGCTGGAGGCGGCAAGCGGCAAGCAGTCCAGTGAGTAGCCCGCCCACGCCCATCCTGCCGCCCCTGCAAGCATTTGCGCGATACATAGCCGCCCGCGCCATTGATTTACGGGTTTTGCTAAACTTATAATGAATTCGCGCCCGCCGCCTATATCTATCCATGGCTACTTACTGGGCTATCTATCCCAGCCTACTTATCCTGGCGTATCTATCACGGGTTTAGCCAGCGGAGTTGAGTGATGAACAGCCACGCGCCTAATGCCAACGCCGCGGCGTTTCCCGCAGACGACGCGCCGCGCGAGGAGTGCGGGATTGTGGGCATATATTCGCGGCGCGACGACGCAGCGCGCGACGCTTTCTTTGGGCTGTACGCGCTGCAGCATCGCGGGCAAGAGAGCGCAGGCATCGCCGCGAGCAACGGCAACGGCATCCATACCAAGATCTCTATGGGGCTGGTCGGGCAGGCGTTTCAAGAGGACGATATGTCGCACCTGCCGGGGCATATCGCCATCGGGCATACGCGATATTCCACCACCGGCAACAGCGCCATCCAAAACGCGCAGCCGATATGCTCGGTGAGCGCCACGACAAGCCTCGCGCTGGCGCACAACGGCAATCTCATCAACGCGGTGGCTTTGAAAAAAGAACTCGCCCGCTGGGGCTGCGATTTTCACGGCAGCAACGACTCCGAAATCATCGCGCATCTCTTTTCCAACGCGCCCGCGCTCTCGTGGGAAGAGCGCGTCGCCTACTGCATGCGGCGGCTGGAGGGCGCGTATTCGCTGACGATAATGACCGATACCGAGCTCGTCGGCGTGCGCGACCCGCTGGGTGTGCGCCCGCTCTGCATCGGCAAGCTGGATGGCGGCTGGGTGCTGGCGTCGGAGACCTGCGCGCTTGACCATATCGGCGCGGCTTTCGTGCGCGACGTGGAGCCGGGCGAGGCTGTGCTGATAGACAAGCAAGGGCTGCGTAGCGTATATCGCCGCGAACCGGACGGCGAGCGCGTCTCGGCGGGCTGCGTCTTCGAGCATATCTACTTCGCGCGGCCGGACAGCGTTTTGGCGGGCAAACTGGTTCACTCATCGCGCACGGCTATGGGGGCGGAGCTGGCGAATGAGCATCCGGTCGACGCGGATATGGTCATCGGCGTTCCCGATTCGGCTACGGCGGCGGCGGTCGGCTACTCGCAAGAGTCGGGCATCCCATACGGCGAGGCGCTGGTGAAGAACCGCTATGTGGGGCGCACATTCATCCAGCCCGACCAGCGGCTGCGCGATTTGGGCGTGCGGCTCAAGCTGAATGTGCTGCCGGGCATCATAAAGGGCAAGCGCATCGTGGTTGTAGATGACAGCATCGTGCGCGGCACAACCACGCCGCATGTGGTCAGGCTGCTGCGGCAGGGCGGCGCGCGCGAAATCCACCTGCGTATCTGCGCGCCGCCGATAGTGTCCCCTTGCCACTTCGGGGTGGATATGGCAACGCGCCCGGAGCTCATCGCCGCCAACCGCAGCGTGGAAAACATCCGCGAATATGTGGGCGCGGATTCGCTGGGCTATCTCAGCCACGCCGGGCTGGTTCGCGCGGTGGACTTGGCGGAGAACAGCCTCTGCATGGCTTGCTTTACGGGCGAATATCCCATACCCGTGCAGCTGGAAATGGATAAGCTGGCGCTTGAGGCGTAGCGGACGGGCGAGGCGCGGCGATGCAAGGCAAGCGCAACCGAAAACTGCGGCTCGGCGCACTGGCGTCGCATGGCGGCAGCAATCTGCAAGCGATAATGGACGCATGCGAACAGCGCCGCCTATGCGCGGATGTGGGCGTGGTCATCAGCAACAACTCGCGCTCGCCGGCGCTTGCCCGCGCTCGCAAAGCAGGACTGCCCGCGTATCACATCAGCGGCGAGACGCATCCCGAACCGGCGCGGCTTGACGCCGCCATACGCGATTGCCTAGCGCAGCATAGCGTCGATCTGGTTCTGCTGGCGGGGTATATGAAACTGCTGGGCGGCGCAACGCTGGCGCGATACCGCGGGCGCGTTTTGAACAGCCATCCCGCGCTGCTGCCCAAGTTCGGCGGCAAGGGAATGTACGGCAGCCGCGTTCACCAAGCGGTGTTGGAGGCGGGCGAGCGCGTTACGGGGGTGACCATTCATCAGGTAGATGAGCGATACGACCACGGCAAAACGCTGGCGCAATGCCGCGTGAAAGTTTGCGCGGGGGATACGCTCGCCGATTTGGAAGAGCGCGTCAAGCGGCGCGAGCGGCTGTTTTGGGTAGAGACGCTAAGCCGCATCGCGGAGGGCGAAATCGCGCTTGACGCTTGATGCTTGGCGTTTGATATACCCGTTATATTAAGGCGTTATGATTATGCAAGATAGTTACGCAAGGCGCGTTATCTTTATGCAAGACGCTAGGCGCTTGCAGGACGCTACGAATAAACGCCGCGCAATCCAAGCGGCGGCGCGGGGGCAATCCCATTGACTTATCCAACAGATAGCCCAACATATGGCGAGGCGGGCGTTGACCTGCGGGCGGCGCAATCAGTCAAGGCGCGCATCGGGCGCATCGCGGCGGCTACGCATGGGCGCAATGTGCTGGGCGGCGTAGGCGGCTTTGGGGCGCTGTACGGGCTTAGCGGCTACCGCGAGCCGGTTCTGGTATCGGGAACCGACGGCGTGGGGACAAAGCTCAAGCTGGCGGCGCTTATGGGCAGGTATGACACGCTGGGCGCGGATCTTGTGAACGCCTGCGTGAACGATATAATCGTGTGCGGCGCGCAACCGCTGTTCTTCTTGGACTACCTCGCGGTGGGCAAGCTGGACGACGACGTGGTGGCGGCGCTTGTGGGCGGGATGGCGCGCGCCTGCGAGCGGGCGGGCTGCGCGCTAATCGGCGGCGAAACGGCGCAGATGCCGGGGCTGTACGCGGACGGGGACTTCGATATGGCGGGGTTCGCGGTGGGCGCGGTGGAGCGGGACGCCATCTTGGACGGCAACCGCATACGCGCAGGGGACGCCATAGTGGGCATCCCGTCAAACGGGCTGCACACAAACGGGTATTCGCTGGCGCGGCTGGCGCTGGGCTTGGACGCCGACCCGGCGCCGCTGTGGGAATACGCGCCGGAGCTGGGCGAGGGCGTCACGATAGGCGATGCGCTGCTCGCGCCGCACACGCCCTACGCCGCCGCGCTGCGCGCCGTCTTGCCGCTAATCAAGGGCGCGGCGCACATCACGGGCGGCGGCTTGGCGGAGAATATGCCGCGCATCCTGCCGCCCGGCTTGGGCGCGCGCTTTGACGCGGGCGCGTGGCGCATCCCGCCCATATTCACGCTGCTCCAAGCGCGCGGCGGCATATCGCGCGCCGAGATGTATCGCGTGTTCAATATGGGCATAGGGATGGCGCTTGTGTGCGATCGGGCGGATGTAGATGAAGTGGCGGCGCGAGTGGCGGGGGCGAGCGTGGTGGGGGTTGTGGCGGAATATGGCGAGGGGGAGCGCATCTCTGTGCTATGATAGATGCGGGCAATCCCAAACCCGCATCCGCCTGAGCGGGTTTCCCGCTTGGATTCGCCTAGAAAGGAGTAGCCGCAAATGGCAAGCGACATCCGCGAACCCGCCGGCGTCTCGCACAGATGGCAGCCCATAGCGCCGTTGGGAGAAACGGGCTACGACTTTCAAGAGATAACTTCGCTGCAACGGCAATGGTTGCGGGTCAAGCGGAGTGTGGAAACGGATACGCCGCATGCCTACGCGGAGTTCACGGCGCGCTTGACGCGGCGGTGGGCTATTGAGACGGGGATTATTGAGGGCGTCTATGAGCTGGACAAGGGTATTACCGAAACTCTAGTTGAGAATGGAATTGCCGCCGACCATATAGAGAGAGTCTCCACAAATAAAGAGCCGATGGAGTTGATGGCAATACTCAGAGACCACCAGAACGCCGTGGCGACGGTGAACAGCTGGATTGAAAAGGAACTCCCGCTGACGAAATCGTTCATATACTTGCTGCACAGCCAAATCTTGAATAACCAGCACACCAGCCCCGCAAAAGACCAGTTTGGCAACTTATTCAATGCCACGCTTGTCAAAGGCAAGTTCAAGAACCAGCCCAACAATCCGAAAAGACCCGACGGGACAATTCACGAATACTGCCCGCCCGAACATGTTGATAGCGAAATAGAGAACTTATTTTGCTTGTACAACAAATACTCCGCCGACGATAAGTACCATCCGCTGTTGCTGGCGGCGTGGCTACATCACAGGTTTGAGCAGATACACCCATTTCAGGACGGCAATGGCAGAGTCGGCAGAGCGATTTTGACATGGCACTTGGCCAGAAATGAGTTCTTCCCAATAGTGGTCTCACGGGACGACAAAGACGAATACCTAGACGCGCTTGAAACGGCCGACGACGGCGATTTGACGCCCTTGATAGACCTGTTTGTCCGCTTGGAGAAGCATACTATCCTGCAAGCACTTTACTCCGACGATGCCGCGCCTAGAATCACACCCGAGTTCCAACCGCAATCCGATACAATCAAACGTTTCTTCGTCGGTATTGGGGATCGCGTGGAGCGGCGGCAATCCGAAGCGGAGCATATGCGCTCCGTCAACAACACGGCTCTTGAACTGCGGAGACAAGTTCAAGACTACCTGCATCAGAAATCTCAAGAAATATGGGAACAATCGGGGGCGGTGGGCATACATATTGACACACGAGTCGAAGAGGGCGGCCCCGACAAAAACAACGAACACTGGTATCGTCTTCATACGCTAGAGACAGCTAAACATTCCCAGCACCGGGTAAATCTCTCCGAACATCGATACTTCGTCAAGTTATATCTAAACCCCTCAATTTCAACAGAAAATACGCCGCGCTTGACATTCGTGGTTTCGCTGCATCACACGGGGCGGCGGATTACCGGAATAATGGTAGCGACCGCTTTCGCCCAAATTGAGCATCAGGACGATGTGGGATCCACTCTCACATTCAGCCAAGCCTCAAGCGGCTTTGACAGATCAAACTTCAAGAACTGCGCCGCCGACCCGTTCACTTTCGCATTGGACGATTCCGTGGAGGACATAAGCGACAGGTTCGCGGATTGGACTGAAGCCTGTTTCGGCGTCGCATTGCGGTATTGGATGGAGAGTTTCTGATGGGATAGCGGCGCGCGCCTATCCCCGGCAGTATGGGATAGGCGCGCGTATTGCCACTCCCCTACCCCTCCAGATACCTCCGATTCACCTTTGCCACGTAGCTAAACGTCGGGTTCACGAACTGCGTGCAGCGCGCCTCCAGCACTTGGCCTAGGAACAGGTAGGCCTCGCCGCGGGTGAAGGCGTAGTCGTGTTCCAGCCATAGGATCATTTCGGATAGGGCTGTGCGAAAGGCGTCTTCGGCGGGGCGCGCCATTGCGGTGGTCATGATGTGGTCGGCGTCGGTTATGCGCGGCCAGGTCATGGCGGCGGGCAGGGGCGCGAGTTCGCAGCGGATTCGGACGCGGCCGCCCGTCTCTATGCCGCCGGCGCCGCAGATCTCGCCGTCGCCCTGCCGCGCGTGCATATCGCCGATGTGCAGCAGCGCGCCCGGCACATTCACCGGCAGCCACACGCTCGCGCCGGTGGTGATTTCCTGTATGTCAAAGTTGCCGCCCCATTCGCCCGCCCACGCATTGGTTTGCCGAAAGTGCCTAGGCGCCACGCCCACCATCCCTATCATCGGCGCAATCGGGATTTTGAGCGCGTCGCTCCAGACGATATGCCCGTCTATGATGTCCACAACCTTGTGATGCCGCCCAACGCCGCTGTCGCCCAGCCAGCCGGGCATTGCGCTCGTGCTGCCGCGATAGTTGGTGAACCCGATGGGATCTACGTCGATTTCGCCGATATGCACGATGAGCGCCTGGCCCGGCTGCGCGCCGTTGACATAGACGCAGCCGCTGGATGGGTTGCCGGCGCGTAGCAGCTCGCGCAGGCGATCGCCGTCGGGGTGGTCGTCCAGCCAAGGGCCGCGGTTCATCTGCGTTTCCACCTCAAACTCCTCGCCCGGATCCACGAAGAGCGTGGGCGCGTTGTCGGGGCCGGTTTCAAAGTAGAGAATATCCCTGCCTGCGCGTTTCATATGGCTGCCCTCCCGAATGGCGTTTGGCGTGACGCTTGCATAGCGCGTCCAGCTTTGGCGCAATTCTAACACACGGGCGCAAGGGGTATCTCTATCTCTCTATAATCATCATCGCAAGCCATCGCAAGCCGCGCGGGTTTGGCGGGCGGATTTCGGGGCGCTTTTCGCCGCGTTTTCGCATAGGCTTGCGTCAGGCTTGCGTTTTTTATGGCTTTTGGATATAGTTCGCATAATGGTTCATAATAAGCCCGCGAGCGCTTTCGCGGCGCGATAGTACGCGCCTGCGCGGGCAACGCTGAAACATACTTCACATACTACAGGAGAGAATAGATGACTACTGCGAATGGCTCCGTAGGCGACGTAGTCCTTGATGTGCAAGACCTTCGCACCTATTTCGTGACGCGCTGGGGCGTGGTGAAAGCGGTGGACGGCGTGAGCTTTCAGTTGCGGCGCGGCGAGACGCTGGGCATTGTGGGCGAGTCCGGCTCCGGCAAGTCGGTTACCTCGCTGTCCATAATGCGGCTGGTTCCCTCGCCGCCGGGCCACATCGTCGGCGGCAAGGTGCTGCTCAACGACGACGATGTGCTGGCGCTGGACGAGAAAGAGATGGAAAAGGTTCGCGGCAACCGCATAGCGATGGTGCTGCAGGACCCGATGACGGCGCTTAATCCCGTCTTTGACATAGACGACCAGGTGGGCGAGGCGCTCAAGATTCACCGGGGAATGAAGGGGCCGGCGCTGCGCGAGCAAGTGGTAGAGATGCTGCGGCGCGTGCGTATTCCCGCGCCGGAGGTTCGCATCCGCGACTATCCGCATCAGCTCAGCGGCGGCATGCGGCAGCGCGTTGTGGGCGCGATTGGCATATCCTGCGACCCCGAAGTGCTTATCGCGGACGAGCCGACCACTTCGCTGGATGTGACCATTCAGGCGCAGTATCTGCGGCTGCTGAAAGACCTGCAAGCCGATACGGGCGTGGGGATTATGTTCATCACGCACGACTTCGGCATCGTGGCGAAGATGTGCGACCGCGTGGCGGTGATGTACGCGGGGCGCATCGTGGAGCATGCGGATGTGCGGACGATATTCAACAATCCCAAGCACGAGTACACCAAGGCGCTCATCAACTCCGTGCCAAAGCTGGAAGAGAAGACGGGCAGGCTGGCGCAGATTGAGGGGCAGCCGCCGCTGCTGTACAACCTGCCGGTGGGCGACGCATTCGCCGACCGCTCGCCGCTGCCCTCGACCGAATGCGACTTGCAGGTGCGGCCGGAGCTGGTTGAGATCGAGCCAGACCACTGGGTTCAGCTCTGCCCGTCCTCCTGCGAGGAGTACGACAAGTACAAGCATCTGGTTCCCGCATACGAAGAGGAGCGCGCGCGCATTTTGAGCGGCGCGGGCGCGGCGGCGGACTAACCGCCCGCCCAGCCTGATATAAGAGGCGCAAGGCGCATACGAGGAGGGCGCGGCAACCGCTTGCCATAGGCTAACAAAAGGCTTATATCGCAAGGCTAAAAGGCTGGCGCGCCCGCAATCCAACAAAGCAAAACTGGTGGTGAGATTATGGCAACAAACGGAACCGTGGGACAAGCGAACCGCTACGGCGTAGAGGGCGCGCCGGGCGTTGACTCGAATTCGGACGCTATCATATCCGTGCGCCGCCTGCGAAAGCACTTTCCGGTGGGCAACTCGCTCTTCAGCCGCAACAAGAGCCTGCTGAAAGCGGTGGACGACGTGAGTTTCGACGTGGAGCGCGGCAAGACGATGGGGCTTGTGGGCGAGTCGGGCTGCGGCAAGACGACCACGCTCAAAGTGCTGCTGGGCTTGGAAGAGCCCACGGACGGGCAGATCTTCTTTGAGGGCGAGGATGTGGCGACGATGAGCCGCGCGGGCAAGCGCGAACTCCGCAGCTCAGTGCAAGCGGTGTTCCAGGACCCGTGGGCGTCGCTGAACCCGCGCATGCGCGTTGGCAGCATCATCGGCGAGCCGCTTGAGGTCAACACTACGATGACCAAAAAGCAGATCCGCGATAGGGTCGCCGAGCTGCTGCAGGAAGTGGGCTTGCCGGCGTATCAGGCGTCGCTGTTCCCGCATGAGTTCAGCGGCGGGCAGCGGCAGCGCATCGGCGTGGCGAGAGCGCTCTCGCTCAACCCCAAGGTGATTGTGCTGGACGAGCCGGTGTCGGCGCTGGATGTGTCCATTCGCGCGCAAATAATGAACCTGCTGGTCGACCTGCAGCGCGAACACGGGTTGGCGTATCTGATGGTGGCGCACAACCTCGCCACCGTGCGCTATATGTGCGACCGCATGGCGGTGATGTATCTGGGCGTCGTGCAGGAAATGGGCGACACCGAGAGCATCTTCAACAACCCGGTGCATCTGTACACAAACGCGCTGCTTTCGGCGGCGCTGCCCTCGCACCCGGACATCCAGCGCGAAGAGATCATCCTGCCGGGCGAAGTGGTGTCGCCGGTGGATCCGCCGCCGGGCGATGTGTTCCAGACGCGCACGCCGCTGGAGGTGGACGAGTCCCACGAATACTACAGGACGCGCCCGCCGCTGACTGAGGTGGAGCCGGATCACTGGGTATCCATAACGCCCTGGAGCACGATACAGGGCGCGATTGACCAGGGGATAGACCTGGCGACGGTGGTGGAGTAGGCAAGGGGGATAGCCGCCGCGCTGCCGCATAGCAAGGCGTAGCGCAAGGGATTTGGCGGCAAATGGCAAAGGCATAAAGAGAGGGAGCAGGTTGAAATCGCCTGCTCCCTCTTTTCGTTTGCCTAACGCTTTGCGTTGACGCCTATGCTTGGCTAACGCTTGATGCCTAGCGCGTAATGTTTGATGCGGGCTAACGCCGCGTTAGGCAACATAGCATAGCGAATAGCAAGGCGGGCGCTATGCGGTTTGCCGCGTGGCGCGCTTAGCCGCCGGTGACGCTGAATGTGCCGACTTGCTCGCCGTCGCAGAGGATCGGGAACTCGCCCGCGCCGCGCACGTTGAACTGGTATGTCAGGCGCGTTCCGGAGTCCAAGTCCAGGTCGATGGCGGTAACGCCCGTGCCGAGCGCGCCGCCGGAGCTGCCTATGGTCAAGCCGTCAATCGCGTAGGTAACGCTGTCGCGCTCGCCAACGAACTGCGTGGATCCAGTGCTGCCGGCGCTGATTTCGCCCTCCGCCTTGAGCTGGATGGCAAGGCTGACGCGCTGGTTGTCCTGAGCGCTCACATCCGCGGGGTCGGCCGTGCAGCCGGCGTCGGTCTTTTCAAGGTCAATGCGGAACTGCTCGAAGGCGGCGACGGGGGAGCGGTGAAACTCGCCGGTCTGGTCTTCGTCGGAGCGCGCGGGGCGGCGGTCGCCGGATTCCACGCCGCAAGCCGCCGCGAACATTCCCGCCAGCGCCAGCAGCCCGATTGCGAACCACAGCGCGGGAACGCGGCGCGATCGCGCGGACGGGGTTTTGGGCGTCTTTCGTGTCAAATGCTGCATCGCTATCGTCCTTTGTTGTTTTAATAGGCTCATTCTTTATCTTATCTCTATCTTATCACGATAAGCGCGGTTTGCGGCGTCTCGCGGGATATGCCGCGCTTGCCCGATGCGCTTATGGTAACGCTTTTGTATAAATTATAATAGCGCCCCGCCTTGGGTCAAGCCCAAAAGCGGAGCGCTGCCGTGTCTTATGTTTGCGTTGCGGGCATTGCGCCCGCGCTAATCCCGCGCAAGTCCTGCCGCGCCGTTTAGAGCTGGCGCAGGCGGGGGTCGAACCTGTCGCGCATCCAGTCGCCCAGGAAGTTGAGGGACATCACGACTAGGAAGATGCACATTCCGGGGAAGAACGAGATCCACCATGCGTCCTGGATGTAGCTGCGGCCGTCGTTGACCATCGCGCCCCAGGCGGGCGTGGGCGGCGGTATGCCGGCGCCCAGGTAGCTCAGTATCGCCTCAGTCAGGATGAGCTGGCCCACCCGTAGTGTGGCTATCACGATGACGGTGTTTATGACGCCCGGCAGCAGGTGCCATATCATTATGCGGAATGTGGACGCGCCCGCTACTTGGGCGAGGCTGACGTAGTCGCGCGTTTTGAGGGACAGCACTTCGCCGCGCACGTTACGCACGAATGGCGTCCACGAAAGCAGCGCGAGCAGCCCTATCAGGATGACGAATGTTTGCCCTATGGCTATGACGACCACAATCGCCACAAGGATAAAGGGCATTCCCAGCCACACGTCGGTTACGCGCATAATGATTTCGTCGGTGAGGCCGCCGAACCAGCCGGCTACAAGCCCCATAGACACGCCCACCAGCAAGCCGCTTGTGAGCGCCACCGCCACTACGATGAGCGATACGCGCGCGCCGTGAATCATGCGGCTGAGCAGGTCGCGGCCTATGTTGTCCCCGCCTAGGATGTGGTCGCTTGTGGGGATGCGTACTTTGGCGCGCAGGTTTGCCTGGTCGAGAAACGCGGCGACGATGGCGTCTTCATTGCGGAGCTGATCCGGGGGTATTGCAACGCCGAACTGGGCGGCGGCGGTTTCCACATCGCGCAGCACGGGGCGCGGCACGGCGGCGTCCTGCACTTTCACATCAAGGTCGGCTTGGCCCGCGAATGCGCTCTTGACCACGGTGCCGCCGTAGAGCGGGTCGGCGAGCTGCTCCAGCGAAATCTCGACATCATACGCGTCGGCGGCGGCTATGATGTTGAGGTTGACGTCCACCCAGCTTTCGGGGACGTCCTCGGAGTCCACATGCTTGACCTGCGTTATGATGGCAAGCTCCATAACGGTCGCGCGGACGTCGGCTTGTTCTTGGAAGGCGGCGCGAATCTCGCGGGCGTTGCCTATGTCCACGCCGGTTAGGTCAACGCCGTACTCCTCAGCGGTCGGGACGACGCCCGCGGCTATCAGCTCGCCGTCAATGGCGGCGATGAGGGGCAAGTCCTGGACGGTGACCAGTTCGGGGGAATACCAGAACGGGGCGAGCGTGGTGTCGTCGGGTTCGGCGCTGATGGGGCTGTGCGGGGCGAGCTGGTTGGCGAATAGCGCGGTCAAAACCAGCAGCGCCAACACCACTATTGACACCAGCGGCCAGCGCTTGATTCTGTTCCAAAACCCGCTAATGCCGGTTGTGGAGGCGTTCATTTCGCGGGTCAGGTCAGCCGAGAGTTCTGCTTGTGCCATAAGCGATACCCTTCCGTTGCGCCGCAGCCGTATTTAGCCGGCAGCCGTGTTTAGGAGTAGCGTATGCGCGGGTCAATCAGCGCGTACAGCATATCTGTCAGGAAATTCATCACCACGTACATCGTGGTGAACACCATCACCACCGCCACCATTACGGGGAAGTCGTTGTCTTGGATGGAGCCGAAAGCCAGCCTGCCCAAGCCGGGGATGGCGAAGATGGATTCGGTTACGACCGCGCCGGTGATAAAGCCGGTTAGCAGCAGCGCGGAGAATGTGAGGGGGGCGATGAGCGCGTTGCGAAAGCCGTGTTTCCATATCACGGCGTTGTTGGACACGCCCTTTGCGCGCGCCAGCTTGATGAATTCGGAGTCGAAGATCTCCAGCATCGCGGAGCGCACTAGCCTAAGGTAGCTCGCCGCCGCTATCCACCCCAGCGTTATTGTGGGCAGGACGTAGTATTCCCATTGGAATATGCCCTCATCGCGCTGGCCTAGCGTGGCGCTGGGCAGCCAGCCCAGCCATACCGAAAATATCAGTATGCCCATAATGCCGACCCAGAAGACGGGCAATGCCTGCCCAAACAGGGCAAAGCCTCTGCCCAGCATATCGAATAGCGTGCCGCGCTTGACGGCGGACAGCACGCCCAGCGGTATGCCTATGATTGAGGCGAATGCGAATGAGGTGAACGCGAGGCGCAGGGTAACCGGCAGCGCGGTGACTACCTTGTCAAACACGCTCTTGCGGTCTATCAGGCTGTCCTGCCAGTTGCCGCGCATTATGTTGCCGAGCCAGACGGCGTACTGCCATACGATAGGCTTGTCCAAGCCCAGCTCTTCGCCCAGCGCGTCCCAGCGCTCTTGGGTTATGCCGTAGCCGCCCTCTTGGGCGTAGAGATAGCGCGGGTCGCCGGCCGCCCGCGACAGGCTGAATGTGAGCAGGGTTGCGCCTACAAGCGCCAGAAACGCGAATACAATTCGGCGCGCGAGAAACTGTATCATCTAGTTCACACCCTCTCTCTCGTCAGTTCGGCATCCCATTCAAGCCCGCTTTTGCGAATATCTCTTGCGAATATCTCTTGCGATATGTCCTGCGAAATATCCCGCGCGATATATCCAAGAAAACTTCGCAAAGGCGCCGGGTTCGCCGGCTAGGGCGTCAAGCCCTATGCGACGGGCGGGGCTATCTTGGCAATTGCGGCGATTACGCGGCGGGGCAGGCTAAGGGTAGCGTTAAGGGGTGGCATTAAGGGTGGCGTTAAGCGGTTTCGGGTTGGATACGGGTATTACGGGTATAGAGATTGTTGTTCAGCGCAGGCGCTCGCGTGATGCGAAACGCCTGCGCTTTTTCATGCGCGGATTATCCGCCTAGCGAAATTACTTCGCCAGCTGCACCGTGCGGATGTTGTTGATGCCGCCCATATTGCCGAGCGCTGTGGGGCGCTGGTCCCAGACGGAGATGTCGTTGGGGTCGTAGGCGGGCCAAATGGGGAACTCGAACACGCCAACGCAGAGCGCCTCGCGGCGGTTGTTGGCGTAGAAGTCGGTGGCGAGCGCCTCGCGCTTAGCCTTGTCGGGCTCGCCCGCCATCTTCAGGTAGGTCTCCGCCGCCCACGGGATTTCCATGCCCACGCCGTAGCCGCCCGCGCTGATTGAGCTCATAACAAAGCCATGCGCCCAGTCAAACGGGAAGTTGGAGTGGTTCTCGTCGCCGCAGCCGGTAAAGGGCGTGCGGTTCGTGCGCGCCACAAGCCCGGGCCGGAATGTGCCGTACTCGGTCTTGACGAAGTTGACCTTGACGCCCAGGTTGTCCTGCCATGCGGAGCCGACCGCCTCGCCAACGTCGGAGTTGAGCTCGCCGGTGCCGATCCACATGTCCATCTCAAAGCCGTCGGGGTAGCCCGCCTCGGATATGAGCTGCTTGCCCATATCGTAGTCGGTGCCCCAGCTCCAAGCGTCGTCGTAGTTCGGGTTGTTGACGGACAGGTAGGGCTGGTGGTTGACCACGCCCAGGCCGGCGATGACGTTCTCAAGCAGCTCGTCGCGCGGTATGCTCCACGCGAGGCCGTTGCGGACGCCGCGCGCGCTTACCATAGAGGCGGTGTCCTCGCTAAAATCGGGGCCGTCCTCAAACGGGTTGCCGATGTAGGGATAGGCGGCCGTGCCGGCGTCGGACAGGTCGCGTTCCAGTGCGTCGCCGCCGAGCGCGCTGTGGCTTTCCCAGTAGTTGCCGGAGCCCATAGAGATGTTGAACATCGCGTTGTGGGCGGTGCCGCGCTGCGCCTCATAGCCGTTGGACAGCAAGCCCGGCAGGTCGGCGAGGTTGACGCGGGCTATCTGGGCGGTGTCGCCCTCAAGCGCCGCGCGCCGAGACGCGCCGTCGGGGATGTCTATCCACTCTACCTTGGCGACGTGGGGGCCAATCGCCCCGCCGTCCTCGCCCGCCGCGTAGTAGTCGGGGAACGCCTCGAGCCAGATGCCCTTCTGCTGCGTCCACTCGGTTACCACGAAGGGGCCTACGCCGGTGTAGTCGTCCTGCATGCCCTCGACGCCCTTGTCTTCGAAGACTTTGGAGCTGACGATGCCCGCCGTCTGCCAGAATTGGCTGAAGCGGTGGAGCATGCCGCGGCTGTCGTAGTTGCGGTAGTTCAAGCGGACGGTGTAGGTGTCTATCTCTTCCATGTTCTGGATCAGCGGCGCGAAGTCGCCCGCCTGCCCATGAACGCTTTCGGGGTTGGTTACCGAGTTGGCGTCGTTGTAGGAGAACGCCACGTCCTTGGATGTCATTTCGCCCACGCCATTGTGGAACATCACGCCCTCGCGCAATGCGAAGTCGCCGAACTCAAGGCCGGGATCCAGCGTGAATTCGGTAGCCAGCATAGGCTCGGTGACCGCCGTGCCGGTGTCGTCCAACTTGGAGTTGAACAGGGTGTCGGTTTGGCCGGACATATAGATGATTTCGGCGCAGCCGCCCGCGGAGGCGGAGCAGAAGCGCGGCAGGCCGTTGGGCGCGCCCACAAACGAGGTAGCGATTGTGAGTGTGCCTTCGGGTTCCATCATCATCATGCCGCCGCCGGAGGCGGGCGCTGCGGGCTGAGCCGCCTGCTGCTGCATCGCGGGCGCCGCCGTGGGAGGCGCGGGCGCCGGGGGCGCTTGCACCGCGGGAGCCTGGGGCGCCGCCGGGGCCGCCGCGGGCGCCGCCGCCGCGGGCTGCTGAGGCGCCGCGGGAGCCGCCGCGGGCGCCTGAGACGCGCACGCCACCGCGCCGACCAATGCCGCCGCCGCTACAGCTCCGAATAAGAGCTTCTTTCCGTACCGATTAAAGTTCATCAGACCCTCCTAATGTGTAGAAGTTTCCCTCTTTCTTGCTTTCTGTCCGCTTGCCGTATCCATTGTCCGCTTGATTTTGATAGATTTATCACAAATTAAGAGGGCAAGTCAATAGTTGACGCGCTAATTTGCCCTTTATACATATGCTAGTCTTTTGACTATGCGATGTCTAATCGCGGGTAATCGCGGCTAATTCGGGCGCATATTCCCGCAAAGTGATACAATACGCCGCAACGCGCCCCAATGCAAACGCAGGGCAAGCGCAGGGCGCGTCAAAAGCGTTCACAAAGCAAGTTAGCAGATATAAAGGGGGATTTCAATGGCGGACTTTGAGGGGATATTGCCGGCTATCATCACGCCTATGACGGCGGAGGGCAAGCTGAACGAGGCGGCGTTCCGCGAGGTGATGGAGCATAACATACAGGCGGGGGTTCACGGCTTTTGGACGGCGGGCGGCACGGGCGAGAGCGTGCTGCTGTCTGACGAAGAGAATATGCGTATCGCCGAAATCGCCGCGGATCAGAATCGCGGGCGCGTCAAGAACATTATGCACGTGGGCGCGGCGACCACCGAGCGCGCCGCCAAGCTCGCCGAACACGCCGCCAAAGCGGGCAACGAGGCGATCTGCTGCGTGCCGCCGTTCTTCTACCGGCAGTCGGACGAGGCGATAGTGGAACACTACCGCGTCGTGGGCGCGGCGGCCGACCTGCCGCTGTTCGTGTACAACCTGCCGCAGTCCACCGGCGTCGAGATTACGCCTGAGCTTATGGCGAAGATACAGGACGGCGTGCCGCAGCTGAAAGGCTTGAAACACTCGGCGGTCACATTCGCCAATGTGCGGGCATTCGCCAAGATGGGCTTGGACTGCCTGATAGGGAACAGCATGCTGATGCTGCCGGCGCTGACTATCGGCGCGACGGGCTGCGTTGACGGGCCTCCCAACTACGCGCCCGAACTCTGGGTGGACATCTGGAACGCCTACCAAGCGGGCGACTGGGACGCGGCGATAGCGGCGCAGGACAGGGCGAGCGAGGCCACGCTGCTGGCGCGCGAGTTCGGGCTGCATCCCACCGCCAAGTTCGTCTTGTCGGAGCGGCTGGGCATAGACTGCGGCAGCCCGCGCGCGCCGGGGCAGCCGATTAGCGCGCCTCAGCAGGCGAAGGTTCTGACGCGAATGGCGCAGATTGGGATAGGCAAAGCGGCGGCGGCGGCGGCTGTGGCTGCCGACGACTAAGCTGGCAAGCGCAAGCGGCGGCGGGGATTGGGCGCGATAAGCCCGGGACTTGCCGCCGCCAAAGCCGCTAGTGAACTCAGGGCAATCGCGTTTCGCGGCAAGACGCTGAGTTCACCGGCGGCTACGAAAACAGCGATACGCTACTTTCTTGGAACAAGTAGCCAAGAAACTTTTGGGCGGGATACTCAGCGGGATATTCAAAGCGGGCTTATCGGGGAATGGGGAGTACAGGCAGGAGTACAGGCATTGGAAATCGTATTCGCTATGCTGATACGGGGCGGGCTGTCGTTTTTGGCGGCGCTGATGCTGGGGTTCGTCAGCCTGGCGCTGCTGTCGTCCACGATACCGCCCACGATAGGCGGGCGGCTGGACATCATCGCGGTGGGCGTGGGCATATGCACGGGCATACCCGTGTTCCTGGCGTGGCTCAAGCCCGAATCCAATCGCGGCGTGATAGCCACCGGCTTGGCGCTGGCGCTGGGCATCGCGGTGTTCGGCTCGGTGGCGGGCTACATCCTGGCGGGCGCAATGGAGCTGGAAGTTCGCAACGATAGGCTTATTTCGCGCGGCTCGGCCACCACATCCGCCATATGGGTATTCGCAATCGGCTTGGCGACCGTAATGTCAACCGCCGTGTGCGGGCTTTACTACGGCTTTCGGCTGTGGCGCTATCACGAAGTATAGGATTAAGGCGGCGCTATCGGCTATCGCAATCGCGCGATGGTTTTCTTGCCCGATTCCTAATTTGATTGCCTAATCCTATCCCTTAATCCCATAATCATCTTGATAGTTCGTGAACGCTTGATAATCGCCTAATCACTGACAATCGCCTAATCGCCGATAATCATCCAATCATCACGGGGGAACAGACGCTATGAGCAACGGCGCGATAGAGCGCGTGAACACGCTGACATTTGACCTGTTCGGGACTGTGCTGGATCTGGCGGGCAGCCTGACGCCGCATATCGAGGCGTTTCTGGCGGGGCGCGAGTCGCCGATAGACGCCAACGAATTTTGGGCGCAGTGGCGCAACCGGCAGCGCGTCGAGCAGTATCAGGACACGCTGCTGATGATGGGGCATAGCGGCTATCTGACGGTGTGCGGCTACGCCTTTATGTACACGCTGCGCGCCAACCGCATCCCGTTCACCTACGCCGAGGTTGACGAGTTTATGCAGGCGTGGCAGGGGCTAAACCCGTTTGAGGACGCAGCGCGCGGGCTAAACCGGCTTAAAGGGGCGTACCGGCTTGTGGGGCTGTCCAACGGCGAGCCGGACTATCTGCGGCATCTGGCGGACAACCGCATCAAGTTTGAGTTTGACGCGGTGATTTCGGTGGAAGAGGCGGGCGCGTTCAAGCCGCATCCGGGCGTGTATCGCAAGGCGGCGCGCATCCTGAACGCGGAAGTGGGCGAGATTATGATGGTGGCGTCGCACTCGTTTGACATTATGGGCGCGCGCGCCTGCGGCTACCGCGCGGCGTATGTCAACCGCTACGGCTTGCCTATGGAAGAGACGCCGCATCAGCCGGACATCATCACCGCGGACTTTGACCAGCTCGCCGCGTATCTGCTTGACGGCGTAGAACCTGAGTTGCCGGACTATCTGCCTCAGCGGGAAGAGTAGCGCCTAATCCTAATAAATCGGGAACGCGGCGGGAATAGGCAAGGCGGGAACGCGGCGGCGATACGGAGAAAAGCAATGAACCCCAACCCGGACGCAATCATCATAGGCGGCGGCGTAATCGGCTGCTCTATCGCGTATCATCTCGGCAAGGCGGGCGTGAAAGCCACGCTGCTGGAGCGCGGGCAACTTGGGATGGAGGCGTCCAACGCGGCGTCGGGCATCCTGTCCTCGCTCTACGACGACCCGCCCGAACCCTACACGCGCCTGGTGAACGAAAGCCTGGCTATGTTTCACGCGCTCGCGCCTGAGCTGCTGGAGGCGTCGGGCGTTGACATCGAGCTCGTCCAATGCGGCAAGCTTGACCTGGCGCTCACGCAGAGCGAGGCGGCGGCGATGCGGCGCTCAGTGGCAGAGGGCGAGGGGCGCGGCGAGCGGGCGCAGTGGCTTGACGCCGCCGCCGCGCGCGAACTGGAGCCGCAGCTTAGCCCGCATATCCAGGGCGCGCTGTTTATGCCGGAGGTCTGCCGCGTGAACAACCAGCGCCTCAGCGCGGCATACGCGGGCGCGGCGGCAAGGCTGGGCGCCGACATCCGCCAAGCCACCGAAGTCATCGGGCTTGTTCGCAGCGGCTACCACATAAGCGGCGTCCGCTTGAACAACGACGAACTATCGGCGGACAATGTCATCATCGCGGCGGGGCCATGGAGCCGGGCTATCGCCGAGTGGGTTGGCGGCTATGTGCCTGTGCGCCCGGTGCGCGGCGTGAACCTGAATTTGCAGCCGGCGGGCAGGCCTATAGGCTGCGTCATCGACGGCGATTGGGGCTTGCTCGCGCCGCGCAACGACGGGTCGGTTATCGCGGGCGCGACGGTGGAAGAGGCGGACTTTGACGGCAGGGTAACGGCGGGCGCGGTTGGCGATATAATGGGCGTGGCGGCGCGGCTTGTGCCGTCATTGCGGGACGCCCGCTTGAACTGGGCCGTCGCGGGCTTGCGGCCCGGCTCGCCGGATGACGCGCCGATGCTGGGGCCTATCCCCGGCTGGCGCGGGCTGTTGGCGGCGACCGGGCATTATCGCAGCGGCATCCTGCTGAGCGCCATCACCGGCAAGCTCATAGCCGACCACATCATCGGCGAAAAGCCGGCGCTGCTGGAGCATTTCGCGCCCGCGCGGTTCGGCGAAAACTAGCGCCCGCGAACTTAGGGCTTGCATCCAAGCCAATATCAGTTCGCAAGGCGGCAATCGGCAAAGCGCAAGGCGTACACAAGCGCATCCCGAAAGAGAGGAAACGCATATGTCAATCAAGATAGGCATCGGCTTTGGCGGCTGGCCCTTTCCCGACGACGACCCGGAGCATCTCTGGCGCTATGTGGACGCATGCGAGGCGCTGGACATAGACTCCATCTGGCTGAGCGACCGCATCGTATCGCCGCAGATGAATATGGAGGCGGTAGTGGCGCTCTCATTCGCGGCGGCGCGCACTACCAACCTGAAGTTCGGCACAAGCGTTATCGCGCTGCCGCTACGCAATCCCACCATACTCGCCAAGCAGATTGCAACGCTAGACTTTCTGTCCAACGGGCGCAGTTTGCCCGCCGTCGGGCTTGGGACTGAGGATGCTGATGAGTATGAGGCATGCGGGACAACGCGCTCGCGGCGGGTCAGCCGCACAGAAGAGGCAATCCAAGTGATGCGCCTGCTTTGGCAAGAAGACAATGTCACCTTTCACGGGCGGCATTTCACGCTAAACAACGTCACCCTGCGCCCCAAGCCGGTATTCCCGCCGGACGGGATGCCGCCGATATGGATAGGCGGGCGCAGCGAACCGGCGCTGCGGCGAACCGCCCGCATCGGCGACGGCTGGCTGGTGTCGCAAGCCACGCCGCAAGAGGTCGGGGTTGGCGTGGACAAGATCTCCACATGGGCGGACGAGTGCGGCAATGACATAGAAGAAGACCACTACGGCGTCCTAGCGAGTTTCTGTTTCGCGGACAGCGCGGAGGAGGCGGAGCGCATCGCCGCGCCGTATATGCTGCGCCGCCGCGAGGACAGGCATTGGCGCGAGTTTTCGGGGTTCGGCAAGCCGGACGCCATTCGCGCGCTGATAGACGAGTACATAGAGCAGGGCGCGCAGAAATTCGTGATGCGGCCCGCCTGCCCGCCCGAAATGATGCAGGAGCAGCTGGAGATATTGGGCGGCGAAATCGTGCCGCTGTATCACGCCGCCAATCACGCGGCGAATAGGGCGGCGGCGAATGGCGCGTCCCAAGCCGCCCAAGCGATAGGGGGCAAAGTCTATGCCTAGCCAAACAGCGTCTAGCTACACAACGCGGGTGGGCAACGCCGAAATCGTAGCGCTGTCGGACGGGCGCATCCGCTTTGCGCCCTCGGACTTCTTCCCGACCATAAGCGCCGCCGCTTGGGAACCCTATCGCGCCGACCTGACGCCGCAGGGCGATATGATTATGAACCTCGGCTGTTTCGCCATACGCTCGGAGGGCAAGACCATCCTGATAGACACCGGCTTGGGCAGCGAATCGTCGGGCTTGGCGACGCTTGAATACGCCAGGCTGCCGGGGGATATGCAAGCCAAGGGCGTCAACGCGGCGGATGTTGATATTGTGGGCATTACGCATCTGCATGTGGATCATGTGGGTTGGAACTTTGTGTATGACGAGCAGGGCGGCGATGCGGATAGCCAAGCGGCGGGATCGCCAATGTTTCCCAACGCGCGCTACTGGGTGAGCAACGCCGACTGGCGGGTGTTCACGCGCGGCGCGCTGGGCAGGCGCGAGTATGTGGCAAAGCAGGTTAGGCCGCTGCAAGAGCGGGGATTGCTGGATCTGTTTGAGGGCGAGCGGCAGCTGACGGGCGAGGTGTCCACGCTGCCCACGCCGGGCCATACGCCGGGCCACACAAGCTTTCTGATAGCGTCTCAGGGCGAGCGGGCAATCATCACGGGGGACGCCATTCACGCGCGGGCGCAGGCGCAAGAGACGCACTGGAGCCCGCGCGCCGATTCCAAGCCCGACCTATCCGCCCAAACCCGCCAAGAGCTGCTGGCGCGCATTGAGCGCGACAATGCTATGCTAATATCCGGCCACTTCCCCGCGCCCGGCTTTGGCGCGCTAGTCCGGATGAACGGCAAGCGCTACTGGCAGGCGCTGTCGTGATAAGCCGCCGCCGAGTGAGATTGCCTTGCCCGCATATCCCTAATGCCCTTAATACAAAATAAGCAAACGCCTACGCCAATCACGGGAGTTACACCGACGCAAACCAAAACGATAGCGAATCCTAACCAACGCAAACGCCTACGCCAACAACGGGAGTTACGCAGAAATGTCAACGCAAACGCCAAAGCGCCGCGCCAACACAAAGGGCATCGTGTTCGGCGCGATAATCATCCTGATAGGCGCGCTATTCCTGCTCAACAGCGCGGGCATAGCCCCCATTCCCGGTGGCAGCATATGGGAGTTTTGGCCCGTCATACTCATAGCGGTGGGCGTATGGCGCTTTGCAGCCACGCGCAAGTGGTGGCCCGTGATACTCATCGCGCTGGGCGCGCTATTCCTAATAGGCAATTTGGGCATTGTCCCCATAAACATCGGCACATATTGGCCGGTGATACTCATCGCAATCGGCGTGTGGCGCTTGCTGGCGTCGCGCGGGCGGCGGCTGGGCTTTCCCATTGCGCTGATTGTGGTAGGCGGGGTATTCCTTGTGCTGAACTTGGAAGTGTTGCCCTTTGGCGCGCTTGGTTCGGCTTGGCCCATCCTGCTGATTGCGATAGGCGTGATAATAGCGGCGGGCGCGATATTCGGCGGGCGGCGCAACTCTAATCGCGCAGCGCCCGAATGGCGCTTTCAGTCGCATAGCGCCGGCGGCTCTGAGCGCGGGGATGCGGCGGATGGCGCGTCAAGCGGCGCTATCATAGAGGGCGACGCGCCCGTAACCAAGTCGGAGGGCGTGTCAGTATCCGCGCCGCCCATATTCCAGGACGGCAGGGCTGAGCTCAGCGTGGTGATGGGGCAGGCGGAAGTAGATTTTCGGGATACGCGGCTGGCGCAAAAGCCCTCTACGCTGGAAGTCAGCGTGGTGATGGGGCAGGCTACGATATACGCGCCCTCGGATTGGGTTGTGCAGATCCGCGCCAGCGTCACTATGGGGGAGGCAAAGGACATTCGCCCGCAAGCGGATTCCGACGCGCCGCCCGACCTCATCATCAACGGATCCCTGGTTATGGCAGGACTCACCATAGACGACTAGCCGCCCGCATCTAATCGCAACGCATCGCATATCCACAATGCGCCTAGCCCAATTTCACCGGCGTATCGGCGCAATGAGCAAAGCGACATATCGCCAACGCGCGCATCCGCAATCGGAGTGAATGAATGTATCCAATAGACCTATCCGGCAAGCATGGCGTCATATTCGGGATAGCCAACCACCGCAGCATCGCTTGGGCAATCGCGCAGACTTTGCACAAGGCGGGCGCGAAACTGGCGGTGGCGTATCAGAACGAGCGCGTGCGCGGCGGCGTAGAGCGGCTGACCGCCGAATGGGGGGATGATACGCCGCTGATAGAGTGCGATGTGAGCGATGACGCCAACGTAGCGGCGGCGTTTGAGCGCGTTGGCGAGGAGTTCGGCGGCTTGGACATCATCGTTCACAGCATAGCATTCGCCAATCGCGACGACCTGGGCGGGCCATTCGTGGACACCGACCGCGAGGGGTTTCGGCTGGCGCTGGACATCAGCGCGTACTCGCTGCTGCCGATAGCCCGCTACGGCGCGCCGCTTATGGAGCGAAACGGCGGCGGCAATATCCTAACGCTCACATTCCAGGCGGCGAACCGCGTCTTTCCCGGCTACAACATAATGGGAACGGCGAAGGCGGCGCTGGAAAACGAAGTCAAGCAGTTGGCGTCCGACCTGGGCGAGCGCAACATCCGCGTGAACGCGGTGTCGGCGGGGCCGTTGGACACGCTCTCATCGCGCGTCATCAGCCACTACCGCGATATGAAACGCATCCACGCCGAGCGCTCGCCGATGCGCCGCAACATCACCGCCGACGAAGTGGCAAAGGCGGCGCTGTTCCTGTGCAGCGACCTGTCAAGCGGCGTAACCGGCGAAACGCTGCATGTGGATACCGGCTACAACATTATGGGGATATGATGCGCTTGGGCTAACGCATATCCCTAAACACCAACCAAATTACGCCAATACACAACGCCAATCTAAACACGACAAGCCAATCGCAAACGCCAATATATCACGCCAACTTAAACACGGAGTATCGCCGCTTATGGACTGGGCAGAAACCATCGTGCAAGCGCTGAAAGACAGCGAAGTATCGCTAGTCTCATATGTGCCGGACATCAGCATCTACAAGGTGATTAGGCTGATAGAGGAAGACGCCTACTTTCGCGCGGTGCCGGCTACGCGGGAAGAAGAGGCTATCGGCATAGCGTCGGGCGCATACGCCGTTGGGCGCAACGCTGCGGTGTTTATGCAGTCAAGCGGGTTCGGCAACTGCATAAACGCGCTCGGCAGCCTGTGCATCGCCGCGCGGGTGCCGCTGCCGATGTTCATAAACATTCGCGGCGAGGTGGGCGAGTTCAACCTGGCGCAGGTTCCCGCGGGGCGCGCCACCCGCCCGATACTGGATGTGCTTGGCATCCACTACTACACGCTGGACGACGAGCATCGCTTGGCGGAGCGCGTGAGCGGCGCGCTCAAGCTCTGCTACGCATCCCGCCAACCGCTGGCGCTCTGCCTGACGCCGCTGCTGCATGGAGGACAAATTGCATAGATACTCGGCTACCCAAACGCTGCTGCGCCTCGCCGCCGACGTGCCGCTGGTGTCCAACCTAGGGCCTACATCCGACGAGCTCTGGCACGCCTCACACGGGCGGCGCGACCGCAACTTCTACACATACGGCTCTATGGGCTTGTGCAGCTCAATCGCGCTGGGAATGGCGCTGTCCACTGACGAAAAGATCGTCTCGCTTGACGGCGACGGCAGCCTGCTGATGAATATGGGAACGATAGCCACCATAGGGCGCGAAAGCCCCGCCAACCTCATCGTAATCGTATGGGACAACGAACTTTGGGGCCAAACCGGCCGCCAGCCCACGCACACCGCATTCGGCACAGACCTAGAGCAGGTAGCCCGCAGTTGCGCCATCCCCAAAACCGCCACGGTATCCGACGAAGAGGATCTGGCGTCCATATTCACGCAGGCGCTGCAAGAGGACGGCCCCTGGTTCATCGTCGCCAAGATAGAAGAGCAAGACTACCTGCCCGTAGCGCCGGTGGAGCCTGAGATGACGCTGTATCGGTTCCGGGGGACATTCATAGAGCGCCCGATACCGATGCCAAGCCACTAGCCGTTGAAAGGCGCAACAATCGCTAATCACGCCAATGCGATAACCGCCGAAACAACCACGCCAAGCCGCTAATCGCCGAAAGCCGCAAGCCTATGCCCGAATCCATCTACCTTGAAGTGGAAGAAAACGCCAACTGCGAATATATGCCGCTGATGCTGTACGAGGCGCACGCCGACGCCGTTCCCGTGGCGCGCGTGATGCTTGACGAGCCGGGCAGGCCGCCGGGCATCTATCGCGTAACGGGCTGGAGCAGCGCGGAGGGCGGCTCGGCATGCGCGGCGATGTACGCGCCGGTATCGGATTCGGGGCAGGCGGTCGCGCATCTGATATACGGCGGCGACTGGGGCATACGCCTCAAGCCCGATGCGTCGTGCGCGGCGTGGGATCTGGCGGATCCGGAGCAGTTCGGCGAGCCGTATCTGATGCTGATGGATGAGGGCGCGGTTATCCTGGACGGGTAGCGCGGGATGGCGCGAGAGTAGCGCCGGGGCTAGATGCCCGCAACTGCCTCGAGCAAGGGCGGTTGGCGCATATACGCTTTCATGCAACCGTCCTCTTTGCGTAGTTCCACAAAGCGCCTGACCACATCCGACGCCAGCGCCGCGCCGGCCACATTCCCCACTTCGCCCACCTCTATCCCCTCAGGCACGGCAATATGACGCGCAAAGTTGAACAATGTCAACCCCGCCGGCTTGCTAGTGCCGGGTTTCAGCCTAAGCAGGATTTGGTCTGATACCTCGTAACCCGTCGCGCTTTGCCGCTCGCCAAATGTGACGAACAAAATATCCTCGTCAACGTCATAGTCTATGTTAACCGTATTCATCATATCGCCCCTGTTTGATACGACGTGACAACAAAATTGTTCTCACGCCCGTCCTCGTGATAGCCGAACCTTACTATCACTACTATAGTTGTTCTGTTATTCGGAAGTCCGGGATAATCTCTACGATAACGATATACGCCTGGACGAAAAGGTTCTTGACGACGCCTTCCCCTGCGAATTGTATCGAATAGTTCGCGCTGATATTCGATCATCTCAGAATGTCTATCGCAGATATGGCTCCAGCGTTCTTCAGTGAGATATATCTCACTACCTCGTCTATCCCGTGCGCTTTGTATCACAGGCATATCATCAACCCTTAGTTATAATAGCGTATATTACCTATCTCGCCCCGCCCGCGCAACATCAGCCGCCGCCTCGCCCACATCTTCCCCCTCATCCGGCGTCATCCGCCCCAGCAGCGACGACAGCAGCGCGCCCGTAAGCCCCACGGTCACAATCCCCAATACCGCGTTTATCGTCAGGGCTATGGGCGCGCCCATGCGCTCGGCGACCGCGCCTATCAGCAGCGCTCCGATTGGGCCCGCGCCTATGGCAAGCGTGATTATGCCCAAGCCCCTGCCGCGCATATCGTCCCGCGCCACAAGCAGGATTATCGTCGCCTGCATCGTGCCGAATCCCGCCGTTCCCAAGCCCAAAATCAGCATTAGCGATAGGGACGCGCCGTACCACTCCGAAAACGAAAACAGCAGCAGCATCAGCAGCCCCAGCATCGAGCCGCCGAAATATACCCGCCCGTGATGCGTCATGTTGGACGCGGACGCTATCAGCGTTGAGCCTATCAGCGCGCCGAACCCCTCCACGGCGAGCAGCAAGCCCATCAGCGTGGCGCCCACCATCAGCACTTCCTCGGCCACTACGGGTATGAGCTGCTGGTAAGGGAACAACAGCAGGTTCATAAACACGGTTATCAGCACAACGGCGCGCAGCGTGGGATGTTTCCACACATAGCCAAAGCCCTGTTCCAGGTTGTCTTTGACTCCGCGCGCGCCCATAGCGGGCTGCCCGCCCGCCGGCGCTTGCCGCGCCATCGTCCGCATCTTCAGCAGCATCGTGGCGGACGCCACGAAGAACACAAGCGTCGCCGCGTATCCCGCCTCCAGGCCGTAGCCGTCCGCCAGGACATAGCGGCTGGCGGTTATGAGCGCGCCGCCGAGCAGCGGGCCTATCATGCGGCTGGAGTGCATCCCGATGGAGTCCAGCGCCACCGCGTTGTTGACGCGCGCCCTGCCCAGCACATCCAGCACGATGGAGCGGCGCGAGGGCATATCCAACCCCCAGCCTATGCCGCCCACAAGCATCACCACATAGGCGTGCCAGAACTGCAGCAGGCTTGTGGACAGCAGCATATCCGAGAATATGAGCACCGCCATCAGCGCCGCCGCTATCAGGTTGGCGAACAGCGTGCCGAGCAACAGCCGGCGCTTGTCCACGCGCTCAGCCAGCACGCCCCCGAACACGCCCAGCACAACCAGCGGCCCCATTCCCGAAAAGCCGACCAGCGTAACCAGGAACGGCGAGCCGGTCTGCTCAAACACGAACCAGCCCAGCATCGTCATCTGCATCCAGCGCGAGACGTAGGCAAAGAAGTTGCTCGCCCACAGCAAGCGATAGTTGCCGTTCAGAAAGGCGTCAAATGTGTGAATTGAGCGTGGGCGTCGTATTGCCAATGCGCTTGCCGCCGATGCTGAACTGCCATTGCTGAAAACCGCATCCGCTATTCTATACCGCAATGCTTAATATGCGAAAGGGGAATTGCGCGGCTAATCCAACCGCATTGTAGCCCGCGCATATGCAATCGCATTTCAAGGCAAGCGCGGTTTCGCCAACTATCTGAGCGCAAGGCGCTACTAACTAATTGAGCGCAAGCGCGTTGTTGTAAAAGGATGCGATAGCCGCATATTCCCTGAGCGAAATACATACGCGAGGTTTTAACTTAATGCCCCTGCATAAACGGCTTATCCCAAATGGCGCTGGCTTGCGGGCGGCGCCGCTTTTTTTGGCGCTTGCGCTAGTCCCCGCGCTCGCCGGATGCGGGCTGCTGGGCGGCGGAGGGACTGGGCAGGGAACGCCGCCCGCGGACGCTCCCGCCGCCGCTGAGCAGGGCGCTCCCGCCGAGATAGCCGTCGCCGGCAGCCTCGTCTTTCCCAACACCGCGTCGCTTGCGTTTGATACGCCGGGCGTGGTTGGGGAAGTAATGGTGTCTGAGGGGCAGCAAGTAAGCGCGGGCCAAACGCTCGCTACGCTGGATGCGGTTAGAACCGCTGAGTTGATGAACTCGGTGGAGCAGGCTGAGGCGCGGGTTGCGGCGGCGGTGGCTAATGTTAACGCGCTGGGGATTGGCAACCCGACGCTGGTGGCGCGGGCGGAGATGGATGTGGCGGCGGCCGCCGTAGCGGTGGATGAGGCGCAGAACGCGCTTGATGATCTCACCCGGACGCCTAGCCTGAACGTACTCGGCGCAGAGCAGCAAGTGGCGCAAGCCGAAATCGCGCTTGACGACGCCCGCGAATTCCTCGCAGATCTGACAGTGCCTGAGGATGTGGTGGTGTCCACGGCTATGCAGCGAGTAGCCGCGGCGCGAGTAGAGATAGATAACGCGCAAGAGGCGTATGACGACATCAAGGACGGCGCCTATCCCGCCGACGTCGTGCGCGACGCCCGCAACCGCGTCGCATTCGCCCAATCGGCGCTTGACGCGGCGAACCGGCGGCTGACGGATACCGATACGGCGCAGGAAAACGTGGTGCGGCAGGCGCAGGACGCCTATGATCTGCAACTGGAGCGGTATGCTGGGCTGTTTGACTACTGGTTTGGGAATGAACCCACCGACGCCGAACTGACTACGCCGCCTAGCCGGATGTTTGCCGATTGGGGCATTGATTTGGTGGCGACGTTTGACAGGCGCAATCCCGAATATCACGGGATCGCGCCGCCGCTCGACGATCCGGCTACGCGGTGGAATGAGATTACGGTCTGGGCGTGGCTTAATTTGCATCCCGAATACGCGGCAGTCATTCCCGTGTGCGACGATAGTACGGTTTTGGCGGCTAGGCAGCGCTGCGTAACGCGGGACTTCGAGCGGGCTTATGATGCGCTTGACTTTGCGCGGGACGGGCTTGCGGCGGCGATTAGCGGGGCGGATACATCGGCGGAGCAAACGCAGGACGCGATAGTATCCGCGCAAGCCGCGCTTTCGGACGCGCGGGATGATTTGGATGAGATAGAAGAGGGGCCCGACGCAAGCGTGGTAGAGAGCGCCGAAAAGCGGCTGCGGCTGGCGGAGGCGAGTTTGCAGAAGGCGGAGGAAGACCTGGACGAACTGACCGTGGACATTGATCCGCTGCTTGTGGCGCAGGCGCGGGCGAATGTGGCTTTCGCAGAGGGCGCGCTGGTTGACGCGGAGGAGTGGCTTGGCCGCGCCCGCGATACACGCTTGCTGCGAGAGAATGGGCGCAAGCGGCTTGCTCTCGCCAACGCGGCGCTTGAGGAGGCGGAGGCAAGGCTGGCGGACAGCCGCAATCTGCAGCAGGAGCAGGCGACGCTGGCGGAGGCGGAGGTGGCGCTGGCAGAGGCGGCGCCGGAGCAAGCGATAGAAGACTTGGCGAGATCTGAGCTGCGCGCGCCATTTGACGGGATAGTGACCCTGATAAACATAGAACCCGACGACCGCGTGGGCGATAGCCTGATGGCAATGCAAGTCGCATCCGCCGATGTGGTCGAGGTTGACGGCGTGATTGACGCCGCCTCTATCGCATACGTGCGCGAGGGCGCCGGCGCGCTGGTGACCATAGCAAGCGTAGGCGATGCGCCGCTAAGCGGCAGAGTCACATTCGTGGACGATGAGGTTCGCACTGAGCGCGGCGTGGTGTCATACGCGGTTCGCATACGGGTGGATGCGCCGGCGGGCGTGGAAATCCCGATACGAATGTCCGCCGTATCCGCCACCATAACGCCCGCGAGCGCCGCGCTGCGTAACGCCGCGCCCGCCGCCGTTGCGTCGCTAGACGCGCCATCCGCAACGCAAGCGCCTTAATCCCAACCGGACGCCATCCCGCCCGAAAGTCGGCAAAGCGCCCCCGATTTTTGGTATAGTAGATAGGCGAATGTCAAAGCCCTAACGCCAATCCTATCTCGCTACCCATACTATCCCTTTCGGAGTTGATTACTTGAGTTTCATAACAAGGCTTGCGCTGAGCAGGCGGCCGGTTACCATTCTCACCATCATCCTGCTGTTCGCGCTGGGCATTTACCAGTACAACCAGTTCCAGCGCGAACTATTCCCGGCGCTGGAGTTTCCCAACATCTTTATCGTGGCGGTCTATCCCAATTCCAACCCCGAAACCGTCGCCAAAGAAGTAGCCGAACCCATCGAGAACGCCATCAGCGGCATGACCGGCTTGAATGAGCTGGAGTCCACATCCAACGCCAACTTCACCGTCATTATCGCCACTTTCGATTTCGGCGTGGATATGAAAGAGGCGGAGCGCGACATCGAGAGCGCCGTCAGCGCCGTGGATCTGCCCGACGACGTTGACACGCCAAGCGTGGAGCGCATCAATACCGACACATTCCCCGTTATGCAGCTCAGCGTCTCAAGCGACGGCGACGCGGTGTCTCTCAGCCGCATGGTCGAGGATTCGCTTATCCCGCGCATAGAGCGCGTGGACGGCGTGGGCGATGTGCGCGAGCAGGGCTTGGCGTTTGAGCGCGTGCTGGTTACCGCGCACGCCGACAAGATGGAAGAGCTCGGCTTGTCCGCGCAAGACCTCGCCGACGCCATATCGCAGAGCAATGTCAGTTTCCCCGCCGGCAGCGTTGACACGCGCGGCATGAACTATCCCGTCCGCACGACGGGCGCGCTGGGGTCTGTGCGGCAGCTGCAAGACCTGGTAGTGGGCTTTGAGCGCGGCGCGGACGAGGGCGCCGGCGCGCCCCCGTCGCGGTTCGGCGCGCGCCCCATCCGCGTATCCGACGCCGCCGACGTGGAGCTGCAAAGCGACGCCTGGCCCATATCCCGCACAAACGGCGCCTCAAGCATCACGCTTGAAATCGTGAAAGACCCCGACGCCAACACCGTGGACGTGACCGAGGGCATACACGCCGCCATAGCGCAGGCGCGCGCCAACAACGCGCTGCCGCCCGAAATGGAAATCGCCGTGCTCAGCGACTCCGGCCCCGACGTGCGCGAATCCCTGGACAACCTGCTGCGCGAGGGAACGCTGGGCTTTCTGTTCGCGGTAGCCGTAGTGTTCATATTCCTGCTGAACGTCCGCCCCTCGCTGCTGCGCGGCGTAACGCTGGCGCTGCGGCCGACAGCGATTATCGCGGTATCCATACCCCTCAGCGTGCTTATGGGCGTGCTGCTGATGTCGTTCACGGACATATCGCTCAACTTTATGTCCCTCGCGGGCTTGGCGATAGCGGTAGGGCGCGTGGTTGACGACAGCATCGTAGTGCTTGAAAACACCTATCGGCACATACAGCAGGGCGGCGACCGCGTCCAATCCGCGTATGAGGCAACGCGCGAGGTGAGCGCCGCTATCCTGTCATCCACCCTCACGACCGTCGCCATATTCCTGCCCTTGGCGTTCATATCGGGCATTGTCGGCGAATTTTTCAGCCCATTCGCAATATCGGTGAGCCTGGCGCTGATTTCGTCCACCGCCGTCGCCGTAACCGCCGTTCCCGTTCTGGGCGCGATACTGCTGCGGCGCGGGGATTTCCCCGAAACCGACGACGGCGCGCCCGCAGAGCGCGATTCGTTCCTGCAGCGCGTCTATACGCCGCTGCTCATATGGGCGCTGCGCCACAAGTTCGTCACCATATTCGTAGCGCTTGCGGTCACCGGCAGCAGCCTTGGCTTGATAGCGTTCATCCCCATCACGCTATTCCCCGGCGGCGCGCCCGAATTCATAACCATCAACCTTGAGCTGCCCACCGGCACATCGGTAGGGCCTACCAACGAAAAGACGCTGATGGTGGAAGATGCGATGCGCGATCTGCAGCGGCAGGGGCGCATAGAGACCTATCAGATGACGCTCGGCAGCTCGCAGGAGGCGGGCGGGCCCGGCGGCGGCAATGGGCCTCACCTGTCCGGGTTCTTCATCACCCTGCCCGAAGTCCCGATAGACGACCAAAACATCGAAGAGTTGGTTCGCGCCGCCATACCCGACCTGGGCGATGACGTATCGCTCGTGGTGAGCGCTGTTACGGGGGGGCCGCCTGAGGGCGATCTTGAAATGACCATCGTGGGCCCCGATTTCAACGACATCGCCGCGGTGTCCCGCCAACTGGAGGCGCGGCTGGCCGGCATAGACGGCATAGCCAACCTGGTGAACAGCGTGTCCGACGGGCAGGACGAAGTCGTCATAGACGTAGACGCCCAACGCGCCGGCGAATACGGCTTGACCACGGCGCAGGTAGGCGCGCAGGTCAACCAGTTCATAGTCGGGCAGGACATCTCCGAAATCAACATCGGCGGCGAAACCATAGACATAGTGCTGCGCGGCGATCCCGACGACGTGGACGACATAGACAACCTGCAGAACCTCATCATCACCGGGCAACTCGGCGCTACAAGGCTGGGGTTGATAGCCGACATCGGCATAGAGCGCGCGCCGATAGTCATCAGCCGCAGCGACAGCGAGCGCTCCGCCACAATCACGGGCAGCATCACCGCCGAGGACTCGCGCGCGGTTGGCGCGGCGGTCGCGGCGGCGCGGCGCGGCGTCCCATTGCCGCCCGGCGTGCAGATACAGACGGGCGGCCTGTTCGAGCAGATAGCGCAGGGCTTTCAGGACGTCTATGTGGCGATGGCGGCGGGCATAGTGCTGGTCTATCTGGTGATGGTAGCCACGCTCGGCTCCTTGCGGACGCCATTCGTGATAGTGCTAAGCCTGCCGCTCGCCATATCGGGCGCGCTGCTGGCGCTGCTGATAACAGGGCGCACGCTCAGCCTGTCGGCGCTGATGGGCTTTCTGCTGCTCATAGGCATCGTGGTCACAAACGCCATAGTGCTGCTGACATTCGTAGAGCAGCTGCGCGGGCGCGGCATGGATGTCTATGAGGCGCTCATAGAGGGCGGGCGCATACGCATACGCCCCATCCTAATGACCGCGTTCACCACCACATTCGCGCTAGTGCCGCTCGCGGCGTCCACCACCACAAGCGGCATCATCGGCGCGGAACTTGCGACCGTGGTGATAGGCGGCCTGGTAAGCTCAACATTCCTGACGCTGGTATTCGTGCCGGTAGTCTATACGCTGATGGTCGTGTCCATACCGGGGATGTTCCGCCGGATAGGCGATAGGGTGGGCAGGGCGCTCCGCCGGCGGCAACCGGCCGAACCGCAGCCGGGCGCATAGCGCGGGCGGCGCAATCAGGGCAAGGCAAGCGCGGCAATCAGGGCAAAGCGAGGCGAAACGGCGCATATGGCACAGGGCGAGCGGGCGAGCGTCACGCATAACGGGCTGCGGATTGAGTACACGATAGTCCGCAGCGCGCGCCGCAAGAAGACGGTAGAGACAAGCCTGCGCCCGAATGGGGAAGTGATTGTGCGCGCGCCGCTGCGAACCGGCAAGCGGCGCATAGCCGACATAGTCCGCGACCGCGCCGCGTGGATAATCCGCAAGCGCGATGAGCTGCTATCCGCCAAGCCCGCCCAAAGCGCCCACGCGCTCCCCGAAACCCTGCACTATCACGGGCAAGACATCCGCCTTGCGATAGAGCGCGTTGACGCCGCCGAACCCTCCGCTTGCCTGCAAAACGACGTATTTCGCATACATATCCCGCGCGGCTTGGACGACGCGATGAGCGCGGATTCGGCGCGCCACGCGCTAACGCGCTGGTACACCGCGCGCGCCGAGCTAGAACTGCCGCCGCTGGTAGAGGCGTGGCGCGAGCGCGTCGCCAACAAGCCCGTGAACGCAATTCGCATCGGCAACCAAAAGACGCGCTGGGGCAGCTGCTCATCCAACGGCAACATCCGCCTCAACTGGCGCCTGGTAATGGCGGCGCCCGACCTCGCCGAATACGTAGTCGTGCATGAGCTCGCTCACATGCTTGTGATGAACCACTCCGCGCAGTTCTGGGCGGTGGTGGCGCGGCACATCCCCGACCACCGGGAGCGGCGCAAGCGGCTGAACGGGGAGGGGAGGGGGTACTGGTTTTAGGGGCAATGGGGTAGCGCGATAGGGATGGGGGAAAGCAACGCCGATTCTAGCGCAAAGGGATAGCGCGGCTGCCTAACATTGCCGCCGCCCGCAAGCGTAGCTGGGTTCTAGGCGCAAGGGGATAGCGCGGTTGCCTAACATTGCCGCCGCCCGCAAGCGGGACTGGGTTCTAGGCGCAAGTGGATGGCGCGATATGGCTGGGGTAAAGGGAATGTGTGAGTGAAAAGAGTGGCGACCCCGACCGGATTTGAACCGGCGATCTCTGCCTTGACAGGGCAGTATGTTAAACCACTACACCACGGGGCCGCGTCACACGCGGCAGAGCAATTCGGCGACGCAAGCGCCTGATTGACTCCGCCTAACAATGTTAGCCTGAATATGCCGTGAGGTCAACCTTTTTTAGGGTAATCGCCGCGGATGCCGCATTTCGCGCCCGTTGCGCCCGCTATCGTATCCAGCGCCCGTTGCCCGCGCCTGCTATTGCCCGTCACCAACATCCACGTCTTCATCATCCACCCAGGGCGGTGGTTCATCGAAAGGCTCTCCCCGCCGTAGCGCATCTTGCTGACGCGAATACCATGCCTTATTCGCAGCGCGCTCGGCGCGATCAGCGCGACGTTCAGCCTGTTCCGCTCGCCGCTCAGCATGCTCAGATATTTGCTCCGCCCGCGTTGCGCGCTTATCTGCCATCTTAGCCAATTGCTCAGCCTTTTCAGCACGTTGCTCAGCCTTTTCGGCGCGCATCTCTGCCATAACAGCCCGCTTCCCGGCGTATTCAGCATGCTGTTCTGCAATATCCGCCCGCCCTTCGGCCTTCCCTAGTTCGCGTCCCTCCGCGAGCCAATGCTTCCTGTACTTTTCCCTAGCGTCCGGGAATAATAGCGTCATCAGACACCTCCTTAACGCGCACTGCCCCTATCGTGCCCGCTACCGCCTGCCATTGACATCCTCGTCCGCATCATCCAACAGCGGCGGCGGCTCATCAAACGGCTCGCCTTTCCTATTAGCTTCTTGCAGCCGCGCATACCACGCGCTAATCGCCACGCGCATTTTTGCCCGCTCCTCCCTCCTGTGTTTCGCCTCCAAGTCCGGCCAGAATAGCGTCATCAGGTGCCTCCCTGTATCTACTGTGCCTATCGCGGTTACCAGCGATATAAAGGCGAGCGGCGCAAGCGCCGTGCCTACGGCTATAGTATAACTTACCGTGCCGGCGTGTTGGCCGCTTGCCGCCTCGTTCCACGCTACTAGCGCGAGCCACGCCAGCATCTGCCCAAAATATACCACAGAATACGCGGGACGGTTCCTACGCAGTATCGTCAGCAGATTTTCGCGCTCGTTGTCCATTGCGAAACCCCCTTTCCCTTATCACTTAGCCCACGTGCGCCCCCCCAAGCGCCCCCGCCGCCCTGCGCGCCGCCCGCCCGCGATGGCTCACGCGGTTCTTCTCGGCGTCCGAAAGCTCCGCCATCGTCTTGCCGTACTCCGGCAGCAGGAATACCGGGTCATAGCCAAACCCGTTTTCGCCGCGCGGCTTGGCGATTATCACGCCCTCGCATACGCCGGCGTACAACTCAGGCGCGCCGGCGTCCCGCGCTATGGCGATGACGCAGCGAAAGCGCGCCGTCCAGGGCGGCTTATGCGGCGCGAGGTTGGCGAGCAGTTTCGCTATCCGATCCGCGTCCGACGCGCCCGCGCCGGCGTAGCGCGCCGAGTACACGCCCGGCGCTCCTCCCAGCGCGTCCACCTCCAGCCCGGAATCGTCCGCCAGCGCGGGCAAGCCGGATAGCCGCGCGTAGGTTACGGCTTTGAGCACCGCGTTTTCTTCCAGGGTGGCGCCCGTCTCTTCAACATCGGCGTCTATGCCCACATCCGCCAGCGACGCGAGCGCATATGGCGCGTCTCGCAGCAGGTTTCGCAGCTCCGCGAGCTTGCCCGCGTTATGCGTGGCGACGAGCAGCGTGGGCTTGCTCTCTTTGTTGGCACTGACGGCAGTTGCGGCGCTCATATCAGTTCGCCGCTTGGGGCGAGTATTCGCCGCGCCGCGCCGCGCTTGTCAGCATCGCCCGCCGGTAGTACGCCCGCTGCGCTTGTTCCACATTGCCCGCCTTGCCCGCCCACGCGCTCAGCGGCGCCGCCTGCAAGGCGCGCCCGTAGGAAAAGCTCAGTTCCCAAGGCGCGCGCATCCCGGCGGCGGCGCGATTGATCTCGTGCAGGTTAAGCGTCGCCTCATCGTCGCTCTGCCCGCCGGACAGGAACGCGATGCCCGGCACGGCGGCAGGCACGGCGCGCATAAGGCAATCCAATGTGCGCTCCGCCACCGCTTTCGCGCTCGCGCGGTTGGGCGCGTCCTTGCCCGAAATCACCATATTCGGCTTGAGCAGCGTCCCGCGCAGATCGACGCGCTGCCGCGCCAGCTCGTCATATGTTTGGCGCAGCGCAGTCAGCGTAACCTCATAGCAGCGCTCTATGTCGTGCGCGCCGTCCATCAGCGTTTCGGGCTCTACAATAGGCACAAGCCCCGCCTCTTGGCTCAGCGCCGCGAATCGCCCAAGCATATGCGCGTGGGCGTCAATGCAGTAGCGGCTTGGGATGCCCGCGCCGATAGCGATGACCGCGCGCCACTTGGTAAAGCGCGCGCCGAGTTCGCGGTACTCCGCCAGCCGCTCGCGCAGCCCGTCCAGCCCCTCCGTAATCACCTCGCCCTCCGCGTTGGCAAGCGGGACGACGCCCTTGTCAACCTTAATGCCGGGCATAATGCCTTGCTCTTGCAGAACGCTCACAAGCGGGCTGCCGTCCGCGCCGTTCTGACGCAGCGTCTCGTCGTACAGGATGACGCCGCTGATAAATTCGCCGGCGCCCGGCGTCCGAAACAGCGTCTCGCGGTAATCGCGCCGCGTTTGTTCGGTGGATTCCACGCCGATCGAGTCAAAGCGGCGCGTGATAGTGCGCGTGCTTTCGTCGGCGGCGAGGATGCCCTTGCCCGGCGCGACGAGCGCCTGCGCGGTGGCGATAATATCGGTCATAGTCATCGGAATATCTCCTGCGAAAATAGGGTTGGCGGCGGCAAACGGCGCAGCGCCCGCGCCGCATATTCTAGCAGATTTGCGGGCGCGTCGGGCGCAGAACCTGCGCGGCGGATGGCTGCTGTCGTAGCGCGATTTCATATCGGCGGCGCATCCCGAAAATTCCACGCATCCCTTTTGACAAGGCAAGCGCCAGCGATTAGAATTGCCGCACAAACCTTTTAGCGCAAAAGGAGCGTGGCTGTGGCTCGCAGAACCAGAATACAGATTGCAAACGGCGAAGAGCGCGATGCCATTGAGCTGGATTTTGAAATCCGCAAAGAGGAATGGGACGAATACAAACTGCTGGACGGCGGCTATGTTCGCTTGAAGACATCCGCGCTGAAGATGTTCAGAGTGCTGGATACGCAAGGCAATCCCGCCTACACTCCGGACGGGGATCCGCTGATTATAGTGCGCCACAATACTCAGATAGTTTCAACCGAGTAGATGCGGCGGCAAGCGCCGCAAGCGCAAGGCATAGCGAGGCAACAAGGGATTATGACAACTATCCAACGCATTGGCGATAGCCATGAAGACGAAACGAACTCCGGCAGCGCGGCTTGGGTCTCATCGCAAAGCGACGCGGCGGCTCACCCCGTATCAGTCGCCGGCGGCGACGCCACCTTTCAAAAGACGCCCGTAACGCGCCGCCAAGACGGGACGATGCTGTTCGATCCCAAGGCTATGACGCCCCTAACGCCTTACAGGTTCAACTTCTTGGGGCATGATATGGCGGTCGTAAAATCCCATGAGGGAGATATGGACTTCTTCTATTTCCCGAACTCCCCCGATGAGGCGTCCGAATGATTGCCCTGCCATCTTGGGAATCGTTGCCGAAATAACGCCTGCCCGCCCGCGTAACCCATTGCGCCCGCCCGCTCCCCAACTCCCAAACCCCGCCTACTCGCCCGCAAAACCATCCCCCCACAAGCGCCGGAGCAACCCCTAATGCGCGACCTCGGCATCCTGTTCCTGTTGTTCATCGGCATACACGCGGCAGTAATCATCGCCATCGCGATTCCCCCAATCGCGCATGGCGGCATCCCCGTAACCAACTTCCAAGCCTACGTCGCCTTGTTCATAGGGGTTTGGGCGGTCTCAATAGGCGCATACATATACGCCGTCAAGCGCAACCGCCCCGAAATGCGCCGCATAATGCGGCAGTTCTTCATCCTGCTGGCGGTGTGGTATATCGGCCAGTGGGCTGTGGCTATCTACTACAGATATTTCGGCGGATAAGCCCGGCCGCGCGCTTGGCTATCCCAATACAAAGGCCGGCGCGAAGTTCAAGCGCGCCTGCCTAGCCCTCCAAATCCCATTCAACTCGCCTTGCTCCCAAAAATTCCCCAAAATTAACGCTTGACGCCCAACAAACATTTGTGCTAGGGTGATTTCACAACCTAATACACGCTCCGAGACGGAGCCTCCACCTGAGGGCGAAGACGCCCCCGATTGCGACCGCAAGCGGTCCCCCGTCGGGGGCGTTTCGCTTGCTAGGCAGGCAGGGCGCGCCAACAGCCGCCCGCCCGCGAACAAGCCCGCAATCGCAACCGGCGAATATGCGCCCCGGCGCTTGCAACCGACGATTATAACGGGAAATACGCTTAATAGCGCATATAAAGCGCGCCAACTACGCGCCAACTATAACTATACGGAGGAACGAATGCAGCCCCAAGCCCGCACTATGAGCATGAACATACTTGACCGCAGCGCCGTCGATCCCACGCGCCGCAGCGTCACTATCGCCGCCAACGACCGCGCGCGATCAGCGCCCGACCTGGATCTGAACGGCTTGCGCTTTGACAACTATCGGCGCAATCCCGTCGTCATGTGGGCGCACGATTCGGTGGGGCGATCGCCCTCCGGCGGCTTGCCCATCGGCAGGACGCTCGCCATCAGCCGCGCCTCCAACGGCGCTATTATCGCCGAGTTCGAGTTTTTGGAGAACGACGCCTTCGCCCAGCGCATCCGCAACGCATGGGACAAAGGCTTTCTGCGAGCGGCGTCAATAAGCTGGCTGCCGCTGGAATCGCGCCCTGCGTCCAACGGGCGGCTGCGCGATGTGCGCTCGGAGCTGCTGGAGTGGTCTATCGTGTCCATCCCCGCCGACCCGGACGCGCTGCGCGAAACCCACCGGCGCATGCTGGACTCGCTGCTGTCCGAGCGCGGCATCGTCGCATCCCGCGCCGCGTCCGCCGCGCATCCCAACGAACACGCCGAACTCGCCCGCGCCATATCACCAACCGACTACCGCGAACTCACATCCGCGCTGGATACCCTAAACCGCGTCATCCGCGGCGAAACCCACGCGGCAAGCGCAACCGACTCTCTGCACGCCCACGAAAACGCGCCATCCGAACACGCCGCCGCTACCCCGGCCGACGCCGCCCTCGCCGACCTGCGCGCCCTATCCGACGCCGCCCGCCGCCATCTCGCCGGCGACGCCGACCCGCCCACTCAGCGCAGCCCGCCGGCCGACGCCTAGCGTCGCATTGCCCGCCATCCGGCGCAATATCGCCCGGCGCGCGCCGTCAACCCGCCAATCCAAAATCCAAAGCCGTACATACACAACGCAAGCCTTTTCTTTTAAGGAGGCAATCTCAAATGACCACAACCGACATAGACGCAATCCGAAAGAACCTTGTGGACATCAACTCATTCGTGCGCGAGCGCTTTGAGCCGGTGAGCCGCGAGGTGGGCGTGCTGCGCGAAGAGACCGACCGCATCAAGCAGGACTTGGACGGCGTAACGCAGCGCGAGCGCGCGATGCGCCGCAATTCCCTCAGCGCATTCGCCGACGACCGCGCGCGCATCGCCGTCCCCTCCGGCGCATACGCGGGGATGGACATCCTGGATCTGGCGCTCATCCGCCGCTTCGCCTATTCGCAGCGGCGCGAGAGCTTCGGCCCCGCGTGGATAGAGCGCGCCGAGCAAGCAAAGCGGCTGCTCGCCGAAACCATATCGCCCGCCGCCGTGCAAGCCACGCACTCCGCCGCCGAGCGCCGCCTCGCCGACTGGTTTCGCGTGGATTCCAAAGACACCGGCCAGTTCCAAGCCTTCAGCCGCTCGCTGCTGGGCGCTATGACGCGCGCCGCTATGGACAGCACGACCGCCGGCTCCGGCGACGAACTCGTCGCTACCCTTGAGGCGCGCGAACTCTGGCAGGACGTCAACCTGCAAACCCTAGTCGCGCCCATAATCCCCACATTTCCGATGCCCTCAAACCCGTTTGACGTGCCGCGCCAGCTTGGGGATGTCAACTTCTATCCCGGAACCGAAAACAGCGCCGCGTCCTCAACCGCGCTGGCTACCGGCAAGACAACCCTCACCGCCTACGAGCTTGTGGGGCAGGTTCCCTATAGTTTCACGCTGGAAGAGGACGGCGTAATCGCTATGCTGCCCGAAATCCGCGCCGGGCTTGTTCGCAATGTGGCGGAAATCCTGGACGACATCATCCTGAACGCGGACGCCACGGTCACCAACAACATCAACGCCGACGGCGCCACTATCGCCGCCACCACCGCGGGCAAAGCCCAATGGCTGCTCGGCTACGACGGCATCCTGCATCTGCCGCTAGTGGATAACGCGGCGCAGGCGAACAACCACAACGCGGCGGTGTCCGGCGATATGTTCAACGAACTGCGCGTCAAGCTCGGCAAGTACGGCGCGCGCCCGTCCCAACTGGCGTGGGTTATGGATGTGAACACATTCATCCGCGCCCAATCGGTGGAGCAGTTCCGCACTATGGACAAGCTCGGCCCCAACGCAACGCTGCTCACCGGCATGCTGGGCGCGATTGAGGGCATACCCGTCATCGTCTCGGAGCAGATGCCCCTCGCCGACTCGGACGGCAAGATCACCGACGGCGGCAGCGCCAACACCAAGGGGCGCGTGCTGCTCGTCAACCGGACGCAGTGGGCGCAGGGCTTTCGGCGCGAACTGATGCTGGACGTCCACCGCGATACCCAAAAGCGGCAGACCGTCATCACCGTCAGCTTCCGCCACGCGCTCGCCGAGCGCAGCGGGGACAGGGCATCCGCCGCCCATACCGCGCTGCAATACAACATAACCCACGCCTAGCCGCAACCCGGACTGGCGTACGTAGCCCGGCGCAACCTGCGTCAATTTGAACTAGACAAACGCTGAGCGCGGCAGGCATCCGAAAGCGCCCGCCGCGCTTAGCGCAACCCGAATTCGCGCCGCCGCGCCCAATTCACGCGCGGCGGCACTAAACAAACGCTTTGATAGACGCCCCGCATACGGCGGGCGTACACACATACAGACGCATATAAAGGAATAAGAGAGCAATGACCAACGCATATGTATCGCTTGATATGCTCAAGCATCCCTCCGCGCTCAACATCGGCGGCGCGGACTACGATGAGCGGCTGCTGGGCTTGGCGGAGGCGGCGAGCAGCGCGATAGACCGCGCCTGCAACCGCTACTTCTACGCCCGCCGCGCAACGCTGCGCTTTGACGTGGACGACGGCGCGCGCCTGCTTGTCCCCGACCTCATCGCCGTAGATCCCGACGGCATCCGATCCGACGACATAGGCGACGGCTCATTCGCGGCGATATGGGACGCCGCCGACTACCGCCTGCTGCCCTACGGCGCATCCCCCGACGCCGCGTCCGCGCACAACTCTGCGGCCCGCCCCTACACGCGCATCGAGGCGGCAAACGGCAGGCGCTTTCCCATCGGCGGCGGCCGCGCGCAGATAGCCGGCCTCTGGGGCTGGGGCGAAAGTCTGCGGCTATCCGATGAAACCCTCAGCGCCGCGATAGACGCCGCCGCGACCGAAATCACGCTTGCAGGCGCCGCAACTGGCCTAGCCAAAATATCCCCCGGCAACACGCTGCTCATAGACGCCGAGCAGATATACGTCCGCGCGCGCTCAGACGCGCGGCTGACCGTAGAGCGCGGCGTCAACGGCGCTCCCGCCGCATCCCACGCTGACGACAGCCCCATCCGCATCTACGACTATCCCTCGCCCGTAACCGAGGCTGCCCGCGTCATAGCGATGCGCCTATGGAACGGCGCGCTCGCTGACGCCGCCGCCCAATCCGACGCCGACCTAGCCCTCCTCATAGACCCATATCGCAAGCCCGCGCTAGGCGTCTAGCCCGCAACCGGCGTCGGCATAACAATAATAACAACCGGCATCGCAACCCACGCGCGCCCTAAATCGGCATACAGACATACAGAGCATACAGAAAGGACAACCACGCCAATGGCAAACGAATTCACCCAAGCCAAAGCCGCGCTAATCACGATATTGAGCCGCATAGACGGCTTGCGCGCGCAGGACTACGCCGCGCCCGCGCCCAACCAGTACCCGGCGGCAATCGTGCGCCCCGAATCCCGCGAACCCGTAGAGACGCTCAGCGGCGGCGCAATGCGCGGCGGCATCCGCGTAGAGCTGCTAGTATCCGCCGCCGACCCCGCGCAAGCCGCCAAGGCATTGGAGGCATACATCGAGCCGCGCGGCAGCCGCAGCATAGAGGCCGCCCTAACCGCCGACCCCACCTGGGGCGGCAAAGTTGACGACAGCCGCCTGGTAACCATAGACAACATCGGCGCCCGCAAGCGCTCCGGCGCAACCTGCGTCGGCGCCGACTTCCACTTCCAGTTCATAGCGACCATCGCCGGGTGAGCGCAGTCTCCCTCAGTATTATGGGAAATGAAAATGGCGGACAATCCTGATAATGCGCTAACGGCGACAACACATTTATGAGGCCGCTTACCGATGCAAATAGCAATCGCTATTCTGACGCAGGTGAACATCTACCCGCATACTCGCCCTAGCCTATGATCCATACTGCGGATGCGGCATACTCCGCTGACACGGCGAAGTCGGCAAGAGCGTCAAGGGCATCTATGAGGCGGAGGTTGCGGCGATGCGCTATCGCTGCGTTGGTTGCAAGCGCGCATTCACGCGCTACCCGCAAGGCGTTGATTGCAATGGACGCAGTGTCAGGCTAAGAGCGCTGATGTGGGCGTTGGGGTTGTCGCACAGGTTGGTGGGATGCGTATTGACGGCGCTGGGCCAGCCGGCGTCTAGGATAAGCGGTTGGCGCACGGTTCAAGTGGCAAAAGGTGTGGGCGCGGGCGGGTTGGTGATATACTTGGGGCGTTGTGCCAATAATATGATGATACAGGAGGGTTATGGTTATGGCTGGCAAGGAGATTCGGGGGGTGGTTGTGCCTGTGTTGACGCCGTTGAAGGCGGATGAGAGTGTGGATGTGGGGTCGCTGCGGCGGCTGGTGAATTATGTGCTGGATAACGGGGCGCACGGGATTTGGGTTTCGGGGACTACGGGGGAGTTCGCCAATCTGACGGATAAGGAGCGGCTGGCGAGTATGGACGCGGTGGTGGATGAGGTGGGCGGGCGCGCGCCGGTTATCGGGAATGTGTCGGGGGGCAGCACGCGGCTGTCTGTCAATTTGGCGCTGGAGGCGCAAGAGATGGGGATGGACGGCATCGCGGTTACGCCGCCGTATTATTATCCCAACGCGCAGGATGAGGTGCTTGATCATTATCGGCATATCAGCGCGCGGGTGGGGACGCCGCTGTGGGTGTATAATATCCCGTCCACGGTGAAGACGGCGGTGGCGCCGGGGACTATCGCAACGCTGGCGGGCGAGGGCGCGGTGGTTGGGGTGAAGGATAGCTCAGGCGCGGGGGAGTTGCTGGCGGAGCTGAATGTGCTGTGCGAGCAGTCGGGGGTGTCGCTGCTGCGGTTTTTGGGGACGGCGTTCCGGATTACCACAGCGGGTTCGGTGGGCGTTCAGGGGGTTATCCCCGGGATAGCGAATCTGATACCGGCGGCGTGCGCGGCTGGCTGGGAGGCGGGCGAGGCGGGGGACGCCGAGGGTGTGGCGCGCAGCAATGCGGTTATCGTGGCGGCGCAGAAGATAGCGCGGCTGGCGCAGGGCGGCGGGCCGAACGCGGCGAGTTTCGCGGGGATGAAGGCGGCGCTGAAGCTGATGGGGGTGATTGAGGATGATACGGTGTCGCGTCCGTTGCGGCCGTTCACGGCGGAGGAGAAGGCGCGGATACCGGCGGTGCTGGCGGAGCTGGGGCTGGCTGAGGGGGAGTAGGGGGTAAGAAGGCTGGTTTCGGGATAGATGTAGGCTGCCACGCTGATTAGTTAGCGTGGCAGCCTTGTTTTGTTTATGAGTAGGTTGTGGGCAAGTAGATTGCGCGGTGGGGATAGCGGGGGTAGTGGCGGGTTATGGGCGGACTACCATTTGGACTTGGGTGGAGGGTTTCATTAGGGATTCGAAGGCGGTTTGGATGTCGTCTAGGGGGAGGAAGTTGGCGTCGCCTAGCAGCGGGTCGACGGTTACGCGGCGGGCTTTGATTAGGTCTAGGGCTACGCGCCAGTCTTCGGGGAGGGTGCCGAATGAGGCGGCGAGTTTGACTTCGCGCGCCATCCAGTCGGGGGTTAGCAAGGGCGTGGGTTCCCAAGCGATGGCTACCAGGACTACCTGGCCGCCGCGCGCGACTATGTTGAGGGCTTGGTCAAGGGTTGACGGGTTGGGGACGGCGGCGCATTCGAATACGATGTCGGGGCCTTTGCCGCCGGTGAGTTGAACTGCGCGCTCCTCTACGTTTTCTTGGAGCGGGTTGATGACGGCGTCGGCGCCTAGTCGGCGGGCGGCTTGGGCGCGCGCGGGGGCGGGTTCGGATACGAAGACGGCGGTTGCGCCGGCGGCGCGGGCGGTTTGCATGCAGAACAATCCTATGGGGCCTGCGCCCATTATGAGCACTGAGTCGCCGAGTTTGATTTGGGATAGGCGGACGGCATGCACGGTGACGGCGCAGGGTTCGGCTAGGGCCGCCTCTTCGTCGGAGACGCCGTCGGGGATTGGAACGGGTTCCCATTCGTCCAGCAGGACGTATTCGGCGTAGGCGCGGAGTTTGGCGTTTTGGGGGAATCCCATAGTGCGGTAGTTGAAGCGCGGGTGGCTGCGGGCGCCGGTTGGGGGCGTTCCGGGCGGAGGGTTGCCGCCGCCGCCGACTACGCGGTCGCCGATTTGCCAGCGGGTTACGCCCTCGCCGACTTGGGTTATGACGCCGCAGTATTCGTGGCCCATAACGGTGCCGGGCGGGGCTACGTCGTACATAAAGGCGTGGACGTCGGTGCCGCAAATGGCGCAGTAGCGGACGCGGATGACGACTTCGCCGGGGCCGGCTTGCGGCGTGGGGACTTCTTGGATTTGCAGGCGGCGCTCGCCCTGATAGACTGCCGCTTTCATAGAGAGGCTCCTTTCGCGCGAGGTCAGGCGCTGTTGGGTTTGCCGCGCGGATGGCGGCGTGGGGGCAAGTGTACAGGATTAGCGGGCGGGTGTCAGCAAGGGGGGATGGCGCAGGGCGTTGGCAAGGGGGTAGCGCAGGGCGTTAGCAGCGGGCAAGGGTTGACGGGGATGGGCTGATGCAGGGGCAAGCGGGATAAGCAGGGCAAGGGCGAGCCTGATGTGGGGAGGCTCGCCCGTAGGGGCGCGGGGGCATTGGCGCGGGAGGGCTAGTCGTCGGCGACGCCGTTGGCTTTGAGGTAGTCTATCGCCTGCTGGACGGTGGTGATGGTTTCGGCGTCTTCGTCTGAGATTTCGATTGAGACGTCGTCGTCGCTGAACTCTTCTTCGAATGCCATAATGAGTTCGACGAGGTCTAGGGAGTCGGCGTTGAGGTCTTCCATAAAGGATGCGTCCGCGACGACTTCGGATTCGTCCACGCTGAGTTTGTCGGCGACGATTTCCTGAACTCGCTCCATAAGGGTTGCCATTTGAATGCCTCCGTTGTAAAGGGCGGGATGTTTTGGGATGGGCGCGTGTGATATAAGCGCGTTAGTGAAGTTTAACATATTTGGGGGTGGGATGCGCTTTTTTAAGGGTATCAGGGTTGCCGGATATTTTCGTTTCCCGTGATATTCGCTCGCTATGGGGATGGGTTGCTTGAGTTTTCATAGACGATTTTGCCGTTGGCGTGAACCCATCTGACGCCAAAGCCAATGTGGGATATGGCGTTTCGGCTTGCGTCTAGCTGGCGGTTCGCCTCTTGCAGAACGATGTCGGGTTCAAGTTCGTAGATGATTTTGCATAGTGTTTGGTTGTCGGCGTAGAAGACGGCGTAGTAGATTTTGGAATTTCGGGTTATGCGGGCGAGGGATTCGCGGCGTTTGGCGGGCGGCGCTTTGAACATTCGGTCAAGCTGGCCTCTGCCGCCCTCTATGCAGGAAAGGTATTCATACTTTTCGTTGGGATTGTCCGGGGCGTGAGCGTCTGCGTCTCGCTTGGAGTGGATTAGTTCGTGTCCAAGGTGGTCGGCGATAATCATCTCCTTGACTAGGCCGGGCTGGAGTAGGTTTGGGATGCCGATTGAGCGGGCTAGGTCGGATGCATCGCGGACTAGGGCGATTATGTTGCGGTAGGCGCTGCGCTGCATTAGATTAGCGCCTCCGAGCGATGCCGCTCTAGGGTTGCCAACCTGTCGTTGGCGGCTTTGACGAAGGGGGCGTGGTTTTCTATGGCGATAAAGCGCCGGTTTAGGCGGCGGCAGACGGCGGGGGTTGTGCCGACGCCGGCGAATGGGTCTAGCACTAGGTCGCCGGGGGCGGAGCTGGCTTTGACTAGGCGCTCTATGAGTCTTTCGGGCTTTTGGATGGTGTTGAGCGCCTCTCTGCTGACAAGTTCTTTGGATTTGTAGGTGAGCTGCTTGATGTCGCCCCATACGTCGCCGGGGTTTTTGCCTTTGGCGTTGAACTTGGTTTTGCCGAACTTGCCGTTGGTTACGGACGGGACGCGCTCGCAGCGCAACCTGTGCTGGAGTTCCACAAGCTGAGGGACGCGGATTTCGTCAAGGTTGAATGTTTTGGGCTTTGCGCCTTTGATGAAGTAGCAGATTATGTCGTAGTTGTTGGTGTAGCTAATTCTGCCCTGCGCCAAGCGGCTGGGCTGATACCAGATTATCCGGGAGCGCAGGTTGAGGTATGGGCGGTAGTCTATGAAGTCTATGCAGTCGGGCTTGCCGAATAGGTAGAGCGCCGCGCCGTCTTTCATTTTGGCGGCGAAGATTTTGATGAGATTGAGGTTGAACGCCTGGATGTCGTCTATTTTGTCCCATTGGTTGGCGGTTACGCCGTAGGGGCCGTCGCAGATGATTAGGTCTATGGACGCGTCGGGTATGCGCGGCAGCAGATCGAAGGCGTCGGCGTGGTGGATTTTGTCGGTTTCAAACATTTCGGCTATCCCTGCGGGGGATGCTATCGGGTTGCGTAGGCGTGGGCGATTACGGAGCCTAGCACGCCGTTGATGAAGCGGGGGGAGCTGTCGGCGCCGAAGCGCTTGGCGAGTTCTACCGCCTCGTTGGCGGCGATTTGGGGGGTGGGCAGGGGATCGGCGGGGGCAGCGGCGTCGGGGGAGGTTTGGGTTTCGGTTTCTGCGGCGATTTGGGGGGCTAGGGTTATTTCATAGACGGCTATGCGGAGGATGTTGCGGTCGACGACTGCCATCTGGTTGACGGGCCAGTGAGGGGCGAATTGGGCTATGGTGGCGTCTATGCGGGCGGCGTTGGCTAGGACGCCGTTTATGATGGCGAGGGCGAAGTTGATTTCGGCGTCGGGCAGTGAGAGGGCGGCTGCGCGGTCGGTTAGGACGGCGGGGGCGGTGTGCGCGACGGCGTCGGTTTCGTATAGGGTTTGGAGGATGGCGACGCGGGTTTTGCGCCGGCCGTGGGCGGCGTTCCGCGGGTCGGCAGACGGCGTCGCTTGGGGGCCGGCGTGGCGCTGGGCGGTTGCGGCAGGCACAGGCTAGTTCCGCGCGAGGCTGATGATGGCGTCCATGTCGCCGATGTTGGTGATGCGCGAGCGGCGCGATATGCGCTTGACCATTCCCGATAGCGCTTTGCCGGGGCCGATTTCTATGAAGTCGTTGACGCCGGAGGCTATCATCGTGTCCACGCAGCGTTTCCACTGGACGCAGCCGCAGACTTGGGATATGAGTTCGCGGCGGATGTCGTCGGCGCTGGTGAGCGGCTCGCCGGTGCAGTTGGCGATGATGGGGATTTGGGGATCGTTGAATTGGAGCGAGTTGATGGCGTCTATGAGGCCCGCCCGTGCGGGTTCCATAAGGCCGGAGTGGAATGCGCCGCCGACGCGGAGGGGGATGGCTTTTTTCGCGCCGCGCGCGGTGGCGAGGTCGCAGGCGCGGGCTACGCCCATAGGGTCGCCGCTGATGACGATTTGCTCGGCGGTGTTGACGTTGGATACGTAGGTAGCGGTTTCTTGGGCGATTTGCTCCAGGGTCATTTCGTCTAGGCCAATGACGGCAGCCATAGCGCCGGGGTTTTCGTCGCAGGCGCGCTGCATCAGTTCGCCGCGCCGCTGGACGAGTTTGGCGGTGTCGCCCACCGATAGGACGCCGGCGACTGCGAGGGCGGTGTATTCGCCGAGGCTGTGGCCTGCGGTAACGGCGGGCTGGGGCATATGGTCGCCGAGCCGCTCTTCCATCGCTTTGAGGCAGGCGAGGCTGACGGTCATGATGCCGGGCTGGGCGTTGATGGTTTGGCGCAAGTCGTCGTCGGGGCCGTTGAACATAATGTTGGACAGCGGGCGCTTGAGCGCCATATCGACTTGGTGAAAGACTTCGCGGGCGGCGGGGGATTCGTCGTAGAGTTGGCGTCCCATTCCCACGGCTTGCGCGCCTTGCCCGGGGAATAGGTAGCCGACTTTGGGCTGGGTTTTGGATGCGGCGCTGATGGTCATTTACGGGATCTCCTGTGATGCGCTTGTGTTGGGCTGCGTCCGGGATTTAGGGCGGCTGCGGTCGCGGCGGGTTATTGCAGGGGGCTTGCGCCGGCGACTGAGCGGCCGTTGTAGTAGCCGCATTCGTCGCAAGCGCGGTGGGGCAGGCGGGCGACGCGGCATTGCGGGCAGCGGGCTAGGGTTAGGGGTTTCATCCGGTTGTGGGCGGAGCGTCCGCCTTGCCGTTTTTTGGAGTGTTTTTTCTTTGGCAGTGGGGGCATTAGATTGTCCTTGCGCGGTTCGCGGTTATGATTATGGTGATGTATGCGGTTATGATTATGGACGGGCGCATTGTGGGCGCGCGCGTGGTTGTTATGGGATAGCGGGTTTAGTTTGGGTTTGGCTGGCGGGCGATTGCGAGATCCAATAGGGCGCTCCAGCGCGGGTCGGTGTATGTTTGGGCGCAGTCGCAGCGGGTTTGGTTGAGGTTGGCGCCGCAGTCGGGGCAAAGGCCCTTGCAGGCGGGATTGCAAACGGGCTTTAGCGGAGCGCCGATGGTGAAGTATTGGCGGATCGCCTCGCTGAGGTCAAGCATATGGGCGTGGTCGATGTAGAACTGCTCGTCGCGCGGGTCGGGGATGTGGATGCGGGCGCCGGTGGCGATGTCTATTTCGGGCAGGTATTCCTCTTCAATGCGGACGCTGACGGGCTGTTCCATATCGTCGGCGCAGCGGCTGCAGAGGCAGTCTAGGTGGGATGCGAGGCTGGCGCTGACCCATACGCCGGCGTCGGTACGCATCATAGACAGGCAACCGGTAACGGCGACGCGCGGCGCGCCAAGTTGCAGCGCGGCGAAGTCGCTGATCCGGTATGAGCGGGATGCGCCGCAGGGTTCTTTGAGGAGTTGGGATACGTTGAAGTGCATTGTTGGGGTTGCCCGTATGTAAGAGCGCGCACGTTTGGCGGGACGTTGGGCGTGTTGGATTGTGTGAATGTATGACAAGCAATTGTAGCGGGGGGGATGGGATTGTGTCAAGTTTCACATAGTTGGAAAGATGGGAATTATGCGAGCATAATCAGGGATATTCGCAATATCCTAAAGCCCGCAATGCCCCTCGCATTCGTTGATGAACTGGTTGGTTTCGTTGAACTCTTGCTCGTCTAGCCGCAGAGCGTCTTGCAGGGGGATCCGCCGGTGATGCAGGTATGGACGCTTGCGAAACATTCGGCTTGAGTTGTGTTCTTCGGAGCGAATCAGCGCGTCTATCTGAACGACCTCAGCGTAGAGTTCGGGTTCGTTGGCTTTGACATCCAGCCAACTTGATGAGCTTCGAAATGGGCAGCCTACGCAGGCGCTCCGCGTCAGGGCGCGCCCCGGGTATTCGTCCGCGAACCATTGGCGGCACTCTTCGCGGGTCAACGGCAGATCGTCTATGAGCGGATAGCGGTTGGTTATCCACCAGTTGCGGTTGGGTTTGACGCGCATCGCTTCGTCTGTGGATATGCCCAGCCACATTTCCACATGCGTTTCGTGTGAGATGCTCTGCCTAGGGCGGACGCCGAGCAGATCTTGCACGACCCGGCGTATGGGGTCTAGCTTGTAGTTCTTGGTGCATTGCCGCCAGTTGATTCCGGCCGACTCGCCATCGGGATCCGCGAGATACACCGGCAATGTCATCCAAGGCTGGCCTTGCGCGTTCACGCCGTTCACCACATCGTCCCGCAGGCTCCGCCCGTTATCGGTTGTGATGATTGGGAATGACACTTGGGTTTGCAGCCACTCTATTGTGTCGTACACCGATTGCGGCTCCCATTTGGTATCCGCGAATATGGCGTAGTCGGGCTTGACTCCGAAAGCGCCTCGCTCCGCGAGCAGGCACATCACCGTGCTTTGGACGCCGCCTCCCAGGCTCAACACTCGCAGCGCGGGCGGTGTTTTTCGCATTGGGAGGCTCATCCTTTTGGGGGGACGCACTCCCTAACTAGCGCGCGCAGTTCGGCGTCTTCCATAAAGTCGAGAGCGGTTGCGCCGGCGCGGACGTTTAGAGATTTGAACAGGTTGCTTGCCGGGGTCGTCTGAAAGAGGTGGTCATTGCCGTCAAGCGCGACTTCATATATCGCGGCGACTATGCGCGGGTTGCCCAGCAGATACCGACGGTCAAGCGTCTGATGATAAAGCCTGACATTGCCAGCCATAGCGTCAAGCAATTCGTCGGAGGTGTATTTGTTGGTGCAGCGCGATACGCGGTCTGATATTTCTCCGAGCCACCATAGCCTAGCGGCGGCGTTGTCCTGCCGGGCGTCGGGGCCGCCCTTGAGCCAGTGGCGGTCGACAAACCTTTCCGGATTGCTGTGGCGTATGTTGCTCGTAGCCCATCTCGGCGCTACATAGTCCGCGATGGCAAAGCAGTTGATGGAAGCCCAAAGCAGCTCGTCAGCGGCTTGGATAAGCGAAATGTTTGCCAGCGCTTGGCGCATTATCTTAGAAAAGCGGGCGTCCGTTCCGGGGCCTTTCTCTTTGTTTTGGTTTAGGGAATCCAATGGATGGGCAATTCGCATAGGTTCGCGCCAAACGTCAGGCGTTCCCGCCTCGCGCTCCATTTCTTGGCGCAAGCGTCCTACGTCGGGTTCGGTGAACAATTTCGGTTGGCGGCCGGCGAGGTTTCGCAACGCCTTGTAGCCGTTTTCGTTGACCATTTCAATTTCAGGCATTGCTCATCTCTCCGTAGAGGCATCGTCGGCGTCGTTAACGGCGGTCATCAACTCGCCGAATGGTTTGGATAGCAGTATTTGCGCGGCGTAGAGCAGGGAATGTTCGCCGGGCGTCTCATTATCGCCTATGTTCAATTTGTGCTTGACTAGGTGATTCTTGATGCAGTTTAGCCAGCCGTTTGTGGGGGCATTATCGCTGTCAGCGCCGTTATGCTTTATTGACGCCAACGCCTCCATCAGCGCGTTCATATAGACCGACGGCGTGGTGAACCAATCGTTGGCGCGCATATCATTGAATCGTTTCATAGTGTTGGCGTTGGCGACGATGTCAATGTAAGGCTCGTTGTGGTCAACCCTGATGCCAAACATATCGTCAAGCAACAGCGCATCATCGTCGTCAACTTTGAGGTTGAAGACGCTTTTGGCGGGGCGTTCAGCCGTGTTCACCTGAAAACGCCATGTTTGAGCGGTTGCCAGCGGCTGGAATTTGCCTATTCTTATCGGGGATCCGCCATACTCCCAATGCGCGGTTCTGGTGGAGTGATTGACGCTTTCCATAGCGATTATCGCGGGATTCAGTTCCACATCCCCGAAAAGCAAATTTCCGTCGATGAATTCAGTCAGCGAGAATTTGCCTGCGTCCGCATTCAGCATTTGTCGGTGCAATGTTTCGCGGCAGTAGAGCATCGCTACGCAGCGCGCGTTGCCAGCCTCTACTTGTAGTTTTATCGATTCCTCCACCGCGCCGAACTGAATGTTGATACGAACATCGTAGTCAACGGGATCCGCTGTGACTGCGATGTCCATATAAGGCGCGGCGTAATCGTCCGCCCATGGGCGGGACACGGGATAGAGGTAGTTTCGTTTGGCTTCGTACTTCACCTACTCAGATTCCTCTTTTTTGAGATAGAATGTTTTGTTGGCTACCGGCTCGCGCGTGCGGAACTCTATGGTGAGGCGCTCGCCGTCGCCGTTTATGGATTGGATTGCGTCGTTGCTGACGGGCATGCGTTGCCCGTCTATGTAAGCCTCGCGTATTCCTACCGGCACATCCTGCCCGTCCTCGCCAACAGCGACCAACCGCACATTAAGCAGCGGCTCATTGGCATTGTCGAACGACACGACAAGGGAGTAGTTGGGATCGTATGCGCCCGCTCTAAATCGCGGTTTGGCAAAAGCCGTAGGCGCGTTAGACACCGCGCGCGCTATTGGCTTGCGCGGGTCGGATTTCACGCCTCCCTCTTGCCCATCTCGGTTTCCTGTAGCGGTGCCGTCTCCGGGCGATGTTACCGGGCCGCGCGAACCGCTGCCGCGTATGCGCGAGCGAGGCGGCGCGCTGTTCTTCTGATATGGCGGCAAAGACACCACCGGGCGGCGGGGTTGTCCGATTGCGCCTGCTCCGACGGTCGCCTTTTCAGCGCCATCGTCCTCAATCGGCAAGTGCTTCGCCATCTCTTCCGCGTTGTCCCCGCCTGCGACCGTAGGTTCAACGCGCTTGGCTATCTCGGATCGGATCCAATCTCCCAACTCCGCCAATCTTTCCCGCGCCTGCCTCTTGCGCTTGCGATCGACGATGTAGTCCGTGGAAATTCGGTCATGCTGGGGCGATTCAGAATCGCGCAACAGCGATTGCTCGCCGCGCGAAAGGCACTCAATCACGGCGGTAAAGCCGTTCCAATGCTGCGGCAACCTGCCAAGCCCCGGCAGGTTCATATTCCTAAGGCGGGCAGTTATCATCATGCCCGCGTCGCGCACAAGCGCGATTTCACGATCGCGCCCGCTGCTGCGCTCTTCAATACGCAGGACTACATGCCCAATGTCCGGAATGTCCGTTTCCGCGTCGGGCGTCCGCTGTGACACTCTAACGAAGTTGGCGGTTGCCTTATCTTTATCGAGCAGACGCTCAAATCGGGGCAGCGTCTTTGCGTTGACTTCTTGCCTGTCCACGACTACGTTCAGCTTGTTGTGAACCAGCGCGTGGAAAAAGTGCTTTATCGCCGCGGATATGGTGTCATTGCGCCACCCGTCTTTCGGTTCGTATCCCAGAATGTACAGCGCGGTTCCGGGAGCGGTCAGCCTAAATGGGCGCGGCACATCGGTATCCCGCAAAGGCTCAAAGTCTTTACCGCTAAAATACCCTGCCTTTAGATACTTCTCGTTTCCCCGCTCATGGGACACTAGGATTGTTCTTCCCATGAAACGGCGAGTCAACCCATTCGCCGCCCTACTTTCGTAGGCGGTGGAATACAGCACGGTTCGCATATCGGCTACGGCAAAGGCGGAGAATTTGCCTATTCCGAAGGAGCCGGCGGCATCTTTCTGGGGTTTGGCGCTTGAGCCTGTGCCTTTCGTTAGCGCCGCCCATTTGCTGGGCGCTTTATTGGGACGAATGTCATCGCTCGCTCCGCTGGTGTTGCTGTCTATGATACGCAAGCAGGGCACCGAGCCATTTCCTATTCCCCGCAACCTACGAGCGGCGTTTTGGAATTGCTCTCTATACGCCTCGTTATCGTTGTGGGGAGAGTTTGCGGCCGCTTGGAGCGCCGCCGCTAGTTGGGCCGCCCCTATCTCAGCGGATGGCAGGGGAACTACGCTGAATTCTACTTTAACTGGGCCTGGGCGGTTATCATCCGGACGAGCGTCCAATGAATTTTGGATGGATTCCCTGATGACATTTTCGTCGCGATTACCCGTGAAATGTTCGATGCCCGAATCTATTGGGCCTTCGATTTGGCCAGCGACATTCGCAGGAAATTGCCAAGTAGGTTTCGCAGCCAAGATTCACCTCCGTTTTCGAGCAACTGGAGGCAATCCTAATTCATTGAGCCGCTTATTGTCAATTTGCGTTTCGGGATTAAGACAATGTATGCGAGTAGGATTAGGCGCGAACTATGCCGTATATGGGCGAGGACAGGATTGGGGTGTGGTATAATCGTGTGCGTTGGGGGCAAGGCAATATCTAGCGCAGGAAAGGGGGCGTGGGAATGAGAAGGCGATGCGATCTGATAACGAAGGCTGAGGTGGAAGAGCTGAGGGGCTTTATCGCGGATACGCTGGGCGAGATGTTCGGGGGCAGAGGGCTGGCGTTTGAGGCGCCCATAATAGAGACGAAGATAGATCAGTACGACGAAGAGTACCTGTACATTACTATCGTCTTTGACGGGGACGAGCGCAAGTTTGACTTGGACGGGGATCTCGAAATGCGGCGGCGCGTCAGGGATAAGCTTTACGACATGGGATTCGAGGGCATTCCGAGTTACTCGATTCAGCTGAAGTCGGAGCGGGAAGAGCTCTTGAAGGAGGGGCCATGGTGGATGCAAACGAGCTAATCCGAATCGCGCGGGCGCTGGCGAGCGGGGCGCTGGGCAGCGGCAGAGGGCGGCCGCGTCAGTCCGAGCTGCGGCGGGCGGTGAGCATGGCGTATTACGCAATGTTTCACGCGCTGGCGAGGCAGTCGGCGGATATGCTGGTGGGGGCTACGCGCCGCAATCGCAGCCAACAGGCGTGGCGTCAGGCGTATCGCTCGCTGGAGCATGGGCTTGCCGCCGCGCAGTGCAGGCGGCCTATAATTCGCAGATTTCCCGCTGAGATACAGGAGTTTGGAGAGAGATTCGTTGATCTTCAGCGAATGCGGCATGACGCGGATTACGACCCGGATGCGTCATATACCCGGCTTGACGCGCTCCGCCTTGTCGAAGTCGCAGATAGCGCTATATGGGACTTCGAAAGGGCAGACGTGGTTGATAAGCGAGCATTTGCGGTGTATGTGATGTTTCGGAGCAGGATAGAGTAGGCCAATCAATCGGGATTGGCGAATGGCGCAAGGCAAGGGGCATAATTATGGATAGGCAAGGGCAAGAGCGGTACGATGTCGTGGTGGCGGGGGCGGGGAATGCGGCGCTGTGCGCGGCGGCGGCGGCGGCGGATGAGGGCGCGTCGGTGGTGGCGCTGGAGCGGGCGCCGGAGTATCTGCGCGGGGGGAATTCGTTTTTTACGGGCGGGCTGTTCCGGTTCGCTTATGAGGGGATTGACGATATTGTGGGGATTATCCCTGAGATTGGGGAGCAGGAACGCCAAGAGATTGATGTGGGGAGTTACCCGCAGGCGAAGTTTTATGACGACCTGATGCGGGTTACCGAAGGTCTGTCGGATCCTGAGCTGGCGCAGGTTTTGGTGTCGCAGTCGTATCCCACGATGAAGTGGCTGCAAGAGCAGGGCGTCCGCTGGATTTTGGCTTATGGGCGGCAGGCGTTCCGGCACGAGGGGCGGCTGCGGTTCTGGGGCGGGCTGATTGTGGAGGCGGTTGGCGCGGGCAAGGGGTTGATTGACCAGCAGTTTGAGATTTTGCGGCGCAAGAATGTCAAGGCGCTGTATCGCACTAAGGCGGATAGGCTGCTGACGGATAACGCCGGGCGGGTCGTCGGGCTGCGCGTAAAAGGGCCTGAGGGTTACCGCGAGATCGAGGCGGGGGCGGTTGTGCTGGCGTGCGGCGGGTTCGAGTCCAACGCTGAGATGCGGACGCGCTACCTGGGGCCGGGCTGGGAGCTGGCTAAGGTGCGCGGGACGCAGTTCAATACGGGGGACGGCATCCGCATGGCGCTGGACATCGGGGCGCAGTCGCACGGGCATTGGAGCGGCTGCCATGCGGTCGCGTGGGATATGAACGCGCCCGCTTTCGGGGACAGGAATATCGCGGATCTGTTTCAGAAACACTCCTACCCGTTTGGGCTAATCGTGAATGTGGAGGGCAGGCGATTTGTGGACGAGGGGGCGGATTTGCGAAATTACACCTACGCGAAGTACGGCAAGGAGATACTGAATCAGCCGCAGCGGGTGGCGTTTCAGCTGTTTGACCAGAAGACTAAGCATCTGTTGCGGGATGAGTATTTCATCCCGCAGGCGTCGGTTGTGGAGGCGGATACGATAGAGGCGCTGGCAAGCGGGCTTGGGATAGACGAGGCGGCGCTGGCGCGGACGATGCGGGAGTATAACGCGGCGGTTCAGCCGGGGGAGTATAATCCGACCGCGCTTGACGGCAAGCGGACAGAGGGGATTTCGCCGCCGAAGTCCAACTGGGCGCTGACGCTGGATGAGCCGCCGTATATGGGATATGCGGTGACCTGCGGGCTGACATTCACATTCGGCGGGCTGAAGATAGACGGGCAGGCGCGGGTGATGGACTGCGAGGACGGCGCGATAGAGGGGCTGTACGCGGCGGGCGAGCTGACGGGGGGGCTGTTTTATAACAACTATCCCGGCGGCGCGGGATTGATGGCGGGGTCGGTGTTTGGGCGGATAGCGGGTGTTGGGGCGGCGGGGTGGGCTAGGCAAGGCTAGTTTGTTTGGAGTGGGTTGATGTTGGGGATGCGCTCGGCGGTGGCGGGCGTGGTATGCGGCGGAGTAGATGGATGGCGGGCGTTAATGTGTGAGCGTGGGATAAGGCGGCGTGGCGGGGGCTAGCTAGGGTTGGGCAAGAGGCCGTATATGCCGGAGGGCTCGCTGAAGGCGATCCTACCTGAAGTTGAAGGCGAGCCTGCCTGAGTTGAAGGCGCGGCCGGGTTGGCGCGAGAGCGAGGCGGGTATCAGATTGATGAATTCGTTAAGCACGGCGGCAGCGCTCGCAGAGGATTGGGGGGTATCGCTTCTTGGGCGGCGGAGGGGGAGGGGGCGGACGCTTTATGTGCGCCGGCCTCGGGGTGTGCCCGTGTCCCTTCCATATGATAATTTTCGGCTTGCTGGATTTTGCTTTTTTATCCATTACTTTCTTCTGCTCTCTTCTTACTTTTTATTGAAAGATCTATTCAGAATCCGAGGGTTCTATGAACTCCACGGTTTCCACATCACTAACGTTCACAATGATAGCATAAATTGCGCGCCTGTTTTCAGGTTGCGAGTAGGGATTGTCATCGTCTAGCCAGGATGCTGCCGTGATTCTAAAATGGCCTTGCGCCAGATGACTTGGCCAATCTTCTGGCCATCCATACAAGCGGCGTCCATCTTTTAGGTGCAACACGACATAGCAATCTTCGTTATTCGCAAAGGATGAGTACCACGCCGGATTTGCAGTCTCGCGCGTCAAGCCGATGAGACGAAACGCTTTGTGCGTCAAATCTCTGTTGGAGAGGTAGGCGGCAATCAGAGCGACTGCGACTGCGCTTAGGGTAGGAACGATGATTTCCAGGCTGGCGTGCCAGGGTTCTTGTGCGCCAGCGAGCAATTGGATGCTACCCGCTATGACCTGCCCAACCATAGTGAATACCAGCGCTTGAACGACCTGTCCGAATTCGTTGGGCTTGGGGTATGCGGTGAATGAGTAGAAGACGGTTGCCGCCACGAATCCGGGTAGCAGGAATATGAAGACGCTGACGATTTCGCTGCTTGCCCAGCTCATAGGGATGCCACGCTTGGGATAGCCACGCTTGTGTTCATGTGGGCTGACTGCTTTCTTAGCGGCAATTCATGGGTGTGGTGGGGAAGGGGAGACTCGAACTCCCACGCCTTTCGGCACATGATCCTAAATCATGCTCGTCTGCCAATTCCGACACTTCCCCAAAGATGCAAGCGCGAACAGCGGCGGTGGCTGTGTCTATTATAGCAATGGGCGGGTTGGGGGCGCAATCGCTATCGGGCGGGCGCAATCGCTAGGGGGCTACATCGCGGCTAGGATTTTGCGGCGGAGGGGGCGGGGGTGGCTGTGTTCTATGGCGAGGTCGGCGGCGTTGTGGAAGGTTAGGAAGTCGCGGAGGGCGGCGGCTATGGCGACGATTAGGTCTTCGCGCGGCTGGACGTCGGGTTCTAGGTGGAGGCGTTTTAGGCGCAGGACGCCGGCGGCGCGGTCTAGTTTGGGGTCGAAGCGGCCTACTAGCGCGTCGTTGTGCAGGATAGGCAGGCAGAAGTAGCCCCAGATGCGCTGCGGGCGAGGTTTGTATGCCTCGAGTATTTGTTGAAAGCCCCAGTATTGGGCGTCGCGGTCTTTTGCCCAGAAGAGGCTGTCAAAGGGGGATAGGAATGTTGTGCGACGGGGGGTTAGGTCGCCGTCGGCGGCGCGATCTAGCAGGGGCAGGTTGTCTTTGTGGACGACGTGGTTGGCGACGCTGTCGTCGCGCAGGCGAACTTTGACGGGGGTTAGGACGCCGTCGTCTAGCAGGCGCTGCACTAGGGGCTTGGCGGGCGTGCGTTTCATATGGGAGTAGTCGGGGAGCTGCGCGGGGGAGCATATGCCAAGCGATCGGGCGGATTGCTCTAGCAGGTATAGGTTCGCCTCTTCGTCGGACGGGGGCGTTCTGTTCACCCAAGCGGGCAGGACGGCGTCGGTATCGGCATAGACGCGCTGGAAGTTGACGCGGTTGGCTATGGTGAGTTCGCCGGCGTCGTAGAGGTATTCTAGCGCGATTTTGGCGGGTTTCCAGTCCCACCACGCGCCTTTGCGGCCGTCTTCGCGTTGGAAGTCGGCCGAGCGAGCGCCGCCGTTTGCGCGGGCGCGCTCCATCACCTGGGCGAGCAGGTTGCGGTTGGCGGGGTTGTCCAGCCAGGCGCGGATGCGCTTTGAGCGCGCATCGCGGTTGCGGCGCATCGCGGGCAGCGTGTAGCGGTAGGCGTCCAGCGGGATGATGCAGGCGGCGTGCATCCAGTATTCGTAGAGGCGGCGGCTGTTGTCGCCGCCAAGCGTGCCGTTGTCGTAGATCAGCGCGTCCAGGCAGTCGGGGTCGTATGCGCCGAGCCTGCTCCAGAGCGCGATGTATTGGCTGCGGCGGACGACTTGGAGGGTGTCTATCTGCAGCCAGCCTATCCGCTTGATGGCGTTATAGACGGCGTTGGCGTCGGGGATAGCGTTGGCGTCGTGCGGCGCGTCTAGGGCTTGCGCGTGGAGGGCAAGCGCGCGGGCGGCGGATAGGGGGTAGGGGGTGGTTTGTTGGGTTGGCATAGTAGGTTGATGGTAGTGGGATGGCAAGGGTGGGCGCAAGGGTTTTGGCGGGTATATTATAAGGGTAGCGGGGGCGCGGGATTGTTACTTTTTTGGAAAAAAGTAACCAAAAAACTTTTGAGTGGGGATGGCAAGCGGGCTTGTCTGGTTGGGGCAGGTTCTAGGGGGCAAACGGGCGTAGTCTTTTGCGCTGCCGCGCTGATTTGCCGATTGCAGTAGGCGGCGCGGCGGGGGCAAGGCTTGACCAAGCGCAAGCGGGCAATTATTATTCATTGGCTATTTGGGCGCGAATGAACGGGAGGGTTGCGTCGCGGCATGGATCTTAGGGATCATATACGGGATGTGGCGGATTTTCCCAGCGCGGGGGTGTTGTTCCGCGATATTACGCCGTTGCTGGGCGACGGGCAGGCGTATGGCGCGGCTATGCGGCGGCTGGCGGTTGCATGCGAGCCTATGACGCCGGATGTGGTTGTGAGCGTTGAGGCGCGCGGGTTTCTGGTGGCGGCGCCGCTGGCGTTTCTGATGGGCAAGCCGCTTGTGCCTGTGCGAAAGCCGGGCAAGCTGCCATGCGCCACGCATACGATTTCGTATGCGCTGGAGTACGGCGAGGATACGCTTGAGATACACACCGACGCGATAGGCGCGGGGCAGCGGGCGCTGATTGTGGACGATCTGCTGGCGACGGGCGGCACGGCGAGCGCGGCGGCGGCGCTGGCGCGCAAGTGCGGCGGCGATGTGGCGGGCTACGCTTTCCTGATAGAACTCGCCGCGCTGGGCGGCAGGCAGCGGCTTGGGGATGATCTCGGCGCTGACAATGTGGTGGCGTTGGTAAAGTATTAGGCAGGGCAATCTTGAGCGCCGCCGCCAATATACGATGCAAGACAAGGCGATACGCGGCGGGAAATTAACGGCAGGGATAAGAAAGGAATACAGGGATTATGACGACTGACGCGAACATTGAGGGGCTGATAGCGGATGTGAAACAGGTAGTGGCGCGGGGGATAGCGTATGTGCAGGCTAACGCGGAGTCGGAGGTGAAAATCGACATCTGGACGCCGCGCGAGACGCTGTGCCATATGATCTACTGGCATCGCGCGATAGCGGAGGGGATGGAGAGCGTTGCGGCGGGCGGCGCGCCTCACCGCGTATATGCCTCGGCGGACGAGATGAACGCGCGGTCGGTCGGGCGCAAGTCGGGCTGGTCGGTGGCGTTTCTGGTGGAGGAGATGGAGGAGCTGCAGGAGCGGCTGGTTTCGGCGGTGCGGTCGCTGTCGGATACGGGCGCGGCGGTGATAGCGTTCCCCGGCGGGTCGGAGGATTCGGCTGAGCAGTGCCTGCGGGGCATAGCGGCGCACTGGGCGGAGCATCTGGAGGAGATGGCGGCGGCGGACGCCGAGGCGGCAACGGCGGGGGCGCCGGCGTAGCGCGTGGGGGATTGCTCTGGGGTATAGCGCGAACCGCAACCTATCGCTGTCATTCACGCATTGCGCCTGGGTTGTCTCAAGGCGTAGCGCGAACCCTAGTCCGGATCTGAGCGTCGGCGTAGCGGCGGGGGATTGGGCAGCAATCGTGCATCGCATAGCGGGGATACCTGCGTAGCGTTGGGTATGGGCGGTATTCGTCTTTCACGACGCAGTGGCGGCGCTGGGAAATGAAAGCGCGCGAAATTGACAAAGCGCGTTGATGTTTGACATTATACGCTTGCGGCCGGCGTGTTGCGCGCGGCTCGCTTGGGCGTATTGCGCTTAGGCGGGCGATTAGGGATCGCGGCGGCGATAATGTCGGTTTGCCGCGTTTGCGGGCGTATTGCGCCCGGCGGATCTGCCCATTTCTCTGACGCTTGTCTTGTTATCCTGAGTATCCTGGTATAATGAGGGCAAGCGCCTTATGCAAGGGCGGTTCGCGGGGTTTCGCTCGGCGGTTGCGGCGAGTTGCGCTCGCGGGCTTGCCGATTTCTCCGATGTCTCTCTTAGTATATTGGTATAATTGAGGGGCAAGCGTCCAAATGGGCAGTTAGTTGGGATTTAGCGGGCGGCGCAAAGGCGAATGTGATTAGAGGGGACGGGATTGCCGCATCGCAGGGATGCGGGGCATATAAGCCGCTTTCTGAGAGAGGCGGATCCGCTTTTGGGGCTTGCGGCGCATAATTGCCCGTCGTGGATGGGCGCGGAGGCTTAGCGCGGCGGCGCGGCGGGATTTTCACAAAAGACATAACGATAACGGGAGGAACGACTATGACGGTAATAGCGCTGGGAGGCCTGTCGGGCGCGGGGGCTAGAACTATGGGGCCGATATTGGCGGAGCGAATGGGGGCGGATTATGTGGACAGGCTGATACTGACGAATGTGGCGCGGCATGTGGGCGCCACGGTGGAGGCGCTGCACCAGCGGGAAGAGCGCCCGCCCACGCGCGGGGAACGATTCACGCGGTTCTTGCAGCGCGTCCTGGAACGATCCGCGGTTACGGGCGCGGGCGGCGATCCCTACTTTGGGCCGGGCGTCGCCGCTTTCCTGACTGAGGAGTACGAAGATCTGCCCGAACCCACCGCCACGCGAGGGCATGAGATCGAGGATGAGAAGTACATAGAGGGGATGCGGCGGGCGATTGACGACCTGGCTACCGACGAGAACATCGTGATGGTGGGGCGCGGCTGCTATGTGATACTGCGCGATACGCCGAATGTGCTGCGCGTGGGGATAGAGGCGCACACCGACGACCGCATCGCCACGATAATGCGGCGCGAGCGGCTGGCGGAGGCGGACGCGGCGCGCATTCTGGCTGAGCGCGATGAGGCGCGCAAGTATTTCTTCAACCGATTCTTCGACATAGAGGATCCGGACGACCCTGAGCATTTCCATTTCGTCATCAACACAAGCGAAGTGCAACAGGATTACGCGATCGAGATGATTGAAAGCGCGGTCAAGGCTGTGCAGAACGGGCGGCTGTTCGTGCCGTAGCGGGCGCTATGCCTGAGCGCCGTGCCGCCGCCGGGCGGTTTTGGCGCGGGCGGTTGCGCTTGCGGGGGCATTGAACTAGAATAGCGCTCAGTTTGGGGCGGATGCCGCGCGGCGGCTTTGGGCGCGGGCGAAACGGCCGGCGCTGAACGGCAAGGCTTTTGTTTGGGAGGCAAGTCTATGGCGCTGTTAGAGATAAACGACCTCGCTACGCACTTTTTCACGCAAGAAGGCGTGGTCAAGGCGGTGGACGGCGTAAGCTACGAACTCGAAGAGGGCGAGGTGCTGGGCGTAGTGGGCGAGAGCGGCTGCGGCAAAAGCGTCAGCGCGCTGTCCATTATGCGGCTTGTGGCGAACCCGCCAGGCAGGACGGTCAGGGGCGAAGTCATCTTTGAGGGCGAAGACCTGCTCAAGATGGACGACGCCGAGATGCGCAGCGTGCGCGGGAACAAGATAGCGATGGTCTTTCAAGAGCCGATGACTTCGCTTAACCCCGTGCTGACGATAGGGCGGCAGCTGACTGAGACGCTGGAGCTGCATCTGGGCATGACCAAGGATCAGTCGCGGTCGCGCGCCAGCGAGCTGCTGCAGCGCGTGGGGATACCGGACGCCGAAAGCCGGCTGAAAGACTACCCGCATCAGTTCAGCGGCGGGATGCGGCAGCGCGTTATGATAGCGATGGCGCTGAGCTGCGATCCGCGCCTGATTATCGCCGACGAGCCCACTACCGCGCTTGATGTTACGATACAGGCGCAGATACTGGAGCTGATGCAGGACTTGGCGTCCGATTTCGGCACGGCGATGATAATCATCACGCACAACTTGGGCGTGGTGGCGCGCTACGCGCATCGCGTCATCGTGATGTACGCGGGCAAGATAATAGAGACGGGCGATTCGCGCGAGATCTATCACGACCCCAAGCATCCCTATACGCTGGGGCTGCTGGCGTCGGTTCCTCGCCTGGACGAGACCGAGCGGACGCGGCTGGAGGCGATAGAGGGCTTGCCGCCGAACTTGGTGAATATGCCGGCTGGGTGTTCGTTTGCGCCGCGCTGTCGTTTCGCCATAGAGCAGTGCATAGAGGAGGCGCCCACGCTTGTTGACACGGGCGATGGGCATACCGCGGCGTGCTGGCGCTCGCGCGAGCTTGCGGAGATAGCGCGCGTCTAACTTGGGAGATGCAGATGACACAGACACAGACGCAAACACATAGCGGCAACGGCGGCGGCGAGGTTCTGCTGGATGTGCGGAACTTGAAGATGTATTTCCCGGTGACGTCGGGGATATTCTTCCAGCGCAAGGTGGCGGACATCAAGGCGGTGGACAATGTAAGCTTTTCCATTCGCCGCGGCGAGACGCTTGGCCTGGTGGGCGAGAGCGGCTGCGGCAAGACGACCACGGGGCGCTGCATCCTGCAGCTGTACAAGCCCACTGAGGGGGACATCATCTTCGAGGGGGAAAACCTAAACACGCTTGACGGCCGCGCGATGCGCGAGATGCGGCGCAAGGTTCAGGTCATCTTCCAAGACCCCTACGGCTCGCTGAACCCGCGCATGACCTGCGGGGACATCGTGGGCGAGCCGCTCATCGTGCATAAGCTCACATCGTCCAAGACCGAATACCGCGAGCGGGTCACCGAGTTGCTGCAAACCGTCGGGCTGAACCCGTATATGGCGGACAGGTATCCGCACGAATTCAGCGGCGGGCAGCGGCAGCGCATAGGCATAGCGCGGGCTTTGGCGGTGAATCCGAGTTTCATCGTTTGCGACGAGCCGGTATCGGCGCTTGACGTATCCATACAGGCGCAGGTCATCAACCTGCTGGAGGACTTGCAGGATCAGTTCGGGCTGACCTACCTGTTCATCGCGCACGACTTGTCGGTAGTGCGGCACATAAGCGACCGCATCGCGGTGATGTACTTGGGCCACATCGTAGAGATAGCCGACCGCAACGAGCTCTACGAAAACCCGCTGCACCCTTACACGCGGGCGCTGCTCTCAGCCGTGCCGATCCCCGACCCGATAGTGGAGCAGCAGCGCGAGCGCATCATCCTAACCGGCGACGTCCCCAGCCCGCAGAACCCGCCCTCCGGCTGCGTCTTCCACACCCGCTGCCCGCAGATGATAGGGGACTGCCAGCTGGATGTGCCTGAGTTGCGCGAGGTTAAGCCGGGGCATTGGGTATCGTGCATCCGGGTGGAGGGGTACGCGGGGGCGCGGGGGTAGGGGCGCAGGCAGAATGGCGCGGCGCGGGCAATGCCGTAAGTGTTGCAGGGCAAGGGCGATGCGATAGGCGAGAAATCGAAAAGAGGCGGCCGGGGTAAGGGCGTCCCTTTTTGATATGGGGATTTGTTGCGGCGTCTGGCGCGATACACTAGATTGGCGGCCAAAGGGCATTTGCGGCGCGAGCGGGAGCGGGAGCGCGGATTATGGGCGTGCTGGACAGGATTAGCATCAAGGGGTTCAAGAGCATTCGCAGCGCGGAGCTGGAGATCCGGCCTATCAACGTGCTTATCGGCGCGAATGGGTCGGGGAAGTCCAACCTGCTTGAGGCGATGGCGTTTATGCAGGCGATACGGGCGGGCAATCTGCAAGGCTATGTGGGGCGCGCGGGCGGGGCGGATAGGCTGCTGCATTTTGGGGCTAAGACGACTGATGAGATGGCGTTTCGCGCTAGATTCAGCAATGAGGGGATATGCGAGTATAGGCTTAATCTGACGCCGACAGATACGGATACCCTCTATCCGAACTCGGAGGCTTTGGTTTTCTGGGATAAAGAGATATATCCCGATGAGCCGCGCAAGAAGGTTATTTCGGGCAAAGGCGGCGAGGCGGGCGTCAGCAAGGCAAGCGCCGGGCGCGAGAGTCTGGCGGGCAAGCATGTCCGGCGGAGTATTGATAGCTGGCGGGTGTATCATTTTCACGATACGGGGCCGCATTCTCCGATGAAAAAGACGGCCGCCCTGAATGATAATCGCTACTTGCGGCCGGACGGGTCTAACCTCGCGGCGGTTTTGTATCTATTGCGCGAAAAGCACGAATGGGATTACGGCTTTATCCGACAAACAGTGCAACTTGCCGCGCCGTTCTTTGACGATTTTGCGCTAGAGCCGCAGGGTCCGAATGGGGACACGATACGCTTGAAATGGAAGCATGTAGGCGATGACGACTGCTTCGACGTTTCCGCGCTCTCTGACGGGACATTGCGGTTCATTGCGCTGGTTACGTTGATGCTGCAACCCAAGGAAAACCTCCCGTCCGTTATATTGCTGGACGAGCCTGAGCTTGGGATGCACCCTGCCGAGCTAGATTTGTTTGAGTCTATGGTCAGCTACGTTTCAAAGGGAATTGCGGGCGCCCAGGTGATTTTAGCCACGCAGTCGGCGAGGTTGCTTGACCAATTTGAGACTGAGGATGTGGTGGTTGCGGACAGGGTGAAGGGCGCTACCGAGTTCTCGTGCCTGGATGCCAAGAAGTTGGAGGTGTGGCGGGAGCGGTATAGCCTTGGGGAGCTTTGGGAAAAGAACGATTTGGGCGGCGGCCCCACTGGATCGTGGCAAGAGGCTCAGCGGTGACGCGGCTGCTCGTTAGCGTGGAAGGTCGGACGGAGTTGAGGTTTGTGTACGAAGTGCTTGCGCCGCACCTGTACACTCTTGGCTATACGTCGGTGGTTGCCAGTCTTATGGGCACAGCGGTTTCACGCGAAAATCGCGGCGGCGTCAAGGCGTGGAGTGATGTCCTGCAAGATATTGTTAACAAACTTAGAGGGGATCGCGGCCTTATAGTTAGCACGATGGTGGATTATTATGGGATGCCGCACAATTGGCCGGGGCGAGCGGCAGTTCCGCCTAGCGGGGAGACGCCCTCGCAGATTGCAGGCCCGATAGAGCAGGGGATGTTGGATGCGGTTGTGAGTGAGATGGGGAGCGGTTTCAACGCAAGGCGCTTTGTGCCGTATGTGATGATGCACGAATTTGAGGCATTGCTGTTCAGCGATTGCAACGGGCTGGCTGTCGGCATTAGGCAACTTGCGTTAGCGCCGCGCCTGCAGGCGGTTAGGGATGAGTTTGCCACGCCGGAGGCGATAGATGATTCGCCCTATAGCGCGCCATCTAAGCGCATTGAGGAGTTGTTTCCCGGTTATAGAAAGCGACTTATGGGAACGGCGGCGGCGTTGGCGATTGGGCTGGAGGCTATTCGGGGGGAGTGTCCGCATTTCGCGAGGTGGGTGGCGAGGTTGGAGGGGGCGGCTGCCTGATATAGCGGTGGCGGCTGAGCGGGGCTTGCGCGGTTGGGGGTTTGTGGGTACATTATGCGCGGGGGTGGTGGAAGTGGGTGGGATGCGGCAGGGATACAGAGAAAGATTGCGAGGCGCTTTATGGCGGATTATGTTCCGAATATGGTTTTGGCTAATGAGGAGTTTAGGGTGGTGGGGACGAGGCCGGTGAGGCATGACGGGGTGGATAAGGTTACGGGGCGGGCGCGGTATGCGGCGGATACGGCTATGGCGGGGCTGCTGCACGGCAAGATTGTTCGCAGCCCGCATGCCCACGCGCGCATTGTGAGCATCGACGCGAGCCGCGCGCTGGCGCTGCCGGGCGTGCATGCGGTCGTTACGGCGGCGGATTTTCCTGAGGCGTCGGCGGAGTTCGTGGATCAGGAAGAGGGCGCGGCGGTGAATTACGGCTTTTTCAGCCGCAATATCATGGCGCGCGAAAAGGCGCTGTACAGAGGGCATGCGGTCGCGGCGGTGGCGGCGAGTAGCCCGCATATCGCGGAAGAGGCGGCGGCGCTGGTGGATGTGCAATACGACGTCCTGCCGCCCGCGCTGAACGCCGCCGACGCTATGCGCGAGGGCGCGCCCATCCTGCATGAGCGCCTGCTCACGATGGCAAGCCCGGCGTTCCGGTCGGGCGGATACGGGGACACGCAAAAGCCCACGAATGTCGCCAATCACTTCGTCTTTGACGACGGGGATGTTGAGCAGGGGTTCGCGGAGGCGGATGTGGTGGTGGAGCGCGAGTTTCACACGCGGGCCGTGCATCAGGGATACATAGAGCCGCACTCGGCTACGGCGTACTGGAATCGGGACGGCGAGCTTACGGTGTGGTGCAGCACGCAGCAGCTGTTCGCGTTCCGCGACCATATTGCGGCTGTGCTGGACATTGCGGTATCGCGGGTGAAAGTCGTGCCTATGGAGATCGGCGGCGGGTTCGGGGGCAAGGGAATGGGCGGGCTGTATCTGGAGCCGCTGGCGTCGGCGCTTTCGCGCAAGGCGGGCAAGCCGGTGAAGATCGCTATGAGCCGCAAAGAGGTGTTCGAGGGCTCAGGCCCTACATCCGCGACGCACATCCAAGTGAAGATGGGCGCGACGAAAGAGGGCAAGCTGACGGCGGCATGGGCGCGGCTGGTGTATGAGGCGGGCGCGTTCCCGGGATCGCCGGTTCCGTCCGGCTGCCGCACTATGCTGGCGCCGTATGTGATACCCAACGCGCACATAGAGGGGCTTGATGTCGTGGTGAACACGCAGAAGTCGGCGGCGTATCGCGCGCCCGGATCGCCCGCGGCGGCTTTCGCGGCGGAGTCGGCGGTGGACGAACTGGCGCGAAAACTGGGGATGGATCCGATAGAGTTTCGGCTGCTCAACGCCGCCAAAGAGGGAACGCGGCAGCCCGCGGGTCCCGTGTTTCGTCGGATAGGCAATGTGGAAATGCTGGAGGCGGCGCGGGATCACGCGCACTACAACGCGCCGCTGGCGCGCGAGAGCGGCGGCAAGCTGCGCGGCAGGGGCGTGGCGAGCGGCGCGTGGTTCAACGGCAGCGGGCCCGCGAGCGCGGTGGCGAGCGTGAATCCGGACGGCACGGTCAGCCTCATAGAGGGATCGCCCGACATCGGCGGCAGCCGCGCGGTTATGGCGATTCATGTCGCCGAGGCGCTGGGCATAGCGGTCGATGCCGTCAAGCCCGCCATAGTGGATACCGACTCCATCGGCTACTGCTCAGGCGCGGGCGGCAGCGGCGTTACATTCAAGACGGGCAGGGCTTGCTATGAGGCGGCGCTGGACGCTCGGCGGCAGATGATAGCGCGGGCGGCGCGCATCTGGGAGGTGGACGCGGATGATGTGGAGTACGACGACGAGGGCGTCCTGCGGCACAAGCAGGACAGCGAACTGGCTATCACATTCGCCGAGCTCGCGCGGCGGCTGAACGGCACGGGCGGGCCTATCGTGGGGCGCGCCACGGTGAACCCCGGCGGCGTGGGCAACGCTTTCGCAATGCACATCGTCGACGTGGAGGTCGACCCTGAGACGGGCAAGGTGGATGTGCTGCGCTACACCGCGCTGCAGGATGTGGGCAAGGCGATGCACCCAAGCTACGTGGAGGGGCAGCTGCAGGGCGGCGCCGTGCAGGGGATAGGCTGGGCGCTGAACGAAGAGTACTATTTTGACGAGTCGGGGCAAATGCTTAACTCGTCGTTCTTGGACTACCGGATGCCCATATCGCTGGATGTGCCGATGATAGACACGGTGCTGATAGAGGTAGCCAATCCGGGGCATCCGTATGGGGTTCGCGGCGTGGGCGAGGCGTGCATCGTGCCGCCAATGGCAGCGATAGCCAACGCGATAAGCGACGCTACGGGCAAGCGCATGACGGAGCTGCCGATGTCGCCGGCTAAGGTGGTGGCGGCGCTGAGTGGGTAAGAGCAAGGGCGTAGGCGGCGGGCAAAGGGCAAGGGATGCCTGGCTGTTCGCCGCTACGTCCGAGGGCAATCGCGTTTCGCTACTGAGTTGTCAGAGTTTCACTGATGGCTTGGGAAATGCGCGGCGCGTTGGGGAGGCGCCTAAGTGGCAACGCTGATATTTTATCTAGTGGCAGTTGCGGTTGCGGCGCTTGCCTTGTTCGTCATCGCGTGTTTCTTCGCGCAGGCGGCGTGTCTGGCGTATATGCCTTTCGCGGCGATGCGATGCGCTCGGATAGCGCGGCGGCGCGGCCTGCCTGTCGCGCGCTACGCCTTGTTGGGCGCGATAGGCGCGGCGTGCTTTGTTATGCCATGCGTGTATCTGACGGGCAGAATGCGCGGCGCGGCGATTGCCGGCCGCTTTGTTGGCGCGGAGCATCGGGTTTTGTTTATCTGCTGGGGTTTGTTTCTGTTGGGGATATTTGCGTACATTTTCTATCCCGGCGCGGTATTTTCAAGACAAATGGACGCCGGCGTGATAAACGCCTATCTCACGATGCAGCCGGCAGTTTGGGCTATGTGGTGGGGGACTTTGATATACTATTTCAAGGCGAACCGCAGGCTTTTGGCGGACGGGCGCGCGGTGGAATCTAGCGATCTTACTCGCCGCTATCGGATAGCGCCGTTTGTATGCGCGTCGGTTACGGCGCTGCTTTTCTGGGAGGCGCCCGTTACGCTGACGCTGGTTGTTTGGGACTTTTTGTTTTGATAGCGGCTGACGGGCTTGCGCGATTGCTATTCGGCGGCGCGAATGAGACGATAAGAACACAGACGGGGGAGCGATGCGATATTACAGGCTGGCTGACAGGCAGGGCGAAGTTCGGCTTGCGGTGGAGGCGCGCGAGGGGGCGCTGGCGGATTTGACGGCGCTGACGCCGGGGCTGACGCAGGTGGACGACCTGGCGCTGGCGGCGCGGGTATCCGGCGAAAGCATAGACACGCTGGCGCGGCGGATGTTGGACAGGGGCGGCGCGGCGCCTGAGTATGACTTGGGCGAGGTTATGATCGGCGAGGGCGATTTGCGGGCGCTGTTGCCGTTTGAGCCGCCGGAGGTGTGGGCGGCGGGCGTTACCTACAAGACCAGCGAGATGGAGCGGCGGCGCGAGAGCGATACGCCGGATGTCTATTCGCGCGTGTATAGCGCGGCGCGGCCGGAGGTGTTTTTCAAGGCGACCGCCGCTCGCTGCGCGGCGCATCTCGGCGCTATCGGGATACGCGGCGATTCGGATTGGAACGTGCCTGAGCCGGAGCTGGCGTTTGTCCTGTATGAGGGCGAGATTATCGGCTACACGATAGGCAACGATGTGAGCAGCCGCCAAATTGAGGGCGAAAACCCGCTGTACTTGCCGCAAGCCAAGGTATTCGATCGCTGTTGCGCGATAGGGCCATGCTTTGCCACGGCGGAGGGCATAGGCGATCCGCAAGCGCTCGACGTGCGCTGCGAGATAGAGCGGGACGGCGCAATCGCATTCAGCGGCGCCACGAACACCTCGCAGATGGCGCTAACCTGCGCCGAGCTCGCTGCCTGGCTGCAGCGTCACAATCGCGTCCCAAACATGACGGCCACGCTCACGGGAACATCCATCGTGCCGCCGCCGGAGTTCACGCTGCGGGCGAGGGATAGGGTGAGCATTGCGATAGAGGGGATAGGGACGCTGGTGAATGATGTGGTGGGGGTGTGATGGGTGTGGTAGTGCAGGGGTTGCCGAAAGCGGGGAATGTAGGGCAGGTTCGGCGGATTGTTGCTCGCGCTAGAAATTAAGATGCGAAAGTTGAGCGCGGTTAATAGGCTTGGGTATAATTGCGCGGGCATAAGTCTATATGAGGATGTAAAGAGCAAAGTTGATTGACTTCGCAGCGGCAGCCTCGCGCCTGGCGCGTGTTCGCAATGAAAGTATCCCAAGAATTGCCGTTGTCTGCGCGGTTGCGGTTGCGGCGGCGATTGCGGGCGCGGTAGGCGGGGGATGGGATGGCGTTGTGTATGCGGACGGGGGGAGTGATGAGCGCGGCAAGGCGGCGGCGGTTGCGGCGGACGATGGCGGCGAGTCAATACGGGATTATGCGCTGCGGATGCTGCGGGCAAGGGCGGGCACTGGCACTGGCGGATGGGCGCGGTATTGGCGGATGCGGGCGGAGTGCGAGGCGGCGGTGGCGGCTTATGCGCGGGATGCCGGGGCGGGCGATGCGTCGGCGCTGGATCGGGCGCTGGTGGGGGTGATTGGGGCGCTGTGCGGGCAGCTGGGCGCGCGGTTAGGGACGGATCCCGCCGATTATCCGCCGCGCGGGGGCGAGCGCGGCGTGGGCTTGATGATGAACGAACCGGGCGCGGCGGCGGGATATACGCTGTTCACCGTGATGGACAACCGAAAGGCTTATCTGCTAGACCCTCTCGGCAGGGTGGCGCATACATGGCATCTCGAGGACGCCCTTGCCGGCGGAGTAACCGGCTACATAAAGCTGCTTGAGAACGGGAACTTGATGGCAATGGCAGACGTCTCGCCTTCCGTTGTCACGCTATCGGAGATTGACCCGCGCGGCAATGTAGTGTGGCGATACGACCCCTCTCACGAAATTCATCACGACTTCGTCAGAATGCCCAACGGCAATTTGTTGATTTTGGGCAGAGCCGCCAAAACGCGCGAGCAAGCCATCGCGGCGGGCGTGAATCCTGATTTGGAGTACGAACAATTCCTGCACGACATCCTGATAGAGGTGCGTCCCACAGGCGCGAGCGGCGGCGAGGTCGTTTGGGAATGGTCGGCGTGGGATCATATGGTTCAAGATTTGGATCCCGGCAAGCCGAACTACGGGGCGATCGCCGAGCATCCTGAGCTGATAGATATGAACTTTCTGCTGGACGGCGAGCGCGGGCGGGCGCGCTGGATGAATGTGGAGGGGATTGACTACAATCCCGCGCTAGACCAGATTGTGATGTCGCCGCTCTATTACAGCGAGCTATGGGTTATAGATCACAGCGCGAATACCGAAGAGGCGCGAGGGCATAGCGGCGGGAACGGCGGCATGGGCGGCGATCTGTTGTACAGGTGGGGCAACCCGCGCTCATATGGGCGGGGCGACGGCGGCGACCAGCGGCTGTTTTGGCATAATCGCGCGCATTGGATAGCGCCGGGGCTGCCGGGCGAGGGCAACATTCTTGTGTTCAACAACGGCAACGAATTCGCGGGCTATGCGCGCGGCTACTCGTCCATAGACGAAATCGCGCCGCCCGCGGACGGCTACCGCTATCGCCGCGATGCGGATTCGGCTTATCCCCCTGCCGCGCCGGATTGGACATACGCCGCCGCAACGCCCGCCGACTTCTACGCGCCGTATTCGTCCAACGCGCAGCGCCTGCCCAACGGCAACACGCTGATTAACAACGCGCCCGCGGGGACTATATCCCAGGTGACGCCCGACGGCAGAACGGCGTGGGAGTATGTGGTTCCCTATCACTACAATGTTTCGCTGTGGCAAGACGCTGATGTGTCAGAGCGGCTTGCGTATGAGCCGCCGGACGCCCGCGGGCGCTGGTCGGTCATCAAGAACGCGGTGTATCGCGCGTACTGGTATCCGCCGGACTACCCGGGATTGCAAAGCCTGGATCTCACGCCCGGCGCGTATCTCGAAGACACGCCGGATCTGCTTGATTGGAAGATCGCAGGCCTGATAGCGGGCGATTTCGGCGAGCGGATTGCAAACTCGGACTTTGAGATATATCTTGATAAAGACATACTGATATACCTCAAGCGGCAGCCGTGCGCGGCGGATGATGTACGGGCGAGATTCTTCTTGCACATCTTCCCCGCGGATGCGGGCGATCTTCCCGCGCGCAGGCGCGAACACGGCTTTGAGAATAGGGATTTCGGATTCGACGGCAGAGGCAAGGCGCACGGGCGCCTGTGCGCGGCGATAGCGCGGCTGCCGGGCTATGAGATAGCGCGCATACGCACGGGGCAGTTCACGGGCGAGGGCAAGGCGTGGGAGGTTGATATAGACTTGGGGGAATAGCGGGGGCAATGCGATCGGCGCGGTTGACACCGCCAAGCCGCCGTAGTAGGCTTGCGGCGATGGGCGAGCAGCGCCGATACAAGAGGGGCGGTTGCGTCGATATAAACCGATATAAAGAGGGAGCGGAGGGCTAGGCCGTGTGTACATACGTTATTCAGAGGTCGCAGATACGGGGGAGCGGCAAGGGGACGGCGGGGTGGATTCCGATTACGGAGGCGCGGGTGTATTATGATCATCCGTATCATATGAGCGCGGATCATACGCTGAATATAGATTTCGTGAACGAGGCGCAGGGGCTGGGCGCTAGGGTGGCGGTGGAGCTGACGGCGGAGTCGGCGCGCGCGCTGGTGAGCGATATTCTGGCGGCGCTGGATGAGGGGAGCGCGGCGCACGCGGCGGATTAAGAGATCGCGGCGGCATAAGGGCGGCAAGGCGGGGTTGATGCGGTGGCAGGGGCGGCAAGAATGGGATATGATGCGGCAACAGGGGGCGGTTCAAGGGCGTGAGCGAACTGCGATAGGGATACTAATAAGACTGCGATAGGGCAATCATAAGGAGCGCATATACGGGCATATATCTTTCCGTAGTCAATGAATTCTGCTGACTATCCGAAGAACGGACTGCTAACTAACGCTGAGCCATACGCGAATTACGGAGTGAATTACGGCAGGGAGCGCAGAATACATAGACACGGGAGGGTATCCGATGATGCGTCTATCAGTTCTTCGAAGCGCGGTTTTCCTAGCGGCGGTGATGGCGGTTGTGCTTGCGGGGGTAGTGGCGTGTTCTAGCGCGGAGCCTGAGCAAGCGGCGCAGCAGGCGGCTCCCGCGGCGCAAGCGGCGCCCACTACGGCGCCGGCTCCCGCGGCGCCGGCCGCTCAATCTCCCACGGCGGCGCCCGCGGCTATGGCGTCGGACGCCGTGCCGCCCAGGGCGGCGGATGCGGCGGCGCAGCGCGGGGGGATCCTGAATGTGGCGTACTTCCGCAAGGCGTCCAGCCCGGACGGGTATCAGGCGGGCGGGACGTTTGACCGGATGTATTTCTTTACGGGCAATGAAGTCGCGGTGGCTATCGGCAAGGATAGCCAGTATGATCCGGCGGAGTCGCTGGCGCACTCGTTTGAGGTGGAGGACGGCGGCAGTCGCGTTAGGTTCAATCTGCGCGAGGATGTGCTGTTCCAAGGCGGGTTCGGCGAGATGACGTCGGAGGATGTGGCGTTCAGTTTCGGGCGCTGGTTTGACAGCGAGGCGGGCTGCCGCGGCTGCCCCAGCACATTCCGCTCGGTTACCGCCGTGGACGCCGTTGACGCCTATACCGTCGACGTGATTATGGATCCGCCGGACGCCAATCTTATCGCCAAGATGTTCGACAGGGGCAGCATCGTTCATTCCAAGGCGAATTGGGATGCGGTAGGGCCCGAAGATCACAAGAGCAAGCCCATCGGCACGGGGGCTTACCAACTGATGGCGTGGGATGTGGGCGTTACGCAGAATTGGGTCAAGCATCCCGACTGGTGGCAGCGCGAGCCATACGCGGATGAGGTGAACATACAGATCATCTCTGAGACGCGCACGCGGCTGGCGGCGCTGCAGACGGGCGAGGTGAATGTGTCGTGGCTGCAGGCGGAGCAGATACCGGCGGCGCAGCGGGACGGGAATATCGCGGTGTGGGATTTCACGGGCGTGGGCTGGGACGGCTGGGTTTGGAATCACGGGCTATCGCCGCTGGACGACCTGCGGATGCGGCGCGCGCTCATCAAGTCGGTTGACAGGGGCGCGCTGAACACATCCATATACCTGAACACGCTGCGGGACAGCCAGGCGCACACATTCCCGCCCGAATCGCCGTTTGGCATTGACGCCAAGGATCTGTGGGAGGGCGAGTACTTGCGCTACAACCTGGACGAGGCGCGCGCGCTGGTTGACGCCGTAGCCGCCGACAAGGGGCTGTCCACGCCGATACAGGTCAAGGGCGTGTGCGAGCGGCGGCCGGACAGGCAGCAGTTCTGCGAATTCCTGCAGGGCGCGTGGTCTGAGATAGGCGTGGAGTTCGAGTTTGAGATAGTGTCCAACGCCTCCGAGCGGTCGGATGTGATGGAGCAGTGCCAGACGCATGTGACGCAGACGGGCTGGGGGATGCTGCTGCCCTGGTATATGGAGGGCGCGCTGCACTCCAGCAGCAACGGCAACTATCCCGCCAAGATATGCAAAGATCAGGGCTCCGGGCTGAATTCGGACGGGCAGGCTATCCAATCCGAACTGGACGGGCTGTTCGCGGACGCATCCGAAAGCTTTGACGACGCCGCGCGGACTGAGATCTACAAGCGCATACAACGCATCGCGCTGGAGAACCTGTACACCTATGTGCCGGCGATGCTGCGCGTGAACTATGTGGGCTGCCACACGCCCACCACCGGCGGCTGCGACTCGAACCCGATGCGCGGCGACGGGTTTGTGCGAAACGGGGATTTCTGGCTGAAGTAGCGGCGGCGGCGCAAGCGCGTCAATGATGCGCCGCGGGCCGTCGTCGCGTAAGTTCGCGCGGCGGCTCGCGGCGAGCGGCGGAGTCCGGATATGCAACGCTATCTGTTACGCAGAATAATCAACCTGGTTCCCGTGCTGGCGCTGATAAGCGTGCTGGTGTTCGGCACCGTGCGCGTGTTGCCGGGCGACCCCGCGCGGCTGCTGGCGGCGGTTGACGAGGCGGGCTATGTTGACCCGGACGTGCTTGCGGCGATAGAGGCGCGCTACGGGCTGGATAGGCCGCTCACAACGCAGTACCTGGCTTGGGCTTGGGGCGTGCTGCGCGGCGACTGGGGAACGTCGCTGCTGAGCGGGCAGGATGTATTCCCGCAGATACGCAGCCGCCTGAGTTTCACGGCGCAGCTGGCGGGGCTGTCTTGGCTGCTGTCGCTGCTGATAGGCATACCGATGGGCGCGATTTCGGCGCTGCGGCGCAATTCGCTGCGGGACATCGCGGTCACAAGCTTTGCGGTATCGGGCATAGCGCTGCCCAACTTCTGGCTTGGGATGCTGATGATAATCTTCTTCGGCGTATGGCTTGGCTGGCTGCCAACGGGCGGGTATGTGAGCTTTCAGGACAACCCGATAGAGTGGGCGCGGCGGATGCTAATGCCCACAATCACGCTTGGAACGGCGCTGTCGGCGGTAACGATGCGGCAGATGCGCGCGGCGCTGCTGGAGGTGATGCGCGAAGACTACATCCGCACGGCGCGCGCCAAAGGGCTGACCGAGGGGCGCGTTGTGTCTATGCACGCGCTCAAGAACTCGCTGCTGCCGGTGATAACGCTGTCCACGCTGCAACTCGGCACGCTGGTGGGCGGCACGGTCGTGACCGAGACCGTGTTCTTTCTGCCGGGCATCGGCAAATTCATCGTGGACGCGGTCATCGCAAAGGACTTTCTGGTTGTGCAGATGGGATTGATGATACTGACGCTGGGAGTTCTTGCGGCGAACCTAATCGCGGATATATCGTATGCGTTCTTGGATCCGCGGATCCGGTATGAATAGGCGGGCGAGCAGGATGCGGCGGGCGGGCGCTGAGATAAGGCAATCTCTCAATCTCAATAGAGGCAACGGCGTTCATCAGGCGGGCGAGCAAGCGAATAACGGGTTTGGCGCGTTTCGCAAAGGCGGGCGCGCCGCGATAAGGGATAAGGCATATGGCGCAAGACGCTAGGGAAAGCGAGGTTGTGCAGGAGCGGCGCTTGGAGCGGATACGCAAGAGCCGCTTTTCGCAGACGCTCGCGGAGCTGGTCAAGGTCCGGCTCGCCAAGTTTGGGCTGGGCGTGCTGGCTATCGCGGTGATAGCCGCCGCCTTTTCGCCGCTGCTGGCGACGCATGACCCCGTGAAGATAAACCCGCGCGACAGCCTGCAATCGCCGGGCAGCTCATATTGGCTGGGCGCGGACAGGCTTGGGCGGGATCAGCTGGCGCGGCTGATATACGGCGCGCGGGTATCGCTGACAATCGGCGGCGCGGGCGTGGGCATCGCGGTAGTGGCGGGCATAGCGATAGGCACAATATCCGGCTGGGCGGGCAAGTGGACGGACGAGGCGCTGATGCGGGTGATGGACGCGCTGGCGGCGTTCCCGAACATAGTGCTGGCGCTGGCGCTGGTGGCGGCTACGGGCGGCGCGATGCGAAACATCATCCTGGTAATCGGGCTGGTGTTCACGCCCGCTGTGGCGCGGCTGATACGGGCGCAGGTGCTGTCTGTGAAAGAGCGCGACTATGTGGTCGCGGCGGTGGCGCTTGGCGCAAAGCCGCTGCGTATCATAGCGGCGCATCTGATACCGAACTGCCTCGCGCCGGTGATAGTGCAGGCGTCAATCGCGTTTGGCGCGGCGATACTGCTGGAGGCGTCGCTGAGTTTCTTGGGCGTAGGCGTCAAGCCGCCCACGCCGACCTGGGGCGGGATGCTGCGGCATGCGTTTGAGGTAGTCGACCTCGCGCCATGGCTCACATTCACGCCGGGCGCTACGATATTCCTGGTTGTGCTGGCGTTCAACTTCGTGGGGGACGCGCTGAGGGATACGCTGGATCCGCGGCTGCGGGGGGCGCGGTAATAGCCGACTATCGCTTGGGGATAACGGCTATCTCTTCACGCGCCGGGCGCCGCTATCCCAATTGCCCCCTAGCCTTTCTGCTCAAAGAAATCCAGGTCGGTTGCGAAAGCGGCGGCGAGCATAAGCAGCCGGAAGTCTTGGCTTGCGGCGGCGGGGTTGAACTCTAGGTGAAAGGTATCGGCGTCGGTGAACATTTCGCGGCTCATGCCGCCCCACTGCTTGGTGATGCGGGCGAGTTCGTTGCCCTGCGCGCCGCGCGCGATGAATGTGTTGGGGCGAAAGATGTTGCCCTGCAGCATCCCCAAGGGGCGATTGTTGGCGTCTTCCAGCGTGAACTTGCGGTTGATGGCAAAGCGCCGCCTGAGGGCGCCGATGGGTCTGCCGCGCTCGCTGACGCGCAGGTGTGATGTGAGCCAGAAGAAGTCGCGCTGCGCCAACAGGACGGGTTGGTTATCGCCGTCAACCACATGAATGGACAGCGGGCGATGCGTCCCCATAAATTGGCGGCGGATGTCGCCCGACTCTTCGTAGGCGTACAGCAGCTGCGCGCCATCCGGGGTATGGACGCTGTATCGGTTGGCGGATTCAAAGGTCGTGAAGACTTCCAGCATCTCGGTTTGCTGCCGAACTACGAGTTCGGAGTGGCGGGTGAGGTCAACCATAGCAAAGCCTCCTTGCGGCTTGGGGCTATCTGAGGGCGGGCTGAGCGGCGGGCTTGGCGATTAGGGATCAAGGCGGATACGCAGGCGCTTATTGATGCGCCCCTTGCTTTCGTGTCCCACAATGCTGATAGCGCCGACTTCGCCGGTGTTGGCGACATGCGTGCCGCCGTCCGCCTGCAAATCAAGCCCCACGATATTGACCGTGCGAACCTCTTTGATTGCGGGCGGCAGCAGATTTATCTTAGTGCGGATGAGATCGGGGATCTGAAACGCCTCTTCCCTTGGCAGCGTCTTGACTTCGATAGGCCGCGCGGCTTGGACTTCTTGATTAACCAGCTCGCCCATGCGCTCCGCGAAATCGGCGGACATATTGGCGAGTTCAAAGTCCATCCGCGCGCTGCCCGGCTGCATATTGCCGCCCGTAACCTGCGCGCCATAATCGCGCCAAACCACGCCGCAGAGAATATGCAGCGCCGTATGCGTCCGCATAAGCAGGTATCGGCGCTCCCAATCGATAGCGCCGCGCACCGCCGCGCCGACGGGTGGCATCTGGTCGGGCGCTGCGTCGAGTTCGTGTATGAGCTTGCCATCCTGGCGGGAGATCTTTTTGACGCGGTATTGGGCGCCGGGCGCGGCGCCGGCGTTATCGGCGAGATATAGCGCGTCTGCATCGGTGAGCGCATTGGTATCGGCGGGGGCCATGTCGTCGGCGAGGTATAGCGCGCCGGTATCGGCGGGCTGCCCTCCGCCGCCCGGGTAGAAAGCGGTTTGGTCGAGGACGACGCCTTTGGGCGAGACGGCGGTGATGGCGGCGTGGAATTCGCGGAGGTAGCTGTCGGAGTAGCAGAGGATTTGGGTCATGGCGCACCTTTCGGGTGGTGTGGGTGATGTGGCTGGTGTGGGTTCGGATAGATGGGTAAAGATAATCCCTCCGTTATTTTATAACAATGGAGGGATTTTAGGGGGATTGAGGGGTTGGGGCGTCGGGGGGACTGATGTGCGGGGGCGGGTTAGTCAGATTGGGCGAGGGCGGCGGCATGCTCTATAAGCCTGTTGCGGAGATGTATCTTTTCATCCTCACTCAGGGCTCGCTTGATTTGTCTTGAGGCGATTGCCAGTAGCGGGGCGTCAAGACTGCGCGGCAATCTAGAACCCGGCGCAAGCTTAATTTGCATAAGATCGTTTCGGTTGCGCGACGCAACGAATTCATCAACAATCAAATCCAAATCTGTGCGAGCGTCTATCGCAGGGATTTCCGTGACCGCGCGCGAAGGGGGACTGGCATCAAATCGGGATGCAAGAGTTAGAATTTCACCAATATCGGCTTTGCTCCATTCGGCGGTGGTATCGGATTCCTGTCGTAGGGAACGGGCTTGATTGCCGCGGCTTGGCTCAATGCCAAGCAGATGAACGCGGACGCCGAAACTCTGGGCTATCTGCACTCCGATTCTGACGTCCTCGTCGCCGGACATAAGAACCGCATCCGTGATGGCGCGATTGCGCGCTAGTTCGACCATGTCGGTGACAATCAGCGAATCCACGCCCTTTTGCTGGCCTGATGGATTTATTGTGCCAAGCCTCAGTTTCACATCATCCATATCGGCGAGGCTTCGCTGCACATTGGAAGGCCCCGTAGGAGGCACCCCGTCGTACCAGTAGATTCGGAGCAATGTTGCGCCGGGAGTTCTATCGCGCGCCGCAATACGCAGCTTTTCAATAGTTTCAACTCTACGCAACTCTATCTCGTTGCGGTGTAAAGTTGTCCCGATGATAGCAACGGATCCGGCCGCGTATAGATAACCGGCGTCAACGAATACGGCAATGCGCGACATTTATGAACTCCAGAGGCGCACAAGAAAAAAGGGGCCCGCAGGCCCCCACTACTAATCCAGTCCACGCTCCAACTCTACTATGGGAGCCGCCAGACTGTCTAGATAACAAGGATAAAGGGTTGGCGCGCGCCTTGTCAAGGGTGATTTGGGGCGGGGTATTCTCAGTGTGCAGTGTTAATGTGTTTGAGGGACTGGTTTAGGCATTCCTCAAACACTATCGCCAGCAGATGTTTCAGCATCTCAACGCTCTTTGTGTAGCCCTTTGTCCGCCTCACAAGCCGGTTCAGCTTGCTACGCAACTTGGAGTGCAGCCCTTCGTTCCAGTTCACCGCTCCGCCTTTGCCTACCACATGCCTGTCGCGCGGCAGCCATTCGTACACCGGATAGGCGTCGGTCTCGTACCTATCAGCGCCCGGCAGCCTATCCAACAAGCGCGAGAATGCAGACAAGTCCCTGCCGCCCACTTCATACATCCGCCAGCGGATACCGTCCCGCTCTTCCACCACCGCAGTCCATATCCAAAGGTCTTTGCGCCCCTTGCCGCGCCTTACTTCCCAGTATGTCCACATCTCATCAAACGCCACAATAGACGCGCGGACGCTATCTTGACGACCGCTTGTCCGCCACGACATAAACCGCGTTAGACGCTCGGTCGCCAAGGCCCCCTTTTTTTAACCCACTCGCTTACCGTGGGTATGCTCGCGCCCATCACGCGGGCTGTCGCCGATAGGCTCATCCCCTCGGCGCACATCTTCACCGCTTGCTCTTTCTGTTCGTCAGTGAACCGATGCTTCGCGCCCTCTTGATGCTTTTTGCCGCACTGGTTGCATTTGAATTGCTGCTTGCCGCGCGAGTGGCCGTCTTTTTTGACCCAATTCGAGCCGCATTTCGGGCATAGATTATCGTGCCTGTACACTCTTTGTCTTGCCATAGCGCCACCTGCCTCTCAGACGTTTCGGAGCGGTTTAGGGCAAGTATATCATATAAGCACTGCATCCTGAGAATACCTTGGGGCGGCAATGGCACAAAGGGCGGTTAGAGGATGCGGCTGTGGGTACTGCTGAATAGAAATTAGGAGGCTTGTCTGCCTCCCTTTCTGCGATGGGCAGACCATCCCCCTTCACATTGGTGAATTGCGTTTATTTTAGCAGTGGTTTCTTTGCGATAGCAATGTGAGGTTGTGGCAGGGCGCGACGCTATGCGGCGAGAGGCGGGCGCCGCCGCCAGGCTCCGGTCGCCTCCTGGAAGGCGTATGCCAGCTGGAGGACGGCGCGCTCGGCGCGGTGGCGGCCTACTATTTGGATGCCTACGGGCAAGCCGTCGGGGGTGAATCCGCAGGGGACGGATATGGCGGGGTGGCCGGTGGCGGTGATGTAGTAGCAGGAGCGCATCCAATCTATGTAGTTTTGCATGGGAGTGTCGTTTATGTGGGTTGGGTATGGCTGGCTGACGGCGAAGGGCGGGCGCTGGCTGACGGGGAAGATGATGAATTCGTAGGTTTCCATAAAGCGGCGCATGCGGTCGTAGAGGGCGGCGCGCTTGGTTTCGGCGTCGCCTATCTCGGCGGCGGTTAGGCGCAAGCCCTGTTCTATGTTCCAGATGACGGTGTCTTTGAGCAGGTGGTGGTGGGTTTTGAGCATTCCCGCTCGGCTTGCCGCCATTCCCAGCGCGCGCATCGTCATGAAGGCGTCGTTTGCGCCCGCGAAGTCGGGGCAGGCGTCTTCTACCAGGCAGCCGATGTCTTGGAATACGGCGCGGCGGCTTTCTATGACCGATGTTATGCGCGGGTCAAAGGGCAAGCCGTTCATATCGCCGCCCCACGCCACGCGGACGCCCGCGAATGAGCGCTCTAGCGGGTTGGCGAGCGGGTTGAATGACGCGCCGGGCCGCTCTATGCCTATGGGCGAGCGCGGGTCGGGGCCGGCGATGGCGCTGAGCATTAGGGCGGCGTCCTGCACGGTTCGCGCCATTGGGCCTTGGACGCTGAGCTGCGACCAGGGCATAGGCGCGGGATAGACGGGGACTCTGCCTATGGCGGGGCGCAAGCCTACGACGTTGCAGAAGTTGGCGGGGTTTCGCAGCGAGCCGCCGAGGTCGCTGCCGTCGGCTATGGGCAGCATGCCGCAAGCCAATGCCACCGCCGCGCCGCCGCTGCTGCCGCCGCAGGTTTTCGTGAGATCATAAGGGTTGAGGGTTGCGCCGAATACTTCGTTGAATGTCTGCGAGCCGGCGCCAAATTCGGGCGTGTTGGTTTTGCCGACCGAGATTGCGCCGGCGCGCTTGAGGCGCTCTACGATGAGCGCGTCTCGGTCGGGGATGTGGTCGGCGTAGATGGGCGAGCCGTAGGTTGTGCGGACGCCGGCGGTGTCGGTAAGGTCTTTGTGGGCGACGGGGATGCCGTGCAGGGGGCCGACGGAATCGCCGCGCGCTAGGGCGGCGTCTGCCTCGCGCGCTTGGGCTAGGGCGCGCTCAGGGTGATAGGTTACGATGGCGTTGACCTGCGGGTTGACGCGGTCGATTTGGGCTAGGTGGGCTTGCATAACCTCTACGGCGGAGATTTGCTTGGCGCGGATGCGTTGGGATAGTTCGCAGGCGGTTAGAAAGCATAGGTCGGTGGATGGCATTGGGGGTTCTCCGTGATGCGCGCTAGGCGTATGTGTAGCGTATGTATAGAGGAGGGATGCTGCTTTTTTGGAATAAAGTAGGCAATTTTGGGGGAATTTAGGGTAGGATTATCGGATGTCGCTTGTTGGAAATCAAATGCCGGAAAGCGAAATGCGGTTGCGTTTATATGGCTTGTTCCCAATCTCGGAGCAAGGTGTGGGCGGCGTTGTGGCCTGGCGCGCCGGTGACTTCGCCGCCGGGGTGGGCGCCTGCGCCGCATAGGTAGAGGTTGGCGATAGGGGAGCGGTAGCCCGCGAGCGCGCGGCTGGGGCGCTGGGCGAATAGTTGCTGGGATGATATGTCGATGTGGCGGATGTTGCCGTCCGTCAAGCCAACGCGCTCTTCCAAGTCGGCGGGAGTGAAGAGCTGCCAGTCCAGCAGCACATCGCGGAAGTTGGGCGCGTACTCGGCTATGGCGTCCACAAGGCGCTCGCCAACGGCTTGGCGGGCTTGCTCCCACGATCCCTCGCGCAGTCGCACGGGCGCGTACATCACCCACACCGACATCACATGCTTGCCGGGCGGCGTCAGCGTATCGTCATATACCGTCGGGATTTGGATGAACATAACCGGGCAGGTTGACGGGATGCCGCTGCGCGCGTCCTGCCAGCTCTGCTCGAAGTATTCTATGGATGGGCAGATGCGGATGTAGGCGAGCGCTTTGGGGTCGTAGTCGTCGGCTAGGTATGCGGAGAAGTCGGGCAGGTCGCTCATAGCGCAGTGAAACTTCAGGTAGGACACATCGGTTTTGAGGCGGCGGATTTCGGCGAGCAGCGCGGGCGGCGCGTCATTTGGGTCAAGCAGGGATAGGTATGTGCGCTTGGGGTCGGCGTTGGACAGGACGGCGTCGGCGTAGATGCGCTCGCCGCTTTCAAGCAGGACGCCGCATGCGTTGCCATCGCGGACTAGGATGCGCTGAACGGGCGCGTTGGTTCGGATTTCCACGCCTTGCGCTTGTGCGGATTGCGCCATAGCTTGGGTGATAGCGCCCATGCCGCCTTTGGGGATGCCGAAATTTTCGCGCGGCGTCAGGATGTCGCTGCGGATATAGGCGCACGCCAAAACGCTGCCCGGCGCGCGCGGGTCGCCGGCGTCTTGGGCGTCAATAAAGCAGCCGCGTATCAGCGGGGATTGGAAATGCTCTTCCACCAGATCGCGCATATTGCCGGTGAGCATGCGCTCAAAGACGGGTTCGTCGGCCGTGCCGCGCAGGTCGACGGCGATCTGGGCGAGCGTGGGCGGGTCGGACAGAAAGTAGCGTTGGATGATGCCGCCCGCGCGCCGCCAGAACGCCGTCCAATCGCGGTAGCGCGCGGCGTCCGGCGGCGATATGCGGGCGATGCTCTCGGCTGTGCGCTCGTCGTCGTGCCAGCGCAGCAAGCCGCGCTCGCCGGGCAGCGGCGTGAAACTGACGGGATCTATGGAGTATATGTGCAGCCCATAATCGCGCAGCCGCAGGTCGTTGATAACCTTGTCCTGCAGCAAGTGGCAGATGTAGGCGCAGCTGGACACGCGAAAGCCGGGGAAGAGTTCCTCAGTGATGCAAGCGCCGCCCACAAAGTCGCGGCGCTCCAGCACGAGGACGCGGTTGCCTGCGCGGGCGAGGTAGTTGGCGGCGACTAGGCCGTTGTGGCCGCCGCCGATGATGATGGCGGAGTAGGGGGATGGCATTGGGGGGGCCTTTGTGTGGGTTGGTAGCGGGGTTGGGGGTGTGTTGTTGTTGGCGCGTTGGCGGGGATTATAGCATTGTGGGATAGGGATTGTTAGGGGGGAATGGTGGATTGGCACGAGGGCGGCGGCATTGGCGTATGGCGCGCGCGAAAAGCCCGCTATTCGGCCGGATCCGGGTACAAGCGCAGTATCGCGCCTGTGCGCGGCAGCGCATATACGCTGCCGTCAGCGCCCACGCCAAAGGCGATTATGTTGCGCGCCGATTCCGATAGGTCGGCTATTTCGCGCATACGCCAGGCTTGGGAGGCGTCTTGGGCGTTATCGGGCGGGCTATCCCGCTCTAGCAGCCACACGCGGCGGGAGCATAGGTCGCTGAATATGAAACCGTCGTCCAGCCATGGGACGGTTACGCCGCCGATGATGGCGCAGCCGACGTCTCTGTCGTATGTGACGACGGGCGAGGTAAGGTTGGCGACAGCGGCGGTGTCTAGCGATTCTTGGCAGGTGTTAGCCTCGCATAGCGGCCAGCCGAGGTTCGCGCCGGCGGTGGCTATGGACACTTCCTCGTGAGCGCTTTCGCCTACGTCTGCGACGAACAGGTTGGCGGGATTCGCGGGGTCGAATGCCATGCGCCAGGGGTTTCGCAGGCCGTATGCCCATATTTCGGGGCGCGCGCCGGGGGTGTCCGCAAAGGGGTTGTCGGGCGGGATGCGGTAGGGGCGCTCCGCGGTTGCGCCGCGCGTGTCTATGCGGATGATTTTGCCCGATAGCTTGTCAAGGGCTTGAGAGTTGGGCGGCGTTCCGTCGTCGCCGATGCCGAGATAGAGCATGCCGTCCGCGCCAAATCGGATAGCGCCGCCCATATGGCTTTGAGTGGGCATATGCGCCTCTAGGATGACCAGCTCGGAGTTTTTGAGCGCGGATCCGCGGTTGACGCGAAAGCGCGATAGCCGTCCCACGTAGCCGGGCGTTCCCTCGTTAGTCGCATCGTCCGCCGCCGCGCTGTACCACACGTAGAGGAATGGGAATTCGTCAAACCTCGGGTCTAGCGCCGCGCTGAGTATGCCGTTTTGGCCTAGACAACAGACAACATCTTCGGTCAGATCTAGTATGGGTTGCGGCGGCGGCGCGTTGGGATCGTCGTGATGCGCGGCGATGACGCCCTCGCGGTCAACGACTGCAAGCCCGCCGCTTGGCCAAGGGAAGATGTCCACGGGCGCGTTGAATTCAGCGCCGCCAAACGCAGGGGAGACGTTGTCGGATAGGTTGACGATTTCGGGGACAAGGATGGAGGGCAGGTAGTCGGGCGTGGTCCAGCAGGCGACGCGACGGTTGGGGCGGAGGGCGCAGGAATCACGCCAAGCGCTGCTGATGGCTACGAATTCGCCGCCGGGCGCGGCGAGGCGCTCGCCCGGAGCGGCGGCGCGTCCGCTACCCCAGCACTCTATACGACCGGCGCGGGTTATGCCGCAACTGTAACGCCAACCGGCGGCGATTTGGACGAATTTGGTGGATGGCGGCGTTGCTTGGAAATGCTCATTGTCGCCTTGGCAAAAGGCGCTGCCGTCCTCGCGCAGCGCGCAGACGTGGTGCAAGCCCACGCCCAAACTGGTGAAAGGGCCGGGGATTATTTCAGTCAAGCGGCTATCTATTGACAAGCAAGCTACATCGGCTTGCGGCGTCAGCCCGCAGATAGAACCTCCTCCGGCTTGAATACCGGAAATGGTGGCGCCCATCGGCAACGTTTCAGCGCCGTTTGGGAATGCGCCTCCCCAGCATGTAAGCGCGGGCGGCGCGCCTTGCGATGATATGGGAATGGCGCAGGCGTATCCTCCGCTTGCCGCTATCTCGCTGAACGCGCCTTGTGGCGGCGAGGCTTGGCCGTCCGAATTCAGTCCCCAGCAGGCGATAGTTCCGTCTTGGCGCAGGCCGCAGGTGAAGTGCAACCCTGCGGCTATTTGGCGAAAGGCGGTTTCGGCTGGGACGTCTCGGCTGCCATGTCCATGGTGGTCGCGTCCCCAGCAGAGGGCTGCGCCGTTTTCGCGCAGGCCGCAGGCGTGGGTTTTGCCGACGCTTATCTGCGTGAAGGCGACGTCGGCGGGGGCAAGGGTTGGTTGCAGGGATGGCGTGGGCGTGGGCGGCAAAGGGGCAGTGGGCGTGGGGATAGCGACGCTCGGAGGCGCGGGCGCGGCAGGCAGGCGCGCGGGTTGCGCGGGCGCGGGCTCAGGCGGCGGGGATGGCAAAGGCGCATGCGTGGGCGTGGCGGGCAAGGGCGTGGCTTGGGGCAGGGGTGGTTGGGCGCAGGCGGCGGCTAGGGCTAGGCAGATTGCGGCGCAGGCGGTAAGGACGGCTGCAGGCAAGCGGGCTATGCGGCGCGCGAGCCGCGCAATCGGTGTCATATCGGTTTGGTGTGTCCGTTTCATCCGCAAGTAAGATATGGTGAGATTTGTGAGCTTAGACTATACCAGAATTGACGCTTGGGGAATAAATTGGCGCGGGTGGATAGAGTGCGCGGGGGATCTATTTTTTGTAAAAAAGTAAGCGAAAATTTTTGAGGGGCGGCTATGCCGCGGATTGGATTAGCGTATGGGGACGATGCGGTTGCGGTTGACGCGGGCATATGGCGGTGATAGGGTTGGCGTGTTGGGGGATGCGGGTTTGGGGGGGATAGGCGGCGCATCGGATAATGGGAAAGGCGGGCGTTATGCGGCTTGAGGGCAAGGTTGCGATTGTGAGCGGGGGCGCGCGCGGGATGGGCGCGGCGGAGGCCAGGCTGTTCGCAAGGGAAGGGGCGAAGGTGGTTGTGGGGGATCTGCTGGAGATGGCGGGCATACGGGTGGTGGCTGAGATAACCGCGAGCGGCGGCGAGGCGGTGTTCGCAAGGCTGGATGTTACGGATGAGGAGAGCTGGCGGGATACGGTCAAGGCGGCGGCGGCGCGGTTTGGGAAGGTGGACGTGCTGGTGAATAACGCGGCGATTTTGCGGACGGAGCGGCTGCTAGATACGACTGAGGCGATTTGGGATGAGGTTATGGATGTGAACGCCACAGGGACGTTTTTGGGCGTGAAGAGCGTGGTCGGCGAGATGCGGCGGGCGGGCGGCGGCTCTATCATCAACATATCGTCGGGCGCGGGCATCACGGGCAGCGAGCGCAATACGGCGTATCACGCCTCCAAAGGCGCGGTTCGGATTTTCACGAAGGCGGCGGCGATTCAGTACGCCAAGGATAATATCCGCGTGAATTCGGTGCATCCGGGGCCGGTGGATACCGATATGCTGGCGTCATCGCTGGCGGTGGCGCGCAGCCGCAGGCCGCAGGATGTGCCGCTGGGCAGGGCGGGCAAGCCGGATGAGATAGCCTACGGGGTGCTGTATCTGGCGTCGGACGAGTCGGCGTTTGTTACGGGGAGCGAGTTGGTGATTGACGGGGGAAGGACGGCGGAGTAGGCGAGGGCGGGATTATCATAGAGGCGGGCAAAGTGGTAGGATGTAGGGGCGGCGCGGCGAGATAAGGCGCGCTCATATACGCAAGTCAAAGACATACAGGACGACAGGGGGATAGAGCAATGCAGGATGCGGTAATCGTTAGCGGGGCGCGGACGCCGGTGGGCAGGTTCGGGGGGGCTTTCAAGGATGTGTCGGCGCCGGATTTGGGGGCGGAGGCTATCAAGGCGGCGCTGGAGCGGGCGGGGATTTCGCCGGAGCAGGTGGAGGAGGTGGCGCTGGGCAACGCGCTGCAGGCGCAGGAGGCGGGCTACGCGGCGCGGCTGGCTGCGCTGAAGGCGGGGATTCCGCAAGAAACGCCGACTATCGCGGTGAACCGGCAGTGTTCGTCCGGGCTGGAGGCTATCAATATGGCGGCGCAGCTGGTTCGCACGGGCGAGGTGGACATCGCGGTCGCGGGCGGCATCGAGAATATGAGCCAGGCGCCGTATATGATGGATTATCGCGCGCGCTTTGACGGGTTGCGTATGGGCGACGCCACGATGCGGGACGGGCTGATTGAGGGGCTTGGTTGCCCTGTGAATCGGTATCATATGGGGGTTACGGCGGAGAATGTGGCGGAGCGGTTTGAGGTGAGCCGCGAGGATCAGGACGCTATGGCGCTGATGAGCCATCAGCGGGCGGTGGCGGCTATTCAGAACGGGCGGTTCAGCGAGCAGATAACGCCGGTGAGCGTGGCGCAGCGGCGCGGGGATCCGGTTGTGGTGTCGCAGGACGAGGGGCCGCGCGCGGATACCACGCTGGATAGGCTTGCGACGCTGCGGCCGGTGTTCAAGCCGGACGGCAGCGTTACGGCGGGCAACGCATCCAGCATCAACGACGGCGCGGCGGCTGTGGTGATAATGTCGGCGGCGAAGGCGGCTGAGCTGGGGCTGCGGCCGAGGCTGCGCTGGCATTCGCGCGGCGTGGCGGGCGTGGAGCCGGCGATAATGGGGACTGGTCCCGTTCCCGCTGTGCGAAAGGCGCTTGGGAAGGCGGGTATGGAAATCGGGGATGTGGATCTGATAGAGCTGAACGAGGCATTCGCAGCGCAGGCGCTGTACTGCATCCGCGAGCTGGATATGGACATGGACAGGACGAATGTGAACGGCAGCGGCATCAGCCTAGGGCATCCGGTAGGGGCTACGGGCGCGATAATGACGGTGAAGTTGATGGAGGAGATAGCACTGCGGGATGATGAGGTTGGGCTGGTGACGATGTGCGTGGGCGGCGGGCAGGGGGTGGCGACTATCTTTGAGCGGGTGGGGTAAAGGAGAAGGGGACGTGGATGTGACGCCTGAATCGTATCTGGTGATCAGGGTGTTGCGAGAGTGGTTGCTTGATCCGGATGCGGTGGACGACGAAACGATGGGCAGCAAGCCTAAATTCTGGTTTCGCCAGTCGGACGCGCAAAGGAAGTGGTTGTTCAAATATCCAATCCGAAGAGAGTCGGGCGAGCATTGGGCGGAGAAGATTGCCGCAGAGGTGGCCGGGTTGCTTGGCGTTCCACACGCGCGGGTTGAGCTTGCCACCTTTGAGAATACGCCCGCTGAGTTTGCAGCTCGATCTGGATACAAGGGTTGCGTATCGGAGTCATTTACAGAAGAAGGCGTGAACAGGCTATCCCACGGCAATGATATACTTCCTCTGATAATGCCAGATTACGATACGAAAGCAGTGCGATTTCGGCAACCTCATCATACGCTGAGTAACATTTGGTTGGCGTTGGATGAGGTGTTCGAAAATTCTGTGGAAAGCGCGGCGGCGAAGGCGCAATTCGCAGAGTATCTGACGTTGGATGCTCTTGTAGGAAACACCGACCGACATCATGAGAATTGGGGGTTGCTGGTGAGTGACGACGGTAGCGGTTTGACTCGCATAGCGCCGTCTTACGACCATGCGTCGTGCCTGGGGCATGAGCTGCAGGATAGGAGGCGTGAGTTGCTGTTGTCAGAAGATCGCATAGGCTCCTATGCAGTAGGCGTGGGCAAAAGAGGAAGTGGTGGCATATACTGGTCAAGTGATGATAGCGTTGCGCCTAGTCCGCTCAATCTTGTTAGGCTGGCAACTGAGACTTACCCTGCTCTGTTTAATTCGTCGCGGATGCGCGTACAGAATGTAAGCGAGGATGCGTTGAGCGATGTCGCAGAGAGAATTCCCGCGGACTGGATGTCCGATGCGGCTAGGAAATTCGCAATCGCGTTGATGCGGTTTAATCTAAATAAGTTACGGGAGATTTTGGGATGAGCGCAAAGACGCTATTTCTGGCTTGGCGGAATAAGCGGGATAAACGGGAAGGTTCGCGGGAGTGGTTTCCCGTTGGGCGGCTTGACGCTGACACAGAGCGCCCGGATTATCGCTTTCGCTACATTGGAGGGGCTGAGCGCGCAAAGAGTAAAGCAAAGTTTCCATTGCTGTTTGAGTTTCCTGACTTGAACAGGGACTACCGCTCGCCAGTGTTGTTCCCGATTTTCAGGAATCGGGTGATGTCTGAGAAAAGGCCGGACTTTGCATCCTACATATGCAGTCTAGATTTATCAGAAACGCCGGATCAGATTGAAATTCTGTCGGTCAGCGGCGGGCGGCGGGTAACGGATCCCTACGAGGTGTTTCCGAAAATCATAATGCGCCCGGATGGTGAGTTCACCTGCAGATTTTTTCTGCATGGCTGGCGTTACGTGAGCGAGGCGGCGATTAAGCGGATTGAAAGTCTACGTCCGGATGAAGAACTGCAAGTAGCGATAGAGTCAAACAATCCGGCGACTGGCTTTGCTGTGCAGATCCAGACAAAGGATGACTACCATATGATTGGGTGGACGCCCCGTTACTTTGTGGACGACTTGGTGAAGGGGATGGCTGAGTCGCCCAAGCCCGGCTATTCCGCCAAGGTTGTGCGGGTGAACCCGATGCCCGTGCCGTCGAATCGGCGGGTTTTGGTTGAGCTGCAGGGCTGCTGGGACAAGGGCTATGAGCCGATGTCGGGGCCGGATTTTGAGCCGATGGTGGAGTGACGGCGGCTATATCAGGCTATATCAGCAGCTTGCCGTCGCGCTTGATTATGGCGCCCTGGGATATGATGGCGCTGACGTCGTGCATAGCGGTTATGTCCCGGGACGGGTCGCCGTTGACTATGGCGATGTCGGCGGATTTGCCGATTTCAAGGGTGCCGGTTTCTTGCTCTATGCCAAGGCACTCGGCGGATGTCTGGGTGGAGCAGACGATTGCCTCCATCGGGGTGATGCCCATTTCTTCTACCATCACCTGCGGGATGTGGGCGAAGTCGTCAAAGCGCGCGTTGGTCATGCCGGAGTCCATGCCGGTTACGAATTTGACGCCCCTGTCCCACATATCGCGCAGGATTTCGAAGCGGCGCTGCGGGTCGGAGGCGGAGGAGCCGCCGGTGACGCGGCCGCGCAGCCGGTTGAGGCGATGCAGCGCGAGCGTGGGATCTACCCAGATGCCCTTGGCGGCGATTTCGTCGGCTACGCCGGGGTCGTAGTCGTACATTTGGGCGGGGTCGGCGTGCAGCCAGGAGCAGTGGATGAGGTTGTGGATGCCCGCCTCTACGCAGTTGCGGACGCCGGCGGCGGCGTGGCAGTGGGCGGCTACGCGCAAGCCAAGCCTTTCGGCGTCCCGCACGGCGGCGGCGAGGGTGGACGCCGGATATTGGGGGGCGCGGACGTTTGTGCCGGGGGTGAATCCGCCGCCGGTGGACATTATTTTGATGTAGCCCGCGCCTAGCTTGAACTGCTGGCGCACGGCGCGCAGGACTTCGTCTTCGGTGTCCGCCTCTGTGCCGAATGAGTTGCAGTGGCCGCCTGTGGTGGTGATGGGCGTGCCGGTTACGATGAGGCGGGGGCCTGGGATGATGCCGTCGTCTATGGCTTGCTTGATGGGGAAGGCGACTTGGTTGCGGGCGCCGAGGTCGCGCATAGTGGTTACGCCGGACGATAGCGCGGCGCGCGCGGCGCCCACGGCGCGCATCAGGAAGACCTGGTCGGATTCGGTGGTGATGTGGCGATAGGCGTCCACTTCGGCGCTGCAGTGGATGTGGGAGTGCATCTCGATAAAGCCGGGCATTATGCTGCCGCCGCCGACCGAGATGCGGTCTATGCCGGCGAGTTCGGGGTCGGCTCGGAGCGCGTCCTGGGTGGTGATGGCGGCGATTTTGCCGTCTTCGACGACGAGTGCGGCGTTTGGCAGCGGGGGAGCGCCCGTGCCGTCGATGAGTCGGTCAGCTTGTAGGGCTAGTTTCATTTTGTGCAATCACCCTCCGGTTCGTCTGCTTTGCCATGCTTTGGCGTATTGTATCACGGCAAGGCGCGAAATAGGCAATTTAGGTTGCGGGCGGACGATAGCAGGCGGACTGTTACTTTTTCTAAAGAGTGGGCAAGAACTTTTGGGTATGGATGGGCGCGCGCTGGCGTGGGATAGCGGGTGTGTATGTCAATAAGGATTTTCAAGATTGGCGTTTAAGGTATAAGTTGGAATTCTTTGTGTGGAAAGAGCGGGCGGATTTGGTATAATCGCGGTTGACACGCGGTTAGCGGCGTTTGGCAAGCGAAATGAGATTGGACAATGGCGGCAGAACCCCAAGTTGGCAGGCATCCAACTGAGATATTCGGATACCCGTATGTGGATCGCGGGGATGACGCCGCGCAGGCGTTGGCGGAGCAACATTGCCCGTTTCTGGCGGACATATGCAAGAAGCCGCGCAAGAGCGAGCCTGAGGTCAAGGTGGGCGTGTGCAGTCTCGGATACAGGGGCAGATTCCTTGAGGCGTTTCGCCCGATAATCGTTTGCCCGCACAGGTTTCTTGCGAACAATGATGTCTTCAGCGCGATTGAGGGCTTGTACTTGCCTGACGCAGTGGGCGCGATAGAGTGGGTTAGCGAAGTCAGCCTGGGCGTGGGCGGCAGCGTGGACTATGTTGGGGTCAAGCGGGATGCGGGCGGGCAAGCAGTGGAGGACTTTGTGTGCGTGGAGTTCCAAGCGGCGGGGACGACTGGAACGCCTTGGGCCGCCGTGCAGGAATTCAAGGCTAACAGGGCTTTCAGCAGGACAAGTTATCCCTATGGCATTAACTGGGCTATGGAATTCCTGAAGACTATGATGCAGCAAGTCTATAAGAAAGGGCGGGTAGTAGAGAGCTGGGGCAATGGCAAGAAACTGGTATTCGTTGTGCAAGATGTCGCCATTGAATACCTGCGGAGTGTAGTGGACACGAGCGGGCTGCGCGACGCCAGCGACGAGGATGCCATACACTTCGTTACATTCAGGATGGAGTGGGATGCTGACGCGGGGCGCTGGCGATTGGCTTATCATAACTCGCTGAGCACTGATACCGAGGGCATAAACAGGATAATCGCAGGCGCGGAGACTAGGGAGTTCCCGTCTGAGGCCGACTTTCGCGACAACATCTATGCCAAGGGCGTGAGGTCGGGGGTTTTCTAACGCTCTTCCGATAGGCGCGCCTCTGCTAGGGCTTTGTAGCGGGCGCTGATTTCTATGCCGATGGCGCGGCGGTTCAGGTTTAGGGCGGCTATCATTGCGCTGCCCGTGCCGCAAAACGGGTCAAGGACTACGCCGCCGGGCGGGCAGGACGCCTTTATCGGGTTTTCAAGCAGCGCCTCGGGGAATACGGCGTAGTGTGCGTCGCCGCGCCATCTGTCCTCAGGGACGATGCGCCATATGTCGGAGGGCAAGTGTCCTTTGGCGTGCATTTTCAGGATGTAATGTCCCTTGGCTTGGAGTTCTTTGGCTCTGCCGCTGATATTGCCGTTGTCGCTGTGGAATGTGCGCTGGAATCCGCGGATGGTCATCCGAAAGTCAACGATTTCGCCGCGCCGCATCTCATCTATGGCGTCGTCCAAGACTTGCGTTGCGTTGCGTCTTTCGGCGGGGGAAAGTTCGGGGGAGTTGGCGATCTGCTCGCGGTACTTTTTGCCGCTCACGCCGGTGGCGGATACCATAGCGCCGTTGCGGTCGCGCGCCCTGACGGGCGGGGCTATGCGGATTTCGTCCGCCGCGTAATAGTATTTCTTGCGCTTGACGAAATGAAAGACATGCTCGTGTATGTCGCGCAAGCGATCTTTCGCGCTCTGCGTGCCTTTCATCTGATCCCAGATGATGTCGTTACGCAATATCCACCCATCGTCCTGCAACGCGATAGCCACCCGCCAAGGGATGCCCGTCAGGTTCTTGTTCACATACTTATCGCCTAGGTTTAGCCATAGGGAACCGCCTTTTGTCAGAACGCGGCGGACTTCTCTGAACACCGCGACTAGGTTGCTCGTGTATTCGCGATGGGACGGCTCGTTGCCCAGCAGCAGGCGGCGTTCTTTGGCGTCAACGTCGTAGCGGCGCTGGTTCCAGTAGGGCGGCGAGGTGATGACGCAGTCCACAGATTCGCTTGGGATAAGGGGCAAGATGTTTTGGCAAGCGCCGCGTATCAGCATGCAATCGTCGCCGCCGTTGAAGAATGTTTTGAGCAGTCGCTTTGCGCGGTTGGACATAGCGCATCCTTGAAAGTTTCAATATCACGCAATTTTACGCAGGGCAAGCGGATAGGGGCAAGGCAAAGCGTAGTCCAGTAATGGCGTATAGCCGCTACTTTTGGGAAAAGTAGGCAAACTTTTGGGGGTGGCGCGCGGTTATGGGATAGTGGGGTGAGGGCGAGATAGGATTTGCCATGCGCCGCCGCCCTACACCGGCAAATCCTGCGCCGGCAACGTCGCCACGCCCGCGGATCCCGGCGCATCCGGGTCGGCGTCATCCGGGCCGGTGGGGCCGCCGCGGCGGGCTTTGGCGTTCCATTCTTGGATGCGGATTTCTACAAGCGCGGTTACGCCTAGGTCGGCGTCGGGGGGCGCGTTGTAGTCGGCGCCGACGGCGCGGCCGGGGAAGTAGCGGCGCACCATTGCGTCGAAGAGCGCGTATTTTTGGGCGGGGTCGGTTATCTCGCGGCCGCAGCCGAATAGGATTACGCTGCGGTAGTTTATGGAGTGGTTCATCGCTTTGCGGGAATAGACTAGCCCATCGGTGAGCGTTACGCAGACGCTTACGGGCGCGCCGGAGGCGAGCGCCGCCATCGCGCGGCTGCGGATGGATCCGTGCAGGTAGATGAGCTCAGGGCTGGCAGGGTCGTAGTGGTAGGACAAGGGGATGACATACGGCTCGCCGTCCTGGGCGAAGGCGGCGTGGGCTACGCTGCCGCGCGATAGGATGTCCGCCGCCTCAGCGGGGACGGCGCGCTCAGGGTGGTTGCGGATGCGCGTCCGCTCGGTTGGTTGGATAGCCATTGCGATTATCTCCCACTAGCGTTGCCTATCCCGATTAGGCGGATACGATTGTACACAATCACGGCGCGGGGGGATAGCGGCAGGGGATATGAGAGGGCGATTGCGCGGGGATTTAGGGCGGGGTCGGCGGATAAAATGCGGTCGGCTGACCGACGGGATGTATTCTGCTATAATCACGCCAAATCAAACGGGATAGTGGGTTTGCGACGCGGGCGCGAATCTAATATCTAAGCCAAGAGCCAAGCCAAGCAAGTCAAAAACAAGCCAAAGAGGAGGACGAAAATGCCGGTGTATTCGGATCTGAATAGGGATGCGCTGCTGTGGATGTATGAGACGATGGTGACGATACGCCGCTTTGAGGAGCAGTCGCGGCGCGAGGCGGATGCGGGCAAGCTGCGCGGGATGCACTCGTCTATCGGGCAGGAGGCGGTTCCCACGGGGATATGCGCGCATCTGCGCGATGACGACTATGTGCTGGGGACGCATCGCAGCCATCACCACTGCATCGCCAAGGGGGTGGATCTGAATGAGATGATGGCGGAGCTGCTGGGCAAGGCGACGGGGACGAATAAGGGCAAGGGCGGCACGATGCACATCGCGGACATCAACAAGGGCATGCTGGGCGCCAACGGGGTTGTGGGATCCAATATCCCTGTGGCTACGGGGGTTGCGCTGAGCGCCAAGGTGCGCGGCAGCGATCAGGTGAGCGTGGTGTTTTTCGGGGACGGCGCGAGCAGCCAGGGCAGCTTGCATGAGGCGATGAATCTCGCCAGCATCTGGAAATTGCCGGTGCTGTTCGTGTGCGAGAACAACCGCTACGCGGAGTCCACGCCGTTTGAGTACGCGGTTGCGGGCGGGTCGGTCGCCAATCGCGCGGCGGGCTACGATATGCCGGGCGTGCTTGTGGACGGGCAGTCGGCGCTGGATATGTACGAGGTCGGCCGCGAGGCGGTGGCGCGCGCGCGAGCGGGCGAGGGGCCGACGCTGATAGAGGCGCAAACATATCGCTACCAAGGGCATTTCGGGGCGGACGATCCGCTGGGCTATCGCACGCAAGAGGAGGAGGACTACTACGAGGCGCGCGACTGCATAGCGCGGATGCGCGCGCATCTGACGGACGGGGGCTATGCCACTGAGGCGGATCTGGAGGCGATCGAGGCGGGCGCTCTGGCGGCGGTGACGGCTGCCACGCAGTTCGCGGACGGCAGCCCGTTCCCGGAGGCGGATGAGCTGACTACGGATGTGTATGTGTCGTATCGGTAGGGAAGGCATTAGGGGGCAGGCTTGCTCTGCGAATATGCCGGGCCGGACGGCGCGCGAAAGTTTATCCCTCAGCGGCGCGATATGTCGCTGAGGGAGGGCATGCTGACTAGATGGGGGGTGAGATGATGGCAATCCAATCGGATGATAGGCAAAGAGGGGCGGGATGGTTGCCGATACGATGACGAAACGGGCGGATAATACGTGGGATTATCGCAATGCGAACACGAAAGAGTTCACGCATTGCTTTCATAATTATCCGGCGATGATGATACCGCAGGTGGCTAGGCGGCTGCTGGCGCGGCACGGGACGCCGGGGATGCGGCTGCTGGATCCGTATTGCGGGACGGGGACTTCGCTGGTGGAGGCGTCGCTGTTCGGGATGGATGCGGTTGGCTGCGATATAAATCCGCTGGCAAGGCTGATAGCGGAGGCTAAGACGACGCCGGCGCGCTTGGATGCGCTGGATGCGCGGATGGCGGCTTTGCGCGAAACGCTGTTTGGGTATGGGGCAAGCGGCGGGCCTCCGAGCGCGGATGTGCCGCCGGTGCTGAATAGGGAATACTGGTTCTCGGATGAGGTTTCGCGGTGGCTGGCGGCGCTGCGGCAGGCTATCGCCGCGGAGCAAGATTGCGCGGTTCGGCGGTTCTTTTGGGTGGCGTTTTCGGAGACGGTTCGGGATTGCTCATATACCAAGAATGGGGAGTTTAAGCTTGTGCGTATGGCGGCGGATAGGATGGCGGGGTTCAAGCCGGACGCGGTGTCCATATTTCTGACTAAGCTGGCGCGAAACAGGGCGGGCTTGGCGGATTATATGGCGCGGCGGCGGGATGTGGATGTGCGGGTTTCGGGCGCGAATACGGCTGAGGGGGATCTGCCGCCGGGCGCGCCGTTTGACCTTGTGATAACATCGCCGCCATATGGCGATTCGTCCACCACGGTGGCGTATGGGCAGTTTTCAAGGCTGTCGGCGCAGTGGATTGGGCTGCCGGACGATAGGGTTGACCGGCTGTCTATGGGCGGCGCGGCGAAAGACGAGGGGGAATTCGAGGCGGGCCCGATAGCGGATGCGCTGGAGCGAATACGGGCGATTGACGATAGGCGGGCAAGGCAGGTGGCGGCGTTTTACATAGACTTGCAAAGCAGCATACGCGGCGTGGCAAGCGCGATGTCGGATGCGGCGAAGGTCTGCTATGTGGTGGGCAATCGGCGGGTGAAGGGGGTTCGGCTCGCCACCGACGAGTTTGTGGCAAGGGCGTTTGAGCGGGAAGGGTTCGCGCATAGAGAGACGATTGTGCGTAACATACCGAATAAGCGGATGCCGGCGCGAAATAGCCCGTCTAATGTGGCGGGAAAGACGGGGGATACGATGCGGGAAGAGTGCGTGGTGGTGTGTCAGAGGCAATAGGGCGATAAGGGGGGCGCTGCTTTTGAAAAAGTAGGCAAAGCTTTTTGGGGAAGATTAGCGGATACGGCTAAGTTAGACATAAGCAAGTTAAGGCATAAGCGATTAGGAGCAGAGGCAATGACAACTCAGACGGGGATTAGGCGGCTTTCGTACATACAGGCGGTCAATGAGGCGCTGCGGCAGGAGCTGGAGCGGGATCCGTCGGTGATCATAATGGGGGAGGACATCGCGGGCGGCGGCGAGCGGGAGGACTTTCAGGACGCCTGGGGCGGGCCTATGCGGCTGACTAAGGGCCTCATCGGGGACTTTGGGCCTGCGCGCATCCGCGACACGCCCATCGCCGAGTCGGGCTTTGTGGGCGCGGGCGTGGGCGCGGCGGCTACCGGGCTGCGGCCGGTGGTGGATCTGATGTATGTGGGCTTTCTGGGCGTGTGCGGGGATCAGATACTGAACAACGCCGCCAAGATTCACTATATGTTCGGGGGCAAGGTCAAAGTGCCGCTGACGATTATGACGGGAACGGGCGCGGGAACGAACTCGGCGGCGCAACACTCCGAAACCGTGTACTCGGTGTTCACGCACTACCCCGGGCTGAAGGTGGTCGCGCCGTCCAACCCGTACAACGCCAAGGGGCTGTTCGCCACCGCCATCCGCGACGATGATCCGGTTATCATCTGCAACAACCGGCAGCTTATGGGCATCCGCTTTGACGTTGATGTGCCTGAGACATCATACACGGTTCCGCTGGGCAAGGCGGATGTGGCAAGGGAAGGGACTGACGTGACGCTGCTGGGCATCAGCCTTATGACGCAGACCTGCCTGCAGGCGGCGGACGATTTGGCGGCGCAGGGGTATTCGGCTGAGGTGATAGACTTGCTGTCGCTGTCGCCGATGGACGATGAGGCGATACTGGAGTCGGTTCGCAAGACGCGGCGGATAGTGATAGTAGATGAGGACTACCCGCGCTGCAGCATGGCGGGGGACATAGCGGCGCTTGTGGCGGAGGAGGCGTTTGACTATTTGGACGCGCCGCCCAAGCGGGTAACGCCGCCGCACACATCGGTGCCGTACAGCCGCCCGCTGGAGGCGCTGTTCGTGCCTACGAAAGAGCAGGTTGTAGCGGCGGCGCTGGAGACGCTGGAGTAGGCGGCGATAGGATTTCGGCAAGCGGACGCCCCGCCGCCAAAGCGCTTGGCGGGGCGGCATATTCGCGCTTGGCTAGGCGCGCAAGAGCAGGGAGTTTGATTGAGATGGCGGTTCAAATCGTGATGCCGCGCTTGGGCGATTTCATGACAGAGGGCGTGGTCGCCAGGTGGCTAAAGGTAAAGGGCGATCAGGTGGCGCAAGGGGATACGCTGGCCGAGATCGAGTCTGAGAAGCTCAACTATGAGCTGGAGGCGTCTTCGGCGGGCGTGTTTCATCCGGTAGCGGATGAGGGGGCGACGGTTGAGGTTGACGGCGTAATCGGCTATTTGCTGGCGGAGGGGGAGTCGCCGCCTGAGCCGGTTGCGCCCGCGGCGCCGGCCGCCACGCCCGTCGCCGCGGGGCCGCAGCGACGTAGGCCGTCTCAGCGCCCGTCGCGTGGCAGCGGCGATGTCGTGCCGTCCACGCCCGGCGCTCGGCGGCTTGCGGCAAGGCTTGGCGTTGACATATCGCAGGTTGCGCCCACGGGTCCGCGCGGGCGCGTAGTGGACGCGGATGTGCGGGCGCATCACGAACAACAGCAGCGGGCATCGGCGCCGGCTATTCCCCCCGGATTGCCGCAGCCCTCGCGGGTAGAGCCGCTGTCGGGGATGCGGCGCAGCATCGCCCAAAATATGCGAAACAGCCTCGCCAACGCCGCGCAGCTGTCGTACTTCTTGGAAGTGGATATTACCGAGGCGCAGCGGCTGCGGCGCGAGGCGGCGCGGGAAAGCGGCGCGACCATCACAATGGCGAGCGTCCTAATCAAGGCGTGCGCTATGGCGCTGGAGCGCGTTCCCGCGCTGAACTCGATTCTGGTTGACGGGAATGTGATGTACTTCGACGAAGTGAATATGGGCGTTGCGGTGGCGCTTGACGACGGGCTGATTGTGCCTGTGCTGCGCGGCGTGCAGGGCTTGAGCGTTGCCGAGATTGCGACGGGCGTGCGGGACTTGTCGGAGCGGGCGCGGGCGGGCAAGCTCGGTGGCGCTGACATAAGCGGGGGGACATTCACGATAAGCGTGCTGGGCGTGGTTGATGGCTTTACGCCGATACTTAATCCGCCGCAGAACGCGCTGCTGGGCGTGGGGCGCGGCGTTCAAAAGCCGGTCGCGCGCGGCGGCGATGTGGTCATCCGCGAGATGATGACGCTCAGCCTGACGGGCGATCACCAGGTCATAGACGGGGCTATCGCGGCGGCGTTCTTCCGGCGGCTGCAGCAGCTGGTTGAGCGGCCGGCGGCGCTGTTCAGATAGCCCGCCATCCGACCGCTGAACGATAATTGGCAACTGACGACGACCTAATGCGAAACACCGGAGGGGGCGCTATGAAGTGGAGTTCAGCGGTATCGGAGCGGGCGGCGCTGGCGGACGCCTTTGGGGAGTGCGCGGACAAGGCGCTATCTGAGCTTGGCGGCTTGGCGGCGGATTTGGTCGCTGTGTTCGTATCGCCGCACTACGCGGGGGAGTACGCCGCGCTGCCCGCGCTTGTTGCGGAGCGTTTCGGAGGCGCTATGCTAATCGGATGCAGCGGCGGCGGCATCATAGGCGCGGCGCGAGAAGTGGAAAACCGGCAGGCGCTGGCGCTGACGGCGGCGCATCTGCCGGGGGTGAGCCTGACGCCGTTTCACATAGACGGCGAGGATCTGCCGGACGGGGACGCGCCGCCGGACGAGTGGGGCGCGCTAATCGGCGCGCCCATCGGGGAAGAGGCGCACTTCTTGCTGCTGGCGGATCCGTTCAGCATGCAGGGCGAGCGGCTGCTGATGGGGCTTGACTACGCATATCCGCGCGGGGTAAAGATAGGCGGGCTTGCCAGCGGCGCGGCGCAGCCGGGCGGCAACGCGCTGTACTTGGACGGCGAGACGCACACAAGCGGCACGGCGGGCTTGGCGATTTCGGGCAATGTGCGAATAGACACGGTTGTGGCGCAGGGCTGCCGCCCCATCGGGGACACGCTGCACATAACCGCCTGCAACCGCAACATCCTGCTGGAGCTGGACGGGCGCACGCCGTTTGAGGCGCTCAAAGAGATATTCATCGGTTTGGACGAGCGAGACCGCGAACTGGCGCAGCACTCGCTCTTCCTGGGCGTTGTGATGGATGAGCTGAACGACCGGCCGCAGCTGGGGGATTTTCTGATACGCAACATAATCGGCGTTGACGCGCAGCGCGGCGCGATAGCGGTGGGCGAAATGCTGAAAGAGGGGCAGACGGTCCAGTTCCACCTGCGCGACGCGCGCACATCCTCGCAGGACTTGCTTGAGCTGCTGGAGCGCTACGCCTCCGGGCTGCCGGAGCAGCTTGAGCGGACGCAGGGCGAGTCTGGGGCGCTGCTATTCCAATGCCTAGGGCGCGGCGAGTATCTCTACGGCCGTCCGAACCATGACAGCGAAATGTTCGGCGAGTTGGTGGGCCGCATGCCGCTGACGGGGTTCTTCTGCAACGGCGAGATAGGGCAAGTGGGGGATGCGACGTTTCTGCATGGGTACACGAGCTCGTTTGGGATATTTCGGCCGAGGGAGTAGGGGATGGCCGTGATGGTGGGGGTGGGATGATGGCGGGATTGGCTTGGATGTCGCCTAAAGGCACTTTGCGTGTGGGTGATATGCCTTGTAGAATGGGTATAGGCGGTGTGGGCGGATGTGGATGTAAGGGAATGGAGTAGGTGGTTCAATACGCTGTCGGTAAGCGGTAATCAGATTGGGAGGCAATGAATGGTTAGTTCAAACAACGACAATCGTCCAGCAAGGCTACTGATGCCCCATGATGAGGCAAAGAGCGTTTTGCGAGATCGGATTGGCAAGGGGGAAGAACTTCTCGCGCGAGCGCAGGGAATCTCTAGTCAAGGTCAATTGGACGACGTGCGTAGCGATTACAACAAATGGTCAGACTATAACTGTGAATTTCTTAGACAGAAATTTAGCGATGATTCATACGTACGCGAGTATGCGGGGTCTCTGGGCCTTGTTTTGTCTTCTTCCTCGTTCAGTAGAAATGTTAGAACCTTCCATCAACATACTCGAGGCAAGGTGGATAAACTAGAGTCCTTTCTGGAAAGACTAGACCTAATTCCATCTACTGTTGCGGCATCCGCCAATGAAAATGCCCCGTCAATCAGTGCGCTACCGGGCAACAGCGTATTTATCGTTCACGGCCATGATGATGGGGCGAAACAGGCTGTTGCGCGGATGATTGACCGGCTGGGTCTAAGCCCCATTATTTTGGATGAGCAGCCTCAGGCCGGGCGGACAATCATTGAAAAGGTTGAAGAGTATGCCGATGGAGTGGGCTTTGCCATCGTTTTGCTCACGCCTGACGATGTTGGGGCAAAGGCGGGTGACGCAGAAAACTTGATTCTGCGCGCTCGGCAGAATGTCATCTTCGAGCTAGGGTTCTTTGTTGGCAGGTTGGGCAGGGGAAAGGTTTGCCTGCTATACAAGCAGGGGGTGGAAATTCCATCGGACTACTACGGAGTCGGCTATGTGGAGATGGATGGGTATGGTGGTTGGCGGCTTAAGGTTGCCGATGAGTTGCGAAGCGCCGGGTTGCCTGTGGATCTGAATGATCTGTGAGGGTTAAGGGGTTCGCGTTTCGGCGCTGTATCGCGGGTGCGGCTTGTGTTGCCCTTGCGGGCAATCGCGGCATAGTCGGCGCAAGAGCTGGGTAGGCGCGCGGCGGCGTCACAGGTTGATGCTTTGTGATGCTTGTGGGCGGCGAAGTGGTGGTATAATGCCCGCAAGTCGTAGTACAAATATAGCCTGCGGCGGCGTGTAGCTGGCGTGAAATGTTTGTGAGCGACGGTAGCGTCGGTTTGGGTTGCTGGGGAGTTGGTAGGATGACAATGGCGGCTGGCACGAATACAGAGCGGGTTGCGCGGCTGGATGGGGATGAGCGGCTGGCGACGAAGGCGGGTTTGGTAGAGCTTGAGTTGAGTCTGACGTGGCAAATGGCGCGGGTGGAAACCCGAATGGCGCAAATGGAAACGCGCATGACTTGGCGTATGATAGGCACTATGATAGGTATGTCTAGCGCTACCATAACGGCGGTGGCGCTTATCGTGCGGTTCTTGTAGCATAGTGTCTGAATAGGCGTGTGCGCGCGGCGCGAACTTTGCGTTTAGGCTGATAGTGTTAGGGGGTAAGAAAATGGCGACTACGACCGATTCACTTACAGAGCGGGTGGCGCGGTTGGAAGGCGCGTATGAGCATCTGGCGACTAAGGCGGATTTGGCGCAGATGGAGGCTCGCCTGACTTGGCGCATCACGGTGGCTATGGTGGGAATGTCGGGCGCTACCATAACGGCTGTGGCGCTTATTGTGCGGTTCTTGCAGTAGCCGATAGGCCGGTAAATGAGTTCGCTCGCGCCTAATTATGGGCGCGTGACGCGAACTTTATGTCCAGCCTAATGATGTTAGATGGGATAAGAAAATGGCAACTATGACCGATCCAATCACGGAGCGAGTGGCGCGGTTGGAAGGCGCGTATGAGCACCTGGCGACGAAGGCGGACTTGGCGCAGCTTGAGACGCGAATGGCGCAGATGGAAACGCGCATGACTTGGCGCATCATAGGGGCTATGGTAGGGATGTCGGGCATTATCATAACCGCTGTGGCGCTTATCGTGCGGTTCATGTGATTTGTGCGTCACTAAGCTTGTCTATGCCGAGCAGCCGCCCACCATTGCCGCCTAGTATGGCGGCCTGGGCATCGGCGGGCAAACCGGACGCCCGCGCCTGCCGCAGCGGGCGGCGTGGGCGCAATAAGGCGTAGTCGCTGCCGAATAGGATTTTGTTTGAGCCGATGATGCCGGTTACCGATTGGAATATCGCAGGGTCGTATAGGAATGGCGAGGCGGCGGTGTCGAAGTAGGTGTTGCGGAGGGCGGCGGCGATTTCGGGCATTAGCGCGTAGAAGGGCAAGCCCCCGCCCCAGTGGGCGCAGACGATTGTGGCGGCGGGGAAGTCGGTTATGAATCGCATTAGCGTTTGCGGGGTTACGCTGCCCTTGCCGGGGTAGAGGTGGCCGACTGGTTCGGATGCGTGGGTGGTTACGATGAGGCGGCGCTCTTGGGCTATCGCCATAAGCGGCGCCATCACGCGCCGGTCGGCTAGGTCGTAGCCCTGCGTGTCCGGGTGGAGTTCGCCGATGCCAAGCAAGCCGGCGTCGGCGCAGCGCTCCGCCTCGCGCTCAGCCCGCTCGCCCCACGCGGGGTTGACGCCCGCAAAGCCGATGATGCGCCCGCCCGATTGCCTCGCGGCGCTGATGATGTAGTCGTTTGCCTCGCGCGCCAGGCCGTAGTCCGTCCAGCCCAAGCCCATCGCCACCGCAATGTCCACGCCGTCGGCGTCCATCGCGGCGATCAGGTCGGCGGCGGACGCCATTCGCGCCTTAGTATCCGCGTAGAGCGCGCCGAATGTGGCGTCGCGGCGGATGTAGCGGTCGCGGCTATCGCGCAGTTCGGGCGGGAATATGTGGGTGTGGAAGTCTATTACGGGCGTGGGCATCAGGGGCATCGGAGCGGCGCGCGCGGCTATTGGATGCGGCGAAAGTGGGGGTAGGCTACGGCGAATATGAGGGTGAGCGCGGTCAAAACCACGCCGCTGATGCTGAGCGCCTGCGCCGTGCCTATCACCTCCGCCGCCTCGCCGAATGGGATAGCGCCCAGCGGCATAAGCCCGAATGTCATCATAAACAGGCTCATCACGCGCCCGCGCTTTTCGGGCTCGGCGTATATCTGCGACAGCGTCATATTCAGGGACATATACAGCGAGCTGAGCAGCCCGAATGCGAGCAGGAAGAATACGGCGGTGAAGAATTCCAGCGAAAACGCCAGCCCGACCACGGTTAGCCCCCAAACGCTGCTGATTACGAGCAGTATCATCCCGCGCCGGTTCAGGTTTCGCATAGACGCCAGCCCAAGCGTGCCGGCTAGCGCGCTGATGCCCATAACCGCCATAAGATAGCCGAGCTCGAATGAGGTTACCAGCAGGGTTTCGCTCGCCCACGCGGGCATTAGCGCGAAGAGCGTGTAGCCGAATGTGGCGGGAATGAACGCCATTATGATGAGGCCGCGCAGCGTGGGATCGCCGAGCGCGTAGCGCATGCCGTCTTTGATGTCACCAAGCACGCTTTTGCGCGGCGACGACGGCGCGATGGTTACGGCTTTGAGGCGCACTACCGACAGGGCTGAGAAGACGTACACCGCCGCCACCACATAGAACACGACCGCCGTGCTGAGATAGGCGATGAGTATGCCCGCCACCGCGGGGCCGAAAGCGCGGGTCACGTTCATAGATGCGTTGTTGAGCGCCACCGCGTTCATCACGCGGTCGCGCGGCACGATTTCGGATATAATGGCTTGGCGGCTGGGCATATTTATGGCGAACATAGAGCCGTTCAGCACGCCGAGCATAATCACGCCGCCGAGCCAGATTATGCCCGCCGCGTCCAACATTCCCAGCAGCAGCGTCAGCGCCGCGTTGCCCAGCTGACTGGCGATGATAAGGTATTTCTTGGGAACCCGGTCGGACAGCGCGCCGCCAAGCAGCGACACTATCGCCATCGGCGCGGCGAATGACACCATAGCCCATGTGAGCGCCGAGGGCGAGCCTGCCTCAAGGCGCAGCACTAGCCAGCTCTGCGTAATCATCTGCATATTCATCGCGGTGAAAGACGCGAAAGAGCCGAGCCAAATCCAGCGAAAGTCTGTGAGCTGCAGTATCTCCGCAATGGGGGACTGCCGCAGCCTAGCGCCAAGCGGCGCGCGCGTTTGGGCTGCGGCGGGCGCTTGCGCGGGGGCTCTGAGAGTGGTCTGTGCCAAAGAAGGGGTTCCTTAGCGCTGATGGGGGGCGAGTTTGTACAGTGAACAATAGCATTGCGGGGGCGGGGGCGTCAATCGGGGCGGGGGCTTGGGGAACTGCTTTTTGTGAAAGGGTAGGGGAAATTTTAGGGTGGGTGTGGATAAGCGCGTGTTGCGGACGTGTAGCGCTTGCCTAGCGCTGGGGATATGTGTTACATTTATCTCTCAGCCGATAGGGTGGTGGAAAACGAGGAGGATACCCGTGGAACAGTCATGGCCTGAGTGCCGAACTTGCCCGGATGGCAACTTGCTCCCGCTGTCGGACTTCGGGAGCCAAGGGGCGCCTATTCACTATAAGGCTTGGGTGTGCAGCAATCCCGATTGCGGGTTTAATATCAAGATCCGCAACGGCGATGTGTACCTGAACGAGCCTATCGCCAATGGCGCAAGGCATGTGCCGCGCGCGCGTTAGCCGCATCGCATAGGCGCAGCCGGGCGTTCTGTCTATTCCTGTGCAAATTGGGCGCGACTGCGTCGCGTTGTCTCTTTGCGTTTTGTAGCCGGCGACGATTTTAGGCGCGGCGGCAGACGGGCAAGCGCGCTAGATGATCTTTGCGCCCAGGGAGGCGTGTTCGCATGAATGGCGGGATGCAGCGCAACGGGGCGGCGGACGGCAGGCGCCGGTGGACTGCCGCGGCGGGCGTTGCGGCGCTGGCGCTGGGTGCGCTGATGCTGGCTGCGGTTGCGGCGTATTACGCTTATTCGGCTAACGCGCGGGCGTCGTTGGACGACCTTAACTTTGCGGTCGAGCAGGATGTGCGCGTTGCGGATAGGGTTGCGCCGATTATCCCGTCTGTTCCGTCGGCGGCGTTGCGCGAGGAATCGCGGGCGGTTGTGGTGGTCAGCAACGGCGCGTCGGATGGCGGGGCGCAGGCGCGGTCGGCGAGCGTTCACACGGCGCAGGTTGTTGCGGGGCATATGCCGCCTAAGACTTTCCAAGCGGGCGCGAATGATGCGGACGTTGGGGATAGCGTCGGGAACATAGGCGCATCCGATACGGGGCGCGTTCATAAGCCGGATGAGGGCGCGACCCTACCTAGTCCTCAGCAAGACGGGACGTCGGATGGCGCGCTGCTCCCGTTGCCGCCGGCGAGTTTCGCGGCGCTGTATCCGGCTACGCGGATTCACCCGAAGTTTTGGGCGCAGCCGCTGTGGGCAAGCCCGGAGCCGTATTTGTACGCGGCGGCGGATTCGGGGACAGGGCTGCCGCCGGGCTTTCGGGCGGCGTCGGCTAGGGGCGACGCGCTGGCGCGAGGGGAAGGCGCGCTGACCACGCGCATTGCCATCCCGCTCATCGGCGTGGACTCCGCCATATCCGAGCTTGCGATACTGGATGTGGGGAACAGCCGCGAATACGAAACGCCCAAGAATCTGGTGGGGCATATCCCGCAGTCGCCGAATCCGGGCGAGCTGGGCAACGCCTGGTATTTCGGGCATCTGGAAAGCCCGATTAAGGGCGAGGGCAGCGTGTTCAAGCGGCTGCCTGAGATACCGGATCTGCTGCGCGACGGGGACGATGTGTTTGTGGAATTGGACGCCGAGGACGGCAGGACTTACCTGTACAAGGTATCGCGCACTGAGGTTATGCACCAGGACGAGTTGCGCTTGTACGACGCCGACAGCGCGCAGCTGACGCTGGTCGCCTGCGTGCCGCGCCTGGTGTATGACCATCGCATTGTGGTTACGGCTGAGCTTGTGGGCGTGGCGGACGGGAACGGCGCGAACTAGCGGCGCGAGCCGGCGGGCGCGAGGACGTCCTGCATCACCGAGATGAAGTTGCGCGTGGGGGTGGATACGGTCTTGCCTTTGAGCATCACGATGCCCGCCTGGTCAACCGGCAAGAAGTTCGCCAGGCTGATTATGCCCAGGTTCTGCGAATCTTCCAGTTCCATTGACAGGCGGGGGCCGACCGATATGCCCATTCCCAGCTCCACATAGCGCTTTATCATATCCATGCTGTCCAGCTCTACCACGATGTCGTACTCCACGCCGCGCCGCTTGAACTCCGCCTCCAGGATTTCGCGGGTGTGCGTGCCTCGTCCCATCAAGATGAGCGGCCACTTGGCTATCTGATCCAGGGATTCCAGCGGCTCTTTCATTAGCGCGTGGTCAATCGGGGTAATCAGCACGCGCTCGTATAGAAACAGCCCTAGGAATTCTAGGTCGTCGCGCCTCTCGGAGTGCTGGATGACGCCTAGGTCAACGTCGCCGCCCTCGACCATTTGCAGCACTTCGCTGCGCGTGCCTGAGCGGATACGCAGGTGGGCGCCGGGGTAGCGGTTTAGGAATACGCGCACTACGCGGATGAGGGTGTGCGGGATGATGTCGGGGGTGGACGCTATGCGGACTGGCCCGCGCTCTTCCGCCTCGGCGGTCAGCGTGGGGAGGGAATCTATGCCCTCAACCAGCGGCATTGCGATGTCGGAGAGCTGCTGCCCGGCGAGCGTGAGCTGGATGGGGCGTTTCATCCGATCGAACAGCACCATGCCCAGTTCGTCTTCCAACTTCTTGATGTGCGTGGTCACCGTGGGCTGGCCCAGCCCAAGCTCTTGGGCGGCGCGGGATATGCTACGCAGGCGCGCCGCCGTGCAGAAACTTCTGAGTTCTCTTATTTCCATAGTTCGTTACTCCATAATCATTGTGATAAGGGATATATTGTATCAGCCAATATGTATTTATGTAATGCTTTTCGGGGATTATTATGAATATGCGCGGCGAAGCCTGAGACGAGTATCAGACAGAGCGCACGATAGACAAGCAAGGAATTAGGCATACGCAGGAGGCGCAAGAATGCTTAGCAAGTTCGTAGGATCGCTGAGGGGCCACCGCACGGGGTTTGACCTGTATCTGACTAATGTGCAGGGACGCAAGGGCGCGGGCAGCCCCACGATGGACGAAGCCCGCCGGGACTTCAGCCAGCGGATCCGCAGCGAGTTTCAAGGCTATCTTAGGTAGCCGGATATAGCCGATAGCGAGGGGGCGGCCTTAGGGCCGCCCTCTTTACGTTTGTCGCGCGCCGGCTGCTAGGCTAGGGGCGATAGCAATAGGGTTGCAAGGCGGGAATATGGTTTTTACGCTTGTTACGCGCGTTGCATAGTGATAATGTTTAAGTAGGCGGTTTGGCAAGATAGTTGGCAAAGGGAGGCGCGATTATGGGCAAGCTAAGCGCGGACGCGGTTAGGCTGATGGGCGAGGGCAAGAATATGGCGACTATCGCCACGGTTATGGCGGACGGGTCGCCGCAGGCAACGGCGGTTTGGATAGATACCGACGGGGAGAATGTGATATTCAACACCGCCGAGGGGCGGGTGAAGACGGACAATTTGCGGCGCGATCCGCGCGTGGCGGTGTGCGTGCTGAACGCGGATAATCCGTATGAGCAGGTTACCGTGCGGGGGCGCGTGGTCGAGATTACGGCCGAGGGGGCGGACGCGCATATTGACGCGCTGGCTAATCGGTATCTGGGCGTTGACGCCTATCCCGGCAGGCGAGCGGGCGAGCGGCGGGTTATCGTGGTGATTGCGCCGGATTAAGATTTCCTAGAGCCGCAAGCGGGCGGCGTTACTGGGGGATGACGCTTTTTTCAAAAAGCAGGCAAACTTTTGGGCGCTCGCGGCGGCGCGGCTGCCGTTGACAAGTCGGAAATAATTGACAGCGATAGGACTATTGCAAGATAGCAAGATACAAGATGCTGAGATTTCTACGACGGGCTGACAAGCGGGATGAGGCTAAGACGGCGGAGGCCGCCGCTAAGACGCGCCGCACATTCTTTGGGCAGATGACGGGCTTGTTCCGGCGCTCGCGCATAGACGACGAGCTCTGGGATGAGTTGGAAGAGCTGCTCATATCGGCGGATGTGGGGGTTGAGACGACGTTTAAGCTAATGGACAGCCTGCGCGAGGGGGTCCGGCGAGAGCGCATATCGGATCCGCGGGATGCGCTGGAGCTGCTGAAAGAAGAGATGACGGCGCTGGTGGATTTCGAGGCGGTGGACAGGGCGCTGGAGGTTCGGGAAAAGCCGCTGGTTATTCTGATGGTGGGCGTGAACGGCGCGGGCAAGACTACGGGCAGCGCGAAATTGGCGCGAATGTACGCGGACGCCGGGCAGCGCGTACTGGTGGGCGCTGCGGACACTTTCAGGGCGGCGGCGATAGAGCAGCTGCAGGCGTGGGGCGGCAAGGTCGGCGTGGATGTGATAGCGCACAAGCAGGGCGCGGATCCGGGCTCGGTGGCATATGACACGCTGCAGGCGGCGCGGTCGCGCAAGTCGGATGTGGTTATCATAGACACCGCGGGCAGGCTGCACACTAAGTCCAACTTGATGCAGGAGCTGAAGAAGATTGAGCGCGTTCTGTCGCGGCATGGGGCGAATTCGGTGCGGACGCTGCTGACGATTGACGCCACCACCGGGCAGAACGGCCTGCATCAGGCGCACGGATTCGCGGTAGCGGTGGAGTGCGAGGGGGTGTTTCTGGCTAAGATGGACAGCTCGTCCAAGGGGGGGATAGTGTTCGCAATCGCGGATGAGCTGGATATACCCGTGCTGTTTATCGGGACGGGCGAGCGGGCGGATGATATTGCGCGGTTTCAGCCGCGGCGGTTTGTGGAGAGTTTGTTTGAGGGGGAATAAGGGCGCGCAGGTCAAATATAAGAGTAGCGGGTTATAGGATGGGGGATATGGCGAGGTTACGGGGTTTCGCAAATTGGTTGGAACGATTAACATAGGGGTTGGCGATTGGCGCGCCGATATAAGATAAAGATAGGAATGGGCGCATCGCCAAGCATCACACAGGGGGAATGGCTATTATGACTACCGCAACTATGATACGCGACCGCTACGGGCTGGCGCTGACTACGAACTCGGTCAAGGCGGCGGAGCGTTATTCGGAGGGGGTTGACCTGCTGCTGGAGCAGGGCTATGGGCCTGAGGAGCGGTTTCAGCAGGCGATAGAGGCGGATGAGGGGTTCGCGCTGGCGCACTCAGGCTTGGCGCTGATGCAGATGTTTCGGTCGGCGGCGGCGGACGCCAAGGCGAGCGCGGCGCGTGGGCAAGAGCTCGCCAAGGGCGCCACGCGGCGCGAGCGGCAGCACGCTGACGCAATCGCGCTGTTCATCGGCGGGCAGGGGCCTAAGTCGCTGGGGCTGATACTGGAGCATCTGGACGAATTCCCGCGCGACGCCTTGTTGCTGCGGGTGTCCAACCGGCTGTATATGCTGGGCTGCAGCGGCGCGGGCGTCAAGAACTTCCCGGATGAGCTGTACGGGATGCTGACCAGGCTGGAGCCGGACTACGGCGACGACTGGGCGTTCTTGGGGCAGTACGCATTCGCGCATCACGAAATAGGGCGGCTTGACGACGCGCTGTCGCTGGCGGAGCGCTCGCTTGCGGCGCGGCCGACTAGCGCGCATGCGTCGCATTCGGTAGCGCATGTGTATTTCGAGCGCGGCGACCACACCGACGGCGGGGACTTTCTGGGCAACTGGCTGCGCGGATATGACAACCGCGCGCCGTTTCATGTGCATCTGTCCTGGCATCAGGCGCTGTTTGAGCTGGCGCAGGGGCGGTATTCGGACGCGGTGGGGCTGTATGAGGATGCGATACGCCCGTCTGTGGTGAAGAAGAGCGCGGCGTCGCTTGCCGACAGCGCCTCGCTGATGTGGCGCTTGCGGATGTACGGCGGCTGCAACCCGCCCTATCCGCTATCTGAGATAGGCGAGCAGGCGTCGGTTGCGGCGGACACGCCGGGGCCGGCGTTCCGGGACGCGCATGCGGCGCTGGCGTTTGCGGCGGGCGGCGACGAAGAGCGGCTTTCGCGCATCAAGCAACGTCTGCGCGGACTTGCGGCTAACGGGGATGCGCTCGCCGCGGAGGTCACGCTGCCGCTGGTCAAAGGCATAGCCTCATTCGCGGCGGACGAATATGAGGACGCAGCGCGGCGCATAGAGCCGGTATTCCCGCAGCTGGCGCGCATCGGCGGCAGCCACGCGCAGCGCGAGGTGTTCGAGGACACGCTGCTGGAGGCGTATCTGCGCGCGGGTCAGTACGACAAGGCGGAGGATATGCTGCGCGAGCGGCTAGGCCGGCGCACTTCGGTGCGGGACAGTTTCTGGCTTGGCAGGGCAAGGGCGCAAGAGGGCGACGATGCGGCGCAGAACACGCTGAAGATGGTAGCGCAGGACTGGCGGGACGCCGACCCGGCGTCTCCCGAAATCGCGGCGCTCAACAGCCTGATGTCCAATGCCTAATGAAACGCCAATGCCTGACGCCGCGCCGCGCAGGTTGCCGGCGGCGCATTGACGCAAACAACGCAAAGCCGTCCTTTTCCCGCGCGGCTATCATCAGCGGGAAAGGGCGGCGGCAAGAAACTCACTCCGCTACGCATAAGCCGACGGTTATTCTCTAATAATCGCATCCATCAATATCACCCAAAGTTATCGCTAAATGACCGACTGCCAAACGAATGCTTGACGCCTTTCGGTGGCTGCTTGCCGTAGAGATAATCGGGCTGGCGGCATTTCCGCTAATCTACTACCTAACGCCGCGCCTTGCCGATAGGGGCTACGCTTTCAGCAAGCCCTTCGGCATATTGGCGGTCGCATATCTTTTTTGGGCGCTGGGGCTGGCGAATGTTCCGAGCGGGCAGGTTACGGCGATTGCGCTCGTGGCGATAATGGCGGGCGCGTCGGGGGTGTACGCCTATCGCAATTGGGGGGAGCTCAGGGCCTTCGTCGTGAGGGAGTGGCGGGCTATCGCGCTGGCGGAGGCGGTGTTCTTGGCGTTCTTCGTAGGGTGGGCGATTTATAAGGCGGCGGATCCGTTCATCAATCACACTGAGCAGCCGATGGATCTGGCGCTGCTCAACGCGGCGGTGAACTCGGTGGCGGGGCATCCGGAGGATCCGTGGCTGCGGGGCGAGCCGGTTAGCTACTACTACTTCGGGTATTGGATGATGGGGTTGCTGACGCAATTGGCGGGCGTTCCCACGAACATATCGTACAACCTGGCAATGGCGGTGATACCGGCGCTGGCGGCTACGGGGATATTCGGGCTGGCGTTCAATATGGTTCGGGCGGACAAGGCGCGCTGGCGGCATGCGGCGATAGCGGGCACGGCGGCGGCGGGGCTGCTGGTCGTGGTGTCCAACTTGGAAGGCGCGCTGGAGTTTATGCGGCTCAACGGGATGGGTTCGCAGGGGTTCTGGGATTGGATACGCATAAACGGGCTTGACGGCGCAAACGCAGCGCCGCCGGAGGGGTGGGCGCCCTCGGAGCATTGGTGGTGGTTCAGGGCGTCGCGCGTCATCAACACCTTTGACGGCGAGCATTTCATAGACAACACGATACAGGAATTCCCGTTCTTCAGCTTTATACTGGGGGATATGCACCCGCATGTGATGTCGCTGCCGTTCATCGCGCTGTTCGCGGGGATGGCGCTGAATATGTATCGGCTGCCGGCGGGTTGGCAGTGGGAGTGGCGCGGCGCATATCCATACGCGGCGATAGGCGCGGCGGGCTTGGCGCTGGGCGGGCTGGCGTTCAACAATATGTGGGATTTGCCCACATTCGCGGCGCTGCTGCTGGGGGCGCTGGCGCTGAAGGCGTACAAGGATGGCGCGGATCTGGGCGGCGCGATTGGGCGCGCGTTCTATCCGGCGGGCATCGCGGTTATCGCGGTTGGGCTGCTGCTGATAGCGCCGTATCTGGCGAATATCAGCGCGGGGGTTGACGGCATAGGGATTGTGCGGACGCCCACGCGGCCGGCGCATATGTTTATCGTGTGGGGGCTGTTTCTGACGGCGGTCGTTCCGTTCTTGCTGGCGGTGTTCTGGCGGACGACGCTGCAGCGGGATTGGCGCGAGCTGAGCTTGCTGGCGCTGGGGCTTGGGTTCGCGCCGTATCTGGTGTGGGCGGCGGCGCATCTCGCGGCGGGATCCGAGGGCGGCGGCAGCGAACTGGCATCGCGGCTGTTTGCGATACTGCCGCTGGGGGTTTATGCGGCGATAGCGGCGTACAACGCATTCAGCCTCGCGCGGCAGGGCGGCGCGGACGGCAGGCTGTTCGCAATGCTGCTGATACTGCTGGCGCTCGGATTGATAATCAGCGCGGAGTTCTTGTTCGTGCGCGATTTCTTCAACAATCGCGGCAACACGGTGTTCAAGCTTTACTATCAGGCGTGGCTGCTGCTGGCGGCGGCGGCGGCGTTTGCCATATATTACTGGCTGTCCATAATCAGGGGGCTTTCGGGCTGGCGGACGCTGTTGGCGATAGCGTGGGCGGGCTGTTTCGCGGCGCTGCTGCTGGGATCGCTGTACTACACGCTCGCCGCGCCGCGCACAAAGCCCGAAAGCCCGCCGTATGGCCGGACGCTGGACGGGCTGTCGTATGTGCGCGTCAGGGCGCCGGCGGAGTACGCGGCGATAATGTATCTGAAAGACAACGCGCCCTCCGGGGCGGGCATCGTGGAGGCGGTGGGCGAGTGGCACGATTGGGCGATGATTTCGCGGGCTACGGGCTTGCCGACCATCGTCAACTGGCTTGGCCATCAAAAGCAGTGGCGCGGCGGCTGGGACATCTTCGACGCGCCGTCGCTGGATGAATCGCGGGGGCTGAGGGACGCCTACTTTGAGGCGCGGGCGGGCGAGGTGGCGCGGGTGTATTCCACGCCGGACGCGCTGGAGGCGCTGGCGATACTCCGCAAGTATGATGTGGAGTATGTGTATGTGGGGCAGCGGGAGCGCGATATGTACGGCGTTGAGGGGCTTGCCAAGTTCGGCGAGATAGCGGATGTCGTGTTTAGGGAGGGCGAGGGCGGCGGCGAGGTGGCGATATACCGGCTGCGCTGACGGGGCGGCGGGCGGCAAGCGGCGCGACGGCAGGGATAGCCGCCAAGCCGAGCGGCGCGCCAACGACGTCCAAGTCAAGGTTATCATCATAGGTCGGGCGCGGTTGCGGCGCGGTTGGCGGCGATGCGCGCGATGATTAGGATGGCGGCCAAGCCTAGCAGCGCGCCAAGGATGTCCAAGCCGAGGTCTGCTAGGGTGGCGCTGCGGCCGGGGACGAATGATTGGTGGAATTCGTCGAGCGCGCCGTAGGCTATGGCGAAGAGCAGGGCGCTCAGTAGCGCGTAGCGGCGGCGGATGCGGTAGGACGCGAGCAGCCTGTACGCCAGGATGGCTAGGACGCCGAACTCGAGGGGGTGGACGACGAGGTCGGATTTGGCGATTTCGGGGGCGATTTGCAGGGGGCCGTCCAGGACGGATTCCACGGTGTCCACGGCGGTGTGTGACAGCGCGAAGATGGCGCCCATCCACGCGAGCAGTGGCAGCCAGTAGCGGATTATTCGCGCGGCGGGCGTCAGAGGATCTCCGCCGGATTCGGCGGCGTTGGCGGTTGCGCTTGGGGCGGCGTCGCGGGTTGTCATAGGTATCGCGCGGCGGATGCGTTAGGCGATGCGCGCGAACTTTTGGACGCGCGCGCCCTCAAGGGTTTCGCCGACGTATAGGTCGCCCTTGGAGTCCATAGCGACGGCGTGGCCGGCGATGATGTCGCCGGGGGTATCGGAGCTCATTCCCCAGCCGCCGAGCCATTTGCCGGTGGGAGTGAGTATTTTGACGCCGGCGGGATGCGAAAGCGCGTTGGCGGCGGGCGCGTCGGGGCCTAGGCCTTGGTGAAAGCCGAGTTCGGTAACGAACATATTGCCGTCGGGGCCTTGGACGATGTGGTCGGGCCGGTGGACGCCGCCCCATTCGCTCATATATTGCCCGTCTGGGGTGAAGATTTGGACGCGGTTGTTTTCGCGGTCGGCGATATAGACGCTGCCGGCGTTATCAAGGCAGACGGCGTGTGGGATGCGGAATTGGCCGGGGCCTTCGCCGGGTTCGCCCCATGATCGGATGAGTTCGCCGGTGGCGGTGAAGTGGTGAACGCGGGCGTTGCCGTAGCCGTCGGCGATGTAGAGCGTGCCGTCGTCGGCGACGGCGATGTCGGTGGGGCGATTGAAGGGCTCGCCGCTGAAGGGCTCAGGCGGGTTTTCGGGGTCGCCCAGGGTCATGAGCAACTCGCCGTCGGCCGTCCATTTGCGGACGGTGTGGTCGCCGATGTCGGTGGTGTAGAGGGAGCCGTCGGGGCCGGCCTCGATGTGGTGGGCTGAGCCGAACTTGCCCTCGCCCCAGTGGTTGACGACATTGCCGTCCGCGTCCAGCACGATGATGGGGTGGGCGCTGCGGTTATAGACGAAGATCCTGTCTTGCCCGTCCACCGCCACGCCGACGGCGTGGTTCCATTCCCAGCCTTCAGGGAGTTTGCCCCAGCCGGGGACGTGTTCGTAGATGTATTTGCCGTAGCTAACTCGGATGCCATTGGTTGCCATTGGGGGGCCGCCTCCTTGTGTTTGTGTTTAGGATTTGTTAGAGGGCATTATATCTTAGTTGGCGTGATATTCAATATGCGGGGGGTGCCCGGCGGCGCTTTCCGTTTAGGCGCGCGAGTATGTTTGCCGCTGCCGAATGGCGCATGGGGGTGGAGGGCCGCCCTACTTTTTTAGAAAAAGTAGCAAAAAACTTTTGGGTGGGTGTCTAATAATTTGTTCTTGTAAGAACAACGGGGATAGTAGGGCGGTGTCAAGGGGAATTTTCAATTTAAGATGTGGCGGCTACCGCAGATAGATGACGCCTGACGCGCAACCTGCTAGAATAGCGGCATTGGGGCATTGGAAAGATTAGCGAGCGGAGAGCGGCGCGTTATGGCGATTACTTTTGAGCGGGGCAGTCAGGACGCTCCGAAGGGGCATGCGTTTGTGTATGTCAGAGGCGGCGGCGGCGCGGATGATGTGTGGGCGAGCTATATCGTGATGCTGCCGGTGAGCGTGGATTTGGCGAAGTATATGCCGCCGTTTCTGCTGAATCAGATGGGGGACGCAAGCATTCAGGATATGTCGGCTTTCGCGTTCCCGCCCGCGCCCGAAATGATGGACGGGATGGCGCAGCTGGACGCGCTCGCCGAGATGCGGGACGACGATGTGCTGTACGCGGGCGTGTGCAATACCGACGACGTGCCGTCTATGATGATGGCGGTCGGGGACGCCGTGCAGGCGTATTCGGACGCCTACAACGCGGCGCTGGAGCAGAGCGGCGGCGCGGCTATGGGAACCGGCGGCGGCGATTCGGACGCGCTGGAGGGCGGCGGGTTCGCGGTGAATGAGGTGATGTACGGGCTGATGAGCGACGCGGATAAGCTGAATGAGCTTAGCACGCTGGTCAGCAAGCTGCGGTTCGCGGTGGACAGCGGCGAAGACGCGCTCATCCGCGAGGCGGAGGCGGACATCGGGCTGCTTTCGCGGCACTTGGATTTTGACCACAAGACGGAGCGCATCGTCAGCGGCGTCAAGCGCGGCGACGACAACGCGCGCCGCCTCACGATGCTGTATGTGCAGCGCTGCTACTGCATCGTCCACGAAGACTACATCACGCTTGGGCAGGTGGAGGAGCAGATAGCGGCGATCGAGGCGCAGGCGCAGTAATCGCAGAGGCGTGGGCGCAAGAGGGGTAGCGGCGGCAAGGGGCGGCTATCTCTAATCCTATCCAAGCGAGTAGCCGATACGGGTAGATTAGGCAAGCAAGCAACCCACGCAAGCGGGCTATGCAAGCGCTTGCATTTGGCAGCGCGAGCGGGAGTAGCCTACGCAAGCACCTGCATCTGATAGCGCGAGCGCAGCAGGTCGCCGGTTTCAAAGCGCGCCATATTCAGCTGGGATATGTCCACGCATTTCGCCGCGCCGTCCACGATGAGTTCCGCCATTGCCTTGCCTATCATTGGGGATTCTTTGAACCCGTGTCCGCTAAATCCCACGGCGCAGTATAGGCCGTCTATGCCCGCTACGGCGTCTAGGATGGGATGCCAGTCGGGGGTTACGGTGAACAAGCCCGACCAGCCGCCGCGAAATACGGCTTGTGACATTGCGGGGATGCGCTCGGCTATGCCCGCGAAAGCCGCCTCCACCATTGGCATATCAACGCCTTGGTTGTAGGTATCGGCGTCCACGAAATCGTCCTCGCCCACGCCTATCATCGTCAAGCCGCCGATGTCTGGGCGGGCTGAGAAATCGCGGACGACGTCGCCTATGATGGGATGGCCGTCGGCTACGCCTAGCGGACGTCTCAGCAGGACGACTTGGTGTCGCAGCGGCCGCAGTGGCGCGTCCACGCCAACGCTTTGCAGCAGCGGCGCGCTCCATGGGCCTGCGGCGATGACGGCGGCGGCGGTCTCAATGCGCGCGCCGTCGGCGGTGATGACGGCGCTGACTTTGCCGCCGCGCGTCTCGATGGCGGTCGCCGTAGCGCCGTCTTGGACGCGCGCCCCCATTTCGCGGGCGCGATTGGCGAATCCGAGCGTGACCGAGTATGGGTCGGCGTAGCCGGATTCGGGCTCATATGCGACAGCCTCATCGCTCTCAATGGCGAGTATGGGGGCGATAATGCGCGCGTCTTCGGCGGACACTATGCGGGTGGCTATGCCAAGCCGTTGCTGCATAGCCACATTCGCCTCCATCGCGGCGCGGTCGCCGCCGCCCACAATCAGGAAATAGCCTGTGCGAGTATAGCCGGAGGGCGCGCCGGTCATCTCCTCAAAGTTCTTGAACACATCCAGGCTCTCCCACGCCAGGCGCGCGGTGACTTCATTGGAATAGTGCATCCGCAGAATGGCTTGCGATCGGCTGGTAGAGCCGGACGCCAGCACATCGCGCTCCAGCAGCAGCGCGTTGGTTGCGCCCAGCTCGGCGAGATGATACAGGATGCTGCATCCCATCACGCCGCCGCCTATGATGGTTATGTCGGGGTGGGTTGGCATTTGACAAGCCTCCGGCTTTAGAGTGGGGATCAGGGCGCTTGGGGGAAGCGCCGCTGATCAAGGCTGATTGTAGCAACAATGGGTTAGCGGCGCAAAGGCGGCGCGCGGGCGGTATTCTCAGAATGCAGTGTTAATGGATTTGAGGGATTGATTTAGGCACTCCTCAAACACTATCGCCAGCATATGTTTCAGCATCTCCACGCTCTTTGTGTAGCCCTTTGTCCGCCTTACTAGCCTGTTCAGCTTGCTCCTCAACTTGGAGTGCAGCCCTTCGTTCCAGTTCACCGCTCCGCCCTTGCCCACTATGTGCCGATCCCTAGGCAACCACTCGTACACCGGATAAGCGTCAGTCTCATACCTGTCCGCGTCCGGCAGCCTATCCAACAAGCGCGAGAACGCAGACAAGTCCCTGTCGCCCACCTCATATATCCGCCAGCGGACGCCATCCGGCTCTTCCACCACCGCAGTCCATATCCACAGGTCTTTGCGCCGCTCGCCGCGCCTGACTCCCAAGTATGTCCACATCTCATCAAACGCCACAATAGACGCGCGGACGCCACTCTGACGACCGCTTGTCCGCCACGACATAAACCGCGTCAGACGCTCTCTCGCCAACGCCCCCTTTTTTGACCCACTCGCTTACCGTGGGCACGCTCGCGCCTATTACGCGCGCGGTCGCCGATAGACTCATCCCCTCGGCGCGCATCTTCACCGCTTGTTCCTTCTGGGCATCGGTGAACCGATGCTTTGCGCCCTCTTGACGCTTGCGGCGCTGGTTGCGCTTGAACTGCTGCTTGCCGCGCGAATGGCCGTCTTTCTTGACCCAGTTTGAGCCGCACTTCGGGCATAGCGCATCGTGTCTGTACACTCTCGGTTTCGCCATAAGTTCACCCGTCTTTCAACGATTTAAGGCAAGCATATCATATTAGCACTGCATCATGAGAATACCATGCGGGCGGTATTCTCAGAATGCAGTGTTAATGGATTTGAGGGATTGATTTAGGCACTCATCGAACACTATCGCCAACAGGTGTTTCAGCATATTCACGCTCTTTGTGTAGCCCTTTGTGCGCCTCACAAGTCTGTTCAGTTTGCTCCGCAACTTGGAGTGCAGCCCCTCGTTCCAGTTCACCGCTCCACCCTTGCCGATCACATGCCGGTCGCGCGGCAGCCACTCGTACACCCCATAAGCGTCCGTCTCATACCTGTCGGCGCCCGGCAGCCTATCCAACAAGCGCGAGAACGCGGACAAGTCCCTGTCGCCCACTTCATACATCCGCCAGCGGACGCCATCCCGCTCTTCCACCACCGCAGTCCATATCCACAGGTCTTTGCGCCGCTCGCCTCGTCTGACTCCCAAGTATGTCCACATCTCATCAAACGCCACAATAGACGCGCGGACGCCACTCCGTCGACCGCTTGCGCGCCACGACATAAACCGCGTCAGACGCTCGGTCGCCAACGCCCCCTTTTTTTGACCCACTTGCTCACAGTGGTTACGCTCGCGCCCATCACGCGCGCAGTCGCCGACAGACTCATCCCCTCAGCGCACATCTTCACCGCCTGCGCTTTCTGGGCATCAGTGAACCGATGCTTTGCGCCCTCTTGATGTTTGCCGCCGCGCTGGCTGCACTTATACATTTGCTTGCCGCGCGAATGACCGTCTTTCTTGACCCAGTTCGATCCGCATTTCGGGCATAGGACATCATGTCTGTACACTCTCGGTTTCGCCATAGCGCCGCCTGCCTTTCAGCCACTTCGGAGTAGTTTAGAGCAAGTATAGCATATTAACACTGCAGGGTAGGAATACCTAGCGCCTAAATTGGGCAGAATTGGGATTGACGCGCCGGATGGCGATTCAGATGCGCTCATTGGGGTAGGCGAGCTGCGGTGCGCGGGGGTATAATGCGCTTGATGGCATAGCAACGGCTACGCTGCGCGAGCCAAAGAGACAAAGTGAGAGGTAGGTCCGGCAATGACTACCCAAGCAACCCTAATTAAACCGGCAAGACGGGATGCCGCCCCGTACCCCGACGCGCCGCCGCGTGATGATATGCAGATTCTGATTTACCTAGACTGGCGAGCCACAGTAGCGGCGTTGCGCGCGCGTTTCGGCAATCACGATACTACGCTGGTTGGGGAGGTTCGCCTGGGGCCCAGCCTGAGCGTTCCGAAGGACACGCGCGTTCCGGATCTGATGGTGGCGTTTGACTGCGACGTGGCGCAAGCCAAGGAGGACAATGGCTACAGCCTGGAAAATCAGCCGCATCCGCCGGAGTTCGTGTTGGAGGTGGCGTCTCGCACAACCGGATTTGTGGACTATACCGAAAAGCGCGTCGACTACGCCCGCTACGGCGTTGGCGAGTATTGGCGATTTGATCCTACGCGCGGGGAGTATCACGATGACGCGCTGGCGGGAGATAGGCTGGTGGAGGGGCGGTATGTGCCGATAGCGATCGCGTGGCGCGACGCCGAGCATGGGAGCGGGTATAGCGAGGCGCTGGGGTTGTATGTGTGCTGGGAGCGGGAGGTTCTGCGGTTCTACGACCCGGTGGCGAGGCGGTATCTGCGGACGATGGATGAGAGCGAGGATCGCGGGGATGCTGAGGCGGCCCGCGCTGACGCTGAGGCGGCCCGCGCTGACGCCGAGGCCGCCCGCGCAGACGCCGAGGCCCACGCCCGCCGCCAGGCGGATGAGGCCCGCCGTCTAGCAGAAGCCCGCCTCGCCGAACTGACGCGGCGGCACGAGAACGGCGGCGCGTGAAAATCTCACGCGGAGCGCGTATAATGCGCTTGATGGCATAGCGACGGCTCCGCTACGCGAGCCAAAGTAAGAGGGCAGAAATGACTACCCAAACAATCCTAGTTGAACCGGCGAGACGGGCAGATCCGTACCCCGACCCGCCGAAGCGTGATGACATGCAGAATGTGATTTACCTAGACTGGCAAGCCACAGTGCCGGCGCTGCGCGAGCGTTTCGGCAATCGTGACACTACGCTGATTGGGGAGATCCGCTTGGGGCCCAGCCTGAGCGTTCCCAATGACACCCGCGTTCCGGATCTGCTGGTGGCGTTTGACTGCGATGTGGCGCAAGCCAGGGAGGACAATGGCTACAGCCTGGAAAATCAGCCGCATCCGCCGCAGTTTGCGCTAGAGGTAGCCTCGAAATCCACGGGGGTTGTGGACTATACCGAAAAGCGTGTGGACTACGCCCGCTACGGCGTTGGCGAGTACTGGCGGTTCGACCCGACGAGCGGGGAGTATCACGATGAGGCGCTTGCGGGGGATAGGCTGGTGGAGGGGCGGTATGAGCCGATAGCGATTTTGTGGGATGACGCTGAGCATGGGCGGGGATATAGCGCGGCGTTGGGGCTGTATGTGTGCTGGGAGCGGGAGGAGCTGCGGTTCTATGACCCGGTGGCGGAGCGGTATGTTCGCACGCTTGCCGATGAGGCGGCGGAGCGGCGGGCTGAGGCGGCCGGTCGGCGGCTGGCTGAGGCGAGGGCTGAGGCAGAGGCAGACGCCCGTCAGCGCGAGGCCCACGCCCGCCGCCAAGCCGAGGCGCGCGCGGCTGAGGCCGACGCTCGCGCCGCCGAGCTGGAGGCCCGCCTGGCTGAGTTGCAGCGCCGCCAAGATGCCGACGCATGAAACACTGACCCCACCCGCCCCCAAACCACCACCCATTGACACCACGCCCGCCACCCACGCCCGCCGCCCACGCCGCCGAAGCCCGCCTAGCCGAGCTGCTGCGCCGCCAAGCCCCCGACGCATAAACAACCCCTACCGCCATCACGCCGCCGGCGCCCCCCCGAACCCCCCCTGCCCCCCAACACCCCCCCGCGCCCGTCTGCGCGGGCTGCCTCGCGCCGAACTCCCCCCCACGCCCCCAACAACCCCATCCCCCAACCCCCATTTTGATTGACATCGCGGGGGGGGGGGGAGGTGATAAAATCAAGCCGCATAAACCCGAAACCCAACACGGCGCTCACACCCCCAACCACACACCCAATCACGCAACGCGGCGGCGCAAGCAGGGCGCGCAACGCGGCAGGCAACCCCCCATCCCGCCCCATTTGCGCCAAAAATAACCCGCGCCCCGTAATACTCCCGTAATGCTTTTAGTGTATTATAGTGACGGCGTAAAATAAAACCGCCCGCGCGCAGCCAGCGCGGCGGGCGCGGATGGGCGGGGGATGGCATAAACTAATGCCGCCCCCGCGCAGCCGGCGCGGCGGGCGCGGACGGGCGGGCGATGAACCCTTTCGGCACATTCGGACTGAGACACGGCGAATAAACACAGGAGCAGGCGCATTGAAAAAGACACTCGCGGCTACGCTAATAGTCCTCGCGGCGGTTATCGCGGCGGGGAACTTTACGGCGCTTTTCAACCAACAATGGGGCTGGTTCACCAAGGCGGAGGCGATTAGCATCAAGCAAACAGTGCCCTCGCTCCAGCTGACCACAGCGGGCGGCGGCGGCGCCATTGCCGCATCCAACCCGCTGCGCGTGTACGCGCTCGTGAACGCAAGGCCGGGGGGAGTGGCGCTGTCCGAACCCTTTCTGAGCAACAACGCGATGAGCAGCGCTCTTCTTCGCCTTGACACGCTGATTGATTTCGACAACACCAACTTTGAGCGCATGCGGCTTATGTCCGCCACATTCTCCGACCCCGACATCGCGTATATTTCTCAGCAGAACAACCGCTGGGACGCCGCTCACGCGATTCGCGTCACCGCCAAGGACAAGCCGGGCAACACGAACCTGACGCTGCATATGCGGGGCTGGATGTGCCGGAACAACGCCGACCACACCCTTATCCATCCCATCAGAACCCAAAACGCGGGAATGGATCCGAATACCAACCCGCCCTCGGAATGCACAAATAGCTTCTACTCTATGATTATTACAAACGTGGAGCACACCATCCCCATACATGTGGCATACGGCTCCACGGTTCCCGCCCAGCACACGATTACGGGGGTCAACAAGGACATCGCCGCCGCCTATGGGGATCAGCCCGAAGACATATCGTCGGGCAACCCAATCACGATGTTCGACGCCTCGATAAAGACTAACCATTCGGGCTTGATTCCGATGTTCGCCAGGGTGAGCAACGGCTCGCTGGCGGATGGGGACTCGCCTACCGAGAGCGACAGGCCCTATGTGGAGACGAACTTCTACCAGCGCGCCTTCGAGTACTCGCTGTCGGGAACGGGCGACAACGCGGCGTTTGCGGATATGCTGGAGGTCGAGACGCAGTATGCGTTTATCGGCAGCTCCGACTGGCAGCCGATGGCGAACATATCAGTGGGGGATGACGCGGCGCTGGAGGAGGGCACTTACACGATAACGCTGACGGCGCGGGACAACGCGCCGGGCGGGCGCGTCGCCACCATTCCGATAAGGATAGACGTGTCGGACTACAGGTTCGAATCCGCCGACCTGGGCGACGGCGCGAATGTCATCGAAGACGCGCCGCTGATAGCCAACACCATCGGCGACGATGTCGGCCTCGCTCAGCTTTGGAACGGCAGGCACTCCACCTCCGAGCGGCAATTGCATCAGATATTTGACAGGACGCACGCCACCGAAGAGCTGCGCCTGCAGCGCCTGCAAGTCGCCGACGAGTCCATCGCAAAGGTAAAGGTGCGCGCGAACCGCAACACGACCAACGAGCGGTTCAACATAGTCGCCTTGGCGCCGGGGACGACGACCGTATCGCTGGCAATCAAGGGCTATGTGTGCAGCGACGGCGCCACGCCGCCCGCCTACACCGCGCCCACGACTACGAACTCCGGCTCGGCGGCGCCGCCAACCGGCTGCGCGAGCGGCTCCGATATGGTGATACGGGATGCCGCCCTGGTCGTGCAGGTCTGGGTGGCGCTGCGGGAAGATCCCACGCCCGACTTTGAGATAACGGGCGTCAATGTAGCCGCCGGCGGCGTATTTCAAGAAATGTCCACAACCGACGCCGTAGCCTCGTTTGAGGGAACGGTTCAGAGCAACCACACGGGCGAGCTCTCGCTCTACGCCTACACCGCCGACGGGCAGCTCGTGGACAGGGACAACGCGACCGTCCGGGGGCAGCCGGACAGGCCGATGGTGGACGCGGACTTCAACGGCCGCAGATTCACCTACAAGCTCGCCGGCGCTGACGCCGGCGCCGGCGACGACTCGGCGGCGCAGACCGCGCGCAACATGGCGCTCGCGCGGATGCTGGTAGTGCAGACCCTCTTCGCCGACCCCGACGGCGCCCCCGCCCAGCACAACCCGATAGCCAAGATCTCGGCGCGCCCGGGCGCGATGCTGCCGCCCGGGACGTACGGGCTGCAGCTGACGGGTTCGGATGACCTGACCGGGGGCGGGACGGCGACGATGGCGATACGGATAACGGTAACCGGCGCCAACCGCGCGCCTAGGGCGACGGTTGACGGCGAGCCCGACGGCGAAGAGAAGACCACGCACGCCGTCACCCTCCGCGAGCGCACGTCTATGGGCTACCAGGCGGGCGAGGCGCCCGAGGGCAAAACCACCGGCGACCCTCGCGTCCTAGCCGACTTCTCGCGCTACTTCGTAGAGCCTGACAACCAGGTGCTGACATACCGCCTGGTTACCAGGACGGGCGATACCGCCACCCGCGAGGTGTTCAGCGTGGGCGAAGACAGCGGGGAATTGACGCTGCTGAAGGCGATTCCGGACTTTGACGCCGCGCCGTACATAGACCTGGATGTGGAGGCCGATGACGCGGCTGATGATGAGCCGCGGGGGTATAGGTTCAGCGTGGAGGGGAGCGATGGGTCGGCGCGGGATAGCGTGGAAGTTACGATAACGGTGACGGCGCGGGATCCGTTGGATCCCAACCGTGTCGCCACTGGAACGAACTTCGCCATTGACGAAAACACCGCCGCCTGCGCGATACTGGGCAAGGTAGAGATAACCCTGCCCAACCAAGACGATCCTGAGCCGGGCCCATACAACTCCACCATCGGGGGCGTGGAGGCCGGGCTGTTCAATCTGAACGCTGACCTAGATAGCCTCGATCCTGCCCTCGCCGCCGACCACCCTTGCCTCGCCGACGATGTGACCGAGGCGAAGACTGACGAATTGCGGGCGCTGGTTTCGTTCAACCACGAGGCGCGCGGCAGCTACCAGTTGACCGTATCCACCGACGGCACGATAGCGAAAAGCGCGCCGGTGAATGTAACGATAAGGGACATCAACGAGGCGCCGATGCTGGGGGTATCGCCCACGGTTCCCAACGCCGAGGGGACGCCCGTGGCGCGGCGGCTGCTGCCCACGCTCGCCGCGGCGGACGCAGAGGACGACGCGGCGACGGAAGACGTTGACGAGTCCACGCACGCGGGCAATCCCAACGTAATCCCCGATCCGCAGTACGCGGCCAATGTCAGCGAGACGGCGGATGTGGGAACAACGCTGAGCGTATGGGAGCCCAACGCCACCAACGGCGTGATTGATGTCAACGCCGACGGCGACATAGAATTCCCGAGATCCAACAGGGTAGGCGTGCGGGCGTTTGACGAAGACGCCGGGGACAACGCCAACCTGACCTACAGCCTAATGATGGCCGACTCTGACGGCGACATAACCACTACGGCGTTCACAGGCCCGTTCAGCATAGACGCCTCCACCGGCGCGATAACAGTGAGCGGCGGGCTGGATCGTGAGACCACCGACGGGTATGTCCTGTACATAGTGGTAACCGACGACTATGTTCCGACGGGCGAGGATGACACGCAGACCGCGATGTCCGACAACGCCAAGCTAACGATAAACGTGCAAGACGCGAATGAGCTGCCGTTCTTCGTGCGCGACGACCTGGACGGGATGAGCGCCGCGCAGATAACCGCGTACTGCCAGCGCCCTGAGGCTGAGATACGGCTTGAGTCGCTGCCCGCGATAACGATAGACGAGAACCCGACGCCCGGCCTTTCGCTCGCCGACTACGACGCCTGCGACGCGGACGGCGACGATCTCACATTCATAATCCGGTCCGAGCTAGACCGCCCGCTGTTCGCGCTTGACGAGGATAGCGGCGCACTGTCGGTATCCTCTGTGGCTACTGAGGCGGCGAAGTTCGACTATGAGTCCAAGCCGTCGTACTCGGTAGAGATCGAGGTAACGGACGGCGAGGCTGGCCAGGGCCAGGTTCGGCAGACGGTCAACCTAAACAACCTAAACGACAACGCGCCGGTATGGCAGACCGCTCCCGATGGCGATCCGAATTCGCTCTCGGTGAACGAAAACACCCTGCGCGGCACAACGCTGGCAACATACATCGCCACCGACGCGGACGGCGACCCGATAACCTACACGCTGAGCGGCGGGGACGCCTCCCAGTATCAGATAGACGCCAATAGCGGCGTCCTTGCGACGCTTGCGTCTCTGGACGCCGATCGCGGGAACCTATCCGACGCCTTTACGGTCACCGCGGATGACAGCGGCAGTACACTCAGGGGCAGTTCGGGATCCGCGAGCGTAGATGTAAGCGTATCCATCAACAACGTCGACGACAGCATAAGCTCAATTCGCGTTCACCAGGCGAACCCGGTCTTGGGGACGCATGGCGACCCGAACACGGCTTTGGCCGACCGCAAGACCACGCTGAGGGCGACCGTGCCTGAGGCGCCGACCGACTTGCCCGCCACGGCTGGCACCGCGGTCACCAACTTCATCAGCACGGGCAACGCGCGCTGGGGCAGCGTGCTGCGGATAGCGGTGCTGTCGCAGTCGCCGGACGCTCAGTGCGGCAACGGCAACCAGTGCGTATTCATCGACCTTGAGGGCGATGATTCGGACGACAAGCTCAAGCTGATGGCGTATCGCACGGCGAGCCGGGACAACCAGTTCATAGCCTCCGTGATGCCCGTCCAGGACAGCGCGGCGGCAACCCCCGGCGACGGCGGCGTGTACAAGCACACCAACGGCGGCGTTCCTCAGATTCATGTTGAGGAAGAGGACAGCCTCCGCATCAAGTTCGGCAACCTGCGCGACAGCGTTGTCATAGACAACGAGGCGCCTGAGTTCACGAACTTCCTGCCTGAGCACGAAGAGTCGCTGGACGACGACGAGGTGGACTACACCTTCACGATTTCGGACGCCATCTCCGGCATCCCCGATCCCGAGGATCTGCCGGACACTGACGGCGACGACAACTATATGTCGGTGGTCGGGCTTGTGAGCGCCAACCAGTGCGCGAATGTTCCCGCCAGCTACAGCCCCTCGCGCGGCGAGACCGACCTTAGGCGCGGCAAGAGCATGGTTGCTAACACCAACCTGTTCGAGGGCGAGTCTCTCTGGTGCGCCGGCAACGCCGAGGTTCGCACGATCCAGGACGACAAGGACTTCGACGAGATAGACAACGGGTTCGACGTAGAGACCACGGTCGTGCTGCCCGAGAACCGCATCTCGTACGTGACCTTCATCGCCTGCGACGCGGCTGGCAACTGCGTAGCCTACGATCCGGACGAGAACGACCGGGCGGAGGCCTTCGCCGAGATCACGGTGGACACCGTTGACCCGACGATAATGTTCGCGCGGACGGGCGTAACATGGGACGCGTCGGACAACACCTACGACGACGACAGGAACTACATCCAGGTCATCTTCGACGACATAAGCGACCTGAACCCGGACACGATCGAGCAGGACGACTTCGTGGTTGACGGCCACACGGTCGTGCGCGTGTACTGGTACGACGACCCCGACTCCGGGGAGGCTGGCTGGGACAACGCGGCGGGCACCGACACGCGGTTTGACCGCGGCAATCGCGCCTACCGGCAGATAGCCAAGTCGGTGTTCCTGGAGCTCGAGGAAGACCTGTTGCCGGACGCCACGCCCGACGTCAGCGTAGTGCCTAACGGCCTCGAGGACGCTGCTGGCAACGAGCAGGACGACGACGAGCAAGAGGCTGACGACTGGATCGCGCCTGCGTTCACCGTTCAGTCCATAACAAGCCCGCGCGAAACTACCCGCGACAATGTGCTGGTGGGCGAAGACGAAAAGGTAACAATCATGGTTACCTCCGACGAGCGCATAAGCACGACCAAGCCGCTGGTGGACGTCAACTATGTGAACGCGCCCGCCGGCTGCGTTGACAGGAATGGCGTCATCACGCGCAACCGCGATACCACGGCGCGCGCCGACTGCGCGGTCAGCGCCAGGGGCGCGAGCCTGAACAGCGTCATAACCAAGGACGGCACAAGCGAGTGGACGATAGTCGTGGACAAGCCCTCGGCTACCGGCTACTACAATGTGTACATCTACGGCGATGACCGCTCCGGCCAGAACAACCGCGGGTCTGAGGGCGTAGCCCCTGACAAGATAGCGGCGGACTTCTTCGAGAAGGACGGCGATGTCAACGCGGACGACGCTGTGTACTTCGAGGGCGACGTTCAGCTGCCCAAGCCGCGCGTAGTGGTGAGCGGCGAGCATGCCGGCGACACCGAGCCTGAGGTGGAGCAGAAGCGCCCGCTGTTCATAGAGATAGACTTCACGTCTACCTTCAGCGCCGATTGCGACCCTGGCGACAACCTGAGCGACGAGCTCAACTGCTCGGCTGAGTCGGCTGAGTACGCCGAGGACGGCTTTGACGCGGTGACCATCACCAAGTTCGAGCTGGACGGGGTGGACATGACCGATTCGGTCAAGACGACCGACGACGAGACCTTCTTGGTGGCGCTGGACGATGTGAGCGTGGGCGACCACGAGATAACGATCCAAGCGATGGACGTGGCTGGCAACGAGCTGAAAGACGAGCTTGATGTAGAGTTCTCTGTGGATGAGCGGGATCCGTTCACCCGCCGCCTGAACCCGGGCTGGAACTTGGTAAGCCTGCCGGGCGAGCCTTCTGACGGCGACATCAGCGCGATATTCACCGCCGACATCGAAGTGCGGACCGTGTACACCTACAACCCGGTCATCCCCGGCGGCTGGCAAGTGGCTGTGCGCGAGACGCTCAGCGACGCCTGGCAGGGCGACCTGACGGACATCACGGCTCGGAACGGCTACTGGGTGTTGAGCGACGCCATCCAGGACCTCGATGTGAACATTCCGAGGCTCGCTGGCGGCGCGATAGGCGCGTCTACCCCGATACAGCCGCCCGTGATCCCGATGTACGCGGGCTGGAACCTAATCCCGGTTGTGGATGTGACGGGCGACGCGCTGGACACGGACAAGTCCATCGACGCCACGACCTACCTGAACAGCCTGGACGACGGTTTGGACCTGGCGCGGGTGCTTGGTTTCAACACCATCACCAACGAGTGGTTCACGGTGCTGGATCCGGACACGAGCGGGGCTAGCGACAGCTTGCGGATAGGCTCCGGCTACTGGGTGTTCGTGCGCGAGAGCGCGAGCCTGGTGCCGGGCGGCACGCCTAGGTAAGCGTAACAACGCGCTCCCCTGTGCCTAGCGCATAGGGGAGCGCGGGCGGCGCGCAAGCCTGTGGCCGCCCCTAGCGCGAACTGAATAAGCGTTAAGATGCGCCGCCTTCCCGTGATGGGGAGGCGGCGTAGTTTTGCATTTGGGGGAATGGGCAAGCGAATGGGATTCCATTTTTTGTAAAAAAGTAGCCAACAATTTTTGGGTGGGTGGATGTTGAACGGTCGTGTAGGTAAATCGAATTCTGCATGTCATCGCGCGGCGGCGCGTCGGGGTAGAAAGCGTCCCGTCCCGCCAATTCAACTGGGGTTGCGTCAGTAACCATTGCGGACCCTGCCTCTCTCTTTGGATCGCAGAGTCGTTGCTATGCCATCAGGCGCATTATACACCTGCCCGCGCTACGTCTCGCCTAGCCCGATGAGCGCCTCGGCGCTCTCATCAGAGGGGGGCTGATATGGAGTTGATTGCCCGATTTAAGGCTATTCAATCAAGCACTGGCGCCAGTTTAGAGCAAGCGTTATCCTATTAACGCCGCAGCCGCAAGATGGGGAGCGCACTCAACCCCGTTTTGATTGATATACGCGGGGATGGGGTGATAAAACAGGATATATGGGCGCGAAATGTAAGCGCAAGCTGCGGCGCTAATCGACGCTAATAACGCTGAGAAAGGCTTGCGCGGCAATACTGGCGTAATACTTGCGCGATAGTATAGATAGTGTGTATGAAAATATCGCGCGGCGCACAGGTGTAGTATAATGCGCTTGATGGCATGGCGACGGCTACGCGAGCCAAAGTGAGAGGCCAGAAATGACTACCCAATCAATTCTAGTTGAACCGGCGAGATGGGTTGATCCGTATCCCGACGCGCTGCCGCGTTATGACATCCAAAACCTGATTTACCTGCACAAGCGATCCATAGTAGAGTCGCTGAGCGAGCGTTTCGGCAATCCTGAGGCCACGCTGGTTTGGAATGAGGTTCGCATGGGACCCAGCCTGAGCGTTCCGTAGGACACCCGCGTTCCTAATCTGATGGCGGCGTTCAATTGCGACGTGGCGCGGTTTAGGGAGGATAACGGCTACTGCTTGGAGAGTCAGCCGCATCTGCCGCAGTTCGCGCTGGAGGTAGCCTCGCGCACAACCAGATTTGTGGACTATACCAAAAGCACTCTGACTACGCCCGCTATGGCGTTAGCGAGTACTGGCGGTTTGACCCGACGGGCGGGGAGTATCACGATGAGGCACTCGCGGGGGTAGGCTGGCCGGCGGCGTGTATGAGCGGATAGCGATAGAGTGGATTGACGCCAAGCATGGGCGGGGGTATAGCGAGGCGCTGGGGCTGTTTGTGTGCTGGGAGCGGGAGGAGTTGCGGTTCTATGACCCGGCGCAGGGGCGGTATCTGCGGACGCTGGCTGAGGAGGCGGCGGAGCGGCGAGCTGAGGCGGCCGGGCGGCGCGTGGCAGACGCGCGGGCTGACGCTGAGGCGGAGCGGCGGCGGCGAGAGGCGGTTCGGGCGGATATGGAGGCCGAGTCGCGGCGGCGGGCTGAGGCGGCACGGCAGCGCGCTGAGGCGCAGGCTGAGGCTGAGGCTGAGGCGCGGCGGCAGGCCGAGGCGCGGGCTGAGGCGGCTGAGGCGCGGCTTGCCGAGCTGGAACGCGAGCGGCGGTGAGGGCGGCGGCGAGTAGGCGGGCGTAGCGGCTTTCTAGGGAGCGGCGGCGATTTGGCGGAGGGCGGTTAGGTAGGCGTTGGCGGTTTGGGGGCGGGAGAAGTGGCGGAGGATGTGGGCGCGGCCGGATGCGCCGAGGGAGCGGCGGAGGGAGGGGTCGGCGATGAGGCGGGAGATGGCGTTGGCGAGCGCGGCGGGGTCTTGCTGGGGGATGATTAGGCCGGCGCGCGCCTCGCGGAGGATGCGGGCGGGTTCGCCGGCGGCGCAGAGCAGGACGGGGCTGGCACAGGACATGAACTCTAGCATCCTGACGGGGATTATGATGTCGTTGACGGGGGTTTTGCGGAGGGTTACAAGGCAGGCGTGGCTGGCGCGAATGAGTTCGGGGATGCGCTGGCGCGGCTGTACGGGCAGGAATGTGATGTTGGGCAGGTTGCGGTCGGCTACGGCGTTGACGATGCGCCGCTTGGCGGGGCCGTCGCCTATGAATAGGAAGTGGGCTTGGGGGGCGCTGCGGGCGAGTATGTCGGCGGCGTTGATGATGGTGTCTAGGTCTTGCGCCATTCCGATTGTGCCTATGAATGATATGACGAATTTGTCGGCGAGGCCGAGGGATTGGCGGGTGAGATGGGCGGCGGGATCGTCGCCGGGGATGGCGTTGGGGTCGGCGGTAGGGTCGGATGCGGGGGCGAATGTGGCGGTTTCTACGCCGTTGGGGATTGTGAGGATGGCGTTGGGGGGGAGTTTGTTGCGGTCGGTGAGCGCGTTTGCGGTGGCGGGGGAGGTTACGGCTACGCGGGCGGCGCGTTGGTATAGGAAGTCGGCCATTGCGGCGAGGGCGCGGTCGGGGAGGGAGCCGGGGGATGCGGCGCCGAGGTCGGTGATGGATTGGGGCCAGAGGTCGCGGACGTCCAGGACGAAGGGGGCGCGCTTGAGGCGGCTTATCCACCAGCCAATCATGCCGACGGTGAGCGGGGGGGATGACGCCACGATGATGTTGGGGCGAGTCAGGGCGATGCCGCGCAGGGCGGCGGATAGGGCGAAGGATGAGTAGGCGAGCAGGCGGTCGCGGGAGCGGCGCTTGCCTACGTTTATGGCGCGGGAGCGGATGACGGTGATGCCGTCAACGAGTTCGCGGCGGGTGAGGAGGGCCGTGCGGGATGCGCCGGACGAGGGACGCGGGCTGCCGGTGGGGTAGGCGGGGAAGCCGGTTAGGACGGTGACGCGGCTGCCGGCGTCTGCCCAGCGCTTGGCGAGCTCGTAGGCGCGGGCTGAGCCGGCGCCGAATTCGGGGGGGAAGTATTGGGATATGTAGAGGATGTGGATTGGGGGTTTGGGCATTGGGTTTGGAGGGGCGGGTTGCAATGGTAGTTTGGCGGGGGAATTATATCGCAAAGGGCGCAGGCGGGTTGGGTTAGGCGTTGGGCGGGTTGGCGTGTCAGCGGCCGCGCTCGCGCTTTACTTTTTGGGCGGCGGCGCGCGCGTTGTTTAGGGCGGTTATCGCATCGCGCTCGCTGTACATCCGGCGCTCTCGCTTGTTGTGCCTGTGCAATCCCCGAATGGTCAGGTCGGCGCTCTTGATGCGGTTGCAGGGGCTACAAAGAAGAACGCGGTTTGTGATCCAGTTTTCGCCGCCCTCAGCGCGGGGGTTGATGTGGTCAAGCTCAAAGTATTCGGCGGGCAGGCTGATGCCGCATCCCGCGCAGTTCACATGCCCGGTCGCCGCCGAGGTTTGCGCCTCAACCAGAATATCCCGCATCTCTTTATGCGAAAGCGTCTGCCATCTTTCTTTTGGGTACTGCTCGCGCAATTCCAGCGCAAAGGTGGGCGCGTCATCGCCGCCGTCTGTTCGGATGGGCAAGCCTTGTTGCTCTTTATCCCAAAAGATGATGCGCGGATTGGGGTCAGCGAGCAGCTGCATGTTATCGTCCATCCGCTGCTTGACTATATCATACGCGCCATCCCACAGATCCATTCCTACCCACTGGCGGCGCAGGCGCTCGGCGGCGATAGGCGTTGTGGCGCAGCCGCAGAATGGGTCAAGAACCATATCGCCCTCGTTGGACGAGGCTTTGATGATGCGCTCGTAGAGGGCAAGCGGCTTTTGGGTGGGATAGCCCATTCGCTCTTTCGCAGTAGAACCCAGATAGGGGATTGTCCACACATCGTTTAGTTTGACGCCTTTGTTTTCGTCCTCAAGAAACACCTTGTAGCGGCGTCCCTTGACTGTGTGCCAGCGCCATCTCTTGCCCGTCTCTTCGTCAGTATATTGGTAGTCTTTCTTTATCCAATCGCCGTAGGGTTCGTACTGCAGATTGAACACAAAGTCGTTGGAGCTTGACTTTGTGTATCGGAATATAACATCGTGCATCCGCTGGAAATTTTTGGCGGATGCCGTCCATCTGCGGTAGTGCCAGATAATCTCGTTGCGAAAATTCTTATCGCCGAATATGGCGTCCATCAGGGATTTGAGGTAGTGGCTGGCGGTAGGATCGCAGTGCAGGTAGAGGCTGCCGGTGTCTTTCAGGACGCGGCGCATCTCTATTAGGCGCACGCCCATAAAGCAGAGGAACGCGGCGAGATCTTCGCGGCCGCCTAGACGTTTGCGCGTTTTGGGGTCGTTGTCAATGCCGCCTACGACGTGGTTTATTAGCGAATATACGCGGGGGTGGTCGTCTTTGATGTCGTCCACCCAATCGGTTTGGACGTCGTCATCCCAAGTCCACCTGTCCTGAAAGCGGGCGCCGGCGGCGAGGCTTTCGGGGGTTGCGTGAAAGTCTTTGCCCTTGTTGAATGGCGGGTCGGTGGCGATTAGGTCGACGGTTTGGCTGTTCATCCCGCGCAGGAAGTCTAGATTATCGCCTTTGAAGAGGGTGCGGTTTTGGAAGTTTCGCTCTGCCATTGGGATGCCGTCCTTTGGGCTGGGTCGTATGCGGCGGGCGTACTGGGGCGATAGTGTGATTATAGCACAGGATAGCACAGGCGTTGCGCTTTGGGGCGGCGGCGTGAATGAAAATGCGCCCCCGCCAAAGGGCAAGCGGGGGCGATGGCGCAGGCTCGCGCGAAAGGGTGGGTAGGATGTCGGGCGCGTGGTTAGCGTTTGGTGTATTGTTGGGCTTTGCGGGCTTTTTTGAGGCCGTATTTGCGGCGCTCTTTGACGCGGGGGTCGCGGGTGAGCATGCCGGCGCGCTTGAGGGAGGGGCGCAGGGCGGGGTCGGCCTCTATGAGGGCGCGGGATATGCCGTGCCGCAGGGCGCCCGCCTGGCCGGTTACGCCGCCGCCGGTTACTTTGGCGACGATGCGAAATTGGCCGCCGGAGTGGGTGATGCGAAAGGGTTCCAGGATTTCGCGCTGCCAGTTGTCCCAAGGGAATGCCTCTTCAAGGGGCTTGCCGTTGACGATGACGGGGCCGCTTTCCATATACAGGCGGACTCTGGCGATGGCGGATTTGCGGCGGCCGGTGGCGTAGTAGTAGTGTTGCGGCTGCTGGGGGGTGAGTTGGGTTGTCAAAGCGGGTTCGCTCCTGTGTCGCGTTGGCGTGTTCGGGTTAATTGCGGTTAGACGGCGGGTTGTTCGGCGGCTGATTGGGTTGCGATTTGGGCTTGGTGTGGGTGTTCTGGGCCGGCATAGACTTTCATCCGGGCGAGCATGTGGCGTCCTAGGGCGTTTTTGGGGAGCATGCCTTTGACGGATTGGGTCAGGACGCGGGTGGGGGTTTTGTCCAGCATTTGCTGGAGGGTGCGCTCGGTTAGGCCGCCGTGGTAGCCGCTGTGGCGGTAGTACATTTTTTGCTCGCGCTTTGCGCCGGTGACGCGGATTTTTTCGGCGTTGATGACGATGACGTAGTCGCCGGTGTTGAGGTGGGGGACGTAGATGGGCTTGTGCTTGCCTTGCAGCAGCACGGCGATTTCGGATGATAGCCTGCCGAGCGTCTTGTTTTCGGCGTCAACGATGTGCCATTCGGGGGTGAGTTCGGCGGCTTTGGTTTGGTAGTGTTTGTTGCTGTTTGCCATTTGGTTCACCTGTTGGTTGTTGGGTTGGTTTGCGGTGTATGGTCGGTTGGCGGGGTATCGGTTATGGGGTGAAATTGTCGTATTCTATGCCGATTAGGCATAAGCCTTGCGGGGGCAGGGAGCGCGTTGGCTTGATGGCGTCGGCACCGGCAGGGTTGGCTAGGAGGGTTTGGATGTCGGGGATTGCGATCTTGCCTAGCCCTATGTCGGCGAGGGCGCCTGCCATGCGGCGGACTTGGCGGCGTAGGAAGGCGTTGGCTGTGATGTCAAAGATGATTTCGGGGCCGGCTTGCCGCAGGGTTGCACTGAAGACTTCGCGGACGGGGGATTTGCCGGGTGGTAGCGGGGCGGCGAATCGGGTGAAGTCGTGATTGCCGACGAAAAGGGTTGCGGCGGCTTGCATTTGAGCGACGTCTAGAGGCTGTGGGATGTGGCAGGCGAATCGGCTTGTGAGCGGGGAGCGGGCGGGGGCGTTGTGGATGCGGTAGCGGTAGGCGCGGCGGCGGGCGTGGCGGCGCGGGTCGAAGTTGGCGGGGGCGACGCTTGCGCTTTTGACGGCGATGTCGGGGGGCAGGTAGTGGTTTAGGGCGCGGATGAACGTGCGCGGCGGGTGGGCGGACGTCGTGTCAAAGGCGATGACTTGGGCTAGGGCGTGTACGCCGGCGTCGGTTCGGCCGGCGGCTTGGACGCGGGCGGGTTCGCCGGTTAGGTGGCGGATGGCGCACTCCAGCTCGGCCTGGATGGTGGGGGCGCATGCCTGGGATTGGAAGCCGTGGTAGCGGGTTCCCTCGTATTCAATTGTTAAGGCTAGTCGCATTGCGCGGCCTGCGTGGCGTTATTGTATGAGTTCTAGGACGGCCATAGGGGCGGCGTCGCCTTTGCGCGGGGCGGTTTTGGTGATGCGGGTGTAGCCGCCGGGGCGGTCGTTGTAGCGTTCCGAGAGTTCGTCGAAGACTTTGCTTAGGGCGTCGTCGGCGGTTAGGAATGCGGCGGCTTGGCGGCGGTCGTGCAGGCTGCCGCCTTTGCCGCGCGTGATGATTTTCTCGGCGAGGCGGCGGACTTCGCGCGCCTTGGGCTCGGTTGTGGTGATGGATTCGTAGCGGATGAGGTCGGTGACCATGCCGCGCAGCATCAGCATGCGGTGCGCGGTGGGGCGGTTGAGCTTTCTGCCGGAGAGGCGGTGTCTCATTTTCTACCTCTCTTTCTCCTTGTTAGGTTATCAGGATCAGGTTGTTGCGTTGGGGCAGCGTTTTATTTTAGCAGGTTTGGGGTTGGTCTTGCCGTTAGTTTATCTGTTAGTCTTCGTCGGCTGTCGCGCCGACGGGGTCTTGTTGGTTTAGGGGGTCTAGGTTGGTGGGCAGCAGATCCATTTTGCGGAGCTGGTCGAAGAGTTCGGTGTAGGATTTCTCGCCGAAGTTGCGGATGGCGATAAGTTCTTCTTTGCTGCGTTCAAGGACTTCGCCGACTTTGTTGATGTTGGCGCGCTTGAGGCAGTTTAGGGTTCGGGAGGAGAGCTCTAGGCGCTCAACCACGATGTTGTATTTTTCGGGGGAGATGCTGGGGACGATGGCGGGGACGCCGGCGTCCGCGGCGTCCACTTGGATTTTGGAGAATAGGAAGAATTTGTTCATCAGGATGTCGCCGGCTTGGCGGAGCGCGTCCACGGGTTGGATGGAGCCGTCCGTCCAGATGTCCACGACTAGGCGCTCGTAGTCGGTGCGCTGGCCGACGCGGGTGGGTTCTACGCGGTAGTTGGCTTTGCGGATGGGTGTGAATACGGCGTCCACGGGGAGGGTGCCTATCGCCTCGTCTTCGACGCCGGCCGCCTCTTTGTAGCCGACGCCTTGCTCGACGTTGAACTCCACGGCGAGTTTGGCGTCGGGGGAGTCTAGGGTGGCTAGGTGCAGTTCGGGGTTGACGATTTCGAAATTGGCGGACGCCATAATGTCGGCGGCGCAGACTTGGCCTTCGCCGGCGACTTCCAGGCGGAGTTTGCCGGGGCGGTCGGTTTCGGAGCGCAGGCGTATGCCTTTGATGTTGAGGAGGAATTCGGAGACTTCCTCTTTCATATTGGCGATGGTTTCGTATTCGTGCAGGATGCCGTCAATTTTGACCCATGTGACGGCGGCGCCGATTAGGGAGCCGTATAGGACGCGGCGCAGGGGGTTGCCGAGCGTCATGCCGTAGCCGGGCTCGAGGGGTTCAATGGCGAATCTGCCGTATCGGGGGGCGGTTTCGAGTTGCTTGATTTCGGGGCTGAGGGAGACTTCTTCTTCCTCTTCGATTTCGGAGATGGCGAAGGGGGTGTATTCTAGGACCATATGGGTTGTCTCCTGCTGGTGGCGCTATGTTCGGGCGGGCGCGATAGGCTGCGGGCGCATGCGGCGGCGGGGCGGGCATGCGCGGGCGGCGTTTGGCGCGCAGGGCGCTATTTGGAGTAGAATTCCACGATGAGGCGCACGTCGAAGCCGGCGTCAATTTCGGCGGGGTCGGGCATAGCCATCATTTCGCCGGAGCGGTTGGCGTTGTCAACGCGCAACCAGATGGGGACGGTGCGCTTGGGGGGGCCGTCGGTGATGTCCTTGATGAAATCGGGGACGGCGTCGGGGTTTGCGATTTTCCACGCGACGACGTCGCCGGGCTTGACGAGGTATGAGGGGATGTCCATGCGCTTGCCGTTGACGGTGAAGTGGTTGTGGTTGACGAGCTGGCGCGCGTGCTGGCGCGATTCGGCGAATGAGAGGCGATAGACTACGTTGTCCAGCCTGGTTTCCAGGATTTGGACGAGTGTTTCGCCGGTTACGCCGGGGTTGTCGCGCGCCATTTCGAAGTATTTTCGGAACTGCTTTTCCAGTATGCCGTAGGTGAAGCGCGCCTTTTGCTTTTCGCGGAGTTGGAGCGCCCAGTCGGACTGGCGGCGGCGGCGGGGGATGGTGTCGCCGGGCGGCCGGCGGCGGCGGTCGACGCCGCATCTGGGGGTGTAGCAGCGCTCGCCTTTGAGGAAGAGCTTTTCCCCAACGCGGCGGCATTTTCGGCATACTGCGTCAGTGTATCGTGCCATTCTTGCGGTTTGTCCTCCGTATGTCCTCGTTTGTTCCCCGTGTGTTGTCTTGCGCGTTCTCAGTGGGGAAGTCGCGGGTTTTGATTTGGATTTGCAGCGTCTTGGGTTTAGCGCCCGTAGTTGGGTTTGTAGGTTGGGGTTGGTTGGATGATGCCCAGGTCTTGCGATAGGGCGGCCGGATTGTAGTCGTCTTTGCGGGCGCGCAGGTCTAGGTAGATGAGGGCGCCGGCGATTGCGATTAGGGGGGCGGTGGTTAGGCCGATTATAATGTTGTTGGCGGCGGTCAAGATTGTGGCGCTCGCGACGCCGCTCAACGCACTGGTCAGGATGAATATCAGTACCCTTATGCCAGTTATAACCAGAATCACCAGAAACCAGGTTGCGAATGTACGCAGCCAGTTGCGGCTGACTAGGCTGAAGCTACGCCTTAGGGCGGCTATGGGTTTGCAGCCTTCGATGGCGGCGGCTTGGGTGGCTACAGACCAGTACACAAGCAGGACTAGCATCGCTATGCAGGGCAGGATGAAGAGGAAGAATCCGAGTATCGCCAGCAGGATGGCGGCGAAGGATATTATCCCGATGCCTATTAGGGTTAGTATGCGAAACCAGGCTCTGCCTACGCTGCGGCCGACGTCTATGGCGCCGGCGGCGTAGTGCGCGCCGACTGCGTGGGCGATTGCGGCGGTTAGGAATGTGTTTAGCATAATGGTTGTCGCCATATAGCCGATTAGCCGCGTGAGCAAGCCGAAGTCAAAGATGGCTAGGCTTGGGGCCGTTGCGGGCGCGGCGTCGGCTTGGGGGGGCGCTTGCGCCAAGCCGGTTTGGGCGGGTTCGGTTTGCTGGGCGGGGGCTAGGTTGGCTTGCAGGGACAGCAGGCGCTGTCGCAGGTCGTTTTCGTCTATGGCGATGATTCCTATGGCGGCGAGCGGCAGCTGGACGATGAGTGCGAGCGCGATGAGGCTGCGGAGGCGCTTGCCGAAAATGGCGAAGCATTCTCCGAGGATCTCAAAGGGTGTGCGCTTGAAGTGTTGCGCGGGGGCTTGCGCGGCTTGCATAGCGGGTTGTCCGTGCTTTGGGATTGTGCGGGTTTAGACGCGGCGGCGCTTTCGGGGGCGCGTGCCGTTGTGCGGGATTGGGGTTACGTCGCGGATGCTGGTTACGAATATGCCCTGGGATTGCAGGGTTCGGATGGCTGCCTCGCGGCCGGCGCCTGGGCCTCTGACGAAGACTTGGACTTGGCGGAGGCCGTTTTCGATGCCTTTTCGGGCGGCGTCTTCGGCGGCGCGCTGGGCGGCGAATGCGGTGGATTTGCGCGAGCCGCGAAAGCCGGCCGTGCCGGAGCTGCCCCACGAGAGGACGTTGCCCTCGGGGTCGGTGAGGGTGATGATTGTGTTGTTGAAAGTGGATTGGATGTAGGCGCGTCCGACGGGGACGGATTTGCGTTCTCTGCGGCGTGTGCGCGGTCTTCGCGGCATTTGGGTTGCCTTTCGTGATGATTAAGGGTGTGGTTATTTGGCGCTGGGCGTTAGGGGTTTTATTTGGTGTTGGATCGTTGGCCTCGTCCGGCGACGGCTTGGCGTCGGCCGCGCTTGGTGCGGGCGTTGGTGCGGGTGTTTTGGCCGCGCACTGGGAGGCCGCGGCGGTGGCGGAGGCCGCGATATGCGCCGACGTCCATAAGGCGGCGGACGCTCATATCCACTTCGCGCTTGAGGTCGCCTTCCACGATCTTTTCGCGGTCGACGATTTCGCGGATGCGGGTGAGGTCGGATTCGTCGAGGTCGCGGACGCGGGGGTTGCCGTAGATGCCGGCTTTCTCGACTATGTCGCGGGCTTGGTAGGGGCCGATGCCGTAGATGCTGCGTAGGGAGATTTCGACGCGTTTGTTGTCTGGGATGTTGACGCCGGATACAATCGCCATTTGTGTCTCCTTGTAAAGATGCGGCGCGTGATTTTCTTGCGCGAATGTTGCCGCGCTAGGGCGCGGGATTAGCGGCGGATTAGCCTTGTCGTTGTTTGTGTTTGGGGTTTTCGCAGATTATCATAACGCGGCGGCGGCGTCTGATGACGCGGCATTTGGCGCATCTGGCTTTGACTGACGCTGATACTTTCATAGGGTTGCCTCTCTTGTCCCGGCTCTCAGTCGGGGGATTTCTTGTCGGGGGCTTTGCAATCCTGGTTTTCTTGTCCTGAGTGTGGCGGCGCGAGGGTTATTTGAATCGGTAGGTTATTCTGCCCCTGGCGAGGTCGTAGGGGGATAGTTCAACGAGGACTTTGTCGCCGGGCAGTACGCGGATGAAGTTCAGGCGAATTTTGCCTGATACGTATGCTAGGACTTGGTGTCCGTTGGCGAGTTCCACGCGGAAGCTGGCGTTTGGGAGGGATTCGGTTACGGTGCCTTCGACCTCAATTGCCTCGCGTTTAGCCATTCGTTCTCCTTTGGAGTCGTGTGTATGCCCGTATGCGGCGTGGGCTAGAAGTAGTAGCCGTTTGGGGTGGTCAGCGTTTCGGGGCCTTTTGGGGTTATGGCGATAGTGTCTTCGAAGTGCGCCGATAGGCTGCCGTCGGCGGTTACGACCGTCCAGCCGTCTTCAAGCTGCTTGGTGCGGTGGTCGCCGATGTTGAGCATAGGCTCAATGGCGATTGCCATTCCTTTTTTGAGGCGGACGCCGCGTCCGGGCTTGCCGTGATTGGGGACTTGCGGGTCTTCGTGCAGGGATCTGCCTATGCCGTGGCCGACGTATTTGCGGACTACCGCGTAGCCTTGCGATTCGGCGTATGTTTGGACGGCGTTGGATATGTCGCCGATGCGGGCGTTGGGTTTGGCTTGGGCGACGCCGCGCTTTAGGGATTCGCGGGTGGCGTCAATTAGGCGCTGGGCTTGGTCGGAGATGTCGCCCACGCCGGCGGTGAAGGCGCTGTCGCCGTGAAAGCCGTTGACTATCGCGCCGACGTCAATGCTGAAGATGTCGCCGTCTTTGAGTACGCGGTCGCCGGGGATGCCGTGTACGATTTCTTCGTTGACGGAGGCGCAGATGGTGGCGGGGAAGGGTATGGGGCCGCCGGCGGCGTAGCCCTTGAAAGAGGGGATGGCGCCGTGCGAGCGGATGACGCGCTCGGCGATGGCGTCAAGCTCGGCGGTGGTGACGCCGGGCTTGAGCGCGTCAAGGACGCGCGCTTTCGCCTCGGCGACGACTTTGCCGGCTTGCCGCATATGGTCGAGCTCTTTGTTGGATTTTATGGTTATCCCGCCGGGGAATTGCGACATGGTCATGTTCTTATGCTAGATAAAAGCCCAAATAGTATTGTATCAGATTTGGGCGGCGGTTGCGCGTATTGTTTTCGGATGGGTTTATTTCGTGGTTATTCTAGGGCGGCGATAAGGGCGTCGCCGACGTCGCTGACGCTGCCTGCGCCGTTGATTTCGCGGAGTATGCCGGCGGTTTTGTAGTAGCCGACGAGTGGTTGGGTTTCGGTGAAATAGACTTGCAGGCGATTTTTGACAACGTCGGGCTTGTCGTCGTCGCGCTGATAGACTTCGCCGGGGCAGAGGTCGCAGACGCCGGGGGATTTGGGCGGGGATGACGTGGCGTGATATGGGGTTTGGCAGGCGCGGCAGATAAGGCGGCCGGCTAGGCGGCTGATGAGTTCGTCTTCGGGGACGTTGACGTATAGGGCGCGGTCTAGGCGGCCGGCAGCGCCTAGCCGGTCGTCAAGCGCTTGGGCTTGGGCTAGGGTTCGGGGGAATCCGTCCAGGACAAATCCGTTTGCTTGGGCGGGGGCGATTATCCAGGACATAACCAGGCGGATTGTGACGTCGTCGGGGACGAGCGCGCCTTTGTCCATATAGGATTTGGCGAGCAAGCCGAGTTCGGTTTGGTTGCGTAGGTTTTCGCGGAAGAGGTCGCCGGACGCGGCGCGGGTGACGTTCAGGGAGTCGGCGATGCGCGCGGCTTGGGTGCCTTTGCCCGCTCCGGGGGGGCCTAGCAGTATGACTTTCACCTGTCGCAGTGTCCTTTCGTAAGATTGGCGCGTTTCTTGTACGACGCGATTGGCGTTTGGCGCGCTTTGTGGGCGCGCCGGACGCGGGGTTATCGGATAAAGCCCTCGTAGTTACGCATAAGCAGTTGCGCCTCGAGTTGGCGCATAGTGTCCAGCGCGACGCCGACCATAATCAGCAGGCTAGTGCTGCTGAGGGTTAGGGAGCGCACGTCGGTGGCTTGTGTGATGAAGAAGGGCAGGATCGCGACGATGCCCAGGAATATCGCGCCGCCCCAGGTGATGCGTATTAAGACGCGGGTTAGGTAGTCGTTGGTGGGCTTTCCGGGGCGTATGCCGGGGATAAAGCCGCCGTTTCGCTGGAGGTTGCCGGCGAGGTCTTGCTGCTGGAAGGTCACCATTGTGTAGAAGAAGGTGAATATCAGCACGAGGACGAACACGAAAGCCCAGTAGCCGAAACTGGTGGGGTCAAGCGAGTCTGCCATTAGGCGCGCGAATCTTGCGCCGAAGCCGTCGCTTAGCGGGTCGCTGAAGTAGCTTGCGATTGTGCCGGGGAGTATGACGATTGAGAACGCGAATATGAGCGGTATCATCCCGGCTGAGTTGACGCGCAGGGGCAGGAATGTGGCGCCGGATTGGCGCTGCATTCTGCCGCCGCGAAAGACGCTGCGGCCGTACTGGACGGGGACGCGGCGCTGCGCCTCGGTGAACATCACGATGAAGTAGATGACCACGAAGGCGAATATGCCGAGCAGCAGCAGGCCGGCGGCTTGGTCGCTTTCCAGCAAGCCTTGCCCGACTACTTGGGGAAAGCGGGCTACGATGCCGCCGAATATGATTAGTGATATGCCGTTGCCCAAGCCGCGCTCGGTGATGAGTTCGCCGAGCCATACCAGGAACATCGTGCCTGCGACCATAGACGCTACCATAGCGAGGGTGGGCAGGTTAAAGCCGAAGTCTATGAAGGGCAGGACGCCCGCTTGCTGGAGCAGTGTGAGCTGCCCCCATGATTGCAGGGTTGCGATTGGCACTGAGAGGTAGTGCGTATATTGGTTGATGCGCTGGCGCCCGAACTCGCCCTCTTGGGACAGCGCCTTGAGGCTTGGTATGACGGGGACGAGTATTTGCATCACGATGGAGGCGGTGATGTAGGGATAGACGCCGAGCGCGGCGACGCTGAGATTGGCGAGCGCGCCGCCGCTGAACAGGTCTAGGAAGCCGAGCAGCTGGCTTTGCTCGAAGGCTTGGGCGAGGGCTTGGGGATCGACGCCCGGGACGGGGACGTGGGCGACGAACCGGAAGACGACGAGCATGGCGAGGGTGAACAGGATTTTGCCGCGCAGGTCGGGGACGCGCATGGCGTCAATCATAGATTGGACGAGTTGCGGGCGAGAGACTTCCTGATTTCGCGCTGCCTGGGTTTGGCGCATCGTTAAAGCTCCGTGATTGTGCCGCCGGCGGCTTGGATTTTTTGGCGCGCGGAGGCGGAGAACTTGTGGGCGGCGACGTTGAGGGGGATGTCTATTTCGCCGCGACCTAGCACTTTGACGGGTTTGTTGAGGTTTCGGAGCACGCCGGCGTTGTTAAGCGCGGCGGGATCGACGTTGGAGGCGGGGGCGAATTTGGCTAGGGCGGCGATGTTGACCACGCTGTATTCGGCGCGGAATATGTTGGTAAAGCCGCGCACGAATGGGAGTTTCTTGGACAGGGGGAGCTGGCCGCCCTCGAAATTGGGGCGCAGGTTGCCGCCGCTGCGGGATTTTTGGCCTTTCATGCCGCGTCCGGCGAAGCTGCCGTAGCCGCTGCTGTCGCCTCTGCCGACTCTGCGGCGGGGCTTGCGCGCGCCTGCGGGCGGTTTGAGTTGGTGTTGCTGCATTGTGCTGCGTCCTGTGGTGATGCTGTTGTGAATGGCTTTGAACTGGCTTTAGCCGCGCGGGTTGGGCGCGTAGGCTATGCCTAATCCTCTTCTACGTCGGCGACGGTGACAAGGTGTTTGACTTTGAAGACCATGCCTCTGATGGAGGGGGTGTCGTTGTGGATGACGGTTTGGTTGAGTTTGCGAAGGCCGAGGGCTTGGATGGTTAGGCGCTGGTCGCGCTTGTAGCCGATTGCGCTGACTTTCCAAGTGACGGCGATTTTGTTTGGCATTGGAGTTGTTCCTTAGTTGGGGGCGTTGTTGGGATCGGGCGCGGGGGCCGGCGTGGGAGCGGCCGGCGCAACGGGAGTAGGCGCAGGGGCCGGCGCCGCTGTGGGCGCAGCGGGAGCGGCCGGCGCAGGCGTGGCTACGGGCGCGGCCGCCGGCGCAGGTGCAGGCGCTGCTGCCGGAGCAACGGGAGCGGCCGGCGCAGGTGTAGGCGCTGCTGCCGGAGCAACGGGAGCGGCGGCGGCTTGCTCTGCCTGGGCTGCTGCTGCGGCGGCGCGGCGCTGGGCTGCGGCGGCTTGCTGGGCTTGGCGGCGGGCTTGGCGGGCGCGGGCGCGTTCTTGGCGCTCGCGGTCGCGCTGCTTGCCGTATTCCACGAGCTGCTTGCGGCGCTCGAATTCTTGCGAGAGGTCTCTCATATCGCGCAAGCCGTTGAAGGTGGCTTTGACGACGTTGACCGGGTTTGTGCTGCGGCGGACTTTGGTCATGATGTCTTGGATGCCGGCGAGTTCCACTACGGCGCGGACGGCGCCGCCGGCGATGACGCCGGTGCCGGGCTTGGCGGGCTTGAGCATCACGACCGAGCCGATGTATTTGGACAGGACGTCGTGGGGGATGGTGCTGCCGTCGCGGGCGATTTCGATGACGTTTTTGCGGGCGTCGGCTGATCCTTTGCGGACGGCGTCGGGGACGGCGTCGGCTTTGCCCATGCCGATGCCGACGTGACCGTCCATATCGCCGACGACTACGACGGCGTTAAAGCGCAGGTGTCTGCCGCCCTTGACGACTTTGGCGACGCGGGATATTTTGACGACGCGCTCTGTGAGCTGGGAATCGTCGGGTTCTTCGCCCGGCCGGTTATTGCGGTCGCTGCGATCGTTCCGGTTATTGCGGTCGTTGCGATTGTTGCGTGGCTGTTGGGTAGTCATCTAAAACTCCAGGCCTTGCTTGCGGGCGGCGTCGGCTAGGGCTTTGACGCGGCCGTGATAGCGGTAGCCGCCGCGGTCGAACACGACGCCGGCTACGCCTTTTTCTTGGGCGCGCTTGCCGATGAGTTCGCCCACTAGCGCGGCGATATGGGTTTTGGGATTGTCGGCGCGCTGGTTGTTGACCGCTTTCTCAAGGCTTGAGGCGGCGGCGAGGGTTACGCCCTTGTCGTCGTCAATGACTTGCGCGTAGATATGGTTTAGGCTGCGATAGACAGAGAGTCGCGGGCGGTTCGCCGCGCCGCTGACTTTTTGGCGGACGCGGATGTGCCGCATAACTCTTCTGCCTTTTTTGGTGCGGACTTGCGCCATTTAAGCTCTCCTGGCGGATTTGCCGGGCTTGAGGCGGACTTGTTCGCCGAGGTATCGGATGCCTTTGCCCGTGTAGATGTTTGGGGGCGGACTTTGCGGATTTGCGCGGCGAGCTGCCCAACTTTTTGTTTGTCAATGCCGCGCACGTGGATGCGGTTGTTGCCCTCTACTTCTAGGGCGACGCCGTCGGGGGGCTGGATTTCCACCGGATGGCTGAACATCACATTGAGGGTGATGCCCGCGCCGGTTTGCTGGACGCGGTAGCCGACGCCGACGAGTTCCAGGCTTTTGCTGAAGCCGTCGTGGACGCCGGTGACCATATTGGCGAGCAGGCTGCGGGTTAGACCGTGCAGCGCGCGGTGGTGGGTTTCGTCGGATGGGCGGCTGACGGTGACCGCGCCGTTTTCGCGGGCGATTGCCATATCGGGGTGGAACGAGTACGCCAGTACGCCGCGCGAGCCGGTGACGGTGACATCGCTGCCTTGTATGTCAATGTCAACGCCTGACGGCAGGGGTACCGGCTGGTTGCCTATTCGGGACATTTTGATTGCGCTCCTTGTGCGGGGGCAGGGATAGTCGGAGTATGCGGCGGGCTACCAGACGTAGCAGAGCAGTTCGCCGCCGATGCGCTCGCGCCAGGCTTGCTGGCCGGTCATGACGCCTTTGGATGTGGATAGGATGGCGACGCCTAGGCCGCCGTATGGTCGGGGGATTTCGCCGTTTTTGACATAGACGCGGAGGCCGGGCTTGCTTACGCGCTTGAGGCCGCTGATGGAGGGGCGGTCGCCGTCGCGGTAGTGCAGGAAGATGCGGATATTGGCTTTGGGCGTGCCGCGCCGGTGAACGCTGTAGCCCTCAATGAAGCCCTCGCTTTTGAGAATTTCGGCGATGGACACTTTCATTTTGGACATAGGGACGGGCACGGAGTCGTGCTTGACCATAATGGCGTTGCGGATGCGGGTTAGCATATCCGCTATGGGGTCTGTGACCGGCATAGTTTCCTCAGTCTTTCTCGGCGCTTGGCGTTGCGTTGCGGTTGGATTGGCGGTTGGGTTACCAGCTGGCTTTTCGGACGCCGGGCAGGTGGCCTTTGAGCGCCAATTCGCGGAATGTGATGCGTGAGAGGCCGAAGTGGCGGATGTAGCCGCGCGGCCTGCCTGTGGTGAGATCGCGGTTGCGGAGGCGGTTGGGGTTGGCGTCTCTGGGCAACAAGGCGAGCGCCTCGCGGGCTTGGGCGCGCTCTTCTTGCGGGCGGGACATATCGCGGGCGATGGCGCGCAGTTCGGCGCGCTGGGCGGCGTATTTCGCCACTACTCGCTTGCGTCTTTCGTTCTTGGCTATGGATGCCTCTTTTGCCATTTGTCTTTCCTTATGTGTTGTTGCCGCGCTTTGTTGCGTCTGTCTTTGCCGCGCTATTCGCGCCGCGCTATGCTATGCGCGTTGGCTTGTATTATTTGCTTGTATTAAGGTATGCGCTTTCTCTTGATATAGAAGTAGGGCTTGATATAGGGATTTACGCCACGCGGCGGGCGGAGTCGGGGCGTGTGAAGGGCATGCCCATAAGTTCCAGGAGGCGCAGGCCTTCGGCGTCGGATCGGGCGGTGGTAACGATTACCACTTGCAAGCCGCGCATCCGGTCAATGGAATTGTAGTCTATTTCGGGGAATATGACTTGCTCGCGGATGCCGAGCGAGTAGTTGCCCCTGCCGTCGAATGCGTTGCGTGATACGCCCTGAAAGTCGCGGATGCGGGGGAGGGCGGAGCTGATGAGCCGGTCGGCGAATTCGTACATGCGCCTGCCGCGCAGGGTTACGCTGACGCCGATGGGCATGCCCTCGCGGATTTTGAATCCGGCGATGGATTTGCGGGCGCGGGTCGTGATGGGCTTTTGGCCCGATATGGCGGTGAGGTCGCGGGTTGCGGCCTCCATCGCGCGGGCGTTTGTGAGCGCCTCGCCAAGCCCGATGTTGAGGGTGATTTTGGCGAGCTGCGGCACTTGCATGGGGCTGGTGTAGCCGAATTCCTGCATCATAACCGGGCTGATTTCGGATCGGATTTTGTCCAGCATGCGCGGGGCGGGCCTGGGAGTTGATTGGGTTGTCATTATTCTATTACCTCGCCGCTCTTTTGTGAGACGCGCGCTTTTAGGCCGTCCGCAAGGCGGGTGTATTTGACGCGGGTGGGCTGGTTGGTTGCGGGGCAGATGAGCATCAGGTTGTTGACGCGGACGGGCATTTCTTTTTGGATGATGCCGCCCTGCCGGACGCCTTGCGAGGGCTTGGTGTGGCGCATAACGATGTTGACGCCTTCCACGAGGGCGAGTCCCCTTTTGGGGAAGACTTGCTGTACGCGGCCGGTTTTGCCGCGGTCTTTGCCTTTGATGACTAGGACGTTGTCGTCGGGGCGCAGTTTCATTTATAGCACCTCCGGAGCGAGTGATACTATCCGCATAAAGTTTTTGTCGCGGAGTTCGCGGGCTACGGGGCCGAAAATGCGGGTGCCGCGCGGCATTTGGTCGTCGTTGACGAGTACGGCGGCGTTGTCGTCGAATCGGATGTGGGATCCGTCCGGACGGCGGTGGTTTTTCGTGGTTCGGACGATGACGGCTTTGACGACGTCGCCTTTGCGGACGTTGGCGGCGGGCGCGGCCTCTTTGACTGACGCGACGATGATGTCGCCGAGCCAGGCGTATTGCCTGCCGCTGCCGCCGGGGATGCCGATGCAGCTGATGGTTTTGGCGCCGGAATTGTCGGCGACTTTGAGGCGGGAGTATTGCTGGATCATTGTCGGGGTTCCTCTTGCTGGGATTCCGACGGGGCGTCGGTTTGGGTTTCAGCCGGGGTTTCGGCTTGGATTACCGCTTGATTTTCGGGCTGGGTTTCAGCCTGGTTTTCGGTTTGGTTCGCAACCTGGGTTTCGCCCTGTTCGGATGTGGGCGGGTTGTCGGGTTCTATGGCGACTTTGGCGTCTATGGCGGCGGCGGATGCGGCCGGCTGCTCAGGCGCGGGCGTATTGTCCTCAGTAACGACGGTTGTGATGTCGTCGGGTTGGATTTCGGCGATGTCTTCGCGCTGGAGGATTTCTTCGATGCGCCAGCGCTTTGTTTTGGAAATGGGGCGGCATTCGCGGATGCGGACGGTGTCGCCGATTTTGCACAGGTTTTGGGGGTCGTGCGCCATAAAGCGGGTTTCGCGGCGGACGGGTTTCTGATAGACGCGGTGGGGCCTTCGCCACCCCACGACGACTACGACGGTTTTGTCCATTTTGTCGCTGACGACTTTGCCGATTCTGACTTTGCGTCTTTCGTAGCTCATGCTAGTTCTGCTGCCAGTTCCCTTTCTCGCAAGACGGTTTTGATGCGGGCGATGCGCTTGCGGGCTTTGCGTACTTCTTTGACATTGGAGAGCTGCATAGTGGCGCTGCGAAACCGGAGGTTCATAAGCGCACGGTGGGTTTCTTGCAGTTCGTCGGCGAGTTCTTCGTTTGTGAGGGCTCTGAGATCGTCTATTTCCATTGGATTCCTGCCGTATGCGGTTGCGGTGTTTGCGATAGTTATATGGTATAGCGCTTGCGGTTGCGGCGCTAGATTTTCTTGTTGGATGTCCTTGTTGTATGGGCGGATTAGATGCCCGGATGGCGCGTGACTATTGTGGTACGCATCGGGAGCTTGGATGAGGCTAGGCGGAGCGCCTCTTTGGCGGTGTCTTCGGGGATGCCGGCGATTTCGAAGAGGACGCGGCCGGGCTTGACTACGGCGACCCAGTGGTCGACGGCGCCTTTGCCGCTGCCCATTCGGGTTTCGGCGGCGCGGGCGGTAACGGATTTGTCGGGGAAGATGCGGATCCAGATTTTGCCGCCCCTGCGGGCGTAGCGCGTCATGGCGCGGCGGGCCGCCTCGATTTGGCGCGAGGTGACCCATGCGGCCTCAGTGGATTTGATGCCGTATTCGCCGAAGTTCATTGAGCTGCCGGAGTTGGCTAGGCCCTTGCGGCGTCCGCGGTGGTGGTTGCGGTATTTGACTCGTTTGGGCTGGAGCATTGTTATTCTCCCGTGGATTCGGGGGTAGGTTGCGGCGTGATAGGCGCGGGGGCAGGCTCAGGCGCGGCCTCAGATGTGGGCTCAGGCTGGGCCGGAGCGGCTTGGGTTGGATCAGGTTGGGCCGGCGGGGGAGCAACGGGCGCGGCGGGTTGAACCGGAGCGGGAGTTGCGACCGGCGCGGCAGGCGGGGGAGCGGGCTGGGCCGGAGCGGGTTGGACTGGCGCGGCAGGCGCGGGCGTAGGCGGCGGAGGCGCGGCGGGGACGACTTGGGGCACTGCCTGGGCCGGTTGCGGCGCTGCCTGGGCTGGCTGAGGCGCGGGGGGCGGGCCGGATACGGCGGCTTGTCTGCCGGACTGCCCGGCGGCGGTTTCGGGCTGGATGCCGGCGGGTTCGGGGACTATGTCGCCTTTGTAGATCCAGACTTTGATGCCGATGCGGCCGAATTCGGTGGCGGCCTCGGCGATATTGTAGTCAATGTCGGCGCGGAGCGTGTGCAGGGGGACTCTGCCCTCCATGGCTTTTTCTTGGCGTGCGATGTCGGCGCCGCCCAGTCTGCCGGATATGAGGATTTTGATGCCGAGCGCGCCCGCTTGCATCGTGCGGATGACGGTTTGGCGGATGGCGCGGCGGAATGCGACGCGGCGCTCTAGCTGCTCGGCGACGTTTTTGGCGACGAGGTAGGCGTCGAGTTCGGGCTGTCGGATTTCTTGGACGTTGAGACGGGCGCGCTTGGATGTGCCGGCCTCGAGTTCTTTGCGGAGCTCTTCCACGCGCTGGCCGCCGCGGCCTATGACGATGCCGGGGCGGGCGGTGTGGACGGTGACGACGACGTCGTTGCCGCGCTCGATTTCGACGCGGGAAATGCCGGCGTCGGGGTATCGGTCGTAGATGGTTTTGCGGACGTCAATGTCTTCTTTGATGAGGCCGCTGTACTCTTCGGCTGTGGCGGCGAACCAGCGGGATTGCCAGTCTTTGATGACGCCGAGGCGAAATCCGATTGGATGCGTTTTTTGGCCCAATTTAGTCGACCTCCTCGTCTTCGTCGACGATGACTGTGATGTGGCTGCTGCGGCGGGTGATGCGGCCGACGCGGCCTCTGGCGCGGGCGCGGTATCGCTTGAGGCGGGTGCCTTCGTCCGCGTAGATTTGGATGATACGCAGGTCGGATGGGCGGGCGGCGAGTTGGGTTTCGCCGTTGGCGGCGGCGGAGCTGACGACTTTCGCCACCTGGCTTGCGATGGGCGAGGGCAGGTAGCGGAGCGCGTCCAGCGCGTCTTCCACTTTCATGCCGCGTATCATATCTATGATGGGCTTGATTTTTTTGACGGAGTATCCCGTGTTTGTGGCTACTGCTCTGACCGGCATAGTTAAGCTCGCTGTTTATGATGTTTATAGGGTGATTGGGCGGTCGGTCGCCGCCGGGCGTCTTGGTTTTAGGGGTGTTTTAGCGGGCGCGGGTTGCGCGCTCGGAGCGGGAGATATGTCCTCGGAATGTGCGGGTCGGGGCGAATTCGCCCAGTTTGTGGCCTACCATATTTTCGGTGATGAATAGCGGGATATGGCGGCGGCCGTCGTGGACTGAGATGGTGAGGCCGAGCATATCGGGCATAATGGTGGAGGCGCGCGACCATGTTTTGATGACGGCGCGGCTGCGGCTGTTCTGCATAGCGGTTACTTTTTTCGCCAGCTTGGGGTGGACGTAAGGTCCCTTTTTGATTGACCTGGACATATCGGTTTTCCTTTATGTTTCCCTCTATAAGGGATGCAAGGCGTATTCGGCTGTTGGGCGGGCCGCCGCGCGTCCGGCATAAACCGGCGCGGGCGGCGTATTAGGTTATCGCTTGTATCGGCGGCGGACTATGAACTTGTCCGAGGGCTTTTTCTTTTTGCGCGTGCGGTGGCCTAGGGCGGGTTTGCCCCAGGGGGTTTTGGGGCCGGGCATGCCGATGGGGGATCGGCCTTCGCCGCCGCCGTGCGGGTGGTCGCGTGGGGACATCACGGAGCCGCGCACTTCGGGCCGCCAGCCCATATTGCGCTTGCGGCCGGCTTTGCCGAGCTTGACATTTTTGTGGTCAAGGTTGCTGACTTGGCCGATGGTAGCCATGCAGGCGCTGAGTATGTTTCGCATTTCGCCGGAGGGCAGGCGCAGCAGCGCGTATTTGCCCTCTTTGGCGAGCAGCTGGGCGGATCCGCCGGCGCTGCGAACCATTTGGCCGCCTCTGCCGACTTTGAGCTCGATGTTGTGGACTTGCGTGCCTTCGCGGATGGAGCGGAGTGGCAGCGCGTTGCCCACGCGGGGTTCGGCGCTTTCGCCCGCCTCTATCTTGTCGCCGACTTGCAAGCCGTCGGGGGCTAGGATGTAGCGCCAATCGCCGTCGGGGTATTTGATGAGCGCGATGCGGGCGGAGCGGTTGGGGTCGTACTCAATTGAGGTGACCTCGCCGGGTATGCCGTGTTTGTCGCGCTTGAAGTCTATGACGCGGTAGCGGCGCTTGTGGCCGCCGCCGCGGTGGCGGACGGTGACGCGGCCGGACGAATTGCGGCCGGCGCGCTTTTTGAGCGGGCGCACGAGCGACTTTTTGGGCTTGCGGGTTGTTATCTCTTCGGATGTGGGCAACACCGCGCCGCGCTGGCCTGGGGTCCGGGGATTTCTGGCTCTCAGTGGCATTAGACGCCCTCAAATATGGTTATCGCATCGCCGGGGGCGAGCGTGACTATGGCTTTTTTGGTGGCTTTTTGGCGGGTAAAGCGGGGGCCGTAGCGTTTCATTTTGCCGGGCTTTTTCATCGTGTTGACTTTGGTTACGCGGACGTCGAAGGCTTGCTGCACAGCCCACTTGATTTGGTGCTTTGTGGCGGACGGGGCTACTTCGAAGACGTAGCGTCCGTTTTCCTGCATATCGGTGCTTTTCTCGGTTACGATGGGGCGTCGGAGTATTTCAAAGGGATGCAAGTCCATTATTCACCTGCCTCCTCGTCTATAAGCGCATCCGCGGCGGCTGTGGCTAGTTCGGGTTGCTTGCGGCGGCTGAATTCGCCGCCCCAGATAGCCTCGGCTTTTCGCACGGCGTCTAGGGTCATGACGACTTTGTTGGCGTTGAGCAGGTCAAGCGCGTTGATGAGGGATACGGGCGCGGCGCGAACCTTGGGCAGGTTTCGGGCGGCGCGCGCGATGTCGGTTCCGGCGCCGTCATCGCTGACAAGCAGGGCGGACGAGTCCACTTTGAGCGCCTGCAGGATGCTCGCTATGGTTTTGGTTTTGGCGGCGTCAAGGGATAGGTCGTCCAGGACGATTAGGCTGCGGGAGCGCGCCTTGTCGGACAGGACGATTTTGATGGCGTCGCGTTTCATGCGCTTAGGGGTGCGCTGCTTGTAGCTGCGGGGGGTTGGCCCGAACGCCACGCCGCCGCCGCGCCATTGGGGGGCGCGGATGGATCCCTGGCGGGCGCGGCCGGTGTGCTTTTGGGGGCGCGGCTTAGCGCCGCCGCCGGACACTTCGGAGCGCGACTTGACTTTGGCAGTGCCTTGCCGCTTGTTGGCGAGCTGGCCTACGATGACTTGGTGGAGCAGCGCCGAGTTCATAGGGGCGGCGAATACGTCGTCGCGCGCCTCTACGCTGTTCAGGACTGATCCTCTTGTGTTTCTGACTTCCAGTTTCACCGGATATTCTTCCTTATAGATTTGGCTTTGCGCTTGCCCGCTTTGCGGACGATGACTAGGGAGTTCCGGGCGCCGGGGACGCTGCCTTTGACTAGGAGCAGGTTGCGATCGGGGTCGGCGAGGACGACTTGCAAGCCTCTGGATGTGATTTGGGCGTCGCCCATATGGCCTGCCATTTTCAAGCCCTTGATAACGCGGCCGGGGGTGCTGCCCGCCCCGACTGAGCCGGGGGCGCGGTGTCGGTCGGATTGGCCGTGCGTTTTGGGGCCGCCGCGGAAGTTGTAGCGGCGGACGCCGCCGGCGAATCCTCTGCCCTTGGATCTGCCGGTGACTTCTACCGGGTCGCCGGGGGCGAAGACGCTGGCGTCAAGGGATTGGCCGAGTTGGAGTTCGGACAGGTCGTCGGCGCCGACTTCGCGCAGGTGGCGGAATAGGGCGGCGCCGGCGGGCTTTAGGTGGCCGGCTTTGGGCTGGTTTAGGCGGCGCACGGGTTCAAAGCCGAGCTGGACGCTTTCGTAGCCGTCGCGGTCGGCGGTTTTGAGCTGAGTGACCGTGCAGGGGCCTAGCCGGATTGCGGTTACGCAGTCCGACTTGCCGTCTTCATGGAAGACTTGGGTTGTGCCGATTTTTTTGCCTATGAGCGCGTGAACTGTCATTTTGGGTCTCTGCTTGGATGCGTGTAGCGGTTAGAGTTTGATGGATATGTCCACGCCCGCGGGGACGTTTAGGCGCGTGAGGGAGTCTATGGTTTTGGATGTGGGTTCTTGGATGTCAATGAGGCGGTTGTGGGTTCGCAGCTCGAAGTGTTCGCGGGAGTTTTTGTCGATGTGGGGGCCGCGGATGACGCAGAATCGCTTGATGGCGGTGGGCAGGGGGACGGGGCCCGATACGCGCACGCCGGTTCGCTCGGCCGCCTCGACGATTTGGGCGGCGGACTGGTCTAGCAGCCTGTGGTCAAAGGCTTTTAGGATGATGCGTATTTTTTGGGTGTTGCTGGTAACCATATTGCGCTTTCTCTATTTGCTTGCCGTATCTCGCTAGGGCTTGTTAGGGTTGCGCCTCAGGATTTTCTCTTATTAGTTAGTAGTTGGTTGCGCCGCGATAGCGGGCTAGGCGTTGGGAACCGTTCCGCTTGGGGCGGGTTCGTAGGTGTCGAATTCCATCGTGTAGCTGGCGCGGCCCTGGGTGAGGGAGCGGATGGCGCTGGCGTAGCCGAAACTTTCGCCTAGCGGGATGGATGCTTTGACGACTTGGATTTCGCCCTGGCCTTCTATGTTTCGGATGGCGGCGCGGCGGCGGCCTAGGTCGCCTAGCACTTCGCCAAGGAACTCGCCGGGGGTAACGACTTCAAGGCTCATAATGGGCTCCAGCAGGACGGGGTTTGCCCTGTTGATGGCGTCTTTGGCTGCCATAGAGCCGGCGATTTGGAACGCGATTTGGGATGAGTCGACTTCGTGGGAGCTGCCGTCCACCATCGTGATTTTCATATCAATGACGGGAAAGCCGGACAGGGGGCCGGTGGCGAGCGCCTCTCGGATGCCGGATTCGGCGGCGGGGATGAATTCGCGGGGGATAGCGCCGCCGGTGATTTTGTCTTCGATTGTGATGCCGGATCCGCGCTCGCCGGGTTCGGCTTGGACGACGACGTGGCCGAACTGGCCGTGACCGCCGGTTTGGCGGACGAATCGCCCGACGCCCCGGGTGGCGCGGCGGATGGTTTCGCGGTAGGCGACGCGGGGCTTGCCGACGTTGCCCTCTACCTTGAACTCGCGTTTCATCCTGTCCACTAGGATTTCAAGGTGGAGTTCGCCCATGCCGGACATAATGGTTTGGCCGGTTTCGTCGTCGTAGTTGATTTTGAATGTGGGGTCTTCGTCGGAGAGTTTGACGAGCGCATCGGAGAGTTTGTCTTGGTCGGCGCGCGAGCGCGGCTCTACGGCGACGGATATGACAGGTTCGGGGAAGTTGATGGTTTCGAAGAGGATGGGATCGGATTGGATGCAGATGGTATCGCCGGTGGCGGTGTTTTTGAGGCCTACGGCGGCGGCGATTTGGCCTGCGTGAACTTCTTGGATGTCTTCGCGGTGCTGCGCGTGCATCTGGACGATGCGGCCTAGGCGCTCGCGGCGGCGGTTGGTGGAGTTATAGACTGAGGAGCCGGCGGCGGCTACGCCCGAATAGACGCGGAAATAGACTAGCCTGCCTATGTACGGGTCGGATACTGTCTTGAACGCGAGGGCTGAGAAGGGTTCGGACGGGTCGGGGCGTCGGATTAGTTCTTCTTCGGTGGATGGGTCAGTGCCGCTGACGGGCGGGACGTCAATCGGGGAGGGCAGGTAGTCGCAAACGGCGTCTATGAGGGGCTGGATGCCCTTGGTTCGCAGCGCCGTGCCGCATAGGACGGGGACGATGCGGTACTCAATGGTCGCCTTGCGGAGCGCGTCCTTGATTTCCTGGTTGCCTATCTCTTCCTCTTCTAGGTATTTGAGCAGCAGATCGTCGTCGGTTTCGGCGATCTTTTCAATCATCAGGCCGCGGTGGTTGAGGTAGTCTTGGATGAATTCTTCGGGGACGGGGCCTTCGCGCGGGGTTTCAACGCCGTCGTCCAGCCAAGTCCAGGATTTGCCCTCTATGAGGTCAATTACGCCGGTGAAAGCGTCCTCTTGCCCTATGGGGATTTGGATGGCTACGGGGTTGGCTTGCAGCCTGTGGGAAATGGTGTCAATCGTGCGGTGAAAGTCCGCGCCGACCCTGTCCATCTTGTTGACAAAGCAGATGCGGGGGACGTTGTATGTATCGGCTTGCCGCCAGACGGTTTCGGATTGGGGCTGCACACCGGCTACCGCGTCAAAGACGACTACGCCGCCGTCTAGGATGCGTAGGCTGCGCTCTACTTCGGCGGTGAAATCGACGTGGCCTGGGGTGTCTATGATGTTGATAACGCAGTCTTTCCACTCGGCGGTGGTTGCCGCCGAGGTGATGGTGATGCCGCGCTCGCGCTCTTGCGCCATCCAGTCCATAGCGGTCGTGCCGTCGTCCACGCCGCCGATTTTGTGGATGCGGCCGGTGAAGTACAGCACGCGCTCGGTGACGGTGGTTTTGCCGGCGTCTATGTGCGCGATAAAGCCGATGTTTCGCGTTTGTTCCAGGCTTTGGAGTGTTGGAGGCATTGTTTGTTTTGGATTCCTCCGCCCGCCGCTTGGCCTGATTGGCAGGCACAACGGGCTGTGAATGTTACCAGCGGTAGTGGGCGAAAGCGCGGTTAGCCTCTGCCATGCGGTGCGCCTCTTCGCGGCGGCGGACGGCTGGGCCCTGGTTGCGGGCGGCGTCTAGCAGCTGCGAGGCGAGGCTTTGCTGCATAGGCCTGCCGCCTCTGGCGCGGGCGGCGGTGATGATCCAGCGCATAGCGAGGGCTAGGCGGCGGTTGGGGCGCACTTCGGTCGGGACTTGGTATGTCGCGCCGCCCACGCGCCGGGATTTGACTTCCAGCATCGGCGTCGCGTTGCGTATCGCCTGCTGAAAGACTTCCAAGCCGGGGCGGTTGGTTTCCTGCTCGACCAGGTCAAGCGCGCCGTACACGATGCGCTGGGCGGTGGTTTTCTTGCCGCTCCACATCACGCGGTTGATGAACTGGCTGAGTTCTATGCTGTTGTACTTGATGTCCGGGGGCGGAATTCTGACTTCCGCTCTTCTGCGGCGCGCCATAGTCGTCTCTCTTATGTCTGAGTGTGCGCTGCGCGCTTATCGCGTTTGCTTGCATTGCGCGCTGGCTTGTCTTGTTCGCTTATTCCCTATTGCCGATTGTTTGTATAGCCGATACACAAATGCGCGCTCCCCCGCTATGCGTAGAGTAAAGGAGGGGAGCGAGCGTTTAGGTGGTTCTCATTCCCTTGCCCTGCCGAAATCCCTCGGATTGTCGCCAATCGGCGGGGGATTGGCGCGGGCTAGTTTCGCTTGCTGCCGTATTTGCTGCGGCCTCTCTTGCGTCCGTCGACGCCTCGGGTGTCTAGGGCGCCGCGGACGATGTGGTAGCGGACGCCGGGCAGGTCTTTGACGCGGCCGCCGCGTATCAGCACGACGGAGTGTTCTTGCAGGTTGTGGCCTTCGCCCGGTATGTAGGCGGTGACTTCCATGCCGTTGGTGAGGCGCACCCTTGCGACCTTACGCAGCGCCGAGTTGGGCTTTTTGGGCGTCTGGGTACGCACTTGGGTGCAGACGCCGCGCTTTTGGGGCGAGCCGGAGTCGCGGCGGCCCCGGTTGCGTAGCGAGTTGAAAGAAAAGCGCAGCGCGGGGGCTTTGTCTTTCTTTCGCTTGGCTTTTCTGCCTTTTCTGACCAGTTGGTTGACCGTAGGCATAGGATTCCTCTTGTGGTTCCCGGCTAGTTTCCCCGTTGGTTTTCGGGCGCGTTTATGCCAAGTTGTGGCTGTGAAACGCAATAGCTCATCTTTCATATGAGCGATGCCCATATGAAAAGGCATAACAGATAGATATTATAGACACGATATTAAACTAATGTCAATAATTACTTTTGGGAATTCGCGCAGGCGGCGACAAAGCGGGGGGCGATGGCGGGATTTGCGGCGAAGTGGAGGTGGATGTAGGACGCCCAGAGGTTGGGCGCGCGAAAGCCCTCTATGCGGGAGTTTTGGGTGAGGACGGCGTAGGCGGCTTGGGCGCGGGATGGGGGCGCGTTGGCGATTGAGTAGTGGAATTCGTGTCCCCGGGCCGTGTCTTCCTTACCCAGTAGTGGGCCTTCTGATAGCGCCTGTATTTCGCGGTAGCCTAGCGTGAGGCGGCCGCCGCTCATAGAGGTTGCGACGGGGAGCAGGGCAGCCATAGGGTAGGTTTCGCCGTCGAAGTCGGTTAGGGATTGGGCGAGGTACATCAAGCCGCCGCACTCGGCGTAGATTTGGACGCCGCGCGCGTGTGCGGCGCGGACGGCTTGCAGCATAGGGCGGTTGGCGGCGAGTTCGGCGGCGTAGATTTCGGGGAATCCGCCGCCGATGTAGATGCCGCCGATGTCGGGGGGCAAGGCGGCGTCGGCGAGCGGGCTGAATGGGATGATGTCCGCGCCCCAGGCTTGCAGCAGGTCTAGCGCGTCCTGGTAGTAGAAGTTGAAGGCTTTGTCCTGCGCGATTGCTATGCGGGCTTTGGGGGGGATAGGTTCGGCGGGAAAGAGCGCGGGCGGCGCGGCGGGGGTTTGGGCGCGGGCGGCTATGGCTATCAGCGCGTCTATGTCTATGGTCTGCTCCGTTTGGGCTATTAGCGCGTCAAGCCAGCCGCGCGCTAGGGGGCCTTCCACCACGGGGACTAGGCCTAGGTGGCGCTCCGGGGCTTGCAGGTCGTCGCGGCGAGGGAGGTAGCCGAGGACGGGGATGCCGGTGGCTTGCTCTATGGGGGGTTTGCAGAAGTCAAGGTGGCGCGGGCTGCCGATGCCGTTTAGGATGACGCCGGCTATGTTGACGTCGGGATCGAATCGCTGAAAGCCGAGTACTTCGGCGGCTACGCTGCGGGCTACGCGGGCGGCGTTGGCTATGAGAATGACGGGCGCGTTGAGCAGCTTGGCGACCTCTGCGGTAGAGGCTTGCTCGGTGAGGTTGGCGTGGCCGTCGTACAAGCCCATAACGCCCTCCACCACGGCGATTTGGGCGGGCTTGGCGGCTCTGCCGAAGAGCTCAAGGGCGGCGTTGTGGGGGAGCATCCATGTGTCAATGTTGCGGCTGGGGATGCCGCAGGCTAGTTTGTGGTATGAGGGATCAATGTAGTCTGGCCCGCATTTGAACGGCTGGACGCGCAAGCCGCGCCGGGCGAGCGCGCCGATAACGCCAGTGGCGATGGTGGTTTTGCCCGCGCCGCTGCGAGTGGCGGCTAGGACGATTGTGGGGGGCATTGCGTTCCTTTGGATGGGCAAGGCATTGCGATTGTGGTTGCCATTCGCGCCCATTATGCAGGCGTCTTTTGGATGCGGGCGGGCAGTATCAAACCGACATTATGGTAGCGCAACGGGTGGGTGGGCGTTCATTTGGGTGCGCGGCGCTATCGCTATATCATCTTTATATCACACAAGGGCGCAGGCTATTCGGCGGCGGGATCGGGGTAGCCCCTGGGGGTTATCATTCGGCCGGCGTGGGCGTAAGTGGCGGAGTTGCCTATGATTAGGGTGGTGAACATGTCTATGTCGTCGTAATGCGTTTCAAGGGCGGCGAGGGTGGTTAGGGTGGAGCGCCGGTCGGGGCGGGATGCGTTGCGGACGATGCCGACGGGGGTTTCGGGGTTGCGGTGGTTCAGGATGATTTGGCGCGCCTCTATGATTTGGGAGCGGCGCTTGCGGCTGCGCGGGTTGTAGATGGCGATAACGAAGTCGGCTTGGGCGGCGGCGTCAAGGCGCTTGCGGATGGTTTGCCAGGGCGTCAGCAGGTCGCTTAGGCTTATGGCGCAGAAGTCTTGCATAAGGGGGGCGCCCAGGATGGCGGCGGCGGCTTGGACGGCTGAGACGCCGGGGATTGCGGTAACGGGCGGGTTCGCGCCGTCCCAGCCGGTTGCGGCTAGATGCTGGTATAGGGGGGCTGCCATGCCGTAGATGCCGGCGTCGCCGGACGATATGAGGGCGACGGTTTCGCCTTGCGCCGCGAGCCGGGCGGCTTTGGCGGCGCGCGCCATCTCTTCGCCGAGCGGCATTGCGATTACGCGCTTGCTCTCCGGCTTGCCCTCTATGAGATGGCGAACTTGGTCGGTGTAGCCGCCGTAGCCTATGACGACGTTGGCGCGCGCGAGGGCGTCCGCGGCGGCGGGAGTTAGCAGGGCGGGATCGCCGGGGCCTATGCCGATGAGGTAGATTGCGCCTGTGGTCATGTTGGCTCGCTGGTGGTGGTAATGATGGCGATTGTGGTTGTGGTTATCGTGGTTGGCGGCGGCGTATTCGGACGCGCGGGCGGTAGCTCAATGGTTGCGGGCTAATTCAAGCCGTGCGTGCGGCCCTGATCGTCCGTGTGGCGCGCGCCTTGGATATGTATTGCCGCCTCGTCTCGCATCGCTATCACATCTTGCGCGGCGGCGCTGAGCGCGTCAAGCAGGTCGTCGTGGGAGCTGCGGGTTGCGCCGTCGCCGCTGTTGGCGACTATGAAATCGCCGTCGGGGGTTTCGTGCAGCAAGACCGCCCAAGCCATAGCCGCCATGCCGGAGCCGGCGAGCGCGTCGTCGGCGAATGCGCTGACGAATATGGTGGGCATTCCCCACTTGTCGGCGATGCGCGGATGCGGCAGGTTTATGTGCGCGCCCGCCTTGCCATCGGCGAGCTCGGGGCTTATCGGCGTTACCACGCCATATTGCAGGTCGGCTATTTCAATCAGTCCGGCTATCGTGAGATCGTCTAGGTTGGTCAATGCGGGTGCCTCGCTTGTTGCCTATTTATTCAGGTAGATTGCGCCGGTTGGCGGGTTCGCTAGGCTAGTCGTGGTCGTTGTGATTGTGGTTATCATTATAGTGGCTGTGGTCGTCGTGATGGTCGGCGGCGGCGTGTTGGGCTGCGCGGGCGGCGATTTCGGCGGGGGATAGGATGCCGCGTTCTGTGAGCAGGGTTTCCAGGGCGGTTAGCCAGCGGGCGTAGTATTGTTCGGCCGCCTCGCCGCTGCCTTGCGCCGCGATTTCGCGGGCTAGGCTGGCGTGGAAGTCGCGCCAGGGGTATGCGCCGCTTTCGTTTAGGGCGACGGCTATGCCGAATGCGCGGGCTTGCCAGGGCTGGGCGAAGACGAGCTCGCCGTTGGCGCGTGGGAGCGCGAGGTCGCCGCGCAGGTCGGCGGGGCGGGCGCTGGAGTTGGCGTCAAGGGATGGGTTCATAGCGGGTTCTCTCTATGACGACGGGCTGTCCGCCGGCGCTGACGGCGGATTGTCTGATGATACGCTATCCGGCGGCGCGGCGGCTTGGGCGACGCCTATCATGCTGTCCCTGCTGACAAGGGCGGCAAGTTCGCTCTCGGTTAGATGCGCCGTGTTGGGCGGGCGCTGCGGCAAGACCATATAGCGGATGTCGGAGTTGCTGTCCCAGACGCGGACTTCCACCGATTCGGGCAGTTCCAAGCCGAATTCTTTGAGGACGGCGCGCGGCTCTATGACGGCGCGGGCGCGGTAGGCGTCGGATTTGTACCAGCGCGGGGGCAAGCCCAGCACGGGCCAGGGGTAGCAGGAGCAAAGCGTGCATACCACGACGTTGTGAACTTCGGGCGTGTTTTCCAAGACCACTATCTCAGCGCCTTGCGAGCCTGAGAAACCGAGTTCGGCGATGGCGGCGGTGGCGTTTTCTAGCAGGCGGCGCTTGTAGCCGGGCTGCGTCCACGCGCGGGCGACGACTTTCGCGCCGTTGAGCGGGCCGATGTCTTGCTCATACGCCTGTACGCGCGCGTCTATGGCGTCGGTTGATATTAGCCCTTTCTCTATGAGCAGGGATTCTATCGCCATAGTACGCAGGGCGGGATCGTGTTCGGGCGCGCGGGCGGCGGGTTGGGCGGCGTGTTCGCTCATAGGGATGCCTCGCTTGCGGGATTGCTGTGGGCGGGATTGTTTGGATGCGCGGGATTGTGTTCGGCAAGGGCGGCGTCTTGCGCGAATATCTCAGCGGCTTTGCGGGCGATGTTTTCGCCGAGCGCTAGGCAGCGGTCGCGGTAGAGCGGGTCGTCGGGCGCGCGGTGGGATACGGCGCCGAAGTGGACGGGCGGGTCGGAGGCGGACATGCCGCCGGAGTATATTAGCATGCCTCTGACGAGCAGGGATGCGATGAGGCTCATTTCGGCGAAGCTCGCGCCTCCGCCGCCGGGCCAATTCTGGGAGACGAACACCCCGCCGAGCTTGCCGGCGAGCGCGGCTTGGTCTATCTCTTCCAGAAAGCGCTTGATTTGCCAGCTGATGTTGCCGCCGTGCGTGGGCGTGCCGAATATCACGGCGGCGGATTGCGCCACGAAATCGGCGTCAACGGCGTCTATGGGCATCGGCTTGGCGTTGGCGCGCGGGACTTTGCGGCAGCCCTCGGCGATGAGCGCCGCCATTCGCGCGGTGTTGCCGGTTTCGGAGTGGTAGATGATGGATACGTTCATAGCGCTAGGCGGGTTCGGCGGATTCGGCGGGTTCAAGATAGGTTTCCCACATGTCAATGTAGAGGGCTTGATTGGGTTCGGCGTCGCCGCCCCAGAGTTCGCGCGCGTCAAAGCGGACGCTGTACACGGGCAGCGGATCGCCGGTTTGCGCGCCGTCAATGGGCTGCAGGTCTTGGAACGGCTGGGCGGGATAGACGCGCTCAATAACGCCGCGCTTGCCGCGGATGTAGCGGGGCAGGCGGGTGTGCGCGGGCGGGTGGATGTTGCGCGCGCGGACGGCGTCGCCCACTGCGTAGCGCGGGGCGGCTTGGGGCAATGGGGCGGGCGCGGCGGGCGCGTATATGCGCCGGCGGACGCGCTCTGCCAGCGCCGGGTCGGCGCGTGAGGGGACGGGTGCGGCGGGGTTGGCGGCATAAAGGTTCGCGCGGGCGTCCATCTCGGACTGCGCTATCAAGCCGCCATTCACAAGCGCCGCCTCCAGCGCCAGCATCCACTTTTCGTAGTAGCTCGCCGCCAGGTATCGCGCGGGCGGGATGCTCTCAATGTAATGGCGCGAGCCGTATGGCGCATACACATCGCGCTCCTCGCGGATGGTGGTAACGATGCCATAGACGCGGCTTTCCCAGCGCGCGTGAAAGACGGGTTCGGGGTCTTGTTCGCGGGGTATGGGGCCGAAGCCGTGCATGCCGCCGAGGTCGTGGATGCCGTTCATTGTGGGGGTGTCCTTGCGCGCTGGTGTATTGGTTGTGGTTGCGACGGGTTGGCGTCGTGGGGGTGGGTTGCTCTATTCTACTCTATATCGCGCGTTTATGCCGCGCGGCCGGATATTAGTCTGTCAATGCCGGTTAGCAGGGCTTGGAAACTGGGGGATATGTTGCGTTCCCTGGATAGATGGGTTGCCATTAGTTCGGCGGCGTCGGCTTTGTGGAAGTTGGGTATCAGTTCTTTCAGCGCGTCGGACGGCTTTGGCATGTCGTCGGGATTGCGAAAGCGCGCGCGCCGCCCAATGCTTGCCAGCCGATCATTGCCAAACGCTTGGGCAAGCGCGTAAGTATCGCCCAGATACCACGCCTCGAGTTCTTGGCACACTATTCGCACAAGCGAATCATCCCTGCCGCCTGCGGCGCAAAGCCGCGTCAGCCGTTGTTTGAGGGCTATGCAGTCGCCGCCGTCGTTGTCGCGGACGATGACAAAACGGACGCCCGGCTCTCGCCAATCTCGCAGTCTGCGCGGGATGCTTTTTTCTAGAGCGCTCTTTCCCTTGTAGGCAACGAATTGGAACTGCGTTTCGGGAAACATTCGCGGCAGCATCCCCTCAAGCAGAGTTTTCATAGATGGTTCCTCCAGCAGGAAGACTATCTTGTTCATCAAGGGCTGGCTCCCTCGAATAGGTTTTGTTTCCAAAGCTCGCCGGGCAGGTCGCCCGCCGCCACCAGCGAATTCAGCAGTTCGCTGCCGGACGCGCGCCTCGCGGTGGCAAAGCCGTCTTGCTTGACTAGCCAGAATATCTCATCCAGCTTAGCCCAGTTCAGGAATTCGGGGGAATGCGTTGAGATAAAAACCTGTCCGCCGCGCTCGGCGTATATCCTGAATTCTTCTATCAGTTCGTAGAGAATGTCGGGGTAGAGTTGGATCTCCGGCTCTTCCACGATGAGCAGCGGATGGGGCGCGGGGTCGTTTAGCAGGATTAGGTAGGCGAACATCTTGATTGTGCCATCGGATACGGAGCGGGCTATGAATGGGTCTTTGAATCCGCCGTCCTGAAAGCGGAGGAGCAGGCGGCCGTCTTCGGTGGATTTCGCGTCTATGTCGCTGACGCCGGGGATGCGCCGTCTCATAGATCTTAGGACGCGGTTGAATTCGTTGGGGTGATTTTGGCGCAGGTATTGGGCGGCTTGCGCCAGGTTCTCGCCGCGCGGGGATAGATGTTTGGCGTGGCCCGCCTCTGCGCCGGAGGGCGCCTCGGCGGCGCGCAGGTCGGAGATGCGCCATGCCTCTATGAATTTGCGAAACTCGGATATGATGGGGAATTTGCGAAATTGCCCCAGCGCTTTTATGGCGAGGATGTTGGGGGCGTCTAGCGCGAACTCTTCGCGTTCCGCCGCCGCGTCCTTGTCGCCGTACTCGGATTCGTTTGCGGCGACGCTGCCTTGCCCGCGCGAGAAGTCGACGAGATGCCAGGGCTGCCCGTATGCGCCGTTGCGGTATCGGAGCAGTTCGCGCTCTACCACCGCGTCGCCGCCGTCTTGGGCTATTCGGAGCGTGTAGGTTGCGAGGGGGCTGTCTTTCGCGCGGCGGAGTTTGAGTTCAATCTCTATGGGGCCCGGCTGCTCGCGGCTGGCGAGTTCGCGGTAGCCGCCGCGCCGGGCGACGGCGTAGGCGACATCTTGGGCGAGCGCGTCTTTGATGAATGCGAAGACGTCCAGCAGGGTTGATTTGCCTGAGCCGTTGGCGCCGACCACAATCGTCATCCGCGGCAGGTTGTTGAGTTCCACGCCGCGAAAGCAGCGGTAGTTTTTGATTGATACGCTTTCTATTCGCATTTTTCGCTCCGGCGGCGCTGGGGCAACTTGTGTTGGGTAGATTATAGCGGTTGGTTGGGGTTTATTCCAATTTGGGCGCAAAATTGGCGGATTTTTGGGTTGATATGGGTAGATCAGGTTTTCGCGGATGTGTTATAGTTGTTAGAACGAATGGATCATAATTCAAAGCGAGGCGGATATGCTCTACGACCCAATGGACACCACATATATATTGACTTACCCAACACGCCATTCACTGATCGAGGCTACGCTTGCCGAGATAGAGCGCAGGGCTAACGTCGAAAAACCCGCCGGTTACGAGTATGATGACCCCATATACCTTACGCCAGACGAAGCAACCCAATCCCAAATCTTTCGGCATTGGGTTGATAGCGCGCTCAGGGATGCCGAACCCCCGCCAGGGCTGTGGGATGATTTGCAAGAGTTCCAGAGGCGGATTGTGGCGGAAGTCATCGCAGGCTTGGAAAGCGCACCGGACGGGCGCGACTTTCTTTCCGATATGCGCGCCGCCGCCTCTCAGCGGTATTCGGATCGGCTACAGAATTTGCGTGACGCTCCCTAATCACCTGCACAAGCGCAAGGCGCTCAGGCAATTCGCTGCTGATGAGTCCGCGCTTTGCCATGCTGACGCATTTTCGTGAATGTGGTATTATAGTGGTGATGGTGAAACTGATGGCGATATGGCAAGGAGCGGCGCATGAAGAAGATACCGCAGTGGCAACAGGTTTTGTCCGCGCTTGAGGGGCTGGGCGGCATTGCTACGCTGTCGCAGTTGAACCAAGTTCTTCTTTCGCCCGGCGGCGCTGGGACGAAATGGGGCACCAAAACTCCGGACGCAACCATACGCCGCATCGTGCGTCAACAGAAGGAGCATTTCCATACGCTGAAGCCTGGGCTGTATTGCGTCCGCGAACATGCCGAGCGGTATGAGCGCGAGTACAACATCCCGCAACAGGGTGAGCCGCCGAAAGATGTGCAAGAGCGCAACCACTCGTATTATCAAGGCTTGCTGGTTGAAATCGGCAACGCGCGGGACTACAAGACCTACGTGCCGGCGCAAGACCAGAACAAGACTTTCGCAAATCAGCGACTGGGCGACATATGCGCCACAACCGAATTGCCCGAATTCGGGTATGAGCGGTTTCTGCGTAGGGCAAGGACGGTGGACGTCATCTGGTTCAACCGGCGGCTTATGCCCGAAGAGATGTTTGAGGTGGAGATGACCACCGATATGGCAAATTCGCTGCTCAAATTCAACGAGTTGCGAGATTTTTACGCGAAACTCAGAATAGTCGCGCCGGAGCATCGCAAAAACCATTTTGCCGGCAGGATTGAGCAAGATGCTTTCTACGAAATTCGCAAGCGCGTGGAGTTCCTGGGGATTGACGCGCTAGACAATAGGTATGCCCGAGGCAAGTGGCGATACACTCCACTCCAGCAATCGGCAGTCGACGAAGTCAACTAATGATGGTGTAGAGGTCTGTATGACGCTCAACAAAGGTTCTGCCATGACCCGCGGTTGGAACGCTATCTTCGAGCGATACGCGATTGACCGGCATGACTTTGACGCCGCGCCGTTTCACATATCAAGCGCGCAGATTAAGGCGGCGTGTCAGCACTTCGAGCGCGCAAGTGAGAAACAAGCGCGTATTCTCTGCAAGCAAGACACTAGGGAATCCCGCCCGTTAGCCTTTGCTGAAAGAGGGCTTTTCATATTGCCTGTCAAGAACGGGCATTATGCCATCATCAAAGGCGAGGGATATGCGGATGTTCCGCCGATTGAATCGCCGCTGTTGGAATACCAAAGCGAATTCCCTTTCGTGCCGGATACTGCGCGAGTAGGCGTACTCAACTCAAAAACGCATCACCTAGATCGCGCCTACGCGATGGGCTTAATTCATCATTTTATAAATGATGATTCGCTGGTATTAGCCATTCGGGGAAGACGATACACTTCTGCGTTCAATCTCGTGGCCGGCGAATTTGAGATTGGCGTAGAAAGCGTTCAGATAAAAGTGGATGGCGGCTATGAGGGCGCGGAACAAGTCGTGCTGGTTGAAGCCAAAAGCGGGAACGCCAGCAATACGATTATCCGACAGCTCTACTACCCGTTTCGCTACTGGCAGATGCACCTTAGCAAACGGGTTTCAACGCTGTTCTTTCAGCGCACAAAGAACAACGAATACCATATCTGGCATTTTGGGTTTGACGACCCAAACGACTATAACAGCATCCGCCTGCTGAATTCGGCGCGGTATTCAATTCCGCTTGAGCTTAGCTGGCGATAGTTTCGGGCGGGCGCGCATCCCACCCCCTACTGCTGCTGCGCGAACCGCCGATACACCTCTTCGTCGCTCAGCGTCTCCCGGCCAAACCACTCGTCCTCTATCAGGCGGGCGGCGTGGGTTAGGCGGGCTATGGCGAATGTGGCGGCGTCTATGATTTGCTGCGGGGTTCGCAGCGCGGCGGGGGATAGCGCCTCTATTTCGGTTATCGCCTCTGTCAGCGCCGCCATGAGCTCAACGGGGGCTATCTGCGTGGCGGTCAGGCGCGCCTTTACCAGGCATTGCAGGACTGACGACGCCTCGTTTCGCAGGAAGAGTTCCTCCGCTACCGACGCCGGGTCGGGCGGGGACACCCCTAGCGATGACGCGGTGTCCAGCAGGCTGGTGGTTAGCGCGTCCGCGTCGCCGCCGTCGCGGAGGGCGCGCTTGGCGGCGGTGTCGGCGGCGCGAGCGGCGCTCTCGGCGCGCTCCAGCCAGCGCCCCAGCCATATCAGGTTGTATGCCCTTGTATCGGTTAGCCAGCGGTCGTGGGCTATGGTGAGCGAGCGCGGTTCGGTCATTTCTGTTTTGCCTTTGCTGTCGCGAGTTATTGCCTGTTGGCGTCTTGTTCGTATGGCGCTATTGGGGCGATGCCTTGTTGTTGTTGTTGCTGCAAGTCGTCGGGCGGGTTGTCTATGAGATTCAAGGCGTCGTCAAACGATACGGGGTCGGGGGAGCGTATGACCTGCGCGGCGGTGATGTCCAGCCAGCCGGAGCCGGTGGATACGAATGTTCCCTCTATGGGGGATGCCTGCGTGTAGTCGCGGCCGACGGCGAATTTGACCAGGTCGGCGTTGGACGCGATATGCAGCCCGCGCGTGGGGTCGGAGGGCAGCCAGCCGAGCTGCGGATGCAGGAACTCCAGCCAGGCGTGGGTTTCGCCGATGTCCACGCTGAGCAAGCCGCTGCAGTAGCGCGCGGGTATGCCCAGGGCGCGCAGCATCCCAAGCGAAAGATGCGTCATGTCCTGGCAGACGCCCTGCCGCGACGCCAAGACCTGCTCGGCGGTTGTGGCGACGGTCGTGCTGCCGCGAATGTAGGTGATGTTGGAATATACCCAGTCCACAACGCTCTTGACGGAGTGCAGCAGGCTTTGGGGCGCGCCCACTATTTGGCGGGCGGCATCGGCTACCATTTCGGGGGCTACCATCGGCGAGGGGGTTAGGTAGTCTTCATAAATGTCGTCGTAGGCGAGTTCGGATGCGGGGATGTCTTCGGGGGCGGCGGGCGCGTTTCGCAGGCGGACGCTGCCGATAGCGAGAATGACCAGGCGCGTGTGCGGCGCTGTGAGGCGCAAGCGGTGGGTTGGGTTGCCCAGCCGGTCGTTGTACTGGATGAGCCGCGCGGCGGGCGTGGTGGCGATTGAGGACGTCAGGGGGGTCTGAAAGGCGTCCTGGCGCGCCGACAGGCGGAGGAAGTTGTCGTTCATCACCACGGTGTCGGAGTACAGGTAGCGCGCGGCGTAGGCGTAGCTTGCGGCGCTGCCCGCGCTGTCTAGCGCGCTATCCGCGTTGTCTAGCGAACCGCCTGTGTTGCTGTCCATATAGTCTAGCATTGTCTAGCGAACTACCCATGTCGGTTTGCATAGGCCGCCTGATGAGTTGTTGGTAACGCGGTTTTCGGGGCGGGATACTCTGGTCAAGCCGCCGGGGAAAGCGGTTGTTTCGCCGCGCCCGTTTTGGATTGCGAACACGCGCAGGTCTATGTAGCGCTCGGTTAGCTTGCCGCTTGTTTCGTCAAAGACGATGTGCTTGGAGAAGTCGATGGTGTCTTGCGCGATAAGGCCGCGCGGGTTTTCGATGACTTGGCGGCGCAGCTGCGCGTGGTAGTTGCCGCCGAGGTCGGTGAGGATGTATGTGCCTAGCCCGCCGTAGCCCTGCCGCGTTTTGAGCACCATAGAGCGCAGGTTTTCCAGAACGTAGCGGCGGCTGTCGGCGTCGGCGAGGTCGTAGCTCACGGCTTGGTCTAGGATGGGCTCCTCGCCTAGGTATTCGCGGATCATTTCGGGCACCCACAGGAACACGAGCTTGTCGTCCGCGACGCTGGTTCCCATGCCGTTGACCAGGACGACTTTGCCGTTGAGATAGGCGTCGGTTAGCCCCGGCACAAAGATTTCCAGGTCTTCCACGCGGCGATAGATGATGTCCACGGGGATGTCGCCGTCAAGGGTTTTCATATGGACGCCGCCATCGTAGCCGATGTACAGGTCGGTGCCCTCCACAAGCGGGATGCCCAGCAGCTCGGCGAGGTAGCGATGCTCAAAGAACGCCGAGCCGAACTTGCTGTCGGTGAGCAGCACGCACACCGGCGCGGGCTTGTCGCACAGGGACGCGAACAGGTCAAGATACGCGGCGCGGATGTCGTAGGGGATGATGTCGTAGCCCTGGCTGAGTTCGGGGATAACGGCTTGCCCAATCTCAACCGACTTCAGCTGATAGGCGATGCCGGACGGTATGCGGAGGTTGTCCTCCAGGACGACATAGCGCCCGTCTTGGACTTGCACTAGATCGATGCCGTAGATGTGAACGAAAATGTCTTTGGCTGGCCGAAAGCCGATGTATTCGGGGTAGAAGAACTGGCAGGAATAGACCACATCGTCCGGCACAACGCTCTGCTCGCGCGCGTACAGGTTCAGCAGGAACAGGTTCAGCGCCTTAAGCCGCTGCCGCACGCCGGCGCTAATGGTATCCCACTCGCGCCGCTCCACGATGCGGGGGATCCAGTCGGTCGGCACCGGGCGATAGTCCATCGGGTCAAGGGGAAAGCAGAATGCGTCCAGCGCTACTTGGCGGTTCGCCTGCCTCCAGCGGTCGGATAGGGTGGCGGGGCCGAGCGCGTCGAGGGCGGTCATGGCGTGGGCATAGACGGGGCGTAGGGCGCCGTCGGGGGTGAGGTATTCGCTGACGGGATTTGGGGGGGATGTGAGGGAGTTTAGGAGCATTGTGGCAGTGTGTCCGAGTTATGGGTGAAATTTAACAGCGCTTATTGTTAGGGATATGAAGGCGGGTTGTCAATGCGATATGGGAGGTTGGATGTGGGGGATGGGGGCGTGGCAAGGCAGATATGGGCGGCGTAAGCCTGAAATGAAAATGGAAATGAAATCGGAAACGACATTGGAAATGAAATAGCAAAACGCGTATGATTTAGGTAGAAAAGCGTGAAATAAAGCGTGAAATGATATGTGAAATGAGGCGGGAAATGGCAAACGAAAATGTGAGCCGCTACATAATGCCGCGGCAGTGGGCGCGATATGACGCAAGGGCGACGCTCAATGCGCTGGTGAATGCTAAAGCGGCCGCCGGTGCGCTGAGGCGGATGCCGTATATGCGGCAGTGGATACACGAAGAGCAGATCCGGCTGGAGGCGATAAGCACATCGCGCATAGAGGGGGCGGAGTTCACGCGGCGAGAGCAAGAAGAGGCGCTTGCGCCCGACGCCGCATCCCGCGCCGGCATGACGCGATCTCAGCGGCAGCTGCGCTCTGCCAACGCGGCGTATCGCTGGCTGATGGAGCAGCCTGAGGGCAGGCCGGTCACCGCCGATTTCGTCCTGGACATTCACCGCCGAATGGTTACGGGCTGCGACGACGACCACTGCGAACCGGGCGCGCTGCGGCCGTCGGGGTGGAATGTCGTGTTCGGAGCGCCGACTTGCCGCGGCGCCGAGGGCGGCGAGGGCTGCCGCGCCGCGTTTGGGGGGTTGATAGACGCGATTGCGGGGGAGTTTCGTGAGCATGACGGGGTTGTTCAAGCGCTGGCGGCGCACTATTACATTGGGGCGATGCACCCATTCGGCGACGGGAACGGGCGCACGGCGCGGGCGCTGGAGGCGTTTATGCTGCGGCGCGCGGGCGTCACCGATACGGCTATGGTTAGCCTGTCCAACTACTACTATGAGCGCAAAGACGAATATCTAACCGCGCTGTATGAAACGCACCGCCGGGGACACGACCTCACGCCGTTTCTGCTGTTCGGGCTGAGGGCGATTGCCGATAGATGCAACGCGCTCGCCGACGAGATTGCGGTGAATCACAAGCGGTTGCTGTTCCGCGAATTCGCCGCGTCGGTGTTCAGGCAGTTCCGCAGCGCGCGCAGGCGGACGCTGGGCGAGCGGCAGTTCCGAATCCTCAATACGCTGTTAAACAGCGGCGCATCGGATTTGTGGGAATTGACCGATCTAATCTGGGTATATTATGAGGATCTCAAGCATCCCGAAAGGGCGTTGGGGCGGGATTTGCGGGACCTGCTGGCGCTTGACGCCATCACGCTTGGCGAAGACGGGACTATCGCGGTCAACTTGGACTTGCCTCAGCGGTTCGCGGCGGGGGAGTTGATTGAGCGGTATGAGCGGATGCCGTCCGCTGCGCCATTCGGTCATCCTGCCGTGGCGGATCTAGTGCGGTTGATACGGCGGCGGCGGCGAGTTGGCGGCCGGTAGCGGGCGCGGCTTGCGGGGGATGATGGCAAGGCGCGGCGTTGCTAGACTTATAGTCTATGGACTCATAGTCTAATCGTTGGTTAGCGTTTGCGTCAAATGCGCTCTTATCAGCTGGCGTTTGGCAGATATATTCGCTACCTGCGGGCAGGGCGAAACCTGACGCAGGAAGAGGTCGCGCATCGCGCGGGGATACATGTGACGTATCTGTCGGGCGTGGAGCGCGGCATACGCAACCCGTCGCTCAAGAATATCCGCGCGATTGCCACCGCGCTGGATGTGCGCGTGGGGGATCTGTTCGCGTTTGAGAGCGAATTGGGGGCGCAAAACGCGGATGAGGGCGGGCAGCGCTAGGGCGGGCTTGCCGTTAGCCACGTTCTCCATTTGGAAAGCCGGCCGCGTTTCTTATCCCATTTCCTAACCAATTCCCCACCCTCGCCGCGTTTTATCGCCACAGCGCGCGCAATCTGATGTATGATTGCGCGTAAGACTTTTACACGGCTACAAGCGCCGTGCCCGGCTCTACAAACATACCACCGACATACACGACAACCAAACTCCCCCCAAAAGGTGCATCATGACTACTTTCAAATACTACCGCTGGGACGGCAGCCAGCAAATCTTTGATGTGGACGCCGACGACCTGTTCAATTCTATCGCGGACGATATTTTGGAACACGGCGATCCGAATAGGGCGCTGCGTAGCCTGTTTCAGCGCGGCGTTCAGGATGAGCAGGGGCAGCGGTCGCCGGGGCTGCGGGATCTGATGGAGCGGCTGAGGCAGCAGCGGCAGCAGCAACTGGAGCGCTATAACCTGGATTCGGTTATGGACGATGTGCGCGAGCGGCTGCAGGATGTGCTGGATACCGAGCGCAAAGGCATTGAGCGGCGGCTGGATGAGGCAAGGCAACAGCTGCAGGCGGCGGGCGATGACGCCGAGCATCTGCAAGCGCCGATGCGGATGCTGGAGGATCGCGCGCAACGCAATACCGACGCGCTGGACGCGCTGCCGCAAAGCGCGGGAGGCAAGATACGCGAGCTGCAAGAGTACGATTTTATGGATCCGGACGCGCGCCAAAAGTTCAACGAGCTGCTGGATACCCTCAAGCAACAAATGATGCAGAACTTCTTCCAAAGCATGAAAGAGCAACTGGCGAATATGACGCCGCAAGACCTTGAGGGCATCAAGAATATGATGCAGGCGCTCAACCAGATGCTGCGCGATAGGGCTATGGGCGAAGATCCCGACTTCGAGGGCTTTATGGAGCAGTACGGCGAGTACTTCGACCCGAACCGCCCGGCAAGCCTAGACGAGCTCATAGAGCAGCTCCAGCAGCAAATGGCGGCGATGCAGTCGCTTATGGACAGCATGTCGCCGGATATGCGAAACGAACTAGAGGGGATGATGGGCGCGTCCATCGACCCCGAACTGATGGAAGAGCTGGCGGAACTGGCGGGGATGATGTACGACATGTTCCCGTTTGACGATATGGCGGGCGAATACCCGTTTATGGGCGATGAGTCGCTGACGCTGGACGCGGCTATGGATCTGATGGGGGATCTGCAGCAGATGGATCAGCTGGAGCAGCAGATCCAACAAGTGATGCGTAGCGGGGACATAGAGGACATCGACCTAGACACCGTGGAGCAAGTGATGGGGGAGGACGCGCGCCGCCAACTGGAGCAATTGCAAAGCCTGATAAAGCAGCTAGAAGAGGCGGGCTACCTGCGGCGCAAGGGCGATAGGATGGAGCTGACGCCGCGCGGCATACGCAAGCTGGCGCAGCAAGCCCTGCGGGAAGTGTTCTCGGAGCTGAAGAAAGACCGGATGGGGCGGCATGAAGTCTATTACCGCGGGGACGGCGGCGAGCGCACGGGCGAAACGCGCGAGTACGAATTCGGGGATCCGTTTGACATAGACCTGCACAGGACGCTGTTCAATTCGGTGCTGCGGGAAGGGCCGGGATCGCCGCTGCGTATCAGCCCGGCGGACTTTGAGGTGCATCACACCGAGCATATGACGCAGACGGCAACGGCGCTGCTGATAGACCAGAGCCGCTCTATGGGGATGTTCGGCAGTTTCGCGGCGGCAAAGCGCGTGGCGCTGGCGCTGTACTGGCTCATCCACAGCCAGTATCCGCGCGATTACCTGTACATCATCGGGTTTTCCGACTACGGCATGGACATCGCCACCGACGACCTGGCGGATCTGACCTGGAACGCCTGGGTTTCGGGGACGAATATGCAGCATGCGCTGATGCTGGCGCGGCAGGCGCTGTCGCGCCAAAAGGTAGCCACCAAGCAGATCCTGATGATAACCGACGGCGAACCCACCGCGCACTTGGAACACGGGCGCGCGTACTTCAACTATCCGCCAAGCTGGCGCACGATAGAAGAGACGCTGAAAGAAGTCAAGCGCTGCACGCAAGAGGGCATTACCATCAATACCTTTATGCTCGAGGCGAACTACTACCTAATGGACTTCATAGACAAGATGACGCGGATAAACAAGGGGCGCGCGTTTTACACAAGCGCGAGCCAACTGGGGCGGTATGTGATGGTGGACTACCTCCGCAGCCAGCGCAAGCGCATCGCCTAGCAAGCGAGTAACAAGCAAGCGGGCGAATGGGCGCAACGGGAGGGCGTCGCAATGGGCAAGTGGTGGCTTATAGGCGGGGGCGCGCTGCTGGCGGGGCTGCTCGCGGGCAGCGTGGCGCTGGCGCTGCTGGGCGGCCGCGAGGCGACGTTCGCGCCGGGGACGCCTGAGGCGGCCGTGCAGGCGCTGCTGCGCGCCGCGGAGTCGGACGACTTTGAGGCGGCGTATAGCCTGCTGTCCCAGGAACTGCAAACGGAGTGTTCGCTGGAGCGGTTCGCGCAGAACGACTACAGCTACTTCGAGGGCGACTTCCAGGCGCGTCTGGAAAGCGCGCAAATCGTCGGCGATACCACATTCGTGAATGTGGAAATAACGGAGTTCTACAGCGGGGGCTTTTACTACGGCAGCGGCGGCTGGACGCATCAGAACCGCTACGCTATGCGGCAAGAGGGCGGCGAGTGGAAGTTCAAGTCGTACCCGTGGCCCTACCAGAACTGCGAGTATTTCAACGAACCCGAACCAGTTCCCTCGCCTACGCCCGACGTTGCGCCTACGCCTGATACTACGCCCGCCACTCAGTAATCCGAATTCGCGCCACGTAATAATCCGAAACCACGCGCCGCGCTTTTGAGAGGGCAGCAGAACTATGTCCGAGATATTTTTCATAGGCTTTGCCGTATTCGCGCTGCTGGCGCAGGTCTTGGTGATAGGGCTGGTCGTCTGGGGGATAATCGCGTGGCGTCAGCGCGCCGGGCGGACGGCGGATGATCCGGGCGGCGGCGAGCGGATGCGGGTGGGTGCGCGGCGGCTGTACTTCTATGTGGTGTCATTCGCGGCGCTGATGATGTGGGTGAACGGCGCGGCGCTCGTGGGGCAGTTCGTTTTGGACGCCGTGTTCGTCGGGGATGTGGCGATTAGCTCGGACACCGGCTTGGCGGCGGGCGCGTCTATCTTGGTTGTGGGCTTGCCGCTGTGGGCGTTTCACTGGCGCTATGCCCAGCGCGCGGCGGGCAACGCGGCGGCTGAGCGCGGCTCGCTGATACGCAAATTATACCTGTACGCGGCGCTGGCGGCATCGGCGGCGGTGGCGTCATTTGCGGCGGCGATGCTGTTGCGGTGGGCTTTGGGCGCGGAGGATTTCAGCGGCTACCACATCGCGGGATTGCTGGCGTGGGCGCCTGTGTGGGCATATCACCGGCGCGTGGAAGAGCGCGAGAGGCAAGGGCAAGAGCAGGGCGCGGCGGAGGGCGATGGGCAGGACGCCCCGGACGCCTTGGCGTTGCGGCGGCTGTATGTATATGCCGCGGCGCTTGCGGGATTGGCGGCGCTGGCGATAGGCGCGGGCAGGATTGCGTATCTCGTATTGCTGGAGGGCTACAACGCGCTGGCGGGCGATGCGCTGTTGGCGGGCGATACGGGCTTGTGGTCAACCGAAATGCGCGGGATGCTGTGCGTGGCGCTGGTGGGCGGCGGCGTGTGGGCGCTGCACTGGCTTTGGATGGCAAGGGGCGATTACGGCTCTGAATTGCGGCAGGTGTATCTGTATCTGTTCGCAATTTTCGGCGGCGCGGCAACGGCGCTGTCGGCGCTGGGCGTGATATTGCGGCAGACGTTGGCGTGGGCTTTCGGAGCGGCAAGCGGCGTAGCGGATCCGGGGGACTTCGATTTTCTGCCGGGCGCTATCGCGGCGCTGAGCGTGGGGGCGGCGCTGTGGGCGTATCACCGCGACAGGGCGCGGCGCGAGGCGATATTGCATTACGGCGCGGCGTCGGGGCAAGCGCGGTCGTCGCAGCGCGTCTATGACTACATACTCGCGGGCATAGGCACGGCGGCGCTCGCGGTGGCGATATTCACGCTTGTGAGCGCGCTGCTCAAGCTCGCGGCGGCGGCGATGGCCGGCCGGGTGATAGTGGGCGGCGATTTGTGGCGCGATCCAATCGCCACGGCGGTCGCGCTGACCGCGTTGGGCGCGCCGATATGGGGCTACTACTGGCGCAAGATACAGCGGCGGGCGCTCGCGGCGGGCGGCGATGAGCGGCTGTCGGTAGCGCGGCGCATCTACATCTTCGCGGCGCTCGGCGCGGGCGCGCTATCCCTGCTGGGCAGCGTGAGCGCGCTGCTGTTCGTCCTGCTGCGTGACGCGCTGGAGTTGGCGTATTCCGCAAGCACGCTCGCGGATGTCGCAGGGCCGCTTGGCGTAATCGCGGCGGCGGCGGCGTTTCTGCCATACTACTGGGCGGCATACGCGCGGGATAGGGCGGATGCGGCGGATGCCGCGGGGGATGCGGATGCCGACGATGTTGCCGACGTTGCGCCGGATGCCGTTCCCGCTGACGCGCTGGACGACGCATCCGACGACGATGCCAGGGCTATACCCGCTGCGCCGCGCAAGGATGTAGCGCTGTTGGCGGGCGGCGGCAATGCTGAGGGGCTGGCGCGGGAACTGGAGGCGGCGCTTGGGTATCGGGTGGCTGTGTGGCGCTGGGCGGATGCTGACGCGGACACGCCGGCGCTTTCGGATGAGGCGCTGGCGTCGGTGGCGCGGCGGGTGGCTGAGGCTGCGGGCGGGCGCGTATTGCTGTTGCCGGATGGGGATGGGCTGCGGGTGACGTCGTATGACGACTAGCGGCGCTCGTCGCTAAGGGGCAGGCGGCGTCGGTGGCGCGGGCGGCTGCGGCGGGACTGGCGGAACGCCGGCGTGGTCGGGCGGGAATATCAGGCGGCGCACGGGGTAGTTTATCTCTATGCCCTCTTGCGTGAGGCGCGAATGGACTGTCTTGACAAGCTCGCTAGTGAGATGAAAGCTGCCTAGCCGGTCGCTGGCGCGTATGAATATCCAGAAACTTATGTTGGAATCGCCGAACTCCTCAAAGCCGAACCATGGCGGCTCGTCGCCCTTGACGGCGTGTTCGGACGAGTCGACCACATCTTGAGCGGCGGCGCGCGCCACTCGCTCAACGCGCCGCAGGTCGGAGTCGTAGCTAACGCCGCAATACACAAGGACGTCTATCGCGGGCTCAGGGCTGTTGTAGTTGGTGATGATGCTGTCCGCCATTCGGGAATTAGGGATGATTACAAGGTTGTTGTACATCGTGCGGATTTTGGAACTGCGCCATCCGATTTCTTGGACATAGCCGGCCGGGCCGCCGTGGAGTTCAATATAGTCGTCCACTTTGAGCGAACCCTCAGTGACCACATAGGTGCCTGCCACGAAGTTGGCGAGTGTAGGGCGCACGGCGAGCGCTATCGCCAAGCCGCCAATGCCAAAGCCCGCTAGGATGGGGGTTATGGGGATGTTGACGGCGGCGAGCGCGGTCAGCCCGCCAACCGAGTACATCAGCAGCGGCAGAACGCGGCGCAGCGGGGGTATCAGCCGGTCGTCAAGCTGCGTTGATGTGCTTGCGGCAACGCTTTCCACATACCAGTCAAGCAGCGTGTCAAGCGCGCGATGCAGCATATATGAGATGTGCGTAATGGCGGTCGCCAGCCACGCCTTGCGAATCCAATCGCCCCAGTTTTGGATGATGTCGTGTACGGGCGTGGCGAGCGTGGTGAGCATAAGCAGCGCGATAAACAGCCCGCAAATCACGACAAACAGGGCAATCGCGCCGCGCAGCGCCCCCATTATTTCGGCGGCAAGGCTATCCGGATTTCGGCGGCGCAACCGCCCGGCTATCGCCCGCATAACGATATTGGCAATGCCCGCTATGACGAGCGCCGCCACAAACGCCAATGCGGCGCCTGCGCCTCCCAGAAAGACGGTTTGCAGAATGGACTGATCCATACGGGATAAGGGCTTTCTTGTGCAGCGTGATTTGCGTTATTGGCTTGCGATAACTATATCACAGCGCGCGATATTGATGCGGGCGGCGAATTTGGACGGCGCGCTATCGCATCGCTATCTACCGAACTTCTATGAACCCGCGAATGGACTCCAGCGTTGCGACGCCGATGCCGTTGACATTAAGCAAGGCATCCACGCTGTTGAATGAGCCGTTGTCTTCGCGGTGGCTGACGATAGCCTGCGCCCTGACTTCGCCGATGCCGGGCAGGGTTTTGAGCTGAGCGACGCTGGCGGTATTGAGGTTGAGTTTGCCGGCGGGAGCTGATGCGGCGCTACCGGGCGCGGCTTGCCCAGTGCCGACGAGGCCGGCGGGCAAGGGCGCGGCGGCGGGATTGCGAGCGGGGATGTGCCAGTGCTGTTCGTCGCGCAGGATGGCGGCGAGATTGACGGCGGTGATGTCGGCGTTGGCGGTGGGGCCGCCCGCGATTAGGATTAGGTTGGCGAGTCGGCTGCCCTCGTTGATGATGTACACGCCTGGGGCGGCGATTTCGCCGGTGATGTAGATGCCGACGACGGGAGGCGTGGGGGCGGGTTGGGACGCGATAGGCGCGGATGGGGGAGCGGGGGCAACGGCAGGCGCAGACGGGATTGCGGGGGCTGTAGTGGCTGCTACCTGAGGGGCGGGCGCTGTGTCTGTTTGCACGACTTGGATGTCGGTGGACGGGCGGGGCCAGGCCGCCATAACGAGGCCGCCGATGACGCCGACGGCGATTATGGCTGTGAGCGCGAAGTGGGCGGGTGTGAGGCGCATAGCGGGCGTGGGGGTTTGGGGTGTGTTTTAGGATGCGTCGGGGATTGTAGCAGATGTGGGGGAGAGTTTGTAAGCGTACATCTCAGTATAGGAATACCCTCTATGCCGCCAAGCCTTTACAAGCCGCGTTGGTCTGCTTAAAATCTCGCATATACCCACGCGCATAATAGGAGTAGGGAAATGGGTAAAAAGATTGCCATTCGCGGCGAAGTAACCGAACTCGACCAAGCCGGGATGACTTTCAAGATGCGGCCGATCTATGGACACAACAAAGTGTCCGGGCCCGTGCCTAAGCAGTACTGCGACGCTTTCGTGAAAGCGCTCAACGGCAATAAAGACGACGCTCGCGTCCTGATTGAGGGCGTTGTTGAGGGCGCGGGCAAGCATATCCCACAAGACAGCCCGCTCGCCCTTGAATCGGTAGAGCGCGTCACCGTGCTGCATCCGCTGGACTTTCACGCCTGCCTAGACGAATTTCGCAATATGCGGGACGGCTGGCATGAGGGCGATGGCAAAGCGCCGTCGCATAGCGGGCTGGATTGGCTGTCAGACGCATTCCGGCGCGGCTACCATGCCGACCTCCCGCTGCCATATACATATCCCACCTTTGAGGGCGGCGTTCAATGCGAATGGACTATAGGGCAGTTCTACATTGAGATTGAAATCGACCTAAATACCCGCAAAGGGGATTGGATCCGATTCGACGAAAACTCCGACTTCTCCGTTTTTGAGGATGAAGAGATCCTCAATTTGGACGATCCTAGCGCGTGGGATTGGATGGTAGCCAAAATCCGGGATACTTTGGAGCGGGCCGAATGAACTCGGATACCCTGCTGTATCGGATGGTTAGCCCGTCCTGGATGCGACGCGGTCGCCCAACATCCCAAACATTTAATCCCACTCAAAAAGACAACGGGCGATTGTCCGTCTATGACGGCGGTCAAATCAGCCCGCAAGACGCCTATAAACATTACACGAACCCTCCGTTGGGCGTCGGTTACAAAGCCGAGGGAGTATTGGCGGTTACGGTTGAAGAATGTAAATTGCTCAACCTCAAAGTCAAACTAGACGGTGATCCAATTCCGGCGCATGCGGTAATAGACTTCAGCGCGATTAGCAGCGGAAACGGCATTAGGCGCACGGCGCGTCAATTGAGCAAAATCGCCAACGCGCGCGGCTGGCAATACCGGCCTAGTGCCTAGCCGCCCCCCAGCGCGGGCATATCGCGCCCTTGCGGCAATCGCCCCAAATTCCCGCGCGAAACCAGTCGGATGCTAGACGATGAGTTGAACCTGTTCGCAACGCCTAAACTATCACGCGAACTTTGGAACAGGCTTGCGCGATTTCCCGAAAGTTGACATACCGCTTGCCTATATAGACAATTGGGCGGAGTTTTCAATCAGCCTAGACTTGTTTCTGCGAGGCGTAAGTTGCCTTTGTTAGCGCTGGAGGGCGTCCGCGTTTTGGACGCCACTACTGGGATCGCAGGCCCGTATTGCGGCAAGATGCTGGCGGATAGCGGCGCCGATGTGATTAAGGCGGAGCCGCCAACGACGGGCGATCCCTCGCGGCGGACGGGCGCGTTTCCTCAGGGGCAAGCGCATCCTGAGAAGAGCGCGCTGTTTCTGCATCTGAACGCGAATAAGCGCGGGATAACGCTGGATCCGGCGGCGCCTGAGGGCGCTCGGCTGTTCAAGGGGCTGGCGCGGCATTGCGATGTTGTGCTGGAGAGTTTCAAGCCTGGGCGGATGGCGGCGTGGGGGATAGGGTATGCCGCGCTGATAGACGCTCGCGGGGATGATCTGGTTATGGCATCGGTAACGCCGTATGGCCAGTCGGGCCCGCGCAAGGATTATGAGTTCACCGAGCTGACGATATTCGCGGCGGGCGGCGGGATGTATAGGGAGGGGCTGCCTGAGCGCGAGCCGCTGCGATACGGCGGCGAGATAGCGCAGTATTTCAGCGGCACAATGGCGGCGGCGGCAACGATGGTCGCGCTGTTCGGCGTGGCGATGGGCGGCGCGGGCGAGTGGATAGACATATCTATGCAAGAGTGCATGGCGGGGCATCCGCATCAGATAGGCAGGCGCACGCCGTATGTGTACGGGAACGAGCCGGATCCGCGCAAGCCGCCCCGTCTCGCCGCCGCGGGGATGCGCGAACCGTATGCCGTAGGAACTTTTCGCTGCAAAGACGGGTATGTGAGCTTTCTGCCGCTGGGTTCGCGGATGTGGCCGCAGCTGGCGCGAATGATTGATATGCCTGAGCTGATGGACGACGCCCGGTTCCAATCGGCGGACGCCCGCACAGAGCGGCGGGAAGAGCTGGAGGCGATATTTCAAGGCTGGTTTGATGAACACACGCGGCAAGAAGTGTTCGCGGCGGGGCAGCGCGAGGGGCTGCCCTGCGCGCCCGTGCTTGACGCAAGCGAAACGTTGCATAACGAGCAGTTTCGCGCGCGCGGGTATTTCACAGATCTGATGCACCCCGACGCCGGCAAACTGACCTACACGGGCGCGCCGTTTCGCTTGTCGGATATGCCCTCGGCTGACGGCCACGCCGCGCCGCGCTTGGGCGAGCATAACGCGGCGGTGTACGGCGAACTGCTGGGCATCGACGCCGGGGAATTGGCAAGACTGCAGGATGCGGGCGTTGTGTAAGACGGGCGGGCATTGTATAAATTGTATTGAGAGGACGGGCGCGCGCGATTGCGCCATTGTCTTGGCGGGTTGCACGATAGATTGGGGCGTAGAAGTCTAAGCCCATAGGTATAAGTCAAGGGGCGGATATGAGCGCAAAGAGTAAAAAACTGCCGCTGACGGGCATACGCGCGCTGGAGCTTGCCGAGATATGGGCGGGCCCGTTCTGCGGCGCGCTGATGGGCGATATGGGCGCTGAGGTGATTAAGGTTGAGGCGCTGCAGCGGATAGCGCGCGGCCCGATAAATCCCGCGCCGAACACGCCGGGCTATCCCGATTATGATCCGGGCGCGCGCCCGTGGAATCGGCAGGGGAACTTCAACGCGGTCAATCGCAACAAGCTTGGGATTACGCTTGACCTGACGCGCAAGGCGGGCGTTGACGCCTTTTTGGAACTGGTGAATGTCAGCGATGTGGTGTTCACCAACTACGCATACGGGGTTATGGACAGGCTTGGCGTGGGGCAAGATACGCTGCGGGCGGCTAGGCCGGATCTGATAGTTCTGTTCACGCCCGGCTACGGCAACACGGGCCCGTACAAGGGGCATCGCAGCATGGGAATGGCGATAGACGCCATGACCGGCCATTCGGCGCTGCGCGGGTATCCCGACTTGGACTTGTCGCACAACTCGCTAGTGCATCACCCGGACGCGGTGGGCGGCGTAACGGCGCTCTTCGCCATATGCGCGGCGCTGCGCCACCGCGCGCGGACGGGGCGGGGGCAGTTCATAGACTTGTCGCAGGCGGAGGCGTTTATGCCGCATCTGGGCGAGGTATATCTGGAAAACCAGATGACCGACGCACGGCGCGAGCGGCGCGGCAACGGCCATCCGCGCATGTCCCCGCACGGCTGCTACCGCTGCGCGGGCGACGACGCCTGGGTTGCAATCGCGGTTCGGGACGACGCCGAGTGGGAGCGGATGAGCGGCGCGATGGGCATGGCCGAGTTGGCGGACGACGCTCGGTTCGCCACCGCGGATGGCCGCGTTGCCAACCGCGCCGCCCTGGACGCCATCGTAAGCGCGTGGACGCGGGAGCGGGATAGGCATGAGATCGCCGACCGGCTGCAAGCGGCGGGGATAGCCGCGTCGCCCGTAATGGACTGCGGCGCGGACACCTACGCCGACGAGCATCTGCAAGCGCGGGACTACTTTCAGCTAGTAGAGCATCAAGACGCCGGGGTATATCCGATGAGCGGGCCAGTATGGAGTTTCTTATCGGACGGCGCGGCGCATGCGGATGGTCAGGCTGAGGGCGAGCGCACTGATCGGACGCCGACCCGCCACGTTGCCGCGCCGATGCTCGGCGAGCATAACGGGCGGGCGCTTGGCGATCTGCTGGGATATGGCGCGGCGCGACTGGCAGATCTGGCGGCGGCGGATGTGATAGGAACGACGCCGCTGGCGGGGGCGGATATGGGCGGTGTGCGGCGGATGCGGCGCGAGGCGGGCGCGCGCGAAGGATAGCGGGCGCGGCTAATCGTCGCCCGTAGTGGCAATGGCGTCTTCGTCCTGCTGCCCGCGAATCACCACGCCCTCCAGCCGCGCAATGCGCTCTCGCACCTCCAGTTCTGTGCTGGATATGCGGTTGGTAAGCCTGATTTCCATGGCGGACATATCGGCGCGCAGGCTTGCCTCCATCGCGTTCATATCGGCGCGCAGGCTTATTTCCATCGCGCTCATATCGGCGCGCAGGTTTGTCTCCATCGCGCTCATATCGGCGCGCAGGTTTGTCTCCATTGTGTTCATATCGGCTTTTAGACTTGTCTCCATTGTGTTCATATTGGCTTTTAGGTTTGCTTCTAGCACCCCCATTTGCTCCGAAAAATCTGATTTCTGAGCTGCGAACTGGCCTGTTATCTTCTCTTCAAGCGTGTTTATCAGCCCGATCAGTTCCGTCTTGTCTTTTGCCGATTGCCCGGCCAGTTCCGCCTTATCTTTTGCCGATTGCCCGGCCAGTTCCGCCTTGTCTTTTGCCGATTGCCCGGCCAGTTCCGCCTGAGATTTCTCGACCCGCGAAATGCGCTCGTCTGTCCTGTCCATCCGCCTTAGGGTGTAGAAGAATATGGCGATTTGGACGGTTACGATTATGGCTATGCCTGCCCAGTCTAGCATGGCTAACTCCAACTCCATACGAGGTTGTGCGGTTTGCGCGGATGCCTCGCGCTGTGAGGCGTCAGCGGGTTGTTGGGGTTATTGTAACCGCTTTGGCAGCGATTGCCAAATGGGAATTGGGCAAGAATTGCGGTTAGCGACGGGATGAATACGCTTGAACGCTTTGGCGTGTTGGATGCCTTGCCGACGACGCGCTGGCGACGCCACCGGCGCATCACCTGGTTCGCTCATCCTTAGTAGCGGCCGTACATCTGGGATTCGTGTTGCAACAGGCGCAACAACAGGGCAGCGGTTCGGTATTCATCGCCGTTAGTTCATCCAGCAACCCTGCCTTGTTCGTCGCTATTTGCTCCAGCAGATCCTCTTCGAACGCCGTTATTTGCGCGGACATTTCCACCCTCATCTCCGCAAGGGTTGCCTCTAACCGCGAAATGGCGGCGTCCAGTCTGTCTAAGATTCTCTTGGTAAAGAAGAAAATGACGACTTGAACAGCAATGAGTACGGCTACGCCTGCCCAGTTATCTGGCATGGCTAATTCCATCTAGGGTTGCGCTGTTGCCGCGCGAGGGGCGTGATGCGCCCGCGCATTATTAGGGCTATTGTAAACCGCTTGGGCGGCGATTGCCAAACGGGTATTAGGGCAGGATTGCCGCCTCGCCACGCTAACCTATCTTTCGGCGAAATACCACATACGCAAAGCCGCCGCCGCTCTTCTAATCGACGGCGTATGCTCAGCGATGTGCAATGCCGCTAACTCTAACTGCCATCAGCAATCCCCATTATCTACCGCCGAAACGGAATCCGCTTGAACGCCTCAGCGTACTGCATCCCACGCCCCACCGCGCGCTGCCGCCGCCACTGGCGCATCATCTGGCCCGCCCACTCTTCGTCGCGGCCGTTTAGCTGGGATTCGTGGCGCATGAGGGCGGCGACGGAGGTGTCTATGTGGGGGGTGACGTCTATGTAGAGGTCGGGGTTGGGGTGGCCCATTATCCATACTTCGGCGACTTTGTGGGGCTCAAAGCCGGCGGCGAGCAGGTCGGGGAAGGTCATGTGGTCGCGCGCGGTGGGGAAGACGGCTTGCAGCGCCGCCTCGCCCGCCGCCATGTGGTCGGGGTGGCCCACGCCCCAGCCGCCGTCTAGGTTTCGCATCGGATACATCGTTATCAGCACATCCGGCTTGTGGCGGCGGATTTCGCGGGCGATGTCTTTGCGGAGTTCCAAAGTCGGCTGCAGCATGCTGTCTTCGTAGTCAAGGAAGACGACGTCTTTCAAGCCAAGAACCTTGCCCGCGGCTTGCTGCTCTTTGCGGCGGATGGCGGCGAGTTCGCGCTGCGTGATTTCGCGGTCGGCGCTGCCCTTGCTGCCGTCGGTGCACATCACATAGACCATTTCCCAGCCCTCGGCGCAGAGCTTGGCGACGGTGCCGGAGCAGCCGAATTCGGCGTCGTCGGCGTGCGCGATTACCACCATCCCGCGCGAAAATGTCTTGTCGTAGAGGCCGTAGCCGACGCCGCTGTCGGGCTGCGCTTGCGTTCTCTGCTGAGTCATATGTCTCCCTGTTATGTCTTGTGGCGATACGATAGCGATGCGATAGCGATGGCGCGCCGGCCTGCGGGCGCGTCAAGCGCGTTGGGCGCATCGCGCGGCCGGGCGGCGGTTGGGTTTTGTTCGCGGTAAAAGTGTATCTGAGGGCGCGGCGCTAGTCTAGCGATTGGCGGCGCGGCGCGGCGGCGAAGGTTAGCAGCATTAGCGCGGTCATTAGCGCGGCGGATGTTAGGCAGAAGACGCAGTATGAACCGATGAGCAGCGCTTGCGTTGATGTGAGATACACTGAGAACGCAAATCCGAGCAGGGCTACGGCGGCGAGCGCCCAGCGCAGGACTGGCGAGGGATCCGGGATGCCCAGCAAAGCGAGACTGCCCAGCAGCAGCGCCGCGTAGCCCGCCACGCCAAGCAGGGCTACGGGGATGCCCAGAAATTGCGCGTACTCGCTTGTGGTTACGGCGCTACAACCGCCCGTCCCGCAGGACGCCGGTTCGCCGGATAGGTATGCGAGTGACAGATAGGTAGCCAGGACAAGCCCCGCTAGGCTCAGCGCTGCCGCCATGATCCAGCAGATTGTTTGCGCGTTCAGGCTCATTGCGCCGCCGCCAGCGCGTCTTCTATCGCCTGGCGGAAGGTTTCGTAGTCGCCGCTCACGCGCTCGCCGTTGACGAACACTGAGGGCGTGGAGGTTACCCCGATGGATTCGGCGTACTCGGAGTCGCCGATAACCCTGTCAAGGTAGCGCCTATCGGTCAAGCAGGACGAGAACTGATTGGCGTCCAGCCCCGTCCTAGTGGCGAAGTTCACTAGGTTGCTGAAACTGAAGTTGCCGTCAGTGCCAGTCCAGTTGTTGAAGAGCATGTCGTGATAGTCCCAAAAACTGCCCTGCTCGTCGGCGCACTCGGTAGCCTCCGCCGCCCAGACGGATTCCTCGCCCAGTATGGCGAAATGGCGATAGACGAAACGCACGTCGCCGGCGCTCACATAGTCGTCAATGATTTGTCGCCCTATCCCGAGGGCGAAGTTGCGGCAATGCACTCATTTAATATCCGAGTACTCCACCACGGTGACGGGCGCGTCGGGTTCGCCCAAGATGTGGGCGTATGCGGGGAGCGCCTGGACGGACGGCGCGTCGCCGGAATTGCCGCCGCCTTGGTTGAGCGCGGCAAAGGCGATGACGGCGATAGCGCCCACTACCGCCACGGCGCCCACGCCAAGCAGCAGCCACAGGCGCTGCCGCCCGCCGCCTTGCTCGTCGGACTGCCGTCCTCTTCCGGATCTTCTTCTGCCTCTGTGTGGGTATCGCAGTTTGGGGCCTCCCCGTTTTCGCCGGATAAGCGCGTTGTTGATTGCGCGCGCTAGGCGCGCATGCCTATAAGATTGCCCAATAGTATAACGCGCTAGGGCTTGGCTAGGGTAGCGCTTTTGCGGCTATCGCGCGGGGGATTTTGGCTAATTTGATATGCGTTTGGATATGAAAAGCAGGCGGCGCGTTAGGGTTGCCGCGCGTAGCCCGCTCAATATCATCCGCATCCGATTTATATCCCTATTGCCATATTGCCCGCCGCTTGCGGTTGTTGCCGTGATTGTTATGATAGCGGGCAATCGGCGATTGGATGGCGGGCTTTAAGGGACGTCGGATGCGCGGGATAGTCGCATATCCCTACTCCACCACCAGCGTTGCCTCCCCCAAGCCGTCTATGGCGACGCTTGCCCGGTCGCCGGGGCTGAGCGAGGCGGGCGCGGCGAAACTGCCGGTTAGGATGAGGTCGCCCTTGCCGAGCGGCGTCCCCTTGGCGGCGAGCGCGCTGGCGAGCCACGCCAGCGGCTCCAGCGGATGCCCCAGCACATCAGCGCCCACGCCCTCGCCGGCTATCGCGCCGTTGACGCGCATCACACCGCGAGACGCGGCGAGGTCTATCGCCCGCCAATCGCGGACGGGCGCGCCCACTACCGCGCCGCCGTTGCTGATGTTGGCGACGATGGTTCGGATTTCGGGCATCTGCTCGTCGCGATAGGGCGCCTCGCGCCTGTCAACCACCTCAAACGCGGCGGCGAGCCACTCTATCGCGGATCCCACGCTCTCGCGGTCGTAGGGCGCGCCGCTCGCGGGCAGGTCGGCGCTCAGCATAACCGCTACCTCGCACTCTATCCCCACGCCGCCGTATATGCCGGAGTCCAGGCGGGCGGGCGATTGGTGAACCATCCCCGACGGGATGCGCCCGTAGCAGGGCTGGCTGACGCCGGTTCGCTGCCGCATAAGCGCGCTGGTGTAGGCTACCTTGTAGCCGGCCGCCTTGCCGCGCGCGTCCTCCAGCAAGCGCACAAGCCCGGCTTGCACTTCGTAGGCGTCGTCCATCGTGGTTGGCGCGAATGGCTGCAGCATCAGGTCAAGCGGCTTGCGGGCGCGATGTTGCGCCGCTTGGTATTCGGCTGCGCGGGTTATGTTGTCAGCGGTCATTGGGATTTGCCTTTCTGTGTGTGCTTGGGTTATGCGCTTGAGTTGTTCGCTTGGGTTGTGTGTTTAGGATATGCGCTTTGGATTGTGCGCTTAGATTGCGCGATTGGGATATGCGCTTGTATTGCGATATTTGGATTGCGTAGCGATAGAACGCGCCTACGCCTCGCTGCGGTCCCACCCGTCCAGCATCCAGTAGCCCACTTGGGGGACATCCACCACGGTCGGGATTGACTGCGCGCGCTTGATGCGCTGGATGTTGAAGAGATGCGTTACCTCTTCGAAGTACATATGGCGAAAGGTAGCCTCCAGCGTAGTGGTTTCAATGTTGGTTTCGGGATCGACCGTTATGCCGTATGGATGCGCGCGGTTCATCAGGTTGCGGTGAGGCCTGGCGGGTTCCTGGATGATGTGGGAGCGCAGGAAACCGGCATTGCGCTCGTCCAGCGCCCTTTGCGCCAGCGCTATGCCCTCGCTCAGCTTTGCCAGGATGTCGGGCAAGGCGTGATAGCGAACGTCGAGCGCGCGGTCGTTTTCGGACATCGCCACCGCTTGCACATCCGGCTCGCCGTGATCGCCGTCGGGGAAGAGGACGTCGCCCCAGCGAACAATCAGCCAGCGAAACAGCAGCGACGCCATATGACTGGTTTGGCGGCGTATGCTCCACTCAGCCCACTCAAAGCGCTCGGACGTCCAGTCCAATTGCGCGTCAGTCAAGCCGTCCACTTCGGCGGCGATAAGGTCGTATAGGGATGCGTATTCGGGGAACAAGCGGGACGCCGGCGCGTGGTCGGGGATGCTTTGTTCAGGCATTGGGTTGCTCCTGACAAGTTGGGTGGATATAGATGCGGATGGTTCGGGCAGTTTGCGGGCGGCGGCTGTCGGGAATTGGCGGCTGCTGATGACGCCTTGTTTTGGGGTTGGAACTAGCGTAAGGGATATTATCATATAGTTGCCGCGCGTACATAGGGTTAGGGCGGCAGACGGCGGCGCAGGCGGGCAAGCGCAACTGAGGGCGCTACACAAGTCGGGCGATTTCGGCGCAAAACTATCGGGCGCGATTGCCCCCCTACTCTATGCGCCGAAACGCGGGGTAGGCGAATGCAAACGCCAGTATCAGCAGCGCGAGCAGCGAACCGCTGATGGTGAGCGCGTTGGCGGTGCCGATGTACTCGGCTATGCTGCCGAATGGCAACGCGCCTATGGGCATCAGCCCGAATGTCATCATCATTATGCTCATCACGCGGCCGCGCATCTCCGCCGCCGCCATTATTTGCGTTAGCGTCATGTTCAGCGACATATACACTGAGCTTATCAAGCCGATTAGCAGCAGGAACGGCATCGCTATCGGGTATATCTGCGAGTTCGCCAAGCCCACGAGCATTACGCCCCACACCACGCCGCAGCACAGCAGCAGCAGCCCGCGGCGGCTGAACCGGCGCACGGACGCCAAGCCCATTGTGCCTATCAGCGCGCCCACGCCCATCATCGTCATCAGTATGCCAAGGTCGGACGAGTTCACATTCAGCGCCTCGCGCGCCCATACCGGCAGCAGCGCGAACAGCGTGAACCCGAACAAGGACGGGATGAACGCCATCAGTATCAGCCCGCGCAAATTGACGTCGTTCCACACATAGCGCAGCCCGTCGTATATGTCCTTGCCTACGCTCTTGCGCGCTCGGCCCGCGGCGGGGCTTGGCGCGTTCACCATAAGCAGCGACAGCGCCGACAGAACGTATATCGCCGATATTAGATAGAACACGCCCGACGTTTGGATGAACACTATCAGAAACCCCGCCGCCGCGGGCCCTATGACGCGCGTCAGGTTCATCGCCGAGTTGTTGAGCGCCACCGCGTTCATAAGCTTATCCTCCGGCACAATGTCGGAGATTATCGCTTGGCGGCTGGGCATATTTATCGCCATCATCGCGCCGTTCACAACGCCGATTACCAGCACCGCGCCGAACCATATCGTCCCGCTGGCGTCCATCATTGCGATTACGAATGTCATCACCGCGTTGGCGCTCTGGCTGATGATAATCAGGTATTTCTTGGAAAAGCGGTCGGCAAGCGCGCCGCCCACAAGCGATACGATGGTCATCGGCGCGGCAAACGACACCATAACCAGCACAAGCGCCAGCGGCGAGTCGTCTTCCAAGCGCAGCACAAGCCACCCGCGCGTAATCATCTGCATATTCATCGCCATAAACGATATGAACGAGCCTATCCATATCCAGCGAAAGTCGCGGATCTGCAGCGTCTCGAATATGGGCGAGGACAGCGCGGCGGCTATGGGGGAGCGCGATTGCCGGCGCGGCCTTGGGCGGGAGGAGGCCGGCGTAGCGGCGGCGGACGCTGAGGGGGCGGCAGCGGGCGCTCTTGCTATGTTCTGTGCCAAGTCGGTGTTTCCTTTATGGCTGCCGCGCTAACGCCGCGAAATTTGGGCGCGCGCCTGCAATTAACATTACGCCTCTAGTAGTATGTGTGCAATATATTTCAAGTATTCTTGTGCATAGTTACGCGCCGTTTCAATCGCTTATGTTAGGCTTGCGGCGAGTTGTTCGCAAGCAATATAATCCGATTATCACTATCGGTTTGGGCAATGATGCTACGCCGATTTCGGCGCAACGCATTAAGATGGGCGCAACGCCTGGGCGCGTTAAGAAAGAGCGCAACGCACACGTAGCGCCTGGGCGCATCAAGAGGGGCGGCATGACCAAGTTCGTTACATTCGGCGAGACTATGGCGCAGTACAACGCGCGCTATGCGGGGGAGTACGACGCCGCGCTGCCTCTGACCGCCGAAAACTACCTGCTTGACTGCGCGGGCGCGGAGTCCAATGTGGCGTCCAACCTGCTGCGCTTGGACGTCCCCGGCGTCCAAGCCGCGTGGGTGAGCAGGCTGGGCGATGACGACGCCGGCAGGTTTATCCAATCTGAGCTAAACACTCGTCCTATCGCCGTATCAGCGCCCATATTCGCGGGCGAAAAGACGGGCATATCGTATCTGAACCACCACGCGGACGGCGCGCCCATCAAGACATACGCGCGCAAGGGCAGCGCCGCCAGCCGCCTGACATTCGCGGACGTGGAGCCGCATCTGCGCTCAGCCGACCTGCTGCACATAACCGGCATCACCCCCGCGCTCAGCGCCGCCTGCCATCAGACCATCTTTGACGCGCTAGACTGCGCCAACGCCAACGGCATCCCCGTCAGTTTCGATCTGAACTACCGCGAGCAGCTCTGGCAACCGGCGGACGCAAAGCCGGTGTTTGAGCGAATGGCGGCGCAATCCGCGCTGTTCAAGCTCGGCGAGGATGAGGCGGCGATGATCTGGGGCAAAGGCTGGGACGCCGAGCAGTGCGCGCGCCACTTCCAGCGCATCAACGGCGGCGTGGTCGTGGTAACGCGCGGCGATGCGGGCGCGCTCGCGTTTGACGGCGAGAGCGTGGTGGCGCATGCCGGCTATCGTGTGGACGCGATAGATCCGGTTGGCGCCGGCGACGCATTCGTGGCGGGCTTGCTGGCGGCTATCCTGGATCGGCATCGCGGGCGCGGCGATATGCGCGGGTTCCTGGCGGCGGACGCCACTGAGCGCGCCACGACGCTTGCGGCGGCGCTGCGCCTGGCGAACGTGTGCGGCGCATTGGTATGCACGCGCCACGGCGACACCGCCGCTATGCCCACCCGCGAAGAGGCAAGCCGGTTTATCGCGGAGCGGCGGCAGCGCTAATAGACGGGCGCGTTGCCCTGTCTTAGCCCGTCAGCTGCCTCAGCGTCTGCGGCAGCGCCTCCCGCGCTCTTTCCATCACCTGCTCCGCGTCCAGGCTGCCCATTGGGTGGCCTATCACCGCGTATTCGTAGCCGGGCAGCGCCAGCAGGTTCGCCATAGCGCGCGCTTGCGTGTTGAACGGGCGCGTTACCAGCACCGAGCAGGGTATCCCCCGCTTTTCAAGTTCGGCAGCGTCCTGCATACAGCAGGATGTGCAGCTGCCTCATTCGGCGGTCGCGGCGATTACCACATCGCACTTGGCGGCGAGATCCGCGATTATCTCAGAAGGCGCGGGTATGCGATGCGATCCCTTGTTGGCGGCGATTACGCCCGCCACGTCGTACTCATCCTCTATCAGATCCGCCACATCCCGCAGCAGCAGCTCGGAGTTGGGCTTGTTGTTGGACAGCAAGCCGATAACCTTGCCGTCAAGCGTAGCCGGCCGCGCCGCGATGCCCTCGCTGCGATGCGTTGACGCGCCGCGCGGATCCAGCGTTACCAGTTCGTTTTGTTGCGTCATTGATTAGCCTCTTGTTGTATATGCTTGCGTCTGCGTATCTTTGCGCGTGTCTATGTGATGCGTATGCCTTGCGTATCTGCGCGCCTTGCGTATATCTGCGCGTGTCTTTGTATGCCTTGTTCGCTTACGCCCCTTGCGCCTTTATTCCCGCACTCGCTTGGTGATTGAAATCACATCCCCCCATGCGCCCGTGAGCGATGCGAAAGGGCCCGCCGCGCCGCCGGCGCCGACCAGCGTTATCTGATCCACGCTTGCCACTACGGGGATGCGCCTGTCCAGATCCGCCCCCGCGTACAGCGATATGCGCCGATGCTTTTCGTTGAGCTCGCGCCCCGTGCGTGTGCCGCGCTCCCAGACGAACCGCTTGATTTGCGGCTTGCTCCAGCCGGCGGCGCGTATGTAGCCCATCAGCTCAGGGCTTAGCGTGAGCAGGAACTCCGAGTGGCGCTCGCCCAAGACCACGGATGCGTCGCCCACAATGCTCAGAAAGTCTTCGGGCGCGCTTTCGTTTTGGGTGTTCACCTGCACGGGCGAGTTTGCGGCGAACACGGTTACCGCGCTGTCCGACGCCGCGTAGCCCTTTTCAACGCGCAGCGGCTCCCAAGGGATGGCGTCGTCGTCTTCGGCAAAGCAGAACGAGTACTTGCCCGGATGCCCGAAAGTGCTTTTGTCCATATCGTAGGGGACTGAGCCGTACAGGTTTATCTTAATCAAGCCCAGCGCGCGCCCGATGGTTGCGTTGGCGCGATAGCCGTGTCCCATAGCCACCGCGCCGGAGTTGACGCCGATGCGCTTGGCGATAGGCCCGCTGACGACTACCAGCACGCCCACGCCGTTTGTGGATGTGCTGTTGGCGTGAAAGTTGAACGGCTCTTCGCACACCGCCTCCGCCGCGGCGACGACTACCGGCATATATTCCGGCTTGCAGCCCGCCATAACCGCGTTGACAGCGACCTTTTCGGCGGTGAACACAACCCCGCGCACGCGCTCTTCGGCAACCGCATCGCCCGCCCGCAAGCCCGCGCCCGCAAGCATCGCCGCTACCTTGTCAGGCGTGGGCGGGATTACGGGCAAGCCGTCGCCCAGTCCCTCCGCCATATAGTATTCCTGCGCGGCGTCGTAATCCGAATGGCGTATCCGCGCCGATGTCAGGCTTGATGCGTTGCCGTTGCTCATATGGCGAATTCCCCCCGTGTAATAAGCGGTTATCGCTTGGGCGTTTGACAGGGCTATGGGTATGGGCTATTGCTAGACGATAACCGCCGCGCCAACCCGCTCTTTTATGAACGCGCCCATGCGCTCCATAGCATCCCGTCCCTCAGGCAGAAACGGCGCGAACCAGGGCCAAATGTGAACCATATCCTCCCACTCTTCATAGGCGGATTCCACGCCCGCGGCTTGCGCGTTGGCATGCAATCGCGTTGCGTCGTCAAGCAACGTTTCCGCCGTGCCGACGATGATGAGCAGCGGCGGCAAGCCCGTCAGGTCGGCATGCAGCGGCGCCGCCAGCGGATCGCGCGGGTCGGCGTCGCCCAAGAAGTTCGCCGCCATATCAAGCAAGCCGTCGCGGGTGACCATAGGGTCAATGCCCGCCTTGCTTGTCATGGACTCGCCCAGCCCTTCCATATCGACCCAGGGGGATATGCACACGCCCGCGGCGGGCAGAGGATCGCCGTTGTCCCGCGCGGCGAGCATAGTGGCAACCGTCAAGCCGCCGCCCGCCGAATCGCCCGCAACCGCTATGTCCGCCGCGTCAATGCCGCTCGCCAGCAGCCAGCGATAGGCGGCATGCGCGTCCTCCACCTGCGCGGGATGCGTATGCTCAGGCGCCAGCCGGTAGTCCGCCACCAGCGCGCGGCAGCCGCTTGCGCGGGACAAATTCGCCGCCATACCCCGATGGCTTGCGACAGATCCCACCACATAGCCGCCGCCGTGCAGATAGAGTATCGCCTTGCCGGGATCGGCGCCCGGCGCGCTCACCCACTCCGCGCTGACGCCGTTGGCGCTCACCGGCTCTAGGCTGACGCCCGTCAGATCTTCAAAGCGCGCCCCCATCCTATCGCTGCCCTCGCGCCGCTCGGCTAGGGTAGGCGTCCTATCCGCGCTCGCCGCGGCGCGCTCCGCCAGCACATTCAGCACTTCTTGAAATTCGGCGCTTGGCATATCGCTGCTCCTGTTCGCTATGTTGGCTTGCGTGTATCTTGCGTGTATGGCGTATGTTTGGCGCGATTATAGCGTTGTCGGGCGGCGTTAGCAATCGCGGGATGCGCGGGCGGCAACGTTTCCATTTAGGCGGGCAAGCATATCTGCCGCCGTAGCCGGTTAGACGACCTTGCCGCCAGCCACCCGCTTTATCATTTTGTTTGCATAGATAGCGATAGAAAAGGCTGCCCTAGCGTTGCCGGGGCAGCCTTTTGGCTTGGTTATGCGCGAGGGCTAGGGCGTTTTGCCCGCCATTCGCGCGTTGATGTGGTTTTCTAGGAAGTCCGCGTCGTCCAGCAGCGCTATGCTGAAATGCCGGTCGCGGGTTGTGGCGGCTATGCGCCGGTCGGCTTTGATTTCGCAGACGGGGCAGGCGTTGGCGTAAGTCGGGCTTTGGACTTGTTCTTTGAACGGATAATATCCGACGGGAAAATCCGAAACGCGATATGAGGCGCTGCAGGCGGCGTTGTTGTCCGGAATCGCGGCGCACCGGCGGATTGATGCGTCCATATCCTCGCGCGCGTAGCGCAGAGGACGCGCCGGCGGATCCGTTGGGAGCGCGTTGGGCGTCTCTTCTTGAATCGCTCGCTCTCTGTTCAAGAAAGAAACCGCTTTTCGTTGCTCGTCGGGAGGCAGCGCGAATAAGCCCGTTATGCCTCGGTATGACCAGGGCGTGATTTGTATTTCGGGAATGTCGGAGAAGTCTATCCGGTCGTCCGGGGTATTGTTAGGCGGGTTGTTGGGGTTGGGTATTGTTTCGGTTGCCATGTGCATTGCAATGACGATGCCTTTAGGGTTGCGAATATGAATGAATTATGTTTGAAATATACCTGATAGTTGAACATTTAGCAACCCGAATTGATATAGTGGGGTAGCGTTTTCGTTCAGGCGGTCGGGCATATCTACCGCCATATCTACCGCCAAGAAAACGCTACCCGGCGCAACGGCGCATTGCCTATCGCGCGAATGTGATATGATTGCCCCTGCCAGCTAAGTCAACCAAGCGCTCGCCGGCGCAACGCCTAAACCGATTGCCGCTTATAACTGATAATAGGCTATAATCGGCTATCGTGTGATGGTTGGCTTATGGCTATCTTATGGCTACCTTGTGAATAAATCGCGGCTAACCAACGCTTACTTGCGCTAACCAACGCAATCTTGCAATCACCGGACGGGTATCGCTTTGGCGTCTCGCAACTTTTCTATGATTGAGTACTTCAATCGCGTGGCGGAGGAACGGCGGCCGCGTCTTTCGTTTGACGCCGCCGACGCATCCGACGTCGACGGCTGGCGGCGCTGGCGCGAGGCGGCGTTGCCTAAGCTGCGTGAGCTGCTGGGCGAGTTCCCGCAGCCGGTCGATCTTGCGCCCGAAGTCGTGTATTCGGTGGAGGACGACGGGCTTATCCGCGAGCGCGTTGTGTTTGATTCGGAGCAGCATATGTCAGTGCCTTGCGTTGTGCTGAGGCCGGCGGATATGCCTTGTGATGGCAATGCGCCCGCCATACTTTGCAGTCACGGGCATGGCCCCTTTGGCAAAGAACCCGTCGCCGGCAACGCAACCTCGGAGGCTTTGCGCGCGAATATGGCGCGGCACAACTACAACTACGCCGAGCGTATGGCGCGCCGGGGCTTTCTGACCATCAGCCCGGATCTGCGCTGCTTTGGCGAGCGCGCGGACGGCGCTGACCCGTTCCCCGGCCGCGACAGATGCAATGTGCATTTCCTGCGCGGCGCGATTATGGGCATCTACACGCTGGCGCTGAATATCTGGGATATGACGCGCTGCATAGACTACCTGCAAACGCGCCCTGAGGTGGATCCCGGCCGCATCGGGATGATGGGGCTGTCGCAGGGCGGCACAATGACCACATTCACCGCCGCGCTTGACCCGCGAATTAAGGCGGCGGACATTATGGGCTACCTGAACCCGTGGATGGACTTCGGCATCCGCGACGCCAACTTCTGCGGCTCTCAGATAGCGCCGCAGGTGTACGCCTACCTGGACACGCACGACATAGCGGGCTTGATAGCGCCGCGCCCGCTGCTGCTGGAAATCGGCGTCCACGACACCACATTCGCCGCCGAAAGCATGCTCAAAGGCTATCGCGCCGTCAAGCGCATCTACGCGGCGGCGGGCGCGGCGGATAACCTCTGGGCGGACATCCACCCCGGCGAGCATCAATTCGCCGCGAACAAGGCGTTTGACTTCTTTGAAACATATCTGTAACGGGATAACCGGGGCAAGCGGGATAAGCGAGATAAACGGGGTTTAGGCAAGACAAGACTTGCGCTAGACGGGCAAACGGCGTCTAGCCAAAATCTAATGGGAGCGAGAGATATGGACTTGGAACTTAAAGGCAAGCGAGTGGTGATAACGGGCGGCAGCCGGGGCATTGGCAAGGCAATCGCGCTGGAGTTTGCGAAAGAGGGCGCGGATATGGCGCTCGCGGCGCGAAACCTGATTGATCTTGACACCAGCGCGCGCGAAATAGCGGCGGCGATGGGCGTCGATCCCGCCAACGCCAGAATGTTCGGCAGCGGACGCGCCGCGCGCCGCTACGACCTGTCCGCCCTGGGCCGCAAGCTCGTAGCCGTCCAGGCGAACACCACAAGCGACGAATCCGTCCAAAACCTGATTGACATCGCCGCCGACGAGCTTGGCGGCATAGACATCCTCGTCAACAACGCCGCCGCGCCGGGCGGCCTGGTTGGCGGCGGCATAGCCAACGCCGATATGGACGACCTGCTCGCCGACATCAACACTAAGGTAGTGGGCTACCTGCGCTGCGCCAAAGCCGCAGCGCCGCATATGCAAGCCCAGCGCTGGGGCCGCATCATCAACATAGGCGGCCTAGCCGCCCGCAACTCCGGCACATACAGCGGCCTCCGCAACCTATCGGTCGTGCATATGACCAAGACGCTCTCGTCGGAGCTAGGCCCCCACGGCATAACCGTCAACACAATCCACCCAGGCACAACGCGCACCGAGCGCTCAGAGCCGATGTATCAAGAGCAGGCAACCCAACGCGGCGTCAGCCTGGAAGATATAGAGGCGGAGGTTGCGGGCGGCATAGCGGTTCGCCGCATCATAGACGCCGCCGAGGTAGCGTACGTAGCGGCGTTCATAGCGTCGCCCAAGGCGGCGGCCATCACGGGCGAGGCGATAGCGACGGGCGGCGGCGTGGGCGGCGCTGTGCATCAATAGGCAGATATGCGGCGGCGGCAACCAATTTCCCGCCGCGAACAAAGCGTTTGATTTCTTTGATACATACCTGCAATCAGGATAAGCGGGATTTAGGCGAGACTTGAACTAGGCGATTAGGCGAGCAAACGGCGTCTAAACAGAATATAGGGGGAGCGAAAAAGATATGGACTTGGAACTTAAAGGCAAGCGGGCGGTCATAACGGGCGGCAGCCGGGGCATTGGCAAGGCAATCGCGCTGGAGCTTGCGAAAGAGGGCGTGGATATGGTCATCGCGGCGCGAAACCAGGAGGCGCTGGTCGAATCGGCGCGCGAAATAGCGGCGGTGATGGGCCGCGATTACGTCTTCCCAAGGCCGTTTGGCAGAGGACAATCCGCGCGCCGCTACGAAGGCCTGGATGATGTGGGACGGAAACTCACATCCGTCCAAACGAACACCACAAGCGACGAATCCGTCCAAAACCTGTTTGACATCGCCGCCGACGAACTGGGCGGCATAGACATCCTCGTCAACAACGCCGCCGCGCCGGGCGGCCTGGTGGGCGGCGGCCTAGCCAACGCCGATATGGACGACCTGCTCGCCGACATCAACACTAAGGTAGTCGGCTACCTGCGCTGCGCCAAAGCCGCCGCGCCGCATATGCAAGCCCAGCGCTGGGGACGCATCATCAACATCGGCGGCCTAGCAGCCCGAAACTCCGGCACATACAGCGGCCTCCGCAACCTATCGGTCGTGCATATGACCAAGACGCTCTCGTCGGAACTCGGCCCCCACGGCATCACCGTCAACACAATCCACCCCGGCACAACCCGCACTGAGCGCTCAGAGCCGATGTATCAAGAGCAGGCTACCAATCGCGGCGTCAGCCTGGAAGATATAGAGGCAGAGGTAGCGGGCGGCATAGCGGTTCGGCGCATAATAGACGCCGCCGAGGTAGCGTACGTGGCGGCGTTCATAGCGTCGCCCAAGGCGGCGTCCATCACGGGCGAGGCGATAGCGACGGGCGGCGGCGTTGGCGGCGCTGTGCATCAGTAGGCGGCGCGAGAGGGCATATGCGGCGGGCGGCGATTTGGCGGGCGCATTAGCCAGCGTCTTGACCGGCAAATTGCCTAACAAGCGCCGCCGCAGCCTGATTTTCCCATAAAAGTAGCCAAAGAAATTTGGGTTTTGATAAACTTAACGCAATCGCTTGCAACTAACACGGCATAAGCGCGGCGCAGGCGCAACGCAGGCGCGGCGCGGCGGAGGACGAATGACAACCGAAACGAAATCTCCATACAAGGTTGTGGGAACGCGGCCCATCAGGCACGACGGCTATGACAAGGTAACGGGCAAGGCGCTCTACGGCGCGGATGTGGATCTGCCGGGAATGGTGTTCGGCAAGGTTCTTCGCAGCCCGCACGCGCATGCCATTATCCGCTCCATTGACGCGAGCAAGGCGGCGGCGCATCCCAAAGTGCTGGCGGTGGCAACCGCCGAGGATCTCGCGCAACTGCCCGACAAGGCGGCCGAGGTGGGCGAGGATGTCTATGCCAACCTGAAGTACGCGCGCGACAACTTCTTGGCGTCGGACAAGGCGCTGTACAAAGGCCATCCCGTCGCCGCGGTAGCCGCCGCCAGCGCCCACGCCGCCGAAGAGGCGCTGGCGCTCATAGACGTTCAATACGAAGTCCTGCCCGCCGTCACCAACGTGGAAGACGCTATGAAACCAGACGCGCCCATCCTGCACGCCCACATGACCACCGCGTCTATGGGCGATGACGCGCCGCGCGGCACGAATATCGCATCCCACCAGCAGTACGCGCTGGGCGATGTGGAAAAGGGCTTTCGGCAAGCCGACGTGGTGATAGAGCGCGAGTTTCGCACGCGCACGGTTCACCAGGGCTACATAGAGCCGCACAACGGCAGCGCATGGTGGACGGCGGACGGCCGCGTTACGATATGGTGCAGCAGCCAAGGGCATTTCGGCATACGCGATAGGGTTGCCGCCGCGCTGGGCTTGCCCGTGTCTATGGTCAAAGTCGTGCCTATGGAAATCGGCGGCGGCTTTGGCGGCAAGCTGGCGGCGTATCTGGAGCCGCTGGCGGCTGTGCTGTCCCGCAAATGCGGGCTGCCCGTCAAGATGTTTATGTCCCGTACCGAAGTTCTCGAGGCGAGCGGCCCCACCAGCGGCAGCTACGTCAAAGCCAAAATCGGCGCTGCAAACGACGGCCGCATCACCGCCGCGCAAGCCTATCTCGCGTTTGAGGCGGGCGCGTATCCCGGCTCGCCCATAGGCGGCGCTACCGCCTGCATGCTATCCCCCTACAATATCGCCAACGCGCTGCTTGACGGCTACGATGTGGTTGACAACAAGCCCAAGACGACCGCCTATCGCGCGCCCGGCGCCCCCATTGGCGCGCTCGCCATAGAAACCATCCTGGACGAAATCGCCGAGCGACTTGGCATAGATCCCGTTGAACTGCGCCTGATGAACGCCGCCAAAGAGGGAACGCGCCGTGTTGACGGCGTGGTGAACGCGCGCATCGGGATGGTCGAGACGGCTACGGCGCTGCGGGATCACCCCCACTACTCCGCGCCGCTGCCCTCGGTGATGGGCAAGCTCACCGGCAGGGGCGTCGCGATGGGCTTTTGGCGCAACAACACAGGCCCCTCCAGCGTAGTGGCGAGCGTAGCCCCCGACGGCCGCGTTATGCTGGCGGAGGGTTCGGTGGACATAGGCGGCTCTAGGCCGGCGGTGGCGCAGCAGTTCGCCGAGGCGCTCGGCATCGCCGTAGAGGACATCACGCCGCAGGTAGCCGACACCGACTCCATCGGCTACACATCCAACACCGGCGGCAGCGGCGTCGCCTTCAAGACGGGCTGGGCGGCATACGAGGCGGCGCAAGACGTCAAGCGCCAGCTCATAGACCGCGCCGCCGCCATCTGGGACACGCCCGCCGAAAACATCCACTACGCCGACGGCGCCGTCCGCCACAACTCGGACGGCGAACTGGCGCTGACATTCCAAGAAATCGCCGCCAGGCTGAACGAAACCGGCGGCCCGGTGGTAGGCCGCGCCGGCGTCAACCCGCGCGGCGTAGGCGGCGCTTATGCCGCCAATATCGTGGACATAGCGCTAGACCCCGACACCGGCAAGGTGGACGTCCTGCGCGTAACCGCGTTCCAAGACGTCGGCACAGCGGTTCACCCAAGCTACGTAGAGGGGCAGATCCAGGGCGGCGTAGTGCAAGGCATCGGCTGGGCGCTCAACGAAGAGTACTATATGAGCGACGACGGCCGCCTGCTCAACGCCAGCCTGCTTGACTACCGCATGCCCACAAGCCTTGACGTCCCGATGATAGACACTGAGCTGATAGAAGTCCCCAACCCCGGCCATCCCTACGGCGTGCGCGGCGTGGGCGAGGCGTGCATAGTCCCCCCGCTGGCGGCGATAGCCAACGCCGTCTATGACGCCACCGGCAAGCGCATGCGCCAGTTGCCAATGTCCCCCGCCGCCGTCGTCAGCGCCCTGCAAGACGCCGCCGCCGACTAGCCCGCCAATCAATACGCAACGCGCTAAATACACAGACGCGCGCAACGCGCCAACCGCATAATCGCATACAATCACAACGCAACGCGCTAAGCGCATAATCGCATACACAATCACAGCAACAAGAGGTGTGCATAAATGGCAAAGCAGTTCCAATTCAGAGAAGAGGCGTGGGGGCAGATCCTCGGCGGCGTAGGCACATTGGCGAAAGCGGTCGGCGCTACGCTTGGGCCTAGCGGGCGCAACGTGGTTCTTGACCAGGAATTCGGGCCCCCGCAGGTTTGCAGCGACGGCGTCACCATAGCCAAAGAGATTGAGCTTGAGGAGCCGTTTGAGAATATCGGCGCTCAGCTCGTCAAGGTAGCCGCGAGCAAGACCAACGACGTGGTCGGCGATGGCACAACCACATCCACGATACTCGCGCAGAGCATCATCCGGCAGGGGTTCAAGAATATGGCGGCGGGCGCGAACCCGATGTCGCTCAAAACCGGCATTGACAAGGCGGTCGGCGCTATGACCGGCGAAATCGCCGCGCAAGCCATTCCCGTCAGCGGCAAAGAGCAAATCTCGCAGGTTGCCATGCTCGCCGCCCACGAAGAAGAGATGGGCGGCCTCATCGCCGACGTCCTGGACAAGGTCGGGCGCGATGGCACTATCTCGGTCGAAGAGTCCAAGTCTATGGGCTACGAAACCGAATACGTGGAGGGAATGGAAATAGACAGGGGCTATCTCTCGCCCTATCTGGTAACCGACCCTCAAAAGATGACGGCCGAAATAGAAAGCCCGTACATCTTCCTGACCTCCGAAAAGATCTCCGCCATATCCGACATCCTGCCGCTGCTGGAGCAGCTGAACTCGGTAAGCCGCGACGTGGTTATCGTAGCCGAAGACGTCGACGGCGAGGCGCTCGCCACGCTTGTGGTGAACAAACTGCGCGGCAACCTGAATGTGCTTGCGGTGAAAGCGCCCGGCTTTGGCGAGCGGCGCAAGGCGATCCTGGACGATATGGCCACCCTGTTCGGCGCGAACGTGGTCAGCGCCGAAATCGGCCGCAGCCTGGACTCCGCCGGCATTGCCGACCTGGGCCGCTGCCGCCGCGTGGTAGCCACTAAGGACGACACCACATTCGTTGACGGCGGCGGCAACCCGCAGGACATAGAGGCGCGCATCCACCAGATTAAGCGCCAAGCCGAAGACACCTCGTCCGACTACGACCGCGAAAAGCTGGAAGAGCGCGCCGCCAAGCTTTCGGGCGGCGTCGCCATCCTGAAAGTGGGCGCGGCTACCGAAATAGAGCTGCGCGAAAAGCGCGATAGGCTGGAAGACGCGCTCGCCGCCACACGCGCGGCGATGGACGAGGGCATTGTCCCCGGCGGCGGCACCACGCTCGTGCGCGCGGCGCAGTCTGCGCGAACATCGCTTGACCTGTCCGGCGACGAGCGCACCGGCGCCGAAATCGTCTTCGGCAGCGCCGACGCCCCCCTGATGCTCATATCCGACAACGCCGGCTACAGCGGCGTGGTCGTGCTGGACGACGTCCGCAAGGGCGAGGGCGACTACGGCTTTGACGCCGAGGCGGGCGAGTTCGGCAGCATGTTCACGATGGGCATCGTGGATCCCGCCAAAGTCGTGCGCTCCGCCCTCGAAAACGCCGCCAGCGTGGGCAGCATGATCCTCACAACCGAATCGCTCATCACCGAACTCAACCCGCCCAAACTCCCCGCGCCCTACGACGACTAGCCGCGAATAGTTAGCCCAACTGAGAGGGGCAGGTAGCGCCGATAACGCGCCTGCCCCTTTCGCTATCAAAGTAGCGCGGCTTGATATAGGCGCGGCGCTGTTAGTTATGGGCGCGTAGTGGCTTGCTAATGATCCTAAGCGGCTTGCTATCGGCGGGCTTGCTATGTGCGCGGCATAACCTATTATCGCCGCAAAGCGTTTAGATATATGCGCGGCGCGGCTTACTATCGCCTCAAAGCGCTGGGCGCAAAGCCGCCCGCCATCCCAAAACGCGCGATAACTTTGCGCCAAGATATTGAACGAATGGCGCATATACGCCTATAATTCTTATGTGCCGCATGCGCGGATTGATGAGATTGCGCGGCGGCGCGGGCATAGGCAATACGCAAACGATTGCGGAGGCAGCCGACTATGGCGCAAGCCAACCAAACACAGCGGCCCACAAACGGCGCTAACGGCGCAACCCACGCCGACCTCAGCATAGAAGTGTCCGGCGTGTCCAAATTCTTTGGCGCGCTGACCGCCGTGAGCGGCCTCACTTTCGGCATCAAGAAAGGCGAGGTCGTGGGCTTTCTTGGCCCAAACGGCTCCGGCAAAACCACCACGATGCGTATGCTCACATCGTTCTACACGCCCGACGTGGGCAGCATCAACATTGACGGCTTGGACACCAAAGATCATGACATAGCCACCCGCGAGCGCATCGGCTACCTGCCCGAAAACAACCCTGTCTATGCCGACCTGCTCGTCAGCGAATACCTGGATTTCGTAGCCGACCTGCGCGGCTTGACCAAGCAGGGACGCCGCGAAGACATAGCCCAAACCGTGGAAGAGACCGGCTTGCAAGACGTCTATTCCCGCCCCATAGGCCAGCTTTCCAAGGGCTACAAGCAGCGCGTCGGCTTGGCGCAGGCTATCGTTCACCGCCCGTCCATACTCATACTTGACGAACCCACCGAGGGGCTTGACCCCAACCAGCGCCTCACCATCCGCGATCTCATACGCTCGCTTGGGCAAGACCGCACCGTGATGCTGAGCACCCATGTTATGCAAGAAGTTGAAAACACCTGCGAGCGCATCCTGCTCATCAACCGGGGCAGGCTGCTCGCCGACAGCCCGGTGAAAGATCTGCTGCAGCGCGCGCGGGGGATACGCACGGTTCACATAGAAGTAGAGGGCGGCGAAGTCGAGAAGTCGCTCAGCGGCATACCGGGCGTGGGCGACATAGAGCGCGCCGATCCGGTTGACGGCAGAAAGCGGTTCGTCATCACCGCGCGCGACGACGCCGAAGACTTGCGCCCCCACATATTCCGCCTCGCCGCCAAGCGCGGCTGGACGCTCTACGAACTGCGCGAAGACCGCGCCCGAATGGAGGACGTGTTCCATATGCTCACCGCGCAAGGCAAGCCCGCGCCCGCCGCAGCCGCCGCAAGCCAAAGCCAACAAGAGGATGGGGAAGAATAGCGATATGCGCTCTTTTCTGGCTCTTATCCGCAAAGACCTCAAAGGGTATTTTGACCAGCCCACCGGGTATATCCTGATTGTGGTATTCCTGGCGCTGCTGTCGTGGTCGTTCTTTCGCTCGGCTTTCGTAACCTCCGAGGCGTCGCTGCGCCCGCTGTTCACCGTGGATTTCGCGGTGGAAAGCCCGTCCATCCCCTGGCTGCTGGCGCTGCTCGTTCCCGCCGCCACTATGCGCCTGCTCGCCGAAGAGCAGCGCGACGGCACGCTGGAGATCCTGCTCACCCAGCCGATACAGGGCTGGGTCATCCTGCTCGCCAAATTCAGCGCCGGCCTGATATTCGTAGCGGTGGCTATCGTGTCAACGCTCGGCATACCGCTATCGCTAATGACGGCGGGCAACCTGGACTGGGGCGCTATCGCCGCGCAGTATATCGGCAGCGTATTCCTAGCCGCCGCGCTTGTGTCAATCGGCTTGTTCACCTCCAGCCTCACGCGCAACCAAATCATCTCGTTCATACTCGGCTTGTTCGTTACGCTTGTGCTGATGCTCATCGGATTGGACGCCGTGGGCGTAACGCTGCCCGGCCAAATCGCGCCGCTGCTGCAATCCCTCAGCCCGGTAACCCACTTCTCCAGCATCGCGCGCGGCGTCATTGACCTGCGCGATGTGCTGTACTTCATAGCGCTCGTATCCACATTCCTCAGCGCCACATTCCTCAGCGTGCGCGGCAGGACGCTCAGCCACCGCACAATCCAATACCGCAACCTGCAGCTCGGAACGGCGGCGCTCATCGTGCTCAGCCTGCTTATCGGCTGGTTCGGCAACTCCGTTCAAGGCAGGCTTGACCTCACGGCGGACAAGATATTCACCCTCAGCGACGGCACCGACGAGATCCTGTCCGGCCTGGACGACCTGCTCACGATAGAACTCTACGAATCCAGCGAGCCGCCCGTGCAGGTCGACTTGGTAGCGCGGGACATCAACGATTTCCTGGACGACTTGGCGAACAGATCCGGCGGGCAGGTTGCGCTGGTTCGCAGATACCCCGACGCCGACGAAGACGCCGCGCGCAAGGCGCAGTTGGCGGGCGTGCCGCCCGTGCAGTTCAATGTGCAGACGCCCAACGGCTTGGAAATCAAAAACGGCTTTCTGGGCATGACGCTGACATACGCCGACCGGCGCGAAGTCATCCCGTTCATCCGATCCATAGACGGCTTTGAATATCGCGTAGCCACCCTCGCCTACAATATGCTGCAGCGCGATTTGGAGCGCAAAACAATCGCGTTCCTGACAGGACACGGCGAAAAGGGCTTGCAGGACAACTACAGCGGCCTTGCCACCCTCCTCTCGCAGCAGTACGACGTCGCCGAACTGAGCTCGGACGGCCAGACGCCGCTCGACCTGACGGGCGTTGACATCCTGGTAGTGGCAGGGCCTACGCAGCGCATGACCGATCAGGAATACGCCGCCATCCACGCCTATCTGAGCGGCGGCGGCAAGCTTATGGCGCTGGTGGACCCGGTCGTGATAGAGCGCCAGCAGTTCGTCGCATTGCCCAACCAGTTCCACTTCGGGGACTTCCTCGCCCCCTACGGCGTAGTGGTTGAAAACAACCTTGTCTTTGATTTGCGCTCCAACGAAACCGTGCCGTTCAGCACGCGCTTGGGCAGCGTCAGTCTGCCATACCCGTATTGGCCCCGCGTTCCCACGGTTGATCGCAAAGTGGCCGGCGATGTGGAATCGGCGCTTGTGCCATGGGCGAGTTCGCTCGGCATAGCCGATTCGCAAGTGGGCGCGGTAGAGGTGATACCCATCCTGCGGACGTCCCAATTCGCGGCGGTGGATTACGCCTACGGGGATGTCACCCCCAACTCGCCGCAGCTTGATGTAACCGACCGCCAGCTCTTTGAGAGCGACATCGGCGTCGCCCTGGAATCCGCCCAGGGCGCAAACGGGGGCGCAAGCGGCGCGGGCGGCTTTCGCATCGTAGCCATAGGCGATTCGGAGTGGCTGTCCGACCCGTTCATCAACCGCGCGCAAGAGAACTTGGCGCTCGGCTTGAACCTGATAGACTGGCTGGCGCAGGAAGAGGCGCTCGCCGAGATACGCTCCAAGGTGATAACCACGCGCAGCCTGACATTCAGCTCGCCCACGCATCGCAACATAGTGCAATTGGCGAATGTGGCGGGGTTGCCGCTGATATTCATCGCGCTTGGGTTCGCGCGCTACATCGCGCGGCGCGGCAAGGGAATGAGGACATACGCCCGTGAAGAGTAAGCAAATCGGGTATGTATTCATAGCGGTAATCGCAATCGGCGCGGCGGGCTTGCTGCTGCGGCTGATTGCGGCGGGCGGCGGCGAGCTGACGCTGCAGGGCATCCTGCCCGTATCCCCCGATGTGATAGACGCCGTAACCATAGCCGCGCCCGCCGGCGGCGAGTCCAAGCTTGAGAAAGTCAACGACGTCTGGAACATCGGCCGCGAGCCCGCGTTTGCGCCCAAGCTTGGCCAGCTCTGGACGGCTGTGGGCGACATAGACGGCGCGCAGCTCATAGCGCGCAACCCCGCCAACCACGCGCGCATGGGCGTGCAAGAGGGGCAGGGCATCAACGTCGCCTTTTGGCTCGGCGAGTTCAAGCAAGAAGAGTTCATAGTCGGAAACTGGTCTCAGCAAGTTCGCCTGTGCTACCTGCGAAAGCCCGCCCGCGACGAGGTATATGCCGTCCCTTGTCCATTCGGCAACATCTTCGACCCCAACGCCGACGGCTGGCGCGACCCTGTGGTAGCCAGCATCCCCCGCGACGCCATAGCCGCCATAGAATTCGCCTACCCCGACGAAGAGTTCGCTCTGAGGCGCGCAGAGGGCGGCGGCTGGCTAGTAGAGGGCGGCGAGTTGCCTGAGCCGCAGCCCGCCGACGTATTCGCCGTCAACGGGATGCTTGGCGCGCTAGAGGCGCTGATAGCCAGCGGATTCGCCCCGCCGGAGGAGGCGGAGGGCTTGGACTTCACGGGACCTGAGGGCATATCAATTCGCATAATCACGCTTGAAGATTCGGGTTTCCCGACTACGCGGGTTCGGCTTTTGCCGCGCGATGACATATCGTTCTACGCGCGGACGCCGGTTCAGCCGACGATATACGTGGTGGACGGGCGGGTGGTGGGGCCGCTGCTGAGGGGGATGGGGGAGTTCGCGGCGGAGTAGGCGCACGACGAGTAGGGAACAAGGGACGCGGGGCGTTAGCGGTGTCAAGAGTTATGTGCAAGGGATTTTGGGATGGCGGGGGTTTGCGTTGACAGGGTTTGCGGGTAATCGTAAGATTGTTACTTGCATCGGTAGCCCGTTTTCAGCGGTTAGCGGGGTTGCCGAAATGAAGGGTTCTTTCAAGCCGTGTCAAGCCGGGGTTTTTCGTGATTCGCATTTTGGCTAAGCCTAAGGCGGGGAATCGCAACGCTTTTAATGGCTTGCTGTATTCGGCTGTGGAATGTGGGGCGGATGTGGAGGTGGTGGAGTGGACGCCTGCGCGGATGCTGGCGCTGTCGTATGATGTGCTGCATTTGCATTGGCCGGATAATGTGCTGAGCGAGCGGAGGTGGGTTCGGGCGGCGGCTAAGGTGGCTATGCTGCTGATGGCGCTGGCGTGGGTGAGGGTTTGGGGGAAGAAGGTGGTGTGGACGGCGCATAATATCACTTCGCATTATCATTTTCATCCGAGGATGGAGCGGGTGTTTTGGCGGCTGTTTATTCCCTCGCTGTCGGGGATTATCTGTCTGTCGGAGGAGTCGCTGGCGGAGTTAAGGGCGCTGCGTAAGGAGGCGGCTAAGGTTCCGTCGCTGGTGGCGCCGCATGGGACTTATAGGGGGGCTTATCCGAATACGGTGTCAAGGGCGGAGGCTAGGGAGCGGCTGGGGCTGGAGACGGATGCGCGGGTGATTTTGAATTTGGGGATACTAAGGTCGCATAAGAGGCTTGAGCGGCTGATCGAGGTGGGGAGGGAGCGGGCGGATATTAGCGCGCTGATTGTGGGGATGGCGCGTGAGGCGGGCTATGAGCGGCGCTTGCGGGAGCTGGCGCGTCCGCTTGGGAATGTGCATTTGCGGCTGGAGTTCGTGCCGGATGATGAGTTGCAGGTTTATTTGAACGCGGCGGATGTGTTTGTTTTGCCGTATGACGAGATTACGAATTCGGGCAGCGCGCTGCTGGCGCTGTCGTTTGGGCTGCCGATTTTGGCGCCGGATTTGCCGTATTTCAGGGCGCTGCGCGAGCGGTTCGGGGCGGGCTGGGTTGCGCTGTATGAGGGGGAGTTGGATTCGGATAAGGTGGCGGGACACTTTTCCAATAACGGGGCAATCAGCCGCGATGAGATAGATTGGGATGGGTATGAGTGGGCGGATATAGCGCCGCGGGTGCGCGGGTTTTTTGAGGATGTAGCCGCGCGGTAGGGGCGCGGGCGTTGTGTGTGTATCGTGATGAATGTGGCTGATTTCGTCAAATCGGAGTTGCCGCGATTGCGCGGGTTGTGTTGCTGTGCAAGCGTGATGGATGCAGGTGGTTGCGTTATCTCCAAAGCGTTGCGGTTGCGCGGGCGCGAGGTTGCGGATGGTTAGGGTGGCCGCTAGGGGCGCGGTTGCGCGGGTTGGGGGGTTGAGCGATTCGGCGCGTTGGCGCAACGCGGAGTGGTGGGCGCTGGCGGCGTTTATCGGGTTGGGGCCTGTGACTTGGCTGCCGCTTATTCCGCTGGGGATAGTGGATTTGGATGACGCGGGGCTGATTAGGCGGCTGCCGGGGATTCCGCTGGGGACGATGCGCTGGATAGGGTTCGGGATGTTTTTCGCGGCGGTTGGGATGACGCTGGCGCCGGCGCTGGCTGCGGGTCGGCTGCGGTTGCCGGGCGGGATATTGGGCGCGTGGGGGTTCGCGGGGCTTGTGGCGCTGGCTGTGCCTGGGCTGTGGCAGACGGGTTCGGCGTGGCTGGTGGTGGATTTTCTGGTGGACATCGGGCGCATGGGGCTGTTTTTGTGGTGTTTTTATCACATAGCGCGGCGCGGCGATGATGTTGGGGTTGTGTTTCGGCGGGCGTTTTACATCGCGGGCGCGCTTGCCGGGGGGGCGCTGCTGCTGGCGTTGTTGGATGCGCCGGATTTGAATTCGCCGTGTACTAGGTGGTGGGAGCGGGCGACGATTTCGGGGTTCAATCACAAGGAGACGCAGTGGGGGATAGGGCTGTCGCTGCTTGCGCCGTGCGTGATGTTCTTGACGGCGACGGCGCGGGGGGATCGTTTGGATTGGCGGCTGTTCGGCTGGTATGGGCTGCTGGTTTTGATACTGGCGTCGCAGTTTTTCAGCGGCAGCCGGACGGGATTGGCGATGTCGGCGCTGGCGGTTTTGGGGCTGCTGGCGGCGTCTCATTCGCGGCGGCTGGCGATGTGGGCGGTCGCGGGGGCGCTTGTGGCGGGGGTTGCGGTGATGCTGGATACGCCTTGCACAGAGTATTTGAAATTGCAGCGGCTGCAGGCAGTGGCGGCGCAGTTGATGACGCCGCCGGAGCCTGAGCCAACGGCGGTTCCGACGCCGGATGCGGCGGTTGCCGCGGTAGTGGTTGGGGCTGAGCCTACGGCTGAGCCTACGGCTGAGCCTACGGCTGAGCCTACGGCTGAGCCTACGGCTGAGCCTACGGCTGAGCCTACGGCTGAGCCTACGGCTGAGCCTACGGCTGAGCCTACGGCTGAGCCTACGGCTGAGCCTACGGCTGAGCCTACGGCTGAGCCTACGGCTGAGCCTACGGCTGAGCCTACGGCTGAGCCTACGGCTGCTGAGGCAGCCGTAGGATTTGGGTCGGCGCTGACTGGGGCGATTGAGATTGCGCGAAATCCGAATGTGAATGTGGAGGAGTTGGACAGGTTCACATCGGGGCGGGTTGACGGGTATCGGGAGGGGCTGCTGATTTTCAGGGAGCGTCCGCTGGTTGGGCATGGGATCCGGTCGGAGGGGACGCTGCTGAGCATTATCAACAAGACTACGGGGCAGCCGGAGTGGATTGAGATACACAATCTTTGGCTGAAGTGGGGGGTGTATTTTGGGGTCGCCGCGCCGATTGGGCTGCTGGCGATGGTGGGGGTTGTGCTGTGGACGGCTTGGCGGGCGTGGCGGGAAGGGCGGGGGCCGGAGCGGCGGTATGCGCTGGCGCTGGGGGTTGTGCTGGGGCTGGGGCTGGTGGCGACGATGTTTGAGCCGAATGCGCTGGCGGGGAATTTCCGGTACACGGCGATATGGTGGGCTGCGGCTGGGGCGTGCGCGGGGTTGGCGTGGCGGGGGCGGAGTGCGAATAGGGATAATGCGAATAGGGGCGAATAGCGGTAGTTTCGCGAGGGAAAGTGGGCGGGTGTTGGCGGGTTAGCGGGTGTTGGCGGCGATTTGGCGGAGGGCGGTTAGGTAGGCGTTGGCGGTTTGGGGGGGTAGGGGGTGTAATGCGTTTGAACGGCATAGCAATGGCGAGCTGGGCGCACGAAGTCTGAGGCGGCTGATACGCGGGTTGCTGATATAGAGCGAGGAGACAGCGACAGGGATGGGTAGGCGCAGGCAAGCGGTTCTATGGCAAAAGCAAGAGAGCGCAGAAAAGGGTTTGACGCGCCAATCCGAGCAATTGCCCAAAATCCAAAATTAGAAACGGGATGTGTCAGTTGATACATCCCGATTTGCTCCCACACACAACCGCGCCGCCTCCCCATATCGGGAAGGCGGCGCATCTTATCGCTTATCCGGTTCGCGCTTGCGGGCGGCGACAGGCTTGCCGCCGCCCGCATTGCGCTTACCTAGGCGTCCCGCCCGGCACCAGGCTCGCGCTCTCCCGCACGAATACCCAGTAGCCGGAGCCTATCCGCAGGCTGTTGCTTGCCCCGCTCGTGTCAGGATCCAGCACCGTGAACCACTCGTTGGTGATGGTGTTGAAACCGAGAACCCGCGCTAGGTCCAAACCGTCGTCCAGGCTGTTCAGGTAGGTCGTGGCGTCGATGGACTTGTCGGTGTCCAACGCGTCGCCGGTCACGTCCACAACCGGGATTAGGTTCCAGCCCGCGTACATCGGGATCACCGGCGGCTGTATCGGCGTGGACGCGCCTATCGCGCCGCCAGCGAGCCTCGGGATGTTCACCTCAAGGTCCTGGATGGCGTCGCTTAGCACCCAGTAGCCGTTCCTAGCCGTGATGTCCGTCAGGTCGCCCTGCCAGGCGTCGGCGAGCGTCTCGCGCACCGCTACCTGCCAGCCGCCGGGGATGACCGGGTTGTAGGTGTACACGGTCCGAACTTCGATGTCAGCCGTGAATATCGCGCTGATGTCGCCGTCAGAAGGCTCGCCCGGCAGGCTTACCAAGTTCCAGCCGGGGTTCAGGCGGCGGGTGAACGGATCGCGCTCATCCACCGAGAACTCTACATCAAGCTCGTCTTTCAGCTCGTTGCCCGCCACGTCCATCGCTTGGATCGTGATCTCGTGGTCGCCCACGCTCACATCGTCCAGCGCCACCAAGAAGGTCTCGTCGTCGGTGGTCTTAACCGAATCGGTCATGTCCACGCCGTCCAGCTCGAACTTGGTGATGGTCACCGCGTCAAAGCCGTCCTCAGCGTACTCAGCCGACTCAGCCGAGCAGTTGAGCTCGTCGCTCAGGTTGTCCCCAGGGTCGCAGTCGGCGCTGAAGGTGGACGTGAAGTCTATCTCTATGAACAGCGGGCGCTTCTGCTCCACCTCAGGCTCGGTGTCGCCGGCATGCTCGCCGCTGACAACCACCCTAGGCTTGGGCAGCTGAACGTCGCCCTCGAAGAAGACAGCGTCGTCAGCGTTGACATCGCCGTCCTTCTCGAAGAAGTCCGCCGCTATCTTGTCGGGGGCTACGCCCTCAGAGCCGCGGTTGTTCTGCCCGGAGCGGTCGTCGCCGTAGATGTACACATTGTAGTAGCCGGTCGCCGAGGGCTTGTCCACGACTATCGTCCACTCGCTCGTGCCGTCTTTGGTTATGACGCTGTTCAGGCTGGCGCCGCGGGCGCTGACCGCGCAGTCCGCGCGCGCCGTGGCGTCGCGGTTGCGCGTGCTGACGCCGTTCCTGTCAACGCAGCCCGCGGGCGCGTTCACATAGTTGACATCAACCAAAGGCTTGGTCGTGCTTATGCGCTCGTCCGAGGTCACCATGATGGTTACCTTTTCGTCCTCGCCCACTAGCACGTTGTCCCGCGTAGTCTCGCGCGGCGACGTTATGGACTGAACGGTGAACGCCGGGGCGATCCAGTCGTCAGCCTCTTTCACGTCATCGTCCTGCTCGTTGCCCGCCGCGTCCTCAAGCCCATTCGGGACTACGCTGACGTCAGGCGTGGCGTCCGGCAGCAGGTCTTCTTCCAGCTCCAGGAATACCGACTTGGCTATCTCGCGGTACGCCGAGTTCCCACGGTCAAACCGCGTGTCCGTCCCAGCCGCGTTGTCCCAGCCAGCCTCCCCGTCGTCCGGGTCGTCGTACCAGTACACGCGCACGACCGTGTGGCCGTCAACCACGAAGTCGTCTTGCTCGATCGTGTCCGGGTTCAGGTCGCTTATGTCATCAAAGATGACCTGGATGTAGTTGCGGTCGTCGTCGTAGGTGTTGTCCGACGCGTCCCAGGCTACGCCGGTGCGCGCGAACATTATCGTCGGGTCAACGGTGTCAACCGTGATCTCGGCGAAGGCCTCCGCCCGGTCGTTTTCGTCCGGATCGTAGGCTACGCAGTTGCCCGCCGCGTCGCACCCGATGAAGGTCACGTACGAGATGCGGTTATTGGGCAGCACGACCTTGGTCTCCACGTCGAACCCGTTGTCCGTCTCGTCGAAGTCCTTGTCGTCCTGGATGCGCCGGATCTCAGGCGTCCCCGCGCACCAGAGCGTCTCGCCCTCGAACAGGTTCGTGTTGGCTACCATGCTCTTGCCCCGCCGCAGATCCGTCTCGCCGCGCGAGGGGCTGTAGTTGGCGGGAACATTGGCGCACTGGTTGGCGCTGACTAGCCCGACTACCGACATGTAGTTGTCGTCGCCGTCCGTGTCCGGCAGATCCTCGGGATCCGGTATGCCGGAGATGGCGTCCGTCACCGTGAACGCGTAGTCCACCTCGTCCTCGTCAAGCGACTCCTCATGCTCAGGCAGGAAGTTCGTGAACTCAGGCGCCTCGTTGTCTATCACGACGCTGTCGCGCAGGTTGCCGAACTTGATCCGCAGGCTGTCCTCTTCCTCAACATGGATCTGAGGAACGCCGCCGTCCGTGTGCTTGTACACGCCGCCATCGCCGGGGGTGGCGTCCGTGCTGCTCTGCACCGGCATAACCGCCGCTATGAACTCGTTGTCCCTGTTGGCGGAGCGGTACGCCATCAGCTTGAGTTTGTCGTCCGAATCATCGCCCTCTAGGTCGATGAATACGCACTGGTTGCCGTTGCCGCAGGACGAATCCGGCGACTGCGACAGAACCGCTAGGCGCAGCACGCTGCCCCAGCGCGCGTTCCCGGTGCTGACGAACTTGGTTACCGCCGTGCCAGCCGTAGCGGGCAGATCCGTCGGCGCCTCAGGCACGGTCGCCCTCAGCGTGGTCTTGCGGTCGGCCAAAGCGGTCATCGGGTCGCCATGCGTCCCCAGTACCGGGTTCGCCTGGTGAACGCGAATTGAGCTTATGCTGTCGTCGACGTTGTTGATAGATATGCTGACGTCCACGGTGGCGGAGCCGGAGTTGCCCCTGAGTGTACTGCCGCTGTCGTCGGCGGTGACCGTAAAGGAGTCGGACAAGTTCCCGCGGTCGGCATCCAAGGACGCGAGCGTGGCGAGTACGCCGCTGTTGGCGTCTATCTGATACTGAGAGGCGTCCCCGCCGCTCAGCGTATAAGTGATAGGATCCCCGTCGGCGTCAGTTGCGATATAAGTCGCAAGCGTTGTCCCGCGCAGGGTGTTTTCGTTCACCGAGAGCGAATTGGGATCGCCGTCGGGGGCGGTCTGCCATACGGGCGCGTTGTCGTTGAGGTTGTTCAGGTTGACGGTCTGCCGAACCTGGCCCTGCCCGGCCTCGCCGTCGGTTACCTCAATCTCTACCGAGTACGACGGCTTGGACTCGTAGTCGAACTTCGCCGCCTCAGCCGCGTCCGCCGATACCGATAGCGCGCCGCTGTCTTCGTCAAGCGCGAACAGGGGCCGGTCTAGCTCAGACCTGATTATGAATGTGAGGTCGTCGCCGTCCGCGTCGCAGGCGTCGTAATCCGCCAGCGCCAGGCCGGGCGTCGGGTTTTCGTCTAACGTTATCGCGGGCAGCGACTCGAGGCGTATCTCAGCCTCAGGGCGCTGGCAATACGCGGTTATCTGCGCCGCGCTCATCCCGTCCAAGTCGTCGCGGACGAAGAACGGCAGCTCGTTGGCGTCTTGCACGTTTATCGTTAGCTTGGCGTTGTCGGACATCGCGGTTTGCGTATCGTCGCCGCCGGTCGGCTCGTAGTCGTCGGTTACCACAATGTACAGCACATAGCCGTCGGTGGTCTCCCTGTCCAGCCCGCCGCTTACTGTTATCGCGCCGGTGGAGGCGTCTATGCTGAACGGGCCGGTGAACGGCGTAGTCGTTATATCGCCGTCAGAGTCGGCCATCATTAGGCTGTAGGTCAGATTGGCGTTGTCGCCGGCGTCTTCGTCAAACGCCCTTACGCCTACCCTGTTGGACCTCGGGAATTCGATGTCGCCATCGGCGTTGACGTCTATCACGCCGTTGGTGGCGTTGGGCTCCCACACGGACAGCGTCGTCCCCACATCCGCGGTCTCGCTGACATTCGCGGCGTACTGCGGATCGGGGATTACGTTGGGATTGCCCGCGTGCGTGGACTCGTCAACGTCTTCCGTCGCCGCGTTATCCTCTACGTCCGCCGCGGCGAGCGTGGGCAGCAGTTGCCGCGCCACCGGCGTACCCTCGGCGTTGGGAACCGTGGGCGACACCCCCAGCATCGGCGCCTCGTTGATGTCGTTTATCGTTACATTCACCGGGGCGCTGCTCGCTATCGTGCCGTCGGTGGATACGGTCAGCTGGTAGCCGCCGCGCGCCTCGTGGTTGAACGAAACCAGCGCCATAAGCTCGTTGGTCTTGGCGGCGGTTATGTCGGACCCGCCGCAGTCCTCAGTGGCGGCGATTTCGGCGTTTAGGTTGAACAAGCCGTCCTCTACGCCGCCTATGGTGGAGTTGTACTCGCCCGGCTCCGGATCGTCCCGGTTGGGCAGGGTTATCTCTACCTCGCCCAGGATCGCGCAAGCGGCGGCGTTCTCGTCTATCGCAAAGTTCGTCCCCCGCGCCACCTGGCCGGGATCGGTGGCATCCCGCTCAGTAACCGTTATCGTCACCTCTATGCTGTCCCGCGACGACCCATCGCTGCCCTCCACGCTGAACTTGTACCCCCGCGGCTCATCATCAGCCGCCTCATCCGCGTCCACATCTAGGTCTATGTACGGCGCGGCGTCGTAGTCCGGCAGATCCGCCAGCAGGGTTAGCTCGCCGCTGTCTTCGTCCACGTCGAACAACGCGGCGGAGGCGGCATCGCTCGTCCGCGTGACCAGCCGATATGTTAGAACCTGGTTGTCAGGCTCTATGAAGTAGCGCGAGAAGTCGGCTAGGACGCGCGGGTCGCCGGTGGTTTTGCCCTCAGGCGCCTCGCCGGCCTGGTAGCCCATGGAGGTGCGCTCGCGCAGGGTGACGGCGTGCGTAGTCTTTGCATCGCCGTCGGGCGTGCCATCAACCGTGGCCATCGGCGCGCGGTTGGACTGCGTTACGGTTACCTGTATCGGCACGGTCGCCGTCCCCCCACGCGGCGCGTCATCCGAGCCCGTCAGCGTCAGCCCATACGTCCCCGGCGGCAGCATCGCCCCCGACCGCGCCGAAATCTTCGCCATCGGGTTGTACTGCGTGTCGCCGCCGTCCGGATCCCCGAACAGCGTTTCCACCACTAGCATGCGGGCGAGCGCCATGTTGCGGGCGGTCTGCGCCGCCTGGTCGTCGCCGGCGCCGGCGTCCGCGCCGGCGAGCTTGTAGGTGAATTTGCGACCCTGGAAGTCCTCGTCCACCATCGGCCTGTCAGGCTGGCCCCTGACGGTCGCGTTCCCCCTGTCCACAAGCTGCCCGTCCGCGTTGTAGGCGTACAGCGAAAGCTCGCCGGTGTGGTTGCTCTGAACCGTTCCCTCAAACGAGGCGACGGCGTCGGTTGTGGTCAGGTCTTGAAAAACGCTGCCGGCGAGGTTAACGCCCGTTATCTCGAAGTCGGGCGTGGGATCCGCCCAGCCAACCCATATGGGAATGGATACGGAGCGCTCCGTCACCACCATGGTGTGGCCGGATGGACACATCGACGGCACATCCGCCGTCGCCGCGTCCGTGGGCGCCATGTATGCGTCAGGATCAGTGTCATCCCGGCACACATAGCCCCTGATCTTGTACGAGATGGTCGTGGATCCCTCCTTGGATCCCGCGGACACCGTGAAGTACCCGTTGCTCCTGTTAGGGTCGCGGTAACGGTTCTGCGATACGACCGTCTCGTCGGCGATGGCGAAACTCCCGTCCACCACGCGGGTTGCCTCGTCGTCATCCAGCTTGATGATGGCGTTGCTGAACGGGAAGTTCTCCGTCCGGCTCCTGCTGGTCCAAGTAGAGGGAACGGTGTGAACATCCCCGTATTCGGTTATGGTGTACGCCACCAGCGGGTCGTCTTCGGTAACCGGCGAGTTGTCGCCCCCGGCAAGGTTGCTCGCGGATAGGCTGACTATGCCGCTGCCCAGCAGCGTGGACTCCACCACTATCCTCACCGGCACGCTGGCGGTGTTGCCGCTGGGCGCGGCGTCCCGCCCCGTCAGCGTCAGCGTGAACGAGCCCGGCGGCAGCGCCGAGCCGCTGCCCGTGACGGATATGATAGCCGTCGGCTGCCAGTCTCCGGTCTCGTCCACCCTAGTGAACCGCGTCTCAACCGAGAGCCTGCGCGCGAGTTCATTGTCCGATGCGGTCGCCCCCGACAGGCTGTACGAGAAATCGCGGCTGTAGAAGTTTTCAAAAGTGTGAGGCCTGTCCGGCTCAGCGGTATTTATGCCGTCAACGGCCGAGCGCGAGCCGTTGGAATCTACGCCGTACAGCACAATCTCGCCACTGTGGACGTCCTGTATCGTATCCGCCTCAAACGCCGCAAGGTCGGTTACCGCCGAATTGACCGTGGATGAGATGGACTCAATATCCCCGCTCGTCTCCTCAACATTGACCGCCGAAATCGCGTGCGCGGACGGCGCCGGCCCATACCCCACCCATACGGGGATGGTGTGCGTGGCGCTTGTTATAGTCATATGCGGATTTGCGTTGCGGCAGCCCGTCGGCGGACTGACATTCGGATCATTGCCTTGGTTGCTGACGTTAGGAGTGAAGTGGGCGCCGCTGCCATCGCTGTTTGCCCGGCATGTATAGCCGTTGATGTTGAAAGTCACATTCGCCATGCCCCTCGCGCTTCCCGCGGTGACGCGTACCCGGTGCGTTTCAGACCAGCGGGAGGTATGGTGAAAAGTCAAGCCGAGGTCGGGGTTGGAGCTCGTAATGGACATAAGGCGGATGCGCTCTGACCCTTGGGGCGTTAGAGCGTTAACAACGTTGTTTCCGAGATGAATGTTCCAGCTCTGGATCCCCGTTTCAAGTAGGTTGACGCCGGCGGTGGCGTATGAGGGCAGGCTGTTCACGCGCAGGGGAGTTGTCTGCGTGACATTGCCGCCGACTGTGCTGTGAAACGGGAAGTTGGCGACCGGAGTGGGTCGCAGCCCTAGCGCCTCCGCCGTGTTGTCCGTGAAGCGGTGTCCGAAAGTTCCTACGGCGACAACCGCCGCCATGACTATCAATATCGCCGCTAGTGTCTTTTTCAATTGACGCTCCTTGCTCTCGCCGTCTGTCCGGTTGCGCGCGCGTTCTCGCTAATCCGGCGCCGGAGTTTGCGTAGTTTGTGATTGGGCTTGTCCCGCGCCGCGAGCGCGCGGCGCGGGCTATCGGTTATCGTTTATGCGATGTCTATAATATCACACAAGTATTACGGGAGTATTACCGCGCGCGCCCTTTTTTACCGGATATTCTCAGCGTTGGCGCGCGCGCCTCGCATCCGCGCGCCGGTCGCGCCTTGCGCTTCACGCTTGCAAGCCTAGATTATATCTCCCCCCCCCGCGTGTTGTCAAGCGCGGCGGGCATTGGGGCAACGCTAATTCGCGCGGCTAATTATAATGGCTGCGCGGGAATTGCGCTAGTTCTTATAGCGCCTAAATTGGGCGGAATTGGGTAGAAAAGGGATTGACGCGCCGGATGGCGATTCAAGGCGCTCATTGGGGTAGGCGCGATGCGGCGCGCGGGGTATAATGCGCCTGACGGCACAGCGGCGGCGCCGCCGCGCGATCCAAAGAGCCAAAGTGAAGTGAGAGGTAGGTTCGCAATGACTACCCAAGCGATTCTAGTTGAACCGGCGCGGCGGCATGCCCCGTATCCCGACGCGCCGCCGCGTGATGACATGCAAAATTCTATTTACCTATACGAGCGCTCCGCCACAGAGGCGCTGATAGACCATTTCGGCAACCCCGACGCCACGCTGGTGAGGAATGAGGCGCGGCTAGGGCCTAGCCTGAGCGCGTCGGAGGACACGCGCGTGCCGGATCTGATGGTGGCGTTTGACTGCGACGTGGCGCGGGTTCAGGAAGACAACGGGTATTCCCTGGAGAGCCAGCCGCATCCGCCGGAGTTTGCGCTGGAGGTAGCCTCGAAAACCACGGGGATTGTGGACTACACCGAAAAGCGCGCCGACTACGCCCGCTACGGCGTTGCCGAATACTGGCGCTTTGACCCGACCGGCGGCGCTTATCACGACCGCTCGCTCGCGGGGGACAGGCTGGTTGGGGGGCGCTATGAGCGCATACCGATAGAGTGGCGCGACGACGAGCATGGGCGGGGGTACAGCGAGGCGCTGGGGCTGTTTGTGTGCTGGGAGCGGGAGGCGCTGCGGTTCTATGACCCTGTGCTGGGGCGGTATCTGCGGACGCTGTCTGAGGAGGCGGCTGAGCGGCGGGCTGAGGCGGCCGGGCGGCGTCTGGCTGAGGCGCGGGCTGAGGCCGAGGCTGAGGCGCGCCGCCAAGCGGAGGCGCAGGCGGCCGCTGAGGCCGAGTTGCGGCGCCAGGCTGATGACGCCCGCCGCCAAGCCGACGCACGCGCCGCCGAGCTGGAGGCAAGGCTGGCAGAGCTGCAGCGCCGAGCGGACGGCGGCGCATGAACAACCCCCCGCAACGCGCAATGCGCGCCCAAAAGTGAGATGCCGGATATGAATAGCGGGTTTGCGGCGTTAGGGGAGCGCATAGAGGGGGCGAGGGCTGATGCGAAAAGCGATAACGCAACGCTGCGCGCGGATATGAACAAGAATCTGACGACGTATCAGGAAAGCGTGAACCGCCGGTTCGATCAAATGGATGCGCGATTAGACAGGCTGGAGGATAGGATAGAGTGGATTATCAGGTGGATAATGCGCTTGGCGGGGGCGACGGCGATTGCGGTCGCGGTCGCGGTCTGCGTGTATCTGATACGCACGCTCGTGACTTTGTTTGGCTCTTAGCTCACGGATAAGGGCCGATTGGCGCAATGCCGCGGGCGATGCGCGGCGGCGGCAAAGAATTTGTACACAAAAGGAGGGCGCAATGCCTAGGGTATCATTGAATTTGCAAAACGCGGATGATCTCGGCGCGGTGAACGGCGCGTGGCGGTATGCGGTGGGGCTTGTGCCGGGGGAGCCTAATCAGGGGCTTGAGGCGCTGAGCGCGGGCAGCCCGGCGCGGCTGCCGGAGTATGACGATTCGGGCTGGGCGGAGTGCGCGGATCTCGCCGAATGGCGCTCGCATGGGCTGTCGTTCATATGGTATCGCATCACGATTACGCTGCCGCAAAGCGTGGGCGGCAGGGCGGTTGAGGGGACGCAGTGCCTGCTGGAGACCTGCATTGACGATTACGGCGAGGTGTGGATTGACGGCAAGTGCGACTTGGCGAAGGGCGCGGTGCAGGGTTTCAACGCGCCGCAGCGGGTCGTGGTGAGCGCGAATCCCAAGCCGGGCGATACGCACACCATCGCGCTGCTGGCGATAAACGGCCCTATCGGCGCTCCGGGCGGCGCGGTATTCGTGCGCTACGCCACGCTCGCGTTCGAGTGGCGGGATGAGCGCTATTAGGCGCGCGCTAGGCGGCGCAAGGGATGCAAGGGATGCGCGCAAATATCGGCGGCAGGCAAGTTAGGCGCGGGAGGCGATAAGGCTTATGGCGGGCAGGATAGCGCTGGTCGGGGGGGACGAGTTTAGGGCGAGCTGCAAGGGAATGGACGCCGAGATTTTGGCGGCGACGGGGGTTGCCACGCCGCGCGTGGTCGTAGTTCCCACGGCGGCGGCAATGGAACGGCCGGAACTCGCGGCGGCTAACGGCGTCCAGCACTTCAACGCGCTTGGGGCGGACGCCGCGCCGCTTATGGTTCTGAACGCGGCCGACGCCAACGACGAGGCGCTAATAGCGGCGGCGGACGCGGCGGATGTGATATATCTGACGGGCGGCAATCCGGCGCATCTGCTAGGCGCGCTGGCGGGTTCGCGGCTTACGGCGGCGCTGCGGGCGGCGCTGCATCGGGGCGCGATAGTGGCGGGATCCAGCGCGGGCGCGATGGCGCTGGGCGAGCGGATGCGGTTCAGAGGCGAGTGGAGCGAGGCGCTGGGATTGGCGCGCGGCATCGCGGTTCTGCCGCACCACGAGCGGAGCGATCCGGAGCGGGTGGCGGTGGAGCTGCGTGGGGCGCTGCCGGCGGGCATCACGGCGCTGGGGATAGACGGGGCTACGGGCTGCGTCAGCGAGGGCGACGGCTGGCGCGCGCTGGGCGCGGGGTCGGTTGCGCGGTATCGCGCGGGCGCGTGGGAGCGGTTTGCGGCGGGGGAGGTTTTTGGGCTGTAGCAAGGGGCGCGACAAGGGCAAGAGGGGCGCCGCTTTTGGGAAAAAGTAGGCAAAGTTTGGGATGGGCATAGGGCAAGGCGGGTTTGCTGATGATATAATCCGTCTGACATACAAAGAGCAATGGACGCAAGAGGGGTGGATATACATAAGCGCCTCAGCGCCTCAGAGAGGTTGGCAATGACTATCAAGCCTATCGCCGCTACCAAGACCAAGACTAGGGCAACCGGGGAAGAACTAGCCAAGTTCCCCGAATTCCCGCCAAGAGACGATATGCAGAACACCAAGTACATATACAGCCAGTCCATCATCACCGCGCTGATGAATCGTCTGGGCGAGTCGGATACCGTCTATGTGGGCAGCGAAATCCCGCTGGGGTGGGATGCGCGCGTCCGCAAGGGGACGCTTGTGCCGGATCTGATGGTTGCGCTGAACTGCGACGCCGCCCGCATGGACGCGCAGGACGGGTATGAGATGCGATCTCAGCCGAATCCGCCGGAGTTCGTGCTGGAGGTGGCGTCGGTTCACACGGCGGATCGGGATGATACCGAAAAGCGCATTGGCTACGCCAATTACGGCGTGAGCGAGTATTGGCGCTTTGACCCCACCGATGGCAGGCGCTACCTCGCGGGGCTTGCGGGCGATAGGCTTGTGGGCGGCGCGTATGAGCCGATTGAGCTGGAGCATTACGGCGCGAACAACAAGCGCGGTTACAGCGATGCGCTGAAGTTGTATGTGTGCTGGGAAGACGGGATGCTGCGGCTGTACGATCCGGATAGCGAAAGTTATCTGCGGACGCATGGAGAGAGCGAGGCGCTGGTGGAGGATGCGGTTGCGCGGGCGGATTATGCTGACGCAAGGGCGCGTTATGCGGACGCGCGGGCGGCGGATTCTGATGCAAGGGCGGCTGAGGCCGAGGCGCGAGCTGAGGCTGAGAGGGCGCGCGCTGAGGCCGAGGCTGACGCGAGGCGGCGGGCGGATGCCGTGATACGGGAGCTGCAAGAGCAGTTGGCGCGAGAGCGCGGCGGCGGCTAGGCGCGGCGATGGGCGGACGCTCGGCGATAGGCGCGCTACCCCCGCGTTTGCGCCCCAAGCCGCCAAGTGCTGTTGCTGCGTAGCGTATGCAGCTGCGACAGCGCGGCTCGCGGCTGGCATAGCGCGTCTAGGTAGAGCGCGTCCAGCTCGGCTATGACTTCGGGGGCGCAGTCGTGGAAGTTGAGCGAGTCCTGCGTCTTGCTCTTCGTGCCGGTGACGATGGCGCTGATGTTGGCGGGGTTTATGGCGGCGATTAGCGCGCGCCCCAGTTCAAGCGCGCGGCGATTGGTCTGTTCATCCTCAAGCCACTGCCGGGGGATGGCTATGCTGGCTATTTCGTGGCGGTTGATGTGAAAGGCGTCGCCGTATGCGCGCCACCAGGCGTAGGCGGCGTGAGTGTTGGCGGCGGCTATCGCAAGCTCAAGGCTTTCTTGGCTGGCTATGGGGAGCGTGTTTTCACCCCGCTTGAGGTAACCTGCGGGGGTTGCGGTGATATAGTATCGCGCCGATGGCGAGAATGCCAAAGCGAAAGGGTTTTCTCCTACGCGGCGCATATTGGATATTTTGGTTTTCTCGACGCACATTGCCGTGATAAGTTTTTGAATTTCGGGCGTGGGTATTCGTTCCCACTGCGAATCTACTCGCTCGTCGCCAATCGGGTTTGTTAGCCGTACAATCGGATTAGCCCGTGAATTAAGGTATTCGTGGCGCTCTGATTTTTCCCATTTGTTTGTGGCGCTAATTTCAATTACGGGATTTTCTTCACCGGCAGTCGCAGTGATTATGGTCGTTCTCTGACTATTTGACGGGTGAGCGACGGGGCTGTCGTGAAATGTTTTGTCCGGTCTAACATCCTGGTTTCGCAAGGCGATGCGGCGGCAACGGCTTTCGAAGAGGCGGCGCAGCGCGTTTTTGGATTGCCCAAAGCAAATGGACAAGGGGACGATGAGCGTTACGATGCCGCCGTCGGGGTTTGCGAGGGATAGCGCCGCCTCTGCGATTAGGTCGTAGAGGTCGCCGCCTTTGAGGGTTCGGTAGCGCTTTTGGAGCAGCATTATGTCGTTGAAATCTTTGCGGCGGTTGGCGAGTTCGGCCGTAGTCAGGTCGGCGCCGTCTTGCAGGGATTTGCGTATGCTTTCGTAGGGCGGGTTGCCGATTACGATGTCGAATCCGCGCCGGTCGGGGTTGTAGAACAGCAGGCGCGGGTCGGTTTTGGCGGGCGGCGCGTTGGGGTCAAGCAAGGCATGGTCGGCGAATGCGGTTGTTTCGGGCGTGGCGTAGGCGTCTTGCATAACGGCGCGCAGGTTTTGGCGGGCGGCGGCGTCTTGGCGGCGCAGCTCGGCTTTGCGGCTTTCGCTGTGGGCGGCCTGCCATTGTTCGCGGACGGCGGCGACGCGCAGCAAGGCGGCGTTGACGGCGGCGGCGCCCGCTTGCAGCGTTCCCTCGCCCAGCGGACGCCAGCCGGGGATAGCCACGGTTGTGAGCGTGTCGGCGCAGACGATTTTCGCCTCTAGGTTAGGCAGTGGCGGTTGAACTTGACTAATGGGGGGGGGGGATATGGTGTAATATGAGTGGTTTTCGGCGGCGATTATGGCGATGAACAGGCGCAGGCGGGTGACTTGCGCCGCCATAGGGTTGATGTCTTGCGCGAAAAGCTGGCGGGCGATGATGTCGCGGGTTAGCGCGGCGTTGTCGTCGGGAACGCCAAGCTTGGACAGCGCGTCCCTGATGGCAAGGGCGCACAGAAATGGAAACTCGCCGGAGCCTACGGCGGGGTCGTAGATGGTTAGGCTGCGGATTCGGTTCACAAGGGCGGCGATTTCCGTATCGGACAGGTCGTCTATGTGCGGGGGAAGTTCGTCCTGGCTGCCGAACAGCAGGCGCAGGTGGGCGCGCGTCCAGGTGGGCGGCGCGACGGGCAGAGCAGCCTCGGCGAGCGCGTCTTTGACCATCTCAAGCGCGACGTCGGCGGGGGTGTAGTATGTGCCGGCGGGCATCTTGTCGGGCGTCTCGCCGCCGTATTTCGTGGCGGCGATAAGGTTCTCAAACAGGTTGCTGAGCACTTCGGGGTCAATGCTCTGGTCGCTGTGGTAGGGGGTGTGTTCGGACGCAGTCCAGTCGTACTCGGATAGTATGGTGAACAAGCCGGGTTCGGCGGGGTCGGCGCTGAAGTAGTCTTGGTCGGTGAGATCCAAGGCGTCTTCGTTTTCGTGTTCGGCGAAAAGCGAGCCGTTTAGAAAGCGGGCGTCCGCGAGCGCCTGCTGGATGTTGGGATTGGGATGCGGCTTGCGGGCGTCTAGCGGCTGGTTCAGCCTTTCGTGAAACAGGAATGTCAGGATGTCGGCGTGATATTTGCCGGGCGCCTCGCGCTTTGCGAAAGCCTCGTCAAAAGCCTCCGGGGGCAGCTTGCCGTCCTCTTTTAGTATCCACACGAAAATGGTTCGGATGAGATGGCGCAGCGCGGCCTCGCGATAGGCTTGGCGCTTTTGGGGGCTGCCTTTGGCTTTGCGCTGCTGGCGCAGCGTCCAGCCGTTGGCGATTTTCTCAAAGAGTTGCTTGCGGACGCCCTTGGCGGCTACGGCGTCGGCGAGCGCGTCCGCGTCCACGGCGGTTTTCTTGTTGAGCAGGTCGTAGATGCGCTGGATGGTTCGCAGCGTCTTGGGCGTGGGCGCGCGCGGGTCGAACTCGGTGGTCATTCCGGTGTGGCCCTGGTAGTGGACGGCAAGGCGCGCGGCGGCCGGGGCGGCGTTTTGGTCGGGCAGTATCATCAGGGTCGCCGATATTTTAAGCGGGACGACTTTGGCGAAGAGGCTTGCGGCGACAGCGACGTCGTCTCTATGCAGAACGGCGTCGTGGTCGTCCTTGGCGTCGGCGGCGCGGACGACGGCGACGCAGGCGGATTCGCGGGAAGTATCGCCCTGTTCGGCTTTTATCCTGCCCGCTTGGGCAAAGGCGTACTGCCGCCAATGGTCTCTTTCGGCTTGCGCGGCTTTGCTTGACAGGCGGATTTGGTTCGGCGGGATTTCGGTTTCGCCGAATTTGCCCGTGAGCAGCTTGAGTATTTCTTGCGGGGACGCCCCATCGCCGATATGCTTGCAGATTTCGCGGGCTTTTCGGACTTCGCGCAGGCGGCTTGCGGCAACCGGGACGGGCGCGGATTCGGCGAGCAGTTGTTTGATTTCGGTCAGATATTGGGCGCAAGACTCGCGCGATCCGTCCAGCAGCCGCCATTCTTGGATTTGGCGCGGCTGCTCATCGTAGCTAACGCGCCGGTATGCCCACCATATATTGCCGTCGGTCAGAAAGCCGTATGTGCCGTAGCCGCTGGCGTCGTGGCTTTGCATATATCGGAGCAGCTGATCCGTAGGCCGCTTTGAGCGCGCGACGTTTCTGCCGTACAGGTCGTGGCCTAGCCGCTTGGCTTCCAAAATGGCGGCGGCCGGGCGATTGCCCGCCAACGCGAATGGGACGTTGTACAGCGCGATGTCGAGGCGGGCGTCGCCCTGTTGGGCTTCTCTATTCTGGTGAGGAGCAGGATAGCCCAGAAACTCCAGCACAGGGTCTATCAGGTAGAGGACAGTGTTCGCTTCGCTGGGCTCTCCGATTAGGTTTCTGCGATTGCGAAACAGGGTTTGGGCGGTTTCGGCGGCGGCAGTCATAGGGGGCGCTCCAAGTGTAGTGTGGGATTATGGTAAAGCAGGTTTGTTCTTTATGCAATAGCCGGGGGAAAGTGGGGCAGATGCTTTTCCCCACGCAAGCGCTATAATGCGGGCGCGTGATATAGTTGGGGCGGGATGCGGGATGGCAAGCGATTGGGTTATCAGATAAACAAGGGGGATTGGCTATGCGACTAGACGGCAAAGTAGCCCTAATTACCGGCGCAGGCTCAGGTATCGGACGGGCGACGGCGGCCCTATTCGCGCGAGAAGGCGCGCGGGTGGCGGCGGCGGATGTGTCGGATGCGGCGGCGGCGCAGGTGGTTGCGGCGATACGCGAGGATGGCGGGGATGCCGTGGCGATTTGCGGGGATGTGGCGAGTTCGGCGGATGCTGAGCGGATGGTGGATGAGGCGGTCGGCGCTTTCGGGCGGCTGGATGCGCTGGTGAATAGCGCGGGGATTACGGCGCGAAACGCGCTGCCGCAAGGCGCGTCGGCGGAGGATGTGTGGGACAAGGTGATTGAGGTTAATCTGAAAGGGACTTATCTGATGGCGTGGCACGCGGTTCCCGAAATGGAGCGCGCGGGCGGCGGCTCTATCGTCAACTTGGCGTCTATTATGGCGCTGGTGGGCTATCCGGCGGGCATGGGCGGCGGGTTCAATCCGTACAACCCGTCCAAGGGCGGCGTGCTGCAGTTCACGCGCACTCTGGCGATTGACTTGGCGCGGCGCAACATCCGCGTGAACTGCATCTGCCCCGGCTATGTGGAGACGAACATGACGGCGCCGCTGACTTCGGACGCAGAGGCGAATGCGGCGCTGAAAGAGCGGCATCCGATGGGCAGGCTGGGGCAGCCGGAGGAAATCGCGCAAGCGGCGCTGTTTCTGGCGTCGGACGAGTCTTCATTCGTCACGGGCGCGCCGCTGATTGTGGACGGGGGTTATACGGCGCAGTAAAGAGCGGCAAAGCGGGTTGGCGCAATGGGATGGCAATGGCGCGATAGGGCGCATCACGCAAGGGATGGCGCGGTTCAATCGGGCGCGGCTTTCGGCTATCCTCTATTCTTGTTCTGCGGGAACGCTCTGCAACACATAAACCCGGCTCTTCCACGCCTCATACGCGATATTATCCAGCGCCTTGCGATTAGGCCGATCTACCGCTAACCGCGCTCCCAAGACGCGGTCGGGCTGACGCGACAATAGCGGGCAGCGCTTGGCGAATTCCATTAGCGTTGTGGATTCGCCGCCGAGCATTATGTAGTCTATATCGGCTTGGAACGGCTCGAAGACGGCGCGGGCGGTTTGGCAGGTTTTGTCGTAGAGCTCGCGGATTAGGCGCTCGCGGCTGCGCTCAAAGCGGCGCTGCGATTGCCCGCCCGCGCGATGTCGGTTCTTCACATAGCGCGACTCGGTTTTGGACGCCGCCAAGCGGTCGCCGCGAACCACGCCCACCGCGTAGCGCCCAAGCCGCAACAGGATTACGCCGACCACGAATTGGCGGCGCGTCAGGCGCGTCAGCGGGGATATGTTCGCGCCGGCGAAATCGGCGTCGGATGCAAGCGGGAATGGCGGGCATACGGCGATTGCTTTGTCAGCGCCCAAGAATAGCGCTACGCCGGTGTCGGATGCGCCCGCGGCGCGCAGCGCGGCTTGGATTGCGGGCGCGTCAGGGTCGGGATGGCGCGCGGGCGATGCTTGCGTTTCGGCGCAGCGTATCAGGGATTGGGGGGTTAGATAGAGGGATCGCTGACACCAAGCATCCGCGGCTATTTCGTCCAAAAGGCGCAATAGCCGCGGCTTGCCGATGCGGTGGTTTTCTACCAGTTCCAGCATAGTTTCGGATGCGGGCAGCCGTTTATGGGCTGCCCGCGTTTATGGGCAATCGTCTAGGCGCTGCCGCTCAGGCATTGCCGCCGCCTATCCGCTCCCGTTTGCGGCGAAGTAGTCGTAGCGCGTTGCGGCGCGCGATAGGCATTCGGGGATGTCTTCGGCGAGCATATAGCCCTCGCCCGCCAGCGCTTGGGCGGCTTGGCGCGTTTGCGCGATATAGTCGTCTTTGGATGCGTAGCGCTCGGAGATGGCGGGGCGCGGATCGCCCGCCGCCGCGCGCGCTTGCGATGTGGGCGCGAATGGCAATACCCACCCGGCAAGCCCGCCCGTGATGCCGATAACCAAGCCCGGCGCGCCGATTTCGGGATGCCGCAGGTTCCAGCCGGTATAGGTCGCCACGGGAACCGTCAGGTCGGGCAGCCGTATGCCGCCGATTTCGTTGCAGTCGGCGTCTATGTTGGACACCAGCGCGGGAAACTCCTCGCCCGCGACGGGCGGCAGCGTGGTCGTGCGCCCCAGATGCGCCTCAGCGCCGTAGTCCAGGCGCATCGCGCGAGTGGGCTTGTCGGGGAAGTCCACGCCGGGGATGCTGCGGAATTTGTCCGCGAGAGTGTAAGATTCCACCGCAGTGCCGTCCGATATGCGCGGATGGCGGCTGGCGGGCGCGGGCTTTTCGCCGCGAACCCACTGGTCAAGGTTGTGCAGCGCCGCCCGCAGCAGCGGGTTGTACTCTATGATGTTGAACGGCAGCTGCCCCCTGACGCCGTCCATCGGGCTCACTCGCAGCGGCGGGAATGTGCCGGAGCCGTGCGGCGAGCCGGCCAGGTGATAGCGGCGCACATGCTCGGTCTCTTCAGGCGCGTCGCTCATATCCGCGAAGTTGGTGTGGATGAGCGCCGCGTCCCCGCGCCAGTACTCGGCGGATGTGTTCGTGAACATCATCTTGGGAACGCCCCCGCGCTCTTGCAGCCTGTCCAAAAGCGAGCCGCTGGCGCCGGTTACCGGGTCGGATTGCGGCGTGTCCGCGAATGGGAATAGTTCGGGTATAATGTAGCAAACATCCTTGGACGGCTGCCCAAAGCGCAGGTTGAACTCGCCGCGCATTCCGCCCGCCACATGCGATATAATGCCGTCCAGCGCTATGTTGTCGTCTTCGTCAATGTTGACGCCGGTGTGGATGTAGTGGCGCAGAAAGCGCCCGCTCTGAGACGCGCCGAATGCGTGGGCGCGCCGCAAATTCCCCGCGCACGGGTTGCCCTCCGACGCCGGCGCGTTCTTGAAATAAGACACCAGGTCGCGCATCGCCGCGAACCCAAGCCCGACCACTTTGCTGCCGCGCGTGGTATAGACGAGCTGGTAGATCAAGCCCGGCTGAAAGCCGTCGTCCAAGAAGATGTGGCAGGGATCCGGCTCTACGGCGGCGTCCTCAAAGCGCATAAAGCGCCACTTGCGGCGCGGGATAGTCGCGGCGGCGCTGTTCGGGTGGTCGCGCACGGTCAGGACGGCGTCCGGCTCGTCGGGAATGGCGGCGGGATGCGGCGCGTGCTGCCGGTCGGCGAGCAGAAAGTAGTCGGTGAAGTGCGTGGTTTGGAACTGGCACATAATCTTGCCCATAAGCGGCTTGCCCTCGCCGTCAAGCGCGTCCGGCGCTTGCAAGCCGATAAGCCCCACGCCGCGCGGCACATCCGCCTGCCAGCCGCCGAACAGCACGGAATAGCCGTGCCGCATCAGAAAGCCGTTGCCGGGGTCAAGCGGATCTTGCGGCATAGTCGGCTTGCCTGAGCTGTTGAACCTGCCCATAACCGTCTTGCGCCCGCGATTGACCACATCGTACAGCAAACTGCCGTTGCCGCGCCCCCCGTCCTGCGGCGTCAGCAGCGTAAAGTCCGACGCGAACCACACCCTCCCCTCCGAATCGCGCGGCGCAAGATCCAGGTCGGTAATCCCCGCGTTTGCGGGATGCCCGGGATCCACGGCGCAGTGCGCGATGCCGTCGATCTGGTCGTATGCGCCGGCGTCGCCGAAAGACTCGCCGCCGGCGTAAGGGGCGCGGCGGGTGATTTGTAGTTGAATTACGGGCATTGGATTGCCTCCTGATTGCTAGGGTTGGTTGGGGTTCGGTTTGGATTGCTAGGGAGCGCCTCCCTCTAGCGCGGCTATGCGATTGGTTAGCGCTTGGAGTAGCGATTGTAGGTTTTGTAGCAGTTGCCGGAGCGCGCTATTTTGCTGCTCAAGCGCATCTAGCCTGTTCGCAAGCTCGCCATTGACGGGCGTGGCGGTAGGCGTGTGGGTGGGCGTAGGCGTATGGGTGGGCGTGGCAGTGGGCGTATAAGTTGGCGTGGGCAAGGGCGTCCCCTGTCCGGCGGCGGATGTCCAGTTGGGATGACGGTCCGACCCAGGATGATTTGTTAACCTTGTTGGGTTTGAGCCGTCCGCGTTCATCACATATATCTCGTAATTTCCGTCCCGCCGCGCGCTGAACGCTATGTGTTGTCCGTCCGGCGACCAAGCAGGAAAGCGGTCATCCGCGCTTTGTCTGGTTAGCCTAGTTTGTTGCGAACCGTCCGCGTTCATCACATAGATTTCGCTATTCCGGTCACGATCTGACACGAAGGCAATCCGACTTCCGTCGGGAGACCAGGCCGGGCCCCAGTCAGCCTCAGAATGATTTGTCAGTCTTGTTATGTTTGAACCGTCTGAGTTCATCACATACACATCATCGTTGTCGTCTATGGAAGAGTAGAACGCGATGCGTTTGCCATCCGGAGACCATGAAGGATTTACGCTACTCTCAGTTCCATATGTAAGTCGGGAAATGCCTGTGCCGTCTGCGTTCATTACATATATATCAAAGATATAATCCTCAGACGTATATGAGAAAGACATATATGAGAATGCGATGCGTTTGCCATCCGGAGACCATGAAGGAGCTACGCTATCCCAGGTTCCATGTGTAAGCCTGGAAACGCCTGTGCCGTCTGCGTTCATTACGTATATCTCATGCTCGCCTATCTCATACTCGCCCCTGTCTCTGTTCGATGAGAACGCGATTCGTTGTCCATCCGGAGACCAGACAGGCCCGTTATCAGTCCAAGGGTGATTTGTTAGCCGCATCAAGTTTGAGCCGTCCGCGTTCATCACATAGATCTCATCATTCCCGTCTCTGTCGGATGTGAACACGATACGCCCCTCAGCGGCTATTGGCGTTGGCGTGGCGCTGGCGGTTTGCGGGGGCGTCTGAGCGCTGGCGCTCGGCCCGCCCGCCAGCAGCCCGATTGCTATCAGCGCCGCCAGCGCGACTAGCGCCAGCGCCGCTGCTGGCTTGATGTTGCGATGCGCGCCGAGTTTCATGCCGCTCCAGCCTTGACCTTAATGAATTGACGGGCTTTGTTGGATTATATTCTACCTTAGCCCGTTCTGCAATTCTGCCCCCCGCTTTCGCCAAAAGGCTACACGTAACGCATAACCTATCCATTTTCTTGGAAAAAGTAGCAAAAAACTTTCGCGCAAAGTGGGTTGAAATAGCATTACCGAATTAGCAATCATTAAAAAACAACAAAGAGCAAAACGGCATTGCGCTAGGCTTTGCGCGGTTTGGCGGGGGATTATCGGGGGATTTGCGGCGCGTTATATGCCAGTTAATTTGACATATGCGCTAGTCAATCGTACAATCTATTTAGCCCGTTGGGGAGTGGCGGCGACGGCTGCGATTTTACGAGATGCGGTTGCCTAGAAAGCGCAAGGGAGTTGGTTATGACTGAAAGCAACGGCGCCGTCAATAGCGGCGCGAATGGCAACGGCGCAAAGCATATCGAAGTGCGAAATCTGTGGAAAGTGTTCGGCAATAAGCCGGAGCGCGTGTTCGATCCGCAGTACGAAACCGCCACGCGCGCCGAAATCCAAGACGAGCTGGGCTTGGTCACCGGCCTGCGCGATGTGAGTTTCGATGTGGGCAAGGGGCAGATATTCGTGGTGATGGGGCTGTCCGGCAGCGGCAAGTCCACGCTGGTGCGCTGCCTCATCCGCCTGATAGAGTCCACGCGCGGCGAAGTGATGTTCGACGGCGAAGACATTATGCAGTACTCCCCGGAGCGCCTGACCGAGTTCCGGCGGCAAAAGATCGCGATGGTGTTCCAGCACTACGGCCTGCTGCCCCACCGCCGCGCGCTGGACAACGTCGCCTACGGCCTCGAGATACGCGGCATGGACAAGCCCTCGCGCTACCAGGCGGCAATGGAGGCGCTGGAGACCGTCGGCCTGAAAGGCTGGGAGGATTCCTACCCGCGCGAGATGAGCGGCGGCATGCAGCAGCGCGTCGGCCTGGCGAGAGCGCTCGCCGTGAACTCCGAAGTGCTGCTGATGGACGAGCCGTTCAGCGGCTTGGATCCGCTCATACGCCGCGAAATGCAGGACGAGCTCATTTCGCTGCAGCGCGAAATCCACAAGACCATCGTGTTCATCACGCACGACTTGAACGAGGCGCTCAAGCTGGGCGACCGCATCGCCATTATGCGCGACGGCGAAATTGTGCAGAACGGCGCGCCCGAAGAAATCGTCACCCTGCCCGCGGACGACTACGTAACCTCGTTTGTGCAGGACGTCTCGCGCGCGAAAGTGATACAGGCAAAGGCGATTATGCAAGACCCCGAAGTGCTGGTGAACGACTGGCAAGGGCCTAGGGCGGCGCTGCACATCCTGCGGACAAACGACGCCCACTCGGCGCTCGTGATTGACCGCGCCCGCTCGGTCAAGGGCATGATCACCGAAAATCACGCCGGCCGCCTGGCGCGCCAAAAAGCCGAAACGCTCAGGGGCATAGAGCTGGACGATGTGATGACGGCGAGTCCGGACGACTACATAGAGGATCTGATACCGATGGCGGCGCAAACAGAGCATCCGATAGCCATCGTCAACGAAGACGGCCGCTTGATAGGCGAAGTCCATCGCGGCGCGCTGTTGACGGGCATGTCGGAGGAATCCGCGGAGGATTAACAATGGCGCAAGCAGAAAATGTGCAATCGGCGACAGAGGCGGAGGCGACTCCGGCGACCGGCTTGCCGCGCATGTACTACTGGGGCATAGGCGTCGGCGGGGTAATCATCGTGATGCTGGTATGCCTGCTGGCGTGGGGGCCGAATATGGAATACCCCACCACGGTATCCAGCCGGGAAGTCGCGGCGGGCGCCGGCACGGTTACCCTCAACACTTCGCTGCGCGAGGTTACGGGCGGCGCGATAGACGCAGCCGTGGATTGGGTGGTGAACGAGGGGCAATGGCTCTTCAACCCGATAAAGACGGGGATAGAGTACGCGCTGATATACATAGAGAACGCGCTGAAGTGGGTTCCTTGGCCCGCTATGGTGGTCGGCATCTCGCTGATGGCGTTTGCGGTAGGCCGCTGGGGCTTGACCGCGTTCACGGCGGTGGCGCTGCTGTTTATGGGCTTTATGGGGCTGTGGGAAAACACGCTGGACACCCTGGCGCTGATGGTAGTGGCGGTGTGCATATCGGTAGCCGTCGGGCTGCCGCTGGGCGTAGTCGCCGCGCGCAACCAGCTCGCGGACGGCATAATGCGCCCCATACTGGACGCGATGCAAACAATGCCTAGCTTTGTGTACCTGCTGCCGGCGCTGCTGCTCTTCGGGCTAGGCAAGCCCGCGGGCATATTCGCCACGCTCATATACGCCGTGCCGCCCGTCATACGCCTCACCAACCTGGGCATACGCCAGGTTTCGCATGAGACCGTAGAGGCGGCGCGCTCATTCGGCGCATCCCCCTGGCAAGTGCTGACGAAAGTGCAAGTGCCGATGGCGCTGCCCACCATAATGGCGGGCATAAACCAGACCACGATGATGGCGCTGGCAATGGTAACCATCGCCAGCATGGTCGCCGCGGGCGGCTTGGGCGATAATGTGTTGCGCGCCCTCCAGCTCAACCAGGCGGGCAACGGCTTGCTCTCCGGGCTTGCCATCGTGTTCCTGGCAATAATCATAGACCGGCTGACGCAGGCGGTAGCCGCCAAGCGTCAAGAGGCGCTGAGCGCGGGATAAAGCGCGGTTAAACGCAAGATGAGCGCGGTATAAGCAAGGGAGGTCAATATAGACTTTGACTTAGCGAAATGCGAGGAAGTTCACGCGGCAGCGGGCGCGAATTGCGCCTGTGTAACATCCGTGAAACACATCCGAAACACCCAACCGATATACTATGAGGCAAGCGTTTCATAGTCAAAGCAACCCCTAGCAAGGAGGAATAGGATTGTTCAAGAAGGGTAAGTTAGTTACGACGGCGCTGGTTATGGCGCTGGTCGCCATAGCCGCGCTGGCGTGTTCGCAGCCGGCGCCGGCTCCCGCGCCCACCATAGACACGGACGCCATAGCGCAGCAGGCGGCGGCGGCGGCGGCGGCGGCGGTCGCGGAGCAGCAGCAGCCCCAGATGTCCGCCGACGAGATAGCGGCGATGGTTCAGTCGGCGATGTCCGACTCAATGATGGGCATGAGCGAGTCTGTGTCCGCCGAAGAGATACAGGAGCTGGTAGAGGCCGCAGTGGCGTCCGCCGCCGATGAGGGCGCAAGCCCCGAAGAGCTGCAGGCGATGATAGAGGGCGCTGTTGACGCCGCCACCGCCGACGCGGTTACCGGCGATGACGTAGCCGACGCTATCGCCATGGCGGTCAGCGACGCGCAAGCGAATATGCTGACCAGCGAAGATGTGCAGGCCGCCGTGATGGAGGCGTCCGGCGACGCGCTGAGTGAAGAAGACATTCAGTCCATCGTGATGCAGGCGCTTGAAAACCGCGCAATGATGGAGGCGGCGCCGAAAGAGGAAATCATATTCGGCGACCTGAACTGGCCCAGCGCGCTGCTCCAGAACCGCATAGCGCAGTATCTGGTGGAAAAGGGCTACGGCTACCCCACCGATGTGAAGTTCGGCGCCACGCTGCCGCTGTTCCAGGGCATACGCCGCGGGGACACGCATGTGGCGATGGAAATCTGGTTGCCCAACCAGAACGACACTTGGAACGAGGCGCGCACCGCCGGCGAGGTGGTGTCGGTCGGCCTAAGCCTGGGCAAAGACTGGCAGTCGGCGTTTGTCATACCCGCGTATCTGCAAGAGCAGTATCCGGAGCTTGACAGCGTGGAAGACCTGAAAGAAGAGCAGTACAAGTCGCTATTCGCCACGCCTGAGACGGGCGGCAAGGCGCGGCTGGTATCCTGCATAATCGGCTGGTCGTGCGAGCTCGTGAACGCGGCGCAGGTCAAGGGCTACGGGCTGGACGACCACATCCACATAGTCAACCCCGGCGACGGCGCGGCGCTCAACGCCGACCTCTACGGCGCGTATGAGCGCCAAGAGCCTTGGCTAGGCTACATGTGGGGGACGGCCGATCCGCCCCTCAAGCTTGACCTGGTTCGCCTGGAAGAGCCCGCCTACAGCGACGAGTGCTGGTTCACCACGCGCGCCTGCGCCTACCAGGACGCCACCATCCTGATAGCCGTCACCCCCGACCTGCTAGCGCGCGCGCCTGACGTAATCCAGGTACTGCGCGCCTGGGACTTCAACATAGACCTCTTCAAAGAGGTCGTAGCCTGGCAGGACGCCAACGACACCTCTGACGTCAAAGCCGCCGCGCTCTGGTGGCTAAACAGCAAGCAAGACGTCTGGGGCGACTGGGTAACCTCCGAGGCAGCCGAGAGCATCAGCATAGCCCTAGCCGCCGGCGAGATCCCCGACGGCTGGCCGCAAGACTAGCGCAACCGGCGTGGCTTGCCGCCTAGCGGCGGTTAAGCGCAAGGAATAAGTAAGAGGGGATGCCTTTGCGAGGGCGTCCCCTCTTTTGGGTGGGGGGCGGCAATGCGGGCGCGCCCGTATGCCGCTCCGCGGGGGCGTGGCTGCCTGGGGGCGGCAAAGCGGGAATGGGGAGGGCAAAAAGGATGGGAAGGCCTTGTGGGGGGCGTCCCCTCTTTCTGGGATTGTGGGATGAGTAGCGCGCACGGGGTTATCCGCTGGTTTCGCGGTCTGTGCCATCTAGGAAGATGTACTGGATGCTGGATATATTGGCTGTATTTAATAGGACGCCTCCGCCGAATTCGTCGCTGAAGTCCAGTTCGACGGGCGAAGAATGGTCGCCGTTGGGGTACAAGATGGCTTTGCCAAGCTTGATGTCTTTCGCTTCTTGTGAATCCGGCAAGTTCAGCGGATAAGAGATTAACGCTCCCTCATAAACATCGCCGTTCTTCATGCGAATGGACACAAATACCTGAATTTCTTTCTGAGCGCGGTCTTCCGCTTCTTTTCGAGCCAGATGCAACGCGCGGTACCAAACGGGGGCTTCGTTGACAGGTTCGGATGTTAGGTTGGATTTCCTAAGCAACCAACCTAATCCGTAGGTGAATTTGGCAGGCAAGTCCACGATGCCTGAAATCACTGAGGCAACGACCATCCACAAGGAATAACCGCCGAACAGGGCAAGAGCGGCTCCTGGGTATTCGCTAGCGAAAGCGTATGCGCCGTCGGTCAGGATAGATTGAATGCGGAGCGTTTCCAAGAAGCAGCCTGGCAACGCGAATATCAGCAGCGCTGACACAGCAATGCCTATGGCGTGAACTACGGCGGCGTGGTAGAAGAGCATGCCCCAAAGCATCACCCCCGTTCTATCAATCAGACGGGGGTGGTGAAGTTGCGCCGCGCTTATGGAAAGCCATCCGGGCAAGACGATTATTGCCAAAATGATGATGGAGTTGACCATGCGGACGCTTACTCGGAGGTTTGGCCTTGCTGCCGAGAGCGGGCAGATTCTGCCTCTCTTTCGGCAGCCTGGCGATCCCGCATTGCCTTGAATGGGTTCACAAACTTGCCCTTGGGCTGAGGGAGTGTTTCCACAGATCCCACATACCTATAAGGGATAGGCTTGAATTTCTTCTTGTTATCTTTGGGCATTGGATTCTTCTCCGTAGGGAGGTGAGTGGCTCTGTCCACATGTCGGTTACTCGGATGTTTGGGCTTGTTGTGGGAGCGAGTCACCTCTGCGGCCGCTCTTCTTACGGCGATGCGCTCCTGCATAACTTTGAACAGATCCACGAACTCGCCCTTGGGCTGATGAAGTGTTTCAGTGCGCCCCATATCCCTGTACGGGATAGGCTTGAGTTTCTTTTTATTGTTATTAGGCACTGGCTCCGCCTCTATATGTGCAACCGCAATATAAGGCTGGTGGAGACGGGGGAGGGTCGAACTCCCCGTCCAGAAGATCCTCCGGCTAGGATGTGCTACAGGCTTAGTCGGCTATTGGGTCTCGCTCTGCCAAGCGCTTGCCGACGGGCAACTTGGCAAAGCCAGCCGATGAGTTAGGCCCTCCCGTATCGGCGTCCGTCAAGGCCTTCCTCCGATGATTTGGCACCCGACTCGCCCCCCTCGGAGGGAAGAGGCGGCGGATGTAGCCGCGGTTAGGCGGCTAGGGCGTACTCTTCAGAGTTGCCTGTTATTTTTTTGCCACTTTTTACGAGGTGCGTGGCGCCTCGGCCTGCAATCCTGCAGAGATAACCCCCTGTCGAACCCGCGCGTCCCCACTCTGCAATATCTATCATAGCACATTCCACGCAATTGCGCGCGGCAATTTCAAGACTGCCGCGCGCAATTCGCTATTTCTGGGCTATGTTTTGGGCTTTGAGATGCCCCCGCCGCGCTACCTCAGCGCCGCCACCATCTCGGTCTGCCGACCAACGCGCGCGTCGTGATCATTGGCAAACCGCTTGATGCCGGCGTAGATGGAGTCGGCGTCAAGACGCGCCTCGGCAATCACATCCGCCTCAGTGCCGCCCGTCAGCCACTGGTTGTCCCAGTCCGACACGAGCGAGTACTCGTCGGTGAGCGGGCCTGCGTTCTGCACGGGCCACATCCGCCGCGTGCCGGTGGTCACCACCATCATATCGTACAGCGCGCCCGGCGGCAGAACCGACGCCTGGTAGTCCTCAGGCTGGCGGCGGAAGAGCTCTTCGCTTATGGCGGCGATGACCTTGACATTCACGCCCTCGCTCTCAAGGCGCGGCAGCGCGTTGACGAGGTTGACCGTGGACGACGATCCCTGCACCACCACATACCCGTGCTTGGGCTTGCCGGGCGCGAAGTCTTTGATGACATAGAACCCCTTGGCGGCGGCGCAAAGGTCGGTATCCGCGAACTCGCTGCGATCCGCCACCGGGAAGTCCGGCCGCGCCACCTCCAGCACTATCACGCCCACCTTAGGATCCCGCGCCGCTATCTCGGCGGCGGCGAAGTAGCCGGGCGCTACGTCGTTGTAGTCCCAGAAACTGAGCGTAATCACCTGCCCGCGCGGGAAGAGTTTCCACACCTGCGGCGCGAATATGCCGAAGTGAGTGCGCGCGTCCGCGGCGGTCTCAGGGCCGGAGTGTCCGGCGAGAACATTCAAGACGCCCACGCGAAACGGACTGTCCTGGTTCTGCTGGCTCCACACGCGCGCGGGCAAGTACATCAGCGGCGTGAACGCGCCGTATGTGCCGCTGATTGCCCACACCCCAACATGCTGGTCCGGATCCAGCGATACCGACTGCCCCACGAACCCGACCGCCGTGGACACATTCCCCGCCTCCTGTATGGCGGCTTTCAGGCGCGTGCCGCTGGGGTTGTGGACGGGATCGTAGTGGCCCCAAAGCCCGCCGTGTTCCACATTGATGGACTCGGCGAGGTCGGCTGCCACTATCACCAGCCGGTTTTCGGTGACGTAGTTCATATACTTGGCGATTTCGGATATGGCGCGCCGCGTCCCCCGCACATTGCCCGGCTCCTCAAAGAGCTTTATGGACACATCCTTGCTCTCGCCCGTAACCGCGTTGGCTACGCTGACCGACTGCGCCTCCACCGGCAAGTTTTGGACTTGCAGCCGCTCGTCCAGGAACGGATCGGCGTGGCGATCAATCCGCAACGGCAAATCATCCTGCACGCTGTCGCCGATTTGGACAAGCCTATCGGCGAGCCAGTCGCCAAGCCCATCCCTGTCCAAGACCGACAGCGCCGCGTCTATGTTGCGCTTGAACTGGATGAGCCGCTCGCGCACGTCGCCCACAGCGCCGTCGCGGATGCCCTCGAACTCTATGCCAAAGCGCTGCTCAAAGGTTGACGCCAGCGCCGTGAAGTAGTCGCCGTTGAGCGGAAAGCCGTAGGGGTGGCTGGCGTAGCTTATTATCTGGTCGCCGTAGCCGGGGATGCTGCCGTTCACGGCGCCGGGCCACCAGCCCTTGACCGTGCGCCCCACCACTATCATCGGCCGGTCGTCCGCGGGATCCCAGTCCTCCATCGCCTTGAGAACGCCCATCACCTGGTCGAAATCGTTGCCATCGTCTATGGCGAACACATTCCATCCGTATGCCGCCCACTGGTCTTCGATGCGGTAGCCGTCGTATTTCGGCTGTATCACGCCGCCGATGAGCTCGTCGTCAATCCCCGCGTTGTTGTACGAAAGCAGGATGCGTAGCCGCTTGCCGACCTGCTGCGCCACCGCTTGCGTTTTCATCTCTTGCGAGTGGCCCGACGTCATGGCGAACTCGCCCTCTATCGCCATAATCTTCAGGCTGTCGGGCGCGCCCACCATATCCCAGAACGCCGCCTTGCCCGCGGCGGTGGCGATGCCTATGCCCGAAGGCCCCCCGTTCACGTCGTTTGTGAGATCCGTAGTCTCCGAGTGGCCCGCCAGCGAGCGTATCCCGCGGATCTTCGCCTGCGCCATAGCGGGATGGTCGGCGAGGTCGTAGTCTTGCAGCAGCGTGTCTAGCGCCCCCCGGCCGCGCCGAAAGCCCAGCGCGTCTATGGACAGCATGCCCTGCTCGTGATCCACCGCGTAGCGCGGATCGCCCGTCTTGGCGTGCTTGCGCGCCAGCGCCTCGCCCATAATCATCCACAGCGCGTAGGTAACCGGCGCGTTGTGGCCGCCCGCCAGCATAAACCTGTCCGCGTAAGGGTGCTTGGGCCGGCGGTAGTCGTAGCGCAGCCCGCCCAGCTCGCCGCCCGCCAAGTGCGTTGCGACCGTGTACGGCGTGTACGCCAGAGGCCCCCCGAAGTGGCCGGTCTGCGAGTAGTTGCCCAGCAACACCAGCGTCATTGCGGTGAGAAAGCCGACGTCCTCAAACCGCGCCTTGTCGTATTCGGGCAGTTGGATTTGGGTGGGCGCGCGGTCGGTTGACAGCGCGATGCGGTCGATGGTGGCGACTGATGAGCCGTTCCTGTTTGTCATTCGGATGTGCTCCCGTTTGGTGATTTGCGGCGGCGCGCGGGCAATCATCGCATCATCGCAATGACCGCCGGCGGCGCGTTGCCTTACTGCTTGAGGCCGCGAGGGCGGCGTCAAGTCCGCTTAATCATATCAAAAATGGCGCGCGCGTGGCTACCTTGCGCCTGCCGCCCCTGCGATTAGGCCGGCGCTGTGCGCGAAAGCGTTGGGCTTGTGGCGCGAACTAATCGCGCGCGGGCTAGGCAGACGCGCGCCCTACGCCGGTTCAAACATCGGCAGCGACACTTCCCCCTCGCCCTGATCCTCCCACCGCACCTTGACGCGCATCCCGCAGCGGATGTCCTCCACCGGATTGTCCACGCCCACGATGTTCGTCATGATGCGAAAGCCCTCGTCCAGGTCGACATACGCCACCGCGTATGGCCCCAAGTCGGCGAATGCCGGATGGCGGCTCTGCATCACCACGCTGAAAGTATAGACCTCGCCCTCGCCTTTGGACACGCGCCAATCGGTGATTTCCTTGCCCCCCTGCACGCAGTAGCGGCGCGGGTAGAATATCACCTTGTCGCAGCCGCCGCAGACCTGATATACGAGTTCGTGGCGCTTGGTTGCCTCCCAGAAGGGCTCGGTGTCCGGCTCCGGGAATCTGGGTAGTGGGCGCTGACCTGCCATTGCGTTCTCCTATGCGTTCTCTTGACGCCTGTATCGCCGCGCGGCTCATTGCCGTTGTTTTGCCGTTGCGTGCGGCGCTTATCGCTCATTCGCTTGCATCATTCGCGTATCGCTTATCGCCTATCCGCTTATCCGCCGCTCATCCCTTTGCCAAGATAGCGGGCGCGGCGGTTTTGAATGAATTGCCGTTGACGGCCGTTGACGGCCGTCCCCGACCTAATCCGCCGCGAGTATCGTTACCCCGGTAGCATGACGCGAACCCAGCATCCCCCCGTTGCCCACCGCCACCGCCAGCTTGGGATCCTGAACCTGCGCCGTAGATTCCCCGCGCAGCTGCCGCACCGATTCCAGCAGCAGGAATATCCCGCGCTCGCCCGGATGGTTGGACGACAGCCCGCCCCCGTCCGTGTTCATAGCCGGCTTGCGCGGGTCATCGAACCCCAAGTGACGCTGGCTGACATAATCGCCGCCCTCGCCTTTCGCGCAGAATCCTAGATCCTCTATCATGCACATAACCGTTATGCTGAACGAATCGTATGCCATAAGCACATCGATCTCGTCAGGCGAAACGCCCGCGTCCGCGAATGCGCGCGGCCCCGACTGCGCCCCCGCGCTCACCGTGATGTCCCCGCCGTTCTCGCGGTATTTCGTAGCCTCGCCCGTGCCGATTATCCACGCCGGCTTTTTGCGGCAATTCGCCGCCACCTCCGGCGATGCGATTATCACCGCGCCGCCGCCGTCCGAAATCATGCAACACTCCAGCAGATGCAGCGGATGCGCTATCACCCGCGAATCCAGCACATCCTGAACCGTGATTTCGTTCACCCCCACGAATGCGAGATCCGTCATCGCCTTGACCGCCTCAGGGTTTCGCATCGCATGGCGGCGCGTAACCACCGATATTTCGGCGAACTGCTCGTCGGTCGTGCCGTACTGATGCTTATGCCGGTTCTTCACCATCCCATAGTTGGCGATGAGCGTCTGCCCCCACGAATCCTCCATATTGCCCGACGGCAGCGCCGGCCCTTGGCTTGTGCCGCCCGCCGTGCCGATGTTGCGCCTATCCGAGTGCGCCGTTGACCCGTATGTCAGCAGCGCCACGCTGCACTTGCCCGCCGCTATCATCGCGGCGGCGTGGTTCGCGTGAAATTCGTATGATGTGCCGCCCACCGCCGTGTTGTCTATCACCTTAGGCTTAAGGCCCAGATACTCGGATATGCCCAGCCCGCCGATGCCCTGATGCGATCCGGTGTCATACACCGCGTCAATATCCGACCCCGACAGCCCCGCGTCCTCCAGCGCCTTAATCGCGGACGCGGCTTTGATTTGCAGGGCGCTTGTGCCGGCGCCCACCACTCTGAGCGGGTATTCGTGAATGCCGACTATCGCGGCCTCTCTGCGCTGGGGCATTTGCGGACTCCTCTCGGTATATCGCTACTTGGGTTCGGATTGGCTTGGATGGTCTTATCGGATGGTTAAGGCTAGTTTATTCGGCTAGTTTATAAGCGCGGGCTTTGCCTTGATGCGCGCGCCCCAAATCTGATAGCGTAAGCGGGACATTCGCGCGGCGCTCCGATGCGATGCGCCGCCATTATGCTGCCGTGAATTCTTAGTATGGCTTTGCCGTTTGCGTAAGCGTATCATTTACGGCGCAAAGGTAGCATATTCAAGCGCAACAAGTCAATGCGAACAAACGATAGGCGTGAGCGCTATGGGCGCAAGCGAACATAGACTTTCACGAGAAACCGGCAAGGCGGCTTAATGAAAATAGGACTGCTCACCGACACCCACCTGCCCAATATGATACGCGATTTGGACGAACTAGGCCCCGAACCCGCCGAGTTCTTCCAATCGGTCGACCTGATACTGCACGGCGGCGACCTAATCTACACGCGCGTGCTAGACTGGCTGGAACAATTCGCCCCCGTAATCTGCGCCACCGGCAACAACGACCCGTACTCCGACGACAAGCGCACCAAAGAGATCCAAATGCTCACGATAGAGGGCTGGCGCATCGGCATGACGCACAGCCTAGAGGGCGAGCATCGCCCAATGCCTGAGCTGCGCCGCATATTCCCCGCGCCCGTGGACATTATGGTAGCCGGCCACACCCACCAAGAGGCGCTGGAATTGCGGGACGGCGCGATCCTGCTAAACACCGGCAGCGTCACATTCCCCCGCCACAAAGAACTCCGGCTAGGCGGCGTAGGCTTGCTGGAGCTAACGCCCGCCCATCTGCGCGCCCAAATCATCCCCATAGGCGAGACGCCCGGCCGCCCCAACCCCTGCGAGGCGCTCGCCCTGGATGTGGTTAGGGATGATACGGGCGCGATAACGGCGCAAGAGGCGCAAGAGGCGCAAGAGTAAGCGGGGACGCATAGACGTATAGACGTATTCGTATTAGGGGGGAACGGGCGCAATCCCATTTCGCGGCTGGGCGTCAGGCTTAGCGATCGGGGGATAACGGGGGATAATAGGGCGCAAACAACCGCCGCAAGATCCGGCGCATCACGGCGCTAATCTTGCGGCGATTTCGTTGCCGACAAATGCGGCGTGGGTTAGGCGATCGTTAGCTCGCCGCCGCTTTCGCCGCATCCAGCGCCGCATCGAAATCCGGCAGCTGCGCTATCTGCGGCACATACTCCACATGCCGCACGACATTGTCCTTATCCAGCACGAACACCGCGCGCGCCAGCAGCCCGTTCTCTTTCACCAGCACGCCGTAGTTATGCCCGAAATCGCGGTTCTTGAAATCGGACGCCGTCTCCACCTTATCCACCTCATTCGCGCCGCACCACCGCGCCTGCGCGAAAGGCAAGTCCATGCTCACGGTCAGCACCACGATGTCGTCCGACAGCGCCCCCGCGAACTCATTGAACTTCTGCGTCTCGTCGCTGCACACCCCCGTATCCAGCGAGGGAACCGACGCGATAATCTTCACCTTGCCCGCGTAATCGTCCAGCGACACCGCCTTCAGCCCCGCGCCCGACAGATTAAACCCCGGCGCCGCGTCCCCCACGCTAACCTCGTGTCCCACCAAAGTAAGTTGGTTATCGCCCGCCGCGAATACGCCTGTGCGCTCTGGCATAATTCATTCTCCTTAGTGACTAGTCGCGCTTGCGCGCTTGCCTATTGATTGCCCTATCAGTCGCAATGGGATGTTGCGCCTAAAGTCTAATTCATTGGGGGATGGATTGGCAACTCAGAGCGGCAAGCGCGGGCGGATAGGCAATCGCCCGGCGCAGCGTGGGGAAATGAAAACGACAGGCGACCCTGATAAAGCGCTAACGGCAAATGCCATATCAAGGTGGGGCGTCAATTAACTTGACGAAAGCCAATAATTCGGCTACATTTATTGCATAGGGCATCGGTATGTTGTCTAATTCGCAACATCGCGTATCGGCGGAGCGCTTGCATCGCGCTAGGTCTCCGCGATAGCCGATACCCTGCCTTTGAACCCGGACTATTCGTTATAGTTCGGGTTTATGTTTAGATCCTCAAAGCGAAATCCCCTGCGCGGCGAGGCGTCATCCCACTTGCTCCGCCACTCCAACTCGCGGAATCTGTCCCCTATCGCCTTGATGTCGGTTCGCCCAAGGTTCTGCTGCGACAGCGCGTAAGCCAACAAGTCGGCGATCTGTATGCCAACAGTCGCCTTTGAACTCACAAAGAACGGGGTTTCAACGATATGAGTTAGCGAGCGCCCTACCGCGTTCCCATACAGGAAATTCCCAAACGCCCTTGCCCTGCGAGTGTCCGTTTTCTCATCCTGAGAGTCCAGCGCGACAATCGCCATATCATCGCTTTCACGCTCCGCCATCATAGCGTTCACGCGCTCAAGGATGCGGGAGTACGCGCGATAGATAATCGGCTCGGTGCGGTCGTCCTGCGCCAATGCGTCCGCGTTCTTCAATCCCGCCGCGAATGCCTTGACGCCGTTCAATTTGCACAGGCTCACGATTTCTTCGCAGAACTCGCGCTTCTTCGGGCTTGTAACCGCCGTCTTGTTAAGCAGAAGTTTGCCCTTGATTTCGAATTCGTAAGGCTCTTCCACTTTCCAAAATTTCTGCTCCAGCTGATAAATTTCCCGAAAGAAGTCCTTGCTCACTTTGGGATGAATCGCTATCGCCGCCCAAACAGTGAACCCGCTCGGATCTTTCGGACGCGGCCATTCGGACTCGTCAACGAAAACCAGCATAGCGCATCCTCCCAACTTGCTTATTAGCGGCGCGTCTTTTCCTCACGCGGCTATTCTACCCTGCCGCGCGGACATTGTCACACGGGTTCACCGCGATCTCGTCGGGATTGAAAATGCCGCGCAGATAGACGGGCGCAGATCGCCCGCAACCATCGCGCGGCAAAAAACGACAAAAGAAACCCCGACCGGATGGCGCAAGCGCCGCGCCGCCAAGGATGTAGCCTTCCCGATGATATGCAGAAAGGTCGGCTCCACCACTGCCCTTCTTCCCACCAAAAGGGGCTGACGGCTCCGATCGGTTACATTATTTATAGCATAGCCTTTAATCGGCTGTAAAGGGGTTTTGCAAGCAATTTTCGCAAATTTCGGGAAATTGCCCAAATTTGCCCAAAATTTGGCGTATCCGGGCATATCAAGCGCGCTTTGAACGCGCAATCAGCCCAAATTCCCGCTTGCCCAAACCGCAATCTTAGGGTAAAGTGGGCGCATCAGCCGTTTCGCGGCGCATCTTGATAATGATTATTGGGGGCAGTGATGAATATGTGCAAGTGTAGCAAGGCTGAGTTCGCGCGGGAAAACGAGGTTCCCTTGCGCGCTCAGCCCACAGACGCCGGGCTAGTGACCATCGAGCGCGAGCCCATTATCGGCGAAACCCCGCAAGCCACCCTCCAAAGCTGGCTCACCCCAAACCCGCTTTTCTACATCCGCAACCACTACGCCATACCCGCCCCGGACGCCGCCAACAACTGGGCGCTCGTCCTGGACGGCCACCTGGACACCCCGATCTCTTTCACCGCGGACGACTTCCGCCACTTCCCCAAGCAAACCCTGCCGATTACCCTGGAATGCGCCGGCAACAACCGCAGCGACCTGCAGCCCGGCGTCCCCGGCAACCCATTCCAAAACGGCGCCATCAGCAACGCCATCTGGGCGGGCGTCCCCCTCCACCTGCTGCTAGAGCGCGCCGGCGTCAAGGACGGCGCAATCGAGCTCCTCTTCGAGGGCATGGACGCCGGCGAACCCGCCCCTGACCAGCCCACCCAGCCCTACCTCCGCAGCCTGCCCATAGACGTGGCAATGCACCCGCACACCTTGCTGGCGTATGAGATGAACGGCGAACCCCTCTCGCGCGAACACGGCAGCCCGCTGCGCCTCATCGTGCCGGGCTGGTACGGCATGGCGTCCGTCAAATGGCTGCGCCGCGTAACCGCCCTAAAAGAGCCGTTCACCGGATTCTTCCAGCGCGACCGATACATCGTTGAAGACGACGCGGGCGGCGTCAGCCCCGTCGCCGCGATGCAAGTCAAATCCCTCATAAGCTGGCCCCAGCCGGGCGCAACCCTAAGCCCCGGCCGGCACAACATCAACGGGATGGCATGGTCCGGCGCCGCCCACATCAGCCGCGTCGAGATAACCGACGACGGCGGCAAAACCTGGAACGCCGCCGACCTCACAGGCCCCCGCTACCGCTACGCCTGGCAGCAATGGAACTTCATGTGGACGCCGCCCGCGTCTGGGCAATACACCCTAGCCGCCCGCGCCACCGACGAGGCGGGCAACATCCAACCCCTCCAAACCCGCTGGAACAGCCTAGGCTACATCATCAACGGCGTCAAACCCGTCCGCGTAGAAGTGGCGTGAGATGGCGCAGAGATAGCCTAACCTCGCCAAACCCACCATTCGCCGATTGGCGCTGATTGACTTGGGAACGCGCGGCTTTGCCAACCGGCTTAGCCGCGCCCCAATTCGCGCCCGCCCAAAACCGGACGCCTATCCATTGACATAAACTATCATTCACTTATGATACGATAACGGCGAAACGCCAACCAAAACCTAATCCAAGAGGTCAAGCGCAATGGATATGAACAGGATGATTGCCCTGACCCACACGCTCCGCGAGCGCGTCCAATCCTACGGCGACGCCCTGCGCCGCAGCGAGGCGCTCACCCGCTACGCGCTCATAGACCCGCTGCTCCGCGAACTCGGCTGGGACACCGAAGACCCCGGCATAGTCACTCCCGAATACTCCGTTGACATCTACAACGGCGGCATAGCCCGCGCCGACTACGCGCTCACCCACGCGGGCAAGCCCCTAATCCTAATAGAGGCAAAGAAACTCGGCGACCCCCTGCTATCCGGCAACGCCGTAGAGCAAGGCATCCGCGGCTGCATCAACACCGCCGCCGACATCTTCGTGGTAACCGACGGCCAAAAATGGGAAATATACGACACCCGCAAGCGCGTTCCTCCGCCTGAGATGAAAGTGGTCGAGTTCGACTTCATAGCCGACCTGCCGTCTCAGTTCTGCGCCAAAGCGGTGGCTCTCTGGCGCAACGGAGTCCTTGATGGCAACATCCTAGCCGCTCCAACACTAGAGCCTACGGGCGGCGGCGCAACGCCGGGAGTGATAGAGCAAGGCGGCCCCGTAACAACGCCGGCCGCTCCCGCATATACGCCCACTCCCGCAACGCCTCCCGACCCCGGCGAAATCTGGCATCCGCTGTCAGAGTTTGAATACCAAGAATATGTTTCGCCCACAGAGATTATGTTCCCCGACAACTCGCGGGCAGCCTTCAAGAACTGGACTCAAACTAAGAGAGATATAGTCCAATGGCTCACAAGCGACGGCCGTCATCTACCTTTGCCCATTAGCAAAGGCAATCGCAACCTAGTGGCGGATAGCCCCGCGCATCCGGATGGCAAGCCGTTTCACAGGACTAATTCAGAAGTCAACGGAGTCTATGTTGACACGAATTTCACGAGGAAAGATATGATCCACAACATCAGGATCATCATAGACCACGCCGGCCAAGACGCAACCCAATTCAAATTGCGCCTGCGGTAAGCGCGCCCACGATAGCGCCGCTATAAGACAAAGAGAGCCCAATGCCAAACCAACCCACCCGCGGCAGACGAGTGGCGGGAACGCGATTCCTCGCCGCGCTTGCCTACGGCGACTACCAAACGCTCTGGACGGCGAACTTCTTCGCGGGCGCGGCGGCGTGGGCGCTCATAGTCGCGCGCGGCTGGATCGTCTATGAGATTTCGGACTCGTCCTACTGGGTAGGCGTAGTCACATTCGCCGCGATGATACCCCGCGTTCTGGTATCCCCGTTCACCGGCTACCTATCCGACCGCTTTGACAGGCGGCGCGTGCTTACCGCGATGTTCGCCGTGAATATGGCGCACAACGTCGTGCTAGGCTTTCTGATGCTCAGCGGCGGCGCCGAGATATGGCACTTGGTAGCGCTCTCGTTTGTCAACGGCTCCGCCCGCGCCGCCCAAATGCCCGCCGGCCAATCCCTAATCCCCAACCTAGTCCCCCGAGCCCTGCTGCTCAACGCCATCGCCCTCAACCAAGCCACGATGCACGGCTCGCGCCTGCTAGGCCCCCTCGCCATAGCCCCCCTGCTCAGCCTCGCCTCCATACTCGCCTTTGTGGGCATTGACAGCGCCAACCCCAACCTAGGCGCGGCGAGCGCCGTGTTCCTATGCTCAGGCTTTTACGCCATCAGCCTAATCCAAACCCTGCGAATCCGAACCGTCGCCACCGGCGTCATAGACAGGCGGCGCAACTTCTGGCAAAACTTCATAGCGGGCGGCGTATATGTCTATAAGACGCCCGCCCTCCGCGCCATAGTCGGCATGGCGTTCTTCCACTGCGGCTTGACGATGTCCTTTGAATCGCTACTGCCCGTCCTCTCCGATGAGCGCCTGAACGCGCAAGGCGCCGGTTTCGCAACCCTGATGATGCTAGTCGGATTGGGCGCGCTCATTTCGGCGATGACCCTCGCAGGCATCACCGGCGAGGTCACCAAAGGGCGGCTGTTCCTCTATGTGGGCATACTCAGCGGCCTCGCCCCCTGCGTCCTAGCAATCGCCCCCTCAGTGCCGGTAGCGTGGCTGGGCGCCGGGCTTATGGGCTTAGGCCAAGCCGCCTTCATGACCCTCACCCACACAATGATCCAATCCGTAGTCCCCGACGGAGTTCGCGGCAGGGTATCCGGCATATACTCGGTTCACATAGGCGGCATAATGGCAACCGCGAATATGGCTAACGCGTGGGTTGCGGATGCGCTAAAGCCGGAAAACCTTAAATCCCTGGACTTCGCCAACGCCTTCGTTATGCGCCTGCTTGAGGCGCTTGCGAATATGGTGGAATACTTCGGCAGCGCCGCCTCGCCGCTGCTCATAATCGGCGGCTTGCTGTTCGTGGCGATAGTCATCGGCAGCTGGTGGCACTCCGCCACGCGGCAGATATATCGCGGGCAGGTTTCGCGGCTGGCGCACGCGGCGGCGGCGGACTAGCGGGGGCGGATTTGCTGACACAATCGTTCATCCACCTGCCCCGCGTGGGCAAAATCACCGAGCGCGAGATATGGGCGCAGGGCATACGCGATTGGAACGACTTCATCGCCGCGCCCGAACTGCCCCGCCGACTGCGCGCCCGCGCGCCCGAACTGCAAGCCCTAATCCGCGCCGACCGCGATCGCTACGCCCGCCGAGACGCGCGCCACTTCAACGCCAAATTCCCCCTCCGCGAGCGCTGGCGCATGTACCCCGACTTTCGCAACCGCGCCGCCTTCCTAGACATAGAAACCACCGGCTTATCCGCCGAATACGGCATCATCACCCTCATAGGCGTGCTAGACGCCAACGGCTACGCCGCCTACGTCCAAGGCGACAACTTAGCCGACTTCCGCCAAGCGATAGAGCGCTACGACCTGGTAGTCACCTACAACGGCGCGGGCTTTGACCTGCCCTTCATAGAGCATCACTTCGGCAGGATATTCGACGGCATAGCCCACTTGGATCTGCGATTCCCCCTCAAGCGAGCCGGCTTTTCCGGCGGCCTAAAAGCGATTGAAACGCAGGCAAAAGTCGCCCGCCCATCCGCCCTCAGCGCCCTAAACGGCCACGACGCCGTAACCCTCTGGCGCGAATGGACGCACGGCGACCCGCGCGCCCTAGACACCCTTGTGCGCTACAACGCCGAAGACGTAGCCTCCCTCCCCGCGCTCGCCGAAACCGCCTACAACCGCCTAGCCGCCCGCCTGCCAACCCCAACAAACCCGCCCCCGCTAACGCCCACCCACAGACACACCATAGACCTGCCCTACGACACAGCCGTCATTGAACGCATCAAGCGGCGCAAAACAACAGGACGATGGCAATGGCGACGATAACGAACCGGATAGCGATAATAGGCAGAGACGCCCGCATATACGTCGGCGACGTAGATGCCAACGGGAATGGCGCTACGCCAGATCTGCGCGCATTAACGCCCGCGGGCATGCGCTGCGCCTGGCCCGCCTGGTCGCCCGACGGCCGCTCCCTCGCCTACTCCGCCTACCCCGCCGCCGGCGGCAACGGGCATGGCGCTTTCAGGGTAATAGCGCAGCCGGTAAGCGGGCAGGCGTATACGTTTTTAGGCGACGAGGGTCGCGTCCTTGGCTTTCGCGCTCACGTCGACGAGCAAGCGCGAACCATCTACGTCAACGAACCCGGAACCGACGCCATAGCCCCGCACACTCCGCACTACCTCATCTGGTCGCCCGACAGCCGCAAGATAGCCCTCATAGCCCAGCGGCTTGGAACCGGACTATCCCTGCTAGTAGCGGACGCCCACGCCGCCGACGCGCCCGTCCGGATGCTTGACGGCGGCCCCCTCTACTTCTGCTGGGCGCGCGATTCGCGCCGCATCCTGGCGCACTCGCGCGAGCTGCACTACTTGCTGGAACTCGGCAGCCCGCTCGCCGCGCAAGTCCCCGTTGTCTCGCTCGGATACATGGCGCCCTCCGCCAGCCCGGCCGGCGAGTTCGTAGCCCTCTGCGCCGAAATATCCGCCGACAGCCAGGCGCTGCTCGCCGCCCGCCTCGACGGCGGCAGCAGCGAAATGATCGCCGAAATAGAGGGCGCCACCGGCTTTGCATGGAGCCCCGACGGCGCCACCCTCGCCGTCGCCAGAGACCTAGATCGCTCCACCGGCTACTACGGCCGCCTATTCCTCATTGACGTCGCCACCGGCGACGAGCGCCTGCTGCTGACCGAGAACGCCCTCAGTTTCTTCTGGTCGCCCGACGGCCGCGCGATAGCCTACATAGCCCCGTCAGAGCGCGCCGAGGGCTCCGTGCGCTGGGCAGTCGTGGACATAGCCTCCGGCGCGCGCCGCTACCTCCCCGACTTCACCCCCAGCCAAGAGCAGCTCATTATGTTTATGTTCTTCGACCAGTACGCCCAATCCCACAACGTCTGGTCGCCGGACGGCCGCATGCTCGCATTCGCCGGCCTGCTCGGCCGCCGCCAAGCGCGAGCTGAGCTGCCGGACGGGGCATCCTCCTCAGTATTCGCGGCGGATGTATCCAGCGGCAGGACGTGGCAAGTGGGCGACGGATCGCTAGGCGTATGGTCTGCGTAACTGCGCGCGTTTGACGCTGCGGGAATGGGCTGGGTAGTATAGGGCGTATAGGGCGCGGGTTGGCGCAATCGGGCGATAGAGGTTAAAATGGCAAACACGGACAGGCGCAAGCGCGACGAAGAGCGAGATAGACTATACTACGAGCTGGGCCGGCGAGCCTACGAGCGCGAGCGCAGCGGCGACGAGCAGGTCGATCTGCTAGGCATATCCCGCCGCGACAAGCTGCTGCACGGCAGCGTGTACGCGATAATAACCCTGATCTGGGTCGGAATTGTGATATGGGATGTCATCGCCAGCGGCTGCTGGAACTCGCCGCAGCCGCGAACAAGCTGTATAATTGACGCAGCCAAGTCAATAGACGCGGCCGTGTTCCCCGTCCTAATGCTGACAATAACGCTGATAGTAACCGGACGCTCAACCAGAGCGGCTTTCAGGAGGATGCTAATGGTACTGCCGGTGCTAAGAGACAAGTACGCGGAAAACCTGCAGGCGGCCGAGGCAAGAGGCGAGGCACGGGGAGAGGAAAGGGGCGAGTCCAGAGGGGAAGAGCGCGGGGTGGCTAAATCTAAGATGTGGTATGAGCGCATGCGCCGCGCCGAACAGAGCGGCGAGCCGTTCAACGAACCGCCGCCTTGGGATGAGTAGTGTGCAAGACGCGCCGCCCAAGCGAGCGGCCAGCGAACCCGCCTACTCGCCATAAAACCCCCGCAAACGTGCGCGAAAGGCCTACTCTGAGCGAATAAAATGCTCTGCTCTCTGCCGCAGTGGGCAGAGCCGGATGCGGGCTTTGCCGCTGACAATAACGCTGATAGTAACCGGACGCTCAACCAGATCGGCTTTCAGGAGGACGCTAATGGTACTGCCGGTGCTGAGAGACAAGTACGCGGAAAACCTGCAGGCGGCTAAGGCTGAGGGGGTGGGCATTGGGGTGGACAGCGCTAAGCAGTGGTACGAGCGCAAGCAACGCGCCGAACAGAACGGCGAGCCCTTCAACGAGCCGCCGCCCTGGGAGAAATAACAATCCCCTCTCGCCGCGCTCACCCGCGCCATCACTCAGCCAACCCTTATAAATCCACCTAAACACAAACCCCCAACCACCCCAACCAATCACAAGAGGCTAAATCTATGCTTGCCAGGGCGGTAGCGTGCGCGGTAGTCGGGCTAGAGGGGCATATAGTTCAAGTAGAAGTCGACATATCCCCCGGCTTGCCCCGCTTCAGCATAGTCGGCTTGCCCGACCGGGCTGTCCAAGAGGCCGGCGAGCGCGTCCGCGCCGCTATTCGCAACTCCGGCTGCGAATTCCCCATGCGCCGCATCACCGTCAACATGACCCCAGCCGACCTCCCCAAAGCCGGCTCCGCCTACGACCTGCCCATCGCCGTCGCCCTGCTCATAGCGTCAGGGCATCTGCCCCCGGCGTCGGACGACGAGGTATTCCTAGGCGAACTCTCCCTAGACGGAACCCTCCGCCACACAAACGGCGTCCTCCCAATGGCGGCGGTCGCCCGCGATGAGGGCGTCAAGCGCGTATTCGCCCCCGCCGTCAACGCCGGCGAGGCGGCGCTCGTGCGCGACGTAGAAGTCCTCCCCGTACAGGCGCTAGGCCAGCTCGTCCTCCACCTGCAAGGCAAAAAGCCCATACCCCCGCTATCCCACGACGAGGCCGCGCTAAACGGCGCATCCGGCAGCGCCGCCACCCAAGCCGGCCGCCACACCGACCTCGCCGACGTGCGCGGCCAAGAACACGCCAAGCGCGCCCTCGAAGTCGCCGCCGCCGGAGGCCACAACATGCTCATGACAGGCCCCCCCGGCAGCGGCAAAACCCTCCTCGCCCGCGCCCTCCCCTCCATACTCCCGCCCATGACCTACGACGAGGCTATGGACGTCACCAAAATATACAGCGTCAGCGGCTTGCTCCCATCCTCCGAGCCGTTCATAACCGAGCGCCCCTTTCGCGCCCCCCACTACACCATATCCAACGCCGGCCTAGTCGGCGGCGGCAGCGTCCCACGCCCCGGCGAAATCACCCTCAGCCACCGAGGCGTCCTATTCCTAGACGAACTGCCGGAGTTCGGCCGCAACGTCCTAGAAGTCCTGCGCCAGCCCATAGAAGACAGCGTCATAAGCATCAGCCGCGCCCAAGGAACCATAACCTACCCCGCCAACTTCATGCTAGTCGCCGCCCGAAACCCCTGCCCCTGCGGATACTACGGCAGCTACAACGACGCCTCCAAGCAATGCGTATGCAGCCCCCACGACATCGCCCGCTACGCCCGCCGCATAAGCGGCCCCCTGCTAGACCGCATAGACATATTCGTCGACGTCCCCCGCGTTGAATACGAAAAACTCACGAGCGCAAGCGCCGGCGAAAGTTCGGCGCAAGCCCGGATGCGCGTAGAGCAAGCCGCCCTCACCCAACGAAACCGCCTTGCCGAATCAGGGATGCTGCACAACGCCGATATGGGGCCTAACGAAGTGTTGGAATTTTGCGAAATGAACCATGACGCCAATGAGATTATGCGGATGGCTATGAGCAGAATGGGTTTGTCAGCAAGAGGATTCCATCGCATCTTGAAAGTGGCGCGCACGATAGCCGACTTGTCTGGCAGCGATGCGGTGGAGAGGACGCACTTGACGGAGGCGCTCCAGTACAGGCAAGCGGGTGAGTTGTAAGAGATTTCGCCGCGCGGCAATCGCATCTCACGGCGCACTGCAATCGCATTTCACGGCGCACGGCAACCGAATTTCACGACGCTTGGCAATCGCATTTCACATCACAAGATAGGAAATCAGGATTGCCACTTTCCCCCAAAAAGTAGCCCAAACCTTTTAGGCGTGTATGAAATTCTAGCGCGACATAATCCCGATTGCCCATCATCCCCAGCCGCTAATCATCCGAAACCACCACGCGGCTAGGCTGCCCTTGCGCCCGCCGCCGCCGCAACCGCGCCACCAGCAGCCACGCCACAAACGCCGCGACCACCGCCAGCCCGAACACGCCCCCAAGCAGCGCCCCCTGCGTCTCCACCAGCGCCACCAGATCCTCCCCGAACACAATCGCCAGCGCCGCCCACAAAAACATCCGCGCCCCCCTGCCTATCACCGACGCCACGATGAACGGCCGCAAGCTCATATCCATAGCCCCCGCCGTCACCGCGAACACCTTGTACGGCACAGGCGTAACCGCCGCGAACACTATCGCCCACACGCCGTACTTCTGAAACAGCGCCTCAACCCGCGCCACCTTTGAGGGCGAGAAGAACCTATTCAGAACAGGCCGCCCAAACCGCTTGCCCAGCCAATGCCCAACCAGCGCCCCCAGCACCGACGTCCCCGTAACCACCCCCGCGAAAACCAGCGCCATAGCCGGATTGAACACCGCCGCCGCTATCAGTATCGGATCCGGCGGAAACGGCGACACGATAGACTCGCTAAACGACACCGCCGCCAACACGACTATCACCCAATCGCTATGGGCAAACCCCTCAATCCAATGGGATAGCTGAGACAGAATATCGGTTACTTGACTAATCATTTAGCGTATTTCGGCGCCTGCGTATTGATGCGTATTAGGATTGGCGTTGCGTTGGACTAGCGTTGCGCTGTGATTGGGATGCGTTGAATTGGCTTTGCGTTGGAGTGGCGTTGCGCTAGATTGGCGTTGTGTTGGATGGCATTGTGTTGAATAGCGTTGCGTTGTGATTGGGATGGCGTTGTGATTGAATTGGCGTTGCGTTTGACTAGCGTTGCGTTTGACTAGCGTTGCGTTTGGATTGTGATAGCGATGGCGTTGCGTTGGATGGCATTGTGTTGAATAGCGTTGCGTTGTGATTGGGATGCCGTTGTGTTGGTTTGGATAGCGTTGCGCTAGATCGGCGTTGCGATTGGATTGGCGTTGCCGTTGTGATAGCGATGGCGTTGCGTTGCGATTGGATTGGCGTTGCGCCCGTATCAGCCTTGCCTTGAAACAGCCTCGCCCCCAGCATAAACGCCTACCCCCCTACATCCCCGCGATCCCCAAAACCCGCTCCACATTATCCGCCCCCGGCGCTATCTCCCCCGCATCGATCCCCTGCACCACCTCCACTATCGCCGCGTTCACCGGCGTATCCACGCCTGCCTCGCGCCCTCGCGCCACGATATACCCGTTCATAAACCCAATCTCCGTGCGCCGCCCCTTCGCCACATCCTGCGCCATAGACGACTTCCAGTCAGCCGCCCCCGCCTTGGGCATCAGCCGCCCGTCCAGCTCCTCATACACATCCCCCTCATCCGCCCGCGCCCAAGTCGCCGCCGCGACCCCGCTTATCGGCTCAATATCATAGTTAAGCGCCAGCCCAACCTGCGCCGACTCCTTAGCGATCTGTATCTGTATCAGCCGCGCGCGCGGATTCTCCGCATACGACTGCGACCCCAAACCCGTCATAGCCCCCACCGGATTCCCGATAGAGTTCGTCGTCAGCTTAGACCACCGCTCCCCCCAAATGTTGCTTGTAGCCCGCGACCCGTCTATGCACCCCAGCATCTCGGCGATCCCCTCGGCCCGCCGCGTTATCTTCCCATGCAGCTCACCCACCCGAAATACGTCGTGTCCCCTATCGCGCCCCGGCGCTCCCCCCCGCGTAACATGCCCCGGCTCCCACAGCGCCACCGTTATCCCCGACATTATGCACCCTATCTGCCGCTCAAACCCCACGATGGACGCCGTCAGCAAGTCATTCATGCAGTTCTGGCTATTCACCACCACGCCGTCAGCCGCCAGCATCCGCTTGACGAAATGCGACGACCACTCCGTATCATACGACTTCATCGCCAAAAAGATGATGTCAAACGGCTGCCCTATCTGCCACGCGTCCGCCAGATGAACCGCGTTCACCGGCGTCGTGAAATCCCCCTGACTCCCAGACGCGCGCAGCCCGTCGGCATTCATCGCATCCACATGCGCCCCCCACATATCAATCAGCGTAATGTCATACCCCTCCCTCGTCAAAAACGCGCCGATATAACTCCCCGCCGCGCCCGCGCCAAACACCGCTATCCGCTTATCCTTAATATCGCTCATCTATCGCTCCCGGCTTGCTTTGCCCGGCTAGTTTGCCCCTGTTTAGTTGGCGTGATTAGTTTGACCAGTTCAATCGGCATAGTTCGTTAGCCCTGCTTAGTCGGCCTGATTAGTTTGCCCTGCCTAATCGTCGCCCCGATTGCCCTCGCGGTTCGTCCGATTTAATCTGCGTCCTAATCGCCCTCCCTGTTCACCCGCCGTATCGTAATATCCAGGTCGAACTCTTCCCCATCTATGCGCGCCCGCCCTCTGCCGCGCCGCATAATCGGCGCTATCGGGGCGGCGCTCGTAAGGGCTATCGGAACGCCGCCCCCATCCAGTATATCAGAAACCGCCCCATCCGACACCACCGCCAGCCGAGCCGGCGCCGCAATCCCATCCAAAACCCCCTCCCGCTCCCGCAGCGCAACCCTAGCCTCCTCCAACGTCACCGCCCGAAACGCAACCGCTCCCCCCGGCATCGCCTGCGCCACCCTATCCAAATCCGCGCTGATAACCGCCGCTATCTTAGTATACCCCCCCGTAGTCCCCCGATCCGCCATCAAAATAATCGGCTTGCCATCCCCCGGAACCTGCACCGCCCCCATAGGCGCCCCGTCCGACACAATATCCGCCCCATCCCTATGCTCAATCGCCGCCCCCTCCAGCCGATACCCCATCCTATCCGACTGAATAGACACCGCGTATTCGGCAGTCAAAAATGTCCGAACCCCCTGCCGCGTAAAAGCCCCATTCTGAGGCCCCAGCACAACCCGCAACTCAGCCTTCCCACCATACACGGGAATCCCCCCATCCGGCATTCGCCGATGAGCACTCAACTCCCCCGCAATCTCATACGCGCTAATCACATCCCCCGCCCGCAGCGCCCTCCCCTCCAGCCCGCCAATCCCCGCCTTGACATACGTCGACCTGCTGCCCATCACCTCAGGCACGGCAACGCCCCCGGCAACCGCCAGATACGCCCGCAGCCCATCGCGCGGCGCTTGAAACGCCAGCAAACTCCCCCTTGGCGCGAGTATCGGCTGCCACATCGGAACAGCCTCCCCATCCACCAGCGGCGCGACATCCGCCCCCGCGACCGCAAGACAAACGTCGTCCAACAGCCGTATCTGAGGCCCCAGCGCCGTCATCTCCAATCCCGCCGCCCTATCGGAATTCCCCACAAGCCGGTTCGCCGCCCGCAGCGCGAACCCGTCCATCGCCCCCGCCACCGGCATCCCAAACCGCTGATACCCATACCGCCCCGTATCCTGCACCGTCGTCAGCATTCCGGGCTGCAAAATCTCCAGCGCCGGTCTCGCCGCCATCATTCTGCCACCGCCTCCCGCACAACGCGATACTCCCCCGCCTCAACCTGCCGCCGAATTTCCCGAAACTCCGCCTCCCCCTCAAGCGCCACAAACCGGACATAATCCCCCGCCGACAGCAGCGCCGGCGGCTCGCGCCCCGCATCGAACAGATCCACCGGCGTCCTCCCAATCAGCTGCCACCCGCCCGGACTCGCCACCGGATACACCCCCGTCTGCGCCTCAGCGATCCCCACGGCCCCCGCCGGTATCTCACCCCGCGGCGACTGCAATCGCGGCGTCGCCAGCCTATCGTCAAGCCCCCCCAAATACGCGAACCCCGGACTAAACCCCATCATATACACCAGATAGTCAACCCCTGAGTGCATCCCAACCACATCCATCTCAGACACCCCCGCGTTATCTGCCACAAACCCAATATCCGGCCCCATATCCCCCCCATACAGCACGGGAATATGAACCACCTGCGGCGCTGCGTCGTCCCCCTCGTCCGCCGCCTCCAGCAGCCCCATCATCGCATCCTGCACCGACGCCGCCGACGCCGCCAGCGGATCATAAAACACCAGCGCCGACCGATACGTCGGCAAAAAATCAAACACGCCCGCAACGCCCCCCCGCTCCAGCGCCAGGCTAAGCGACCGCACCCTGCGGTTTATCTCAGGACTAATCTCGTCCCCCAGCTCCACCACAAGCGCCGCGTCCCCAGCCGGCAGAAATTTCGGTTCGGCGTAAATCAAAGCAGCTCGCCCACCGGCAGAATTTCCACCCCCGCCGCCTGCAGCTCGGCTTTAAGCGCCCGCGCCATGTCCACCGCCCCCGGCGTATCCCCGTGCAAGCACAGGCTATCCGCCCGCACATCGATGCGCTCGCCCGTAATCGCCGTCGCCCTGCCCTCCGTAACCATCCGCAAACTGCGCTCCACCACCTCCGCCGTATCGTGAATCACCGACCCCGCCTGAGAGCGCGGCACAAGCGCCCCTTCGGCGGTCAGCGCCCTATCCGCGAAAATCTCGCGCGCCACGCGCAGCCCCATATCCTCCGCGATGTCCACCCACCGCGAGCCCGCCAGCGCCAGCAGAATGATACTCTCATCCAGCTCCAATATCGCCTCGCAGATAGCCCGCGCCAGCGCCTCATCGTGAACCGCCATATTATACATCGCCCCGTGCGGCTTGATATGCTGCAGCCGCTTGCCCGCCGTAAAAGCCTGCAGCGCCCCCGCCTGATAGGTGATGTCGTTCTTCACCTCGGCCGCCGTCGCCCCCATATCCCGCCTCCCGAACCCGGCCAAATCCGGAAAACTCGGATGCGCCCCCACAGCGACCCCATGCGCCTGCGCCAAATCCACCGTCCGCCGCATCCACATCGGATCCCCCGCATGAAACCCGCAAGCCACATTCGCCGACGTAATGTGCTTAATCACCTCCTCATCAAACCCCATCTTATACATCCCAAAACTCTCCCCCATATCGCAATTAAAATCAATCCGCGCCGCCATAATTCCCCTCCTTGATACAAGCGGCATTGCCGCCGCCTATGCACATTGCTATGCGCGGTCTTGCCGCGCCGCCTAATTATAAGCGCTTTGCAAACTATTGCCAACATCCGATTTTGAAAGATATTGAAAACAACCCTTGACACAGCCCAACTATCCCCGCTATTCTCATACCAGAACAAATTATCAAACACCCACCCAAAAGTTTTTGCTACTTTTTTCCAAAAAAGTAGGGTCCCCGGCGGGGAGGCTTGGAGGCAACAAACATGACAACCGCAACCTGCAACCACATAACCAGAGACGAGGCGCTATCCGAGCAAGAGGCTATGCGCCAAGACCTCGCCCGTTTCGTCCACAAAATCACCAACAACTGCAAAACCATCGCCCAAAAATACCAAGACTTCGTCGACGGCGAATACCCCGACGCCAAACCCTACCTAATCTACAAGGCAAACGAGCGCCTAGACCTGATGGCCGGCGCCGTCCCAGACGACGCCCCCACGCGCGCCATCCGCCAAGAGGACGCGCCCAAGCCCCAAAAGCCCAAAATAACCACCAAAGAAATCGTCAACTGGGACACCGGCAGATACATACGCCAAGCCACCGACAACGGCCGCAAACTAATCACCCACCTAGACGACATGACCCAGCCGCGCTACGTCTTCCCCAGCGCCAACCCCGACGAGCTCAAACACCAAAAGGCGACCCAAATCAAACCCCACCACGAATTCGCCGCCGCCGAAGAACTCTTCAAGCGCGGCTACGGCAGCCAAAACCCCTACGCCTACTACCCGACGACCTCCGCTAGGGAAGAGCGGATCCTCCAAGACCAGTTCGCCAACGACCTCCGCGAAAAAGTGGACGGCATCAGCCTGGTCACCTACATGCTCCATGTCATAGACAACCCCAAGTTCAACGCCTGGAATGAAATCATAACCACCCCCTACACCCAAACCCAGCGCCTCCGCGCCATCAAGCACCTCCTCTGGCGCGGCATCGACGTCGCCTGGGATCATATAACCCACGACGACATAGAACAATACTACCGTGGCCTAGACGAGAAACAGCGCCAAGAAACGGAACGCGTCCTAGCCGAGTCCGAGCGCAAGCCGCCCACTCCGCTCACCCCTGAGCAAGAGGCGAGCGTCCTAGCCCTGCTTGACCAAACCCACCGCCAAGCCGAGCGCGCCGAGCGCAAAGCCGCCAAGAAAGCCCACAAGAAAGCCAAAAAAGCCGCCAAGAAAGAGGCCAAAGCCAAAGCCGACGCCCTAGACAGCAACAATCCCACCAACCGCAACAACGGCAATGGCAATAGCGCAGACGCCAACGCCAACAACGCCGACGCCAACAACGGCGAGAGCGCTGCTATCGGCAACAACGCCGACGCCGCCAATGGCGAGAGCGCCGCCAACTACAAGAACGCCGACGCCACTGACAAGAACAGCGGCAACGACAACAACAAGAACGGCGAGAATGGCAACAGCGACGGCGATACCACCCGCGCGGATGCCCCTATATCCGACCGCGGCGCAACCGCCGTCGCCAACGCCCTAGCCCGCAACCCCAACGTCGACCTAGACACCGCCCTAGAAAACCACCACGCAACCGCCGGCATCCCCAAACAAAACCTAACCCACGAACAAATCTACGACGCCATCACAGCCGAGGCGAACTTCCAAAAACGCCAAGCCATAATCCAAAACCGACTGCGCCAGAAAAACCCAAACGCGCCTGAGGACGACCCCGACCCTAAATCCCGCAGCCCTTAACTCAGCCGCCTTGCGCCATCAGCCGCAACCAAAGCCAACCAAAACAACGCGCGCCAACCAACCCAAAAGCCGGGCGGCCCAACCTCGCCCTGCGTCAAGGCCTAGTCACAATAAACGACTCATCCGTGAACCACAGCCCCCCATACTTATGCAAAACCTGCGCCGTCACATCCAAATACGCCCCATCACGCATAGCGTCCGCCAGCCGCTCATCCTCCACCTGCGCCACATACACCGCCGCGTTCCACGCCGCCAGTATCGCCGATGTGCCGATTGCCCCCGCGCTCGCCGCCTCCGACAGCTGCAGGAAATACCGGAACTCCGCCCGCGAATCCACATAACTCACATACTTCAAATCCGGCGCGCGCTCCCCCACCTGCGCCTGCAGCTCCCGCAGCAAATCCAAGCGCGGCGTCCGGAACGGCCGCTCACCCGCCCATATCCGCCGGATGATCTCCATCCCCGGATCCTTGCCCGTGGACTGGATAACCACCATAATCCCGCCCGACGCCAGCGACAGCGACAGCGGCGCAAGCACATTGCGAACCTTAACCTCCTTCGCCAGCCGCGCCCGAAACGGCTGCGCCGCGATAATCAGGTCATACTCGCGCCGGATGTCCTCGCCCCGGCGCGGTATGACCGGCGCCAGCGGCCACTGATGATCCTTGCGATAGATAACCAAGACGGAGGGTTCGTTATAAACGGGATTGCCGCTGCGCGCGCTGACGCGGGTTTGCCACCAATCGCGCACCCGCCACTCCAGCGCCCGTATCTGCTCATGAAAGTCATACGCCGTATCGCCCTCCAGCGCCACATCCAGCCAGTTCAAGCGCTCCCTATTGCGCCGCGAGTTCGGCCGCAGGCTAGGCGCCTCCGAGTAAAACATATTGGTAACCACAAGCGCCGTAAGCGGATGCTCCACCAGTCTATCCGGCATCTTTTCCAAGCTGATGCGAACATCCTCGTAGCTAATCTCTTTGCCCACCACCAGCATCGGCACGGTGGGAAAGCGGTGATGCAAATTCATCAGAACGCGCGTGAGGACGCTGCCGTCGCCCATCCCCGCGTCAAACACGCGCAGCGCCGGCTGAACCGGCTGCAGATACATCGTATCCATCGCCACGCGCTCGGCTATCACCTGCTTTTCGTTGCAAGTGGTAACGAACAGCAGATACTTTTCGCGGTTGTCAAAGAACCGGAACTGGTTGTCCCAATTGGCGTTCATAGGCGCTTGGATGCCTGCGCTGAGGGCGGCTTTGCTATCCTGCTATTTGGCTTGCTATCACGGCTTTGCTATGAGATTGACAGGCGCTATTCGCGCAAGGCGTCTGCTATCGCGCGGATATGGCTCGGCCCCGTCCCGCAGCATCCGCCCACGATGTTCACGCCGAGTTCATCCGCCAGCGCCCGAAAGCGCCCCGCCATATATTCGGGCGATTCGGGATACACGATTTCGCCGCGCCGCACCGCCGGTATGCCCGCGTTGCAGTGGACGAGCAGCGCCCCGTCCGTCGCCGCCCGCAGTTCGCGCGCGAGCTCCAGCATAACATCAATTCCGTTCCCGCAGTTCGCGCCTACGATATGCGCCCCGGCGTCCTGCAACTCAGCAACCGCGCGTTGCGGCGTCACGCCCATCATCGTGAAAAAGCCGCGCGGCCCCTTGTCAAATGTCATCGTAGCCATAATCGTCAGCCCCGAATGGCGGCGCGCCGCTTGCACGGCGAGCCTTGCCTCTTCCAAGGCAGTCATCGTCTCTATCACAACCGCGTCAGCGCCGCCCTCCACAAGCGCGTCAACCTGCTCTTGGAAAGCGTCCAGCATCTCAGCCGGGGACAACTCGCCCAGCGGCTCCAAGAACTCGCCGGTAGGCCCAACCGATCCCACCACATGGCAACCCGGCGGCGCTTGGCTGCGGGCATGCCGCGCCGCAAGCCGGTTGAGTTCGGACGCGCGCTCGCCCACGCCGTACTTGCCCAGCATAAAGCGGCTGCCCCCGAAAGAGTTCGTGAGCGCCATATCCGCGCCCGCCGCGAAATACTCGCGCGCCATCCGCCGCACGACGTCGGGATTGGCGGCATTGAGCGCCTCCGGACAGCCGCCCGGCTCCAGCCCATGCCGCTGCAAATACGTGCCGGCGCCGCCGTCCGATATAAGCGTTTCGCCGCCCGCGATGCGGTCAAGGATGGTTGGATGGGGCATAGACATAGACATAGGCTTTGTTGGGATAGGATGCGCGTGGGCAAGCGCGGTTCGGAGTTATGCCGCCCGCTCGATTGCGGCGGTTCGGGATTGTGCAGGCTACCATACCCGTTTGGCGGGCGCAGGGCAAGGGCGGAGGTTTCGGATGGCTATAAATAAGGAAAGGCGCGCGCGAATACGGGCAAGGCAGCCTAGACGCGGTTGCCCTGCGCCGCCGCCTATATTATGATTGGGATGATTGGACGGGTTGATGATGACGAAACGCGGCGCGGGAATATCCAAGACAATAGCAAGGCAGTATCGGGCGGGAGGCTTGCGAATGGCTGACAAGAAACGGGTTATCGTAACGGGCTTTGGCGGCAGGATAGGCAAAGTGCTGCGGGATCATCTCGGCGACAAGTACGAGTTCAGCGGCATAGACCGCGTGGCGCTGGAGGGGCTGGATTCGGTAAAGGCGGACTTGACCGACCTTGACGCCATCGCGCCCGCCTTTGAGGGCAAGGATGTGGCGATTCACCTCGCCGCCGAGCCGCGCCACACGCCCGACATCGGATGGGATCTGCTAATGCCCGACAATGTGATAGCCACCGCGAATGTCTTTGAGGCGGCGCGCAGGGCTGGCGTTTCGCGCATAATCTTCTTCAGCTCAATGCACGTCAGCGGCATGTACGAGCGCGACGAGCCCTACGCCTCCATCGCCGCCGGCGAGTACGACGGCATAGACCCCGACGCCGTCCCCCTAATCACCGCCGATATGCCCGACCGGCCCGACGGCCCCTACGCCGTCAGCAAGATATTCGGCGAGGCGCTAGGCCGCTACTTCCACGAAGACTTCGGCATCTCGGTAATCTGCATCCGCTTCGGCACCACCAGCCCCCAAGACAAGCCCGGCGAGGACGCGCGCAGCTACGTAAGCTTCTTCAGCCACCGCGACATAGCCGCCCTAGTAGAGCGCTGCATAGACGCCGACGCCATAGGCTTCGACATCTTCTACGGCGCCTCCGCCAACAAATGGAAAATCTACGACACCCCCCGCGCGTGGGATGTGTTGGGCTATCGGCCGGCGGACGACGCGGAGGGGTGGAGGTAACGCGCGCAATATAGCTTTATGGTGGTAGATTTTCCCTCTTGAGTGAAAAACGCTACCGCCATAAGGTTGTATAAATCCCAATGTAGCGTATAATGGGTATGGGACACTCGGTTGACTGAACTGAAAGGAACTAGCGACTATGACTAAGGTCGTTTCTTTCATAAATTACAAAGGCGGGGTTGGAAAGACTACCTCGGCTTACCATGTGTCCTGCTCTTTGGCTCAGCATTACAATCAAAAAGTTCTGATGATCGACATTGACCCTCAGACTAACCTCACATTTCTGTGCGCTACTATTCCGCAATGGCAGCGGCGCAAGAATAGTCCAGGAACAATCAAGAATCTCTACGATCGGTACGTAGATCGCCAATCTCTCGATGTTAGGCGCTTTATTTGGAATCAACCTGTCACGGTTGGGCGCTACCCAATATCCGGACTAGACCTGATTCCGTGCGACATAGACTTGCTTGGCGAAGATCTGGGCGGTAGCCAAGTGGTTGGGACATTCCCTACCGCGCAAGCACTCAGGAAAGACGCACAAAGATACATCAGAGAGATGTCTTTCTTGAAGAGAGTGATCGAAGAAACCGAAGGCAGATACGATTGGGTAGTTATCGACTGCCCACCGAATTTGTACTTGATGACTCAGAACGCTCTCCACGCCAGCGACTACTATATTGTCACTGCCGTGCCAGACCATCTATCGACTATCGGATTGAACATCCTAATAAATAAAGTACATAGAATAGGTCAAGGCATAACAGCCGCTCACACGCTTGCGGGGCAGGATATTGGGCGTCCAATATCCGATTTGGGCGCAATCGTGTTTGTTAAGGTGCGGCTTGGCGGGAGTCGAATCACAACAACGCATTTGGATACAATGACGGCAATTTCTTCAGAAGCGTATGCTCAACAAAAAGTCGTCTCAAAATACACCACGGAGCTGATTGGCTACAGCGAGGCTGCTGAAAACAGACTTCCGGTTTGGGAGCACGATTCCGATAACGCTCGCAGGGTAAGGCGCAATAATGAATATCCTGAAATAACACGTCAGTTAATGGCGATGCTTCCATAAAGGTTGTCCGCTATGTTCGCAGGAGCAGAATTATGAATCGCACATCTCCTTACCAGACTGAAGCCTTGTTCAAAGGGTTAAGGACCCTATTGGTCTCTTTGCCCACTGAGGAAGAGAAGGCCGAACTCCTCCAAACGTTAAATGAGACGGCAAAGTTCTTGGAAGAACTTCAGGCTTTGGTTGAAGCTTTTCCAACTGCTGAATCCAGTCAGAGGTTGTCTCAAGGGCTATCCCGTCTCGACATATTGGCGGATCGCGCAGTCAACGATGCTCATCTCAGGAAGATGATGGGCATTAGAGGAGTGCATGGCGCCTCCAATGGCAAGAAAGTCAACGGCGCGAAAGACGCTAAGGCACGGGCGCTGAAGCTCAAGGAAAGAGTTGCTGATTCAATCGATGGCGACATCGCGGAGATAATCGAAAAGTCCAAGGAGCCTTTGTCAGTGCTGACTGAGCTGGCGTCTTCCATTGGATTGCAAACTCGTAGCAAAGAGCGCAAAACCGACTTAATCAAACGCATAGCAACTCATGTAACTAACCAACAGGGTTACATGATACTCAGAGGCGAGAAATCGGACTCTGTTGATACTGGAGTTGCTTAACGCCTCCGTGTCGGGTTATCAGTCGTCCGATGCGAGGGTGTCTTGCCTCGATATGCGCGACTATATCTTAATAGTTTGATATAAATCACGCAGGCTGGCAACATTCGTGGGCTATGCGCCCCGAGACTAGTCTGCTAACAGCCCGCCGTAACCCCCCGCCTAGCCTCCGCGTACTCCGCGAGGGCCGCTACCATATGCCCCATCTTGGGGTGGGCGGGGGCGCTGTCCACGGCGACGCCGCGCTCGGCTAGGGCGGCGGCGCAGGTGGGGCCGACGGCGGCGACGATGGCGCGGGCGTTTAGGGCGGCGGATAGCGTTTGTGTGGGGATGCCGCGGTCGGCGGCGATTTGGTAGAGGTGGCGTATTTGTACTTGGCTGGTGAAGGCGATGGCGTCTATGTTGTCGTTTAGCAGGTCGTCAACCAGGGAGCGCAGGGGGGCGGTGTCGTCGGGGAGTTGCCATTCGTAGAGGCAGAGGTCGTTGACGCTGGCGGCTTGGCGGCGCAGGGCGTCTATCAGGGCGGCGTTGCGCTCGCCGTATTGCAGCGCCATTACGCGCTTGCCGCTGACGGGGATGGCAGCCAAGGCGTCCAGCAGCTCGCGGGTGGTGTAGGGGGCGGCGACGCTGGCGGATATTTGGACGCCCGCTTGCCTGAGCGCGGCGGTGGGCTTGGGGCCTCGGCATACGGTTGTTATGCCTTGCAGCGCCGATAGCAGGGCGTCCAGTCTGCCAAGCTTGTCCGCCTCGCGGAATAGCGCGCGCGCGCCTACGCCGGTTTGGAATATGACGACGTCCAGCGCGGCGCTTTCAAGCGCGTCTATGAGATTGCCGACGTCGGCGGCGCAATCAATGTCCGCCTCGCGCACGGCGGGCGCACATACGGGGACGCCGCCGCGCTTGGCTATCAGGCCGGCGAGCGCGCCGCTCATCCGCGCCTCAAGTATGGCTATCCGCATTCCGTCTAGGGCTGGCATAGGCGTTTGTTCCTAACGCTGTATGTGGCGTGTAGTTTATCATACTAGAAGCGGTTAATGGGCAAGCGTCAGAGGGTTAGCGGGCATGTTAAAAAAATTTGCCGATATCCCTTGCCAAGTCCGACGCTAATCCTTTATACTAATGATGATACGAAAACAATAAAAGGGTGCGCTTGCGCTATGTACGATAAGATCAAAAAAGACATTACAGATGTCGGGTTCTTTCAGGATTCGTTCCCGAATGATGGCCAACGTTTCGTAGCCTGGTACGTCCATAATATACACGGCCGGGATATAATAGAAACAAAAGAAGATGTTACCGACGGCCCTGATGACAAACAGATAGATGCGCTGGTTGTCGACGACGACAATCGCACTGTTTATGTTATTCAAGGCAAATTCGTGGGCAAGGGGAGCGTAGATTCCGGGCCATTGCAGGAAGTGCTTGCATCTTGGGCGCGATTGAGAGACGTCGTGCATTTGCAAGAGACAGGCAACCAGAAGTTGAAGAGGCGTCTGGTCGAAGTCGCTACCGCTCTTGAAGAAGAGTACAACGTGTGCTTCGAACTGATCATTACGGGGCAATTTACTCAGGCAGCGAATGCCGATCTTGCCCAATTTCAGGAAATACTCGCCGGAGATGAGGATTTTCCTGCAGAAATCCAAGTCGTCGACTCTGACGAATTGCAACGGCGTTATGACATCGCGCTTGAACGGGACAACCCGCTGGTCAGCCATGCACTTCAGCTAGACTCTGACAAGTACATGTCTATGGAAATTGGCGGAACGCGTTGCGTAATCGCCGCAGTGCCACTGAAGGATTGCATCCGTTTTCCTGGGATTAAAGACGGTACGCTATTCCAGAAAAACGTCCGCCAGTCGCTAGGATTGAGCAACCGCGTCAACAAAGGCATCAAAGCCAGCATATACGGAGAGGATTCTAGCGACTTCTTCTTCTACCATAATGGCATCACAGCAATCTGCAACGACATGGACATATCAAACGGTCTTCTGACCGTAAAGGGTGTGAATGTCGTGAACGGTTGCCAGTCGCTCAACACGATACTTTCGTGTAGCGAAAAGGTGAAAGAGCTAGACGACGCTTTTGTCATGTTTCGTTTCTACGAAACACCGGAGCGTGACCGGGCTGACAGAATCAGCGTTTCTACTAACTCGCAGAGCGCTGTCAAACCCAGAGACCTACGAAGCAACGACCGAAAAGTGCTCTCATTGAAGCGAGCGTATGAGCAAAGGTATCCCCAGGGATATTTCATCACGAAACGCGGTGAAGAAGCGCCCGCCGACAGGCCTAAAGATTTGGTCATTGACCTCCTAGACCTCGGCAAATACCTGATTGCGTGGCATTCCCAACGCCCCAATCTCTCGTACAGCGAGACACGGATTTTCGATAAGCACTTCGAGCAACTGTTTCGCCGAGACCGGGAATATGCTCCTGAAAAAGCGCATGCCCTTTCAGCGTGGATGCGTAAAGTTTGGGAACGCTGGGATAAGGATAACGACAACCCGCTTGGGTTGAACGAGTCCCTACTCGCAATGCGAGCATATGCTCCGTATCATCACTTGTACGCAGTATCACTATGCTTTTGCATATTGAACGGCCAAGGCCAAAGGGCGCCCGATCCTGCAATAGCATATGAAATAGCCCATTCAGCAAACCTGATAGATCACGTTGTAGATGCGGCAGGCGCATGCCTCAACACTGCTTTGATCTCAGCTGCAGATGAACAACAGCAACCGAACCGCGTGTTCAGTCCACAGAACTGGATTAAGACAAAGACGTGCTTAGCCGGACTTCGTCAGGCAGTTTCCGCGTACTTTGCGATGCTCCCTGGTTTGCCAGGTGGACGCGAAGCGCATCAGGCATACCGAGAGTCCCTCAAAATGGAGAACGACCAATTTGAGGACCGATGGGCAGCAGATTAAGAGCAGAGGGATATAGTATCCCTCCTTGCTCTAGCTCCTACCAATTCCCTACACTATAACCCCCTCCCGCCGCAGTTCCGGCAGTTCGCTTGCGGGGATGTTTAGCACGCGGGTTAGGATTTCGTCGGTGTGTTCGCCGTAGAGGGGGGCGGGTTGGATTTGGACGGGGGATTTTTCGAGTTTTACGGGGCAGCCTATCATTTGGTAAGCGCCGCGCGCGGGGTCGTCCACTTGCACTATCATTTCGCGGGCGATGAGGTGGTCGTTGTCAAGCAGATCTTCGGGGCTGATGACCGCGCCGCACCAGACGCCCGCCTCGGCGAGCGCCTCCATCGCGGCGTACTTGTCGCGCGCTAGCGTCCATTCGCTTATGATGGCGACCACTTCGTCGGAGCGCTCGCAGCGGGCTTGGTGGGTGGAGTAGCGCTCGTCGCCGATGAGGTCGGCGCGCCCGATTATGGCAAGCACGGTTTCCCACAGCGCGCCGGTCATGTGGATCATCACATAGTCGTCGGAGCCGCCGGGAGCGCAGGGGAATACGGTCGGGATGCCCTCGCCGGGGCGGTCGCCGGGGCGCACATTGGGGGTTGCGAGCGATAGGCTGCGGATGAGGCGGTAGCGCATCAGGTTGACGATGCCGTCCTGCATTGAGACTTCTATATGCTGCCCCTCGCCGGTGAGGTCGCGCTGGCGCAGGGCGGCCAAGATGCCGATGGCGGTGTGCAAGCCGGTGCCGGAGTCGCCCGCGCCGATGGGGGAGGATATGGGCGGCAGGTCGGGGTAGCCGTTGGCTGCGGTCGCGCCGCCGGTGGCTTGGGCGGCGAGCTCAAAGCTGCGGTAGTCGCTCCAAGGGCCGTACTCGCCAAAGCCCTTGATGCTGGCGTGTATGAGGCGCGGGTTGAGTTCGCGCAGCCGGTCGTAGCCGATGCCCAGCCGCTCCATTACGCCCTTGGAGAAGTTTTCAAGCACAACATCCGCCCATAGCGCCAAGCCGTCGAATATCTGCTTGCCGCGCTCGGTTTTGAGATTGAGCGTGAGGGCGCGCTTGTTGTTGTTGAAAATCGTGTAATAGACGCTGTCCACGCCGTCAATGTGCGCCTGCTCCCAGCGGGTATTGTCGCCGCCCATAGTGTCTTCCAGCTTGATGACATCCGCGCCGAGAAAGCCGAGCAGCTGGGCGCAGGAAGGGCCCGCCTGCACGCGGCTCATATCAAGTATTTTCACGCCCGCCAGCGCCTTGTCCATATCGCGCCTCCTGTTGGATTAGTCGGGTTAGCCTGTCAAGGGGATAGGCAGATAGACTGCTCGCCGCTCTCTTTTAATCTCTTTCGCGCCGTTTGCGTTTGCTAGTTCGCGTGTGGTGTGGGGATTGCTAAGGGGATTATATCAGCCCGCGCCCAAAATCGCGCCTATGAAATCGGGATAGCCGCGAGTGAATTCGGCGGCGCTGACGGCGCGGCGGCCCTCTAGCTGCAAGCGTAGGGGCATCAGCGCGCCCTCGCCGGCGGCGATTGCGACGCCTTGCGGCAGGGCAATCACGCCGCCGGGGGCAATATCGGGGGCAATGCCGGGCGCGTCCGCGGCGCGCGCCTCTGTGATTTTGAGCAGTTTGCCGTTCCAATGGGTGAACGCGCTGGGCCAGGGGTGGTATGCGCGAACCTGCCGCGCGATTTGGGCGGCGGGCGAATGCCAGTCAATCGCGCCGTCTTCGCGGGATAGCAGGCGGGTTGTGGTGGCGCGGGATTCGTCTTGCGGCGCGGGGGCTATGCGGCGGGCGCGCCAGGCGGGCAGGGTGTCCGCGAGCAGCGCTGCGCCCATATCAAACAGACGGGCTGTGAGCGCGCCGGCGGTTTCAGTTGCGCCTATGGGCGTTTCGCGCTGCGCCAGGATGGGGCCGGAGTCCATGCCCTCGTCAAGCAGGATTATGCTGACGCCGGTTTTGGCGTCACCGGCGAGCATTGCGCTTGTTACCGGAGAGGGCCCTCTGTATAGCGGCAGCAGCGATGGGTGGATGTTGAGCGCGCCGAGTGGGGGGAGCGCGAGGGTTTCGGCGGGTAGGAACAGCCCGTATGCCGCGACAACTATGAGATGCGGTTGCAGCGCCGCAAGTTGTTGGCGGGCGTCGGGATCGCGGCGGAGTGATGCGGGCTGATAGACGGGCAAGCCGCGCTCAAGCGCCGCCTGTTTTACGGGCGAGGGGGTTGTTCGCTTGCCGCGGCCGGCGCGGCGGTCGGGCTGCGTATAGACGGCGACGATGTCGCAGCCGGCGTGGGCGAGCGCGTCTAGCGCGGGCAGGGCGAAGTCGGGCGTTCCCATAAACACGGCGCGGACGCTATCGCTATCGTTATGGCTGGTCATCGCAGTCCTCCGTTTCGCGGCAGTCGCAGGGGTAGGCGGCGGCGGGGCTGTTGGCGGCGTCCGGGCGGATGTTGCGAAAGCGCGCGGGATCGCCGATTTCAATGCCGAACCGCTCTATTTCGCCGGCGTTAATCTCAAAGACATACACGGCGGGCGCGGCGGGATTGATGAGGGGCAGCGTGGCGTCCGGAGCGCCCGGTTCGGGCTGGGGAACGCGCTCGGTGATGTCCGCCACGCGGCAGTCGGCGCCGATCCACACGAAGTCGAGGGGAAAGCGCATGCCGCGCATCCAAAAGGACGACGCCTGCCCGCTTGGGAATATGAAGAGCATGCCGCTGTTGGGGGCTAGGCGGTCGCGGTAGCCCAAGCCCTTGGTTCGCAGATCGGGGGTGTCGGCGATTTCGGCGGCGAATGGGATGGCGCGGATGATGACGGCGGGGGATGGGATGGGGGTTACGTCGTCTAGTTGGGCGCCGGGCAATGCCACCAAGAGTTTGAACTCGGATAGCGTTATGGTGGGGATGGCCTGCATCCCGTCGGCGTCGTTTTCGGGATCCTCTAGCAGGAATCGCTGCTCTGCGGGATTGGCTGCGTCAGCGGGCGCGGCGGGATACCAGCCGCCAAATGATGACAGGGAGTATGACACGGAGTTGGATTTGAATGAACCCATGAAGTAGTGGTTGTGCGGTATGTTGTCGGAATTCAGATCCGTTAGGATGACAATCGCCTCTCGGTCATCCCAAATCTTGTTTTGGCTGACCGAGTCGTGATAGAAAAATCTTACATCACCGGCTTGTGAGTAAGTGAGGTTTTCGGTGGATACCCCGACTATGCCATATATTTTGTCGCTGCCGTCGCCGCCTTTCAGATACTCTAAGACTTCAAATTCAAGCTCAGTAGCATCGATGCCTATACGGTCCCATTCGAGGTGGGATATGACGGCTATGTTGTTAAGAGCGTCCGCCTTTTCATATTCTTCTTTCTCCATATGGTAGAGCCGTCCACTAACGCCCAAAAGTCGCACTTTGGCGACCACATCCGCGTTCAGAATACGCTCTTCGAGCGTGGGCGCGGCGGCGGGGAAAGGCAGATCGGGCGCGTCAGCGGCGGGCGCATCGGCATATGGGGGATCGCATTGCGCGGCGGGCGCGGCGGCTGGAGTTAGATCGGACTCAGCGCGGGCGGGCGGGCCGTCAAGCGAATCCATATCCAGATAGGGAACGGTGGTGATGTATATGCTCGCGGCTGCGATTTCGCCGTGTTCGCCCACGATGTCCCCGCGCGCGCCGTATGCCTGAAAGTAGTAGAGATACACGGTTTGGGGCAGAAGATCTTGCGTGTCTTCGTAGTAGCCGCCCGCCGCAACCGGCACATTCGCTATCTCGGTGTACTCTTTCTGACGCCGTGCGCGCCGCATAATGCGATGCCCGATTACATTGTGATTCGCGTCAGAAGTTGACCAACGCAGGCGAATGCCCTCCCCCAAGCGAGTAGTGGCAGTGAGGTTCTGAATGACCGATTCAGGGGAAGTGTATGAGTCGGTCGCCGTCCATCCTTTTTGGCTAAACGCGCGTTTCAGTTCGTCGTCGGGAGATGCCGCGCTCGCGCCGGCCGGAGGGTCCAGCGCGGGGACGGTGGTGATGGATACGCGGGCGTCGGCGATGTCGCCGTCCGCGCCGTATGCCCGCAGGATGTAGATGTATTGGGTTTGCGGCTGAATGTCTCGCGTATCTTCGTAACCGCCGCCGCCCGGCGTAACCGGCACATCCGCCAACTCGGTGAATTCGGGCTCGTACCGCGCTCGGCGCAATATGCGATAGCCGACTACATCGGGATTTGTGCCTGGATTGTTCCAAATGAGAGAGATTCCCTCTCCCAAGCGAGTGCGCGCTCCAAGCGTAGAAAGGTTTGTTTCAGGGGGATCGTATTCATTCGTTACCCCCCATCCCCTTTGGCTGAACGCGCGCTTTCCCAGTTCGTCAGTAGATAGGCCCAGCAGGCTTTTCAGCTTGGACAAGGTTAGCGTTTCCACTTCAGGCGGCGGCGCGGCGGCGTCCGGGGCGACAATAGTCCATGGGTCTTTCAGCATGAACTCCGGCTCGCAGCTTGCGCCAGGCGCTTGGGAGTAATGCGCCAAAGGCAGCCAAGTCCTGTAGGCGTCAAGCGCGTAATCCCCCAGGAAACTCAAGAAATAGCGTCCGCCCTCTTGGGAACTGGGAACGCTTTTATGGCTATTGTACATAAAGACGATAGCCTCTCTATTGTCCCAGCGCTTGTCGCGGCGCTCAAAGTTGCGCTTGCCCTCAGCGCAGGCTACATCTTCGGTATGCGCTGCAGAAACTACCGTTAGCGCCACGGCGGCAGTGCCGCCATCGCCGCCTTTCAGCCATTCAAGCACTTCGAATTTGAACTCCGCAACGCCCACATACCGACTCGGCGGTCGTCCTGTCAGCCCTCCCCAATCCCAATGATCGGCGTTAGCGCTCTCTTCAACGCTAACGATCTCAGACGCGCCATGCACATAGACCCTTGCGATTGCATCAACTAAGGGAATGAGATCTTCGACGGGCCAGGGACTTGGCGGCGGTGGCGGCGTGGTAGCGGCGTAAGAGACAAGTTGCGCGGCGGGCTGTTGCAGCGCGGCGGATGCGGTTGAGGGTGGACAAGCCTTTCGCGCCGAGCCGGTAGGCGGGGGCGTTGCGGGCGCGGTGGTTGGCGTAGGTAGCGTTGTTGCGGACGCAACGGGGGTGGGCACGGGAGTAGATGCGGCGGTTGGCACAGGCGCGGTCGCAACGGGCGCGGGCGGGACGTCTTGCCCCAAAGCTCCGCATCCGATTTGGAGGGCTAGGCAGAGCGCAAGCAGGGTTGTTGCCGTTGCCATTATCACTTTTGTCATTTGGGGCAGCGTCCTTTTAGCTCAGCCGGTTGCCGCGCATGCTGAGCATAACATACCGCGCTCTTATCATATCCATATTATCGGATGGCAGGGTATATGCCCCCCTACTCCAGCCGCACCAGCGTTGCCCCGTCGCCGCCGCGCTCGCGCGCCTCAGGCTCGTATGAGCGGGCGAGCGGGTGGCGGGATAGATGCTCGCGGACGACGTTTCGGAGGATGCCCTTGCCGCGGCCGTGTATGACGCGGACGGATCTGAACCCGTCGCGGGCGGCTTTGTCTAGGAATTGCTCTAGCTGGGCTAGGGATTCGTCGGCGCGCATGCCGCGGATGTCAAGCTCGCCGGTGTCTAGCATGGGGCCGATGTCTATGCTGACGGCGGGTTGATGAGGGCGGTCAGGCTGGCGCTCGGCGGGCCGGTCGGCTAGGGCTAGGCGGGAGGGCTGGACTTGGATGCGGACGTTGCCGATGCCGACTTCGGCGTCGCCGCCGTCTTGGGGCAGCGATACCAGCGTGCCGCTGAGGTTCATGCCGCGCACGAATACGGCGTCGCCGGGCGATAGGGTTCGGCGGCGCTCTTGCGCCGGGGCGGGCGCGCTTGCGGCGGCGGTCTGGGCGCGTTGCTGAGCGAGTTCGCGGCGCAGGCGGGCGATGTCTTCGCGGGATGTGGGGGCTTGCGCGGATGCGGATGCGGGCGCGCCGGCGTTCCAAGACAGGGCGGCCTCGGCGCGCTTGAGCCGCCGCTGCGCCTCGTCGTACTGCGAGAGCGCCGACCGCCGCGCGGCGTCCAGGATGTCTTGCCGATGCGCTACCAGATAGTCTATCTGCTCGCCAAGCCGCGCTCTGAGCGCGTCTGCGTCTGACCGCGCTTGTTCGGCGTCCCGCTGGGCGGCTTGCAGCTGGGCGCGCTCGCGCTGCAGCTCGGATAGCCAGTCCTCAAAGCGCAGGTATTGCGGCTCCATCAGGGCTTGCGCGCTGTCCATAATCGGCGCGGGCAAGCCTAGGCTGGCGGCGATTGCCATTGCGTAGCTGCGGCCGGGTATGCCGAGCGTCAGGTGGTAGGTGGGCTGGAGGGAATCTGGGTCAAGCTGCACGCTGGCGTTCATCATATTGGGCGCGGTTTCGGCGAATGCCGCCACGCCGCGGTGGTGAGTGGTGGCTATCGCGGACACGCGGTTGTTGGCGAGATGCTCCAAAATCGCCTTGGCGAGCGCCGAGCCCTCTTCGGCGTCAGTGCTTGTGCCGAGTTCGTCCAGCAGCGCTAGGGATTTGGGCGTGGCGGCGTCCAAGATTTGGATGACATTGCGGATGTGCGAACTGAATGTGGATACCGACTGCTCTATGCTCTGCCGGTCGCCCACGTCGGCATAGACGCCGTCGAAGACGGGCAGGGCGCTGCCCTCGTCGGCGGGGATGTGCAAGCCGGACTGGTTCATCAGCGCGAGCAAGCCCACGGTTTTCATGGCAACCGTCTTGCCTCCGGTGTTAGGCCCCGTTACGACCAGCACAGACCATCCCGGCCCTATGGTTACGTTGATGGGGATGGCGGAGTTGCCTAGCAGGGGATGGCGGGCGTTGATTAGGCGGGCTGACATATCGCCAACGCCGCCCGGCGGGGATGCCGCGCCTATGCCGCGCAAGGCGTAGCTAAAACGGGCGCGCGCCATAATGAAGTCCAGGCGCGCGGTGAGGTTGTTGGCGCGGCGGATGTCGGGCGCATGCTCGCCTACCATATCCGAAAGATCGCGCAGCACTTGGCGGATTTCGCGCTCTTCGGCAAGCGCCAATTCGCGCCATTCGTTGCCCATCTCTATCGTGGCTACCGGCTCTACGAACAAGGTTGCGCCCGTGTTGGACGCGTCGTGAACGATGCCGGGGATGCGGCTACGCATCTCGGCTTTGACCTGCACTACAAGCCGGTCGTTGCGAATGGAAATCACCTTGTCTTGCAGCGCGTTTTCGGCTTGGGAGGACTGCATCAAGGCGTTGAGCGCGCCGGTTACGCGGCCGTAGGCGCGGCGGATTTGGGAACGGAGCGCGCGCAAGGTGTGGGTGGCGTCGTCAAGCACTTCGCCGCGCGGGCCGATGCGGGCGCGGATGCGGCGGGACAGGTCGCGCAGGTCGGGGATGCCGGCGGCGATGTCCGCCATAAGCGGCGCGTGTTGGCGGACGCTGAGGATGCCCGCCTTGGCGCGGCGGTGGACGTCGATGGCGGCGGCGACTTGCAGCAGGTCGCCGCCCGCTAGGATGCCGCCAAGCGCGGCGCGGGTTACGGCGTCGGATATGTCGGCGGCGCTTTGCGTATCCACTTCGCCGCCCTCGTCCATCACGGCGCGCGCCTCGGCGGTTTCGCGCTGCAGCTCCGCCACCTCGCGCGCGTCGTATGAGGGCGCCAGGCTCAGCGCCAATTGCCGCGCGGGATAGAACAGCGCGCGCTCCGCCACCCGCTCGCGGATTAGGTGGAACTCTAGCGTTTCCTGCGCTTGCTCGCGCAATCTATCGCGCCCGCTCTCGTCGTCCTGATACGGGGATTGTTGCGGTGGCTGCTGCGATTGGGAATTGGGCGGCGCGTCTTCCTGATATTGCATAGCGCCATTTTATCAGGAATGGGGGGATTGTAGAAATGATATTTCGTATTCTTAATAGACAATGAATAAGCAGAACAACGAATAGGCGTTAGCAATGAACGGGCGCGAATGACGAATAGGTATGAACAATGAGCAGGTATGAATGAACAAGCGCGAATGATTAGCGGATGCGAACAATGCCACATAGCGCCTGCGTGGCTTGGCTTGGCGGCGCAAGGTTGGAGGGGAATGGCAACTACGCCCTACGGCAGCCGCAAGCCATTGCCTAGCGAAATGATTATATCTTGCAAATTGCAAGTCTTTTGCAACGATTTTCGCTAAAATACAAGCGGCAACTCGCGTTTGACATAGCCGCGCGGTGATGGCATACTCATAAAGTCGCAACGGGCGCGGCAGGGGAATCGGATACGGCGGCGCACACAAGCCGCGATTGGCGCGGCGAAAAGGGGGAGCGATATGGCAACACGAACCGACAAGCCCGCGATATTCGGCAAGTATTTGGAGCGCTACAAGGACGGGTTTTGGGCGCTGTTTCGCGCGCTGTTCGCGCTGCTGGTGTTCCTGCATGGGATACAGAAGGCGTTTCTGCTGTGGGGATTTCCGGCGGGCGCGAACCCCGGCGGATGGGGCGCTATGGTGGACATTGCGGGCTGGGTAGAGGTGATAGCCTCGCTGCTGATAGGGTTCGGGTTTCTGACGCGGCTGGGCGCGGGGGCTATCGTGTTCACGATGCTGGGCGCGTATTTCGGGATTCACGCGCGGCTAAGCCCGGTTTGGCCCTGGCCGCATCTGTATCCCAACCCGCCGGACGGGGGCAACGCATTCGTGGCGCATGGCGGCGAGGTTCCGATACTTTGGTTCCTCATAGCGGGCATCATCGGCGTAATCGGCGGCGGCAAGTACGCGCTCGACCGCGTTGTGTTCAAGCGCGAGCCGCTGTAACGGGCAAGGCAGGGCGCGGCAAAAGCGGGGCGCGGCGCGTATCCGGCGCATAGCCTAGCGATACAAGGGCGCATATCCAGGCGCATACAGGGAAGGCGGGCATAATGGTCGAGAACGCGCGGCAGCGGCTTATAGTGGTGTCCAATCGCGTGCCGCCGGCGTCGGACTTTCACAGCGAGGTCAGAGGCGAGGCGGCGGCGGGCGGCCTGGTGACCGCCGTGCGGGCGGCTATGGACGAGCGCGGCGGGATGTGGTTCGGCTGGAGCGGCCGCAGCACGCGGCGGCGCGGCAGGTCAACCCCCACCATAACCGACTTCGGGGACACAAAGCTCGCCACGATAGACCTGTCCGACGACGAAGTCAGCCTCTACTACTCAGGCTACGCCAATCGCACGCTTTGGCCGCTGCTGCACAGCTTTCCCGCGCGCGTAGTCGTCCGGCGGGACACCTATCGCGCTTACCGGCGCATCAATCGCCGCTTTGCCCAAGCGCTGCTGCCGCTGCTGGAAGAGGGCGATCTTGTGTGGGTTCAGGACTTTCACCTGTTCCATGTGGGATTTGAGCTGCGGCGGCTTGGCTGGCGCGGCAAGCTTGGGTTCTTTCTGCATGTGCCGTTTCCCTCCGCCGACATATTCGGCATACTGCCGTGGTCGCGCGATACGCTGGAGGCGCTGCTGCACTACGACCTGGTGGGGCTGCACGACGACCGCTATCTCCGCAATATGGTGGACTCTATGGACACTGAGCTTGGCGGGCATGCGTCGGGGGATGGGTATGCCTACGGGGATGAGCCGCCGCGCGCGGACGACTTTCGCGCCACGCCGGACAAGGGGGACAACTGCTACACGCACGGCGAGCAGACGGCGAAACTGGGCGTGTATCCCATCGGCATAGACCCCGATATGTTCAAGCCCGCGCCCAGCCGCACGGCAAGCCTGGCGGATGAGCTCTCGCTCGCCAGCGCGCCCGACCAGCGGCTTGTGCTGGGCATAGACCGGCTTGACTACACTAAGGGCATACCGCACAGGCTGCGGATATTCGGGCGGATGCTGGAGCGCCATCCCAACTTGGGCGGCAAGATAACCTATGTGCAGATTTCGTCTCCTTCGCGCACTCGCGTTCCCGAATACATACAGGAGCGCGAGCATGTGGAACGGCTTGTGGGGCAGATAAACGGGCAGTTTTCGCAGGCGGGCTGGGTTCCCATACGCTACCTGTACAGGTCGTATCCGCAGAGCGAACTGGCGGAGTTCTACCGCGACGCCGACGTCTGCTTGGTTACGCCGCTGCGGGACGGGATGAATTTGGTGGCGAAAGAGTTCGTGGCGGCGCAGGACGAAAAGTCGCCCGGCGTGCTTGTGCTGTCGCGGTTCACGGGCGCGGCGCGAACTATGCGGGATGCGGTTATCGTCAACCCGTATGACATAGACGGCACGGCGGACGCCACCTATTCGGCGCTGCGTATGCCCGCCACCGAGCGGCGGCGGCGCAACAGCGGCCTTATGGCGGTCGTGCGAAAGCATTCGTCCAAGAACTGGAGCGATTCGTTCTGCGCGGAACTGGCGGCGGTTTAGGGGCGATTAGCGGCAGTCTCATCGCCGCGTTGCGCTATCGCGTTGGATGCGGCAACGGGCTTAGGCGATTAGCGGCTGGCCCCGCATTGCGCTATCGCCCTTAGCGGCTTTCTAAATAGACGGGCAGCAGCAGGTTGTCCACGGGAACGAAATCGTCGGTGAGCAAGACGGCGGGGCGGGCGTCTTGCCATGCGCGAAATTCGCGGGCGGGCATAAAGATTGCCTCAGGATCGCCGCGCCCGGCGGCGTGGCTTGCGAAATGAATGTCGGCTGAAGTCAACGGCCGCTCCGACGACGCCAACACGAATGTGTACCTATCATCGTCATCCCACACATAACTATCGCGCAGCAGATACACATACGGGAATGTGGCTTGCAATGTGCGGGCGAATGCCCTCAGAAACGCGCCCGTGCTGAGCTTATCCACCACGTTGACCATATAGACGCCGTCCTCTGTGAGCAGCGCCTTGACTTGCTCATTGAACTCTAATGTAGTCAGGTGATAGGGGACTGACACATCGTTGAACGCATCGCCGACCACGATGTCGTAAGCGCCGCGCGGCAGATCCGGCGCAACCATCCGCGCGTCTGCGTTGTGCGTGATGATGCGGGTGTCCGCCGGCAAGTTTAGGTATTCGCGCGCGACTTGGGTAACCGCCGGATCTATCTCAATCACCTCAACGCGGCTTTGCGGATAGGAATGTTCCAGAAAGCGCGGCATAGTGTATCCGCCGCCGCCAATGAACAGCGCGCTCAGGCGCGGGTTGCGCTCCGCCGCGAATACCGCTATGTCCGCGAATATCTTTTCGTAGGAATAGACTAGAAACGTGGGATCGTCCAGGTCGACATAACTATGCACAAGCTGATCTAGGGTAAGCGTACGTACGGCTCTGCCCTGTATCTCGCGCTCTCGCACTTTGATGCAGAAGTAGTTGCTCTCGCGCTGGCATTCGGTAGCGAGCGCGCCGCGCGATACGCCAAGCGCGGCTATGCCTATGAACGCCAGCAGCAGCGCGGCGCTGGCGATACGCAGCCGCCACAAGCCGCCGAATATCAGCGCCATAAGCATCAGAAATACCGCAACGCCAAGCAGCACGGGGCGCGTGCCTATCCATTGGATTAGGACAAAGCCGGTGATGAACACGCCGAATATGCTGCCCGCCGTGGATACCGCGTATATCTTGCCGACCACGTTGCCGGTCTGCGAAAGATCGCTCAGGCGCAGCTTTATCACAACGGGCGTAACCATCCCAAGTATGACGCTGGGCAGCAGGAATAGCGTTGATGTTATGAGCAGGATGCGCGGGACTATGCTGAGCGCGTCGTATAGGCTTGCCACAAAGTCAACCATAGGCAGCACTGCGATGCTTGCCACTCCCGCCGCCATAAGTATGACGCCGAGCGTAGATCGGGCAGGGCGCTTGTCGGCTACAATGCCGCCCACATAGTTGCCGATGCTGATGCCCGCAAGCACTACGCCGATGATGCTCGTCCAGGTGAACAAGGATACGCCGATTGTGGGCGCCAGGATGCGGGATGCCACTATCTCTATAATCAGCCCGCAGGCGCTGGCGCAGAAGACTACGAAGTAGGGGGAAAGCGCGGTGGCTATGCGACGCAGTTTGCCGTCGCCGCTATGCGCGGATTCAAGATCGGGCGCGTGTTCAGGCACTGGCGCGGCGTTGGCGGCATTATCGCTTTGCATAGCGCGCCTATCGGGTTCGGGGGTTGAGGACATCGTTTAGCGCGTCTCCGAGCAGGTTCCATGCCAGCACAAGCGTCCACGCCACGGCGCCGGGCGCGAACAGCATCCATGGCACTTCGCGCAGCGCGCTCAGGCTGCCCGCTTGCAGCAGCATTGTGCCGAGGCTGGGGCGCGGCGGCTGTATGCCCAAGCCCAGCCAGCTCAGGATTATCTCAGTGCCGATGAGTGCCCCCATTCCCATAGACACGCTGACCACGATGGGGCTTATGGCGTTGGGCAGCAGATGCAGAAACAGGATGCGCTGCGTGGACGCGCCCGCCGCTCTCGCCGCCTCTATGTACGGCGTCTGCTTGAGCGAAAGCACTTGCCCCCGAACAAGACGCGCCATTCCCACCCAGCCAAACGCTACCAGCGCAAGCGATACCACAAGGTAGTCCACAACGCCGGAGCGCACAATGCCGTCCAGGGCGGTATTGTCTTCCACATAGCGCGCCCAGCCGATGACGCGCGGCCTGAGCGCGGTGGCTAAGATGATGACAAGCAGGATGTCGGGGAATGACGCGAATAGTTCGCCGGTTCGCATTATGAGCGAGTCCATCCTGCTACTGAAGTAGCCCGCGATAAGCCCCATAGTAACGCCGATGAACAGCCCGCCGGTAGCCATAGCGACCACGGTGATGATGACCGTGTTCTGGATGCCCCACAGCACGCGGGTGAACACATCTCGGCCGGCGTGGTCGGTGCCTGCCCAGTGATCCAGGCTTGGCGGCTTGCGTATGGCGGTGTAGTGTGGCTGGGTGTAGTCGTAGGGCGCCACCACGGGCGCGAATATGCCCGCAGCATAGATAACCACCAGCGTTATCATGCAGACAACCGCCAGTTTCTTGCGAACCAGCCGTTCCATAGCGCGGCGCAGGTGTCCCTTGCTCTTTTCGCGCTCTAGGGCGATTTCCTCGATTTCGGTCAGCGCCATTTGCGGGTTTCCTTGCGGGGTATGAAGTTTTATCGCCGTCTCTTATCTGTCGCTGTCTATCTATGCCGTCTGCGTCTAATGGCGGCGGCGTTTGCCGATAGCGTCTAATGGTAGCGTATGCGCGGGTCGATGTAGGCGTAGGCAATATCGGCGGCTAGGTTGGCTATCACGAAAGCGCTGCTGCCGATTATGCCCATCGCCATAATGATTGGGTAGTCGCGGTTGAACACGGAGTCTATGGTGAACTGCCCCACGCCGGGGATGCCCAGAATGAACTCTACGATAAAGCTTGTGACGAACATTCCCGCGAGCGCGAAAGAGAGCAGGGTTACGATGGGAATCATCGCGTTTTTGAGGACGTGGCGGTAGTCCACGGCGACGTTGGACAGGCCTTTGGCATGCGCCGTCCGCACATAGTCTTGGCCCAGGGCGTCCAGCGTGCTTGCGCGCATAAAGCGCGCTAGGCCTGCGACGCCCGGTATGCCCAGCGTGAGCGCGGGTACGATGATACGCAGATCCCAAAAGCCGCCCCAGCCTGAGCAGGGGACAATTTGCAACTTGAGGCAAAGCCCCCAAAGCGCGAATGGGATGCTTATCATCACGGGAATGGACATCAGCACAAGCGCTATGGCGACCACCGTGGGGTCTTGCCAGCTGCCCTGCTTGTGGGCGATGTAGAACCCTAAGGGCAAGCCTATGGCGAGGCTGACTATCATCGCCGCTGCGTTGACCTGGAACGACACCCACATCTTGGGGAATAGCAGCTCGGACACCGGGCGGCCGCGATAGCGGTAGCTTTCGCCGAAATCGCCGCGCAATACGCCCCACATATATGTGGCGTACTGGACGCCGAAGGGCCTGTCCAAGCCGAGCTGGGCGCGGATGTTTGCCGCCGCTTGCTCATCGTAGCGCGCGCCCAGTATTATCTCGGCGGGATCGCCCGGCCCAAAGCGCAGCAGGGTAAAGGTAACCACGCTGGTCGCAATCAGCAGCACGGGCAGCCAGAGCAGGCGGCGGGCGATGTATATCCACATAGCGGTCTCTTATGTCGGCGGGTTGGCGTTGGCGATTGGCTTGGCAGGGCGGCGTTGCGGTTGGATTGACGGGGTAGCGTTGGCGGCGGCCGGCTTGCGGCGATTAGCGCCAGGCGCGGCGCAGCAGGATGCGGGAGCGGTCGTTTTCGGTCAGATGCGGCTCTATCTTTTGCTGGAACTCGCGCATTGTATCGGCGAGCGGGGCGTCGGTGGTGTCTAGCGCAATCTTGTGGCGCAGTGTGGATTCGGCGCAGGCGGCGTCGTATTGGCGCAGCATATCGGGGATGTCCTGCTCGCGCAGGGCGCTGTGCGGATGCGGGTTTTCGCGCATGCGGCGGGCTATGGTTTCGGCGGACGCCTTCACATGCACAAGGGTTATGTCGGAGGCGAACCGCAGTATGCTCGCCTCCACCTGGCGCGAGACCACTTTGCGGTCGTGATCCATGCCCTCGCCGCCGTAGCCGAAGTACGCGGGGCTATAGATGGCGTCGTCTATGTGCAAGCCAATGGCGAGCCAGTCGGGGCCGAGCCACGAATTGGGCTGAATGTGGTAGTAGAGGCTGTGGCGCTGCGTCATCTCTTTGAGCTCGGGGCTGAGCGCCAGCACCTGTTGGCGCTCGTCCTCAGTCATATCCGGCTGGGGATGGCCGGATGTGTGCGGTATCTTCCAGTGGTCGTGAATGAGGGGAAATCGCGCGCCAATGGCGTCCTGCATCCAGTCGTCTATGGCGAAGGCTAGGGTAGATGTGCCGCTGTATTCGCAGCCCGCTAGTATAAATCGCATTGTTCTTGCCTTTCTGCTTTTGGTTTGGTTTGCCGGTGTTGGGTTATGTTATTAGGTTGGGTTATCAGAGGGGGCGGCGTTTCGGTTGGGGAGCGCGGGATGCGCCGTCTGAGTGCGTTGGCGGGCGCTAGTTGGCGTCGCGGCGTTGTTGGGCGAGTTGCTCTTGCAGTTGGCGTATGAGGGCGTCGGATTGGCGGCGGGCGGCGGCCTCGGCGGCGGCGCGGGCAATGGCCTCATCGGCGCGAGCTGCCTCCGTGCGCCGCGCCTCGGCCTCAGCGTCCGCCCGCGCCTCGGCCTCATCCGCTCGCGCCGCCTCAGCCCCCACCCGCGCATCCGCATAGCTCGCCCTTGCGTCGGCGTAGTCCGCCCGCGCCTCGGCATCCGCCCGCGCCGCCGCCTCATCCGCCGCTCGCGCCTCGCTCTCTTCATGCGTCCGAAGATAGTTCTCGCCCATCGGGTCATACAGCCGCAGCATCCCGTCCTCCCAGCACACATACAGCTTCAGCGCCTCGCTGTATCCGCGCTTGTTGTTCGCGCCGTAATACTCCAACTCTATCGGCGCATACTCGCCCCCGACCAGCCTATCCCCAGCGAGCCCCGCGGGATAGCGCCTGCCATCCGTCGGGTCAAAGCGCCAATACTCGCTCACCCCGTAGCCTGCGTACCCATCGCGCTTTTCGGTATAATCCCGCTCCGCCGTGTGAACCGACGCCACCTCCAGCACGAACTCCGGCGGATTGGGCTGCGACCGCATCTCATACCCGTCCTGAGCGTCCATGCGATTGGCATCGCAATGCAGCGCCACCATCAGATCAGGCACAAGCGTCCCCTTGCGGACGCTTGCGTCCCACCCCAGCGGGATTTCGCTGCCCACATACACGCTATCCGACTCGCCCAGAAAGTTCATAAGGGCGGTGATGATGGATTGGCTGTATATGTACTTGGTGTTCTGCATATCGTCTCTTGGCGGGAATTCGGGGAACTTGGCTAGTCCCTCATATGCGCCCCTAGGCTTAGTGATACCGATAGGCTTGGTTGTCATTGCTGACCTCTCTGAGGCTGCGGTATTGTGTGTATGCTCCTGCGTCCATTGACATATTTTGTATGTCAGACGGATTATATCGGCAACATATTTATTCATATGCTCATCAACCACCGCGTCTATCCGTCGTGGCGCTGTTGCGCGAGTTGCTCTTGCAGTTGGCGTATCAGGGCGTCGGATTGGCGGCGGGCGGCGGCCTCGGCGTCGGCGCGGGCCGCCTCAACTTCAGCCCTTGCCTCGGCCTCATCCGCCCGCGCCGCCTCAGCGCGCCGGGCATTCGCCTCAACATCCACTCGCGCATCCGCATAGCTCGCCCTTGCGTCCGCATAATCCGCCCGCGCCTCAGCATCAGCCCGCGCCGCCGCCTCATCCGCCGCCCGCGCCTCGCTCTCCTCATGCGTCCGAAGATAGTTCTCGCTCATCGGATCATACAGCCGCAGCATCCCGTCTTCCCAGCACACATACAGCTTTAGCGCATCGCTGTAGCCGCGCTTGTTATTCGCGCCGTAATACTCCAATGCTATCGGCGCGTACTCGCCCCCGACCAGCCTATCGCCCGCAAGCCCCGCGGGATAGCGCCTGCCGTCGGTGGGATCAAACCGCCAATACTCGCTCACGCCGTAGCCTGCGTAGCCCTCGCGCTTTTCGGTATAGTCGCGCTCAGCCGTGTGAACCGACGCCACCTCCAGCACGAACTCCGGCGGATTCGGCTGACTCCGCATCTCATACCCGTCCTGAGCGTCCATGCGATTGGCGTCGCAATGCAGCGCCACCATCAGATCCGGCACCAGCGTCCCCTTGCGGACGCTTGCGTCCCACCCCAGCGGGATTTCGCTGCCCACATAGACGCTATCCGACTCCCCCAGAAAGTTCATCAGCGCCGTGATGATGGATTGGCTGTATATGTACTTGGTGTTCTGCATATCGTCTCTTGGCGGGAATTCAGGGAACTTGGCTAGTCCCTCATATGCGTCCCTAGTCTTGGTGATACCGATAGGCTTGGTTGTCATTGCTGACCTCTCTGAGGCTGCGGTTGCGTTGCGCGTATGCTCCTGCGTGGTTTGCGTTAAGGCGCAAAGGTTTGCGATAGGCAGATTATATCTGCTATGGGTTGGCGTGGCTACCCGTCAGGATGCGTTGATATTTTATTTAGGGATAGCTGGTATTGTTGGGGATGCAAGGTGGGGATGGCGCATAATAGCGGATGGCACAAATCAATGGATGGCGGCGATGCGCGGCGGGATTGGCAAGGATTAGGGTAGATAGCGCGCTGAATTGCGGGGGCAGATATGATGGGCGATACAAAGGCCGGGCTGGTTTGCTTATCGGCGATTTAGACATCAACGGGCGGCGCATCACTCATTAGCGCATCACATCACCAAAACAGATTAGCCCTCTCCCAAGTTAGCGGGAGAGGGCTTGCAAGCGCGCCTAGCGGCTGTCTTCGTCGATATAGACATACCGCATCTTGGGTATGGTCATCGGGGATAGCACATAGCCCTTGATGTGGGGCTTGAGCAGCAGGTTGCGCTCGCCGGTGTACCAGAGCGGCAGCCACGCGGCGTCGTCTATGATGCGCTGCTCCGCCCGGTTGTAGAGCGCCACGCGCGCCTGCGGGTCGGATTCCACGCGCGCCTGCTCAAGCAAGGCGTTGACCTCAGGGCTGTCGTAGGCGGTGTGGTTGTTTTCGCTCTCGCCATAGAACAGGATGTCCAAGAAGTCCTGCGGGTCAGGGTAGTCGGCGTTCCAGCCCAGCACGAACACTTGGAACTTGCGGCGGTTGAGGTCTTGCAGGTAGGTAGCCCACTCAACCTGCTGGATTTCCACCTCTACGCCCAGCGTGTTCTTCCACATTTCCAGCACGACTTGCAGGTCAATGGAGATGTCGCCGCCCGTGCCGGACACGCTTACCACGATGCGCGGGCGCGTGGCGGGATCGGCGTACTTGGACTTGGCGAGATACTCTTTCGCCAGGTCTTCGTTGAACTCCAAGCCCTGTATGTCGTCGGCGTAGCCGGGAAAGCCGGGCGGCAGTATGCCATACGCGGGGACGCGCAAGCCGGACAGCACTTCGCTTGCGATGAGCTCCTTGTCAACCGCGTGGTTGAGCGCGCGCCGAAAGTCGGGGTCGTCAAAGGGCGGCATGGTCACATTAAAGCCCACATACGACACGCTGAACCCCGGCGGCGCGACATGCAGTTCGGTTGACAGCGGCTCGTCCGGATCCCTCAGCCGCTCCAGGTCGAAGAGGCTCACGCCCGTGATGTCTATCTCGTCGTTTTCGTACATCGCCATTGCTTGGCCGCCGGCGAGGTTCATCACTATTTCGTCAATGCGCGCGGGTTCGCGGTAGAAATGTTGGTTGCGTTCCAAGATGAGGCGCTCGCCAATCCTGTACTCTTTGAGGGCGAACGGGCCCGTGCCGTTGGGGCTGTCCGTCCATGTATCGCCGCCCGACTCTACATTGTCGCGGTCGACCACGAAAGCGGTGGGATATGTGAGCTTGGCGAGGAAGTACGCCTTAGGCGCGTCTATGGTGATTTGCAGCGTGCGCTCGTCTATCGCCGTGACGCCGCTGATGCTGGTCGCCGTGCCGTCAAGCGCCTCTTTCGCGCCCACGATGTCGTCAAGATATGTGCTTGCGACCGGGGACGCTAGGTCGGGATCCACCGCGCGGTTCAGCGAATAGACGAAGTCCTGCGCGGTTACATACGATCCGTCGTGAAAGCGCGCGTCTTCCAGGATGCGGAATGTATAGACTTTGCCATCCTCGCTGATGTCCCAGCTTTCGGCGATGTCCGGCACGATTTGGAGCTCGGGACTGAGAGTAACCAGCCCGCTGAACACCTCTTGGACGATGAACGCGGATGTGGTGTCGGATGTGATGTGCGGGTCAAGCGTTGGCGGGTCTGACCACAGCCGGTTGAACACACCGCCGGTGTAGTCGGCATCCGCGTCCGCGTCGGACATAGCGGGCGCGGATGCGGCCGGCGCCGGGGCAGAGGGCGCGGGGGCTGACGACGCCCTTGCCGACGACTGCGACGACGTGGACGGTGCTGACGCCGGTGCCGCCGCCGATGCGGGCGCATCCGCCGCGGGTTCGGGCGTATCCGCCGCCGCCTGCGTGGGCGCGGATGTGGGCGCAGCCGCGGCGGGCGGTTCGGCGACGGGATCGGCGGCTCCGCCGCTGCCGCACGCCGCCGCGATGAGGGCTACCAGTAGGATTGGAATAAAGAACATTTTTCGCATCATTCCACCTGCGTTTCAGATTTCGGGCTTTCGCAATTGCTGAGATGCCCGCGTTCATTATGATGAACTAATCGTTGGAACCGATTTTGTGGGTGAGCCACGATTTGATGAAGTCGTCTATGTCGCCGTCAAGCACGGCGTCGGCGTTGGATGTGTCGTAGCCGGTTCGGTGGTCTTTGACCATCTTGTAGGGATGCAGCACGTAGCTGCGGATTTGGTTGCCCCATTCGGGGGATATATGCTCGCCCTTGAGTTTGGCGAGCTCTTCGGCTTTTTGCGCCATTTCGCGCTCTATAAGCCGCGAGCGCAGGATACGCATCGCAATTTCGCGGTTCTGATGCTGAGAGCGCTCGTTTTGGCAGCTGACGCGGATGCCTGTGGGCAGATGCGTGATGCGGACAGCGGTGGAGTTCTTCTGCACATTCTGCCCGCCGTGTCCGCCCGCGCGAAAGACGTCGATCCTGATGTCGTCGGGGTTGATGACAACGTCCACGCCCTCTTCCACTTCGGGCATCACTTCCATAAGCGCGAAAGATGTGTGGCGCGCATGGTCGGAGTCAAAGGGCGATAGGCGCACAAGCCGGTGAACGCCGCGCTCGGCTTGCAGGTAGCCGTATGCGAACTGGCCCGATATTTGCATCACGGCGCTCTTGACGCCGCCCTCGTCGCTTTCGGACACATCCAGAACTTCGCGCTTAAAGTTGCGCTGCTCCGCCCAGCGCAGATACATCCGCATCAACATGCCCGCCCAGTCCTGCGACTCCGCGCCGCCCGCGCCGGCGTGCAGCGCCACGATAGCGTTGCGGTCGTCGTAGTCGCCCGACAGGGTGAGATTGAACTCCAGCTCGGCGAGCGCGCTCTGCGCCTGAGCGAGTTCCTGCGCGAAAGCGTCCGTCAGCGAATCGTCGTCTTCCTGGATGGCGAGCGCCAGGATCTCGTCCAGCGACGCCGTCTTTTCATCAAGACTGCGCCAGTCGCTCACTTTGGTTTTGAGATAAGATAGGCGTTGCATTTTGCGTTGCGCTGCGGCGGGCGAATCCCAGAATGTAGGGGTAGCCGCCTCTTCTTCGAGAGCGGTTATCTCTCTTTCGTCTGCGGGCAGGTCAAAGACGCACCAGAATCTCGGCGATGCGATTTCTGACTGATGTTACCTGTCCCTTAATATCCTGCATTGTGTTGCGACCTCTTGTTGTTGCGTCATACAAACCTTGAAACGAACCCGCGCCGAATGGGTTAGCGGCGGGCGGGCGGACGGGGCGTAACATCCCAACCACGCGACCGTCGCTTGCAGAGCGTTGTCGCGCAATCAACGCTTTTCGCGGGGAAACGCGCCTCGCCGCGCCTGATTATACCAGCATAACCTTGTGGTTATAAAGTTTTAGGCGCACGGTGGGATGTGGGCGGCGTGGGTGATTTAATGCGCGGGAGCAGAAGATGGGGCTGCGCCGACGCTGTCAAGGGCTTTCATTTCGCGTTATAGCGGCTATAATAGAGGGAGTAAGGAATGAGGAGAACCGGGATATGGCTACTACGATAAACACAAGCGCGGACTTGATTGCGCTGCTGAGGGACAACAAAGAGTTCCGCGAAGATGTGCGGCGGTTCGTGCTAACCGACGAGATGCTTGCAATGCCGGATGTTATCCGGTCAATAGACGCTCGGCTTGGGGCGGTAGAGGATTCACACGCCAAGATGCTGGATACGCAGCAGCGAATGTCCGCGCTGCTGGAGCATGTTATGGCTATGCAAGCCCAAATGGCCGAGCGGCAAACCCAAATGGCCGAGCGGCAAGACCAAATGGCCACGCAGCAAACCCAAATGGCCGAGTGGCAAGACCAGACTGACGAGCGGCTAGACCGCATGGACAAGCGCATGGACGGCTTTGACGCCAGGTTCGACGAAGTCGACGCTAGGTTCGACGCCGTTGACGCCAAGTTCGCGGAAGTCGACGCCAGGTTCGATGCCGTTGACGCCAAGTTTGTGGAAGTCGACGCCAGGTTCGACGCCGTTGACGCCAGATTCGACGCCTCTGACGCTAAATTCGATGCTCTCACAAAGCGCGTCACCAACATCGAGGCGATTGTGCGGGGCGAGGCGTTTGAGCGCAGGATGTACAGCAGGCTGCTCCCGCGCCTGCCGATGGAGTATGACATCACCCGCGTCCACGCGGTAAGCGTGGACCCTCAGGCGTCCATACGGGTGCCCGATTTCAGGGCGCGGGATTTTGAGAACGAAATTGAGGAGCTGCGATCGCGCGGCGCTATATCCGATGACGATGTGGACAACATCAACAACACGGATATGGTTGTGCAATCGCTGCGAAGGGCGGACAGGTCAAGGCTCTGGTTCGCGGTTCAGGCGACGGTTACGATACGCGACGACGCTATCACCCGCGCGCATGCGGGCGCGGAGTCGCTACGCAGGGCGTTTGGGCAAGAGGTGATAGCCGTGGCATACGGGCGGCGCATCACGGCGCATCAGCGGCGCCTCGCGGATGAGTTGGGCGTCGCCACCCTCATAGACTCGTGGGAGCGGGAAGAAGACGCCGCTGAGGAATCAGCGCAATGACGCAATTCAACGCCTTGTCCGAAAGTCCCTAAATGTCGCAACCGCCGTTTAGGGGCTTTCTTGGCGTATTGGGCTTGCATCTCGGCGCTTAATCCCACATTGGCGGCGTATGCCCCCGACAGCCACCCCCATCCTATTAGAATATATTATGATGTGCGCCTCGGCTTAATCCCGCATTGGCGGCGGCCAATCTACGGGCGGGCTTGCGCCGCCGCCGCTGCGGATGTATTGTCAACGCAAGCGAACATAGGCAGAAAGACGCGCCCCCGGCGCGCGCAAACCAACGCTTGGAGGCGACGCGATGCTGGACTTGCTAATCACAAACGGGCTTATCATAGACGGGACGGGCAATCCGGGCTACTATGGCGCGGTGGGCGTGGAGGGCGATGCGGTTCGGATATTTCGCGGCGACATCAGCGGCGTCGAGGCGGCGCGCGTGATTGACGCCGCCGAGCATGTCGTCTGCCCCGGCTTTATCGATATGCACTCCCACGCCGGGCTTGTCATCCTGTCCGAGCCTGAGCATCATCCTAAGGTTAGGCAGGGCATTACCACTGAGCTAATCGGCGTTGACGGCAACTCATACGCGCCGTTTCGCAGCCACGACGACTTTCTTGATTTCGTGGCGCTTAACTCCGGACTGGACGGCAACCCGCCGCTGCCGGGCAGATGGTCGACCGTTGAGCAGTATCTGGCTATGTTTGACCGCAAGACGGCGGTGAACATCGCCTACATTCTGGGCAACTCGCCGGTTCGCGTCAACGCGGTCGGGTGGGACGACCGGCCCGCCACGCCCGCCGAAATGGCGGATATGCGCGCGATTATCCGCGAGGCGATGGAGGAGGGCGCGGTGGGCTTGTCCACCGGCTTGGACTATCCGCCGGGCGGCTACGCCAGCACGGACGAACTCGTGGACTTGTGCGAGCATGTCGCCAATATGGGCGGATTCTATCACACACATGTCCGCTATCGGCTGGGCGACCGCTATATGGATCCCTTCCGCGAGGCGCTGGAAATCGGCGACCGCAGCGGCATCCCCGTGCATATCACGCACTTCTACCAGCGCCAGCCCAGCACGGGCGGCGGACAAGGGCTTATCAGCATGGTAGAGGACGCCGCGGGCGCCGGACAGGACGTCACTTTTGATAGCTACCCGTATGTGTTCGGCAGCACGCGGCTGCTGATTATGGTGCCGGATTGGACGCACGACGGCGGCGTGGCGCGGCTGAAAGAGGCGCTGGCGTCGGAGGATGCGCGCGTCCGCCTGCGCCAAGAGATGCAGCCGCGCGGGCCATCGTGGGACAATGTGTGGCTCACCTACTTCAAGCGCCCGCATAATCACCAGTACGAGGGGCTGTCCATACAGGCGATAGCCGCGCTGCGCGACCAGCATCCGGTTGACGCCATATGCGACCTGCTGCTGGAAGAAGATCTGCAAACCTGCTATGTCTCCGACGGCGCGAATGGCAACACGCTGCCCGCGTTTGTATCGCATCCGCTGTCTATGGTCGGCAGCGACGCCGTGCTGCTGGGCGATTTCCCCAGCCCGCGCACATACGGCTGCTTTCCCGTCATCCTCGCGGAATATGTGCGGGAAGAAAACCAGATGTCGCTGCCGGAGGCGATACGCAAGATGACCTCATTCCCCGCCCAGCGCATCGGGCTTGCTGACAGGGGCATCCTGCGGGACGGGATGAAAGCGGACATCACGGTATTCCACCCGCGCAATGTAAGCGCCCCCGCCACGCGCACGCAGCCCAAGCGGTTCCCCGTGGGGATTGAGTATGTCATAGTGAACGGCAGCGTCGTAGTGGACAGCGGCGAGCACACCGGCGCGCTGCCGGGCAGGGCGCTTGGGCGATAGCCGCGCATTCTGCCCGCAAAGCCGCTATGCAACCCCCGCGCCTAGCCTGATACGCTATACTTAACTTGCCGATTGCAACACAAAGCCCGCCGCTCCCTAGCGAAAGAGGTTCGTTATGGTCAACCAAGCCACTGCGCTGATGGAAACGATAAAAACGCCGGATAAGTCCGCCGCGTTCCCGGATTATCCGCCGAGGGATGATATGCAAAACCACACCTACCTAACCAGGCCATCGCTGTTCACCGCGCTGGAAATACACTTCGGCAACCCTGAAACCACGCTGGTGTACGGCGAATGCCCGGTAGCGCCGAGCCTGAGCAACCTAGACGACAAGCGCATCCCGGATATGGTGGTGGCGTTTGACTGCGACGTAAAACGAGTACGCGATGAGAATGGATATTCCATCGAGAATCACGGCAAGCCGCCCGACTTCGCGCTTGAAGTGGCGTCTAAGACCACCGGCAAGTTGGACTACACTATAAAGCGCGAGGCGTATGCCCGCTACGGCGTGCGCGAGTACTGGCGGTTTGATTCAAGCGGCGGGCGGTATCACGACGCCCCGCTTGCGGGGGATAGGCTTGTGGGGCGGAGGTATCAGCCTATCCTCGTGAATTGGCTGGACGATGAGCGCGCGCGGGGATACAGCGAAGTTTTGGGCTTGTATCTCTGCTGGGAATATGAGGAACTGAGTTTCTACGACCCTGTTGCGGGGATATACCTGGCTGGCCACCTAGAGGATGCGGCAGGCCGCCGGGAAGCTCAGGCGCGGGCGGCTATGGCTGAAGCGCGCGCTGATATGGAGGCTGTTGCGCGGCGGCAGGCTGAGGCGCGGGCGGATGCAGAGGCTACTCGCGCGGCCGATGAGGCTGAAGCTCGTCGGCAATCCGACGCGCGGGCTGAGGCTGAGGCTGCCGAGCGGCGGCGGATGGCAGACGAACTGCGCCGTTTCAGAGAGCGCTTTGGCGAGCTGGGCGACGAGTCCGAATAAGCCGCATGCCACCCGCTAACCGAATGTCTAGCAATAAGAGGTCTCGCTATGGACAAGCAGCCGATAATGCCCGTGCAGCCGGGAGCCAAGCTCACCAGGTTCCCGGACTATCCGCCAAGGGATGATATGCAGCTCCCAATTTATCTGTATAAGCCGACGCTGCTGTCAGCGTTGGAAATACATCTCGGCAACCGCGAAACCACGGTGGTGGGCTGTCAATACCCGCTCGCGCCCACTCTCAGCAACATTGACGACTCGCGCATCCCGGATATGATGGTAGCGTTTGACTGCGACGAAAAGCGGGTACTCGCTGAGATGGGATATGTGATTGAAAATCACGGCAAGCCCCCCGATTTTGTGCTGGATATAGCGCCATCCGAAAAGGGATGGGGGGACTTTGATTTCAAGCGCGCCGATTATGTAGCAAGGCGCGCCGACTATGAGCGCTATGGCGTAGGGGAGTATTGGCGGCTTGACCCCAGCGGCGGGCGGCATTACGATGCGGCGCTTGCGGGCGATAGGCTTGTTGATGGCGCGTATCAGCCCATTCATGTGGAGTGGTTGGATGATGATCGGGCGCACGGTTACAGCAGGGCGATAGGCTTGTATCTTTGCTGGGAATATGGGGAGTTGCGCCTTTGCGTCCCTGGGCAAGAGAACTACCTGCTCAGTTACTATGAAGTGGCTGCGCTGGCGGATGCGGTTAAGGCGCAAGCGGATGCGGCAACCACAGCGCAGATGCTGGCAGAGGCTCGTGCGCTTGCGTCTTCGTCGCCGCGGATGGTAGCCAAGTCTCGCGCATCATCCCCCAAATAAAGCCTAAATCCGAGACCAAAGCCACGATGCAATCCCAGACCCTACCCCTGCTACACACCCTCCAAAGCCTACCCCCCGAATGGGCGGACGACCCGTTGCCCGCCAATCGCGCGCGGCTGGCGCGGGCGGGCAGGAAGATCGTTGTGCTGGACGACGACGTTATGGGAACGCAGAGCGTTCACGACATCGCCGTGCTGACCGACTGGTCGGTTGACGCCATCCGCGCGGAGCTGGCGCGCCCTGAGCGCGGGTTCTTTATCCTGACGAACTCGCGGGGAATGCCCGCGTCGCAGGCGCAGGCGGTCAACGCCTTTATCGCGCGAAACCTGTCGATCGCGGCAGAGCGCGCCGGCGCGAATGTCAGCATCGTCAGCCGCCTGGATTCCACGCTGCGCGGCCATTTCCCCATAGAGATGCAGGCGATACAGGACGCCTTGCCCCGCAAGCCGCGCGGGTGGATTATCGCGCCGCTGTTCATTGAGGGCGGGCGCTACGCGATAGCCGATACCCAGTACGCGGCGGACGGGGATGCGCTTGTTCCCGTGGGCGATACCGAATTCGCGCGGGATCCCGCCTTTCCATTCCAATCATCCAACCTGCGCGAATGGGTTGCGGAGAAGACGGCGGGCGGCATAGCGGCGGCGGATGTGGCGAGCGTGTCCATTGACGATTTGCGCCTTGGCGGGCCTCCGCAAGTCGCCGCGCGGCTGATGGCAATGCCTGATGGCGGCGTGTGCGTGGTGAACGGCGCGAGCAACCGCGATATGGAAGTGTGCGTCCAAGGGCTGTTAATGGCGGAAGAGGCTACGGGAGAGCGGTTCTTATTCCGGGCGGCGGCGTCACTGATAAGGGCGCTACTTGGGCAATCCGACCGCGCGTTGCTCACGCCCGCCGAGCTTGGCATAGACCGCGCGGCAAACGCCAACGGCGCGCTCATCGTGGTCGGGTCATATGTGCCGCGCACAACGCGCCAACTCAACCACTTGCTCGCCAACACAGACGCCGCCGGCATCCAAGCCGACGCGCCCGCCCTGCTATCCAACGCGCTCCGGGACGCCGAAATCGGGCGCGTGGCGCGTCAAGCCGACGACGCCCTGCGAGCGGGCAACAACGCGGCGATATTCACAAGCCGCGCGCTTGTGGAGGGGCGCAGCGCCGACCACAGCCTTGCGATTGGGCATCGGATAGGGCGGGCGCTGTGCGAGATAGTGTCCGCAATCGCCGCCAAGCCGCGCTATATCGTGGTCAAGGGCGGCGCCACTTCGGGCAGCATAGCCGCCAACGCGCTCAATGTCCGCCGCGCGTGGTCGCCCGGACAGGCGGCGCCGGGCGTCCCCGTCTGGTTGCTGGGCGATGAGACGCCGCATCCGGGAACGGCGTGCGTCATATTCCCCGGCAATGTGGGCGGCGAAAACGCGCTCACCCAACTTACGCGCCGATTGGACAGCGCATGACCCGCCCGCAACGCCGCCGCTCCCGCCGCAGTCCCGCGCCCAAAGCCAGGCGCGCCGCTCCCGCCGCGCCGCAATCCCAATCCGCGCAACATCAGCTCGCGCAATGCCATGAGGTTGAAACGCTGCCCGGATTAGAGGTAATTACCCAGCGCGAAATTCGCCAGCGGCTTGGCAAGAACGCGCGCTTTGACGGCGAGGCAAGCGCCGGCCGCATCCCGTTGCGATACGCGGGCGGCATCCGCGACTTTGATTCACTCGCCACCGCGGTCGCCGTTCATCAGGTATTGGACTTCGCCATCCCGCGCCCGAAAGCGCTGTTGGGGCAGCAGCATCTAGCGCGCCTGCTCGCCGCCTGCCGCGCCGTGATAGACGCACACCCGCCCGGCAGTTTTGGCGCATTTCGCATTGGCGCGGCGGGTTCGCGCTCGGCGGTATATCAGCGGCTAAGGCGGGAAATCGGCGCGGCTACCGGACTTGACGCCAGCGAGGATGCGGCGCATCTGCAAATCGCGGTTCGGCGCGCGCCGTCGGGCTGGCAAGCGCTGATACGCACGACGCCGATGCCGCTATCCGCCCGCGCGTGGCGGGTATGCGATATGCCCGGCGCGCTCAACGCCGCCATAGCCGCCGCGATGGTATCGCTCTTGTCCGCGCGCCCCACCGACCGCATCCTAAACCTATTCTGCGGCTCAGGCACGCTGCTCATAGAACGCCTGCTATTCGCGCCCGCCGCGTCCGCGACAGGCGTGGACATCAGCGGTAACGCCCTTGAATGCGCCCAAGCCAACCTGCGCGCCTCGCGCCGCCGCGCCGCCCTCATCCGCTCCGACTGCGCCGCATTGCCGCTGCCCGACGCATCCGCCGACGCGATAATGGCGGACTTGCCCTACGGGATGCTGCAAAGCGGCGGCGACCTCCCCGCCCTCTACCGCGCCGCGCTCACAGAGGCCGGCCGTGTAGCCGCGCCCGGCGCCTCGCTCGCGCTAATCACCACACGCGAGCGGGCGCTGCTGTCAGCGCTCGCGGACGCGCGCATGTGGACGCCGCGCCGCAGCCTAGCGGTGAGCGTGCCGTATCGCAGCGGGTATATCGCGCCGCGGATCTACGTGGCGCGGCGGAGAGGGTGAGGGACGTATTATTACGTTGGCTATCAGTTGAGGATTGAGAATATAAAGAGTGAAATTATGAGATTTTAGTATTGCTATAGTATGTAAAGGGTGGTATACTACATATATACAGCAAAATATATGATTTAGGAGCAAATCAATGCCCACTATACAGATTGATAATGATGTTATGAAAGCCTTGGAAAAGTGCGCGATTGAAAGGGGACTTGTGTTTGGAAGCCCTAATGATGTTCTGAGGCAGATCTTGGGCATTGACGATATCGAAGTATTTGTGTCGGAGCAAGGTTGGCATTCAGATAGCGACACAAGTAGCGCCGAGCCGCTAGTTCCGTCTCCAATGCGTCAAAGGCGTAGGCGCAGGAACACAGCGTCAGGCAGCGTGTTGCTCCGCGATCACATTGCCAGCGGCAAAATTGACCCTTCAATCAAGCGGGGACTGTATCACCTGAATGGGCGTAATTTCGCGCAGTCCCAGGAATATCCGGTGGTATTCTTTGACCCTGAAGGGTATATCATCATCAACTCAGAAGAGGAGATAAGGAATGCTCCGGATATTGATGTCGGCGCGAATGTTATGATTCGAAATGGCATCGACAAGATGGATGGGTATGTTCGTTGCGGGCATTCGCATCTCAAATAGTAGGCGCATATCATGTAATTAAACTAACCGTATTCACATCAGGAGGTGAAATCAAATGACTTAGCGAACTGCTAAACCTGGAAATAAACGGCTTTACTCAATCACATACGGAGGTTATTACAAAATGTATAAATCCAAGACATCAAGCAATAACAGGAGAAATGTCATGAGCCAGTATAGGGGGCAACAAAAACGGCTGGAAACAGAAGCGGCCAAAGCCGCTAGTCAGGCAATAGAAAAAACCATACAAGGGATGGAAGATAGGATAGGGGTCAAGTTCCCGCGCGGTTCTACCCCTTCCGAAAGTCGTGAAATAATGTACAATGGCGTAGAGATTCTAGTACGGCGTAGGAATAAAAGATAGCGTCGTCCTAGCCGATCCTAATCCAATCCATTAGACATAGCGCAGGCGTTGTTTGGCTTTCGCAGTCAGTCAACGTCTGCGCTGTGCTAACCTGTCAGTGTCCCGGTTAAGGTTGCTTAGGCGAATGGCCCCCGCCTGACAGCCAAACCCTCTATGCTATAGTTGCTATACTACACCCAAACGCCGCTCCCACCTTGCCTCCCAACCTCTGCCAATCACGAAAGCGACTTTGCCCTATGAAACAGCTCACCCTCCAACCGATACGCCGCGTGGACGGCGAGATAAATCTGCCCGGATCCAAGAGCATGTCCAATCGCGCGCTGCTGCTGGCGGCGCTGGCGCGGGGGACTACGGAGGTTCGCAATCTGCTGCGGAGCGACGATACCAGCCATATGCTCAACGCGCTGCGGACTCTGGGCGCGGGCATCGCGCCGTCGGCGGACGGGACGCGCTGTGAAGTGATCGGCTTGGGCGGCGCGTTCCCGCCGGGAAATGCGACGCTGTTTCTGGGCAATTCCGGCACCACGATGCGCTCGCTGTGCGCCGCGATTTGCGCGGGCAATGGCGAATACACCCTCACCGGCGAGCCGCGAATGCTGGAGCGCCCCATCGGCGACCTCGTGGACGCGCTGCGGCAGGTCGGCGCGCGCATAGAGTACGCGGGCGCGCAGGGCTGCCCGCCGCTGAACATATCCGCGCGCGGGCTGACGGGCGGCAAGGTTCGCATCCGCGGCAATGTGTCCAGCCAATACCTGACGGGGATGCTGATGGCGGCGCCGATGTCGCTCGCGCCGCTCACGATAGAGGTCGCGGGCGAGCTGGTGTCCAAGCCCTACATAGACATGACGATAGATGTGATGCGGCGGTTCGGCGTGGATGTGGAGCGCGGCGGCTACGAATGGTTCAGGCTGCCGGGCGGCCAGCGCTACGAATCGCCGGGCGGCATCCTTGTGGAGGGCGACGCCTCATCTGCGACCTACTTTCTGTCGGCGGCGGCGATTGGGGGCGGCAGCGTGCGCGTGAACGGCGTGGGCGGCGACAGCATCCAGGGCGACATCGCGCACGCGGACGCGCTGCGGCAAATGGGCGCGGCGGTATCGCGCGGCGCCGACTGGATAGAGGTATCGCGCGGCGATCTGATTGGCATAGACGCCGACCTCAACCATATGCCCGACGCCGCGATGACCGTGGCGGTAACCGCGCTATTCGCCAAGGGCGCCACCACCATCCGCAACATCCGCAACTGGCGCGTGAAAGAAACCGACCGCCTGTCCGCAATGGCCACCGAGCTGCGAAAGGTCGGCGCTGATGTAATTGAGGGCGAGGACTACATCCGCATAACGCCCCCCGATCGCATCCGCCAAGCGGAGATAGACACCTACGACGACCACCGCATAGCCATGTGCTTTTCGCTCGCCGCGCTAGGCGGCGCGCCCATCACCATAAACGACCCCGACACGGTGTCCAAGACATTCCCCGACTACTTCGAGCGGCTGCGGGGGATATGCGAGTGGTAGGGGGATGGGGCGGCGTTTCAATCGGCGCTTTGCATACTGCGGTAGCGTTTCCATTCAGGTGGATGAGTATATCTACCCGTTGCAAATGTTCGGACGAATTTGCCGTAGCCACTTGCTTTATCAGATGGGGAACAACTTGCCAAACCCTCAAACCCATTTGAAAAGAAACGCTATCCGCGCAGACGCGCAATCCCTAATATATCACCGCCTCATCCCCGACCGTCTCCAGCCGCCGCTTGACGGCGGTGGCGAAGGCGGACGCCTCCGCGCCGTCCATTATGCGGTGGTCGAAGGTTAGGCAGATGTTCATTATTGAGCGGATGGCTATGGCGTCGCCGGTTACGACGGGGCGCTTGACGATTGCCTCTGTGGTGAGGATGGCGGCTTGCGGGTGGTTGATGATGGGCTGGGATGCGACCGAGCCGAGCGCGCCGGTGTTGTTTAGGGTGAATGTGCCGCCATGGACGTCGTCCAGACTGAGATTGCCCTGCCGCGCGCGTTGCGTTAGGGCGGCGGCGCGGCGGGCTATGCCGGCTACGCTCAGGGCGTCGGCGTCGTGTATCACCGGCACTACCAAGCCGTCCGGGGCGGCGACGGCTATGCCGATGTTGACGCGCTTTTTGAGCAGGATGGCGTCGCCGTCCCAAGACGAGTTGAGCAGCGGGTTTTCTTTCAGGGACGCGGCTACCGCCTTGACGATGAAGTGCAGGTAGGTGATGGGATAGCCCTCGCGTCGCAGAAATTCGTCTTTGATGGCGTCGCGGCGGCGTACAAGTCCGCTCACATCAACCTCAGTTATGCTCCAAGCGGCGGGGATTTCGGTTGCGCTGCGGGTCATGTTGGCGGCTATCATCCGGCGGATGGGCGTTAGGGGAACGCGCTCTTCGGCGGCGGCGCTTGCGGCGGGTTGCGGCGCGGCGGTATCAGGCGTAGGTTGCGGTTGCGCGGCAATATCAGGCGTGGATTGCGGCGTTTGCGGCTGCTGTTCAGCGGCGTCTATGTAGGCGAGGACGTCTTTGCGGGTGATGCGCCCGCCCATTCCCGTGCCGCCAACTTGCGCTAGGTCAACGCCGTGCTGCTCGGCAAGGCGCATCACGGCGGGGGAGTAGCGGCGGCGTCTGTCAGCGGGCGGGGCGTCTTGCGAGGGTTCGGGCGCGGCGGCTTGCGTTACGGCTTGTGTAGCGTCTTGCGCGGGTTGGGGCGCGGCGCGGCTTTCGGTTGCGCCTGATCCTGTGGGGCCTACGGGCGCGACGTCTTTTAGCAGGACGCCGGTGCGGCCTATGGCGTCTGAGGGCGAGGTTTCGGGCGCATCTGAGGGCGAGGCCGGGGCGTCTTGATTGGGATGAGTTGGCGCGATCTGAGCGGGCGGATGAGGCGGCGCATCGGCAACCTCGCTAGTTTGGATGGCGGCGATTGGCGCGCCCATGGGGAGCGTCTGCCCCTCTTCGGCGAGTAGCTCGGTGATGACGCCGGCGACCGGCGAGGGGACTTCCATGCTGACCTTGTCGGTCAGCACTTCCACCAGCGCGTCGTATTTTTCCACGCGGTCGCCCACCCGTTTCAGCCACTGCGTAATCGTGCCTTCGGTTACGGATTCTCCGACTTGCGGGAGTTCAATTATCATCCCATTGCCTTGCGAATTGGTTGCGAACCGATTGCGAATTGCTTGCGCCCGGCGCGTGTGTTCGCGCGTTGCGATTGGGCGATTGCCGCGCTAGTACGCCGCCAGGCTGCGTATGGCGGCGGCGATTTTCGCGGAGTCCAGCATATACAGCGCCTCCAGCGGCGGGCTGTAGGGCATAGCGGGGACTTCGGGGCCGGCGAGCCGTCTCACGGGCGCGTCTAGGTATTCAAACGCATCCTCGGCTATCACCGCCGCCACTTCGCCGCCTATGCCGCCGACTTTGTTGTCTTCATGCACTACCAGCGCCTTGCCCGTTTTCATCACCGATTGCAGCGCGGCGGCGGTGTCAAGCGGGCGCAGCGTCCGCAGATCTATCACTTCCACGCCGACGCCCTCTCCCGCGAGTTCTTGCGCCGCCTCAAGGCAGTGGTGAACCATCAGCCCGTAGGTGATGACGGATATGTCGTCGCCCGCGCGCTTTATGTCCGCCTTGCCGATGGGCAGGGTGTATTCTTCGTCCGGCACTTCGCCGCGCACAAGCCGGTATGTGCGCTTGTGTTCCAGGAATATGACGGGGTCGTTGTCGCGGATGGCGCTTTTGAGCAAGCCCTTGGCGTCGTATGGCGTGGCGGGCGCGATGACTTTCAAGCCCGGCGTGTGGCAGAAGTACGCCTCGGCGCTTTGTGAGTGGTAGAGCGCGCCGCGCACGCCGCCGCCCTCAGGGGTTCGCAGCACCAGCGGCACGCTGAGCCTGCCGTTTGTGCCGTAGCGCACTCGCGCCGCCTCGCCTACTATCTGGTTGAACACGGGCCATATGAAGTCCGCGAACTGGATTTCGGCGATGGGGCGCATCCCGCGCAGCGCAGCGCCAACCGCTATGCCCGCGATGGACGATTCGGCGAGCGGCGTGTCTATGACGCGGCTATCGCCGAATTCGTCTATGAACCCGTCGGTGGCTAGAAAGACGCCGCCGCGCGCGCCCACATCTTCGCCCAGCACGAACACGCGCTCGTCGCGCCGCATCTCTTCGCGCATAGCGTCTCGCACAGCCTCAAGCACATTCTTTACCGCCATAGCAGCCCTCCGCTAGTTCGCGCCGCGCGTTTCATTCGCGCCGTCCGGCTCGGCATAGACATATCTGTCAAAATCATGCGTTGCGGGATAGGCGGCGGATTCCACGAAATCGGTTACCGCGTTGACTTCGGCGCGCGCCTCAGATCGCAGCCGCTCGTCGGTTGCAGCGTCTAGGACGCCCAGTTCGCGCAGCCTTGCGCCGAACAGCAGCAGCGGATCCCGCTTGCGCGCCTCTTCTATCTCGGCGCGCGGCCGATAGCGCGTGTCGTCGTCGTCGCTGGTGTGCGGCAGGTAGCGCTCAACCTGCGCCTCAATCAGCGTAGGCCCTTGCCCGCCGCGCGCGCGCCTCGCCGCCTCTGATACCGCCTCGTACACCGCTATCACATCGCAGCCGTCTATGGACAAGCCGGGCATCCCGTAGCCCTCGGCGCGGCTTGCCAGGCTTTCCACCGCCATTTGGCGGCGCAGCGGCACTGATGTGGCGTACTTGTTGTTTTCGCACAGGAATATCACCGGCAGGTTGTGGATCGCGGCGAAGTTCATAGATTCGTGGGTATCGCCCACGCTTGACGCGCCGTCGCCGAAATAGACTATCGCTATGGCGTCTTCGCCGCGCATCCGCGAGGCGAGCGCCGCGCCCACGGCTTGCGGCAACTGCGTGGCAACCACGTTGGACAGGTTGACCAGCCCAAGTTCGGGATACGCGCCGTGCGTGGGGAACTGGCGCGCGCCGCTGAGCGGCTCCCCGTCTTTGGCGGTGAAACCGAGCAAGATTTCGCGGGGCGTCATCCCAAGCGAGAGCATCACGGCGAGGTCGCGGTAGTAGATGTAGAACTGGTCGACGCCGCGCCGCAGGGCGTATGCGCTGCCAATCTGCGCCGCCTCATGCCCCTGCGAGGACGCCACGATAGCCGCCTTGCCCTGCCGGTTGAGCATCCATATGCGCTCGTCCAGCGTCCGGGACAGCGTCATCTTGGCGTACATATCCAGCAGAATGGCGTCGTCGGGCGCGCCTGAGGATCCGCCTTGCGCGGGCAATTTCGCGTCAACCATATATTCACCGCTATGCGCCGCGTTTGGCGCGCTGACTAATCGCCTAATGCCTAAGATCTGCGGCGTAAGCCTGCCGCATCCCTATTATATGAGGGCGGCGCGTTTGCGTCAAAGCAAGGGTGGGCAAAGCGTAGGCGGCGGGCATATCGCTTGCGCGAACGTCCGCCGCCGGTTAGCCGCTTATTAGCGCAGAGAACGCGGAGGGCTACTGCGTACTGGCGTCCACGCTTATTTGCACTGACAGCGTGAACTCGCCCTCTTGCTCAGCGTTGTAGGTGGTTGCGACGATGGTGTAGTTGCCGGCGGGCAGGCTTTCGGATATGCGCGAGCCGTAGTTCTGCCCGGCGGTGTCTATGTCGTCGTTTTCGTAAAGGGCTACGCCATCCCTGCCCACGCCGTCAAGCAGGTATAGGTAGGTGTCAAGCGCTGCCTCGGATGTGAGGGTGATGGTCGCCGTTGACGCTTGCGGCAGCGTGAATGTGTAGAGCCGCGCGTAGCGTGGCGCGCCTGTGCCGCCCGGAACGCCCGCGTCATTGGTAGGCACCCTGTCAGTTGTGCAATCACTACTCCATGTGGGATAGATGGTATTGCTGACCTCCAGCGTTTCAACGCAGGCGTCGGCGCTTGTTACGGGCGTTGCGCTTGCCACCGGCGATGGGCTTGCCTCAGGCGTGGCGCTGGGCGTGGGCTGCGGCTGCTCGCCGTTGCCGCTGCCGGAGCCGGTCAGATACATACTCAGCAGATCTTGGAACGCTTGCAGCGCCTCCATAGCGGCGTCAAGGCCGGCTATGACTTGCTCTTTGGTTATGGGCGTGGGTTCGGGCGTGGGAATGGGCGTAGGGCCGGGCAGCGGATCGGGCGTCCTGTTTTGGTCGCCGAACTCTTGCCAAGTGGCTACGCCGTCCCCGTTGAAATCCGCCTTGAGCGCGGGGTATTCGTCGGATGAGCCGAAATCCCAGAAGTCGTCTATGCCGGTATCGAGGTCGTCATCGCCGTCCGCGTTGTCAAGGTCTGCGCGCCAGTCGGCGTATATGCCGGTGTAGCCGGTGGGCGCTTGCAGTTCGGCGGTGGTTTTGCCCTCGGGGAGGGTTTGTCTGGGAATAGTCACTTCCGGACTGCCCAAGCCGTGGTCTTGCGCGGATCTTTCGGTATCCCAGTAGGTGGAGTAATAGTTCGCGCTCGCTAGCACGCCGGCCGGGGTTTCGGTGGCGTCGTTTCCGCCTATCCCGCCGACGGCCGGATGGGAATTATCGGAGGGAGTGGCGGTTACGCGCCCGATGGAGTAAGAAGAGTCGATTGAGCTTATCACATTCAAGCCCACCATTCCGCCGACTATATTGAACCCCTCAATGTTGCCGGTGGAGTACGAGGCTATGATGTCGTTTCTTATGTTAGCGCCGACAAGCCCGCCCGCGTAGGCTAGGGATTCGGGGATGTCGCTGGTGGAGTAGCTGGCGATGATGTGCGAGCTCTGCGCCCTGCCGACGAGGCCGCCGACGAACTGTATCAAGCCGGCTGATTGCACGGTGCCGGTGGCGTAGCTAAAGCTGATTTCGGCGGTTTGACGGCGGCCATGAATAAAGCCGCCTTGCATATAGCCGACTAGGCCGCCCATAAAGCCGCCTGAGCCCACCACATCGCCGGTGGCGTAGCTGAGGGTGACGGTGGAGCGGTCGTTTCTGCCGACCAGCCCGCCGACCTGCTCAAAGCCCCAAACTTGCCCTGATGCGTAGCAGTTGGAGATTATGCCTCTGTGGGTTTCGCCCACAAGCCCGCCGATTTCGTTTTCCCCGGACACTATGCCCGTGGCGTGGCTATGGGTGATGTCGCCGCCGTTTGAGCCGACCAGCCCGCCAACATCGGTGGGGCCGCGCACGACCGCCGAGCTCCAGCTGCGCGTGATGACCGCGTCTTCGTCGTTCTCGCCCACCAAGCCGCCGACGTTATGCTCGCCGACCGACGCGCCCGTGCTGTAGCTGTCCTCTATTACGCCGTGATTGTAGCCCGCGAGAATGCCCACGTCGTAGTGGCCGGTGATGTCGGCGTCCGTTACGCCGATGCGCCGTATGGTTCCCTCGTTTCTGCCGAACAGCGCGGCGATTTCGGCGACGAAATCGGGTTCGTGATTCGCGTCGTCTATGAACAAGTTGGCTATGGTGTTGTTGTTGCCCTCGAAGGTCGTGGCGAATGAGTGGTCGAAGTCGCGCACGCCAATGGGAAACCAGCCGCCGCCGCTAGTCCAGTCGGTTCTGACGGCGTTTGACATATAGCTGGCGGGGTCGTCGAAGTCTAGGCTGCGGTCTAGTTCGTAGCCGACGCAGCCGGTGTCGGGGCAGCCCATTCCCGCTATCGCGCCGGGGAAAGCCGAGGCGTATGCGGAGGCGGCCGCGGCATACGCCGCCGCATCCCCGTCGGGATCGGCTGCGCCATCGCCGTTGAGGTCGTAGTGAACGGCGTCCAGCTGCTCCAAGTAGTTGATGTTGATTAGCCCGTCGTTGTCCGGGTCGTAGTCGCCGCTCTGCGCTTGCGCGGCGCCGGGCGCCTCCAGCGCTATCATCAGACACGCGGCGACGATGACCGCCGCGAGCATGTAGAGGGCGAACTTAGGCTTTGTTCGCGTATGCGAAAGCAAGTTCATTCTGCCCCCCCCCGAATGGTTGTGCTAAAATTTGCGTTCATATGGGAAAATCTCCTAAAGCATTGCGGGCATTGGCATTGTTGACGAACATAGGGCTATATTGTATCCCTTAATATAAATATGTGCAATATCGGCATTAGGAAAAGTATATGGCGAGAGATTTGGCGGCGCGGCGGCGGCATCGGCAGTCTTGCCGCCGCCGCGCATACGGCATACGCAACGCATACACAAGAGAGCGGCGGGCCGATCGCTTGCGCGAAAGGGCCGCCGCCGATTAGCCGCTTGTCAGCGCCGCCGGTTAGCGCAGAGAACGCGGCGGGCTACTGCGTTGACGCGCCCACTGACGCGAGCGCCTCTAGGGTGAAATCGCCCTCTTGCTCAGTGTAGAAAGTGGTTGCCACGATGGTGTAGCTGCCGACCGGCAGGCTCTCGGATATGCGCGATCCGTAGTTCTGCGCGGCGGTGTCTATGTCGTCGTTTTCGCTGCGAACCGCGCCGTCCCTGCCCATGCCGTCAAGCAGGTATAGGTGGGTATCGGATTCGTTTCTGGTTGTTTCGGGATTGTCTTCGGCTGTGAGCGTTATGGTCACCGTTGCCGCTTGCGTCAGGGTGAATGTGTAGAACCGCGCGTAGCGCATCCCGGTCGTTGCGTTGCCAGGCACCCTGTCGGTCGAGCATTCGCTGCTCCATGCGCCAAAGACGGTGTCGCTGAGAGTCAGCGTTTCCACGCAGGCGTCGGCGCCGGTTACGGGCGTTGCGACGGGCGATGGGCTGGTTACGGGCGTGGCGCTTGGCGTGGGCGAGGGCGCTGCGCCGCCGCCGTTGTCGGAGCCCAGCCGCAGGTTCAGCAGCTCGCGGAACGCCTCCAGCGCCTCCATTACGCCGTCCAGGCCGCTTAGCACTTGCTCGTTGGTTACGGGCGTAGGTTGGGGAACGGGGGTAGGCGTGGGCGTGGGAATCGGCGCGGGCATCCTGTCCTGGTCGCCGAACTCTTGCCAAGTGGCCACGCCGTCCCCGTTCAGATCCGCTTTGAGCGCGGGGTATTGGCTGGCTGTGCCGAAATCCCAGACGTCGTCTATGCCGGTCGCGCGGTCGTCATCGCGGTCGGCGTTGTCAACATCCGCGCGCCAGGCGGCGTATATGCCGGTGTAGCCGGTTGGCGCTTGCAGCTCGGCGGTGGTTTTGCCCTCGGGTTCGGTTTGCCTGGGCAAATCAAAGCCCGCGCCCCAGTCGACCATGCCCCTGTCGGTGTCCCAGTAGGTCGCCACATAATCCCTGTTCGCGGGGGATCCGATGAGGTCGCTGCCGACAATTCCGCCCCGTATCGGAGCGGGGTTCGGCGCGAGCGGGCTGGGCGCTATGGTTATGCTGCCGGTGAAGAAAGAAGAATGGATTGAGCTTATCGTGTTAATGCCCACCAGTCCGCCGAGAATATCGTTGCCCACGATGTCGCCGGTGGCGTAAGAGGCGGTGATGGGGGTTCTTACGATAGCGCCGGCAAGCCCGCCCAAGCCGTTCAAGCCTATGGGGATGTCGCCGGTGGCGTAGCTGGCTATGATGCGCGAGTTATTCGCCCTGCCGACAAGGCCGCCCATTATCGCCGCCGACGCCAGCCCCGACACATCGCCGGTTGCGTAGCTAAAGCTGATTTCGCCGGTCTGGTCGGCGTTGACAATGCCGCCCTGGTTATGCCCGACTAGGCCGCCCGCCAATCCGCCGTTGCTATGCACATCGCCGGTCGCGTAGCTGAGCGTGACGTTGGCGCGGTCGTTTCTGCCTATCAGCCCGCCGACCTGCTCATAGCCCAGAACGCTGCCTGTGGCGTAGCAGTTGTTGATTAGACTTCTGTGGCTCTCGCCCACAAGCCCGCCGACTTCGTACTGCCCGTTCACGTCGCCCGTTGCGTAGCTAAAGCTGATGCTGCCGCCGTTTGAGCCGACCAGCCCGCCAACGTCGGTGGGCCCGTCCACCATCGCCGAGCTCCAGCTGCGGGTGATGACCGCGTCCTCCGCGTTCTCGCCGACCAAGCCGCCGACGTTATGCTCGCCATGCGACGCGCCTGCGCTCCAGGTGTTTTCGATTAGGCCGTGATTATAGCCCGCGAGAATGCCTACGTCGTAGTGGCCGGTTACGCCCCCGGCGGCGGTCGTTACGCCGATGTTTCGGATGGTGCCCTCGTTTCTGCCGAACAGCGCCGCGATTTCGGCGACCATATCGGGTTCGTGATGGTCGTCGTCTATGAACAGGTTGGATATTGTGTTGTTGTTGCCGTCGAAGGTCGTGAGGAATGAGTGTTCAAAATCGCGCACGCCTATGGGAAACCAGCCGCCGCCGCCAGTCCAGTCGGCTCTGATGGCGTTGGCGGCGTAGCTTGCGGGGTTGTTGAAGTCCAGGCTGCGATCCAGTTCGTAGCCTACGCAGCCGCCGTCGGGGCAGCCCATTCCCGCCGCCGCATTGGGGAACGCCGATGCGTATGCGGCGGCGTCCGCGTCGGGGTCTGCCGTTCCATCGCCGTTGAGGTCGTAGTGAACGGCGTCCAGCTGCTCCAGGTAGTTGATGCTGATTAGCCCGTCGTTGTCCGCGTCGTAGTCGACGCCCTGCGCTTGGGCGCGCGCGGCGCCGGGCGCCTCCAGCGCCAGCATCAGACACGCCGCGGCTATCACCGCCGCGAGCGCATAAAGGGCGAATTTAGGCTTTGTTTGCATATGCGAAAAATCTCCTAATGGCGTTGTTGCGAGTTATTGTGAATTATGGGCATATCGTAGCGCTTGATAAAACAATACGCAATATCGGCGCTGCTAGATGAGGGCTAGATGAGGGCATTGCGCTTGCGTCAAAGCGCGGATGGGCAAAGAAAAGGCGGCGGACGTTCGCGTGAACGTCCGCCGCCGGTTAGCGCCGTTGGGCGCGGGCGGCTTATGCGCGGCGATGCGCTATTAGCGCAGGCTTAGCTCAAGCGTGAAGTCGCCGGTGGCGTTGGCGTTCCATGTGGTGACTTCAAGCGTGTAGCCGCCCGGCGTCAGCGAAAATCGCGCCGTTTCACCTGAGTCGGCGTCGCTGCGCCGCAAGACTTCCCCGTCCTTTCCCTCGCCCGTCAGCAGATAGACGTATGGACGCTGGTCGGAGGTTATCTGGACTTCCAACTCATCCTGGCTATCTAGGGTGAATGTGTAGAATTTGGCGTAGTAGGTATCGCTGTCGTTGTTCTGCGAGTTGGCGCTGACGCAGCCGGAGTCGGCCGCCCAAGTCCCTGCGATAGAGGTTCCCGCCGTCAGCGCCGCCTGTTCAACCGGCGTGACGCAGGCGGCGGCGGTTACGGGCGTTGCCACCGGCGATGGGCTGGTTACGGGCGTGGCGCTGGGCGTGGGAGCGGGCATAGCGCCGCCGCCGTTGTCGGATCCGGTCAGCCGCATGTTCAGCAGTTCGCGGAACGCCTGCAGCGCCTGCAGCAAGCCGTCCAGGCTGCCTAGCACTTGCTCGTTGGTCACCGGCGTGGGTTCGGGCGTGGGAAGGGGCGGCGGCGGCGCGGGCGTCCTGTCCTGATTGCCGAACTCTTGCCAAGTGGCTACGCCGTCCCCGTTGAAGTCCACTTTGAGCGCGGGGTATTGGCTTGATGTGCCGAAGTCCCAGAAGTCGTCTATGCCGGTTGCGCGGTCGTTGTCGCCGTCCGCGTTGTCAAGATCCGTGAGCCAGGCGGCGTATATGCCGGTGTAGCCCGTGGGCGCTTGCAGTTCGGCGGTGGTCTTGCCCTCAGGCGAGTTTGTCCTGGGCAGAACCCTGCCTACGCCGACGTCGCGAGTGGATCTTTCGGTGTCCCAATAAGTGGCGATATAGACTCCGACCGGCACAGCCCCGGCCGGGGTTCCCGCGGCGTCGGTTCCAACCAGGCCGCCGGCGTATGGATCATCATCGCCGCTGAGCGGATCTACGGTTACGCGCCCGATGGAGTAGGAGGCTTCGACTCTGCTTTCCCCCTGTATGTTGACATTAAGGCCCGCCAGGCCGCCTATCAGGTCTGTGCCTTGGACGTTGCCGGTAGCGTAAGAGGCAATAATATCGGTTCTTGCGCTTACCCCGGCAAGCCCGCCGCCGAAAGCCAGGACTGAGGGGATGTCGCCGGTGGCGTAGCTGGCTATGATATGCGCGCTCTGCGCCCTGCCGACAAGCCCGCCTAGGTACTGCACTGGGCCTCTTGTGGTCAGATTGCCGGTAGCGTAGCTAAAGCTGATTGTGCCGGATTGGCGCCCATGAACAATGCCGCCTTGCATCGCGCCCACTAGGCCGCCCATAAAGCCGCCGTTGCCCAGCACTTCGCCGGTGGCGTAGCTGAGGGTGATGTCGGCGCGGTCGCTCCTGCCGACCAGCCCGCCCGTCTGCTCAAAGCCGAAAACTCTGCCTGTGGCGTAGCAGTTGGAGATTACGCTCCTGTGGCTTTCGCCCACAAGCCCGCCGACTTCGTTTTCCCCGAACACTTCGCCGGTGGCGTAGCTAAAAGAGATGTCGCCGCCGTTTGAGCCGACCAGCCCGCCAATATCGGTGGGGCCGCGCACCGTCGCCGAGCTGTTGCTGCGCGTGATGACGGCGTCCTCGTCGTTCTCGCCGACCAAGCCGCCGACGTTGTGCGCGCCGGTCACAGCGCCTGAGCTCCAGCTGTCTTCGATCGTGCCGTGATTGTAGCCCGCGAGGATGCCCACGTCGTAGTGGCCGGTCACGTCTGCGTTGGTAACGCCGACGCGCCGTATGGTTCCCTCGTTTCTGCCTATCAGGGCGGCGATCTCGACTATCATATCGGGCGCGTGATGCGAGTCGTCTATGAACAGGTTGTCTATCGTGTTGTTGTTGCCTTCGAAAGTAGTGGCGAATGAGTGGTCAAAGTCGCGCGCGCCTATGGGAAACCAGCCGCCGCCGCTAGTCCAATCGGCTCTGACGGCGTTGGCGGCGTAGCTGCCGGGGTTGTTGAAGTCCAGGCTGCGGGTGAGTTCGTAGCCTGTGCAGCCGCTGTCGGGGCAGCCCATATTCGCTACCGCGCCGGGGAAAGCGGCGGCGTATGCGGCGGCGTCCGCGTCGGGGTCGGCCGCGCCGTCGCCGTTGAGGTCGTAGTGAACCGCGTCCAGTTGTTCCAGGTAGTTGATGTTTATCAGCCCGTCGTTGTCCTGGTCGTAGTCGCCGGTTTGCGCTTGCGCGGCGCCGGGCGCCTCAAGTGCCAGCATCAGAAACGCCGCGCCTATCACCGCCGCGAGCGCATAGAGGGCGAATTTAGGCTTTGTTTGCATTATGCGAAAACCTCCCATTGGGTTGTTGACGATAGGGCTATATCGTAAAGCATAGCGAAATTATATGCAATATCCGCATTTCGCAAGCGCGGGCGGCGCGGTAGAAATCACAATTGCCCAAACGCCCACGCGAAAGCGCGCGAATAGGCGTGAATATCCGCAAGCGCGAAACCCGAAAACAAGCCCGCGCACATTTGATATACGCTTGGCGTATCTGTATTCTTAATGCGCGGCGCGGCATATCTACATAGCGATTGATAGATGGCGATTGATAGCGCCGCCCGGCATACGCAATATCTGATACAAGACGGCGCAAGACTAACGCAGCGCGGCGGCAATGCGCGGGAGGCAGCGATATGGCGAAAGTGATTGATATGTGGCAAGCGCCCTGCGAAACGCCCAACGGCTTGCAGGCGTCCGAAGAGGGGCTTTGGGCGATAGACGCGGCGAGCGGCGATCTGCTGCTTATGGACTGGCAAGACGGCGCAACCCTGTTTCGCGCGCCAACCGAAACCTACAAGGCGAGCGGCTTGACGCTCAGCCCGCAGCACATCTGGGTGGCGTCCACGCACAACTCGCGGCTGTATCGGCTTAATCGCGACGGTAGCACGGCCGCCTACTACGACTCGCCCGGCATAGGCGTCCGCGACCCGCGCGATGTGGGCGCCGACTACGCCCGCCCGCATGGGATGGAGTGGGTGGAGGGCGCGCTGTGGGTGTGCGTCAAGCCCGCCCTCCGCATCTACCGCATTGACCCTGACACTATGGCAGTGCAGCACTCAGTTCGGACGCCGGGGCCCGGCCCGCACGGCATCGCTTGGGACGACGGCGCGATATGGTGCGCCGAAAAGCTAGAGCGCAAACTGCACAAGCTTGACGCAGCGACCGGCGAGGTTCTAGCCGAAATAGAGGTAGCCGAACCCGAACTGGACGGCCTCACAATGCACAATGGCGCGCTCATATTTTGCGGCGATACCAGCAGGCGCGTGTGCAGGATTGAGCCGCAAGACCTGTAAGCCCTAATACGCCTATTCCCGCGCAACCCCGCGTTTCGGGGGCAATGCTGCATTAGCGATTGGCGGCTAAACCATCCATAAGGCATAGCCATTCGCAACAATTCACAAGGCGCAACCATTCGCAAGACATAACCATTCATCTATTCAACGCCACTCATAAAGGGAGACCGATATGACCGCAAGCATCAGCGAAATCGCGCCGGGCATACATCAGATTGTTGTGGGCGAGAGCGCACACAAGGGCGTGTATCCCCCGAATGTGTATCTGGTGGTGGGCGAAGAGAGCGCCGCGTTCATTGATACCGCATACGGCAAGGATGAAGAGATAGCCGCGCATCTGGCGCATTGGCGCGCGCAGGGCGAGCCGCGCGTGGACGCCATAATCCTGACGCACCGGCACGGCGACCACATCGGCGGCGCGCTCAGGCTGCGCGAGGCGACGGGCGGCAACCTGCTCTGCGCCGCGTCTGAGCGCGAGGCGATAGAGGCAGAGCTGGGCGGCGCAAGCGTGAACTACGTGGTGGGCGACGGCTACAGGCTGGAGCTGGGCGATTCCACGCTGGAGTTCATTGACGCGCCGGGGCATACGCTCGGCAGCCTGTGCGCCCTGCATCTCCAAACGGGAACGCTGTTCACCGGCGATATGGTTCTGGGAACGGGAACCACGGTCATAAGCCCGGATCACGGCGATATGGATGCGTATATGGACTCTATGGCGAGATTGCTGGATTGCGACTCCGACCGCATAGCGCCGGGGCATGGCCCCGTGATAGACGCGCCCGAAGACAAGCTGCGCGAACTGCTCGCCCACCGCATCGCGCGAGAAAACGAGATAGCGCAACTGATCGCTGATGGCAATCGCAGCATTGACGACCTGCTGCAAGCCATCTACGCGGGCAACATTCACCCCAAGCTTATGGACACCGCCCGCAGCCAAATACGGGCGCATCTCATCAAGCTGGAGCGCGAGGGCAGGGTGAAAGCGGCGGCGGACGGCGGCTATAACGCAATCGCGTAAGATTGGCTTGGGCGGCGGCATCCCCCGCTTTCAAGCGCCGCAATGCCGATAGCCCACGCAAGTTATCGCGGGCGCTAAACCGATGCAAATCAATGCGAAACCGATAGGCAGTGATAGGCAATAACAAGGAAAGGCAAGATGCTTGATTTTGACCAATACGAAGTTCTGACATTTGACTGCTACGGCACGCTGGTTGACTGGGAGGGCGGCATCGGCGAGGCGCTCTCGCGGCTGACGGCGGCGCATGGGCTGAGCGTCAGCCGCGCCGAGCTGCTGAACCTGTACGCCGAGTGCGAGGCGGCGTCCAAGGCGGGCGAATACCGCGCTTACCGCGACATCCAGCGCTCCACCGTGCAGGCTATCTGCGCCCGATTGGGCTTTGAGCCGGCGGGCGCTGAGGCGGACTGCCTAGCCGATTCCATAGGCGATTGGCGGCCCTTCCCCGACACCATAGCGTCCTTGCGGCGGCTGCAAACCCGCTACAAGCTCTGCATCGTGTCCAATGTGGACGACGACCTGTTCGCGGGAACCGCGCGGCGGCTTGAGGTGGAGTTTGACGGCATCGTAACCGCGCAGCAGGCGCGCTCGTACAAGCCCTCACACAACAACTTCCGCCTGGCTATGCAACGAATGGGCGTTGCAAGCGATAAGATGCTACACGTAGCCGAAAGCGTCAAGCTAGACATAGCGCCCGCCAAAGAGCTGGGATTGGCGGCGGTATGGGTGAACCGCAGCGGCAACGCGCAGGGCGGCGGCGCGGCGGGCAACCCGGCGGACGGCGTATCGGGCGCGGACTTGGACGTTCCGGATCTGCAAACGCTGGCGGAGCTGATGGGGCTGTGAGCGGCGCGCGCGTCCGGGCGGTCATCTTCGACTTTGACTACACGCTGGCGGATTCGTCAAGCGGCGTGATTGCCTGCGCCAACTACGCGCTCGCGGCAATGGGCTTGCCCGCCGCCGCCGATGACGCCATTCGCCGCACAATCGGCATGTCCCTGCCGCGCACTCTAGCGGCGCTGGCGGGCGACGAATACGCGCCGCGCGGCGATGAGTTTATGCGCCTGTTCTTGGAACGCGCCGACGAGGTTATGGCGGATTCCACGCGCGTGTACGATTTCGTTCCCCGCCTGGCGGACGATTTGGACGGGCTTGGCGTTGAGATGGGCATAGTGTCGTCCAAATATCGCCACCGCATCGAAGAGGTTCTGCGCCGCGAGGGTCTGGCAAGCAGGTTCGCGGCGATTGTGGGCGCTGAGGATGTGGCGGAGCTCAAGCCCGACCCGACCGGCCTGCTGCGCGCCGTCGATCTGCTAAGCGGCTGCCGCGCGCGCTGCCTGTACGCGGGGGACAGCGCCACTGACGCTGAGACGGCAAGGCGGGCGGGCGTCGCATTCGTCGCAACCCTATCCGGCGTAACGCCGCGAGATGCGTTTGCCGACTACGCGCCGCGCCTGCACATAGACAGCGCCGCCGAACTGCCGCCCCTGCTTGCGAGTGGTGTATTATGAGGCGAGAGTGGCGGCGATTGCATCCGCATCCCCCTCTTAATAGCCTATCTTATAAAGGTAGCGCGGGCGTATAGGCGGCGATTGCACAAGATACATAACCCCCGCGCGAACATAATCGGATAATCAGTCAGCCAATCAGATAGCAAGAAATCGGAGCAATCAAAATGAGTTTTGACAACATAAGCCTATTCCCGGCTACGGCGGCGGTGAACGCGGACGACCACCTGACGCTGGGCGGCTGCGATGTGGCGGATTTGGCGGCGGAGTACGGCACGCCGCTGTATGTGTTTGACGAAGACACGCTGCGCGGGATGTGCCGCGAGTTCGCGCGCGAGTTCGGCAGCCGCTACCCCGATAGCCGCGTTGCCTACGCATCCAAGGCATTCGTCAATCCCGCGATAGCGCGCCTGGTAGCCGAAGAGGGCTTGGGGCTGGATGTGGTATCCGCCGGCGAACTAGCCGTCGCCAAGGCGGTGGACTTTCCCGCGGAGCGAATATACTTTCACGGCAACAACAAGACGCCCGACGAGCTGGAGTTCGCGCTGGAGTACGGCATAGGGCAAATCGTGGCGGATAGTTTCCACGAACTAACGCTGCTTGACGAAATGGCGGGACGGCGCGGCGTCCGCCAAGACATTATGCTGCGCCTCTCGCCCGGCGTGGATCCGCACACCCACGCCGCGACCACAACCGGCATCCTTGACAGCAAGTTCGGCTTTTCCATAGAGACGGGCGACGCCGCCAAAGCCATACGCCAAGCGCTCGCCGCCGCCAACCTAGATCTGGTGGGCATACACTTTCACCTCGGCTCGCCAATCTTTGAGCTTGAGCCGTATGCCTTGGGCGTGGAAGTCGTGCTGAATTTCCTAGCGCAGTTCAAAGAAGAGGGCTTGCGCCTTGAGCAGTTCAGTCCCGGCGGCGGGTTCGCAATCGGCTATGTGCGCGATGAGCCGCCGCCGCCCATCGCCGCCTACGCCGAGGTCATCGCCGCCAATACGCTGCGCCAGTGCGCTGAGCTCGGCTTTGGAACGCCGCGCCTTGTGGTAGAGCCGGGGCGCTCAATCGTAGGGCGCGCGGGCGTTGCGCTCTACACCGTGGGCGGCATCAAAGAAATCCCCACGGTTCGCAAATATGTATCGCTTGACGGCGGCATGGGCGACAACATCCGCCCCGCCATATACGGCTCGGAGTACGAGGCGGTATTGGCGAACCGAATGTCCGCGCCCGCGCAAGAAGTGGTAACCTTGGCGGGCAAATACTGCGAATCGGGCGATGTGCTGGTGCGGGACATAACAATGCCGCGCATCCAATCGGGGGACATAATCGCCATCCCGTCATCCGGCGCGTATGCCCCCTCTATGGCGAGCAACTACAACCTGAACGGCAGGCCCGCGATGGTTATGGCGAAAGACGGCGAGGCGCGGCTAATCCGCCGCCGCGAAACATTCGCCGATATGATGCAAATGGATGTGTTCTAGCGCAAAGGCGCGGCGGCAAGCGGCAAGTTCACGCGGGGAATAAACGCAAGCGCGGGCAGTCGCAAACCGCTTGCGTTGCGGCTATGCTATCGCTATGCGGCTAATGCAGTGGGATATACGGCAGACACGACGCCCAAAATTAAATCAGGGAGGGCAACAATGGACGAGATTATCTACGCATCGGCGAAATCCATAGCGCAGGCGATCCGCGATAAGCGGGTATCCGCGGCGGAGGCGGTAGAGGCGCACTTGGCGCGCATAGAGCGGGTGAACCCGGCGCTGAACGCGGTTGTGCGGCTGGCGTCTGAGCGCGCCCGCGCGGAGGCCGCCGCGGCGGACGCGGCGATAGCGCGCGGGGAAGACGTGGGCGCGCTGCACGGCGTCCCGTTCACGCTCAAAGACTCCATTGACACCGAGGGCGTTGTCACCACCGGCGGCACCGTTGGGCGGCGGGATTTCGTGCCGGCGCAAGACGCCACGGTCGCGGCGCGGCTGCGCGCGGCGGGCGCTATCCTGCTGGGCAAGACGAACACGCCTGAGCTGACGCTCGCGGGCGAAACGAACAACCTCGTGTATGGGCAGAGCAACAACCCGTTTGACCAGAGCCGCACAACGGGCGGCAGCAGCGGCGGCGCGGGCGCGATTGTGAGCGCGGGCGGCTCGGCGTTTGACATCGGCAGCGACACCGGCGGCAGCGTGCGCTATCCCGCCCACTTCTGCGGCATCGCCGGCCTAAAGCCCAACTCAGGGCGCGTCCCCCGAACCGGCCACATAGTCCCGCACGGCTTGGGCGCGGTGGACTCGCTCACCCAGAACGGCCCTATGGCGCGCTATGTGGAAGACCTCGCGCTGATAATGCCCATCATATCCGGCCCCGACTGGAGCGATCCGTTCATAGCGCCTGTGCCGTTGGGCGATCCCGCCGATGTGGACTTGTCCAAATTGCGCGTATGCTTTTACGCCGACAACGGCAGCCGCCCCGCCAGCGCCGAGACCGCCTCTGCTGTACGCTCTGCCGCCGCCGCGCTGCGCGATAGGGGCGCGAGCGTCAGCGAGGACTTGCCGCCCGCATTCGCCGAATACCCCAACCTAAACAACGCGCTCTCCGGCGGCGATGGCAGGGCTTGGACGCGGCGCTTGCTCGCCAAATACGGCACCGCCGAAACGCATCACTGGCTCACGCGGCGCATGGAGCGCTCCGCCGAAGAGCGGGTCGAGGTAGAGGCATTCACCGAGATGCTAGAGCGCGTTGACGCATTCCGCAGCGCCATGCTCGGATTCATGGAGCGCTACGACGCGATAGTATGCCCCGTAGCCGCCTTCGCCGCCCTCCCGCACGGCGAGTCCTTGGAGCGCGAAAACCAGTCCGGCATGAGCTACACCGGCGTCTATAACATAACCGGCTGGCCCTCCGCCGTAGTCCGTTGCGGCGCCTCCCCCGAGGGCTTGCCCATAGGCGTCCAGGCCGTAGCCCGCCCCTGGCGCGAGGACGTCTCGCTGGCCATCGCGGCGGCGCTGGAGGCGGCGCTGGGCGGGTGGCGGCGGCCGCCGGTGTAGGGGGGAGTTGGCGGTGTGGCAATGTGGTAGCCCCGTGTGCGGAATTGGCAAGAAATGAGCCTAAATCGCGCATGGGGCTATCTGTCAGTATGGTATAATAGCTAAGGTAGCATCTAAATTGACTTGCGAGGCGTCGGCTATGTATGTCAAGCGCATCCAAATCCAAAACTATGGGCCTATAGACATACTAGATATAGAGTTCCCATTCACCGATGACAAGCCCAAGCCGGTCCTGCTGGTTGGCGAGAATGGTTCGGGCAAGAGCGTCCTCTTGTCCCACATTGTGAACGGGCTCGTTCATGCGAAGGGAATCGGTTACCCCGACACACCTGAAGTTGATACAGGTAGAATGTTCAAGTTGCGCTCACCTTCTTACGTTAAGTCAGAAAAGGAATTTTCTGCGGTTAGAGTTGATTATGAATCTCAACTCTATATGGAAGAACTGGTGACCCGACGCATCAAGCGAGAATATCAAAACATACCACAACCCCTTTCGATTTGGGGGGGCAGATTGTGGGAAAGGCTTGAGGATAACGACTTCGACATAATGATGACGAATATGCGGGATAATTCAGCACAAATCAAAGAGGCTTTCTCCAAAAATTGTGCCCTTTATTTCCCGCATAACCGTTTTGAAGAACCTGCTTGGCTCAACGAAAAGAACCTGCGTTTCCAAGCTCAGCTTGCAGACGGTAATCACTACGTCAACAGCACGAATAGGAATATCATCAGCTATTCACCGCTTCGGAGCAACCAGAACTGGTTCTTTGAAATCGCTTATGATAGAGGCGTAGGCATAGGCATGTTTGAGTTGCCGCCTCTAGAAATAGAAGGCAAGCCCATACCCCGGTTGTTCGCCCAATATTCTGATGATGCTACGAATGCCGTTAATGCCGTTCTAATTGCCGAAGAAATAGTTCGGACAATTACTGGACTTTCCGATGTCCAATTTAACATTGGTAACCGCTGGGATAGAGCTGTGACATTCGTGTCATTAACTGAAGGACGCGTCATTGTCCCGAATGTGTTCCAAATGTCCAGCGGTGAAACTTCACTGCTGAACATATTCCTATCAATCTTGCGCGACTACGACATGTGCGAGATTGCGATTTCAAGCGCGGCAGACATACGCGGCATCGTCGTGGTTGATGAGATAGACCTCCACCTGCACGCAAAGCATCAACATGAAATCCTGCCAAAACTGGTGAAGATGTTCCCGAAAGTCCAGTTCGTAGTCACCACGCACTCGCCGCTCTTCGTACTGGGCATGAACAAAATCTTTGACGACGACGGCTTCGCCATATACAGCCTGCCGGAAGGCCAGCCCATCAGCCCCGAAGAGTTCGGCGAATTCGGCGCCGCCTACCAAGCGTTCCAGCAATATAACGAACACATACGCGGCGAAATAGAGATGGCGCAAAATCCGCTCGTGTTTGTTGAAGGCAAGACTGATGTCAAATACATCACTAAGGCCGCCGAATTTCTTGGCAAAGTCGAATTGCTTGCCCGCATCGAGTTAAAAGAGGGCGGTGGCTCGGCTAACCTGAGCAAGATATGGAACGCCAGCCGACCTCTTTCTGAGCTAGATAAGAAGATATTGCTTATCTACGACTGCGATGCGAATAAAATAGACAGCAGGAGCGGCAAAGTTTTTCAGCGGATTATCCCAAAACAAGAAATCCAAACCCACCCTGTACAAAAGGGGATCGAGAATTTGTTCAGCCAAGAAACCCTAAGCAGGGCTATTGAACAGGATAAATCCTTCGCCACCATTTATTTTGGGGGCAAGAAGGTAGATGGCAAAGAGGAGTACGAACCAGAGCGCTGGGAAATCAACAACGATAAAAAAGCCAAACTCTGCAACTGGATTTGCGAAAATGGAACGCTGGAAGACTTTCGGGGATTTGAGGTAGTCTTCAAGATAATAGAGGATGCCTTGTTCCCAACAGCGGAGGATGAGATGTAGCGTTTCCATTCAAGCGCTTCAGGTCAGAACGCCCTACACTGCAGCGGAGCTCACCCCCCTACAACTGCCCGCTAGCCCAGTATTTCTCCTCTTGCAGCGCTACTTTGAATCAAGTCAAAATCGTATCCCCGCTGAATGTGATAAATTAAGGCGCGACGGCCCGCGCATAATCAGCGAAAATTTCATTAGCGTTGCAGTCTAAGAATACCCGCCCGCCGACTCGGTTCACACACGGAGCAGCCCCATGTACGCGGCAATTCACGGCTACTGGTGCAACACAAAGACATTCCCTCTTACCTGCAAATACTGCGGCAGCGGGATTTACTTCTTTCAGTGCGATTGCGGCAGCCGAGTGCTATTCGATGATCTCGGCCCGCCCTGGCCGCAACACCGCTGCGGCGATAAGCTGCCCTCGCCCGAATACGACCCTACGCCCGCGGAGAGATTCCGCAATCTGCAAGGCGTAACCGAAAGCGTCCGCCCCAAGGACTACGATCTGCTGCCGGGGATGAGGCGATTCAAAGGCGGCATTGATCCCGCGATTGTCGGCAGGCTGAGCGGCTCCGCGTCCAATGCGCGGGATACGATGCGTATAGACCCTATGGGTGGCGCGAAGACGCATATCGGCGTCATCACCCACTCCGGCGAAGTGGATATTGTTGAGCGATATTCGCTATCCCCCGATAGCGTCGCTGCGCGGGCAGGCACAGACATTCTTGGCTGTTTGAATGTCGCGCAGATAACCCTGCTTGTGGACGAATTCGCAACCGATCCCGCCGCCGAAGACTTGCTCAGCTACACATTTTGGGTCAACCCAAAGCTCTTGCCCGCCGCGCTGTCCGTGGGCGATGTGGTCGGCGCGTCAATCCGGCCGCGCGATATTATGGGCGTGGGAATGAGATGGGTTGCGAGTTCGCTGGAACTGCTTGCTTAGCCCATAGCGTTATTCCCTTGCCTTGCGCTCTACGCCTTGCCTACCCATTAGCCTATCAGCGCATTTTAGCGCGGTTACCGCGGCGAAATCGGCGCGTCCGGCGGCGTCAGGCCGCGCCCGCCCGAATATATGACGCGCGGCCGGAAGAGCCGGTTGTCGTCGTGCTGCTCCAGCACATGCGCGACATTGCCCGCGGTGCGCGCCGCCAAGAATATGGGCGTGTAGAGCGGCACGGGGATGCCGAGCAGGTAGTAGAGCAGCCCTATCGGGTAGTCGGTGTTGGGATACAAGCCCTTTTCGCGGTGCATCACGCGCTCCACGGTGGCGTAGATGGACGCCAAGTCTTGCCCCTCCGGGATGCGCTCGGCGAGGCGCGGGATGTAGTCCATCAGGAATCGCGCGCGCGGGTCGTATTTTCGCATATAGACGCGGTGGCCAAAGCCCATAATGCGGGCGCGCTGATCCAGCTTTTCCATCGTATAAGGCTCGGCGCGATCAGGGCCGCCGTCCGCGTTGATGCCCATCAGGAACTCTATCGCCGCCTCATTCGCGCCGCCGTGCAGCGGTCCCTTTAGCGACGCCACCGCGCCCACCATCGCGCCGTACATATCCGACAGCGTGGACGCTATCACGCGCGCCGCGAAGGTGGAGTTGGGCATTTCGTGCTCTATGTAGCAGATGTGGATGCGGTCAAAGGCGTCCAGCGACTCGGCGTCCGGGCGCTCGCCGCGCAGCATATAGAGGAAGTTTTCCATATACGGCAGGTCGGGGTTCGGGCGCACTACGGGCTGCCCGTTGAGCGCCCGATACGAATTGACGGCGATGGTGGGCGTCTTCGCAAGCAGGCGGATGCCCTTTTCCAGGTTCGCCTCGTGCGAATTGTCGTGCAGCAGCGCGGGGTCTTCGTAGCCCGCCAGGAACGACAGCCCCGTCCGCAGCGCGTCCATAGCGACCGTGCTTTTGGGCATCAGATCGAAGAGGCGGTAGAGCTCGTCCGGCACATCCGCCTCCGCCGCCAGCCGCTCGCAGAACGCCTTCGCCTGCGCGGGCGTGGGCAGCTCGCCGTATATCACGAGATACGCCACATCGGTGTAGCAGAGGTTCTGCGCCAGCTCAATCAGGTCGTAGCCGCGCACAAGAATCTGCTCAATATCCACATCCAGATACGACACCGCCGTATCGGTGGCAATCACGCCCTCAAGTCCGGGGCTGTAAGCGGGTGAAGTCATGGTATTCGCTCCTGTTAGTGCGTTGGTGCCGCGGGTTGCTGTGCAGATGATACGCGATTTTGGGCGTGGGCGCTATACCGCGTCCTCCTACGGGGTCTTCTCAGTATGCGGCGCTATTTGAATTTTCGCCAACGTTAAACGGAACATCAAGCCCTAGATCATCGCGTTTAGCGGACATCCAAATCTGATGTGATTCGAAATAGCGATGAGGGATGGGAATACCAAACCGGCGCCGGCACAAACCTGCGATTGCCCTTGATGCGCTGCGCCCCCTCACTCCAGCGGCGGTATCACCCCATCCGCCCGCAGCGCGTCCAGATCGGCCACATCGTAGCCTAGCTCCAACAGCACCGCCTCCGTCTCCTCCCCAAACTGCGGCGTTGCGCCGAGGCGCGGGGGCGTTAGGCTGAAGTGGGGGGTGAATCCGCCGTGCGTGACTTTGCCGTCGGGCGCGTCCTCTTCCACGACCAGGCCTTGGGCGCGGGTGTAGGCGGCGTTCATTAAATCGGGGACGGCGGCATTTTTGACGGCAGGAACGCCGGCGGCGCGCAGGATGGGCAGCCAGTCGGCGATGGGCTTGCGGGCAAACGCGGCGCTGAGATTGTGCGCGAGCGCGGCGTCGTTGCGGGAGCGCAGTTCGGGCGTGGCGAACTCGGGCCTGTGGGCGAGATGCGCGAAGTCGGGTATGCTTGCGAGCGCGTCCCAATGCGCCTCCGCCGCGATTGCAAGCCAGCCGTCCGCCGCCTGGTATAGGCCGGCGAGCGCGTTTAGGCGGCGGGCGTCTAGCCCCTCAATTTCGTGGCGCTCAAAGCCGGGGTAGTCTATTAGGAATGGCGATGAGAAGGTGGATCCCGTCTGCGCCAGGGATATGTGGGCGAACTGCCCCATGCCGGTTCGCCGCCGGTGGAGCAGCGCCAGCATTGCCGCGTAGGCGCCCGTCAGCCCGGTGCCGTAGTCGTTGAATGTGAACGGCGAGTGGATGGGCTTTGCGCCGCGCCCGCCGTTGCGAACCTGCACGCCCGTTGCCGCCTGCGCGTTCTGCTCGTAGCCGGGCCGGTTCGCCCAGTCGCCCGCTTGCCCGAATGCGTTGATTGCCAGATAGATGATGTTCGGCTTGCGCCGCCGCAACTGCTCGTAGCCGATGCCCAGCCGCTCGGCGACGCCCTTGCGAAAGCCGCCCAGCACGACATCCGCGGTGTCAACAAGCCGGTAGAACGCCTCAAGGCCGGCGGGCTTGGTCAGCTCAAGGCAGACGCTGCGCTTGCCCCTGCCGACGTCGTGCAGCTGCCTATCGGAGGGCGGCCTATGCCAGCTGTCAACCTTGATGACCTCAGCGCCGTACTCCGCGAGCGTCCTGCCGCAGGTTGGGCCCGCGAGGATGATGCACAGGTCAATCACCCTGATGCCGCTGAGCGGCAGGTCGTCCGCCGCGCCCTCTATCGCTATCGCGCTTTCTTGTTGCATATCACCGCCTTTTGCCCGGATACAGCGCCGCAAATCGCCGCGCGTTTTCCAATTATACAGCAGGCGGCGATAGCGGCGCTGCGGGAGGACGGGGCGGTGTGACGCAGGGCTAACTCGTCGCATGCCCCATTCCCACCGCTTGCGCCGCCGCGATTTGCGTTGCCATAGCACAGATGTTAATATAACCCGCAAGGCAATCCCTATCAGCCTAACCCAGCCCAGTCGGAGGACGGCTATGACGACCCAGAGCGAAACCGCGTACAACGCCGCGCTTGCGACGCTGCTGCACGACGAGGGTTTGAACGCGAAAGAGGGCTTGAACGCCGCCGCCGAAGTGTCGCTCAAGGGCAAGGGCAGAGGCTTTGGCGATGTTGTGGTGCAGATGGGCAAGTACAGGATTATCGTCGAGGCTAAGAAGGGGCAGTCAGAACGCCAGAGAGACGCGGCGATGGAACAGTGCAACGATAGGCTTGACAACAACCACTGCCAAGCCGCAATCGCCGTGTGCTACCCCGACTACGCCGTGCCGCGCTATCTGAACGACGCCGAACTTGATTACGCCGTCATAGACGCGGACAACCGCGATCCAAAGTGGGCGACGGGCAAGCCCGCGGTGCTCGCCGCCGCCATCAGGCACGCGCCCGCGCAACTCGGCAACGCGGATATGGCGGCGGCTATGCTGGCGGACGAAATACAAAAGGCTATCGCTTTCGTCAGCGCCGACCAGAAAGAAGACCTCGCCCGCGCGCTTGACCTGCCCGAGGCGCAAGCGCCGCGCCGCTCGGATTTCAAGGGCAAGAACGCCGCCGCCCGCCATCGCGCCGCGCTTGACAGATGGCAGCGCGAAAAGTACGACAACGCCGCCGTGCGCGGGCTGCTGGTCATCGCGTCCGCCGTGATGTTTCACGCGCGGCTTGACGAGCATCTCAAAGACAACGCGCCCGAATTCGACGCGCGGTGTCAGGGCAATCAGCCATACGACGCCGCCGATTGGCCCCCCGAAACCGCCATAGACTGCGCCGCTACCCGCTACCCCGACGGCCGCAACCGCAATCCTATCACCTCATACGCGGCGGCGTGGGAAGAAATACTCGCGCTTGACTACAAGCCGGTGTTCCAAACCGCCATCGCGGGCATCAGGGGGCCATTCCCAGACCACAACTGGAACAAGGCGGTGGAAATCGTGGCGAAAGCGGCGCTTGCCCTAATCGGCGACCTCGCGGGCGGCAGACACGACGTTATGGGGCGCATCTTTCACCGCGTACTGGACACCGCGCCATACGACGGGTCGTTCTATACCGGCACCGCGGGCGCCGCATTGCTCGCAACGCTTGCCGTGCGCCCGGAGGACAGGGACTGGAGCGATATTGACGCCTTGCGCGATTATATCGTGATAGATCCCGCCGGCGGCACGGGAACGCTGCCCATAGCCGCCGCCGAGCGCGTCCGCAATCTAGCCCGCATCGCGGGAGCAACCGACGTGGACGCGCTTTCCCGCCTGCTGGTTGAAAACGTCCTGCATGTCTATGACATCAACCTAACCGCAACGCATATGGCGGCTACCACTATGGGGCTGATGTCGCCGTCAACGCAGTTCCGCAATATGAATGTTCACAGAGTCCCGCTTGCGCCGCCCAAGAGCGACGCCGCCGCCAGCAAAACCACGCCCGCCTATGTGGGCAGCCTGGAATGGCTGGACAGCAACCCGCCGCTTGTGGCGTGGCCCGACCCGGCGCGGCCGGCGCAGATTGACACGCAGGAAAGCCATCCCTTGCCCGCCGCCGACCTGTTCATAATGAACCCGCCGTTCACGCGGGACAGCTTGCGCTTTGACCAGTTCACGCAAGCCGAAAAGCGGGCGATTAAGGCGCGGGAAGCCGAACTGCTTAAAAAAACTCCCGTACACCTCAGCGGCGGCTCTAACGGCTTTATGATGCTCGCGCATCGGTTTGCCAAGCCCAATGGACGAATTGCGGCGGTTCTGCCGCTTGTCCTAGCGCAGGCGGAGTCAAGCCACCCATTTCGCAGGTTTTTGGGCGGCAATATGCACGTGGAGTACGTGGTCGCCATCAAAGATCCTCAGGACGTATCTTTCTCAGAAAATACCGGCGTAGATGAGATGATAGTCGTCGCCGTCAAACGGACTCCCAATCCCGACGACGTTACCAAATTCGTCAAGATGTTGCGTAAGCCCAAAACCGCCGTGCAGGGCTACGCCGTTGGCGAGGCGATACTGAGCGGCGACAACGACCACGACGACTACGAAATTACCGAATGGCCTCAAGCGAGTATGGCGGCGGGCGACTGGTTCCCCACTCAGTTCATCAGACCCGAGTGCGATGAGTTCTACCAAAACTTGAAATCCGATAAGTGGTTTCCAACGGCGCGGGATGAGTATGTTGGCAATTTGGGCCCCGCCGGGCAACGGATCCGCGACTCTTATACGCGCGTGGATACTACGCAAATACGCTACGCTATTTGGGATCACAAGACAGATGTGCAAACCACTATGGCGGCGGTTCCGGCGTCCTATTTCTATATCAAAGCAAAGCCGAAAAAAGTGCATCTTGCCGACAAGTATTGGAAACAGCGCGCGAATGTGCTGTTGCCAGCAAGACTGGGGCTATCCGTTACCAAAGCCACGGCGGTGTACTCTGACAGGCGCGTGGTGGGGTCGGCGTTTGTTCCCTATCGCCCGATTGCGGGCGACCACGACCAAGAGCGCGTGAACAAGGCGTGCGTTGCCTATCTAAATAGTTCGGTAGGCGTTGCCGCGCTGCTCGCCGTAACTTCAAACAAGATGATCCTCTATCCCAACTGGTCGTTAAGCAACATGCGCCGGTTGACATTCCCGTTTTGGGAAAGGCTAAGCTCGGCGCAAATAGAGCGTCTCGCGGGGGCGTATGACGAGCTTGCCGAAACGCCGATGCTGCCCTTGCGCGAGATGTTGCGCTGCGACGTACGCAAGCGCTTGGACGCCGAGGCGGGCGCGGCGCTGGGCATCCCCGCGGACGCGGTGGAGCTGCTGCGTGTGGCGCTGGCGTCGGAGCCGGCGGTGACGGGGAAGACGTTCACGGGGCAGGCGGGGGCGTAGCGGGCGCAGGCGTTGACACGGCGGCATGCAGCGCGCCCGCCACTTCGCGGGCTTGGGCGACGGCTAGTATCCCCGCCCGCTACCGCCCGCGCCGCCACTGCACAACCGCCACGATGGACGTGGACGTTATCAGGCTCAGCAGGCCGCCGATGATGATGTCTATCGGCACTAGGACGCCGGGCCATTTGGCTATGCTCATGTAGATTGGCACGATGTAGGTGGCGTAGGCGGCGCAGCCGAGCAGGGCGCTGTTTTGCATTGCGAGGACGATGCGGTTTTCTTTGAGCGCCGGCTCTATGGCGAATCGGAGGTTCGCCAGGGCGAGCAGCGCGAAGAATATCAGCACCGATATTACCTCAGGCGCGCCCCAGTCCAGCGGCGTCTTGGCTATCGCCTCGCGCGGGCTGCCCGTCGCCGCGTGCAGCCGCTCGTACATCCCCAGCGCGATTGGGGACAAGTTCCACACCACATCAATGACCGCGTACACCACAAAAGCCGCTATGAACCTGACGAACTGCGTCATCGCCGCATCGCTCCTCTTGCTAATCCCGCTAATCCCGCTAATCTGCGCCGAACCCTTGCCGAACCCTCGCCGCCGCCGCCAACCCGCCGAATAGCCTATACTATTGCCCGCGCAATGTAAATCGCCGCCGCCGCTTGTTCGGGGCGACTCCCGCGCTTTCCACCGCGCGCTTGCGGCATACGACCGCGTTTTGTGGGATAATGTATGCTAACAAGGTAGCGCAAGGCGATGCGCGGACGGGCTAATCGTGCGCGGCGCATCCCTAATCTACACATCTGCACAGCATATAAGAGGCGAGCGAATGAAATTCGGGCTGATAACGCATTTGCCCTGGCCGGAGGGAACCGAGGCGCGCGGCGTGGCGGAGCAGACGATGGCCGAGGTGCGGCATGGAGAGGCGCTGGGGTTTCACGGCGCTTGGTTCGCCGAGCATCACTTTACGCGCTACGGCATCGGGTCGTCGGCGCTCGTGTTCGCAAGCGCGATAGCGGCGCGCACGAGCAAGATACGGCTCGGCACGGCGGTGCTTGTGCCGCCGTTGCACAACCCGATACGCCTCGCCGAAGACGCCGCAACGCTCGACCTGATGAGCGGCGGCCGCCTGGACGCCGGCTTTGGGCGCGGCGCGGCGCCCTACGAATTCACGCCCTACGGCATCGACCATTCTGACACGCAGGAGCGGTTTCAGGAATCGGTGAATATGATAAAGGGGCTGTGGACAACGCCCGACTACACCTATGAGGGCAAGCACTACAGCGCGCGGCAGGCGAACCTTGTGCCGCCGGTCGTTCAGCGTCCGCATCCGCCGATATACATCGCCGCCACGCGGACGCAAGCCACGCTTGACTACGCGGTGGCGCAGGGCTTTCCCACGATGATAGGCTTGACCGTGGACACGCAGCCCGCGATTGAGCTCTGCCGCCGCTACGAGGCGCTGTCGGCGCAAACGCCGCATCGCGTAACAATGGCGCAAATCCCGTTCTTTCGCTACTGCTACGTCGCCGATACCGAAGAGCGAGCCTTGCGCGATACGCAGAAATCGCTGAGCTGGGTGATAGACATGCTGCAATGGCGCGGCGAATTCCGCGAGGGCAGCGAGCTCAACCACAGCCTGGATGAGTGGCGCAAGCGGCGCGGCGAGCCCGCCCTAAAGCTCGCCGACGTCCGCGAAAACCGCTCGGTGATAGGCGACCCGCAGCAATGCGTCGCCAAGATAAAGGCGCTGCGGGCGCAGGGGATAGAGTACTTCGGCTGCAACTTCGCCTTTGGGGGGATGCCGCACGATAAGGTGTTGGACGCGATGACGCTGTTTGCTGAGGAGGTGATGCCGCATTTTGCGTAGGGGGATTAGTTTCGGCAAGGCTAGGGGTGCTTGGCGGCGATAAGGGTGCGCGGGTTGGGGCGCACTCGCTCGCCCGAATAACCCTTGCATCACGCCCCCAAAACTGCTTTAATCGGATGCGGCAAGCGCTCGGCGCTAATGCCCGCTAATCCCCGGCGATTGCGATAACTTAGTTCCAAAGAGGCGTTTGATGACCGCGCGAACCTCGCCCACAACACCCGAATTCGCAGACGCGGATGCGATGGTGAAGATGCTGTCGGATACCGGCGCGCTGCTGTACGGCGAATTTACGCTCGTGTCGGGCAAGACCAGCAACTATTATTTTGACAGCAAGCTGCTGACGATGGATCCGGGCGGCGCGCGCGCGGTGGGCGGATATTTCGTGAACAAGCTTAGGGACGCCGACGCCCAGGCGGTCGGCGGGATGGCGGTGGGCGCGATACCGCTTGTGAGCGCGGTCACCGCGATTGGCAGCGCCGAGGGCTATGGCCTGCCAAGTTTCTATGTCCGCAAAGAACCTAAATCGCACGGGACGCAGAACCTCATAGAGGGCAAGTTCCCCGATGATCCCAACGCGCCGGTGGCTATTATGGATGATGTGGTTACGGCGGGCGGCTCTATCCTGCAAGCCATAGACGCCGTTGAAACGCGCGGCAATCCCATCACAGAAGTGATGTGCATCCTCGACCGCAATGAGGGCGGCAGAGAGCGATTGCAAGAACGCGGGTATGAGCTCAAGGCTATGTTCTCGGTGGAGGACGGAGCGATAAGGTTTAACCCGTAGCCGCGTTGCGATAAAGCAACTTGTTCCAACCGCAAGCCCCGCAGCATCCCGCTATTCGGGGATTGCTTGTGATTGCCTGCGCTTGCTTTGCTTATTTCGCTTACAATAAGGAATACGCAGCGGCGATTACGCAACGCGGGATTACGCAATGGCGGCTATGCAATCGGGATTACGCAGAAAACAAAGACTATTCGCATGGCGCTAAACCTTGACGGGATACGCTGGCTGTTCTTTGATTTGGGCTACACGCTCATCAATGAGGACGCGGCGGCGGATGGGCGGCTGTCTCAGATTTCGGAGGCGCTGGCAAGCCGCGGCATAGACGCGCCGCCGGCCGCGCTGCGCTCTGCCTTGGAGGACGCCGCGGCGCGCTTTGACCCGAACCCGTTTCGCAGCGTGGTTAGCGCGTTCACGACCGACGAGAGCGTCATCCGGTTCGCGCGGGAGTCGGGGCGCTATCCCAAAGAGCTGGAGGCGCCCTACCCGCAGGCGCGCGCGCTGGTGGAGCGGCTGGCGGCGCGCTACCGGCTGGGCGTCATCGCCAACCAGCCGCCCGGCACGGCGCAGCGGCTCGCGGGCTACGGCTTGGCGGCCCACTTCGCGGTGTGCGTATCATCCGGAGACGCCGGCGTGAGCAAGCCGGACGCCGCGATATTCCGGCTTGCGCTGTCGCAGGCGGGCTGCGCCGCGTCGGAGGCGGTGATGATTGGCGATCGCCTGGACAACGACGTTCGCCCCGCCAAGGCGCTCGGCTTTCGGACGTTGCGCGTGCTGCAAGGGCCCGGGCGCTTGCAGACGCCGCGCGCCGCCGCCGAGACGCCAGACGCCACGTCAGCGGATCTGGACGGCGTGGGGGATATTCTTGGGGTGTGACGTCGACGCCCTTGTCTAGTTGAAACTACACCGCGCAAGTTTGCAAGTTCCCGTGTAGCGGCGTAGCGATAATAACGGCATACCGATAGCGGCATAGCGGCGCGGCGTTATTATCCATAAAGCGCTTGTGATATACTGCGGCACAACACGCCTGAACAGGGAATTCAAACTTTCGCTATGGCGCGGCAAAATTCGCGGGAAACCCCTTAGTCAGCAAGGCGGCATTGAAATGGCAACCCAATCTCAGCATAATCCCCCAACCCGCCACGAACTCAACGGGCGCGCCCCTGCCCACCACGCCGTTGCCACACAGCGCGGCTTGCGCGAAACCAAGCGCCGCCTTGACGCGAAACTTGACCGGCTTATGTGGGTAACCATAGGCGGCTTGGGCGCGGTAGCGCTTGCGCTTATCGGGATGATAGCGGCGCTAGCGGCGCTCATAGTTCGGATATAGCCCTTGATAGCCCGCCCCAAAATATGCCAATTCCCGCCCAACCTGCTATACTAATCCCCGCATCTCGCTGACATTCTTACATTCGGAGATTTCCACTTGGCTCGAACCCGGTCTGTTCCCATATCCGCCGATGTGCGGCGCGGCAGGAACAGGCTCGCCGCAACCGTCGTGCTTGGACACGCTATCAAGCACATCTACAACTCCGGCTTGCAGAGCATCCTGCTTGCGGTTATCAAGGACGACCTCGCGCTGAGCGGCGCTCAGTTCGGCTTGCTGTCCACCTCCGGGCGCGTAACCAGCGGCGCCACCACTATGGTGGCGGGCTACCTCGGCGATAGGTTCGCCAACCGCTCCGGCATTATGCTGATGAGCTCGCTGGGGATGATGGGCATATCCTATTTCCTGCTGGGCAGCGCCCCCAACTACTACCTGCTACTCGCCGCGATGCTGCTGGTGGGCGTGGGGCCATCCCTGTATCACTCGCCCGCCATAGCCTCGCTTTCGCGCAAGTTCCCGGACAAGCGCAGTTTCGCCATATCGCTGCACGGCACGGGCGGCAGCATCGGCGAGGTCGTGGGCCCCGTGCTGACGGGCGGGCTTATCACCGGCACATATCTCGTCGCGTTTGAATGGCGCGATGTGCTGCAAATAAGCGTGTTGCCCGCGCTGCTGTGCGGCTTGCTCATCTACCTGATGATGCGAAACATCCCCACGGTCAGCACTGAGACGGCGTCGCTTGGCGACTACTTTTCGTCGCTGTTCGCGCTGATGAGCCGCCGCGCGATGATAGCGCTTGTGGCGATAACCGCCCTCCGCAGCATGGGGCAGGGCGCGATAATGGCGTTTCTGCCCGTGTATCTGCTGGAAGACCAGGGCATAACCGCCGTGGTCATCGGGCTGTTTATGGCGAGCATCCAGTTCGTCGGGATACTCGCGCAGCCCGCGATGGGCTTTTTGGCGGACAGGTTTGGCCACAAGGCGGTGCTGGTTCCCGCCACCGCCGCGCTGGGCGTCCTGATGATAGCGCTGCGGTTCGCGGAGGCGGACGACGTCATCACCTTTACGCTTTGGCGACTGCAAATCGCCGCGCCGGGCCTCCAGTTCGGCCTCATAGGCTTGGCTATGGGCGCGTTCCTGTACGCGCTGCACGCCATCTACATCGCCGCCGCAATGGACGTGGCGGAGGGCGAGGCGCAGTCCACGGTGGTATCGCTGATATACGGCGCGTCGTTCCTGGGCGCGCTCTCGCCGTTCATAGCGGGCGTCATCGTGGACTTCACGGACACCGCCAGCGCATTCGTATATGGCGGCGTGATGGTGCTGGCGGCGACGCTTATCCTGGTGTTCACGCGATTGCCTAAGACGTTTAGCCAGCTTACCCACGAATAGCATTGCGCCGATATGCGCTATGCCGGATATGCCAACTATGCTAGTATGGCGTTAGGCTAGGCATAGGCTAGACAATCCCTGACGCAAAGGCGGCAATCCTAGTTGGATATGCCGCTATGTGATTAGGCGATAACCCTTTGACGCAAAGGCGGCAATGCTATGGGAACATTCAGCGTAAAAATCCAAGTCGGCGATATAGACGGGCAAACATCCGAAGAGATGGACGCGCTGGTTGACAGCGGGGCGATGATGAGCGTGGTTCCGGCGTCAACGCTAAGGCGGCTTGGCATAGAACCCGTCAAGAGCGAAGTGTTCACGCGCGAGAGTAGCGGAGAGCGAGTTGCGCTTGATATGGGATACGCCAATGTGCGTGTCCAAGGCGAAGAGACCATTGATTGGGTCATATTCGGCGAAGAGACGTGCGACGTCCTTTTGGGATCGCATACGCTTTCGGGCGTGATGCTCGGCGTTGACGAAAGCGGCCAACGGCTGATACCCGTTCACGGCTTGCTTAAAAGCCCGTTGCGCCCACGCGCCAAGTAGCCCGCGCTGCTCGCCACTTACGCCCAAGTAGCCCACGTTGTCCGCCGCTACGCCTATGCGTCAATCAGCACAACGTCGCGCTGCATCTGCGTTGTTACGCGCGGGCCGTCCTCGCCCATAAACATATCTATCTCTGAGCGGACGCCGAACTCGCCGGGCAGGTAAATGCCCGGCTCTATCGTAACCGCAACGCCCGGTATCAGCCGCCGCGTGTCGTGCGTTTCCCAGCCGTCTAGGTTGACCGCGTTGCTGTGAACTTCGCGCCCTAGGCTATGCCCAAGCCGGTGGTTGAAGTAGTCGCCGAACCCCGCCGCTACGATGTAGTCGCGCGCAACCTTGTCTAGCTGCCACCCCTCAAGCGTGTCCCCGCGCCGGTGCGCCTGCTCCGCCAAATCAACCGCCGCGTCGCGCCCGCCTATCACCGCGTCGAACACTTGCCGGTGGCGCGCCGTCGGCTTATCGCCCACATACGCCGTCCAGGTGATGTCCGCGAACATAGCGTCGGGATGCGGCTGGCGCGTCCACAGGTCTATCAGCACCCAATCGCCGCGCCGTATCGCAACGCAGTTCGCCTCTGTGGGCTCAAAGTGCGGGTCGGCGGCGTGCGCGTTGGCGGCGACCACGGGGCCGTCGGTTACGACCATTCCCTCTTCCACGAAACGGGCGCGTATGAACTCGGCTATCTCAAACTCGGTTGGGCTTTCGTCAATCGCAGCGCCGATGCGCCGGAATGCCTGCTGCACGATGACGCCCAGCGCGTCCGCCGCGGCGATGTGGGAGCGCAGCTGCTCGGCGTCCCAGCGCTGCGTGGCGTACTGCAACAGATCCGCCGAGGACGCCACCTCCACGCCCATGCCGCGCACGAGCTCCAGCGTGCCGCCGTCCACGCGGGACACGCGCGGCAGCGCGCCCTGCGGCGAGTACTCCATCGCCACGCGGCGGGCGCCTTGCAGCATATCGCGCAGTTGCGCCGTCATATCATCGCGGTTCACGAACAGCGCCGTCTCTATGCCCAGATGCGCGAACCGCCCCTGGTCAACGAAACTCACCAGCAAGCGCGGCGCGCCCTCCGCCCCTATCCAAAGCCAGCACGGCCGCGTTACATGCTCAACCGCCCCCACGGTATCCCAAAAGATGGGGTTCATATTGCGATAATCGTACAGCAGCCAGCCGCACAAGCCCTGCGCTTGCAGATACTCCTGCGCCTGCTCTATAACGCCTTGTATGGACATAATTCTGTCCTCCCGTCTTTGTCATTTGCGCTTGCGTTGCTCTTTCGGATAAGCCTGATTTAACCCACCCGAAAGTTTCTTTGCTACTTTTATGGAAAGTAGGAATCCCCCATTTAGGTTGCAACCGCATACAATATAACATATACATAATGCCCAAGAACCCAAACCCCTAAGCGAATGGAAATCACAATGAACTTTGCGCTATTCACGCATGTGCCTTGGCCGGAGGGCGGATCGCCCGCCCGCCTATTCGCCGAAACGATAGAGCAAGCCGCGCTCGCCGAGGACCTTGGTTTTCGCAGCGTTTGGATCGCCGAACATCACTTCTCGCGCTACAGCCTCGGCTCGTCCTCGCTAGTCTTGGCGGGCGCAATCGCGGCGCGGACGCGGCGCATCCGGCTTGGCACGGGCGTCCTCATACCCACGCTGCACAACCCGATACGGCTCGCCGAGGACACCGCAACGCTCGACTGCGTCAGCGGCGGCCGGCTGGATGTGGGCTTTGGGCGCGGCACATTCGGCTACGAATACGGCGGCTTTGGCATAGACGAGGCCGAGAGCCAAGCGCGCTTTCAGGAAAGCGTCGCCATCATACAGGGCTTGTGGACGACGCCGGAGTTTTCGCACAGCGGCGAGTTCTACCAACTACGCAAGCTCAACCTCGCGCCGCCGCCGCATCAGACGCCGCATCCGCCCATATACATCGCCGCCTCATACACGCAGGAAACGCTGGACTTCCTGATACGCGGCGGCCACAAGCTCTGCATAGCGGTAGTGCAGGACACGCAGAAATCGCTTGAGCTCTGCCGGCGCTACCTATCGCGCGCCGCCGACGCGGGCGTGAGCGCAACCCTAGCCGACGTCCCGTTCTTTCGCTACTTCTACGTCGCCGAAACCGAAGAGCAGGCATTGCAAGACACGCAGGCGCACATTAATTGGATCCTGGACATAATGCAATGGCGGCGCGTCTTCAAAGAGAGCAGCGAAATCCCCTACCGCATAGCCGACTGGCGGCGCGAGCGCTCCGAGCCGCCGCTGCCCTACGACTACATTCGCGACCACCGCGCCTTCATCGGGACGCCCGACCAGGTCGCCGCCCAAATCGCCGCCCTGCGCGCGCAAGGCATAGAGTACTTCGGCTGCAATTTCGCAATGGGCGGCATTCCGCACGAAAAGGTGATGCGGTCAATGCGGCTGTTTGGGGAGGAGGTGATGCCGCGGTTTGGGTGAGCAAGCAAGCGTGTAGGGATGGCAGAGTGACTATATCCGCTGATACGGCAGATATTTGGCTACGCCGTCGCCTGTGCATCCGATCCCGCCATCACAGGCGGGCTGTTCACTGGAGGGGCGTAGCGAGGGGTAAGCCCGCATTGCGAACCCGTAGCCTTTGCGATATAATGGGTGCGCTACAAGATTGAGTTCGGAGGAAACCGGCATGCGCCAGACACTCAGATTTACCGCCAATGTTTCAATAGAGGACAGAGGGGATTACTGGGCGGCTTACATAGAGCCTCTCGGTATGACCGTGTACGGCGATACTAAATCCGCCGCAATGGGCAGGGTTGTCCAGGCAATGGACTTCTTCAAGAATGAGTTTGCCACAGGAAACGATGGCGTTCAAAAGTTCAGGGCATACTTAGACACTCACGGCGTTCCAAGCCTAGTCACTACCGATGCGGTTCAAGATAACTTGGCAACGCGCATAGAGTATCCCGTGGACTTTCGGATGGAGGTTGCGGCAGGCGCCTGATGTGGCGAACTGCGCCGCGCCCGCCGCCTGCCCATCTAATCCCCACCTAATCAAGGAGCACCCCCAATTGACCACCTCCCCCATCGGCATCGCCCTCATCGGCTCCACCGGCGTTATCGGCAAGGCGCATATCGCGGCGATTGAGGCGCTGGCGAGCTGTCGGCTGGTTGGCGTGAGCGCGCGGCGGCAAGAACTGCTGCGGCGGCAGGCAAGCGAGCTGGGCGTTAAGCCGTATGCCGCGCTTGAGGATGCGCTCGCGGATGATGATGTGGACGCGGTGGTTATCGCTACGCCGCATCCGTCGCATCTTGATATTACGCTGCAAGCGGCGGCGGCGGGCAAGCATATTCTTGCCGAAAAGCCACTGGGCGTTACGCCGTCAGAGGCGGATGATATGATTGCCGCATGCCGTCAAGCGGGCGTCAAGCTTGGCGTTCTGTTCAACAACCGCTTTCGGCCTGAGGCGGCGAAGATACGGGAGTTGATTGACGAGGGCGCTGTTGGCGAGATCTATCGCGCGGCGATGTCCTCGGCGATGCTGCGGACGCAGGATTATTACGACCGGCTGGACTGGCGCGGCGGCTGGCAGTCGGAGGGCGGCGGCGCGCTGCTCAATCAGGGCATCCACGCCATTGATATGTTCCAGTGGCTGGCGGGAATGCCCAACGCCGTGTTCGGCATGCTCGCCGCGCTCAAGCATCGCGTTGAGGTGGAGGACTACGCCACCGCGCTGCTGCGCTACGACAGCGGGATGCAGGCAACGCTGCACTGCAACACCGCGCAAGCGCCCAACCAACAGCGCCTAGAGCTCTACGGCGAGCGCGGCGCAATCATAATGGAGGACTGGCGCGTAACCCTGCAAACGCTTGATACGCCCGTGCAGCGGTTCATAGACACCGACAAGAGCGTCGCATTCGTAAGCCCGTCGCACACGGAGGCAGCGCTGCAGTTCGAGCCGTTGGCGGTCAGTACGCACACGCTTGCCATAGACGATTTCGCGCGGGCAATTCTGGACGACCGCGATCCCGCCATAACCGGCGAGGACGCCTTGCGCTCGCAGGAGCTTGTGGCGGCGATAACGCTGTCGGGTTGCCGCGCCAAGCAGGTTAGCCTGCCGGTGGATCGCGCGGAGTATGACGCTCTGCATGCTGAGTTGCGGCGGGCGGGACGATTGCCGACGTAGCCCATAGCCCCGATAGCCTTGCGCTTGGCGAACCGCGCGGGCTTGGCGTTCTTGGCGCAGAGCGCGGGCTATGCGAACCGCGCTAATCCCCCACCTGATCCGGCGTGAGCAGCTCCCAGAACTCGATGCTTGGCGGGCTTGCGAGGGAGGGCCTGAACTCCGCGCCCGCCGCCTCGGCGGTAGATGGCAAGTCGTTGCCCGCGCGCCACGGCGATTGGAACGCCGCGGTTTCCCACTCCAGCACGACGATGTCGGGGTCGCCCGGCACAGTGCCGCCGTTGTACGCCACTCGAAACTCTTCGCGCTGGCCGGCGTCGCGGTAGATCCGCGCCAGCTTATACACAAGCTCAGCCACGCGGCGCGCCTCGCCCGGCTTTGTCCTGAATGTTCTGCGAACTAGATACATCCCGTTTCCTTATCTGCTCTGCGCCTAGATAGCGTTGGCGCATTTGGATTTCGGATGAGTGGCAATCGGCTAATCCCGCTTTGCCATCCCCACCCAAGTTTTGGCGGCTTTGCTGCGAAAACTTGGCATCCCCGCGTTGCCATCAGTTCGCGCCCGCGCGACATCATTCGCGCCGCCTGCCACCGGCTTGTCGCTGTGGGCGGGCGGCGCTTGCGAACCACGTGGATATGAGAACCGCCGCTAATCCCCCACCTGATCCGGCGTGAGCAGCTCCCAGAACTCGATGATGGGCGCGCCTTCCAGGTAGGGCCTGTACGCGGCGCCCGCCTCTCGCGCGGCGGGCGGGATGTTGTTGCCCTCGCGCGAGGGCGACTGAAACGCCGCCGTCTCCCACTCCAGCACAACGATGTTCGCCTCTCCCGGCGTAGTGCCGCCGTTGTACGCCACGCGAAACGCCTCGCGGTGGCCGGCGTCGTGGTAGATCTGAACCTGCTTGTGAACCAGCTCCGCCACGCGGCGCGCCTCGCCCGGCTTGGTCTTGTATGTCCTGCGAACCAGATACATTTTCGTCTCCCTTATATGCGATATGCGTTTTGACTATGAACGGCGCTTGCCGTTAGCGTGTGTTCGTTGCGTTAGTTAGGTGGTTGAGAGCGGCTGAGTTGCCGATGCCTTGCCGTCCGACGCCGCCAGCGCCAGAAAGCGCGCTTGCACATCGGCGGCGTCCAGGTCGGCTTGCAGCTCGCCATCCTTGCTTATGGCGAGGTTGACGCTCGCGCATAGCGCGTCCGCCAGCGCCGCCGCAATCTCACGCATCCGCTCGCCGCTCAGCGCCGCCGCTTGCGCTCGCGCGTCCGCGTCGGGTCCCTCTGACAGCAGCGCGGGCAGCGCCTGTATCAGCAGCTCGCGCCGCTGTATCTCTGCCAGCGCGCTCGTATGCCGGCCAAGATAGCAGCCGCCGAATGTCATCACATCAAACGTCTCGCCATTCAACACGGTTTCGTATTGGCGACGCGGCGCAAGCCGGTTGTCCTCAAGATAGCGGCGTATCGCGGCGTCCTCGGTCTCAGGCTCTTCCCGATTGAAGAACATTGTGACCGAGTGCATATTCCAGTCTTTTGGCTCTATATTGACAATCATTCGCGCCGCCTTTCCCGCGCATTAACGCGCCGATGCGATAACCCGCCGATAAGGGTAGCGCCTGCGCCACCCTGCGTCCATAGCGCCGCGCTGATGCAGGCGTTGTAGCCTTGCCTTGCGATACCCCGCGTTGCCCTAGCGCGGCAGGTTTTCGTCAAGCCAGCGATTGAGCTCAGCCTTAGCCCGCCCCTCAAAGCCTTGCGCCAGCATTGGGAACGGCATATCCAGCGCGAATTCGGTTTCGGTGACCTGCAATGTCCCGCCGAACTCCATCATTCCCATCGCGGTGAACCCGAACTCCAGCGTGTCATCTTGCCAGCGATGCGATATGTCCCCCACGGCGTCGCCGAACCGCGCCAGCATCTCGTCGCGCTTGGCGTCCGCCCATGCGCGCGCCTGCTCTTTGGTCATATTGTGCCGCCGCGTGATACGCATAGCGCCGCTCCTACGGCTTGCGCCGCGCCCTTAGATCTACTCTGCCCGCGCCGCGCTTTGATCAGATCCCGCCGCATAGTCCCCGGTGGCGTAATTCAGATCCGGCTGCTCGCCGCCCTCTTCTAGCGAGATGTACTTGGACGGGCATTTCACCAGCACATTTTGGGTCATGAACACGCCGTCCTCGCCATACGCGCCCTCAAGGATAATCTCGGAGTGCGGGTTGAAGAACAGGTCCGGCAGCACGCCCTCGTACTGCGCGCTGACGCTTTGGGCGTCGTCGGTGAGCGCGAATTGCGCGATGGTTGACGCCTCCGCCCGCGCGAATGAGTTCTGCACAAGGCTGCCGTTCACGCGCACGAGCTTGCCTTGCGGCGTGGGCCCAAGCGCGTTGAGTTCGCTGACGCTGTACGAGTACACCGTGGCGCTTTGGAACGCCATATACGCGAAGTAGCCCAGCGCGCCCAGCATCACAATCGCCGCAACCACCAGTTTGCCCTTGCGCGCGAAAAGCCCGCCCGCCTCGTCGTCCGGCAGCGGCTCCGCCCAAGGCGGGACGCTTTGTTCCGGATACCGATCCGCGCTATCAGAGTATCTTTCAGACATTTATCGCATCACCCCGATTGGGCCAATTGAAATAGACGCGCGCCGCTATTCGCGCTCGGCGAGCGCCCGCTTGAGCGCCGCTATCTCAGCCCGCATCTCGCGCTGCCTGCGGGACATCACGAACACATAGCCAAAGAACGCCGCCCAAGTTATCGCGTACACCGCGAACAGCCAGGGCAGCTCCGACTCGCCGCGCATCTGCTGCTGAGTGGGCGGCTCGTCCGCGCTGACAACGACGTCCGCGTTATCGGCAACGATAGCATACGCGCCGTCCGCAAGCCCGACCGCCGCGCACAGCGCAATCAGCGCCGCAAGCGCAATGACTATTCGCCGCGTATTCAGCATCTAGCAACCTCTTATTCGCATCGCCGCAAAGCCCGTTGTCGGCATCGCCGCGCGTCTGTCTAGCGCTATCGCCGCCCGCCTAGTTCGGCTGCGCCGCGAACTCCCTGTGCAGTTCGTCCAGCTCGGATTCGCTGCGCCGCAATGCGTAGCGCTCTATTAGCAGATGCGCGTAGAGCAGCGTAAAGGCGAGCGTGGACACTAGCAGCGTGTAGTATATCCTAGACGACTCTATGGCGTCGCTGTCGCTCGCGGCGGGCCCCACATTCAGTTCGGGATGCGCGGTGCTCCACCAAACCGTGGACATATAGATGATGGGCGACATAACCGCGCCAATGGCGGCTATCACCGAGCCGATGCGCGCGCCCTGCGAGCCTTTTGGCCCATACGCCCGCGCCATAAGATAGCCAACATATATGAACCAGAGTATCAGCGTGGTCGTCAGCTTGGCGTCCCAAGTCCACCACCAGCCCAGATCCCCGCGCGCCCATATGACGCCCGTAACCAGTATCAGGCTTGCGAACACCACCCCCAGCTCGGCGGCGCTGTACGCCAGCGCGTCCCAGCCCTCTTTGCCGCTAACCAGATACGCCACGCTCGCCACCGCCACCACGATAATGGACAGCATCCCCAGCCATCCCAGCGGCACATGGAAATAGAATATGCGCTGAGACACGCCGAGGTTGAGCTCCGTGGGAACCCACAGGAACACCATATACAGCGTAACCAGCATCAGCGCCGCGCCGGCGGCGAGGAGGGCGTTTCGGATCAAGCCGCCGCGTCCGCCGCTTGCGCCGGCGGGCGAATTATCTCGCGCGTAATTGTCGTTTGCCATACAAGTAATGTATCACAATCACGCGGGCGCAATCCACTAAAACCGCGATATTTCGCATCATAGACAAGCCCATTTGCCTATATGAAACGGGTTTCATTAAACATTGAACATTGTTCAAAAAACGGCCGCATGCTGATATACTTTCATAGCGCATTCCCGCCGGGGTTACGCCTGATACTATGCCGCTTGGGGATTGACGCCGCGCCCTGTGAGCGCCGCCGCTCAGCCGAAAGGCAATCGCCGCACAAAGTCCGGGGGAGCGTAGGCGGCGCGGGGGAATTGCCCGAAATCGTTTTGTTGGAGGCAGCCATATGGAAGCCTATTGCCTGAAATGCCGCGCATCGCGGGAAGTGGTAGATCCCGAACAGGTTACGCTGAGGAACGGCCGCCCCGCCACGAAAGGCAGGTGTTCCAAATGCAACGCCTCCGTGTTCAGGATAGGCAAGGCGTCCGGGTGAGCGGCCGCCGTTGCCCGCGCTAACGCCGGCGCGCGCTTGCCGAAAGCGGATGACGCCGCGTTGCCGATTGCGCGGCGCAATGGCGGCGCTTGGGATGCCGCGATTGCCTTGCCGCCAACCGCGCGGGCGTCGTCGTCCTTATGCAATATGCAATTCAAGCCGCTTGCGCCACGTCAGCGCCATATCAGAAGTGGCGCGTTGCGCTATGGCTACGGGGCAAGGCATTACCGATTGGCTGACATATGCGCCTCCGCGCTGCGTTATGGCATGCGGGGCGGGCGCTATAATGATTAAGCAGGCTTGCCCGCCCGGCCATCGGCGGGGAGGCCTATATGCGCGTTAGACGCAAGCCGCCCGCGCGGCCGGACGCCTAATCGCCCGCAAAGCAGGAGGGGCTTAGCCGAATATGAGCGTTGAAGTTCTGCGCCGCTTGATGGACGAACTGCCGGAATACCGCGAACTAACCCGCGCGCTTAGCGGCGAGTCCGCCCGCCTTGCGGCGCAGCTGCTCCCAAGCGCCGCGCCGTTCACGCTCGCCGCGCTGCGCCGCAATCTCGCCGCGCCCGCGCTCATAGTGGCGCCGCGCCCTGACGACGCCCGCCGCCTGCGCGACCAAATCGCCGCGTGGTGCGGCAACCAAGATGCGGCGCTGCACTTCCCCGAATCCGAAATCCTGCCCTTTGAACGCCTGGACTCGGACGCCGAAACGCTGCACGAGCGCATACGCACGCTCGCGGCGCTGGCGGCGTATTACGATGGCAATCCTGACAACGGCAATCCCGACGACGGCGGCGCGCGAAACCCGCAAAGCCCGCCCTTAGTGGTAGCGTCTGTGTCGGCGCTGATGCAGCGCACATTGCCCCAAAGCGCGCTCAGCGCCGCCAGCCACAAGATAGAGCGCGGGCAGAATCTCGATCTCGCCGATGCGCTTGACCTTTGGCGGCGCATGGGCTACCAGTTTGAAAGCGCCGTGTATGCGCCCGGCTTTGTGAGCAGGCGCGGCGGCATCCTGGACATCTTCCCCATCGGCGCGGATATGCCCGCCCGCATCGAGCTCTGGGGCAGCGAGATTGACAGCATCCGCCTGTTCGACCCCGCTACGCAGCGATCAGCCGACGTGGTTGACGCCATAAACGTCCCGCCCGCGCACGAAATCCTGCCCGCGCTCGCCGACAGCGCCGAGCTTGAGCGCATCATCGCGTCGGTGGACATAAGCAACTGCGATCCCAAGACGCAAGCGCGCGTCCGCAGCGAACTGGATCTGCTGATGGAGGGGCAAGAGGTAGAAGAGCAGGGCTTTTACGCGGGTTTCTTCAATCGCGGCGGGCTGCTGGACTATTTCGCGCCGGACGCGCTGCTGATTGCCTACAATCCCGACGAGATAGCCGACGCCGCGTGGGAACTGCAAGAGCGCGCCCACCAGCTCCGCGAAACCAAAGAGGCGCGCGGCGAACTGCCGCTGAACTTCCCGTCGTCGCATCTGACTTGGCGCGAAGTAGAGGCGCAGTTCGTCGCTTTCGGCAGGCGGCTTGACATAGACGCAGCGCCGCAAGCGGTGTCCCCGTGGGATTCTGAACTTAACGGATCTTCCCCTCACGCCCCATCCGCATCCCGCGCCGCCGCGCCGCTTGAGCTGCCGCTGCTGCCCGCGCCCGACTATTTCGGCAACCTAGAGCGCTTTGCGGAGGACGTGTGGGAGATGAGCGCGGAGGGCGGCGCTATGGTAGTGGCTATCACCAACCACTCCCGCCGCCTAGCCGAGATATTCGCGGAGGCGGGCATAGACGCGACGCTGGCAGACGAATTGCCCGAACCGCCGGCGCGCGGCAGCATAACGCTGATGCAGTCGGCGGCGGGCGGCGTCAGCGATGGGTTCGTCCTGCCGCTGTCCGACCGCCGCCTGGCGCTGTTCAGCGACGCAGAGATATTCGGCGTGGCAAAGCAGCGGCGCACAAGACGGCGCTCATCCGCGCCAAACCGCGACGCCTTTCTGTCCGAACTATCCCCCGGCGACTATGTGGTTCACATAGAACACGGCATCGGCAAGTTCAACGGCGTGGCGCGCGGCGTGAACGGCGATAACGACGACCGCGAATACTTGTTTATAGAGTACGCCTCCAGCGACAAACTCTATGTGCCGCTGGAGCATCTTGACCGCGTAACGCCATATGTCGCGCCGATGAGCCGCCCGCCAAGCCTGACGCGCTTGGGAACCCAGGAATGGCGTCGCGCCAAGCAGCGGGCGGAGCGATCCACGCGCGAAATGGCGTCGGAACTGCTCGCTCTCTACGCCGCCCGCGAACTGGTTGACGGCCACTCTTTCGTCCCTGACGCGCAGTGGCAAGCCGAATTGGAAGAGTCGTTCCCGTTTGAAGAGACGCCCGACCAGCGCGCCACTATCGCCGATGTGAAAGCCGATATGGAGTCGGTCAAGCCGATGGACAGGCTTGTGTGCGGCGATGTGGGCTACGGCAAGACCGAAATCGCGCTGCGCGCCGCGTTCAAGGCGGTTATGGACGGCAAGCAAGTAGCCGTGCTTGTGCCAACCACCGTGCTGGCGCAGCAGCATTACGCCACCTTTTCGCAGCGCCTCAGCGCGTTCCCCACGCGCGTGGAAGTGCTCAGCCGCTTTCGCACTCAGCAAGAGCAGCGCGATGTGGTCGAGCGGCTCAAGCGCGGCGACGTTGACATCTGCATCGGTACGCATCGGCTAATCCAAAAGGACGTTGAGTTCAAGGATCTTGGGCTGCTGGTGGTGGACGAAGAGCAGCGGTTCGGCGTGGCGCACAAAGAGCGGCTCAAGCGGCTGCGGGAAGAAGTGGATGTCCTGACGCTCACCGCCACGCCCATACCGCGCAGCCTGCATATGGCGCTCGCGGGCGTCCGCGATATGAGCGCCATCGAGACGCCCCCCGAAGAGCGCCTGCCCATCAAGACCTATGTGTCCGAGTTCAGCGACGCGCTCATACGCGAGGCTATCCTGCGCGAAATAGACAGGCAGGGGCAAGTCTATTTCCTGCACAATCGCGTCTATAACATCAACTACATCGCCAACTACCTGAGCAAGCTCGTGCCGGAGGCGCGCTTTGGCGTGGCGCACGGGCAGATGCCCGAAGGCGAGCTTGAGGATGTGATGCTGGACTTCGCCGAGGGCGCTATGGACGTGCTTGTCTGCACAACCATCATAGAGTCCGGCTTGGACATCCCGAATGTGAACACGCTCATAATCAACCGCGCCGATACGCTTGGGCTGTCGCAGCTCTACCAGTTGCGCGGGCGCGTGGGCCGCAGCGCGCGGCGCGCCTACTGCTACCTGCTTGTGCCGCAATCCGCCAGCTTGACCGAACCCGCCGAAAAGCGCCTGCGGACGATGCTTGACGCCAACGAACTGGGCGCGGGCTTTCGCATAGCGATGAAAGACCTTGAGATACGCGGCGCGGGCAACATACTCGGCGCTGAGCAGAGCGGCAACATCCACGCCGTCGGCTTTGACCTCTACACGCGCCTGCTATCCAACGCGGTGGAAGAGTTGCGCGCCCGCCGCGAATCCGCGGTCGGCGATGACGGCAGCGACGACGCCCAAACGCCGCCCGCCGCAAACGGCGCTACGCCCGCCGAAACCGCCGCCGCGGCGTCCACGGGCCCAATCCTGGACATCGGCATACCCGCCAGCATCCCCGACGACTACATCGCCGACCTGCCCGCGCGCTTGGCAATGTACCAGCGCGTCATAATGCTGAAAGCGCCCTCCGAAGTCGCCGACGTAGAAGACGAACTGCGCGACCGCTTTGGCCCCCTGCCATGGCAGGCGCGCAACCTGCTCTACTTGGCGCGGCTGCGGCTGTACGCCAAGAGCGCGGGCGTCCAGTCGCTAACGCGCGAGGGAGAGCGCATTGTGCTGCGGTTCGGTGCGCAGATAGGCGGCGCGCGCCCCGCCCTGCAACGGCAGCTCGGCGGCGGCGCGGAGATAGGCAACACGCAGATCCGCCTGCCCATGAGCGCGCTCGCCCCCGACTGGGAGCGCGGCTTGGAGCAAGCGCTGGAGCGCCTAGCGGATTTCGCTGAGCGGATGCTGGCGGCGGGGGAGGGGAACGAGGGATAGGGTAACGCGCCGACGTCCGACGTGGGCGGCGCACCGGATTACCTGCGCTCCAGCTCTTGCAGAAGCTTGTCCACGCCCTCTTCGATAGGGGGGCTTGCCGAGCTTTTAGCGAGAATGAAAAGCTCTCTCAGCTTATCATAGTCGCCCTGGTCAGGGATGAATTCGTTCCGTAGCGTCACAACCTGCCCCTCATCGGCATCCAGCATATCGAGCGAATATGTGGCGTCGCTATGCAGTGACGTTACCCTGCGGATTGAGACGGAGTATGGATATAAAGCCGCCATATAGCGGTCTCTAGGAACCGTGAGCTCCCATTTGACTTTCTTTTTTTGCGTCCTGTCAATCAGGGACGCAATGAGTTTAGACACCTTTTTCTCTTCGGTGGCAGTATATTCAATAACCATAGTTGCCGTCCCCCGTCTTCAGGATATGTCTGATAGATTATACTCAATTTCTGCGAGAGTTTCATCTATGTCCTGATGTATCGCCAACAGGATAACCTGGACATGGAGTCTCGTCGCGTCTATTTCGGTTCCCTCTGCAATCGCCCTGTTGGTTGTCCTCTCTAGATAGAACAGATGATGAATGGCATCGTCTATCTTATCCCTTTTCTCTTCTGGCAGCCGCGACTTAACCCGAGTGAGAATCTGGCGTAGCTGAGTGCAGCGGTCAACCGCTCGTCTCCATTCTTCGTTCCTGTATAATTCCTTCAGTTGCTCTATCAGCATGCTGGCTTGCGACAGATCTAGCAGCGATGTCACGGAAAATATCGATGCTCGCGCCGCCATAGCCGCTGCCTCCGCCGCCTCGGCGGCGGTGCGCGTCCGCTTAATCTGCCATATGGCTATGGCGAACCCGCATACCGCTATCACCAAGCCCGCTACGCTCACAGCTAGGTTTGCAATGTCCATATTATCCAACCGCGCGAATGATGTTAAGCCTGTCCAAGCGCCGCTGAGCGGATGGCGTTATCGGGATGCCGCGGATCACAGACGCGAGCGCGTCCGCCTGCGCCGCAAGACCCGCCACCTGCGGGTCGGCGTGGCGTATCCGCGCATTGAAAAGCGCATCCCAACTCGGCATGCCATCAACTCCCCGGCGCAGTGGACAATGTCCTTGTCAATGTCCAATTCAAGCATTGCCTATCTATGCGGCGATAGACTGACAAATTGCCTTAAATGTTTTGGACATCATTATGGACATTGTCCACGCCAATGTCCACCCGGCGCTCACGCCGCCATCCGCCCCCTATCACCCATCTTCACCCTCATCCACCCGCACTATGCAGTAGTTCGCGCCGGTCTCCAGCAGCCGGTTGATGACATAGGGCGATAGGTCGCGCGGGTATGCCGACATTGCCCAGCGCGCCGAGAGCGTTTTGCTGAGCTCCACCGCCGTTACCGGCTCGTTGCCGCCCGCCAGTATCAGGCGGAATAGCGCCTCTTTTAGGGGCGTGTCCGGCAGCAGGTAGTCGGTCTGCTGGCTGCTGCTGCTCACAATCAGGTCTATCAGCGGCTGTATGTCCGAGGTTGGCGTGACCGGATCTTCCAGATGCTGCCTGTCCATATAGCCCAGCCTGTCGGCTATCATCAGCGGCAGCGCCGCGCCCATGCGCTCGGCGTGGCGCTGCGAGATTGCGAACCGCGCGTATTTCGGGGCGTCTTGCCGCAGCCTGTCTTGCGTTATCAAAATACTTCCTCCGTCCAGTCTAGCATTTGCACATCAACCGACTCGCCGGCGTCTTTGAGCGGCAGATCCTCCGGGCATATGGCAAGCCCGTTGGCGCGCGCCATAGATGTCAGCAGGTTGGATCCCTGGTCGCCGGTGAGCTTGGCGCGATATGCGCCGTTGTCCCGCCGCACAACCGCGCGGGCATACACGCGGCGGCTGTCCCCGTTGTGTATCGGCTCGTCCAGCACGGCGCTTATCGTGGGCTTGGGCGCGTCGGGCAAGCCCAGCATGCGCCGTATCGCCGCCCGGCCGAACTGCTCAAACGCAACCAGCGCGCTCACCGGGTTGCCGGGCAATCCCAGATGCGGCACGCGCCTGCCGTCCGGCGCATTCAGCGCCCCGAAAGCCAGCGGCTTTGCCGGACGCATCCGCACAGACCAGAAGTCTATCTGCCCGTGCTGCGCCAGCACGTCCTTGACCATATCGTAGTCGCCCTTGGACACGCCCGCCGATGTGATGAGCATATCGGCGTCAAGCCCCGCCGTTAGCTTGGCGTTCATAGACGCCAGGTTGTCGCGCGCGATGCCAATTATCTTTGGAACGCCGCCGTAGCGCGCCACGCCCGCGGCGACGCTGTATGTGTTGCTGTCGTATATCTTGCCCGGCTGATGCGCCTCGCCCGGCTCCAGCAGCTCGTCCCCCGTAGCCAGTATCGCCACGACCGGCCGCCGCGCCACTCGCGCCTCCGCGTAGCCCAGCGACGCCAGCACGCCTATCTCTGACGGGCGCAGCGTGGCGCCCTTTCGCAGCACGACATCGCCTTGCCGCACGTCTTGGCCCGCAGGTCGGATGTCGTCCCCTTGCGATACTGCGTAGCGAATGGCGATTTCGCTCAGGCTCGCGCCCGACGCCCTGCGCTCCATCTCGTCGGTGTCCTCAAACGGCACGACGGCGTCCGCGCCTTGCGGGATGGGCGCGCCCGTCATGATGCGAATAGCCGCGCCGGGGATTACGCTTTCGCTCGGCAGCTCGCCCGCCGCGACCGACCCGACCACGCGCAGCGTCGCCGGCGTGTCTTTGGACGCGCCGCGAACGTCCGCCGCTTGTATGGCGTAGCCGTCCATAGCCGAGTTGTCCAGCGGCGGGATGTCGTGCCGCGCCACCGCGTCTTCGGCGAGCGTCTGCCCCAGCGCCTCAAGCAGCGGCGCGCTCACCGGCGGCAGCGGCGCGAAGTAGCCCAAAATGCGCTCCAGCGCCTCCTCCACGCTCAGCATCGCCTCGCCGTAGTGCCGGTGGCTGTGTCCGTGTGTATGTTTGTGTTGCGTTGCCATATGCAGCCCCTATTCCCGTGTGTTCGCGCATTCGCTTGCGCCGCGCGATTAGCCTAGCCCGATTGCCTTGCCATTCGCCGCCGCCCAAATATATCGGCCGCCGCGCATTCAAAGCCTGGTATTATATCATCAAGCGCAAGCGTATCGCTCTCGCCCAGCCGCGTTGCCTTGCCCCGCTCGGTATGCTTGGTTATAGCGCGATTGATCGGGTCAACCACCACCACAAGCCGAGCGCCCGCCGCCAGATACTCCGCCACTTTCTCAACCACTTCGATGTATGTGTCATTCGGCGATACGACCTCTACGGCGAGGTCGGGCGCACTCGTGAAGTAGCCGTCAGGCGTATCAGCGGACAGGCGAGTATTGCTCACGAATGATACATCCGGCCCGCGGACCGTATCGGGATCGGTGGCTAGAATAAATCCCGTTCTCATAAAAGCCTCGCCCAAATCGCGCTCATCAGCAAAAGCGCCAAGTCTTCTGTTAAATCGTGAGGCAACTGAGCCGTGTAGCCCGCCCTCTATCGGCAGAGTTATTAGTTCCCCTCTCACCAGTTCGTAGCGGCAATTGTCTTCCGGCATAGCCAGCAACTCGTCGGCGGTTATTAGCCTGGTAGTAACCATCTCTTTCACCTTTCCATTCCCGCATTGAACATTGCTTGGGCTGATTTCACCGCGCGGTTTGAGCTTGAGCGCGGCGCAGTTCAATTTGCCATTTCATTCTTCCAACTGATCAAATGCGTCAGCCACCGCGCACTCAAAGCCCGGCACCACATCATCAAGCGTAAGTGTGTCACCCACGCTCAGTTGCGTTGGCTCGCCCCGCGCGGGATGCTTGGTTATCGTCAGCGCGCGCGGGTCGATCACCACCACAAGCCGAGTCCCCGCGGCTAGATACTCAGCCACTTTCGCATCCACTTGGGTGTACCTGTCATTTGGCGACACGACCTCTATGGCAAGGTCTGGCGCTAGTGGAATGAAACTAGGCAGCCTGCCGGCGGGCAGACGTCCTTTACGCACGAATGCCACATCCGGCCCGCGAACCGTGTCGGGATCCGTGGCTAGGATAAAACCTCCCTCTAGGAAAACCTTGCCCAAGTCATGCGCCTTGACAAAAGCGCCAAGCAGCATAACCACATCCGTCCCGACCAATGCGTGATCTCCGCCCACCGGCGCCATAGTTATCAGTTCCCCTTTCACCAGTTCGTGGCGGCAATCGTCTTTCGGCATAGCCAGCAACTCATCGGCGGTCATAAGCCTTGTCTTAGTAGCCGTAGTAGCCATTGCTTTCACCTTTCCATTCCCGCATTGAACATCGCGTTGACTTGCCCTGCGCCCGCCGAGCGGATTTTACTTGATTGCCGCGCATCCTAGCCGCGCAGTCCCGCATCCCGCACCCCCCTACCCCCGCAGCTCCGCCCCCAGCTCGCGCTCCAGCTGCTGCAGTATGTCCGCCTGGAACCTGTCCACCTGCTCCGATGTCAGCGTGCCGCGCTCCGAGCGGAATACGATGCGATACGCTATCGAGCGCTTGCCCTCAGGCACGCCCTCGCCCTCATACAGGTCAAAGGGAATGCTGCGAGCCGCCATCCCGTGACGATCTATGATAGCCTGGATGCGCCGCGAGGTTACATCGGCATCTACTATCAGCGCAATATCGCGGTACGCCTCCGGGTAGCGGCTTGCGGCGCGATGCTGGTAGGCGTCCTGCGGCAGCACGGCGAGCAGCGCGTCCAAGTCCACTTCGAACAGCGCCACCACGGCGTCGTCTATGCCGAACTTGTCCAGCGTGGCGCGGCTCACTTCGCCGACCACGCCCACCACCGCATCGCCGCACAGCGCTTGCGCCGTCCTGCCGCGTTGCAGAATGGCGTCGTCGTTGTGCGCCTCATAGCGCGCGTCCGCCCGCAGCTGCCCGAAGACCGACTCCAGCACGCCCTTGGCGTCGAAGAACCCCATATCGCCGGGCGGCGCGTTCCAGGACGCCGCGAACCGCGCGCCCGCCATCACGCCCACCAGCGTCTCTCGCTCGGCGGGCAGCTCGCGCTCGCGCGCCTCTTCTTTGGGCAGATACACGCTGCCGATTTCGTATACGCGGATGCCCTCGCTCTGCGATACGCGCCGGTTGCTTGCAAGCGTAGCAAGGGCGCTCGCCCGCAGCGTTGTTCGCAAATGCGTGAATTCGCTGCTCATCGGATTGGCTATCCGCATCGTGTCTTGCTCGCCGCTCGCCGCGCCCACGCGCTCCAGCATATCGCGGCTGACAAGCGAGTACGATATGGTTTCGCGCATGCCCGCCGCCGTGAGCAGATCCTTGACGCGCTCGCGCAGCAGCCGATTTTGCTGAGGCTGCCCGTGCGGTATCGGCGAGGACAGCATCGTGGTCGGGATGCTTTCGTAGCCGATGATGCGCGCCAACTCCTCTACTATGTCGTCCTCAATCGTGATGTCCGAGCGCCAGTAGGGCGGCTTGACCCACATAACGCTATCGGTTTCGGGCGAGCCGCCCGCCTCAAACGCCGCCATTGTGGGCATAATCGCCTCCGGCGCCCGATCGCGCTCAAAGCCTAGCGACGCCAGCGTTTGCTCTATGCGCCGCATAGTGTAGTCAACGCCCAGCACCTGCCGTATGCGCCGGCGGCTCACGCGCACGGGCGCAAGCGGCGCTGGGTTGGGATACACGTCCAGTATGCCTTTCGCGGGAACGCCATCCGCCAACTGCGCCATCAATTGCGTTGCGCGGCGCAGCGCCAGCGGCGCGAGCTCAGTCCGTATCCCCCGCTCAAACCGATACGACGCCTCGCTGTCCATACGCAGCGCCAGCCGTGTGCGCCGCGTGTTGATGGCGTGAAAGTTCGCCGACTCCAGCAGCACCCGCGTTGTGCTGCCGTCAATCTCGGTGTTCGCGCCGCCCATAACGCCCGCCAAGCCCACGGCGTCGCGGCTGTCGGCTATCACAAGCATAGGCGGCTGCAGTTCGCGCCGCTCGCCGTCCAGCGTAACCAGCGCCTCGCCCTCGCGCGCCGCCCGCACGATGATCCTGCCATCCCGAACCTTGTCAAAGTCAAAGGCGTGCAGCGGCTGCCCGTACTCCAGCATCACATAATTCGTAATGTCAACGATGTTGTTGATTGGGCGCAAGCCCGCCTTGACGAGCGCGTCCTGCATCCATTGGGGCGATTCGGCTATACGGATGTCGCCTATCAGCGAGGCGGTGTAGCGATAGCACAAGTCAGGGTCGGCGATTTCAACGCGCGCCTGCGTGTCTATGGGGGCGTCGCTTTCGGCGTAAGACAGGTCGGGTTCGCTGACAGCGCCGCCCGTGAGCGCCGCTACTTCGTGCGCGATGCCCAGAATGGACAGGCAGTCCGGCCGGTTGGGCGTAACTTCCACATCAAGCACTGCATCCCCAAGATAGTCCGCCAGGGGAACTCCCACGGGCGCGTCCGCGTCAAGCACAAGGATGCCGTCGTGGTCGTCGCCCATCCCCAGCTCCAGCGCGGAGCATACCATCCCCGCCGAGCGCACGCCGCGGATGGTAGCCGCCCGCAGCGCCTCCGTCTTGCCGGAGCGCGGGCTGAACAGCATAGCGCCCTCTTTGGCGAATGCGATCTTCTGCCCCGCCGCCACATTCGGCGCGCCGCACACGACCCGCGCCGTCTCGCCGCCGCCGATGGCCACCGTGGGCAGCCGCAGCCTATCCGCGTTGGGATGCGGATCTACGCTCACAACCTCCCCCACCACAAGCCTTTCGCTATCCCAATCAGCGCCAAGCCGCTCTACATCCCCAACCTCATTGCCCGCCATAGTGAGCTTGTGCGCCAACTCATCCGCCGGCAGATCCACCGCCACATAGTTCTTCAGCCAAGAAATGGGTACTTTCATTCAACTTCCCTTGTGCAATGCCCTTATGCCCTTGTGATGGTATGATGGTGATGCCGCGATGCCCCGGATGACGCCCCGTGTTTGGAACGGCTTTGATACCCTAGACGTCCCGCGTTTGGAAACGCCTTTGCCGCCCGCCAATCGCGCCCGACGCCATTGCTATCCCTACCAATTGCGCCCGCCTACTCTTGCCGCCCGCCATTCTTGCCGCCGCCGCGCTATCCCCGCATCACGCCTAGAACTGATTCAGAAAGCGCAGGTCGTTGGAATAGAACAGGCGGATGTCCTCTATGCCGTGTTTCAGCATAGATATGCGCTCAGGCCCCATCCCAAACGCGAAACCCGTGTAAATCTGCGGGTCTATTCCCACGCCCTCCAGCACTTTGGGATGAACCATTCCCGCGCCGAGTATCTCTATCCAATCCTCATTGCGATTGATGGGGCGCTTGCCCGTCTGCGGATCCCTGAAATTGGAGATAGCCATATCCACGCCCGGCTCCACAAACGGGAAGTAGTCGCAGCGAAAGCGCACTTGGCGCTCTTCGCCGAATATGCGCCGCGCGAACTCGTACAGCGTGCCTTTCAGGTCGGCGAAAGTGACGCCTTTGTCCACCGCCAGCCCCTCTACCTGGTAAAAATGCCATTCGTGAGTGGCGTCGGTCGCCTCATAGCGGTAGCACTTGCCCGGCACGACCACGCGGATGGGCGGCTTGCGCTCTTGCATCGCGCGTATCTGCATAGGCGAGGTCTGCGTCCGCATCAGCATCGGATAATCGCCGCTCTCGTCCGGCTCGTCCACCCACAGCGTCGCCCACATATCCCGCGCGGCGTGTCCCTTGGGAATGTTCAGCATCTCAAAGTTATACAGATCCCACTCAACCTCAGGCCCTTCCACCACATCAAAGCCCATAGCCCCGAAAGCCTCGCATATCTCGCGTATCATCCGCGTAGTGGGATGCAGCCCGCCGACGGGCGCCGGCCAGCCCGGCAGCGTAACATCAATCGCATCCAGCCGCTCCTCCGAGCCCGCCGCCGCCTTGATTTCATCCAACCGCTCCGCCAACCGCTCTTCCAACAGCGCCTTAGCCAAATTAGCCGCCCTCCCCACGCCGCGCCTCTCATCCGCCGACAGCGCCCCCACCCCGCGCAGCATCCGCGTAAGTGCGCCGCGCCGCCCCAGATACGCGATGCGCCAAGCCTCAGCGCCCTCAGGCGCATCAACGGCCTCCAGCTCCTCAAGCGCGGCGTCCCTCACCGCCTCAATCCGGCTAACGCTAACGCTGGTGTTTTCGGGCATTGCAAACCTCGCAGGGGGTATGTATTCGCGGCGTCCGTTTCGCGGGGCAGCGCCATCGGTGGCCGGCGCGCTGACTCTCGCGCCTTGGCAAAATCACGCCGCCGCATATTCAATTATAGTTACGCGCTTAGAATTCGGTCAAGAAAGGAGGGCGACAAGGCAATCGCATCTTGACTTCTAACGCGCAACCATCCGATAAGCCCGCCCTAAATCACCCACCAAAAGTTTGCCTATTTTTTCCAAATATAGAACCCCCGTCGGCATTGCCAACCTACTCATCCCCCACCCCAAAACTCCACCCGCCACACCGCCCCCTCCCCGCTCACATGCTGCCCCGTCCGAATACTCCCAATCTCATAGCGCGGCAACTCCCGCACTGCCACGCAGACCTCGCCCAAATTCACGCCGTACTCCGCGAACCGAAAGTCTAGGTTGTCAAACCCACTCGGCTTGCGCTCGTCAGGCAGGTCTGACGCATCCTCAGGAACTATGTGCAGAAAGAACCGCGCTTGCGTATCCTCCGCGTAGCACCGCTCTTTGACATATATCAGCGCCTTGCTTTCGGCGTCGTCTTTGATATAAACATCAAAGTTTGATTGCGCCGCCGGATTGCCGTAATCCCCGGCGGTGGCGGCATTGTGCGCCTGCCGGTAGCGCCGCGCGGATGTCCCCGCCACAGCCGCTTGCCACAGCGCCGCATCCCCGCCGATATGCTGCCCCGTGCGGATGCGCTCGTATTCGTAGCGCGGCAACTCGCGCAGCGCCACGCATATGTCGCCCCAATGCAAGCCGTAGTCCGCGAACTTAAAGTCCAAGTTTTCAAACCCACTTGGCTTGCTATCGGCGGGCAAGTCCGCCGCGTCATCGGCGAAGAAATGCAGAAAGAACCGCGCCTGCGTGTCCTCAGCGGCGCACGGCTCTTTGACATAGACTAGCGTCTTGCTTTCGGCGGCGTCATCAATGTAAAGATCGAAGTATGAGCGCGCCGCTACGCCGCCGTATTTGCCGGAGTTGGCGGCGTTATGCGCCTGCCGATAAGGGATCCCGGCCGTTCCCGCCACCTCCGCTTTCCACAGATCCTGCCCGCTTATCGCATACTGCCCGGTGAGGATGCGCTCATACTCATAGCGCGGCAGCGGCATTAGCGCCACGCAACTATCTCTGAACAGCGCGCCGCGCCGCTCAAACTCAAAATCCAAGTTCTCAAACCCATTCCCCTTGAATTCGGCGGGCAAGTCGGCGACATTATCGGCGAAGATATGCAGAAAGAACCTATCTTGGGCGTCCGCCGCCGCGCACGAACTTTTGAAATAGACTAGCGTGTCTTGGTGAACATAGACATCAAAGCCCGTGTCCAATGAGTGCCGCGTCGCATCGCCCGACTCAATGGCGAAATAGGCGTCCGCCCACGTATTCGCGCCCGGAGTCAGAGTGTATGAGCCGTTAAGCCGGAACGCCGCGCCGTCCGCGAATTCCGCGACCGGCTGCATCCCCTCCAGCGCGCGCATATGGATGGGGCGAAACTCTTGCCCAAAATTGAGATCATCAATCCAGACTACATACGCGCCCTCGTTTTCCGCAGCCCATCTCAAGGACTCATCCGGATTAAGCGCAACATCTTTCAGCCTGCGATAATCCGCGTTCCCGCCCGTGTGAAAATGCGCCGCAACGGGGATGTTAGTGTAGATAATAGCGCCGCTAATACGCTCTCGCAGGTATCGCAGCGTCTCAGATTCTGTCCAGCGCTGCCCCGCGTGGCCCAAGTACAGCTCGCCCGAATTCGCCCGCGCCATGTGGTCGGCGTTGCCAATCGTCTGTACCGCAACCCACGCGCATAGCCCAACGCCAAGCGCGATAGCCGCCAGCCGATTAGCCCGGCGTCCCCGCGCGAAAGCGCTTAGCATTGGCGGCCCGCCCGCGCCCGCCGCCGCTTGCCTATCCCGCGCCCAGCCGAATAGCCCGTCCAGGACGAAAGCGGCAATCACGACCATCGGGATGTAGAGAACCGCAAGGTAGCGCGGCTGAACCCCCTCCCACGTTTGCCCCAGCATTATCGCCGCGCCAAGCAGCGCCGCATACGCCAGCGCGAACCCGCCGAAAATCAGGCAAGCCCGCCGCGCGCAAGGCTTGTTTCCCCGCGCGATAAGGACGCCCAATCCGATGACAAGAACCGCCAAGACTATGCCGAACAACCAGACGGGCAAAGGCTGCCCCCAGCCCGCCAAAATTCGCGCCGCATCCCGCAATATCGCAGCGGGCGAAAAGCCGACTCCGGATTCGGGAACCCAGCCTTGCTCTAAATACGCAAGGTAAGTTCGCAGCAGCCACAGCGCCATAGGCGCGCCCGCTATCGCCGCGAAGAGCGCCGCCCGCCGCATCCGCCGCGCCAGGGGCATGCCCATTTGCAGCAGCACCAATCCTGCCAGCGCGGGAACCGCCGCGCCGATATAGCGCATCTGCCACGCAAGCGCGCAAAGTATCGCCGCCCACACTAACGCCGAGCGCCCGTCATCCCGCAGCGCCCTGTCGGTCTGTATCAGCGCCAGCGTCGTGAACAGGATGAACGCCGTCTCTGGCATAGCGAACCGCGCCAAGTCCGCCAGTGGCAGCGCCAGCGCAATCGCAAGACATGCCCACAGCGCCAAAGCGGGCGTTTCAAGCCGCCCGCGCAGATACCGCCCTACCGCGAATATCGTTAGCCCGAACAAAACCGCGTTCAACGGCGCCGCTATGGTATGCGGATCTGCTATCCCCAAGCCCGCTATCGCCAGCAAAATCGGATAGCCCGGCGGCCAAATCGTGTGAATAGCGCCGTCGTGGTTGACGAGGCCTTCCCCCGCCAAAACATTGCGCGCCACTTCGATGTAGTACAGCGAATCGTGAGTCAGACCAACCCCGTGCGGCAGCGTCCGCGCCAACACAAGCGCCGCCAGCGCGGATATGGCGATTATCAGCCAATCAAGCCCGTCCGGCCGCCATGGCAAACGCAAGCCGCCCATCCAACCCGTCGCCGCGCGGCATTGCTGCATCGGACAACCTACCCCCGCGCATCCAAGTACGCCTGCAATATCACCGCCGCCGCCGCCGCGTCTATGCGCCCCTTGCCGCCGTTGCCGCTATGCCCGCGCCCGCCCTTGCGTTCCCCCGCGCCGCGTCCACCCGCCTGCGCCAGCATCCGCGCCGCCTGCGCCGAGGACAACCGCTCGTCCACGCGCCTAACCGGGATGTCCGCGAGCGCCGCCAGGGCGTCCGCGAACTCCAGCGTTATCCGCGCCTGCGATCCCGTTCTGCCCGACATCAGATAGGGTATGCCCACTACTATCTCGCCCGCCGCTTGCTCTCGCGCCAGGGCTATCACGGCGTCCGTAGCCGACATATCCGCGCCGCCGTCGCGCTCAATGACCGTCAGCGGCGAGGCGAGCATTCCCGTGGGATCGCTGACGGCGACTCCGATGCGCCGGTCGCCCACATCAAGCGCGATTATTCGCATTGCCGCCCTAGCCCGTCATTTCGCGCGCAAGATCCTGGGCGCGAGCGAGCGCGGCGTCCAGGCGGCTTGCGTCGCGGCCGCCCGCTTGCGCCATATCCGGCCGGCCGCCGCCGCCGCCGCCGATTACCCGCCCCAGTTCGCGCGCGTATGTCCGCGCGTCCGCGCCCTTGTCCACCAGGTCGCGCGTGATGCCGATGCTGATGGTAGGCCGGTCGTTCAGCGCTGTCCCCAATACCACTATGCCGCTGCCCATCTTATCGCGCAGCCAGTCGCTTATCTCGCGCAGCGAATCCGCGCTGGCGGCGTCAACCCGCGCCGCAAGCAGCGATACGCCGTTCACATCAACCCGCGCATCCAGCAGCAACTCCGCCGCCTGCAATGCGCTGCGCCGCTCCAGCGCCTCCAGCTGCCGCCGCAGCTCTTCGTTTTCGGACAGCAGCGCCCCCACGCGCGCCTCAATCTCAGGCGTGGTGGTTTGCAGCAGCCGCGCCACGCTCTCTTGGCTGCCGAACCGCTCCCAGACCAGCCGCTCCGCCGCCCTGCCGCTCACCGCCTCCAGCCGCCGCATGCCCGCGCCGATGCCCGTTTCGCCCAAGATGTACACGCCGCCGACCTCGCCCGTATGCCCCACATGCGTGCCGCCGCACACTTCAAAGCTGAACACATCCCCGTTGGCGATTTCAATCAGCCGCACGCGCTCGCCGTAGCGGTCGCCGAAGAACGCGAGCGCCCCGCGCTGTATCGCCGCCGCGTAGGTGTCTTCATCGCCGCGCACGCTCGCGTTGGCGCGTATCTTTTCGTTCACCAGCAGCTGCACTTGCCAAAGCTCGGATTCGGTTACCGGATGCACATGCGAAAAGTCAAAGCGCAGCCTGTCGGGCGCCACAAGCGAACCCGCCTGCCGCACATGCGCGCCCAGCACTTCCCGCAGCGCCGCGTGGAGCATATGCGTAGCGGTGTGATTGCGCGCCGTGTCTTGCCGCCGCACGGGGTCAACTTGCGCCTCTACGCTGTCCCCAAGCCGCACGACGCCCTCCGCGACCTTGCCGAAATGCGCGATGACATCCGGCATAACCGCTTGCGTGTCATGCACTTCGATGCGGCCGTCCGGCGCCTCCAGTATGCCGGCGTCCCCGACCTGCCCGCCGCCCTCGGCGTAGAACGGCGTCTGCACGAGAATGACTTCTACCGCCTGCCCCGCGCTTGCCTCGCTCGCCGCGGCGTCGTCCGCTATCAGTCCCACCACGGGCGAGGACGCAGACAACTGCCCGTAGCCCAGAAAGCGGGTTGCGCCCACGCCTAGGCTTTCGTACAGCCGTATCTTGGCGCGCTCTTCCCCGAACTGCGCCGACGCCCTGCCGCGCTCGCGCTGCGCCGCCATCTCGCGCTCAAAGCCCGCCGCGTCAACCTCAACGCCCCGCTCGCGCGCTATCTCTTGCGTCATTTCCACCGGAAAGCCGTATGTGTCCCACAGCCGAAACGCGGTTTCGCCCGCCAGCGTCTTGCCGCCCGAATCGCCCGCCGCGCCGATGCCGTCCAGCGCCTCAGTCAGCAGATTGTAGCCGTTCTGAAACGCCTGCTGAAAGCGCTCTTCTTCCAGCCCCAAGACCGTTTTGATGAATTCGCGGTTGTTGACCAGTTCGGGATACGCCTTGCCCATTCGCGCTATGACGGCGTCGGCGATTTCGCCCAGGAACTTGCCCTCAATGCCGATGCGCCGCGCGTATCTGATTGCGCGCCGCGCAACCCGCCGCAGCACATACCCGCGCCCCTCATTGCCCGGCACGACGCCGTCCGCTATCAAGAATGTGACGCTGCGCGAATGTTCCGCCACAACGCGGATGGCGTATGTGTCGTCCGGATTGTCGTACTTCCTGCCGCTGACGCGCTCCACCGCCGCGATAATCGGCGTGAACAGATCCGTCTCATACGCGGTATTGACGCCTTGCAGTATTCGCGCCAGCCGCTCAAAGCCCATGCCGGTGTCCACGCTTGGCGCGGGCAGGTTGGTTCGCGCGCCGTCAAGATGGTGGTAGTACTGCATGAACACCAGGTTCCACAGCTCGACGTAGCGGTCGCACACATCGCCGTTTGCCATTGCGTTGGCGCAGTTCGGCGCACAGTCGTCTCGCAGGCAGCCGTGATCCGCGCCGTAGTCGTAGTGCAGTTCGCTGCAAGGTCCGCAAGGGCCCTCGTCGCCGGCGGGCCCCCACCAGTTCTCGTCGTCCCCGAAACTATACACCCTGTCCGCGGGGATGCCCTTAGCCTCCCACAGCCCGCGCGTCTCTTCGTCGGTTTCGTGAATCGCCGCCGCGAACTTATCCAGCGGTATGCCGTAGCCCTCTGTCATAAGCTCAATGGCGAAATCCACCGCGCCCTGCTTGAAGTAGTCGCCTATGCTGAAATTGCCCAGCATCTCAAACAGCGTATTGTGCGTGGCGTCCCCCACCTCTTCGATGTCCGGCGTCCGAAAGCACTTCTGCGACGAGGTAAGCCGCTTGTTGGGCGGCGTCGCCTCCCCCGTGAAGTACGGCTTGAACTGCACCATCCCCGCCGTAGTCAGCAGCAGCGTAGGATCGCCCACCGGAATCAGCGATGAGCTTGCCGTCCTGCTATGCCCCTGCGCCTCAAAGTAGCTCAGGAACTTCTCCCGAATATCGTCGCCGCTCAAATAATCAGCCATAGCGTTATTGCCCCATCCTAGAATTGCGTCTGTGAAATACTAGATTAGCATAGATTGGCGATTGGCTGCATTGATATGCGGCTTGGATATTGCGTTAGCGCCGATACGCTTGTTTTCATTGCCCGAATATAGCCATCAATGCCCAAAAGTTTGGCTACTTTTTTACAAAAAATAGATCTCGCCGCGCCGCGAAATCCCCAACCCACGGCTCGCGGTTTAGTTGACATGCAAGCCATCCATTCTATACTGTTACTATTGGCTATAAGCGGCTTTTGTAACGATTTGACCGCCTTGTTCGCGGCGCTTGCCAAGCGGTTGGCTATCCCTTGAATATGCAGATACTAATGTCCACGGTGAACGCGCGCTTTGACCCCGCTAAGGCGGGTATGCCCCCTAGCGTGTTCGTGGTCGTCAACCAGGTCATCCCCGGCTGGCGCGACGCCGCCGCCCGCGACTACGACCGCGCCGCCGCCCGCCAATTCGCCGCCTTCGACCGGCAGGACGGGCGAGGCCTGTCCCGCAGCCGCAATCGCGCGCTAGACCTGGCGTCCGACGAGATATGCCTGTTCGGAGACGACGACCAGGTCTATGTGCCGGATGTGTGCGGCTTGATAGAGGGCGCTTTCCAAAAATTCCCCGACGCCGACATCATCACCTTTATGGAAAAGACAAGCCCCGGCCCCGAGGGCGTTTGGCGCAAGCCATACCCGCGCCGCCGCCGCAGGCACAACCTGTTCAGCGCCGGCAAAGTGCGCTCCCCCGAAATAGCCTTTCGCGCATCCCGCGTCCGCGCCGCCGGCCTGCGTATGGACGAGATGTTCGGGCGCGGCGCGGCGTACGTATCCGGCGAGGAGTTCGCGTTCCTAGCCGACGCCATCCGCAAGGGCTTGCGCGTGATGTTCGTCCCCGAACTCATCTCGTTCAACCCGATGAACTCCACCGCCTCGCGCGGCGCCACCGACACCAATGTGATGTACTCCAAGGGCGCTATGATGAAACGGGTATTCGGCAAACTCGCGCCGCTCGCCATCTGCGCCTTCGCCGCCAAAAAGATGTGCCAGCGGCGCACGCTGTCCCCCACGCTGCTTGCCCAAATGTTCAGAAGTTGGTCGGACTACAAGCCCGCCCGCAAGCCCGATTAGCCGCCGCGCCCGTTAGCGAAACCGAAAATAGAGCGCGTAGATGTGGAATTAGGGTAAAATAATAAGGTTGAATGAGACGGCAAAGGACGCATCCCGATTGACCATCATATCGCATAGCCAGAGTTTCATATTCATACGCCCGCGCAAGGTCGCCAGCACCAGCGTCATCGCATCGCTGACCGCCCATTGCGGCGATGACGACGTGGTCATCGTGGGCAAGCGAAATGTGTCTTTCAACCAAGCGGTGGACGACGACGAGTTCGCGGCGATACGCAGGCGCAACGAGCGCGCCATCCCGCTGTCTCGCTTTGATATGGGCCACATCCCGCCCGCCAGCCTGCGCGACGCCGTGGGCGCCGGCGTCTGGCGCGACTACTACAAGTTCAGCGTGGTGAGAAACCCTTGGGACTGGTTCGCGTCGCTCTACAACTTCAAGCTGGTTCGCAACTGGAACAACTGGGGGGCGCTGCACGACAAAAAATCGCTGCGCGGCTTGGCGCTCGGCGCGCGCGCCCAATACCGGCTGCGCCGCGCAACGCCCGCCTACAAGCGCGGCGAGCATCAAGAAAACATCGAGTTCATTCTGCGAAAGAAGTGGTTTGAAAAACTGCTTGTGGAAATGCCGGCGTTCTACTTTATAGACGACAGCCCGTTCCTGGACTACTGCATCCGATTCGAAAACCTGCAGCAAGACTACGGCGAGGTCTGCCGCCGCCTGGGATTGCCCGCCGCCGCGCTCCCCAAGCTAAAGACGCGGACGCGGCGGCGCGACGACGACTATCGCGCCTACTACACCGACTGGTCGCGGGACTACATAGCCGAGCGCTGCCAACCCGTGATAGACGCTTTCGGCTACGAATTTTAACGCGCGGGACACGCGCGAAAAGGACGGATTGATGGCGGACGATGTTCAAGACAATGTGCTAATCACGGGCGTTGCGGGCTTTGGCGGCTCCGCGCTCGCCCGCGCTCTGCTGGCTCGCGGCTACCGCGTCACAGGGCTGGATGTGCTGCCGCCCTCTCACGCCACGCTGCTGCGCTGCGAGATTGACAACCCCAACTTTCGCTACCTATGGAAGAGCCTGCAAGACATACAGCCCTCCGATGTAGAGGGCCATTCCATAGTGGCGCATCTCGCCGCGCAAGCCGACGCGCCTATGGCGTTTGAATCCCCGCGCTACACGATTATGCAGAACGTTGATGGCAGCGTAGCCGTCTTGGAGGCGGTTCGCAGGGCGGGCTGCGTGCAAAAGCTTATAAGCCCCGGCTCCGGCAACCAGATTGGCAGGCCCCTCTACCTGCCCATTGACGAAAACCACCCGCTCACGCCGCATAACCCCTACGGCTTTTCCAAAGCCGCCTCCGAAATGGCTATGTGGACATGGCGGCGCAGCTACGGCGTCCCCGCCATAATGCTGTCCACCGGCGTAGTTGTAGGCCCCCATATGCGCCGCGAAATCTTCATATTCAAGTGGCTCTGGAACGCGCTCAACGGCAAGCCCATCGTCATTGAGGGCGGCAAGCAGACGCGTGACCTTGTGTATATCGCCGATGTGATAGACGCCTGGCTGCTGGCGATTGAATCCCCGCCCGACAAGGTTGTTGGGCAGAAGTTCTTTATCGGCAGCGGCGAAGAGCGCACAATAGAAGAGCTGGCGTATATGTGCCGCGATGCCGTGGGATCGAGCGCGCCGGTGGAATACACCGGCTACCGCCCCGGCGAAGAGGGCCAGCGCGAGGCGTTTGACAACGCCAAAGCGCGCCGCGAACTCGGCTATCAGCCCAAAGCCTCCGCCGAAGAAACCGTCAGGCTAACCGCCGAATGGGTGAAATCCCTGATTCGCGCGGGGTAGATGGCAGCGGCGGCGGATTAGCGCATCGCATCGCCGCCATCCGCAACTCAGCTATCGCCCTGATACGGCGCGCAAGAGCGTCCGAATGACCATCATATCGCACAAGCACAAGTTCATATTCATCCGCCCCGCCAAGGTCGCCGGCACCAGCGTTATGGCGTCGCTCGCGCCGCATTGCGCGGCCGACGACGTGGTCATATTCGGACACAGAGGCGACGCCTACAAGCCCGACGTCGACCACGACGACATCGGCGAAGTCCTCACGCGCAACGCGGGCGTGTTCGCGGGCTTGCCCGCCGGCAGAGGCCAGCGCGGCGTCCACATCGCCCCGCGCCAAATACGCGACGCAGTGGGCGCCGACATCTGGGACGCCTACTGCAAGTTCACCGTCGTCAGAAACCCTTGGGACTGGCTAATCTCTATCTACTGGTGGAAAATGCGCGACTACACAAACGCGCTCGCGCGGCCCGCCTCGCTCAAAACGCGCCTAGCCAATCTGCGCCTGCGGCGGCGGCTATCCCGGATGGACGGCGGCGGCAGTAAGCGAGACGTGGAGCGAGCGCTGCGCGGCGACTGGTTCAAGGGCTATATGGCGCGCTACCCCGACTTCTACTTCCTAGACGGACAGCCATACGCCGACCGCTACCTGCGCTACGAAAACTTGCAAGCCGACTACGACGAGACGCGCCGCCGCTTAGGCCTGCCCCTCGACGCGCTGCCCAAAACCAAAACCAAAGTCAGGCCCAAAGCCCGCGACTACCGCGACTACTACACCGCTTGGTCCCGCGAACACATAGCCGAGCGCTACCGCCCCGTCATAGACGCCTTCGGCTACGAATTCTGACCCATGCCCGCGCGCCCGCCGCCCTTGCGCGCGAACACGCCATCCGCGCCCAAAAGCATTAGCCTACTTTCCCAAAAAGCAGGTTGCCGCCATCCCGCGCCAGTTAAACGCCGCCGCTACCCGCCCACCAGCGCAAGCTGAGTGGGGCGCCGCTGATGCTGACTAGGTTACAGGCCCCTACCCGCCCACCGGCGCAAGCCCCGCCTCTTGACGCGCGTCGTTGATATGCTGCAATATCCGCGCCCGCAGCGGCGCTATCTCATAGCCGATGTCCGCCAGCATGCGGCTGTTGTCCACGCGGTATATGTGCGGCACGCGCCGCTCGCCCGTAGCGATTTGCGCCTCAGGGATGATTTCGCGCACGATGTCCGCCATATCGCCCACGCTGCAAAGCTCGCCGCCGCTGATATAGACGGGATGATTCAGCCGATCCGCGAGCGCCGCGCCCACGAATATCTGCGCCGCGTCCTCCGCGTGTATCATCGGCGAAAGCTCGTCGCGGTGAAACGGCAGATCCACCGGCTTGCCCACCGCCGGCAGCGACGCCAGCAGCCCGCCGATCATCCCCGTCATCCCCGTAACGCGCCCATGCCCGAACACCGTGCATATGCGAATTCCCCGCAGGTCAAGCCCGTACAGCTCGGCGTAGCGCGCCGCCGCGAAATCATTCGCCGCCTTGGTCATCCCATACACATTGGCGGGCGCGGGCAGGTCGTCCTCGTTCACCGCGCGCTCCCCGAAAGTCTCTTGGACGCCGTACACCGCGATAGAGCTGGCATATACCACGCGCTCAATATCACACCAGCGCGCCGCCTCAAACACATTGTTCGTCCCCTGTATGTTCACCTGCATCCCAAAATGCGGGCGATCCTCCGTATCCGGCGGCAGCAGCGCCGCCATATGGATAATGCGCCGCACATCATTCGCCCTAATCGCCTCCAGCAGATGCGGCAGCCGCGTAACATCCCCGCGATACACGCTTACCCTATCCATAAGCGGCGTCAGATTCGCTCGCGGCGGCGCGAGATCAAAGCACACCACATCCTCCCCGCGCTCCGCCAGCTCCCGCACAATGCGCCCCCCAATAAACCCCGTCCCACCCGTAACCATAATCGCCATACGCTATTTGCCCTTTCCTAACGCTGCTGCCCGCTCGATCCCCTTAACCCCGCATATTGCCCGCGCTCTCAGCGATGCCCTACGAATTAGGCGTCAGCCGCCCGTTGGAGAATGCCATACAAATAAAGCAGTCCCCCACTGGCGAACATCACAAGCGCTGACACTCCAGCAGCCTTAATGTTGCGGGTTGCCAGAAAGGTGAGGGAGCCGGCAACAATACTCTCGAACAGCGAGAGTATGATAACCGTCTGAACTAACGGAAATATCATAGCGTCCTCCCGATTGCCTCGTCCGCCCGGCGGCATCCCCCGAAACTAGGCATCGCTCATCCTGTAGAGAATGCCGTACAAATAAAGCAGTCCCCCACTGGCGAAAGTAGCAAGCCCTGCCACGGCGACGGCCTTAATGTTGCGGGTTAGCCAAAAAGCGAGAATGCTGGCAGTTATGCCCCCGCATAGCGAGATTATGAGGACTGTCGGAACTAACGGAAATGTCATAGCGCGCCCCCCGCTTGCCGATAGATTGTATCAGGCAGATAGCAACATTCCAAAAATCAGGAACATCAATATGAACATGTAAAAGAATATGGCTGCTACCACAGGGAACGGCCAAAACTCTTTGTAGCGCTGGTATAGCTCGCGGGAATACTGATCAACTTCCATCAAGAAGTCAATGTCATCCTCAGATTGCGCTTGCACTTCATTATACAGCATCTTGAACAAATCCGATTGCCAAGTATAGTAAAAATCCAGAAACATCAGAGATGCTGTTATCAGTATCATAATTGTACCTACCGACAATGGCAGCGGCAACGCGCTCACCCCCTCCCGCAGAGTCAGCGCCAGCGAGCCGGCCAGCAACAGCATTGCGAACCCCTTTATCCGCAACGAGTTCCCCGCCGCCTCGCTTATCGCGGCGCGTATCATCTCAAGATGCCGTATCTTCGCTTCCATCACTCCCGCCTGCCATTTATCACCACCGCCCGCTGTCGATCACTGCCGCCTGCCTTGCATCACATCTCCCCATTCACACCGCCTCCCACCACCGCCGCCCACGCCCACGCACCACCCGCCCGATATGCTGCTGCGGGTGAAAATGTCCCGCCGCCACCACATACCCCTCCGACTCCGCCCGCTCCAGCAGCGCGTGGCGGCTGCGGCGGCTGTCCGGCTTGCTCGTGTCCACGCCCGCGCACCAGTCCGGCTCTTGGATCTGAACGCTGCTGTGTATCGCGTCGCCCACAATCATCGCCTTTTCGCCCCGCGAGCTTATCAGGATAACCTGATGCCCCGGCGTATGCCCCGGCGTGTCAAGCGTGGTGATCTCGTCCGTAATCCGATGCCCCTCGTCCACCAGATCCATCAGCCCCAGACGCTCCAGCGGCAGCACGCTATCGCGCACCTGCGGCGCCTCCGCCAGATGCTCCGGCCGCGTGAAATGCTCCCAATCCAAGCGCGGCACAAGGTAGCGCGCATTCGGGAAATACGGCTTGGGCCGCCCGCCGCTATGATCTATATTCCAACCCACATGGTCGGCGTGCAAATGCGTGTGCGCCACGATGTCTATATCCTGCGGCGCGACGCCCTGCGCCCGCAATTGGTTCAGCAGGTCGCCCGTCCGATTGCCCCGGTCGGGATGCGGGCCAGGCCCCATTCCCGTATCCACCATAACCGTCTTGCCCATAGAGCGCACGAAGAAATGCCCGTAGTAGAGCTGTATCTGCCCGTCCTCCAGTATGTCCTGATACGGCAGCCAGTCCGCCGCGCTCACGCCCTCAAAGAAGGCGTCCGGCGGACGCGGCGGAGGCACCATATCCAACGCGAACACAATCTCCGCGTTGCCCACCCTAATCCTGTCAGTCATAGCCTAATCCCCCTTGCCGAGCGCGCCGCCCAAACGCGCCCGCGCCGATTGCTGCTTGCCGATAGCCTATCCCTCATTACGACGCCAACCCTAACGCACAAAGTCAACGCCAAAGGCGCTAGTCTGCCAATCCCCCTATGAGATGAACGCACAACCCTAGCCACAATATAGGCAAGGGCAAGCGCCGCGTTTGCCGATCCCCCTTGCGAAACGCCGCCCTTGCCCTTACCCCTTGCACAGCCCCTGCCGCGCTACGGCTTGGGGCTCTCCATCAGGACGGTCACGCCCATATCGATATACTTGTTTCGCAGCGCCGGGTCGTAGCTGCGGAACGACACCCGCGTATTGCTGCCCTCAAGCTGCGCCAGCGTATGCTTGACGCAGTCGTCCACCGTGCGAAACGGATGCTTGGGATGCTTCTCGATATCCCCCAGCAGGTCATTCGGCCCCCATGTCAGGCAGTCCACGCCCTCCATAGCCAGCAGCCGCGCGTTGCTTGTGGCTTGGATGGACTCCATCTGCAGGCACAGCCAGCCGTGATTGTTCCACCACTCCGCGTACTCCAGCCTGTCCTCCCTGCCCTGCACCTTCCAGCGCGCCGCGCCGCCCCAGCTGCGCTTGCCGAACTGCGGATAGTAGAAGTAATCCACCGCCTCTTGCGCCACCGAAAGCTCCTCCACCTGAGGAACCTCTATGCCCGCCGGCCCCAGGTCAAGCAGATTGCCGATGAGATAGGCGTGGCGCGTATGCTTAATCCGAAACTGCACTGGAACATCCAGCTCGGCGGCTATGCCGCAGAACTGCACAAGCGTCTCTTCGTTGAACGCCGAATGCTGGCTATCCGTGTGAACGAAAGCGTAATCATCCTTGCCCAGGATGTCCTCCATCTCGCTCTTGCTCGCGGTCAGCGGCGCTGACACCCCGATAAGAATCTCCCCATCCCGTATCCGCCGCTTCATATCCTCGCCGTTAGGCATATTTCGTCCTCCCTGTGTGTATGTTGGTTGTTGCAACGACATTGCCGCAATAACGCGATAGCGCGATTTCAAGCGCAAGAACCGCGCCAAATTCAGAACGCTATAATATGCCACCCGCACACGATAGTCAAAACCGCCCCGCGCGGACAAACCTACCCTAAACCCACAGGCTCCAAAAGTTTTGCCTACTTTTTCTAAAAAGTAGCGTCCCCCTCTTTGCCTCAACTCACGCTTGCCCTACCCGCGAACAATCGCCGCAACCCCCAACATCCCCCATCCCGCCATCAAGCACACGCCCCCCACCGGCGCCACCGCCCCCAGCATGCCCGCCCCCGTAAGCGCCAGCGCATACAAACTCCCGCTAAACAGCAGCGTCCCCAGCGCGAACAGCGCCCCCGCCGCCACAACCCACCGCGATTGCCGCCGCATCGCCAACAGCCCCGTCGCCAACAGCGCCAGCGCGTGATACATCTGAAACCGCGCCGCCGTCTCAAACACCCGCAGCGCATCGGCGTCCAGCGCATCCCGCAGCGCATGCGCCCCCGCCGCGCCCGCCGCCACCGCCAGCAGCCCAAGCGCCGCCCCCACGCACAGCCAAACGCGCCCGCCCGTCATATCCCCTATCCGAGATTCCACCTGAAAATCCCCTTTAACTCCCGCCGCTCTTATACCCGAATCCGCCCCCTAACCTTGACACTTCCCACCCTTGCGTTCAAAATCTCCCCCACAACATACTCTTTCACAAAGCATACGCCCCGACCGACCCAACACACACCCATCAACCCCCATCCTACCACGAAAGGCATACCCCCATGACCACAATGCCCGCCGCCATTGCCACCGGCTTGCGTCAGCTCCGCTGCGACGAAGTCCCCATACCCGCCCTGGAACCCGGACACGCGCTCGTCAAAACATCGCTCGCGTCCATATGCGGCAGCGATCTGCACATCGTCTATATGGGCTGGAACGCATACGAATTCCCGCTGCCGCACGGCTACCCGGGACACGAGGGCGTGGGCGTCGTAGTCGACCCCGGCGATACCGCGCTTGACGACGGCGATCTTGTTCTCACCGCGCCCAACATCTGGAAATCCAAAGTGTTCGCGGGCTACCAGATGATAGAGGAGCAGTTCCTGCTCAAGTTGCCCGGCAACGTCCCGCCCGCGCATCTGCTTATGGCGCAGCAACTCGGCACGGTGGTGTTCGGCGCGCGCAAGCTGCCGCCCCTGCTCGGCAAAACCGTCGCCGTGCTTGGGCAAGGCTCGGTGGGCCTATTCCACGACTTTATGCTGCGCCGCCTGGGCGCCCACCGCATCATCGCCGTGGAACCCGTCGCCGCCCGCCTTGACGCCGGCAGACGCATGGGCGTCGACCACGCCATAGACGTCACCGGCAACCGCGCCACCGACGCCGTGCTTGACCTCACCGGCGGCGAGGGCGCCGACGTGGTCATTGAGGCTTGCGGCAGCGTGCCAACCCTCAATCAGGCGCTCAAAGTCGTCAAGCCGCTTGGCACAATCGCCGTGTTCGGCTTGCCCCCCACTATGGAGCGCATCCCCTTTGACTGGGACACATTCTTCCGCAAGCGCCTGGACATCTACAGCACATTCGGCGCGCAGGACGAACCCGGCTTGCCCGCATTCCAACTCGCCACCGACTTCATCACCGCCGGCGAGATTGATATGGCGCCTTTCGTCACCCACCAGTTCCCCATAACCCGCGTGCAAGAGGCGTTTGACCTCGCCGAATCCCGCGAAGACGGCGCGCTCAAAGTATCCCTGACATTTGAGTAAGCCTTGAATAAGGCAAGGCGAGTAATCCCAGGTGAACGCGAATTAAGGGCGAATAAGCCCGGCCGTCAGACGCCGGCCGCAACCCATCCGCCCTTTGCCGCCCGCTATCCCCCGCGCTTTGCTAGGTTGAAAGCGCTATCCGGGCATAGCGGGCATATTTGCCGCTACCCCTCGCGCCTTGCCAGGTGAAACCCCAGCGCCAACGCGAATGGCGGCATCACCGCGTCATACGCCAGCCACACAACCGCCCGCGCCGCGGGATCCATTGCGAAATTCCCGCCGCTCAGCAGCGTGAACCAGCTCCAGAAGAACGCGATCCCTATGGCGATAAAGCCGAAGAATATCACGTTCGCCGCCAGCCGCTCCCACGTCACAGCCCCTCCGCTATCCGCATTCGCCGCGCTCATTCGGATGTACCCGAATATCAGCCCCAGCAGCACCGCAATCGCGGACAGCGGGTTGATGAACGCCCATATCGGGCTGTACGCCGCCCCCGGCGCGGATGCGTAATACAGCGGCTCAACGAATGTGTGGACGCCGACTATCGCCGCGATGACGATGAGTACTATCCCTGCGATGCGATTAACCATTTTCCCCCTCCTAATGCCTGCGCTTATGCCCGCTGTACGATATTCCTGCCTTAACGCCCGTCGCTCTTGGATATGAGCCTGCTTGCCCGCGCCCAAAAGCTTTGCCTATGTTTTCCAAAAAGCAGATCGCCGCAGCCCACGCTTGCCCGCCGCCTCTCTTATCATATTAGCATATCTTATAGCGATATGCCTAATGATATGCTGAGGGATATGCCCGCGCTTATCCGCCTCGCGCCGCGCCTTGCATCCGCAGCCCCAGCGTGATTGCGAGCGGCGCGAACAGCGCGTAGATAACTATCCACGCCGCGCCGTATATCCCCTCGCTGCCCGGCGCGAATGTGTCCCAGTTGAACTGCGCGCCCAGATCCCAGAAGAACAGGATGCCGATGAACAGAAACCCGTAGAACAGCGCGCTCGCCGACAGCCTGTCCCAGGTAATCGCGCCGCCCGCGCCCTCCGCGTCCAAGCCGCGCTTGCGTAGATATGTGAACAGCGCGCCCAGCGGGATGCAGATGAACACGCCCGGATCCAGCGCATATGTCCACAGCGGGCTGTACGGCTGCGACTCGGTGGATGTGTACACCAGCGGCTCCAGCGCTATGGTTATCCCCACCGCGGCGCCAACCACGATGAAGAACCAGCCGATGATCTGTATAACCACATTCATTTGATTATGCCCCCCTTAATCGTCAGGCAATCGCCGGACGCCCTAGCCACGCGCCGCGAACATCCGCCGCCGTAGCCCTCTCTGCTTGCCCTAGCGCTACTTCCCTTGCGCCAGCGCCGCGCCCATCGCGCCCGCCAGCAGCGGCAGTAGCGCGTCCACCAGCGTCCACAAGATAGACGCCGCGCTCGCGTTCAGCGCCGTGTAGTTCGTATTAAGCAGCGAGAACCAATCCGTGAAGAACATTATCCCCACGAACACGAACCCGTAAAACAGCGTATTCGCCGCCAGCCGCCCCCATGTCGCCGCCGCCGCGCTCGCCTCCCCGTCCAGCGCCCGCTTGCGCGCGAACCCGAATGCCACGCCCAGAATAACCGCCAGCGCCGACAGCGGATCTATGTAAGTCCACAGCGGGCTATACGGCTGCTCCGGCGTTGATATGTGATACCACGGCTCCGCGATAGTGTGAACGGCGACTATCACCGCTATCACAATCAGAACCGCGCCCGCAACGCGCTTGCCTGCGTCCATATGCCTTGCCTCCCCCTGTATGCCTATGTGCCGTGAACACTAAGTTCGCTATCCCGCCGCTGCCAATGCCGAATTCGCTTGTCCCGCTATCGCCAACGCCGAGTTCGCTTATCCCGCCTGCCGCCAACGCTGAGTTCGCTTATCTCGCTTGCCGCCAATTTGCCGCCAATGCCCTCTCGCCTTGCCGCCCGCCCCTAATCCCCGTCCCGTATCAGCAGAACGCCGCAATACCCCACCATCACCGGCATAACCGCGTTGATGAAATACCACGTCACCAGCCGCGAATCGCGCTGCGACTCATCCCCAAGCGACAGGATATTCATCCAGTTGGACATAAACAAGATGCCCAAAACCAGGAACCCATAGAACAGCGCCGCCGTCTCAAGCCGCCGCGCGTCGCTCGCAGCCGCGCTCAGCGCCGCATCCCGCTTGAGCCGATGCGCCACCACAATCCCCGCGCCCGTCGCCACGAACATCACCGGATTAAGCGCCCTCCAGATATTGCCGATAATCGGCTCAATCGTCGCCCACAGCAGCCCGTCAAACATCGCAAAGAACGCCACCAGCGCCGCCGCCGCTATCATCAGCCACCCGACTACCTTTCTGCCCATTCCAATCCCCCTTTCTTTGCGTTGACACTTTGAGACGCTTGCGGAACTTCCTCTGAAAACCTGATACACGCCCGCCGCCCTATTCCTGTATCGCCTTACTATTCGTAAAGCGGATGCCGATTGCGCTTGCCCTTGCCCTTGCCGCGCTTGCGCCCTTAATTCTTCATAGCGATGACGCCAATCCGCCCGAACCCGAAACGCCGCGCTTGCGCCGCCCTATTTCTGATAGCCCTTGCCCTTTATAGCGCGGCATATCGCGGATGCCCGCGAAACGCTCTATGGCAAGCGCGCCAACGCGAACCCTACTCCTCATATCGCGGATGCCATCCCGGCCCCGCCCACGTAGTCATCTTGCGCGGCGTAATCCGAATATACGCGCGCGGCATATGCTTAGTATCCTCATAATACTGCCCGCCCTCCACCTCGCCGCGATACCGCACCGCCCACGACCGCCAATCCCCAAGCCACGCGCCGTCCACAATCTCCGCGTTGCCCTCCGCCGCCACCCGCACATACGGCGCATCGCATGTATCTATGCAGAACGAAACCCTGCCATCCCGCCCGATATTCGCCACCCACTCAGCCTTGCGCCGCCCAGCCACATAGAACGCGCCATCCTCATAGTGATACCACACCGGCGCCACATAAGGCCAGCCCTCCGCCGTCAGCGTCGCCAACCGCATCATATTGCGCCCGCCCGTCAGAAACTCCCTCAGCTGCTCATCGCTCAATCTAGGCATACGCCTCGCCCCCTTATGCCGTTTGCTTGCTTGCCGCTTAATCGCCGCGCCCGCCTTGCCCGCGCATCATACCGCATCACGGCCCTCCAGTATAGCGCATAATAGCACATTCCCCGCGCAATTCCATTCGGATTTCGTACAAATAACGGCTTGAAATCCGCTAAACCTACCCTAAATCCCCCACCCAAAAGCGTTTGGCTGCTTTTCCTAAAAAATCAGTGCCCCCGCGTTCCCCCAAAAGTGGTATCATAGCCCAAAAGCCCACAACCCCCGCCCACAGGAGCGCCCAATGACCACAACCAAAACCCCCACAACCCCCGCGATAGCGGACGGCATATCGCCTCCGCCGCAAGAATACCCAGACTGGAGCGACCTCCCCGACCCCGAACCCCCGGAGGACGGCATGCTGCAATACCCCACCATCAGAATCATTGACCCGCTCATAGCCGCCCACTTCGCCCACCGCCCCGACGTCCTCGTCGCCAGGGACGGCTTTCTATGCTGGGATCGCCACGACCGCAACGCCAGGCTCGCCCCCGACTGGATCATCGCTTTCGGCGTGGACGCCGCCGCCCGGATGAAAGACAACGGCTATCTCATATGGGAGGCGGGCAAGCCCCCCGATGTGGTCATTGAGGTAGCGTCCCCCAACACCGCGTCCAGGGACTTGGGCATAAAGCGCGATATGTACGCCGAGATAGCCGTGCCCGAATACTGGCGGCTTGACCCCACCGGCGGCGACCTCTACGGCGAGCCGCTAGTGGGCGAATATCTGGTTGACGGCGAATACCGCCGCTTTGACCTATACCGCGACGACGCGGGCCGCATCCTATCCCACAGCCCCGCGATGAACCTAGACATCTACTGGGACGGCGAGGACTTCGGCATCTACGACCCCGCCACCGGCCAATACCTGCGCGGCTTGCTCGCGGAGCGCCAGGAAACCCAGCGCGAGCGCCAAAGGCGCCAGGCTGCCGAGCGCGCCCGCGACGCCGCCGAAACCCGCGCCATCCAAGAACGCGCCGCGCGCCTCGCCGCCGAACAACGCGCCGCCCAAGACCGAGTAGCCCGCCTTGCCGCCGAACAACGCGCCGACCAAGACCGCGTAGCGCGCCAGGCTGCCGAGACGCGCGCCGCCCTCGCCGAAAACCGCGCCGCCACGCTCCAATCCGAACTCAACCGCATCCGCGCCCAGCGCCCGCCCCAATAACCCGGCCGACCCTGAGAGCAACCCGACCGCAACCTCCCCGCCCACAGGAGCGCCCAATGCCCCCACTCCACGAACTAAGCGTAGCCCAAGCCGCCCAACAAATCCGCGACCGCCAAATCTCCGCCGCTGAGCTAATGGACGCCCTACTAGCCCGTTGCCGCGCCCTTGACTCCGACCTCAAAGTCTGGGTCACGCTAGACGCCCCCGCCGCCCAAGCCGCCGCCCACCGCCGCGACGCCGAACTCCAATCCGAAGGCCCCCGCGGCCCCCTGCACGGCATCCCCGTTGGCGTCAAGGACATCTACTATACGCGCGGCATCCCCACAACCTGCGGCTCGCCCATATTCGCCGACTTCATTCCCGACTACGACGCCACAACCGTCGCCCAGCTCAAGCGCGCCGGCGCCATCATTATGGGCAAAACCGTCACCACCGAATTCGCCTGCGGCGATCCCGCGCCCACAGTCAACCCATGGAACGCCGCCCACACGCCCGGCGGCTCCAGCAGCGGATCGGCCGTAGGCGCCGCCGTCCGGATGTTCCCCGCCTCGCTAGGCTCGCAGACCGCCGGCTCAATCCTGCGCCCCGCCGCCTACAACGGCGTAGTCGGATTCAAGCCCACATTCGGCCGCATAAGCAGACACGGCGTCTATCCCGTATCCCAATCCCTAGACACTATGGGAACATTCACCCGCAGCGTAGCCGACGCCGCCCTGCTGCTCACCGCGCTTGCCGGCCACGACCCCGCCGACCCCGACTCGTCTTCCTGTCCCGTCGCCGACTACACCCAGGCGGCCCACCCCCCCGAAACCCCGCCGCGCATCGGCATCGTCCCCCAGTTCTTCCTAGAACGCTGCGACCACGAGATTCGCGCCCACACGGCCGCCATAACCCGCGCCCTCGCCCAGGCCGGCGCCGACCTGCGCGAAATCGCTCTGCCCACCGACTTCGACGCGCTGCTCGCCGCCCACCGCGCCCTAATGACCGTCGAGGGCGCAAACGTCCACCGCCGCAACTTCGCCGCCCGCCCCAGCGACTACTCCCCCAACGTCCGCCAAGTCATAGAGCAAGGCATAGCCACCCCCGCCCTAACCTACCTGCAAGCCAAAAACTTCCAAGCCCAATTCACTCATGCCACCCACAAGGCAATGTCAAACTTCGACGCCCTCCTAACCCCCGCAACCTACTCCCCTGCCCCCGCCGGCCGCGAAACCACCGGCAACCCCATGTTCCAAACCCCCTGGACATTCGGCGGATTCCCCGCCATAACCCTGCCCTCCGGCCTCAGCGCCCGGCGCCTGCCCCTCGCCATCCAACTCGTCGCCCCCCACTTCGCCGAACCCACCCTCCTTGCCACCGCCGCCTGGTGCGAACAAGCCCTAAACATCACCCTGCAAAGCCCACTCTAACCCATACCGGCAACGGCATCAGCAACGGCATCCAACCTATTGCCTACGCCAAACCGCGACGCTAGACACACCCAAAAGGTTTGCCTACTTTTTCCAAAAAATAGAACCCACGTCGCCATCACTCGCCCCCATCCACCTCAAACTCCACCCGCCACAACGCCCCTTCCCCGCTAACATACTGCCCCGTCCGAACACGCCCAACCCCATACCCAGGCAACTCTCGCACTGCCACGCACACCCCGCCCCAACTCAGGCCGTAGTCCGCGAACCCAAAGTCCATATTGTCAAACCCACTCGCCTTGCGCTCATCAGCCAAATTCGCCTCATTCTCAGGAACTATATGCAGAAAGAACCGCGCCCGCGCATCCTCCGCCACGCACGGCTCTTTCACATATATCAGCGCCTTGCTTTCGCCATCGTCGTCAAGATAAACATCATAGTTTGACCGCGCCGCCGCGCCCCCATACTCCCCCGCTATCGTCGCCTTATGCGCCCGCCGATAATCCCGCCCCGCGCTCACCGCCACATCCGCCTCCCACAGCGCGCCCTCGCCGCTGACATACTGCCCGGTATGAATACGCTCGACCTCATACTCAGGCAATTCCCGCGTTGCCACGCACACCCCGCCCAAGTTCGCGCCATACTCCGCGAACCCAAAATCCATATTGTCAAACCTGCGCCGTGCGCCGTCAGCGGGCAGATCCCTCGCGTCATCGGGAAATACATGCAGAAAGAACCGCGCCCGCGTATCATCCGGAGCGCACGGATCTTTGACATAGATCAGCGCCTTGCTTTCATCGTCGTCAAGATAAATATCAAAGATTGACCGCACCACGGCGCCACCATATTCCCCATCCATGGCGGCATTATGCGCCTGCCGATAAGGCCGCCCGGATGTCCCCGCCACCTCCGCCTTCCACAGCGCGCGCGCGCCTATCGCGTACTGCCCAGTGAGGATGCGCTCATACTCATAGCGCGGCAGCGGCGCCAGCGCCACGCAATTCCCATCAAACAGCGCGCCGCGCCGCTTGAACTCAAAATCCAAGTTTTCAAACCCATTCCCCTTGAAATAGTCGGGCAAGTCCGCCGCGTCCTCAGGAAATATATGCAGAAAAAACCGATATTGGACGTCCTCTATCGCGCACGGGCGCTTGAAATAAATCAGCGTGTCCTGGTTCACATAGACATCAAAGCCAGCGCCCGATGAGCGCCGCGCGGCCTTGCCCCGCGCAATGGCGGAATAGGCGCTAAAATACGGGCTATCGTCCGGGTTTGGCTTATACTCGCTATTCACCCGAAACACCGCCCCGTCCGCGAACTCCGCGACCGGCTCCAGCCCCTCCCGCGCGCGCAAATTGATAACGCTAATCCCCCGAGGCGGCTTGCCGTCATCCAGCCAGACCACATACGCGCCGTGGTGTCTAGCGTTCCAGCGCATGATCTGTCGGGAATTAGCGGTATGCATAAGCGACCGACCGGACAACTCGCGGTAATCCGCGTTCCCGCCGCTGTGAAAATGCGCCGCCACGCGATAGTTAGTGTGGATAACGGCCCCGCCAAGATTCTCCCGCGCATATCGCATCGTCTCAGATCCCGTCCAGCGCGGCGAGGCGTAACCCAAGTACAGCTCGCCCGAATTCGCTCGCGCTATGTGGTCTGCGTTCTCAATCGCCTGCGTCGCTATCCACGCGCACAATCCACCGCCAAGCGCGATAGCCGCCAGCCTATCCAGCCGAAATACCCTCCTCCATATGAATGTTCGTGTTGCCTGCGGCCCGCCCGCGCTCCCAGCCGCTGCCCGTCTATCCCGCGCCCAGCCGGACAGCCCGTCCAGCGCGAAAGTGGCAACCACAGCAAGCGGGATATAGAGCGCGGCGATATATCGCGGCTCAACCCCGCTGCGTGGGTATCCCAGAGCTAGCGTTGCGCTAATCAGCGCGGCATACGCCAAGGCAAACCCGCCGAAAACTAGGCAAGCCCGCCGCCCGCTAGAGCCGCTCCCCCGCGCGAAAAATACGCCCAGCCCGATGACAAGAACCGCTAAAACTATGATAGACAACCAGCCGGGCAAAGGCTGCCCCCAGCCTACCATAATTTGCGCCCACTCACGCAAATTATTAACCAGAGACAAGTCTCCGCCGGCGTGTCCCGACAACATTCCTCGCGCTATGTAATTCCGCGCCAGCCATAGCGCCATAGGCGCGCCCACTATCGCCCCAAAGAGCGCCGCCCGCCGCGCACGCCGCGACAGCGGCATGCCCCCTTGCGTCAACAGCGCCAATCCCGCCAGCGCAGGAACCGCCGCCCCGATGTAGCGCATCTGCCACGCCAACGCGCAAAATATCGCCGCCAATGCCAATGCTGAGCGCCCGTCATCCCGCATCGCTCTGTCAGTCTGTATAAGCGCAAGCGTCGCGAATAGGATGAACGACGTGTCCGACAACGCAAATCTCGCCGAGTCTGCCAGCGGCAGCGCAAGCGCAAGCGCAAGACACGCCCACAGCGCCAAAAAGCGCGTTTCAAGCCGCCCTCGCAGATAACGCCCCACAACCAATATCGTCAACCCAAACAGCGCCGCATTCAAAGGCCCCGCTACGCTATGAGGATCTGCTATCCCCAAGCCCGCTACCGCCAGCAAAATCGGATAGCCCGGCGGCCACACCGTAACAATAGTCCCGTCGTGGGTGAACCCCTCCCCCGCCAGCGCGCTGCGAGCCATTTCTATGTAGTGCAGCGAATCGTAACTCAGCCCAACCCCATGCGGCAATACCCGCGCCATCACAAGCGCCGCCCCCAACGCCGCCGCCCCGACTATCAGCCAATCAAGCCCATCTACCCGACCCGACAAGCGCGGCAAACCCAATCGCCCCATCCAACCCACTACCCCTGGCATATCCCCCACGCCCCCTACCCATTCCCCGGCGCATACTCCGCCAGATGCTGCCGCAGCAGCACCCGCCCCCTATGCAACCTTGACTTCAGCGACGACACCGTCACCCCCAGCGCATCCGCCGCCTCCGCGTTGGACAGCCCGCTCACATCCCGCAGCACGACCGCCGCCCGCAGCTCAGGCGGCAGCCGCGATATGCCCTCCTGTATCTTATCCCCAAGCTCCGACGCCAGCGCCGACCGCTCAGGCGCATCCTCCCAGCTCGGCACTTCCAGGTTCTCCACGCCCACCCAGGTCAGCCCTCGCGCCCGCTTTTCGCGCCGCAAACGCATCAGCGCCGCGTTCATCGTGATGCGGTATAGCCATGTGCTAACCCTAGACTCGCCGCGAAACCGACCATACGCGCGATACGCCGACAAAAACGCGTCCTGCGCCACCTCCTCGGCGTCATGCGTATTGCCCATCATCCGAAACGCCACATTATAAACAAAGTCCGCGTACTGCGTCACAATCTCCTCAAACTGCGCCGCCGCATCGCCCTGACCCGTTTCTTCCTGACTGCTCATAACTCGCCGCCCGGATTAACTTGACGCCGCTCGCGTATCTATCCTGAGTCCCTGAGTAGAGTGTACAACACAATCCCCGTTAGCGAAAATTCCCCAAGCCAATCGCGCCAGGACTTCTTGCGAATAAACAAACCCGCCTTAAACTCCCCCGCGCTCTGCCCTTGTTACGCCACCGCCCTCTCATCCGCGCCCGACTTCGCCCGCCGCAAATACACGCCCTCGCCCACGCGCTCCCCTCCCGCCTCCACCGCCGCCTCGCACTCCGCATACGCCGCCGCCAGCGTCGCCTCAGCCTCCGCCGACAAACGCGCGTCCGACGCCCCCGGCGCAAAAAACGCCCGCCTTACCCCCGCGCTATCCTTCACCCGCTGCAGCAAACGCCTGCACCCCAACCGCCGCAGCGTCAGCGCCGCCGCCTTGCCCAGCGCCGCCAGCGGCACAAACCGCGCCCGCTCCGACTCATTCACCACGCCCACGACCGGCGCGCCGTCGCCCATATCAATCCCGCACTGCGAATACAGCGCCGCCAGCGCCCCCGCAGGATCGCCCGTCAGCGCGTCAAACCGCAGCGTCAGCGCATCAGCGTCTATCGCGTAGATGCGCGCCAGATCATCCGCCGTCAGCCTATCGCCGACCACCGCCGCCTCCAACCGCCGCGCCCCCAACAGCGCCGTGCGCTCCCCTCGACTGCGCCGAAATCGCATCATAGACGCCGCCCGCCCTCTATGCTCGCGCAACAGCACAACCAGCAGCACGCGCTCCCCCGCGCCCTGCAGCGCCCGAACCCCGTCCGGCAGCCGCGCATCGTTGTACGCCAAGTTCGCTATATCCGCCAGCATAACCCCCTTGCCGAGCCGCCCGCGCGCCCGCCTGTACGCCCGCAACGAGCGATAGTAATACCCCTCTTTGATTTCGGGAAACCCCATCCGCGAATGCCGCCGCAAGTTCTCATACAAAAACTCGCTGCCCGACCGCCCAGGCCCAACAACCAAAACATAGTCATACTTCATTTCTATTTAGCCTTGCCCCTCATTTACCCGAACACATCCATCCACACCCACCCAAAAAGTTTTGCCTACTTTTCCAAAAGTAGCGTCCCCCCGTCCTGCCAGCGCGCAACCCGCGCTACCTCAAAAACCCCTCATCTTTGAGATACCCAACCAGCGCCCGCGTGTTATCATCCACGCCATTGGCGACCGTATCCAAAACCACCTCCGCATCCAGCGGCTCCTCATACGGATCGTCTATCCCCGTGAACCCCCGTATCTCGCCCGCCCGCGCCTTGGCGTACATCCCCTTCACATCGCGGCTCTCGCACACGCTCAGCGGCGTATCCACGAACACCTCCGCGAACTGATCCCGCGCGAACATCCCCCGTATCCGCTCCCTAGTTTCCCGATACGGGCTTATCGCCGCGCACAAGGCAACCCCCCCATGCCGCGCTATCTCAGACGCCACAAACGCTATCCGCAACACATTGGCGTCCCGATCCTCTTTGCTGAACCCAAGCCCCTTGGACAAGTTCGTCCGCACCACATCCCCGTCCAGCACGCTCACGCGCCGCCCATGCTCCATTAGCGCCGACGCCAGCGCGTCCACCGTGGTAGTCTTGCCCGCCCCGCTAAGCCCGGTGAACCACAAGCATACCCCCTGCCTAAACCGCGGCGGATACGCCTCGCTCAGAATATCAGCCACCTCAGCCCGCGTGAACCACTCCGGCAGCCGCCTGCCCGCGTTCAGATAATCCCGCCGCGCCTGCGTCCCCGATATGGACAGCGTCTCAGCGCCCGCCTCCAACTCGGTCGTCTCCATATACCGCTTTGCCGACGGCACATACACCATCTCCGAAAACGTCGCCGCCCCCACGCCCGTCTCTCTCGCCGCCGCCCGAACCACCTCTTGCGCCTCAAACGGGTCATAGAACGGCTTGCCACGCGAATCCACGCCCGGACTCGCGTGATCCCGCCCGATGATGATATGGTTCGCGCCGAAATTGCGCCGGATTATCGCATGCCACAGCGCCTCGCGCGGCCCAGCCAGCCGCATCGCCAGCGGCAGCAGCGCCAGCAGCGCCCTAGCCCCGTCATAGTGGTTGTCCACCAGCGCCCTGTATGTCCGAACCCGCGTGTAATGATCCACATCCCCCGGCCTAGTCAGCCCCACGACCGGATGCAGCAGCAGCGTGGCGTCCAATCGCTCCATAGCCCGCTTAGTCAGCTCCTCATGCGCCCTATGCAGCGGATTGCGCGTCTGAAACGCCACCACATTGCGCGCGCCCCGCCGCGCCAGCGCCGCCCGCGTCCGCGCCGGCGTCAGCCGCAGCTCAGCAAAATCCGGATGCCTAGGCAGCCCCAGCGCCCGCAACTCGCCCGATATGTTGTGCCTGCCCCATCCCCGCATCTCTGCCACCAGCGGATGCGCCTCATCCCTAGTCCCGAAAACCCCCGCCGCCATAGCATCCCTATCCCACTCATAAGCCTCCTCAACCCGCATCACGCCCAGCAGATTATTGCGGGCATCCCGCAGCGCAACCTCGCCGTCAAGACGCGGCGCGTCATCCACCGGCAGCGTTATCGGCATCGGCCACAGCGTCCCATCAGCAAGCCGCCCATCGCCCACGACCGACTCCATGTCAGCCCGCGACATAAACCTATCCAGCGGCGAAAACCCCCCCGTCGCCAGCAGCTCCAAGTCAAACATAGCCCTATCCGAGATATGCACAGACGGCAGCCGCCTTGCCTTGTCAGCCAGCGCCTCGCCCTCGTCAACCAGATTGACCAGCTCGCCCCCGTAAGGCGTGATAAGCGTCCCCAATTGCCATTCCCCTTGCTAATTAAAACCCTTGCCGTCCCCCATTGCCCGACATCCGCCCTTGCGTTGCCCGACATCCGCCGATTGCCCGCATCCAATTGTAAATCACAGCATCACATAATTAAAAGACAATCAAGCCCAAAACCGCCAATCCGCGCGCGGCCGCCCCCGCTTGACCGGCGCGGCGTCATTTTATAAAGTGTTCAAACTAAAACAAAACGCAGCCTTGCCCTAGCAACCCTAACAAGCGCCCCAAGCGCGCCGCGCGGACAGCCCTTATGATTTCCCGAATGCTACGCATCCTCAGACGCGCCCCCGGCTTGCCCCCGCCCTGCCACGAGGCGCGCATGCTCTCATCCGACTACCTAGACGGCGAGCTAGAGCCCTCATTGCGCCAAAAAATCCGCGCCCACCTAGCCGAATGCCCCGCCTGCGCCGCCTTCGTCAACACCCTCAAAGCCACCATAGACATCCTGCGCGCCGCAGCCCCTCAGCCTATCCCACACGGCTACAAATCCCGCCTCCTCCAACGCATCCGCGAACCCCAAACCTGACGCCCGCCCGCCCATAGACGCCCGCGCTATTTTGTGCTATATTCACCATATCGGCGCATCACGCCCGCCGCAGGCGATCTAGCCCTAAAAGGAACCCCATCCCAATGGCAGAGCGAAATTTCCAAAACCGAACCCTCTTCAAGGGCGACAACCTAGACTTCCTGCGCGGCATGAACAGCCAAACCGTCGACCTTATCGCCACCGACCCGCCTTTCAACAAAGACAAAGACTTTCACGCAACCCCCGAAAGCCGCGCCGCCGGCGCCCGCTTTCAAGACAGATGGCGCTGGAAAGAGGACGTCCAGCCCGATTGGGTGGACGACATCAAAGACGACCACCCGCGCGTTCACGAACTCATAGACTTCGTTATCGGCGGCCTAGAGCGCGACGCCAAAGAGCGCAAAAAGATAGGCGGCCGCGAAGACCTGGCGGCGTTCCTATGCTTTATGGGCGTGCGCCTGATAGAGATGCGCCGCGTTCTAAAAGACGCCGGCAGCCTATACCTGCACTGCGACGCCACCGCCAGCCACTACTTGAAAGCGCTGTGCGACGCCATATTCGGCGACCGGCATTTCAAAAACGAAATCGTGTGGCGCAAATACGCCGGCCGCAAGAACAACGCCACATCCAAGTTCACAACCCAGCACGACGTCCTGCTCTTCTATGTCAAATCCGCCAAAGCCGTATTCAATCCCGTAATGATCCCTCACAGCGAAGAAGAGATAAAGAAAAAATACACCCACACGGACGACGACGGCCGCCGCTACCGCTTGGCTTGGGGCCGTCGTTTCCAGACCACCGGCGAAAACCGCAAACTCTACCTAGACGAATCCCCCGGCAGAGCCGTCGGCAATCTTTGGGTTGAAGACGGCTTGCAGCTCAACACATCCTCCCAAGAGCGCACAGGCTACCCCACCCAAAAGCCGCTTGCTTTGTACGAGCGCGTCATCCGCGCCTCCAGCAACGAGGGCGACCTTGTGCTTGACCCCTTCTGCGGCTGCGCCACCACCCCCATCGCCGCCGAGCGCCTCCGCCGCCAATGGGTCGGCATAGACCTATGGGATGGCGCGTACAACATAGTCAAGCAGCGCATGGAAGACAACAAGCAACTGCTCGCCAACCCCAACGCGCAGATCATCTACACCCAAGACGCGCCCGTCCGAACCGACGGCGGCGATGACGCGCCCACCTTTGAACTGCGCCTGCAGCGCCAGCGCCCGGTAGAGCGATGGCAGCGCCTATCCCACGAAGAAATGCGAAGAATACTGATTGACGCCCAATCGTCCGAAAACGGCTTGGTTGACTGCGCCGGCTGCGGCCGCAGCCTTGAGCCGGAGTTCATGGAACTTGACCACATCAACCCCCGCGCGCAAGGCGGCGAAAACTGGATAACAAACCGCATCCTGCTTTGCGGCCCCTGCAACCGCCGCAAGAGCGCCGCCCTAACCATCATCGGCTTGCAACAAGAAAACAAGCGCATAGGCTGGATGCAAGACCAGCAACGCGCCAACAGCACCCTCGTCAGAGCCAACAAGCGCGCCCAAGAAGTGATGCTGGAATAATACCCAAACCTTGCGCGGGATGCGCCGCCCAACGCCGCCGTACAATGTAACAAACTTTTAACATCCGCCAAACATACATCCCTTAAAATAGTATGAGTGAATGAACGCACTCTACTTCATTTAAGGAAACCGCTATGTCAAACACTCCAGCCCAGCAACCCGAACAATCCCAATCCCCCAACCACCTCCGCGCCCAAAAAATCGCCGAATACGCCACCCACTCCCAACTCCTTGAACAAGCCCTCAAAGAATTCCCCGCCGAAATGTGGACATACCGCGACCAACACAACTGCTGGAGCGTCAAAGAACACCTAATCCACATCGCCGACAGCGAAGTCAATAGCTACATCCGCTGCCGCCGCATCATATCCGAACCAGGCTCAGCCCTAATGGCATACGACGAAAACCTCTGGGCGGAACGCCTCGCCTACCACACGCAAAGCGTAGAAGACACCCTAGCCCTATTCAAATTCCTCCGCAAGAAAACCCACGCGCTCATAAGCCAAATGCCCGCCGGCGTCTGGAAACACAGCGCCTACCACCCCGAACAAGGCGCTATGATAACCCTAGACGACTGGCTAGACACCTACCACGCCCACGTCCCCGAACACATCCAATTTATGCGCGAAAACCTAACCGCCTACCAAGCCGAACTAGACTACAAACCCGAACCGACTGCCAACCCCGAACAACCCGCCAATCCCGCCTAACATCCATCCAAACCCCAAACCCACAGCGAGCGCCTATTATGAAAATCGCCGTCTGCGTCAAGCAAGTCCCCGTCGTCTCAATGCTCAAATTCGACAACGAAACCCGCCGCCTAGTCCGCGACGGCGTCCCCAGCGAAGTCAACCCGTTTGACGTCCTCGCTATGTCCCTCGCCGCCAACCTCAAGCAAGCCCACGCCGCCGAAATCATCGTCTATACGATGGGCCCTCCCCAAGCGCGCGAGGCGCTAATCCAATGCCTCGCTATGGGCGCCGACCGCGCCGTCCACCTAACCGACCGCGCATTCGCCGGCGCCGACACCCTAGCCACCGCGCGCGCGCTTTCCCTCGCCCTAGCCCAAGACAACCCCGACCTTATCATCTGCGGCCGCAACAGCGTGGACGCCGAAACAAGCCAAGTAGGCCCCGAAATCGCCGAACTCCTAGACCTCCCCCAAATCACCAACGTCCGCAAACTAACCCTTGACCCCCAAACCGATCCCGCAACCCTAACCGCCGAGCGCGCCACCGACGCCGGCCACGACCTAGTCCGCTGCCAACTCCCCGCCCTCATCACCGTCACCGAAGAAGTCGCCCCCGAAACCTACCCCAGCCGCGCCGCCCGCCAAGCCGCCCAAGACAAGCCCATCACTGAGCTAACCGCCGCCGACCTCAGCCCCGACGCATCCCAATTCGGCCTAGACGGCTCCCCCACCTACGTCAGCGAAATCTACTCCATAGAACCCAAACGCGACCGCATCCTAATCCGCGACACCCCCATCCCCGACGCCGTCGCCCAACTTATGGAATACCTAGAAACGCGCGGCGTCTTCGACCAAACCCAAGCCGACCCGGCGGCATCCGCCCCTCCGCGCGGCGGCATCCGCCCCAAAGCCGACATCGGCGCGATATGGGTAGTAGCCGAAACGCTCGGCGGCAAACTGCGCCCCGTATCCCTAGAACTGCTCGGCGGCGCATGCCAACTAGCAGACGCGCTCCAAACCCGCGTGGAGGCGATCCTAATCGGCAGCCTGACCGCGCATCACGCGCCCACGCTAATCGCCCACGGCGCCGACGCCGTCCACATGACCCAGCGCCCCGAACTCGCCCACTACGAAACCGCCCGCTACACCCACATCCTAGCCGCCGCCATCCGCGTCCACGCGCCCTACGCCGTGCTGCTGCCCTCCACCCTCAACGGCAGAGACCTCGCATCCCGCCTAGCCGCCCGCCTATCCCTCGGCCTAACCGGCGACTGCGTCGGCCTAGAGATAGACGCAGACGGCAACCTAGCCCAGCTCAAACCCGCATTCGGCGGCAACATAATCGCCCCCATCCTATCCCATACGCGCCCCCACATGGCAACCGTCCGCCCCGGCATCCTAACCCCCGTAGCCCCTGACCGCGCCATCCGCGCCTCCATCCAGCCAATCCCCTATGACGACCTGCCCCCTGAGCGCGTCCAACTGCTTGAAACCGTCGCCACCGAATCCGCCGCCGCCTCCGACCTTGACAGCGCCCGCATAATCGTAGGCGTAGGAAAAGGCATAGGCGGCCCCGAAAACCTCCCCCTAGTCCGCGAACTAGCCGCCGCCCTGGACGCCCCTCTAGGCGCCACCCGCGACATCACCGAACTAGGCTGGCTGCCCCGCCAATCCCAAATCGGCCTATCCGGCAAATCCGTAGCCCCTGCCCTCTACATAGCCGTAGCCCTGCGCGGCGTCTTCAACCACGCCGTCGGCATCCAAAAAGCCCACACAATCGTCGCCATAAACAACAACCCCCGCTCCCCCATCTTCCAAACCGCCGACATAGGCATCCTAGCCGACTACGCCCAAACCCTCCCCCACCTAACCCACGCCCTCCAAGCCCGCCGCGCCTAAGACAGCCCCATACATCCGAAATATCCTTTGCCATCAGCCCAATTTGACCCCACTCGCCAATCGTTGTATCATACCCCCATGCGGTATTAGCGCATAACATCTACCCACTAAACTTATAGTGCCGAAATTGAGATGAGAGCGCCGCAAATGCCTACAATCAACGAAAGAGTGCTGAACGGCTTTATCGCGGCGGCTATGGAACGCCTAGCGCCGCCCGGATACACGGTCGACGCCGAACAGTCGGGGGCAGGGAAAGCATCGGGAACGGCCCCCGACATCGTGGTGCATATGCCCTACGACTTGCGGACTATCATTGAATCCGAATACGGCGCTCCCGCCATAACCGACGCCAAAAATCGGCTAGGCTACGAGTTCACCGACTCCAACATCCCGATGAAAAGCGTCATTGCGCTCGGCATCCCCGAGGAACTGGGCGAACTGAGACCCGCGGCCATTAACGACGCTCTTATGAGCATGAGCGACGCTCCCCAATTCCTGATGCGGGTAGTCACTGGCAAATGCCCCGACGACCCCGACATAACCATCGTCCCCGACAAGCCCGTCCCCGTCTCCTTGCAAGACATCGTCCAGTACGCCTGGCTCGCCGCCATACCGGAGGCTTATGCCAAAGATGTTATGAACGACGTGATAACCGATATGACCTCCGCCAAACAAGCGCTCACGGCAAGGCTCAACGCCTGCGGCGCGGACGCCCAAGCCCGACTAACCTCCAACTACGGCAATCACGATAGCGCCAACAAGATGGAATCGGTCGCAGGCAATATCGTAGGTACGCTGTTCAGCATGATCCAGCTCCACGCTAACCTTAATGAGTGGGGTGGCGACGAAGTGCAAGAAGTCATGGCGATAGACAACGTCTATTTCTGGCAGAAAGTTAAGCCGCACGACGGCATCCCCGCCAGAATCGCCCGCGAATGGCGCAAGATTGAGGCGATAGACTATATGCCCCTATCAACCATCGCCGCCGGAATGCTGGAAGACTCCGACCTCAGCCCCCGTATCGGCGAAACCCTGCGCGCCATCCAAAGCGCCGTCGAAGAGTACATCCAAGCCGGCGTTAGCGCCACCACAAACGTCGCCGCCGAAATATGGCAATCCCTCATACCCGACCGCGACGAGCGCGCCGCATACTACACCAAGCCCGCCACCGCAGAGCTGCTCGCCAACATCACCACGCGCCGCCTGCAATCACCGCGCACAGCCAAGTACAACGAAATCTGCGCCGGCACAGGCACCCTCGCCCGCGCCACCGAAGAAAACATCCGCTTTCGCCACTACGCGCAATCAGAAGACAAAACCATCATTCATGCCGAGCGCATGGAGAACTGCATCCAACTAACCGACATCAACCCGCAATCAATCTCAGTCGCCACCGCCAACATGGCATCCCTGCGCCCTGAAACCACATTCCAATCCAGCAAAATTTTCGCAATAACCGTCAATGGCGGAGCGCTCAACTTCCTGACGCGGCGAGGCGTTGCGAACCTAGAAGAGCGTCTAGTCGGATACGACGGCGAGCAACAGGCGATGCTTGCCATCGACCCTAACGCATTTGACATCTGCAATAACAATGATCCCTATTTCCGGTCTAGGGGCGGCGCAAGTAGCCCTATCGGTAAGAAAGAGATGGCGCGATACAAGCGCGGCGCCGACGGCCTTGTAAAAGGCGTAGCAAACGGCCAAGCCGGGCTTGCCACCTTTATGCACGTTATAGAACACAGATTGTTGGGGTATGGCCGGCCGCATGGCAAAGTGTTGCCTCTCACCGCGGCGCACGCGCAGACATACACGGGATTTCGCAAGAACATCGAGAACGAATACTGCGACGTAATCGCTATCTGCACGGCGTCGGGCGAGGGCGATTCAATGTCAGCCGACACCGGCATACAAGAGATGCTGCTAATTGGCACAAAGCATACTCCCTCACCAACACCGCAAGACCAAAACGGCGACAGAGCGGTTACCTGCGTTAACCTGACGAGCCCGTTCGAAACCAAACTCAAAGCCAAGATGTTCGCCGACGCCATAAGCCGCGAAATCGCGCTTGGCAAGAAATACGGCGAGATAGCCGTGGGATCAACCGCCGCCACCTACTACCGTCTGGAGGGACTTGGCGAGGGCAATCCTTGGTCTGCGCTTGGATCCAGCGGCGCATACACTATTTTGGCGGAATACGCCAAAGATGGCATGGCATATGACCCGCGCACGGGCAGTTCCACACCGTCGGCGTTGCCTATGGCAACGCTAAGTGATGAGTCGGGCGTAGGCCCGACTCATGACTTGCTTGGACATGTCCAAGCAAGTCATGACCCCCGGGGCGCGTTTGTGATGTACAAGCGCGAAAATACCACTAACCGCATGAACCCGTCTATGTGGCATTTGGACGCAAAGACTCAGTTGTTCATCACTTGCGAACCCACGCACTACGGCGAGCCGCGCGACGACCCGGCTGAGGCTGCCCGAATGCTCAAAACCGCAGGGCATTTTCACATATCCCGCAATCTACGTATGAACGCGCAAACAATCGCGGTGTGCTACACCGAACAGGAATGTATGGGCGGCAGGTCCTGGACAACCTTGTATGCAACCGATGAGGTAGCAAGGGCAATTACCCTATTCCTCAACAGCACATATGGAATGTTGATAAGAATAGGATACGGGCAATCCACTGACCTAGGGCGCTCGCCTATTCAAATTAGGGCAATACCCGGCCACCCCATCCCCGACTTCGCCGCGGACACTGACGCCGCCAAACACGCCCGCGCCACAGCCGCAGCCAACTTCGAGCGCCTGCGAACCCTTACCCTCAAGCGCATCAGCCTAAGTGCCCTAGACCCCAACCGCGCCGAAATAGACCGCGTGGTCACCGAGATGCTTGGTTTGCCCCTAACCGCCGATACCGAGGCGATGCTATCCGAATGGCGACGCTTAATGTGCCTCCAGCCCACCGTCAACGGCAACAACAAAGCCGTGTTGGAAGAACTGCGCCGCGCCGGCATAACCCCCTAATCAGCCGCGAAACCCGATTGCCCCCGCGCAACCCCCCAAAGCGCTACCACAAATCGCACAAAACGGCTATAATGCGGGCGCGAGAAAGCGAGCCACAACAATATGGGAGGAAACACATGGCAGACACTACCGTAACCACCCGCAAAAACGGCCCCTACATGGTGCAGGGCGAAATCAAAATCGTGGACGCCGAGGGCAACGAAATCCCCACCGACAGCGACATGGTCTTCCTCTGCCGTTGCGGCGCCTCCGACAACAAGCCCTTCTGCGACGGCACCCACCGCACCTGCGGCTTCGAGGCATAGCCCCTAGCCCAAAACTGCCCTCCCGCCGCCGCATCTCAGCGCATCAGCGGGAGGGCAACACAAACCCACAAGCCAATCCCATATGAACTTCCAACAAGCGGCAACACGCCAAACCCGCCCAAATTGAAAACCAATCACCTGCAACCCGAAACCCACACCCAACAACTCCCCGCGCGCGGCATAGCGATGCGCTGCGCCGTTTGGGGCGACGCATCCGCCCCCGCCATCCTGCTGCTGCACGGCGATATGCGTACATCCCGCAGCTGGGACGCCGTCGCACGCCGCCTCGCAAGCCAATTCCGCGTCATCGCCCCCGACATGCGCGGCCACGGCGACTCCGACTGGACGCCGCGCGGCTACTCATTCGCCGACCGCGTCCAAGACCTCGCCCACTTCTGCGACGCCCTCCGCCTCCGCCAAATCTACGCCGCCGCCCACTCCACCGGCGGCGTAGTCGCAACCCTATGCGCCCAACAGCGCCCCGACCTATTCGCCCGCCTAGCCCTGCTGGAGCCGATGGTAATCGTGGACGAGCGCTTTCACAAAATGGTAGCCGGCCGCGAGCATGCCCCCCGCACAACCTGGCGCAGCCGCCAAGAACTCCACCAATATCTGCGCGCCCACCCCGCCGCCAAGACCTGGACAGACGAAGTCACCCGCGACGTCGCAGCCCACGAGGCATACCGCCGCGAGGACGGCCGCTACGACATGAAATGGTCGCCCCACACCTTCAACTGGCAAGAGCGAGACGGCGACCACACCGACCTACGCCCCATCTTCCCCACTTTGGGCATCCCCATCCTATTCATCCGCAGCAGCCGCCACGCCCCCACCATCCGCGACCTAAACGCCGCGCCCACCGGCATCCCCAACCTCCACCCCCTCACCCTAGCCGACACCGGCCACAACATGTACATGGAACGCCCCGCCGCCGTAGCTCGCGCCCTAGCCGACTTCGCCCACGACATACCCCTGCCCGCCATCATATAGCCCGCCATTCTTATGCGTGAACACGCTATCCCTGCAATCGGCTACGGCAATGCCTTCCAACTATCTTCATCCGTAGATATACTCGCCCACCTGAATGGAAAACGCCACGAATCCGCCAAACTCACTTGACACATCCCCCTCACATGCCATACATTCCCGCGCATGACACCCCTGCGCCGCCATACACCCGGCCGCCTGCGCCGCGTCACGCGCGCGAATTCGCTCGCCGCGCTTGCGCTCGCGGCGGCGCTGACGCTGCTGGCGACGGCGGCGTTTCGCCATGACGCTACCCCCCCCCGTACATTCGTTCCCCTAGCCGCAAACCCCGCGTCCTGCGTCGCCACTTGGACTAACCTCGCCTCCGGACACGAGTCGAGCGTCTTTTGGAATGTCGCCGACGGACAGCCCGAACCCGATGTCTTTTCCCTCAGCGAAAACTGCGCCTATGATACCGATAATCTCGCAAACACGCCGCTGCACTTCCCTCCGCCGCCCTTTCCGGAATCGCGAGTGGACGGGCATATTCAGAATTCGTGGCACAACGACTATCCCGGCGTTGTAACGACCGGAAATATCCAGCTCATCACAAGGGTGAACAAGGGATCCACGGTCGTGATTACATTCTATTTCACGCCCAGTTCCAACACGCCAACGCCAGCATCCGCTACCACGCCAACGCCTACCGCATCGCCAACGCCTACTATCACACCCACGCCAACTACAACATTCACGCCAACACCTACCGCTACCGCAACGCCAACCATCACCGCAACGCCAACACCCACGCCGACATCTACCGCAACTCTTACGCCAACGCCAACCGCTACTCCCACTGCCACACTGACGCCAACCGCAACACCCACCCTTACCCCCACCGCCACGCTTACACAGATTCCAACCGCTACTTTCACGCCAACACCAACCGCCACTGCCACCACTACGCTGACGCCAACCGGCACCGCAACCGCAACGCTCACCCCAACCATCACGCTCACCCCAACTATCACTGCCACCGCAACGCCCACGCTCACCGCAACGCCCACGCCTACCGCTACCGCTACGCCAATCACGCCCACGCCGACCGCTACCATCACCGCAACGCCCACTGCCACGCTCACGCCGACTTACACTGCCACCGCTACCGCTACGCCTACGCCAACCATCACGCCCACCATCACCGCAACGCCTACGCGCAGTCCAACCATTACGCCCACTCCAACCGCTACCGCAACGCCCACGCCAACCGCAACCTTATCGCCCACGCCAACGCCAACCGCGTCCATCACTGCCACCGCTACCGCTACGCCAACATCCACGCCAACGCGCGCGCCCACTATCACCGCAACGCCCACTCTCACGCCTACCCCTACGCTCACACCCACCGCTACCACAACGCCCACGCCCACAATCACCGCTACGCCTACCGCAACCCTCACCCCGATCCCCACGCTCCCGCCTGAAACCCAGACGCCCGCCGAGGGCGATGCGCCGGAGATAGATGTGCATCCCCTCGTCTGGAACGCCGACAGGACGGAGGCAACGCTCACTTTCACCGTGCGCGACATCCGCCTGAGCACTATCCGCTACTGCGTTGCGACTTGGCCGAAAGTGGAACTGCCCGGCGAGCCGCGAAGCGCTCAGCCCGGAAATAATCAGCAAGAGCGGGGCATTCACATATTCAACGTGGCTAACGGCAGCGTATCAGTGACTAGAACTGACAGAGATACGGGGGATGATACGCTGGTAGCGTCCGTGCCGAATGACTATTCGCTCAATGAGGGCTGCGAATACGACGCCGATAACCCGTCCAACACGCCTTTCGCGCTAGGCGATCCCTCGATTCCCGTCGACGTTTTTATCGACGCAAACCCCGTTGCGGTAGGCTATCCCGAACCCAACAGACCCGATGACGTCTACGAACCCGGCGACATCTGGCTGGCGCACCAGACAAGATCCAACGTAAAGGTGCAGATACGGTTCCGCTTTTACGCGGAGGACGCCTACGGCGCGGAGGCGCAACTTGCGCGGGTTGCCAGCGGCGAGGACAGCGTTTGGGCGTCCCTGCGCGAGATAGCGGTCAGGGATCATTTGGGCGTCGCGCTGATGGCGGCGTCCACAACCGCGCTGCTCAGGGGAGAGGCGCGCGTCAGCACAAGCCGCGCCGCGCTGACGCCGGGCGACGGCAGGCTATTCCTGCGCTCGCCCGACCAGCGCCTGCAAGTTCGCTACTACGGCTACGCCGGCGATGGCAATGGAGACGGCAATGGCGGCGATGGCGGTGGCAATGGCGGCGAGGCTGCCCCTCCCAAGCGCAGCGCAAGCGCGCCCCAAAGACGAGTCTCAGTAGAATTCGCCAACGCGCCGCGCGAACCCGGCGACACCGTAGTCTTCTACATCAGCGACCGCCAACTTGGGACGAAGAGAGGTTGCTCTGCAGTCTGGGAAGATACCCCCAGCGATGCAACCGCCGTAGATACCTACTGGAGCCTAGTCGACGGCTTTCCATTCCTGGACACATTCACGCTTGAAGGCGAGGGCTGCGCCTACGACGCCGGAACGCCCATATTCCTGCCCTCGCCCAGCTTGGCGATTGTGCGGAAATCCGGCGAGCAGCCTAATTTTATGCAAATCAACAGCCCAGACGCCGAGAACTGGCGCATCGCCTTTTTCGGCGATGTCCGCGCCGGCAGCTCCTTGCAAGTGATGTTCCAACAAACGCTGCGCGACAAATTTCCCGCAAGCGCCCGGATAGCCCGCGTGTACAGCAGCTCCGACCGCGCGGGCGAGTGGGTAGGCATACGGGAGGTCGTCAGCAAAACCGACGCATCCGCCGCCGCCGCGTCCCACCTATTTCGCGGCGAGATAGAGATTAGCGCCGACGAATCCAGCCGCGCGCCCGGCGACGGCAAAGTATTCGTCCGCCGCACAAGCAGGCTCTGGGTAGCCTACCACGACCTAAACAACGCCGCCGAACTGGGCAGAAAATCGCAAGGCCTTGATCTATACATCCCAGAGCCCACGCCCACGCCAATCCCCACGCCCATACCCGCCACAAGCCGCCCGGCGCTGGCATTGGCGGCGGCCGCGCTCATTGCCCTCGCGGTATTCATACTGCTGAGGCGCGCCCGGCGCAACCCGCCGCGTCCGCCTAGCGCCTCGCCTTAGCGCGGGGATATGGGCGCGGATGGCGGCGTCAAGCCACGCCCGCCCGTATATCCACGCGCTTGCCAATGGGTTGATTGCTAGATTGTCATTAGGTAGAAATCCAAATGCGGGCGCATAGCAGGTAGAAAAGCTTGATTATCGGTTGATTATGGTTTATGATTGATTGCAGACTTCAGTATCAACAATTGATATGCAAAGTTCCAGGATGGCGCAGTATGGTTCAAGCGATAGACAAGACGCAAAACATATTTGACCTATCTCCCGAAGAGGCCGAAAAGGCGTCGGAGATATGGAGGAACTTGCCTGAGGATGTCAAGAACAGGCCCCTGCCGGATACTCCTGAGATGCGGGAGGCGGTGGCAAGGCTGTTCATCGGGATGTACGGGGACGCTCTGAAAGAGCTGGCAAAGCGCTAATCCCCGTTCACCCGAATTAGCCGAAAGCGCCAAAAGTTCCTCAGAATTCTGAGGAACTTTTCTTTTTGGGGAAAGGACGAACTTGATATGCAAGACAAGCAAGGCATTTGTTTTCTGACGCCTATTTTTTAGGGACCCGGCGCCCCTATATCCACCCGCTCGCCAAACCCCGTGTACGTTACCGTCAGCGCAAGCTCCGCCCCGCCGCCCAGATCGCCGGCGGCCAAAGGCAGCCCGCCGCCGGATAGCCCAGCGTCATCGCCCACGTCGGCGGATGTCTCGCCCGCCAATGTATAGCGGCGTATGAGCGCGTCGCTCAGGCCGACCCATATCTCTATAAACAAGCTGTCGTAGTGGCTGCCGAGGTGGGCGCCGGCGAGGTCGGCGGATAGGCGGCGGACGGGGATGCCGGCGAGGGTTTCGTGGCGGACGATGCGGAGGTTTTTGTAGCGCGTTAGGTCTTGGGGGAGGCGGGCGAAGTCGTAGGGGGAGGGCAAGCCGGCGTGGCGGATGGGGAGGGTTTCCCATAAGCCGGTTTCGGGGTCGCGGATGTGGGCTAGGTCGCCTATGAGGATGAGGTCGGTTTCCAGGGCGAATGCGCCTAGCGATAGGGCGAGTTTGCCGCGCGCGCGGTCGGGGGGCTGGAAGTCGCCGGAGTAGCGGATGGGGTATTCGGAGCCGAATGTCTCTTCGTCCATGCGAAAGCTTGCCTCTTGCTGGACTACCTTGATGACTGCGTCAACCTCGGCGTGGTAAGACGGGACGGCGTTCATCGCGGCGAGCGCGGCGGCGAGCGTCTGGGCGGCGGTGAGGTCGTCGGATATGGCGTTTGCGCCTGCCGCTGCAGCTGGCGCGGCTGCAGATGCGGATTCGGGCGCGGCGGTTGCGGTGGGCGGCGGTGTTGGCGTGGGCAACGGCGTAGCGGTCGGGATAGGCGTTGCGGTGGGTGCTGGCGTGTGTGTTGGCAAGGGCGTTGCGGTTGGGACGGGCGCGGGCGTGGGGGCGCACGCCGCAAGTATCAGGCAGAGCGGCGCGAGCAGGATGCGGGGCGGGAGTGGCGGCAGGGGGATTCGCATGCAAGGCATTGTAGTGGATGAGAGGCGGCGCGGCAATGGCGGCGGGCGTGTTTTCATGGGGGCATGAGCGCTGCGCCTCCTTATCATGAGCGCTGCGCCTCCTTATAATAAGGGCGTATGGCGATACGGGGATGGCGATTTTTGGGGAAAAGGCAGCCAAACAACTTTTGGGGATGGAAATCAAGGCGGGTTTCAGCGATTGGCGCACGTTGGAAATCAAGACGCGGGGCGCAATTGCGGGAAAAGTTTTTTGTGATATAATGCCCAAAATTCGGGGGGGGGGGGGGGGTAAAATAAAAAGGCGCTATAATGCGGGCAAGAATTTGCCGAAATTACGGGGATTATCACCTTACTAAACTTGACAATGTAGCATATGATTAGCCACAATTAGCGTTGCGCTAAATGGCATTGGCGCAGGATAAGCGCGTTGTTGTTGGCGCGATGTTAAATTGGCAGTATAAAGCATTTCTAAAATGATGCTATATTGTGGTATAATTCACGCCGAAGAAATCATTCCGTAGGAGGAAGGCATGAGGCTGTTACCTCTTGATTACAAGCGGGGCGCCGCGCTGCTCTTCATGGGGCTTGCCGTCGCGGTGGTGACGGCGCTGTTCATGAGCGGCGCTGAGACTCGTTCAGCGAGGGCGCAGACGCCCAGCATGGACTCGGTCGTGGTCATCGGAGAAGACCACGCCTGCGCTATGTTCACCGACGGCGTTATTCGCTGCATAAGCGATGGCGACGAATATGGGCAGATGTCGGGAGCGCCCACTGACGGGCGATTCATCGCCATCAGCAGCGGGCCTGACCACATTTGCGCCATCGAAGAGAGCGGGAATGTGCAGTGTTGGGGCCGGGACGACCAGGGCCAGGCGACGCCGCCGGACACGGGCGGGTTCAACACGCTGAACATCCAGGGCGACATCTCCTGCGGCGTGCGCTCATTGGACGGCGACCGGACGCTGGTGTGCTGGGGCGAGGTCGAGGGCGAGGTTTCGGCTCCGCCGCTTGATCCCACCGCAACGCCGACCAACACGCCGGTGATGGCGACTTCCACGCCGATTATCGTCACGCCCACGGTTACGCCTACGGCCACCGTGGTGCCTGAGGCGGGCCCGATAGGGATAGCGCAGAGCTTCATTGACCAATGCTCCAACGGCATCGCGGTCATATTCCCGTTTGACAATCCCGATACGGTGATGGAGTGCGCGGCGCTGCTTTCAGCCAAGGCAGTGCTTGAGGGCGAGAACGCGGACGCGCTGGACTGGTCGCAGTATCGCCGGATAACCCTCTGGGAAGGCGTGGACTACGATCGCGTGGGCGATCCCTCGCTGTACCGGGTCAGGGTGGTCGGCTTGGAGCTGTCCAACAAGGGGCTGAGCGGCCAAGTGGCGGCGCAGATAGGCAACCTGCCTTGGCTGCGGTTGCTGTACCTTGACAACAACAGCCTGAGCGGCACGGTGCCGCGGCAGTTGGGCAACCTAGACCTGATACGCGAATTGCGGCTCAGCAACAACAACTTGAGCGGCCAGATACCGATTGAGTTGGACAATATGCGCCGCTATCTGGGCGTGTTGCGGCTGGCGGGCAACGACTTCACAGGCTGCTTGCCGCGCGTACTCGCCGCAGTGTCAGACAGCGATGCGGCGCAGCTCAACCTGCCGGTGTGCGACGGGCAGTAGCGCGGGCAACGGCGCAATAACGATAGCGCGGGCGGGGCTGACTAGCCTGCCCGCGCCGGGATAAGCATCACGCCGCGCGTGTTTGGGACTTTGCGTCCCAAACACGCGCGGCGGTTTTTCGAAAATTTTTCGCGCTAGGAAACGGGATTGGCGGCGCGGGACACACAAAGGCAGGGCATTGGCGCAACGAGCGGGGAATAGCGAGTAAGCCGATACGGGGCGCTATTTTGTGAAAATCAGCCAATTATGAGCGTAGCAAATTGGCGGGCGCACAAGAGAGAAAGCGCTATGGGAAAATCAGGGAATCAAGCCGACGGGGGGAGGTATAGGTTGTGGGCGCGGATGTATTGGGCTATGGCGGGGGGAACGCGGTAGCGAATGGATTGGCTGTCGGCTACGCGGTGGCGGATGTCTGTGCCGCTGATGTCTATGAGTGAGCCGGGGATTAGGCGCAGGCGGTCGGATGCGCCGGGGATGGCGGCGTTTAGTACGCTGGGGTCAAGGGATGCGCCGGGGCGCGCCATCCCGACGACGGTCGCCATTTGGAAGAGGCGGCGCGGGTGGCGCCAGCGGTCGATTTCGCGCAGCGCGTCAACGCCTAGTATGACGAACAGGTCGGCGTCGGGGCGCTCGCGGCGCAGTTCGGATAGGGTGTCTATTGTGTAGCTTGGGCCTTCGCGCCGGATTTCCATATCGGATACGCTGAAGTGGGGGTTGTTCCGGATGGCTAGGCGCGCCATTGCGAGGCGGTGGTGGGCGGGGGTGATGCTGCGGTAGGATTTGAACCAGGGCTCGCCGGCGGGGATGAATAGGATTTCGTCCAGGCTTAGGGCGGCGCGGGCGTCCTCGGCTAGGATGAGATGCCCGTTGTGGACGGGGTCGAATGTGCCGCCGAAAACTCCAAGGCGCACTACTGCCACTCCCATTCCACATCGCCAAAGCGGACTGTGTCGCCGGGGGCTACGCCGGCGTCTTCTAGCGCGCGGGTTATGCCGGCGCGCTGCAGGTAGCCGATGAACTGCATGCGCGCGTTCCAGTCGTCGTCCAGCAGGGCGGCGATGCGGACGGCGCGCTGGGATTGCACTATGAAAGTATCGCCGCGCTTGATCACGAGTTCGGCCGGGCGGCGGCGGCGCGGCTGTGGGCGCAGGATTGGGATTTCGGATGTGGGGGATGCGTCAGCAAGGGCGTCTGTGGGTTGCAGCTGCGGTTGCGATTGCGGCGCGGGAATGGAGGGGGCGGCGTCCAGGACTGCTAGGGCGGCGTCTAGCAGGGGGTCTAGGCCGCTGTGGGTTGCGGCGGATATGAATAGCGGGCTGACGCTCTCGGCGGCAAAGGCGGATTCCAGCTCAGGGATGCGAGCGCGGACTTCGGTGATGTCGGTCTTGTTGATGGCAACGATTTGGGGCTTGGCGGATAGGTCTGCGTTGAATAGGCGCAGTTCGGCGTTGATTTTGCGGTAGTCGTCAAGCGGGTCGGGGGTAGAGCCGTCAATCATATGCACAAGCGCGCGGGTGCGCTCTATGTGGCGCAGAAAGTCGTGTCCCAAGCCGACGCCCTGATGCGCGCCCTCAATGAGGCCGGGGATGTCCACCATCACAAAGGTTTTGCGGCGATGCTCCACCACGCCGAGCGCGGGTTCAAGGGTTGTGAACGGGTAGTTGGCGATTTTCGGGCGGGCGGCGCTGACGACCGAAAGCAGGCTTGATTTGCCCGCGTTGGGCAAGCCGATTATGCCAAGGTCGGCGAGCAGCTTGAGTTCAAGGCGCAGGCGCAGGATTTCGCCGGATTCGCCCTGCTCCGCCAGCAGCGGGAACTGGTTCGTGGGGGATGCGAAATAGGCGTTGCCCCGTCCGCCGCGACCGCCGCGCGCAAGGATGGCGCTTTGGCCCTCCGCGGCGAGGTCGGCGAGCAGGCGGGGCGGGTTGGCGTCGGCGTTCCATATCTGCGTGCCGACGGGAACGCTGATGCGTATGTCAGCGCCGTCAGCGCCGTGTTTTAGGGCTGACGCGCCGCCGCCGCCGTTTGGAGCGGCGAAGTTGCGCTTGTAGCGAAAGGCGAGCAGGGTGTTGATATTCGGATCGCATACGGCGATAACGCTGCCGCCATTGCCGCCGTCGCCGCCGTCAGGCCCGCCGCGGGGGACGAACTTTTCGCGCCGCCCGCTGACAGCGCCGTTGCCGCCGTTGCCGCTGCTTATGTTGATAAATACATTGTCTATCATCCGGATGTATCCGTAACAATATCAGTAATAAGCGCGTTCATAGCGTTGATAACCGCTGTTCAGGTTGGCGGCGCATATCCGCTATCTCGCCTTGCATTGCCTTGATAGCCTAGCGCGGGGGCTTGTTCCGGCGCATATTGTTCTAGCGTTGCTATGGTTATTTTAGCACAAGGGGATGTACACGGGTTGTAGATGCGCGTTGACAGGGTTGGGCTGGGCGTAGGCCGAACTTTTCCTGGAATAAGTTCAGCAAGAGTTATGTACGCGGCGGGCTAGTTATCAACGCAAATAGCGGGGTTATCTACAATTTTGGGGCTGTGATGTTTATTCATTGTTCAGCCAAAAGCCTAAACGCGGGTTAGGGAATTGTGGGCAATGGTTCACAAAAAGTTTGTGCGGGCGGGCGAATTTGGGGGAATTCGGGGGATATAGCGGCGGGTTTGGCAATGGGTTGGCGGGCGCGTTGCGGGGGAATTGCGGGATTTGCAGGGTTTGATGGCAGGGCATTGTTCTAATGGCAATGGCGTCAGTTGGGGATCGCGGGTTGCAGGCGTGTACATATGCTACCGGCGGGGCTACTGCTGGGCTAGGGTTTCGCGGATGCGTAGGATGTCGCGGCGTAGGTTGGCGTCTACGTTTTGCTTGCTTTGGATGGTCTTGTAGCCGTGCAGGACGGTGGGGTGCTTTTTGTCCAGCGCGCGGGCTATGGCGGTGGCGCTCATGCCGGCGTCTTCGGTGAGGATGTACATAGCCACTTGGCGGGCTAGGGCGGTTTTCTTGTCGCGCTTGGAGCCGCGGAGGGCTTGGGCATCTATGCCGAAGTGGGCTGACACGGCGTCCAGCGCCTCTTGCTCGGAGGGCTGGCGGGCCGCCGCGTCTTGTTGGGAGTCGTCGGCTACTTGGCGGGCGAGGTCGGCGTTTAGGGGGCGGCCGGTGAGCTGGGCGTAGGCGACGACGCGGTTTAGGCTGCCCTCGAGTTCGCGGATGTTGGGGAAGATGCGCGCGCCGAGCAGGTCTAGGACGTCGGGGGGGATGTGAACGCGCATGCCCTCGGCTTTGGCGCGCAGGATGGCGAGGCGGGTTTCTAGGTCGGGCGGCTGTATGTCCGCCACAAGGCCGCCGCTGAGGCGGGAGCTGATGCGCTCTTCAAGCAGCTTGAGCGCGGTTACCGGGCGGTCGCTGGTGATGACGATTTGGCGGTTGGACATATGCAGCGCGTTGAATGTGTGAAAGAACCCCTCTTGGGTTTGCTCTTTGCCGATTAGGAATTGGATGTCGTCAAGCAGCAGCAGGTCGGCGTTGCGGTAGCGGAGGCGAAAGTCTTCGGTGCGGCCTTCGCGTATGGCGCGGATGTATTCGTTGGTGAACTCTTCGGTGGTGGCGTAGATGAGGGATAGGCCGTTGGCGAGGACTTGGTGGCCTATTGCGTGGAGCAGGTGGGTTTTGCCCAGCCCGACGTCGGAGTATAGGACGAGCGGGTTATAGACGGCGCCGGGGTTGTCGGCTACGGCTTGGGCGGCGGCGTGGGCGAGTTCGTTGGATTTGCCTACGATAAAGCGGTCGAATGTGTAGCGGGCGTTTAGGGCGGACGCGGGCGCGTTGCCGTTGGGCGCGGGAGTGCGGGTAGGCGCTGGTTGTGAAATCGCGTTGGCGTTTGCGGCGTGGGCGTCTTGTGCGCCGGATTGATTGGGCGTGTCCTGGTCGGCTTGTGTTACTTGGAATATGACTGAGACGGGTTCGCCTAGCACATGTTCAAGGGCGCGCTGGATGGGGGCGTACATTCTTTGCTGGAGGAATTCGGATACGAATGCGTCGGGGGCGGCTACTGCGAACTCGCCGTCGCGGTGGGCGACGCCCTGGGTGTCTTTGAGCCAGGTTTCGTATGCGGGGCGGGCGACTTGCATTTGCAGTTCGCCTAGCGCGGCGTCCCAGATGCGGTCGGGGTTTTGGTTTTGGGTTGCCATGGGGGTAATCCTTGTGCGGTTTCGGGGCGCAATGCCGGGCGGGATTTTTGGGCAATGTTTAGGTTTGGAGTTAATCGTAGTATGAAAGCGGGTGTGGGTGAAAGCGGGCAGGGGGTTTATATTAAGGAAAGGCGGGCGCGGGGGCAATGCCACAGGCGTTTTGTTAATGTGCAATGCCGTCTCACTATGGGCGCACGGGTTTCGCCAACCGATTCACGCGGCGAAACCGGCGCGTTGGGAAATCCGGAGTATTCTATTGTTAATATGGGCAGTTGGGGCAGGTTGCGGATGAGGTTAGAACATTCTGTAGGGCATATCTTTTTCGGCGTCGTCGGTTACGATTTCTAGGAGGGCGGTTTGGCCGTTGTCGACGATGGCGGCGCAGCGGTTGATGGCGGGGATGATGTCTTGGGGCCGGGTTACGCGCTCGCTGTAGCCGCCTAGCGCCTCCGCCATTTTGACGAAGTCGCCGCCGGTGGTTTTTGTGCCGTAGAGTTCGTGGGCGGTGGCGAAGTGTTCGGGGCGGTAGATGCCCATAGACGAGTTGTTGAGGACGATGGTGAGGATGGGGATGTTTTCGCGGACGGCGGTTTCAAGGTCTGTGCCGACCATTCCAAAGCCGTAGTCGCCGATGACATTGACGCAGAGCTTGTCGGGGGCGGCGAGCTTCGCGCCCATAGCGGCGCCGAGGCTGTATCCGAGCTGGGTGGATTTGCCCCAAGCGATAAAGCCGCGCGGTGTGACGGATTGGTAGAACGGGATCATTTGGTCGCGGGGGCTGCCGGAGTCGTGGTTCATAATGGCGCGCGCGGGGTTGATTGCCTTGGACAGGTCGCTGAGCGCGCGGTAGGGGTTGATGGGGATGGCGTCGGAGTTCATTTTGGGCAGCCAATCGCGCATCCACGAGTCGCGGACGGCGGCGACTTGGGGGGCGAATTTGGGGCGGCCCGCGAGCAGGGCGGGCCTTTCGGCGCGCATCGCCTTGATTTCGTCTAGTATCTGGCGCAGCACAATCTTGGCGTCGCCGATGACGGCGTGGTCGGCGTGGTAGTCTTTGTTGATGTCGTTTTCGTCGTTGGTGATGTGGACGAGCGCTTTGCTGTCAAGCAGGTCGGCGCCGTAGTGCATTCGGGTGAAGCTGCAGCCGATGCCGAATACTAGGTCGGCGCGGTCTAGGAAGAAGGCGACCATGCCGGTGGTGGTGCTGGAGCGGGTTCCTAGCGAGAGCGGGTGGTCTTCGCGGAATGCGCTTTTGCCCGCCATAGAGGTCATGACGGGGATTTGGGTGAGTTCGGCGAGTTCTTGGAGTTCGTCCCACGCCTCGGCGTATAGGACGCCCTGGCCGGCGTGAATGACGGGGTTTTTGGCGGCGAGCAGCAGGCGGATAGCCTCGCGGATGTCTTGGGGATCGCCGGCGGCGCGGCGCGGCTGCACGGGCGCGTAGGGGAAGGGGGCGGCGGGCGCGTCGCCGCGCAGGATGTCGCCGGGGAGTTCTAGCAGGACGGGGCTGGGGCGTCCGAGGCGCAGTTGGCTGAAGGCGCGGCGGAGCGCGTTGGGGATTTCTTCGGGGAGTTCAACCCTGCCCGCCCATTTGACAACGGATTCGTAGGTTCGGCTGGGGCTGAAAGTGGGGTGAACGCCGGCGCGGTTGCGGGGGGCTGACGCGGGCAGCAGCAGGATGGGGACGGAGTCGGCGTATGCTTGGGCGACGCCGGCGAAGGCGTTTTCGGCGCCGGGGCCGGCTTGCATAGAGAAGACGCCGGTGCGGTTGCCGTTGGTTACGCGGGTGTATGCGTCGGCGAGGTTGACGCCCACGCGCTCTTGGCGGAATATGAGGGGGCGGATGCCGGCTTTGGCGGCGGCCTCTTCTAGCGAGTTGAAGGGTATGACGCCCATAAAGTCGACGCCCTCTTGCTTGAGGATGCGGGCGATGAGGTCGGCTCCGGTGGGGGTTGGCATTGGGGGGGGCTCCTTGGTTTGTGGGTGATTTGCTTTGCGCGCGCGGGCGAGTTGCGTGGCGGAGTCTGACTCGTTCCCGAAGTGGGCGGTTGGGCGCTTTGCGTTGTTAGCTGGGCATGTGGGTTAGGTTATCAGGTTTTGTTCTTTGGCTTTTTCACGCAGGGCATCCACGCCTTGCACGGCGATGTGGGCCGCTTCGGGAGACACGTGCGGTTTGAGTGTATAGACTATGCGGGCGCGCTCGCTTGGCGTTAGATCCCACCCGTTTGGCTCGTTTAGGGTCACATATAGCGCGGTAGCGAAGCGCTCCAACTCTGCGACGCCCTTGCGGCTGAGTTCTTTGGATGCGAACTTTATTTTCCGGTCGAGTTGCTTGAGGGTCTTGGGGAATCTTTTAGTCACCACACTCCCGATGTCGCCTTGCTCGAATGATGCGCCGTAAGGATCCTGAGGTACTGTCTTTAGGAAGCGCTTTGCCCTCATCCCTGCCAGATCGTCATGCAGATCGAAGGAGTAGGGGCCGTGCTTGTACATGACGAATTCGTAGGCGAGCGGGACCCCGAGGAGGCCGTGAAGGAAGTACGCAGTCTTCTGGATGTGAGTTTCGCCGCACCAGCTGCGATTTGCCGCCATTTCATTGACGAGCTTGATGACTACCGCGTTTAGACGCAAGCCTTTCAGTTCTGTCATGTGTTTTGCTCCTCCTCTTGACTTTGCGGGGTTTTACTAAGAATGGTTTCCCTGTTGGCAGCCAGCCATTTAGAGGCTTCATCTTCGTGTTCAGGCGCTACGAACACGAAGTCATAAGCAGTCGCAGGGATGCTTTCTAGCATTTCGGGTTCGGAAGCTATTCGGCCATCCCGCCCAAGAACTCTAAGGTCGAAAGTTCTCGCCTTTTCAGTGTCTCCTTCGTGACAGACGTTGCTGCAACCATACTTTTCCCGTAGCTCTTCGTAAATGGCTCGACCGGGTTCAGAGTGGTTCTTTTGATCCGTTTGCCTCGCTGAATAGACGAGCTTAAAATGCTTGCGCTCTGTAATTCGTTTAGCCGCATCATGTCCGGGTTTGGTTGGCGTTTTGGATGCGATAGAGATCGCATTCAGGACTTCGATGTCCGTGTACTGCATTATATTGTTAACGTCAGCAGGGAACTTCCTCCCAGGCAGCCATTCGGATAGGAAATCAATCAGATGCTTGTCGTAGATCACTCTTATGGGATGGAAATAGACTTGTGAATACATAAAATAACGCGCAAGCAACAGGGCTTGGGCAGAATGAACCCCGCCTTCCATAACCCCGATGGCCGGTTCTTTGGAGACTTCAGATGTTTCGTCTGGCACAGGCGGCAGTATCCTGATAGTGTCTAGCAAGCGGTGGTGGTCAAATCTTCCGTAGGCAACGCCCGCATGGAGGGAATCCCTGAGAAGATAGTCCATCCTGTCCACCCCGAAGGCGTCTCCTACGATAATTTCGGAGAGAACATTTTCCCAGTCGCTGTAATTCTCTTTCGTGTTGATCTTTCTACCAACAGCGATTTTAGCGATGTGCTCAGCGTGCAGAGGAGGAATCATACTGAGCCATATTTCGCGCATCGCGTCGCTTTTGATTATTTCGGCTGTGATGTGCTCATGGTTGAAGCCTTTCGGCAAGAGCTCTTCCGTGGCATGGGAGAATGGCAGGTGGCCTATGTCGTGGCAAAGGGCAGCCATTCTCAAGACTCGTCTCCAATACCCTAACCCCTCCGGCGGTAGCGAAATCTCAGGTATAAGAGAACGGATCTGTTCATGCACATTCCTTGGGTCGGTGACTACGTCGAACACCTTTGTCGCCAATTCCATTGTGCCGAGCGCATGCTCGAATCTTTTGTGAGTGGCGCCCGGATACACGAGATAGGACATAGCCAGCTGGTGGATATGGCGCAGTCGCTGGAATTGAGGGGAATCCACTACGCGCCTTTCGTCCGAGTCCAAGTGAATGAACACATGGATCGGATCGCGTATTTCGTGGATGTACTTAGGCAACATCTTTGTGATTCCTGATGTTCGTTAATCTTTGCAAGATATTAGCGGGCGAATAATGGATATGTCAACCACCCATTGCCATTACTAGAACATAATAAAGCACCTATAGTTCTATGTCAACATTTACGCAAGCAAAGGCGCTTTCCCGCCGCATACATTGTCAACGGGCGCGAAAGGCTTTACACTTGTCAGACTAGCCTGTATAGGGCAGGAGCGCCAGCCGCGTTTAGGCGGGTTTATTTTAGGAGGGTTGCGATAATGGCAGACGGGCAGCAGCGGTTTAGTTTTAGGGGGCGGTTCGCCGGGAATGCGCCGGAGGGCAGGGATGCGCCTGTGGTTAGGCGCGGCAAGTATGATTTCGCGGTGGCGTATCCGGATCCGGCGTCTATGCCGCTGGATGGGCTGGTGGATTCGCTGCGGCAGGGGCTTGCGGAGGAGGGCGGCGATCTTGCGATTTATGCCCATCAGAGCGGGTATGCGCCGCTGAGGGAGTTCGTGGCGGGCAAGCTGGCGCGCGACCGGGGGATTAACATCGGCGCGGATGACCTGATTATCGGGGATGGCTCCGGGCAGCCGATTCATATGGTTTGCGAGGCGCTGCTGGATCCGGGGGATGTCGTGCTGGTGGAGGATTTCGTGTATTCGGGGACGCTGGCGCAGCTGCGGCGGTTTCAGGCGGATATTCGCGGCGTGGCGTGCGACGGCGAGGGGATGCTGCCGGACGCGCTGGAGTCGGCGATTGTGAAGGCGGCGGGCGAGGGCAAGTCGCCGAAGTTTATCTATACGATACCGACGTTTCAGAATCCGCAGGGGTGGACGATGACGCTGGCGCGGCGCAAGGAGATGGTTCGGCTGGCGCAGAAGCACGGGGTCGCCATTTTGGAGGATGACTGCTATGTGGATCTGCGCTATGAGGGCGAGGATGTGACGTCCATACATTCGTTGGACGATACGGGCGGCGTGATGTACGCGGCGTCGTTTTCCAAGATAATCGCGCCGGGGATGCGGCTGGGGTATCTGACCGCGCCGCGCGAGGTGTTGGATGTGGCGCGCGTGGTGAAGAGCGGGGGGGCTGCGAATCAGTTCGCGTCTTGGGCGGTTCATCGGTATGCGGTGGAGCATTTGGATGAGCATATCGTTGAGATAAACGATATTCAGCGCGCCAAGCGTGATGCGATGCTGGCGGCGCTGGGCGAGAATTTCGGCGGCGCGGCGACATGGAGCAGGCCGGAGGGCGGCTTGTTCATCTGGCTGCGCATGCCGGAGGAGGCGGACATCACGGCGATACGGGATAGGGTTTTGGAGACGGCGGATGTGGGCTATCAGGCGGGGCCGCTGTTCGCGCCGGACGGGGTTTCGGGCAGGAATTGCGCGCGGCTGTGCTTTGGGTACAACACGCCGGACGAGATTCACGAGGGGATTGCGCGGCTGGCGGAGGCGTTTGCGCGGGAGGGCGTACTGCAGTAGGCGCGACGAGATGTTGGCGATAGGCGGCGGGGGTATTGTCGGGGCGCGATGCCCGCAGTCCTGCCGCTTATTGCGTTTGGCGCGGGGTAGCGCGTGTGGGTTTCGGCGCGTAACCGTCCCTTGAACATTGGGAAATGTTCGGCAAGGGATGTCGCTTTTTGGGGATAATAGCCAAGACTTTTGGGCGCGGGCAATCTATTTATCAAGGGGTTGACGGCTGTGCGTATCTGCTCATTTTTGCCTAGCGGCACTGAGATTGTGTATGCCTTGGGGCTGGGCGAGTCGCTGTATGGGGTGAGCCACGAGTGCGATTATCCGGCGGCGGCGCGGGATAAGCCTAGGGTGGTGCGTAGCCGGATTGACGCTGACGGGCTGAGCAGCGGGGAGATCGACCGGCTGGTTTCGGAGCTGTACGCGCGCGGGGAGCGGATATACGAGGTGGACGAGGCGGTCTTGCGGGCGGCGGCGCCGGATGTGGTTATCACGCAGGAATTGTGCGAGGTGTGCGCGGTTTCGTATGAGGATGTGCGGCATGCGGCGGCTCGGTTGGACGCGCCGCCGCGGGTGGTTTCGCTGGATCCGGCGAGCGTGGCGGATGTGCTGGCGGATATACGGCGGCTTGGGGCGCTGTGCGGGGTGGCGGATGCGGCGGATGTGGTGGTTGGGCGGCTGCAGGCGCGGGTGGATGATGTGAGAGTGCGGGCTGCGGCGGCTGTGCGAGAGACGAGACTTAGGCCGCGCGTGGCGTGTATAGAGTGGCTGGATCCGCTGATTGTTGCGGGGCATTGGCTGCCTGAGATGGTAGAGATGGCGGGCGGCGTTGACGCGCTGGCGGAGCCGGGGGCGGCGTCGCGGCGGATCGAGATGGCGGAGTTGGCGGCGGCGGCGCCGGATGTGGTCGTGCTGATGCCGTGCGGGATGGGGACTGAGCGGGCTGTGGCTGAGTGGCGGGCGTTGGGGCTGGAGGATGCGGCGGAGTGGCGTGGGCTGCCGGCGGTGGTGAACGGGCGGGTGTATGCGGCGGATGCGAGCGCGTATTTTAGCCGGAGCGGGCCGCGGCTGGTGGATGCGGTGGAGTTGCTGGGGGGGATGGCGCATCCGGGGGCGTTTGGGGAGGTGGGGGTGGAGGGGGCGGTGGTTAGGGTGGGGTTTTAGGGGTGTAGAGAGAGTGAGATTGCCCTGCGAGCGCGGGGATAGACCGATGTACAATTACTGGAACGGCCACTTCTTGATGGATACCCCGTGTATGCGGGGATAGACCGCACGCCACGTCGGTCTCGCCATCCCCTAGGTAGGATACCCCGCTGATGCGGGGATAGATGCGCCGCTTTTCCAAAAGCGGCGCAAAGATTTTGGGTTGGGGCTAATCCGAACTTACAGCAACCCCCGCCCACTCTTGCGCCCAAGCGCCTGGCGGGCATACTCGGCGGGATTAACGCCCAGGCAGTCCGACAGGCCGCCGCCGGGGAATTGGAGCGCCCATTCGTAGAGGGCGGCAGGGGGGACGGGGGCGTTGTGGGTTAGGATGGGCGGCTCGGCGCGGACGGCGTCCAGGAGGGCGACGACTTGGGCGGCTATGCGGCGGTGGTAGCGGAGGACTATGTCGTCGGGGGAGCCGCCCTCGGCGAATGATTCTTTGTACCAGCGCATGCCGTCTATGTGCATTACGCGCGTGCGGGGGAAGAATGACGCCATTAGGTTCCACGGGTCGCCGCCCTTTTCCTGGTCGCCGCCGTGACGGAAGTCGGTTCGCATCAGCACGCTGGGGATGTCCAGCATCTTGGCGTAGGCGTATTCCAGCACTTGGCCGGGGTCTAGGTCGGCGCCGTCGAAGCTGAACAGCGCTAGGTCGCAGTCCATCACGGCTTTCAGGTCTTGGTTGCGTATGTCCACGGCGCGCGCGCCGGTCTGCTCCAGCTCCTGCGGCAATATGCAGCGATAGACGCCGCCGGACGCCTCCTCTATGCGCGCGGCGAGCAGCCGGTTGCCGGATAGGTGCTTGTGGTCGAAGAGCGCGCCCGCGTAGTAGATGGTGTATTGGGTGGTGGTCATGGTTCGGTTCGCTCCTCTTATATCAGCATAATTCGCGGCTTGTAGTTCGGCATAGTTCGCGCTAGTTCGCGCCTTGCAGGTCGCATATTTCGCGCCAGCGCGGATGGGTGATTTCACGCCTGTTGGCGGCAATAACGCGCCGCCGCTCTGCGCCATTATAGGCTAAGAGCGGCGGCGGTCGCTATTCGGTATCGGCATTGACGCGGCTTGCGCTGATGCGCGGCTACGGGGTTTCGTAGCGGCCTGTGCCGGCTACCTTGCCGTCCTTGATTTGCCAGATCTCTATGGAGTTCAGCACATCGCCGTTCTCGTCGAAGTTCTGGGAGCCGGCGACGCCCTCGTAGTCTATGTCTTCGCCGCGCCGGATTAGGTCTAGCGCCTTGGCGAAGTCGCCGGGGCCTACCTTGATGCCGGGCGGGTTGGCTACGGCGCGCATAGAGTCGCGTATCGCCATGCTTTCGTATGCGCCCGCCTGCTCTATGGCGAGCGCGATGATGGCGAATGCGTCAAACGATTCGCCCACGAATGGCTGCTCGGAGTAGAACCCGTATGCCTTTTCGTACTCTATCTGGAAGATGCGCGTGTCGTCGGTGAACGGCGTTCCGGGCGCCGTGCCTAGCATCCCCTCGAAGTTCTCAGGGCCAATGCCGTCAAACATGTCTTGGTTCTTGGTGGCGTCCGTGAACAGGAAAGCGTTGATGTAGTCGCCCTCAATCGCCTCGCGCAGATAGACGCCGGCGCTGACGGGGTAGCTCATCGTGACCAGAACGTCGGGGTTGTCTGCGACCGCGTTTTCCAGCTCGGATACGTATGAGGGCTGGTTCGCCTCTTGCGGGACAAGCGCGGTGACCGTGCCGCCGAGCGCGGTGAAGTTGGTCTCAAACACATTGGCGAGGCCTTCGCCGTAGGCGTTGTTGACATAGATGGCTGCGGCGCTGTCGTAGCCGAGTTCGCGCGCCAGCCGCGCCAGCACAACGCCCTGAGAGGCGTCGGATACGGCGGCGCGATACAGGTAGTCGTTGTCGTCCAGCACGGTGAGCGCGGGGGAAGTGGCGGACGGGGATATTTGGATGATGCCGTTGGGGATGGTTACCGCGTTGGCGATGGCGAGCGTAAAGCCGCTGCCGATGCCGCCCACGATTGCCTGGACGCCCTCCGCCTTGACTAGGCCATTGGCGGCGTCGGTTGAAATCTGGGCGCTGGAGCCGCCGTCGCGGTGGACGGCCTCGATGGGCCTGCCCAGCACGCCGCCCGCCTCGTTGACGAGCCTGACGGCGAGGTCGACGCCTTTCTGCATATCGCGCCCGTAGGGGCCGAGGTCGCCGGTGTAGTCCATAACCACGCCGACCTTGACGGGATCGCCGCTGGGGCCGGACATCATCATCATAGCGGGTTCGGGCGTGGGAATGGCGTCAATGGCGGCTTGCACGATAGCCTGCACTTCTGCCGCGGAGAGCGGCTCGGCTTGGCTGTCGGACGCCTCCATAACGGCGCTCTGCACAATGCGCTCCACATCGGCGGTGGTGAGCGAGGGCTGGGCGGATGCGTCCATCGCGGAGTCCACGGCGGTCATAACGATATTTTGGATGTCGGCGGCGCTAGGCCCGCTGGGCGCGTCGGGGACTGCGTCTGCGACGATTTGCTGCACCATAGCGGCGATTTCTTCGGCGGATGGGCCTGCGGGCGCCGTAGCGGGCGCGGGCATAGCGGGGGCGGGCGCGTTCTGCACTTCTTGCTGCACGATGGCGCGGATCTCGTCGGCGGATGGGCCGGCGGGCGCTGGCGCGGCGGGCGCCGGACTGCACGCCGCCGCCAAGAGCGCGCCGGCGCCGAGCATGAGCGCGAGCCCGGTCAGAATTATCCTGTTTTTTAGCATCTGAGCCTCCCTATTTTATTTGGGTTGTGATGTTTGTGAATTGTTCGCGTTTGCCGATGGCGTTCCGATTTCGGGTTGCATACTATTATGGTAGCGGCGGCTATCGCGCGCAAATCATCGCGCGCCGCCGTTCCGGTTTCGGTTGCCGAATACTATTGTAATATGGCCGGCTATTGTGGACAAATCATCACGCGCCGCCATTCCGATTTCGGTTGCTAAATACTATTATGCCAACAGAATAGGCGCGTTTCAATAGTTAGATTGGCGGGTAGCGGGCAGAATGGGGGGATATGGGGGCAAAGTGGGTTTGGCTAAGCGGTGTAGTGGGTTTGGCTAGGCGGGATGGTGTCTCGCGGCGTCAAGCGGCACGGGGAACTCGCGGATGAACGCTTTGGCGTATGAGCGCCAGCCGCCTTGGTAGGGGCGGCTTGTGTTTCGGATGAAGAAGTCCATGTCGTCGGAGTTTAGCGCGGCGGTTAGCCTGTCCAGGCTCATCGGGTATTTGGGCTTGACGCAGTAGCCCGCGTAGAATGTGGCGTTGGGGTCGGGACATTGCTGGAAGTTTGGGCGCTTGTTCATTCCCGAAGTGAGTATCTTTGCGCCAAAGCCGGACAGGATGGACACCTGCCGCCCAAAGCCGTGCCAGCGCTTGGCGTCAAACTTGCCCTTGTCGCGCATAAGCAGGCGTTCTTTGTTGGACGCCAGCCACTCATAGGCGTTGGGCGCGTTGGCGGCGATATGGCTCTCGGGCAGCAGCTTGCCGTTGGCGTCGTATGGGAATATGACGGCGCGATTGACGGGATCAATGCCGTTTTTCATAACCGACGCCTTGACTATGTCTCTCAGAATCCAGTCTTCCAAGCGCATATTCGCGGCGGTTTCGCGCGGCATAATGAACACGCTGTCGGCGAGAGTTTGGATGCCCACATGAATATCGGCGATGTCGCCCAGCCGCGCGCCGCGTTTCATAAGCGCCGCCATGCGCGCCTTGTCCGCGGCGGTTCGCGCCGTCCACCACGGGCGCGCGGGGTTGTCGGGATCCAGCGTTATCGCGCCGCTGCCGGCGAGCGTCCGCCCATCGTGAAATTCAACCGGAATGCTGGCCGCGCGCCCGCCTTTTTGGACGATTGTGATGGCTGTGTAAGTGGTTACGCCCTCAAACATCTGGTTGTCGCCAAAGTCTATTATCTTCTTGACCTTGTGCGATTGCGCGAGACGCTCTCGCAGCGGCGCGCCGGAGTCGGAGCGCAGCCAGCTTGAGGGGGTGATGTAGCCGACTACGCCGCCATCGCGCAGCAGGTCAAGCGCGAGTTCGTAAAAGACTAGGTAGAGATCGGTAGCGCCGCGCAGGACGCTCCAGTTGCCCGCGATGCGCTCGCGCCCCTCTTGCTCCAGATGCTGCACTCTGACATATGGCGGGTTGCCGACTATGTGGGTGAACCTGCCTTGCGCGTCCATGAACGCCTGCCGATCGAAGGCGTTTCGCGCTGACACATCCCAAGCGACGCGCTCGTCGGGATACCACTCGCGGAGGGTTTCGTCCAGGCGCGCCTTGCACTTGGCAATGGCGTCGGCGTCGATGTCGTAGCCGCGCAGGTTACGCAGCGCGGCGAGCGCCTCGGCGCGGCTCAGGCGGGATAGGGCGCGCCGAGCCGCGGCGACCAGGAACGCGCCATCGCCGCAGGCGGGATCGCAGACGACGGCGCGGGCGAGCGCGTCGGCGTTGTGGGGCAGCGTGTTGTCCAGGATGAGATCCACTATCGGCTGCGGGGTATAGACAACGCCGTGGCGTTTCTTCATGGATGCGGTCATGGCGAGATATGCCTCACTTGGATGCGCCGGGCCATTTTGGTGAAGAACTGGGATACGTTTAGGGGGGATTGCAAAGCGGCGAGGCTATCGGCGCTGAGATCCAAGGTTGCAGGATCCGTTACGCCGACTATTTCGTCCAGGTCAACGTCTATGTCAACGATGCCGATAGCCATTTCGTCGGGCGCGTGGGCGTGTTCGTAGTCGGATCTGAGTTTGGCGTAGCGGCGGACGTCGTGGTCGCGCAGGCGTTCCAAGCGCGTGATTTCGCCGCGGCGGTTCTTGTAGGGTATCGGATTTGTTACGCAAAACAGATTGCCGTACACGATATTTCTGCGGCGCAGGTTGGCGGTTTCGCCGATTTGCTGCTCAATGTAGTTGACTGAGTTCTGCCAATAGTTTGAGATAACGAACTTGATGCTGATAACGCCAAGCTCCTGCCCGTCCCGCGCAATCAGCACATCCACATCCTTGTCGTAGTACATCCCGCTGACTTTCGCCTCTCGCGTGGTGTCCGGCGTCTGCCCTGTGAAAGCGTACTCGTCGCCCAATTCGCGCCGCATCTCATCCTGAACCCAGCCGTGCAGGACTTTGGTCTTCTCTTTTGAGCGAGGCCCGTGGTCTAGCACTTTTTGATACGATTGTCGCATCGCGTCTAGGAATCGGCGCTGTAGGGGGGAGGTTGTCATGGGGGTTAGTCCTTAGGCGTATGTACGCTAGGTGCGGGGCAAGGCTGATTTTCATTCGCGTGTATTTTAGCACGAACATTTATGCGGTTGTCAAGCGCATTTGGGTTTAGGTTAAAGCGTGTTATAATACCCCCCACCATCACATCCTACCAGGAACGCCCATATGCAACACCAAACCCTATACTACGGCGATTGCCTCGAGGTTATGCAGGCTATGCCCGCCGAATCGGTGGACTTGATATATCTCGATCCGCCGTTTAACTCAAACGCCAATTACAATATCCTGTTCGGGACAAGCAAGAGTTCGTTTGCTCAGGTGATGGCGTTTCAGGATACGTGGCAGTGGGACGATAGCGCGGCGCGGAGGGTTCGGGAAATAGAGCGGGCGATTGAGCATCCGGCGCGCAAGTCAATTTCAGGGATGATGCTGGGGCTTGGCCCAGGCAGGATGCTTGCCTATATCAGTTATATGGCGCAGCGCGTTGCGGAGGCGCGGCGGGTGCTTGCCCCAACCGGCAGCATTTACTTGCATTGCGATCCCACGGCAAACCATCACCTCAAAACCCTGATGGACGATATTTTTGGGCCGGACAATTTCCAGAATGATTTCATCTGGTATTATAGCGGCGGCGGCGCGTCAAAACGCAGGTGGGCGCGCAAGCATGATGTGATACTCTTCTACTCAAAGACGGACAAATGGACATTCAACGCCGACGCCGTGCGCGTGCCGCACAAGTGGGATTCTGGGCAGCGCCGCGCGGATGGGTCGGAGCGCGATTACGATAGGGGCAAGTTGCCTGACGATGTGTTTGTGCATCATAGCCTTATGCCTTGGGCGTCGGAAAGGCTTGGCTATCCCACGCAGAAACCGCTGGCGCTGCTGGAGCGCCTCATCAAGGCGTCGTCCAATGAGGGCGATGTTGTGCTGGATCCGTTTTGCGGCTGCGGCACATCCGTTGTTGCCGCAGCCAATCTGAAACGCCAGTGGATTGGCATTGACATATCGCCCATCGCAATAGATGTGATAGTGGAAAGACGCCTCGCGCCAATGGGGATTCAAGCCGACGTTCGCGGCGTTCCAACCGATATTGACGGCGCGCGGCGGATGGCGAGAGCGCGGCCGTTTGATTTTGAGAAGTGGGCAATCACCCGAGTTCCTGGAATGGTTCCCAACGATGTGCAGGTGGGCGATAGGGGCATTGACGGGCGCGGCAGGATATTCGCGGACATTGAGGGCGGCAGCGGGATGGTTCTGGCGCAGGTCAAGGGCGGCAGGTTTCAGGCGAGCGCGCTCAGGGATTTTCTCGGCACAATGGATCGCGAGAATGCGTCTATGGGCATATTCATCACGATAGACAGGGTGGCATCCGCCAACGCCAGGGCGGACGCGGCGTCCAAAGGCGCGCTGATGGTCGGGGCGCAGGAATACCCCGCGCTGCAGCTTTGGTCTATCACCGACTACTTCGATAATCGTCTGCCAACGCTGCCCACAATGGCGGATCCGTTCACCGGCAAAGAAATCGGCATACAGCAAGGATTGGTTTAACCCTGATTCAATTCGGCATACAGCAAGGACTGGCTTAATCTCGGCATAACTTAACAAGGAGTTCCCCAACATGACAATGCCTAGCCCCAACCCCGCCTGGCTCGCCCAAACAACCGAAGACCCCATCGACCCCGACCTGCCCATATGCGACCCGCATCACCACCTCTGGCAGAGGGAGGGCAACGACTATATGCTGCCCGACCTGCTGGCGGACATTAACTCGGGGCATAACATCGTTAGCACGGTGTTTCTGGAGTGCTCGTCTATGTATCGGGCGGATGGGCCCGAAAGCCTCAAGCCGCTGGGCGAGACGGAGTTCGTGGCGGGCGCGGCGGAGGCGGCGGCCGCTATGCCGGATGTGGCTACGAATGTCAACGCGGGCATCGCGGGGTATGCCAATCTGACGCTGGGCGAGGCGGTAGCCGACGTGCTGCAGGCGCATATCGAGCTGGGCAAGGGCAGGTTTCGCGGCATACGGCACGGCACGGCGTTTGATTCCAGCAGCGAAATCTCCACATATCGCAATCAGGGCGGCGGCGTTATGATGAACGCCAAGTTCCGCGAGGGGTTCGCGCAGCTGCAAAAGCACGACCTGAGTTTCGACGCTTGGCTGTTCCACCCGCAGCTGCCTGAGCTGGCGGATCTGGCGGCGGCGTTCCCGGACACGAACATCATCCTAGACCATATCGGCGCGCCGCTGGGCATCGGCCCCTACGCGGGCAGGCGCGATGATGTGATGCAGATTTGGAAACGCAGCATCGCGGCGGTGGCGCAGAGTCCGAATGTGTCGGTCAAGGTGGGCGGCTGCGGCATGCCCAACTACGGGTTCGGCTGGCACGAGCAAGCCATCCCGCCGAATTCCGAAGAGCTCGCCGAGGCTACCGCGCCGTACTATCTCTATGTGATAGAGCGGTTCGGCGTTGAGCGCTGCATGTTTGAGAGCAACTTCCCGGTGGACAAGGCGTCCTATTCCTACAATGTGATGTGGAACTCGTTCAAGCGCATCGTGGCGGACTTTTCGCCCTCCGAAAAGGCGGCGCTGTTCCACGACACAGCGGCGCGGGTGTACCGGCTGTGATGGCGCCGCGCGATAGTAGCGCATCCGATAGCCCGATAGTCGCGCCCTACGGGAGTTGGCAATCGCCCATCACATCGGCGCTTATCGTAGAGGACAGCGTGTCTTTCGGCGATATAGCGCTGCGGGGCAACGCGATATACTGGTCTGAGACGAGGCCGGATGAGGACGCGCGCTCGGTGATAGCGCGGCGCGTTGTCGGGGACGCCGATCCCGCAACGGGCAGGCGCGCGATAGGCGGCGGGGATGTTACGCCGCGCGGGTTTAGCGCGCGCAGTCGGGTTCACGAATACGGCGGCGGCGCGTTCTGCGTGGGCGCCGATTACGACGCGCCGGGCGGGGACGTCGTGTACTTCAGCGAGTTCGCGGATGGGCGCGTCTATCGGCAGCGAGTGGGCGCGGACGGATCGGTGAACGCGCCCACGCCGCTCACGCCCGCCGCCGATATGCGCTACGCGGACGGCGTTGTCTGCGATAGGCGGCGGCTTATGATATGTGTCCGCGAAGACCACACATCGGCTTGGCGCGAGCCGGTGAACGCGATAGTGGCGGTGGATCTGCGTAGCGGCGCGAGCCGCGTGGTGGCGTCGGGCAACGATTTCTACTCAAACCCGCGCATAAGCCCGGACGGGAATACGCTGGCGTGGCTGGCGTGGAATCATCCGAATATGCCATGGGATGGCTGTGAGCTTTGGGCGGGAACGTTTGGCGCGGACGGCGGCGTTTCGGACGCGCGGCGCGTTGCGGGCGGCAGGGATGAGGCGATCTTTCAGCCGGAGTGGTCGCCGTCGGGGATGCTGCACTTCGTATCCGACCGGAGCGGCTGGTGGAACATCTATCGCTGCCGCGACCTGGACGGGGATGCCGCCGAACCCGTCTGCGCTATGGACGCCGAGTTCGGGATGCCCGCGTGGGTGTTCGGGCTGTCAACCTATGGGTTTGTTTCGGATGAGCGCATTATTTGCGCCTATACGCGAAACGGCTTGTGGCGTATCGGGGATTTGGATGCGGCGACGGGGGCTATGGCGGAGTTTCCGACGGCGGCGTCGGATATTGGCAATATGAGGGTTTCCTCGCGCTATGTCCTGTACACGGGCAGCGACGACGCATCGCCCGCGCGGTTGATGTTGCATGCGCTAGACGACCTGGGCGATAGCGCGGGTAACTTGGATGGGAATGGCGGCATAGTTTTGCGGCAAAGCAGCGACGCATTAGAGCGGCTTGCGGGGGATGGCGGTTTGGGGCAGAGCGCATCCGCGGGTACGTCCGCAAGCGGCTTGCTTTCGCGCCCGCAGGCGATTGAGTTCCCCACGACCGGCGGCAAGACGGCGCATGCTTTCTACTATCCGCCCGCCAATCCCGGCTACGCGGCGCGTGAGGGCGATAAGCCGCCGCTGATTGTGATAGGTCACGGGGGGCCTACGAGCGCGGCGGGCGCGGGGTTGGATCTACGCAAGCAGTTTTGGACGAGTCGCGGCTTTGCGCTGCTTGATGTGAACTATGGCGGCAGTTCGGGCTACGGCAGCGAGTATCGCCGCCGGCTGAACGGCGCTTGGGGCGTTGTGGATGTGGACGATTGCGTCAACGGCGCGCGGCGTCTGGTAGAGCGGGGGCTGGCGGACGGCGCGCGGCTAATCATACGGGGCAGCAGCGCGGGCGGCTTTACCACGCTGCTGGCGCTCACCACGCGCGAGGCGTTCAGCGCGGGCGCGAGCTACTACGGCATCTGCGAACTGGAGGCGCTGATGCGGGACACGCACAAGTTCGAATCGCGCTACCTAGACACGCTGATAGGCTCATTTCCCGCCGCCGCGGACTTATACCGCGAGCGCTCCGCCATCAACCATATCGGCGGACTGTCCGCGCCGATGATTGTGATGCAGGGGTTGGACGATGAGATAGTGCCGCCCAACCAAGCCGAGATGATGGTGAACGCGCTGCGGGAAAAGGGCTTGCCGGTGGCGTACCTGACCTTTGAGGGCGAGCGGCACGGCTTTCGCAAGGCGGAGAACATCCGCCGCGCGCTGGACGCCGAGCTGTACTTCTACTCGCGGGTATTCGGGTTCGCGCTGCCGGGCGCGGATGGCGCGGCGGACGCGGCTCCGCCCGCGCATATCCACAACCTGCCCGACGCCTAGGACGCCCGCGCGATGAAAGCCGGAATACAGCTACTGCTCTTGTTCATAGCGCTGCTGTGGACGGCGCATCTGGCGAATGCAATGACCGACTACTCGCTGAACGCATACGGCATAGAGCCGCGCGCGCGCGGCGGGCTATGGGGGATACCGCTGAGCCCGCTGCTGCACAGCGACTGGTCGCACTTGGCGTCCAACACGCTGCCGCTGCTGGCGCTTGGCGGGCTAGTGGCGTTTCGGGGCGCGTGGACGCTCGCGCCGGCGGCGCTGGTCATCATCCTGCTCGGCGGGCTAGGCGTCTGGATAGCCGGCCGGCCCGCCATCCACATAGGCGCGAGCGGGCTAGTATTCGGGCTATTCGGCTACCTAGTGGCGCTCGGCTGGTACGAGCGCAGCGCGGTGTCGGTGGGCGTGGCGATAGCGGTGGTGGCGGTGTACGGCGGCATCATCTTCGGCGCGTTGCCGCAGGACGGGTTCATATCTTGGGAGGCGCATCTGTTTGGGCTGATGGCGGGGGTGGCGGCGGCGGGGGTGGTGAGGGGGCGGCGTTAGGCTTGGTCTGCGTTGGGGGGCGTGTCTTGTTGCGGTTTGGGATTGGGGACGGGGTTGTTCGCGTTGTTCGGCGGCGTGGGATTTGCCCACCTTTGCAAGCCTTCAAAGCGTTTAGGCGGGAAGTATTTCATTCTGGTTCCTAGCCCTTTGAGTACCTTAATCTGTCTTTGGTCAGCCTTGTCCGCCATATGGCATAAGCCTTTCTTCATTATTCCTTTCGCAAGGCCGACGCCGCGTTTGTTGATGCTGTGGCGGGCTTAGGGCGGGGTGAAGATGTTTGTCGCCGGACAAGCCCTCGCCGCGTTAATCCTGTTCGGCGCTGGTTTGCGCCTCATCTTGCGCTTTGCGGTCGGGATTGTTCGCCCGTGTGGAATTCGTCGGCCTTCGCAGGCCCTTAGCGCGCTTAGCGGGAAGGTCTCTCATTCTGACCCCTAGCCCTTTGACGACCTTAAACTGCCTTGGGTCAAACTTGTCAGACGCAGGGAGGTCTCTCATTCTGACTCCTAGCCCCTTGACTACCTTAAATTGCCTTGGGTCAAACCTGTCCGCCATAAGACATAAGCCTTTCTTCACTATTCGTTGTCATTGTTGTCTATGTTATATCATAAGCGGATGTTCTTATCCATACGCTGGGGCCTTCCACTTCTTGCCAACGCAAAAAGCGCTTGTTTCGTTTCGGCGGGTTATACCCGTCAGACGTCTCGCTTAGCCTGCCCACAGCCCTTTCATTATACAGATATGTGGTTATGAGAACCGCCTCAATATCCTTATCAACCACAAACTCAAATGTCAGAGCTCTTGCCTCTCCCGGCTCTACAATGAGTTCATCCTTATCCCAAGAATATCGGACGCCTTCCAAAATTTCCCATGGGAAATCTATCAATCTTCCAATGTCGCTGATTTCCTCGAAAGATGCGTTGTACAAACCATACACTTCTTCATCCTCCATGGGCGCGAGCTTTTGAGCTACGAACAGCCCGTTGAAGAACTCCACTTTGACGCGCGAGCTGTTGTGCAATGTGGCGGTTACGGCTATGTGGGTGTAGAGAGGGCTGATTTCCCTGTGCGTGATGTCGTGGGTGATGTCTATATGAGGCGAGCGGTGCCTGAATATGATGCCGTTGCGCCACGCTGCCACGCCGACTACCACCACCGCCGCTATGTTGACGATGCTTTGTATAATGCCAATGTTGCTTATGACGTAGCCCAACAACACCGCCGCGATGGTGACGATGCTTTCCACAAGGCCGATGCCGGTGATGACGCCGTCCATTGCGCCGCTACCTAGTCCGCCGAGCGGCGGCGGGGCGCGTTGGGCGCGTTAGCTCAGGGTTGTCAAAATGCGTACACATAGAAGATATGCCCCTCAGGGCAGGTGATGCGCTTGTCCACTTCATGGCCGTAGGCGTCGGGGTTGACTTCCAGGTAGGGGAGCTCGGATACCACAAACGCCGCCTCGTCGTAGGGCAGCGTTATCGCGGTGGGCTCGCCGCCGACAGGACAGGATATTATCTGAAATCCCAGTTCCAACATTGCTATTCGTTGCCTCTTGTGTGATATTCGTTATATTCGCTATGCTCGCCGTGTTCAATGAGTGGCGCGTCAAGGGCATAGGCATTCCCGCGCCGTCCGTATGCGATACTGGCGCGCCCCCTACCGCATCTGCGGGAATAGCACTACCTCGCGTATCGTCTTGTGGCCCGAAAAGAGCATCGCTAGGCGGTCTATGCCCAAGCCGAGCCCGCCGGTGGGGGGCAAGCCGTGTTCTATCGCCACTAGGAAGTCTTCGTCAAGCCGGTCAGTTTCTTCGCCAGCGAATTGGGTACGCAGCGCCTCTTGCTCCTCAAACCTGGCGCGCTGGTCTAGCGGGTCGTTGAGCTCGGTGAAGGCGTTGCAGATTTCCATTCCCGCCGCGAAACCCTCGAACCGCTCTACCAAGCGCGGGTTGTCGGGCTTTTTCTTGGCGAGCGGGGACATCTCTACGGGGTAGTCCACCAGGAAACAGGGCTGAACCAAGTCGTCTTCTACGCGCGAGGATATGAGCTTGTCCATCAAGCCGGGCCAACTCATCTGCTGGCGGACGTCTATGCCTATCGCCGCCATCGCCGCTTTCATAGAGTCTATGTCGGCGTGTTGCAGGAAGTCTATGCCGCTGCGCTCGCGTATCTCATCTAGCAGGCTGAGGCGCGGCCAAGGGGGCGTGAAGTCTATGCGATGGCCGTCGTATTCCACGACCGGCGTTCCCAGCACATCCAGCGCTGCCGCGTGAACCAGCTCTTCCACCAGCGCCATTATGTCGCGGTAGTCGGCGAATGCCTCGTAGCTTTCCATTGAGGTGAACTCAGGGTTGTGCGTCAGATCCAGCCCCTCGTTGCGAAAGATCTTGCCGATTTCGTACACGCGCTCCAGCCCGCCCACGATGAGCCGCTTGAGATGCAGCTCGGTGGCGATACGCAGGTAGAGGTCGCGCGAGAGCATGTTGTGATGCGTGGTGAACGGGTGCGCCATGCCGCCCGCCGCTATCGGCACGAGGATGGGCGTTTCCACTTCCAGATAGCCGCGCCGTTCCATATGCCGCCGTATCGCGCTGACGATGCGGCTACGCATAATCGCCACGCGCCGCGCGTCGGGATTCGCTATGAGATCTAGGTAGCGTTGCCGAAAGCGCAGCTCCACATCCTGCAGCCCATGCCACTTTTCGGGCAGCGGGCGCAGCGATTTGCACAGCAGCGTGAACTCGCTCGCCTGCAGCGTAACCTCGCCCATTCGCGTCCGAAACAGGCTGCCGCGCGCGCCAACCCAATCGCCGATGTCCAGGTCGTCCAGCATCCCGTATAGGTCGCCCAGGACATTGCGGCGAAACATAACCTGCAGCCGCCCATCGCCGTCCAGCAGGTCGGCAAACGACGCTCTGCCCATCCCGCGAAAGCCGACCATTCTGCCGGCCACGCAGACTTCCCCGGTGGACGCCTCTTCGCCCTCAGCCGACTGCGCCTCCGCGTCCGCGAACAAGTTTAGCGCCTGTTGCGTGGTGTGAGTGCGCGGGTAGTTGCGCGGATAGGGATCCACGCCGCGCTCGCGCAGCCGCGCAAGCTTGTCAAGCCGCGCCTGAAAGAGTTCGTTCTCGGCTTGAGACGTATCCTGACGCGCATCATGGGGCGTGGCTTGGGGCATATCCTGGGGTATCTCTGATTCCAACGGTTTCAACTCCATGCGAAAATCACGAAAATCGCGCGCCGCCCGCGAGCGCCGCGAACTAGGCGTACATCAATACTACCAGAAATCGGCGCATAGCGGCGCTATTCGGCGCGGCTATCCTGCCTGTCGGCTGGCGGCCCGCCCGGCGGCGCAATGCCGCATGCCCACTTGCCCGCTACTCAATGCGCGTGATACGCAGGCGGACGACGCGCGCGGGCGTTGCCACTTCCACCTCATCGCCGACCGCCCTGCCCAAGAGCGCTTTGCCCACCGGCGATTCGTTGGAAATCTTGCCTTGCAGCGGCGACGCCTCCGCGCCGCCCACCACGACATAGCGCTGCGTCTTGCCGCCCCGCTCCTTGACCGTGACCCGCGACCCGATGCCCACCGCATCGGCGTTGGCGGCGGTCTCAGTTACGATGGCGTTGGCGAGAATGTTCTCCAACTCGCGGATGCGCCCCTCCACAAACGCCTGGGCGCTCTTCGCCACATCGTACTCGGCGTTGTCAAATGTGCCGCCCGATTGGCTTGCGGTATTGATGCGCTCGGCGGCCTCGGGCCGCCGCGTATCCCGCAAATCGCGCATCTCATCCTGAAGGCGTTTCAACCCCTCCGGCGTCAGATATTCCGCTTTGCGCGGCATGGCACACCTCTCACAATCTTATGCGCGAACTTGGCGCGATTTCAGCGATACTCTTGGCGCAATAAAGGCGCATAATCTTGGCGCGATTTCGTATCTGTTTCAGCGCATACTATTAGCGCTATCTTGGCGGCGGGCGCATAGCCTACGCATCCCGTCCGCATCCTCTCAGGGGGTTGGCAGTCGTATGGCATGGGATTATCGCGGGATTGCCCGTCGTCCCGCGATAATCACGCCCATTCTATCCCCAAATACGCGCCGCCGCAACAGGCGTTTGGGGGCGGGAATTTGGGTTTTCGGCGGCTACTCAAGCAGGCTACTCAAACTCCGCCCGCCAAAGTTGGCCCGCGCCGCGCAGGTGCTGCCCCGTGCGGATGCGCTCTATGGGATAATCAGGCAGCGGCGCGATGGCGACGCACTTGCCGTCTAAGTCCGCGCCGCGCTCAGCGAAAGCGAAGTCGGCGTTGACGAATCCGCTTTCCCGGCGCTCGGCGGGCAGATTGGCGGCGTCTTGCGGGAAGATGTGCAGGAAGAATCGCGCCTGTGTGTCCTCAGGCGCGCAGGGTTCGAGGGCGTAGATGAGGCTGTCGTCGCCCCTGTACAGCGCATACGGGGCTTGCGCCGCCGGCTCGCCGTAGTCGCCCGCCGCTATCGCGCGGTATGCCGCCATATACCTATCGCGGTTGGCGTTCACCTCCGCGCTCCAGAGAGGCGCTGCCTCATATGCGACGTACTGCCCCGTGCGGATGCGCTCTATGGGATAGTCGGGCAGCGGCGCAACCGCAACGCACTTGCCGTCCAGGTTCGCGCCGTAGTCCGCGAACTTGAAGTCGGCGTTGACAAACCCGATTTCTTTGCGGTCGCCGGGCAGATTGGCGGCGTCCTGCGGGAAGATGTGCAGGAAGAACAGCGTCAACCAACTAGCGTCCGCCGCCGCGCAGGGCTCTTTTAGATACGCCACCGCGCCGTCCGCGATATAGACGCTGAAGTTGGCGCGGGCGACAGGCTCGCCCCAATCGCCCGCCGCTATGCGCTCATACGCCGCGTCATACGGGTTTTCGATCGGCGCGTATGCCTTGCTCACCCTAAACACAGCGCCGTCCGACAGCTCCGCCACCGGTTGCAATCCGGGCGTTATACGCATCGTCGCCGCGCCGAAGTCGTTGGTGCGGTTACCCCACCCATTCGTGAACCAGAACACATACGTCCCGTCAGGAGTATTGGCTGCCCATTTCGCTACCTTTTCCAGGCCACTCTTTGACTAGGCGTCTTTTCGTATTGAGCGAAATCCGTCGTAAATTACCTTGCCGCCGCTGATATGATGCAGGAAGTTCGGGATGTTGCTATAGATTTGCCCCTCAACTGGGTTTTCGCGCAGGTATCGCAGTGTGTCCGAGTTCGTCCAGCGGGGCATAGCGTATTCCATGTCAAACTCGCCCGCGGCCGCGCGCGCCGCGTCTGTCAAGCTCAGCGCCGCCGCTCCCGCAAGCCATACCGCAAGCGCGGCTGTCAGCGCGACCGCGAGAGCCCGCTCGCCAACGCGCGCGACTGCGCTACCCGTCGCCCTCCACCGCGCCGCGCGGCTAAGCAGCGCGTCCAGCGCAATCGCGACCGTCATCAGCAACGGGATGTACATTGGCGCTACAAATCTGGGCCTAAGGTATATTGGATCTTGCCTCAGCCTCAGCCCGGCAATCAGCAGCGCTAAGTACGCCGCGCCAAAGATAGCGAATAGCCAAAAAGGACGCCAATCAAGCGGCTTGGATGTCTGCCACTCGCATGCGGCGCTCTTGAACGCGCACGAGGTCGGGCGACTTATCAGGGCGGCTATCAGGTTGCCTATCAAGAACGCGGCGGCGGTTGCAATCAGCGCGGGCGCGGCGAATTTCAGAGGCAGCGTTTCAAGAAATCCCCAGCTATCATCCGGCAGAACAAGATACGCCCACTCCCACATTACCGCGCCGACCACGCTCAGCAGTTCCCCCATCGTCTCAGTCTCGTTGCCGAAATTTGTGCCGGGGAGATCGCCGAAGACCAGGTAGTTGCGCCACAGCCACAGCGCCATAGGCAGCGCGGCGGCAAGCGCCACAAGCGCCACGCGCCTTGCGCGCCGCGGCAGCGTCGCATCCCGCTGAAACAGCAGCGCCAGGCATATGACGGCGGGAACCACAACGCCGAGGTAGCGCGTTTGCCACGCCAGCGCGCCGAGCGCCGCCGCCCATATCAGCGCGGACGTCTTGCCATCGCGCAGGTAGTCGTCCGCCCGCGTCGGCGCCAGCGTCGCCAGCAGAATGAACAGCGTGTCCGAGAGCGCCCAAGACGCCCACCACGCCAGCGGAGCTGACAGCGCAGCCATCGCGCACGCCCACGCCGCAATAAAGCGCGACGCCAGCCGCCGCCGCAGGTATTGTCCTACAACGAGCGCGGTAAGCCCGAATGCCGCCGCGTTCAGAGGCGCGGCGACGCTCAGCGGATCAAACAGCCCCAGGCTGCCAATCGCCAGTAGCAGCGGATAGAGCGGCGGCCAATAGAATGAAACGGACGCGACATCGCCCGCCGCCAGAAAGCGCGCGGACGCTATGAATTGCAGCGAATCGGATGTGAGGCCGGGCCCATAGGCGGACTGCCGCGCCAAGACCAGCGCCGCGCCCGCCAAGGCGATAGCCGCTGTCAGCAGCGCAAAGCCATCCGGCCTGCGCTCCCATGCCCGAAAGGCGTGTCGTAGCAACATCTACGCCTCCGGGATGGTCATGCCACAAGCGCGATGCGCCACAAGCGCGATGCGCCACAAGCGCGATGCGCCACAAGCGCGATGCGCCACAAGCGCGATGCTATTTGAGCAGCGCCAGGCTTACGACGGCGGGAACCACGCCGTCGATGCAGCGCGTTTGCCACTCCGGCGCCTAGCGCCGCCGCGCCCGCAACCGGATCGCGCACAATGGCTATGAATTGCGGCGAATCGGATGTGATACCGAACCTATAGGCATACGCGGACTGCCGCGCCAAGACGATCGCCGCGCCCGCCAACCCGATAGCCGCCATCAGCAGCGCAACCCCATCCTGCCTGCGCCCCCAAGCCCGCAAAGCGTAACGTCGCATCATAGCCATAGCCATCACCCCCCCTTTCGCCGCGCCAGGCCCACCGCCGACTCCCACAGATACGCGGCGTCCGCCCGGCGCAGCAGCAGCGTGGCTGACGCCGGCAGGCGCGTTGAGCGCAGGAACGCTATCCATAGCACAAGGCTGCGGCATATGTGGCTTGCGGTCAGCGCCCAGGTGGCGCCGTACAGCCCCCAGCGCGGGTAGAGCAGGAAGAAGAGCGCCACATTCACCGCAAGCCCGAACCACATCGCGTAGGAGAATACCTGCGGTCGGTTCATCCCGCGAAAGTACGCTACGAATATCTCAGTGCCGGTGTACGCCAAGACGCCGATGGACATTATCCAAGTCAGGCGCGTTACCAGCGCGAAAGCGTCAGAAAGCAGCAGCGGGACTACCGGCGTACTGATGGCTACCCATATCAGCAGCAGCGCGGCGATTATCCACCAGGTCGCGCGGGCGCAGAACGCGGCGAGCTCAGGCCTGCCCTCGGCGTCGTCCGCCACGCGCGGCAGCAGGTAGGCGGCTACGGCGGCGGATATGAGATGCGCGCGCGATATGAGCGTGCCGCTTGTGGCGAACAAACCGATTTCGGCGGGTATCGCCACGAACCCAAGCAGCAAGGTTCCCATACGGGGGTCTATCACCTGCCCGATGCGCGCGCCGTACTCTTTCAAGCCGTAGCGCAGCACGCCGCGCATCCCCTCGCGCGTGGGCGGCTCAAACGCCAGCCCGCAGTTGCGCCGGAGATCCGCCACGCAGCATATCACCATCGCTATCTGCCCCAGCGCCAGCGCAATCACCGCGCCGTTGACGCCGAAATCAAGCGCCCATACCAGCGCCAAGATGCCAATCGTTCCAACCACGGATCGCAGAAAGAAGAACAGCGCCAGCCGGTTGAATCGCCGCAATCCCTCCAGCTGCATCACGACCACCGATGTGAGCAGCGATGTGGGTATCAGCGCCAGCGCTAGGTAGAACGAGTTCGTGTCCGCGCTGTCAAAGAACGCAAGCCCGCTGTGTATCAGCGGCAGCCCTACAAGAATGGCTATCGCGCTGCCGACCAGGCTGAACGCGAATGCGACCGATACGCCCTGCGAAACGCTGACGAGCTTGGACATCACGAAATACTGCGACCCGCGCGCCGTTCCCAGCGATATGATGACGCCGGACAGATCGCCGAACAGCACGCATATGGCATACGCGCCCCTGCCTTCGGGCATTAGGATGTACGCCAGGACGCTCTGCGTCAGCATGCCCAGCGCCAAGACCATCCCGCGCGTTACAAGCAGCACGGCGACCTCTTGCTTGCCGCTGGCGGCGGGCTGCTGAGGCGGGCTAGGCGCTGGCGGCGAGGCGGGCTTGTCTGTCATAAAGGCTTATGATGCGGGCGTTGGATGCGTTAGAGAGAGACGCGATTGGCGGATGTTGGCGGGCGGCAGGCGGCGCGGGCGCAAGCCGGGTTCGCGCGGCGAGAGCGAGACGCCTAGACGCAAGACGCCCGCCGCCTATATTCCCTATATCCTATACCATATCTTGCAGCGGGCGCAGGTTGGCGGGGTCGGTGGACAGCTCGCCGCGCTCAACGCGCTTTACGATGTCCACGATGCCGTCGCAGAACGGCGTGTCCACGCCCACCACATCGCCGCGCGCCGCCACATAGCCGTTCAGGAACTCTATCTCGGTTCGGCGGGACTTCATCACATCCTGCAGCATAGACGGCCTGCCCGCGCCCAGGCTTGACGCGCCCTCTGCCAGCCGCGCCTTGACATCCTCCATCGCCTCGGCGCTGTCGGTGGGCAGATAATCGTCGGCGGGGACGCCGCTTATCGGCTCAACCTGTATGCCCAGCGCCTGCGCCACCCTGACCACCTCGGCGGCTATGTTGATGGAAACGTCGTTGACGCCGGGCGCGCTGCGGACGGCGGCGGAGCCCAGCCCTGTTGACGCGGCGATTGGGTTCGCCATGCTGTTGACGGCGAGTTTCGCCCAGCGCTCGCCCCAGATGTTGCGGCTGACCTTAGTGGGGCCGATGTCGTTCATCACCTCGGCGAGCGCTTGCGCGCGCTCGGTGGGCAAGCCGTTCAGCTCGCCCAGCGTGAACGAGAGCTTATTGGGATCGCCGGTGTGGATGGCGCGCGCGGGTTCGTACAAGCCCGCGCCCAGCGTGATGACGCAGGCTATCTCGCGCGAAAAGCCCGCTATCGCCGCTATCGTCTCGTCGTTGATGCCGTTCTGCGCCGATATAATCACGCCGGTGGGCTTGAGATAGCGCAGCGCGAAATGCGTAGCCCACACCGTATCATACGACTTCACCGCCAGGAATATGGCGTCAAACGGCTCTTGCACCGCGTTGACATCCCCCAAGTGCATCGCGTTCACGGCCGTTGTGAACTCGCCATTCTCCGCCGTGATATGCAGCCCGTTCTCATTCATAGCGTCCACATGCGCCGCCCAAGTGTCAATGAGCGTAACATCCCGCCCCCCGCGCGCCAGATACCCGCCAATCACGCTGCCAATCGCCCCCGTCCCCACTACCGCCAGCCGTTCAAACATAGTTAGCCCTCCGATTTGGCTTATCGCCTGAGTATTCCTAGTATGACTAAGGTTAGAGTATAGCATAGGGATCATCGGCGTTTAGTTTTCAGAAATGCCGCCACAAACACCAAAGCGGCGGCCGGGGCAATCCCGGCCGCCGCCTTGCCTAGATCCCGCGGGTTATCAGTCAAGCCAAAGCGCAGACCCGATAATCGTAATGATAATCGCGACGCAAAACCCCAGCATCCAATAGAAAAGCCTGTCTATCCGCGCGTTCACGCTATCTATCCGCGCGTTCACGCCGTCTATCTTGCTGTCTATCTTAGCGTCCACGGTATCTATCTTAGCGTCAAGCGCGCGATAGTCTTCCCGCGTCTGCTGCTTATGCTCCTCAACGTTCCGGAGCAAAATGCTCATTTGCCCCTCAAGGTATCCCAAATTCCTGGCGTCTCTCACCGCATCGTCAGCCCCGGTCGGCGCGTCTTCCCGCTCAGTGGTTGTCCTTGTCTCAGTAGCCATGCCCAAAACTCCTTGTTCCTGTTATGCCCTAATGCCGCCGCTTTGCCTAAATCCCGCAGGCTATCCCCCCAAGCCTAATTGCCAAGCCAAATCGCAGACCCGATTATCGTTACGATAATCGCGCTGAAAAGCCCCAGCATCCAATAGAAAAGCCTGTCTAGCTTGGCGTTCACGCTATCTATCTTGGCGCCCATTCTGTCTATCTTAGCGCCAAGCGCGCGATAGTATTCCCGCGACTCTCGTCCATGCTCCTCGACGTTCCGGATCAAAATGCTCATTTGCCCCTCAATCCGTCCCAAAGCCCTCGCATAGCTCACCGCGTCGGCAGACCCGGTCGGCGGGTCTTCCCGCTCAGTGGTTGTCCTTGTCTCATTATCCATTCTTAAAACTCCTTATTTCTATTATACTATACCTTGTCAAGGGCAAGAAATATCCGGTATTCCCAGGTATTCTTACCTTGCAGTGTTCATTGATTTGATGGACTGATTTAGGCACTCCTCAAACACTATCGCCAGCAGATGTTTCAGCATCTCCACGCTCTTTGTGTAGCCCTTTGTCCGCCTTACCAGCCTGTTGAGTTTGCTCCTCAGCTTAGAGTGCAGCCCCTCATTCCAGTTCACCGCTCCGCCCTTGCCTATCACATGCCTGTCCCGAGGCAGCCATTCGTACACCGGATAAGCGTCTGTCTCATACCTGTCAGCTCCCGGCAGCCGATCCAGCAAGCGCGAGAACGCGGACAAGTCTCTGCCGCCCACCTCATACATCCGCCAGCGGACTCCGTCCCGTTCCTCCACCACCGCAGTCCATATCCACAGGTCTTGACGCCGCTCGCCGCGCCTTATCCCCAAGTATGTCCACATCTCATCAAACGCCACAATAGACGCGCGGACGCTGTCTTGCCGCCCACTTGTACGCCACTCTATAAAGCGCGTCAGACGCTCTCTCGCCAAGGCCCCCTTTTTTTGACCCACTTGCTTACAGTGGGTACGCTCGCGCCCATCACGCGGGCGGTCGCCGATAGGCTCATCCCCTCCGCGCACATCTTCACAGCCTGCTCTTTCTGCTCATCGGTGAACCGATGCTTTGCGCCCTCTTGATGCTTGCGGCCGCACTGGTTGCACTTAAATATCTGCTTGCCGCGCGAGTGGCCGTCTTTCTTGACCCAATTCGAGCCGCATTTCGGGCATAGCGCGTCATGTCTGTACACTCTTTGGCTCGCCATAATGACACCTGCCTTTCAGCGGTTTCGGAGCGGTTTAGGGCAAGTATATCATATCAGCACTGCAAGGTAAGAATACCTATTCCCATATTCCCGACTTGCGGTTTTATTGAATTTTTCGCCAACGCCAACCTGAACTTCAACCCCTAAATTACCGCATATTATAAGGTAGCGTAGCGGCTTGCGGCGCGGGATGCAATCAAGACGCCCTGCCCCGGCACCTCCGCCCGACGGCGCAAGCAACCCGATCGCCGCAAGCCCTCACCGCCCCGCCGGCGTGAACACCTCCACCTCCGACTTGCCCGACGCCCCGCTAAACCCGCCAACCTCCCCTTGCGGATAGCGCACACGCAACACCGCCATCACCCGCCGCGCCTCCTCAGCGTCCGGCTGCAGGAATATCGCGCACACAATCCCGTCCAGGGGAACGTCCGCGCCCTCTGCCAGATAGCGATGCTCTATCATATAGGGCAGATCCTCCCCGAAGTAGCGGCCGCGCGCAGCCCATCTCAGCAGGCTCTCGGTGTTTTCGGCGACGATGAGCGCGCCGGCCGGATCCCCGGCGCATGCGTCCGATTGCAGCGCGCCCATCGCCAGCGCCTCTTGGGTGTGGTGATAGGCGCTTGGCGTTTCAAGCCAGAATTGCCGCGCGTTCAAGGCGAGAACCGCAAGCGCTGCGACCGCAATCAGCGCCGCTATGCCTATGTTTCGCGCTGACAAGGCTTGCGCGGGCAAGGTTGGCTTGGGCAGTATCCACGCGGGCAGCCGGTCGAGCAGACACGCCGCAAGCGCGCCGCCCATAAGCAGCAGCGGCGGCAGCGCGGCGTACATCCGCGTGACCGCTACGGCGGAGTGTGGGTTGAGCGCGCCCAGCGCCACAAATGCTACCCCGAACCATATCAGCGCCAGCCGCGCCGCGGGATGCCCAAGCCGCCCAAGCGCGAACCCAACGCCCAGCGCCGCGATGTACGCGCTTATCGGATCCAGCAGCGCCCCGGATACATAGGTATGCGTAACCGGATTGTGGCTGAACGCCGCGCCGTTGTTGACGATGTTGCTCATCACGCGCTCGCCAAACGCGCCCGTGATGTTGGCGTCGTAGCCGCCCGCCACTTGCCCCAGCATCCGCGTGAATACCTGCTCGCGCTCCAACAGCAGCGTGGGCAGCGCCGCGGCGGCCAAGCCCAGCGCCGCCGGCCACAGCCGCCGCAGATCGCGCGGCGCAAGCAGCGTCAGCGCGAACAGCAGCAGCGCCGGCGCCGCCAATCTGCCCGCGTAGTGCGTGTACATCCCGTAGCCCGCCGCCAAGCCCGCCGCGTACAGCAGCGCCGGACTGCCGCGCCGCAACGCCAGCGCGAACAGCGCCACAGCCCACGCCGCTATCGTCATCGCGCCCGCGTGGTTGTAGCCGCTGTGCGTTATGGCGAATATGTAGTGGCTGCAAGCGAACAGCGCCGCCGCGATAATCGCCGCCCGCCTGCCATACAAGACATATCCCGCAATGTATATGGCCGGTATCGCAAGCGCCGCTATGAACACGGACGAAAACCGCCACCAGTAGTTGCTGCCCTCAAACAGCCACATAAACGCGGCTTGATGCAGCGAACTCATATACGGGTGATGGTTATACACGCCCTCTTGACTAAACGGGCGCAATATGCCGTCTTGCAGGATGTTCGTGGCGAAAGAGTAAAAGGCGTACTCATCCCCAATCGCCGAGTAATACCAGGCGTCCAGGTCGCGCACGTTCAACGCTATGAACGCCGCCGCAATTCCCAATACGATGGCAGCGTCCAATATGCGCCCGCGCGAAACGCGCCAAATACGCGAAACGCCCGGCAAACGCGGCGCTGACACGAACAGCGCAAAGAACGCGCCCAGCGCCACATACCACAGCGCCAGGTTTATCGCCGCCGTCTGCCCCGCCAGCATCCGCGCCGACAACAGCGCCAGCGCCACAACGCCAATCGCCAGCGCCGCAAGCCTGCCCGGCGAGCGCAAGTTCACAAGCGGCAATGGCAGCGCCACGCCCGCCAGCGGATCCGGCAGCCGCCGCAACGCGGGACTTGCGAAAACGCCAAGCCCGAACACGCCTATCCCCACCGCTAACGCCAGCGTCATCAGCGCCGGCGCGTCCCCGCCGTCATAGCGCATCAAGGCGATATGCGCCGCCAATATCATCAGCGCGCCGCCCGCCATTATGAACGCGGATGCCGGGGCGAGCGCATGGGCGACGGCGGCTATGGGGAGCGATGGGATGCGCGGGCGAGAGGGCATGCGCGGGCGCGGCGGATGTGCAACGGGCGTGGGCGCATCCTCAGAAGACACATCAGGAACGGCAAGGCTATGCCCGCAATAGCCGCAAAATCGGTTCGCGGCGCTGTTCGCTTTGCCACAGCGGGCGCAAGCGAATTCGCGCGGCGGATTGGCGACGGGCGCGGGCGCATCATCAGGGACAGCGGGCGCGTTATCATCCTCAGATATGTCAAGGCTGACGGGCGCGTTATCATCCTCAGAGATAGCAGGGACGGCGGCCGTATCCACATCCTCAGGCATATCAGGGACAACGAGGCTATGCCCGCAATACCCGCAAAACCTATTCCCCGCGCTATTCCCCCTCCCACAGCGCCCGCACGCGAACTCGCCCGACAGCGCCCTGCCGCAATGCCCGCAGAAGTTCGCGCCCGCGCGCGTAGCCTTGCCGCACTCAGCGCATATCAGATCGCGCCCGGCCTGCGATCGCATCGCGCTTGGCTTATCCCTCGCCAACGCTTGGACGCCTAGCCCAGTAGCTCGCGGCGCACGTCGTCCAGGCGCGCCCGCTGCTCATCATCCAGTTCGGGATAAGGCGCGCCTTTCTGCCGTATGCCGCCGTTGAACTGCGGCGGCCGCTTTTCCAAGAACGCCTGCCTGCCCTCGTCGCCATCCGCGCTGAGCTGCGTCAACAGCGCGTTCATAAGCGTCTGCACGCGCCACGCCTCCGTTACCGGAACTTCGCGGAATCGTATCACGAACTCTTTCATCATACGCACAGCCAAGGGCGGCAGCGCGGCTATCTTTTGCGCCATCTCGTCCGCCCGCTCCATCAAGGCGTCGTGCGGCACGACCTCGTTTATCAGGTTCATTCGCAGCGCCTCTTTGGCGTCAAACGGCTCGTCCGTGAGCAGGATACGCATAGCGTCCGCGTGGGCTACCTGTTTCATTAAATAGGTGGCGCCCGGCCCGCCGCCGACCCAGCCTTGGCTCAGCAGCGCGAACTTGAACCGCGCGTTTTCGGCGCTGGCTATGCGGATGTCGGTGGATGTGAGCATCAGGTAAAAGCCCGCGCCCGCCGCCCAGCCGTTTATCGCGCCGATGACGGGTTTCCATATCTGCGGATAGTGGTCGCCCAGCCGCCCGTCGGCGCCGATTTTCGCCCCGTTCACACTGCCCGCCGGCGGCCAAAACACACTCTCCGCACGCACGCGCTCCCGCTCCTCGGCCGTGATGTCCGGCCGCGTGGCGAGGTTATGCCCCGCGCAGAAATGCCTATCACCCTTGCCCGTCAAAATCGCCGCGCGAACATCCCAATCCTCCCACACATCCTTCCAAACCTCCGCTATCTCCGCCGATGTTTGGCGGTCAAGTATGTTCGCTTTCTGCGGATTGTCTATCGTCACATACGCGATAGCGCCGCGCTTTTCGTATTGAACTGCCATATTCGTCTCCCCGCCGTTGTTGCTGATGCTAGGGTGTTGATGTTGCGATGTTGACGCTGACGCTGACAAGACATTCCCGCCGTCAGCGCCGCCCTGCCGGTGGATAACTCAGTAGATAACCCGCTCTTTGACAAGCCGCGCGATTTCGCTTTCGGGCAGCCCAAGCAGTTGCCGATACACATAGTCGTTGTGGTCGCCGAGCGCCGGCGCCGCCGTGACGCGCGGTTCGGGCGCGTCCGCGAACCGCCAGCCCACGCCTGGCAGATCCCGCTCTTGCCCATCAGACGTCCGCCGCCTTGCGAAAAACCCGCTTTCCCTCAGCTGCGGGTCGCGGAACACGCGCTCCGGCTCCAGATACGGCGCCGCGGGAACCCCCGCCTCTTGCAGCAAGCGCGCCGCCTCATAATCATCATAGCCCGCCGCCCACTCCGACACCGCCGCGTCGATCCGCCCCTCATCCGCCTTGCGCCCGCTTGCGTCCGCCAGCCGCGCGTCCGCCGCCAAATCACGCCTGCCGATAACGCAGCACAGAGCCAGCCATTCTTGCGAATTCGTTACAGCCACCGCTACCCACCTATCAGCGCCTCGGCAGTGATAGACATTGTGCGGGGCGTATTGAGCATCCGCGTTGCCTTGCGGCTCGCGCTCGCGGCCGTTCATCTGATAATCCAGCAGCGCCGCCGGGATGCCCGCCGTGAGCGCCTCCGCCATAGAAAAGTCCACATACTGCCCCTGCCCGCTCGCCGCGCGATGATTGAGCGCCGCCGCCGCTGCCATCGCCAACTCCATCCCAACCCACGGATCCGCCCACAACCCGCCCTTTATCGGCTCGCCGCCCGGATTGCCCGATACCGAGTTCCAGCCCGTATAGTACTGCAGCAAACTGCCATACGCCACATAATCCTTATCCGGCCCGCTATGCCCCGTGCCGGATGACGAAACCATTATGACGGCGGGGTTGCGCCGCCGCAATTCGTCATAGCCCAGCCCAAGCCGCTCTATCACGCCCGCCGCGAAGTTTTCCACCACAACGTCGCACACCGCCGCCAATCGCAGCGCGAGTTCAAGCCCCTCTTGCGTAGATATGTTCAGCGCGGCATACAATTTGGACTGGTTGTACGCCTGAAACGGCGCGCCGCGCGTGGACGGATCCGGCCGCCGCGCGCTGCCAACCTTGATTACCTCAGCGCCCATCATCGCCAAAAAGCGCGTTGCCGTAGGGCCTGCGATTATCCAGCTCAGGTCAAGAACGCGGACGCCGGCGAGCGGCAGATTGCCCGCGCCCGTATTCGTAGCAGGATTGGCGGCATAGTTATCGGCTTGCGGCAGCATCACACATCCTCCCCAAGCAAATCATTGTGTTCCCCAAGCAGCGGCGCCGGCCGCTCCGCCAGCGGCAGCCGCGCGTTGGACAGCCGATATGCCGCGCCCGGATACCGCAGCGTCCCCGCTATCGGATGCGCCAGCTCAACGAAAAATTCGCGCTCCCGCAGATGCTCGTCCCGAAACAGATCGCTGACGGTGTTCACGGGAAAGCAAGGGATGCGTCTTTGCTGCCCCATTCGCGCTATCTCATGCTTGGAGCGCGATTGCGTCCATTGCCCAACGAGTTCCCAGAGTTCGGGGAAATTGCGCTCCCTGCCCTCGCGCGTGGCAAAGCGCTCTTCGGACGCCCATTCGGGATTGCCCATAAGATCCACCCAGCGCTGCCACTGCGCGTCCTCGCGCGGCGATATGGCGACGTAGCCGTCTTTGCAGGGCAAGACGCCGCCCACAGCCGCCACCACGCCGCCCGTAGCCGCCTCGCGCGCCTGCGATATGTCGCGCGGGGGCGCCGGCTTGCCGAATGAGCTGCCCGCCAGCGCGCTTATGAGCTGCGTCGCCATAGCCGCGTGCGCCGACACATCTATATGCGCGCCCGCGCCCGTCATTCGCGCGCGAAACAGCGCCATCAGCGCCGCCGTAGCCGCCGCCATTCCCGCCACTAGCCCCGTCTGCTCGCCGCCCGCGCGCATTGGCGGCGCGTCATCCGGCGATTCCACAGGCCCAAGCAAGCTATGAGCCTGCCCGCTCATATGAAACAGCGTCAGGTCGGTTGCCTTATAGCCCGCGAAAGGCCCAATCTTGCCAAACGGCGATATGGACGCCATCACAAGCGCCGGGTTGCTTTGCGAGAGAACGTCGTAGCCAAGTCCAAGTTCGTCCAGCCGCGCGCTCGGCGTATCCTCCAGCACGATGTCCGCCCGCGCCGCCAGCCGCCGTAACGCCTCCGCGCCCTCAGCCGCGCTCAGGTCGATAGCCACCCCGCGCTTGTTCGCGTTCAGCGCCAGGAACAGCCCGCTCTTCTCAGGATGCGCCGCGTCGCCGGGGAACGGCCCCGCCCGCCGCGTCGCATCCCCCTGCGGCGGCTCCGCCTTGACCACATCCGCGCCCAGCTGCGCCAGCGTCTTGCCGCAATACGCAACCGCCACGCCCTCGCCCACCTCCACCACGGTTGCGCCGCCGAGCAAGCCTTTCGCCGCGCCCGGCGCCGCTTGAGCCGCATCTTGCGCTATGCCTTGCGCCGTAATTCGCGCCATATCATATTCCTGTCTTGACTTACGAAAATCTCACTGAAATTCGCCGCTATCGCCCAAAAACGGGCGCGAATTCGCATCTTGCGCCCGGCGGCGGGCTGTTCGCCCTAGATTTAGCCGCCCTATGTTACGAAAGTATTTGCGTTGCGGGCAAATATGTTAGCGAAACTGCCAAAAATAGGCTTGCTTGTTACGCTAAATTGTTGTATAACATATTAGTATAAAATTAGTATGAAACGCGCGGCGGCTAATGCGGCGACCAACGGCGGATAACAAGAGGACGCCGCCGCGAAACAAGTATATCATCAACACCCGCCCGCAAGCCCGAAATCCAACCCAACAAACCTTGTCTAACGCGCGGATTTAAGGTATAAATCATACACGGAATTATCATCGGGGTTTAGGGCGATTAAAGGCGTTTTCGACGGCGTTCAAATAGGAAATGCCCGCATCCGAAACCCCCAAGCGCGAGGCAATGCAATGGTTACCACACTAGAGCGAGAACGGCAACAGCAGACGCAGCAGCGGCGCGCGCCGCAGCCGCAGACGCCGCCCCCAACGGGCGGAGCGACGGGCGCGAGCGGCGGCGGAGGCGGAGGCAGAGGGCGCAATCGCCCCGACCAGTTCGTTATCGTAGAGAACAAGCCCAAACACCTGGAGTTCATCCAGCGCAGCATCGACCGGCTGGAGAACAACTCCATCCTGCTCAAAGGCTGGACTATCATCCTGGCGGCTACCCTGCTGGGGCTGTTCGTCAGCAACTCCGACTCGGTGGAGTCGGTGCCCATATTCGTGATATGCCTGCCCGTGCTGGGCTTTTGGCTGCTGGACGCGCACTTCCAGTCGCAAGAGCGCCTGTACCGCGCCCTCCACGAATCCGTCCGCAAGGTGGACGAAGACGACATAGACTACTCTATGGATGTGTCCGAGCAGAAGAAAGACAAGCGCAACGGGCTTGTGCAATCAATGATTGTGTCGTCGCTGGCGATGTTCTACCCGCCAATGGCGGCGATAATCGTGCTGATGGGCTTGCTGGGCGGATAGCCCGAAATCCCGCAAAAACACAAGAACGCAAGCGAGCGCGGCGCATCTAGGCGCAAGCAAAGCGCCGCCCGCGCATCCCCGCATATCAAGGAGCGCGCATAGGCGCATCTAGTCGTAGCGCGAATTAGCCAAAGCGCAACGCGGATAGAGTCAGATGGTTCCCTTCGGTGAAAGCAGTTCAATAACGACCACACTGCTGGTCGTCAGCGGCGCGGTGGTCAGCACCGCCACCGCCGTGGGCGGTTTCGCCGTGCTGCCCCCGCCGCCGCGCGATCCCGCGCCCGTCGTCCAGTTCGTGAACCCCGACGGCGCAACCCCTGAGGCTGCCGCCGAGGCGTCATCCACGCCCGAAGTCGCCGATACCCCCGCGCCCGAATCAACCGAACCCCCCGCGCCCGAATCAACCGACACGCCCGCGCCGGCCGAAACCAATACGCCGCCGCCGCTGCCCACCGACACGCCTTTGCCCATCGTTCCCACGACCGAGGCAGTGGCTACCACCGCGCCCCCGCAGCTCATATTCCAAACGCCGCGTCCGCCGCCCGCAACCGCCGCGCCTACAACCGCGCCCTCGCAATCCGGCGGCTCGTCGGATAATGAGCGCGATAGGCGGCGCAATAATGACGACGATGACGACGACGATGACAACAACCAAGCCACGCCCGCGGCGACCGCGCAGATAATCGCGTTCACGCCGCAGCCTACGCTCACGCCCGTCCTGACCATAACGGCTATCCCCACGCTGACGCCCATACCCACGCTCACCGTGGTTCCCACGCTCACGCCATTGCCCGCCACCGCGACCATCCCGCCGCCCGTCCTGGTATGGAACGGCTCGGCGACGCCGCCCCCGGCGGTTCGCGCCCGCCTGGCATCCCAAACGCCATTGCCTCCCAACGCGACATCCGCGCCGGCGTCCGCGCCCCCCGACGCAACGCCCGCCTCGCCCAACGCAACGCCCGCTCCGGCGGCAACCGCGCCCGCCGGCGCAACCCCCGCCGCTACCCCGGCGTCCCCCGACGACGCCCAGCGCACGGTCACGCCCGAACCCGCAAGCTCGCCCATCGCCCAGCCCACCCGGCAGCCGCGCCCCACCGCGCAGCCTCAGCCCACCGAACCCCCGCGCCGGCAAAGCGGCGGAGGCGGCAGCGGCGGCAACAACAATAACAACAACAACGATGACGACAACGATCCCACGCGCACGCCCGTGCCGACATTCACATCCACCGCCGTGCCGGCGCCCACATTCACGCCGGCGCCCACCCCCACGATAACCCAAACGCCGTCCATCACGCCTACGCCATCCATCACGCCCACGCCTACGCGAACCAGCGTATCCGTTCCCACGCGCACGCCTACGCGCGTAACGGGCGGAACTCGCCCCGCGCCTACTCCCACGCAGGTCACCCAGCCGCGCCCCGTCGCCACGCCCACGACGACAGGAACGCCTACAGCTACGGGAACTCCCACGCCTACCCCGACGGCAACGCAGGTTACTCAGCCGCCGCGCCCCGGCGCCACGGCAACGCCCACGCCTACCCCCACGATAACGGCCACGATTACGCCCACGGCTACGATAACGCTCACGCCCACATACTCGCCAACGGCGACCTACACGCCCACGCCAACCTATACCCCCACGCCTACATACACGGCTACGGCGACGCAGACGCTCACGCCCACCGCCACGCTCACGGCGACCAACACGCCGATTACGCACACGCCCACCCCCATAACGCACACGCCCACGCAAACGGCTACGGCAACTCCCACGCCTACCGCAACGCAGACATTCACGCCCACCCCCACGCAGACGTTCACCCCGACGCCTACGCAGACATTCACGCCCACGCCTACGCAAACCTACACTGCTACGGCAACGCAGACGTTCACCCCGACGGCAACGCAGACGCTTACCCCGACGCCTACTCCGACGGCGACGCAGACGCTCACGCCCACTATCACGTCGACGCAAACGCTCACGCCCACAATTACGCCGACGCCCACTCTGACGGCAACGGCAACGCAAACGCTCACGCCTACAATCACGCCCACGCCTACGATAACGCGGACGCCCACAATCACGGCTACGCCCACGCAGACGGCTACGCCTACGATTACGCCGACGGCCACCGCCACGGAGCCGCCCATAGTTACCTGGTCGGCAACGATAAGTTCCCAGCACGGCTCCGGCTTCCTGACCGGCTACGCCGACTACGAAGAAAGCGGCGGAACTGTACAGCGATACGGCAGCATAACCGACGACGATTTCCAGTATGGTGGAACAGAATTCACCATCCGATACCTCGTGTACAACACGGATCTAAGAACTCTGTTCCTTGAGTTGGATAAGTGCCTGCCGCCGTCCGACTTAGTCAAACTGACACTGGACCGCCCAGGCAGCTCTGACTGGGAAGATTCCAGCCCATCGTCGACCGATTTCAACGATGCCGGTTGCGCTGAGGATCGATTTGAGATTCAGGCATTCGTGTACAGCAACGTCTTTCCCAACCCGTTGCCCATCGGCTCGCAGGTCGAGGTTACGATAACATTCCGCTAATCGCGCGCCGCCCTGTATCGCATGCGGCTGCGCGCGGACGGGGCGGGTTGCGGCGCATACGCGCTGACGGGTTGGGCTTGCCCAGCGCCCAAAGCCGCCTCGCCTCGCAAGCCCAACGGCCGCCGCCGCATCGTCCGCCGCTGCGCGGGCTTGGCGCGCGTGGGCATTGCCTTAAGCAAACGCTCGCGCGCCGCGCCGCCCATCCGCATCCGAGCGCCCTTGCGCGCCCCATAAATTTCGCATATAGTCTAATGTGTCAGGTATGTTAGAGGCGTTAGGGGGATAAGAAATGGCAACTATGACTGATCCAATCACTGAACGAGTGGCGCGCTTGGAAGGCGCGTATGAGCATCTGGCAACCAAGGCTGACTTGGTACAGCTAGAGCTCCGCCTGACGCAGCAAATGGCGCGGATGGAATCGCGTATGGCGCAGCTAGAAACGCGCATGACTTGGCGTCTGATAGGCGCGTCAGGCGCGATAGTAGCGGCGGTGGCGCTTATCGTGCGGTTTCTGTAGTTCCTGAGTCAGCGAGGTTTGCCAAGGGCAACTATGACCGAACCAATCACCGAGCGAATGGCGCGGCTGGAAGGCGCGTATGAGCATCTGGCCACGAAAGCGGATGTGGCGCAGCTACAGACGCGCATGGCAGAGATGGAAACGCGCATGACTTGGCGTCTGATAGGCGCGTCAGGCGCGATAATAGCGGCGGTGGCGCTCATCCAAAGGTTCCTCTAGTTCCCGCATCGGCGAGAACCGCCGTCGTCGGGGGATAAAAAAATGTCAACCACGACTGCCCCAATCACAAAGCCAATGGCGCGCTTGGAAGGCGCACACGAGCGTCTGGCGACGAAGGCGGATGTGGCAGAGCTAGAGCTCCGCCTAACGCAGCAAATGGCGCAGATGGAATCGCGCCTGACTTGGCGCATGATAGGCGCGGCTGGCGTGATAATAGCGGCGGTGGGGCTTATCGTGCGGTTCTTGTAGCATCCGGCAAGTCAATGGTTCGCACCCTTGCGCCCCGCGCCAATATCGCCTATAGTCTGATAATGTTAGGGGGCAAGATAATATGGCAACTATGACTGACCCGCCAATCACAGAGCGCATGGCGCGATTGGAAGGCGCGTATGAGCATCTGGCGACCAAAGCGGATGTGGCGCAGATAGAAACGCGCGTGGCGGAGATGGAAACGCGCATGACTTGGCGTCTAATAGGCGCGTCAGGCGCGATAATAGCGGCGGTGGCGCTTATCCAAAGGTTCCTGTAGTTCCCGCATCGGCGGGCATTGCCGTTGCGGGTGGGCGAGCGCAGAGGATTAGCGTTCTCCGCGCAACCGCGCGATCTCGGCCTCCAGTTCCCTATTGCGCGCCTCAGCGGTTTCGGCGCGCGCCTCGGCATCGGCGGCCCGGTCCAAGGCGGCATCGCGCTCCTGTTCCACTTCAAGAACCCCTATCCTGTACGCGCCGGTCTCAGGGTTTTGCGTAATGAATCGCCCGCGGGCGCCATCCCAGCACAGGTTTATTCCCAGCGCCCTGCTATACCCCCACCAGAAGAGACCATCAGGCTCCGCGCGCATCTCATACCGTTTGTATTCCCCATTCACCAGATACTCCCCTATTATCGGATCGCCATAGAGAGCGCCGCTCGTCGGGTCGACTCGCCAGTATTCGCTTATACCAAGCGAGGCGTAGCGGTCGCGCTTATCGGTCAGGTCATTGTCCTTTGTGCGGGGGGACGCCACCTCCATCACCACATCCGGTGGCTTGCCCACCTCCCAGATGCAGTAGCCGTTCCTGCCCATTATTTGCTCAACATTGACGCCGAATGCCACTAATAGGTCAGGGACAAGCTTGGTGTTTAGATTCGTGCGGTCCCAAGCGAGATTGGGCTCTCCCACCACCAGCACATCGGGCCGGTCGGAGAAGTATGTGCGAATCAGATCTCTGATTTTGGTATTAGCGAATTCCTGCTGCATTGCGTCCTCAATCGGCTCGGGGTCGGGGATAAAGCTCCAGTCCGGGTAATCTTGCTCCGGCGCAGCCAACCCCCGCTCCGGCGCGACCACGCCGTTGACATGCGCCCCGACGTCTATCTTGGCAGTAGTCATAGTTCGCTCCCCGTGATGCTTGCGTTTCGCGCTGTGCCTGTTAGCATACCATCAAATCGCCGGTTAGGGCAGGGCGCTATCGCCGCGTTGCCCGCGCAACCGGGCAATCTCAGCCTTAAGCTCCCTTATGCGCGCCTCTTCGGCCTCGCGCTCTTGCCGATACTTAGCTATCTGCGCCTCTGCAACCTTTCGGGCTTGCCTATGTTTGGCCGTCTCCGTCTCAATTGCCCTTGTCTCCGCCCTAAACGCCTCGCGCTCGCGTATCGTTTCACGAAGTCCCTTCCAGTATCTGCCGGTCACAGGGTCTTGCATATTGAACTGCACCCTCTCGCCATCCCATATCAGGTTCACCCCCATCACCCCGCTATACCCCCACACCCGCCCATCAGCCTCCGCCCGCGTCTCACACCGCCGATACACTCCGTCCGCCAGATACTCCCCCGCGAAAGGCTCGCCGTGGAGCGCGCCATTCGTCACATCAAGCCGCCAGTATTCGCGTATCCCCAGCGCCGCGTAAATATCCCGCTTGGTCGTCAAGTTGGCGTCTTTCGTACTTTCCCGCGCAATCTCTATCACCGCATCCGGCGGCTTGCCCACTTCCCAGACGAGATAGGCGTTGCGCTCTACTATGCGCTTGGGATCCACGCCGAATGCCACCATAAGCGTGGGGACCAGCTTGGCGTATATGTCCGCCGGATCCCACGCGAGGTAGCCGCCGCCGCCCACAAGCGCGTCCGGGCGATTGCGAAAGTGCGCCTCAAGTATCAGATAGACATCGCTTTTGACGGGAAACTGCCGCATCCCGTCCCCAACGGGATCCGGGTCGGGAACCATTCCCCAGCTTGGGTATCCCCGCTCATCCGCCGCCCTTTCCCACTTTTCGGTCCCGGATTCGAACTCCGAATCCACAAATTCGTACTCTTCGGGATCCTCGCGGTTCGCAATCGCGTATTCGCGCATCTTGCCGATAGTCATAAGCCATTCCCCCCTGACGCCTGCGTTTCGCGCCATATCATTAGCATATCCGTATCATACCACCAAATCGCAAATTAAATCAGCGCGGCATTGCCATTCGTCTAAAGGTAGCGCGTCTTTTTAGATGATTTAAGAGTTTGGCAACTTGCCATCCAAATGATAACGCAGATAGATATGGCGACCCCATCCAACTATCCGCAACGATTGATGCGATTGACTACCCGTATGAAAACGCCACCCGCCCGAACACCCCCTACATCCCCCAACCCCCTTATGCTACAATCTGCTATAATCCCCGCTAACGCCTGATACCTAACCCATCTCACACACAAGGACTTCCCCCCATGCAACTCGGCCTATTCCTAATGCCCCTCCACTACCCGCACCGCGCGCACGCCGATACCTACGCCGAAGACCTCGCGCTGATGGCGCATGCCGACGCGCTGGGCTATTCGGAGGCGTGGATTGGGGAGCATTTCACGCTGCCTTGGGAGAATATGCCCTCGCCGGAGATCTTTATCGCGCGGGCGCTGGGGGCTACCGAGCGGATGCGGTTCGGCACGGGCGTGTCGCTGCTGCACTATCACCACCCGGCGCATGTGGCGCACCGCATTGCGATGCTTGACCATATGTCGCGCGGGCGCGTGTATCTGGGCATCGGTTCGGGCGGGCCTTCCACCGACAGCGAGATGTTCGGGCTGGACGCCGATGAGGGCAGCCCGCGCGAGCGCCTGTATGAGGCGATTGACCTGATACTCAAAATCTGGCGGGGCGAGCCGTTTGAGTACGACAGCCGGTTCTTCCCCGGCAGGCTGCCGGACGCCGTCCCCGAAAGGCGGCTGGGCTTTCATATGACGCCCTACCAAAAGCCGCATCCGCCCATCGCGGTGGCGGGCAGCAGCCCGTACTCCGGCACGCTGGAAATCGTGGGCGAGCGCGGCTGGCTGCCGCTGAGCACCTGCTTTCTGCACGACACATTCCTCCCTAGCCACTGGGAAGTCGTCGCCAAGGGCGCGGCGCGCGGCGGCAAGACGCCCTCCCGCGAGCAATGGCGCGTCTCGCGCGAAGTGTTCGTTGCGGAGGACGGCGAGCAAGCCCGCAAAGACGCGCTGCATACTTTCGGCCGGTTCTTCACCGACTACTGGATCCCCCTGCTCGGCAGCGGCAGAGGGCTTGACGGCCTAAAGACCGACCCCGATATGCCCGACGAGGCGCTCACCCCCGAATATATGCTGCAAAACCTGTGGATAGTGGGCGATCCCGACGAGGTAGCCCACCGCATCCGCAAGCTGCACACGGACGTAGGTGGCTTTGGAACGCTGCTCCTCCTCTGCCACGACTGGGAGCAAGATCGGGACAAGTGGCTAAACTCGCTAACGCTGATGAGCGAGCGCGTGTTGCCGCAGTTGCAGGATTTGTAGCATCCCGCCCTACATCCCGGCCTAATCGGCATCCCGCGTTGGGCGCGTCTGTTGCTACGCGCCCGGCGGCATCCCGCCTTAGCGCGGCATCTACTCAATGCTATATCCGCAACCATATCTGCGGCATGGCATCCCGCCTTAGCGCACTGCTTGCCTTAGCGCGGCATTACTCCACCCCCGCCAGCCGCGCCGGGTTGCGCTTGACCAGCGCCGCAACCTCATCCCCGCTCATCCCCGCGTCCAGCAGCGCCGCGATTGCCATACGCATCCCCTCCGCGGGCGGCGGGTTGACCCACTGCCCAAAGTCGGTGGTCACGATGCAGTTGTCCACGCCCAAATCGCGCAGCGTTGCCACAAGCTTGGGCGGCGTGATGGCGTTGCGCGAGGGCATGCACGCCAGAAATGTGTATTCGGGATACGCGCCCAGCGCTATCATCCGCCGCTGCTCGTCAAGCGTGGCTATGCCGCCCGGATGCGTGGCTATCATTCGCGCAACGCCCTGCGCCTTAGCCGCCGCGAACAGCGCGATAGCCTCGGCCGGCGATATGTGGCCGGACGCCAGCGTCATATCGTTGGCGGCGATGATCTCTAATACTTCGCCCACGCCCGCGCAGAGATTGCCGTCATCGTCCGCCACGCGCAGGCCGCCGCCCGCGCCGCCCTGCAAGCGCATCCAGAAGTCTGCCGTAAAGGTGGGCATCCAAACCACCTGCGCGCCCAGCCCGGCGGCGACCTCCACCGCTGCGGGATTTATGCCGCCCACCGCGCGATTGAGCGCTATTGCCCCGAACACCCGCAAGCCCGGATACATCCGGTTCAGCGCGTATGTCAGCGGCGCGGTATTGTAATCGTGCGACTTCAGCACAAACCCGCCCATCTCAGCCTCATACGCGCAGCGCGCCACTTCCATGGCGTCCATCCGCCGCGCCGCGCTCCCGTCCGGCGCCGCATGTACATGCAGGTCGTAGCATCCCCGCAATATCTCATCCACCTGAGAATTCATAACCACTCCACTTTTCTATCTTGGAATTAAAGCCCTGCCCGCTATTCTTAACCGAATATCCCATCTGCATCCAAAAGTTTGCTTGCCTTTTCTAAAAAGTGGCGTCCCCCCGCTTGCCATTGCCAAATCCAACCGCCGCGCGAAACCCGTCTATCAACAAGTGTACACTAATCGCGCAAACAATACGCGATGCGCCGCCCGCCGCAATATGCTACTATGCAGATTGCCGCGCGCCATCCCGCATAGAGAGCGACGATAGCGGCGATGCGGCTGCTAAGATGGCAATGCAGGCGCAGCGCCCGGCGTCAAGCGAAAAGGGCTAGTCGGCGCGTCAGCCGGCATAATAATCGGCATATTATAAGGGGGGAAAGTCCCATATGCGAAACCGACTTGTTTTCGTCCGCAACACAAACGCGCCTGAGCTCATAGAGATGTTCCTGGTGGCGAGCGCCGCATCCGTGCTCGGCATACGCGGCTTTCTGGCGGCTACGGGCTACCCGTCCATAGGCGGCGGCGGCTTGCACATCGCGCATATGCTTTGGGGCGGCCTGTTTATGCTGCTCGCCCTGCTGCTGCTCTTCTCAAGCCTAGGGCAGGTCAGCCTGCGAATATCCGCCATACTCGGCGGCATCGGGTTCGGCACATTCATTGACGAACTCGGCAAGTTCATAACCAGCGACAACAACTACTTCTTTTCGCCCACCATCGGGCTGATATACATTATCTTCATATCCATATTCCTGGTGATGCGCGTGCTTGCGCGGCGGCAGGCGGTCAGCCCCCACGCGGCGCTGTCCAACGCGCTGAACCGTCTGGAACTCGTTGGCGGCGGCGCTATGGGCAGATCCAAGCGCCAGGAAATCATCGGGCTGCTCGACCGCGCCGACCCGGCCGACCCGCTCGCCCGAACCCTGCGCGAGTACATACACGGCAGCGCCGCCACCGAATCCGACGACCCCGGCATCTATATGCGCTCGCGCGAGTGGATGCTGCGGGCATACGAGCGCGTCGCCCTCAACCGCTGGTTCATCGCGGGCATTGTGGTCGTCCTCGTGGCGCTGTCCCTCGCGCAGATAGGCCAAATCATCGCGCTGCTATTCCAGCAGCAGAGCGCCGAGCTCGCCTTCTCAGGCTGGGCGCGCCTGGCGTCCGCGGGCGCGGCGTCCCTGCTCACCCTATTCGGGGCGTACAGGCTGCGCGTATCCCGCCTCAGCGCCTATCTCTGGTTCCAGCGCGGCGCGCTCGTGGGCATATTCATCACCCAGATGTTCGCGTTCTTCGAGATGCAGCTCGCCGCCCTAGCCGGCCTTACGCTAGAGATCCTAATCTACGCCGCGCTCAGCTTTATGATAGAGTTCGAGCAGCGCGCCCAGATGGAGGCTGCCGACGACTAGGCAGACTAGCCAATCGCCCGCCGCCTAGACAATCGCAGATCCCCGCTTGCCAATCCCAAGCATCCAAAAGCGCATCCAACGCCAAGCCCCCTAATAAAACAGCCCAGCGCGCCAGCCAATCGCAGCAAAGGACGCCATGACTACCGCTATGACTACAAGCGAATCGTCCAATTTCATACAGCAAGCCGTCAACGAAGACAACGCCGCCGGCAGGTTCGGCGGGCGCGTCCACACCCGCTTTCCCCCGGAGCCCAACGGCTATTTGCACATCGGACACGCCAAGTCCATCTGCCTCAACTTCGCGCTGGCGGCGGAGTTCGGCGGGCTGTGCAACCTGCGCTTTGACGACACCAATCCCGCCAAAGAGAGCGTGGAATATGTGGAATCCCAAAAGCGCGATGTGCGCTGGCTGGGCTTTGACTGGCAAGACCGCGAGTTCTACGCATCCGACTACTTCGCCGAGCTCTACGAATTCGCCAAGCGCATGACGCTTGAGGGCAAGGCGTATGTGGACAGCCTATCCCAAGACGAAATCCGCGAACACCGCGGCACGCTGACGCAGCCCGGCAAGCCAAGCCCCGACCGCGACCGCTCGCCTGAGGACAACCTTGCGCTGCTGGAGCGAATGAAAGCGGGCGAGTTCGCGGAGGGCGAATACGTCCTGCGCGCCAAGATTGATATGGCGTCGCCCAACCTGAATATGCGCGATCCGGTGATGTATCGCATAATGGACGCCGAGCATCACCGCACCGGCGGCGACTGGCGCATCTACCCGATGTACGACTTCGCGCATGGGCAAAGCGACTCCATTGAGGGCATAACGCACTCCATCTGCACGATGGAATACGAAGACCACCGCCCGCTCTACGACTGGTTTTTGCGGGAATTAGACTTGTACGCGCCCCGCCAGATAGAGTTCGCGCGCCTAAACCTGAGCAACACCGTCCTCAGCAAGCGCCGCCTGCTGCAGCTTGTGGACGGCGGCCACGTAAGCGGCTGGACTGATCCCCGAATGCCCACCCTAGCCGGCTTGCGGCGGCGCGGCTACACGCCTGAGGCGATCCGCGATTTCTGCGACCGCATAGGCGTCGCCAAGAACGACGCCATCATAGACATACGCCTATTGGAACACAGCCTCCGCGACCACCTAAACAAAACCGCCCCTCGCGCAATGGCAGTCCTGCGCCCCCTAAAAGTGGTCATCACCAACTTCCCCGACGGCGAAACCGACTGGCTTGACGCCATCAACAACCCCGAAGACGCCTCCGCCGGAACGCGCCGCGTCCCGTTTTCGCGCGAACTCTACATAGAGCGCGACGACTTCATGGAAAACCCGCCGCGCCGTTTCTACCGGCTCGCCCCCGGCCGCGAAGTGCGCCTCCGCTACGGCTACTTCATCCGCTGCGAACAGGTCATTCGCGCCCCCGACGGCGAGATAGCCGAGCTGCATTGCGCCTACGACTCCGCCACGCGCGGCGGCTCCTCCTCTGACGGCCGCAAAGTGCGCTCTACCCTCCACTGGGTATCCGCCGCCCACGCCCTAGACGCAGAGGTTCGCCTCTACGCCCACCTCTTCACCCGCTGGAACCCCGACGAAGACACCGACGCCGGCGACTGGCTATCCGCCCTAAACCCCGAATCGCTGGTGACCATAGACGGGGCTAAGCTGGAGCCCAGCCTCAGCGCCGCCGCGCCCGGCAGCCGCTACCAGTTTGAGCGGTTGGGCTATTTTTGCGTTGATGGCGAGGACTCGGCGCAGGGGCGGCCTGTGTTCAACCGCGCGGTGACTCTGCGGGATAGCTACGCGCGGGGGCGGTAGGGGGTAGGCGGCGTTTCCGGTTGGTTGGGCGAGCGTATTTGCCGTTGCTGCCGGTTGGGCGCGTGTCAAGGGTGATTTTGAAATTGGCGATATGCGCTATGAGGCAATGTGCGCTATAATAGGGGCGCAGGAGGCGCGCAATGGTAGTTGAGATACGAACTTCGCAGGATCTGCTGGATCTGCTTGACAACAACGAAGAGTTTCGGCGGGCGGCGCAGCGGGCGCTGCTGACTGACGGGCTGCTGGAGTTGCCCGATATTGTGCGGGAGATGCAGCAGACGCAACTGCTGATGATCCAGCGAATAGACCGGATGGATCTGCAGATTCAGGAGATGCAGCAGACGCAAAAGCTGATGATCCAGCAGATAGCTCAGGTGGCTGAGCGAATGGACCGGATGGAAGAGCGCCAAGGCCGGATGGAAGAGCGGCAGGATCGGATGGAAGATCTGCTGGCGCGGGTTGTTGCTCAACAGGAATTGACCAAAGAGCGGATTGACCGTATGGACGCGCGGTTTGAGCAAGTTGCCGCTGAAATGGCGAGCATGAACAAGCGGATTGGCGACCTTGACGGGCGAGTTGACAGCATAGACAGGCGGGTTGGCGATATTGACGGGCGAGTTGACAGCATAGACAAGCGGGTCGGCGATATTGACGGGCGAGTTGACAGCATAGACAGGCGGGTTGGCGATATGGACGGGCGGCTGAGGGGGTGGGAGCTGGAGCGCGAGTCGGTCAGGAAGTTGCTGCCGCGGCTGGCGCGAGAGTACGATGTGCGACGCATAAGAGCGGTTAGCGCGGATTCGCACAGGTCCGCCATTAGGGTGAATGATGTCTGGGAGGCGCGGTTTGAGGAGGCGGTTGGCGAGGCGTTTGACGCGGGGCGCATCACGGCGGCGGAGGATGGCTTGCTTGATAGAACCGATATTGTCGCGCGAGGGCTGCGTATAGACGACGGTGCGGATATGTGGTTCGTGGTTCAGGCGTCGGTGACTATTGATGATGGCGACATTGAGCGGGCGGCGGCGGGCGCGGTTGCGCTGCGAAAGGTGAGTGGCGATGACGCGGCGGCGGTGGTTTATGGGCGGCGCATTGCGGCGCAGCAGCGGGATCGGGCGGGCGAGCTTGGGGTGGCGGTGATGCTGGATGAGGAGGGCGAACAGGCGAGGGCGGCGGCAATTTCCACTAGCCCATCGCCGGGCGCGCCAACCGACGATTGGCGCTCGCTATCCGGTTTCCAACCCCACAGGGGAACCCCCTCGCCAAAGCAAGTGATGTTTCCTGACAATTCGTCGGTTGCCATAACCGATTGGCGGCAACTGCTAGTCGAGGTAGTTCGGTGGCTAACCGATAACAATCATCTGACCAAAGAACACTGCCCCATCCATATCCCGAAGGCAAAGGCGCGGTACATCGTTGCCGAACAGCCTACTCGCCCATCCGGCGAGCGCCATCCTAGGATGGTCGAAGTCAACTCTCTTTGGGTAGTCGCCGATATGCGCTATGACCATGTGGTGGGAAACACGCGCATTGTAATAGGGCATGTGGGAATGGACGCCTCCCAATTCAAGCTGCGCTGGTAACTAGCGCGCCTTGACGCGCGGCGATTTTGATTTGCGCTAAACTTTTTGTTGACAATACTTTGTGAAACCCTATACAATATCCTCGATGTGTAACTCAACCAATTCGCGCACACGCGCCAGCTACGCCTATTATTACTTTACCGACGCAAATACCGTCGGCGGAGGCTTGGCGTCTTAACTGGACTGCGATACCACACAAGGCATTCAAGACCCCAGCCGGCGGCGCTGGGGTTTTTGTTTGCCATTCCCACTCATCCGCCAAAGCGCGCGCGGCGAGGATAGCGCAACAATCGCATAGCAATCGGATGGCAACCCAAGTTAGCGAAACAGCAAGCAATCATTAAACAACGCATAGCGCGATAGGCGCAGAAAGGAAAGAGAGGCAACCGCAATGCAACCATCACCGGCGAGGGATGTGAATGTGATGAGCACCGAACCGCTTGTCAGCCCCGTGGGGCTTGTCAACGAACTGCCGCTGACCGAAGACGTGGAGGCGGTCGTGCTGGAGGGCAGGCGACAGATCCAGGCAATCCTGCGGGGAGACGACGAGCGATTCATGGTCATCACGGGCCCATGCTCGGTTCACGACGAGGGCGCGGCGATAGAGTACGCGCAACGGCTTAAGGGCTTGCAAGACGCCCTCGCCGACCGCATGCTCATCGTGATGCGCGTCTATTTCGAAAAGCCGCGCACAACGGTCGGCTGGAAAGGGATGATCTACGATCCCTATCTCAACGACACCTTCGACATCGGCGAGGGCTTGCGGCGCGCGCGCAAAATGCTGCTGCGTATCGGCGAAATGGGCGTCTATACCGCCACCGAGTTCCTGGATCCCATCGTGCCGCAGTACCTCGCCGGGCTGGTTTCGTGGGCGGCTATCGGCGCGCGCACTACCGAAAGCCAGACCCATCGCCAAATGGCGAGCGGCCTGAGTATGCCCGTCGGGTTCAAGAACGGCACGGACGGCGACGCGCAAATCGCGGTGGACGCGATGGTTTCGGCGCGCTCCGAACACGCCTTTCTCGGCATTGACCACTACGGGCAGACCTGCGTGGTTCACACCACCGGCAACCCGTATGGGCATCTGGTTATGCGCGGCGGCAGGGATGGGCCGAACTACACGCCTGAGGCTATCGCGGCGGCGCAGGCGCTGCTCAGCAAGGCGGACGCGCCCTCGCAACTGCTTGTGGACTGCTCGCACGGCAACTCCAACAAAGACCACACCCGCCAGAACATCGCGCTGCACTCCATCATAGAGCAGCGCATCGCGGGCAACGACGGCATCATCGGCTGCATGATGGAGAGCAACCTCAACCCCGGCAGCCAGAGCATCAACGGCTCGCTGACGGAGCTGGAATACGGCGTGTCGGTGACGGATTCCTGCATCGGCTGGGACGAAACCGAGGCGCTGCTGCGAGAGGCGCATGAGCAGCTGGAGCCGGTTGTGCGGCAGGCGGCGCTCGTATCCTAGCCGCAAGCCAATCGCAAAGCGTCATCGCGCAGCCTATCGCATAGATAGCTGCGACAACAAGATACGCGAACCGCAAGCCCCGCCTTGACCGCTAACAAGGCGGCAAGGCGGGGCTTGCCCATTCCCGCAATCATCCCGGAGGCAAATATGAGCGCTGACACCGGCAGGTTTCACGGCAAGGCGGCGATAGTCACGGGCGGCGCGATGGGCATAGGCGGCGCAACCGCCCGGCGGCTCGCCGCGGACGGCGCGAGCGTACTGGTGGCGGACATCGACCTGCCCGCCGCGCAAGCCAACGCCGCCGCCATACGCGCGTCAGGCGGCGTCGCCGAGCCATTCGCCGCCGACGTGGGCAATCCCGACGACATCGCCGCTATGGTAACCCGCGCCATCGATCTCTGGGGCAGGCTGGACATCCTGGTCAACAACGCATACAGCCCTACCCACGAATCCGACGGCGACGCGCTAACCGTCAGCGAGAGCGCATGGGACGCGGGAATGGCGACGCTAGTCAAGGCGCACTTCCTAGCCGCCAAACACGCCGTCCCGCATATGCGCGATAGCGCCGGCGGCAACGCCAGCATCGTCAACATATCCTCCGTTCACGGCTTGCTAATGGCGCCGCGCAAGCTCATCTACGAGGCGGGCAAATCGGCGGTAATCGGCATAACCAAGCAGATGGCGATAGACTTCGGCCCGCTTGGAATCCGCGTCAACGCCATCTGCCCCGGCCACATCGTAACCGAGCGCCAGCAAGAGAACTGGGACAACAACCCGTCCGGCCTGCGCTACTTCCAAGACCAATACCCCGTCCGGCGCGTAGGAACCCCCGACGACATAGCCAACGCGGTAGCGTTCCTATGCTCCGCCGACGCCTCATTCATCACCGGCCACGCGCTAGTAGTGGACGGCGGCCTAACCATCCAGCTCCAAGAAGACTTCAGCGTCCGCCAAGCCCACTACCTCCGCGAAAACCCCGAAACGCGGCTGCCGTACTGATGGCTTGCGATGCGCCACGATGCCCTGTGATAACAAGTAAAACGCGCCGCGCGATGCGTGATGCGATGCCTTGTGATACCCCGTGATGCCCAATGAACACCCTGCCCGACTACCTGCGCCCCGGCTTGGACATAGTTCTGGTTGGGTTAAACCCAAGCGTGGCGTCCGCCGAAGCTGGGCGCTACTTCGCCTCCCCGCGCAACCGCTTTTGGCGCGCCCTGGAATGCGCCGGAATCTTCGCCGCGCCGCCCTCCGCCAGCCGCGACCGCTTGCTGCTTGCTCAGGGCATAGGCTTAACCGACGTCGTCAAGCGCCCCACGCGCGGCGCGTCCGACCTGCGCGCCGCCGACTACCGCCGCTGGGCGCCCGTCCTGCGCGCCAAACTGGAGCGCTATCGCCCGCAAATCGTCTGCTTTCACGGCGCGGTGGCGTACCGGGCATACCTGCGCTACGGCGCGGGCGAGCGCCCGGCCGCCCTAGAGCTTGGCTTGCAAGCGCGGAGCATTGGGGAGGCGCGGGTGTATCTCGTGCCTAACCCAAGCCCCGCCAACGCGGCGTACTCGCTTGCTGAGCTGGCGGGCTGGTATCGGCGGTTGTGGGCGCTGCGGGGGGAGGTGAGGGGAGCAGACACTTGCCCACCTCGCTCGGCTTGCTAGTTAACCTTCTGCCAGCGCTCAAAGCCCGTGGACTCGAACCTGTAGTCGGACGTAAGTATGTCCACGATAGCTTGGCTACCTACCTCTTTGTTGTCGTTGGCGATGATGGTCATGCCTGCTATGCCATATTGACCGCCCTCTTTGCTGTGCCTCGCCCAGTAGCACATGCCGATAAATCCACCATCGCACGTAGCCCTGTACGTCCCCGGCTGGATGTCCAATCCAATCAAGTGGTCGCCATTGCCGAAACTATTGGCAGGCTCGGAACGCGGAGCCGGTTCTGACGAAACGCTGCGGTTACTCGACGTCTGCGACGATGCGCTAATGGAATCCCCGGCGTCCCCACTGCCCGCCGTAATCATCACAACGAACAGAACGGCGGCGGCGATGGTAACCCCGATGTAGATGCCCCACGAGATCCCGTCGGTCTTCTTGCCGATAGCCCCGCCAATCATCCCAAATAGCCCAAACAGTTGGAACACCCCGCACAGCGCCGCCAGCCAGCGCCACTTCTTGACTTCGGTTGATTCCGTTGCCATTTCTGTATCCTCCCATTGATGCTTGATCCGCATTTGCGAACTCGTCAATAAAACATCACGTTTATTCTTTCTACGAGCGGGGATGCGTGAATAGCCACGCCCCCCCGCCGTGAACTATTGCTGCTGACTTGACAACCACTGCACCAGCGCGTTAAGCGCGGCTGTGAGCTGACGGAGAACCTCCGCGAGGTCGGGATCATCGCCTTGTGCGCCACCAGCGCCTGGCGTCTCTAGAGTGGCAGTCGGGCTCGGCGTCGGAATCGTGGTCGGCGTAGCAGTAACATGGACGCGAGCGCCAGATCTCGGCGTAGCTGTCGGCCTCGGCGTTGCCACTGACGCTGGGGGAGTAGCGGATGGCGTTGGCGTGGCATCAGGCGTCGCGGTCGGGGTCGGAGAGGGCGTTGGCGTCGCTGTAGGCTCCGGCGTAGGCGTCGGCGGCGTAGCGCACCGGAGCAATCTCTGGTGCAACTCATCACGGTACGGGCCCAAAAACCCACCCGTAAAACTAAATAGATTGATTCCGTACTCCCGCCTAACACTCCAAAACCAAATGCCGACCTCGTCTCGCGGCGGCATAGGGTTGTCGTATGTGTCTTTGCCGTGGTTGCGTGTTGGCTCACTTATCTTAGATGCCGGAAACGGGCCAATCTGTATTTTGCCGTGATCTGGGAAAGCCCCGTACAACAAAGGGTCTCTTTCAAAAGCAGTATGCCTGAGCCTGTACGTCATACCGTCAGTAGTGTCGCCATCCCGCAACACGCTTTCGACCGACAGACGGTAAGCGCATTGCTTTTCACCATCAATTTCCGTCTCCACCAATTGTCCGTTGCCACTGATATGTGGGTATGTAGGCGTCTGCGCCCCCACCTTGCCCACGCCGATGGCGATTGCGGATGTGATTGCTATGGCTACGAGAGCCAAGGCGATTATGCGAGCGTGTAGCATTATGTAGAATCCTCCTTCTTATCAAGTATGATTAGTCGAGGCCAAGCTCCTCTAACTCTCTTGCGTGACCGCCCGTTGCGATTCCGACTTGGTCAGCAGTAGGCGTAAGTAATCATGTCGGTTTCGGCGTGCGTTGCGACGCTCTTGCGGCTTTGGCAGCGGCGAACACAAGCCGGCACAGGGAGTTGACTATGAATCAGACGCAGATCCGCCAACGCTGAGGAAGAGGCGGGGATGGTGAGAAGCGCGGGTATGCCAAGAAGCTTGGACATAAAAGAAGCCCCCTCGTGGTGCAGGATAGCGTCCGTGCCTGGGAGCTTACCCACAGGGACCACTTAGGGGCATGGCGGAGCCATCCCACTCAATCCCTGTGGGTCACATATGGGTAGGTTAGCCGCGCAAAACGACGCAACTAACTACTCCCAGGCACGGTTGCTATCTTACAGGATGGAGTTGCTATAATCAATAGGGAATTCCCGATTGTCAGCGCGCGATGAACTATTCGGAGCAAGCCTATGACCAGCCAACCGCCCGCCCAGCAGCCCATCCGCGCATTCGTCGCCATTGAGCTTGGCGGCGAGGCCAAGAGCGCGCTTGCGGACGCTATCGCCGCTCTGCGATCTGAGCGCATAGCGGCGCTGCGGCCGGTTCGGCCTGAGGGCGTTCATCTGACGCTCAAGTTCCTGGGGGATGTTGCGCCTGAGGTTGCGCCGCGCATTGGGGAGGCGCTGGCTGGCGTCGCAGGGCGATATGCGCCGTTTAGCTTGGCGCTGGGCGGGACTGGGTTCTTTCCCGCGGGGAACGCGGGCAGGGCGCGGGCGCTGTGGGCGGGGGTTGAGGGCGATATGGACGCGCTGCGGGAGTTGCAGGGCGATGTGGACGGCGCGCTCGCGGCGCTGGGGTTCGCGCGGGAGCGGCAGGCGTTTCGGCCGCATCTGACGCTCGCTCGCCTGCATAACAGGGCGTCGGCGGCGGATAGACGTCGCGCGGTTGCGGCGCTTGCGAACTACGCGCTGCCGCAAGGCGTCGGCATTCGCGCAGACGGGGTTAGTCTGATGCGGAGCGAGCTGCTGCCCGGCGGCGCGCGCTATTCGCGGATGGTATATGCGGCGTTGTGCGGGGATGGCGGCTAAGCGGCTTGTGACGCTTGCCGCTCGCTAACCCGCTTGTAGCGCATCGGCGCGTTGCCTTTGTATAATGCGTGTATAATTTTCGCGGCGCTCTTGCTGCCAAGATGAGCGCAAATCCCGTCAAGCGATGTCCAATATGCGCTTTGCCCGCCACAAATTCCTGCGGCTGTTCACGCCGCTGTGCTTGCTCTTCTACCTGCTTATGGTGTGGCTGACGCCCATTATCAGCGCGGAGCGGAACAGCGAGATATTCCCGTTCTTTTCGTGGCGGCTGTTTGACGAAATCCCCGAAAGGTTCAAGTACACTGACGCGGTGATTGTCCACTCCATATACGGCGCGCCGGTGGATGGCGCGCGCTACATCATCCCCTCGCACATCATAGACCACACCAAGAGCCTGCGCCGCGCGATGAATGTGTGCCGCGAATCGCCGCGCTTGCAGTGCGACGCCGCCGTCCGGCGGTTCGTGGCGCCGGCGGTGAACGAAATCGTTCAGGGCGATGCGGAATTCAGCATAGTTCGCGCGTCAGTGGATCTGCGCGATTTGCAGGCGGGCATAGGCGCTATGGAATCGGGAGACGCCGACCTGTTCGCTTTCTACCGGCTGCACCGCGTTATGGGCAGATGGTCAAGCGCGGGCGATACCGCGAACCTGTATCTGGCGGACTATGAGGCGGTTTATGAGCGCATCATTGCGGGCGGCTACGGCGAGCCTGCCGCGAGCGAGCCGTTTCGCATCTATCGCGGCGCTGACAGGCTGACCTATTTCAAGGCGAACTGCGCGGCGGAGGACACGCGGCAGCGGTTCTTTCTGCATCTCACCCCCGCGCGCGTCCAAGACATCCCCGGCTACCGCCAGCAGTACGGCTTTGACAACCTGGACTTTGACTTTCAGCAGTTCGGCGAGAGGTTCGCTGGCAATTGCCTAGCCGTCGTGCCGCTGCCCGGCTACCCGATTGAGCGCATCAAGACGGGGCAGTACATTCGCGGCGAGGGGCAGGTTTGGGATGTGGAGTTCGCGGGGGACGCGGGCGCTGTGCCATCGGCGCGGCTGGACGCTGGGGCGCCGTCTGCGCCGTCTGATCTGTCTAGCCGAAAGCCGGGCGCGGCATAATGGGGCGTCCGGCGCGCGGCGGGAAAGCGGTCGCAAGGCGGGCGGCAAGGCTGTCGCGCCTGGCGCGGCGCTTGATCTCATACGACCCTGGCCCGCCGCGAACTCACGCCGAACTCGCGCGCGCCGCAGTGGGGGTGGGCTGGCTGGCGCGGTTCTTTTACCTCTTCGTCACATACTACATATTCGCATTCGGGGGCTTTATCGCCATCGTGCGCCGGCCTCCGAGCGGCCCTCAGTGGCCGGTGGCGCTGCTGTTGGACGCATTCGGCGGCGGGTGGGTGGAGTACGCGCCGTTCATCGCAATGTGCGCGGCGCTGCTGGCGCTGCTGGCGGCGGCACTGCCAGGCGTGTTCGCGCTGCGCTTGGGGGTATTCTTGGGCGTGTTCGTATTGGCGGCGTTGCGAAACTCATATGGGGCGATAAATCATGAGCATTACATAGTCGTGTACGCCTCATTCGCGCTGCTATTTCTGCCGCCGCGAATCGGCTGGGGCGTGGGCAAGGGCGTGGACAGAGGCGGGCGGATTTCCCGCGCGGACGCGCTGGCGCTCTTGCGGGTATTTTGGCTAACGCAGGCATTGGCGCTGCTGCCCTACACGCTGTCGGGCTACTGGAAAATCCGCCACAGCGGGCTGGAGCTGTTCAGCGGCGACGCGATGGCGCGGCTGCTGCTTGACCGCATAGCCAACCAGGCGGCGGACATACCGCCGCTGCTGCCGCTCGTAGTGGCAAACGGCTACATCGCGCAGGCGCTGCTGCTGGGCGCGGTGTATATGCAGATATTCGCGCTGTTCGCCTTATTCCGCCCGCATTTGCATCGGCCGGTTGGGATAGGGCTAATCCTGTTTCACTTCGGCACGGGCTGGTTGCTTAATATCCCGTTTGAGGCGCATGTGGTGGTGAATGGGCTGTTTTTGGTGTTCTCGCCGCTTGCGCCAAGGGGGTTTTCGGGGCGGGGGTTGGGGCGGTCGCTGCCGCTGGTGGGGGATGGGATACGGGCGGGGGGGGGGGCATGGAGATGGGCGGCTACGCAACGGGGCAGACGGGATGAGAGCGAGGAATGAGAGGGACGTGCGCCAGGGGAGGCTTGCCAATGGCGATGCTTGCCGATGGTCGGGGAGACTGGATTTGAACCAGCGGCCCCCTGCACCCCATGCAGGTGCGCTTCCAAGCTGCGCCACTCCCCGACACGCAACTATGGTAGCACACGAGGGGGATGGGGGGCAAGGGTAGCGTTTCCATGGTATTCTCACCTTGCAGTGTTCATTGATTTGAGGGACTGATTCAAGCAGTCCTCAAACACTATCGCAAGCAGATGCTTCAGCATCTCCACGCTCTTTGTGTAGCCCTTTGTGCGCCTCGCCAGCCTGTTCAGCTTGCTCCGCAGCTTGGAGTGCAGCCCCTCGTTCCAGTTCACCGCTCCGCCCTTGACTATCACATGCCTGTCGCGCGGCAGCCACTCGTACACCAGATAAGCGTCGGTTTCGTACCTATCAGCGTCCGGCAGCCGATCCAACAAGCGCGAGAACGCGGACAAGTCCCTGCCGCCCACTTCATACATCCGCCAGCGGACTCCGTCCCGTTCCTCCACCACCGCAGTCCATATCCACAGGTCTTGACGACGCTCGCCGCGCCTTATTCCCAAGTATGTCCACATCTCATCAAACGCCACAATAGACGCGCGGACGCTATCCCGCCGACCGCTTGCGCGCCACTCCAGAAAGCGCGTCAGGCGCTCGGCAGCCAACGCCCCCTTTTTTTGACCCACTTGCTTACCGTGGTTGCGCTCGCGCCCATCACGCGCGCCGTCGCCGATAGGCTCATTCCCTCCGCGCGCATCTTCACCGCTTGTTCCTTCTGTTCATTGGTGAACCGATGCTTTGCGCCCTCTTGATTTGATGCTTGCGGCCGCACTGGTTGCACTTAAATATCTGCTTGCCGCGCGAACGGCCGTCTTTCTTGACCCAGTTCGAGCCGCATTTCGGGCATAACGCATCGTGTCTTGTCTGTACACTCTCGGCTTTGCCATAAGTTCACCCGTCTTTCAGTGATTTAGGGCAAGCATATCATATTAACACTGCAGGGTGGGAATACCAGCGGTATTTCCCGCTCTGATGCTGACAATAGTACTGATAGTGACGGGACGTTCAACCAGAGCGGCTTTCAGGAGGATGCTAATGGTACTGCCGGTGCTGAGAGACAAGTACGGGGAAAACCTGCAGGCGGCTAAAGCTGAGGGGAGAGCTGAGGGAAGGGCTGAGGGGAGGGAGGAAGGCGTTGAGATTGGCGAGGCGAGGGCTAAGCGGTGGTATGAGCGCAAACAGCGCGCCGAACAGAGCGGCGAGCCCTTCAACGAGCCGCCCCCGTGGGAGCGGTAGCGGCGGCGCGAACAGCCAACAATCGCGCTTGCGGCCGCCGAGGGCGGGCTTGCGCGCGGCGGCGTTTCCCGCGCCGCCGCTGACGCCGGTTGCGACGGGATAGTCAATCAGGGCGGCTTTCAGGAGGACGCTAATGGTATTGCCGGTGCTGAGAGACAAGTACGAAGAGAATCTGCAGGCGGCTAAGGCTAGGGGGATGGCAAGAGGGGAAGAGCGCGCCAAGGCTAGAGCCAAGCAATGGTATGAGCGCATGCGGCGCGCCGAACAAAACGGCGACCCCTTCAACGAACCGCCCCCATGGGAAAAGTAGCAACCCCGCCCAAGACACGCCGACCATAAGCGCAAGCAAATCAACGTCCCCAACCACACGGCAGCGCGCCCCTACCGCCTGAATAAACGCCCCTAACCACAAACGAAAGCCATCCCATGACCACCACGCCCACACACGCCAACACCCTCTACTTCGGCGACAACCTCCGCATCCTCCGCGAACACATCGCCACCGAATCCATCGACCTCATCTACCTCGACCCGCCATTCAACTCCAACGCCACCTACAACGTCTTCCGTGAACGCTCCGGCGAAGACTCCGCCGCCCAAATCACCGCCTTCGACGACACATGGCGCTGGAGCCGCGAATCCGAAGACGCATACCAAGACGTAATCGTCAACGGCCCCCAAAAACTCGGCAGCCTACTCGCCGCCCTGCGCGAATTCCTAGGCCAAAACGACATGATGGCGTACATCACCATGATGGCGCAGCGCCTAGCCGAACTCCACCGCGCGCTCAAACCCACCGGCAGCATATACCTGCACTGCGACCCAACCGCAAGCCACTATCTCAAACTAATGATGGACGCCCTATTCGGGAACAAGAACTTCCTGAACGAGATAGTCTGGTATTACAGAGGCGCGGGCGTTCCAAAGGATTCGCGCGCCAGGCGGCACGACACCATCCTGCATTACGCCAAAAGCAAAGGCGCGCACTTCTTCAACCCCGACCCGATACGCCAGCCCTACGCGGACGCCACGAAAGAGCGTTTCAGCCACTATATCGGCAATGTGCGCGCCGGGCAGGACTACGGGCGGCAATCCCTAAACCCCAAAGGCAAGCATCCCGACGATGTGATAACCCACATCCAGCCAATCGCCCCCTCCGCCAAAGCGCGGCTCGGCTACCCTACCCAAAAGCCCGAAGAACTGCTTGAAAACTTCATCAGCGCCTCCAGCCAAGAGGGCGATATTGTCTTGGATCCATTCTGCGGATGCGGAACAACCGTCGCAGTCGCCGAGCGCCTAAACCGCAAATGGATTGGCATAGACATCACCCACCTCGCCATATCCCTGATGAAAAGCCGCCTCCAAGACGCCTTCGCCGCCGACCTATCCCCCTACCGCGTAGTCGGCGCGCCCCAAGACATCGCATCCGCCCGCGCCCTAGCCCAAGACGGCGCAAACGACGGCCGCTACCAGTTCGAATGGTGGGCGCTAGGCATAGTCGGCGCGCGCCCCGCGCAAGACAAAAAGAAAGGCGCTGACAAGGGCATAGACGGCTACATCAACTTCTTCGACGACGAAAGCGGCAAGCCCAAGCGCGTAATCGTCCAAGTCAAAAGCGGCAGCGTCCGCCGCGCCGACATCGCCACCCTCAAAGGCGATATGGAGCGCGAAAACGCCGTCATAGCCCTATTCATCACCCTGCAAAACCCGACGCGCCCCATGACCCAAGAGGCGCTCGCCGCCGGATTCTACGCGCCCGAACACTTCCCCAACCGCCGCTGCCCGCGCATCCAAATCCTAACCATAGCCGACCTGCTCTCCGGCGCCGCCCGCCCCGACTACCCCGACCTAGGCCCCCAAGCCACCTTCCGCCAAGCCCCCCGCGCCGCAACCCAGCCATACGGCGCGCAAGCCCCGCTCGGCTAACCCGCCCTTGCCACGCTTGCTATGCGAACCGCGCGCAATCGGCTTGTCCTTATCGCCGCTACCGCTACGCGAACCGAAATCACCCGCCCTTGCTATGCTATCCGAACCACAATCGCCCACACCCGCCTCGCCTTTGCTATACTAACCACAAGCGCCCGCCCCCGCTACTCCGCTACGCAAACCGCAATCGCCCCTACCTTGCTATGCGAACCCAAATCACCCGCAATCGCCCACGCTTTGCCGCGCGAAACCCAATCGCCCGCAACCGCCCGCGCCTTGCTATGAAAACCGCAATCGCCCACTCCCGCCTTGCCTTTTCTGCGAAAACCGCAATCGCCCTAACCCTGCTACTCGCCCTAACCGCCGCCCTATTCGCCATCCAATCCGACGTCGCCTCAGCATCCCCCTTCCCCCAGCAGCGCACAGCCATCGTTGACCTAGTCACCCTCAAAGACGACTCCACCGGCAGGCGTCGCAGCGGCTACGCGCCCGGCGCCACCCTCCGCGCCGAAATCCGCATACGCGACCGCCGCGAATCCCGCTACTTCCCCAAAGACCAACCCGGCCACCACGCCGACTACGTCGTATCAATCGCCATCAAAGACCCCGACGACAACACCATCTACGACGCCGCGCTATCCCCCGCCGACATGCGCCCCTTGCGCCTAGCCCCATCCCGCCGCGCCGACGCCGACTTCACATGGACAATCCCCTACGCCGCCGATGAGGGCAAATACATCCTAACCGCCAGCGTCCGCCGCGCCGAAACCCCCGCGCGCGCCCTCCACAAATTCGCCCACAACTTCGGCGTCCGCCACGACGACGCCTACATCTTCCTATCCGACCGCCGCATCACATTCGGCGACATAGAGGCGGACGAAACCCCCACCGCCGGCGTCATCATCGCCCCCCGAAACCGCGCCGCCGGTCCCCTGCTATGGCGCGTAACCGACTGGCCCCAAGACTGGCTAGACCTAATCCACCCGCCGCTTGACCCCAACAACCCCGACCAGTCCATCCGGATAACCAACGCCGGCCAGCTCCGCTTTCGCGTCCGCCCCGACGCCCTCCGCGGCAACTACCGCGACGAGGCGCTGGTAGAAACCAACGCCGGCGACCTAACCATCCAACTCCACGCCGACATCAACCGCCGCGCCGGCGGCAGCATCGAGCGCCTCCGCATCCCGCCCCGAACCGCCCTATCCCCCGGCGCCGAGCTCCGCGCCCAATTCCGCATCCGCAACACCGGCGACGTCACCCTCCAATACCGCGCCGTCTTCCTAATCTACGGACCCTCCGGCGCCCTAATCTACGACAGCAACCGCGCCAACCAGGACATCCTAATCACCCTAGCCCCCGACCGGCGCGCCGACAACCTCGCCTTCCTATGGCAAATCCCCTACGGCTCGCCCCCCGGCGAATACGCGCTAGAAACCGAACTCCGCGCCGCCCACAACTACGAACTCCCCCCATTCGACGCCATACGCCTCAACTCCGAAGACGCCCAAACCTTCAAAGTCCTACACGCCCCCCGCCTATCCATATCCCCCCCATCCTGGAAATTCCCCCAACTCCCTGAGGGCTACGCCGACTCGCCCCAAACCACATTCACCCTAACCAACGTCGGCAAACGCGGCATCATAACTTGGCAAATCGCCGCCTTGCCCGCCTGGACTGAGCCCGTCGGCGCTGCCGGCGATACATCCGACCAGTCCAACCTAACCATCCGCCTAAAAGAAAACATCCCCCCCGGCCGCTACGAAGATACCCTACACATCACATCCAACGGCGGCGAGACACACATCCCCCTCAGCGTCATAATCCTACCCGCGCCAACCCCCACTGCCACAACCATCATCCGCCCATCATCAACGCCCGCGCCAACTAACACGCCCATTCCCACCACAACGCCTACGCCCACGCCAACCGCAACGCCCACGCCAACCCACACCGCTACCGCTACGCCTATGCCGACTGACACGCCTACCCCCACTCATACGCCATCAGCAACGCCCACGCTTACGCCCACTCATACACACACGCCCACGCCTACCGCAACACAAACGCCTACGCCCACTAATACGCCCGCCCCTACTCCTACCGCAACGCCTACCCCCACCTACACGCCCTTGCCCACTGATACCCCCTTGCCCACGCCAACCGTTACGCCCGCGCCCGCCGCCAGCGGATGCAACGCGCCCACGTCCCCATCACAATCCCCCCTACCAAACCTAGCCCTGCTGATAACCCCCGTCGCCATCCTAGCCCTTCGCCGCCGCCTAACCCTTCTATCCTGACTCCCCCAAAAGTTCTTTGGCTACTTTTTTCTAAAAAAGTAACACCCGCGCCCCGGTAACATCCATGCGCTCCCTACGACACCCCCAACCACCACCAAACCACCGCCACCACCACAGCCCCCACCGCCATTACCATCCCATAACTCTGCATCCGCCCCGTCTGCGCCAGCCGCAACCGCCAGCCCGCCAGCCACACCCACAGCGCCGGCATATCAACTCCCTTGTCATTCACCACCGCCCTGTCAAACACCGCCACAACCCGCGCCAGCCCCAGCGCAACCCTATCTATCCCCCACTGATACGCCTCGTCTATGTAGCACTTGTTCACCAAGACGATATGAACCCGCGTGAACCGCCTCGCTATCCGATGATGCGCCTGCTCCCCATACTCCCCCCTGCCGTACACGCGCCATCCAAGCGCCACTGCCCCCAGCGCCACTCCCGTCGCCAGCGCCGTCAGCCACCAGACGATATGAAACGCGCCGTGTCCCGTCAGCCAATCCCCAAAGCCCTTGTACCCCGGCCCCCACCCAATCGCCAGCCCCCCCAGCGTCGCCGCCAACACCGCAAGCGCCGCCAGCGGAACCCACATCGCCGCCGGCGACTCGTGAGCATCCTCAGCCTCCGAACTCCGAGCCGTCCCCCCGAAAGTCAGCCACGTCATCCGCGCCATATACAGCGCGCTCAGCGCCGCCCCCGCCAGCGTCAGCGCCAAAAACCACGCGCCCCGATGCTCCCACGCCGCTATCAAGATCTCATCCTTGCTGAAAAACCCGCTCAGCGGCGCTATTCCCGCCAAAGACGCCGCGCCGATTGCGAATGTCAGCGCCGTCAGCGGCATCCGCCGCCGCAGCCCGCCCATGCGCCGCATATCGGTTTCGTCCCCAAGCCCGTGCATCACGCTGCCCGCCCCCAAAAACAGCAGCGCCTTGGATACCCCGTGCGCCGCCAAATGCAGCATCGCCGCCGCAAGCCCGCCCGCGCCCAGCGCCAGCATCATCAGCCCCAAATGGCTTATCGTGGAATACGCCAGCGCCCGCTTAATGTCAGTCATCACCAGCGCCAGCGCCCCCGCGTACAGGAATGTAACCAGCCCCACAACCGATACCGCCGTCATAGCCCCCGGCGCCGCCTCAAACAGCGGCAGCGTCCGCGCCACCAGATACACGCCCGCCGCCACCATCGTCGCCGCGTGAATCAGCGCGCTGACCGGCGTCGGCCCCTCCATCGCGTCCGGCAGCCACACATGAAACGGGAACTGCGCCGACTTGCCCATCGCCCCCATAAACAGCAGCAGCGCCGCCGCCGTCAGCGTCCCTTGCCCAATCGCCCCCGCCTGCGCCGCCGCGATAATATCGGTTATCACGAACGTCCCCGTAGCGCGATACAGCAATATAATCCCTATCAGCAGCCCCACATCCCCGATGCGCGTGGTGATAAACGCCTTCTTCGCCGCCTCCGCCGCCGCCCGCCGCTCCCACCAAAACCCTATCAGCAGATACGACCCCAGTCCCACCAGCTCCCACGCGATATACAGAAACAGCAGATTATCCGCAAGCACAAGCGTCAGCATAGCCGCCCCGAACAGCGACTGCGCCGCGAAATACCACCCGAACCGCGCATCCCCCCGCATATACTCCAGCGAATACACCTGCACCAGCAGCGCCACAAAAGTAACCAGCCCCAGCATCACCACCGCCAGCCGGTCAACATGAACCCCCCACCCAATCACCGCATCCCCAACCGCCAGCCACTCCACCCCATAAGCGTAATAATCCACGCCGCTCCCCACCAAATCCACAGCCGCCACAACCCACAGCGCCAACCCCCCCGCCATAGCCGCGATCGACACAAACGCGCCCTTCCCCGGCAGCCGTCCGCCGCCGAGCGCCACCGCCACAAACGCCCCCGCGCTAAGCCCAGGTATAAGCCAAGCCAAATCCATGCCCCCAATTATACCCTATCGCCCCCCTCGCTTGCCCGCCCTTTATATTCACCCCCCGCGCGAGTATAATCACGAGAGTAATTTTCGGCATGCCTAAAAGGACTAGATATGAGAGTTCGCAGAGAAAAAGACTACACAGAGACAGGCGAGCGGCGCTACGACGACGTCCCCCTATCCATCAGAATTTGCGCGATATTCTCGTGCTCCTCCCTAACTATCTCAGTCACCTACATCTACACCGACTACCTAGACCCGCTAATCTGGAAAGCCTTTGACTGGGCATTAGGGCTATTCTCCCTCGGCGCCCCGCCCCTAGACCCCGGCCCCTAACCCATCCCGCGCCTTTGAAAATTACCCTTGACACGCGCCCTATCTACCCATTATTCTAATTACGAACAAATATACAACACACCCACACAAAAGTTTTTGCTACTTTTTTCCAAAAAAGTAGAGTCCCCGGCGGGGAGGCTTGGAGGCAAACATGACAACCGCAATCGCAACCCGCGAACCCACAACGCGGTCAGAAATGCTATCCGAACAGGAACGCGTCCGCCACAACCTAGCCCGTCTAGTCAACCAAATCACCAACAACGGCGCAACCCTAGTCCAATTCCTGCACGACACCGTCCAGGGCGAATACCCCGACGCCAAGCACCACCACCGCCAGCAAGCCGCCATTGAGCTCTCGGCGATGGGCGGCCACCGCCCCGAAGACATGCCCGGCGCCGCCTACAGCGTCGCCCCCGCCTCAGACGAGACCGCCTCAGACGAGAGCAAGCCCACGTCGCGCCCCAAAAAGCCCAAAATCACGATGAAAGAAATCGTCAACTGGGACATAGGCAGACTCATACGCCAACAAACCAACGACTGCCAAGACCTAGTCGTCGCCCTAAACGAACTAATCCACCCGCCCGCTGTCTTCCCAAGTGCCAACAAAGCCGAGAAGAAATACCAAAAGGCAACCCGCGTCCGGCCCCACCACCAGATGACCGCGATGAAAGAAATCATCAAGCGCGGCGCGGGCAGCCAACATCCCGACTGCGGCATGAAAACCTCCTACTTGGAAGAGCGGATGCTCCAATCCCGCCTATCCCAAGAGATCCGCGACATAACCGACGACTGCCTAGACATAGTCCCCTTCCTCCTCTATGTCATACGCAACCCCAAGCACGACCGCTGGAACAACATCATCGAAGACCCCTACACTCAAACCCACCGCCTCTGGGCGATGAAACACCTAATCTGGCGCGGCGTCGACATCCCATGGGAACACATAACCCCCGACGACATAGCCGAATACTACCGCGACCTAGACGAGAAACAGCGCCAAGAGGCGGAACGCCGCCGCGCCGAGCGCAAAACCTCCGCCCAGCTCACCCCTGAGCAAGAGGCGGAGATCCTAGCCCTATTCGAACAAGTCAACCGCGAAAACGAACAGCGCCAAGCAAAAAACGCCGCCAAGGCCGCCAAGCGCGCCAAAAAAGCCGCCAAGAAAGCCGACGCCGCCAAGAAAGCCGCCCTAGACGCCGCCAACAAGACGCCCGGCAACAACGCCGCCCCCGCCAACGACGACAACGCCGCCAAAGACACTGGCGCGAACAATCGCGGCGAAACCGCCGTCGCCAACGCCCTAGCCCGCCACCCCGAAGTGGACTTGGACACCGCCCTAGAAAACCACCACTCAACAGCCGGCATCCCCAAAGAGGATTTGCCCCACGAACAAATCTACGACGCCATCACAGCCGAGGCAAATTTCCAAAAACGCCAAGCAATAATCCAACGCCGCCTAAACCCGGAAAACCCCGACGCCCCTGCCGACGGAACAGATCCCAAATCCCGCAGTCCCTAACCCCCGCAAAACCGCGGCGCAAGCCGCCCCCAAAAGTTTTTTGCTACTTTTTTACGAAAAAAGTAGAGCGGCCCCATGCCCCCGTACCCCCGCTTGGCCCCCACGCGCCTGCCATTCTACCCCTTGTTCGGGCTATGTGTTAGCATCACTAGCGGCAAATCCACACGCGCAACCACAACACGGAGGGCTCACAATGGCGCTATACCTAAGCGAATCGGACGTCAACAGCGTCCTAACAATGGAAATCGCGCTTGACTGCGTAGCGAGATCATTCCGGCTGCTCGGCGAGGGCGCGGCGACCAACAGCCCGCGCTCCCGCATCCGGCTGCCCAACAGAGGCGTCTTCAACTTTATGAGCGCCGCCGCCCCCGGCGCCCGCGTTATGGGCTTGAAAGCCTACGGCGTCACCCGCGCCGGCGCCCCCAAGTTCTACGTCCAGCTCTTCAGCAGCGAAATCGGCGAACTCCTCGCCCTCATAGAGGCCGGCGACCTAGGCCAAATACGAACCGGCGCTGCAAGCGGCGTCGCCACCGAGCGCCTAGCCCGCCCTGACGCCGAGAGCGTTGGCGTCATCGGATCCGGCTACCAAGCCCGCAGCCAGCTGGAGGCGGTCGTCAAAGCCCGCGGCGAGCAAAGCCGCATCACCCGCGCCAAAGCCTACAGCCGCAGCCAAGAAAACCGCGAAACATTCGCCCAAGAAATGACCCAACGGCTCGGCATAGCCGTAACCCCCGCCTCAAGCGGCGAAGAGTGCGTCGCCGACGCCGACATCGTCATCACCATGACCAGCGCATCGCAGCCCGTCCTCAAAGGCGAATGGCTGAAACCGGGCGCGCACATCAACGCCGCCGGCGCCAACCACTGGATGCGCCGCGAACTGGACAACAACGCCATCCGCCGCGCCGACATCATCGCCGTTGACGACCTTGAGCAAGCAAAGCTAGAGTGCGGCGACCTCATCTACCCCGCCGAACTCGGCATCATCCGCTGGGAGCAAGCCCGCAACCTAGCCGACTTCATGGACGCCGCAACCGCCGCCCGCATCGGCAGAACGTCCCCCGACCAGATAACCCTCTTCGAGTCCCAAGGCATCGCCGTCCAGGACATCGTCACCGGCATCCGCGTATATGAACTCGCGCTGGAAAGGGGGATTGGAACGCCGCTGCCGGGGTAGGCTCCCGCCATCATCACAGCGCTCGGCGTAGCGCGTTGGCGATAGCCGCGTCATAGGCGGGCGCGCATCACAGCCGCACCTCGCCCACGCCCTTGTGGATGCGAATGTCCGTCCCAAGCGGCGCTGACAGGCGCTTTATGCGCTCAAGCGCGCGGCGGGACACCGCGGGCCCAGCCAGCAGCGGCCGACCGCGCTGCGAGCGCCGCTTGCCGTAGCCCAACTCAATCGGATGCAGCGTAAAGCCGCGCAGCTCGCGCCCCTTGAACTCGCAGCGCGCCACCACGCTCTCCCAATAAACGGGGTCGGCGGGAAAGCCGCGCTGGTCGTTCTCGCTGCGCGCGTCATAGAAGTCCGCCGGCGTGTCCTCATGGGCAAGCTGAACATGGTCATAATTATAGGAGGGTTGCCACCGCACCGTGTCATTCTGGAAGATAAAATTGCCAAGGCTGTACATAATCGGGCGGCCCTTGTGCATCTCAACGCCGCGCGTGATGTGCGGCCCATGCCCGATAAAGGCGTCCGCGCCCTCGTCTATGCAGGCGCGCGCGAACTCCGCCAGAAAGTCGGGCGGGCTATCGCGGTCAGCGCCGCTCTCATGGCAGTGGACGGATATGAGAACCCAGTCCGCCATCCGGCGCGCGTCCCGGATCCAGCGCAGGTTGCCCTCAAGGTCGCGTTTGTTGAGACGGGATGTTATCCCAAACTCTTCGCCCAGCGCAAAGCGGTTGTCCAAGAATGTGATGCGGTCGGCGGTGTCTTCGGGGATGGCGCCGCGGTGGCGAAAGTTGCGCTGCGCGTTCTGCAGCGCCTCTAGGCCTAGCTTGGCATTGATGCGCCGCAGCGCGTCAAAGGCGGGCCGATCGAGGGTATGCGTGAGCGAAAAGCGCAGCGGGTTCAGCCCCGGCCTGCCGCTCATGTCGGGGCGCTGGTCCAGCGCTCTGCCCGCCTCGTGGAATGTGGACGACGCCGATATGAGCGCCACGCGGCCGTTGGGCGTGTCCAGGTAGGCGGGCGCGCGCGCCTCGCTCAGGTTGCGCCCCGTTCCCGCGTGAACCAGGTCGGACTGGCGCAGGTGATCGAGGTGGGCGAGCAAGCCGCTCTCGCCGTAGTCGTAGTTGTGGTTGTTGGCGCAGGATACGAGGTTGACGCCCAGCCATTCCAGCTCGCGCAGGTTCTTGGGGTCGGAGCCGGTGAATGTGCCGCCCGCCATTCCGGGCGAGTGCCCGAAGTCGTGCATCAGCATCTCGAGGTTGGCGAACCCGACGTCGGCGGCTTGGAACAGCGCGCGCAGCTGCGTAAAGGCGTCCTCGCGGAAGACGCGCATGCGGCGGGTTATCATAGCGTCGCCGCTGGCGACGAGGGTAAGGTTGCCGGCTTGTGCCTCGTATAGCAAGGGCTGCTCCTGGCGGGGACGGCGGCGGGCGAATTGTTGCCGAGCGCCGCCGTCCGCATCATCGTATCATCGGGCTTATTCGGTTTAGACGCGGGGGAGTTGATTGACGGCGGTTTCTTCTAGGGGGACGTATTCGTTGGCAAGGATGCCCATCACCACCGAGTCAAAGCGGGCGCCCTCATGGGGGCGGCTCTTGCGGAGCGTGCCTTCGTGCTGGAATCCGAGGTGCGCGAACATATTGCGGGCGGGCGCGTTGTATTCGGGGATGTCCACCCAGACGCGGTATAGGCCGTACTCGTTGAAGGCGGTCTCCAGCGCGCGGCGCGCGGCGGCGGAGCCGTAGCCGTGATGCCACAGGTCTTTCCTGCCCACCAGCACCGACAGCTGCCCGTCGCCCAGCGACTCCTCGATGGCGATGTGGATTTCGCCGATATGCCCGACTTCGGGGCTGTATATGGACAGGATGCGATGCTCCGGGTTGTCAAAGATCTCGTTCCACTCGCCATCGGAGACGTCATCCATTTCGTATGGGTGGTATCCGAGATGCGCGGGATCGCCGTAGGCGTAGCGCCCGAACCATGACTCGCAGACCTCTTCGTCCGCGAGCCATCGTCGGATGCGGGCTACATCGTCCCGCGTTACCGATTGCAAGTTTATCGCTTGAGGCATATGTTACCTCCTCCAAGTAAAGATTTTCGGCGTAATGGCGTTGCCGCCGGTTAGGGGCGGCAGCCTGTGTAGAAATGCTAACAGAGGAGGGCTATGGGCGCAAATTGTGGGGGGCAAGCGGGGTCCACGGGGATCTTACTTTTTTGTAAAAAAGCAAGCAAGAAACTTTGGGGGGCTTGCGCCGCGGGTCCGCGGATCTAAGGGCTACGGGATTTTGGGGGATCGCCGTCCTCAGGGGCGTCGGGGTTTTCCGGATGGAGCCGGCGTTGGATTATGGCTTGGCGTTTTTGGAAGTTCGCCTCGGCTGTGATGGCGTCGTAGATTTGTTCGTGGGTTAGGTTTTGTTTGGGGATGCCGGCTGTTGAGTGGTGATTTTCTAGGGCGGTGTCCAAGTCCACTTCGGGGTGGCGGGCTAGGGCGTTGGCGACGGCGGTGGCGCCGCGGTCGGTGGGAGTATCGGAGTCGTCGTTCTTGTCATTACCCTTATCGGCGGCGGCTGTGTTGTTGCCGTTGGCGGCGCTGTTGTAGTCGTGCGCGGCGGCTTTGTCTGCATCCGCTTTCTTGGCGTCTTTTTTGGCGCGCTTGGCGGCTTTGGCGGCGTTTTTTGCTTGGCGCTGTTCGTTTTCGCGGTTGATTTGCTCGAATAGGGCTAGGACTTCCGCCTCTTGTTCCGGGGTGAGTTTGGCGGAGGTTTTGCGCTCGGCGCGGCGGCGTTCCGCCTCTTGGCGCTGTTTCTCGTCTAGGTCGCGGTAGTATTCGGCTATGTCGTCGGGGGTTATGTGTTCCCAGGGGATGTCCACGCCGCGCCAGATGAGGTGTTTTATTGCCCAGATGCGGTGGGTCTGGGTGTAGGGGTCTTCTATGATGTTGTTCCAGCGGTCGATTTTGGGGTTGCGTATGACGTAGAGCAGGAACGGCACTATGTCTAGGCAGTCGTCGGTTATGTCGCGGATCTCTTGGGATAGGCGGGATTGGAGCATTCGCTCTTCCAAGTAGGAGGTTTTCATGCCGCAGTCGGGATGTTGGCTGCCGGCGCCGCGCTTGATAATTTCTTTCATCGCGGTCATCTGGTGGTGGGGCCGGACGCGGGTTGCCTTTTGGTATTTCTTCTCGGCTTTGTTGGCGCTTGGGAAGACGGCGGGCGGGTGGATTAGTTCGTTTAGGGCGACGACTAGGTCTTGGCAGTCGTTGGTTTGTTGGCGGATGAGTCTGCCGATGTCCCAGTTGATGATTTCTTTCATTGTGATTTTGGGTTTTTTGGGGCGCGACGCGGGCTTGCTCTCGTCGTCTGAGGCGGGGGCGACGCTGTAGGCGGCGCCGGGCATGTCTTCGGGGCGGTGGCCGCCCATCGCTGAGAGCTCAATGGCGGCTTGTTGGCGGTGGTGGTGCTTGGCGTCGGGGTATTCGCCCTGGACGGTGTCGTGCAGGAATTGGACTAGGGTTGCGCCGTTGTTGGTGATTTGGTTGACTAGACGGGCTAGGTTGTGGCGGACGCGTTCCTGTTCGGATAGCATCTCTGACCGCGTTATGGGTTCGTGGGTTGCGATTGCGGTTGTCATGTTGTTGCCTCCAAGCCTCCCATCCGCCGGGGACCCTACTTTTTTGGAAAAAAGTAGCAAAAAACTTTTGGGTGGGTGTCGGTAAAATGTTCTAGTATAAGAATAACGGAGGGGGACAAGCGGTGTCAAGAGGGAATTTCGGATTGGGGGCGTTTCCCTTTAGCCGCCGCCTATGAACTGCTGGAAGGGGTTGGCGGGCTGGGGTGAGGGGGTGATGGTGGTGGAGATGCCGAGTTGGTCAATCATCCAGGCGTAGATTTCGGAGTTGAAGACGGCATAGACTTCGTGTTCGCGGCGCTGGTCGTTTATCCAGCGCTCTAGGGCGCGGGTTTTGAGGGCGTCTAGGTTGGGCGGGCTGAGTTCGCGGAGTTCGTCTATCTGGGATACCATGAAGACATACGCTTGCTGGCGCTGGTCGCGGTTGGGGATTGGGTCGCTGAGTTTGCCGACTTCCAGTGTGGCTATGACGTCGTCGTAGTCTTCTAGGACGCCGAGGGGCAGCCAGCCGACTTCGCCGCCGCGCCGCACAAGTTCTTGTTCTTCGCGGGAAAATTCGCGGGTTATGGCGAAGAACGCCTCGTGCAGGACGCGCGGATCTTGGCTGAGTTTCACATAGTCGGCGTATTTGGTGAGCATGATGTCTATTTCGTCGTCGTGGTTGACGGCGAGGCGGTAGAGGTGGTATTGCTTGGTGACGGATGGGACGCTTTCGCCGACGTATTCGCGCACTTTTTCGCGCAGCAGGGAGCGGCGCACGAGGCGGCGGTGTTCGGATTCGTCAATTTGGGATGAGTTGAGAAAGCCGGCGTAGAGTTCTTTGAATTCGCGGTCGACTTGGTCTTGGGGCTTGCCGGCGAGGGTTCCGCCGGATTGGAATATGATGGTGGCTTGGATTTGCGCGTCCACTTCTTCGTCGGAGACGGTGATGCCCAGGCTTGGGGCGCTTTGGGCGATGATTTCGTTTTCGACGATGAGTTGTAGGGCTTGGAATATGTCGGTGCCGGTGTCTATGCGCTGGCCGGAGTCTTCGAGCAGGCGTTGGCGGATGCGGAGGAGTTTGACCATATCGCCGCGCGTGTAGGTGGTGTCGTTGACGCTGACAACGCGCTCTTGGGGCGGGCGCACGAATATCCAGACATAGCCGGCGATGAGTATGGCGGCTAGGACGACGAGCAGCGCGCCGATGACGCCGAAGGCTAGACGGCGGCGGCGCTGGACATGGCGAATGCGGTCGATTTCGCGCCGCCGGTCGGTCGGGGCGTTGTCGGCTGCGGGTTGTTGGGGCGGATGGTCGGGTATGTTAGCCACTGGTCGGTTTTTTTGGGGCGGTCGGATGGCGGGCTAAGCCGCGTAGCCGCCGCCGGGCATTTTGTGGTCTGGGCTGTACGGGAGCAGGGCGATGACGCGGGCGCGCTTGACGGCGCGGGCGAGCATGCGCTGGTGCTTGGAGCAGACGCCGGTTTTGCGGCGCGCCTCCATTTTGTAGCGGTCGGATATGAAGCGGCGCAGTCTTGCGACGTCTTTGTAGTCTATGTAGGTGATTTTGTCCACGCAGAAGCCGCAGATTTTGCGGCGGGCGAAGTAGCGGGGCCTGCCTCTGCGCGGGCGGAAGCCGCCTTGGCCGCCGCCCTGTCCGCCGCGGTAGGGTGGGCGGCCGCCTTGCTGGTAGGGCGGTCGGCCGCCGGGGGGCGGGCCTGGGCGGCGGTCGGGGGAGGCTGAGGGGGCGGGAGTGGGAGTGGGGGGTTGCTGGGTTGTCATGGGATTGCCTTTACCTTTGGGTTAGTGGTGTGTGGGTTGCGCTTGGTGGGTGGCAAAGCGGTTGTTTTGTTCATCAATGGATACGCTAATTAGGGCGTATGTTGGCGGGGGTGTGCCGTCTATGCTGGCCTCTATGTTATGTTACCAGGGTAGGTCGTCGGCGTTGCCGGGGTCGTCGGGGGGCATGTCGCCGCCGTAGCCGCCGGGGTCGCCGTAGTCGCCGCCTGCGCCGTAGCCGCCTTGTCCGCCGCCGTAATCGCCGCCTGAGCCGTAGCCGCCGCCACTGCCGGGTTCGCCGTAGCCGCCGCCTTGCTGGGGTCTGCTGAGGAATTTGATTTCGTTGGCGATGATTTCATTGCGAAAGCGCATCTGTCCGTCGTTGCCGACCCATGAGTCGCTCTTGAGCCTGCCCTCGACGTAGACGCGCATGCCTTTGACGACGTACTGGTTGCAGGTTTCGGCGAGGCGGCTCCAGGCGGTAACGGTGAACCACTCGGTTTCTTCGCGGCGCTCGCCATCGCGGGTGGTGTAGGTTCTGCCGGTTGCCATCCTGAAGGAGGTCACGGCGTTGCCGTTGGGGGTGTAGCGCATTTCGGGGTCTGTTCCCACGTTGCCGATTGCTGTCATCTTGTTGAACATTTTGACCTGCCATATTCGGGGTTTGGGGGATGCGTTGGCGCGGGATTGCGGGTAGCGGGCTGGGCGTTAGATTCTGGTGACTAGGTGGCGGATTACATCGTCGGCGGCGTCTAGGCTGCGGTCTAGGGGGAGGACGTCTTGGGAGTCCATGCTGCATTTGGCGACGACGTAGATGCCTTCCATGAACTTGTTGATGGGGTAGGCGAGGCGGCGCAGTCCCCAGACTTCGTGGTCGGAGAGGCTGCCGCCGCGGGCGTTGATGAAGGCGGTGACGCGGTCGATGGCGGCGGTGACTTCGGCCTCGTTCGCCTCGGGGGTGAGGATAAGGACGATTTCGTAATCTCGCAGTCGCTGAGCTACCAAGCTGTACTCCTTGTGTGGGCGTGGGCGGTTTTGGGAAGCCGGATTGGGGGCGGTTGGACGCCGGTGGGGGCGGTTGCCGTTAGTGGTGTGTGTGGTGTGTGAAATGCTGTAGGGATTATAGCACGGTGGGGGGTTGGGGCGCTATACAAAAAGTTTGTGTTATGTGGGGGAATTGTTGGGGCGGGGCGGGCGTTAGCGCATTAGGATGTGTTCGAACTCGTCGGGTTGCGACCATAGGGCGATTGTGGAGACCTGCTCCACTAGGTTGAAATCTTGTTGTTGCCATACGTCTCGACTATCGTCGAACAACGATACAAAGAGTGTGTTGTTTTGAGACTCTTTCAGGTGGCTCAAGTCCACGCAGGCAGTCGTTACATGCTCGGTAATCCTGCTGACGGCGCTGCGGCTGCCCGTGCTCAGCAAGAATACCATTGATACGCGGTTGTCCCAGCGGGTTTCGAAATCGACGCGCCAATTTCTTTGAGACCTGCCCCTACGCTGCGCGGAACGCTCGAATTGTATCTTCCTTTCACGCAGCCATTCTTCCACCTCGTCGGATGTGGTTTGCAGAGTCTGGTTGCGGAAAGTGAACCATAAGTCAGAAACGCGCACAACCGCTTGGGCGAGACGCAGCACGGCCTCTGCCAGCGCGTCGTTTTTGTTGATGCGGAGCGTGAGTTGCCCGCGCGCCAGTTGGATGCCCAGCGTCCGGCGCACATCATCAACCAGCAGGCGTTGTTTAGCGCTGAGATTGTCGCTTGCTGATTGCAGGCGCAACCAACCTAGCGCCTCGCCGAAATCGGTCAGGATATACTCATCTTGCCGTTCCAGGATGAACACATCCACGATGCCGCCGTCGGGATACATCAACGGGGTTTGGACTCGTACTCCCTCATATGGAGCGGGGGAACACTCAAACAGCGGGGGCAGCGTAGCGGATATTTGGGAGCAAAGATCTGATGCGTTCATACCGGCATTTTCCGACTTATTGGAGGCTGGGGCATTATTCCCATGTGTCTTATGTTGGCTTCCGCGCAGAACTGATGCCACACTCCCACTGGATCATCACAAGAGGCGGTGATGTCTTCGGGCGCATATGCCCAATTGTCCCGCGCGCCTTCAGCCCGGTAGTTTTTGTGCGTGTCTCCGATGCGATCGCCGTTAGGGTTGCGGTGGCTTGCGCCTAAGTCAAGCCCATAAATGCGCCCGACACTTAGCATGACTAGGGTGTAGCTTAGCTTGCCGGCAGACGGATTATAGCGGCCTTTGATGAACATTGCAGCCGCGTTGGGATAATCCACATTTACTCTGAACTCTTGAATTGTGGAATCACCAGGGGCATCATGCCAAACTATGTTTTGGGTTATGGATTTTGCGTCGTCATCTATGATGGCTTTGTATTCTGCGTCCATCGCTGGGTTCATATGTGAGATCCCTCGCATAGTTCCGTAGTAGCAACTCTATCTGCATTATAGCGCGCTTGGTTATCGGCAGGCGAGATGCGGTAGCGTTTCCATTTAGGTGGTTGAGTATATCTTACCGTTGCGGACGTTTGGATAGCCTTTGCCGTAGCCACCTTTTATTAGACGGGGAACAATTTACCAAACTCTCAAAACCATCTAAAAAGAAACGCTACCGCGTGATGGGGCTTGCGCGGGTATGATAGCGATTATGCGGGCGCATGGCAACCCGACCACGCTAGAACCTTGCGGCGCGATGGGGTATGATTTGGGGGGATAGGCAATTGTAGTTTGCGAAAGGCGGGGGCGTATGAGATGGCTTGCGCTGGCGGGCGGCGTGGGGGGGGCGAAGTTGGCGCTGGGGTTTTGTAGGGTACTGGCGCCGCGGGATTTTGCGGTGGTGGTGAATACGGGGGACGATGAGCGGTTTTATGGGCTGCATGTGTCGCCGGATGTGGATACGGTGATGTATTCGCTGGCGGGGGTGGCTAATCCGGAGACGGGCTGGGGCGTGAAAGGCGAGACTTTTTATGCGCTGGAGTGGCTGCAGGGGTATGGGGCGGATGCTTGGTTTAATCTGGGGGATAGGGATCTGGCTACGCATATTCGGCGCAGCGAGCTGCTGGGGCAGGGTTGGACGTTGTCGGAGGTTACGGGGGCGTTGTGTGGAGCGTTGGGGGTGGAGCATCGGGTTGCGCCTATGAGCGATGATCCGGTTCGAACTATGCTGAGTACGGATGAGGGCGAGTTGCCGATGCAGACGTATTTTGTTAAGCGGCGGTGCGAGCCGGCGGTTAGCAGCATCCGCTTTGAGGGGGCGGATGCGGCGCGGATGTCGCCGGGGTTCGCGCGAGGGCTGGGGGATAGCGATGGGCTTGTGTTTTGCCCGTCAAACCCGTTTGTGAGCGTTGCGCCGATATTGGCGGTGCAGGGCGCGCGGCGGGCGATAGAGGAGTTCAAGGGTTTGCGCGTGGCGGTTAGCCCTATCGTGGGCGGGCAGGCCGTCAAGGGGCCGGCCGCCAAGATGATGCGCGAGCTTGGCTATGATGTATCTTGCGCGGGCGTGGCGGCGCGGTACGCCGGGCTGTGCGATGTGTTCGTGATTGACGATGTGGACGCCGCGCATGCGCCCGAAATCGAGGCGCTGGGGATGCGCGTTGCGGTGACGAATACGATTATGAATAGCGAGGCGGATAAGGTTCGGCTGGCTGAGTTTGTTTGCGGGCTTGCGAAGTGAGCGCGGATGCAATGGATGCAATGGGGGAAGTCATCGCTGTCGCGCCGATGAAACCGCTGCGTCTCGCCAAGTCGCGGCTGGCGCCGGCGCTGACCGCCAAGCAGCGGGCGGCGCTGACGCTGGGGATGCTGCGCGGCGTAATCGCGGCGGCGCGGGATGCGCCGGTGAGCGCGGTGTGGGTCGTGGGCGGCGATGATGTCGTGCGCCAAGCGGCGGAGGGTATGGGCGCGGACTGGCGTCAGGATGCGGCGGGGGATCTGAACGCGGCGCTGGCGGCGGCTATGCGGGATGCCTTTGAGAGCGGCAATGCGGCGCTGTATTTGCCGGCGGACTTGCCGTTTATCGCGGCGGCGGATGTGCGGGCGCTGCTGAGGGCGTCTGAGGGCGGCTCTAGGCTGACATTCGCGCCGGCTCAGCGGGATGGCGGCACAAACGCTATGCTGATACCGCGCGGGTCGGGGTTCAAGCCGCTGCTGGGCAAGCGCAGTTTTAGCCGCCATAAGGCGAGCGCGGAGGCGCTGGGCATTCCCTACGCGGTGTGCGACAGCGGCGGCTTTGCGATAGATTTGGATACGCCCGCGGATCTCGCCGCATGCGTCAAGGCTGAGCGTGGGTTCATAGGCAGGCTGAGCGCGGCGGCGGCGGCAAGCGGCGGGTAGGCGCGGGCGGCGTTTCCATTCGGATGTCAGGGCATATCGTTGCTGCACAGGGTTGGATGTCAGGGCATATCGTTGCTGCACAGGGTTGGATGTCAGGGCATATCGCCGCTACACATATCTCCGATACACAGGGTTGGATGGCAGCGCCGTAGCCTCCCGCTTTATCAGTTGGGGAACAACCTGCCAAACTCTCAAAACCATCTAATAAAGAAACGCTGCCATAAGCGCGCCGCACGCGCTATTGCCACGCGCTATTGCCCTCCTTATATTAGTATATTAGTTAGCATTATTAGCGTTACTAAGGAGCGAATTGATGGCATTGAAATTGGGCGTATTGCTGCCTACGCGCGGGCTGGTGATGAGCGGCGAGGGGCCGCCGGATGTGGAGCCGCTGATGGCAATGGCTGAGGAGGCGGAGGCGGCTGGCTTGGATTCGGTGTGGGTGGGGGATAGTCTGACGGCGAAGCCACGCCTTGAGCCGCTGGCTACGCTTGCGGCGGTGGCGATGCGGACGCGGCGGGTTCGGCTTGGCACGGCGGTGATGCTGGCGGGGCTGCGGCATCCGGTCGGGCTGGCGCAGGCGGCCGCCACGGTGGACGCCATATCGGGCGGGCGGCTTGTTTTGGGCGCGGGCGTGGGCGGCGCGTTCAACGAGGCGCAGCGGCAGGAATGGCGCAACGCGGGGGTGGATCCGGCGCGCCGCGCGAGCCGGTTTGAAGAGGTGGTGGAGATTGCAAGCCGTCTCACGCGCGGCGAGCGGGTTGATTTCGCGGGGCGGCATTTTGCGCTTGACGGCGTGAGCGTGCGTCCTCGGGCGGTTGGCGAGGGCGGCGTTCCGTTTTTGGTGGCATGCCACTGGCGCGCCGGGCGCGATGGGCAGTTTCGGCGCGCGGCAAGGCTGGGCGCGGGATTTATGTCCATATCCGACTATCCGGACGAGTACGCGCGGGTGGCGGACAAGGTGCGCGGCTATGTGGCGGAGCGCGGCGGCGATCCCGAAAAGACGGAGGCGTCTTTCTATATGACGGTCAACATCAACGCCGACGAGCGCAAGGCGGCGGATGAGGCGGACGCTTTTTTGCGGATGTACTACGGCGCGAACATATGGGGCGATCGCTGGGGGCCGTTCGGCGGCGCGGCGGCGGTGGCGGAGCGCATCGCCGCCTACCGGCGCGCGGGGGCGCAGACGATTGTCGTGCGGTTCGCGTCGTTTGAGCAGCGGCGGCAGCTGGAGGCGTTTCTGAGCGAGGTCGCGCCGGCGTTTGGGTGAGGGGTACACACACGGGGCGCATATGGGTCAGGCGCAAGCGCGACTACTACGGCTAAATCTCATTCTGACGTACGCAGACGTCGCATAGGGTTCAGGGGCGTAGCAAGGCGGGCGGCGTTATCGCGCGCCGGCGGGGGCGGTGAGTGTGCTAGTATTAGGGATGAGGAGGGATTGCTATGGCGACTATGACGATGACGCAGACGGCGGTAGAGCGGCCTGCGCGGGAAAGCGCGGATGGCGTGGGCGTGGATCCGCTGACGATATGGCTTGAGCCTGCGATATGTATGACGGAGGAGCAGTTTGTGGAATTCTGCGCGCAGAATTCTGAGCTGCGAATAGAGCGGACTGAGGAAGGAGCGCTGGAGATTATGCCGCCAACTTTTATTGACACGGGCAATCGGAACTTCGAGGCAGTGGTCGATCTCGGAATTTGGGCTAGGCAGGATGGGCGCGGCGTCGGGTTTGACTCGTCGACGGGATTCACGCTGCCAAACGGGGCGCTAAGGTCGCCGGACGCGGCGTGGGTTCTGCGCTCGCGGCTTGACGCGCTTACCGAGGAAGGGCGCATGGGGTTTGGGCATATATGCCCGGACTTCGTGATAGAAATCCGCTCTTCGTCGGATAGGCTGAGTACGCTGCAGGCTAAGATGCAAGAGTACATTGATAACGGCGCAAGGCTGGGCTGGCTGATAGATCCGATTGGGCGGCGGGCGTATGTGTACCGGCCGGGGGTTGCGGTGGAGGTTTTGGATATGCCGCAAACGCTGTCGGGGGATCCTGAGCTGGCGGGGTTTGCGCTTGATTTGGGGGCGATATGGGAGCCGGGGTTTTAGGCGGGGATGGCGTTATCAAGGGGGCAAGGGTAAGGGGCAAGGGCGAATTGCTAACGCAACTGCGGGCATATGGAGGGACTGCTATGGCAACTATGACGATGACACAGACGTCGGTAGAGCGGCCTGCGCGGGAAAGCGTGGATGTTGCGGGCGCCGATCCGCTGACGATATGGCTTGAGCCGGTGATATGTATGACCGAAGAGCAGTTCGGGGAGTTCTGCGCGCAGAATTCTGAGTTGCGAATAGAACGAACCGGGGAAGGAGCGCTGGAGATTATGCCGCCAACTTTTATTGACACGGGCAGCCGGAACGCAGGCGTTACAGCTGATTTGACTATCTGGGCAAGGCAAGACGGCAGCGGCGTTGCTTTCGATTCGTCGACGGGATTCACGCTGCCGAATGGGGCGGTGAGGTCGCCGGACGCGTCGTGGGTTTTGCGCTCGCGGCTTGAGGCGCTGACTGAGGAAGAGCGCCAGGGGTTTGGGCGTATATGCCCGGATTTCGTGATTGAAATCCGCTCGGCGTCGGATAGGCTGAGTACGCTGCAGGCTAAGATGCAAGAGTACATTGATAACGGCGCGCTGCTTGGCTGGCTGATTGATCCGATTGGGCGGCGGGCGTATGTGTATCGGCCGGGGGTTGCGGTGGTGGCGCTGGATGCGCCGCGGACGCTGTCGGGGGATCCGGAATTGGCGGGGTTTGCGCTTGATTTGGGGGCGATATGGGAGCCGGGATTTTAGCATAGGGCGGCGGTAGTGGCGGCAGCGGGCGTAAGCGGCAGGGGCGAGTGGGCGGCGTAGGCGTATAGGTCAAGAGCGAGAGGCGAGAGGTTAGCGGGAATGGGGAATGATATATTGGTGGAGCGGGATGGGGGCGTGGCGACGGTGGTGTTTAATCGGCCGGAGCGGCGCAATGCGATTAGTTATGCGGGGTGGCTGGAGCTGCGGCGGGTCGCGGTTGAGCTGGAGCGGGATGATTCGGTGCGCGTGGTGACGCTGACGGGGGCGGGGGATAAGGCGTTCTCGGCGGGCGCGGATATTAGGGATTTCGAGCAATACCGCAGCAATTCGCGCATCGCTAAGATTTACGCGGAGGCGTTTGACGGCGCTATGGACGCGGTGGAGGCGATGTCTAAGCCGACTATCTCTATGATACGAGGGTTTTGCGTGGGCGGCGGCTGCGAGCTGTCTATGGCAACCGATATTCGCATCGCGGCGGAGGGCAGTACGTTTGGCATACCGATAGCGCGGTTGGGGATATTGGTGGGCTATGGCGAGATGCGGCGGCTGTTGAACCTGGTGGGGCCGGGGAATGCGTCGTATATTTTGCTGAGCGGGAGGCTGATTGACGCGCGGGAGGCGCATCGCATCGGGCTGGTTACGGCGCTGACGGCGGCGGATGAGCTGCGGGCGCATACATATGCGCTGGCGCATGAGATGGCGGAGCTGGCGCCGCTGAGCCACGCGCGCAATAAGCGCATCCGCGATATTGCGCTGCGGGATCCGGCCGGGGCGAGTCTGACGCGGGAAGAGCGGGATCTGCCGTTCACGAACTTCGATAGCGCGGACTTTCATGAGGGGAGGGCGGCGTTTGTGGAGCGGCGCAAGCCGGTGTTCAAGGGGGAGTAGCGCGCAAGGGGCGATGTTACTTTTTTGGAAAAAAGTAACCAAAAAACTTTTGAATGGGTGGGGAATTTACGGGTTCAATGTAAGATAAATAGAACATTATCAGTAACCGAATACGCGATACGATAAAGGACGGGCGAACAAGATGAACAACGACGGGAGTAGGCTGCCGCTGGCGGGGATACGGGTGGTGGATTTCAGCCAGATATTGGCGGGGCCGTTCTGCACGATGCTGCTGGCGGATATGGGGGCGGATGTGATTAAGATTGAAAAGCCCAACGGGGGGGATGATACGCGGCGGTATGGGCCGCCGTTCATTGAGGGGGAGTCGGCGGCGTTTCTGACGCTTAATCGCAATAAGCGCAGCATTGTGCTTGACCTGAAGAGCGCGGAGGGGCTGGCGGTCGCAAAGCGGATGCTGGCGGAGGCGGAGGTTATGATTCATAATTTCCGGCCGGGCGTGGTGGATAGGATGGGGTTGGCGTATGAGGATGCGCGGGCGCTTAATCCGGCTGTCGTGTATTGCACGGTGTCGGGGTTCGGGACGACGGGGCCGTATAGCGGGCGCGCGGGGTTTGACCTGGTGGCGCAGGGGATGAGCGGGCTGATGAGCATAAACGGCTTTCCGGACGCGCCGCCGGCCAAGGTGGGCGTGCCTATGGCGGATTTGAACACGGGGATGTTCTGCGCGTATGGGATACTGACGGCGTATGTCAACCGGCTTAATACGGGGCAGGGGCAGCATGTTGACGCATCGCTGCTGGAGTCGGCTATGGCGTACACGCTGTACGAGTCGGCGACGTATTTCGCCACGGGCGAGGTTGCGGGGCCGCTGGGTTCGGCGCATAGGATGATCGCGCCGTATCAGGCGTTTGCGACTGAGGACGGGTATATCAATATCGGCGCGGCTAACCAGAATAACTGGGAGCGGATGTGCCGCGCGGTGGGCAGGGAGGATCTGCTGGAGGATGCGCGGTTCGCGTCCAACCCGGAGCGGATGGTGAACATCGCCGACTTGACGCCGATTATGGAGGAGACGTTCCGCGCGCGCGGCACAAGCCATTGGGTCGAGGCGCTGGAGCGGGCGGGCGTGCCGTGCGGGCCTATCTATGACATAGAGCAGGTGTATGCCGATCCGCAGGTGAGGTCAAGGGATATGGCGGTGGCGCTGGAGCATCCTAAGGCGGGGGCTATTCGCAATATCGGCGTGGCGGTGAAGTTGTCGGATACGCCGGGGGCGGTGCGGACGCCGGCGCCTACGCTTGGTCAGCATACGGACGAGGCGCTGGGGGAGTTTGGGTATGGCGGGGATGAGATTGCGGCGCTGCGGGAGTGCGGGGCGGTGGGATAGCGGGGGTTGGCGGGGGATAGCAACGATTGGCGCGGGTAGCCGATTGCAGGGGATAGGCGCGCTGCTCTTCTGCAAAGAATAGCCAAGAAACTTTTGGGCATTAGGGGGATTTAGGGCAAGCTTAGCCGATAATTGCCATCGGAAATCCAAACGCGATAGCGCCTGCGCTTAACACAAGCGCGGGCGCTATTTGGGTTGTCAAGGGGGAATTCTGAGGGGTAGAATTCGGGCGTTATGGATATGGCAAGGGCGCTGCTGGGGCGCATCGGATTGCGGTGGCGGATGGCGGGCGGCGGGTTCGGGCTTGCGCTGGCGGGGCTTGGCGCGCTTGGGGCGGCGCTGGCGCTGGCGCGGGATGCCTCGTATGGCGCGGCGCTGGATCGCGGCGCGGTGGACTATGTGTTCGCGGCGCAGGGTTTGTTGGCGGGCAACTGGTGGGAAGGGTTCGGGGGGGCGGATTACGCGCAGTACGCGCCGCTGTATCCGGCGCTGCTGGCGATCGCGTCGGGATTGGGGGCGATTGATCCGCGCGATGTCGCCGGGCTTGTTAACGCAATCGCTTTCGGGCTGACGATATTCGCGGCGGGGACGTATCTGCGGCGGCGGCTGTCTTCGCGGCTGGTGGCGGCGTGGGCTTGTTTGGCGCTGGCGGTGGCGGTGCCGCTGGGGGATTCGGCGTCGTGGGCGCTGGCGGGAACGCCGTTTATTCTGCTGGCGGCGCTGGCGCTGATACAGGCTGACAGGCACTTAGCGGGCGGCGGCGATAGGGCGCTGTGGCTGGCGGCGGCGTTCAGCGCGGCGGCTTGGCTGACGCGGTATGAGGGGATCGCGGTGGTGGTCGCCGTGGGGCTGATGGTGGCTATGCAGACGTCGGTTGACGCGGCTGAGCGGCGGCGGCGGCTTGGCGGGTTCGCGCTGGCGGCGGCGCTGCCTATGGGGGTGTGGCTGCTGCTCAACTGGCTTATGGTTGGGGCGCTGCCGTATAGCGTTGATACGCCTTATTCGCTAACGGACGCGGGCGTTGGGCTGATGCGCTGGGTGTATTGGGATTATGTTCCCGGCACGATTTGGCTGCTGCTGGGGATTGGGCTTGCGATACCGCTGGCGGATATTGGCATTAGGGCGGGCATTAGGGCGCGTCCCGGCCGGCGCGCGGCGCTGGAGTGGCTGCGGCCGTATCGGGGCGCGTTCAGCGTGTTCGGCGCGGTATATGCCGCTACATTGGCGGCGCTGCTGCTGACGGACTGGGCTACGCATGGCGCGCGGCAAGCGGTGTATCTCGCGCCGCTGTACATCCCGATAATGGCGGCGATAGCGATAGCGGCGGACAGGGTTTTGGGATGCGAGCGGCATCGCAAGCGCGGCGCTGGGTGGCCGGCGGCTATCGCAAAGACGGCGTTGGGGGCTAGGCTGCCCGGCATGCTGGCGGTCGGCGTTATCGCGGCAATGGCGGCGTGGGTTGGCGGGCAGGCGCTGCAGGGCGGGCTTGAGATAGCGCGGGCGAATGACGCGGCGCATCTGGCTACTAGGGATGGCAGACATTCGGATTGGCGGGGATACGCCACTCCGAGGTGGACTGAATCGGAGGCGATGCGGCTGGCGCGGGCGTTGGGACAAACGCAAACGCAGGGCGCGGCGGCGGTTTCGTACAGCAACGACTTGGTTCAGGCGTATGTGAACGGCGGGCTTTTGGGCGTGAAGAAGATACCGCTTTACGACGGCGAGGGTGGGCCTCGTGAGCGGCTGGAGCGGTGGCTTGAGGACGCACAGGACGGGGCGCTTGTGGTGTGGATGACGGGGAGGGGTCAGACGCAGCGCTACGCATTCGGCGCGGGCGATATGCGGGCGCTGGCGGGCTTGCGGCTGCTGGCGGATAGGCCGGACGGCGCGGTGTTTCGGGTAGATAAGGCGTACGTCGGCTACAACCCGTATGCGGCGGCGTACAGGGCGGCTATGGCGGGCGAGTACGGCGGCGTCAAGCTGCAGCGGGATTTTGGCGTGTATAGGGACGGGGATAGGCTTGTGTATGTGCGGGACAACTGCGCGGCGGCGAACACTGAGGCGAAGTTCATACTGCACATCATTCCGGTGGATACGCGGGATTTGCCGCCGCTGGGCAGGTCGCCGAGTTTTGAGAACCGCGATTTTGAGTTCAAGCAGTACGGCGCGGTGGTTGACGGGAACTGCGTGGCGATACGCGATCTGCCGGATTATGAGATAGCGTATGTCCGGACGGGTCAGCATTTCAGCGGGGAAGAGCCGCTGTGGAAAGAGAACTTCAAGTTTTAGGCGCGGGGTTTCGCGCGGGGTTTCGCGCGGGCGATAGGGCGGGTAACAAGGCGGGCGCAAAGCGGTTTGAATAACGCCTGATTTTGATATTGACAGGGTATTTGCGCTGGCATATTATCGGCGCGTTCAATCGTGGAATAGGCGCGTTGGATTAGTTGCCGCAATACGGCAGAAAGGCTATCGCTATGCAGTATGACTATATCGTGATTGGCGCGGGTTCGGCGGGGTCGATAATGGCTACGCGGCTGTCGGAGGATCCGGGGACTTCGGTGCTGCTGCTGGAGGCGGGGCCGGACTACCCGGACATAGACAGCCTGCCGGACGAGGTTCGCAACGGCTACGCTACGGGGATAGATGTGATGACGAGCGACCACAACTGGCAGTTTTGGGGGCAGCCGACCGAGTTGGCAGAGCCGATGATGGTGCCGCGCGGGCGGGTAACGGGCGGCTCCAGCGCGATAAACGGGCAGGTGTTTCTGCGCGGGATGCCGGAGGACTACGACGGCTGGGCGGCGCGCGGGAACGACGAGTGGACTTACGAAAAGGTTCTGCCGTTCTTCCGAAAGCTGGAAACCGATACCGACTTCCGCGACGACTTTCACGGCACTGAGGGGCCTATCATCGCGCGGCGGTTCAAGGACAGGGCGGAGTGGCCGCCGATGCAGACCGCGTTCTACAACGCGGCTAAGGCGGCGGGCTATCCGGACGGGCCCGACCAGAACAACCCGGACGTCACGGGCATAGGGCCTACCCCGTACAACAACCCCAACGGCATCCGCTGGAGCACGAACATCGGCTATCTGGGGATGTCGCGTCACCGGCTTAACCTGACCATTCGCGCGAACTGCACGACGCATAGGATCATCATCAAAGACGGGCGCGCCACCGGCGTTGAGGTAGAGAGCGAGGGCGAGCGGTTCGTTGCCGAGGGCAAAGAGATAGTGCTGAGCGCGGGGGCGGTGGCGTCGCCGCAGCTGCTGATGCTGTCGGGCGTTGGGCCTGCGGCGCGTCTGCGCGAATTGGGGATAAGCGTCGCCAAAGACGCGCCCGGCGTGGGGCAGAATTTGCGGGATCATCCCGTCGTGTGGGTAACTTGGCGCACAAAGCCTGAGATAGACTTGGACGCGCTCGCGCTCGCGCCGCGCAGCCAACTGATGCTGCGCTACACCGCCACCGGCTCGGATATGCGAAACGATATGAAAATCACGATGCAGAACTTCGCCACCGAGCGCATCAACCGGGGCGGCAACCGGATGGCGCCGGTGGGCGTGCGGATGGTGGTCGTGCTAGACCTGGCGGTGGGTTCGGGCGAGCTGCGACTGGCGTCTAGGGATACCGCGGAGCAGCCGGTGTTGAACTACAACTACTTCGCGGAGGAGTTCGACCGGCAGCGCTCGCGGGAGGGGATACGGCTGGCGCTGCGGCTGGCAGAGCATCCCGAATTCGCGGCGATACTGGATGAGCGCATAGATCCGCTGGACGCCGACCTGGAGTCGGACGACGCGCTGGACGAATGGCTGATGCGCGAGGCTACGACGGGTCAGCACATATCCGGCACATGCAAGATGGGGCCGGCGGACGACCCGATGGCGGTGGTGGATCAGCAGGGGCGGGTGTACGGCGTAGCGGGCTTGCGCGTGGTGGACGCCTCCATTATGCCGGACTGCATCCGCGCGAACACGAATGTGACCACGATGATGATAGGCGAGCGCGTGGCCGAGCTGGTGAAGGGCGGGTAGGCGGCTAGGCAGCGGCGGGGGATTGGCGATAGCGGTTTCCTCGCCGGCTTGCTACCTTATAAGACAAGCCGCTCGTCTTGTATGCGAATATGCAAAGGCGGGCGGCGCGTCTTGCATACGCTTGCATATAGCGGCGGGCGGCGCGAAAATGAAAAGGGCTTGGATTGCCCGAATATCACAAGGGCTTGAATTGCCCGAAACATCATAGGGAATACAACGAAACTAGGGAGGCGAGATTATGGCGATAGCGGAGTTGATGCGGGATGAGCAGGGCGCGGCGGCGCGGGCGCGGCAGGCGGGCAGCGGGCCGGCGATATGGCTGGCGGGGGATCCGGCGGATCTGGAAGAGTGGATGCCGCTGGGGCCGGCGGGCATTGTTACCAACACCGTGGTTCTGAACGAAATGGTCAAGAAGTATGGGCCGCTGACTGAGCTGGTCAAGCGCTACTTGGACATCACGGACAAGCCGGTGGTGGTAGAGATAGACGGCCACTCCACGGGCGAGCTGATAGAGGTGGGGGAGGTGTTCGCGGATATGTCGGAGCAGGTGATATTGAAGATACCCTGCACGGCATACGGGCTGGGCGCGTTCCGGCATTTCGCGGATGAGGGGATAGAGACGTTTTGCACGACGGTGTTTTCGCTGCCGCAGGCGGCGGCGGTGGCGGCGGCGGGCGTTGACCACATATTGCCGTTCTGCGAGCCTGTGCGCGAGCTGGGCGGCGACGCCACCAAGCTTGTGCGGGAGTGCGCGGCGATGTTCGCGGGCTGGGAGCGGCGCCCGCTGATAATGGCGGCGCTAGTGCGCTCGGTGGAGACGGCGTATGAGGCGCTGCGTGACGGCGCGGATGAGATAGTGATATTTTGGCCGGTGTTCCGCGATATGCTGTCGCATCCGCTGACGGACACGTGGAACAAGACGTTCATGGACGAGTGGCGGGAGATGGACGCGGCGGGGAAGCTGGCGGGGGTGCCGGTGCGGGGGTAGGGGGTGTGAAAGCGCGTGATGAATAGCCCGCGTAGCCGTGGTGGTGGGTTGCGCGGGTTTGGATGGGGGGCGTGTGATAGCGCATCGCTGACAAGGGTATGGCAACGGCGCGGCAAGCGCGGTTTGGAGGGATGGTTATGAATAATATTATACTGGCGTTGTTGTTTCTCGCGCTAGTCACTCCGCTATTTTGGGATGACGGAGTAGTGTGGGTTATGATAATTTTGGCGGGCGCGATAGTTGTGAAGATAGCGAGGAGCATCCGCGATAACCGCGAGAACGATAACCGCGAGAACGAGGTACCCGCCCCTCGCCTTGTGGGTGAAGGCTGTGCTCACATACGCAATAGGGATTATGACAAGGCGATTAAGTCTTTCGAAAGAGCTATCGAGATAGACCCGAACTTTGCGCCTGCCTACAACGGCCTAGGTTTGGCTTATGGCAACAAGGGAGAGTATGACGAGGAGATTAAAGCGTACAAAAACGCTATCGAGAAAGATCCGAGATATTTGGTTGCCTACAGAAACCTAGGCATTGCTTACAGAGACAAGAGGGAGTATGGCGAGTCGGTTAAGGCTTACAATAAGGCTATCGAGAAAGATCCGAGATATGCGCCTGCCTACAACGGCCTAGGCTATACTTACGCCGCCATGAGAGAGTGGTACAAGGCGATAAACGCTTACGAGAGGGCTCTCGAAATAGCCCCGAACTATGCGGATGCCCGTAAAAACCTAGACGATGCTAATTCACACATCAGGGCCCGGCAAGCCACTCGCCCTACTATCTATCGCGACGAAGCTTATTCACACATCAGGCCCACCTCGCCTTACCATTATTTAGACGAAAAAGGACAAGTCCGATGCCGCCTATGCCAGGCCCGGGACGGCAAAGACAAGCGCGTGTACGAGAGCAAAGCCGATGCCCAAAGCACCATCGATTATTGGGAGCGCCGCGGCGAGGAACTCTATGCTTACGATGATACACCCTGCGGAAAATGGCATCTCACATCGCAACCTCGGGATTAGCCCCACGCATCAAACAACACGCTAACCCAACTACCGAAAATGAGCGCCCAATGAAACTGGGTATTCTTCGCCGACTTCAAGCTAGGCGTGGTGAAAGGCGCTTGACGCTTGCGACAAGGCTATCCAAATCGGCCTGCGCGGGTTTGGGCGGCGGCGTTACTTTTTGTAAAAAAGTAGCCAGAAACTTTTGAGTGGGGGGTTAAGAGCGGGATTACCCCGATTGCCGCCGCCGATAATCAAAGCGTGATTATGCCCCCATCCTATGGTTGCGTTCAAAGCGCTTGGCAAGTATGCTATTAGGCGTTGATTGGCGGCGCGGGGTGGCGTCACATATTGGCAGCATAAGATAAGGAGCCTTGCCCGTTGAGCGTGGATACACAGGCGCTTAGGGAGCGCGTTAGGACGGCTATCGCAGCGCAGGCGCAGACTAATGTGAATGTGCTGTCCTCGTTGCACGCGGTTTTGGATGATCTGGGGTATATTCCGGATGTGGCGATTGAAGAGGTGGCGGATTATACGCGGACTACGATTAACGAGGTGTGGGGCGTGGCGTCGTTTTATACGAATTTTAGGTTCACGCCGCCGGGGGATAATGTGGTGGAGATATGCTGGGGGCCTACTTGCCACCTGCTGGGCGCGCCGCAGATTCTGAGCGCGGTTATGGCGCGGCTGGGGCTTGAGGATGAGGGCGAGACCGAAGACAATCGCGTTAGCCTGAAGTACAATACCTGCCTGGGCGCATGCTCGCAAGCGCCGGTTATGATGGTGAATCACCGGCTTGAGGGGCGCATTAGCGTTGATTCGGCGCTGGAGCGGGTTTCGGGGCTGGACGGCAATGGCGGCGGGCATTAGGGCGCGTTAGATGGCGCAAGGCGGCGCGTCATGCGACGCATACGATACACACGCGGCGATACGGCGCTGACAATCGATCGGGATTAGAATATGCCTACATACGAAGAGCTGAGGGCGCGGGCGGATAGCCACTGGCAAGGGCTGGTGGCGGGCAATCGCGCGTGGGTTCGGGTGGGGACGGCTATGTGCGGACACGCGGCGGGCGCGTTTGAGGTGCGCGAGGCGCTGGCGGCGGAGCTGGCGCGGCAGGGCATTGACGCTGTCCTGGACGAGGTGGGCTGCCTAGGCATCTGCTACGCGGAGCCGCTGGTGGATATTATGAAACCGGGCGGCTCGCGGCTGTTTATCGGCAATGTCAAGCCGGAGGATGTGGCGGGCATTGCGCGCGCCGTCCTGGTGGAGGATAGGCTGCCGGACGGGAATGTCTTGGGCTATTTGGGCGATGAGCCGATAGCGGGCGCTGCCAATCTCGCCGAGATCAATGGCATTGGGATGCAGCATCGCATCGCTTTGCGAAACGCGGGGGTTACCGCGCCCGCCGATATAATGCAGTATATCGCCAACGGCGGCTACTCAGGGCTGCACAAGGCTATCTTTGAGATGCAGCCGGAGGAGGTTATCAAAGAGGTTACCGACTCCGGGCTGCGCGGCAGAGGCGGCGCGGCGTTTCCCACTGGCGTCAAGTGGAGCTTTATGGTTCGCTCAGAGCCGCCCAAGTATATCCTTTGCAACTGCGAGGAGGGCGATCCGGGCGCGTACAACGACAAGGGCATCTTGGAAAGCGATCCCTATACGCTGCTGGAGGGGATGTGCATAGCGGGCTACGCCACGGGCGCCACCAACGGGTTCGTGTTCATACGGCACGGGCATGAGGGGCCGATAAGCCGCACTCAGCGCGCGATAGAGCAGGCGTATGAGAACGGGCTGCTGGGCAAGAATGTGCTGGATTCCACATTCAACTTTGACATAGAAGTGGCGCTGACGGGCGAGTCGTATGTGGCGGGGGAGGAGACGGCGCTGATGGAGGCGATAGAGGGGCATCGGTCGCAGCCGCGCTACCGGCCGCCGTTTCCCGCCGCGTTTGGCGTGTGGGGCAAGCCCAGCACTATCAACAATGTGAAAAGCCTGTCCTATGTGCCTGAGATTATCGCCAAGGGCGCGGAGTGGTTTTCATCCATCGGCGTCAATCGCAGCACGGGGACGGCTATCGTGTGCCTGAACGGGAACGTGCGCTATCCGGGGCTGTACGAAGTCCCGATGGGGCTGACGCTGGGGCAGGTGATAGACGACATAGGCGGCGGCGTTCCCAACGGCAAGCGGCTGAAGATGCTGCAGACGGGGGGGCCTCTGGGCGGCGTGCTGAGCGCGGCGAGCCTGGGCGTTCACATAGACTTTGACGAGATGCGCGAGGCGGGCGCGATATTCGGGTCGGGCGGCGTTATCGTCATTGACGAAGACACCTGCGCGGTGGACATCACGCGCAACCTGGTGGCGTTCACGCAGTACGAATCCTGCGGCAAATGCTTTCCCTGCCGCCTGGGCATGGAGCAGTTGCTGGAAGTTGTGGATAGGGTGGCGCGCTTTGAGAGCCGCCCGTCGGATCTTGACCTGATGCGAAACATCGGCAGGACTATGGAATCAAGCTCGCTGTGCGGGCATGGGCAGTTGGGCTTTGGGCCCATACGCTCGGCGCTGCAGCACTTTGAGGCGGATTTTATGGCGCACATAGAGGAAAAGCGCTGCCCAACGGGGAGCTGCCTTAGGCCCGCCATTTCGCCCAAGAACACTAGGCCCTACGCTATGGCGGGGGATTTGGGATTGGCCGGGAATTAAGCCCTGTGAATTAGGCAAGCGGCGGTTCGGCGCATAGCGCGATAATACGCGGCATAGACTAGGCGCAGGCTAGGCGTAAGACACCCCTAGACTAAACAGGCTAGGCGAAAGCGACGCAAGAGATATTCGGATGGCGGTTGTCAAAGCGATATACACGGCGGCGGTAAAGTCCACGGCGGTATCGTGCGCGCGCGCCGCGTTTGTGGGCTCTCGCGGCATAGTCTCGGACAGGCGCTTTCTGGTGTGCGAAAGCGATACTATGCGGATGGCAACGCAGCGGCAGATAGGCAGGCTGGCGCAGGTTCGGTCGGCTTATGACGCCGATAGCGATACGCTCAGCCTGGCGTTTGCGGGCGGCGGCGAGGTTCGCGGCGTAGCCGAAACGGGCGAGGCGGTGGTGGCGCAAGTGTTTCGCCGCGCGGTGAACGGCGCTGTGGTGGGCGGCGATTTTGGCGCGGCGCTGTCGGATTTCTGCGGCGCTAACCTCTGCATTGTGAAAGCGGACGCGCCGGGGATGTGCTTTGACGAGTATCCGGTGTCGGCGCTATCGCAGGCGTCCATAGATTGGCTTAGCGGGCAGGCGGGCGGCAAGCCGCTGAGCGCGCGCCGTTTCCGGCCGAACCTGCTTGTGGGCGGCTGCGCGGCGCATGAAGAGGATTCGTGGCTGGGCAAAAGCGTCCGCGTGGGGGACAGCCTGCGCCTGCGCGTGGCGAAGCTTGACCCGCGCTGCGCCATCACCACGCTTGACCCGGACACGGGCGAGCGCGACCTGGACACGCCGCGCCTGCTGCTCAGGGGCAAGCCGCCCATAGAGGGCGCGGGCGCGTATTTCGGCGTATATGGCGCGGTAGAGGCTACCGGCGCTGTGCGCGTGGGCGATAGCATCGTGGTGGAAGACTAGGGTGGAAGACGACTAGAACGCGGCGTAACGTAGCACAAGAGCAGGCGGCAAACGGCGCGATAAGACGCCCGCCGCATAGAACGCGGAGTTGAGAATGGCAGACCAGATCAGCGTGACTATAGACGGCGTTGAGGTTCAGACCGAGCCGGGCAAGATGGTCATCCAGGCGGCAATGGACGCGGGGATGTACATCCCGTATCTGTGCTACTATCCGGGGATGAAGCCATTCGGGGCTTGCCGCATGTGCGTGGTGAAGGCGGAGGCGCCCGACCGCGAGGGCAACTACCGGCCGCTGCCGGGCAGCCCTGCGTCCTGCACGACGCCGGTTATGCCGGGGATGCGCGTTACCACGAACTCAGAGGACATCGTTGAGCTGCGGCGCGGCATTATGGATCTGCTCATATCCGAGCATCCGCACGGCTGCCTCACCTGCCACCGCATTGAGCTCTGCGGGCCGTCCGACATCTGCCTGCGGCATGTGTCCGTGAACGACCGCTGCGTAACCTGCCCCAAGAACGAGCGCTGCGAACTCAAAGACACCGTGCGCTTTCTTGAGATGGATATGGAATCCTCGCTGAGCTACAACAACCGCAACATCCCGCTGGCGACGAGCGATCCGTACTGGGATATGGATATGAACTTGTGCATAGTTTGCGCGCGCTGCGTGCGGGTGTGCGATGAGGTTCGTGGGGACAGCGCGCTGACGCTGCTGGAGCGCTCCGACCGCGTGCTAATCGGCACATCGCAGGGGACGTCGCTGCTGGAGTCGGGCTGCGAGTTTTGCGGCGCGTGCATAGACGTCTGCCCCACGGGCGCGCTTGTGGAGCGCAAGTACAAGTGGGACAAGGCGGTTGAAACCGTCAAGAGCGTCTGCCCGCACTGCCCGGTGGGCTGCCAGATGAATATGGAGGTTGACAAGCGCAACCGGCTGATACGGCCGACGGCTGACATACACGCGCAAGCCAACCAGGGGCAGATGTGCTTTCAGGGCAAGTTCGGGCTGGATTTCGTGAACAACACGCGGCAGCGCCTGGGCAAGCCGCTTGTGCGGCGGGATGGCGCGCTGGCGGAGTCGTCTTGGCCCGATGCGCTTGACATCGCGGCGAGCCGCCTGCAGGAGTTCCGCGACGAGCGCTACGCGATCATAGTATCGCCGCGCGGCACAAACGAAGACAACTATGTGGCGCAGAAATTCGCGCGCGCGGTGATGGGCAGCAACAACATAGACATATCGTCCAACCTGCGCCCTGAGCTGACGGCGCCGCTGGGCGAGATCCTGGGCAGGCGCGCCGCCACGAACACGATTTGGGAGCTGGAGCAGGCGACCGCCATACTGGTAGTCGGCGCGAATATGACCGAAGAGCAGAATGTCGCCGCCGTGCCAATCAAGAAGGCGGTCAAGGCGGGCGCGGCGCTCATCGTGATAGACCAGCGCGAGACCGAGCTGGCGCGCGTCGCCCGGATATGGCTGCGGCCCAGGCCGGGCAGCGAAACGGCGCTTATCGGCGGGATGCTGCGCGCGATTATGGACGAGTCGCTTGACGACCACGAATTCACGGCGAACCACTGCGACGACCTGGACGCTTTCAAGAACAGCCTGTCGCGGTTTGACCTGCTGCGTGTGGAGCGCGCCACGGGCTTGACGCAGGCGGCTATCCGGGAGGCGGCGCGCGCATTCGCCAACGCCAAGCCGGGCGCCGTGCTGTACGCGCTGGAGACGCTGCCGCCCGAACTGCGCGACGACTGCGTCCGCGCGCTGCTTAACCTGGCGCTTGCGACGGGCAGCGTGGGCAAGCGCTCATCCGGGCTGTACCCGCTGTTCACCGGCGCGAATGAGCAGGGATCTAAGGACGCGGGCTGCGCGCCGGATCATTTGCCAGGCTACTTTTCGCTTGCGGACGACGAGAGGCGGGGCCGCTTTAACAGCGCTTGGGACGCGGATATTCCCGCGTTGCCGGGCGTGGGCATCCGCGAATATACTGATGCCGTCAACGGCGGCGCAATCAGGGCGCTGCACATCATCGGGGACAGCCCGAACTTCACCAACGGCGAACTCGGCGCGTTTGTAGATGCCGCCAAGAAACTGGATTTCCTGATTGTTCAGGACACATTCCCGTCCGAGATAACCGAAATCGCGGATGTGGTTCTGCCGTCAAAGACATTCGCGGAGGTATCGGGGACGTACACGAATATGGAACGGCGCGTTCAGCCGCTAAACCCGGTTGTGGGCGCGCGGGGCGACCAGGACGCGGATTGGCATATCATCTGCCAGATAGCGCGGCGGATGGGCGCGGACGGGTTTGAGTTCAACGCGCCGGAGGATGTGTTTGACGAGTTCAACAACCTGTGGCAGCCCTACGGCGGCATAACCTACGATAGGCTGCGCGGCGGCAGTTTGGTTTGGCCCTGCGCGGCTACCGATATGGCGGATACGCCGATGCTGTACGCGGACGGGTTTCACAACCGGCGGGTTAGGCTGACGCCGATGACGCTATCGGAGCCGCCCGCGCGCGCGGACGCCGAGCGGCCGTTCCTGCTCGCCAGGGGGCGCGTGCTTAACCAGCCTGAGCGCGAGCTCGCCGTTCACCAAGAGCGCGGGCGCAATCTCATCACGCGCGGGGATGTGATAGAGGTGCATCCGGATGACGCCGCGGCGCTGGGCATTGCGGCGGGCGATTGGGTGGAGGTCGGCACGGCGGAGGGCGTGATGGGCGGCAGCGCGGAGCTGAGCGGCGCTCAGCCGGGCTTGCTGTCGGTAACCACGCTGTTTGGGCAGATGATAACCGGCGTTGAGCGATCGCGCGCGCCGGATCCGATGCTAAAGCTGCCGGCGCTGCCGCTGCTGCCCGCCAGCTTGACTAAGCCCGCCGTTGCGCCGGCCGCCGACTAGCCGCGCTTTCTTAGGTTAATTTCAACGCGGTAGCCGAAACCTAGACGCCAATAACCTAAATCTAGCGCGGCAGCCGAAACATAGACGCAATAACCGAAACTTAGCGCGGCAACCAAAACCTAGGCGCAATAACCGAAAATGGACATAGCAGAAACGCAGAAACCAAAATGCGCCAAAATGCGCTAGAATATATTCATAACACGCTGGGATACGCCATAACACCGGAGGCAATTGCTGAATTGACAACTACGAGAGCCAGAGCGCGCCGCGTCGCCCCCAAACTCGCCCAAACCAAAGTGCTCAGGCGCGAAAAGCTCACGGGCGATCTGTGGCTGATGTGGCTTGAAAAGCCGGACGGGTTCGCTTTCAAGCCGGGCCAATACTGCACGATAGGCGTGGACGGCATAGAGCGCGCCTATTCCATAGCGTCCGCGCCGCACGAGGACGACCTTGAGCTTTTCATTGAGCTTGTGCCGTATGAAGAGGGCGGCCATCTGACGCCGCTGCTGTACGAACTGCAGCATGGGGATACGGTTACGATACGCCCGCGCGCCAAGGGCATCTTTACATTCAACCCGAATTTCAAGAACCATGCGCTGGTCTCTACGGTGACGGGCGTCGTGCCGTATGTGAGCTACATCCGCGATTACCTGCACAGGGGCGAGAGCGCGGGCCACAGGTTCTATGTGCTTGAGGGCGCGAGCTACCAGGACGAGTTCGGCTACGACGAAGAGTTCATCCGCTACGCCAAGCAATACCCTGAGATGGTGAAGTTCATCCCCACGGTGAGCCGCCCGGACGAGGCGCGCAACGCGGGCTGGCAGGGCGAAACCGGGCGCGTCAACGCCATAGTGGAGGCGCAGGTGGCGCGGCTGGGGTTGAAACAGGAAGACACGCTGATATACGCCTGCGGGCATCCGGGGATGATCGAGGATGTGAAAGCGCGAATGGCGCCGCTGGGCTACGCGGTGGACGAAGAGCGCTTTTGGAAAGAGGACTGATTTGGGCGTAATCCGGGCGTTGCGGCTAGGGCGCATTGCCCCGAATTCACGGGTGGCAATTCGGGCGCAATACCCATATCGCCGCCCATATTCGCTATAATGCTATAATAAGGGCGATAGGGCAGAATACGGGCATCCGCCCAGACCATCTTAGGCAATAACGGCGCTGCGGCGGCAACGTGGCGGCGGCGCAAGGGAGCGCATCAGAGAGAGCGTCTAGCATCTCCGTCTAGCATCTCAGGGAGGGAACCGATGAAATCTGACAGGGCGCTGGTGGCGCATTTGTTGAGGCGCGCGGGCTTTGGCGCGACGCCGTCCGAGCTTGACGCGCTGACTAGCCACAAGACATACGAAGAGATTGTGGACGACCTGGTGAACCCGGAGAGGTTCCCGGAGCTGGACGAGTCGTACATAGAGCGCTACTACGGCGGCGAGCCGGTAGCCGTGCATGTGGGCAAGTGGCTTTACCGCATGGTGAACACGCGGCGGCCGCTTGAAGAAAAGATGTCGCTGTTCCTGCATCACCTATTCCCCGTTGCGTGGGGCAAGAGCGAGCATGGGCCTTCGCTCTACACAGAGATAGCGATGTTCCGGCGCGTGGGGCTGTCGGATATGAAGACCATCCTGCTGGAGCTTTCGCGCGATCCCGCGATGCTGTTCTGGCTGGACAACAACGAAAATCACAAGGACGAAATCAACGAAAACTACGGCAGGGAGCTGCTGGAGCTGTTCTCTATGGGCGTGGGCAACTACACCGAGGACGACATCAAGGCGGCGTCGCGCGCGTTCACGGGTTGGACATTCAGGCAGCCGCTGTCGCTCTATCCCAACGGGCATTACCCCGCCGAGTTTATGTTTCGCGCCGACGACCACGACTACGGCGAAAAGACATTCCTGGGCGAAACAGGCGCGTTTGACGGCGAGGATGTGATAGACATCATCGTCAAGCAGCCGGCGACCGCGCGCTTTATCTCGCGCCACCTGTACAACTTCTTCGTGGAAGACGAAGTGCAGGTGCCCTCTTGGGCAACCGAGCCGCCCAAGAACGAAGAGGCGATACAGCGCCTCAGCCGCGTGTTTATGGAAAGCGGCGGGCAGCTGCGCCCGGTTCTCAGCGAGTTGTTCAACTCGGACTTCTTCAAGCGGGCTACCGCGTTCAAGAAGGTGAAAAGCCCGACCGAACTGGTAGCGGGCGTGCTGAAGCAGACGGGCGAGTTCAGCAGCCCCTCGCCGGGCATCTACACGCTCGCCATAACCACGCTCAACGGCTCGCTCACCGAGGGGCCGCTCGCCATAATGGGGCAGCGGCTGATGAACCCGCCCACGGTGGAGGGCTGGCACACGGGCCACGAATGGATAGACTCCGGCACGCTCAGCGAGCGCATCGGGTTCGTGGAAAGCCAGTTTGAGGACATCAACAAGCCGGGCGTGCAAGATATGGTCAATCGCATCGGCGACCTGGACGCCGATCCCGCCGCGCTGGTGGATCGCTGCCTGGACATACTGGGCGGCATAAGCGTCAGCGAGCGGACATACGCATCCCTCGCCGACTACGCCCGCGAACTCCGCGAAATCAAGGCGGACGAAGACGGCGCGGGCGTTCACAACCTATTGCAGATGACCGCGTCCAGCGTGGACTATCAGTTCGCCTAACCAATCCATATTCCCGATCCATATTCGCGCAAGATTCGCGCAAGCCCATAATCGCGCAAGCCAACGCAGGCGGGGGGATACAATGAGCGCCAAAGACAAGAACAAAACGCTGGTGGTCGTGCAGCTCACGGGCGGCAACGACTTTATGAACACGATAGTGCCGTACAGCAACGGGCATTACTATGACGCGCGCAAGAAAGTGGTGATGTCGCGGGACGACGTGCTGCCCATCAACGACGAGCTCGCCATCAACGCCAACGCCGCGCCGTTCAAGCGGCTGTACGATGAGGGCAAGATGGCGATTGTGCAGGGCATTGGCTATCCCAATTCCAACCGCTCCCACTTTCGCGGGATGGACATTTGGCACACCGCCGAACCCGACCGCGTGGGCAATGAGGGCTGGCTTGGGCAAGCCGTGCGCGAACTGGATCCGCAGGCTGAGAATGTGTTGACGGGCGTGAACATCGGCATGGGCTTGCCGCGCGCAATGGCGGTTTCGGGCGTTCCCGTAACCTCCATAGGCGACCTTGAGGGCTACGGCGTGATGACGCGCCTTGAGCAAGAGCGGCTGCGCGATAGGGCGCTGGCGGCGTTCAAAGGGCTGTACGGGCAGGCTATCGGCAGCGGCGCGGTCGCAGAGTACATTGGGCAAACCGGGCTTGATGTGCTGAAGGGCGCGGATATGCTGGCGGACGTAGCGGGCGGCTACCACTCCGATGTGGAGTACGCGGACAACCAGATAGCCAAGAATATGCGCGATGTGGCGCGCGTTCACCTAGCCGATCTGGGAACGCGCATCTTCTACACAAGCCACGGCGGCTACGACACCCACGCCAACGAAATGCCCTCGCATCCTAAGCTGATGAACGAGCTATCGGGCGCAATATCCGATTTCCTGGACGACCTTGAGGAACACGGCGCCTCGGACGATGTGACCGTGTTCGTGTTCACCGAGTTCGGGCGGCGGATGCGGGACAACGGCAGCGGCACGGATCACGGCAGCGGCGGCGGCGCGTACATCTTCGGCAAGAATGTCAAGGGCGGCTTGTACAGCGATTACCCCTCGCTGGATCCCGCCGAATGGGAACACGGCGAAGATCTCAAGCACACCATAGACTTCCGCGGCATCTACGCCACGCTGCTGGAGCAGGTGTTGGATGTGGACGCCAAGCCCATAGTCAAGGGCGAGTACGAACAGATACGGCCATTTAGCAATTAGCGCGCGGCGGACTAACGGGCGGCGCAAGGCTATCGCGGCAACGGCATAGCGGCGGCGGCAATAGCGCAACGGCAACGGCGCAGGAGGCGAGATTATGAGTAGGCCATACGGACTGCTGAGGGCGGGCTACCCGTATTTGCGGACGCTGGGGATGCGGCGCGTGACCAACTTCCCGGCGGACATCGCGTTCTCGGCAAAGGGCGACGCGCTGATACTGATGCGCTCTGAGGGCGGCTCCAGCATCCGCATATGGTCGGTGGACGACGCGGACGCGCTCACCGACGACCTGAAAGGCATCGGCGGCTACGGCGCGGGCGACGGGCAGTTCACATGGCCCGTGCAGATTATCACCGACGAATCGGTTGGCGGCGAGGGCAATATATTCGTCAGCGACGAGGCTACCCACCGCATATCGCGCTTTGACCCGGACGGCGAGTTCGCGGGCAAGTGGGGATCTTTCGGCGAGGGCGAGGGCGAGTTCAACGCGCCCAACGGCATCGCGTTTGACGTGGACGGCAATCTCGCCGTAGTGGATTCGCGCAACCACCGCATACAGCGCTACACGGCGGACGGCGAGTACATAGACGGGTTCGGCGAATTTGGCGGCGATCCCGGTCAGCTCAACCTGCCCTGGGGCATCCACATAGACGAGCTTGGGGACATCTACGTCGCCGATTGGGGCAACAACCGCTTTCAGGTGTTCGCGCCGGACGGCGAGCTGAAGATGGCTGTGGGCGAGCCGGGCGCCGGCGGCGGGCAGTTCAATCGCCCGACGGGGATTGCCGTGGACGCCCACGGGGACATCTATGTCGCCGATTGGGGCAACGACCGCGTTCAGATGTTCAACGCGGAGGGGCAGTACATCTGGAGCTTTAGCGGCGACGCAACGCTGTCCAAGGTGGCGCGGCAATATATGCTCACAAACGCCGTGCCGAACCGGCTGCGCGAAATGGGGGACTTGGAGCAGGAAAAGCGCCTGCGCCGCCCGCGCTCGGTGCGAATAGACGGCGAGTTCCGCCTGTTCATCCCCGACTACGAATCCTACCGCGTGCAGATCTACCAGAAAGAGGCGATAGAGCTCGACCGCACTCAGTACGCCGAGCCGCTCAGGAATGTGACGCTGGAGGTTACCTAGAAATTGCGCGGCCTTTAGGCGGAGCAGGCGTTTGGGTTTATGCTATGCCGCTGACAGGGCATTATGGCGGGCGTCAGGTTTTCGGACTTGGCGTCCGCCCGACGTTTGGCCGGATATTTGTTAGGGGGTAATTCGAGCGGGGATACGCCAAGATGCGGCGGGGATGCCGCTACCGCTTTGGGGAAAGGCGGGCAAACATTTTTAGATGCGCTTATCGGCTTGGATGCGCTATCGGCGCGCGGTTACGCCCAATCGCCGCCGTATGATACAATCGCATTGGCTTGGCGCGGCGCTTTTGGGCTTGCGCTATACGCCCTACCCGTTTTGGGAGAATGCAGGGCATTGAGAGTAAGAAGGTTCGTTTGGGATGATGTAGAAGAGTTGGCGCACGTCTATAACGCGGTTGGGAGCGCGAGCGGCGCGGCGCGGGCGCATACCGCCGCTACGCTGGCGGAGCAGCTGCGGCTGCCGGGCTGCGACCCTGAGCGGCACTGCTTTATCGCGGCTGCGGACGGCGCGATGGCGGGCTATGCGCTTGTGGCGTATGAGCCGCCCATCGCAAGGGCGGTTGCCGAGGGCGGCGTGATGCCGGCTATGCGCGGGCGCGGCATTGGGCGGGCGCTGACGCAGGCGGTTGTGGAACACGCGGCGGGCTTGGGCGTGAGCGCGCTGCACATAGAGGCGGGCGAAACCAACGCGGCGCTGCAGCGGCTGCTGGAATCTGAGGGCTTGACGCCGATAAAGCGGTTCTGGCAGATGCGGTGGCAGGATGACGCGCCGCCCGACGTGCGATTGCCGGCCGGGTTCGCAACGCGATCCCTGATAGCGGGCAAGGACGAGGCGGCGCTGACTGAGTTGCAGAACATCTCATTCGGCGAAAACTGGGGGTTCAGCCCGAATAGCGTTGAGCAGATAGCCGCCCGCGTCCGGCAGAACAAGGGCGGGCCTGAGGCAATCCTGTTCCTGACTGAGGGCGATCCGCAAAGCGGCAAGCCCGCCGCGTACAACTGGACGATGTTCTCAGAGGACGGCGCTGCGCCAAGCGGCGTTATCTCTATGACGGGCGTGCATCCCGATTACAGAGGGCGCGGCTTGGGCAGGGCGGTCGTTGCGGCGGGCATAGCGTATCTGGTCGGCAGGGGCGCGCGGTCGGTTACGCTGGAAGTGGATTCGGACAACACGCCGGCGCGCGAACTCTACCTGGCGCTGGGGTTTCGCAAGGTGAGCGCGACGGTTTGGCACGAGCGGCGGTTTGGGTAGGCGGCGCAAGTAGCCGGCCGCACAGGGCTAGGCGCAGGCGGCGGTTTGGCTAGGCGCGATTAGCCTCGCAAAGCCAGGCGGCGCGCGCTAATCCGCTACCGCGGGCGCCTTGTCTTGCCCGCCCTCCGTCACTTCCACGCGCAGCCGGTCGGGATGCACCATGCCGCCTGAGAACACGATCTTCATCGCCTCTTCCACGGTGAGGTCGGTCTCTATCACATCGTCCTCCGCCACATACGCGAGGTTGCCGGATGTGGGGTTCGGCACGGTGGGGATATAGACGACCATAAGCGGCTTGGGGTTCATCTCGTTGGAGTAGATGTGCGCGGTGATGAACCCTATGGCGAGGTAGCCGGCGCGCGGCCATTCCACGAACACCACGCGGCTGAAGTGATGCCCGTCCCGCTGCGCCACCACGCTGTCCACCACTTGGTCGGCGACCTTGTAAATAGAGCGCATCACGGGCAGGTTGGTCAGGACGGTCTGCTTTATCTGCACGACCTTTCTGCCCGCGTTGAATGTGATGAGCATCCCGAATATGTACAGGATGAACAGCAGGATGGCCATGCTGATTAGGGGGCCGGTGATGGCGATTGCGGTGTCAACCCAAGCGCCCCGTATGCCGAAAGTGGCGGCTAGGAAGTGTTCGCCCCAAATCACGCCCGCGCCGAATGCGGAATGCACATAGCCGAATATGGCTACGATTACGATTATGGTTACGAACAGCGGGAACAGGACTACGAACCCGGAGCCTATAGTTTTGAGCAGGTGGCGCTCCAGTCGCTTGTGGAACTTCGGCTCCGGCTCGTTGATTATCGCGCCGTCTGAGGTGTAATGCGTATTCATCCCTGCGCCTCCCTCTCATCGCGGCTTGGCCCGGCTCGGAGCGAACATCCCGCCGCTCAGTCGCCCGCGGCTATCTCGGATACCTGTTTTAGATATGTCTTATAACATTTTAGCATACTATCTGCGGTTCTGTCCCAACTCAGCTGCGCGGCTTTGCGGCGGGCGGCTTTGCCCATCGTTTCTGACAGGGCGGGATTGGACAGCAGGGTGTCCAGCGCTTGGGCGAATGGTTCGGGGCAGCGCCAGGGAATGAGGTAGCCGGTTTCGCCGTGATCTATGAACGTCTGCAAGCCGCCTACGCGCGAAACCACAACGGGCGTGGCGCACGCCATAGCCTCCAGCGCGGCTAGGCCAAAGCTTTCGTAGTAGGACGGCAGCGCCAGCGCGTCGGCGGCGTTGTAGTAGGCGGGCAGGCGCTCTTGCTCTACGGAGCCGGTGAATGTGACCCGGTCGGCTATGTCAAGCTCAGTGGCAAGCGCTTGCAATCGCCGCTGCTCGGCGTCGTTTTCTTGGTCGCCGCCCACGATTATCAGGCGGGCATTGGCGGCGCAGTCCGGCAGCGCCAGCGCCCTCAGCAGGATGTCGATCCCCTTGAGCGGCTCGATGCGGCCGACATACAGGACGATAGGCTCGTCTCGCAAGCCCAGTTCGCGCCGCGCCTGCGCCTTGTCCGCGGGCTTGAACAGATCCAGGTCGACGCCGGGCGGTATCACGGCGGCTTTGGAACGGGGGGCGCAGTAGAGTTCGGCTATCTCATCGCGCTCTATCGCGGTTGACACCACGATGGCGTCCACGCCGTCCATAACCGCCTTTTCAACGCCCGCGCGCTGCTCTACCTCTTGTTCGCCGGGGCGCGCCTGCATCTTTGTGCGGGCGAGCGTGTGGAATGTGGCGATGTGCGGCGCTTGCCAGCGGCGACTGACCGCCAAGCCTATGCTGCCCGACAGCCAGTAGTGGCTGTGGATGAGGTCATACGCCAAGCGCTCGCGCCGCGCGAACTCCGCCAGCGCCGCCGTGAACTCCGGTATGTGCTGATACAGATCCTCTTTGAGCAGCGCGAGAGGTCCCGCTTTCAGATGTATCACGCGGGCGCGCTCGCCGATATGAACTATCTGCGGATCCTCGGGATCGTGGCAGCGGGTAAAGATGTCCACATAGGCGCCTCGCGCCGCCAGCCTGCGCGCGAGCTGCCGCACATAGACGTTCATGCCGCCCGTGTCTTTCTCGCCCAGCCGCCCGGTGGGGCAGCTGTGAAAGCATATCAGCGCCAGTCTAAGCATCTATCCTCCGTTGCGGCAGCCTTGCGCGGCGTTGCGCTTGGCGCGCGCGGGCTAATTATAGCCTATTCGCTAGGCTATCGCCTTATTCGCGGCGAATGACAAGTTCGTGAACGGTCTGGTCTTTCCCGCCGAGATTGTACTTGTAGCGCTCATCGCCGCGCAGAAAATCGAACCGCCGCTTGCCGGATTCGATCGCCTCGCGCAGGCAGAGCGCCTTGTTGAGCAGCCCCACGCTGAGCGCGGAGTATTCGGGGTCGTAGCCGCTGTTGTACAGCAGAAAATCGCCGCCGTAGTCAAAGCAGATGCACGCCGCCACGCGGACGCTATCCACTTCCAAGAAGAAGAGTTTGAACTGCCCCCGCGCGGTCAGGTCGGCGGCGAGTTCGCAGAAGAACCGCTCGCGGTCGGCGGTGAGAAAGTCGTCCTTGTCCCCGCTGCTGGCGCGCATAAGCCGGAAGAACTCAGGCATAGCGTCCGCCACTTCTTGCGGTTCGCAGTGGGCGTACTGGCGCGCGTTGCCGCCGTTTTCCAGGCGGCGCAGTTTGCGGCGCAATTCGTGCCTGTCTTTCTTTCGCAAGCCCATCAGGTATTCGTCCCAAGAGGGCTGCAGTTCGGTGAACGGGGATACGTCCTCTTGCGTGATTTGGGCTTGCCAGCCGCTGCTTTGGGCGAGCGCGGGCAGCCGCGCCAATGTCTGCGAACTTTCGCGCAGCGACTTGAGTTCCAAAACGCGCCAGTCCAAGCCGCCGATGTATTTCCACAGCGCGGCGTAGAACTCGGTCTCGCAGCCATCGCGCGCCAGGAAGTCGTGGTAGTCAAACAGGTCGGTGTCGCCCAGGAACGAGAGCGTGTCGCCGCGGATCATAAGCGGCGCTATGCCGAGCAGCGCGCCGTCGCCGCGCCGCACGGACAGCAGCTCAAGTTGCGCGTCGCCGCCGTAGCGTTGCCACCACAGCCGCTGCCACCAAGGCGTGATGAATATCGTGTTCGCGGCGGTGTGGGCAAGCGTCTCTTCCCACGCGCCGCCGATGCTCTCAAAGTCTTCCCGCTGAACGGAGTATGCCATTCCCTGCTCTTTCTTTTGCGCTTTGCCTTTGCGTTAGCGTTGCGGTTGCCTGTTTGTTTGCGTTGCGTTTGCCTATGCGGTTGCGTTGCGTTTGCCTTGCCGTTTCTTTAAGTCTGCCTAAGCAGCGCGAAAAATTTCTGCCGCGCGGCGGGCTGCGATTTCAAGACGCCTCTCGCGGCGGTGGTAATCATCTTGCTGCCCGGCTTGCGGACGCCGCGCAGCGTCATGCACATATGCTCGGCGCTGATGACGACCGCCACGCCGTCCGGCGTCAGCGCGCCGTGTATGGCGTCGGCGAGCGCGTCGGTGAGGCGCTCCTGCACTTGCGGGCGGCGCGCCAGGATGTCCAGGGCGCGGGCGAGCTTGGACACGCCCGCGATGCGCCCGGCGGGGATGTAGCCGATGTGCGCGCTGCCGAAAAAGGGCAATAGGTGATGTTCGCAGAACGAATGAAAGGCGATGTCGCGCAACAGCACGAGTTCGCGGTGGCTTTCGTCGTCAAAGCCCGACGCGAGTACGGCGGCGGGATCCTGCCCAATCCCTGAGAACGCCTCGGCGTACATATCCGCTACGCGGCGCGGCGTGTCCGCCAGGCCCTCGCGGCTTGCGTCTTCGCCGATTGCGCTCAGTATGGCGGCTACGGCTTGGCGTATCTTAGCGTTGTCCAAACTAGCGGTTTCCCTTTCTGCGGGATGGCGCGCGGTTGGCGTTGCCATCCGAGACGTTGCCCTTTCCGCGGGATGGCGCGCGGTTCACGCCGGCGTCCGAGACGCGCGAAATCCCTCGCGTACAAGCGCGTGATGGGATGGGCTTGGCGCGAGCAATGCGGCGCAAGGCTTACACAAGTCCCATAGCCCGCTCAATGGCGGCGAGGTCGGCGGGATGCTCGTCCATTGAGATAGGCTCTACGCTGATGGCGGCGTCGGGGTCTTTCAGCCCGCTGCCGGTGATGACGCAGACGACTTTGTCGCCGTCAAAGCGCATGCCGCCGCGAGCCAGCTTCAGCAAGCCCGCAACCGAGGCGGCTGACGCCGGTTCGCAGAAAATCCCCTCCCGCCGCGCCATAAGAGTGTATGCCTCCATAATGTCGTCGTCGGATACCGCGTCAATAAGCCCGTCCGACTGGTCGCGCGCGTTGACGGCTTTGCGCCAGCTGGCGGGATTGCCCACGCGGATGGCGGATGCGACAGTGTGCGGCTTGTCAATCGGATGCCCCTTGACGATGGCGGCGGCGCCCTCCGCCTGAAAGCCCATCATCTTGGGCAGCGTCCCCGTCCACTCAAGCTGACGCGCCTCCGTGAACCCCATCCAGTACGCGGTGATATTGCCCGCGTTGCCTACGGGGATAAACAGGTAGTCGGGCGCTTCGCCCAGGTCGTGAATAATCTCAAACGCCGCCGTCTTTTGGCCTTGCAGCCGGTAGGGATTGACCGAGTTCACCAGCACGACGGGATGCTTATCGCTGAGTTTGCGGACGAGGCTTAGCGCGTCGTCAAAGCCGCCGTCGATGAGCATAATGCGCGCGCCGTATGTAATCGCCTGCGCCAGCTTGCCCCTTGCCACATAATCGCGCGGCACGAGTATCACCGTATCCAGCCCGCAGCGCGCGCCATACGCGGCGGCGGACGCGCTGGTATTGCCCGTTGACGCGCACACGATAGTAGAGCCGCCCTCCTCCAGCGCCTTGGCGACCGCGACCACCATGCCCCTATCCTTGAAAGAGCCGGTAGGGTTGCAGCTTTCCAGCTTAAAGTAGAGGTCATCGCAACCGACCTCGTGCGCCAGCCCGCTAGACTTAACCAGCGGCGTATCGCCCTCGCCCAGGCTGAACATAGGCGTATTATCGGTAACGGGCAGGTAATCCCGATAGCGTTCCAGAACTCCGGTTATCATTTCGCTCCGCGCAATTCATTGCTAACGCTTTACCTGCTGATTTTATCACAAATCGGGATTTGGGGTTGGGAATTGGGGGGATTGGGGGTGAAATTGGGGTTATGAGGGGTATGGGAGGGCGGGATTGGGCAACAAACAACGCCGCGCCTGATATAGTCGCGGCGTGGGTAGATTGCGTGGACAGCGTAGCGCTGGGATTAGTCGTCGCCGGCCGGGTTGGGCGCGCCGCCGTTGCCGCCCACTTCCTGCCGTCCGACGATGATGCCCTCCAGTCGCGCGACGCGCTCGGTCACCCTGACTTCAAGCGATGAAACGCTCTCTTTCAGTTCGATTTCGAGCGATGACATGCGCTCGCCTAGGTTGACGATTTCGGCGCTTTGCTTGGAAAGCTCGCCCTCCACGGATGACATGCGCGCGCCTAGATTAACGATTTCGGCGCTTTGCTTAGAAAGCTCGCCCTCCACCGATGACATTCGCGCACCTAGATTAGCGATCTCAGCGCTTTGCTTGGAAAGCTCGGCGCTATGTTTGGCGAGTTCGGCGGTATTCTTGGCGATTTCAGCGCTTTGCTTGGCAAGCTCGGTGGTATTCTTGGCAATGTCTGCGCTGTTCTTGGCGATTTCTCCGCTATGTTTGGTAAGGTCAACTTTGATCTCCGCCACACGGTCGGACAGATTGTCCATTCGACGGAGCATATAGATAAGGGATGTAATCTGAATGCCCATCAATGCGATTCCTATCGCAATCATCGTCAGCATAAGCGTCAGCATTATTCCAGGGGACATAGCATCCTCGCTTGGTTTCAGCCGTATGGCGATTGAACGCAGTATAACACATCAGCCTGACTTTCAAGAGCGTGATCAGGTTACGGAGCAATGTGGCGCTGGGATTAGTCGTCGCCGGCCGGGTTGGGAGCGCCGCCGTTGCCGCCCACTTCCTGCCGCCCGATGGTGATGCCCTCTAGCCGCGCAATGCGCTCGGTTACCCTGACTTCCAGCGAGGATATGCCCGCGCCTAGATTAGCGATTTCGACGCTTTGCTTGGCGAGCTCGGCTTCCATCGATGACATGCGCTCGCCTAGATTAGCGATTTCAGCGCCTTGTTTGGCAAGCTCAGCGCTATGCATGGCAAGCTCAGCGCTATTCTTAGCGATTTCAGCGCTTTGCTTGGTAATCTCGGCGCTATTCTTGGAGATTTCGACGCTATGTTTGGCGATTTCGACGGTATTTTTGGCAATGTCAGCTTTGATCTCATCCATGCGGTCGGCTATACGGTCGGACATATTGTCCATTCGCCGGAGCGTATAGATGAGGGCGGCAATATGAGTGCCGAACAGCCCGATTCCTATCGCAAGCATCGTCAGCATTTCAGGGGACATAGCATCCTCGCTTGGTTTCAGCCGTATGGCGATTGAACGCAGTATAGCACATCGGCGTATCGTTGCGGATTGGCAATGCCAAGGGCGCGGCTGCTTTGCGGCGCGGTGCAGGAGCGGCAGCAGCGCTGGGATTAGTCGTCGCCGGCCGGGTTGGGCGCGCCGCCGTTGCCGCCCACTTCCTGCCGCCCGACGATGATGCCCTCCAGCCGCGCGACGCGCTCGGTTACCCTGACTTCAAGCGAGGATATGCCCGCACCTAGATTAGCGATCTCAGCGCTTTGTTTGGCGAGCTCTGCGCTATGCTTGGCGATTTCGACGCTTTGCTTAGCAATCTCCACTTCCAGCGCCGTCATGCGCGTGCCTAGATTAGCGATTTCTGCGCTTTGCTTGGTAAGCTCTGCGCTTTGCTTGGCGATTTCGACGCTATGCTTGGCAACGTCAACTTTGATCTCATCCATACGGTCGGACAGGCGGTCGGCCATATTATCCATTCGCCGGAGCAGATAGATAAAGGTCGTAATCTGAGTGCCTATGATTGCGATTCCTAGCGCAATCAGGGTCAGCGTATCAGAGGACATAGCAACCTCGCTTGGTTTTAGCCGTATGGCGATTGGGCGCAGTATAACACATTGGCTTATCAGCGGTAGGGGGATATGCTTTCAAATCGCGCCCCAATCGCGCCTACGCCATTCGCGGTTGGCGATTGGTAGCGTTTCTTTTCAGGTGGTTTTGAGAGTTTGGCAACTTACGCTCCAACTTATAAAGCAGGTGGTTATGGCAAAGCCATCCAACCGGCTACAACGGTAGATATATTCAACCACCTGAGTGGAAACGCTACCTTGGCGATTACCCCCCTTGAAACCCAAACCATCTACCCATACAATAAACACGCAACGCCCCTAGGCGTCTGGGGAACCGCCGCCAATGCTGCGGCGGCATCGCAAGGGCATAGCAGGGCTATGCGGCAGAAGTGGAGGGATGCTTATGGAGACGCGGATATTCGCCCGGAATATGAAGTTGAACGAGCGCTCGGAGGACTATATTCAGAAGAAGATAGCCCGACTGGAGCGCCATCTGCCGGAGAACGCGCCCGCCAAGTTTGAGGTTTCGCGCACGGCGGCGCGCTCGCAGGCGGAGCGGTTCGTGGCGCAGATGACCATCAGCGCCGGCGGCGCCACACTGCGCGGCCAGAAGAGCGCCCTCACCCTGTTCGCCGCCGTGGACGCGGTGGCGGATGTGATGGACAAGCAGATCCGCCGCTACACCGGCAAGGCGTATCGCACCGCGCCCGCCCGCCGATGGGCGCGCAAGTCCGCCCGCCAACAAGACGCCGACGCGCTGCTGGACGAACCCGAAGACGCCCCAGACTACGACGCCGACTCGCCCGACGAATGGGGCGATCTCGTGCGCGTCAAGCGCTTTGCGATGAAACCGATGAGCGCCGAAGAGGCTATCGTGGAAATGGAACTGCTCGACCACAGCTTCTTTATGTTCCGCAACTCCGAAATTGACGACTACAGCGTGGTCTATCGCCGCAGCGACGGCGGCTACGGCATCATAGAGCCGAGCGCGGGATAGGCGTATCGCTAGGCAAGGCAGGTTGCCCCTGCGAGAATTGCCCAATGCAGATTGCCCGGCGCATACTGACGATAACCGCCCATATCAAACTACCTCCGCGCGAACTGCTTAACGCCAACCGCCTATCCCAAAATCGCCCAACGCGAACTGACGCGAACTGAAAGGAGCGACGCATGCAAGCCCTAATGCGGCAAGACCCCGAGATTGCGCGCGCCATTCAGAGCGAAATTGAGCGGCAGCGCGGCAATATCAACCTTATCGCCTCCGAAAACTACGCCAGCCCAGCCGTGCTGGAGGCGCAAGGCTCGGTTTTCACCAACAAGTACGCCGAGGGCTATCCGGGGCGGCGCTACTACGGCGGCTGCGAGTTCGTGGATGTCGCCGAAAGCCTCGCCATCAGCCGCGCCAAGACGCTGTTCGCCGCCGAACACGCCAATGTGCAGCCCCACAGCGGCGCGCAAGCGAATATGGCGGCGTACTTCGCCACCCTGCAGCCGGGCGATCCCATTATGGGGATGAGCCTTGACCAGGGCGGCCATCTCACGCACGGCGCGGCGGTGAACTTTTCGGCGAAGATCTACGACGTCGCGTCCTACGGCGTCGACCGCGAGCTTGAGACGATAGACTACGACGAGGTAGAGCGGCTTGCGAAAGAGCATCGCCCCAAGCTCATCGTGGCGGGCGCGAGCGCATATACGCGCGCGCTGGACTTCCCGCGCTTTCGGGCTATCGCCGATGCGGTGGACGCCAAGCTGATGGTGGATATGGCGCACATCGCCGGGCTGGTCGCCGCGGGCGAGCATCCCTCGCCGCTGCCGCACGCCGAGATTGTGACCAGCACAACGCACAAGACGCTGCGCGGCCCTCGGGGCGGGCTAATCCTATGCGACGCCGCCCATCGCCGCGCGGTGAACAGCGCCGTGTTCCCCAATATGCAGGGCGGGCCGCTGGAGCACATCATCGCGGCGAAAGCGGTCGCATTCGGCGAGGCTATGACGCCTGAGTTCGCCGACTACCAGCGCGGCATCCGCGCCAACGCAATCGCGCTCGCAGACGCATTGCAGGCGGGCGGCTTGCGGCTTGTGTCCGGCGGCACTGACAACCATATCGTTCTGGTCGACCTGACGCCGATGGGCATCACCGGGCGGCAGGCGGAGGAGGCGCTGGGCGAGGCGAACATCGTGGTGAACCGCAACGCCATCCCGTTTGACGCGCTGCCGCCGCGAACCGCAAGCGGGATGCGGCTGGGAACGCCGTCCATCACAAGCCGCGGCATGGGCGAGGCGGAGGCGCGCGAAATCGGGCGGCTTATCCTGGATGTGCTGGCGAACATCGGCAGCGCCGCCGCCAAAAGCCGCGCGCGCCAAGACGCCATGACGCTCTGCGCGCGCTTTCCCGCGCCGGGCATAGGCTAGGCTACCGCATCACAGCCACGCCGGGCGTTGGATAGACTATCGCATCACAGCCGCGTCGGGCGTTGGCTAATCCGCAAATCAGCCCGCCCCGTCCTGCCACCCTGAGATAGCGTCCCCCTGCCAAAACAGCAGCGACGCCTGCGACTGCAAATCCATCAGATTGTGGCAGACGATAGCGGCGAGGCGGCTGGTAGTCCAGCTGCCGTTGGGCAGGCGGCGCGCGCTGCGATGCCGCGATGCGCCGGGCGCGGCGTCGGCGCGGGACAGCCGCTCAATCTCTTCGCGCGCGCGCGGATCCGCCATAAGCTCCAGATGCTGCCGCCACCACAGATGCGGCGCGCCGCCCACCGCCTCGCGCGACACCACCTCGCTCACCGATGACGCTATGCGTATGGCGCGGCGCATCGCGCGGGGATCGTGCGTGCGGTCGTAGTCCGCCACGCCCCAGCGATAGTTGAACACCGGCGGGCGCAGCAGCTCGCGCAATCGCGGCCACTTCAGCGCCTGCCTATCCGCCACGCCCTTCCATGGCTCCATCAGATCGCGATCGATGCGCGCCGTTTTCCCCAGCGCATCCGACAGCCAGTCCTCCGTGAACCCCTTGTTATAGGCGTATATCGGGCGCGGCAACGCATGCCAGATAGGCGCTATTTGCGCCGCCATAGCCTTGCAATCCGCCTCATCCTCGGCTTGCAGAATAGAGATCTCGCCGCCCGTCAGCCAGCCGAAAGTGAAAATGCCGTTGGGCGCGGGCTTGAGGCTAACCGTCTCCACATCAACGATAGCGCCGCGAACCGACACGCCCTCCAGCGCGAACCGCAGCGTCTGCATCACAGCGCGCCCAGCGCCCGCAGCGCCTGCGTGGCGGCGGCGGTTTCGGCCGCTTTCTTGCCGGATCCGCTGCCTTTGCCCAGCGTCTTGCCGTTGAAAGTTACATTCACGCTGAAAGTGGGCGCGTTGTCCTTGCCCGTAGATTGGACGACGGGATATTCGGGCAGATTGCCGTGTCCATGCTTTGCCTGAATTATCTCTTGCAAAGCGGTTTTGGGATGCTTGCCGGCGATATTGGGGATGGCGGATTTGGCGGCTTGCTTTTTGACAGGTTGCTTTTTGGCAAGCGAATTTTTGGCGGCGGGCATATCTTCGCCGCGCTGCTTGGATTTGGCGGGTTGATTAGACTTGCCGTTGCCGTTGCGATACTTGGATTTGGGCTTTGGCGGCGCGGCGGTTACCGCGTCGTAAGCGGCGTCTATTTCCTCTTGGAGGGCGCGTATGCAGAATTTGGCGGCGGCGGCGTGATGCCGCGATTTGTCAGCGGGGAGCGCCGGCGGCGTAATGAGGCGATTCCTCGATCCGCGCTTAGATGAGTTGGGGCCGCTGTATATCGCGCCCACAATTGCCTCAAACGCGCCCGCAAGGTTGGACGCCTTGTTCGCGCCGCCGCTTTGCCTTTCGCCCTTGCCCATACGCAAGTATTCGCCGAGGTTAAGGTTGCGGGCAACGCGCGCCAGCGTCTCGTTGCTGACCGCGCGAGAGCGTATGAGAGTGATCTGCCCCTCGTCTAGCGCGGCGTCCATTTCGCAGATGGCGTCGGTGACTGCGAGATCAATCGCGGCGTCGCCTAGGGTTTCTAGACGATCGTTAGACTTGGCGTCCGCGCCCTCAGGCTCATTGAGGTATGAGCTATGCGTCAGCGCGGTGATGAGCAGGGCGTCGTCTATGACGCCTATGTCTAGCGCGCGCTTGATTTCGAACAGTTGCAGAGGGTTAAGCGATTGGCGATTAGCGCCCTGCGAATTGATGGTAGAAAAGGTTCGGTTTGCCATAACACGACTCCTTACGCCTTTGCCTTGGTTAGGGCAAAGGGAGTTTCGGGTTGGCAATCTCGAAACATCAAGCCGTGAAAGCGTCATCCGCCTTTGCGCTTGATGCCTCGAGATTGACGACTATGTTGCGGCCGGCGCCGGCTTTGGAACGCGGCGCCGGCCGCGCTTTGGGTTGCTGCGTCTAGCCCAACACGCCCTTGGGCCAGGGCGGCTGAGGCCGCTTGATTTCGCCAAAGTAGTTGCGGTGGTTGGCGATGGCGATGTAATGCTCAAAGGCGGCTACCGCGTCCTCGTCCTCAGGGATAAACGCCTTGAGGTAGGCGGAGTTGCCGTTCTCGAACACATAGGTAGGCGTGCCGAAGATGCCCTCGGCGACCGCGCCCTCGTGATCCGCGCCGATGATGCTGCGGATTTCGGGGTCTTGCATATCCTCGCGCATCCGCGCCGTATCCAAGCCCACGCTCGCGGCGAGTTCCAGGATAGGCTCTTCCTGATTAAGCGGGATGCGCCCATCGCCGCCGTGCCGCGCGGTGAGCAGCGCCAGGTGGAACTTGGCGTGCAGCTCATCGCCCTGCCGCCTAGCCGCTTCCGCCGCTATCTGCGCCACCAGCGAGCGCCCCTGCGCCGCGTCGTCCTGCTCCCACACCTTCCAATCCGAATCCGTCCCCTCCGCCTTCTGCTTCAGCGCAAAAGCGTTCTGCTCCAGCGAGAAGTTCTTCCAAGTGACGCTCAGGTCGTCCCCATAGGCCTTCTTCACCTTATCCAGCCACACGGCCGTATTATAGACCCAGGGTCAAGCGTAGTCGGCATAGATTTGCACATTTATGTTTTCCATAAAGCGCCTGCTCCTTTCTGTCTGCGTTGTTGCTGACGCATTCCTCCGTCGCCCAATTGCGCCGTTGCGACGCGGATGCGGGCGTCGGCTGATTGCATTGTAATCAGCGCGGCGGCGCATGTCAAAGGCGGCGGGCGGGTTTGGGCGGGATGGGGATGCGATTGCTGTGGCGCGCCCGTAGCCTCATCGCCCGTTTCTGCGGAACCTGGGCGGCGGCTCATTAAACGGCTCGCCCGCGTCAAGCGCCGCGCGCATCCTTTCGTAGTAGGCTACGATCTGCTCGTCGGCGCTTTTATATGCCTCGTCGCGAGCCTTTTCCCGTTCATTTTCGATGATATGCGCCACTAAAAGCATAGCGCATCCTCATCGCCCGTTCCTGCGGAACCTAGGCCGCGGCTCGTTGAACTCCTCGCCCGCCGCGCGCGCTTTGTCCATTCGCTCGAAGTAGGCATCGATCTGCCTGTCGGCGTCTTCATACGCCTCGGCACGGCCTTCAGCGATCGCCTCTTTGCGCCCCAACTCAAGCCCCTCGGCAAAAGCCTTTTCCCGTTCATTTTCGATGATATGCGCCACTAAAAGCATAGCGCATCCTCATCGCCCGTTCCGGCGGAACCTGGGCGGCGGCTCGTTGAACGGCTCGCCCGCGTCAAGCGCCGCGCGCATCCTTTCGTAGTAGGCTACGATCTGCTCGTCGGCGTCTTTGTACGCCTCTTCGCGCGCCACGTCGCGTTCTTTTTGGATGATATGCGCTGCCAAAAGCATGATGTATCCTCCCGTTTCCACTATGGCGGCGAAACCGGCCGCCGCGACCGCCACCGCCTGCGCGTTGAATATGATGGCTACGATTATCTCCAGCGGCGCGCGACCCTGCGCCAGCGAGAGCTCGTGCCATGTCGTAAGCGCCATCCCCAGCGCGAATATCGCCGAGTACGCGCTCAATGAAACGATTCGCGTCCGATTGAGATTTAGCGGCTCCACTTATACCTCTACATCTTCTTTGAGATTGATGTTAGGTAAATCTCGGTTAAGTATTAGCGCAAAGCCGCCGATTGTCAAATGCCGCATGCGGTCGCATACGCAAGCGGGCTCGTTTTCATTATACCAGGCTTGCGTATCAGGCTTGCCGCCGCCAGAGCAGCCCGCTGCCGCTACTCCCCCAACTCCACATCCGCCCGCCATACTTGGCCCTCGCCCGTGAACTGCCCCGTGCGTATGCGCTCTACCGCGTAGCGTGGCAAGGACGCTATCGTAACGCATCCGTCGGCTGGGATTTTGGCTGTCGCATTAAACTTGAAGTCAAGGTTGTCAAAGCCGTGTTCCCGCCTATTGGCGGGGAGGTCGCGCGCGTCAGCGGGTATGGCGGATAGGAAGAATCTCGTCCGAGCCTCTTCCGCCGAGCAGGGCCGCTTGATGTAGATGAGCCTGCGGTTGTCTTTGTCAAGGTAGATGTCAAAGTCCGAATCCGCCAGCGGATCGCCAAAAGCGCCGGCTATGGCGGCATTTCCCAAGCGGTCGTAAATTTCGTGGAAGTCTTCTATCAGGTATGCGTCGGTTGTCAGGTCCAGCGCCTGCAGCCCGGGATGGTCGGGCGGGTACCAGTACGCGCGATACACGGGGTTGGCGAGCCTGTCCACTCCGCCATACGGAGTTTGGAGCGTTCTCTGCGCCTGCGGCCGCTCGCCCTGCCGCAGGTAAAGTCGTCCGCTTAACGGGACAACGTACTTCCACACGATTCTGCCGTCGCGCGTTGCCTGGAATATAGTCCCCTTAGTTCCATCCACAACCAGCGTATTGCCGTTGGGGAGACGTTGCGTTCCGGATATAACGGGGGCGTAGAAATAGAAATCCGAGCGCGGTTCGGGGGCGTATGTCCACGCAAGCTCGTCAGGGGGATAAGCCGCATACTCATCGCGGCGGTATTGGTATCCGTCCACGGGCGGAGCGATTTCGTCTATGGACGAGTATAACCGCTTGCTGCCGGAGAACTCGTTGCCGTTGTTGAACACCAGGATGTTGCCGGCGCCGGGCAGTCCCGGCGCTATCCAATGCGTTTGATGCTGCCAGAAGAGGCGCTGGTCGGAGCGGGTTCCATGACGATACGCGCGCGGGTTGCCCCACCTGTACAGCAAGTCGCCGCCCATGCCACTATTCCCGCCGCTATGCCCCCGCGCCTCCTCCGTAGTTGTGCTGCCATCAATAATCCAAAGTTCGCTGAAATGGCGCGGCGACAGCATAATTTGGTCTAGCGCGGGGTTGTAGTCAACCGAGTTGATGTGCGTCCAGTCCTGGAGTCCGCTTGCATTCCGCAAAGTGAAGTTTATGTCTATAAGTTCAGGATGCTCGGCTATCGCGCCGTAGTTCGGCTTGGTTGGATCGAAGTCCTGGACTAGATGATCCCAAACCGACCATTCCCAGACAACATCCCCGCCGATTGCGCCTGATGGACGCACTTCTATCAAGTAGTCGTATTTAATGCCGTCTTCGTGGACGAATTCGGGATTCGCGCCCGCGGCGATGGCTTGCTCGCGGGTTTTATATCCCACAACTAGCAGCAGGACATTGCCGTTGGGCATCTTGAGGAAGTCGTGATGGACGAGGGCGCTATCGTATTGCCAAACTATATCGCCGCGCGGGTCAAATTCGATTGCGCTGTCCCCCACATCGGCTAACAAGTTGCCGTTATCAAGCAGTTTCGGATGATTGAATGATACGTCCAATTGCCAGGCGTGGGCTACTCTTCCCAACGGGTCCAACAGGAAAACATCGTTGTCCCAACGCCTCATAAACAGCGTATAGCCCAGCGCCGCCCCCGCTTCGCTCGCCACCAACCCCACGGTGCGCTCTTCCCCGCCTTGCGGCAGATAATCGCCAGGATCCACCCCCAACCGCGCCTCCAAACGCGCGCATAGCATCCCTGTCAGCCCTAGCAGAACGCGATCCATCGGCGCGGCGACATGCTCATCTTGCGCCGCCGCCGCATCGCAGTCGGCGCGGGCTTGCCAGTAGCGAACCCAGTTGTTTGCGCGCCGGTCAGCCAGGGCGTGGAGTATTTGTTGGGCGTAGGCTTGCGGCGTGACGGGAGTTTGGTCGGGCGCGGTGGTTGCCGATTGGTTGCGGGCGGACGCGCCGCCGTCGGCGTGGGCAAGCGAGGGATGCCAGGCGGCTATGAAGATGGCAAGCACCGCCAAAGCCGCGGCCGCGCAGAGGGCGGCGTTTCTTGGAAGACATCCATTCTGCCATCTGTGAATAAATGTACGCCAGACGCGACGCTGCGGCTGCGAAGTCAATCAATTCCACTCTTTGCGTGATTAAATAGGTTTGCGCTGGCGTGAATTATACCCAATTCGGTTGGCCGCGCTCAAATTTCAATGGGCTATACGATGGCCTTACTTTTTTGTAAAAAAGCAATCAAAACTTTTGGGCGCGGCTGACGCCGCGGATGGGGTTGGGGTTGGGCCGGAGGCTAGGGATAACGGTATTCGCGGATGCCGCGCACAAATGCCCAGACTAGGATGACTACGATTGCGCCTATGACGCCGCCCAAGATTAGGGTGTTGGGAGCGCCTATGAGTTCGGACATTATGCCGACTTCAAAGGTGCCTAGGTTGTTGGCGGTCATGGCGGATACGGATGAGAAGCTGACGGCGCGGCCGCGCATGTTGTCGTCGGTGGTGAGCTGGACGGTGGTTTGGCGGGTCGCCATTCCCACGGCGTCTGACGCGCCTAGGCCGGCGAGTATCAGCACGCCTAGCCATAGGGATGTGGTGAATCCGAAGGCGATTAGCAGCAATGCGTAGGCGAATGTGGCGTACACTACCAACATTCCCTTTGCGCGAAAGCGGGTTAGGAATAGGACTGAGAATGTGCCGCAAATTCCGCCGGCGGAGTTGGCGGCATGCATTACGCCTACGGTCGCGGCGCGGCCGCCGTAGAGTTTGTCGGCGAACAAGGGGAGTATCTGGCGGTAGTGGCTGACGATTGTGACGCCGATGTCCATTATGTAGAGGCCGGGCAGGATCGGGTGGGATTTGACATAGACGAATCCCTGCAAGATGCGTCTGAACATTGAGCCGCTCTGCTGGCGGTCGGCGGGGATGCCGCTGGTTTTTATCATCAGGGGCAGCGCCACGCTGACAAGCGCGATTAGGGTGGTGGCGGCGAATATGCAGGTGTATGGGTCAAAGTAGGCGAGCGCGGCGATTAGCGGGGATGCGGCGGCGGCCTGGTCGGCTGCGAGGGCGGCGGCGCGCTCTAGGAGGGATATGAGCGCGGCGAATGTGAGCGGGGCGGCTACCGCGCCTACCTGGAATGTGGCGGTGTTGAGCGCGACGGCGTGCATAAGGTGGGAGCGGGGGACGACGTTGGCGGTGAGGGCGGAGCGGGCGGGCCCGCCGAGCGTACTGGCGACGCTGAGGACGGCGGTGGCGGCGTAGATGTGCCAAGGGCGCAGGCTGTCGGCGGCGGACAGGATCGCCATAGCGCCGATGAGGGCGAAGCTGACGGTCTGGGAGTATGCCATGAGCTTTTTGCGGTCGAGCTGGTCGGCGAGCGCGCCGCCGAATAGGATGGAGGGGAGCTGCATCATGAGCTGGATGACGCCAAGAAAGCCGAGCTGGACGCCGGAGCCGGTTTCCTCATAGAGCCAGACGCCGGTTACGAGCATCCGCATTTGCATTGTGACCATCTGGGCGACGCCGGATAGCCAGAGTCTGCGGTAGTCGGGGAAGGCGAGCGCGGACCAGGGCTTGGGGCTGGAGGGCGCGGGGGCGCCGCGGGCGGGGGATGGCGGTGGGGATGATGGGGTAGTCATGCGGGTGGGATTATAGCAGAGGGGGTTGGGGGTATGACAGGGATTGTGGGGGATGGGTATTCACACCCTGCAGTGTTAATATGATATGCTTGCCCTAAATCGTTGAAAGACGGGTGAACTTATGGCGAAACCGAGAGTGTACAGACACGATGCGCTATGCCCGAAATGCGGCTCAAACTGGGTCAAGAAAGACGGTCATTCGCGCGGCAAGCAGCAGTTCAAGCGCAACCAGCGCCGCAAGCGTCAAGAGGGCGCAAAGCATCGGTTCACAGATGAGCAGAAAGCTCAGGCGGTGAAGATGCGCGCTGAGGGAATGAGCTTATCGGCTACCGCGCGCGTAGCGGGCGCGAGCGTAACCACAGTAAGCAAGTGGGGCAAAAAAGGGGGCGTTGGCGAGAGAGCGTCTGACACGCTTTCTGGAGTGGCGCGCAAGCGGTCGTCAGGATAGCGTCCGCGCGTCTATTGTGGCGTTTGATGAGATGTGGACATACTTGGGAGTCAGACGAGGCGAGCGGCGCAAAGACCTGTGGATATGGACGGCGGTGGTGGAAGAGCGGGATGGCGTCCGCTGGCGGATGTATGAAGTAGGGGACAGGGACTTGTCCGCGTTCTCGCGCTTGTTGGATAGGCTGCCGGGCGCTGATAAGTACGAAACCGACGCTTATGGGGTGTACGAGTGGCTGCCGCGCGACCGGCATGTGATCGGCAAGGGCGGAGCGGTGAATTGGAATGAGGGGCTGCGCTCCAAGTTGCGGAGCAAACTCAACAGGCTGGTAAGGCGGACAAAGGGCTACACAAAGAGCGTGGAGATGCTGAAACATCTGCTGGCGATAGTGTTCGAGGAGTGCTTGAATCAGTCCCTCAAATCAATTAACACTGCAGGGTGAGAATACCCGCCTCCGCACGAACTCCCACTTCACCACAACCATCCGCAAGCAATCGCGGACAACTCCAACAGCGGTTTTCTTTCGGTTGCCTTGTCCAACAATCCGCGAGCAAGCGCATAGTATCGTCCATTTTCAGCCGACTTTGAGACTTCAGCAACCTGCCCCCAACCGCTTTATCAGTTGCCTACGCCAAGCCCACCCAACCCTTTGTAGCCGCAGACACACTCGCCTCCTGACTGGAAACGTTACCCAAAACACAGGACACACGCGCCCATATGTTACTATATTCGCCAAAGGCAGAAACCGCCGGAGGCACACCAACCCTATGAGTAGGCATTGGACGCGAACAGCGGCTCAAGCGAGTGCGCTTATCGGCGCGATTACACTGCTTTGGCTTAGCGCGGCATGCGCCAACTCGACCGCGGCGCCACTAGACACATCCGCTACTCCCACCATCACCCCCTTCACCAACACCGCCCCATCCGCCCTATCCGGCGGCTACCAGATCTGGAACGACCGCCCCGGCGTCGCCGTCTTCGACTACGACCGCGATGGCGACCTAGACTTCTACATCACATCCCAGTTCGGCGATCCCAACCGCCTCTACCGCAACGACGGCGGCGGCGAATTCGCCGACGTCGCCGCGCAAGCCGGCGTGGACGCCGTTCACAGCAACAGCACCGGCGCCGTAGCCTGCGATGTGGACAACGACGGCTTTCAAGACCTGTACGTCGGCGCGTGGGGACTGCGCGATGACGGGCTGGGCTTTCGCTCGCCGCAGCAGGGCAACGCCGATACGCTCTACATCAATAACGGCAACGGCAGATTCACCGACGTCACACGCGCCGCTTTCGGCGACGCCATAAATGCCCGCTCCGCAACCGGCATCGCCTGCGCCGACATCAACAACGACGGATGGCTGGACATATACGTCGGCAACCTGCTTGACGACGACTTTCGCGTGTTCGCAGACTACCACCACCCAGGCCACTACAACCTGCTCTACATCAACAACGCCGACGGCACATTCGCCGAAATCGCTCATCAAGCGGGAGTGGCGGGCGAGCAGATACGGATGCTCAACCCCGACGGAACGCCGGTAACCCACGCCCACGCCGCTACCGGCGCAACCTACGAGGGCTACAATCCCAACCATCCCGACGCCATAGACGCGCTCGGCAACCCCGTTGGCGAACCCGCCGGCCAAACCCACGCCGTCGCATTCACCGACTACGACCACGACGGCGATCCAGACCTCATAGTGGCAAACGATGGCGATAGGCTGCATATCTACCGCAACGACTCCGACTCGCGCGGCGTCAAGTTCACATCAGTCGCCCGCGAAATGGGCTTGGACATAGTCGGCTCCTGGATGGGTTTCGCAATCGGCGATTACGACGCCGACGCCGACCTGGACATATTCATCACAAACGCGGGCTTTCACCCATTGCTGATGGATATTGTAGAGCGGCCGCGCGGCAACTGCGAATACAGCGGCAGGTTCGCGTGGGGCGCATGCGAACACTTCCTGCTCCGAAACGACGGCGGCGGATTCACCGACGTCGCCCCCACAACCCACGTCGCCCCAAGCCCCTGGATGCCGCCCGCATCCTTGGACGCCAGTGCAATCAACCCCGTGCAACACCCGCCCACCGGCTTGGCGGCATACGACTTCGGCTTTGGCGCTACCTTCCTAGACTACGACAACGACGGCTACCAGGACTTGTACTGGCTTGGCTCCACCGTCAACCGCGGCGAAGGCCCAGGCGGCCAGGTATTCCCCAGCGCCGGCCGTATGCTCCGCAACAACGGCGGCGGCGGCTTTGAGGACATCACCGTCCGCGCCCGCCTGCTGGACATCGCTCGCGTCAACTACGACGGCCTAGAGCATGACCAAGCCGCCCGCGAAAATCTCGTCCTGCTGCGCGTGCGCCGCATCGATCCAAGCCTGCACGAAAACGGCAAGGGCGTCGCCCACGCCGACCTCAACGCCGACGGCTACACCGACCTCATCGCCACCAACAGCAGCGGCGAAGTGTTCAGCGGCCCATTCGACCCAATCGCCGGCGCCCGCCCAACCCAACTAGCCCCCGGCCCCCTATTCGTCTGGCTCAACGGCGGCGGCGCAAACAACTGGCTAACCCTGCGCCTCAAGGGCCGAATGGCGATTGACGGATCAGGCAGCAACGCCGACGCCATCGGCGCGCGCGCCTACGTCACAACCCTCGTTGACAGCGCAGAGCATACGCAAATCCAAGAAGTCATCGCCGGCTCCAGCTACCTATCTATGGACGCGCTAGACCTGGAATTCGGCTTGGGCAGCGCAACCCGCGCCGCCAGCATCCAAATCACCTGGCCCAGCGGCAGACAGCAAACCCTAGAAAACGTCGATGCTGGCCAAATCCTAGAAATACTAGAACCTGAAGAATAGTCTGCCTTACCCCCGACCACATTTCCACGCTACCCCGTCCGCCGCAACCGCGGATCCAGCGTGTCCCGCAGCCCGTCCCCCACCAAATTCGCCCCCAGAACCGTCAGCGACAGGAACAGCCCCGGGAAGAATATCGTCCAAACCGCCAGCTGCATATACAGCTTCGCCTCGCCCATCATATTCCCCCAGCTCGGTATGAACGGCGGCACGCCCGCGCCCAAAAAGCTCAGCCCCGCCTCCACCAGGATCGCCAGCGCGAACACATACGTCGCCTGAACCGTCAGCGGCGCGACGAGATTCGGAAAGATGTGATACGCCAATATCCGCAGCGGGCGCGCCCCAACCGCGAGCGCCCCCTCTACATACTGCCGCTCCCGCAAGCTCAGCACAGACCCGCGCACTATCCGCGCCACGCGCGGCGTCTCCACCACCGACAGCGCTATCACGACATTCTGAAAACTCGCCCCCAGCAGCGCCACCAGCGCTATCGCCAGCAAGAACGACGGGAACGCCATCAACCCGTCCATAAACCGCATTATGATGTTGTCCGCCAGCTTGTTGTAGCCCGCCACTATCCCGATGGCCACCCCGCTCACAATCGTGGCGAGCGTTACGCACAAGCCAATGGCGAGCGACAGCCGGCTACCGTAAATCGTGCGCGAAAACACATCCCGCCCCACGCTGTCCGTCCCGAAAAACGCCGCCGCCGAGGGCGCTTGCAGCCGGTTCACCGGATCCAGCGCCTGCGGATCAATCCGCGTTATCAGCGGCGCGAACACCGCCATCATCACCGCCAACGCGATGATAGCCAGCCCAAACGCCATATTCGGATTCTGCCGCATCAGCGCGCGAAACGCCGCAAGCCGCTCGCGGTTGCGCTCAAGCGAACCGCGCCGACCCAGCGCCTCATCCGCGCCCTGTTGCCTCTCAGCGACCATCCCTATCCTATCCCATCTTTGTTATCGCCGTTATCCCGCTATCGCCCATGCCTCGCGCCCGTGTCTAATAGCGTATGCGCGGGTCAAGACGACAACGCCCATCTGCCCGAATATCTGCCCTTAATAGCGTATGCGCGGGTCAAGATACCCGTAGATAATATCCACCGCCAGGTTTATCAGCACATACACGAACGTCACCATCAGCACGACGCCCTGTATCACCGGATAATCCCGCCGCAGCACCGCGTCCACAATCAGCCGCCCAACGCCCGGTATGGCGAACACCGCCTCCGTAACCACCAGCCCCGATACTAATCCCGCCAGCCCAATGCCGATAATCGTCACCACGGGGATGGACGCGTTCTTGAAAGCGTGCGCTATCAGCACCTTGTAATCGCCCAATCCCTTGGCGCGCGCCGTGCGGATATAGTCTTCCCGCAGCACCTCCAGCATGCTCGCCCTTGTCATTCGCGCTATCAGCGCCGCCGATATGAACCCGATTGCGATTGACGGCAGCGTGATAGAGCGCAGCCACGGTATCACCCCCTCCGATATGGACACATAGCCCAGCGCCGGGAACCAGCCCAGATTCACCGCGAAAACCCATATCAAATTCGCTCCCAGCCAAAACGAGGGTATCGCCAGCCCTGCCACCGCGAACACCATCAGCGCCCTGTCAACCCATGTATTCGCCTTCCAAGCCGCCAAAATCCCCGCCGGCACCGCGATAATAATCGCCACCAGCTGCGAGAAAATAGCGATGGAAATCGTGGGCTCCAGCCGCTGCCCAATCAGCGTGGTAACCGGAAACTTCGTGAAAACCGACTCCCCGAAATCCCCGCGCAGAATATCCCAGAAATAGATAGCCATCTGCTCATGCAGCGGCCTATTCAGCCCCAACTTATCCTTAATGCGCTCAATATCCTCCGGCAGCGCCTGATCCCCCGCCATAAGGCTTGCCGGATCCCCCGGCGTCAGATGCACCAGCGAAAAAGTAACCACCGCCACAATCAGCAGCACCGGAACAGCCGCCAGCAACCTCTGCGCCAAATATCGCCCCATCCTATCCAACTTTCCTTAGTATTACGGCGTCGCGCGAACTGCGCCCTTGCTTGCGCCGCCGCTATGCGCGCGATTATATCAAAGCCGCCAGCGTTGTCAAGAAACGCCGCCCTTGCCGCCGCATATCCGCCTTGCCCTCACGCCCCCGCGCGTTCCCCCTATTATGATACGATACCCCCGCATCATTCATATTCTTTTCGGAGGCCCCCCAATGCAAAACCAACCCACATCCTACCGCGTAGGCGACCCCGGCGTCCGCGCCCTATTCGCCGAACCCGCCCGCATCCAATCCTGGCTCGACGTAGAAGTCGCGCTCGCGCAAGCCCAAGCCGAACTCGGCGTCATACCCGCTTATGCCGCCGAGGAAATCGCCGCCAAAGCCCGCTGCGAAAACCTGGATATGGACAACATCCGCGAGGGCTTGGCGCGCACAGGCCACCCGCTCGTCCCGATGATATGGGAACTCGACCGCGTCTGCGAGGGCGACGCCGGCGGCTACATCCATTGGGGCGCGACCACCCAAAACATCACCCAAACCGGCATGCTGCTCAACCTGCGCCGCGCCCACCGCGTCTTCCTAGCCCTGCTCGCCGACCTGCTCGTTGAACTCGCCCGCATCGCCGACGCCGCCAAAGACTTCGCGCTGCCCGGCCGCACGCACGGCCAGCACGCCGTCCCCGCGACCTACGGCTACAAAGTCTCCGTTTGGATAGACGAACTCTGCCGCCACGCCGACCGGCTGCGCGGCTGCGAAGACCGCGTATTCGCCGCAATGCTCGGCGGCGGCGCAGGCACGCTCGCATCGCTCGGCGAAACCGGACTCGCCATCCAAGACCGCATGGCGCGACTGCTAGAAATGCGCCCAATGCCAAACCCCAGCCGCGCCATCGCCGACCACCTAGCCGAATACATAACCATCCTAGCCCTGCTCGCCGCCACCTGCAGCAAAATCGGACGCGAAGTCTATACCCAGATGAAACAAGAATTCGGCGAAGTGGAAGAACCCGTCCCCGAAGGCACGGTCGGCAGCAGCACAATGCCCCAAAAGCGCAACCCCAAGCTCGCGCAAGACATCGTAGCCGGCGCCGCCCAAATCCGCGCACTAGTCCCCCTCGCCCTGGAGGCGATGCAAACCGAACACGAGGCCGACCGCACAACCAGCGTAATGATGGACAAAGCCCTCAACGAATCCTGCATCCTAACCGGCGACATCCTCCAACGAATGGTCAGCCTATTCACCGGCCTGCGAATCTTCCCCGACCGCATGCGCCAAAACCTAGACCTATCCGGCGGCCTAATAATGTCCGAGGCGCTAATGCTACAACTAGGCAAACAAATAGGCCGCCAGCAAGCCCACGACATCGTCTATGACGCCGCCCAAGCCTCCTTCACCGACAACATCCCCTTCGCCGACGCCCTATCCCAAACCCCCGAAATCCGCGCCCACCTAACGGATCAGCAAATAACCGCCCTGCTAGACCCCGCCGCCTACACCGGCGTCTGCGCCCTCCTAGCCACGCGCGCCGCCGCCCAAGCCCGGGAGGTGGCGGGGGCTATCCGCGCCTAGCCGCCGACTTATTTGCATCCGCCCAAAACCCGTGTTACAATCCCGCGCATACTAGCGATTTAACTTGATAGGAGCATAATGCGCTTACTAGCAGGGTTAACCCTTGCGCTTGCGTTCATATTCGTGGCGTATGCGCTGTTGCTGAGCGACGCCCCCGCGGCGGCGCAGGTAGGCGGCGCTATAGACACCGATACCCCCACTCCCGTTGCGCCTACTGACGACGATGATGGCGGCGGCGCTGCCGGGCAAACCGACCCCAATGGCACGCCCACTCCCTCGGCTGACGATGCCGCCGTAACCGGGCAAACTACGCTATCAGCTCCGTCAATGTTTTGGGGAGCCGGGCGCGTTTCCGGGATCAAGCTGTACTGGTATAGCGTTCCTGGCGCGACTAGCTACGAAGTTCAGCAGTGGGATGGGCATGTAAATCCCCCTAGATGGCGGACTTTGCCATTTGAGAGCAATCAAGATTTCACGCTCACCTTTGGTTCGACAACAAATCGAGGGGGAGTGCGAATCCCATATGCGATAGTTGGCGATCTAATAGATGGCACGAGCTACGCTCATAGCGTAAGAGCGAAGTCTGGGAGCAGTTATTCAAGCTGGACTAACTTCATTACTACGACAGCCGGAGCGCCGCCTGCAAGGCCGACTAACTTTACGTGGTCTCCGGGCAATGGCAGGGTATCTCTTGATTGGAATAGCGTGCCGCGGGCAACCGGCTACGAAGTTCAGCAGTGGGACGGGCATGTAAATCCACCTAGGTGGAGGACTTTGCCATTCACTAGCAAACGCCGTTTCACCAGAGATCGCCGTTTCACCATTAGTTTCTCCGGTTCCAGCGCCGTGGTTCGGGGATTGGAAAACGGTATAAGTTACGCTCATAGCGTTAGGGCAAAGACCGGCGTCTTGCGGGGCAGCTGGACGCCGTATATCACTACTAGGCCGGGGGTTGCCACATCCACCCCTACCAGAACGCCTAGGCCGACTTCTACTGCCACGCCGACCTCGACTAGAATACCAACGGCGACGCGCACTTCTAGGCCTACCGCCACGCATACCGCAACTAAGACGCCTACTCGGATGCCTACTGCGACTAAGACTGCTACCGCGACGCCTACGCTAATCCCTACGCCTACGATGACGGGAACGGCGACTGCAACCGCAACGCAGGTTGCCACGGCGACGCTGACGCCTACCGCTACTTGGACGCCTACGGACAATGCCTCGCTGTTCCCTAACCCATCTACCGTGGACTTCCACGCGACTCGTACAGAGTGGCATAAATTCACTCTGAATTCACGCCAAACCGTGAAAGTGGTGGTTAATCCTGGCAACAGTGCATTGACTCTAGAGATGGGTGAAAAAGACTACTCAGGCGAAGATTGGTGTCCCTCGGCTCAAAACAAGGAGATGACTATCACCAACGGACAGAGCATTTATTTGGCTGCTTGTCAGGCTGGAACTGGGCGGATTAGATTGGAGGAGGAGTATGGCGCGCATATACGCACATACACCTTCACTATCAAGCCAGGAACCTCTCCAACTTGGACTGTTACACCGACGCCAACCGCTACATCTGAGTCGCAAAGGGCATCTACGCCTACGCCTACTCCGACGGCTACTAACACGCCGACGCCAACGCAAGTTATTGTGGTGAGTGGGACGTCAACGCCAACGTCTACCCCAACGCTTACTGCTACGCCTATTACTGCCACGCCGACTAATACGATCACGCCGACTCCCACATGTCCTAGTGGAGCGTCGGGCGCGGAAGGGGGATGTGAAGCAGGAGGCGGCCTTCATCTTCATAACCCCAACAATCGTCATCAAGCTGATAATGTTTCAGCCTTTGAGCTTAGGAACGCGACTGCAGTTCCTGATGATCATAAGGATGCTATTGCAACGGCTGTGTCGGCTTGGACTACCGTTATAGCGAGCGCTACTCCAAAACTAGATGTGCGTATTTGCCAGAAGGGTGTAGGCAACTGTAGCGCATCGTCAGGTGGCGAGATTAAGGCGAATCTAGACGATAAGTATTCCAGTATAGACTTTGTGGCTGGTAGTCCAGCGAATACTCGCGACATAAGGACACAAGGCATTAACTACCATGACTGTGGTCGATCGATAGGTTGCGTTAAATTTACTACTTCTGCGACGCATATCAACGATACAAAGTTGATCATCGAGGATCCTGCCTACCAATATGGCACCTTCTATGATGATGTTCAAAATGCATTTTTCAGGGGTACAGTTAGGGTGTTCTGGTCAAACAGAACATTTTATACAGGGCATACTCAAAGGAAGGTACGACCTTGTGCGGTCAATGTGCAACGGCCAGCAGAGGTGGATGGCTGCAGAACATATTATTTGCCTGTTGTCATTATGCACGAATTGGGGCACACTTTGGGTTTGGAGCACCCTAACCCTTTGACGGGTGTGATGGGTGCGCCATATGGATATACTAGGCCTGTAGATAGTGATTTGGATGCTCTGAAGGCTTTGTATTCGTCTCACAGTCGTACAAGCCGTTAATCTAATTACGTTCTTTAGGGGGGACGTATGACATACATCCGATTTTATCCAATCTTGATAATTGCGCTCTTCTGCTTTCTGGCGGGGTGCGCTCTAGGCGGTTCTTCGAACCGAGAGCCGTCGTCGGCTCATACAGATGCGGATACGGCGGATATGGCAAGCACTGGCTCCGCCGCATCGCCTGTTCCCGATGACATTTCAGCAAGTTCGGATGATGTTGCGCTTGATATGAGCGAGCCGTGGGCGCCGCCGGTTTCTTTGGTTCAAGTTCATCAGCCTTCCGATAGCCGGTCGCCGGAAGAAATGACTCTTCTGTCAGGCGATATCGCAAGAGTGCGACTGCTTGATGTGGAAGAAATGACACTTCATCCAGGCTTATCCGGCAGCGCCTATTCAGTAAAAATGATATTCAAGTTTAGGGTGCTTGAATGGCTGAAAGGCGGGAATGACGAAGAGAGCATTCTGGGCGCAGTTGCGTTAGATGCCAACGGCAATACACTGGAAGAAGCTCGCTGGAAGGCGGCGTATTTCTTTGATAATCGCGACGCGCGATTTGACGACAGGGAAGCTATCCTAATGTTTCAGGACGTCCCGATTGGCGAAGACAATGCTTATTCTATTGGCTGTCTTTGCTTTGGCAATGCGGGAAGTCCTTGGGCGCGGTGGCTGCCTCTGGCGTCGTCAAGTGAAGTCTCCGGATCAAGCGAAGGGCGAAGTTTTATGTGGCGCACATGGTTCAACCCATATAGTAGCTCTGACGCTGCCGGGCAATCCGACGAAAGCACAATATCACTGAACACGCTCCGGCGGTTGTCCGCCCTGAGCGATGAGGCATTGGAAAAGCGAACTCGGAGCGTGACGGGCTATATGGTGGTGAATGAGTTAGTGCCTGAGGAGATGGACATAAACTATTTCGCCGCTATTTCCGATACATGGGGCGCGGACAACTGGATTACGCTAATTTGGGAAAATTTGGGAAATCCCGATAGCGGGATAGAGGGTTACCGCATTCTGCGCCGCAAGCAGTCAGACGCTAACTTTATCGAGTTGGCTAATTTTCCGATAGATACATTAAGCTACTTAGATGATCCTTATCAGGACAGGCGCGATATCCAGTCTGAGACCAAATACATCTATCGCCTGCGAGCATACGGCGCGAATGGCGATATAGCCGACGCGCGTGTAGCCATCACTACCGTTGCCGCGTTGGAGCCGCTAGATGCGGGGACTGCCACGCCAACGGCAGTTCCGACCGCCACGCCGACGCTTGCGCCCGCCGCGACTGCGACGCAGACTCCCACGGCAACGGCGACGGCAACCCTTGAGCCGATGCCTACCCACACGCCCACTGCCACTTACGAACCGCCCCCGCCCGGCGGCGTAATCGGCCAGGGCGACGACGCGCCCACCCCAACGCCGACTCCCACCGCAACCAGCGCGCCGGAGGCCACGCCTACCCACACGCCAACCCCAACCCCCTAGCCTGAGCCCGCCCCCATGAAACCCCTCGCCACCTCCGCCGCCTTTGTTGGCGGAACGCTGGCGGGCTTTGGGTTCGCGGCGGATTTGCCGATTGGCGCGCTTGCGCTGTTTGGGGCGTCCGCGCTGATGGGCGCGGCGCTGCTGGCTATGCTGCGATTGCCCGCGCTGCCCGCCGTAGCCGCGCTCGCCGCCATACTCGGCGCGGCGAGAGTGGTCGTCAGCGGGGCGGACGCGCTCCCGCAATCCCTAGCCGATCCCTATCCGCAAGATGTCATCGGCGTAGTGGCGAGCGACGCGCCCGACCTTGGCGGCTACTCGCGCTTTCGGCTGCGTATTGAGCGCGCCCGCCCACTCAACGCCGATTGGACAGATACAGACGCGAACCCTGACGCCAACGCGCCCGCGCTGATACAGGTCACCGCCCGCCCATCCGCCGCTATCGCGCAACAGCGCCAGCCACCCTACTTTCGCTACGGCGACCGGCTGCAAATCACCGGCATCGTCCAAGCGCCGCCCGCGCTGTCCGACTTCGACTACGCCGCCTATCTCGCGCGGCAGGGCGTCGGAGGCGTGATGTACGCGCAGAGAGTCGCCCTTATGGACGAGGGCGCGGGCAGCCCGTTCTATCGCCAACTGTACGCCTTGCGCCACCGGCTCGCCGCGTCCGCCGCCGCCGTCATCCCGCAGCCTGAGGCGGCGCTCGCCCAAGCGATGCTGCTCGGCGCGCGCCACAACATCCCGCCCGACCTGCGAGACGCATTCCGGCGCAGCGGCGCGGCGCATCTGCTCGCCATATCCGGGCTGCACATCGGCATCCTGCTCACCGCCGCTATGGGCGCGAGCGCCGCCCTGTTCGGCAGGCGCTACTACCTGTATCTGCTCGCGCCATTGGCGGCAATCTGGCTCTACGCGCTGCTGTCGGGAATGTCCCCCTCCGCCGCGCGCGCCTGCATAATGGGCAGCGCCTATCTCGCCGCAATCGCCGCCGGCCGCCGCCGCAACGCGCTCGCCGCGCTGGGCATCGCCGCCGCGCTAATGGCGGCAATATCGCCCAATGTCATATTCAGCATATCGTTCCAACTCAGTTTCGCGTCAATGGCGGGCATAGCCGCGCTCGGAGACGGCTTTCGTTACGCGCTGCGCCACGTCCTCGCTCGGAACGCCCCCCAACGGCTTGGCTTGCGTCCCACGCTTGCGGCGCTCGCCGATATAATCGGCGTATCGGTCGCCGCCAGCGCAGCCGTCCTGCCGCTTATAGCCTACTACTTTGAACAGGTTTCACTGGTGGGCGTCCCCACGATGCTGTTGGCGCTGCACGCTTTGCCGCTCTTCCTTGTGAGCGGCGCGCTCGCGGCGGCAATCGGCTTGGCGAGCCAAACTCTCGCCTTGCCATTCGGCTTGCTTGCTTGGGGAACCGGCGCGTATGTGATAGTAGTCGTAGAGGCGCTGGCAAGCCTGTCGCGCGCGTCAGTGGGCGCGGGCGGACTGCCGCTATGGGCGCTCGTGGCATACTATATCGCGCTGACGGCGCTGGCGCTGCCCGCGATAGCCTTCCCGCGCCGCCTGCGCGAACTGGCGCGGCGCATCGGCTTGCGCCGGCATGAAAGCGATGATGATGCGGAATACGCCACAGCGCGCGCCGGCGTCAGCGCTTGGCTGATAGCCCCCGCCGCGTTTGCCGCCGCCCTAATCTGGGCGGACGCGCTGAGCGCGGACGACCGCTTGCGAATCCACTTCATTGATGTAGGACAAGGCGACGCCGCGTTCATAGAGACGCCCGGCGGCGTTCAGGCGATCATAGACGGCGGCGCGCATCCGCTTGCGATGACGCGCTTTCTGTCCGACCGGATGCGGTTCAACGACAAGCGCATAGACCTTGTGGTAGCCACGCATCCGCACGCCGACCACATCAGCGGGCTGCCGCCCGTGCTGGCGCGCTACGAAGTGGCGAATGTGCTGGAGCGCCGCATCCAATACGACAGCGCCGCGTACTTGGAATGGCGGCGCGCCGTGGACGCCGAGGCGGCGGAGGGGGCTGTCATCATAAACGCAACCCCCTCCCAAGCGCTGCTGCTCGGCGATGGCGTCCGCCTAGAAATCCTAGGCCCGCCGCCCGTCCCGCTAACCGGCGCCGCATCCCACGCCGACAACGCATCGGTCGTATTGCGCCTTGTATATGGCGACATAAGCGTCCTATTCACCGGCGATATGCGCGGCGAGGCGGAGCGCGCTCTCTTGGCGAGCGGCGCTCTTGTGGACAGCGATGCCCTAAAAGTGGCGCACCACGGCAGCGCCACCGGCACCACGCGCGAGTTCCTGCGCGCCGTAAGCCCCGCCGCCGCCGTCATATCCGTAGGCGCCGACAACCGCTTTGGCCATCCCGCCCCCGATGTCCTGCGCCGCCTCCGCGAATATGTCAGTCCCGACCTGCTGTTGCTCACCTCCCAGCGCGGCGACATAGAATTCATCACCGACGGCAAGCGCTTGGAAGTGCGTACAGAGCGCTGACTGCCCCGGCGCAAGCCTCGCCCCACCACATACACGCGCCCCGCAATTCTGCCGCGCGTGTACAATCGCGTGTATAATAGAGGATGTGATTGAACTGCCAAACCTAGCGGAGGAGTCGCGCGCAATGAAAGAAAGCGTCCGTTGGATGATAACCTTCCACCACTCCGGTGGTTCGTGGCGGGATGAGCCTGACTTCCCTAAAGTGAAGTCTTGGCATCCCAACAAGTACATCGCCCGCCAAGAGGCGGCGCGCGCGCTTGCCGAGCTGCGAGAGGCGCGCGGCGACGAGCGCGACTGGATTGCCATCGGCTTTACCGACCCGCTTGCCATCCTCAGCGGGCAGGTCATGGGCGGGCAATCTTGGAATCAGTGGACTATGCGCTACGAAAACCTGGTTCCCAACAGCGGCGGCGAGATAAAGAGCGTCGCCGGAGCCTGGGAGGGCATTGTGGACGGCGAAGAAATGAAACGCGTCCTGGACGAGGCGCGCCACCCCGACCGCGCGCGCTACCCGATAGAGTAGCCGATGCAATACCTTGTGGACAGCGACTGGGCTATTGACTACTTGCAACGCAGGCGGCGCGCGGCGCGACGGCTGGATGCGCTGTTGCCTTATGGCGTGGGGCTAAGCATCATATCGCTGGGCGAAATCTACGACGGCCTGCTTGGATCGCCGAACAGAGAGCGAGCCGAACAAGAATTGCAAAGCTTTCTTGAGGCGATTCAGGATGTAGTGCAGCTAGATCCTCAAATTTGCCGCATATTCGCGGCGGAGCGGCGCAGGCTCAGGGAATCGGGCCAGCGCATTGAAGACCCGGACATCTACATAGGCGCGACCGCCATACGGCACAACCTCACCCTGCTCACCAACAACCGCCGCCACTTCGAGCGCATGCGCGGCTTGGACATCGTGCCGGCGTAAGCCCACGCATCCCGTCCGTCAACTGGCTGGCAGATAGCCAAAAGGCGCGGTGAGTGGCAACGCTACAAACCGAGTAGCCTCCAGAACTCTTCCCGCTCCGCCGTATCGCCGCGTAGCTGTTCAAGCGTGAACCAATGGTTGACGATTTCGCGGTTGTTGCGAAGATCGGTCTGCGCCGTATCGGTAAGCGATACCTCTTGCAGCACAAGAATTGTCGCCGAGTCGGGATTGTCTTCTTTCGCTCTGCTCAGGCTTTTCATAGCCGCGCCGATGCGTTCCAACACGCCCGCGGCGTCTATGCCGCCCTTGACTTCTATCGCCGCCAATATCGTGGATTCGTCAAAAATCCCAATATCTGGCTCGTCCGAAAAGACAACTCTGCGCCCATCGGTCAACTGAATCTGCAGCCCGCCGGGGGACTGCCGCTCCACAAGCCTCCTTTCAGCAAGCCTATTCTGGATTAACCGCTTTACTTCGGTTTCAACGCGCTTGCCTTTCGCGTTCTGCCACGAGCCTTGCGCCTGAGATCCCGCCGCCATACCTCGCCATATATCGAATTCGCGCGCGTCCACGCGCTCGCCAGCCTCTACCAACCGGCTTATGATGTCATTCAATATCTGTGCAATCAGCAGCGCGGATTCGGCAGGCGGCAGAATATCCTGCTGTTCAAATTGTTTGATGGCATTGACGCCGATGCGCGTCATAGATTTCTGAGAAACCATAGACAAAGTCCTGTAATAGGCTACCGCGCGCGGCAGATCCGTCAGAACTTTGGGATGCGCGAACACGACTACGGGCTTGATGCCGCGATGAATGATTTTGTCCCAAGCGTCTTGCGAAATGCCGAGCGCGTCCAAATCCCAGTCAAGCAGTTCGCCCTGAATCCGCTCTATCGCATATGCGATTTCAAGCGTCCCCCATTCGTGAAGTTTCTGGTGAAAGAACACGCTCTTCGCCAACTGGTCAAGCGACCAAGCGTTATGCCCCGTGATTGCAGCCATTTCGCCTACCCCCGTTTCTCCCACACCACCACGCTCTCCCTGACGGGAACGCGCCCGTACTTGCCCATCTGCTGCGAGCTGTTGCCCTTGTAGCGCGCGACTATGATTTCCTCTACCCTAAACCCGACATCCTCCGCCAGCTCCGAGAGTATCAAGTCCACGGGAACCGGCTCGCCGTGAAAGCGCACATTGTCCACTACCATAGCCACCTTGCCGTTGGGCGCTAACACGTGCGCCCATTCCGCGATAACTTTCTGCATATCCACGAAATAAGCGGTCAGCATCGCCGGGATGCGCGGGTTGTTCAGCTCTTTGCCCTTGCTTTGCAAGCGCTCGACTATCCGCTTGACAAGCGCGTGCGGCGGCGCGTCGCCCGCATGCGTCTTGGATTCGATGTGCGAGCGCAGTATGCCGTATCGCAGCGCTTTGAGCTCGTCAAAGTTCTTCACGAACTCAAAGCAGAGCTCAAGCGAATATGTGCGTGTGTAGTCGTAGCGATTGCCATACGGCGGCGATGTGATTATCGCGGTGGGCGGCTTTCGGAACGCCACGCCGCTCAGATCCCGCGCGTCCGCAACTTGCACAAACGGCGGCGCTGCCCGCCCCAAATCCCAGTACGCGCCCATCAGTTCAATGTCCCGCATTGCCTCTTGAACTTTCATATCAAGCAACTCGCCCGGATCGCCAAGCCGCTTGTCTTTTTTGAGACGCAGAAACTGCCCGTCTTTCGCGGTGTAGCTGCAGGGTTCAAGAATAGAGAAGAAGAGCAGCAGCAGCATATCCCGCATAGGATACGGCAGCGCGTCTATCGCGCTCTTCCAGCGCCTTAGCTCAGTCAGCATTTCGGCGGGAAAGGCGATTTTCATTATCTTGACATCCGCCGCCACATCCGCGGGCTTGCTATCGGCTGCCTTGCCCTTGACGAACTCAAACGCATCCTGCAATTCGCGCGGATTGGCGGATACGAACAACGGCAATGTTCCCGCTATGAACGCCGCTACGGGCAGCTTGTCTATCCCGATTGACGGCGTTTGCTGCAGCATCCCCGTGAACAAGGTGGTGCCCATTCCGCAAAACGGGTCAAACAGATAGTCGTCTTCGGTCAGCCCAAAGCGCTTGATAAAGTCCTCAACGAATGTCAGCGAGAACGCCTCTTTATAGCGATACAGCCTCAGCAGCGGCAACTTCTTATTCCCGACATACGAGACCGTCTTCGCAAAGCGCGGCTCTTCGCGTAAGAGCGGCGCGAATTTGCCCTCTATCGCCTCCCGCGCAACCGCCACATCATCCGCCAAGCGGGGATGCGGCGAGATAGTCTGCGTCGTTTCGCTAACTAGGATAGGGATTGTCACAATCTGCCCTCGTCTCATAGTGGTCTGCAATACACTACCACTTTTCAAGCAGTATTTATAGAATTGGTTCGGTGTTATAATCCCCCCAGCATCACCCGACCATCACCGGACTACCCGCATACATCACACACACCCAACCACCCGTGGCAACCCCACCGCCCTACACCCAACACACACCTCACACATCGCGCACACGGAGGCAAACCCATGGCAACTACCACTTGGAGCGGCGACCCGGACGGCATCTACGGCGCGCTGGGCGTCAGGCGCATTATCAACGCGTCAGGCAGCACGACCGCGCATGGCGGCAGCAAGATTCGGCCCGAAATCCTGGACGCGATGAACAAGGCGGCGGGGATGATGGTCAGCCTTGACGACCTCAATCGCGCCGCCAGCCGCGCCATCGCCGACGCCACCGGCGCCGAGGCGGGCTTTGTGGCGAGCGGCGCCGCGGGCGGCCTTGTGCTGCAGGCGGCGGCGGTTATCGCCGGCGACGACCCCGCCAAGATGAAACGCCTGCCCAACACGGACGGCATGAAAAACGAAATCATCATCCACAAGAGCCACCGCTTTCCCTACGACCAGTGCTATGAGGCGGCGGGCGCGCGCTTTGTGGAAATCGGCGACGGGCGGCGCTGCCAGACTTGGCAGCTGGAGGCGGCGTTCACCGAAAACACCGCCGCGGTGGCATACCTATTCTCGCCCTTCATCACGCGCCGCGCCATCCCCTTCCCCGATGTGTGCGAGATAGCCCACGCGCATGGCGTCCCCGTCATCGTGGACGCCGCCTCCTGCATCCCGCCGCGCGCCAACCTGCGCCGCTACACCGACGAGGGCGCGGATATGGTCATATACAGCGGCGGCAAGGGCGTGCGCGGGCCGCAGGGCGCGGGCATCCTCTGCGGCCGCGCCGACCTGATTGACGCCGCATTCGCCAACGCATCGCCCCACCAGTTCATCGGGCGCGGCATGAAAGTCGCCAAAGAAGAAATCGTGGGCTTGCTCCAAGCGCTGCGCCTGTTCACAGCCGAGGACGAAGACGAAGAAAACGCGCTCTACGCCCGGATGATGCAGCAGGTAGTTGACGCATTCATAGAAGTCCCCGGCCTGCGGGTTACACTGGAACACGACGAACACGACTACCTATCGCCGCACGCCGTAATCCGATTCACCAAAGACTGGCGCGGCCCCACCCGCGACGCCATCTACCGCGCGATGATAGCGGGCGATCCGCCCATCTACCTGCACGACATCTTCAACCCCGACGAGCTCGCCGTCAACCCGTTCAACCTGGACGACGAGGAGCTGGGCATCGTGATAGAGCGGCTGCGGGAGGAGCTGGTTGGGTGATGGGGGGCGCTAATCACAGCCCACAATTAGCCCGAATATGCTATTATTACACCCAACTACATTGCCATCACCCGAAAGGCATCCCAATGACAACGCCCGCGCAAGGCGACCAGAATTACGAGTCCACCGTCAACGACGCCCTCGCCCGCCTGCTGCGCGAGCGGATGGGGCTGGACGCCTCGTCCGAAATCCTGCGCGGCGGCAGACGCCCGGACATCATCGTGCGCCTGCAAAACAGAGCCGTGATACTGGAGCTTGAGATCGAGCCCGCCCGCACCGTGGAGCAGGACGCGCTCTCCAAACTGGATATGCCGATTGACGGCAAGCCCGTCCAAAATGTGTTCGCCATAACCGCGCCCATCCAGCTGCGAACAATCGAGCAGCGCTACCTGCAAGAGCGCCTCGCGTCAGCCACCCTGCAATGGCAGGAATGGCGCAGCGACGGCTCATCCGGCCCCAAGCTTAGCGGCGATTTCGCAGATCTTGGCAACGCGGTGTCGCTCGTTGGGCCGCCAAGCGGCAACCTTGACGCCGCCATAGAGCGGCTGGATATGGGCGTCCGTTTCGCGGGATCCAGCCTGCACAACTCGCCCGGCTCGCTCGGCAGGATCGCGAATATGCTTAATATCGCGCCCGGCGAAGAGGCGGCGAATATGGCGGCGCTTGTGATTATCAACGCTATGATGTTCCAAGAACGCCTGGCGCGGGCCAGCACAGCATATCAGCCCCTCAGCGCGGCAATGCCTACCGACAGCGGGATGCGCGAGCGGTTGCTGCAAGAGTGGCGGCGCATACTTGAGGTGGACTACTACCCGATTTTCAGAATGGCGACTGACTTCGCCTCCGCTATGTCCGGCTACGACTCGCCAGACTTCATAGGTCGCTGCGCCGACACTGCAATCAGCGTGATTGAAATTGCCGCTTTTGGGCAGCACGACCTAGCGGGCAAGATATTCAACAGGCTGGTAGCCGAGCGCAAACTGCTGGCGGCGTTCTACACCCGCATCCCATCTTCCACACTGCTTGCGGGCTTAGCCTTGCCCGCCGACGATTCGCTGGGCATAGATTGGGCGGATGCCAAGTCAATCACAAACCTGCGCGTCATCGATCCCGCCTGCGGCACGGGAACTCTCCTTATGGCGGCGTACCGGCAAGTTATGCAAAACCACGCCGCGACCGGCGCAAGCGCTCCCCCGGACGAACTGCACCGCGCGCTTGTGGAAAATGTCATCATCGGCGCCGACGTAGTTCAATCCGCCATACACATGACCGCAGCGACCCTCGCCGCAATGTCCGCCACCGCGGAGTTTAAGCAGATGCAGCTGCACACTTTGCAACTGGGCGTGGATGAAACGCGCGTGGGCGAGGAAGTAAAAACCGAAGTACATTTGGGTTCGCTGGATTGGCTGAAATCGTCCGGCGTCCAGTCCCACTTTTCGGCTACCCAAGAGCAAATAAGCGCCGTCAACGGCGAGAGCGGCGTCATTCACACGCCGCAGGTTGATTTGGTAATCAGCAACCCGCCCTACACGCGGCGCGGCAGCGACGGCGGCAAGCAAGAGGCTATCGCCCGCGTGTTCGACCTGCCCGAAAACGATCCCGACAAAGAAAAGGCGCTTAAAGCCGCAACAAGCGCGTTGCTGAAAGGCACTCCCGCCAATCAAATCGCGGGGCAGGGCACGTCGTTCCTGGTTCTTGCGGACAGAATGGTAAAACCCGGCGGGCGCATCGCGTTTGTGCTGCCCTACACCGCGCTGGCGGGCGAATCTTGGGCGGGCGTCCGGCGGATGCTTGCGAAACGCTACTCGGTGGAGTTCGTGATTTGCTCGCACGACCCCGAACTGCCCTCATTTTCGTTTGACACCAAAATAGCGGAGGCGCTGATAGTGGCGCGCCGCCTGCGAAAAGACGAAAAGCCGCCTAGAACCGCCAAGTTCGTCAACCTGTGGCGCGGGCTTGACTCCGAAACCGTCGCCCTGGCGCTGACTCGCGCCATACGCAACGCGGCGGCATTGCCCGTTCACCGCGCGGACGGCCCCCTAGCCGGCGGCAGCGCGCTGATGCTGGGCGCTGAGCAGTGGGGCGAGATAGTGGAATCGCCAATAGACGGCGCGCCGTGGAAAGCCGCAAGGTGGCAGCGCGCGCTCATATGCCAATTCGCGGCGGCGGTAGAGCGCGGCGATCTTCAACGATTTGACGGGCTGCGATCCTTGGGGCAAATTCCCGTTGCTCCCCTGGATGAGGTGTGCAATGTGGGCCCCCAGCATCGCCAAATTCGCGGCAGCATAGGCAGATTCGACGGCTATCACGGCTACGACCCGCAAGCGCAATTCCCCGCGCTTTGGGCGCTAGACTCTAGCGTGCATCAAGGTTTCACCGCGCAGCCAAACGCGCGGCTTATCCCGCAGCCGGGCCGCGATTACGCGCCAATTTGGGAACAATCAGGCGCGCTGCAAATCACCACCAACATTGGCTACAACACTCAGCGCATAATGGCTACGCGCACCGGCGTCCGTACTCTAGGCGTGAATTCGTGGCACACATTGATTGTCCACGAAGAGGACATCACGACCCGGTCGGCGAGGGAAATCGCCCTGGCGCTCTGGCTCAACTCCACATTCGGATTCCTGCTGCACGCCAATCGCTCCAGCCGCACTCAACTTACCAGGGGAATAGGCAACAAAAGCATGCTGCGCGAGATGTTCACCCTTGACGTCCGCCAACTGCAAGAGTGGCAACTAGACGCCGCCCTATCAATCTGGCGCGACTTCCAAGACAAGACCTTTGAGCCGTTCCACCGCTGCGCGGTTGACGCCAACCGCATCGAGCTGGACAGGCGCATGATGAACGACATGATTGGGCTTGACGGCGAGGCGCAAGAGGCGATGGCGCAGCTGCGCCTAGCCCTCGCCAACGACCCGTCCATCCGCGGGGACAAGGAGCCGGCGCTGCCCTAATCGCCAAGCCCCAATTTTATACAAAACCTTGAATTCCCCCCAAACCCCACCCATTTCCCCCCATAGGGCTTGACCTCACGCCACAAAAAGCGCACAATTGCATATTAGTTAGTGGCAGTGCGCCCAATCGCGCGGCGCAACCAAAATGCGCGACTGATACAGGGCTATCAAGGGCATCCAAACAACCCCGGCGGCGGCAGCCGGCGCAAGCGTTATGAGAGGAGCAAGCGCTATGAGTTCCAACGGCAATGGCGGACGCGACAAGTCTATGGTGTTCGTGCAGCTCACGGGGGGCAATGACGCCCTGAACACTATTATCCCCTACAATGACGGCCACTATTTCGACTACCGCCCGGCGGTCAAACTCGACCGCGACAATGTGCTGGCGCTGGACGACAATCTCGCCATCAATCCCAATATGACCGCCATCAAGCGGCTGTGGGATGAGGGCAAGGTCGCCATTATCAACGGCATCGGCTATCCCAATCCCAACCGCTCGCACTTTCGCTCTATGGACATCTGGCATACCGCCGAGCCCACTAAGGTCGTTACCGAGGGCTGGCTGGGCGCGCTCACCCGCGAGCTGGATCCGGAGGGCGATAACGTCCTCACATCCGTCAACTTCGGACGCGGCCTGCCCCGCGCGCTGTCCGCCCAAGGCGTCCCCGTGGCGTCGGTGGGCGACCTCGCCAACTATGGCCTCTATCCCGACATCCGCGACGACGCCGTCCGGACGCAGACGCTGGGCATGTTCTCGCAGATGTACGGCGGCGCGGGCAAGGACGCGGTCAAGGAGTTCATCCAGCAGACGGGCAGAGGCGTAATGCAGGGCGCGGACATACTCAGCTCGGCGCCGCGCAACTACACATCCACCATAGAGTACGCCGACACATCCATCGCCAAGAGCCTGCGCGACGCCGCCCAAGTGATGTTCGCCGACATCGGCGCGCGCATCTACTACACAGGGCAGGGCAGCTACGACACCCACGCCGGCGAAGTGCCGATGCACGCCAAACTCGTCTCCGAACTATCCAACGCGGTGGGCGATTTCTGGGACGACGTAGAAGAACACGGCTACGACAAAGACACCGCCGTGGTCATCTTCTCCGAGTTCGGGCGGCGCATCAAAGACAACGGCAGCGGCACCGACCACGGCAGCGGCGGCGTGGCATTCGTCATCGGCGGCGGCGTCAAGGGCGGGCTGTACGGCGACTTCCCCTCCCTCAGGCCCCAAGACCAGCTTGAGGGCGACATGCGCTTCAACAACGACTTCCGCGGCACATACACCACGCTGCTGGAAGACTGGATGGGCGTGGACGCCAAGCCAATCGTCCATGGCTCATTCGAGAAGATGGACTTCTTCCAGACCTAAGCGCTTACGGGCGCATCCCTGCCATTCGCGGGATGCGCCCTAATCTTTTACGCCGAATACGCCGTGCCTTAGTATGCCGGCCATATCGCGCCAAATCCAACCGCGCGGCGCAACAAAATCGCGCCAACCCGCCGCGCCCGATATGCCCGATATAACGGGCAAGGCGCTATGCCCCAAACAGGACACTCCAATGGGCTGCTTTCAATATCCCATAGAAATAGGCGATCCCGCCGGACGGCGCTTTAGGCGCCTGAACGCGCTTGTGGATACCGGCGCGTCATACACGCTCGCGCCCGCCTCGTTGCTTGCAAGGCTTGGCGTAGAGCGAACCGAAACCGCCGTCTTTGCCCGCGCGGACGGCAGCCGAACCGAACTTGACATCGGCGAAACCCGCATCCGGATAAACGGCAGGCAGGCAACATCAATCGTAGTATTCGGCGATGAAGACGCAACGCCATTGCTAGGCGCGTATGCGCTTGAGGGATTGCGATTAGCCGTCGATCCTCTAGCGGAACGCCTTGTTGATGTTCACGCCTTGCTATTCAACAACCGAAAACCGCTCTGCGTCTATCCAAGCGAAACAGAATTATCGCAACCAATACTCCGATAGCCACGCCGCGCAGCAATCGCGCCAAGAACCACGCTAATACGCCGATAAATACGCTAACAAAACCACCCCAAAACACACGCCGCGCCATCACACAGGGAGGACGCACAATGACCACCGCAACCGCAACGCCAACCGCCACAACCACCGACGCCGCCCTCATCAAGCATCTGTTGCGCCGCGCGTCTTTCGGCGCTACCCCGGCCGAAATCGACCGCTACGCCGCGCTGGGCTACGAAAGCGCCGTGGAAGACCTCATCAACCCCGGCGATCCCCAAAATATGCCCGACGACATCATTATGCGCTACCACACCGATATGCACGAACTCCGTTTCGGCAACTCCGCCTCCGCCTACTGGCTCTACCGCATGGTCACCACGCAGGCGCCTATGGAAGAGAAAATCGCGCTCTTCTGGCACGGCGTCTTCGCCACCGGCTACGCCAAGACCAACCAGGCGCGCTCCCTGCTCAACCAGATCGAGATGTTCCGCCGCCTGGGGCTGGGCAAGCTGGACGACCTGCTCATTGAGCTCGCCAAAGACCCGTCAATGATAATCTGGCTGGACAACCAGGAAAACCACAACGGCGCGATAAACGAAAACTGGGGGCGCGAGCTGCTGGAGCTCTTCAGCATGGGCATCGGCAACTACACCGAGGACGACATCAAAGAGGCGTCGCGCGCGTTCACGGGCTGGACGCTCGGCAACGCCGAATATATGGCAACCCGCGCCACAAAGGACTCCATTTGGCCCTACGGCCGCATCGCCTGGCACTTCGACTTTCGCCCCGAAGACCACGACGGCGGCGAAAAGCGATTCCTCGGCGAAACCGGAGACTTCGACGGCGACGACATCGTGCGGATAATCTGCAAGCAGCCCGCCACCGCGCGCTTTATCGCCCGCCATATGTACGACTTCTTCGTAGCCGACGAAGAGCCCGTGCCGCAGTGGCCCTACTCCCCGCCGCGCGATCCCGCCGCGATAGATGTCCTGACGCAGGCATACTTTGACGGCGACCACGAAATCCGCTACATGCTGCGCGCCCTGTTCAACTCCGACTTCTTCAAAGAGGCGCAGTACGCGCGCGTCAAATGCCCCGCCGAACTCGTCGCCGGCACGATGCGGCTCAGCGGCGGCGTAACCCGCCCGGATGTGGGCATCATCCCCACATCCGACCTGACCGGCTATATGGGGCAGACGCTGCTCAACCCGCCCTCGGTGGAGGGCTGGCATGAGGGGACGGAGTGGATAAACAGCGGCGCGCTGGTGGAGCGCGTCAACTTCGCCGCCAAAGAGATAAGCGACACCGCCAAGCCCGGCGTGCGCCTTATCTTGGACAGGCTCGCCGCCCAAAACGGCGGCTCATACGCGCCCGCCGCCCTGGTGGACGCCTGCCTGGACATAATGGGCACCCCCGAAATGGACGCCGAGATGCGCGCCGCCCTCATAGCCCACGTCGGCGTCAAAGGCGACGCCAGCCTAACCGGCCCCTCGCGCGAATCCGCCGAATCGCGCGTGGGCGAGCTGCTGGGGCTGATAGCCTCTACTACCGAGTACCAGCTGGTGTAGCGGGCGCTGCATAGCCCTAGCCCGTCGGCGGCGGCAACGCAAGCCTGACATAACCTAATTGCGCGGCGGCCCGCTCTCTCACGCGGATGAGCGGCCCGCCGCGTGGCGCATTACGCGCATCCGGCGCATCAGGACGCCTATCGCTATGCGCTCAATCAAATCCCCTTGGCAAGACGCCTTTGACGAGTTCGCGGCAAGCATCCGCGAATCCGCGCTAATCGCCGCGCCCTACATCACACGGCAGCCGATAGAGCGGCTTGCCGACCGTCTGCGCTACCCCGACTCCGTGCGCCTTGATGTGCTGACCTGCCTGGACGCGCCGAGCATGTGCAACGGCGCTGTGGACGCCGGCGCCCTGGCGTGGCTCTGCGAGCGCATCCCCAACGCCAATGTGCGCCACCTCGCCAACCTGCACGCCAAAGCGTACGTAGCCGACGCCGACGTCGCCATCGTAGGATCCGCCAACCTAACCACCGGCGGCCTATGGCGCAACTACGAATTGGGCGTCTATATCACCGAACCGCAGGCCGTCAGCGACATAGCCGACGACTTGCGGGAGTACGGCAATCTAGGCGTGGAAGTCCCCGCCGATGCGCTGCTCCAACTAGACGATATGGCGCGGCGCGGTCAGCAAGTCAAGGCGGACATTGACGAATCCGATGAGGACGCCAAATCCGAATACGACGGCGTCGTTGAGGACATAACCGGAAAGTTGGTAGAGTTGAGCGTAGAGGGCGAGGCGTTCATTGTGAACCCATCCGCATCCATAACCGGAAAGTTCGGGGACGCAGTGAAATACATTCTGCGACGGCACGGCGCGTTGCCCACCTCGCAAATCAACGCGATTGTCCAAACCCTAATGCCCGAATGGTGTGATGACAACGCGCGGCTAGTCATCAACGGCAGGTCATACGGCAGAAATTGGAAACACATTGTCCGAAACGCCCAAGTTGTGTTGCGTAAGCAAGGCACAATCGCCTACGACAGGCGCAGCCGCCTATGGCAACTTGTCAATCAACCGCGAACATAGAATAGACATAGCAGATAGGGAGATAGAAAATGCCCAATAGAGAAATCACACATTCCCTTGTGGATGTAATGCCGTATGCCGTTCACGCGCCCGACCAATCTGGCGAAGACGCGATATATGGCTTTACGCACAGCCACGAAGTCAACGAAATCTGCTCCGCGATGTTGCCGCCCCACGTACTAACGCCCGTCGCCAAAAGCGAACTTGAAGACGCGCTGTCCGCGTACATCCTGCGTCGCGGCGTGGATGACGCCGACGCCGCCCGCATCCGCGCCTGGCTTGGCGCGCTGCCCGACGAGTTGGCGATACTGGAGCGCGCGCCCTAACGCGCCATTCGCCGCTACCGCATCCGGCGCATTAGGGCTGCATTAGGACTATCGCTATGCGCTCAATCAAATCCCCATGGCAAGCCACCTTCGACGAGTTCGTGTCCGGCATCCGCGAATCCGCGCTCATCGCCGCGCCATACATCACGCGCCAGCCCATAGAGCGGCTCGCCGACCGCTTGCGCTCCCCCGACTCTGTGCGCCTTGATGTGCTGACCAGCCTGGACGCGCCGAGTATGTGCAACGGCGCTGTGGACGCCGCCGCCCTCGCGTGGCTCTGCGAGCGCATCCCCAACGCCAATGTGCGCCACCTCGCCAACCTGCACGCCAAGGCGTACGTCGCCGACGCCGACGTCGCCATCGTAGGCTCAGCCAACCTTACCACCGGCGGCTTGCGGCGCAACTACGAACTCGGCGTCTATATCACAGAACCGCAAGCCGTCAGCGACATAGCAGACGACCTGCGCGAGTACGGCAGCCTTGGCGTACAAGTCCCCGCCGCCGCGCTGCTCCAGCTGGATGCTATGGCGCAACGCGGCAGGCAAGTCAGGGCGGCCATAGACGAATCTGCTGAGGACGCCGCCAAATCCGAATACGACGGCGTGGTTGAGGGCATAACCGACAAGTTGGTAGAGTTAAGCGTAGAGGGCGAGGCGTTTAGCGTGAACCCGCGCGCGACCATCACCGGCAAGTTCGGGGATGCGGTAAAGTACATTCTTCGGCGGCACGGCGCGTTGCCAACCACCGAAATATACCCGCTAATCCAAGAGATTATGCCCGAATGGTGCGACGACGATGTGCGGCGCGTAGTCAAGGGCGCAACGCTTGATATTAAGTGGCGGCACGATGTCTTGAACGCCCAACAAGTCTTGCGGCGGCAAGGCGTAATCGCCCGTGAAAACGGCCGCTGGCGTCTTGTCCAATCCGAATGAACCCTAGTCGGAATGAGTCTTACAGCGAATAGAGCGAACCCTATGCCACGCAACTTCATCAAACTCGCCACAACCCCCGTCCCCCTGCCCGCCGACCGCGCATACCTCCGCGACTACGACGACATTGAGGTTGACATATTCCTGCGCCGCGCACCCGACGGCGCAACCGAATTCGTTCTGGCCGTAGATTGCCAAGTCGTCATAGAGGGATTCACCACGCGCGATTTCACCGAAGATGACCACGCCTTGGAAGACGACTGCCCTGTCTGCCACGCCGCCGGCTGGCTGAACGATGAGGACGAGGCGGACTGCTATCGCCAAGACGACCTGGCTATGGACGCCTTTGTCGACCGCATCGCCGCTATGCCCGAACTGCGCCTGTTTCGCAACGGCGAGCATATGATTGAGAACGACCACTGGACGATTGCCGCAACCCGCCGCTCATCCCGCCCGGCATAGCACACGCGCCGCTCATCCCGCCCGGCCTAACCCGCCGCATAATCCCGCTTGCCCCTATCCCCCGATTGACGCCAATCCCAAAAGCGCGTATTCTAGCGGCAGCGAAAATGCGCCAACCCGCGCCCAATCCCGACCGCGAAAGAAAAGGCTTGCGCTATGACAACCACTACCGCCAAGACGCTCACGCTTGAATACATCAAAACCATCGGCATCGTCAACAACGCCCCCGTCGGGCGCGGCTTCGCCAATCCCGTCGACCTGGAAGTCCACCGCGACGGGCGCATCTTCGTCCTCAACCGCGGCGCCCCCGTGTTCACCCGCGTGGGCGTGGTCACTATGGACGACGACTACCTCTTCGAATTCTCATCGCACGGCGACAAAGAGGGGCAATTGCGCCTCGCCGCCGGCATCGCCATAGACAGCGCCGACAATGTCTATGTAACCGACGAATATCACCACCGCGTCAGCGTGTTCAGCGCCGAAAACGGCGAGTTCGTCAAGGCGTGGGGCGCGCGCGGCAACGCCGACGGCGAGCTTGACGGCCCCTCCGGCATCGCCATTGACGGCGAGAACAACCTGTACATCACCGACCAGAACAACCACCGCGTCCAGAAGTTCACCGGCGACGGCCGCTTTCTGCTGAGCTGGGGCGGCTTTGGCGGCGGCGAGGGCGAGCTCAATATGCCCTGGGGCATCTGCGTCGCGCCCGACGGCAGCGTCTATGTCGCCGACTGGCGCAACGACCGCATCCAGCGCTTCAGCGGCGAGGGCGAGTTCATACGGCAATACGGCGAGCGCGGCGACGCCGACGGCCAGTTCATACGCCCCTCCGGCGTGGCGGTTGACGCCGACGGCAACATCGTCATATCCGACTGGGGCAACGAGCGCGTGCAAACCCTCGCCGCCGACGGCAGCCACATCCAGACATTGCGCGGCGAGGCAACGCTATCCAAGTGGGCGCTGGACTTCCTAGCCGCCAACCCCGACGAAGTAACCACGCGCGAAATGTCCAACCTCACCCCCGACCTGCCCGCCCACTTCAACACCCCGCAGCTCATATCATCCCAAACCGAACCCTACTTCTGGGGCCCCGCCTCCGTCAACTTTGACGCGCAGGGCAACCTGTATGTAACCGAATCCTCGCGCCACCGGCTGCAGATATATCGCGCGGGGTAAGCGCCGGGAACGCAAATATTAGGGCATCTTTGCAGGCGGATGCGAAGGCGCAATGAAAGGCGGGACTTAACGTCCCGCCTTCTTTCCTATTCCCACAACCGCCGCTATCAGAACTCAGTCGGGCGTCCCTATCCTGGACAGAAAGCCGTAGAATCGGTGTATCAAATCGTGGATGTATATGGGCGGCACTACGGCTACCCTGTTTATCCTAGACGATGTTTCAGGATTTTCTATCCCCAAATAAACGTTGCGCGTCGGGAGTGATAGACTTCTCTTGAAATCTAAATACAAGTCGGGGAGCTTTCCTTCTGCCGGATTGCCGATGTCGGCAGCATTCAAATGGTAATAACGTTCATCTTGGTTATCTCTAATTCGTCCCCAAACGCGACTGTTTATCTGGGGCCTGTTGCGGACTTCGGCTTCCTCATAAAGCCTACATAATAGTATATGAGGCATGCTTTTGGGATTTTCGTCGCTGCTTTCTTTGCGTGTGTCATAGCCCCATAACAGATCGCAGTTAGCCGTCATTACTATGAGCCGCGGATACTCGATATGCTCAAAGTCTACGTCGACTCCGCTTGGCAATTTTATAGCGGGAAAACTGGATCGATGCTCCCAAACTGGCGACAGGATTTCGCCTTGCATCAGCGCTCCGGGCTGTGATTTCTCATATGTAAGCGGCATGGCGAGATCTACCTCTCCACCTACTCTTCTATCACAAGGTCGGGCGCTTTCTGCGGGGGAAGAGCGCGCAGTTTCCCTCTTGGATGTTCAGTGATTGGCGTGAATATCGGGGCAGGAATTGCCTCCGTATGGAATTCGCGTATTTCATTAAGCGATTCCAGTGCTTCTTCCAAGCCCTCGGATGGCATCAGCGTCACCAGCAGACAGCCGATAATCCTGCGGACGGCGGTTTCGTCGCTCCCTTTTATCCGCAATGAGGCATGATGGCCCGGAGAGTCCACTATCGCTTGAAATGACGCCTGAATCTGAGTGCGCCCGACATAAGGCGCGTCTATCCAGCGCATCTCTGTCAAGGCATTCTGAATCCGCGTACGTCGGGCAGGCTTATCAGGTAATTGTGGGTTCCAGGGCGTCGCGAAGTTTAGGCTTGATAGCCCATCTGAAGAGCCTCCCCCCGAGGTTATTGAAGATGTCGAGGGCTTCAAAAGCGTCATCAGGGTTGCACCTCCGTGTAACGGAAAAGTCCGAATCAATCAGATAGCCAACGCGCTCGCTATTTTCTGGGCTAGCCAACCCGTGTTGAATTCTGACTATCCCCTCCTGAATCTCCGGTATTCGGATTGTGGACTCGGTCACAATCCCATCCACTTCATCGGCAAAATCGCTTGCGCCGAGCTCGCCGATAAATTCTTCGTTGAGCAGCTCGCTCCAAGGAAAATCTCCCAGGCCGAGCCCTTCTTTATCTATAAAGTCAACATACCTCAATCCTATCCTGGAGTAAAATTGAGGAGCGTAGATGTCCCTGAATGCGTCTTCGGCTAGCTCAATCTCATTTCTGAAAAGATCCCAATTTGTGTATTCTTTCTCTGTTACAGCCAAAAAATCTTGGCTCAGGGAAATAAATCTGCTCTCGCCTTCATTCACAAATGTATGATGAGGAGCTTGATTAGGCATACCGGGCAACGCCTTTAGCATATCAGAAATTTCTTTGGGGAGTCCGGGAACGGACAGTTCCCCTGTGGCGAGCGCGTAGAGAGGATACTCATTTCTGATTTTGTCTTGAAAATGAGCCGGTGTTTCTGACGACACCCTAAGGATAGTTGGAAACCGCAATTGCACCAAGACTTCGCTTAGAGGATTGCGATTATAAACTTCGCGTGGGCTATCAGGAATTGGCATGAAAACCTTACCCTCTATTTTCTGACAATGCCATTTATCCTATAGTAACATTATTATACCATCATACAATCCCAAAGCATAGACTACCGGATGATGGGTATTCTTACCTTGCAGTGTTCATTGATTTGATGGACTGATTTAGGCATTCCTCAAACACTATCGCCAGCAGATGTTTCAGCATCTCCACGCTCTTTGTGTAGCCCTTTGTGCGCCTCACAAGCCGGTTCAGCTTGCTCCGCAACTTGGAGTGCAGCCCCTCGTTCCAGTTCACCGCTCCGCCCTTGCCTACCACATGCCTGTCCCGAGGCAGCCACTCGTACACCCCATAAGCGTCGGTTTCGTACCTGTCAGCTCCCGGCAGCCTATCCAGCAAGCGCGAGAACGCAGACAAGTCCCTGTCGCCTACTTCATACATCCGCCAGCGGACGCCGTCCCGTTCCTCCACCACCGCAGTCCATATCCACAGGTCTTTGCGCCGCTCGCCGCGCCGTATGCCCAAGTATGTCCACATCTCATCAAACGCCACAATAGACGCGCGGACGCTATCAGGACGACCGCTTGTCCGCCACTCCAGAAAGCGCGTCAGGCGCTCGGTAGCCAACGCCCCCTTTTTTGACCCACTTGCTTACCGTGGTTACGCTCGCGCCCATTACGCGGGCTGTCGCCGATAGGCTCATCCCCTCCGCGCGCATCTTCACCGCTTGTTCCTTCTGTTCATTGGTGAACCGATGCTTCGCGCCCTCTTGATGCTTGCGGCCGCACTGGTTGCACTTAAATATCTGCTTGCCGCGCGAGTGGCCGTCTTTCTTGACCCAGTTCGAGCCGCACTTCGGGCATAGCGCATCGTGTCTGTACACTCTCGGCTTTGCCATAGCGCCGCCTGCCTTTCAGCCACTTCGGAGTAGTTTAGAGCGAGTATAGCATATTAACACTGCAGGGTAGGAATACCCGGAGGCGGGATACGCCGCGGCGCTGGCGTGCGGATGGTTATGGCGCTGGGGGCGTGTTATTGGCAAAGCCGCTTGGCAAGTAACGTTGCCTGGCGTCGGCAGCGGTAAAGGCGCGGCGTATGAGATGACGCTGGCGGGGGCTGACGCAGGGAAAGTGGGGGTAATACTATGTTCGCATATTCATGCAAAATTAAACCCAATGATACCTATAAAACCCTTTACTATATTAGGATAATGTGATTATACGCTTATTACGAACTATAACAAGTTATCAACGTCTGGAGGTTGACAGGCATATGGAAATTCACTATTTGAGTGAAGCAAGGGCAGTTATGCGACAGGCAAGGGATCGGAGCGAGGATGAATTTCATTCTTTGCGGGGCTTGATTATTTTGCTGTCCACAGACCCTTTGCAGGATGACAGAGATAAGGTTGAATTGGACTTTGACAGGGGGTTGCGGATGCTCGTCTATATGGGCTTGGACTGGTGGATTGCGTATCAAGTTGACGCTGCGCGAGAGACTTTGAGCGTGGTCTATATTGACAAGGCTTAGCCGCCGCGCACGGGGCTTTGATCGTCAAAGAGTTCGGCCATCAGCTCATCATCCGACACCCAATTGCCCGCCTCCATATCGGCAAACCCGCGTCTTACGCCCGCTGCGAATTCGGGGAATTTGGGGTGCGATCTGAGTTTGTTTTGGAGGTAGATGGCGCGCTCGCGCTGCTTGAATTGGATGCGCTCGGCTGGGCTGGCGTTCTTGTAGGCGGACGTGTTCTTGGATATGGCGGCGATATCTGAGTCGGATGAGATGCTGCCGTATTCCATAACGATGCCGATTATGAACTGATCGGGGCCCATTCCCACTGCCGCTTTGACTTCTTGCCACACATCGCTTGGGTCTTCTACCCAGTAGTGGTGGGATAGGACGTCGTGGGCGAATGGGTCGGGGGCTTTGCATACTAGGCCGTCTTTCACAAGGCAGTCCACCTGCTTGATGATGGCGTCGTCCTCGGCGACGGGGCCGTGTTTGGCGCGGATGTATTGGATGCCGGTGATGGATTCGCCCGTGTATTCGTAGCGCTTGTTGTCGGCGAGGTAGATGAGCTGGGCTAGGTTTTCGGGGCGGACGCGCTTTCGCAGCTGCGCGAGCATGCCGCGTATGGCGAGCCGCGTCTTGGCAATGTGGTTGGCGTGGTCTTGGGTTAGCATTTTCTCACCGCTGTGTGGTCGCGTCGTATGGTCGCATTGGGCTTATTTTAGCAATGCGGTTGATTGGGCGCTAGGTTATCATAAGCGAATGTTTTTGTGAAATTGCTACGGGTCAACGCCCGCGGATGGCGGCGAAAAGGGCTGGCAGTGGCTTGCATACGCTTTCAATTTCAGACTTCAAGCCTCTAATTCCCCTAATTTTCAATTTCCAACTATGTGCTAGAATAAGCCAATGCGCGGTGAAAGAGTAGCGTGGCGCGATAATCGTCCAGGCGCCGGCGGCCGTTGCCGCGCTAAGGGGCGAGGAGGTTATTAGGATGGTTTCACGATTCCGTCGCAAGACGCGCGCCGGCGATCCGCTGTCGGTGGTGATTCTGGGCGGCGGGTATGGCGGGATATACGCGGCGCTGAATTTGCAGAAAGCGGCTAAGAACGGGGAAATCCGGCTGACGCTTATCAGCAGGGAGAATTTCTTTCTGCTGCAGCCGATGCTGGCGGAGGTTATATCGGGGTCTATCAGCCCGTCCAATGTGGTCAGCCCGGTGAGGCGGCTGGTTTCGCACGCGGAGGTTCATCAAGCCGAAATCGAGTATGTGGACGCCGCGAATAACGATGTCGCCATTCGCTACCCGAACCACTCGCGGCTGACGCATATCCACTACGATTACCTGATATTCGCGGTGGGCAGCGCCACCGATCTGTCGCAGTTTCCGGGCGTGCAAGAGCATGCGCTGCCGTTCAAGACGCTGGGCGACGCGCTGCGTCTCCGCAGCCATCTCATCAAGATGCTGGAGGCGGCGGATGTGGAGGACGACCCGTTTTTCAAGCGGCGCTCGCTGACTTTCGTGATAGCGGGCGGCGGCTATACGGGCGTGGAGGTTACCGCCGAGATCAACGAGTTTCTGCGGGTGGCGAGCAAGAGTTATCGCAATATAACCCCTGACGATTTCAGAGTGATCCTGCTGCATCGGTCGGCGCGGATATTGCCTGAGCTTGGGGAGCGGCTGGCTACGCTCAGCCATAATCTGCTTGAAAAGCGGGGCATCGCCATACGGCTGCACGCGCAATTGGTGAGCGCCACGGCGCAGACGGCGGTTCTAGCCAACGATGTGTTCATCCCCACGAACACGCTGGTTGCCACTATCGGCGCCGCGCCCAACCCGCTGCTGGCGGATGTGCCGTGCGAGCATGAGCGCGGGCGGCTGGTGGTTGACGATACGCTGGCGGCGCAGGGCGTCCAAAACTTGTGGGCGGTGGGCGACTGCGCGTATGTGCCGGATGTGCTGCACGGGGGGGCATGCCCGCCCACGGCGCAGTTCGCGCGGCGGCAGGCGACTACGGCGGCGCAGAATGTATTGGCGGCGATACGGGGGCGGCCGGCGAGGCCGTTTCGCTACAAGAGCCGCGGGGTGTTCGTGCCGCTGGGCGGGTTCGCCGCCGCCGCCGAAACGCTGGGCTTGGACTTTTCGGGCTTTATCGCGTGGTGGATGTACAGGTCGTTCTATCTGTTTCAGATACCCCGAATGGAGCGCAAGTTCCGCGTGGTTACCGACTGGACGCTTGACCTGATATTCCCGGGGGACATCGTGAATATGGACGTCGACCAGCCCACGGGGACATCGCGCTGCCACTATGAGGCGGGCGAGTACATCTATCAGCAGGGGGACATCGCGCAGGATTTCTATGTGGTGCTGAACGGCGAGGTTGAGATAACGCGCCCGAATCCGGACGGCAGGGGGAACGATGTGATAGTGGCTAGGCTGCGGCGCGGGGAGTATTTCGGCGAGATGTCGCTGCTGAACCAGGAGCGGCGGACTTCCAATGTGCGGGCGCGGACGCATGTGGAGCTGCTGGTGATGAGCGGGGAAGACTTCACGGCGCTGGCGTATTCGTCCTCGCTGTTCGGGAATTTGCTGGATAGCGTGATAGAGCAGCGGCGGGGCGAGGCGCCGGCGCGGGGGGATGATGGGTAATTTCGCTGTCGGGCGTTATATCTCTGTTGCTGTATCGTAGATTGGCGTACTGATTGCCATCCCGAATTGCCCATTGCAATATACCTAGGTTGCCAACCTGATTGCCATCCCGAATTGCCCATTGCCACATACTAGGTTGCCAACCTGATTGCCGTATCGTAGATTGCTATCCCTCATTGCCTACTAGATTGCCGTTCTGATTGCCATCCTAAGTTGCCGTTCTGATTGCCATCCTAAGTTGCCGTTCTGATTGCCATCCTAATTGCTATTATAAGGGGGGAAGCGGCGTGTTGATTTTGTTTCGGAGGCGGGCAAGGCGCAGACAAGCGGCCTATGGCGGGGACGACGGCGGCGGCGGGAACGCGCTGATTACTGGGGCGTCTTCGGGGATTGGGGAGGCTACGGCGCTGTATCTGGCGGAGCATGGGTTTCGGGTGATTGCGACGAGTCGGAGCGCAGGGCGACTGAGGCCGCTGATGGACAAGGCGCGCGAGGGCGGTTTGCCCGATTTGTCCATCGCGCCGGTGGAGATGGACATCAATAGCGAGGCTGATGTGGCGCGCGTTATGCCGGAGGCGATAGCGCGTTATGGGGCGATTGACGCGCTGGTGAACAACGCGGGGTTTGGGCTGTGGGGGCCGATGCAGACGCTGTCGGATGATGAGTTGAAGGCGCAGTTTGAGACGAACTTTTTCGCGGCGGTTCGGGTTACGCGGGCGGCGCTGCCGTCTATGCTGGAGCGGCGCGGCGGGATTGTCGTGAATGTCAGCTCAGTGCTGGGGCGGATAGGGACGCCGTTCAATGGCGCGTATGCGGCGAGCAAGTTCGCGCTGGAGGGGATGAGCGAGTCGCTGAAGACGGAGCTGCAGCCATTCGGCATACGGGTGGCGCTGGTGGAGCCGGGGCTGTTCCGGACGAACTTCCCGCGCAACGCAAGCGTGGCGGCGGGCGCGGACGCAAGCCATCCGCTGTACGGGGAGCATATAGAGCGGTATCGGGACAATCACGATTTGTTTGAGCGGTTCGGAGGGGATCCCGCGCGGGTGGCGCGGCTGATATACAAGGTGGTTATGTCGCCTGACCCGCCGTTTCGCAATCCAATCGGGCTGGACGCGCGTGCAGGGATATTGGGGGCGAGGCTGCTGCCGCAGGGGGTGTATTGGAGGCTGCTACGCAAGGCGACGCTGGGGTAGGTGGGGGCGGGCTCGTTGAATGAGCGCCTCGTTGCGGCAGCCCAGGACGCTTATTTGCCACCGCTCAAAGCGATAAGCAAGGTAACGATTATCGCTGTGCCAGCCACGCCTATGCCGCAAAGGCTAATGAAACCGATGATGAGCGTCTTACGCAGCAAGCTGAACTTATCGTCAATAGCGTCAAACCTATGGTTGATCCTATCGAATTTATCGTCAAGCTCTTCAAGCGAAATCTTGAATCGCTCTTGATCAAGCCTGCGCGCATCCTGCAGCGTCTGCCATGTTATATCAAGTGGTTCCTCCCAGTGCGAAACGCGCTCGCCATAAGGCATCCCGCGCAAAGCGTCTAGCCGCTCGCTCGCGCTTGTGCGCTCATAAGGACGCTCTATCGGGAATATGACCACTATGTCAAGGTCAGGGTCTTGACGCGGCGTTTCTTCTTGATCCATTTAAGCCCTCTTTCACTCATCCCGCTCGTCCGCGCCGCAATGAAACGGCGGCGGCTCGCAGAAAGCGGCTGCCGCCGAATAGAACGGGGTTTGTTTTACAACACCCGCTCTATTATCATCCCGATGACAGCCGCCGCCGCGCCTATCCCTATCGCATACGTAAGCCGCGTTATCTTCGCGTCAAGCGCACGATAATCCTCTCTCGCCCGCTGATCCAGATCCCGGACATTAGAGAGCAAAACCGCTTGCATGCCCTCAATTCGCCCCACGGCTCTATAAAGATCTCGGACATCTGAAACATTCGCCTCTTGCGAGGCATCTTCAACCGTAGCCATAAGCCTCATCCTTTCTTTCTTGCATTATGCCTAAACCATTTCTGTTTGTAAAGAGCGCCAAAGCGTCTAAACGTCCCAACGCGCCGCAAATCGCGGCTGACGCCTAAGCATCATAAAGGGCGGCCGGCGCTTAGCCTATCACGCCCTCTTCGCGCAGTTGGCGCACTTCTTGGGGGGTGCAGCCTAGTATGCCGGTTAGCACTTCTTCGTTGTGTTCGCCGTAGCGGGGGGCGCGGCGCACTTCGGCGGTTTCGTCGGATAGTTTTATGGGGCAGCCTAGCATTGTGTAGTCGCCGCGGTGGGCGTCTTTGACGCGCACTACCATTTCGCGGGCGGCTAGGTGTTCGTCTTCCAGCAGGTCGTATGAGTTGAGGCAGGCGCCGGCGAGAATGCCGCCGCCGGCGAGGATTCGCATAGCCTCGCGCTTGGTGTGGCGCAGCGTCCATTCGGATATGATCCGCTCGATGTCGTCGGCGTGCTGGACTAGCGCGTCGTAGTCGGCAAAGCGCGGGTCGCCGATGAGGTCTTCGCGGCCTATGGCGGCGAGCAGCAGATCCCACATTTCGCCGCGCGGAAATATCATAATGTAGTCGTCGGCGCCGCCGGGCGCGCAGGGATAGACTAGCGGCAAGCCTCGGCCGGCGCGATGTCCCCGGCGCGCCTCAGGGGTTTGCAAGCCGAGCGCGGGCGTCATCTGCATCCGCATCAGGTTGACGACGGCGTCCTGCATCGCCACTTCTACGCGCTGGCCCTTGCCGGTGAGGTCGCGCTTGCGGAGGGCGGCGAGTATGCCGATGGCGGCGTGCAAGCCGCTGCCGGAGTCGCCCACGCCGGGGGATAGGTACACGGGCGGCCGGTCGGGGTAGCCGGTGGTAGCCATCGCGCCGCCGACCGCCTGCGCTACCATCTCCCAGCCCTTGTAGTTGGCGTAGGGGCCGTATGTGCCGAAACCTTTGATGCCGGCATAGACAAGGCCGGGGTTTATCTCTTGCAGCGCGTCCCAGTCAAAGCCGAGCCTGTCCAGCATCCCTAGCGAGTAGTTTTCCACCAGGACGTCCGCCCATTGCAGCAAGCCCGCGAAGAGGCGCTTGCCCTTGTCGGTTTTGAGATTTAGGCTGACGGCGCGCTTGTTGTTGTTGAAAATCAGGAAGTAGAAACTGTCGTTGTCGGGGTCGTGGCGCAGGTCGCGGCGGGTGGAATCGCCGCCCCAGATGTCCTCCACCTTGATGACGTCCGCGCCCAAAAAGCCGAGCATCTGCGTGCAGGATGGGCCCGCCTGCACATGGGTTAGATCCAGTATTTTGACACCCTCAAGCGCCTTGTCCATATGCGCCACGCTCTCTTTCTTTGTGTTTAGTTTGCGGTTTGGATTGTTTGGTTGGCGTGTGTAGATTGGTTGGATTGCTTGGGGCAACTTTCGCATATGAAAGGCGGCTTTGGCAAATGCGGCGCTAGGCAAGGGCGCGGCATAGCATAGTTGCGGCGGCGGTATCGCGCCTTATGGCAATTGCATTTTGACGGCGCAGGTGGCTATGTACACGGGGGCGTATTGTGAGATTACCGCCTCTATGTCGCGCTCGCGGCTTGGGCGAGGCAGGCGCTTGTCTTCGTAGAATCCGGTTAGCGCGAAACCGGCGGCGAGCTGGCCGCCCATCTGGTCGGTGAGGGTGTGGCCGTACTCAAGCGGATGGCCTTTTTCTTGCCACTCGCGCAATTGCTCAGGGGTGAACGCGGCGGCGTCGGAGTAGGGCAGCGGGTGTGCGGGGATGAATTCGCCGCGCAGCAGGGGTTCGTAGTCAAAGATGAACTCCATCGGGTTCACAAAGCCCGCCATCAGGACGCCGCCAGGGCGCAGAACGCGATACGCCTCGCGCCAAACGGGGAGGATCTCGGGCGCGAATAGGTTGGATATAGGGTGAAAGACAAGGTCAAAGCTAGCGTCGTCAAAGGCGGATAGGTCCGCCATATCGCCTTGCATTGTGCGGAGGGAAAGCCTCTCGCGCTCTGCCACGAGCCTGTCTTGGGCGAGTTGGTTGGGGGAGTTGTCGTAAGAGACGACGTTGTAGCCCGCGGCGGCGAGCAGCGGGGCTTGCTGGCCGCCGCCGCTTGCGAGGCAGAGCGCGTCTTTGCCGGGGACGCGCGCGAACCAGTCGGCGGGAACGGGGGTTTTGTCGGTGAGCCAGACGACGGTTTCGCCCCGTCGCGCGGCAGCTATCGCGGCGGCGTCCACGGGGATAGTCCATTCGTTGCCGCGCTCCACCTGCCTATCCCAAGCGGCGCTGTTGTGGCGGATGATGTCCATATTAGGGCGCTCCTTTGTTTGTTGATATGCGGTTTGAAAGGCGCGGGTTGCTCGGTTGGTTGGATGGCGATTTGTGAGCGGTTTAGGCGCGGCGGCGGCGCTTGGGATAAGACGATATAGGCGCGGGTTTTCAAGCCAATCTATCAGTTCTATCAATGCCGATTGCGGCGTTGGCGCTTGGTTGACGACTGCCATTCGCGGAGGCTCGGCGGCGGATGGATTATTAGACGATTTAGGCGCGCTTTTACCAAGCGATCTATCAACGCTATCCAATCATTCGCGGCTATTGAAAAGTGAAAAGGCATTTCTGAAAAGCGAAAAGCGGCGGCGTTGAAATGATAATGATGATAGTTATTGCAAACGCGGCGCTTTCATTATAACCTCTTGCCAACGCAATTACGCATAGCGTTGCGCCCGCGCTCAGTATGTCCGGCGGCGTGGGCGACATTCGCAATCAAGGCGCAATCAAGGAGTTGAAATGAATGCTGAAAACGCGCGGCTTGGCATTTTGGTTGGCGGCGGGCCCGCTCCGGGCATCAACAGCGCAATCAGCGCCTGCGCGATTCAAGCCGCCAGCAACGGGATGGAGGTTATCGGCATATTAGACGGGTTCAGCCATCTTATGTCGGGGGATCTTCTCGCGGGGGATGCGGGCGATAGCCAAAGCCATATAAAGCCGCTGACGCCCGCTGATGTGGCGTTTATTCACTCTGAGGGCGGCTCGATTTTGCGGACGTCGCGCGCCAATCCCACGCGCAACCCGGAGCATCTACAAAACGTCGTGCGCTCTCTGGATGCGCTGGGCATAACGCGGCTGGCGTCCATCGGGGGCGAGGACACGGCGCTGTCGGCGGCGGCTGTCGCGCGGGCGTCGGGCGGCAGGCTGCGCGTGGCGCATATCCCAAAGACGATAGACAACGACCTGCCGCTGCCGGGCGATATTCCCACTTTCGGGTTTGAGACGGCGCGGCATCTGGGGACGCAGCTCGTCCAAAATCTTATCCGCGACAGCCGCACAACGAACCGCTGGTATGTGGTGGTGGTTATGGGGCGCAACGCGGGGCATCTGGCGCTGGGGATAGGCAAGTCGGCGGGCGCGGCGCTGACGGTTATCCCTGAGGAATTTCCTAGCGGCGAGATACGGCTGGACGACGTGGCGGCGGTGATAGAGGGGGCTATCCTAAAGCGCAAAGCGGCGGAGGGCAGGGATGACGGGATAGCGGTGGTGTCGGAGGGTTTCGCGGACAAGTTCCCGCAGGCTGAGCTGGCGTCGCTGGCGGGAGTGGACATCGCGCACGACCCGCACGGGCATATCCGGCTGGGGGAGCTGCCGCTGTCGGCGATTGTCAGGCGGGCGGCGCAGGACAGGTTCGCGCGGTCGGGGCGGGATCTGCCGATGGTGGACGTTACGATTGGCTACGAGCTGCGCTGCGCCTCGCCCATATCGTTTGACATAGACTACACGCGCAGCCTGGGCTACGGCGCGGCGAATTTGCTGCTGTCGGAACCCGACGATCCGGCGCTGGCCGACGGGGGGCTTATCTATCTGGAGGGTGAGCAGCTCAAGGTGATGCCGTTTGACGATATGCTAGACCCGGCAACGGGCAGGACGCGGGTGCGTATGGTGAACACGCGGTCGCAATACTATCAGGTGGCGCGGCAGTACATGACGCGCATCCGCGCTGAGGATCTGCGGGATGACGCGCTTGTGGCGCGCATGGCGGCGCTGGCGCGCACGGACGCGGCGGGGATACGGGCGCGGTTTGGGGGAGTGGCGTAGGGGGATATGCGGCGCGCGCTGTGGTATAGTCATAGCAGGGATATTCGCTACAAGACGACGGGAGGCTCACAATGGCGACGAGAGGCGCTACTATCGCAACAAAGCGGCGGCCCGCCCCCGAAAGGCTGCCGGATATATTCTATGAAGACCCCGAACCCGTAGAGGACGGCATGCAACAATGGACACCGCTGCGCGAAATTTCAAATTTGCTTGAACGCTACTACAAGGGGCGTCCGGGCGTGTTCACATCGGGCGGCGGCTTTATAATGTACAACCGCGCTAACGGGAATGATCGCGTTGCGCCGGACCTCTACATCGCGTTTGACGTTGATGTGGATTTCATCTACGAGCATCTGCCCAACTTCTGGATGTGGGAGGTGGGCAAAGCGCCGGATTTCGCGCTGGAGGTAGCGTCGCCAAGCACGGCGGCAAACGATCTGGGGCCCAAGCGCGACCTGTACGCGCGGCTGGGGATAGCGGAGTACTGGCGGATTGACCACACGGGCGGCGATCTGTACGGGGATCCGCTGGTGGGCGAGCGCCTGATAGACGGGGAGTATGTGGCGTATCCGCCGCAAGCGCGCGACGACGGGGCAGTGATAGTCCACAGCGATTTGCTTGACCTTGACTTCTGCTGGCTTGGGGACGGGGTGTTTGATGTGCTGGATCCGGCGACGGGTCAGACGATAGACGATGCAGAGCGGCATCGTGCAGGACGGCTGGTAGCGGAGGCTGAGACACAGGTGGCCCGAGAACAGGCGCGGTTGGCGGATGCGCGGGCGCGGGCGGAGGCCGAGGCGCGGCGGGCGGCGGATGAGCGGGCACGGGCGGAGGCAGAGGCGCGGCAGGCGGCGGAGGCGGATGCCGAGCGAGAGCGGGCGGCGCGGCAAGCGGCTGAGGCAGCTGCGCGGGCGATGAGAGATGAGCTTGAGCGGTTTCGGCGAGAGAAGGGCGGGCAATAAGAGGCAACGCGCCCAGGGCAAGGGCGCAATTAGCGGCAGCGCTCGCTGTGATATAGTCGCAGCGGGATATTCGCTACCGGATGACGCTGGAGGCTCACAATGGCGACGAGCCGCGCAACTAGCGCGAAAACAAAGCGGCCCGCCCCCGAAAGGCTGCCGGATATATTCTACGAAGACCCCGAACCCGTAGAGGACGGCATGCTGCAATGGGGGCCGCTGAACGACATTTCACATCTGCTTAAACGCTACCTTGAGGGGAGGCCGGGCATGTTCATGTCGGGCGGCGGCTATGTGATGTACAACCGCGACAACGGGTATGACCGCGTGGCGCCGGAGTTCTATATCGCGTTTGACGTTGATGTGGATTTTATCCGGGCGCATCTGACGAACTTTTGGATATGGGAGATAGGCAAAGCGCCTGATTTCGTTCTGGAAATGGCGACGCCAAGCACGGCGGAGTATGATTTGGGGGCAAAGCGCGATTTGTACGCGCGGCTGGGGATAGCGGAGTACTGGCGGCTTGACTACACGGGCGGCAAGCTGTACGGGGATCCGCTGGTGGGCGAGCGGCTGGTTGACGGGGGTATGCGGCGTATCCGCGGCGCGAGCGCGACGACGGGGCGGTGATAGCGCATAGCGAACTGCTTGACTTGGACATCTGCTGGCTTGGCGACGGGGCGTTTGATGTGCTGGATCCGGCGACGGGGCAGACGATAGACGGGGAAACGCGGATTCGGGCGGCGCGGCTGGCGATTGAGGCGGCGCTGGCGGCAGAGGCGGCGGCGCAAGCGGCCGAGGCGAATGCGCGGACGCTGCGAGCGAAGGCCGATACTCTCGCGCTGCGGGCCGAGAATGAGCGGATGCGGGAAGAGCGGGCGCTTACTAGAGGGACAGTCGCGCCAGGGCAATGGCGCTGCGGCGCTGCTTATCCGTATAAAAAGTAGTCAAAAAGCTTTTGGACGAGGATGGATGCAGGCGGCAGTTGGATGCCGTTTTCGCATTGTTCCCGTGTTCGTAGTACAATATGGCAAGCGGGTTTGCCAACGCGCTCTCACAACCGCATATTTAACATAATGTAGATAGTGCGAAACCAATAGGCGGCGCGCTTATCGGACTTATGCGAAACCGATAGGCAATGCGCTTATCGGACTTATCCGAAACAATACAAGCGAAATCAATACGATCAATACATAGGGAAATACACAATGGGAGGAGATGCCTAATGCCTCAGAAGGTAGCATATATCGGACGCGCCGAGCCGGACACCACGCTGATAGAGAACGGGCTGGAGGGCCTGGACTACGAACTGGACATCAGCGTCGTGGAAACGCAGGGCGAGGTTATCGAAGCCTGCAAGGGCGCGGACGTTATTCTTAACGGCGGCGTTCCCATGCCGCGCGAGGTTATCGACGAGATAGACGCCGCGCAAGCCATTATCGTGGGTTCGCACGGGTTCAATCACATCGACCACAACGCCGCCACCGACAACAGCATTATGATTGTGAACAGCGCCGGCTTTTGCACGGAGGAGGTGTCCAATCACGCGATACTGATGCTGCTGGCGTGCGCCAAGAAGCTCACCATTCTGCACAATCTTGTGCGCGCGGGCAAGTGGGGCGCCGAAACGCGCGACGCCATTATGCCCATGGCGCCGGTGGACGGGCAGACGCTTGGGCTGGTGGCTTTCGGCAACATCGCCCGCGCGGTCGCCCGCAAGGCGCAGGCGCTGGGAATGGACGTCATCACCTACGACCCGTACTGCCCGCCGTGGATCACCAAGGAATACCGCGTGCGCCCCGTCGGTTCGCTGACCGAGCTGGCGGCGGACTCGGACTTCGTGTCTATGCACACGCCGCTCAACGACGAGACGCGCAAGCTAGTGGGCGCGGACTTCTTCAAGGCGATGAAGCCGAGCGCCTACTTCATCAACACCTGCCGGGGGCCGACGGTTGACGAGGCGGCGCTCATCGGCGCGCTCAACGGCGGCGAAATCGCGGGCGCCGGGCTTGATGTGTTCGAAGAAGAGCCCACCCCTGCGGACAACCCGTTGCTGGCTATGGACAATGTGATAGTGACGCCGCACTCGGCGGGCTCCTCCAACAACTCGCGCGTAGCGTCGCCCATCCGCGTGGGCCAAGAAACGGCGCGCGTCCTGAAAGGCAACTTCCCGATGTCCATCGTCAACCCCGAAGTGCGCTCCAAACTGCCCATCCGCGAGCCGGCGCTCAACGTCTAGCGGCGCATAGCAAGGACGGCAAAGCGAGTAGCGAGCGGGCGCAGTTCCATTCCTTATAAAGGGATGGCTGCGCCCGCCTAGCGTTCACGCAGATTTGAGATTGCCCCTGGCATATTCCCCGGGGGATGGTTGCGCCCGCCGCTCATCTTATTCGCGCAAGCGCAATGCGCGGCTTGCCAATCGCCGGCAGCGTTTCTTTTTAGCCGATTTTGAGAGTCTGGCAAGTTGCGCCACGACTGACAACGCGGGGGATGCGGCAAAGCTGTCCAACCGGCTGCAACGATAGATATATTCGCTTGCCTGAATTGAAAAGTTGCCCGTTGCGCGCAGCGCATAGCCGCTTACGCGCCCGCCTTGCTATAATTCCCCGCATGATGACGCCAACGCTATCCCACCTATCCCCACTCCCCGGCTTAGCCCTATTGCGCCGCGTCCCGTTCTGGGCTCATGCGCTTGCGATGTGTGTGGTGTTCGCCGTCGTGGGCGTCGCTGTCTTAGACGACTATGGGAGAGCCGATGATGAGCAGACGCAACGCCAAATCGCCCAAGCCAACGCCGAATACATCGCCGCCGGCAACGCTGACTACCTATACAATCACAGAGATTTCCGCTACTACGGCGTGGTGTTTGAGATGCCGTTGTTGCTGGTTGAACGCGCGCTTCGCTTGCAAGATACCCGCCATATCTACTTAATGCGCCACCTGCTCACCCACCTGTTCTTTATCGCGGGCGGCTTTGTGTGTGGCATGCTCGCCTATCGGATGATGAGCAGCCGTTGGATAGCGCTGTTCGCTATGATGATGTTCCTGCTGCATCCGCGCCTCTACGCGCACTCATTTTTCAACACCAAAGACATCCCCTTCGCGACGATGTTGGTCATCACTCTATATCTCACACACCGCGCCTTTCGGAGAGGCACTATCGGCGTATTCCTGCTGTGCGGCATAGTCGTGGGCTTGGCGATAAATATGCGCCCTTTCGCGCTGATGCTGCTCCCGATGCTGCTCGCTATGCGCGGGCTAGATTTATGGCGGGCGGGCATGGAAGAGCGCAAGCGCATCCTAGCGACGGCCGGGATATTCGCGGCGGCGGCGCTTGCCACTGCGTACATCACTCACCCATATTACTGGGAAAACCCGCTGCGGTTCGTTGAGGGCATCCGCGTGCTGTCCCAGCATCCCACCATTACAGAGAATTTGTTTATGGGCGAGATATACAGATCCGACGCCGTGCCATGGAACTACATCCCCGTTTGGTTTGCGATTACCGCGCCGCCGCTGACGTTGCTGCTGGGCGCTTTGGGATCTGCGGCAGTCTGTTGGCAAGCAATCGCGCACCCTCTACACGCCCTCCGCGACCGCGAAACCCGCTTTCGCATACTGCTGCTGGGCTGCTTTGCGCTGCCTGTCGCGGCGGTAATCGCGCTGCAATCCAACATCTACCACGGCTGGCGGCATATGTACTTCCTGTGGGCGCCGTTCTGCTTGCTTGCGGCGGTTGGTTTGCGCTATATTACGAACATTAGTGTGGAGGAGGGTATTTGGAAACTTGGAGCGCGACTGCCAGTCAGGATTCGCGGCGGCGGGCGCTTGCATATGGCGCAACGAGGGCTGGCACACGGCGTCGCGGGTGCTGGGCTGGCAACTACGCTAACCGCTATGGCGGCGCTGCATCCGCATCAGCAGGTCTATTTCAACGCGCTTGTAGATACAGGGACGCCCGGCGCGCTTGCCGAGCGCTACACCCTGGACTACTTCCATGTGGCGCAGCGGGAAGCGCTGGAGCATCTGCTCGCGCGCTACCCGGACGGCGAGCTGCGCGTCCATCTGAGAAGCTACAACGCGCAAATCCTGCCTCAAGACGATAGAAAACGCATCGCGTTCTCGCCCCCGTATGAGGCGGACTTTTACATCAACCGGCGCGTCAATCGCCGCCCCTTGCCCGACCTGCCGGCGTTTTACTACATCCAGGCATATGGCAGCAGCATCGGGCATGTCTTCGCGCCGACCTCCGCCGCCTACCGCAACGCCTACCTCGCCGCCTACCGCGATGTCGCGTCAAACGGAACTCTGCTCGCGCGCTCGGACTTTGACATTTACGCCCACAATGGCGCATTGCATTACCTCAACGCAAACTGCGCGCCGCCGCGGACAGATGACGCTGACGACATCACGCGAATCTTCCTGCACATTTTCCCATCCAATCCCGCCGACCTGCCCCCGGACGGCATCGAGCGCGACTTTGAGAACAGGGACTTCTATCCGAATACCCACCTGACATTCTTGGACGGCAAGTGCATCTACAAACAAGCCTTGCCCGACTACCCGATTGCCCGCATAGCGACGGGCGAACATTCGGACGGCGCAATAATATGGCGCGCGGACATCAACTTAGCCGCCCGCGCCGCCGCGCAAGCCGCTTATGACAGCATCGCCAACGGCGACTATGGACAGCCGGTGGCGCAGTCGGACTTCGACGTGTATCTGCGCGGCGATACCCTAGCATACCTCAAAACCCCCTGCGCTCCGGGCGATGCGGACGCTCGGTTCTTCCTGCACATCATCCCCGTTGATCCCGCAGATCTGTCGGGGGACTGGCGCGAGCGCGGCTTTGACAATCTGGACTTCCAATTCGCCGACCACGGCGCATACGCGGGCGATAAGTGCGTCATTCAGCGCGAACTGCCCGGCTACGCGATAGAGCGCATCCATACAGGGCAGTTCGTCAGCGACGAGGGCGTCGTATGGAGCGCGGAATTTGACCCGGCCGCCCACGACGCCGCGCAGGCGTTGTATGACAGCGTCACAGCCGGCGACTACGGGCAGCCGCTGGCGCAATCGGACTTTGATGTGTATCTACGCGGCGACGTCCTGGCGTATCTCAAAGAAGACTGCGAGGCTGGCGATGCCGACGCGCGCTTTTTCCTGCACATTATCCCCGCTAATCCCGCCGACTTGCCCGCCGTCAGACGCGAGCGTGGCTTTGCCAACCTTGATTTCCAATTCGCCGACCACGGCGCTCGCATCGGCGGCAAGTGCGTGGTTGAGCGCGATCTGCCCGACTACCCGATAGAGCGCATACGCACGGGCCAGTTCGTCAGCGGCGAGGGTCAGTTGTGGAGCGCGGAATTTCCTGTGGGGCGGTAGCGCCCGTCTAGCCCTATTATGCTTGACACACCCGCGGTAGCGTCACGAACTGCCGCTATATTTCCAGCACTAGCTTGCCGAAGAAGTTTAGCGCCTCCATGTCGCGGTGCGCCTCGGCGGCGTCTTGGAGGGGGTATGCGCGGTGGATTATGCCGCTTATGACGCCGCGCCCGGCGAGCGCGACTATCTGGCGCAGGTCGTCTTTGCGCCCCATAAAGACGCCGAAGACGGTGTGGTAGCGCAGGAACATCAAGCCCATTTGCAGCTCGGCGCGGTAGCCGCTGGTGACGCCGCAGATGCCGTAGCGCCCGCCCATCGCAAGCGAGCGCATTGCCGCGGGATAGAAGTCGGCGCCGACGTGGTCAAGCACTACCTCTACGCCCTGCCCGCCGGTGATTTCGCGGACGCGCTCCGCAATATCCTCGGTCGTGTAGTTGATGACCTCGTCCGCGCCCAGTTCGCGGGCTTTGCGCGCCTTGTCCTCGCTGCTGGTGGTGGCGATTACGCGCGCGCCGATGACATTTTTGGCGACCTGTATCGCCGCCGTGCCAACGCCGCTGGAGGCGGAGGGTATGAGCAGGGTTTCCCATGCGCGCAGTTGCGCTTTGCGGATGAGTATCGTCCAGCAGGGCAGGAACACCGTGGGGAGGGACGCCGCCTGGACATATGAGAGGCTGTCGGGAATAGGGACGACATTCGCGGCGGGGACGCTGACGTACTCTGCATAGCCGCCGCTGATGGTGGAGCCGAGCATGCCCGCGCCGCGGCAGAGCTCTTCTTCGCCCGCCAGGCAGAAGCGGCACTGGCGGCAGGTGATGCGCGGGTTGACCACAACGCGGTCGCCGGCGCTTATCTGGGATACCTCGCCGCCGGTCTCGACCACGTCGCCCGCCACGTCTCCGCCAAGCACATGGGGCCCGCTGAAGCGCAGCCTTGTGCCGCGCCCGCCCGCCCGCGTGTAGGCGTCCAGCCGATTGAGGGCGCAGGCGCGCACTCGTATCAGCGCGTCATTCGCGCCCGGCGCGGGCTCCGGCAAGTCGCCGTATGTCAGCGCGTCGGGTGGGCCGTGTTCGGTAATGTAGACCGCTTTCATTGGCAATAGTCCTTATTGGGGGTAATCGTTTGATTGCAGTTTGCGCGGGATAGCGCAAGCGCGTCGGGCGCGGCGCGAAAGGACGATGAGCAGGCGAGTTTATTCGGGGTCGCCGGGGTCGCGCGTCTGTTGTCTGAGTTGGCGGAGTTCTGCCTCAAGTTGGCGGCGGGCGGCGGCCTCGGCGTCTGCGCGGGCGGCTTGTTCGGCGGCGCGGGCTTCGGCTTGGGCGGCGCGTTCAGCCTCTGCATCCGCGCGAGCGGCTTGTTCGGCGGCGCGTTCAGCCTCGGCGTCTGCGCGAGCGGCTTGTTCGGCGGCGCGTGCATCGGCGTCTTCACGGGCGATCTGCTCAACGACGCGCGCTGCTCGCTCGGCTACCCGCTCAGCCTCGGAATCCTCGTAGGTGCGTAGGTAGCCGCCAGTCTCAGGATCGTAGAACCGCAGAGTTTGGTTCTCCCAGCATAGGTATAGCCCCAGCGCGGCGCTGTATCCCCGGCCTCTGTCATTGTCCAGCCATTCAATCGGTATAGACTCGTATATGCCGGGCGCGACCAGCCTATCGCCCGCGAGCGCGGCGTCGTGATACATGCCGCCGCTGCCGTCAAAGCGCCAGTATTCGCGCACGCCGAAACGCGCGTAGTCGCGGCGCTTGGCGGTGTAGTCAATCACGCCCGTTGTGCGCGACGCCACCTCCAACACGAACTCCGGCGCTTTGGGATGGGCGTCAATGGAGTAGCCGTGAACTTCCTCTACCAGCGCCACATCGCAGTCAAACGCCACCATCAGGTCGGGGATGCGAATGCCCTCTTGGGTGCTGACATTGGGGCCGAGCGGGTATTCGCTTGCCACCAGGGTGGTTTCGGGGCTGCCGAAGTGGGCAACCAGCGCGGGAGTAATCGCCTTTGTGTGAATGTATCTGAAGTTTTGCATATCATTGCGCGGCGGGAACTCCGGGAAAGTAGCCCGCTTGCCCGCCGTTTTCGTTTTAGTCGCTCTAATCAGCGTGGTTGTCTGATTAGCCATATCGTAGCCTTTCTTATGCGGATTTCACGCAGAGTTTCGCCTTTCAAGTCAAGTGTAGAGCATTGCGGCATAAGTGTGAAGGGCGCTTGGGTAGCGTTTCTATTCAGGCGGTAGAGTATATCTGCCGCTGCAGATAGTTGGACGGCATTGTCGTAGCCGCCTGCTTTATCAGTTGGAGAACAACTTGCTGAACTCTCAAAGCCATCTGAAAAGAAACGCTATCGGGATGCTCTGTTGGCTTGATGCGCTTGTTCACATTGCCGACGCGCATCCTAATGCGCCAGCATATCGGCGAGTCGCTCTACGCCGGAGGGCCTCTGCAGGCGTGGTAGGGGAATATGTGCAGTTATGCCTTACGCCACCTTAACTTGACCAGCCACGGGAATTGCTGCCGCCTCTGTTGTTTTTGTACTGCGGGCGTGAGTTAATCGGCTGCACGGTATTTCGGCGCAGAAACGCTAGATGGATCCACCTCCGAACCTCATCTGCGTCCGATGACCAATTGTAGAGCGATGCGTATGGCTTATTTCCCTTGCAGTTGTCATGTAATCTCGGCGGGACTAGGCGCGGGGTATAGCGCCCTGTGTTGTAATCCCAATGAGTGGGCAACAGGATGCCCAACAGCCCGCACCTAGAGTTGAGTTTTGTTTGCCCAATGCTTGAGCCGATTTCCCAATCGACGTGTTTGCGCTGCCAAGTGGATCTGCCAACCAGCGCCACTGTGACTGTGGCGTCGCGGATAAAGTTGTCGCGGATTTTTTGGCGAACGGTTTCATCTTTGAGATTGGCGTCTATATCCCCGTCCTCAACCGATTCGTCCACGAAATCATCGCCCATCATTCGCACAAAGTAATCTTTGTACGCCTGGTCTTCTTCATGATGGAAACTGATGAAAACGCGGTGTCTAGGCGTCGGGTTCCTGTATATCATTGTTCCGGCGCTCCTTGTTCCAGGTCCGTTAAGTCTTCTACGCCGGCGATGTCCGCCAACATTCGGTTGTAGTTGCGGAGCTCTTCCTGAAGCGTTTCAAGCTCTTGGCGGAATTCGGCTCTACGCGCATCGTCGTCAAAAGCGCCCGACAAACTCTCTCTATGCCATTTCGCGGCGAATGGGCGCACTATTTGGTTCAGCACAGGTATGGCGACCATGCTGAAGTGTATCGTATCTCGCCCGCGCCGCCGCAAAATTTCGCGGGTAATCGGAAAGAGCGAATAGACGCTGTCCAGCGCGATTTTTTCGTCGCCCACACTGCTTGGCAACGGTTGCGTAACAATTCTGGTTAGCATCTCTACATAGAGTTCCCATGCGGCGTTTCTGTCATCCTCTCGGAATGCGATTTCCAAGGCTGCCCACTTTGGGCCAAGTCGAACTTTCTCAAGATGGAAACTCTTAAAGAGCATGCCGTAGTTGCGGCGGCGATCCCTGTTTGCGCCGCCAATCTTTCTTCGGGACTTTTTGAAGAATGTCTTAATACTCATCTTCGCATATCCCCATAATGTCAGTCAGCAGCCCCCCCACTTTCACGCCGTAACGCCGCTATATTCGCGCATATGGCGTCTAGCGAGCGCATCGGTTCAGGCTTGTAGCGGTAGCGGTTGAAACTTATCTCCTATTATTATGTATCCGCGTGCGCTTATGCAATATCGCTTTGTACGCATACTTGGCGGTTATGTGCCGTCGTCATAAACTCGCAGACTCACGCCAGCCCATCCGAGCAAACAATGCGCGTCACCCGCGCCGCCCTTGCCCGCGGCGGTGCGGCGGGTTCCTGCGGGTTAAGGCGGTGGCGCTCGCGCAGCGCATCTAGGCGGATGATGAGCGGCTCGCCCTCTATTCGCATGTTGCGGATTTCGGTTATGGATGCGTCTGCGGATGGCGGCAGCTGCGGTTCGGATAGGAATACGCGGCGCAAGAATTCGGCAAGCGCGCGCAGTTTGTCGTCGTCTTGCGCGGTTATGCCCTCAATGCGCCGTTGCACTTCGGTCAGAATCTCATAGTCGGCGAGTCGGAATCTATGTCCGCAAGCCATTCGGCGGCGTTCCCATTCAAGTGGTTCAGGCTAAAACTCCCCGCAACTGCAGCAGCGCTAGCAGGTTGTGGACTGTCCACGCGCTACCCATCCGCTCGCGCGCCCGTATCTCACGATTGAACCGCTCCAACAGCGCTGTCGCGCGGTATTTAGTCGCGCCTGTCGAATATGCGTCAACTTCGTAGAGAAGTTCCATCTACGAATCTCCTTATGGTAATGGGGCATATTACTAGCAAACCACCTAAATGGAAACGCTACCACCCCCTATCGCCCCCTGCCCCCAGAATTCCCCCCACATCCACCCCATCTAACATTCCCCCGCCCAAACCTGATACACTTATGAGGCATCAAGCGAAAGGCAAGCCAAATGAACACAAAGCGCAAGCGACTTTCGGATGCGGACATACTAAAAGTGTTCACCGACCTGGGCATTGAAACCGAAAAGGCGCGGGAACGCTTTCGGCGGATGAGCAGAACGCAACCGCTGGATGTTTGGGGTACGAAGAGATGGAATGAACCCATAATCACCCGAGACGACAATGTCACGGAGGCCATAGACTAATTGCCCAAATTGGAAAGAACTGCTAGACGAAATTCGCGCCCCCCGCTATGCAACAAGAAAACGCCATCCCCTAACCAATCCCTACTAGCAACCAACACCACCCACAACCCAACCACGCCACCCACAACACAAAAGGAGTCCCTACATTGAACGGCAACCAAGTTATGGCGAAAATCCTAAAGGCGGAGGGCGTTGAGTGGCTCTCCTGCTTCCCCGCGCAGCCGCTCATTGACGCCTGCTCCCGCGAGGGCATCCGCCCTATCCTGTGCCGCCAAGAGCGCGCGGGCGTCAATATGGCGGACGGCTTCAGCCGCGTTCACAACGGCGGCAAGATTGGCGTATTCACGATGCAAACCGGCCCCGGCGCCGAAAACGCCTTTGGCGGCGTCGCCCAGGGCTACGCCGACTCCGTCCCATTCCTCTGCATCCCCGGCGGCAATCCCGCCCCGCGGCAAGGCGTCCACCCCAACTTCGAATCCGTCCCCAACTACCAGGGCATTACCAAGTGGGCGGGCATGATAAATATGGTCGAGCGCATCCCCGAAATGGTCGGCCGCGCCATGACCCACCTCAAGCACGGCAGGCTAGGCCCCGTCCTGCTCGAGTTCCCCGGCGACGTCGCCTCCGCCGAATTCCCCGGCGAGCTCAACTACAAGCCCGTCCCCGTCCGCAAGTCCGGCGCCGCCCAAGAAGACGTCCGCGATGTGGTAGCCGCCATGCTCGCCGCCGCCGCGCCCGTCATCAACGCCGGCCAGGGCGTCCTATACGCCGAGGCTACCCCTGAGCTCATAGAGTTCGCCGAACTCACCAACATCCCCGTGATGACCACCCTCGCCGGCAAGAGCGCCTTTCCCGAAACCCACCCGCTCGCGCTCGGCACGGGCGCATCCTCCGGCACGCTGATGTGCGCCCGTTTCCTAGAGAAAGCCGACTTCGTCGCCGGCATTGGCACAAGTTTCACCATATCCAACTTCAACGCGCCTATGCCCGGCGGCGTAACCCTCGCCCACATCACCAATTGCGCCGAGGATGTGAACAAAGACTACCGCGCCGACTACGGCGCCGTGGGCGACGCCAAGATCGTGCTGCGCCAGATGATCGAAGAGGCGAAGAGCCAACTAGGCGCCGACGGACGCGGCGACGTCAACGGCGCGCGCGACGAAATCAAGCGCATCCGCGACGAGTATATGGCGCACTGGGGGCCTAATTTCGTATCCGACGAAGTCCCCATCAGCCCCTACCGCGTGTTCAACGAAATGATGGCGAATGTGGACATCGCCAACACCATCGTTACCCACGACTCCGGCTATCCCCGCGAGCAGATTGTCCCGTTCTGGCCTGTGACAACCCCGCGCGGCTACCTCGGCTGGGGCAAATCCACCCAGCTCGGCTACGGCCTCGGCCTCGCGCTCGGCGCGAAGATGGCCGCCCCCGACAAGACCGTCATCAACATTATGGGCGACGCCGCTTTCGGTATGGCGGGCTTGGACATTGAAACCGCCGCCCGCTCCAACATCGGCACGCTCACCATCATCCTCAACAACGGCGTCATGACCCACTACTACGACCACTTCCCCCACGCAACCGAGCATTGGGGCAGCAACAAGCTTGGCGGCGAGTACGCCAAAGTCGCCGAGGGCTTGGGCGCTTACGCCGAGCGCGTCAACGACCCCAACGACGTCGGCCCCGCCATTGCCCGCGCGCTGCAAGCCACATCCGAAGATCGCCCGGCAGTGCTGGAAATGATGACCAAAGAAGAGGAAAACATCTCGCGCTACTGGCGGTAAGCCGCCGCGCTATCCCCCGCGAAATGCGCGATATAAAGACATAAACGCAAGACACAAACACGCAGGCAAGGGCGGCGCTCTCCCGCGAAACCCGTTGCGCTATCCAGCGCGGCAACAACGCCGCCCCCTTGCTTTCTGACACAACCCGCTATCCCAGCGCACCCGTTAACCTGTGCCTTACCTATCCCGGCCTTATCCCCGTGCCATACCATTATCCCCGTGCCATAGCCTTATCCGCCAATCCCCCTTATTCGCAATTCGCATTCGCCAATCCATTCATATGCGCCTGCCTAAGCCCCCCCAATCCCGCCGCCGCCCGCCCGCCTTGCGGAGCGCGCACCCGTGATTATCCGCGACCTTGCCCTATGGGGCGCACTGCTGCTGACATTCGCGCTTGTGGGCTGCGCCGACGGCTTTGCCCTCGCCAACCTGCTCAGGCCCAGCGCCCAGCAGAACAGCGCCATCCCCAACATCATCGTCATTTTCGTGGACGACCTCGGCTTTAACGATGTCAGTTTCAACGGCGCAACCGACATCCAAACGCCCAACATAGACCGCATCGCCAACGAGGGCGTGATGTTCACAAGCGGCTACGTGGCGCATCCAACCTGCGGGCCTTCCCGCGCCGCGCTGCTCACCGGCCGCTATCCCGCCCGCTACGGCATGGAAATCAACGTCGCCTACGCGCCCTTTGACCGCAACCTAGGCTTGCCTACGGGTGAAAAAACATTCGCCGCGCATCTCAAGCGCGCCGGCTATCGCACCGGCATCGTGGGCAAATGGCAACTGGGCGCGGCGCCCCCCTTTCACCCGCTCAATCGCGGCTTTGACTACTTCTACGGCTTTCTGGCGGGCGGACACGACTACTTTCGCGTGGACACCTCCCGCCTGGACAACGAATACCTCCAGCCCATCATAGACAACCGCGCCGCCGCCGGCCTAGATGGCTACCTAACCGACGTCCTCACCGACCGCGCCGTCGAGTTCGCAACCGACGGCAACCGCGATCCGTTCTTCCTATACCTCGCCTACAACGCGCCCCACGCACCCCTGCAAGCGCCGCCCGAACTCATCCTCAAATACGAACACATCCCCGACCGCAGCCGCCGCGCGTACCTGGCTATGATAGATTCGCTTGACGCCAACATAGGCCGCGTGATTGACGCGCTTGAAAGCGCCGGCCGCCGCGACAACACCCTCATATTCTTTCTCAGCGACAACGGCGGCGTCTATCCCAGCAAAACCCACCCCGACCTCAACTGGGCGGACAACTCCCCCTTTCGCGACGGCAAAAACGCCTTCGCCGACGGCGGCGTCAGAGTCCCATTCGCCGCGTCATGGCCCGACGGCTTGCCCCAGGGCGTCGCCTATCACGACCCGGTCATCAGCATGGACATCGCCGCCACAGCAATGGCGCTCGCGGGCGCTGAGCAAGATCCCGCCCGCCCGCTCGACGGCGTCAACCTAATCCCCTATCTGCGCGATGAGATTGACGGCAAGCCCCACGACGCCCTCTTCTGGCGCGCGTGGAGCGGCTACCCCCACAGGATCGGCTACGCCGTCCGCGCCGGCGACGCCAAGCTCATCAAGCCATTCGGCGATGGCGAGCGCCCCGCCCTCTACGACATCAGCGCCGACCCCGCCGAAACCCAAAACATCATAGACAATCGCCCCGGCGAGGCGCAGGCGCTCGCCGCGATGTGGAGCGATTGGAACAGCCAAAACGTCGCCAACCTATTCCCATGGAACTCCAACTACCTGGCGTTAATGGACGAGGCGCGCTACGACTACACAATCGGGTTCGGCGCAAAGCGCATTGACGACGCGCCGTATGAGATAAGCCCGACAGACCTGCTCCCCAAGCGCCCGCCGCGCTGCGACAACGGCGTCGTCGTCCACAACCCCGACGCCAACCCCGACCTCGTCGCCGACTGCCAAGCCCTGATGCGCGTCCGCGATAAAATCGGCGGTTCGGAAGTCCTCAAATGGAACTACAACAAATCCATATATGAATGGAACGGCGTAACCGTCGGCGGCGCGCCCAGCCGCATCCGCCAGCTCGACCTCCGAGAGCGCGACCTCACCGGCGCCATCCCCCCCGAAATCGCCGCCCTAGACGGCCTAACCTACCTAAACCTGCGCGAAAACGACCTCGCAGGCGCGCTCCCCCCTGAGCTCGGCGGCCTATTCCGCCTATCCGAACTCTGGCTGCAAGACAACCACTTCAGCGGCAAACTCCCCCAAACGTTGCTAGACATCCCCAACCTAGCCGTACTGCGCCTCGCAGGCAACCCCATAGGCGGCTGCATCCCCCCTGCTTTGTGGCACATCCCTAACCAAGACCTAAGTTTTCTGAGCTTACCCGACTGCCCTGCCGCACAATAATTGCCGCAACCCCCCTAAAAATTTTTTGATTGCTTTTTTCTAAAAAAGTAAGAGGATCCTCTTGCGTCATCCCCAACGCCAAAGGCGCAAGACCTATGATAAGCCTTGCGCCCTTGCAATCTTTCTTACGCGCCAATCAGCGCCATCCCGCTACTGCAGATGCTTAGCCGCAAACGCGAACACCTTCCCCCACCCGTCAACCGCCTGCTCTTGCCGGTAAGCGCCGCGGTCGTAGTAGAAAAACCCATGCCCGGCGCCGTCGTACATATGGAACTCATAGTCCTTGCCCGCATCCTTCAGCGCCTGGTCATGCTGCGCCACCTGCTCCGGCGTCGGGCTCTGGTCTTCGGCGCCGAACAGCCCCAGCAGCGGGCAGGACAGATCCGCCGAATAGTCTATCGGCGCTACCGGCTGCTGCGGCGTCAGCTCGTCCGCCCCCATCACCACGCGCCCGCCCCACAGCTCGATCGCCGCGTCAAACGACGTCGACCGGCAGGCGCACAGAAAGGCGTGCCGCCCGCCTGAGCAGCTCCCTATCACCCCCACCTTGCCGCTGGCATACGGCAGCGAGCGGATATACGCCGCCGCCGCCGACATATCCCCAACCACCTGGTCGTCCGGCGCGCCACCCTCGCCGCGCGCCTTTGCCGCCACATCGTCCGGCGTCCCGCTGCCGAACCTGTGATACAAGTCCGGCGATATGGCGATATACCCGTGATGCGCGAACTTGCGCGTGAAATCGCGGTACAACTCATCCCAGCCCGGCAAGTGGTGTATCAGCACCATCCCCGGAAACGGCCCCTCCCCCAGCGGCCGCGCATAGTAGGCGTTTATCGCATCCCCGTTATGCCCCGTTATCGTTATCGTCTCCGCCAGCATCCCCTCATACATATTCGTAGTGTAATTGTGCATACCCTATTGCCTCCCGTATATTAGATAGGTTCGGCGCGTCAGCGCCCCCTATCGCGCCCTATCTTAATACGTCCGCCCATTTCGCGCAAACCCGCCCATCAGCGTCCCCCAAAAAGTTTTGCCTACTTTTTCAAAAGTAGCGTCCCCCCGTATCGCCCCCTAATCCGCCACATTCTCAAACACCCGCCCCGTAACCATATAAATCACCCGCTCAGCGATATTCGTCGCCCTATCCGCGATGCGCTCGATATTATGCGCCGCCCAAAGCAGATGCGTCGCCCGCCGTATCACCGACGGATCCCCCAGCATATACGTCAGCAGCTCCCGGTACACCTGCTCGTACAGCGAGTCTATCTCGTCGTCGTCGCTCCGAACCGACATCGCCGCCACCACATCCCTGTTCACGAAAGCGTCCAGGCTGCGCCGCACCATATCCGACGCCTTCTGCGCCATTCGCGGTATGTCTATCAGCGGCTTCAGCGGCGGCTCATCCCCCATCATCACGCTTATCTTGGCTATCCCCTCCGCGTAATCACCCATCCGCTCCAGCTCGCCGCACAAATGCAGCGCCGTAACCAAAATCCGCAAATCCCCCGCCAGCGGCTGCTGCGTGGCTATCAAATCTATGCAGCGCTCCTCTATCTCGGTCTGCTTCTGATCTATGATGTCGTCCTCGCGGATAACATCATTCGCCGCCTCCAAATCCCGATTTCGCAGCGCATCCAGCGCCCGCGCTATCGCCTTTTCCACCATATTCCCCATCATCAGCAGATCGTCCTGCAGCATCCTGAGATCGCGGTCATAATCTGTTCGGGGCATATCCGGCGCTCCCTTTCGCTGACGCTTGACGGGCTTGGCTTATGGCTTGACTGCTTTGGTTAACTAACGGCCTTTGCTGATTGCTTACTGCTTGATTGACTGCTTAACGGGATTATCGCATAGATTAACGGGCTTGGCTAATTGCTGACCGCTTGACTGACTGCTTAACGGGCTTTGTTTGATTGCTTGACGGCTTTGGCTAACGAATAATCGGCTTGCCCGCTTAGCTAAACCGCCCCGTTATGTACGCCTCCGTCCGCTCATCCGACGGGTTCGTGAAGATATGGTTCGTATCGTCAAACTCTACCAGATACCCCGCGCGCTTATCATCCACCATCAGAAACGCCGTCTCGTCCGAAACCCGCGCCGCCTGCTGCATGTTATGCGTTACGATAACAATCGTGTACTGCTCTTTCAGCTCGCGGATGAGCTCTTCCACCGCCAAGGTCGCGATGGGATCCAGCGCCGACGCCGGCTCGTCCATCAGCACCACCTCCGGCTGAACCGCGATAGCCCGCGCTATGCACAGCCGCTGCTGCTGCCCCCCCGACAGATCCAGCGCGCTACTCTTCAGCCGGTCCTTTACCTCATCCCACAGCGCCGCCTGCCGCAGCGACTTCTCCACCGCCTGCTCCATATCCCCCGTGTAGCCGTTTATCCGCAGCCCAAACGCCACATTGTCATAGATGGACTTGGGAAACGGGTTAGGCCTCTGAAACACCATCCCGATGCGCGAGCGTATCTCGGTCGGATCAACATCCGCCGCGTACAGATCATAGTCCTCAAACAGCAGCCGCCCCCCGATGCGCGCGCCCGGCACAAGGTCGTTCATCCGGTTAAAGCAGCGCAATAGCGTACTCTTGCCGCAGCCCGAAGGCCCTATCAGCGCGGTAACCTCATTGCGCTTGATGTCCATATCAATATCGCGTATCGCGCAAAACTCCCCGTAATGCACGCTCAGCCCGCGCGACCGCAGCACAAACCTATCGCTATTCCCCGCGCCGCCGTTATTGACCATCATTGCCCATCCGACTTTGCCTAATGCCTATCTCCGCAAGATTATCGCCGCCCCGTTCATTGACGGCAACGCCGCCCGCAATCGCCGCGCAACCCTATCGCCCTTGCCCGCGCCGCTACTGCCCATCCGACTTTACCTGATGCCTATCCCGCAGTATTATCGCCACCGCGTTCATTGACAGCAGCACGACCAGCAGAACCACAATCCCAGCCGCCGCCAGCCCGCGAAATTCGTCCTGCGGCCGCGAAGTCCAGTTGAATATCTGTATCGGCAAAACCGTGAACTGCTCCAGCGGATGCGCCGGCACGAATGTCAGATACACAAGCGCGCTTATCGCTATCACCGGCGCCGCCTCACCAAGCGCGCGCGACATCGCCAGTATCGTCCCCGTCAATATCCCCGGCAGCGCCTGCGGCAGCACTACCCCCTTGATAACCTGCCACTTGTCCGCCCCAAGCCCATACGCCGCCTGCCGATATGTATCCGGCACAGCCCGTATCGCCTCCCTTGACGCCAATATCACTATCGGCATCACCAGCAGCGCCATAGTCATAGCGCCCGCCAGCAGCACCCGCTCGCCCCTAAACATCCATTGCACGAACACCGACAGCCCCAGCAGCCCATACACGATGGACGGCACGCCCGCCAGGTTGGACAGGTTTATCTCTATGAAACTTGTCAGGCGGCTCTTGACCGCGTACTCTTCCAAGTATATCGCCGCCCCCACGCCTATCGGTATGGCGAACAGCCCCGTCAGCCCCATAAGCCAAACGCTGCCCCACAGCGCCGACTTCAGCCCCGCCTGCTCCGGATGCCGCGAGGGATACGACGTCAGAAAGTTCCAGTTCAGCCAATCGCTGCCGTCTATCGCAATGCGCGTGAGCAATACGACAAGCCCGATTATGCCCACTGCCACCGCCAGCAGAAACAGGCTGTACGCGATAGCCCCAACGCCTTTGCGGGCGTTCAGACGCGGGTTGAACAGCGCGCTTTGTCGCATATCCTAATACTTCTCCCGCCAGCGCCTTACGATGAAGTAGCCCAGCAAATTCATCACCAGCGTCATCAGAAACAGCAGCAGCCCCACCGCGAATATCGTGTTGTACTCCAAAGAGCCGTGCTGCGTCTCCCCCAGGCTAAGCTGCACTATGAACGCCGTCATAGTTTGGATGCTCTCAAGCGGGTTTAGCGTCAGATTGGGCGTAGCCCCCGCCGCGATTGTCACCAGCATCGTCTCGCCGATAGCCCGCGATATGGCGATGATGAACGACGCCACTATCCCCGACAAAGCCGCCGGCGCCACCACTCGCAGGCTCACCTCAAGCCGCGTAGCCCCCAGCGCGTATGCCCCGTTTCGCAGCGAATTCGGCACAGCCGCCATAGCGTCCTCGCTCAGCGATGACACCATCGGGATGATCATCACCCCCATTACTATCCCCGCGCTCAGCGCGTTGAACACCAGCATCTCAGGAAATATCAACTGCAGCTGCGGCGTAACGAATGTCAGCGCGAAATATCCATATACCACCGTGGGTATGCCCGCCAGTATCTCAAGCGCCGGCTTGACAGCCCGCCGAACCCTGCCCGGCGCGTACTCCGACAAGAATATCGCCGTCGCCAGCCCTATCGGCAGCGCCACCGCCGCCGCGATAGCCGCGATGAGCAAAGTCCCGCCCACCAGCGGCAGCACGCCATACGCGCGCGGCTTAAGTATCGGCGTCCACCGCGTTCCCGTCAGAAACTCCCACAAAGACACATCATAGAAAAACCCAATCGCCTGCGACACCAGCACATACACGATGCCCACGGTCGTCAGCACTGATATGAGCGCGCAGCCGAAAAACAGCCACCTTGCGATGCGCCCCTCCACCGCCGCCCCGCGCCTGCGACTAAACGCCGCCCGCGCCGCGACCGGCCGCCCAACGCCCTCCGCCGGCGCCGCCTGAACCTGCCCCTGCGTCATAATTCGTTCCATAACCCACCAAGCCTACCCCCCAATGATTAAGCCCCATTGAACGAACCATTAACGGAAAGTTAATGCTTGCCGCCGGAACCTAAATACTTGCAGCCGTACATCGGCTGCCACTACCCATCCCTACACGCCACTTGAAATACATAAACCCTTTTATCCACCCTCCCCCAAAAGTTTTTTGCTACCTTTTTTTCTAAAAAAGTAGGGTCCCCCCGCTACTCCTACGCACTCGGTATCGTAAAACAAAACTCACTCCCCACCCCCTCCTCGCTCCACACGCTAATCTCCCCCCCATGCGTCTGAACGATATGCTGAGCGATAGCCAATCCCAACCCACTGCCCCCATCCCGCCGCGCCCTATCCACCTTATAAAACCGCTCAAATATATGCGGCAGATGCTCCCGCGCAATCCCCATTCCCGTATCAATCACGCAAACCCTATGCAAGCGCTGCCCATCCCCCCCGTCTTGCGCCGCCTCCACCGCCAACGTCACGCTGCCCTCAGCCGTATTCTTCAGCCCATTATCCACCAGATTCACCAGCGCCTGCCGCAGCTTTTCCCCGTCCCCCAGCGCCACCGCCTCGCCCTCTGGCAGCCTCGCCCGCACAACAGCGCCGCCCGCATCCGCCCGCTCAGCGTACTCCGCCGCAACCTCCGACACCAGCGCCGCCAGATCCACCGGCGCCAAATTCGGCTGCTGCCCGCTCTCCAAACGCGAAAGCTCCAGCAGATCCTCCACCATCAAATTCATCCTATCCACCTCGCGGTTCACGCGGCTAAGAAAATTTCGCGCATCGTTTGGACGCTCCAGCGCCCCTTCCGCCAGCGTCTCGACCATAGCCTTAACCGACGCCAGCGGGCTGCGTAGTTCATGCGACACATTCGTCACGAACTCCCGCAATGTGGTATCCATCTGCCGCGCCTCGGTCAGGTCATGCAGCGTCAGCAGTATCCCCCCCGACCCGTCCGCGCTCAGCGGCGTGGCGATAGCCTTCAGAAACCGGCGCTGAGGCAGCAGCTCCGCCTCCGTCTGGCAAATCCGCCCCGACGCCAGCGCCAGCGCCGCCGCCTGCTGTATCTGATGATCCCGCAAAGCCGCCGCCAATCGCCCCCCGACCGCCTCCCTCTCGCTTATCCCCAGCATAACCTCCGCCGCGCTATTCACCAGCGTGATAGCCCCCTCCGCGTCAGTCACGACCACGCCATCTTCCATAGTGTCCAGCATAGCCGTCAGCTTAGCGCTTTCGTCCGTCCTATCCTGCAAGATGCGCCTTATCGTGCTTGCCATAGTATTGAACGCCTCCGCCAACTCGCGCGTTTCATCCTCCGCCGCCGTAGTAGCGACCCGATGCTCCAGATCCCCCTCCGCCAAACGCCTAGCCCCCTCTGCCACCGCCCTAACCGAGCGCGACGTCCTATGAAACAAAATATATCCCGCCCCCACCGACAGCATAGCCACCACCAGCGCCGACAGCGCGATAGTCGTGATGATGCGATTGATATTCGGCTGAACCCGCGCCGCCGGAACGCTAACCCGCGCCGTCCCCAGCGCCGCCCCATCCCCCGCCGCGATAGCCGCCGTCCCCGCGATAATCGCCCCCCCATCCGAAACCCCGCCCGCTTGCGCGCTATCGGCCACAACCCGCCCGTCCGCCGCTATCAACTCCACCCGCGCCCCAACGCTCCCGCTCAGCCGCGCCGCCAGCGCGCTCAGCTCATCGCCGGCATCCGCGCCGCCCTCCGCGTTGACGCCCGCATTGCCATCCGCTTGCAACATAAGCGGCGCTGCGCTATCGCTAACCAATCGCGCCTGCCGCTCCAGACTATCCCTTAGATTAGCGATATACGTATCCCTTACGAACCCCACGAGATACACGCTCACCACGCCCATAGTCACGAAAATCAGCGCGGTATAGGCAAGCGCGATGCGCCAATGCAGCGCGCGCGGCAGCCTAGTCATCCGTCAAAGCGGTATCCCACCCCGCGTATCGTGATAATCCGAACCGGCTTGCTCGGCTCCGGCTCAATCTTTTCCCTCAGCCACCGAATATGCACATCCACCGTCCGGCTATCCCCGTAATAATCATACCCCCACAGCCGCTCCAGAATCTGATCCCGCGTAAAAGCCCTAGCCTTATTCTGCGCCAGCATCGCCAGCAAATCGAACTCGCGCGGCTTAAGCTCCAGCGGCTGCCCGCCCAGCCTAGCCGTATGGCTAACGCTATCGATCTCAAGATCCCCCGACCGCAAAACCTCGCGCTTTGGCTCCCCCTCATCCGCAACCTCCGCCGCTCGCCGAGACCGCCGCAGCAAATTCCGAACCCTAGCCATCAGCTCCCTCACGCTAAACGGCTTAGTAACATAATCATCCGCCCCCAGCTCCAACCCCACCACCCGATCAATCTCTTCCCCTCGAGCCGTCAGCATCAATATCGGCACATCCCCTCGCCGCCTCAGTATCCGGCACACCTCAAACCCGTCCAACCGCGGCAGCATCACATCCAGAATAACAACATCCGGCGCCATCTCTTGCGCCGCCGTCAGCGCCTGCTCCCCGTCAACCGCCGTATGCACCACATACCCCTCGCGCTCCAAATTATACCGCAGCGCCTCCAGCAAATTCTCCTCATCCTCCACCACCAGCACCGTATTCATATCCTTCACGCCCGTACTCATTTCATACTCACCCGTCAAATTGCTAATCCCTGCCCGCCGCGCCAACAAAACCTTCGCCAACAACGAGCCAACCTTCCCACCCTATTCTATCGCATCCCACAACAACGCGCCTTCGCCTTAATCCAACCCAGCGCCGCAATCCGCGAATACCCGCAACTCCCCGCTTGCGCCCTAATGCCTCGATAAACCGCCCACCAACCGCCCTTCCAACTCCAACCCCGCTACCGGCGGCATATCAATCTCCGCCGGCGCAATGTTCATACCCGTATTCATATCCACCTGTCAAATTGGTATTCCCAGCCTGCGGCGCTACCGAAACCTTTATGAGCAAACCTTCGTCCCCATCTTATCGCATCCGCCGCCAACACGACTTCGCCTTAATCCAAACCCATTGACGCAAGACGAGAGATAGCGTTTCTATTCAGGCGGTTGAGTATATCTAACGCTGCGGATGGTTGAATCGCATTGCCCTACCCCCCTGCTTTATCAGTTAGAGAACGCTCGCCAAACCCTCAAAACCGGCTGAAAAGAAACACTGCCAAGCCGCGAACCCCCGTCATCTCCCCGCTTGCGCCTTATGCGCTTGACAAACCCCCCACCAACCGCGCCGCCAACCGCCCTTCCAACTCCAGCCCTGCTACCGACGGCATATCCATAACCGCCGCTACCGTATTCACATACTTCATACCCGTATTCATAGCCCCCAACTTCCCCGGATTGCGCCGCAATCCCTGATAAACCGCCCGCCAATCGCGCCGCCAACCGCCCTTCCAACATCAGCGCTACCTCGAGCAGCATATCCTAAACCGCCGGCGCGATATTCACAGCCTTCACACCCATATTCATACCCGCCCGTAAATTTGCTAATCCCTGCCCGCCGCGCCAACAAAACCTTCGCCAACTATGAGCGGAACTTCACGCCCTATTCTATCGCATCCGGCGACAACACGCCTTCGCCTTAATCCAAACCAGCGCCGCAAGCCGATAATACCCGCCAACTTCCCGCTTGCGCCGCAATCTCTGACAAACCACCCGCCAACCGCCTTTCCAACTCCAGCCTCGCCGCCAACGATATATCTAGCCCGTCCAAAACCGCCTGCACGGTATTCGTAAAATTCATACTCGCCGTACTCATACCTACCCGTCAATTTGCTAATCCTGGCCCGAGCCGCCAATGAAACCTTCGCCAACAATGAACGAAACTTCGCTCCCCATCTTAATCGCATCCGACGGGAATACGATTTACCCTGATTTCAAAACAGCGCCGCAAGACGACAACGCCCGTCAATCCCCGCTTGCATTCTACGTCCTGACAAATCGCCCGCTAATCGCCCTTCCAACTCCCGCCAGCATATCTATAACCGCCAGCGCCGTATTCATACCCAACCCGTCAACTCCCCGCTTACGCCCTATGCCATAGCCCTATCCCCCGACAACCCACCCATCACCCTCGCCGCCAACCGCCCCTCCAACCCCAACCCCGCCGCCAGCGGCATATCCATCCCCTCCAAAATCGCCTGCTTAACCGCCGCCAGCGCCGCCCCATCCAACCCCGCCAGCTCCGCCGCCAGCGCATGCGCCTCCCCCATCAGCTCGTCCGGCGCGACGACCCTATGCGCCAACCCCATGCGCTTCGCCTCCGCCGCGCCCACGCGCCTATTCGCCAAAATCATCTCCATAGCGCGCCCAACCCCGACAGCCCGCCGCAGCGTCTGCGTCCCGCCCGCCGCCGGAATCATCCCCAGCGCCACCTCCGGCATAGCGAACACCGCGTCATCCGCCGCCACGCGAACATCGCACAGACACGCGATCTCCACGCCCGACCCGATAACATACCCCCTCACAGCCGCCACAATCGGCTTTCGCAGGCCCGCCATCAACCCCCACACATCGCGCTCCCACCGCACCTGCCTAGCGACCGCCTGCGACGGCGCGCTCCCGAACTCCGTCAGATCCGCCCCCGCGCAAAACGCCCGCTCGCCCGCCCCGCTAACCACCACCGCCCTCACGCCCGGATCATCCCGCACAGCCTCCAGCGCCACAAAAAGCTCATCGCGCATCCGCACATTAAACGCATTCATCACGCGCGGCCTATTCAGCGTAATCGTCCCCACCGCCCCGCGCTTGCCATACAAAATCGTATCTGCCACTGCCCCAAGCCCTATGCCTAAAATAGCCCTCGCTAATCGTCAGCCGCCAGGCTGACACAAAACTGACACCCCCAAAAATAAAAAACCTCCGCCAATAAGTCAACACTATCCGGCAGCGTTTCCACACAGATGGTTTGTCAATAATATACACTCAGCGCCATTCAATAAGTCTCGCAAATGAAACTTCTCTACGAACTGGAAACCCAAGCCGACGAGATCACAGTTGAGCGACTGCGCCGGACTATCGCGGCTGCGCTGCCAGGCTGCAATCCAATGCGCGAAGAGCGCCATGCGGCAATGGCAAGCCATCATAGCTCCGACCGAACCCTAATCGCCACATGCGGGCGAGACGCGGCTGGACATCCCCGTATTTCGCTGAGGCGACTGCGACGCAATGCCCGGCGGCATGGATGTCATTGGCAACGAGCGCGCGGATGGGTACTGCGTTGACAAGTCCAAAACCTGCTAGTTCTGCCGCAACTGCGGGGCGTTTTAGCCTGAACCACCTGAATGGAAACGCTGCCGACCCCAAAATAACCCTTGACACCACCCTACTACCCCCGCTATTCTATACCAGAACAAATTATCAAACACCCACTCAAAAGTTTTTTGCTACTTTTTTAGAAAAAAGTAGGGTCCCGGCGGATGGGAGGCTTGGAGGCAACCAACATGACAACCGCAACCGCAACCCACGAGCCCATAACGCGCGAACAAATCGCGTCCGAGCAAGACCTCGTGCGCCAAAACCTAGCCCGGTTCGTCAACTCCATAACCGACAACGGCAACGAAATCGCCATATTTATGCGCGACGTTATGCGCGGCGAATACCCCGACGCCAAACTCCACCACCGCCAACAAGCCGCCATTGAGCTATCCGCTATGGGCGGCCACCGCCCCGACGACATGCCCGGTGCCGCCTACCGCATCGCCTCCGTCCCAGACGACGAGGACAAGCCCAAGCCGCGCCCCAAAAAACCCAAACTAACAATGAAAGAAATAATCAACTGGGACATCGGCCGTCTCATACGCCAACAAACAAACGACTGCCGCGACCTAGCCGCCGCCCTAAACGAATTCCTCCACCCGCCCTACGTCTTTGAAAGCGCCAACAAAGCCGAGCGCAGATACCAAAAGGCAACCCGCGTCCGGCCGCACCACCAAGTAGCCGCCGCCCAAGAAATGCTCAAGCGCGGCGCCGGCAGCCGACACCCCGACTGCGGCTTCAAAACCTCCTACCTTGAAGAAAAGATGCTCCAATCCCGCCTATCCGATGAGATCCGCGACATAACCAACGACTGCCTAGACATAGTCCCCTTCCTGCGCGAAGTCATTCGCAACCCCAAAATCGACCGCTGGAACAACATCATCGAAGACCCATACACCCAGACCCACCGCATCTGGGCAATGAAACACCTAATCTGGCGCGGCGTCGACATCCCATGGGAACACATAACCCCCGACGACATAGCCGAATACTACCGCGAGCTTGACGAGAAACAGCGCCAAGAGGCGGAACGCCGCCGCGCCGAGCGCCAAGCCGCCGCCCAACTCACCCCCGAGCAAGAGGCGGAAATCCTAGCCCTATTCGAGCAAATCAACCGCGAAAACGAACAGCGCCAAGCAAAAAACGCCGCCAAAGCCGCCAAGCGCGCCAAAAAAGACGCCAAGAAAGCCGACGCCGCCAAAACCGCCGCCCACGACTACAACAACCCCGCCAACGGCAACAACACAGCCGCCGCCGATAAGGGTAACGACAAGAACGACGACTCCGATGCGCCCACCGGCGCAACCACGCCGTCATCCACCGACCGCGGCGAAACCGCCGTCGCCAACGCCCTAGCCCGCCACCCCGAAGTCGACCTAGACACCGCCCTAGAAAACCACCACTCCACCGCCGGCATCCCAAAAGAGGACTTGACCCACGAACAAATCTACGACGCCATCACAGCCGAGGCAAACTTCCAAAAACGCCAAGCCATAATCCAAAGCCGCCTCCACCCGGAAAACCCGGCCAACCCTGAGGACAACGATCCTCCAAAATCCCGCAGTCCCTAACCCCCGCAAATCCGCGGCGCAAGCCGCCCCCAAAAAGTTTGATACATTTTTCCAAAAAATAGGGCGGCCTCCCGCCCTCACGGCCCCCGTGCGCCCATCCACGCCTACATCAGCAAATTCTTGGTCAAGAATGTTGATGCTTGGCTCGTGCGCCCCCCTAACGCCCAACCCCCCATTTGTGCTACCATAAATACACAACCTTGCGCCCCAAGCGAAAGGACACCGCCATGACTATGCGCCAAATGTACAACCCGCCGCCCGAAACCCAAGCCCGCCTTGACGCGCTATGGGATACCTTCGAGCGCCAAGGCAGGCTATTCGCGGGATACCCCTGCAACCAGGATTTCGACTACGCCGCGCTGCTGCCGTTTATGGATTTCGTCGCCAACAACGTCGGCGACCCGTTTCACGGCACGAACTTCGCGTCCAACACCCACGAGATCGAGCGCGATGTGATACTGGACTTCGCCCGGATGCTTAACCTGCCCGAAGACCGCGCGTGGGGATATGTCACATCCGGCGGCACTGAGGGCAATATGTACGGGCTGTTCCTAGCCCGAGAACTCTTCCCCGACGGCATCGTCTATTTCTCCGAAGACACGCATTACAGCGTGGTCAAGATTATGCGCGTGCTCAAAACGCGCAGCGTTATGATAAAAAGCATGCCCAACGGCGAGATAGACTACGACGACCTGCGCGATACCATCCGCGTGAACCGCGACGTACCCGTCATCTTTATGGCGAACGTCGGCACAACGATGAAAGGCGCGGTTGACGACATCAGCCGCGTGCGCCGCATCCTGAAAGAGCTCGCCGTAACCCAGTTCTACATCCACGGCGACGCCGCCCTCAGCGGGATGATCCTGCCCTTCGTGGACGACCCGCAGCCCTACGCCTTTGACCACGGATTCGACAGCCTAGCCGTCAGCGGCCACAAGCTCATCGGCTCGCCGCTGCCCTGCGGCGTGGTCATCACCAAGAGCGAGTATGTCGCCCGCATCGCCCGCTCCATAGAGTATGTGGGCGTTATGGACACCACCCTGTCCGGCTCCCGCAGCGCGCTCGCGCCCCTGATAATCTGGCTCGGACTGCGCCGCCACGGCATAGACGGCTATCGCCGCATCGTCGCCAAGATGCTGGACACCGCCCAGTACGCCGTCAGCCATTTCAACGAACAAGGCATCCCCGCGTGGCGCAACAAGAACTCGGTCACCGTGGTCTTCCCCAAGCCCGCGCCCGAAGTCGTCGCCAAGTGGCAATTGGCGTCATACGAAGACATCGCCCACCTAATCACAATGCAGCACATCACCAAAGACACAATTCACAAAATCGCGCAGGACTGCCTTAGCCACAGCCTTGCGCGCTCAGCGTAATCTATCCGAAATACACACATACACACAGCAACCCGCGAAAGAAAGGACATCTATGAGCCGCGTTATCATCACCGTCAAGAACCAAGTGGGCATCGTCGCCGACATCAGCAAGGCGCTCGCCGCGCGCCACATCAACATCGAGGCGATAAACGCCCACACCACCGAGGACACCGGCATCATCACCCTTGAAACCAACGACCCCGACAACACCCTCATAGTGCTTGCCGACGCCGGTTTCAAGGCGGTCGTGGACGACTCCCTGGTATTCCGCCTGCCCGACCAGCCCGGCGAGCTCGCGCAGGTAGCCCAGAGGTTCAAGGACGCCGGCATCAACATCCAAAGCCTGCACATCCTAAACCGCTATCACGGCCACGCCACCGTAGCCGTCAGCGTCAGCGACGACGACCGCGCCGCCTCCGAATCCATAATCGGCAGCGACGCCATCGTATAGCCCGCCGCAACAGCCCAATCCCAAGCGCCGCAGCCTGCGCCCGCCCGCCTACCCCGGCCCGCGCAGGTTGCAACGACTTGTCATATAGGGGAGGGCGTTCAATCACAAAACCTATTCGGCGCGTACAATCTGCCGCGAGTTGGCATATTCGGAGGGGTTCAATCGCAAACCGACGCCGGCGCGTACAATCTGCTACGCCTTGATATATCTCGGAGGCGTTCAATCACAAACCGACACCGGCGCGTACAGGTTGCCGCGACTTAGCATATCGGGGAGGGCGTTCAATCACAAAACCTATTCGGCGCGTACAGGCTGCCGCGAGTTGGCATATTCGGAGGGGTTCAATCGCAAACCTACCTAGTGCGAACAGGCAGCCGCGATTTGGCGCATCGCAGGCGTTCAATCGCAAACCTACACCGGCGCGTACAGGCTGCCGCGAGTTGGCATATCGGAGGCGTTCAATCGCAAACCTACACCGGCGCGTACAGGCTGCCGCGAATTGGCATATCGGAGGCGTTCAATCGCAAACCCACTCTGGCGCATACAGGTTGCCGCGCTTTGGCATATTCGGAGGCGTTCAATCGCAAAACCTATACGGCGCGAACAGGTTGCCGCGAGTTGGCATATTCGGAGGGGTTCAACCGCAAACCGACGCCGGCGCATACAATCTGCCGCGCTTTGGCGCATCGTAGGCGTTCAATCGCAAACCTACCTAGCGCGAACAGGCTGCCGCGAGTTGGCATATTCGGAGGCGTTCAATCGCAAACCTACACCGGCGCATACAGGTTGCCGCGGATTAGCGTATCGGAGGCGTTCAATCAAAAACCTATCTGTCGCATACAATCTGCAGCGCATTGGCATATTAGGATGCGTTCAATCGCAAGCCTACTCCAGCCCATACAGGCTGCCGTTCTCGGCGGCGAAATACACCATCCCGTTTGCCGCCGCAACGCTGGTCGTTATCGGCGCGTCCGCCTGGAATCGCCACAACGCGGCGCCCGTCCGCGCGTCTATCGCGTGCAGCGCGCCCGCGCGGTCGCCTATCAGCAGCGCATCCCCCGCCAGCGCCGGCGCGCCGAACAGCCGCCCGCCCGTCTCGTATGTCCACGCCACCGCGCCCGTCTCGGCGTCTATCGCATGCACCCGCCCCTCTTGCGCCGCAACATACAGCAAGCCGTCCGCAACCACCGGCGCCGCCATAAGCCTGTCCCCGCGCACGGCTGTTGCCCACGCAAGCCCTTTCAGCGGCGGCAGATCGCCCAATCCCCACGCCCAGAGCTGCGTCCGCAGCCAGCGCGCCTGCTTTTCAAGCGGCATTTCCCGCTTGCGCCAGTCTATCGCGGTAACGAACCCGTTCACATCCGCCATATACGCCCAGTCGCCCGCCAGCGCCGGCGCGCCGCGAGCGTGCCGCGCGTGATAGTCAAGCCGCTTGCCGCCCGTCCGCTTGTCAACTATGTGCAGATACCCGTCCTGCGACAGCGCCGCCACAATCTCATCGTTAATCGCCGGGTCGGTTGCGATATGCCCGCCCGTGCGATAAGTCCAGCGCCGCTCTCCGGTTTGGGCGTCCAGCGTGTACAGCGCGCCATCCCCGCTGCCGATATACGCGATGCCCTCATCCACCACCGGCGCGGTGGCGAAAATGCCGCCCGTCTGAAACTCCCAGCGCAGCGCGCCGCTATTGGCGTCCAGCGCCAGCGCGCGCCCGTCCCGCAGCCCGATGAACACGCTATCGCCCGCCACCGCCGGCGACGAATCCACCGGCCCGCTCACCTTGCGCTCCCACAGCGGCGCGCCGCTATCGGCGTCCAGCGCCACGATGCGCCTATCGCCCAAGCCCACATACAGCCGCCCATCCACCACCGCCGGCGACGACACGACAGCCTCCTCGCTATCAAACCGCCACCTCAGCCTGCCCTCGCCCGCGCTTGCCCCCTCCGCCCTCCCCGAATGCGCCGCATCCCGCAAAAACATAGCCCAATCCCCCGCCGCCTCCGACGCGCCAATGCTCGTCATTGGCGCAGGCAACCCCCGCTCAAACGCCCCCATCCCATACGCCATTCCCACCACCAGCGCCACCACGACCATCACCGCCATAGCCCACCGCGCCCGCCGCATCAACCGCCGCCTAGCCATCCAGCGCCCCACCTGCGCGTCCGCCTCCGCCCTGCTCACCTCTGCGCTGCCCGCCAGCCGCCGCCAGCACCGCCCGCAATACCCATCCCCCGGCGCGTTCAAATGCCTGCAAGTGGGACACAACACTACGGTTTGCAATGGAAACTCCCTTTGCTCAGTCAAGACTCAGTTAAGCCTTGCCCTTATATTCCCCGTATGCGGCGGCGCTGTCAACAGCGAGGGCGTTTTCTTTACCACATCGCGCCTACGCGCCAAGCCTTTACAATCCGCGCAGGTCTGATTAAAATCCCACATATACACTCGCGCATAATGGCTAATTAGGAGTAGGGAAATGGCTAAAAAGATTGCCATCCGCGGAGAGGTAACCGAATTCGACCGGGACGGGATGACTTTCAAGATGCAGCCGATTTACGGCCACAACAAAGTGTCCGGCCCCGTCCCTGAGCAGTGCTACGACGCTTTCGCGGCTGCGCTCAATGGCCATAAAGACGCCGCTCGCGTTCTGATTGAGGGCGTGGTTGAGGGCGCGGGCAAGCATACCACCCAAGACAGCCCGCTTGCCCTGGAGTCGGTGGAGCGCGTTACCCTGCTGCATCCGCTGGATTTTCACGCCTGCCTGGACGAACTTCGCAATCTACGGGACGGCTGGCTAGACGGCGAAGACGGCAAAGCGCCGGCGCATAGCGGGTTGGACTGGCTGTCTGAGGCGTTTCGGCGCGGGTATCCCGACGACATCCCGCTGCCATATACAGTTCCTAGCTTTGAGGGCGGCGTCCACTGCGAGTGGGCGATAGGGCAGTTCCGCTTTCAGATTGAAATCGACCTGGATTCCCGCAAAGGGGATTGGCTATGGTATGACAAAAAAACCAACATCTTCGAGGACTACGAGAATAAGATCCTCAATTTGGACGACCCCGACGGATGGGCTTGGATGGCAAACAGAATCCGGGAGACTTTGGGGCGGGCCGAATGAACTCGGATACTCTGCTGTATCGGATGGTAAGCCCGTCCTTTATGAAAGACGGTCTCGCCATATCCCCCGCTTTTAAGCCTACGCGAAAAGACAATGGGCGATTGTCCGTTTATGACGGCGACCAAATCAGCCCGCGGGAGGCATACGAACATTATACCAGCCCTCCGCCGGGGCTTGGGCAAAGAGCCGTGGGGGTATTGGCGATTACTGTCGCCGAATGTGAATCTCTCAGCCTCATAGTCAGTTCCGATCCCTTGCCAGGATTTCCGGAGCATGCGGCGATAGACTTCACCGGGCTAAGCGGAAACCGCAGTAGGCTCACGGCGGGCGAACTGAACGATTTCGCCAACGCGCGCGGCTGGCAATACCGCCCCAGCCCTTAGCCAGCCCCCGGACAGCGCCGCGCTATCAACACAAGGCGGGAACTAGCGCCCGGCGCGCCCATGGAGCGCTTGCCGTCAAAGCATCCATTCAGGTCATAATCCCGCTTGCTGAATATCTATCCCGCGCGAGCGGGGAACATCCCGCAATCTTCAGGCAGTTTTCAGTTTCACCTTTCAGGCTGTTCCGCACGGGTTGCGGAACCGACCGTGGTTAAAAAATCCGTAAGAATTTGACAAGATTTAACCATGGCGCTTATATGTATGCGTAGCCGAAATCCCTCGTTGACGGGGGATTTATTTTGTTTTAGAGGATTTACTCTAATGAACAAAGCGCGGCATACGACGGAGGCTATCGCGGATACCGCGCATATGGGCGGCGATACATCATACACAGGAGGCAACGATATGGTTATGCAGACGAATCAGCAAGCCCTAGCGCTGCTGATAGCGGGCGATTACGGGCGCATACGGCCGGAGCTCTTGATAGTCGCGGCGCGCGCGGCGGCCGATATGGCGGAGGCGGGGGATGCGGCGGCGATTGCCGCCCTGCCGTCCATATGGCTGATGCTGACAACCGAGGCTATCCCCGCCGCTATGGATGAGGGCGACGCCGAGCGGATGATGGCTTTATCCGACGCCGCGCAGACGCTATCCAAAGCGCATACGGCGCAGGCGGCGGCGCAAGCGGCGCAGATTCGGGCTGAACGCGATTTTGACGCCGACGCCGCTATCGCCAACATCACCGGCGAGTTGGCTAACGCGGCGGCGGTTTTTGAGTATGCCGTATCCGCCATAATGGATAGCGTGTCTATCCCCGACAGCCAACGCGCGAAACTCAAAATCGCCTTGATATATCAGGATGGGAAGTTCGCAACTGAGATAACCGGCTTGAAAAGCGGCAGCGGCGGCAATCGCGGTGGCGCGGCGCAACGCAATGGCAATGAGCAGAGTTTGCCCATACTAGACCGCAGTGGCTACGTTCGCAAAGATGTCGGCGGTAATCGCGGTGGCGTAGCGCGGCGCAACGGCAATGAACAGCGTTTGCCTATACCGAACATAACGAGAAGTTCACCTACCGGAAAGAAACCAAGCCAAGCCGATTTGCCCATACTGGAGAGGTCTGGCTACGATCGCAAAGAAGGCGGCACACAGGTTTGCGAAGGGATGCCCCGCCTATACGCCGGCGATAAGATGCCCAACGATCAGACGCTACGAGTGTATCTGGACAGAATACACGATACACACATAACCGAAGAGAGCGCAAAGAGAGTGGGGCTGCCGCTGGCGCTGACAAAGCACGGCCCAAGTGGCAATCCAGGCAGAATCCAACCTGGGCTATTGTGGACTTGGCTGGACAGGCAGCCTGCCGCGCGGGACACGCTGGGCATCTCCGCCGTTGAGTGGCTGACGCCCGTCGGCTACCCGCGCGACGCCTATCCCAGCGTGGGCTAGAACTATCTGACCCATATCCGAAAGTAATGGCGTACCGGGAACTATCCTAACAGGCGCAAAGGATCCATAAGTGGGGGAGCGGCAACTCCCCCGTTGCCAGCCTATCCCCATATGCTATACTCACCCCAGCACTCATAACTCACTAACAACCCCCGCCTTTCCAATCCAACCGCCATTTCACAACCACATTCCCAACTAGGAGGCACCCCCCATCAAACGCATAGCCTTCCTCCTCAAAGTCAAGCAGGACAAGATCGACGAATACAAAGCCCATCACCGCGCCGTTTGGCCGGAGATGCTGGACGCTCTGCGGCGCACCGGCTGGCGCAATTACTCGCTGTTTATGCGCGAGGATGGGCTGATGTTTGGCTATTTCGAGGCGGATGAGGATTTCGCCGCCGCGCTGGAGGGTATGTCCAAAGAGGATGTGAATGAGCGCTGGCAAGAGTTGATGGCGCCGTTCTTTGAGCTGCCGCCCGGCGCTCATCCCGATGAGATGATGCTTGAGCTGCAAGAGGTGTTTCATACGGATTAGGCGCGGGGGATGCGCGTCCCCTAGCCCCAAACCCTCTAGGCGTTTCACGCGGGTTAGGCAAGCCGAACCCGCAATCCCGCCCAGTATGCGCCGAGCGAGGGCTTTCGCGCGGATTAGGCGGGCGGATGATGCGCCAAATCCCGCCCGAAATCGCCATTGCCGCCCGCTCATATCTGCGCTACAATCTTAGTATAAGGCATATTTATCATATGCCAGGCCGCATAATCACGAAGGGAGGCGCAAGATGAAGGCTTTTCGCATCGCAGTGTTCGCGCTTGCAATCCTGTACGCGATTGGGGCTTTGTGGGGGTTGCTGATAGGCAGCTTCGCGGATGGCGGGACGTGGTGGCAGTACATCACCTTTATCGTGGTTCAGCCGCTCGCGGCGGCGGCGCTGGTGGCGCTTGCGGCGGCATCGCCCGGCGCGCTGTCCGCGCTCTCGCAGCGGCTGATTAAGACGGCGCTGGTGGCGGCGGTCGCGCTCAACGGGTTTGCCGCCGTTATGATAGCGCAGGGCATCGTGCGCGGCGACTGGTGGATTCCATTCGTTTTCGCGCTCATACCCGCGATAGGCTTGGCGTACACGGCGACGCTTGGGCGCGGCAATCGCAGCGCCGCAATCGCGTAAGCCAGGCGACGCCGGCGGGGATGGGCTTGCCGGCGCAACGCGCTTGCCCGCGCATAGGCGGCTTGCCGTAGATGACGCTCGGCATCCAATCGCCGCTCATCATCTTGCCCACGCGCAAGCGCCTTGCCGCTACCACGCTATCTATGGGGATGGACGCGGCGGCTGAGCGAAACCCGTTCACCGCCCGCCCACGCGCAAGCCCGCTATATCCCCAAGTCCATCCCCATATCCACCACCGAGGACTGGCTCTGCATTATGCCCTCCAGCCGCTCGCGGTATTCGCGCCAGAGCCGGTCTTTTTCGGCGTCGTCCAGCGCGTCTTCCAACTTCTGCTGGAACTCCTGCATCAGGTTGTCCTCGGCGCGGCCCATGGGCATTGCGAAGAACTGCGTGTCAAAGCGCGGCAGCTTGCCCACGCTGAAGTAGCCCTTGTCAGGCAGTTCGTATCCCTCAAGGTTTTCGCTGCCCTTGCCCAGCACGTCGCCCGTGTCGATGTAATGCTCCATCACCCGTTTCATGCCGTACTTTTGGATGGGGCAGACTTTCATGCACACGCCGCAGCCGGAGTAGCGCGCCATTACCGGACGGCAGCGCTTGTAGATGAGTTTCGCCTTGTCAACGCCGCGATACCACAGGCGCTGCCCCTGTATCGCGCGGCCGGGGCAGCGGATAAAGCAGACCTGGCAGATTTCGCAGAACTTGGGGATGCCGTAGTCCACCGGCCGGTCGTAGTTCACGCGCGCGTTGGTGATGATGATCTGCAGCCGCGCGCGCGAGCCGAAGTGCGGCGACAGCAGCTGCCCGTTCACGCCGAGCTGCCCCAAGCCCGCCTCTACGAACATCGGGATCATTGGCCCAAAATGCCATGTGGGGCCGGATACCTGCGCCCGATAGCCAAGCCCGCGAATGTGTTCCACGAGCGCCATAGCCATTTGCGCCTGCCGCTTGTACGCCTCGCCCTGCGCGCGCTCCGCCTCAAGGCTGGGGATCGTCTGCGTGGCGGCGTAGTCCTGCTCCACCGCGAGGCAGATGGCGTGCGGCAGGTCGGTTCGGACGCCCTGCCGCCGTATCTGGTAGAGGTAGCGCCTATCAAAGCGCGCAAAGCCCGCCTCGCCGTAGCCAAGCTCGCGCGCCTTGTCGCGTATGGACGCGGTCACGTCCTCGCCGGACGGCTGCGCGGTGGGATCCAGGTCGCCGCTGCCGCGTATCCACTCCAGCACGGGTTCCATATCTTCCTGGAACTCGTCGTACAGCTCGGCGGTTTCGGGCGAAAAGCCGCGCCGCACGTCGTCCGCCCAGTCCGCCGATGCGCTCTGCTCCAGCGCGAAACTCTCCAGCGGGTATTCGCGCGCGTAGAAAGAGACCTCCAAGTCGCGCACCAGCGAGGCGGGCGGCTTTTGCAGATCCTTGGCTACCGGAAATGTGATGTCTTCGTCGCCGCGCTCTCTGCCCGGCCGCGTTATGTGATGTCCGACGCGTCTTCGTGCCATGATGCCCCCATCCCGCTTTGGCTTTGTGTATTCGGATTGCTTGGTTCGCCGCTATTATAACCGATATTCGTTCAAAATAAACGGCGGCGGCGCAATTCGCGCAATCACGCTTTGCTTTCTAACTATCGGCAATCGCGCAAGCCTGCCCTAAATCCCCCACGCTTTCCCTACGCCAGAATATCGCGCAGTATCAGTTCCGCCACCTGCTTATCCAGCGGCTCGTTGTTGTTGCCGCACTTGGGCGATTGGATGCAGCCGGGGCAGCCGCTTTCGCAGGGACATTCGCTTATCACCCGCAAGGTGGCGCGCCACAGGTCTTCGATCATTTCGTAGCCGTGTTCGGTGATGCCCACGCCGCCGGGGACGCCGTCGTGAATGAACACCTGCGGCTTGCCGGTGTTCGGATGCAACGGCGTGGATATGCCGCCGATGTCGTTGCGGTCGCACATTGCGAACAGCGGCAGCACGCCTATCGCCGCATGCTCTACCGCATGCAGCCCGCCCATCAAGTCCAAGCGCTGGCGGCGAATGTACTCAAGCGTGTCCGGCGGCACATCGAACCATATCCCTATCGTGTCATAGGTTTGCGGGGGCAAGTCTATGTACTCTTCCCCAAGCGTCTCTTCGGTGATGTGCGCCTTGCGCCTGAACCCGACCACGCTTGTGGTGACGCTCACCTCGCCCAGATACGCGGTTGTGCCGCCCGCGCGCTTTCGCTTGAACAGCCGCAGGATGCGCGTATCCGTGAAATCGCGCGCCTGCGTGTAGAACGGCACGTCGGTTTGAACGGCGTATGCGGTAGCCGATTCTATGTCAAGGTTGGTGATGAGATACTGCTCCCCCTGATGCAGGTATATGCCGCCCGGATGCAGCTGCAGGAACGCGGATAACTCCTCTACCGATTCCAGGATGACGCCGCTGTCCTGCTCTACGAGCGTGTAGGTTCGGGCGGACGCCGAGCGGATGTTGACATCCGCGGCGGGATAGTCCACATCCGCGGACAGATGCCAGAGATTGCGCCGCGCATGCAGCAGCCCGTCGCGGGCGAGTTCGTCGGCGCACAGCAGCAGGTCGGGGCCGAAGTAGCCGGTATCCCGCATCACGAGCGGCGATTCGTATGCGGCGCAGAGCAGATGCGGCTTTAGGATATAAGGGTTGGCGGGTGATACGCGCGCGCTTTCGTGCGGCTTGCCGAAGAATGCGTCGGGATGGCGCATCAGGTACTGGTCGAGCGGGTTGTCATGCGCCACCAGCACGCTCAGCGAGCGCTCGCTGCCGCGCCCGCTGCGCCCCGCCTGCTGCCAAGCGCTTGCGATTGTGCCGGGATACCCCGTCAGCAGCGTTGCGTCCAAATCCCCGATGTCTATGCCCAGTTCCATCGCGTTGGTCGTGGTTACGCCCAGCAGATTGCCCTCCCTGAGATCGCGCTCTATGGCGCGCCTGTCCTCCGGCAAATAACTGGCGCGATAGGGCATAACGCGCTTTGCCAAGTCGGGATGCGACAGGCGCAGGTTGTCCCGCGTATAGACATACAGCAGCTCGGCGGCGCGGCGGCTGCGGACGAATGTCAGCGTGCGGACGCGCCGCCTCAGCAGCTCGGCGAAAAGCTGCGCCGCCTCAGTATTCGTGCTGCGCCGGCTGCCCTTGGCTAGGTCGAGCATTGGCGGGTTCCAAAACAGAAAGTCTTTGCCGCCGTAGGGCGCGCCGCCGTCGTCCACTACTTCGAATGGCAAGCCGGTAAGCCGCTCAGCGTGTTCGGCGGGGTTGGCGATAGTGGCGCTGCACAACACGAATTGGGGGGCGCAGCCGAACCGCTCGCACAGCCGCCGCAACCGCCTCAGTATGTTGGCGACATGCGAGCCGAACACGCCGCGATAGATGTGCGCCTCGTCTATCACCACATAGCGCAAGTTTCGCAATACGCGATGCCAGCGCTTGTGATGCGGCAGGATGCCCAGATGCAGCATATCCGGGTTTGTGATGAGCAGCCGCGCGTTGCGGCGCATCTCCGCCCTGTCCCTAGAGGGCGTGTCGCCGTCAAAGATGTCGTGGCGCAAGCGAAATTCGGCGGGGGCGAGCCGCGAGAGCGCCTTGCGCTGATCCTGCGCCAGCGCCTTAGTTGGGAAGATGTACATAGCGGTTGCGCGGCGGTCGGCGCTCAGCGCCTCCAGCACGGGCAGGTTGTAGCATAGGCTCTTGCCGCTTGCGGTGGGCGTGGACACGATGACATTCTTGCCGCGCCGCAATGCGTTGAGCGCGTCGGTCTGGTGGGTGTAGAGCGCGCCGATGCCGGCGGATTCGAGCGCGGCTTGCAGGCGGGCGGGCAGCGGCCGGTCTAGCGCGCCGTAGCGAGCCTCGCGGCGCGGCACATCCTCGCTGTGGACTATCTGCTCCACATACCAGGGCGCGCGCTGTATGGCGTCCAAGAACTTTGCCGTTTCCAAGCGATATGCCGCCGTTTCGTGTTGTGCGCCGGTTATGCCCCTGAGATATGATATAAGGGGATACAAGGGAGTATAAGGGGATGCGAGCGCGATGCAAGCGTATGCGGGATGCGCCGCTAAAAGCCGGTAAGCGTCTGCCGCTCCGCGTCAAGAACCACTATGTCGTCTCTGCTCGCCTCTATGTAGGCGATGATGTTGTCAATCGTCTCGTCGGCGTGGCGCGCGCTGCCGCTGACGCATACCACGCCTATCGTGGCGATCTGCCATGCGTCGTTATCGCCCACTTCAGCCGCCGCGACCCTGAACTTGTTGCGGACGCGCTGGCACACAGAGGCCACCACCCGCCGTTTGCCTTTCAGCGACTGGTTTTCGGGGATTTGCAGCGTAACCTTGCACACGCCAATGTTCATTCGCGCCCTCTTGATAATCTCATCCCAAAGGTTTTTGGCTGGCGTTTCGCGCAAAATCAGCGCCGCCCGCGAACCGCGATTGCCCCAATGAGCGCCCGCCGCCCGTTGGAATTATAGCATTAGCGTGTGCTATAATCATTCCCGCTTTGAAACCCCGCCGCCCAGGTATATCCGGACATATCCGAGCGTATCCCAGATAGCCGTTAGTTCCCGCTAATCCCCGGTTAGCCTATCCCGTTATCCCAATGAGCGCGTTGCCAATGCCCGCAGACTATTCGCACAACATCCCCGTACTGCTCACGGCGGAGCAGCTGCAAGACAAGGTGGCTGAGCTTGGCGCGCAAATCACCGAGGACTATCGCGGGCATAGCCTTGTGCTGGTGGGCGTGCTGTACAGCGCCGTTGTGTTCCTAGCCGACCTGATGCGCGCCATAGAGCTGCCGGTGGAGGCATACGCGGTAACATCGTCAAGCTACAGCGGCGCGGAAAGCACGGGCATTGTAACCATCAAAAAGCCGCGCGACATCAATATCGCCGGACACGACGTCATCATTGTGGAAGACATCATAGACACCGGCTTGACGCTAAGCCGCCTGCTGGCGGATCTGCGAACCGACAAGCCCGCCAGCCTTGAGGTGTGCGCTATGCTGTCCAAGCGCTCCCGCCGCGCGGTGGAAGTGCATGCCCGCTACATCGGCTTTGAGATACCCGACGAATTCGTGGTGGGCTACGGCTTGGACTACAACCAGCAGTATCGCAACCTGCCCTTTGTGGGCGCGCTGCCCAAGAACGCGATAGGGTAGCGCGTTAGGGCAAGCGGCTACGGGATAGCGCAATTAAGCGATAAGATTGCGCGGCGCGTTAATGCCGCCTAGCCTAATATCTAGCCTAATGTCTATCTTGATAAACTACCGCGCGAGCGCGCCCGCAAGCACGGGCCTCAGCGCCGTATCGCCCATCAGATACTCGTCGGCGCCCCGCGCCGCCTCGCGCCCCTCGGCGAGCGCCCACACCACAAGCGACTGCCCCCGCGCCATATCGCCCGCCGCGAACACGCCGGCGACGCTTGTCATCTTGGCGTCGTCCGTCCGCACATTGCCGCGCGCGTCAAGCTCAACGCCAAGCTGCTCCAGCAAGCCCTCGCGCTGCGGGTGAACGAAGCCCATCGCCAGCAGCACAAGATCCACGTCTATCTCAAACTCGCTGCCCTCTACGCGGTTCATCGCCGGCCTACCCGACTCGTCGGGAGCGCCCCACTCTATCCGGACGGCATGCAGCTTTTCCACATTGCCGCCGCTGCCCGAAAAGTGGGTGGTTAGGACGTCGTAATCGCGGATGCCGCCCTCTTCTTGCGAGGACGATGTTCGCAGTATGAGCGGCCATAGCGGCCAAGGGTTGTCCTCGCGCCGCTCGGCGGGCGGCTCTGACAGCAGCTCGTACTGATACACGACCTCAGCGCCCTGCCTATGGGATGTGCCGAGGCAGTCGGAGCCGGTGTCCCCGCCGCCCAGTATCACCACGCGCTTGCCCTCGGCGCTGATGCGCTCGTCGGCCGGGATGCTTTGCCCCGCGTTCAGGCGGTTCTGCTGCGTCAGGAACTCCATAGCGAAGTGAACGCCGCCAAGCTCACGCCCAGGCACCGGCAAATCGCGCGGCACAGTGCAGCCGCCCGTGAGAACCACGGCGTCGAAGTCGCTAACAAGGTCGGCGGCGGCGTAGTCAGCGCCCACGTCCACGCCCGTCTTGAAGATAACGCCCTCGTCGCGCATCTGTTGTACGCGGCGCTGGACTACGGGCTTTTCAAGCTTGAAATCGGGGATGCCCAGCGTGAGCAGGCCGCCGATGTACTCGTCGCGCTCAAAGACGGTTACCCAGTGGCCGCAGCGGTTGAGCTGCTGGGCGGCGGCTAGGCCCGCGGGGCCGGAGCCTACGACGGCGACGCGCTTGCCCGTGCGCTGGCTTGGCGTTTGGGGCGCTATCCAGCCCTCTTGCCAGCCCCTGTCGGCGATTGCCTTTTCTATGTACTCAATGGTAACCGGATCCTGGTTGATGTTCAGGACGCAAGCCGCCTCGCAGGGCGCGGGGCAGACCCTGCCGGTGAACTCCGGGAAGTTGTTGGTGGCATGCAGCGCGTTGAGCGCGCCGCGCCAGTCGCCCTGATACACGAAATCGTTGAAATCGGGAATCAGGTTGCCCAGCGGGCAGCCCGTATGGCAGAACGGCACGGCGCAGTTCATGCAGCGCGCGCCCTGTTCGCGGGCTTGCTCTTCACTCCAATCCTGATAAAATTCGTTGAAGTGCTGAACGCGCAGCGAAACGGGCTGCTGTTGCGGCGCTTGCCTGCCGTATTCCTTAAATCCGGTGGGTTTTCCCATTGATGTATCGCCTATCTTCTAGTGTTGGCTGATTTCGGCTTAGTCGGCGGCGGCAACCGCCGCGGCGGCGCGCTCTTGCAGTATGCGCTTGTAGTCGTAGGGCATAACCTTGACGAACTTGGGCAGCATCTCGTCCCAGCCGTCCAGGACGCGCCGCGCGTTTGCGCTGCCGGTGCAGTCCAAGTGCTGTTGGATGAGGCTGCGGAGAGCGTCAATGTCCGCGGGATCTTCCACCGCCTCCAGCCCGACCATGCCGGGATTGCACAGGCTTGCGAACTCGCCGCTTTCGTCCAGGACGTACGCCTCGCCGCCGCTCATTCCCGCCGCGAAATTGCGGCCCGTCGGCCCTAGCACAACCACTTTGCCGCGCGTCATATACTCGCAGCCGTGATCGCCCACGCCCTCCACCACGGTCTCGGCGCCGCTGTTGCGGACGGCGAACCGCTCGCCCGCCACGCCGCGTATGAACGCCTTGCCGCCGGTAGCGCCGTACAGGACGACGTTGCCCACGATGATGTTCTGTTCGGGGGCGAAAGTAGCCTGTTCGGGCGGCGTGATAATCACCTTGCCGCCGGACAGCCCCTTGCCGAAGTAGTCGTTGGCGTCGCCGCGCACGCGCATCGTAACGCCCTTTGCCAGAAACGCCGAAAAGCTTTGCCCGACCGATCCGCTGAAGTTGATGCGGATAGTGTCTTCGGGCAGCGCGTCCTCGCCGTAGCGCTTGGCGATTTCGTAGCTCAGGGTTGTGCCGACCGTGCGGTTGCCGTTGCTGACGGGCAGGCTGAGCTCGACCGGCGTCCCGCGCTCAAGCGCGTCTTTGCACAGCGCGATGAGCCGGTTGTCCAGCGCCTTGTCCAAGCCGTGATCCTGCGTTTGGCGGCAGTATGTCGCAACCGAATCGGGGACGTCGGGCTTGTGCAGCAGCTTGGAAAAGTCCAAGCCCTGCGCTTTCCAGTGGGCGACCGCTTGGCGCTCATCAAGCCTGTCCATCCTGCCGACCATTTCGTTGATTGTCCGAAAGCCCATATCCGCCATAATTTGGCGCAGCTCTTCGGCTACGAAAAAGAAGTAGTTGATGACATACTCAGGCTTGCCCGCGAACAGCTTGCGTAGTTCGGGATCCTGCGTCGCAATGCCCACCGAGCAGGTGTTTAGGTGGCACTTTCGCAGCATTATGCAGCCCATAGCGATGAGCGGCGCGGTTGCCATCCCGAACTCCTCAGCGCCCAGCAGACAGGCGACCGCCACATCCCTGCCCGTCTTGAGCTGCCCGTCGGTCTGCACGACTATGCGCCCGCGCAGGTCGTTCATCACCAGGACTTGCTGCGTTTCGGCGACGCCAAGCTCCCAGGGCAAGCCGGCGTGCTTGATGGACGATTCGGGCGAGGCGCCCGTGCCGCCGCTGTCCCCGCTTATCAGCACGACATCGCCATGCCCCTTGGACACGCCCGCGGCGATTGTGCCAACGCCCGCCTCCGCCACAAGCTTGACATGCACGCGCGCGGCGGGATTGGAGTTCTTGAGGTCGTGTATGAGCTGCGCCAGATCCTCAATAGAGTAGATGTCGTGATGCGGCGGCGGCGATATGAGCTCAACGCCGGGCGTGGAGTTGCGAACCCAGCCGATATACTCGTCAACCTTATGCCCCGGCAGCTGCCCGCCCTCGCCGGGCTTAGAGCCTTGCGCCATCTTGATTTGCAGATCGCTGGCGCTGGCGAGGTAGTTTATGGTAACGCCAAAGCGCCCGGACGCCACCTGTTTCATAGCGCTGTTGCGCGAATCGCCGTTGGGGTCGGGCGTGTAGCGATGCCAGTCTTCGCCGCCCTCGCCGGTATTGCTGCGCGCGCCGATGCGGTTCATGGCGATAGCCATAGTTTCGTGCGCCTCGCGGCTGATGGATCCCAGCGAAATCGCGCCCGTTGCGAACCGTTTGACGATTTCGCGCGCAGGCTCCACCTCGTCTATCGGCAGCGGCTCATCCGCCCGCTTGAAGTCAAGCAAGCCCCTGATGGCGCAAAGCCGGCGGCTGGTTGCGTTGGCGTGGTCGGCGAATTTTTGGTAGGTGTCAAAACTATTCGCTCTTACCGCATGCTGCAGCCCGGCGATAGTGTCCGGATTCCACATATGATATTCGCCGTCGCGCCGCCACTGGTAGTAGCCGCCCGCCGCGAGATCCAAGCCGCCCGCCGGCGCCGCCTGGCGATACGCCGCGCCGTGCCGCTTTCTGCTCTCCGCCTCTACCTCTTGGATGCCTATGCCGCCGATGCGCGAGGGCGTCCAGGTGAAGTAGGCGTCTATGAACTCGTCGTTCAGCCCGACAGCCTCGAATATCTGCGCGCCGCGATAACTGCCAAGCGTGGATATGCCCATCTTGGACATAATTTTCAGGATGCCCTTGTCCGCCGCCTTGATGTAGTTTTGCGCCGCGTATTCGCAATCGTCGGCCGAGCCGCCGCGCGCCGAAACCAGGTCGGCTATCGTGTCAAAGGCGAGGTATGGGTTCACCGCGCCCGCGCCGTAGCCCAGCAGCAGCGCCAGATGCGCCACCTCGCGCGGCTCGCCCGACTCCACCACAAGCCCGACCTTTGTGCGGACGCCTTGCCGTATGAGATGGTGATGCACTCCCGCAACCGCAAGCAGGCTGGGTATCGGGACTTGATGCGCGTTCACGCCCCTATCCGACAGGATGACGATGGTATTGCCATCCGCGATAGCCTGAGACGCCTCTTCGCATACGCGGTCGAGCGCGCGCTTGAGGGCGCTGTGGTTCTCGTCGCGCGTGAACAGCGTCCGGATGGTCTTGGCTTTCAGGCGCGGCAGGTCTATGTTGCGGATTTTTTCCAACTCGGCGTTGGAAAGAACGGGGCGCTTGACCGCCAGCATCCCGCAATGCTGCGGCGTTTCGGTGAACAGGTTCACTTCGGATCCCAGCGTGGACTCCAGTGAAGTGACCAGTTCTTCGCGTATGGCGTCAAGCGGCGGGTTGCTCACCTGCGCGAACAACTGCTTGAAGTAGTTGAACAGCAGCGGGCTTTGGTCGGACAGCACCGCGAGCGGGGTGTCGTTGCCCATAGAGCCTACGGGTTCGCTGCCGGTGTTCGCCATCGGCTCCATAATCAGCCGCAGGTCTTCCAGCGTGTAGCCGAATGTGACCTGCTGCGCGAGCAGATTGCCATTCGGGTAAGACGGCGGCGCGTCCGCGGCGGGCAGGTCGTCCAGGACAAAGCGGTTTTGGGCGAGCCACTCGCCATAGGGCTGCCGCGCCGCCAGCTCGCGCTTGAGCTCAGCATCGTCAACAAGCCTGCCCTGCGCGGTGTCCAGCATAAACATCCGTCCCGGATGGATGCGCTCTTTGAACAAGACGCGCTCCGGCGGTATGTCCAACACGCCCGTTTCGGACGCCATCACAAGCAGGTCATCGGTTGTGACCAGGTAGCGGCATGGGCGCAGGCCGTTGCGGTCAAGCACGGCGCACACCCGCGTGCCGTCGGTGCCGATTATGAGCGCGGGCCCATCCCACGCCTCCATCAGCCCGGCGTGGTATTCGTAGAAATCGCGCTTTGCCCGCTCCATCGGCAGGTGGTCGCCCCACGCCTCAGGGATCATCATCATCAAGGCATGCGGCAGCGAGCGGCCGGTGGCGAGCAGCAGCTCCAGCGCGTTGTCAAAGCTTGCGGTGTCGCTCTGTACGCCCTTGCCGATGATGGGCAGCAGTTTCGCCATATCATCGCCGAGCGCGTCAGACGCGAACATTCCCTCGCGCGCCGTCATCCAATTGATGTTGCCGCGCACGGTGTTTATCTCGCCGTTGTGTATCACATGGCGATAGGGATGCGCCAACTTCCATGTGCCGAGCGTGTTCGTGCTGAACCGCGCGTGAATCACCGCGAATGATGTCAGCGCGTCCTCATCCGAAAGGTCGTGATAGAACTTGTCTAGCTGAGAGCCGACAATCAGCCCCTTATAGACAACCTTGTTGGACGACAGGCTGCACACATAGAACTGCTCGCGCTCTTGCAAATCGGATGAGGCTACGGCGTCCTCTATCTGCCTGCGGATGAGATATAGTTTCAGTTCAAACGCCGCCTCGTCCGGCGCGTTTGCGCCGCGCGCCACAAAGAATTGGCGTATCGCCGGGCTTACCGCCGCCGCCATCGCGCCTATCTTGTCAAGCGCGACGGGAACATCGCGCCAGCCCAGCAGCGTCTGCCCCTCTTGCTCGGTGAACCGGCGAACAATGCTTTCTATCGTCCGCTGCTCCTCTTTGGCGTGCGGCAGGAATGTCATCCCCACGGCGTAGTCGCCTGGCTTATGAGCGGCTATCCCCAGCCGGCGGAATTCTTTGGCGAAGAATTCGTGCGGCATCTGTATCAGCACGCCCGCGCCGTCGCCCGTTTCGGGATCCGCGCCTTTCGCGCCGCGATGCTCAAGGCTGCACAGCGCCTCAATGCCGCGCTGCAAGACCATATGGGAGCGCTCGCCCTTTATGTTGGCGACCAGCCCCACGCCGCAGGCGTCATGCTCAAAGCGCGGGTCGTACAAGCCCTGCTTGGTCAGTTTGGGGATGTATGTCTCTGTCATATTGGCGTCTCGCTGTTGAGGCTGTTCGGCGCGGCGATTGGCGGGCGGGCGGCTTGCCCGCGATGCTGACACGGGCGCGATTAGAGCGCGGGCAGATAGCGCTCGGTTTCGTAATCGCTTATCCGCTCGTGGTAGTTTTCCCACTCCAGTTTCTTGTTGCTGATAAAGCTTTTGAAAACCTGCTCGCCCAGCGCCTCATAGACGAGTTCGCTGCGCTCGGCGATGTGGATAGCCTCCCACAGGTTGGCGGGCAGCGCCTCCACGCCTAGGTCATCGCGCTCGGCGTGGCTCATCTCAAAAATGTTGGACTGCGCCGCCGCCGGTATTTCGTAGCGGTGGGCAATGCCTTTCAAGCCCGCCGCAAGCATCACGCTGAACGCCAGATAGGGGTTGCAGGCGGGATCCGGCGCGCGATATTCTATGCGGCGGGATTCTTCGCGCCCCGACTTGAAATCGGGAACGCGGATGAGGTCGGCGCGGTTGATTGTTGACCAAGAGACGAAAGTGGGCGCCTCAAAGCGCGGCACAAGGCGCTTGTACGAGTTTATCCACTGATTGGTAACCACCGTGATTTCGCGCGCGTGGCGCATCAGCCCGGCTATGAAATGCTTGGCGGTGTCCGACAGCCGCATATCGTCGTCTTCGTCGTAAAAGGCGTTGCGGTCGCCCTGGAACAGCGACTGGTGCATGTGCATGCCGCTGCCGTTTATGCCGCGCGCGGGCTTGGGCATAAAGGTGGCGTAGTAGCCGTTCTGCCGCGCTATCTCTTTCACCACGATGCGGTATGTCATAACCGTGTCCGCCATAGTGAGCGCGTCTGTGTGCCGCAAGTCTATTTCGTGCTGGCTGGGCGCCGCCTCATGGTGGCTGGACTCTACGGGGATGCCAAGCTCTTCCAGGGTAAGCACGGTTTCGCGGCGCAGGTCGGTAGCCAAGTCGGTGGCGTCCTGGTCGAAGTAGCTGCCCTTGTCAACCGGCTTAGCCGCTTTGGAATTTTTGAAATAGAAATACTCTATTTCAGGCCCGACGTAGTAGGTGTAGCCCATCTTTGACGCCGCGTCCAGGTTGCGCCTGAGGACGGCGCGCGGATCGCTGTCGTAGGGCTGGTCGTCGGGCGTGATGATGTCGCAGAACATCCTGGCGACGGCGTTGGTGCGCGGCCGCCAGGGCAGTATGCTGAATGTGTTGGGATCGGGCAGCGCATACAGATCGCGCTCGTCGGAGCGCGCGAACCCGTCTATGGAAGAGCCGTCAAAGCCCATGCCCTGCGTGAGCGCGTGTTCCAACTCTTCCACGGTGATGGCAAAGCCCTTCAGGTTGCCGAGTATGTCCGCGAACCAGAGGCGAATGAACTTGACGTCGTTCTCTCTTGCCTCGCGCAGAACGAACTCGGTTGCCTCCGGATCTCTGGTCGACATGCTATCCTCAGTCGGGCGCCTCAGTCGGGCGTTGTAGAACTGGTCTGTTGGCGCGGGCAACAGGCTTAGTAGGGATGCCGCAATCGGATTGGGGAAATCCCGCCGCGCGCCGCCCCTGCCGCGGCGCGAAACTTTCAGTAAATATAGCAGTTTGTGAAAATTGTGTCAAACAATCCGCAACGGGTTTGACGGCGGGCGCAAGCGCGATTTGGGCGCATTTTCACGCTTTGCGGCGCAGATAACGCGGGTAGCCGCCTGTTCCCTCTTATGCGGCTTATGCGCGGCTTGTGCCACCCGGCAACCGCGCTTGAAAGCGAAAATCCGCGCCGCTGCCTAATTCGCGCGGCGCGGACTTCGCTAGTTTTGTATCGGTTACTTGGACGCCGCGCCGCACACCGTCTCAATGATGAGTCGGGTTACCTTGTACGGGTCGCAGTTGGCGTTGGGCCGCCTGTCCTCAATGTAGCCTTTCTTGTCGCGCGCCACCTGCCAGGGTATGCGGACGGACGCGCCGCGGTCGCTGACGCCGTAGCGGAATTCGCGGTAGGAGCAGGTCTCGTGCAAGCCGGTGAGCCGCTCTTCGATGCGAAAGCCGTAGTTGGCGATATGCTCTTCGTGGTTGCCCTTGAGCGCCTCGGCGGCGGCTACGCAGGCGTCGTAGTCCGCGCGCATCTGCCGCGAGGAGAAGTTGCAGTGCGCGCCCGCGCCGTTCCAGTCGCCGCGCATCGGCTTGGGGTCAAGCGTGGCGCTGTAGCCGTACTTCTCGGATGTGCGATACAGCAGCCAGCGCGCCAGCCAGATCTCGTCCGCCACCTGCGGCGCGCCAACCGGCCCAATCTGAAACTCCCACTGCGCCGGCATAACCTCGGCGTTGATGCCGGATATGGTCAGCCCAGCGTCAAGGCAGTGCTGCAGGTGGTCTTCCACGGTCTCGCGCCCGAATATCTCGTCCGAGCCAACGCCGCAGTAGTAGCCGCCCTGGGGCGCGGGAAAGCCGTTTGTGGGCCAGCCGAGCGGGTGAGTGCCCTCCATAAAGGTGTATTCCTGCTCGATGCCGAACCACATCTCGAAGTCCGCGTACTTTTCGGCGGCGGCGGCGCAGCCGGCGCGCGTGTTCGTGGGATCCGGCGTCATGTCGGGCAGCATCACCTCGCACATAACCAGCTTGTTGTTGCCGCCCCGGATGGGGTCGGGATAGACGCCCACCGGCTTGAGAACGCGGTCGGAGTCTTCGCCCTCCGCCTGGTTGGTGCTGGAGCCGTCAAAGCCCCAAAGGCCCGGCTCTTCGCCCACGGGTATCACCATTGCCTTGGAGCGCACATGCGCCGTATTGTCGCCCGACCGGGGGTTGCCCCCGTCTATCCAAATGTATTCCGCTTTGTAAAATTCAGGCATCCGTTTCCTCCTGATATAAGGGATTGCGCCGGCGCAAGCCGCCAACGCGCATTGTCGCCATATATCATACAACAATCAGCGAGACTTGTGCATCACAAAGCCTCGCTGAGGAAATTCCGCGTAGTTCGCGTGGTTTGGCTTGGGCTTGCCGCGCAAGCCGGCCGGACTTACTTGGAGCGCTTCCTGCGTACCGCGCTGGGGATGATCACCCACGCCGCGAAAAGAGCCGCGAATGCCACGCCGCCGATAACTGCTTCCATAGTTTCAAGCCTCCGAATGTAGAGTGTGTTCATTTGCTAAAACCATTTTGATACAAGTATGTTTCGCGGATGTTTCGCATATGTTAAAAATTTGTTACATAATCGCGCTATCATCCGCCGGCGCTGCTTGTCCCCGTATAATCATCCGCGCAAAGCCACCAAGCTGCCAAGCTGCCGCGCAAAGCGGGAGTAGCATACCGGCAGATATAGCCGCCGCCGCCCGAAACCCGCCATCCGACGACGCAAAGCGGGAGCGATCCTGCGCGAACCGCTCCCGCCACATGCTTGCCGCCGCGCGCTGATACTGAGGCGCGCGACGCCTAGCCCGTATCCCTAGCCCATTTCGGGATAGGCGACCGTGCCATGCTCGGTCTCGTCCAGCCCTATCTCTTCCTCTTCCTCGGACACGCGCAAGCCCATCGTCAGGTCAAGCGCCTTGAACAGAATGAACCCGCCGCCAAAGCCCCAGACGATTGCCGTCAGTATGCCGACTATCTGCGGCAGCAGCAGCGCGGGGTTGCCGCTTATCAAGCCGTACACATCGTTGTTGCCGGCGGCGAATATGCCCACCGCCAGCAAGCCCCACGCGCCGCAGATGCCATGCACGGTTGACGCGCCAACGGGGTCGTCCACTTTCAGCGTATTCTTCACGAAAGCCATGCCGAAGGGCAGGATGATGCCTGATATGATGCCTATGACCACCGCCGCCCACACATCCACATACGCGCAGCCGGCGGTGATGCCCACCAGGCCGGCGAGCGCGCCGTTTGCCGCCATTTCCAAGTCCGCCTTGCCCGTGCGCAGCAGCGTCAGGTATATCGCCGCGGTGGCGCCCGCCGCGCCCGCCATAAGCGTGTTGACCGCGTTCAGCCCCAGCGTCGCCGAGTTGATGTTGAACCCGAACCAGCCGAAGAACAGGATGAACGTGCCGATGACCACATACGGCACATTGTGGCCGCGAATGGTTATGCCGCGCTCCCAGCCCCTGCGAGGGCCAACGACCATCGCGCCCGCCAGCGCCAGGAATCCGCCCATCATATGCACAACGCCGGAGCCCGCGTAGTCCGAAAAGCCCATTCCCGCCAGCCAGCCGAAGTCGCTCCAAGCCCAGTGGCCATATATCGGGTAGATTATCGCGCCCACGATGAAGCTGTACGCGAAGTAGGCGTTGATCTTTGTGCGCTCCGCCATAGCGCCCGCGATAATCGTGGCGGCGGTTCCCGCGAATACCATCTGGAAGAACCAGCCCACGAGGTCGCCGTCCTCGAAGTTGAGCAGGAAGAACCCCTCCAGCCCGATAAAGCCCGTCGCCGCGCCGCCGCCGAACATCAGCGCGTAGCCGAATGCCCAAAAGCCCAGCGAGGCTATGCAGAAGTCCAGGAACGACTTGGTCATATAGTTGACCGTGTTCTTGGCGCGAATAAGCCCCGCCCCCAGGAATGCGAACCCCGCCTGCATAAAGAACACCAGCGCCGCCGCGAATATCGTTATCGCGCTGTCCAGCGTCTCCGCCACCTCTTCCACGGATTGCGCGTATGCCATGCCCGCGCCGCCCAGCATTATGCCGACGCCCAGCAGCGCTATCAGCATCAGCCGCATCTTCAGCGTGGTGGGATACAGCGCCCGTTTCACCAATGTCATTTGTCCCTCCCTTGATTAGCGCGACGACCGCGCGAACTTCCCGCTATGCCGCAACAAACTTTGCAACGCTTAAAATCCTAAACCCCGTATGTTTCAATTATGTTAATCCCGTGTAAAATAAGTGTTGCATACGCGGCAAAATCGCGGACGTGCGAATACGGATGCGCTTGCCCCAAACGCATCCTATCCATCTATACCCAAAAGTTTTTGCCTACTTTTTGTAAAAAGTAGCGTCCCCCTGTATCGCCGTCGGGATGCGTGTGCTGAGAACAAGCGCAAATGGGCGCAGGAAATACAAATCGGGAATAATAAGGCTTGCTACGCTGCGGGCAATCGGCTACGGGCTTGTCAAGCGCGATATGCTACTCCAACCCGCCATTGCCCTCATCTACATAGCGCGCGTTGCCCACGCTAGACACCTGTATGCGCTGACGATACACGCCGCCCGCCAGCTCGCGCCGCGCCGTGTACGCCCGCGTTTGCCACCCGACCGGCTTGCCGCCCACAAGCGCCTCTCGCAACACCCGCCCGTCCATATCGGGCGCCGGTAGCCCCAGCAGACGCAGTATCGTTGGCGCAATATCTATGTTCCCCGTAGGGTTTTTGACGCGCGCCCCGCGAATGAAACTATCGCCCCGCGCGAACAGGACGTTTCGCATCTCATGCCTGCTCATAGAGCCGTGCTGCCCCAGCCCGCTCGCGCCGCCGGTGGAGTAGGCGTAGCCCGCGTATCCCGCCGCGTTGCGCCGCGAATCCCAGCGCAGCGACAGCGCAAGATCGGGCGCGCGCCGCCCCTCAGTGCCTATCAGCGCGGCGGGCAACGCGCCCTCTATGCCGTCCATCCCGCCAACCGCGTCCGACGCCGCGATAGCGCCGCCCCACGACTGCGCCATCAGCCACGCCGCAAGCCTGTCAGCCGTAGCCGGATCCTTGTCGTATGCGTAAAACAGCGCCGAGCCGCCATTCGTCGCGACGGTTACGCCGCCCGGCTCGTCCCCCGGCGGAAAGCCCGCCGCGCGAACCTCAGCCTCTACATCAACCACTTCGGATATGGTTGAGTAGCCGTGATCCGAAACGACCATCACATCGGCGTCAATGGCGTTATAATCCAGCCACGCCATAAGCCTGCCGAACTGCGCGTCCGCCTCGCGCAGCGCGCGCGTGGACACTTCGGCGCCGACGCCGTGCGCGTGCTGCGCCTTGTCCGGCTCCGTGAACCACACGCACGCCGCCGCCGGCTTGCGCTCCGGCAAGACGTACTCGGTCATCACATCCACCGCGCGCTCCAGCTTGGCGGCGTTGGTCACGCCCTCCGCGGGCCACTCGCCGAAACGCGCGATTATGTCCTCATGCAGCGACTGCGGCAGACAGAACTCAGGATGAATGGTAGCGCCGCCTACGCGCTCGGCGTTGGGGTTGTGCAGATATGCGTTGCCGCTTGTCCCCGTGCCGACCGCCACATATTCCAAGCCGCGCTGCGCCAGAATGTCCGCCAGCGTGGGCGCGAACAGCACGGGCGCTTTGCGCGCCACATCCGCCAGCGAGGGCTGCATAGCCGAAAACGCGGCGTGGGGATACACATCCCGCATCGCCAGCACATTCGCCGCCAAGCCATGCCCGCCCGGATGCCGCCCTGTAACGATGCTCGCCGCGTTGGCGCGCGTCACGCTGGGATAGACGGGATGATGATTGTCAAACGCCACGCCCTCCGCCGCGAACTCCGCGAGATTGGGCGTCAGCTCAGGCGTAACCTGCGCCGGCTGCAGCCCGTCAAACGCCACTATCAGCGCCAATCGCATATGCCTAACCCCCGTTCACCGCGTTCATAGCGCGGGTTGGCGGCGCGGCCGGGTAGCCGGGGCGGGCAGAGCAAGTGTTGGGCGCAACCCTATTCGCCGCGAGCGCGGGCATCCCGGCCGAGTGGGCAGGGTAGGCGTTAGGCGCAACCCTATTCGCCGTCCGCGCGAGCATATCACAGATGAGCGCGGCCGAGCGCATGCCGCAATCGCGCCTAATCATAGACCGTCGTTTCGCTTTCGGGATGCGTGAGTGATATATGCGAGAAATCCTCGCCGTCCACCGCGCCGTGCCAGTGCTTTTCGCCCGCCGGGATAAGCGCGGTATCGCCCTCGCCGACCTCGACCCGCTCGCTCTCGGTCGCCACATAGCCCTTGCCGTCCAGCACGAACAGGATCTGGTCGCTGGTATGCGTATGGAACTTATTCTTCGCCCCGTTGAAAAAGCTCACCTTATTGAAGTTGAAATACCCGCTCATCCCGCCGCCCACAATCGCCTCGCCCGTAACCTTGCCGCCGTAAAATATCGGCGCGTCACTCCGGTCTTCCGCGTCATTCTGCCCTTTTCGGATAACTTGCATCGGTGTTTGTGCCTCCTAAGTGTTTGTACTATGTTTATAAGCATACACAAGTATGCTTGCTAAGTGTGGTTTGTGTATCCATTCAGAGTGTGGTTTGTGTATCCATTCAGATTGCCGTGATGCTGCGAATGAGACGCGCCGGTTAGCAATCGCGCCGCGCCTGCCGTGTCAGAACCCCGCGCTCTCCACCCAATCAACCACCGCCTCGGCCGCGCGTATGGCGGCGAGATACTGCTCCTCAGTAACCCGCGCTATCGGTTCAGGATGTCTCGGCCCTCTGCCCGGCCCCCACGGATAGCGCGTTGTCAGCGCATAGCGCGTTAGATCCGCCGCCGCCCTAACTTCGTCGGGGATCGTGTCGCCAGCGGATTCCACTTCCTCTAATAGCCTTGCAATCTCATGCGTGTACGAAAACTCCACATTAAGCGCAATTAGCCTAGCCTTGATAGCCTTCTCAGCCGCCTGCTGCGCCGAAAAGCACAGGTCTTCAAAAAGAACGTCGGGGGGCCGCGCCTTGGCATAAGCGAGGTTGCTCTTTGCGCGAACCAGCCACTCCATTGGGCCATCCGGCGCATAACGCCCCGGCGGATACACTTCCGGCGGCAGATCATCAGGATCGGGCGGCGTCTCTTGATTCGGCGACTCATACATAATCTTGCCCTCCCGCAGCGCCGGCTTGTACACCAGCGCATGGCTGTGCTTGTATCGCGCTATCGCGGATGTTGACGCCACTATCACATCTACGGGCATGCTCTTGCTGAGACTGCTCGTATAGATGCGCCGCTCCACCTCGCGCCTATCCTGGTCGTCTCTGATGATTACCAGAAAATCCAAATCGCTGTGAGCGCGCATATCCCCGCGCGCCGCCGAGCCGAACAAGATTATCTTCTGCGGCCGCGCGATTTCCACCACGCGCTCAACTATCTCGTCTATGACGGCCTGCTCTACCATCATCGCGCCTTGCTCCCGCTCGCTCAGTACGTTGCCATGCCGATTCCGCCCGCCATACCGCCTATGCCCCCTACGCCGCCCGCCATATCGCCTATGCCGCCTATCCCGCTATACCCCCTATCCGCCCATTATACAGCATGCGCGGCTACTTGCGCCGACCCGCGCCGGCCCGCCCCGCTCCCCCAACCCCCCAATCCCTGCTGAATAATCCCCAACGCCTGTGATAAGATTATTACGATGCTTTTCAACCACTCAGCGGAGGATGATCCCAAGTGAACCTGCGAACCCCCGGTCCTATACCCGTGCCGGACGACATTCTGGCGTCTATGGCTTGGCAGATGATTAACCACCGCGGCCCAGAGTACAAAGACCTGCTCTACCGCGTTACCGACGGCGTTAAGCGGGTTTTTGACACGCGCGGCGATCTCTACATCCTCACCGCGTCCGGCACCGGCGCGATGGAGGCGGCTATCGTCAACACGCTGTCCCCCGGCGATAAGGTCATCAATGTCTGCGTGGGCGTGTTCGGGCAGCGGTTCGGCGAAATCGCCGAGGTTTTCGGCGCGGATGTGGTCAGCCTAGACTTCCCATTCGGCAGCGCCGCCGACCCCGACAAGGTGCGCGAAACCCTGCTCGCCAATCCCGATACGAAAGCCGTCCTGGTTACCCACAACGAAACATCCACCGGCGTAACCAACGACTTGGAATCAATCGCGCGCGTCATCCGCGAAGAATCAGACGCGCTTGTGCTGGTGGACGGCATCAGCAGCGTCTGCTCCATCCCCATCAGCGCCGACGCCTGGGGCTGCGATGTGGTAGCCACCGCATCCCAGAAAGGCTGGATGCTGCCGCCCGGCTTGGCGTTCATCAGTTTCGGCGAGCGCGCATGGCAAGCCCACGCCAACGCCAAGATGCCGCGCTACTACTTTGATATGGCGATGTACAAGCGCTACTACGAAATCGGCCAGCCGCCCTACACGCCCGCCATCAGCGTGATGTTCGCCCTGGACATCGCCCTAGAACGCATTATGAGCGAGGGCATCGGCGGCATCTACGAGCGCCACGCCACCATCGGCAAGTCCACCCGCGAGGGCGTCAAGGCGCTTGGACTGACGCTGTTCCCCGACGAGAGCGTGGCATCTGACACCGTTACCGCCGTGAATGTCCCCGACGGCGTGGACGGCGGCAAGCTTGTGGCTACCCTGCGCGACGAACACGGCGTCGTACTCACCGGCGGCCAAGGCCCACTCAGCGGCAAGATCTTTCGCATCGGCCACCTCGGCTACACCACCGAGCGCGAAATCCGCGAGGTGATGGACGCGCTATCCGCCGCGCTGCCCGCCTCGATGCACAAGACAGGCGCATAGCCTTGCCGCGCGATAGCATGCAACCGCAACCGCGCACATACGCCGCGCCCGCATACCGGCGGCGATGCGGCGCAAGCGAGGCGCGCCCATGACTACGCCGCAACCGCAAATGCAGCAGGCTATCTCGCGGCTGCGACTGCTGCTCGCCTCCGTGAGAGCCAAAGACGACGAACTGGAGGCGCTCGCGCGGCAGTTCCAACGGCAGCTCGCCCGCGCGCCGCGCTACGCCGTGCAGGGCGGCAATCCCTTGGAAATCACCCTAAACCTGATGGGCGAAATCCAAGAGCGGCTAGACAACGTTGAGCGGCAGCGCAAACACCTGGCGTCCATACGCGGCCAAGCCGAGGCGGAGCTGCAAGCCCTCAACATCACCGAGCGGATAGCGCAGGCGAAATCCGAACTTTCTGAGCTGCGAGCGTCCGCCGACGCATCAGACCCAGAAACCGCCCGACGCATCGCCGAACTGCGCCGGTTCATCGAAGAGGCAAGCATCCGCGCCGGCCAAGCCATAACCGGCGGATCCAACATCCCCAACCTGTAACCGCGCCGCCAAAACTTCGGCTATATGCTTGACGCAATCGCCCTCGCAAACATCCCGCAACGCCTGCGCCGCGCCCCCGTCAGGCTCGCCGCCGCCCTGTTCGGCGCAATCCTGCTCGCCATCGCCGGCGGCTTTCACCGCATCCAAGCCGCAACGCACACGCCCCCGAACATCCTAATCATCCTTGTAGATGACCTAGGCTACGGCGATCTAGGCTACACCGGCTCGGCGGACGCGCATACGCCCAACATCGACCGCCTCGCCCGCGAGGGCGTATCATTCCCCAATGGCTACGTCCCCAGCCCCGTATGCTCCCCATCACGCGCCGGCCTGCTCACCGGGCGCCACCCCGCCCGCTTTGGCTTGGATGTCAACATACCCTACGCGCCCACAGACGAGAGCGCCGGGCTGCCCCTAACCGAAACGCTGCTGCCCGAATATCTGCGGCAGGCGGGCTACCGAACCGGCATAGTGGGCAAGTGGCACTTGGGCGCCGCCGCCCCGTTTCACCCGCTGCGGCGCGGCTTTGATTGGCGCTACGGCCACTTGGGCGACTACGGCGACTACTACCAGATGAACACCGCGCTAAACCCAAACGCCTTGCCGCTGCTCCCGCCCGCCGAGCGGCATAGGGATATGAGCGGGTTCGGCAAGCGGATAACCACGCAGCTCACCGCCCGCGCCATATCATTCGCAACCCAAAGCGATGAGCCGTTCTTTCTGTATCTGGCGTATGACGCCGCCCACACGCCGCATCTGCCCGCCGCCGAAACCGCCCGGAAGTACGCCCACATCCAAGACGCGCAGCGGCGGGATTACCTAGCCCGCGTGGATGAGCTTGACTTCAATATCGGCTGGCTAATCAACTCGCTGAAGAACTCCGGGCAGTGGCGAAACACGATGGTATTCTTTCTAAGCGACAACGGCGGCGACGCCCGATACGCCGACAACCTGCCCCTGCGCTCAGGCAAGCGCAGCCTATACGAGGGCGGCATCCGCGTGCCATTCGCGGCGTCTTGGCCCGCCGAATGGCCGCAGGGCGCAACCTATGAGCCGTCCGTCAGCAGCCTGGACATAGCCGCCACCGCGCTCGCTGCGGCGGACAGCGCGATAGATCCCGCCCGCCCGCTGGACGGCGTCAACCTAGCCCCGTTCATACGCGGCGAGACGGAGGGCAACCCGCACGACGCGCTGTTCTGGCGCGCTCAGCGCCCGGACGATCCCGCCCTGTACAGGTTCGCGGTTCGCGGCGGCGGCGATGATGATTTCAAGATAATCCGAGAGGAGTTCGGTGGCGAAACTGAGCTGTTCAACCTATGGAGCGATCCCGACGAAACGCGCGATTTGGCGGATCGCCGCCCCGACAAGGCGGCCGAACTCGTCGGATTATGGGACGCTTGGAACTCGGACAACGCCGCCGACAGCGTCATCCCCAGCAAATCGCCAAGCCCGCCGCCCGATAGCTTTGTCCTCGCCCACGCCGAAAAGGCGGCGCTGGCGGACGCTATCGCCGACTTTCGACCCGGCGACTACGGCTATCCCGCATCCAAATCGCGCTACGACGTCTATATTGACGGCAAATCGCTGCTCTACATCAGACAGGATTGCGCCCTTGAAGACACCTATGACAGGTTCTTCCTGCACATCTTCCCGCAGGACGCCGCATTTCTGCCCGACGACAGCAACGGGCTTGAATTTGTGGGCTACGACTTCCGGTTCAGCGCGGCGGGCGTGATGCTGAGCGGCGATTGCATAGCCAAAGCGCCGCTGCCCTACTACCGCATATCCCGCATCCGCACGGGGCAGTTCAGCGGCGGCAACCGAATATGGACGGCCGACTTCGCGCCGCCTTAGCCTTGCCTTATGCGCCATCCTAACCGCAATCTACGCGCTATCGCCCTAGCCTAACCTAGCCCTATTCGCCGCCGCCCTAGCCTTGCCTTGCCCTATTCGCCGCGATAGCCCGATAGCCCGCCTTGCGCGCCGCCGCCCTAATCCCGCCTTACACCGGCACCTCGCTCGCAAGCAGGTCGTCGGCAAGCCCCTTTATGCGCGGGAGTTGCGGGATGCACTCCAGCCAGCGCTCGGGTATGGCGGACGCGCCGTAGCGCGCGCCCAGAACCGCGCCCGCGATAGCCGCGTTGGTGTCCGTATCGCCGCCGCCGCCTACCACGGCGACCAGCGCATCCTCAAGACTCAGCGGCGTCTCTACAGCCCAAAGCCCCACCTGCAGCGCCAGCAAGGTATGCCCGATGAGCGATTGCTGCACCTGCAGCCAGTCCGCGCCCTCCGGCATTCGCTCGCCGCCCGCGATTGCGTTGATAACGACGTTGGGGATGCCGTCCCGCCGCGCGATAGCCGCCAAGTCGGGCGCGCCGTCCGAGAGCGCCGCGCGATAGAGCGCCGGCAAATCCGGCGTCGCCCCCTGCGTCAGCAGCGCGATTGCCGAGTTCAATATCAAGCACGACCACTGGCAAGACGGCGCGTAGTGCGTAACCACGCAGGTCGCCGCCGTATCGTCTATCAGCCTATCCGGATGCCGCAGGTGCGCCAGCGCCACCGGCGCGCAGCGCATCAGCCCGCCGTTTGGCGCGATGCCGCCCCGCATCTCATACACCTCGCTCGCCGCGTGAGGCACCCCGTCGCCGCGCTCCAGCCGCCATACCACCTCCGATGTCGTGTAGCCGCAGCCGCGCCCGTTGACCTGCCGCCATTTCACTAGCCGCCGCGCGAATTCGTTCACAATTTCGTCCTCAACGCTGCTGTACAGCAGCGCCTCCGACAGCTCCACCGCTTGCGCCAAGTCGTCGTCCATAGGCATAAACTTTTCGGCGGGATTGATGTCGCGCAAGCCGCCGGGGAAAGCGTCGTCAATATCGTGATACCACCAGCCCTCCACCGGCAGCCCAAGCAGATTGCCCGCCGCCAAGCCCAGCATAGTCCCCCGCGCGCGATCCTTCAGATAATCGGCGTCCAGCGCCAGCCCCGATTCCCCGTCCACCAGCAGCCGCGACACAGCCGGCGCGGGCGACACAATGCCGTCGTCGTTCTCGTCGTAACTCATACGCAAAACTCCCCCGGCGCTCAGCGCCGCCATTCTTTTCTTAACGCGCGAACCCGTTCAATCGCCTATGCCCCAAAAGTCTTTGCCTATTTTTCCCCAAAAGCGGGATACCGCTAGATATTATCAGCCCGCGATATTGAATCGCCGCCGCCGCGTAATATCTACAACCTGCCTAATCGCCGTAAAAAGCGCCGCCGAAAAATATCGACAACACCCACAGAATTCCCAAAATCCCAAAAGCGAAGAAGAAAACGACAGCCCCGAATACCAATATCCGCGTCAATATCCACAGCAGAAAGCGCCGCATCGCAAACCTCCTGCCATAGGAATTGCGCCCGCATCCATTACGCCGGCGCCGCCTCGGCCGCCGCGTCGTCCAGCAGATCCCGCAACTCATCCCCCTCAACCGTTTCGTGCGTTAGCAGATGCCGCGCCAGCTGCGCCAACTTCGCCTTGTTGTCGGTCAACACCTTAGTCGCCCGCTGATACGCCGTATCCACCAGCGTATAGACCTCTTCGTCTATATCCTGCGCTATCTTGTCGCTGTAATCGCGCTGCTCCGAGATTTCGCGCCCAAGGAACACGAGCTCTTCCCGCTTGCCGAATGTGCGCGGCCCTAGCTTGCTGCTCATCCCGTAGCGCGTAACCATTGTGCGGGCAATGTTCGTCGCCTGCTCCAAATCGTTGCTCGCGCCAGTTGTGACGTCGTCAAATGTGATCTGCTCCGCCACGCGCCCGCCCATAGCCGCCGCCATCATATCTTGGAACTGCCCCTTGGTCCAAAGGTGGCGATCTTCGTCCGGCAGATAGCGCGTATGCCCGCCCGACCTGCCGCGCGCCACTATCGTTACCTTGAACGGCATATCCGCGTTGGGCAGCATATACCCCACAAGCGCATGCCCCGCCTCGTGATACGCGGTGATTTCCTTTTCCCTATCGTTCACAACGCGGCTCTTGCGCGCCGGCCCCGCTATCACCCTGTCTATGGACTCCGCGAACTCATCCTCGGTTATCTCAGTCTTGCTGCGCCGCGCCGCCAGTATCGCCGACTCGTTCACCAAGTTCGCCAGGTCAGCGCCGCTGAACCCCATCGTTTGCCGCGCAACCCGCTCCAAGTCTATCCCCTCCGCCAGCGGCTTGCCCTGCGAATGAACCTTCAGTATCTGCTCCCGCCCCTTCACATCCGGGTTGTCCAGCACAACGCGCCGGTCAAACCGCCCGGGCCGCAGCAGCGCCGGATCCAGTATGTCCGGCCTATTCGTAGCGGCGACTATGATGATGTTCGTGTTCACATCAAAGCCGTCCATCTCAACCAGGATTTGGTTGAGCGTCTGCTCGCGCTCGTCGTGACCGCCGCCCAGTCCCGCCCCCCTGTGCCTGCCCACCGCGTCGATCTCATCTACAAACACGATGCACGGCGCATTCCGCTTTGCCTGTTCAAACAGATCCCGCACGCGGCTCGCGCCCACGCCCACGAACATCTCCACGAACTCCGACCCGCTTATGGACAGAAACGGCACGCCCGCCTCGCCCGCAACCGCCCGCGCCAGCAGCGTCTTGCCCGTTCCCGGAGGCCCTATCAGCAGCACGCCCTTGGGTATCTTAGCCCCCAAGCTCACGAACCGCTCAGGCACTTTCAGAAACTCCACCACCTCCTGCAGCTCTTCCTTAGCCTCTTCCACGCCCGCCACATCCGAGAAACTCACCGCCGGGCTGTTGCCCACAAACATCCGCGCGCGGCTCTTGCCAAAGCTAAACGTCTGATTGCTGCCGCCCTGCGCCTGCCGCATCATAAACAGCAGCAGCGCCCCGAAGAATATCAGCGGCAAGAAGTTGATGAGCAGCCCGAACAGGCTGCCAAGCCCGCTGGATCCCTTGACATCAACCGCCACGCCCGACACCGCCGGATCCAAGCCCGACTCGCGCAGCGTATCCACCAGGCTCGCGCCTATCTCTTTGCGCGAGGCAAGCGTCTCGCCTGAGTTGGTGAACACCGTCAGCCGGTCTTCGCGCACCTCTATCTTCTGCACTTCGCCGCGCACCGAGCGCGAAATCACCTCATTGATGGGGATTTCCTGCGATCCCCCGATATTATCGGCGAACAGCGTGAAGAATATGGCGAGTATGGCAACGGTTATCAGCAGATAGATAAAGCCGTTTCTCAGCAATCTGGGACTCATTACCCCTCCGGACGGCTGCGACAAGCGGATAGCAAGCCAAGCCCGCGCGCGAACACGGGCGGATAGGCGTATTATACTTCACTAGCCCGCCACGCGCAAACGCCGCCCCAACCCGCCGCGCCGCCGCCCCAAAATCCGCCTTCCCAACAAGCCCCAATCCTGCGCCCCGCCCCCGTTTGCCCTTGCCCTTGCGCGCCCCAATCCTGCGCCCTGCCCCCGTTTGCCCTTGCCCTTGCGCGCCCCAATATCATATATTGCATAGCTATGACAAGCGCCTACCTAACCCAAACCCACGCCCGCCACTCCGACTGGCTGGACGCGCTCTACGACCAGGGCGTCGAAGTCCTGCTCGTGCGCCGCGCCACCGACATCGACGACCTCGACCCGCGCGCCCTCCCACACCTAGCTTTCCTAGACCTAACCGCTCTCTCCCGCTCCGCCGCCCAGTCCCTCGCCCGCCAGTGCCGCGCGCTGGAGCTCCCCGTCATCGCGCTGCTCCCCCCCGACATGCTCCCCGACCTGGACGCGCTCCCCCACATCAGCGACTTCCTGCTCGCGCCGCCCGACCCGCGCGAGGCGATAGCCCGCGTCAAGCAAGCCCTCCGCCGCGACAGCGCTCCAGACCAAGACGACCTCATCCGCGCCGGCAGCCTCGTCATCAACCCGTCCACCTACGAAGTCTCCCTGCGCGGCAGGCGCGTCAACCTGCGGTTCAAAGAATACGAACTCCTCCGCCTGCTCGCCTCAAACCCCGGCCGCGTCTATTCCCGCGAGGCGCTCCTCAGCAGCGTCTGGGGCTACGACTACTTCGGCGGCACAAGAACCGTGGACGTCCACATCCGCCGACTACGCAGCAAAATCGAAAACGCCGACCACCCGCTCATAGAAACCATCTGGAACGTCGGCTACCGATTCCGCGACCTGACGCATCAAGACTAACCGCGCCAACGCCTAGCCAACCGCGCCAATCATATAAGGAGCCAATCCCAATGCCCCAAGAACTCACCATCTACCTAAACGGCGACTACATCCCCGAAAGCCAAGCCAAAATATCCGTCCGCGACCGCGGCTTTCTCTACGGCGACGCCGTCTTCGACACCACCCGCACCTTCGGCGGCGAAATCTTCAAGCTCGCCGAACACCTAGACCGCTTTTTCAACTCCCTCGCCTACCTGCGCTTGCAGCCCCCGCTCACCAAGCAAGAATTCGCCGACGTCACAATGCGCGTCCTGGACGCCAACCTGCCCCTGCGCGAGCCCAACGGCGACTTCTGGGTAACCCAGCGCGTCACCCGCGGCGCCCCCGGCGGCGACCCCAGCGTCATCGTGGAATGCGTCCCCCTCCCATTCGCCCAGCGCGCCCGCTACTACCGCGACGGCATGCCCGTCATCGTCCCATCAGTGCGCCGCGCGCCGCCCGACGCCGTCAGCCCGCGCGCCAAAGCCCACAACTACATCAACCTAGTCCTCGCCACCCAAGAAGTAGAGGCGCAAAACCCCGACGCCTGGCCCATCCTGCTGGACGCCAACGGCAACCTCTGCGAAGGCCCCGGCGCCAACATTTTCCTAGTCAAAAACGGCGAACTGCTCACCCCGCGCGAACAATACGTCCTCGCCGGCATAAGCCGCGAAACCGCCATCCAGCTCGCCCACGAACTCGCCATCCCCGTGCGCGAAACCGACCTAGACCTCTACGACGCCTACACCGCCGACGAGGCGTTCATCACCTCCACCAGTTTCTGCATCGTCCCCGTCAGCGCCGTCAACGGCAACCCCCTAGCCGCCGCCGCCATCCCCGGCCCCCTAACCCGCCGCCTCACCCAGGCATACAGCGGCCTAGTGGGCATAGACATAGCCGCGCAGTATTTGGCGCGGCTGGATTAGCCTATTGACAAGCCCGCACACCTGTGTATAATTCCCGCGAAATCAAATTGAGGTGCGCGAATGAGCGGCAAACTGACTTGGCAGTTCCAAAATAACGAAGCCGACGAAATCGAGGGGCCGAATGATCCGGGGATAACCCACTTTATCGGCAACCGCGAAGAAAGCCTCGTCCGAGAAGCCATTCAAAACTCGCTTGACGCCCGCGATAATCCCGCCTTGCCCGTCAAAGTGGCGTTTGAGCCGCGCACGATTCCCACCGCGGATTTCGGGGCATCCGAACTCTCCTTGCGCCTTAAAGCGGCGGCTGACTCTACTCACAACGACGATGATGAGTACATTAAGCAGTTCACAAGAGGCGCGAGGCTGCTTAATAGAACGGGGAACGGCAGCGTGGACTGCTTGCGTATCATTGACAGCAACACTCTTGGCGCTACGGATGAACCGCGCAAGAATGACGCGCCAAGCAAGTGGCAGGCGTTGACCAAAGGCGCCGGCTCCAACGCAAAGGATCAGCGCGACGCCGCAGGATCTTTCGGGCTGGGCAAATTCGCCGCTTTCGCAGTGTCAGATCTGCGGACAGTCCTGTACTCGGTCGCCTACCTATCCGATGGCGCATTGGCGCGCAGATTTCAGGGCAAGACCATACTTGTGTCTCACGAACAAGGCGGCAAACCCTATCGCAAGACGGGATATTTCGGCGAAGACGGATTTCTTCCCGCAAAGAATGTGGATATTCCCCGTCCCTTTATGCTGAACGAACCAGGCACCGCGCTATACATTCCGGGCTACACGCTTCAGGGAGAGCGGCACATATTCGCCGTGATAAAGCATTTCTTCCATGCCGTTGTCCAAAGCAAGCTGGAAGTCGTTGTTGGCAGCAAATTGGTTAAGTCCAGCAACATTGAGGAATTTGCCAACCGGCAAGATGGCAAAACCCTCAACTTCATCAAGGTTTCCCGACTCGAGCCTTATGCCAAGCAGGACATCCCCGAGATTGGGGAAGTAACCATTCGCATCCAGGTGCATGAGGATGCGCCGGGCAAAAGAGAGCTTGCTCTGGTAAGGGATGCGGGAATGATGATTACGGACAGACGGGGCGATATGAACTTGAGCGGGCTTAGCCACATACCTCGACATTGGAAAGGCTTTACCGCCATTATCGAGTGTCTTTCCAAGGGCGAACAATCCCTGTTGCGCGACGCTGAATCCCCGCGGCATAACAGCATTTCCACCGACTACATCACCGACCCTGAGCGCCAAAAGGCAGCAGCCGAGCGGTTAGAGGTATTGGGGCAGTGGTGTCGCGACCGCATTGCCGCGCTTGTTGAACCTCAACTATCCGATGCGGATAACGTCGGCGAAGTCGCCAAATACTTGCCGCTGGAAGACGACGGCGATCAAGAACAGGACGCTAACATATCACAACGCGGCAAATATCCGGTGATAACCACGCAACCTTATCAGTCAGTCCGAGCTCCCTCGCGCCCTAGGCTACGGGGGAGCGGACCGAAAAGTAGAGCAGTCGTACTAGGAAACGGCAAAGCGGAGCCCGAAGGCAATCAAGACGACATTCCTCGTAACCCTACCCCTCGCCCTCCTGGCCCCGTCCGTCCTCGCACGGTGGCCAATGTGCCGGCTGCATTTGGCAATCTCCGATTCCGCCCAAGCGGCGGCGACAGCACCCACTCAGTCGTAGTGTTTTTTAACAACCCTAAGCAGCCGCTGGAGAATGTCCAACTGATGGCAATCGGCGAAGACGGCGCTGAAGTCCAGATAGGATTGCGCGAAGCCAAAATGAACGGGCAAGACCTCCCTGTCAACCAAGACTCTATTCAGCGGATAGATGGCGGCGACGCCTCCCGCATAAGCGTAGAGTTCGTAACCCGCGAACCCATTATCAACAAGACTTTCAACCTCAAAGGGCTGGCTAAAAAATGAGGTACTCAGCTAATCGGAACTACCTGTATCCCGTACTACGTCCATACTCGGACGACTACGCGTCCGGAGAGTTGACGATAGATGTGGAAGTCGAGCCTGCTGAGCAGGATGTGGTTGTCCGCGTCAAATTTGACGTCTCCGAAACATCAATACTGAACCAAATTAAGGACGGCAACGCGTGTTGTGTGGCGATGCTCTACTGCCGCGAAACATTGCACAGAGAAATGCTGAGGGCAGACAAGGGGCAGATTGCGATTAACGCTAAGGTTCAAGGGCGGATGCTAGTTAACGATGTAGAGCTACATCCCGCGATAGTCGCCGTTCACGACATCACCCATTCAACCCACACAGCGCACGCTGAGTATGGCGGACAAGATGTGCAAATAGGTAAATTTCAGCCGCTGGCAACCGCCCCAACCTGGCGATTCTCAGTCGACACCAACCAGCGCGCCACCAAGAGCGTATTCAATTTGGTGACGGGTGAAAATTTGTCGCCGGATATATTTGACGTAGAAGTGGATCCGACCGATCCATATATCAACATCAAGGCTAATGAAGACACGCTAAGGCGGTTCAATGCCATCCGCCGTGAAAACGAGATACTGACCCTACCCTCTGTCTTCATGAACGCCTTGATGGAAGCTCTGGCTTGTATCGACAGGCTTGAAGACGAAGACGACGTCCACAGCAACGGATGGGTTGTTTGCATTAAGGACAATCTAAATAAGCACAACATCAGCTTGGACAGCCACTCGCTTATCCACGCCGCTCAAATACTGCTGAGCAAGCCTTTTGGCGCGATGATCAGCCTCGTGGCCAATCCTGAGGACATAAGCGACGACGACTCGGAGGACGATATTGAATGAGATAAAGCGGGTCAACGAAAACGGCTACAAAGCGTTGCGAGCCCTCGCCAGAAACCAGCCGGATCTCTTCATGACGCCCGATCCAGGCAAGTTGCAAAATGAAATGGCCAATGTAGCGGATACGGACGATGTCTGGGGGCAACCTTTAGACGCCGGGTGTTCGCTGGATCCTCTTAGCGAGATTATCGAGCCTGGCCCCGAATCCGACTACGACTATGCAAAAATTGTGCGCCAAGCACTGGACGGTATCTCGCCTGCCGACGCCGCGGACGAGTTGCTGTGGGCGTCCATCAACTGCTTTGCCATCGCGGACTATGTGCCATTGCGATGGCAAACCGGACTTACCAACAGAACTAATCTGAGCAACTTTGTCGAATCCCACTGGCTCAAAGGCGGCGGCGACGGCAGGATCGCCAACGCCGCTGCAAGGCTATGGTGGCTAGGCGAGTTCTCAGAGCGAGTATCACAACATTCGCAGTACTCCGAGGATGATCTCCTCAAAGTTATGGCGAACAATGTCAACTTGTACCATCAAACGCTGGCAAGGCGTTATCTGTTGGCTAATCCGCGCGTTGTAGCGGCGATATACGAAGTCGCCCTGAACGACAACACCCACCTGTTTCAGACCACGCACGCAAACCGCATGCTTAGAGCCCTCAATGTGCGCGGGGGCGCAAGCGCGCTAGACCTGATGGACGACGACGAAATCAGGCAAGTTGTGGAGGATGCCGTTCCCCCAAAAGAGTGAGCCACCGCGCTAGGACAAGCATCCCGCCGGCGATGCGGGTGCTCAGCCTTGGCGGTGGCGTACAAAGCACGGTTATGTGCCTGCTTGCCGAAGATAACGCTTTCGGCGCCAAGCCCGACTACGCTATTTTCGCCGACACCAGATGGGAGCCGCAATCGGTATATGAAACGATAGACTGGTTGCGCTCCCAAGTGTCATTCCCCGTTATCACGACCGACAACGGGCGCAGCCTGCGCCAAGATGTGATTGACGGCGTGAACGCGCAAGGGCAACCTTGGATGACCCTGCCCGTGTATCTAGCCGACGCCGACGGCGACGCCGGTATCAACTGGCGGCAATGCACAAAGAACTACAAACTTGACCCCATTCACCGCAAAGTCCAGGAACTCCTGGGCGTCCGCCCGCGTCAATACCTTTCGCCCGAAACGCGCATAGAGATGTGGCTCGGCATCACCACAGACGAGGCTATGCGCGTAAAGCCCAACCGCAACTGGTGGATAAGCAACCGCTATCCCCTCATTGACGATTTGCCGCTGACCCGCGAGGACTGCCAGCAATGGTTCGCGGAGCGCTACCCCGACCGCAGCCTTACCCGCAGCGCTTGCGTAGGCTGCCCATTTCGCAGTTCGTCAAGTTGGCTTGACATCAAAGACAACGAACCCGAACTCTACTCAGAGGCGGTAGAGATAGACGCCAGGCTACGTTCCAACGGGCATAACGCCAACCGAATGTTTCGCAAGCGGGCATACCTGCATCACAGGCGCATCCCGCTTGACGCCGCCCTGCAGCACGACGAGAGCGAGCGCGAAACCAACCAGTTCATCAACGAATGCGAGGGCCACTGCGGCCTATAGCCTACTCCCGCGCCACCCGCAGCCGCTCCCCAAGCAGCCCATTCGGCCGCGCCAATATCACCGCCACCAGCAGGAACCCTATCATAAAATACCGCAAGTTCGGGTCGCTGAACGCGCCCGGCAGGAACTGCGTGCCGCTCCATATCCCCCACACCACAAACGCGCCCAGTATCGCCCCCAAGTTGTTCCCGCTGCCCCCTATCATCAGCATAACCCAGATGATAAAAGTCGCCAGCAGCGGGTCGAACACCAGCGGATCCACATACCGCAGCCCATGCGCGTACAGCGCGCCGCCCACGCCCATCACCGCCGCGCCCATCACAAACGCCTGCAGCTTGAAATGAAACACATTCTTGCCCGCCGCCGCCGCCGCCGTCTCGTCCTCCCGTATCGCCCGCAAAGCCCGCCCCCACGGCGAGCTTATCGCCCGCTGCACAAGCACGTACAGCAGCGCCAAAACCACCATCACCACCCCGAAATACGCCATGTCGTAATTCTGCGGATCCGCTATCCCCTCCAGGAACTTCGGGATGTTGTACAGCCCGCGCGAGCCGTTGGCGAGCCACTTTTCGTTCAGGAAAACCAGCCGCACGCTCTCGGCTATCCCCAGCGTGGATATGGCGAGATAGTCATCCCGCAGGCGCAGCGTGATAGCCCCGACCGCCAGCGCAGCCGCCGCGCTCGCCGCCGCCGCGCCCGCCAGCGCCACCACGAACCAGGCGTCTATCCCCAACCGCAGCGTCGCCGCCAGGTTGCCCCCGAACTTGAAATCCTCGAACAAGTCCGGCGAGGGCGGCGCGGTCGTCAGCAGCGCCGATGTGTATGCCCCCAGCGCGAAGAACCCCGCTATCCCGATGTTGAACAGCCCCGTGTAGCCCCAATGCACGTTCAGCCCCAGCGAGAATATGCCGTATATTCCCGCCAAAATCCCCAAGCCCGCCAGAAAATACACGATGTCCATCTACGAGCTCCCGTCCCCGAATATCCCGCGCGGGCGCAGCAGCAGCGCCCCCAGCATTATCGCAAACGCGACGGCGGGCTTGTACGCCGGCGACACCCACTCCGTCGACGCCTCCATAGACACGCCGATGATAAGCCCGCCCACGAGCGCGCCCCAGGGGTTGCCGATGCCGCCCAGCGTCACCGCCGCGAACAGCGGTATCAGCACCTTCCAGCCCGAATGAGGCAGCAGCTGCGCCTGCGACACCGCCAGCAGCGTCCCCGCTATCGCCGCGTATGCCGCCGCTATCGCCCACGCCCAGTAGATTATGCGCGTGGTATTGATCCCGCTCACCCGCGCCAGCTCTATGTTGTCCGACGTCGCCCGCATCGCCTTGCCCGTGCGCGTCTTGTTCAAGAACAGCCACAGCCCCGCCGCGAGCGCCACGGTCATTATGCCCAAGAACAGGTTGTCCGGCGGCACCCGTATGTCAAACGGCAGCGCCAAGCCGCCCGCCAGCGGCAGGTCGAATTCGAAGTGGTAGAACGGCTTGGACACGCGCGGATAGCGCTGAGGATCCGTCCCCCAGAAATACTGCAGCAGCCCCCGCGTGGCAATTGCCACCCCCAGCGACACCATCGCCATCATCACCAGATTGCTGCCCCGCCCGCGCAGCCGCCGGTACACCGCGAAGTCCACCCCTATCGCAAACGCTATCACCACGCCCGCCGCCAGCGGCAGCGCCAGCAGCAGCGGATAGCCGAATGTGAACGGCCCCAGTCCGCCTCCCGCTATCCCCAGCGTGGGGAACGCCACTGTCAGCAGGAACAGCGTTATGTACGCGCCCAGCGTCATGTACTCGCCGTGCGCTATGTGCGCGAAACGCAGGATGCTGTATATCAGCGTGATGCCAATCGCCCCCAGCGCGAACACGCTGCCGATGAGCAGCCCGTTCACCACCTTGCCCGGCGCCGCCAGCGTAACCACAAGTCCCACCGCGATGGCGCCCGCCAGCCACCACGCATCTCTGCCCGCCGCCGCCGCGCGCGCCCGCTCCGCCATCGCCTGCATCGTCGCCATCGCCTAGCCTCCCGCCCGGCCGTCGTTGGCATTGCCATCCGCCTGCCCATCATCCGCCTGCCCGCCCAGATACAGCCGCCCGACCTCAGGGTTGTCCAGCAGGCTGCGCGCCTCGCCCTCTATCTGATTTTCGCCGCTCGCCAACACATACCCCCTGTCCGACATAGCAAGCGCCGACCGCGCGTTCTGCTCCACGACCAGTATCGCCACGCCCGACTCGCGTATCTCGGTAAGCCGGTCGAATATCACGCCCACCATAATCGGCGACAGCCCGGCGGAGGGCTCGTCCAGCAGCAGCAGACGCGGCTGCAGCATCAGCGCCCGTCCGAAAGCCAGCATCTGCCGCTGCCCGCCCGACAGGCTGCCCGCCCGCCGGTTGCGGCTGAGCCGCAAGTCCGGGAACATCTCATACATCGCCGCGATGCGCCCCGCCGCCGCGCCGCCCGCCGCAAACGCGCCCATCTCAAGGTTCTCTTCTATCGTCAGCGACGGGAATATGTTGTCCGTCTGAGGCACATACGACATCCCCATTCGTATCAGCCTGTCGGTCGCCATCCCCGTGATGTTGGCGTCGTCAAAGAATATCTCGCCCTGCTTGGGCGTCAGCAGCCCGAACACCGCCTTCATCAGCGTGGACTTGCCGCAGCCGTTGGGCCCGATGATGGTCACGAACTCGCCCGGCTCCACGCGCACCGAGACGCCGTGCAGGATCTCGGTCTCGCCGTAGCCCACGAACAGGTTGTCCGCCCTCAGAATGCTCATATCACACGCCGCCTAGCGCGCCGCCCAGATACGCCTCCAGCACCGCTGGGTTTTGCTGAACCTCTTGCGGCGTCCCCTCCGCCAATTTCGCGCCCGCGTTCATCACGATAATCGGATTGCACAGGCTCATCACCAGATCCATATCATGCTCAATGATAAGTATCGTTACCCCGGTTTCTTGCTGCGCGCGCCGTATGTCCTCCACCAGCGCGTTCATCAGCGTTGGATTGACGCCCGCGCCCGGCTCGTCCAGCAGAATCATCTCAGGCTTAGCCATAAGCATCCTGCCCAGCTCCAGCAACTTCTTCTGCCCGCCCGACAGATTGGCGGCGTACTCATTCCTGAGATGAATAAGATTAAGAAACTCCAGCGTATCCAGCGCCTGCCGCTCCACCGCGCGCTCCTGCGCCGCCACGCGCCATGGCATAAGCCAAGACGCCCACAGCCGCTCGCCCGTTTGGTTGCCCGGCACAAGCATCAGATTTTCCAAAACGCTCATCCGCTTAAACTCGCGCGGTATCTGAAAAGTCCGGACCAGTCCCGCCCCAAAAATCCGATGCGGCGGCAGCCCCTCGATGCGCCTATCCATAAAGGTAATCGCGCCGCTAGTCGGCTTAACAAAGCCCGTAACCAGATTAAACAGCGTAGTCTTGCCCGCCCCATTCGGCCCAATAAGCCCGCTAATAGTCCCTCGCCTTACATCAAACGAGCAATGATCCACCGCATGCACCCCGCCAAAATCCTTAGTCAGCTCGCGCACCCGCAATATAGCCGGCGCCTCGCTGCGCGCGCCGCCGCCATTTGCGCCGCCGCCTGCGCCATCATCTTGCCGCGTGTCCATAGCCATACGCGCATCCCCCGCCGTGAGCGTGTCTGGGTATATCCAAAGATTGTTTGCCGAGTGTATCAATGCGATAAAAGCGCGTCAAACTTTATACAACCGCGTCTATGACTTCCCCCGCCAATTCACGGCTTTGCTCGCTCCGCAACGATTCCAGCAGGTTTATCACCTTTTCGGTGTCTTGCTGCAGGCAACATTCCCAGATTGTCAGAACTTCCCAGCCCAGTTTCTTTAGTTGCGCTTTGTTTCGGGCATCCCTAGCCGCGTTGCCAAGCAACTTAGGTTCCCAATACTCGCGGTTTGAGGCGGGCATTGTGGATTTTGAGCAGCCGTGCTGATGCCAAAAGCAACCGTGGACGAACAAGGCTATCCCGTACTTCTTCAGTGTCAAGTCCGGAACGCCGGGCAAGCGGCGGACATGCAGCCTATACCGGAATCCTCTGCCCCACACCGCTTTTCTGACATACAATTCCGGGCGCGTGTTTCGCGCCCTAATCCGAGACATTACGCGGGAGCGCGCTTCCGGACGCATATTGTCAGCCATCGGATTCACCGACGGAAAAGTCCATATAGTAAGTCTCGTCGTCACGCTTGTAGAAATCTACATCAGTGCGTCCGTAGCGCTCCAAATCTTCTCGGCTGACTGCGTTGCCAAGGCTTACGCCTATCCTGTTTCGGAAATAAATTCCCAACAGACTGTTGTTGTCGGGCGTATGTATGCCTTTGCCCCCCTGCTGAGCGCGGCTACATATCAAAGTTCTGCCATCATCGGTGATAACCGTAAAATGGTCGCCCCTAGGAGGGAAGAAATCCGTGTTGTAGATTTCTGCTCGCAACGCTATGTACGCCTGGTTAGGCTCTCTTCCCTGTCGCTGTCCCCAATTCAGCCCGCTTGTTCCGTGCATCCGCCCGTATCTGTCTAGTAGAGTTACGCGCCTATGCGGCAAGTTTTTGATTCTGTCGTAAAAATTCATGCTGTCCTCCTCGAAGTCTCTTTCATCGCGACGGCGACCTGAGTAGATTATAACCCGATCATTTACTGTTCCGTCAAGGCAGTCAATAGTGTCTGGCATAACGGTATTGAAATAATCACGCGATCCTTCCGCATCGTGTTCGACCATAACTTCCCGTTGAGAGTTGCTAAAGCCCGCCTGAGTATAGTTGGCGGACCCCGTGAAACCGATTACGGGGATGTTATCGTTTCGATACCACCCAAAGGTTTTGGCGTGAACGGGTGGGCCATGCACTGCATATCGACAGACGAATAACCCGTCGTATTTTTGAGCAAGCTCTTGAAAGCCATCATGGTCTTGTCTTAATATGCCGTCGCGCCTTGCCATGCCGACTATCAACTCGATACGCACATCCCGTCTGCGTATGAAAGCCGCATGACTGCGCGGATTGTTGCCAATCAATTCCCTGAAATGCCGAGACACCATCGTTGCGCTTGCGTATCCCGACACAATGTAGAGCGTAGAGTTTGGCTCGTAAGGCTCTACCAAAACCTTTTGGAATAAGTTATCGGTAAGCACGACCTCGCTCCAAAAGCCTATGCTGCATCGGACGGCGGCCATTCATTTGCCCGTTGACGGACATATTCGCGCCTACCGATTCGTAATGCGCGCCGGCGAATGTTTTCAAGACCGCGCTGACCACCGCTTTCGCTCCGCGCGGCGGTATCGCCATCCCGATTTGGCGTCTTGCGCTTTCTTTTGATCCACAGAACACAAAGTCGTCGGGGAATGTCTGCAGCCGAGCCCTCTCGCGGTTGGTAAGCGCCCTGTCCTCTTCCCAGTGATAAACATGCGTCCCGCCGCCGCCGCTGCCCGTAACGGTGTATGAGGGCTTGTCCGGCGCTAGGCGGCGATAGATTTGGCTGATGCGCGCGCCCTTGACATTTAATTCAAGATGAGGCGGCAACTCCGCCGTGAAAGCGTTCTCGCCGGGCTTGATATGCCGCAGTCGCTCAATTACCGCATCGGACTGATTAGTAAGTTCATTGTTGGGAGCGTCTTCCGGTATAGGCGGATATTCAATCGCGTCCTTGCTTGTGCGATAGGATTCCTGAGTTGGCGTAGAGGGCGCGGGAACTCTGAATTCAAGAGGGATGTCTGAGCGCATTCCGATGATGATAATGCGATGCCTCGCCTGAGGCACATCGTACTCTTCAAAGCGATACAGATGAGGCGTTATCGTGTAGCCTGCATCCTGCATTTCTTTCAGGATTGTTTGGAATGCGCGACCATCATTCGCGCTTCTCAGCCCGCCGACATTTTCAGCCAAGAACCATTTCGGCTTGAAATGCCGCAACGCCTTGATGCCGTATGAGTAGAGCGGCCCGTACACGCCGTTAACGCCCTTTTTCTCGCCGACCACGCTGAAGTCATTGCAGGGAAATCCGAAAGCAAGGGCGTCTATTTCTGGCAATTCGGAGAAGTCCAATTTGCGGACATCTTTGCGAACTACCTTTTCAGGCTTGATATTGCGCCCGAATGTTTCGCAGGAATCGCGGTCGAAATCATTCGCCCATACATGCTTGATTCCAACTTCGCCGTCGACTTCATCAGACGCCTGCTGAGTGCCCAGCGCCAACCCGCCTGGGCCGCAAAACAGCTCGCCAAGCCTAAATTGCATTACTGCCCTCCCTAGTGTCAAGCGGCATTATACCCGCAAGAGGCGACGTTTTCTAGCCCCAGACGCAACAATGCCCGCTAAAAAGTCTTGTTTCTGCCCGCATCCCCAGCGATTATGCGGATAGAACATTCCTATATTGTAAGCCTGTGCGTTCTATTATGCAAACGGGCATCCCGCCCGCCTAACCACCCACCCCACGCCCCCCAACCACCACCCGCCACCGCCGCATCGCGCACGTCGGCGCCAGCTCCCTAACCCCCGCTACCACCGCATCCCGCCACCCCTCCCCGTCCGCCAGCCGCGCCCCTACGACCGGCGCGCCCGCGTCCTCGCCCACATACACCCTCCCCAGCGGCTTGCCCTCCTCCGAATACACGAACCACACCGCCGCGACCGCCGCCGTCTGCCCTTTGACCATATTGCCGACCACTTAGCCTATGCCCCCTTAAGATAGCGTTTCTTCTCTTCATAGATGGCTTTGAGATTTGGCAAGTTGCGCCCCAGCCGATAAAGCGGGCGGCTGCGGAAGTAGATACACGCGCCCGCCCGAATAGAACGCTGCCTGCCCTCTAATCGCGCTTGCGCCTTTATTGCCCTTTGCCCGCGCTACGCCGCCGTAACCCCGCCGTCTATCACCAGCTCCGAGCCCGTTACATACGCCGAGTCGTCCGACGCCAGGTACAGCATCCCCTGCGCCACCTCCTCCGGCTCGCCAAGCCTGCCCATCGGGATGCGCTCCTGCGTCTGCCGCCGGTTGTCGGGATCGCTCTGGCTGACCGCCGTCATCGGCGTGACGCAAAAGCCGGGGTGTATGGAATTCACGCGGATGTTGTCCCCCGCGTACTGGATCGCCGCCGACTTGGTCAGTATTCGCACAGCGCCCTTCGCCGCGTGATACGCCGTCGATGTCCTGCTGCCCACCAGCCCGTATATGGACGAAACATTGATGATTGAGCCGCCGCCCGCCTTTCGCATTTCGGGTATCGCGTGTTTCATTCCCAGAAACGCGCCTTTCGCATGCACGCTCATCTGCCCGTCCCAACGCGCCTCGTCGGTCTCTTCTACGCCCGCGCGGTCGCTTGTCCCCGCGTTGTTCACTAGAATGTCCAGCCCGCCGTATGTGTCCAAGGCAAGCCCAATCGCCGCCCGCCAGTCATCCTCGCTAGTCACATCCAGCCGCGTGAACGCAACGTCGTGTCCCGCGCCCGTCAGCTGGTCCGCCGTCCGCCGCCCGGCATCCTCATTTATGTCCGCCAGCACAACCCTCGCCCCCTCGCCCGCGAACAGCCACGCCGCCGCGCCGCCAAAGCCCATTAGCTCGCCTTTCACGCCCGCCGCCGCCCCCGTGATTAGCGCTACCTTGCCGTCCAATCGCATCTCGCTGCCCCTTTCTTTCTTTGCGCCGCCGCTATCCCGCGCCTAACTTGCGCCGCCATCCCGCGCCCTATCTTGCATCTTGCGCCGACCTGATTGCCCGTCAACACATCATACACGCCCGCGCCCAAAAGCGCCGCCCGTCTTTCCCGAAAAGCGGCAATCCCCGCACTAAGCGCAACTTCCCGACCTAAGCCGTGTTCCCCTTAATGACGCGATACGATGCGATGACCCGCCGTTCCCCCTACTCGTCATCCCCCAAGAATGTGCGGCTGAACACCATCTCCATCGCCCTGTGCATCTTGAACGCAACCCGCCACATCAGCGCCGCTATCCCCAGCAGGATCACTATCGCTATCGGCGTGGAAAAGCTGCCGATTATCACCAGCCGCGATATGAACGGCAGGCTGCACACCGCCAACAGGCTCATCAGCAGTATCAGAATGCCGTATTGCAGGATGTCATGCAAGTCCGCCTTGCCCAAGTGCAGGTCGGTATGCCCAAGCAGGTTGAAATGCGACGCCTCAAAGCGCAGTATGGATGTGGAAAACTCGTCGGTCATCCGGTGCAGCGCCCGCCATATGAACACGGACGGCGGTATGCAGAACACTATCACCACGCAGCTTATCGCAATGCCCAGAACGCTTTGGCTCAGCCCGACCGCGCGCGCCATATCCGGCGCCGAGTTCAGCGCGAATGTCCCCACGCTTATCGTAACCACCATCACGCCGCAGTTGGCGATGATAACCCGCCCCTGCCGCCGCACCTGCCTGCCGAACTCGCTCTTTTCCAAGCCGAACACCGCCCGCATAGAGATGAGCGCGCGCGAGAGGTTGCCCACGAACCGCTGCGCCATTCGCGGCGAGCGCCGCTCTATGAACGCGCCCGCGTTTGTGGACGCCCGCGCCATCCACGGGTAAAACAGCGATGTGATGGCGGACGCCGCCGCGACCACCGGATACAGAAACGCGCCCACTACCGCGTGATCCGCCCCCACCTTTGTCATCGCCAGCGAAAACTCCCCCATCTGCGGCGTTCCCATTCCCACGCCCAGCGATGTCTTGCCCCCGTGTCCGGTCAGGAAAGTCCCCAGCGTTATGGCTATCGTCTTGCCCGCCATAAACACGCCCGCGATTATCAGCGAGGGCGCTATGTAGCGCGCCAGCAGCGTCAAGTCTATCAGCATCCCGATTGACACGAAGAACAGCGCCGCAACCACATCGCGCACGGGCGCCATCGTCTCTTTCAGCGACTCCGAATGTTCCGAATCCCCCAGCACGCTGCCGATTATGAACGCGCCCGCCGCCGCCGATGTCCCCAGCGTCTCGCCTATCAGCGCCAGCCCAAAGCACATAGCCAAGCTGGTTATCAGCAGCGCCTCTCTTGACTTGAAACTCGCCACGAAATTGATGATGCGCGGCGCGGCGAGCGCCCCCGCGAACAGCGAGCATACGAAGAACACGCCCAGTTTCGCCATAAGATCCGTGATTTCGCCCACGCTCGCCGTTCCCGTAGTGGCGACGCCCGTCAGCACGCTCAGCAACAGCACCGCCGCGAAATCCTCCACCACCAGGATGCCCACAATCAGCCGCCCATGCCGCTCCATCAGCATCCCGTTGTCGCGCAGAACCTTGACTATCACCGCCGAGCTGCTGATAGACAGCGCCGCCCCTAGGAAAATCGCCTCCGTAGCCGTCCAGCCCAGCAACGTGGCGACCGCGTAGCCCAGCGCTATCATAGCCACCACTTCCAGCGACCCGATAATCACCACGCGCATCCCGAGGCTGCGGATGCGATTCCACCCGAACTCCATCCCCAGCGCGAACAGCAGCAGCACCAGTCCCGCGTCCGCCATAAGCCGGATGCCGCCCGTATCCGAGATAGGCGCCGCCACCCCGAACAGCGGCAGCGTGAACGGCCCCACAATCAGCCCTGCGATAAGATACCCCAGCACCGGCGGCTGGCGCAGCCAGTGAAACACCACCACGGTAGCGCTTGCGACCGCCATAATAATGGCAAAGTCCCAAATCAGTTCAGGATTTTCCATCGCGCCAACCCTCAGCTGCGCCCTTGGCTGCCTATCTATTCGCGTCCCCCTGCGCGCCACTCGCAATTATAGCAACCCAAACCCTATCTATACCCCCAAAATTCCCCCCTTGAAATTCGCAATTTAACTTCTGCCTAACCCCAATCCAACACGCCCGCCCTAAAACGCGATTGCCTTTACGACGCTGTCCACACTCGCCCTAATCCGCTAAACCCGCCTTGCAATCGCGCGCGCTTGCCGAAAACTGACACCAAGCGCCTGCCCTTGCTATAATTCCCGCCATAATGCAAACGCCATCCCATTTATCCCCGCTTAGCTGCCTAGCCTTGCTGCGCCGGATGCCGTTCCGGGCGCAGGCGCTTGCCGTTTGCGCGGTGTTCGCAATCGTGGGCGTGGCGGTGGTCGGCGACTACGGCGCATCCACAGACGAGCGATTTGGACGACGCATCACCCAATCCACCATCGATTACGCCCTGGGCGTGTCTGAAGAGATACACCCCCGCGAGTCCAATCGCTACCTCAGCGAGGCGTTCAGGCTGCCCGCGCTGCTGGTGGAGCGAGCGCTCGGACTCCAAGACAGCCGTCATATCTATCTGACGCGCCACCTGCTCACGCACTTGTTCTTTATCGCGGGCGGCTTTGCGTGCGGGATGCTCGCCTATCGGATGCTTGGCAGTCGTTGGGCGGCGCTGTTGGCTATGCTGATGTTTCTGTTGCATCCTCGCTTGTACGCCCACTCGTTCTTCAATGTAAAGGACATTCCTTTCGCGGTGGCGCTGGTCATCGCGCTATATCTCACTCACCGCGCCTTTCGCAAGGATACGCTTGGCGCGTTCCTGCTGTGCGGCATATGCGTGGGCTTTGCGATAGATATGCGCCCTTTCGGGCTGACGCTGCCGCCGATGATACTGGCTATGCGCGGGCTAGACCTATGGCAAGCGGGCAGGGGAGAGCGCAAGCGCATCCTAGCGTCCGCCGGGATTTTCGCGGCGGCGGCGATTGCGGTCGTCTATATCATCCACCCATACTACTGGGAAAATCCGTTGCGGTTCATTGAGGGCGTCAGCGTTCTGTCCCGGCATCCCGTCATCGTAGATAACCTGTTTATGGGCGAGATATACAAATCCGACGCCTTGCCGTGGAACTACATCCCCGTTTGGTTTGCGATAACCGCGCCGCCGGTCGCGCTTGCGCTGGGCGCTTTGGGAGCGGCGGCGGTGTGTTGGCGGGCAATCGCGCGTCCTCTTCGCGCCCTCCACGACCGCGAAACCCGCTTTCGCGTCCTGCTGCTCGGTTGCATAGCGTTTCCTGTGGCGGTTGTCATTATCATGCAGTTCAATACCCACAGCGACTGGCGGCATATGTATTTCCTGTGGGGGCCATTCTGCCTGCTGGCGGCGGCCGGCTTGCATACGATTACGAACATACATACGGGGGGGGGTATTTTGGAAAATTTAGCGCGCGGCCGCCGCGAACCCAACGCGGCGGCGAGCGCTTGCATATGGGACAGCGGACGCTTGCGTATGGCGCGGCGGGCTTTGGGCTGATAACCACGCTGACCGCTATGGTTGCGCTGCATCCCCACCAGCATGTCTATTTCAACGCGCTGACGGACGCCAAGACGCTCGGCGCGCTTGCCGAGCGGTACGAAATGGACGACTGGCATCTGACGTTCATTGAGGCGTATCAGCATCTGCTGGGGCGCTACCCCGGCGAAATGTTGCACGTCACCTGGAACCTCAACAAGCTAATGCTGCCGTCTGAGGACAGAGAGCGCATCGTTTGGCATAGAGATCCGCCCTACGACTTTTATATCATCACGGAAGTCAACAAAAGAGTGCGGGGATCTCCCATCGAACCCGTATTGCATACGCGCTCAATATATGACAGCGAGGTATTCGCCATAGTGGCGCCGATGCTCAGCTGGGGCAAGCTGCGCCCCGACGCTGACGATTTTCGCGCGGCGCGGGATGCGGTCGCAGCGGATAGCGCCCCGGATGCCCGATACGGCGACTGGGACATCTACTACGCGGACAGCGCGCTGTACTACATCGGGCGGGAGTGCGCCATATCGCCCGATGAGTCGCGTTTCTTCCTGCACATCACGCCGGTAGATCCCGTCGACCTGCCCGCGCATCGCCGCAAATATGGCTTTGACAACCTCAACTTCGACTTTCGCTGGCGCGGCGGCTACTTCGATGGCGGTTGCATAACGCAACAGCCGCTGCCTGACTACCCGATAGCCGAGGTAGAGACCGGCCGGATAGACGCGGATGGCGGACGCTTGTGGAGCGTAGAGTTCCAAGCAGGTCGGTAGCCCTTGCGCGGCGTCCCACGCCTGACACCTAGCTGCCGCCTTGCTATAATTCCCCGCGTGATGACGCCAACGCTATCCCAATCCCCGCTCCCACGCCTAGCCTCATTGCGCCGCATCCCGTTCTGGGCGCAAGCGCTTGCCCTCTGCGCGCTGTTCGCGGTCGCTGGCGTCGCCGTCCTGGACGACTACGGGCCGGGCTGGGACATCGAGGCTCAACGCCAAATCGCCCGCGCCAACGCCGACTACATCGCCACGGGCGCCACTGACCGCCTATATGATGAAGATTATCGCTACTACGGCGTCGCCTTTGAGATGCCGTTGATGCTGGCGCTCGGACTGCAAGACATCCGCCACATCTACCTGACGCGCCACTTGCTTACCCACATGCTCTTCATTGCGGGCGGCTTTGCGTGCAGTATGCTTGCCTACCGCATGCTGGGCAGTCGTTGGATAGCGTTGCTTGCTATGCTGATGTTCCTGCTGCACCCGCGCCTCTACGCACACTCGTTCTTCAACAGCAAGGACATCCCTTTCGCGGCGATGCTGCTAATCGCGCTATACCTTGCCCACCGCGCCTTTCGCAAGGACACGCTTGGCGCGTTTCTGCTATGCGGCATAGGCGTGGGCTTGGCAATAAATCTGCGTCCTTTCGCGCTGATGTTGCCGCCGATGATACTCGCTATGCGCGCGCTGGATCTGCGGCAAGCGGGCAGGGAAGAGCGCAAGCGCATATTAGGCTCGGCGGGGATATTCGCGGCGGCGGCGCTTGCCACTGCGTACATCACTCACCCGTACTATTGGGAGAACCCGCTGCGGTTCATTGAGGTCACCGGAGCGCTGTCGCAGCATCCCAGCTTTGCCGAGAACCTGTTTATGGGCAAGATTTACCCATCTGACGCCGTGCCGTGGAACTATATCCCCGTGTGGTTTGCCATAACGGCGCCGCCGGCCGCGTTGGCGCTGGGCGCTATCGGATGCGCGGCGGTGTGTTGGCAGACAATCGCGCGCCCCATCGCCGCCCTCCGCGACCGCGAAATCCGATTTCGCGTCCTGCTACTCGGCTGCTTTGCGCTGCCAATCGCGGTAGTTATTGCATTGCAAGCCAACATCTACTACGGCTGGCGGCAGATGTATTTTCTTTGGGCGCCGTTCTGCTTGCTTGCGGCGGTTGGGCTGCATTGCTTTGCGAACATCCGCATAGGGATGAGTATTTGTAAAGTCGTTGCGCGGTTGCCGCGCCGGGTTCGTTGCGGTGGCCGCTTGCATATCGCGCGGCGGGCGCTGGCGTATGGCGTCGCGGGCATTGGGCTGATAACCACCCTAACCACTATGGCGGTGCTGCATCCCCATCAGCATGTCTATTTCAATGGGCTGACGGACACAGAGACGCCCGGCGCGCTTGCCAATCGGTACCACCTTGACTACTGGCGCATGTCATACTTGGAGGCGTATCGGTATCTACTCGCGCGCTATCCTGACGACGCGCTGCGTATCTATCCCGAAAACCACGCCGCGCGAGTCTTGCCTCAAAATGACAGAAACCGCATCGTATTCTCGCCCCCGAATGAGGCGGACTTTTACGTTCACGCGCGCGTCAATCGCCGACACATACCTGATTTGCCGATATTTCACAGCATCCAAGTATATGGCAGCCGCATCGGGTATATCTTCGCGCCGAACTCCGCCGCCTATCGCGCCGCCCACCGCGTTGCGTACAGCGATGTAGCGTCAAACGGAACTCTGCTCGCGCGCTCGGACTTTGACATCTACGCTCACAATGGCGCGCTGCATTACCTCAATGCAAACTGCGCGCCGTTGCGTACAAACGACATTGACGACATCACGCGAGTCCTTCTGCATATCTTCCCATCTAATCCCGCCGACCTGCCCATAGACAGCCGCGAGCGCGGCTTTGAAAATATGGACTTCTATCCGCATACCCACCTGACATTCTTGGACGGCAAGTGCATCTACAAACAAGCCTTGCCCGACTATCCAATCGCCCGCATAGCGACGGGCGAGCATGCGGACGGCGCAATAATATGGCGCACGGACATTGACTTGGCTGCTCATGCAGCGGCGCAAGCCGCGTATAATGGCATCGCCGCCGGCGACTACGGCCCGCCCGTCGCGCAGTCTGACTTCGATGTGTACATACGCGATAATACCTTGGCATATCTCAAAGAAAACTGCGAGGCGGGCGATGAGGACGCGCGGTTCTTTTTGCACATCATCCCCGCTGATCACGCAGATCTGCCGGTGGTTTGGCGCGAGCGTGGCTTTGTCAATATGGACTTCGAATTCGCCGAACAAGGCGCGTACGTAGGCGATGATTGCGTGGCCGCGCGTGAATTGCCCGACTACGCGATAGAGCGCATCCGCACGGGCCAGTTCGTCAGCGGAGAGGGTAGGGTATGGGGCGTCGAATTCTCCGCTGCGCCGTAGCCCCTTGCCCGACCTAACGCCTGACACCCCCGCCCCCGCCTTGCTATAATTCCCCCGCAATGCCAACGCTATCCCGCCTATACCCGCTATCCCGCCTGGCCCCATTGCGCCGCCTCCCGTTCTGGGCGCAAGCGCTTGCCCTATGCGCGATATTCGCCATCGCAGGCGTCGCCATCCTGGACGACTACGGCACGCATGTAGATGTCCAGCGCCAGGTCGCCAACGCCAACGCCGCATACATCGCCACCGGCGACATCAGCGATATATCCCAAGCCAAAGACATTGCCTATCGCTACTACGGCCTCGCCTTTGAGATGCCCCTGCTGCTGGCTGAGCGCGCTCTCGGATTGCAAGACACCCGCCACATCTATCTCACCCGCCACTTGTTAACCCACCTGTTCTTCATCGCGGGCGGCTTTGTGTGCGGCATGCTTGCCTATCGGATGCTCGGTAGCCGTTGGATAGCGCTGTTCGCTATGCTGATGTTCCTGCTGCATCCGCGCCTTTATGCCCACTCATTCTTTAATAGCAAAGACGACCCTTTCGCGGTGATGCTGCTAATCGCGCTCTACTTGGCGCATCGCGCCTTTCGCAGGGACACGCTCGGCGCGTTTCTGCTGTGCGGCGTAGTTGTGGGCTTGGCGATAAACATGCGCCCTTTCGCGCTGATGCTGTTGCCGCTGATACCCGCTATGCGCGCGCCGGACTTGTGGCGGGCGGGCAGGGAAGAGCGCAAGCGCGTCCTGATGACGGGCGCGGCGTTCTTGGCGGCGGCGATTGCGACGGCGTACATCACTCACCCGTACTACTGGGAAAACCCGCTGCGGTTCATTGATGGCGTCCGCGAAATGTCCCAGCATCCCGTTATTGCCGAGAACCTGTTTATGGGCGAGATTTATCTATCCGACGCCGTGCCGTGGAAATTCATCCCCGTTTGGTTTGCCATAACCGCGCCGCCGGTCGCATTGGCGCTGGGCGCTGTCGGATGCGCGGCGGTGTGCTGGCGGGCAATCGCGCGCCCTCTCGCCGCGCTCCGTGACCGCGAAACCCGCTTTGGCGTCCTGCTGCTCGGCTGCATAGCGCTGCCCGTAGCGATTGCCATCATCTTGCAATCCAACATCTACAACGGCTGGCGTCAGATGTACTTTCTGTGGGCGCCGTTCTGCTTGCTTGCGGCGATTGGGCTGCGCGCGCTTGCGAATAGCAATGCGGGGGAGGGCGGACGCAAACTTGCGGCGCGGCTGCCCGGATGGGTTCGCGGCGGCGGCGGGCGCTTGCATACGGCGCGGCGGGCGCTGGCGTATGGCATAACGGGCGTTGGGCTGCTAACCACGCTAACCGCAATGGCGGCGTTGCATCCCCACCAGCAAGTATATTTCAACGCGCTTGTGGACACCAAGACGCCTGGCGCGCTTGGCGAGCGCTACGACCTGGACTACAACTATGTGGCGGAACGGCAACTGCTGGAGCATCTGCTCGCGCGCTACCCCGACGCCACGCCGCGCGTTTGGCCCGGAAAGAGGAGCGCGCTTATCCTGCCGTCAAGCGATAGGGAGCGCATCGTTTTCGCCGCGCGCGATGACGCGGACTTTTACTTGCGCTCCAACCCTGCCATCGACCGCCGGCGCTTGCCTGATCAACTAGCGCATCACAGCATCCGGGAATACGGCAGCGTCATCGCGTACACCCTTGCGCCGAACAGCGACGCCCACCGCGCCTACTACCGCGCCGCGTACAGCGATGCCGCCGCAAACGGAACCCTGCTTGCGCGCGCGGCCTTTGACATCTATGCCCATAACGGCGAGCTACACTACCTCAAAGAAAACTGCGAACCGCTGATGGCAGCCGCCGGATCCAGCGTCTTCCTGCACATATTCCCGGCCGACCCCGCCGACTTGCCCCCACGCCGCCGCGAGTTCGGCTTCGAAAACATGGACTTCCAAATTATCGAGCATTCCGGATTCTTCGATGGCAAGTGCATCCTCAAACGATCCTTGCCTGATTACCCCATAGCCCGCATAAGAACGGGACAGAACACAACGGCACCCGGCGGCTATCAGTGGCTCGCGGACATTGACTTGGCCGCCCACGCCGCCGCGCAAGCCATTCACGCCCACATCACGGCCGGCGACTACGGCAATCCCGTCGCGCAATCGGACTTCGATGTGTACATACGTGACGACGTCCTGACATACCTCAAACAACCCTGCGCTCCCGGCGATACCGACGCGTGGTTCTTCCTGCACATATTCCCGTCCGATAGCGCCGACATACCCGCCGACAGCCACGAGTTCGGCTTTGAAAACATGGATTTCCAATTTGCCGACCACGGCGCCCACGCAGCCGACATATGCGCGGCTGCGATTGACCTGCCCGATTACGAGATAGACCGCATCCGCACCGGCCAGTTCGTCAGCGGCGAGGGCAACCTATGGCGCGCAGAATTCCCCGCCGCGCAATAACCCTCTGCCCGCACAACGCCCAACGCCTGACACCCACGCCCCCGCCTTGCTATAATTCCCGCCATAATGCCAACAACCCTATCCCGCCTACCCCCACTACTACCCCGCCTAGCCGCGCTATGCCGAACCCCGTTCTGGGCGCAAGCGCTCGCCCTCTGCGCCCTATTCGCAATCGCCGGCGCCGCCGTCGTGGACGACTACGGGGTAAGCGGGGATGAGGCTACCCAACGCCAAATCGCCCGCGCCAACGCAGACTATATCGCCACAGGCAGCGCCGACGCCCTGCATTACAGAGATTATCGCTACTACGGCATTGCCTTTGAGCTGCCCCTGCTGATGGCTGAGCGCGCGCTCGGACTGCAAGACAGCCGCCGCATATACCTGACTCGCCACCTGCTAATTCACCTGTTTTTTATCGCAGGGGGCTTTGCCTGCGGCATGCTCGCCTACCGGATGGTCGGCAGCCGTTGGATAGCGTTATTCGCTATGACGCTGTTCCTGCTCCACCCGCGCCTGTATGCCCACTCGTTCTTTAACAGCAAAGACGTCCCTTTCGCGGCAATGCTGTTAATCGCGCTATGCCTTGCCCACCGCGCCTTTCGCAAAGACACTCTCAGCGCGTTTCTGCTATGCGGCGTTTGCGTAGGCTTGGCGATAAATCTGCGCCCTTTCGCGCTGATGCTGTTGCCGATGATAATCGCTATGCGCGCGCTAGACCTGTGGCAAGCATCGAGCGGGGCAGAGCGCAAGCGCATATTAGGCTTGGCGGGGATATTCGCGGCGGCGGCGCTTGCCACTGCGTACATCGCTCACCCGCACTATTGGGAAAACCCGCTGCGGTTCATTGAGGGCGTCCGGACGCTGTCGCAGCATCCCAGCCTTGTCGAAAACCTGTTTATGGGCGCGATTTACCCGTCCGACGCCGTGCCGTGGAACTACATCCCGGTTTGGTTTGCGATAACCGCGCCGCCGGCCGCATTGCTGTTGGGCGCTATCGGATGCGCGGCGGTGTGCTGTTGGGCAATCACGCACCCCATCGCCGCCCTCCGCGACCGCGAAACCCGCTTTAGTGTTCTATTGCTGGGCTGCTTTGCGCTGCCCGTCGTGGTGGTTATCGCGCTGCAATCCAACATCTACAACGGCTGGCGGCAGATGTATTTTCTTTGGGGGCCATTCTGCCTGCTTGCGGCGATTGGGCTGCATCACATTGCGAACATTCATATGAGAATGGGTATTTGGAGGATTGGGGCGCGGCTGCCCGGCCGGATTCGCGGCGGCGCGCTAGGGCGGGCGCTGGCGTATGGCGTCGCAGGCGCTGGTCTGATAACCACTCTGACCGCTATGGCGGCGCTGCATCCATATGAGTATGTCTATTTCAACCCGCTTGTAGATACCAAGACGCCGGGCGCGCCGGGCAATCGGTACGAAATGGACTACTGGGAGCTGGCGCAGCGGCAATCGCTGGAGTATCTGCTGGCGCGCTACCCCGACGGCGCGCTGCGCGTTTGGCCTAAAACCCACAACGCGCTAGTCCTGCCGCAAGACGATAGAAAGCGCATCCTGTTATCATCCCCGCAAGAGGCGGACTTCTACATCAAGCGGCGCGTCAATAGATGGAACGACACGGCGGAGCCGGCGATTCACGACATCCGCGCATACGGCGGCGGCATCGCGTTCATCCTAGATCCCTCCTCCGCCGACTACCGCGACTACCACCGCGCCGAATACCACGCCATCGCCGCAAACGGCACTCTGCTCGCGCGCTCGGACTTTGACATCTATGCCCATAACGGCGAGATGCGCTACCTCAAAGAAGACTGCGGGACGCTGCCGTCGGACGCAAGGTTTCGCGTCTTCCTGCACATCACCCCCGTCGCCCCCGCCGACTTGCCCGCGCATCGCCGCGAGCTTGGCTTTGAGAACAGGGACTTCTGGATTGCGGCGCATTCCGCGTTCTTCGAGGGCAAGTGCATCCTCAAACGCGCCTTGCCCGATTACCCCATAGCCCGCGTAAGCACGGGGCAGAAAGCCGTGTCTAGCGGCGGCGTTGAGTGGCGCTCGGACATTGACTTGGCAGCCCGCGCCGCCGCGCAAGCCGTGTACGAGAGCGTCGCCGCCGGTGACTACGGGCTGTCCGCCGCGCAGTCGGACTTTGATGTGTACATACGCGATGGCGCATTGGCTTATGTCAAAGAAAACTGCTATCAAGGCGACGCGGACGCGCGTTTCTTTCTGCACATATTCCCGGCCGATCCGGCCAACTTGCCCGCAGGCTGGCGCGAGCGCGGCCTTGCCAATCTTGACTTCCAATTCGCCGAACACGGCGCATACGTAGGCGACAAGTGCGTAGCCGCGCGCGAATTGCCCGCTTACCCGATAGAGCGCATCCGCACGGGGCAGCTCGTGAATGGCGCAGTGGCATGGCGCGCGGACATTGACCTGGCTACCCTCGCCGCCGCGCGAGCGGTGTTCGCCGGCATCACAGCCGGCGACTACGGCAATCCCGTCGCCCAATCCCACTTTGATGCGTATATGCGCGGCAACGCCCTTGCATATCTCAAAGAAAACTGCGAGGCGGGCGATGTGGACGCGCGGTTCTTCTTGCACATCACCTCCACCAATCCCGCGGATCTGCCTGCGGACAGACGCGAGTACGGCTTTGTGAACCTTGACTTCCAATTCACCGACCACGGCGCGCGCATAGGCGATAAGTGCGTGGCTGAGCGCGAACTGCCCGATTACGCGATAGAGCGCATAAGAACGGGACAGAAAGCAACCGCGCCCGGCGGGACTGAGTGGCGCGCGGACATCAACCCGGCAGCCCTCGCCGCCGCGCGAGCAACGACGCAGGCGTTGTATGAGAGCGTCACCGCCGGCGACTACGGCCCGCCCGTCGCCCAATCCCACTTCGACCTATACCTGCGCGATAACGCCCTAACATACCTCAAAGCCCCCTGCGCCGCGGGCGATACCCACGCCCGTTTCTTCCTACACATCACTCCCGTCAACCACGCCGATCTGCCCGCCCCCAACCGCGAGCGCGGATTCGCCAACCTAGACTTCCACTTCGCCGACCACGGCGCATACGCAGGCGGCATATGCGCCGCTACGATAGATCTGCCCAACTACCCCATAGATCGCATCCACACCGGCCAATTCGTCAGCGGCGAGGGCAGCCTATGGCGCGTAGAATTCCCCGCCGCGCGATAGCCCTTGCTCGCCTAGCCCTTACCCACCCATGTCGTCCTAAATCACACACGCCGCCCCTTATGGTTGCCTAGCCTAACGGCCGGCCTACTCCCCCCATATCCCCCTCAGCGCCGCCACAATCGCCGCCGTCGCCGCTATCCCCACTGCCCCGTTTGCCGCCAGCGCCGCCGCTATGCCGAATGTGTCCGCGATCCAGCCCGACGCCAGCAAGCCCAGCGGCAGCCCGTATACCGCAAGCGAGCGCAAGCCCATCACGCGCCCGCGTATCTCCGGCGGCGTACTGCCAAGCAGCAGGATGGACATCGTTACCATTGTGAACGATTGCGTTATCCCCGCTATCGCCAGAACGCCCATTGACGCGCCGAACCAGCCCATCTGCGACAGCGCCACAACCGCCGCATGCCAGCCAACCGCGCCCAATACCATCGTGCGCCCGGCGCGCCGCATCTGCGCCATGCCCGCTATCAGCGCCGACCCCGCAAACGCGCCCGCCGAGTACGCGCCCAGCAACCAGCCCAGCCCGCTGGCGTCCGTTCCCAAAGTGTCCCGCGCGAATACCGGCACAAGCCCCTGGTTCAAGGGAAAGCCCGTCAGGTTCACCAGAAACGCCAGCAGCAGCAGCGCCAGTATCGCCTGATTGCCGCGCGCGTATCGCATCCCCTCCAGCAGCCTGCTCGCCGCCGATGATCCCCGCGCCGCGATAGCCCGCGCCGGCGCCCGCACCGGCAGCGCCAGCAGCGCCCCGCTCAAGTGCAGCGCCACCACCGCCGCGTATGTCCAGCCAAGCCCTTGCCACTCCAGCAGCGCCCCGCCCAATACCGGCCCCGCTATCTGCGTTGCATCCCGCCCCATCCGCGTCATTGCGATTGCGTTGGACAAGTCCCGCCGCGCTACCAGATCCGCTATCAGCGTCTGCCGCGTTACATTGTCAAACGCGCGAACCATTCCCGCAACGCCCGTCAGCGCGAATATATGCCAAACCTGTATCTGCCCCGAAAACGCCAGCGCCGCGATTATCGCCGCAACCGCCAGCATCAGCCCGCGCGCCGCCAGCAGCAGATTGCGCCTATCGTAGCGGTCGACCAGTATCCCGTAGAACGGCGAGAACAATGTCCCCGTGAATCGCAGCGCGGTGTACACGCCAAGCCACAGCGCCGAGTCCGTTTCCACCAGCACGAACCACGCCAGCGCCACAAACTCTATCTGCTCCGCCGAACTGCTGCCGCCGTCCGAAAACCACAGCAGCCGGTAGCTGCGATGCGAAAACGAGCGAAAAAATCTGCCGGCAACGCTTTGGGGCAACAACTCGCGCCTCACACGCACTCCGATATGTTCACGCTGTCAACGCGCCGCCCATTCGCGGACGCCGCGCATCGAAAGGCTACGCCCGCCCGCCTATGCCGCGCAAGCGATAGCGGGGTTTAAGCGCCGAAAATGCCCGCCAGCGCCGCGTTGCGATAGTCAAAGATGCGCCGCAAATCCCGCGCCACCAACAGCCGCTGCGCGATAACGCCGCCAGGAACGGCATACCGCACAAGATCCCTCGCCAAAGTCCCGCCATCCCGCGCCTCAAATGTATGCTCGTGAACCCACAGCCGATAAGGCCCCCGCCGCTGCTCGTCCACAAACCTGCGCGGCGGCTGCCACGCCGTAATCTCGCTGCGCCAGCGCATAGGCAGCCCGCGCAGCCGAACCCGATAATCCAACAGCGTCCCCACGCGCATATCAACCGGCGCCGGCGTCAAAACCTCAAAGCGCAACATAGGCGGCGTGATGCGCTCCAAATTGAAAGCGTCCGCGAAGAACGGGAACACATCCTCCGGCGCGCGCGGCAGCCAAAGCTCATTGTCCAGCGTGAAAACTCTCATATCATCCAAGCCCGCCATTCCCGCGCCCGCGCATATGGCGCATATCGCGCATATACATTCACACTCCCCCAAAAGTTTGCCCGCCTTTTGGAAGAAATAGGGAAGAAATAGGACATTGCCGCCCCTGCGCGCTACGCTATCAGCATAGCGTCCCCAAAGCTATAAAACCGATACCCTCGCGCCACCGCCTCGGCGTATGCCCGCATCATCGCATCGCGCCCCGCCAGTGCGCTTGTCAGCATCAGCAAGGTAGAGCGCGGCAGATGAAAGTTCGTTATCAGCGCGTCCACCGCCCGGAACCGATAGCCCGGCGTGATGAATATGTCCGCCCACCCGGATCCCGCCTGAGGCAGCCCGTCCTCAGACAACCCCGCCGCGTTCTCCAGTAGCCGCGCCGTAGTCGTTCCCACCGCCACCACGCGCCGCCCCGACGCCTTAGCATCCCGTATCAGCGCCGCAACATCCTCCGAAATCTCCCAGTACTCCGAGTGCATCTCATGCTGAGCGGCGTCCTCGCCCTTCACCGGCCTAAACGAATCCCAGCCCACATGCAGCAGCGCAAACGCCGTCCGGATGCCCTTATCGCGCAGCCGCTCCAGCAACTCCGGCGTGAAATGCAAGCCCGCGGTGGGCGCCGCCGCGCTGCCCTCAACCCGCGCATAGACTGTCTGATAGCGCTCCGCGTCGTCCGGCGTCTCGGTGATATACGGCGGCAGCGGCGCGCTGCCCAGCTCCGCCAGCCTTGACTCGTCGTCAAGCCGCACAACCCGCTCGCCGCCCGTTTCCACCTGCAGAACCTCGCCTTTCATAGCGCGCGCGCCCTCGCCTATCGCAAACGCCGCCCCCTCGCGCAGCCCGCGCCCCGGCCGCCCGATAGCCCGCCACACGCCCGCCGACAGCCTTGACAGCAGCAGCAGTTCCACAGCGCCGCCCGTATCGCGCCTGCCTCTTAGACGCGCCGGCATAACGCGGCTTTCGTTGAACACCATCACATCATCCGCCCGCAGCAGCTCAGGCAGGTCGTAAAAGCGATGATGCCCGATGCTGCCATCCGCGATGCTCAGCGTCATCAGCCGCGAATGATCGCGCGGCTCGGCCGGCGTCTGCGCTATCAGCGCCTGCGGCAGTCGGTAATCAAAATCCGACGTCCGCAACCCGCGCCCGCTATCCTGGTTGCTGACGCCATTGCCATTGCCGCCTTTGCCACAATCGCCCTGACTGCCGCCGCCCTGCATATCGCCCTGACTGCCCATCGCGCCTATTCGCCCAGATCCAGATGCGGATGAACCGACCGCCGCGCCGCGTTCAGCGTATTTCGCAGCAGCATAGCGATAGTCATAGGCCCAACGCCGCCCGGCACAGGCGTAATCGCCGCCGCCTTTCGCGCCACCGCCCCGAAATCCACGTCGCCCACTAATCGGTAGCCGCGCCTGCGCTCCGGCGCGTCCACGCGATTCACGCCCACATCAATCACCACCGCGCCCTCGCGCACCATATCCGCGCCAATCATCCCCGCGCTGCCCACCGCCGCAATCAGAATGTCCGCCTGCCGCGTCATAGCCGCCAGATCCCGTGTGCGCGTATGGCACACGCTCACCGTGGCGTTGCCGCCTGCCCGCCGCTGCATCAGCAAATTCGCTATCGGCTTGCCCACGATATTGCTCCTGCCGCACACCACCACATGCTTGCCCGCCGGATCATTCCCCGTTCTTAGCAGCAACTGCTGTATCCCCGCCGGCGTCGCCGGAACAAAGCGCGGCCTGCCCGCCACAAGCAGCCCCATATTAAACGGATGCAGCCCGTCCACATCCTTATCGGGATTGACGCTCTCAATCACCGCATCCTCATCAATATGCTCAGGCAACGGCAGCTGAACCAAAACCCCATGATACCGCGCATCCTCATTCAACCGCCGCACCGCCGCCACCACCTCATCCTGCGCCGCATCCGCCCCCAACCTAACCACCTCCGACGCCATCCCCACATCAGCAGCCGCCCGCTCCTTGCTCCGCACATACACCCCCGACGCAACATCATCCCCGACCAGCGCCACCGCCAACCCCGGCGCAACCCCATGCCTATCCCGCATCTCCTTCACCGTAGCCGCCACCTCCCCCCTAACCTCCGCCGCGATACCCGTCCCATCAATCAGCGCCGCGCCCATGCAAAAGCCTCCCGTTCCTGCCTACAATCCCTGCCACCCATTATACCCCACCCCGTCAATCGCCGCCGCGCCTCTTCGTGAGATTGGAACGCTATACAATGCGGACAAGCGCGGATAATGGCTTAGTCGTTTCTGATGTCCAATAGCAAATAAATCGCAAACGCGCGCCTATCGCTGCGAGTTGTATTTCCGAACTGGATAATAACCTCTTCGGCTTTGCGAATATCATTAAGAGCGTCGGACTTAGTGAATTGAATGTCAGGATCGGGATCGTAATCAGCCTTGTGGCGTTTTGCTTGCATTGAAATGAACACATCGGCGAAATCCTGCATTTCGCTTGGGAACAGCCTGAATTCTCTTCTGCTAATGCGACGGCGGATAGAGGAATGGTTTAGAGCGCGATAGGTCTGCCGCCACGCTTGTTGGCTACGCCTTGCGCGAGTAGCGCCGGCGATCATATCGGCGCAAGATTCGGCTAGACAGTGGAACATCGCATAGTACGCCGCGCTGCTTGCTCGCCGCAAATTAGTCTCGCGCGGCCTGCCGCTCCGCCCGCTTTCCACTAGATCCCTGGCAGTCTGAATGAAATCAAGCGGGCGCATATCTAACCTTATGCTTTATCTGCTCCCATTCGGACTTTTCGATGAAGTACGGAATGGGGAAATCTTCCACGCCTATCTCATCCATGCGGTCGATGATATGCCTTATCATCCCGCGCGTGCGGCTCGGCTCCAGATTGTCTTGGTCGCCGTCGAACACCACCACGATGTTCACGATGGGCTCGTCGTAGTGGTCGAACCCGGGGACTATCCGTATCGGATCAAACAAGAACTCTTCCCTAGTGAAACGCTCGCTGAGATAGTCAAGCACGATGCCTTGGATTTGCTTTTCCTGTTCCGCGTTCATTGCGGCGCTCCTCCCTATGCCATAACTGAACCTGCCATATGCGGGTTGGCTCATTGTAGCACATGACGGGCTAATCTGGATGATGGGCGCACTGCCGCGGTATCCCAACCCCGCCGCCGCCCTTGCTTACCTGTGCTTACTTGCCTACTCGCCGTCCTCACTAGCGCCATCTTTTACACCGCTCTAGTTATCAAAAGAGACGACGCCATCACTTATCCGAAGAAAAAACATTCAGCAAGATAGGTAATCGGTTGAAAAGGAATCCCCGTCCCCTCACTGATCCCTATTATCTGCCCAGTCCACACAGATACAGTTCCCACTCGCGCATGAACAATAGCGTCACGCACATCTCTAAATGTCTTTCTGCTCGCTTTAGTCAAAACTTCGACGAAATCAAATTCGCCATAAGTTAGGCTATGCAGTTTTTGTAATTTGCGCGACGCTCATTTTAGCTAGGAACGTTAGGTGCCAGCACATAAAGACGTCCACGCAGATCAAATATCCCTGCATACTCATCATACACCCAAAAGCTTTGCCCACTCTTTGTAAAAAAGTAGCGTCCCCCGTGCGCCCTTACCCGTCAAACGCCATCCCTCAACCATCCCAAAATAGAACATCCCTAAAAGTTGTAAGCGCCCGCCATCTAATGATATTTTATAAATAGCACCCCCGACGCAGTAAGCCCCCGTCTAAGGCATATAAGGCATAGGAGGCATACCTATGATTGCCGAGACTCTGAACACAGCCAAGACGCGCCCGCCCGAAAACAAGATTGCCGCCACAAACGAGATTGTTACCACAAACAACAAGACCGCTGCCACAAACAAGATCGCCGCCACAAACGAGATCGCCGCCGCCTTTGACGCGCTTGTGAGCCAAGCCAAGACTTACCTGCCCGAAAGCAAGATCGCCATCATTAACGACGCTTACGATTTCGCGGCGGACGCGCACAAGGGGCAGACGCGCAAGTCTAAGCATCCGTTCATCGTTCATCCGCTGGAGGTGGCTATGTCGCTGGCGGAGTTGCGGCTGGACGCGGACGCGCTCGCGGCGGCGCTGTTGCACGATGTCGTGGAGGATTGCCCGCACATCGGCATAGACGCCATACGGCTGCGGTTCGGCGAGGAGGTGGCGCGGCTGGTGGACGGCGTCACCAAGCTCACGCAGGCGGAGGCGCTTATGCAGGACAGCGGGCGCGGCTTGCCGGAGGCGCCCGACGACCGGCTCGCCAAAGCCGCTACCATCCGCAAACTGGTGGAGGCTATGGCGTCGGATATTCGGGTGGCGCTCATCAAGTTCGCCGATAGGCTGCACAATATGAGCACATTGCACGCGCTCTCGCACAACCGGCGGCACGCCATAGCGCAGGAAACGCTGGAGATATACGCGCCGCTCGCCCACCGGCTGGGCATCTGGGAGTTCAAGTGGCGGCTGGAAGACCTGTCGTTCCAGCACCTGGATCCGGGCGCGTACAAGGACATCTCCCGCATGCTCAACGCCACGCGGCTGCAGCGCGAAGAGTACATAGACATCGTCCGCGCCACCCTGCAAGCCGACCTGGACGCGGCGGGCATCAACGCCGAAGTGACCGGCCGCCCCAAGAGCATCTACAGCATCCACAAAAAGATTGAAAACTACAAGCGGCGCAACCTCGGCGTGGACGACATCTACGACCTGTTCGCGCTGCGCGTGCTTGTGCAAGAAGATATGGACTGCTACCTCGCGCTCGGCGTTGTCCACGCGCGCTGGCGGCCTATGCCGGGGCAGTTTGACGACTATATCGCCAACCCAAAGGACAATCACTACAAGTCGCTGCACACAACCGTGCAGTGCATGGACGCCAATCCGGTGGAAGTGCAGATACGCACGATTGAGATGCACCGCGTAGCCGAACACGGCGTCGCCGCCCACTGGCTCTACAAAAACGGCAGCAATTCAGACGCCGAGTTCGACGAGAAGATGACCTGGTTCAGGCAGATCCTAGACTGGCAGCGAGAAGTCAGCGGCGCGGAGGATTTTGTAGAGTCATTCAAGACGGACATATTCCAAAACCAGGTCGCCGTCTATACCCCCAAGGGCGACCTGATAGAGATAGCCGCCGGCGCCACGCCCTTGGATTTCGCCTACCGCATCCATACCGACGTTGGCCACCGCTTTATCGGCGCGAAAGTCAACGGCAAGCTGGCGTCTTTCACATACCGGCTGCAGAACGGCGATACCGTGGAGATAATGACCAGCAAGGCGTCCGAAGGCCCCAGCCGCGATTGGCTTAACCCGAACCTCGGCTACATCAACACGAAATCCGCCCAAACCAAAGTGCGGCAGTGGTTCAACCGGCAGGGGCGCAAGGTCAACATCGCAAGCGGCAAAGACATATTCCGCGACAAGCTCCGCCGCCTAAACCCGGATATGTCCGCCGAGGACATCGCCGGCATACTGAAATTCGCCACCACCGACGAGTTCCTAGCCGCGCTGGGCAGCGGCGACGCCACCGTCCAGCATGTCGTTGACCGCATCTCCAACCGGCGCAACTATCCCGACGACGAACTCTACCGGCGCATAGCCCTGCCCTCCGCCACGTCGGTGTCCAAGGCGGTCGTTGTGGGCTTGGGCGATCTGTCGTACAGGATAGCCGCCGGCTGCGAACCCGCGCGCGGCGAGGACATCATCGCCTATCTCAACCGCGACGACAGCGCCACCGTGCATAGCGTTCACTGCGACGGCCTATCGTCCGACGCCGACAACGAGCGCCTTACGCCGGTTCGCTGGAGCGCCCGAACCGAATATCCCGTAACCCTGTGCGCGGAGGCGGACGACCGCGTGGGGCTGCTCAACGATATTATATCGCTTGTTTCGCAAGAAGGTGTTAATATAGAAGAGTGCCACTCGGACGAAAAGACCAAGCAGGGAACATCAATCATATCGCTGACCGTCTTTGTGGACGGGATGCGCCAGCTCCACCGGCTCTGCTCCAAGATGGATATGGTGCGCGGGATGCTGTCGGTGAGCAGGCACAACGCGGCGCAAGACGCGGACGCGCAAACGGACGCCAAGCCGGCGGCGTAAGCGCATACGAACTCAGCCCATAATCAACCCATAACAAGACGCAAAGCCGGGCGCGCAAAACCCCCGGCCTAAAAACCCAGGAGGACAGGAATTGCCCAGCGCAAAATCAGCCCGCGTAGCGGTGAGGCGGCGCAATCGCAACGCGCCCATACGCAGCCGCGCCAAGACCGAAGTGCGAAAGGCGCGCGCGCTCATCGCCGCAAACGACCTTGACGCCGCCGAACAAGCCGTGCGAGACGCCTACATCGCCCTAGACAAGGCGGCGCAGAAAGGCGCGCTGCATCCCAACAACGCATCCCGCCGCAAATCCCGCATTATGCGGCAGCTGCAGAAAGCGAAGAGCGCCTAGCCCGTCGTTTGACGCGCGTTTGACGGCGCTCGCCCGCGCGGGATACAATCGCTTTGCCGCCGGCGCTATCGCAGTCTAGTTATCGTAGCCAGGCGCAATTCGCGCGTTATCGTAGCCGCCGCAATTCGCGCCGCGCTATCGCAATCCGGTTATCGCAGGCGCGCTATCGCAGTATCGCAGTTGCCGCGCAACCATTTTCACCCAAACTTGGAAGAGAGTACAGATGCTCAGAATGAGATTGAGACGGGTCGGCGCAAAGAACCAGCCGAGCTACCGCATAGTCGTCGCCGATTCGCGCGCCGCGCGAGACGGCGCTTTCGTGGATCACCTAGGCCACTACAACCCGCGCACAGAGCCGCCCACCATAGTCATTGACGCCGACAAAGCGCGCAAGTGGCTTAGCGTGGGCGCGCAGCCCTCAGACGCCGTCCGGCGCATCATAGACAAGATGCCCCCGCCCGACGAGGCGGCAGACACGTCGGAAACGTCCGCCGCCGCCGAAAGCGCCGGGGACGGGGAGTCGTCGTCCTGATGAAAGACGTAGTTGAGTACATTGCCAAGGGCATTGTGGCGTATCCCGACGAAGTGCAGGTGCTGGAAGAGGACGACGACGGCCTGATAATCCTCAGGCTGGAAGTCGCGCCCGAAGACAAGGGCAAGGTCATCGGGAGGCAGGGCAGGGTGGCGCAGTCCATCCGCGCCCTGATGCGCGTAGCCGCCGTCAAAGAGGGCAGCCGCGCCATCCTCAAGATTGATTAGCCGCCCGCGCATCGCCCGCCCGTCTTATGCCGCGCAACGATGACAACGTGCCGCGCAACGATGACGCCGCCCATATCGTAGTGGGCGTGATACGCTCAGCGTGGGGCTTGCGCGGCGATGTCAGCGTAGAGCCGCTATCAGACGCGCCCGACAGGTTCGCGCCCGGCGGCGTCCTCTACCTCAGGGGCAAGCCCGTCCGCATAGAGCGCGCCCGCCCGGCCAAGCGCGGCTTGCTGCTCAAGCTGGACGCCGTCGCCGACCGCACGCAAGCCGAGGCGCTGCGCGGCGAGCGCCTGACCATCCTGCCCGACCAAGCCGAGCCGCTCCCCGACGGCGTCTATTACCACTACCAGATAATCGGCATGCGCGTCCAAACCGATGAGGGCGAGCCGCTTGGCGTCATCACTGAGATCATCGTCACCGGCGGCAACGACGTCTATGTGATAGCCAAGCCCGGCAGCCGCGACCTGCTCATCCCCGCGCTACCCGACGTCGTCCTGGATGTGGACGTCCCCAATGGGCTTATGCTGGTCAGCCTGCCCGACGGCTTGCGCTAAGCCGCATTATCCCATATCATCCCGCCGTTGCGCCGCCATCACGCCCATCCCGCCGGTTGCGCCATCATCACGCCGGGGCAATCGCGCTTTGATTACTGACTTCTGATTACTGAGGAGCGTCAATCGGATATGCCCGCGCATAATCCTCCGCCAAAAGCGCTTGCCCGCTTTTCCCAAAAGCGGGTTCCCCGCGTTAAACCGCTGTTGCGCCGCCGCCAATTGTTATGATACTATGTATCAAGTAGAAACCAATAACCGCGCAGGCGGCGTTGCGGGCGTATTCGCCGATGAGGGAGACGACTTGATTAACTCAACAAAGCCGCCCTTGGTGGTGGAAAATGTGAGCGTCAATCTTGGCGGCGTGGAAGTGTTGCGCGAGGTTTCGTTCAGCGTGGAAGAGGCGGCGCTCATAGGCGTTGTCGGCCCCAACGGCGCGGGCAAAAGCACGCTTTTCAACACGATTATCGGCTTGACGCAACCCGTGTGCGGCTGCGTCAGCATCTTCGGCGACCAATCGCGCGGCATGCGCGGCAAGGTCGCCTATGTTCCCCAGCGCGAGCAGGTCAACTGGCGCTTTCCCCTAACCGCGCAAGAAGTGGTCACGCTGGGCAGAAACCGCAGGCTGGGCTGGCTCCGGCGGCCCGGGCGCCGCGACCGCGACATCGTGCGCGCCTCGCTGGAGCGCGTGGAGATGTGGGACAGGCGCGACTCGCTCATCAGCGAGCTGTCGGGCGGCCAGCGCCAGCGCGTCTTCGTGGCGCGAGCGCTCGCGCAAGAGGCGGATATGCTGCTGCTGGACGAGGCGTTCAGCGGCGTGGACGTGGCGTCGCAAGAGGGCTTGGTAGCCGTATTGCTAAGCCTGCGCGACGAGGGCAAGACCATCCTGATGGCGACCCATGAGCTCACCAGCCTAGCCCGCCGCTGCGACAAGCTGCTCTGCATCAACGGCCACGTCTGCGCCTACTGCGCGCCCGACGAGGCGTTCACCCCCGCCGTCTTGGAAGAGCTCTACGGCGCGCACGGCATCACATTCGCCAACGGCGGCAACGACGCCGCGGCGGGCTAATCGGCGGCGGCGCTCCCGCCATAAGCGTACTCAGGCACCTGCGCCCGAAACTCCGCTATCAGCCGCGCCAGCCTATCGGCGTCCGCCTGCGGCAGCGCCATTCGCGGCGCGCGCGGCTCGCCCACCGGCATCCCCGCCAGCGCCATAGCGCGCTTGGTCGCCGCCACATACCTATCGCCCGCTATCGCGTCCAGCAGCGGGATCATCCGGTTGTACAGCGCCAGCGCCTCCGCTTGTTTGCCCGCGTCCATAAGGTCGCACAGCGCCGCCGACTCCGCCGGCAGAAAGTTGCCGATGACCGAAACATAGCCCTTCGCGCCCGCCGCCAGCGACTCATACGGGTGATAGCCCGCGAACACCGCCACGCGGTTGGCGCTGACGCGATGTATCTCGCGGACGCGCGAAATATCGCCGCTGGACTCTTTGACATAGCGCAAATTCGGCAGCGCCCCAAGCCGCGCAATGAGCGGCGGGCTAAGGTCAACATTGGCGGTATTCGGGTTGTTGTACACCATAATCGGTATGGACACCGCCGCGTCAATCCGCCTGAAATGCTCAAACAACTCGTCATCCGAGGGGCTGGAATAGTACGGCGAGATAATCATCAGCCCGTCCGCGCCCGCCGCCTCCGCCTCGCGCGAATACCGAACCGCCCTATCCGTCCACTCATCCGCCGCCCCCGCCAGCACCGGAACGCGCCCATCCGCGGCCTCAACCGCCGTCCCCACAACCGTCCGCCGCTCCTCGTCCGTAACCGACAGAAACTCCCCCGTGCTGCCCAGCGGGATAAGCCCGTGTACGCCCCGCTCGATCTGCCAGTCCACCAGGCGGCGCAGGGCGGGAACGTCCACTGCGCCGCCGTCGGGGGTGAATGGCGTGGCTAAGACGGTGTGGCTGCCGGTGAATGGTTGGTGCATAGTGCTTTGTCCTTAATCTCGGTCTCAGAGCATTGAGGGAGATTTAGCGCGCGTCGCCCTGCCGTTTTGCCGGATTGCGTCCGATATAGGGCCAAGGCGCGATGGCCCGTCGAAAATCCCGCTGTCAGATATTTTCTGAATTTCGGCAACATCCAAGTCCGCTATGAACTTGAACACCCTGGGAATGGCACTTGCGCGGGTTTTTGACGCGGGCGCATCTATCGCATACGCCTCGCAGAAGTGGGCGACACTGCCGAAAGAGGGCAGGAAGTCCTTGCGTTCAAAGCGCTCCGCAAGTTCGCCAACTGCATGCTGTTTATCCGCGGGCAATTCCATCTTGGCGACGTACGCCGGTGCGGTGGGCTTTGGCTTGGCTTTTCTGCGGCGTGGCTTGGCTTTGCCGCCATTCTCTTGCCACTCCTCAGACGCAATCTTCCCCAGCGCCTCAAGGACGCTGCCCAGCCCATACTCATTGACTATTGGGCGCAACACGACGCCAAGTTTCTGATTAGGCATAACGATCATCCCCCGTTAGTTGCCTAAGTCTTTCAAAGAATTCCCCTTCGAACCCTGAAAATATCCTACGGGCGTCGCCTAGATGGCTCCAATTGCCCCGCATCATTTTCGGGAATCCGCGAGAGTATGTGATTTGCCTATTGAACACATACCATCCGTTCTTCGCCGCTTCTTCGCGTATCTCTGCTCTGGCAGTTACTCTTTCCGGTGTCCAAAAAGAGTCATACTCGGACATTTCATTTATTACTACTCCGAGCACATCAATCTGATGCCCGCGATTAGAAGAATTGAAGTTGTCGAGAGACTCGTTTAGCAACGGGAATCCGATAGTAGCGAAGAATTCAGGCTTGACCGGCACAAGCACATAGCGCGATGCGTGGTATGCAGCCTGAGTGAAGACCGACTCGGTAGGAGCGCAGTCTATGATTATGAGTTCTTTATCCTGGAATCTATCGGCTATGAGCCGCGCCAAAACGCTTGGATCAGGCCTTATAGAGCCAGTCAGATTGTCGGAAAAGTCGAACCTTGACGGGATGAGATGCAGGTTTGGCCTATACTGATAAACCACATCATCTATGTTAAGCGGACGTGGCGATGCCGTGAATCGCGTTGCGGGTTGATACCCTTTGAATACTTCCACGATTGAGGGATCGCCTGATTCTAGGAATCGCTTGTAGCCCGTCGCGCCCATAAGGGATTGAGACAGATTCGCCTGAGGATCCAAGTCAACCGCCAAGGTATTGATCCTTGATGCGCGGCGCGCCAACAACGACGCTATTGTTGTCTTGCCGACGCCGCCTTTCATATTTATCACCGAAACACAGACGGGACCTTGATTTTCTGCCATTGCAACACCACCTTTCTTTGATAAAGCCTAAGTATCTATATCTATCTTACCACTGCAACCCACATATTAAAACGCCTACCAGGCACGGATATAGCGCAATCCACCGCCAGCCCTGTCTTACCGCCGCCGCAATCAGGGCGCTCGCTTGACCTTGAACTCGGCCGGATCTTGATTGACCGTAGTGATGATTTTGCAAGTATTCCTGACGGTTTGCATGTTGCCCGCCTTAGTTTCGATGAAAACGCCCTCCACCTCTACGGGATTGGTGAAATAGTCCCCGTTTGGATGCACATTGCCGGTTGAAATGATATGTCGGGTATTGCCACTAATTGGGCAATGCGCCGGATTATGCGGTTGCAGCAATCCGCGGCGAATAAGCCAGCGGGTTACCTCAATAATTATTGCCTTTTGATACTTGATACCAACACTGGTGTCGTCAGGAAACTTGATTTCGGAAAGCCTTTCGCGGGATTTCGGCGCATACTCCGAAATGGGGATCCACTCCGGGGCGGCGCTTGAATGGACAGGTGTTGACTGCCTTGCCGGAGGAGTAATTTGCGGCGCGGGTATGACAGGCGCTGGAGTGGGCGTGGCAGGCGCAGGCGTAGGCGCGGCAGGCACAGGCGACGGCGTGGCAATCCCCGAAGACACGCCCGGATCCACCTGCGCCACGCCGCCTTGATTCCATGGCAGAATTGGCGTAATCGTCCTAACACTCCCCGCATCCACGCTGCGCCGCCAAAGCGCCAGCGCCTTTATGCACACCTCAACCGCGTTCATATCACCGATTGCGAACTCTACGATAATCCTGTCCGCCAACGGCGCTTGCTCAAATGTGGCATATATCTTCCAAGTCTTGCCGTCGGTGAGCGCGAAATAGGGCGTCCCCACAAGGTTGCAGTAGTTCAGGCTTTGCAGGGCAACCCTATCGTCAAGCGGCTCGCCCAGTTTCTTTGCCTCGATAATCACCGCGGGCGGCTGGCCGCTATCGCTAAACAGCGCGTAATCCGCCACGCCCGCCGCCGAGCGATACTCAGGCACCACCGACTTGGCGTCAGCCGTATCCCACCCCAGCGCGCGCAGCAGCGGATCAACCAGCGCATAGCGCGTCAGCGCCTCGCTCTGCCTAAGCGCGCCGCCCTCGTCGGCTATGCGCCGCTCCAGTTCGCCTATCAGTTCATACAGGTCGTCTAGCGCCATTGCATCACCACACGCGCACTAGGATTGTGACGGCAATCGCAATCAGCGCAAGCGTCAGCGCGAGCATAGCCCGCATCTGCCATTCCAGCCTGCCAAGCCTGCTTGCCAAGTCAACGGCAAGCCCGCGCAGTTCGCGTATGTCCGCCGCGCAGCCCTGTTCCCGTTCTGTTGCAGCCATAACCCCGCTCCCCTTTCACGCGGATTATAGCACATCCCTATCTCAGTTATGTATAATCCCCTTTACGGCTACAAAACGCCAATCCCCATTCACAACCCGCCGCAACCGCAACCCCAAAACACGCCGCTATCCCGCGCCTAAGGAGTTCACCCTTGTACCAGCCGCACATCTTTGCCGCCAACCCGCTTGACCGCGCCGAGACGCAGCGCCGCGATGAGGGGTGGATTAGCGACCAAGCGCGCAATCCATACAGCAAGTTCTTGCCATTCAAAGACCTCAACGTCCTGCTCGCAGGCGACTCCGGTTCCCGCCTCGCTTGGCTGTCCATAATCAACCTGCCGCAGGTGTCCCCGGTCGAACCCGTCTTGCTTGGCTTGCAGTCCGGCGCGGCGCATTTCGCCGTTGACATCACTCAGAACGACGCGGCGGCTACGGCTATCGCGGCGAAACCCGCGCTGCGGTTTGAGGATTGCCGCGCGGCGGGCGAGCTGCTGTCGGCGCGGGAGGCGGGCATCGTGGCGCAGGCGCGCGCGCAGCTGGATTGGCACAACCGGCACGGCTACTGCTCGGTGTGCGGCAAGCCCACCCAAAAGCGGCGCGGCGGGCAGACGCGCCGCTGCCCCGACTGCGGCGCGCAGCACTTCCCCCGCACCGATCCCGTCATCATCACCGTGGTCGCCGACCGCGCAAACGACCGCTGCCTGCTAGGCCAATCGCGCGGGCGGCTGTCCCGCATGCGAATGTACTCGGCGCTGGCGGGCTTTATGGATCAGGGCGAGGCAATAGAAGAGGCGGTCGCGCGCGAGGTGATGGAGGAGGCGGGCATCCGCGTCAAGAGCGTGCGCTACCACTCCTCGCAGCCCTGGCCCTTCCCGTCCTCGCTGATGATTGGCTGCATAGCCGAGGCCGCCACAACGGACATTCATATGGACGCCGAAGAGATGACCGATGTGCAGTGGTTCACGCGCGCCGAAGTGCTGGCGGCGCTGGAGGGCAAAAGCGAAACGCTGGCGCTGCCCGGCCCTATCGCAATCGCGCATCACCTAATCAAGGCGTGGGCGTATGACGAAATGCCGTAGCGCCGTAGCGCCATAGCCGCCGTTCCAAGCGCAACGCTAAACGCCGCCCTAATCAGCCCTGATAGCCCGCGCCAACCGCCGCGCCGCGCGCTATCGCTACCCTAGATAGCCTAACCTAATCGCTGAGCGAATTCTTGACTATCGCGCCCGCCTTGACTATCAAGCTGATGCGCCGCGCATCCCGCAGAACGCCTATGTCCGCGAGCGGATCGCCGTCCACCGCTACTATGTCCGCCGCCTTGCCCGCCTCCAGCGTTCCGATTTCGTCCTCCAGCCCGATGTTCTCGGCGGCGTTGCGCGTTCCCGCCACTATCGCCTCCATCGGCGTCATCCCGTACTCCACCATCAGCGCGAACTCGTCCGCGTTTGCGCCGTGAAACACCAGCGGCATAGCGGCGTCGGTTCCCAGCGCCACTTTCACGCCCGCCCGCCGCGCAAGCGCTATCGTTTGACGCGCGTAGCCCTCCATGCGCCGCACCTGCGCCTCGGAGCCGGGATATGTCCATAGCCCCTCGTCTATCGCGCGCCGCGCCGCGGGCATAACCGACAGCGTGGGACACAGAAATACGCCGCGCGCCGCCATCATATCCGCCGCCTCTTCGTCCAGCGGAAAGCCGTGTTCTATGGAATCCACGCCCGCGCGGATGCAGTTCTTTATGCCGCCGGTGTGCGAATGGGCGTGCGCGGCGATCCTAACGCCCGCGGCGCGCGCCTCCGCCACGGCGGGCAGCAGTTCTGCGGTAGTGTAGCCCGCGCGGCCCCTGAACGGCGGCGAGAGCGCGGGCCTTGTGCCGCCGATTATCTTGATGGCGTCCGCGCCCGCCGCTATCTGATGCCTGACCGCGCGCAGCGTTTCGTCCGCGCCGTCCGCGATATGCGCCATATCGTTGTCGTACTCCGCGCCGTGTCCGCCCGTGTGCGTTATGCCCTTGCCGGAGGACAGCAGTCGCGGCCCAATATGCTCGCCCGCCGCGACGCTGTCGCGCAGCGCGAACACCTCGTTGGGCGCGCCCAAGTCGCGCGCGGTGGTAAATCCCGCGTTCAAGGTCAAGCGGCAGGCGTTGACGCCTTGCAGCAGCGCCCTGCCTTTGAGATAGGCGGCGTCGCGCAAGGGGATGTTGGACGGGCGCAGCGCAAGACGCGGGTCGGGGTTGCCCAAGATGTGGACGTGGCAGTCTATAAAGCCCGGCAGCAACGTCCGCCCCGCAAGGTCAATCACGCTTGCGCCCTCAGGGATGCCTATGTCCGCCGCGCGATCTATCGCATCTATGCGCCCGTCGGCGAGCAACAGCGCCTGCCCATCTTGCGGCGCGCCCCCGTTCCCGTCAATCACCCGCGCGTTTGTCAGCAGCGTCCGCGTTGGCGTTGCCATAGTAGTAGCGATAGCCATAACGCCTAGCCTACCCCATCCCCCCGCTCAGCCCCTCCGGGATGCGCCGCGCCGCCTCCGCCGTGAGCCACTGCCGGTCAATCTTGTTTGTGCCGGATACGGGGATTTCGTCCAAAAAGAACACGCGGCGCGGATGGGCATACGCCGGCCCCTTTGTGAAAAAGAATTGTTTCAGCGCGCCCTCGTCGGCGGCCTCGCCCTTGTGCAGCACGACCCACGCCACCGGCGCCTCGCCCTTGACCAGATGCCGCGCCGATACCACGCTCACATCGGCGACGGCGGGATGCTCCAGCAGTATCGTTTCCACCTCTTTGGGATAGACATTCTCGCCGCCGCAGTTGATCATATCGTCCTTGCGCCCCTGAAAGTAGATGTAGCCCTGCTCGTCGGCATATACCAGATCGCCCGATTTCACCCAGCCATCCGGCGTCATCTTTTCGGCGGTAACATCCGGCTGCTTGTAGTAGCCAAGCGTGTTGGGCGGCCCCTTGCTCCAAAGCTCGCCTATTTCGTCCGGCGCGCAATCGCGGGTTTCGTCTTCCAAGTCAACCACGCGGATTTGGACATCCATCACGGGCAAGCCGCAGCTGCCCAGTTTCTTGACGCCCCATCGCGGCGTCAGCACATTCGCGCCCGCCTCCGTCAGCCCGTACGTCTCCACAACATCGCAGCCGAACACGCGCCGCATCTCGCTCATCAACTCTTCGGGAACGGGCGCGGATCCGCAGGATAGAAACTCTATGGATGTCACGTCGTTTGCCCGCAGCGCCTCGCGCTCGGCGAGCATCAGGCTGTACATAGACGGCGTTCCCGACATGAAAGTGGGCTTGCTGCGGTCTATCGCCTCAATCACGGGAACGGCGTCAAAGCCCGGCAGTATCGCCGCCGCGCCGCCCTCGTACAGCATCGGCATCAGGCTGCCCCAGAGCGCGTTGGCGTGGTAGAGCGGCCCCACGACCAGCGCCTTGTCCGCCGCCGTGTGCATCATAGAGCGAACCCCGCTGAGCGCCGTCCACCACTTGCTCGCGTGGCTGAGCAGGCAGCCCTTGGGCAAGCCCGTGGAGCCGGATGTGTACATCATCATAGCCACATCGTCGTCCGCCACATGCTCAGTGGCGAACCCGTCGTCCGCCGCCGCGAGCAGTTCGTCGTAATCCAACCCGCCAGGCACGCCGCCGCCTATCACGACCGCATGCTCAACGCGCGGCGCGGCGGCCATTATCGCCCGCGCCTTGTCAGCCAACTCCGAGTGCGCTATCAGCGCGCGCGAATCGCTGTGTTCGGCGATGTACGCAAGCGTGTCATCCCCAAGCTTGATGTTGAGCGGCACTGCCACAGCGCCCAGCCGTATCGCCCCGAACAGGCTCTCAACAAAGCGGTAGTCGTTGGGCATCAGCAGCAGGACTTTGTCCCCGCGCGCAACGCCAAGCCCGCGCAGCATAGCCGCCGCCCGCCGCGTCCGCGACTCCAGCGCCGCGTATGTCAGCGCCGCCTCGCCCTGCTCTATGGCGACCTTGTCCGGATACAGCGCCACCGAGCGCCAGAACAGCTCGCCGAAGTTTCTTGACGGATGCTTGGGAACCTGAGAGTCGGTTGAATTAGTCATGGCGTAATGATTGCCTTTCCAAAAATCTCGCGCTCTTCCAAAAGCCTATGCCCCTCGGCGGTCTGCTCCAGCGGCAGCACGGCGCCTATCACGGGCGTGATGCTGCCCGCGCGAACCGCCTCTAGCAGGTCAAGCAGATCTTGCCTGCGCCAGCCGTCGGAGCCGATTATGTCCATCTCTTTGCGCCAGATATAGCGTATGTCGGTGGGCGGGTCAAAGCCGGCGGTTGCGCCGCAAGTCAGCACGCGCCCGCCGTGTTTCACCGATTTCAAGCCGCGAACCCAACTATCGCCGCCCGTGTAGTTCACCACCACATCCACGCCCTCGCCGCCCGTCAGCCCGCGAACATAGCGATGAAACTCCGGATGCTCTATGTAGTTGACCGCGTAGTCAGCGCCCAGTTCTTGCAGCCGCCGCAGCTTATCATCACTGCTCGCCGCGGCGAATACCTTGCAGCCCAGCATCTTGGCTATCTGCACCGCGCCCGTCCCCACGCCGCCGCTCGCGCCCAGCACAAGCGCGCTCTCGCCCGCCCGGACGCGGCCGCGCGTTCTCAGCATCCGCCAAGCCGTGCCGTAGGCTATCGGCAGCGCCGCCGCCTGCACATAGGTTACGTCGTCCGGCAGCGGTATCGCGTTGGCGGCGGGAACGGCGATGTACTCCGACAGCCCGCCCGTTGCGCTTTCGCCCAGCGCGCCCAATGCGCCGTCCGGCATTGTGATGGCGGGATCTATCAGCAGCCGCTGCCCGACCGCAAGTCCGGTTACGCCCGCGCCCAGCTCAGCCACTTCGCCCGCAATGTCCCCGCCCGATATGCGCGGCAGTTCAATCGGCAAGCCCGGCATCCCGCGCCGCACGAATATGTCCAGGTAGTTCAAGCCCACCGCCCTCACGCGCAACAGGATCTCGCCCGCCGCCGGCGAGGGCGTCGCAACCTCGTCCAGCGTGAGCTTATCCCGCCCGCCGTGTTCGTATATCACCACCGCGCGCATAGCCGGTTGCCCCCTGTGATTCCCCGTTACTCGCCGTGATTAGCCGCTCATTCCCGCGTGAGCGTTTCGCGCGGTGGCGCGTTGTTGACGAGCGTAGAGCGCCCCACCGCGACCAGCCGCCCGCTCAGCGTGCGTATCTCTACATCCGCAACGCCCACGCTGCGCCCCGTCTTGATTGCCCTGCCCCGCGCGATAAGATCCGTATCCGGCCCAACCATTCGCAGGTAGTCCACATGCAGGTTCATATTCGGCGCATCCCTGCCCGTTGCGCTCATCATTGCGAAACAGGTCGTCAAGTCCGCCAGCGTGGATATTATGCCGCCATGTACGCTGAGGCGGTCGTCCGACGCCAGGAACTCCTCGCGGAACGGCAGCCGCGCCTCCACCTCGCCCTGCTTGGCGCTCAGCAGTTCCACGCCCAGCCAGCGATGATACGGCGATTGCGCTATCTTCTTACCCAAGTCCATTTGCCGCCTCCCGGCGCATTGCCCTCTATATCCCCAGAGGAATTATCGCCCTCCGACGCATCCCCCTGGGGTATCGCCCGCCGCCTAAATTCTGCGGCTACTCGCCTACGATACATCCCTGACGAACTCGCGCTTGACCAGATCCCAGTCTATCTCATAGCCCAAGCCCGGCTCCGTCGGCGCATAGACCAGCCCCTTGTCGTCCACCTCGATGTCGTTCACCAGCGCGTACTTGTTCGCGCCCGTGCAGGGGAACACCTCGTAGTAGTCGCAGTTGCGGATAGCCATCGTCACATGCAGGTTCGCCACATTGTTCAGCGAATTGCCGCCGTGATGTATCTCGAACTTCATGTTGTACGCCTCCGCCAGATGCGCTATCTTGATGAGCGGCGTTATGCCGCCCGACACCGCCACATCGCCGCGCAGGATGTCGGTGGCGTAGCTCTGAATCCAGTGCGCCATCCCGTACAGCCTGCCCGGCGCGTACTCGGTGGACATTATCGGTATGTCCATCTTGGCGCGCAGCTTGACATAGCTATAGATGTCCTCCTCCACCAGCGGATCCTCATACCAGAAGAAGTCCAGCTCCTCTATCGCGCGCCCGACCCGCACCGAATCTTCGTAGCAGTACGACCACATAGAGTCCAGCATCAGCGTCATATCCGGCCCCACCGCCTCGCGCACCGCTTGGCAGATCTCAATGTCCTCTTTCGGAACCCCGTGCGGATGAATCTTATGCGCCGTCCAGCCGATGTCCTGGAAATGCTTAGCCTCCTCCGCGTACTGCTCCGGCGTATCGTGCCAAGCCGTGCTGGAATACGCCGGAACCTTATCCCTGCATGTCCCAATGAGCTGATGAATAGGCAGCCCTGCCACCTTGCCCTTAATATCCCACAGCGCCACATCAATCGCGCCGATGGCATTCGTCGCCGCCCTTCGGTTCTGCCGCCACATATCCCACCAAATCGCCCCGCTATCCAGCGGATTCCTCCCCACCACAACCGGCTTCAGAAACTGCATCAGCGCCGGCGCATAGTGATCCGCCCCCTGGCTAGACGACCCCAAAAAAGCGTTCCCACTCACCCCCGCGTCCGTCTCCACCGTCACTATCCCCAGCAGCGTATCCCCCCCGAACCGAGTGTGCGGGTTAGTGAACCAGTCGTCGGATTTCCAGTTGAACATAGTTATCTTGATGTCGGTTACTTTCATTGTGTAGCCTCTCTTTCGGTGTATGGGTTTGGTTATCTTTCGTTATACAGTGCGCGATTTGCGAACTCGCCGCGCGGCTGTCTATCTCACCGCGTTATGTTATACGCGCAAGGGAATTATTTCAAATCGCGCGAATTCGCCGCGGAGTAGCGGCGCGCGCAAGGCTTGTTATGTTGCGGGCATCGCATAGCCGCTAACGCGCCCGCTTTGCTATAATTCCCCGCGTGATGACGCCAACGCTGTCCCAATTCCCGCTATCCCGCCTAGCCTCGCTGCGCCGGACCCCGTTCTGGGCGCAAGCGGCGGCGGCGTGCGCGGTGTTTGCTATCGTGGGCGTCGCTGTCTTGGACGACTACGGCGTAATCGGGGATGAGACTGTCTATCGCAGCATCGCCATTGCCAACATCGACTACATCGCTACCAGCGACATCAACGGGCTGTCCCAACCCGATAATATCGCATATCGCTACTACGGCAGCGCTTTTGATATTCCCCTGTTGCTGGTTGAGCGCGCGCTCGGACTGCAAGACACCCGCGACATCTATCTGACGCGCCATCTGATAATGCACCTGTTCTTTATCGCGGGCGGCTTTGTCTGCGGCATGATCGCCTATCGGACGATGGGCAGCCGTTGGGTAGCGCTGCTGGCTATGCTGCTGTTCCTGCTGCATCCGCGTTTGTACGCCCACTCGTTCTTCAATGTAAAGGACGTCCCTTTCGCGGTTATGATGATAATCGCGCTATATCTGGCGCATCGCGCCTTTCGCAAAGACACGCTTGGCGCGTTCCTGCTGTGCGGGGCAGTCGTGGGCTTGGCGATAAATATGCGTCCTTTCGGGCTAATGCTGCTGCCGATGATACTGGCTATGCGCGGGCTAGATCTGTGGCAAGCGGGCAGGGGAGAGCGCAAGCGCATATTAGCGTCCGGAGGGATATTCGCGGCGGCGGCGCTGGCGACGGCATATATCATTCACCCGTACTACTGGGAGAACCCGTTGCGGTTCATTGAGGGCGTCCGAGCGCTGTCCCATCACCCCGGCCTTGTAGATAGCCTGTTTATGGGCGAGATTTACGGATCTGACGCCGTGCCGTGGACCTACATCCCGGTATGGTTTGCGATAACCGCGCCTCCGGTCGCGCTGGCGCTGGGCGCTTTGGGCGCGGCGGCGGTCTGCTGGCAAGGCATATCGCGTCCTATCCCCGCGTTGCGCGACCGCGATATTCGCTTTCGCGTCCTACTGCTGGGCTGCGTAGTATTGCCTGTGGCGGTTGCCATCATCCTGCAATTCAACATCTACAACGGCTGGCGACATATGTATTTCCTGTGGGCGCCGTTCTGCTTGCTTGCGGCGGTTGGGCTGCATACAATTGCGAACATTAATGTGGGGAGGGATATTTGGAAAGTTGGAGCGTGGTTGCCCGGCTGGATTCGCCGCGGCGGGTTGCGGCGGCCGCTTGCATATGGCGCGGCGGGCTTTGGATTGATAACCACGCTGACCGCTATGGCGGCGCTGCATCCCAATCAACAGGTTTATTTCAACCCGCTTGTGGATACCAAGACGCCCGACGCGCTTGCCAAGCATTATGATATGGATTACTTCCAACTGACGCATGGGCAAATGCTGGAGTATCTGCTTGCGCGCTACCCGGATGGCGCGCTGCGCGTTTGGCATGAAAATAAAAGCGCGCTTATCCTGCCTTCAAGCGATAGGGAGCGCATCGTTTTTCCTGAGCGCAATGAGGCGGACTTTATCTTTTACGCGGATTTCTATTATAGATATAACACGCCGGATCCGCCGATGTTGCATAGCATTCAGGAATACGGCAGCGTCATTACGCAGATCATCGCGCCGAACTCCGACGCATACCTCGACCACTATCGCGCGGCATACGCTGACGCCGCCGCAAACGGGACTCTGCTCGCTCGCGCGGACTTTGACGTCTATATTCATAATGGCGAGTTGCGCTACCTCAACGCCGATTGCGCTCCGCCGGAGCCAAACGCCAATTTTGGGATATTCCTGCACTTCTTTCCCGTCAACCGCGCCGACTTGCCCGCGGACAGGCGCGAGTTTGGCTTTGAGAACCGCGATTTCGGCGTTGCCGCGTTCTTTGACGGCAAGTGCATCAGCCAGCAGTTCTTGCCCGGCTACCCGATAGCCCGCATAAGAACCGGGCAGAGCGTGAAAGGCGAACTGACATGGCGCGCAGACATTGACTTGGCGGCTCGCGCCGCGGCTCAGGCGTTGTATGATGGCATTGCCGCCGGCGATTACGGCCCGCCCGCCGCGCAGTCTAAGTTCGATGTGTATCTGCGCGGCAACGGCTTGGCGTATCTCAAAGAAAACTGCGAGTCGGGCGACGCCGACGCGCGATTCTTCCTGCACATCACCCCCGCAAGTCCCGCCGACCTGCCGGCGGCTAGACGCGAATCCGGCTTTGCCAACCTTGACTTCCAATTCGCCGAACACGGCGCGCGCATAGGCGACAAGTGCGTGGCTGAGCGCGAGTTGCCCGACTATCCGATAGAGCGCATCCGCACAGGGCAGTTCGTCAGCGGCGAGGGTAGGGTATGGGGCGTAGAGTTCCCCGCGGCGCAATAGCCCATTGCCCGCCCAAACGCTTGCTTTGCTATAATTGCCGCCGTGATGCCAACGCTATCTCGACTATCCCCGCTGCGCCGCCTAGCCCCATTGCGCCGCGTCCCGTTTTGGGCGCAGGCGCTTGCGGTGTGCGCGGAGGGATAAAAGGGTGTTGATGCCAAAGAGATTGGGCAGCGAAACGGGTGGGCTTGTATTGGGATTGGCGCTCGTCGCCGCCACAGCAATCCTGGTGATGGCGTGCGCGGCTGGGGAGCAGGGTGGGCAACCGACGGCAACGCCTGAGCGCGAGCCGGGATACTCGACGACTCAAATTTTCAATCGCAGCCTGACAATAGACAACGTTACCGTCGTTCTGGACGCCGTTACTCACTCGGCAAGCCGCATTTCGCCAAAGTTTTCGTATTCATCCACTACGCCTGGCGTCAATCCAAAGCAACTGCTCACAGGATTTTCCGTTACCCGCGCAGACGGAACTATCATATTCCCTGGCACTGAAGGCTATCTTCTCAACTCCAGAATACCGGGCGGCGAAGGTGAACTTGTGGATATAAGCCTAGGCTCATATCTCGTTCCCGCCAATGTGTCGGGCAGCGTAACCATAGACTTGGGAACGGCGTACAAGACCGCTATGGACAATCCGCCTAACGACGGCCCAACAATCGCGCCGCTGGATGCGGAGTTTTCAATTGGGGATAGAAAATACCGCGTAGCCAAAATGATTGTTTTCCCCATAGAATTCCGCCTCTGGCTAGAACCCGTCAACGAGGCGGCTAGACAAACCGATCTAGGCAAAGCGACTTTGGTTGACAATACGGGCAATCCATATAAATACATAGGTGGCCGAACTACATATGATAACCTGTCGCCTAAAGGCCATCAGATGCGCCAGTTCATTTTCATTGGCATCATTCCCGAATACAAGACATCGCTGACGCTGACCATCCAAGGCGGCGAAAACATTGTGGGTCCGTTTGTGTTTGAGGATGTGAGCGTGGTGTCGGATGAGGCGCCGGCGGGGGCGACGCCGGGGACAAGCGGCGCGAGCGAATGACGAGGCAAATAGGGAGATGATATGTCAGCGAAAATGATGATCTGCACGGCACTGGCTAGGTGCGCTTGGCTGCTTGCTGTTGCGGCGCTGGCGCTGGGCTTGCAGGGGTGCGCGGGCGGCGGAGCGCAGCCGACTGCAACGCCTGCGCGCGATCCCGGATACTCTACGCGCCAAGATTTCAACCAAAGCCTGACGATTGACGGCGTCACCGTGGTTATGGACAGCATTACGCACTCGGCGCGGGACTTTTCTGTGGCATACTCTTATTCATACATCGCGCCGGAAATCGAACCCTCGCAGATGATTAACGGCGTATCTCTAACACGCGCGGACAATATCCTCACTTTGTCCAATTCACCTAAAGCCGGATTAGAAAGGTTTCCACTTGAATCCAGGATACCGGGCGGCGAAGGCGAACTCGTAGACGTGAGCCTAGGGACTTATCTCATCCCTGCCAATGTGTCAGGCAGCGTGACCATAGACTTGGGAACTGCGTACAAGACCGCTATTGAAGATCCGCCGGACGGGCCAGTAATCGTGCCGCTAGATACGCGGTTTTCAATTGGAGAAAGAGAGTATCGCGTAGCCAAAATGATTGTCTTCCCCATAAACTTCCAGCTTTGGATAGAACCCGCAAATGAGGCGGCTAGACGAACAGACCTAATGGGCAAAGCGACTTTGGTGGATAATACAGGCAATCCATATGAATATACAGGCGGCGAAACCACCTTTGACGACCTATCGCCTAGAGGACATCAATGGCGTCAATTCACTTTCATTGGCATCATTCCCGAATACAAAACATCGCTGACACTGGACATCCAAGGCGGCGAAAACATTGTGGGGCCGTTTGTGTTTGAGGATGTGCGCGTCGTGTCGGATGAGGCGCCGGCGGGGATACCGCACGTAGCTGCCCCCTCATCCGCCACGCCCACGTACGCTGGTGAATAACGCGCTTGCGCCGGGGCTTGCGCCGCTATGCCGCCGCGCTGCCCGCATGCCCAGGGTGGCCGGGCGCGCCGTAGAGGGGGCAGCCTCCGCAGGACGCCCCGGTGGCGACGCCGCAGGTGGCGGGGGATTGCGTAATGGCGGTTGCGCTGGCTTGATGAGCGCGGGATTGGGCGGCGCTGGCTTGCGCGGCTTGCTGACGCCGCTGTTGCTTGGCGCTTTCGCCGAATAGGTCTAGGCGCAGCTGCTGGGCGCGGGGCGGGCGGTGGCCGGGGAAGCGGAGGAAGGGCCAGGCGCGCTTGCGGACTACGCCCATCGCTTGCAGGTCGCGCCAGTTGTCTATGCGGTGGGCGCGCCGGTTGCGTATGATGCGCTCCGCCGATGTGGGGCCGACGCCGGGCGCTCTGAGGAGCTGTTCGCGCGTGGCGGCGTTGACGTCCAAGGGGAAGGCGTCCAGGTTTTCCACCGCTATCGCCTGTTTGGGGTCGTCTTCGTGGGGCAAAAAGCCGTTGGCGTCGTAGGCTAGGCGCAGCTCGTCGTTGCGGTATTTGTACACGCGCTTGAGCCAGTCCACCTGATAGAGGCGATGCTCGCGGATCATCGGCGTTGCGGGATGCTCCTCCAGCGGCGTGTAGCGCACGGGTTGGAAGGGCGCGTAATATACCCGCTTGAAGTTCCACTCGCCGTAGAGCTGGTCTATGCGCTCAAAGATGTCCCAGTCGGATTCGTCCGCCGCGCCCACGACCATTTGGGTCGCCTGCCCGACGGTTACGCCTTTGCCTTGCGGATTCTGCTTTATGAGCTTGTCCACCCAGCTCATCGGATCTAGGATGTCGCGCTGCATATCTTTCATTTTGCTTAGGCGCCGCATCATCTCTATGGTGGGCGTCTCGATGTTGACGGACAGGCGCGTGCCTAGCCGGTATGCCGCCTCGACCAGTTGGTAGTCGGTTCCGGGCATCACTTTCATATGGATGTAGCCCTTGAACCCGTGCTTGTTGCGGATTGCGTCCACGACTTTGAGCAGGCGCTCGGTGGTTTTGGAGCCGCTGCCCGCGATGCCTGAGCTGAGGAACAGGCCGTCCACCATATAGCGGCGGCGCATTTCCATAAAGGCGTTGGCGAGTTCGTCCACCTTGAAGGCGTAGCGCTTGCGGGGAACCCAGTGGCTGTTGGGGCAGTAGTGGCAGTCCATTTTGCAGAAGTCGGTGAACATCACGCGCATCAGGTTGATGAATTTGCCGTTGGGCATAGCGGCTTTGTACACGCCGGGCGCGGGATTGCGGCGGGCGGATGTGTACGGCGCGGGCGTGGTTCTGCCCGGAGCGGGGCGCGCCAGGATGTCGTCGCTCGCCATGCCGCTTAGGATGTGCAGTTTCTCGAAGGTGTCGGGGGTGTGTCTGATTAGCATCGTCGCCTCCGCGTGATAGAACTTTTCTTGCGAACAATAATTCTATAGGCGGGAATGGCGTGATGTCAAGCGAATTTGAGGGAATGGTATTCTTACCTTGCAGTGTTCATTGATTTGATGGACTGATTTAGGCACTCCTCAAACACTATCGCCAGCAGATGTTTCAGCATCTCCACGCTCTTTGTGTAGCCCTTTGTCCGCCTTACCAGCCTGTTGAGTTTGCTCCTCAGCTTAGAGTGCAGCCCCTCATTCCAGTTCACCGCTCCGCCCTTGCCTATCACATGCCTGTCCCGAGGCAGCCATTCGTACACCGGATAAGCGTCTGTCTCATACCTGTCAGCTCCCGGCAGCCGATCCAGCAAGCGCGAGAACGCGGACAAGTCTCTGCCGCCCACCTCATACATCCGCCAGCGGACTCCGTCCCGTTCCTCCACCACCGCAGTCCATATCCACAGGTCTTGACGCCGCTCGCCGCGCCTTATCCCCAAGTATGTCCACATCTCATCAAACGCCACAATAGACGCGCGGACGCTGTCTTGCCGCCCACTTGTACGCCACTCTATAAAGCGCGTCAGACGCTCTCTCGCCAAGGCCCCCTTTTTTTGACCCACTTGCTTACAGTGGGTACGCTCGCGCCCATCACGCGGGCGGTCGCCGATAGGCTCATCCCCTCCGCGCACATCTTCACAGCCTGCTCTTTCTGCTCATCGGTGAACCGATGCTTTGCGCCCTCTTGATGCTTGCGGCCGCACTGGTTGCACTTAAATATCTGCTTGCCGCGCGAGTGGCCGTCTTTCTTGACCCAATTCGAGCCGCATTTCGGGCATAGCGCGTCATGTCTGTACACTCTTTGGCTCGCCATAATGACACCTGCCTTTCAGCGGTTTCGGAGCGGTTTAGGGCAAGTATATCATATCAGCACTGCAAGGTAAGAATACCTGAGGGAATTTGTGCAGTTCGGTTTATCCGCTTGCCCAATTCCCTTAGCCAATACTGCTAGGCGGCGCGATTAGGCAACCTGCCGCAGCCGCGTGTCCCAGCGGTCGCGCAGCCAGTCGCCTATGAAGTTGAAGGCGAGTACGGTTAGGAATATCGCCATGCCGGGGAAGAAGGCTACCCACCATGAGTTGGATAGGTAGGCGCGGCCGTCGGATACCATTGAACCCCACGCGGGCGTTGGCGGCGGCACGCCGGCGCCTAGGTAGCCTAGGATGGATTCGGCTAGGATTATGCCGCCGACCTGCAGCGTGGTCGCCACTACGAGCGTGTTCATCACGCCGGGCAGGATGTGGCGCAGCAGGATTCGCAGCGTGGACGCGCCGGATACTTTCGCCAAAGCGACGTAGTCCAGCGTCTTGAGCTGCAGCGTCTGGCCGCGCACAAGCCGCGTGATTTCGGGCCAACTCGCAAGCGCCAAGACGCCCACGATGACGATGTATTTTTGGCCCGCCACGACTACGATTACCAGCGCCAAGAGCAGGTAGGGTATGGCGGTGGCGATGTCGGTGAGGCGCATTATGATTTCGTCGGTGAACCTGCCGAAGTAGCCCGCCGTCAAGCCGAGCGTTACGCCCACGAGCATCCCCAGCGTGAGGCTGATGGCGGCGAGCGTGAGCGATACGCGCGCGCCGTGTATGATGCGCGTCAGCACATCGCGGCCGAGGGCGTCCGCGCCGAGTATGTATTCGCCGCCGCGGCTGCATACGGCGGCGAGGTAGGGCTTTTCGTCTGGCGCGCACTGCCGATACCAGAACGGCGCGGCGGTGCGGTCGCGCAGGTCTTGCAGGTTGGGCTTGCTGGGGGATATGGCGTCGGCGAAGAGCGCGCCCGCCACAAGCGAGCCGATGATGAGCAGGGGGAATAGCGGCCAGCGGCGCAGCACATAGCGCGTCTTGCGCCACAGGCTTGGCTGCGCGCGGCGCTCGATGTCGGCGAGCGCGGGATGGGGCGCGGCGCGGCGGCGCGGGGGAAACGGCAGCCGGTTAGCGATGGCGGTTAGCAATGGATGCGTTCTTGATGATGCCCAAATCCTGCCATAATGCCTTGATTATCCCAGCCCAAAATCTTTTGGCTACTTTCGCGCAAAGAGGCAGTCCAATGGGGCAAACGATGGGGGCGGGTTTGACTCCGTCCGGCGCGGTTGCGCGCTATGGCAGGCAATTGCTTGCCTCATCATCCCAGTATCCCCGAATTACAGGCTTGTCAAAGAAATGGTCGTGAGCGCCGATTTGTTGCTCAAGGTTGGCGCGGATCCATTGCAACTTGCGGTCAACGTCGGCGCTTGCGTCTTTGACGGCATCGGGAAAAGCGCGGGCTATCTGCTGTTTGTGGGCGGCGTTGAATATCGCCTCAAAAGCGTCGGGATGGATTAGGTGGAGCAGCGCCTCTCTCTGCATATTCGGATTTGTGTCTTTGCCTTTGAGCGGCGCGCTTTGGAATTCCAAGCCCGTTGCGAAATTTTTGAACGCCCAAGGGTTCTTGAGCATTTCGTCTCGGTCGCCGTGCGTTTGCTCTTTCCATTGCTCGGCGAATTCAATCAGAAAGGCTACATATGACGGGAGGGCAGGGCCCGCAAGGAAGTTTGATAAGCCGGATTCGAGAGGCTTAATGAGATATGCGGGAATTTCACCCGGCCGCGCCGACCAGCCAAGCGGCAGGTTGATGTTGTTGACTTTCGTAGCGCGATTGACATTAGTTCGCGCAAGGTAATGGATGTACAACGCCTCAGCAATCAGTTGATATGCCTTAGGCGGGCAGCCCGCCAGTTGGCGATGTAACTTTTCCAAGAAATTATCGCCTGTGGCCGGCTTGTCCAGGACATTGCGCCGAACTTGCTCAAGCCGCGCGCTTGACCATATCGGCCTGCCGGGGGTGAAGAGCGAGCCGTCGGATTGCAAGGCGTGGTGAACCCACCGCGAGGCGGCGGCGTACACATTGTCCGCGCCATTGCCGGCGAGTCTGCTGCCCATTGGCTCGCTCTCTTTATGTAGATGCTTGTTGTATGCGGCGTATTCGCTTATGCGGGGAACGGCAACGCTTAGGTGGTGAACAGCACCGGGTTTCTCAGCGGCGGGGCTATCTCTTGTTCGGTGAGCGCGTATGCCTCTTTTTTGTAGATTTGGATGCGGTGGGAGCCGAAGTCGGTGATGTAGAGGCGGCTTTCGTCGTCCACGCGCACGGTTAGCGGGGCGCGCAGGCGCTTGGTCGCCTCCAAGTCCGCCATTTCGCGCAGGCGTAGCGTGACCGGGTTCGCCAAGATGTACTCGCGGGCAGAGCGCGATAGGTTGGCGTCGCCTATGAACTGCTCTACAAAGCGGCCCTCGGCGTCAAAGAGCTGGACGCGGTCGTTGCCCCAGTCGGCGACGTAGACGTCGCCGTCCTTGTCCACGGCGACGCTTGTGGGGCGGTCTAGTTCGCCCTTGCCCTTGCCGGCGCCGCCTATGCTCATCAGGAAGTCGCCGTCCGCCGAGAATTTCTGCGCGCGGTCGTTGCGCCAGTCGGCGACGTAGACGTCGCCGGCGTCGTCCACCGCGACGCCCCAAGGCATATTCAGCTCGCCCTCGCCGCAGCCCCGCTCGCCGAACTGGGATATGAACTCGCCATCGCGCGTGTACTTTTGGACGCGGTGGTTCATCGTGTCAGACAAGACAATGTTGCCGTCGGGATCGAATGTGATGCCGGCGGGGCGGTTGAACTGGCCGGCGTCATCGCCCTCTTCGCCCCAGCGGGTTATTTCGTTGCCGTCTTTGTCCATCACGAACACTTTGTTGTGCGCCTCGTCGGATATGTACAGCCGCTCATCTTCGTCGCAGAGGAGGCCGGAGGGCCATTGGAATGTGCCGCCGCCGATTGTGCCTAGGTTGTCGTCCGCCCAGTTGATCCGGCGCACGTCGGTGCCCAGGCCGCCGCGGCAGAGGATGTAGATGCGCTCTTCTTTGCCGAATGCGATGTCCACCGCGTTGGATGTGACGCGGCGCATTCCGAGCGTCATGTAGTAGGGAAAGCCTGACCTTAGCAAGCCGTAGGGTTTGCTCATAATCGCACCTCGCTGGCGTTGGATATTAAGCCGTTGGATGTTAGACCGCCGGCGGATGGGCGGCGCAACGCATTAGGGGGCGCATTGCCCGCGCCGTCCGCCGGCGGTTGATTAGTCTGCCGCAAGTTGTTCGCCGTCAGTTTGCCGCCTTGCGCGCGGCTACTTGAACGGGGTTATCTGCTCGTAAGAGCCGTTGACGATGTCGGGCGCGTCAATGCCCATCCACTGCTCTAGCAGGGTGGCGTAGATGCCGCGGAAGTCAATGGTGTGTTCCAGGTCTTCGCCCTTGGCCCACTTGTCGGAGCTGAGCGATGGGTATTCGGAGTATAGGCCGCCGTTGACGGGTTCGCCGATGATGAACGCGCCGCCGCCGCTGCCGTGGTCTGTGCCGCTGCCGTTGTCTTTGATGCGCCGCCCGAACTCGGTGAACACGTACATCACCACGTTGTCCGCGGCGTCGTGTTCGTTGAGGTCGTCGAAGAAGTCGCGGATGGCGCCGGACAGGTCTTGCAGCAGTTTGGGATGCGTCGGGTTTTCGTTGGCGTGGGTGTCGTAGCCGCCGTGGCTTGTGTAGAAGATGCGCGTGCCTAGCCCGGCGGTGTGGACGCGGGCGATGTCGCGCAGGCTCTTGGCTATGCCGGAGTCGCCGTATTCCACGTCGGATGAGTACTGCGAGGGGGCGACCTTGAGCCGGTCAGCGCCGCGCAGGACGTCCATGCCGGTGCGGGACAGGTATTCCATCACGGGGCCCGTGCCGATAGCCTGCGCGTACATATCCTTGAAGATCTGCAGCGCCTGGTCGCGCTGTTCGTCCTCGCCGATGCCGGTCATCAGGCCGTAGTTGTCCAGGTCGTTGACGGAGGTGACGGGGACGCCGGGAACCGCCATAGCGCGGGGCAAGCCCAAGCCGAAGTTTATGCCGGTGAGCTCATCCTCGCCTTTGGGATCGAGTTCGCGCAGCGCCTTGCCGACCCAGCCCTCGGTTACGACCTTGTCGGGTTCGCAGGTGTGCCAGATGTCCATGCCGCGGAAGTGGGAGCGGTTGGAGTTGGGGTAGCCAATGCCCTGCACAATCGCCACTTTGCCCTCGTCAAACATATCCTTGACGGGCCTGAAGTTGGGGTTGAACGCGAGGTCGTCGTTAATCGGCAGGACGTCTTCGCGCTCGATTCGCACAAGCTTGCGGTTGTCGTAGTAGGTGGGGCTGTTGTAGGGGATGAGCGTGTGCATAAAGTCGTTGCCGCCCGACAGCTGCACTATGACCAGGACGGGATCTTTTCCGTTGCCATTCGTCGGCATCTGCGCGCCTCCTTTTTGGGCTACTGAGCTGACTGATATTTGCTGATGATTGTGGTTGCCGCGTTTGTGAATTTCCCGCGTTGTGAGTTGTGATTTACTACCGCGTTGATTTTCGCTGCCGCGCGGCGTATGGCGTATGCAATGAGTTGCGCCGCGCGGTTGGTTTGTTGATGGCGCAAGGCGATAGCGCAGGTTAGGGTTACGCGAACTGATACTCGCGGGTGGATACGATGAGCTGCAGCATCCTGCCGATGTGGGTGGCGCTTTCGGTGGCGGCTTGGTCGCTGTCAAAGCGCAGGTTGCCGGCGGCGGATGCGTAGCGCAGCAGGCCGGCTTTGGTGTCGTCGCCCACTTCGACGTAGCCCGCGAGCTCAAGCGCCGTGTCCACGAATTCGTGGGGGGAGAGCTCGCCGCCCTGCGCGCCCATCCGGTCTATGATGGCGCGGATGCCGGGCTTGGACATATCGTTGAGCTGGTTGACGGCGAAGTTGATGCGCTCGTTGAGCGTGCCGCCGTCTATCCACTCGTGGCCGGTGTGCCAGCCCTCCACGGTGGGCGGGTTCATAAGCTGCTGCCCCATAACGGCGGTGGCGGAGCCGAGCGTGCCGATGCCCTCTTTCGGGTCGGGGAACTTGTATGTGCCGACGAGTTTAATCGCGCCCGCCACGAGTTCGGCGGGGCTTTTGACTTTCTTGAACCGCGCCTCTTTGAAGAAGTCGGAATTGAACAGCGCCCGCAGGATGGGGCGTATCTCGCCGTCATGCTCGAAGTAGGCGGCGGTTAGGGTTTCTATCGCCTCGGGATCGCGCGGCGGCTCAAGTTCCCACGCGGGGACTTGCGGCTCGTCGGCGACGAAGAAGTTGTACAGGTGGCGGCAGACAAACGCGGCGGTGGCGGGCTGCTTGACGATGATGTCAATGATGTCCTCGCCGTTGAAGTTGCCGGTTTCGCCTAGGAATGTCTTTTGGGATTCGTCGTGGTCTTCGGGGATGTACTTGAACTCGGCGTCGTAGCTGCCGAATGGGTAGAGCGGTATGGGCTGGGTGAAAGTCCAGCCGGTAAAGGCGAGGGATGCGTTCTTGATGTCCTCTTCGGTGTAGTGGCCTACGCCCATAGAGAACAGCTCCAGCAGTTCGCGCCCCCAGTTTTCGTTGGGTTCGCCCTTGTGGTTTTCGCAGTTGTCCAGCCAGTAGTTCATCGCGGGATCTTTGGCGAGCGCCACGAGCAGGGTTCGGATGTCGGTCATGCCGACTTCGCGGAACGTCTCAATCTGCTGCACGATGGAGGGGACATGCTCGCCCTTGTACCACGCGGTAGCGAATACCTGATGCCAGAGCAGCGCCATCTTCTCTTCCAGCGGGCGCTCGGAGTTGACCATGCGGTAGATCCAGCGGCCGGTGTGGGCGGGCAGGGAGTCGGTGTAGCTGAGCTCAAGGTTGTAGCGTTTCCAGACGTCCTCTTCCATTTCGCCGAACCGCTCAGGCGTCAGCAGGTCTTCCACCACCGCCTCGTAGCCTTTGGCGGCGAGGTCGTCCAGTTCGGCGCGGGTGGCGCCAAAGCCGGCGCGGCGCATCAGGTGGGCTATTTGGGCAACATCGTTTGCCATACTCACTTTCCTCCTTGGGTTTCTATGGCTTGGGTGTCTTTGGTAATCTTGGATTGGATAAGTTGGCTATCCTATGGGTATCGTTAGGTTGACTTGAAAGCGGATGCGACAAGCGCGTATCACGCTGGGTTTCGCATCAAAACCTTTCTATTATACACTATCGCTCTCAGTTGCCGTATTTTACCTTAACAAGCGCAATTCTTACAACATCAATCGCCAAGCAGATTTTCGCAAGCCAATCGCGTTAGGGGCAGCGGGCGAGAGATGCCGCGCGGCGCTGGCTTTCGGTTGCGGGCTATCGTTGCTATAATGCCGCCGAAAGCGAAATCCCGATAATTCCCGCATAACCCATCCGCATAACCCATCCGCATAATCCCAGGCGAAAGGAGCGATTCCTATGTCTAGCATGCAAGGGCTGGTTCAGACGGTATTGGGCGCGGTCGAGCCGTCGGAGCTGGGCGTTACGACTACGCATGAGCATCTGTACATAGACTTTTCGTTTATGTTCAAGCCGCCGGACGACGGGGCGGACGCGGGGATGGCGGACGCGCCGCTGACGCTGGAGAATATGGGGTGGATACGGCACAACCATTACAGCAACCGCGCGAACTTGGAGCTGATGGATGTGGACGCGGCGATAGCGGAGGCGGCGCGGTATCGGGAGGCGGGCGGCGGCGCGATTGTGGACGCCACGACTATCGGCATAGGGCGCAATCCGCGCGCGCTGGCGGGCATAGCGCAGCACGCGGGCGTCAATGTGGTTATGGGCGCGGGCTACTATGTGGACGCAGTGCATCCGCCGGATATGGATGCGCGGGACGCCGACGACCTGGCGCGCGTGATTATCGGGGACATCACGGAGGGGGCGGACGGCAGCGGCATCAAGGCGGGGATAATCGGGGAGGTGGGCTGCACATGGCCGCTGACGCCGAATGAGCGCAAGTCGCTGCGGGCGTCGGCGCTGGCGCAGCGCGAGACGGGCGCGGCGATACTGATACATCCCGGGCGGCATCCGGACGCGCCAAGCGAGATATTGGACACGCTTGCGGCGGCGGGCGCGGACATCGGCCGGGTGATTATGGGGCATCTGGATCGCACGATATTTGACCTTGAGGGCATACTCAGGGTTGCGGCGAGCGGCTGCTATCTGGAGTGGGATCTGTTCGGGAACGAGTCGTCGTACTATCCGCTGGCGGACATTGATATGCCGAGCGACGCCCAGCGGCTTGACATCATCAAGCGCGTTGTGAACGCGGGCTATGGCGCGCGGGTGGTTATCGGGCAGGACATCTGCACGAACCACCGGCTGGCGCGCTACGGCGGGCATGGGTATGGGCATATCGCGGCGAACATCGTGCCGCGCATGCGGCGCAAGGGTTTTTCGGACGCCGACGCGCGGGCAATCACGATTGACAATCCGGCGCGGATATTGGCGTTTGCCTAGGCGGGCGCGGCAAAGCCGGGCTTGGCGCTTGCCTATACCAGGACGCCAAAGCCGGATTTTGTGCATATCTCGATGCGGTTGCCCTCGGTGTCGGATATGAAGAACACGCGCTGGCCGTCGTTGCGGACGCCGATTTCGGGGCTTTCTATCTTGACGCCCTTTGCCTTGAGGATTTCGTAGGCGGCGTCTATGTCCTCTACCTCGAAGGCGCCGTGGTGGGATGGGTGGGATATGCCGTCGGCGTTCTCTATGAGGTGAACCATAGTGCCGCTGGGGAGCTGCAGCCAGATGATATGCTCGCCGTTCACGGCGCTGGGGATCTGCTTGACGCCAAGCACATCCACCCAAAAGCGGGTGGCGCGCTCTTTGTCAACGACGTTGTAGGTGAGGTGGTTGACTTTGGATAGCCTGACCGCGGGATCTGCGAGAACCATAGTTGCCTCTCCTCTCTCCTATATTGTTTATTGTTTGGTTGAAACGCCGCGCCTAATCCAATTCGCGCGGCGGATCGTTTGGGTATTGCTTAGCGGCATTGTAGCACACTTGGGGGATCGCCGCCGACGGGGGGTTGCTCGCGCCAATCTAGGATGTATTGGCGCTGTTGGCGGGTTTCGGGGGATTGGCGGTAGGCGGATGTGGCGCAATGTTGCCATAGGTCGGCGAGGTCGGCGAGGGCGGGTTCGCCGGGGGCGCCGCGGCGGGCGAGGTAGCAGCCGACGGCTGTGCCGGTTCTGCCAACGCCGGCGTAGCAATGGATGTAGATTACAGCGCCGCGCCGCAAGCCGGCGTCTATGGCGTCTAGGATGGCGGTCATGCGGGCGTGGGATTGGGGGACGCTTAGGTCTTGGATGGGGAAACGTTGGTGGGTTGCGCCGTCGGGGAGCAGGTGGGCGTAGGGGAGTTGTTCGCCGGGCTGGGTTAGGTCTATGTATGCGTTGACGCCGGCGGCGGCAAGGCGGGCTAGTTTGTCGCGGGTGGACGCGTCGTCAAAGGCGGCGGGGTATTGGCCGGCGAGCAGTTTGCCGGGGATTACCCAGTAGCTGGCGGGGTAGGGCGTTGCAGGGGGCGCGGCGGGTTTCATATGGCATCCCTCTTTTCCACTAATGGCTTTTTGATGGGCGGGCGCGTGAGTGATTAGCGATTTGGGGCTGACGCCTGACATATGGCGGCTCAATCGGTTACAATGCGGTTTGCAAAATTTAAGGGAGGCATTGGATTTATGGCAGTGATTGAAAAGCGGATAGCGGAGCTGGGGATTAGCCTGCCGGATAGCCCGCAGCCTATCGCCAACTATGTGCCGACGGTTCGGACGGGGAACCTGCTGTTCGTGGCGGGGCTTGGGCCGGCGGCGAGGGCGGACGGCAGCGTTCCCAATGGCAAGGTGGGCAGGGATCTGACGCAGGAGGAGGGGTATGAGGCGGCGCGGCTGGTCGGGATCAATCTGCTGGCGCGGCTGAAGAGCAGCTTGGGGGATCTGGATCGCGTGGTTCGGGTGGTTAAGCTGCTGTCTATGGTGAACTGCGCGCCGGAGTTCACGCAGCAGCCGGCGGTCGCCAACGGCTGCTCGGACTTGCTGGTGGAGGTGTTCGGCGAGCGCGGCCGGCATGCGCGGTCGGCGGTGGGGATGGCGTCGCTGCCGAATGACATTCCGGTCGAGATCGAGATGATCGTTGAGGTGCGCGACTAGCCGCCGCGCTCTGACAGGGCGGTCAGCAGCAGGTAGATGACTACGGGCAGGATTAGGATCCACAGCATTAGGCGCGGCGGGATGCGCTTGAGCAGGTTCAGCAGGTTCATCATTTCGGCAGCCTTTCCGTGTTGTCGTTCCGGTTCTTGTCCTAGCAATCATCGCAATCATAGCAGTTCCAGTTCCCGCGCGCATCGCTGACGCCCTCTCATATCCTCTTATATCTGCCGCAATATCTATCGCCGACGAAATCGCCGCGTATCCGTCGCATCCGCAATCATCAATCATCTTAACGCAGCCGGGGCGGGAGCAATCGCGGCGGGCTGTGGATAGCGCCGATGTTCGCGGCGGCGTTGGTTCATTATAGCACAGGATAGCAAGCGGCGCGGGGCAAGGCGGGCAAATGGGATACAGACTGATAGCGCTTGACATAGACGGGACGATAGGCGGCATAGGGTCGCCGATAGCGCGGCGCACGCGGCGGGCGGTTGCGGCGGCGCGGGACGCCGGAGCGGTGGTTACGCTGATAACGGGGCGCACATTCGGGTCGGCGGCGCGAAGTGGGGCGGATCTTGCCATAGACGCGCCGATTTCGTCGGCGCAGGGCGCGTATATCGCCAATCCGGTTAGCGGCGAGACGCTGCGGCATTGCCCGCTGAGCGAGGGGATGGCGCTGACGGCGCTGGATGCGCTGGAGGCGCAGCCGGCAGCGGCGGATATGCTTGTGGTGGGATACCACGCGGGCGGGATATATGTGAACCGGCCGGACGAGTGGGCTGCGGCGTATGGGGAGCGCAATAGTATGGCTGTCGAAGTCGTGGGGGATTTGCGAAAGGTAGCGGCGGCTGAGTTGACGCGCATAGTGGTCGTGGGGGAGGGAAATGAGGCGGGCATAGCGGCGCTGGAGGCGGGCATGCGGGCGCGTGTTGGGGCGGATGAGTTGTGCGTAACGCGGTCGTTGCCGCATTTCTGCGAGATACTGCATCCGGACGGGGGCAAGGATAGCGCGCTGGCGTTTTTGTGCGAGCATTTCGGGATAGCGCGCGGCGAGGTCGCGGCATTCGGCAACGGGTATAACGATGTGCCGATGCTGCGCTGGGCGGGATTGGGGATAGCGGTGGGGGACGCCGTGCCGGAGGCGCTGGCGGCTGCTGACAGGGTAGCGCCCAACTTCGCGGACAACGGCGTTGCGCGCGTATTGGAAGAGTTGCTGTCGGACGGCTTGATAGGATGAGGGAGCAAGGCAATGGCGTCTAATACGGCATCCAAGACTAGCGCCGTGATAGCGGTTTTGGGCAGCGTGAATATGGACTTGGTTGCGCGGGTGGGCCGTATGCCGCAAGAGGGCGAGACGCTGGCGGGTGAGTCGTTCTTCACGGCGGCGGGCGGCAAGGGCGCGAACCAGGCGGTCGCGGCGGCGCGGCTAGGGGCGCGGGTTCGGATGGCGGGCAGGGTTGGCGCGGACGGGTTCGGGCGCGAGCTGCTTGACGGGCTTGCAGCCAACGGGGTTGATGTTGGCGGGATAGGCGTTGACGACGAGTATCCTACGGGCGTGGCTATGATCGTTGTTGACGCTGCCGGTCGCAATAGCATCGTAGCGGTGTACGGCGCGAATATGGCGTGCGGGGATGCTGAGTTGGATTCGGTTAGGCGCGCGCTGGACGGGGCGGATGCGCTGATGCTGCAGTTGGAAATTCCGGCGGAGATTTCGTTGGCGGCGGCGCGATACGCTCGCGGCGTGGGGGCGCGGGTGATATGGGATCCGGCGCCGGCGGGTGAGATGTCCGCGGAGGGTTTCGGCGCGGCGGATGTTATCACGCCGAACCGGGGCGAGGCGGAGGCGCTGACGGGGATAGCGGTGGTGGACAGGGCGGCGGCATTTGCGGCGGCGGAGGCGCTGGTGGCAAAGGGCGCGGGCGCGGCGGTGGTGAAGTTGGGCGAGCAGGGCGCGGTTGCGGCTACGGAGTCGGGCGCAACGCATTTCGCGCAGCCGTTTGCGGTGAACGCGGTGGACAGCGTAGCGGCGGGCGACGCATTCGGCGCGGGGCTGGCGGTGGCGCTGGCGGAGGGGCAGGCGCTTGCGGCGGCGCTGCGGTTCGGGTCGGCGGCGGGCGCGCTGGCGGTGACCAAGCGTGGGGCGCAGGACGCTATGCCCGCGCGGGCGGAGGTAGATGCGCTGATGCGGGGATAGCGGCGGGCGCGCGTCATCGTCATCCTAGGGCTACCACGCGGTCGGCGTCCATAAGGGCGAGCATCTGCTCGTTGATGCGGCGCACTATGCCGGGGCCTCTGTATATAAGGGCGGTTAGGATTTGGACGGTGGTGGCGCCGGCGTCAATGGCGGTAAGCGCGTCTTGTCCGCTGAAGATGCCGCCGCAGGCGTTGATGGCGATGCGGTCGCCCACTTCGGCGCGGATGTCGGCTACCATTTGGATCATATCGGCGAATACGGGCTTGCCGCTTAGGCCGCCGGTTCCCACGGCGAGCCTGCTTTCGCGGATGGGCCATGTGTTGGATACGGTGAGCGCGTCCGCGCCGCGCTCTACGCAAACGCGGGCTAGGGCTAGGACGTTTTCTTTCTGCTCGCCGCCGGTTGAGGGCAGGTCAAGGTAGGGCGGCAGCTTGACGAACAGGGGCTTGCGGCGGTCGCGGTTGAGCAGGTCAAGCAGGCTTGCCAGCGCGTCTGGCTGCTGGAATACGCGCAGTCCGAGCGTGTTGGGGGAGCTGATGTTGAGCTCGATGGCGGCGGCGAGCGGCTCAAGGCGGCTATGGCAGCGGGCGATTTCGTCGGGGGTTACGCCGGATACGCTGGCGACGATGGGGGCGTCGCCAAGGTGGGGTTGGGCTTGCTCAAGCTGCCGGGCGGCGTGTTCCAAGCCTTTGCTGGGGAATCCGAGCGAGTTGGCGAGGGCGTCGTCTTGGGGGTAGCGGACGATGCGCGGGGAGGGGTTGCCGATGCGGGGGGATTCGGTGATAGTGCCGCAGGTGATGTAGCCAAAGCCGATGTCGGATAGGGCGGGCAGGATTTCGCAGTCTTTGTCGTAGCCGGCGGCTATGCCTACGGGGTTTCGCAGGGGGATGCCGGCGAGGTTGACGCCGAGGCGGGCGTTGTCGGTTCGCAGCAGCGGGGATGCGGCGCGCCATAGGGGGCGCTGTTTGAGGGCGAAGTGGGCTGCGGATTGGGCGGTTTCGGGGGGCAGGTTGAAGAGTAGGGGCTTGATGAGGGTTTTGTAGGCGGTAGGGTTGATGATGAGCAAGATGGGTGAACCTCGTGTGTGGAGTGTTGGGTGTGTGACGCAATTATATCACGGGTGGGGGTGTGGATGGGTGCGCGGGGGCCGTCCTACCTTTTTGGGAAAGAGTAGCAAAAACTTTTGTGTGAGCATATTGATAATTTGTTCATATTGAGCATAATGGGGAGCTGGACGAGTGTCAAAGATAATTTTTGAGGGGGGAAATTTCGTTGTGGGCGCAGAAACGAGGGCAGCGCCGGCATAGCGGGTATATTACATTCGGTTGGGGATATGTTGCGATAAAGATTTATTTATGGCGATTGGTTTGGGGGTTTTCGTAGATTTGGGGTTGTATGTGGGTTGGTTTGGCTTTACAATGGATGCTGTTTTGGCGCGGTAGCGCAAGCAAGGGCAAGGGGAGAGTTGGCGGGCAGGCAAGCAAGGCGGGATGCGGGTTATGCGGGATGGAGGCAAGGTTATGGATAGGCGGGCGATTAGGGTTGTGATGGGGGTTGCGCTGGGGGTTGTGATGGGCTTAGTGGCGGTTTCGCTGGTGATGACGGGGGCTGGTGGGGCTAGGGCGTTTGACGCAATCGGTGGCGTTGGTGGCGGCGAGCGAGGTGGGGATAGGTATGAGGATGTTTGCGCGGGTGGGACGGCGGTGCCGAATCCGGGGGATAATGCGGGGCTGGTGAGGGATTGCGCGGCGCTGTTGACGCTGCGGGATGCGCTTGTGGGGGATCTGACGGCGGCGGCGGATGCGGGCGAGCTGGATTGGTCGGAGAATAGGCGGATTCATTCGTGGGAGGGGGTTGGGATTACGCTGGTGGATGACGGGGCGGCGTATCGGGTGACGGAGGTGGGGCTTAGCAATAAGCGGTTGACGGGGTTCATACACTCGGAGATTCATAAGGTTGCGCGGTTGGAGGAGGTGTCTCTCAATGGCAATCAGTTGACGGGGGGGATACCGCGGGAGATTGGGGATCTTGGCAATCTGGTTACGCTGAATCTGAGCAATAATATGCTGACGGGGGCTATTCCGGCGGAGTTGGGCAGGCTTGTGAATTTGCGGACGCTTTTGCTGCACAACAACCGGCTGACGGGGGCGCTGCCGGCGGAGTTGGGCAATCTGACTAATCTGGCGCTGATGGGTTTCGGGCGCAATGAGTTTTCGGGGTGCATTCCGGTTTCGCTGCGGGATATTCTGCATACTTGGGATGTGACCGATATTGGGCTGGCGTTCTGCGATGTGGCTACGGCTACGGCGGGGTTGGACGCCACTGCTACGGCGGCGGCGGTTGCGAGCGCTACGGCAGAGGCGGCGCCGGCTACGGCTACGCCGACGGCTACTTCGGAGGCGAATAGGACGGGGACGGTTACGCCGACGCCGACTTCGGACGCGGCGGGGGCGGCGGCTACGCCGACGGCTACGGCAACGCGCATACCGGCGCCCACTGCTACGCGCACGGCAGCGCCGACGGCTACGGCGACTAGGGTCGCTGCGGCGTCCGGGGATGTTATTGAGCGGCTGATTGCGCTGGAGCGGCAGGTGGCGGCGCTGGCGAGCAGGGTTGCGGCGCTGGAGGCGAGGTCTCAGGGCGGCGCTGCGACGGCTACGCCGGTTAGCCATAACTGCGTGAGGGAGGTTCCGGAGGGCGCATGGTTCGGCGGGACTTGGGCGGCGGGCTGCGTTACGTCGCATCCGCCGGCGTCCAATCCGGGCGGGGTTTATTACGCGCGGTTTTACACATTCACGCTGGCGGCGGCGGCGGATGTGACTATCACGCTGTCCTCTGACGACGCGGCGCCGCATCTGCTGCTGCTGCGCGGGTCGGGAAGAGGCGGCGCTATCGTGCGAGAGGCGAGTCCGGTTAGCGTGGATCCGGCTACGGACGAGATTGCGATCTTGGATACGATTGCGATAACGGCGAGCTTGGCGGCGGGGAGTTATACGATCGAGTCCACGACGTATTACGCGGGGAAGACGGGGGATTTCAGGGTTAGCCTGGCAGTGGGGGATTAGCGGCAAGGGCGCGGCGGGCGTTCTCAAGGCGGGGGCTGTTCGGGATGCGGATGGCGCATCCGGGGGCGCAATCGCGGGGGCGCTCGTAAATCGGGGAAGAATTGCATTGCGCGGCGATGGCGTAGTGTAGATAATAGGAAATCCAAAATGATAAGCGCCGCCTTATATGAGGGCGGCTATGGAGGCAAGCATGTACAGGGTCAAGGGAAAGCGAGCGGTCAGGATAACGATGGGGATAACGCTGGCGGGTCTGATGCTGGCGGTGGCGGTTTCGCTGCTGATGGCGGGCGCGGACGGCGCGAGGGCGTTTGACGCGGGGGCTGGCGCGGCTGGCGGCGAGTTGTACGCCAATCAGGTCGGGGCGTCGGAGTGCGTGAGCGGTGGCGCGGTGTCTGCGGGCAACACGGCGCTGGCGGCTGACTGCGATATTCTGCTGGCGGCGAAGTCCACGATTGAGGGGACTTCGGGCAGCCTGAACTGGGCAAGCAGCAGGCCCTTTCGGCAGTGGGAGGGCGTAGTATCGAACACGGGCAGGGTGACTACCCTGGACTTGGACAGGAAAAACCTGGGCGGCACGGTACCGGCGTCGCTGGGCAGTCTTGACAAGCTGCAGGATATAGATTTCGCCTACAACAATCTGACGGGATCTATACCGAAGGAGCTGGGCAATCTCAGCGAGCTCTGGTCAATACATTTCGGCGATAACGCTCTGACGGGATCTATACCGGCCGAGCTGGGCAACCTGGGGGCGCTCACAGAGTTGTCTCTCTGGGATAACCAGTTGTCGGGGTCGATACCGGCTAAGCTGGGCGACCTTTCCAGGCTCGACATCGCGTATTTCCAATTCAACCGGCTGTCGGGGGAGATACCCTCGGAGTTGGGCGGCCTGGATAAGCTGGATGAGTTGAATCTCTCCAACAACCGGCTGACGGGGGAGATACCCTCGGAGTTGGGGGACATGGACGAGATCCAATCTTTGCTGCTTAACAATAACCGATTGTCGGGGGAGATACCGGCGGAGTTGGGCAACCTGTCCAATCTCACATGGTTGACGCTCCGCAACAATAATTTCACGGGCTGCATACCGGCGTCTGTGCGCCCGCGTCTGGCGTCCACTGAGACAAGGGCGAGCATAGGGCTGCCGTTCTGCGATGACGCGGCTCCGACGGCGACGCCTACGGTTACGCCGACGCCGACGGCTACGCCTGAGACGCCTGAACCGCCTGAGCCGGGGGAGACGGTTACGCCCACTGCGACGACCGTGCCGGGGACTGATGTTACGCCGGTGTCAACGGCTGTGCCTACGGCTACGCGGACGCCTGTGCCGACGGCTACGCGGCCTGTGGTATCGGGCGATGTGACGCGGCGGTTGGGGGCGCTGGAGCGGCAGTTTAATCAGCTGATGGATTTGATACGGGCGCTGACGAGCCGGCTGGCGGCGCTGGAGGCTGGCGGCGGCGGCACGGGGCCTGCGACGGCTGTGCCGACTGCGACGCCGTCGCCTACGCCGGTGCGGGCGGTGGAGCCGGTGGCTACGGCTACGGCTACCGCGACGAGTGTGCCGACTGCGACGCCCTCGCCTACGGCTACGCCGGGGCTGACGCCGGTTCCGATTGGCGCGGACGCCTGCATAGAGCGGCTGCCGGGCGCGGGGAGCGTGCGCGGCCGGTGGACGAGCGATTGCGTTAGCCCGAATCCTCCCGCCGCCAATCCGGGCGGGATATACTACGCGCGATACTACACATTCACGCTGAGAGCCTCGTCGGATGTGGACATCACGCTGTCTTCTTCGAGCGTGGATCCCTATCTGCTGCTGAGGAGCGGCGCGGGGAGGAACGGGACTATCGTGGAAGAGACGGACGGTGTTCGCCAGTCGTTTGTGGCGATAAACGAGACGTGGGCGGCGGGGACTTACACGATCGAGGCTACGTCTTGGGAGGAGCGGACGACGGGTTCGTTCACGCTTGAGCTGGCGATAGCGCCGGCTACGGAGTAGGGGAACGCGGGGGCTGGAGCGGGGATTGGCATCCCGCTCCGGCTCGCGCCGCCAATCAATGCGGGGGGCCGGTTTGCTGTGTGGCAAGCCGGCCTCTTGCGTCGAGCGGGTGGGGGATGGGCGTGGTCGGGGTGGCCGGGATTGAACCGGCGACCTCTTGCTCCCAAAGCAAGCGCGCTCCCGCTGCGCTACACCCCGACGGCGGCGGCGGCAAGGGCAAGGCAGGCGTTGGGGCTGAGATTGGGGTAGCCGTTAGGAAGGTGGCTTGGTTTGCGCCGGTTGCCTGCGCTTGCGCTTGTGTCGATGATAAGGCGTTTGGGGCGCGGGCGCAAGGTGTGGGGGCGCGCGGTTGCGGGTTAGGGCGCGTTTGTGAGCGCGTCTTTGATGGTGTCAAGCGCTGTTCGTTCAATGCCGAACTCGCGCTCAAAGAAAGCGGCGGCGTTCTCGTAAGTTCCGAAATGGGTGTGGGATATAGGCGTTCCGCTGCCACGTCCTAGCGGGCTTGGAGTGTGTTTGTTAGCCACTACTATCTCGTTCACATATTGCGCTCGCAAAAGATTATCAAGGCTTTGCCAGGCAACTATGACCATAACGACGTCCATTTCGCTAGCCAATTTTTTGTACAGCGTTAGTGGATCTCGCTCTATGCTGAATATGTCGCGCGCATTTATCAGGGGAGGACGCCGATTTCCGGTTTCTTCGTATTTTTGCCGTATTCTTCTAAAAAACGCGCCCGGCTTTATCGGAGTCTCTTGTACTTTGAACTCTATCAACGCAGTCTTGGGGCCGCGAGATTGTTCGTCGTCAATCTCTCTTATGATGACGGAGTCGGGTAGAAAGCGAATGAAGTGAGAGGATGGGTCATCGGCGGCTCTGACAAGATTGTGAAATTCACCAACACGGGTGGTTTCTACTCCGAACTTCACGATTTGGTGAGTCAAGCATTGCTCATTGAATATCCTGATGAACGGCTTTTCTAGCTTGGCAGCCGTCCCGAACCTGTCTTGGAATGTTGTCATATGATTTTCCTTGCCGCATAGCGGGGTGGCACCCGTTTGCCTGCGCTTATGTTTGTGATGATGATAAGGCGTTGGGCGCACGGTTGCAAGGCGGGGGGTTTGGGTGTAAGTTAGGGGCGTAGCCGGATGCTGAGATAAGGGAGGCGCTGTTATGGCAAGGCGATTTCGGACGGGGGCGAATTCTGGGCAAGATAAGGGGGTTGGGGTTGATAGGCGGGCGCTGGATAGGCAGGTGGATGATCTGTGCGAGAATTTTGACGCCTATCTTATCGAGTTCAATGGCGCGCCGCCGTTCACCGATGTGCAGGTGTCTTATCACATCGTAACGCTGGACTTGCGGGATAGGCTGGGCGGCGCGGCGAAGAGCGTGGATTCGGATGCGTATTTGCATTCCTTGTACTCCACGCTTGAGGCGTGGGGGATGAATTGGGGGGATGATGACGGCAACGGGCCGAAGATGCAAGAGTATGACAAGTTCGCGGAGTCGGTTCGCAAATACAAGGGCGGCATCGCGGCGCAGGAAAGGGTGGGCTTGGCGCAGATAGACGCGGAGGTCACGCAGAAGTTGTGGCGGATCATCCAGGGGATGCAACTCTCGCAGAGGCAAAGCCAGATAGTTACGGGGGCGAAGGCGCTGCATCACTTGCTGCCGAATTTGCTGCCGCCGATTGATCGGAAATATACCCGGCCGTTCTTTCTCTACGATGGCAGGCGGTTTCAGTACAATCAGGAGGAGGCGTTTGGGGTGATGCTGGAGTATTTCGCGCGAATCGCGCGGCGGGTTGACTTGGGGCGGTATGTGGGGACGGCGCGGTGGGCGACGAGCGAGTCCAAGCTGATTGACAATGCGATTATCGGGTATTGCCTGCTGCATCCTGAGTTGATGCAGCAGTATGGGTAAGGGGCGGGATGGGGGACGCACAAGGCGACGCGCGCGTAGGCACTGGGGCGCAAGCGGGGTTGCAAGGTATGGGGTTTGGGTGTAGGATGCGGACGTGTGCTGGATGCTGAGAACTAAGTAAGAAGGAGGCGTTGCTATGACAACGGGATTTTCGAGTGCGGCGGATGCGAAGCAAGCGCAGGTGGATGATCTGTGCGAGAATTTCGACGCCTATCTTGGCGCGTTCAACCGCGAGCCGCTCAACAGCAAGATGTTGTCGTGGCACAAAAGGACGATGGACCTGAGGAAAGATCTCGGCGGAGCGGCCAATAGCATCGATTCGGACGAGTACTTGCGCGCATTGCACAATACGCTTGATGCGTTTGGGATGGATATTAAAGGCGCGAAGCTGAAAGAGTATGACATATTCGCGGCGTCGGTTCGGGAGTATAGGCGCGACATCGTGGCGCTGGAGCGGGTGGGAGTGGCGCAGATAGACGCGGATGTGACGCGGCGGTTGTGGCGGATTATCCAAGGGATGGAGCTCTCTTGGACAAAAAGCCAGATGGTTACGGGGTCAAAGACGCTGCATCACTTGTTGCCGCAGCTACTGCCGCCGATTGACCGGAGATACACCCGGCGGTTCTTTCGCTACCATAGTTCGCAATTCCAGAACTATCCGGAAGGCGCGTTTAAGCGGATGCTTTCGTATTTCGCGCAGATCGCCCAGCGGGTTGATTTGGCGAGCTACGTGGGTACGGCGACGACGGCGTGGGCGACGAGCGAATCCAAGATGATTGACAATGCCATCATCGGATACTGCCGCCTGCATCCTGAGATACTGAAGAAGTATCAGTAAGGGCGCGAATGGTAGGGGCAAAGGCTCACATATCCGGGTGGCGCTGTTGCCAGTCGGTGGTGCGCTCGTAGGCGCGGGCTAGGCGAAAGAGTAGCGGCTCTGCGAAGGGTTTGGCTATGATTTGGAGGCCGAGGGGGAGGCGGGTTTGGGAGAGGCCGCAGGGGATTGATAGGGCGGGCATTCCGGCTAGGGCGGCGGGGCTGGTGTAGCGGCGGCGCGCCATGTCTAGGCTGCCCTGGTAGTAGCCGCCGGGGCGGCCGGTGGATGCGGCTATGGTGGGGGCGGGAACGGGGCCGCTGGGGAGGATTAGGGCGTCGTGGTCGGCTAGGGCGTTGTGGAGTTCGGCGGTGATTAGGGCGCGGGCGCGCTGGGCGCGGATGTAGGCGGTTGCCGGGGTCAAAGCGGCGGATTCTAGGCGGGCGAGGGTGCTCCAGTCGTAGAGGTCGCCGCGGGTTTTTAGGCGGTCGGAGTGGTAGGCGGCGGCGTCTACGTCGGCGGTGGTTAGGAATACTGCGCCGCTGGACGGCGAGGTGGGCAGGGATATTTCGTTGGCGGATGCGCCGAGTTCTTGCAGGACGCTGACGGCGTTCATTACGGCTTGGCGGACTTCGGGGTTCAAGCCGTCGAAGTCTAGCATTTCGGCGGGCAAGCCTATTCGCAAGCCGCGTATGTCGGGTTCGCGGGTGAGCGCGGCTGTGTAGTCGGGGACTGGGGCTGCCGACGATGTGGGGTCGCGCGGGTCGGCGCCGGCTATGGCGCTGAGTACGATGGCGCAGTCGGCGACGGAGCGGGTCATGGGGCCGATGGTGTCCATTGACCAGGACATTGGGATGACGCCGTGGCGGGTGACTCTGCCGTAGGTGGGGCGCAGGCCGACGATGCCGCAGAAGGCGGCGGGGCCGCGTATGCTGCCGCCGGTGTCGGAGCCGAGCGCGGCGGCGCAGAGGCCGCCGGCGACGGCTACGCCTGATCCGCTGCTGGAGCCGCCGGCGGTGTGGGCGGCGTTCCACGGGTTGCGCGGCGTTCCGTAGGGGTGGTCTATCGTGCCGCCGATGGCGAATTCGCTGAGGTTGAGTTTGCCGAGCAGGACGGCGCCTGCGGCGTTCAATCGCTCTATGATGGCGGAGTCGTGGTCGGGGATGTTGTCCGCCAATACGCGGGAGCCGGCGGATGTGAGGGTGTCTTTGGTGTTGATGATGTCTTTGACGGCGATGGGGATGCCGTGCAGGGCGCCTTTGTAGTCGCCCGCTTGGATGTCGGTTTCGGCGCGGCGGGCTTGGGCTAGGGCGTGGTCGGCCATAACGGTTATGTATGAGCCGAGCGTTTGGTCGTGGGCGGCGATGCGGTCTAGGTAGGCGTGGGCGAGCTCGACGGGGGATAGTTCGCGGGCGCGGATGAGGGCGGCGGTTTGGGCGATGGGTTGGTAGTGCAGCGGCGGGTTGGATGGCGGGTTAGTCATTGGGCGCGTCCTGATTGGCGGCGTCTTGACGCGCGGCGTCTTGGGCGGGATCGGTTGGGGCGAATGTGAGGGCGGGTTCGGCGTTGGCTAGGGATTCGGCGGGGATTTGGTCTAGCGCATGGAGGGCGGCGCCTAGGCGGGCGGCGGCTAGTTCGGCGCGTTGGTCGTCCATCGGGATGCCCGCGATTTGGGCTAGTTGGAGGGCTTGCTGTGTGGTTAGATAGGGCATATTGGGTTGCCTTTCTTTCGCGCGACCGGCGGGCTTGATATATGAGCGGGGGTTAGCGCCAGAAACGGCGTTTGCGGTTTCTGACTACGATGATGGCGCGGATGGCGTTTAGGATGAGGGCGGCGATGCCGAGCGCGCATAGGATAAGGGCGGGGGTTGTGGCGCCGATGGCGCAGCTGCCGATGCCTGCGAGCAGCAGGGCGATGCCCGCGAGGGAGCAGGGTTTGCAGGGCATTGGGGTTGTCCATGCGCGGGGGCGGTTGCTGGGCATGTTGCTTGGCATGATGGGTTGCCTCGGTGTGAGTTTTGTGTGCTGAGGGGTATTGTAGCAGATGTGGTGGATTGCGAGGGTATTGTATCAGAGATGATAGATTGCGGGTAGCGGGAGGCTAAGAAGGGGGACGCTACTTTTGGGGAAAAGTGGGCATAACTTTTGAGTGGGTGAACGCCAACTGCCGCTCCGCCAAGTTACGGAACGGCAGTTGGGTTTATTTGCGACGATGCGCTGTCGGCTAGGGCGTGATTGCCAGCTGAAGTGTGAAGTCGCCGGTGACGTTGGGATTGTAGGTTGTTGCCTCGATGGTGTAGCTACCTGGCTGCAAGGTAGCGGTCAGCGTATTTGTGGGCGAGGGAGTAGCGCCCGCTTGATGCGCGATGTTCCCACCCGTTCCCGCGCCCGAAAGCAAGTAGAGATAGGTGGAGTTGGCGGCAGATAGGGTGATGGACACATTCGACCTGGTAGCAAGCGTGAATGTGTAGAACTTGGCGTAGTATGTGTTATTGTCGGGAGCGTTTGCGGTGACGCAGGCGGTCGTCCAAGCGCCGTTGGTTGTGCCGGGCTGTATCGGCTGTATGCAGGTGTCGCCGCTCACAGCCGTGGGCGCGGGGCGAGGTTGCGACACTCTTGTGGGCGTCGGCGAGGGCGTGGCTGTGGGCGTAGCCGTTGGCGTAGCAACCGGCGCGGCTCCCCCACTCTGTTCCAGCACGGTTACGCGGTTGGTCAGCGCTTGTATAAGCAATTGCAGATTTTGCATGAGTTGTTGCAATAGCCCCGTTTGCTGTTGCAATAGCCCTTGCTGTTGCTCAAGTACGCTCACCCTGTTGGCAATATCCCCGTTCACCGCCGTAGGGACAGGCGCCACGCCCGGCACCCTTGTGGGCGTAGGCGTGGCAGCCGTCTGCGGCGGCACGGGCAGCATGGCAAAGCCGTAGCCCCAATCATTGTTCGGCACAGCGCCGCGCACTTGGGCGTTTTCTTTCAAGTACTGAGCCATCTGCACCGGCGTGTAGTTCGGGAACGCATCCTTGACCAGCGCGGCCAGACCCGCCACATGCGGCGACGCCTGACTCGTTCCAAAGAACCAGCATCTCTGCCCATTGGAAAGATTTGTCGCCCTTAGCCCTGCTACCTCGGCGCAGTCGACGCCCGTAATGTCCGGCTTAGTTCTGCCGTCTGGCGTGGGGCCTCTACTGCTGTACGGGGCAATTGCGTTCACATCCCACCAGGGCGACGCGCCAACGGCAAGCATGCCAGGGTTGGCGCTCTCCGCTGGATTGCCCATACTTCCACTTTCAGTGTAATACTCTAAGTTGACCCCACCACTTACAACTTGAACTTGCACTTGCACCCAGCTCGGAGCAATGCCGGAGACGCCACGTATCGCAATGCCGTAAGTTCCGCCTGACCTACTTACGCCAGATATGAGTTCAGATGGCACATTGCCAGAAGCGCCTACTTGAACACGTTCGCTTTTGTCAGCAAGCTCTATATTTTCTGAACCGAGGTCTCTATACAGATAGAGGTCCAGGTCCGTATCAGCATTGATCCAGCTGTCTTCCCAGCGCAGTTGAATGTTGATACCTGTTCCTTGCGCCATCTCAAGTTTGTTGAGTTCATCAATCCCGGCAAAGTCTAGCCAGCCGTCCGAATCCGAGTCAACGTACTGACCGTACCAGGTACGTCGCGCATTGTTTCCAGCGGAGTTTGTCCACATTGCTCCGCCATTTACCGTTGCGTTCACGCTTTTGAGCGGGCTGTTAATGTATCGCGATGGCGATGTGCCATTGCCAGGACCATCCCAGAGCCAACTAACAGAATGATTGATGACATCAACATCCTGGCTCACCATCCAGTCAACGGCGGATTTCAGATCGAGTATGGTCGGCGGATTGGATATGTACAACGTCACATCCGGCGCGATGTCTAGCAGCGTTTCAGCGACTACAGTCCCATGGTTATTATTACCGACTTCGCAGTCCGCGCGATTGGATGAAAATACTCTGATGGCTGTGTAGCAACGCGCTATCACATTCGCGGGCAGTTCGCTGCCCATCAGCGCGCTGAACCCCGCAAAGCCGCCATCTATGATGCCCACCTTGACCCCCGCGCCGGTATAACCCGCCGCGTGCCAAGCGTCCGCTCCGTGTAGCGCAACGCCCTGACTTGTGACATTGCCCTTTGACGGCGCGGCCCTACTATCAAGCGAGAACGGCGCAACATCCGCTGACTGAGGTGGCACAATCGTATCTACGCGAACCACGCCTGGATACTCCGAGGCGCGAACCAGCAGGCTTATCGGCACATACGCCTCCACAGAACTCTCGTCTATGTTGCGCGGATCGCCGCCGTTGGCGCGCAGGAAGTCAGCAAGCACCGTGGCGTCGCCTTGCGTGTAAAAAGTCACAGCGACCGACTCGCCGCGCGAAATGGGCGCGTCCGCCGCTGCGTCGTTTGCGTTGGATATGCCTTGCTCCACGCGCTCCACTAGCTGCGACAGTATGGAGTCTAGATTGCCCAACGGAGGCTTGCGCTCTGGCAGAGGGAAATCTGGCGGGAAGCCGGGATTGGTCTCGGGCGTGGGGGTGGGTGTATCGATCGGTTGCGCCTGGGCGCTGGCGCTGGGGGCGTCGGCAAGCAGGGTGATGGCTATGAATGACGCCAGGGCGATTAGGGCGAGGGCGGCTATGGGCTTGGGATTGGGGAATTTGGGGAACGAGGGGGTTAGGCGGGCTGAGAGCCGGCGGAGGAGTGAAGGGGTAGCGGGGTTGTTGCCGCTAGTGGATGATGGGCGGACGTGAGTGTTTTTATTAGAACATACGACGGGGGGGGGTATTTTGGATGTTGGGGTTGAATAGAGCGGTGAACTTTCTCATAAACTCTCCTTTCGGTTGAATCGCAAGGCGATTTTCAAGGGGGATTATACTACACATTCGCAATCGCGCAAACCTAAATACGGCAAATGCGGGGAAGATGGCGCTAAAATTGCGTTTGGGGGCGGGATTGTCGTATGTTAGGGGGCGTTATGGATAATGATTTTTCGCTGCTGCTGCCTGAGTTCGCGGTCGCGGGGCTGGCGTTTGGGGTGTTGGGGCTGGATCTGGTTTTGGGGGAGCGGCGCAAGTGGGTTTTGCCGCATGTGGCGCTCGTGGGGCTTGCGCTCGCGCTGGCGCTGACGCTGTGGCGGCTTTGGGGCGTGGATGACACGCTGTACGGCGGCGTGATCCGGGTGGATGATTACGCGCTGTTTTTTAAGGCGTTTTTTATCGGGCTGGGGATTGTGGTCGTGCTGATGTCGGTGGATTTTGTTCGGCGGCATTTGGATCATCCGGGGGAGTATTACGGGATATTGCTGTTCACGGTGGCGGCGATGATGCTGATGGCGTCTTCGGGGGAGTTGCTGACGGCGTATATTTCGCTGGAACTGCTGAGTTTCGGGCTGTATGGGCTGGTGGCGTTTGACCGCTATAACGCGAAGTCCAATGAGGGGGCGACGAAGTATATTCTGCTGGGCGCGTTTTCGTCGGCGCTGCTGCTGTACGGGATTAGCCAGGTGTATGGGCTGCTGGGGACGACGCGGTTTGACGAGATGCGGGATGCGCTGGCGCTGGCGGGCGGGCTGAGCCCGGGATTGGCGCTTGGATTGGGGCTGATAGCGGCGGGGTTGGCGTTCAAGGTGGCGGCGGCGCCGTTTCATATGTGGGCGCCGGATGTGTACGAGGGAGCGCCGATTCCCGTAGCGGCGCATTTGGCGGCGGGATCCAAGGCGGCGGCGTTTGCGCTGGTCTTGCGGCTGTTCGGGGAGGCGCTGATGCCGGTGGCGGCGCAGTGGCAGGCGCTGCTGATAGGCTTGGCGGCGCTGACGATGCTGGTGGGCAATTTGGTGGCGCTGGCGCAGCTCAATGTCAAGCGCTTGCTGGCGTACTCAAGCGTGGGGCAGGTCGGGTTTCTGCTGATGGGCGTTGCGGCGCTGGCGGCGCGGGATGATGGCGGGGGCGTGTCTATGGGGCTGTCGCACTTGGCGTCCAACGGGGTGATGCTGCATTTGGTAGCGTATGCGGTAACGAATATGGCGGCGTTTTTGTGCTTGGGGGCGATATACAACGCGACTGGGCGGGATGACATAGCGGGGATGGCGGGAGTGGCGCGGCGGGCGCCGGCGGTGGGGGTGGTGTTCGCGGCGTCGCTGTTTTCGCTGGCGGGATTGCCGGTGTTCGCGGGGTTCACGAGCAAGTTCTATCTGTTCAACGCGGCGGCGGCGCAGGGCTTGCTGTGGCTTGCGGGCTTGGCGATTTTCGCAAGCCTAATTTCGCTTTACTACTATCTGATGGTAGTGCGCCAGCTATACATCGAGCCTGCGGAGGACGGGTCGCCGATAGCGCTGCCGCGCCTGACGCTGGGGACGCTGGGGGCGCTGCTGGGGGGTATGACGCTGCTGGGGGTGTATCCTGCGCCGCTGATGGCGGCGATAGAGCGGGCGAGCGCGGCGCTGCTGGGGTGAGGGGGGCGGGCTTGTCCCGGCGCGTCGGCTGTCGTAAGCGCATCGTGGGCAGTATGCCTCGCGCGCGCCGTTAGACACGCGCGAGGCGGGAACTATGTGGCGCGCCGCGTTCCTTCGCACATGGAGAGGTTAGTGGTTTAGGGCGCGGCTCGCCGCCATAGGCTTATGTGGTGGGTTCGGGTTGCGGCGGCGCTTGGGCGAGTGTGGCTTACAAAATCATCACCATGCCGATGATGCCCACCACAAAGGAGATCCCTATCATTATGAACGGCCGCTTGAGACCCTTTTGGGCTATCAGCGCGAATACCACCGAGATGATCCCGATGATCATAATCACGCCGGCTAGTCCCATAGTCAGAAGTCCTAGTATCATAGTTTCGCATTCCTCCTGAAAGGTTGGGGGTTGCCCGTCAGCCGATAGCCGCGCTCCGGCTGACGGGGCGGCGCTTGGACGCGCCCGGTTTTGGCTGCGCGAAAGATTATCTCCGGCGCAGGATCTTCTCTTTTTCGGTCTCGAATTCCGCGTCGGTTAGGATGCCTCTGGAGCGCAGGCTGGCGAGTTTCTCCAGTTCATCCATGGTTGAAGATGATTCGGGCAGCTGCGCGGCTGCCGCCGCTTGTTGGGGATTGATGGCGGTCGCCATTTGCGCGAGTGAAGTGGGGTCTATGGCGACGGTTTGCGGCCTGCTGATGTTTTCGCGGATGGCGTTCATAATGGGCAGCGCTTTGTCGTTGATGATGCGCGTGAAGGTGATGCCGCTGCCCGATAGTTGCAGGGTGATTGTCCCGAACGTAATGCCGGTGTCTTGGGTTACGGACGATATTTCGGTGAATGTGAAGTCTCTGACTTCTTGGCCGAACATCGGCCTTTTGACGTACATAACCCTTTGGTTGGTCACGATTATCGCCGCGCCAAAGTAGGGGGTGATGAATCGCACTGAGACATAGAACGCGGCGGCAATCCCCAGCAGAAAGCCGAGCACGTCTATGGGCAGGGGAATCAGTGTGAACAGGATCCAGATTCCGAGCCATATGGCTACGGGCACCAGCCCCACCAGCATATTGAGCATGCCCGCCGCCGATGAGCCGCCGCCGCCCGCCTGCTGCAGCGTTTGCAGGCTGCCCTTTCCGATTCGCCCGCCGGCGGCTATCTGCACCTCTTCGTTCTGGCCGAGTATCTGGGGCAGGACGCTCATCACCCGCAGCACCTTGAGCCTGTCCTGCCAGAGCCAGTATCTCTTCATAAAGTTGACGTTGCCCTCGGGTTCTATGGGGTCTTGCCGTATTGCCATAGGTTATGCTCCTTTGCGCGTTGCGTATGTTTGATTTGGCGTTGGGTTTGGCGCGCGCGGGCGGGTTGCGCGCGCCATCTAGCGCGGCTATTCGTGGCGGGTTGTGCGGAATGTTACGATTTCGCCGTTGCGTTGGATTTCGTTGATGTCCATGTCCACGATTTCGTTGTCTATGTCGTCTTCGATTGCCTCTTCGATGTCGTCTAGGGCGGTTTCGGCGCGGCGCTCGCTGCTGAATACGGCGGCGTTTGCGTACAGGGTGGTGTCTTCGTTGCCGCCGGTTATGGCGATGGCGGCGGCGCGGCAGCCGTTGGCGTTTGCGGCGTATGTGCCGGAGCAGTTGGCGGCGGCGGCTACGGCGAGCGCGCCGTTTTGGGCGCGGTCTAGCGCTTGGCGCAGTTCGGTTGTGGATTCCATAAAGCCGTCGCCCTGGTCTAGGGCGCGCAGGATTTTCTTGATTTGGCTTGACGCGCCCACGACGTATATGCCGGATCCCTCAAAGAGGGCTACGCTGGCGCCGCCGTCTTCCCAGATTTCGCGCTCGCGGTATGTGCCGTCATCGTAGTCTTCGTCTTCTAGGGCGGCTTTGATGTCTTCGAAGTTGAAGTTGCCCTTGACGATGACATAGCCGCCGTCGGGTGAGCCTACCGCCATAAGTTGCCGGACGGATTCGGGGTCGGTTTCGAATGCGTTGCTGTCTTCGTCCCAGTCGTCGCGGAGTTCGTCTTGGAATTCGTCGATGTCCCAGTTGTTGCCGATGAGCGAGCCCAGCCGCGCGGGGACGCTTTCGGCGTTTAGGATGTCGCCGATGTTGATTAGGGTTATGGATGTGGCGTCTTCGAGGACGAACTCGACGGCGTTGCCGGGCGCGCCGCCTCCGCCTCCGCCGCCTATCATGCCGCAAGCGGCGAGCGAGGCGAGCGCGGGGATTAGGATGGCGGCTAGGATTGCTCTATGCGCGTTGGTCATTCAGATAGCCTCCTGATGGGTGTGCGGGTTTTGGGTTTGAGGGCGTCGGCGGGCGCGAATGGGCGCGGGGCGACGCAAGGGTGAGATGGGTAGGTGATAGGCAAGGGCGTAGGTGGGCGGCGACGCAGGGGAACGTCCGCGGGTTGCGGTTGATATTTTTGGGCGCAAGCGGGCGCGGGCGCGAGGGGATGCGGCGCGGGTGAGGTGAGGAGGGTAGGGGGAGGGCAACAGGCCGGGCGATGTACGCCTTGCCCGCTAGATAACTAGAACATTCGTATGGGGGGGGGTATTTCGTAGTGGTTGCGCGTAATGTTCATAACGCGATTGATATTAACACAGGTTTGGGCGATGTCAATACCGAAAGGCGGGAATTTTGCGCCGAATTAGCGAATTTGGTTGCGGATTGGCGGGATTAGCGGCGGCGGGATTGACGCAATGGGGCGCTAGCGGGTTGTCAGGGAGTCTAGCAGCAGGCGTGATGCGGCGGCGATGTCGTCAACGGCGCGGTGGAAGGCGGGCGCGTTGGCGCGTGAGGGGGCGCGGTAGCCGCTGATTTTGCGGACGTATTGGAGGGCGGCGGCGCGGATGTCGGCGTCGGACGGGGCGGGGGAGTGATAGGGCGGGCGTAGGGTTTTGATGCTGCGGCACATAGGGATGGGGTCTCCTTGTAGGGTTTGGGTAAAGGCTAGGTCGCGTGGGGCGATTGCAAGGGTTGGGATTGCGGGTAGCGGCGCGATGGCGGAGGCTTACGCGGTCGATTCGGGTTGTGACTGCTGCCGTCTATATGCTAAAAACGCAAGCGCTGCGGCAATTATCAGCAACAGGTTGCCAAAGCAGACGACTAGGCTCAACGCCGGTATGCTAGTGATGTCCAGCGCGATGGGGATAGCAGGCGCGCTGACGATAGCAGATGCGAGCATTGTTATCGCGCCGACTTTGGGGTTGGTTGCCGCCAAGCTAGCGCCTACGAGCGCGGCGATTGACGCTAGCACGGCTGCCCATCCCCACAAGAATGGCAATACATCTAGCCTCGCTCCGATAAAATAGCCAAAGAGGCCGCCTAGCGCCACATCGTAGATGGAGAGCAGGATTATTACGGATCCGGATATGCCGATGCCCATTGACGCGGCTGCCATTGATGCCTCTCTGTTCTGTGTGGCGTGTTGGTTATTGACGGCGGTGTTTGGCTGATAATGATGAACTCATAGGGTTGGATTGCGCTCGGCGGCGAGATGGGTTTGGGCGCGGCGGGCGCGGCTCAGCCTAGTTTGCGGTAGATGGAGCGGGTTCGGTTGGCGTAGCGGGGGCGGATTTGGGTTGCCCAGTCGCCGAGGTCGGATTGGCGTTTCCATTCGGGGCTGTCGGGGATTTCGGGGGAGTCTATGTCATAGACGGCGGCGTAGCGGGCGGTGTGGGCGTCGGAGGATTCGTGAAGTTTGTAGCGGGTACAGGCGTGGACGCCGTCCACTTGGAGCAGGTTGGGGATGTGTTCGCTGTCGTAGAGGCGGTTGAAGTCGTCTTCGTGTTCGGTGGGGATGTCTAGTTGGACGAGTAGGATGTAGTTTGCCATTGGGGGGATGCCTCCGGGGGTGTTGATTTGGGGCGCATTATAGCGTGGGGAGTGGGGGAGCGCTATGTTCGTTTAAGAGCGGTAGCGTTCCATTCAGGTGGTTGAGCATATCTACCGCTACAGCCTGCCGGGATGGCTTTGCCGTAGCCCTCTGCTTTGCCAGTTGTAGCGCAACTTGCCAAACTCTCAAAACCATCTAGGAAGAAACGCCACCCCCTACCCCCCCGTCCCGCCCCCCAATCGCCAGCCCCGCGTCCGCATCGGCATACGCGTCGTACTCTATCAGCTCATACAGCTCGCGCCGCGTCTGCATGCGTTCTAGCCAGCCGACTTGGGTGCCGGAGCGCTTGATGTCGGTGAGCAGGGACTCGGTGGTCTTGGCGGCGGCGCGGAGGGTGGTTACGGGGAATATGACTATGCTGTAGCCCAGAGCGGCGAATTCGGGTACGGTTAGGTAGGGCGTTTTGCCGAATTCGGTCATGTTGGCGAGCAGGGGGCCGCCTACGGCGTGGGCGTAGGCGCGGAATTCGTCGGGGGATTGCATCGCCTCGGGGAAGATGATGTCGGCGCCCGCGCGGCGGCACATCAGCCCGCGCTCTATGGCGGCGTCCATGCCCTCTATCGCGCGGACGTCTGTGCGCGCGATTATGAGCATATCGCGCCGCGCGCCAGCCGCCGCCGCTATCTTTTCGGCGAATGCGTCCGCCGATACCACGCTCTTGCCGTCCAAGTGGCCGCAGCGCTTGGGCAGAACTTGGTCTTCTATCTGCATCGCCGCCGCGCCCGCCGCCTCAAGCTCGCGCGCGCTGCGGATGACATTTATCGCCTCGCCAAAGCCGGTGTCGGCGTCCACGATGAGCGGCAATCCCGCCGCGCGCGTCATCCAGCGCACGGCGTCCGTCAGCTCAGCCAAGGTGAACAGCCCGATGTCGGGGATGCCCAAGCTCGCCGAGAACGCCGCGCCGGAGAAGTAGAGCGCGTCAAAGCCAACCTTGCGCGCGATGAGCGCCGTCAGCGGGTTGAATACGCCCGGAACGCTGAGCGGCTCGCCGCGCTCCAGCAGTTCCCGCAGCCGCGCGCCACCGCTCTGCTCGCCGCCGCCGTCTAGCATCCAGGTCATATTCGCATAGCCTCCATCAGCCCGTCAAGGTTGGGCAGCGCGTCCATTTGCCACACGAGGTCAATCACGCGCCGCGCCTGCTCGTCCGTCCACACATCCGCTACGTTGAGCAGGAATTTCTGCTCAACTTCGGAGTCGGTCATCTTGTTCATCGCATGGCCGCGCGGGAAACTGACTTCGCGGCTGAGCGAGCCGCCGTCTTTGGTCTTGATTGTGATTCGGTTGGGTATGCCCTCGGGGTAGCCGGCGGTGAGCGCGTCGTCCTCTTCCAGCGTGGTTTTGGCGAGCAGCGCGGCGATTTCGGGGCTGTCCAACATCTTTTGCGAAAACGAGTGCTTGGTGATTGTGCCGTCCAGCAGCGCCGCCGCAACGATGTACATTAGCGAGTGGTCGGCGGTTTCGCGCGTTTTGGGCGCCCACTTTTCGGGGTCTTTGGCGATAATCTCATACGAAACCTTGAATGTGTCAAGGTGGATGGAATCTATGAGATTGACATCGCCGCCCAGTTCGTCGCGCAGTTCCACGGCGGCGTCAACGGCGCTCTGCGCGTGGTATTCCACCGGCCACTTCTTGATGTAGGTGTCTTGTATTCGGGTGGGCGCGTCGCCGTTTGATAGCGATTTCAGCGCTGTTTCGTTGAATGGATTGCCGCCCAGCAGCTGCGCGAAAAAGCCCATTTCGCCCTCAAACGGCTGGTATGGGCCGGTGAGGCCGCGCGATGCGACGAGGCTTGCGAACACGGCGTTTCGGACTGAGTTCGCCGCCGCCGCGCCTTTCCACATAGACAGCTCGCCCGCGCGGGTTTGGCGCATAGAGGCGTGGGGGACGCTGGCGATGGATATGGTGTGCTCGATTTGATCCGCCGACTGCCCCAGCAGCCTGCCCGCGCCGCACGCCGCGCCGATGCCGGTATAGACGACATGATCCCACTGGTGGGCGCGGATGCTGGCGGCGTCGCACAGGTTGACGGACACTTCGTAGCCCGCGGCGGCGGCGGTGAAGATGTCGCGGACGTCGCGCCCGCCCCATTCGCAGAGCGCGATAAGGCCGGGCAGCATATCGCTGGGATGCAGCGGCTCTAGGGACAGGTAGGTGTCGTTGAAATCGAGGTAGCGCGTCATCACGCCGTTGGCGAAGGCGGCCGCCTCGGGGGCGACGCGGACGGGGGCGCCCCACACCGTAGCGCCGTTGGGCAACGCGAAATCGTAGGCGTAAGTTCGCGCCACCTTGGGCGCGTCCTCCGAGAACGCCGCCATGCTCACGCCGACGCTGTCCAGTACGCGCCGCTTGACCTCGTGCACGGTATCCGGAGGCAGATCCTCAAACTTGAGCCTATGCGAATACCCCGCGAACATTCTGCTGAACTTGTCTGACATATCGCACCTTTCGTCTTTGGCAAAGTCCGTCGCCGTGGGCCGGCGCGTGTCTATGATAACCTAATTGGGGGTGGCTAAACCACTGGTGGGGGGGTTTAGGCTAAAATCTGAAATTCCCAGTAAAAACTATTGACACGCCCGGTAAACTGCCCCATAATAGTATGTACATCGCCCCTTGGCAGTACGTCGCACTCCCAGGCTAGCCGGCATTTTGCATAGTCTTGGTCATTTCGAGTGAGGCCGATCCCCTGGGGCTTTTTCTTTGCGCTTACATATCCAAGGATGCCTTAAATGACAAAAGCGGCAATTCTAATTGACGGCGGCTATTTCCTGAAACGCCTGCCGCATGTCCGACCAGACATAGACGATTCCAACCCGGCCGATGTTGTCAGAGCGATAGGGCAGCTGGTTCACGGGCATCTGAATCAGCTTAACGACGTCTATCAAGTCCCAAATCAATACCAACTCCTGTATCGCTGCTTCTACTACGACGCCTTGCCTTACGCCGGTAAAGGGCATACGGCTATCAGTGAGAAAGCGATCAATTACGCCCACTCAAACGCGGCGAATTTTCGGAACGAACTCTTCGCCGCGTTGCGATCTCGGCCCAACTTCGCCTTGCGGCTGGGCAGGGTTGATAAAATAAGCGGCAGTTCATGGACTTTGAAGCCCGGTTCGCAAAAACGCTTGTTGAACGGCGTCCTGGACGTTTCCGATCTCACGGATTCCGACTTTACGCCTAACCTTCTACAAAAGGGCGTTGATATGCGAATTGGACTCGACATCGCATCCATCACGCTGAAGAAGCAAGCGGACACTATCATTCTTGTATCGGGCGACAGTGACTTCGCGCCTGCCGCCAGGCTTGCCAGGCGCGAGGGAGCTACATTCATTCTAGACCCGCTTTGGCAGGCCGTATTGCCTGATCTTCACGAACATGTGGATATGCTGAGGAGCGGTTTTTACAATCCTAAGAGCCGCGCAGAATCCTCAGATACTCCCTAAGTGGCCTCCGCCGCGCACCCTGTTAGTCATCTTGCTCCGGCACACACGCCCCTACAGCGCATCCCCTTGCCAATCTCCGGCAATTTGCGCCTCAACCGCCAACCCCATCCCCCCTCACAGCGCATCCCCCAATATCCCCCGCGCTATCACCAGACGCTGTATCTCAGACGTCCCCTCGTAGATCTCGGTCACCTTGGCGTCGCGGTAGTAGCGCTCTGCCGGCGTGGGGGCGAAGTAGCCGGAGCCGCCGTGTATTTGGACGGCTTTGTCGGCGGATTCTACGGCTGCGCGGGAGGCGAATAGTTTTGCCATTGCCGCCTCTTGCACGATGGGCTCGCCGGCGTCGCGCAGGGTGGCGGCGCGCATTACGAGCAGGCGCGCGGCGTCTATGTGCGTTGCCATATCCGCTATCATCCATTGGATCGCCTGGTGCGCCGCCAGTTTCTGCCCGAAGGTTTCGCGCTGCTTGGCGTGGCTGACGGCGGATTCATACGCCGCCTGCGCTATGCCGACGCACTGCGCGGCGATGGATATGCGGCTGGAGTTCAGCACATGCATCGTGGCGCGAAAGCCCTCGCCCTCGCCGCCCATGCGGTTTTCTTGCGGCACGGGGCAGTTGTCAAACGCAACTTCGGCGATGGACGAGGCGCGCATGCCCATCTTGCCGTGCAGCGGCGTGGCGGTCAGGCCGGGGGAGTCGCCCTCTACGATGAGCGCGTTGATGCCGCGCGCCCTCAGGCTGCGGTCGTGCGACGCCAATACCACGAATGTGCCCGCCTCAGGCGCGTTGGTGATGAATGTCTTGCTGCCGTTGAGCAGGTAGCCGCCGTTGGAGCGCGCGGCGGTGGTCTGCATCGCGGCGGCGTCGCTGCCGGAGCCGGGCTCGGTAAGCGCAAACGCGCCTATGCGCTCGCCGCTCGCAAGCGCGGGCAGAAACTGCCGCTTTTGCCCTTCTGTGCCGTACATATGGATGAACTGCGCGCACAGCGACAGATGCGCGATGTACGAAACGCTGGTCGCCGCGCAAGCGCGCGCCACCTCTTCCACCGCGATGGCGAGCAGCCGAAACGACCCGCCGCTGCCGCCGTACTCTTCGTCAATCGTCAAGCCAAGCAGCCCCAAGTCCGCCAAGCCCTTGAAGTTGTCATGCGGGAACAGCCCGCTCTCGTCGTAGCCCGCCGCGCGGGGCGCAATCTCATTGTCCGCGAAATCGCGCGCCGTACTCCTCAGCAGCAGTTCGTCTTCGCTCAGCATATAGCCCGCCATAGCAACACCTCTTATCGCCATTTACCTTGCCGTCATTGCCGTTGAATTCTTGCGCCCTATTATATGCCTTTGCAGGGCAATGCTGCACACGCCGCCCGCATACGCCATCCCATAGAACCCGCGCCGCAAGCGCGATTATCGCCCGGCGGATAGATCGAACTCTACCTCCCACGCATCTACGCTGCCCACCGGCCCCGTGCGTATCCGCGCTATATCGTAGTCCGGCAGGGGTTCTTGCGTGATGCACTTGCCGTCAAAGAACCCGCCGCGCTGCAGAAACTCAAAGCTGCGGCTTTCTTCGGGCGAGTCCGCCGCGTCAGCGGAGAATATGTCAAGCGAGAGCCGTGCGTAGACGTCTTCATCGGCGCAGTTTTCGCGGATGTAGTAGAGCGCGTCGTCCGCGAGGTATATGTCAAAGCGCGATTGCGCTACGGGCTGATTGTTCGCGGTTATGCGTTGGTACGCCGCGCGGTAGTCGTCCGGGCCCGGCATTGCCTTGCCCCAAACCCTGCGCGGCGCCTCCAGAATCAGTATAGCGCTGCCATACGCCTGAACTTCGTGAATCAGCGTATCTTCCCGCGCAAGCACCACGACGTTGCGTACCCCTGACCAGGCTTGGTAGGTTTGGTGTATGTAAAAGTCGGCGAAGGCGGAATAGCGCACAAGAACAAGCCGCTTGCGTTCCTCCGGCGGCAGTATCCACAGGTTGCGGGCTATCTCCTCATCCCGGTATATTCGCAATTCGCGGTCGGGATAGCGCTCCAGCAGGTATTCCAGCGCTTGGCGATGCGCCGGATTCCAGTAGTCCATCTCAAAGCGGCGGTTCAGGTTTTCTTTGCTCACAAGCGCGTTGAAATAGACCTGCTGATGCGGGTGGATCTGCGCCATAGCCGCTATGGTGGCCGCCAATCCCAAGCCCGCTATGCCGTACACGGCCGCCCGCCTTGCCGCGCCGCCGCGAAACCGGCGCGGCAGTTTCAACGCAAGCGCAAGCGCGATTGCGCGCCGGCCGCCGCCATTCGCCAATACGCTAACGCCGCCAGCCGCAAGCAGACAGAACGGCGTCCACAGAAAGAACATCTGCCGCCAGCCGTTGTAGATGTTGGCTTGCAGCGCGATAACCGCTATCACGGGCAGCGTTAGACACGCCAAAACCAGCAGCCCAAAGCGCAGTTCGGTGTTGGCGAAAACCTCGCGCCAATGCGTCAAAGAGCGCCACAGCAGCGCCGCCGCGCCTATCGCTCCCAGCGCCAGCGCAATCGTGGGCGCGCTGACGGCGAACCAGACGGGTATGTAATGCGGCGGCACTTCTTCGGATGTGTACACCTGCCCCATAAACAGGTTGTAGGCGGGGTTGGGATGCTGCGAAAACAGCAGAAAGCCCTCTATGAAGTTGTACGGGTTGATGAGAAAGCCCCAGTAGTAGGGGTGAATGATGACAACGGTCGCAAGCGTTACCACGCCGAACAGCGCCGTGTTCGCCAAGATGTTCTGCCTATCCGGCTTGGCGGGCGCGCGCCACAAGTCCAGGGCGCGCATAGCCAATATCGCGGGCGGCAGCATCATCCCGAAGGGCCGCATATTGATAGCCAAGCCAACGCCGATGCCGCACAGCGCAAACGCCAAGGCGTCCTCCCGCTTGAACGCGCGGTGGGTCAGCCAAAGCGCTATCATCAGCATCGCCGCGAATGGGATGTCTTTGGTGTTGAAAAACGAGTGCGCGTACAGGCGGGGATGCAGCAGAAACATCAGCATCGCAAGCAGCGCCACCCAACGGCTGCCGAACATCCGATACGCGAGCAGCCCGCAGAAGAACCCGCCCGCGATAAAGAACAAGTGGGTGATGATGTGGCGCGTCAGATAGATCTCGCGCGTGTCTTCCAAACCAAAGCCGCGCTCTATCAGCAGCAGCGGCAGCTCAAAGGACACGCCATAATATCGGTCGGATAGGACAAGCCCCTCATACAAATTCTCGGGGCTTAGCGTAAAGACTTTCAGGTTTTCGACGGTGATCTTGCGCTGCTGCTCTTCATCTGTGCTGATGCCGTAATCGTCCACCACCGCCAAGCCAATCGCGGCGAACAGCAGGCACGCGGCGGCGGCCTGCAGCGGGAACGGGGCGCGGAGCAGCGCGGCGAGGGGGTTGGTTAGGGGTGTACGAAATTTTGGCATCACAACGCTGGATTATAGCATATGGCCGTGATTAGCATAGCATTTGTTTCGCGGGGCGAGGGCTGTCCGGCGGCGTTTCAACTCAGGCGGTTCGGGCGAGAACGCCTCTGCCGGATCGCAGGGGATATTAGGCGGCTTGGCGGCGGGCTTTGGGGATGTACGCAATAAGGCTGCCCTGGATTTTATTCAGAGCAGCCTTGATTTGTGGTTGGATGTGGTTGGCGATTAGGCGTCGAGACGCGCGCTGATGTGATTTTCCAATAGTTCCAAGTCCGCCTCTAGCGAAAGCCTGGAGTACTCATCGTCAGGCTTTTCCAGCAGATATTTGAGGCGCTTGATTTCGCAGATTGGGCAGGTATCTATGTATGAGCCTTTTTGAACTTGGTCTTTGAACGGGTAGTATCCTACGGGATAGTCCGAAACGCGAAAGGGCGCGCCGCAGATTTTGTCGTCGGGCGTTTCTTTGGCGCAGTAGCGGATGGTCGTGTCCATATCATCGCGCTCATAGCGAATTTTGCGCGGCGGAGCGGATGTCGGCGTGGGCGGAGGATTTTCGCGCATCTTTTCGTGTTCGGCTCTGAGATACGCCATAGCCTCTTCGTACTCTTTCGGGGGCAGAGTGTAGAGTCCGACAACGCCTTTGCCCGTCCATTCGGTAGGGGGTATGTCGGAGTAGTCGATGTCTTCGTCCGGCATTTCCGCGATGTCGCGCAATCTTTTGATTTGGTCTGGAGTCAAGTTATCTTTTGTTTGCATAGTATATTCTTTCTCTGGCGTTGGCTTTTCGGGCGGATATTATGCGCCCTTGGCTTGGCTTTGGCGATAGATTATCGCGCGCGCTATCGCCCTATCGCGCGCGCCCTCTTGCCGCATCATTCGGCATCACTCGCGCCCTACCCCCCAACCGCCGCCAGCGCGTCCGCCAGCTCCAGCCCGCCGCCGCCAGCCGCGCCTGCGCCCTTGTAGCCGCCATATACGGCGTGGCCGGCGTATGCCCAAAAGCAGTCGGCGCCCTCAAAGCCCGCCTCAGAGAGCCACGCCAGTTGGGTTGCCAGGGGCGAGGGCGTTTCGGCGGCGTCAGGGTGGCGGTAGTGGTTCCATTGCTCGGCGGCCATGCGCTCGTACAGCGCCGTATCGCCCGTCCGCGCGATGGAGCGCTGTTTGCAGGCGGCGTCGTAGGTGTCGGCGAACAGCCGCCACGCCTCGGCGCGTTGCGGCAGCGCGATGTCCGCGAGCAGCAGCGCCGCCCTATCGCCCATGCGCCGCCGCGCCTCGCCGAACAGCCGCCGCTTGCCATCAGCGTCAAGATGATGGACGACCAGCGAGGACACCACGCATCCCGCGCCGTCCATATGCCCGAACCAGTCCGCCGATTCCAAGTCAAACGCGCCGACTTGCGCCCTATCGCCGAATGGCGTCAGCAGCTCAGCCGCGCGCTCGCGCATAGACGCCGAGCCGTCCAGCGCCGTCAGCCGCGCGTTTGGGAACGCGGTCAGCAGCGCGCGCGCCAGCTCGCCCTCGCCGCAGCCCAGCTCCACCGCGCGAAACGCCTCATCCCGCGCAAACGGCAGCAGGCACAGCAGCGCCGCCAGCTGCTCCTCCCGCCGCGGCACGGCTATCTCCGCAAGCGCGCGATAGGTCTCCGAATCCCGCTCGCTCCAACTCCAGCCGTCTTGCTTTGCCATATCGCCCTCCGGTATTGCCCGTATTGCCCGCCGCCAATCGCGCATCTCAATTATACATAGGCTTTGACGCATACGCGCCCGCGCCATCAATCTCTAAATCCCGCTAGACGCCATCCGCCGCATCCTGTATCCTAATAGCGAACACATTATCCATAGTCAAAAGTCTTGCCTACTCTTTTACAAAACGCGGCATCCGCGCGGCGCGCTATCCGCGATTTGACGAATGGCGGCAACGCGCATAACCTATCAGCAGGCGACCGCAATCGCGGCGCAGCCATACGCCAATCGGGATGGGCTTAATATGACACAACGCATCGTATCCGGCGCGCGGCGCGAGGGCGACCACTCGCTAGACACCAGCCTGCGCCCGCGCCGCATCAAAGACTACATCGGCCAGAGCGCGGTCAAAGACCTGCTGCAAATCGGCATCGCCGCCGCGCTGCAGCGCAAAGAGCCGCTCGACCACTTGCTGCTCTATGGCCCGCCCGGCTTGGGCAAGACCACGCTCGCCAACATAATGGCGGCGGAGATGGGCGTGAGCATCAAAACCACATCCGGCCCCGCCATAGAGCGCGCGGGCGATATGGTCGCCACGCTGACGCAGCTCAAAGAGGGCGAAGTGCTGTTCATAGACGAAATCCATCGCCTCAGCCGCATCGTGGAAGAGGTATTGTATCCCGCGATGGAGGACTACTTCGTGTCGTGGGTGATAGACAAGGGCTTGAAAGCGCGCAGCATGAATCTCGCCATAAAGCCGTTCACGCTCATCGGCGCTACCACGCGCTACGGGATGCTCAGCCCGCCGCTGCGGGACAGGTTCGGCAGCATCCACCGGCTTGACTTCTACGACGATGAGGCGATGCGGATAATCGTAGAGCGCTCCGCCCGCATCCTAGAGATAGCCGCCGACGCCGACGGCATTTCTGAGATAGCGCGGCGCTCTCGCGGGACGCCGCGCATAGCCAACCGCTTGCTGCGGCGCGTGCGCGACTACGCGCAGGTGGTGGCGGACGGCGTCATCACCCGCGAGGTAGCCCGCGAGGCGCTCCGCCGGCTTGAGGTTGACGCGCGGGGCTTGGACGGCACAGACCGGCGCGTCCTGCTCGCCATCATAGACAAGTTCGGCGGCGGCCCCGTGGGCTTGGACACCATAGCCGCCTCCACCAGCGAGGACGCGGACACGATAGAGGATGTGTACGAGCCGTATCTGCTGCAGCTAGGGTTTTTGGAGCGGACGCCGCGGGGCCGGGTGGCGACGGCGGGGGCGCATGAGTATTTTGGGCGGGAGCAGGCTGGGGCTAAGGGGGGGAGGGCGCAGCCGACGTTGTTTGACGCTAAGGTTGAAAGCCCGCAAGTTGGGAATAAACCCGAAAGCCCTCAGCCCGACGCCAAGCCCGAAAGATCGCAAGGGGAACTGCCTGAGGAGGGCGCATCGGCGCGAGCCGGGGATCCGCCATCTGCGAAACCCGCGGACGCTTAGATTTCGCCTGCCTGCCGCATCTGGTTCGCCACCATTCTGAGTATGCCTGCGAACTCTTTGCTGGGAGCAGTGAACTGATCTATCAAGCCTTGCCGCACTGATTCATCGGCTGCTAGGACGGCCTGCCTGAAGGTAGTCACCTGCAACTCTCGCGCTACAAACAACTCGGACAATCCGGATCCGGAATTTTCTGATATTGCTCTACAATGTTGCAAATCATTCAAGTCCAAATCCTTGATAGTCTGCCGCGCCCGTCTTTCGCGCTCATCGTCTAGGCCGCTCTTGGGCATTAGCTCCATATATTCGCAGTCGAAGTCAAAGTACTCCTCCGGCCGCTCCACCACATCCGCGGCGCAAGGATCCACGAACCCGCCGTCAGCCCATTCGTCGGCTTTTATCCGGTTGCACTCCGCGCAGCTGAGAACCCAATTCCCCCACGCATATGCGAGGCGGGGAAATTTGGATTTGGGCTTGAAGTGGTCAAGCGTGGGCGATTTTGGGCTGCCGCGAGCGGCGTCGCAAGCGCGCTCGCAGTAGCCGCACTTGCGATTGAACCGAGCGCCAAGCTCATCATCCCTAAACCGCGCCCAGAGCGAGCTTTTATAGCCAACATCCGGGTGGTCGGCTACGCCGTCGCTATAAAGATCCACCCAAAATTGCGTGTGTTCGGCGCGTATCGCCGCAAGTTCGGCGGGTTCTGCGCCTCTGTCAACCCATCGCATAAGCGCGCTTACTCCTGCTGCGTCTTGGCTAGGCGCGATTGCATGAATTCCTGCAAGGTGTCCGCGAGCCTGTCGCGCTGCGCGTTCAGCGCGCCCCCGGCGAGCGTATCCCCGCTGACGCTCTTGCGAAGTTCGCGCATCTCGGCGTCTTCGGCGTCGGACAGCCCCTCGGACGCCCGCTTGCTACGCAGCTCGCGCAGCCTCGCGGCGTTTATGGCGGTCGGCTCATCGGTCGGGTCGTCCACGCCCATAAGCGCGCGCAGAATTTCGCTAACCGTCCAGCCGATAATGTCTTGCTCATTGGTTGACGCGGACACCACCCCATTCTCGTCGCGCTCCAGCAGATGCACCTGCCCCGCTTTCAAGCCCGCCACCACAAACGGCGAGTGGGTAGTGGCGAATATCTGCAAGCCGGGGAAGTGCTTTCGCAGCGCGGGAATGACGCGCCGCTGCCAAGTGGGATGCAGGTGGTTTTCGATCTCGTCAATCAGGAGTACGGCGGGCTTTTCTTCCCAGCCGTCGGCGAAATCGTAGAAGTTCGCTATTCTGAGAGCCAGGTACCATATCCACAAGAGCGTTCCTTGCGTGCCGGAGCTGAGGTCGCCAAGGAACACACTCCCGCCTCGGCGTCTATCAGTAGTTCCAACTCCCATATCGTAGTGAATGACTTGAGTGATTATTTCACTTTCAACCGCCGGCAACTGAATTTGCTGAATATAATCGCCATGTTCGTCCTCACGCAGGATGTCACGACAAATGTCCTGCGCGCACATATAAGGCAAACTTTTTGCCTTGAACATATTATCAATTTTGGAAGCGTCATCTCGCCTAGTTAGAAATTGCCGATTGATTGCCTCAGCAGCGAGATACACGATTTTGCCGTCAAATACGTGCTGTTGCGATTTGGGCTGTTCCAAGAGTTGACGCAAGCCATCAGGCACGTCGTTATGCAATTCGCCTAGCCATTCGGGCGTTCCATCGCTAAATGGGATGCTCAGGCGCGCGGGGGGAATGAACACACACGGTATCTGTAGGTCATGAACTCTTGCCAGTCTCTCAAAGCGCTCCTTCGAAATGCGCTCTCTCACACGATTCATCATGCCCTCGTCTATGTACGGCATCCCTGCGCCTACGAAATAGAATTTATCGCCTGGCGTCCGCGTTTTCGACGCCAATCTCCTCAGGATAGTGGATTTGCCGGACGCATTTGGGCCGATGAACAGGTTGACATTATCGTCGAAATAAAACTCGACGTTATCCGTGAACGGCGGAGTATCGGCAATTCGCGCTGCTACGATCATCCTAATTCCTTTTTGGACTTATCAATCAATGAACCATTATATCCAACGATACTAGAACTATCAACTGCAATTATGGATCTGCGGGACGCCAAAGACGCCTCTCTTATGTAAAAGTATCATACCCACAGCGTACTCCAAACGTGATTATCTTTGTGCCAGAGGCAAGAAGAGTTGATTTATCGTAGATTATGAATTATATTTACCAACTAAGCCATACTTTGCAAGGAGAGTTAAAATGCCGAACCCTGAGAGCAAGCGCATTATCTGCCTAGCTAATTCGCGTAGGCAAGGTGGGTGTTGCATTGCAGGGAAAGAGATTCTTTCAGATGGATCAGTCGGCGAGTGGATTCGTCCGGTAAGTAACGGTCTAACCGAAGCAGTATCAAGAGCTGAAAGTCGGTATAAAGATGGGGGCGAGCCACGTGTGCTAGACGTGGTTGAAATACCCCTAAAAAATGCGTCCCCTAGTGGTTTTCAGCAAGAAAACTGGCTACTTGATCCCAATCCAGACCATCCATGGGAAAAGATAGGGAGTTGGGATGACCTGCCAGATCTTGCTGATAACCCCACAGCACTCTGGATAAACGGATGCAGCACTGTCAACGGTGAAAATGACAGGATTCCTATTTCAATAACGGACAGCATTGAAAGTTCGCTGTACTTCATTAGGCTTCCGGCTCTGGAGTTATCCGTGTTTGCGCCGGGAGCTGCTTTCCGTAATCCGAGGCGGAGAGTGCAGGGGCGTTTCCAGTATGGAGGGGCGAATTACTGGATTTGGGTTACTGACCCGCGATATGAGGAGGAATACCTACAAAAACCCAATGGCGACTACCATATTGGCGAATGTTTTCTTACCGTCAGCCTCGCCGATGGAGATGATGGATACGCCTACAAACTTATTGCGGCAATCATTGAGCCGCAGTAATCACAAGTGCGTTATCTCGCCCTGAGGGAAAGCGTTTGCTTTCAGATACTCGGCCGCGAGCCGGCGGTGGCACTTTTCGGCGGTGGGTTCACTGCACAGCAATATGACGCCCTCGGCGAACATCGATGAGTCAATCTCTCGGCAGACATTGCGGTCAGCAAGCAACCGATTGTACTTTACCTCATACGCAGCCCAATCGCCGTCGTCGCGGTACTGTTTGAGAATATCCCCCGACGGCGCAAGGATAGGCAGTTCGCGGTAGGTCAACTCAGTCAGGCGATCCACAAAATACTCTATGTTAGATTTCTTTGTGAATCCCGCCAGCTGCGAATTGTTGTTTAGCCGCGTATCCAAGAGATATTTGGCGTCGGCGTTGCGGATCTTCTCAAAGAACTCCTCCGCTGTCTTCTTGGTGAATCCGATGGTATAGATATTCAATGTCAATCCTCGTCTAAAAGCAGCAACCCCTGTAGCTGCCGCTCATACGCCTTCTTGCCGCCGAGCGCCGATGCGCTATCCAGGGAACCGTCCGCCCTGATGTGCAGCGACTTGACGCCGCGCTCTTCCAGCGCAGGGCCGAGGAGCAGGCGGCGGTGGCACTTGGTTGGGTCTTCTTCCGAACAAAGTATGGCGACCCGCTGACGCGACGCCATTCCCGCCAATTGGCTTATGCCCTCTTGGAAATCGTCTTGCGCTCGCATCCGGCGATAGTCGGGCTTGCCGCTGCCGTCGTACATTGACGGGTCGGCGGGCTTGCCGCCCAGCGCGTCGCCCATAAAGCGGTAGTCTATGCCCGCGTCTTCCAACAAGCCGGGCAAGACGCGCGCGTTGGCGAAAGGCGCATATCTGCTCGCAGGACGCGAGCGCGTGTCCACCAGCAGCTCAATGCCGCGCCCCGTCAGCAGCTCGGCGAACCGCTCCCACCTGTGGTTGCTGTGGCCTATCGTGTATATCGTATCCCCGGCGTCATCCCGCATATCAATCCCCCTACCCCTCCTCCTCCATCGACGCATAGTTCATCTGATACAAATGCGCGTACAGCCCATCGCGCGCCATTAGGCTGGCGTGATCCCCTACCTCCACTATCTCGCCCTGGTTTAGCACGACTATCTTGTCGGCGCCGCGGATGGTGGATAGGCGGTGGGCTATGACGATGGCGGTGCGGCCGCGCAGGAGGCGCTGGAGGGCGCGCTGGATTAGCATCTCGGTGTAGCTGTCTATGTTGGCGGTTGCCTCGTCCAGGATTAGGATGCGCGGGTCGGCTACGATGGCGCGCGCGAAACTTAGCAGCTGCCGCTGGCCCAAGCTTAGGTTGATGCCGCGCTCCGCCAAGTAGGTGTCGTAGCCGGCGTCCAAGCCCATTATGATGTCGTGCGCGCCCACCGCTTTCGCCGCCTCTATCATGCGCTCGTCCGACGCCCACGGGTGGTTGTACTTGATGTTTTCGCGCACGGTGCCGGAGAACAAGAACGGCTCTTGCAATACCATGCTCATCTGCCCCGCGAGCGAGCTGCGCGTTACGTCGCGGATGTCGTAGCCGTCAACCAGTATCGCGCCCTTTTCGCGCGGCACATCGTAGAACCGCGATATGAGCGATACCAATGTGGTCTTGCCCGCGCCCGTGGGGCCGACGACCGCCACGGTCTCGCCGGGGTTGATGTGCAGTTCCAGATGCCGCAGCACGTCGGGCATATCCGCGCCGCCTCTGCCATGCGCGCCGTTGGCGGCGGGCGCCTCGCGGTCAAGCCGCACTATCTCTTGGCTGGCGGCGTAGCTAAAGCTCAAGTCTTTCAGCACGACATCGCCCTTGAGCTGCGGCAGGCGGCGGGCGTTGGGGTTGTCCACCAAGTCCGGCTCGACATCCAGCAGCTCAAAGATGCGCGCGCCCGACGCCATTGAGCGCTGCAGCTGCGTGTATTGCATCGTCAGGTTGCGGATGGGGTCGAAGAACCGCTGTATGTACATTATGAACGCGACCAGAACGCCGATTTGCAGCTCGTTGCCCTCCACCATCCGCGAGCCGAAGAATATCGCCAGCACTATCGCCACGGCGGTGAGTATGTCCACCGCCGGCAGCAGGGTCGACGAAAGCTTGCCCGCCCACAGGTTGGCTTTGAGATGCTCGGTGTTCTTTTCGTCAAAGAGCTCAAGGTTGCGCTTTTGACGATTGAGCGCCTGCACCACGCGCACGCCAGTTATGTTTTCGTTGAGCGCGCCGTTGACGATTGATATGGCGGTTCGCACGCGCAGAAACGCCCTCACCGCAAACGGCTGCCATATGCCCATCGTCAGCCCAAGTATGGGCAGAACCACTAGCGTTATCAGCCCAAGCTTGAGGTTCATTATCAGCAAGGCGACGATGATGCCGCCCAGGCTGAGCAGGTCGGCGGTGGTCATTATGACCACGCTCATAAGCTCCTGCAGCTGCCACACATCGCCTTGTACGCGGGACATTATGCGCCCCACTTCGGTCTTGTCGTAGTAGGACAGCGACAGCCGCTGCAGATGCGCGAACATCGCGCGGCGCAGGTCGTACAGCACGCCAAGCCCAACGCGCGCCATAAACATCTGCTGCAGGTAGTTGGCGGCGAGGCCGGCGAGCGCCGTCCCCACGAACAGCCCGAACACCGTGAGCAGCCCGCGCATATTGCCGTTTTCAACATAGCCGTCTATGCCGAGCTTTATCAGGTAGGGTATCGCCACCTGCGAGCCGGTATAGACGAGCATTGCGATGAACGCGAAGGTCGCCAGGCGGCGATATGGGCGCACATACGGCAGGATGCGCGTGATGACGCGCTTATCGTATATCCTGCCGAAAGTCTCGCCGTCCGGCTCCGGCCGCCCGCTGCTGCGCCCGCTGAAAGCGCCGCCCATCATCATCGCGCAACCCCCTCGCCGACCGCGTCCCGCTCAATGGCGCCCTGCCCGACCGCAAACGGGGTTTCGGATACGTCTATATCGCGCATAACCTCTTCCTGGGGGCGCAGCTGCAGTTCGTAGATTTCGTGATACTTGCCGCGCAGCGCCAGCAATTCGGCGTGAGTGCCGCGCTCGGCTATCTCGCCCTTGTCCAGCACAACGATTTCGTCCGCCCTGTGAACCGTGCTGAGGCGATGCGCTATGATGAGCGTGGTTCTGCCGCGCATAACCTCTTCCATAGCCAGGCGTATCTGGTCTTCGGTATGCGCGTCCACGCTGGATGTGGAGTCGTCCAGGATGAGTATGGGCGGATCCAGCAGCACGGCGCGCGCGATTGACATTCGCTGCCGCTGCCCGCCGGAGAGCGTTACGCCGCGCTCGCCCACTTCGGTGTTATAGGCGTCGTCAAGCGCCGATATGAAGTCGTGCAGCTGCGCCACCCGCGCGGCGCGCAGCACGTCGTCCATAGGCGCGTCCTCTCGGCCGTAGGCGATGTTTTCGCGCAAGCCCGCGCCGAACAGAAAGACGTCCTGCTGAACCATCCCGATGTTGTGGCGCAGCGATTTGAGCGTCACATCCCGTATGTCAATGCCGTCGATGGTGACGCGCCCGCTGTCGACTTCGTAAAAGCGCGGCAGCAGGTGGGCGATGGTGCTTTTGCCGCTGCCGGGCGCGCCGAGCAGCGCCACCACCTTGCCCTGTTCTATGTCCAGGTCGATGCCGCGCAATACGGGCTTGTCGGGTTCGTAGCTAAAGCTCACATTCTCAAAGCGAACGTTGCCTTTGACGCGCGTGAGTTCGCGCGCGTCGGGCTTTTCGCCGACTTCGGACTGCGTGTCCAGTATCTCAAACAGGCGCTGGCCGCCCGACGCCGCGCGCGCGTATGAGTTCACAATCATCCCCGACATCCGCACGGGCATAGCGAGGATCTGCATATAGAACACGAATGCCGCCAGCTGCCCGATGGTCAGGTCGGTCGTGATGACGCGCCAGCCGCCGAACAGCAGTATCAGCGCCAGCGCGATTTGGAACGAAAACAGCGTGAACGATGTGTTGGATATGCGGAGCTTTTCGGCCGCTATGAACGCCTCCGATACCTCCATGCTCTTTTCGTTGTACTTTTGGTTCTCAAAGTCCTCAGACGCGAAAGCCTTGACGACGCGCTGGCCGGTCAGGTTTTCTTGCAAGACGGTGTTCAGTTCGGCCATCATATCTTGGATCTTCAGCCACGCCTGCCGCAGCTTGAGGCGTATGATGCCCGAAACCAGTATCACCGGCGGCATAAAGCTTATGGCGAGCAGCCCTAGCTGCAAGTCCATACGCAAAAGTATCACCGACACCACCACGATGAGCAGCGCGAAATACGGCGTGCGGATGATGCCCATATTCACGAACATTCGGATGTTTTCCACATCCGTAATCGCGCGCGACATCAGGTGGCCGGTGTGGTTCCTGTCGTGAAAGCCGAAACTCAGATGCTGCACATGGTCGTACACGCGGTTGCGGATGTCGTAGGAGACATACTGCGACACCGCCTCGCCGAGGAATGTCTGGAAGTACGAGAGTACGCCGCGTATCACGCTTAGGGCGATGATTGTGCCGACAATCAGCAGCAGGCTTTGGAGCGGGAACGCGCCGCCCTCCACGAGCGTCTTGACCTCGTCTATGGCTAGGCCGAAATAGTAAGGCAGAAACAGATACGCGGCGGCGGCGCCGAACATCGAGATGTAGGCGGCGAGCATATGCCACTTGCGGCTGAACGCCATCTTTACGATACGCCAGATAACAGCCATAGACGCCTATCGTCCCTCCCTGCAATAAGCCCTGCGCCAAGCCGCGCCTTAGAAAGCCTTAGCAAGCCGCGCCAAGCCCGCCCCGGATTGTCCCACTCGCAACCTCAGTCGGGGCAATCTCAGTCGGGCGATTGCCAATCGTCAGACCATAATAACACCTTTTGGCGTAATAGTGACAGATATTTTTAGACTATTCCAAAACGCGCCTTGCGTTGAAACGCCGCATAAACGCGCTCAGCCTGCGCCTGCCGCGCGCGATTAAGCCCGCGCACTCGCCGCACTCGCTCGCGCCCAGCCCTGAGCACACGAACACAATCGCCACCGGCACGAACACCAGCGTGTTCATAGCCGCGTGAAAAATCACGCCGTCAAAGTGCGCCCCCAGCAGCCCCGGCGTCCCCTGTATGCCGCTGTTCAGGAACTGCACAAACTTCGCCGAATGCTCCAGCATATGGTAGCTCTGCACAATCGTCACCACGACCAGCAGCGCGCCCAGCATCCTTTGCCGCTTGCAAACCTGCCCCCCGAAAGTGAGCCAGCCCAGCGTCACATAGATGAGCGTCCCCAGGTAGATCAGGTTGAACAAGAAATGCACCTGCTCCACGTCGAACGACCCGATAAGCCCGTGCGCCGACGGCGAGTTGAACGCGAACTTCTGCAGCACCTGCGCGATATGCTCGACCATATGAAACGTCTGCACCGCGAGGGTCAGCTCAAACATAAACACGAACTGCCTAAACGGCGTCATCCGCAAAGCGGAGCATGACAGCATATTCTCTCTCACCTGTGTTCGTGATAATCCCTGACGGGGAATTTACACCATTAGTCAAGCCTTTGTCATATCTGTTGCGAATCGGCAGTCAAATCTCTTGTCACATCGCCCGCGAATTCGCCCGCGATTGCCCCTCGCCTATGCTATCATACTCACCAGGCTAACATTATCCCGCGCACACGCCATCACACGGGAGCGAACTATGACCACTGCCAAAACGCCCACTCCTCCCACACTCGCGCGCGGCGCGATCGAAACGCGCCAAATGCCCGACTGGGACAACTTCATTCCGCCTACGCCCGAACTGACGGAGGACGCTATGCAGCAAGACGCCCCGTATCTTCGCATTTTCAGCATCCTCGACGAATACTTCCAGGACAGCCCCGACGTGCTGGTCTCCGGCGGCGGCGGATTTATTTACTACGACCGCTACGATATGAACGCCAAGCGCGCGCCCGACTGCACAATCGCTTTCGGCGTAGATGTTGAGCGAATAGTCGACAGAAACGCCTATATGGTTTGGGAGGTAGGCAAGCCGCCCGATGTGGCGATAGAGATAGGATCGCGCAGCACCGCCGTCAACGACATCGGCGTCAAGCGCGAGATATACGCGGAGATGGGGATAGGCGAGTACTGGCTGCTGGATCGCACCGGCGGCCTCTTGTACGGCGAGCCGCTGATAGGCGAGCGTCTGGTAGATGGCGAGTACATACGCTACCCGACATACAGAGATGATCAGGGGCGCCTTGCATCCCACAGCGCGGCGCTAAACTTGGTCTTTCACTGGGACGGTTCGCGGTTCGGGATATACGACCCCGCAGCGGGCGAGGACCTGGTTGATCTGCGGGAGGCTAAACCCGCCCTGCAATCAGAACGCCAAGCGCGCCAGGCAGAGCGCCAAGAATCCCAACAAGCCCTGCAATCAGAGCGCCAAGCACGCCAGGCAGAACGCCAAGCCCGCTTGGAAGAGCAACGCGCCCGCGAGGCCACTGAGGAAGAGAACCGCCGACTCAGGGCAGAGATAGACCGCCTACGCCGCCAATAGCCGCCACCATCCCACCCTAAACGCCCCTCGCCCTTGTGCTATCATACCCACAGGCTCACACCATCCCGCACACACATCGCCCACGGGAGCGAACCATGACCACTGCCAAAACGCCCACTCCTCCCACAATCGCGCGCGACACAACAGAAACGCGCCAAATGCCCGATTGGGACAACTTCATCCCGCCCGAACCTGACCCGCCGGATGACGGATTGGCGCAAGAAGAACCGCATCTTCGCCTTCGCGTCATCATCTTCGCGCACTACCGCGACTGGCCCGATGTACTGGTATCCGGCGGCAAAGGCTACTACTTCTACGACCGCCACGACATCAACGCCAAATTCGCCCCCGACCTCACAATCGCATTCGGCGTCGACGTTAAGCGGATACGCGCCCGAAACGCCTATATGATTTGGGAAGTGGGCAAGCCACCCGACTTTGCGCTGGAGATAGCCACCCCCAGCACTGCCGCCATCGACAACGGCCCCAAACGCCACCTATACGCCAAGCTAGGCATAGGCGAATACTGGCGCATGGACCCCACCGGCGGCGACCTATACGGCGAGCCGCTGATAGGCGAATATCTAGCAGATGGCAAATACCAACGCTACTCGACGTACAAAAATGCTGAGGGGGACATCGTATCCCACAGCGCCGCGCTAAATTTGAACCTATACTGGGATGGCGAGAAGTTCGGGATAGACGATCCAGTGATCGGCGAGCGCAAGCTAGACCTGAGGGAGACTAAATGCGCCATTAAATCAGAACGACAGGCTCGCTTGGCTATTGAGGCAGAGCTCCGCCGTCTCAGGGCAGAGAACGCCCGCCTACGCAAAGAACGCGCCCGCCTACGCCGCCAATAGCCGCCGGCCATCCTGCCCCAGACGCCCCACGCCTGTGCTATCATACCCACAGGCTAACATCATCCCGCGCACACACAGCCACACGGGAGCGAACTATGACCACTGCCAAAACGCCCACTCCCACACTCGCGCGCGGCGCGACTGACGCGCGCCCAATCCCCGACTGGGACAACTTCATCCCGCCCATACCCGAACCGCCGGAGGACGCTATGCAGCAAGAAGATTCGCATGTTCGCATCCTCAGCATATTCAAAGGACACTTCCGAGGCCGCCCCGATGTGCTGGTCTCCGGCGGCGGCGGATTCATTTACTACGACCGCTACGATATGAACGCCAAGCGCGCGCCCGACGTCACCATCGCATTCGGCGTCAACGCTGAGCGGATACGCGCCCGGAACGCCTATATGGTTTGGGAGGCGGGCAAGCCGCCCGATGTGGCGATAGAGGTAGCGTCGCCCAGCACCGCCCTCAGAGACATCGGCGTCAAGCGCGAGATATACGCCGAGATGGGTATAGGGGAGTATTGGCGTCTGGATCCCACCGGCGGCGACTTGTACGGCGAGCCGCTGATAGGCGAATATCTGGTGGACGGCGAGTACATACGCTACCCAGCGTATAGAGATGATCAGGGGCGCATCGCATCCCGCAGCGAGGCGCTAAACTTGGTCTTTCACTGGGACGGTTCGCGGTTCGGGATATACGACCCCGCAGCGGGCGAGGACCTGGTCGACCTGCGTGAGGCTAAACCCGCCCTGCAATCAGAGCGCCGAGCCCGCCTGGAAGAGCAACGCGCCCGCGAGGCCGCCGAGGCGGAAATACGTCGCCTTATGGAAGAGAACGCCCGCCTCCGCCGCCAATAGCCGCCGGCCATCCCGCCCTAAACCCCCCCACCCCTGTGCTATCATACCCACAAGCTCACACCATCCCGCGCACACACCGCCACACGGGAGCGAACCATGACCACTGCCAAAACGCCCACTCCCACACTCGCGCGCAACACAACACAAACGCGCCAAATGCCCGACTGGGATAACTTCATTCCGCCCATACCCGAACCGCCGGAGGACGCTATGCAGCAAGAAGATTCGCATATTCGCATCCTCAGCATCTTCAAAGGACACTTCCGAGGCAACCCCGATGTGCTGGTCTCCGGCGGCGGCGGATTCATCTACTACGACCGCTACGATATGAACGCCAAGCGCGCGCCCGACGTCACCATCGCATTCGGCGTCAACGCTGAGCGGATACGCGCCCGGAACGCCTATATGGTTTGGGAGGCGGGCAAGCCGCCCGATGTGGCGATAGAGGTAGCCTCTCCAAGCACCGCCGTCAGAGACATCGGCGTCAAGCGCGAGATATACGCGGAGATGGGTATAGGGGAGTATTGGCGTCTGGATCCCACCGGCGGCGACTTGTACGGCGAGCCGCTGATAGGCGAATATCTGGCGGATGGCGAGTACAGGCGCTACCCGACATATAGGGATGATCATGGCCGCCTCGCGTCCCGCAGCGAGGCGCTGAATATGGATTTTTACTGGGATGGCGTGGAGTTCGGGATACACGATCTCGCAACGGGCGAGGACAAGCGTGATGTGGGAGATTACGACCGCGACTTTGAATCAGAGCGCCAAGCGCGCCATACAGCCGAACAAGCCCTTGAATCAGAGCGCCAAGCACGCCAGGCAGAGCGCCAAGCACGCTTGGAAGAGCAACGCGCCCGCGAGTCCACTGAGGAAGAAAACCGCCGACTTAGGGAAGAGAACGACCGCCTCCGCAACCAATAGCCGCCGGCAAACCCGCCCGCATACGCCGCGCCCACCGCCTAATCGCCGTGCCGCTCCCCCCCGTGCCCCCGCCGCGCCTTGCGGCCGTCAAAGTCGTAGTGCGGCGTCCCGCAATGCTCTTCCAGCGCCACGATGACTATCTTGTAGCCCAAGTCCGACCTGTGCATCAGCCGCCGCGCGCGCGGCGCGTCACGCTCCGGCGCCAGCGCCAGCAGCGCGCTCAGATGCGCCCGCACATACGCCTCATCGTCCGCCAACGTCTGCCTCAGCGCGTTGGCTACGGGCAGCCGCTGCCTGTCTATGTAGCGCAGCGGCAGCTCCGCCGCATGCGTGGGCAGCACCACCCCCACATAGTTCGCCGACTCCGCGAGATGCCGCTGCATCCTAACCACCACCAGCTCGGCGTCCTGCACGCGCCCTCTGCTGATAAGCGCGCCCATCTCGCGCCCCCGCTCTCGCGCCAGCCGAGCGTGCGCCTGCGCCTTGCTCGCATCCCCGCGCGCCATTCGCATCTCTACGCTCTCGCGCGCGCTCTTCACCCAGTACAGCCGCTCCCCCGGCACGCTGTCCGACGCCGCCACCGTCGTGCCGCCCGCCGCCACTATCGTCAGAAACACCAGCCCGAAAGCCGCCAGAACAGGCGCACTCAGCGGCCGGCTGAACAGGCGCGGCAGCGCGAACCGCCGCCTGGGCTTGCGCGCCTTGGCCGCCGCCGCCTCGTTCACCCGCGCCAGCCCGCGCGCCTTAGCCGCCTCGGACGGCGCTATCGTCCGCGACGCCCGCAACGTGGCGCTCGCCACGCGCAGCAGCGGCGCAAGCTCTGCCGCATGCTCAGGATGCGCCGCCAAGCACTGCCGCGCATCCGCGCCCGCCGCAAGCATATCTATGCACTCATTCAGCGCATTGTCAAAGTTGGACGCGCTCATCTCTGCCCTCTGCCGTTCTGCCCTCTGACAATCTGAGATTTCCCCATTCGGCAATCCCGCTTATTCCCCTGACGCCGACTTTTCACGCTAATCGGGCTACGCTAATCGCGCCAATCGGATAACCGCGCCAGCCCGCCAGTCGCCGCCCGAAACCCTAATCAGGTCTCGCAGCGCCGCAGCGCCGCCGGCGCGTCCGCCGCGTCCGGATTCAGAACCCGCCGCAACTTCTTCAGCCCCGCATGCTGCAGCGCCTTGACCGCGTTGTCCTTTCTGCCCACCGCGCGCGCCGTCTCAGCTACCGACAGCCCGGCGCCGAACCGCAGCGTAATCACCTCGCGCTGCAGCGCCGTCAGCCCCTCCATCGCCTTGCTCACCTCGCCCAGCGTCAGCTCCATATCCATCTGAGCGTCCGCGTCAAACGCCGCCGCCTTCAGCGTGGGCGATACGCTGTCAAGCGATGTCATCTGCTTTCTGCTCCTCTTGCGGTAGTAATCCACCACGAGATTGTGCGCGATGCGAAACAGCCACGCGGAGAACGGATAGCCCTGCCACTTGAATCGGTGAATGGACTCAATCATCCGCACGAACACCTCCGCGGTGATGTCTTCGGCGTCGGAGGGATTGCCCGTCTTGAAAGACACATAGCGAAATATCTGGTCGTAGAACCGCTCATACAGCGCGGCGAAAGCCGTCGCAGCCCCATCTTGGGCTTGCCGAACCAGCGCCGCCACCTCCGCCTGCGCCTGCCCTTTGCTATCGGCTTGCATCAGCCGCCAATCTCCCTAAAACCGGATACATGCCCGCGCGGGCATATCCTCAGCCGTCGGATGCGCTACTCACATTCGGCGCGCCCCTTGCATCCATTATAACGCGCCTTGCCCGTTTTGGTTAGCGGCCGGATAGTGCCGCGCGAAAATCCGCCCATTCCAACCCGCCATTCCCGATAGCGTAACACTCTACCAATGCCCAAACCTAAAAGTTTGCCTACTTTTTGGAAATTGAAACCTTACCTACCTCCGCGCCCATTTTGATATAATTCCCCCCGCAATGCCAACGCTATCCCGTATATCCTCGTCGCTATCCCGCCTAACCCTGCTACGCCAAACCCCATTCTGGGCGCAAGCGCTTGCCCTATGCGCGCTGTTCGCAGTCGCGGGCGTGGTCGCGCTGGACGACTATGGGACGCATGTGGATGAAGTTGACCTGCGCCGAATCGGTCTCGCCAACGTCGACTACATCGCCACTGGCGACATAAGCGGGCTATCCCAAGCCGAGGACATCGCCTATCGCTACTACGGCATCGCCTTTGAGATGCCGCTGATGCTAGCGGAGCGAGCGCTCGGACTGCAAGACACTCGCCACATCTACCTGACGCGCCACCTGATCACCCACCTGTTCTTTATCGCAGGCGGCTTTGTATGCGGGATGCTTGCTTATCGGATGTTGGGCAGCAGGTGGATAGCGCTGTTGGCTATGCTGTTGTTCCTGCTGCATCCGCGCCTCTATGCCCACTCGTTCTTCAATCCCAAAGACATCCCTTTCGCGGTTATGCTGCTAATCGCGCTGTATCTCGCTCACCGCGCCTTTCGCAGGGATACTCTTGGCGCGTTCCTGCTGTGCGGGATAGGGGTGGGCTTGGCTATAAACCTGCGCGTGTTTGGGCTGATGCTGATTCCGATGATACTCGCTATGCGCGGGCTGGATCTGTGGCGGGCGGGCAAGGCGGATCGCAAGCATATCCTAGCGTCCGCCGGGATATTCGCGGCGGCGGCGCTTGCGGTTGTGTATATCATCCACCCGTACAACTGGGAGAACCCGCTGCGGTTCATTGAGGGCGTCCGAGAGCTGTCCCAGCATCCCATTATTATAGAGAACTTGCTTATGGGCGAGATATACAGGTCTGACGCCGTGCCTTGGAACTATATCCCGGTGTGGTTTGCGATAACCGCGCCGCCGGTGGCGCTGGCGCTGGGCGCTATCGGATGCGTGGCAGTGTGTTGGCAAGGCATCTCGCGTCCTCTTGCCGCCCTCCGCGACCGCGAGATCCGCTTTCGCGTCCTGCTGCTCGGTTGCTTTGCGCTACCCGTCGTAGTGGCTATCGCGCTGCAATCCAACATCTACCACGCCTGGCGGCAAATGTACTTCTTGTGGGCGCCGTTCTGCCTGCTTGCGGCGGTCGGGCTGCATAGAGTTGCGAACATTCGCATGGAGAAAGGGGGGAGTTGGAAAATTGGCGCTAGGCTGCCGGGCTGGGTTCGCGTCGGAGGCCGCTTGCATATCGCGCAGCGGACGCTTGCGTATGGCGCAGCGGGCTTTGGGTTGATAACCACCGCAACCGCTATGTTCGCGCTGCATCCCTATGAGTATGTCTATTTCAACGCGCTAGTTGATACCAAGACGCCCGGAGCGCTTGCCAAGCGTTACGATATGGACTACTGGCGGATGTCGGAGCGGCAATCACTGGAGCATCTGCTCGCGCGCTACCCCGACGACGCCCTGCGCGTCTGGATGAGAAATATCAACCGGCAAATCCTGCCCCAAAACGACAGGGAGCGCATCGCAAAATTGGAAAGCCTGTACGCGGCGGACTTTTATGTATGGACAGTGCGAGGCTTCCACCTGCCCGTCGCAAACCCGCAAGAGGCTGGATATTACCAGTTGCTGCATCCACTCATCAATCCGCGTAACATACCGGATCAGCCGCCGTTTCACAGCGTCCAGGCATACGACAGCTCTATTTCGCTCATCTATAGCAAAGACGCTCATGCCTACCGCGCCGCATACGCCGATGTCGCCGCAAATGGCGATCTGCTCGCCAGCGCCGACTTTGACATCTACGCCTACGGCGGCGCGCTCTACTACATCAGCACCGATTGCCCGCCGCCCGCGCCAAACGACGCCGACTTGCGGATATTCCTGCACATCACGCCCACGGATCCCGCCGCCCTGCCCGCCGACCGCCGCGAGCATGGCTTTGAGAACCGCGACTTCCGGCTTGACAATCGCGCCGCGTTCTTTGGGGGCAAGTGCATCCACAGACAGCTCTTGCCTGACTACCCCATCGCCCGCATTGGAACGGGGCAGAAAACGACGTCCGGAGTCGCGGAGTGGCGCGCGGACATTGACATGGCCGCCCGCGCCGCCGCGCAAGGCGTTCACGACAGCATCACCGCCGGCGACTACGGCAAGCCCGTCGTCCAAGCCAACTTCGACCTATACATGCGCGATAATACCTTGGCATACTTCAAAGAACCATGCGCCCTAACCGACGCCCGCCTCTTCCTGCACATCTTTCCCGCCAGCGCCGCCGACCTGCCTGACGCCAGCCGAGAGCGTGGCTTTGCCAATATGGACTTCCGATTTGCTGAGCATGGCGCTGACATAGGCGGCAAGTGCGTGGCTACGCGCGAGTTGCCCGATTACCCCATAGCGCTCATCAGAACCGGCCAGAAAGCGACGGCGCCCGGCGGCGATGAATGGCGCGTGGACATTGACTTAGCCGCCCGCGCCGCCGCGCAAGGCGTTCACGACGGCATTGCGGCCGGCGACTACGGCAAGCCCGTTGCCCAGTCCTACTTCGACTTGTATCTGCGCGATAACGCCGTGACATACATCAAAGCCCCTTGCGCTGAGGGCGATACGGACGCGCGTTTCCTCTTGCACATCATCCCCGCGGATCCCGCCGATCTGCCGGCGGACGCCCGCGAGCGCGGCTTTGCCAATCTTGACTTCAAATTCGCCGACCACGGCGCATACGCAGGCGATATATGCGCGGCTACGATTGATTTGCCCGATTACCCGCTTGAGCGCATCCGCGCGGGCCAATTCGTTAGCGGCGAGGGCGCTATCTGGCGCGCAGAATTCCCCGCCGCGCGGTAGCCGCCCGCCTAACGCCCCGCGCCCGCGTTTCTTTTTAGCCGGTTTTGAGCGTTTGCCAAGCCCGCCGCAACCGCTAAATCAAGCGCTCACGGCAAAGCCGTCCAACCCGCCGTAACGGGTAGATGCACATGACCGGCTGAATGGAAACGCTGCCCACCGGCTTGCCAAACCTGACAACCCCCGCCGCCCTCTGCTACAATCCAAGCCCACCCAATCGGAGGCACAAACCCACAATGAGCGCAGTCCACACCCCGCCCGACCACGCCGCGCCAGACACGCCCAATATCGCGCGGCTAATGCCCTACGCGCTGCGCCCGATGAGCGAACAAGACCTCGCGCAAGCCGCCGAAATCGAGCGCGACGCATTCCCCACGCTATTCCCGCCCACATCATTCCGCCGCGAACTCAAACACCGCCGCGCCCGCTACCTCGTCGCATTTCGCCGCGACGACATCGCCACGCCCGACGCCGAGCCGCCTGTTCCCCCAACGCCCGCGCTCGCATCGCCCGCATCGCCGCGCTCCCCCATAACCCGCCTGATCACCGGCGCGCGCTCCCTATGGCGCAGGCAGCGCGGCGGATGGCAGCCCGGCAGCCGACAGCATATCGCCGGCTTTATCGGCATATGGTATATGCCCGACGCCGCGCACATCGTAGCCATAGGCGTCCGCAGCGCCTGCCGCAAGCAAGGCATCGGCGAACTTCTGCTAATCGGCGCGATTGAGCAAGCCGCGCAGCGCCAAATGGATGAGCTCACCCTAGAAGTCCGCGCCTCCAACCGCATCGCCCAAAACCTCTACGCCAAGCACGGCTTTGAGACGATGGGCGTCCGCAAGGGCTACTACACGGACAACCGCGAAGACGCCATCATCATGACCGCAGCGCGCATCCGCTCGCCCGAATACGCCACCCACTTTCGCGCGCTTTCTGACACCCACCGGCGGCGCTGGGGCTTTTCGGACAGGCTGCTCTCTTAGCCGCCGCGAACCGCCGCATCCCTATGGTAGCCCATACCATAAGTCAAACCTATGTGATACTATCTATTCACAAAGGACTCGCCATTGCAATGGACTTGGGATCCCGATAAGCGCGCCATTAACCTCCGGCGGCACGGCGTAAAATTCGAGGACGTCCTGCCAATGCTGGACGACTCGCTATCGCGCGTAGAACCCGACAACAGGCGCTATTATGAAAACAACAGATAATCTTGCGCCGGAAAAAATAAAAGATCTAAACGACTTCGCCAACATCCCTGACGAAGACATAGACCTTTCGGAAATCCCCGAAACCGACTGGACGGGCAAAAGCGCGCGCGGCCTTACGCGAATGTCCCCCAAAGAGCGCGCGGATGCGATAGCCTATCTGAAATCAGCGCGCCGCAAAATGCCAACCGCGCCGCCCGTGCCAAAACAAGCGCCGCCCCGCATAATTCGCTACGCCCACGCCGATATGGATCACTCCATCCGCCACTGCGCCGCGCAAACCGAAACGCCCCACAAAGACATCTGCGGCGCAGAATTCCGCGTATCCGACTATCCCCCCGGATACTTTCCCTACAAATACCAAGTTCAAAAAGAATCCGGCGTCAACACCTGCCCTGTTTGCGAAATCAAATTGCTCAAAAGGGCGATTGACAAGTCCGACGACGATAATTTCACAGCCATTATCCGGGCGGATTTGATGTTTCTCGAAAACCATCAAGACACCCACAGAGAGAAACAATGTCCCTCCTAGTCAAAATCGGCGTCTTCCTAGTCGTCATCCTGCTTGTGTTCAGCCTGCTCGCGCCGCTGGCGGGCCCATTCTTCCAATCGCAGATAGCCTCCCGCATCGGCGGCGCTACCGATACGCCGACCGAAGTCCCCGTCAACGGCGGCGCGTCAAGCGGCATCGCCCCCGCGCGAGAAGAGCAGGACTACGAAATCATCACTCTGCTCGGCTTTGACGCCATTCCCGCCATACTCGCGCCCGAAATGGTTGGCGCGGACGCGGCGGACGAGTGGATGGCGGACAACGAACCCGTAGTGGGGTTGTCCATCAACGACGATAATCGCGCGTACTCCATCCCGATGCTCAGCCGTCACGAAATCGTCAACGATGTGGTGGGCGGGCAGCCGGTTGCCGTAACATGGTGACCGCTCTGCTACTCGGCTATCGTGTATAGCCGCGAAATCAACGGCGGCGAGCATACATTCGGCGTATCGGGCAAGCTCATCAGGAACGTGCTTGTGATGTACGACCACCAGACGCGCACGCTTTGGAGCCAATTCCTGCACGAGGGCGTAGAGGGCGAGCTGGCGGGCGTCAAGCTGGAAGTCCTGCCCGCCGTCCAAACCAAATGGGCGGCTTGGCGCGAACTCCACCCCGACACCAAGGCGCTGGACAAAGACGGCGGCTACCTAGGCGATCCCTACGCCGGCTACTACGGCGACGACCGCGCCGGCGTCATAGGCGAATCCAACCGCGACGACCGCCTCCGAACCAAAGACCTCGTGGTTGGCGTCAACATAAACGGCAGCCCCAAAGCCTACACCCTCGACGCGCTCGCCGACATTGACCTGCTAAACGACCAACTAGGCGGCAGCGACGTCCTGCTATACTTCGAAAGCGAAACCCGAACCGCCCTCCTCTACGACCGCCGCGTCAACGGCGATACGCTCACATTCCGCCTAGAGGGCGCCCCCGCCGGCATCCAAACCACCCTGATAGACGACCAGACCGGCAGCCGCTGGTCGGCGTTCACCGGCCTAGCCCTAGACGGCGAGCTGCGCGGCGCCGCCCTCCGGCGCATCCCCTCCCACCTATCATTCTGGTTCGCGTGGACCGACTGGAACCCGCAAACGGCGCTGTATGGGGGGTAGGGGGTAGGTGCGCCATTAAGTATTCCTGCGGATGCACTAGAACACCCACCCCTCATCTTGGATCAGCTCGCTGACGTTTATGCAGCGTATTCCCAAAGCGTCACAGACATCGGGAATACGGGGACGACTTTGGATATTGCCGTGCGCCTCGTATGTAACCACGGTGCACTCTTCCATCTGAATTTGCGCCAAGGCTATGACAAAAGGATCTGCGCCGGAGCGGTTTCTTCTTTTGTCAACCAGCCTTGGATATTCGTCGAGTATGCTTTTGACGGCTTGTTGGATTTCCCCACGCGCAGGAATGAACATCTTCTCGCGTTCAAGCGCCCAGCGATAGACGTCGTCCTCTATTCTCGCTAACTCTATGCGAACTTCTTCCGTGGCAATGATGTTCCCTGAGTTTATCAAGTCGCCCAACTTTTCCCACAGCGACGGGAAATGGTCGTGCGGGTAGTGGCGGTTCCACGGTTCGAGAAACGCGCTCGTGTCAAAACTGTATAGCAATGGGCGCTCCGTAGCCGTTCAATTAAGATGGCTGAAAGACGGCGGCATCTATATCGGGCAGATGCTTTAGCCGCACATCCAGAAATTCGGACACATCGCCTGCAGTGATGTAGTCTTGATAGTAGTTTTGCAGAACCAGACGGGCAAACGAATACCCGTTTCTGCTCAGTACTTTTCTATACTGACGCACGGGTCCGCCCCGCTTTTTGTTTGCTAGGGATGAGTATTCCTCTTGAAATTGCTTGCGCTTGATTCCATAGAAATCCTCGGTTGTGCGTCCAATGCCGAGGATTCTACGCAAGGCAACTTCGCGGCTGACTCCGTACTTGTTGGCAATCGCCCCTATCTCGTGGTCGTTCCAGTGAACATCGCCCGATTTGGATGCAACAACATCTTCGCTAACCAGGCTTTCGCGCGGGATTAAGGCCGCCCCCGCGACGCCGTTGCAGAAAACCTCAATTCCGGCGTCATCGTACAAGTCGCAAATCCCGCCCTCGCGCAACAAGATGTGCGCTAGTTCGTGAAACAGCGTGAAGATGCGTCCGTTTATCGCATCCTTGATATTCACCACAATCACAGGCAACGGCATATCGCTTATCGAAAACCCGCGCATCTCTTCAAGTGGTACGCTGGACGCTTGAAACACCAGCATCCCCGCGTTCTCAAAGGCGGCGCGCCAGGCGTTGAACGAATCGTAGCCGGGTTTCCATATTGCCTGCGTGTCTATGCCAATCCCTAGAAAGGCGCGGATTTTGGCAGACAGGACTTCCGCGTCGTCCGCCATACTCGCCGCCAGCGTAAATTCGGCAGGCTCTTCGCCGAGCGCCGCGATGAGTTCCAGCGCTATTTCGCGGCGCGCGTTGGCGTGGCGTATCTCAAAAGCGAGTTCGGGCGATTGACTCGCAACGTCGTCCCCACGCAGACGCCGAAAGTCGCGTATCACCTGATACTCCTTCGGCGGCTCCGGTAGGTAGAATACCGCAATAGGCCTTTTGTAAATTTTGCCGACTTTGCGGAGTTGAATAATAGTCGGACGCGCCTCGCCTCGCTCCCAAAGCGCCAAACTATCAGGCTTGACATTGGCTTTCTTTGCCGCCATCTCAATGTCCATATGCGCGCTTTCACGCGCCCAAACCAGCATCGCCGGCTTGACAAACGCCTCAATTTTTTCTGCCATAGCCCTATGTCCTGTCAGCGTATTCCATTCGGATTGTCCAGCAGCGCAACGTCCCGCCTACCGCAATTTTACCACACTCACCGCCTTATCCCCCATCACCGCAGCGCCCGGCTCAGCGCGAACACCGCCACCACAACCACCGCCGCCACCACAACCCACCACGGCACCCCGCCCTGCGCCCGCCCGCCTCGCCGCCGCCTGGCTCGCCCCAACCGCCGCCTGCGCCTGCGATTCATCATGCCTTTCCCTCCCGCGCTAACCCGCCTATCCCCCACGCGTCCTGTTTATCACTCGCGCCGCCCAAGCCTATATTACGATACCCGCCCCGCCGTTTCAAACCCGCAAACGCGCCCCAGCCATCCCCCCCCGCTTTGAAAACCAACCGCCCATTCCTATAAGATAAGCCCAAACCACTATCCCAAACCCGCCATCGCAACCACAATCCCCCAGCAAGGAGCATCCCCCATGACCACCCTACCCCATCCCCCCCTCAGCGGCCCCGCATACCCCGACGAGCTCCGCGCGCAGCAAGCCGCGCTCAGCAGAGACCCGGCCATCGCCGCGTTTGCCGAGGCGCGGCGGCGGCTGGCGGACGATCCCTACCGCCCGATGTACCACTTCTCGCCGCCCGGCAGCGTGATGAACGACCCAAACGGCCTGTGCCACTGGCAGGGGCGCTGGCATCTGTTTTACCAGTACAGGCCGGGCGGCGAGAGCGACCGCGTTCACTGGGGGCATGCCGTCAGCGCCGACCTGGCGCGGTGGCGCGATATGCCGCTGGCGCTGTATCCCGATACCGAAAAGGACTGCTACAGCGGCCAAACCCTCGTGGAGGACGACCGCGTTATCGCCATATATCACGGCACGGAATCGGGCAACGCCATCGCCACCGCGTCCGACCCGTTCCTGGTGAACTGGCGCAAGCATCCGGACAATCCCGTCATCCCGATTGTCCCCATAGACGCAGACGGCGCGCCCTACCGCGTCTTTGACCCGTGCATCTGGCGGCAGGACGACGGCGCATACTACGCGCTGTCCGGCACATACAAGGACGGCGAGCGCGGCGCGGACTGCCAGGGCATTGACCACCTGTTTCGCTCAACCGACTTGGCGCAGTGGGAGCATATCGGCGCGCTGCTGGAGGACAAAGTTTTCGCCGAGCGCGGCGAGGATGCCGCCGTGCCGGTGTTCTGGCCGCTCAGCCGCTTGGACGGCTCGCCAAGCGGCAAGCATATGCTGCTGCTGTTCAGCCACAAGCGCGCCGGCCGCTGCTACATCGGCGACTACGACCCCGAAACCCGCCGGTTCGCGCCCGACGCGCACTATCGCATGAACTACGGCTCATACACCGTGGGCAGCCTGCACGCGCCCTCCGCCGCAATCGGCCCGGACGGGCTGTTCACCGCGATATTCAATGTCAAAGAGGGCAAGCCCGCCGCCGGCTGGGACAACATCATGACCCTGCCGCGCAACTACTGGCTGCGCGAGGACGGCGCGCTCGGCATGACGACCGCCGGCGACATAGAGACGCTGCGCCTAGACTACGCCGACATCCCGCCCGCGGACATCCCCGCCAACCAAGAGACGCTCTTGGATAACATAGACGGCATAGACGGCCCAGCCCACGTCATACGCGGCAAGGCGATTGAGATAAACGCCGTCATAGAGCCGCGCAACGCGCGCGAGGTCGGGCTGTACGTCCTGCGCTCCCCCGACGCCGCCGAGCGCACGCGCATATCGTTCTACCCGCAGGACAACCGCCGCTTTGACACGGGATCGCTGCAGATAGACATATCCGAGGCGTCGCTCAGCGCCGACGTATTCGCGCGGACGCCCGAAACCGGCCCCCTGCGCCTATACCCCGGCGAGCCGCTGCGCCTGCGGATATTCGTGGATCGCAGCATAATAGAGGTATTCGCCAACGACCGCCAATGCCTCACCCTGCGCGCCTACCCGCAGCGCCCGGACAGCGCCGGCGTATCCCTATTCGCGCGCGGCGGCGACGCCCGCCTAGCCGAAATGCGCGTCTGGCAAATGCGTAGCATCTGGCCTGAGCTTATGCGCTTTGAGGCGCCGCACCCGCGCTGGTAACCGCGCAATATCGGCACAAGATCCGCGCCGGCAATCACGCAAGCGCCGCGCCCAAAATCCGCTATAATGAACACATGACGCTTTACCCAAACAACACATTCACGCCCAAAGCCGCGCCCGCGATTGCGCTATGGCTGGCGCTGCCGCTCACGTTGCTACTCGCGTTGCCACTGGCATTGGCGGCGTGCGCCGGCGCTCAGGCGGACGTCCCCGCCCTTGAGCGCCGCGCTCAGGGCTTGAACAAGACGATTATGTGCCCCGTCTGCCCCGGCGAATCCATCGACCAGTCGCAGAACGCGCTGGCGGCGCAGATGCGCGGCATCGTGGACGAAAAGCTCGCCGCCGGCTGGACGGACGCCCAAGTGCGCGACTTCTTCGCGGAGCGCTACGGGCCTAGCGTCCTGCTGGAGCCGCCCACTCAGGGCATAGCGCTCGCCGCCTGGATAGGCGCTCCCGCGGGCGTCGCAATCGCCCTCATCGCATTCGCCCTAGCCCTCCGCCACATGCGCCGCAAGCCGCCGGACGCCGACGAGTACGCCGACGACGACGTCGCCGATGATGGCGATGACGCCGCCGCGGATCCCGCCCTCCGGCCCTACTACGACCGCATAGAGGCGGCGCTGTCAGACGACGCAGACGTCAAAGAGCGAGGCGATAGTTGACGCGCAAACTCTCGCCGCCCGGCCCCGCGCGCCGCGCTTGCGCGATAGCCCTGCTGTGCGGCTTGGCGCTCATCGCCATCGCCTGCCGCAACGCCGCCGCTGAGCATTTCAACCTCGGCATAGAACTCACCGCCCAGGGCGACTACGACGGCGCGATTGCCGCCTATTCCACCGCCGTCAGCATCGATCCGGACGACGCGGACGCCTACTATAATCGCGGGATCCTCCACTATCACAAGGGCGATTACGACAGCGCATTCGCCGATTACGCCAGCGCCATTCGCATTGACCCGGACGACGCCGACCACTACAACATTCGCGGACTCGCCTACTACGAAATGAACAGATACCACAAGGCGCTGGACGACTTCAACCGCGCCATCGCCATCGCGCCCCGCGACCCCGACGGCTACTACAACCGCGCAAACGCCTACCTCGCCTCGCATATGTACGGACAGGCGTTTGCCGACTACGACCGCGTCATCAGCCTCAACTGGAACTACGCCGACGCGTATATGAGCCGCGGTCTCGCCTATCTTGGCATTGGAGATATAGACAACGCGATAGCCGATTTTGACCGCGAAATCGCCCGCAGCCCCGACTACGCCAGAGCCTACCTAAATCGCGGCTACGCCCACTACCAGAACCTAGACTACGCCGCCGCCATAGCCGACTACGACCGCGCCATAGCCCTCGCGCCCGACTACGCCTTGGCCTACTACAACCGCGCCTGGGCGCACGAGGCGCTCGGCAACGTAGCGCAGATAGAGCGCGATATGCGGCGCTACCGGGAGCTGGGCGGGGAGTAAATCCTGCCGTAGCTGCGCTAAAAGTGTACAATAGATAGGGTTCAACAATACCCACATCAACCAATACGCGATTGTCGGCAGATAGTTCGGCATTTGGCGCGAAGAATTTGAGGCAAATTGATGCCCATATTCATTAGCAAGGACAACATGGGTTGGGATGTGAGACACGCATATATCATCATCCTGCTATGCGGTTTTGCGTTTATATCTGCCGGCTGTGGCCAGGGAAACGTCCCGACAATGGCTGATGACCGCGCCATCAGAGCTAATCCGGATTCCTCTAATGCCTACAACAATCGCGGAAACACCTACGCCTACTGGGGAGAGTATGACAAGGCGATAGCTGACTATGACCGCGCTATTGAGCTTGACCCGAATTCCGCTGTGGCATACGGCAATCGGGGGCTTGCCTACGCCAGAATGGGCAAACATGACAAGGCAATCGCCGATTATGACCGCGCAATCGCCGTTGACCCGGGCAACCCGAACTCTACTATGTACCTAAATCGGGGAAATACCTACACCGAACTAGGCGAGTATGCCAAGGCGATGGCGGACTATGACCGCTCAATCGCCATTTACCCGAACTACGCTGAGGCACACCGTGGCAGGGGATATGTCCACGCCAAAATGGACGAGCATGACAAGGCGATAGCGGACTATGACCGCTCAATCGCCATTTACCCGAACTACGCTGAGGCATACCGTGGCAGGGGATATGTCCACGCCAAAATGGATGAACATGATAAGGCGATAGCGGACTATGACCTCGCTATTGACATTGACCCCAACGACGCTGCGACATACCGCAACCGAGGGAATGCCTATTTCAGTACAGGCGAGTACGCTAAGGCGATAGCGGACTATTTCCGCGCCATCATAAACATCTAAATTTTCGCTATGACATACTACAATATAGGGCTTGCACACGCCGAAATAGGCTAGGATACGCTCATAGTGATGAAAAGTGTGGTAGGATGTAAGTTGACGCTCGGCTGATGAGGGAACGGGAATAGGCGCATACATTGGAAAACAACGAAGAGCGTGCGCGCGAAAGCGTTGAACAGGGGATTGCCCTTATGGAGCAAGGCGATGCTCGCGGGGCGATTGCCGCCTTTGGCGACGCCATCAAACTTGATCCGAACTCCGACGCGGCATACTACAATCGGGGAAATGCCTACGCCAAAATACGCAACTACAACGATGCGATAGTGGACTATAGTCGCGCTATTGACATTAACGTGAACATCGAAGAGGCATACAACAACCGGGGATTTGCCTACGCCGCAATGGGCGAATATGACAAGGCGATAGTGGACTATAGCATCTTTATTTCTTTTAATCGGTACTCCGCTGTGAGGTACAACAACAGAGGCTATGTCTATGCCAACATAGGCGAGTATGTTAAGGCGATAGCCGACTATGACCGAGCTCTTGCCATTGATCCGGACTACGCTGAGGCATACAACAATCGGGAGAATGCCTACTCCAAAATGGGCGAGAATCCCTACGCCAAAATGCGTGAGCATGACAGGGCGATAGTGGAGTATGGCAAGGAGATAGCCGACTACGACAGCGTTATTGCCACTGCCCCTAACGACGCTATGGCGTACAACCGTCGGGGATCCGCCCACTCAGGAATGGGCGAGTACGCCAAGGCGATAGCCGACTATAACCACGCTATTGCCATTAACCCGAACTCCGCTGTGGCATATGTGGCATACCACAACCGGGGACTTGCTTACGCCGAAATGGGCGAGCATGACAAGGCGATAGCGGATTATGATCGCGTTATCGCCATTGATCCGAAATATGATATGGCATACAACGACAGGGGACTTGCCTACGCCGGAATGGGCAAATATGACAGCGCGATAGAGGACTATGAGCGCGCCCTCGGTATTGCCCCGGACTATTCTGACGCATACCGCAATCGGGGCGCTGCCTACGCCGCCAAAGGCAATTCTGACAATGCGATAGCCGACTATACTCGCGCTATTGACTTTGACCCGGACTACGTTGCGGCATACCGCAACCGAGGGGATGCCTACGCCGCCAAAGGCGAGTCTTCCAAGGCGATAGCGGACTATAAGCGCGTTATTGAACTTGCCCCGGACGACGTTGTGGCATACCGCAACCGGGGAGATGTCTATTTCCGTATAGACGCCTATGACAGCGCGATAGAGGACTACGACCGCGCCATCAGAATTGCCCCGGACTCTGCCGAAACATACCTCAGTCGGGGACGCGCCTACGCCGAAATTGAAGAGTATGACAGGGCAATTGAGAACTATACCCACGCTATTGCCATTGATCCGGATTGCTCCGACGGATACTACTACGCATACTGCTACCGGGGGGACGCCTACTACGTCATCGACGAGTTCGTCAAAGCCATAGCGGACTATGACCGCACTCTCGCCATTAACCCGTATGACGAAGTGGCAAACGAAAACAGAGACTTGGCGTACAAAGCCCTAGGCGCCCCATACGCCGGCCAATCCGACAAGCAGGAGTACGGCTATCTCGACGAGATATATTACAACCTCGACGAGGAGTAAGTTGCCTGCCGCGGCAAGTCCCCCACAATGATTGACACCGGCCAAATCGCCCTCATCATCGCCCTGGTAGTCACCGCATACGCCGCGGTCGCCTCCTACGTGGGCGGCGCATTGCGGCTGCCCGACCTCGCCGCCAGCGCGCGATACGGCTTTTACTGCGCGCCGTTTCTGCTGCTCATCTCCACCGCCGCGCTGATATACGCCTTTGTCACGCGCGATTTCTCCGTGCGCTATGTCGCCGAAAACAGCAGCGCCGCTATGCCCCACATCTACACTTGGGTGGCGTTCTACGCGGGCAACGCGGGCTCGCTGCTCTACCTCGCGCTGGTTCTGGCGGCGGTGTCCGCCATAGCCGTGCTGACCATCCGCAAGCGCCTGCCGCACACCACGCCATTCGCGCTTGGCACTATGGCGCTCGTCCTGCTCTTCTTCTTGGCGATAATGATATTTCTGGCAAACCCGCTGGAGCGGCTGCCCGCAACGCCGCCGGACGGGCAGGGCATCAACCCGCTGCTGATACACTTCGGGATGTTCATCCACCCGCCGCTGCAAATGGCGGGCTTGGCGCTGGTGGCGGTGCCGTTCAGCATAGCGATGGGCGCGCTCATAGCGCGGCGCGGCGGCCGCGACGAGTGGGTGGATCTGGGCAGGCTCTGGGGAATGATCTCGTGGCTCATCCTAACGCTTGGGCTGATGCTGGGCAGCTGGTGGGCATATACCATACTCGGCTGGGGCGGCTACTGGGCGTGGGATCCGGTGGAAAACTCGGCGCTAATGCCCTGGCTGGCGATGACCGCGTTTGTCCACTCCATAATGGTGCAAAAGCGGCGCGGGATGTTCCGCATGTGGAACATGGCGCTCATAATCACCGCGTTCACGCTCGCGCAGATGGGAATGTTCATCAATCGCGGCGGGCCTGTCCCGTCGGTTCACTCATTCGCGCAAAGCACAATGGGCTGGCTGTTCCTAGCGTTTATGGGCGGCACATTGCTGCTATCCATAGCCGTATTCCTGTGGCGCTACGAATCGCTCCGTAGTAGCGCCCGCTTAGAGGCGCTGGTATCGCGCGAGAGCGCCTTTCTGGGGCAGAACATCCTATTCCTGACCGTGGCGTTTGTAACGCTTTGGGGAACGATATTCCCCGTGTTCAGCGAGGCGGCGGACGGCGCGGCGCTGACGATAGGGCAGCCGTTTTTCAACCGCGTGAATGGGCCTATCCTGCTTGCGATAGTGGTATTGATGGGCGTGGGCCCGCTGCTGCCTTGGCGGCGCTCCGGCTCGCGCGGGCTTGCGCGGGCGCTGAGGGTTCCCGTTGGCGCGGCGCTGCTTGCGGCGTGCGTGGCGATAGCGATAGGCGCGCGGCAGCCGGTAGCGGCGGCGGCATTCGCGGCAGTCGGGCTTGCGGTGGGCGGCATACTCGCCGAGTGGGTTCGGGGGACGCGCTCCCGCCACCGGCGCGGCGAATCCTATCCCGCCGCGCTCTTCAACCTGCTCGCCGGCAATCGCCCGCGCTACGGCGGCTACATCGTGCATCTGGGCATATCAATGCTCGCCGTGGGCGCGATAGCCTCATCGTTCTACAGCGTCCAGCGCGACCTAGCGATGCGCCCCGACGACGTCGCATCGCTAGGCGACTACACATTCCACTACATCGGCGTCCGCCACACAGCAGCCCCCGACAGCATGCAATCCGCCGCCGCGTTTGATGTCTATAAAGGCAGCGACTTCCTAGGCAGAATGGAGGCGCGCCGCGCGTTCTACCCCGCGTTCAACATAGCCTCCACCCAGGGCGCGATACGCAGTACGCCCCTAGAAGACTTCTACATAGTCCCCTCCGAATTCGGCGCTGACGACCAGGCCGTCTTTCGCGTCCTGATAAACCCGCTAGTCTGGTGGATGTGGGCATCCGGCCCCGTAATGGCGCTCGGCATCCTGGTAGGCCTATGGCCCCACCGCAAACCCGCCTACGCCGACCTGCGCCTGCCATCCTCCGCCTCTACCGGCGCCCACCCCGCGCGAGCCTAACGCATTATGCTAGTCCTAATCGCCCTCCTCCTAGCCCTAATCCCCGCCCTAGCCATCGCCTACCCATTCCTCCGCCCCGGCGCCCGCGAATGGCAAGACGACGATGGATCCACGCAAGCCGCCCTAGAGCGCCGCTGGGACGCCGCCCTAACCGCCCTCCGCAGCGCCGAGCTGGAGCATGCGGTAGGCAGCCTATCCCCCGCCGACTACCGCCTGCTGCGCCGCCAATGCCTGCGCGAGGCGGCGGCGGCGATGCGCGCGATGCAGCTCGAGCCGGAGCAGGAGGAGGCGATGCTGGCGCGCCTGGGGGTGGAGGGGCGGCACGGCCGTACAACAGAGCCTAGCGATTCCAACCAGTCCTAAAGTCAAGTTCCCGCAACAATGTAAATGTGTTGCAACAAGAAACGCCCAAATCCCTGCACACATCCGGGATATGGCGATTAGCCCGTATCTTGCTTGGTCTGGATACTTCGGTTGTAACCACGCATCGCTGTCCTGCATCAGCAAGGGCGTAGGCTATAAGAAACGGGTCCTGGTTCAGAGTCGCTACCTCGGATTCGGTTAAGTCGGGAGCATAGCCTTGTTCTATCACCCGATTGAGGATTTCAAAGTCAACCTCTTCATCAAATAGCAAATCCGATTTGTTGTCTTTCAACCATTCTGCGAGGGCGTCCATGTTCCCCTCTGTAAGCGCGTCATATACTTGCCGAGGGACTTTTATTGTTCCCTGTCGCGCCATATGCACAAGCCAATCCCAAAACTCCGGCACCATCTCGAAAGGGTAATAGTCCCGCTGTGCGTCGATCAGCACATTCGCGTCAAGCAGGTAAAGCGTTTCAGACCGCGCAATCGTCTGCATTTATCGCCCGCCTCCCGTGAGACGTTCGACTTGCGTCGGCCTGATGTCCAGGACTTTGGCGGCTTTCATTGTAGATAGCGCGCCCGCATCCGTCATTCGCGCAACTAGGGAAACAAGTTTATTGCCAATGCGGTGTCGCCGCACGGCATAGTAGTCCGGGCCGCCGTCCGTTTGTCGCTGCTGCCTTCGATTAGTATCACGAGCGTTGAGCCACTGCCGTCGGAATATGTTCGCAAGTTCTTGATAAGCGGCTTGTCCCAAAACTCCGGCGCGGTAGCCTTTGTAGGCGACCATAGCGCGGCTTAGGTTGCGTTTCCCCGCGAATTCGCTAATCCTATCAGTGATGTCAGAGATATTACTCATCCGGTTAAGAGCAAGCCCCGCAACTTCATCGTTAGGCAGCAAGAACTCGCCCGCGACATCATTGCAGAATCGCTCGTCAGCGTTTGTGAACGCTGTGTTCCCTACGCCCGTTTGCCCAAGTATGAGATGAACAAGTTCGTGCAATAGCGTGAATGACCAAGCAGGCCGGGCGTCGTTGTCATTGATAATCACAAACGGCGCCACATCATCCGCTATCGCAAATCCCCTGAAAATTTCAGTGCCAACATTTGTGTGGTAACTGCTCAGATTGCCTTTTAATAGCACGAACACCCCCGCGCTTTCGGCAGCGTCGCGCAACAGGTTGAATGCGGCGCTTGCACTTGGTTGCTTATAGAAATCCTCGCGGCGCACTTTGAGCAGATTGTGCAGGGTTTCAAGAACGGCTTGCTGCCCGTCCGATATTCTGCGCGAATTTATGAACGGGATAGGCTCTGCCTCATCCTCATCTTCCAGCGCGGCGCGCACAAGGCTTTGGCTTGCCAGAACATCCCGTATCAGCGCGTCAAGAATCGCGCCATCGGCGGCGCTGTATTCGGCAGGCAGCGCGCGAAAGTCCACGCCTATATCATCTTTGCGCGGCGGCTTGGATAGGTAGAGTGTGATCAATGGGCGTCGGTAGCGTTTAGCCATTCTGTTAAGGACGCTGCGGCTTGGCATCTCCCGCCCGGATTCGTATGCAAGCAGACGCTCGGCGCTCGTCCGTTTCTGCGTATCCACGAACCCAAGCTTGCTTGAGGCGTCTTCTACGCTAAGCCCGGCAGTCTCGCGCGCCCAAGATAGGATTTCGGGATTAACTTTTGGCATTGCTCGTCAGCATCCCAATCAGCGGTATTGCTTTTGAATATATCATACATTGTTAAGGCTTGGACGGATTTGTATTTTAGGCATTGTTTCGCCCAAACTACCCCAGTCCCCCGTCGCCTATTACCTTACCCGCATTGGCAGGCGCCGCCGTCTCATTCACCAAATCCACGCTTGCTACCCCCCCAGCGCCGCCCCCACCCCGCCCTCGATCACCCGCAGGAACGGGAACGGCAACAGCCCCACCAGCAGCACAAACGCCGTCAGCGCCCCCGCCGCAACCGCCTCCGCCCGCGTAGCGTCAGCCGGCCCGTCGTCGCCCTCGCCCCCCTCATCCGCAACTTGCCGCCCCATATCGGCAGTCGCCATCAGCGCCGCATCCCTCGCTACCCCCTGCGCGGCGTCCGCCGCAGCGACGCGCGCGTCTGCGTCTTGCGGCGTATCGGCGGCCGCTTGGGGACGATGCTCAGCGCCGGCCGCCGCATGCTCGCTAACCGGCGGCACCTCCCCAAAAAACACCTTCGCCAACAACCGCAGTATGTACACCGCCGTTATCGCCGCCCCGATAATCCCCAGAACCCCCAGCGCCGGATACGTCTGGAACAGCCCCAAAAACACCAGCAGCTCCGCCACGAACCCGCTCAGGCCCGGCAGCCCCAGCGATGTCAGGCCCGCTATCGTGAAGAACACCGCCGTCACCCGCATCCGCTTGGCGAGCCCCTCCAGCGCGGGGATGTCCCGCGTGTGAGTGCGCTCATACACCACGCCGACCATTGCGAAGAATAGCGCCGTCATTATCCCGTGCGAGAACATCTGCAGCACCGCGCCGCTCAATCCGAGCGGGTGCAGCGTGGCTATGCCCATCACCACATATCCCATATGGCTCACGCTGGAGTAGCCGATGACATACTTCAAGTCCGACTGCCCCATCGCCGAGATTGCGCCGTAGATGACATTCACCGTTCCAAGCCCGACCAGCGCGGGCATCCAGAACTCCGCGCCCTCCGGCAGGATGTGCATCCCGATGCGGATTATGCCGAATGCGCCCAGCTTCATCAGCACGCCCGCGTGAACCATCGAGACCGCCGTGGGCGCCGCCACATGCCCGTCCGGCGACCATGTGTGAAATGGCCACAAGCCCGCCAGTATGCCGAACCCTATCGCCAAGAACGGGAAGAATATCCGCTGAAACATCGGCGAATACTCCGCCTCGGCGAGCAGCCGCATATCAAACGTCCCCAAGCCCGCCTCTACGAATATCGCCATAAACGCTATCCATATCAGCACGCTGCCGCCAACCAAATACAGCGTCAGCTTCATCGCGCTGTACTCTTTTGTGCGGCTGAATCGCGGAAAGCGGCTGCTGCTGCCCCACACGCCAATGAGCAGATACATCGGCAGCACCGAGAGCTCGTAAAAGAAGAAGAAGAAGAACAGATCCTGCGCCACGAACACGCCGAACACGCCCGCCAGCAGCAGGAAGTACAGGATGAAGAAATCCTTGCTCCAATCGCGGATAGACCACGACACCAGAACGCCCGTGAACATCACCACGCCCGTCAGCAGCGCCATAAGCGCGCCGATGCCGTCCACGCCCAGCGCCAGCGATATGCCGCGCTCGCCGTATTCCCAAGGCCCCGGCAGGCTCAGCCACCGCCACCCTGCGGCGAACCGCTCCCCGTCGCCATCCAGATAATAGCGCGCGAACACATAAAACGACGCCAGCATAGCCACCAGCGCTGTGGCGGTGGCAACGCGCCTAATCGCCGCCGCCCGCGCGGACGGCAGCGCCATAATCGCCAGCGCCCCCGCCAACGGCAGCGCGATAAGCGACAGCAGTATGTACTCGTCTATAATTCGCATCTATGCCCGCGTAGCCGCCCCGCGTTAATCGCATCATATCAGCGCCGCGAACCCGCAATGCCGCGCCGCGCCCGCCGCTAATGATAACCGATTGGCGGGCGCAAAGCCAAAAACGCAGGTCGCACACACGCCCAACCCGTATGGCGCATCCCGTCCCATACGCTTATACTTAGCCGCAACATCCCCGGCGCGTCAACTCCGCCACCCGACCGCAATCGCCAACCCAATATCGCCAACCCCAAATAACAAGCCATACATCCCGCAATCACACATCCCCACCCATCGGACAATCCCCATATGCACAAGCAAACCAAAATCAGCATCGCCGCGCTCGCCGCCCTTATCGTTATCGGCACGGGCGGCTATATGGCGGTGGAGGGCTGGAGTTTCCTAGACGCGCTCTATATGACCATCCTCACATTCACCACCGTGGGCTTTATGGAAGTGCGCCCGCTGTCGGACGCGGGGCGCGTGTTCACCATATTCCTGATGGTTTCGGGCGTCAGCGTGATGCTCTATTTTCTGAGCATGCTGATGCACCGCATTGTGGAAGACGAGGTATTTCAGATATTCGTGCGGAGGCGCAGAATGAGAACGACGCTGGCGAATATGCGCCAACACTACTTGCTGTGCGGCTTTGGGCGCGTGGGCAAAGAGGTCGCCCGCGCGTTCAAGGCGGAGGGCGCGGATTTTATCGTGATTGACGCCGACCCGGACGCCGCCGCCGAGGCGCACGAACTCGGCTACGCCTATCTGCAAGGCAACGCCACCGACGACTCCGTCCTGAACGAGGCGGGCGTCCAATGGGCGCAAGGGCTGGTCGCCGCCACCGGCAACGACAGCGACAATGTGTTCATCACGCTCACCGCGCGCGGGCTGAACGCGTCGCTGGAAGTTGTGGCGCGAACCGCCGACATCGCCAACGCCGAAAAGCTCAAGCGCGCCGGCGCCGACCGCGTAATCTCGCCCATCGCCATCGGCGGACGGCGGCTGGCTATGTCCGCGATGCGCCCAATGGCGGTGGACTTTATGGAATCCATGGCAAGCGGCGACCCAAGCGAACCCGACCTGCGGTTCGCCGAAGTGCATGTGCATGAAGACTCGCCCCTAGCCGGCCGCGCTATCGGAGACGCGCTCCCGCTCGGCGGCGTGGAGATACTAGGACTGCGCCGCGCCGACGGCGCCACGCTCGCCGCGCCCCACAGAACCACCCTGCTGCAAGCCGGCGACAGCCTGTTCGTCATAGGCCAAAGCGATGATGTCAGCGCGCTGCGCCTTGACGCCCGGATAACCTGACGCCATAGCGCCCGAATACCAGGCTTGACGCCTTTGACGCCTTGCCCGCCTACTCCGGCTCCGGCTCCGCCGCCGTATGCTCCCGCGCCGCAACCACCAGCCGCAGAAAGCCTGGCATATGAATATACTCAGGCTGCCGCTCGTCGTCGCGCGGGCGGCGAACCGAATGAACATCGTACTCGCCGTACGTGGATATGCGCCCCTGAAACACGCGCCGGTAGCCGATAGCGGTGGTAGCGCCGCCCGTCATCTCGCCGCGCAGCTCAACCGCCTGGGCGCCCGCCGCGTCCTCAGCCGCATCGCCCGTCTGCGCCAGCGCGTATGCCGCGTTGAACGCCAGCGCCGCCAGCAGCGCCAGCGCAACCCCCGCGATTGCCCACTTCATTCCCGTTGTGATATTTGCAGTCATAGCGTTCATAGCGCCCTGCCCTTATCGCGGCTGCCCGCTTTAAGCCCTAGCATAGCGTTTATCCCCCGCATAGCCCTTGATAGCCCTAGCCCTAGCGTATCGGGCTAGGCTACTTCTTCACCAGGCTCTTATCGTTGTAGTTCGCCACCCACATATTCACGCCGTCAAAGGCAAGGTCGACCGGCGCCGCGCCGATGGAGTAGTTGCCCAACTTCTTGCCGTCGGACGCGCGCAGCTTGGTCACATTCTGGCTCTGCGCGTTTGCCGCCCAGACGCTACGGCCGTCAAACGACAGCGCCTTGGGGTCGTTGCCCACGATAAACTTGCCCGCGTCCTCCAGCGTATCGGCGCGCACGCGCGAGACCGTGTTCGTGTTGGAATCGGACACCCATATGTATGTGCCGTCAAACAGGATGTCGTCGCGCCCCCTGCCTACCCGCAGCGATCCCAGAACCTCGCCGTCAGACGCCCGGATGCGCGTCACATTCTGCGCGCCGCCGTGCAGAACCCACATCACCGCGCCGTCAAACGCGATTGCGGACGGGCTTGTGCCGACCGAGATCCTGTCCAGCACGCCCGAAATCAGCGCGCGGTTGTACTCTATCTCTTCCAATATCTCATTGCGCTCCGAGCGCGAGAGCTTGTCGGGGTCGTTGTCGCTCAGGTCGTCGTCGTCATCAAGCCTGTCCTGCAGGTCGTCAATGCGGTCGAGCGGCACTTTGCGGCTGAACTGGTGATGGGCGCGCAGCCGCATCACGCTGTTGTTGCCCGCGTTCACAACCCACATATACGTGCCGTCAAACGCCAGCGCCACCGGCTGGTCAAGCACGCTGTCGTCGTGAACGAGCTTTTTGCCCCGCAGCTCTTTCTGCGGCAGCGTTTCGCGCTCCCGGCCGTCCGGCAAAAAGCGCGTGATGCTGTTGTCCGACTTGCCCGCTATCCATATCTTCCTGCCGTCATACGCTATGGCGGACGGATCCAGCCCGATTTCCATATCAAAGACTATCCGCTCGTTGTACGGATCAATCTTGTACACCTCGTCCTTTTTGGACGAAACGGCGCTGTTCACGCCAACCCAAAGGTGATTGCCGTCAAAGCCCATCACCTTGGGGCGCTGCTCCAGCTCCAGTTCTATGTTGGTATTGTTCGCCTCGTGCCAGTGCAGCATAGCCACTTTCATTGTGTCTTGCGGCGGCGCGATGACCTCCCGCGCGGTAACCGCGTGCATAGCGAAAGGCACGAATGTCAGGCGCGTGCGCGGCTTGAGCTCAGGATTGTTGGACACCCTCACGCCCATCCACAGATTGTCGCTCTCGGCGAATATATCGGGCGGCATCCGCTCTTCAATGCCCAGCACGGCGGTGAACAGCCCGTCGTCAAGCTCAACCCGCTGCGACTCGCTCCATATGGATGCGTTGGCGTCAACCTCGTCGTATATGCCGAAATGCAGCGTCAGTTTGGTCGCGGTAACGGGGACGCCGTCGCTGTCCAGCAGCACGCCTTGGTAGGTGAGCGGGAACCTTGGCGTCTGTATCTGCGCGGCTTGCTGCGCCACCTGCGCGGGCGGCGCGGCTTGCGGCATAAACGGCGCCGCAACCGAACTGCGGCTGAGCGCGACCCCGCCTATCGCCGCCACCGCTATCGCCGCCGCGAATATCATCACAAGCGCAATTCTGTTCATCATCAGTCGCCTCGCTTGTCCTGCATCTTGTCTTGGCATCTTGTCTTGTATTAGCGCAATGTCTTTCGCGCAATGTCTTTTCAGAAAGCCGCCTATTGGCATCGCAACCGGCGTCGCAGCGCCTATGGCAACCCGTTGCCGCTATGGTAACACATTTCGGCGTCCGCGCATCTTGCGAATTTTGGGCTTATTTGCGATAAAAATCCGCATAGCGCCGCCTGTTCGTGATATGCTGTTGGGCGCGATACGCCAAACAAGCCCGAAATATCCAACCGAAACTCGCTGAAACCCAACCCAACCTAAGCCCATTAGCCCATCCTGTTAGCCACCCGTTAGCCAATAGCCAATAAGGGAGCCGCCGCTATGAAAATCACCGACGCGCGAATGGACATCTACCGCTGGAACAGGCCCAAGCCCATACGCAACGGGCGCTACACCTATCCCACGGTGGCGCTCAATGTGATTACGCTTGAAACCGACGAGGGCGTAACCGGCTACGGCTATATGGGCGGCGAGCATGTCAGCGACGAGATGAATATGGGCGTCTTTGACAATATGAAAAAGTTCGTCATCGGGCAAGACCCGTTTGACAACGAGCGCTTGTGGGAAGAGATGTGGCAGCCCAAGCTCGTGGGCAGGCGCGGCGTGTCAACGCGCGCCATAAGCGGCATAGACATCGCGCTCTGGGACATCAAGGGCAAGGCGGCGGGACGCTCGGTTCACAAGCTGCTCGGCGCGTTCACCGACCGCATCCCCGTGTACATTGCGGGCGGCTACTACGAAGAGGGCAAGGGGCTTGCCGACCTCGCCGCCGAAATGGAAACCGCCGTAGAGATGGGCTCTCGCGCCGTAAAAATGAAGATAGGCGGCGCGCCAATCAACGAAGACGTGGAGCGCATCCGCGTCGTGCGCGAGGCGATAGGGCCCGATGTCAAGCTGCTTATGGACGCCAACTGCGCCTACCGCTACTACGAGGCGATTGAACTCGCCCGCAAGGCGGAGCGCTACGACGTGTACTGGTTTGAAGAGCCGGTCAACCCGGACGACTATGAGGGACACCGGCTCATCAGCCGCGCCACGAGCATCCCGATAGCCACCGGCGAGAACGAATACACGCGCTACGGCTTTCGCGACCTCATCAACAACCGCTGCGCGGCGATAATACAGCCCGACGCGCTGATAATGGGCGGCGTAACCGAGTTCGTAAAAGTGGCGGCGCTGGCGTCCGCCCAAGACCTGCCCATAGCGCCGCACGGCAAGCAGGAAGTCCACATCCACCTAGCAGCCGCCATCCCCAACGGCCTAATCCTGGAATACTACGCCGCCGCCTTTGACCCCATGCACGGCCGCGTATTCCAAGAGCCGCTTGAAGTGGCGGACGGCCATGTGCTTGCGCCGGATAGGCCGGGGTTCGGTTTCACGCCCAACTTCGCGGCGCTGGAGGAGTATCGGGTGGGGTAGGCGGGCTAAGCGCGTGAGATTAGCGGCGGATTGGCGGCAGTGGGGGCTTAGGCGGATAAGCGGCGCGTGATGTAAGCCGCGCAGGGTTAGGCAAGCGGGCTTACGCCGCGAGGTCGGGCAAAGCGTTCTCCCACTCAGACCACGCAACGCCGCGCATGCCGTATTCGGTTAGCGCATCCATAACGCCCGCCGGCATCCGCCGCGCCTCGTCGTTCAGGATAGCGTATGCGCGGGCGTCCGGCGCGCGCGTTTCCCTAGTGTCAAGCCAAGCGAACACAAACGACTGGACGGTCTGTCGGTTCGGTTGATTGATAGTCTTCAGCGCCCGCTCAGGGAAATCCCTTGATTTGGGAATAACAAACTCAAAGTTATGGTCGTAGCCGCTCTTGCCGGTCAGCTTGATGTTCGGCGTATATCTGATATTGGACTGGTCAAGCCAACTCACCACGTCCTCATAAAATAGGCTTGTTATCGTTGGCGCGGCGAGATAAAACAGATCGTTCACCGCCAGCATCGCTTGCACAAGGTTGTGCTTACGCATCGGGAAATTATCGCGCGACGCGCCGACTAAGAGTTCGTTGCCCTCGCGCCTTACGCCGAACCCGTTTAGCGTCATATCCAACAGCGCCTGTCGCTTTGGCGTGTCTATGAGGCAGCCCGACAACTCCAAGTCGTCCAGGATATAGCCGTCGTCGGTGAGCAGAAACTCCCCGCCGCGCGCCGCCGCGTATATTTGAATGTAATCATTGTGGCGATCGAGATGCGGCGTGGTAATCTCAACCCAGTCGTCTATTTGGCGCAGGGTAGTCTTGTCTTTGAGCCAAGCCCAGTACTGGTCTAACAGCCCTTGTATTTCGTCAATCATTAACTACGCCCCGCCAACCCAAGCCTCGCCGCCCCCACTCACCCCTCCGCGTTCTTTATCATATCCGCTTTCAACCGCGCCAAGTCAACCGCCCGCTTGGCGCGATTAGCATCCCGCATCCAGCCGCTTTTCCTGTTCTCCCGCACAAGCCCGCTCAGGGTGAGCGTGTGCGACTTCTTGCGGTTGCAGGGCGAGCAGAGCATAATGCGGTTTGTGATGTCGTTGGATCCGCCGTCCGCGCGGGGCATGATGTGGTCTAGTTCCATGAACTCTTTCTCAAGCTCGCGCCCGCAGCCGCCGCAGACGCCCTCTTGGGCGTCGTACAGGATGTCGCGCATCTCGGCGTGGGATAGTTTCTGCCACGGCTCCACTACGGGTTGCTTTCGCAGCGGCAGTTCAAAGGCGGGCGCATCCTCGCCGCCGTCGTTGCGGACGGGCGCGTCTTCGGTATAGATGATCTGGGGATTGTCGTCCGCGAGCAGCTGCTTATTCTCTTCCATGCGTTGCTTGACTATCGCATACGCCCCATCCCACAAGTCCATTCCAACCCACTGCCGCCCTAGCCGCTCCGCCGCGATAGGCGTGGTGGCGCAGCCGCAGAACGGGTCAAGCACTATGTCCCCTGGATTGCTGGACGCGCTGATAATGCGCTCATAGAGCGCCAGCGGCTTTTGGGTTGGATAGCCCGTGCGCTCCTTGCCTGACGCGCCTATGGCTGTAATATCGGAGATGATGTCCCCGACAATTCGCCCTTTCGCCTCAGACAAGTATGTCTTAGCCTGCGGTTTCCCATTGCGAGACCAGTAGATCAGCCCGACGGCGTCAAGCGCATAGCACTTATCCAGCTGACTAAGTTGTTCGTAATTATCGGGCAACGCCGCCCTTGCCGCGTCGGGCAGTTTATCGCGCCTAGGGGGCGCCCACCCACGTCCCGCCGACGGCAATACGCCCTTGAACGGCTTGTACGCCGCCTCCGATCCCGCTTTGCCGCCCGTCAAATCGCTTGTCTTGTATTTGCCGTACTTGTCCTCTCTGCGATAAGCGGACGCCACATATGCCTTATCGTAAGGCATATAGGGTTGATTCCAAACCGCCGCATCGGATTTTACATAGTAAAGGATGATGTCGTGGTCTCGCGGATACCTTGTGCTTGCCAGGGTCTTAGTCCCGGTTCGCTGCCACACAATCTCGTTTCTGAAATTCCCGTCCCCGAACACCGCGTCCATAAGGGCTTTGAGGAAGTGGCTGGCTGTCGGATCGCAGTGTAGGTAAAGACTGCCGGTGTCTTTGAGGATGCGGCGCATCTCAATCAGCCTTACGCCCATAAAGCATAGGAACGCGGCAAGGTCTTCGCGGCCGCCTAACCGCTTGCGGATTTTAGGGGCGTTGTCGATGCCGCCTACGACGTGGTTTATGAGCGAATAGACGGGCGGGTGGTCGTCTTTGATGGCGTCAACCCATTCGGGCTGGACGTCCTCATCCCACCGCCACCTATCCTGAAAGCGCGCGCCCGCCGCTAGGCTATCCGGCGTGGCGTAGAAGTCTTTGTCTTTGTTGAAAGGCGGATCCGTGGCGATTAGATCCACGGTTTCGCTGTTCATCCCGCGCAGGAAGTCTAGGTTATCGCCCTTGAATAGGGTTCGGTTTTGGAAGTTGGGGGTTGTTGCCATTGGGATGCCGTCCTTTGGGCTGGGTCGTATGCGGCCGGGCTGCCGCGCCGATGAGGTTATTGTAGCACAAAATAGCGCAGTATAGCGCAAGCGTCATACGGACGAGCGCTCGCGTTTGGCTTTCGGCGTCCATTAGGCGGGCATTGCGCCGCCCGGATATTTCCGCCCGCATATGCGCTTGCCGATATAACCCCCCGAATGTATCACAACTCAAACACCTCAAACGGCACGGCGTAATCGCGCCCCGCCCGCTCCCCAACCGCCGCCGCGGTGAATGTCAGAAACGTCTCAGGGTCAAAGTCCACCCCGATGTTGTCAATATAGACGCGATGCTTTTCCAACGACTCCACGCCCTTGTCTATGAAGTCGGTTACATCTACCGCGTGCGTGGACATAGGCGAGCCGCCCGTGATGACGAACCGGACGCCGTTCCACGGCTCGTAGCCCTCTTGCAGCAGTTCGGGGAAGATCCAGCGATTGCCGGCGTCCCGCGCGCCGTCCAGGGTCGCCAAGCCCACCGCGCGGTGGTCTGCCATATTGAAGTTGCCGCTCGACCAGCGCAGCTCAAAGTTGTTGGTGAGGACAACGTCCGGCTTGTGCTTGCGTATGGCGCGCGCGATGTCGCGGCGCAGCGGCAGCCCGTACTCTATCACCCCGTCCGTGTGATCCAAGAACTCCACCGCGCTCACGCCCACGACCGCCGCGCTGTCAATCTCTTCCTGGCGGCGCAGCGGGCCGGTCTGTTCGGGCGGCATAGCGTCTATTCCCGCCTCGCCGCTTGTTATCATCAGATAGGCGACCCGCTTGCCCTGCGACGTCCAGCGGGCTATCGCGCTTGCCGCGCCGTATTCCAAATCATCCGGATGCGCGGCTATGGCGAGCATGCGCTCCCAGTCTTCGGGCAGCGCGAGCAGCGCGGGCAATGCGTCCGATTGCATCGGCATCCTCCTTAGTTCGCTTAGTTCGGCGTCAGTATCGGTATCGTGAATAGCGTATTTTGGCTATCAAGTTGCGCCGCGCCCACGCTTGCGATTTGCTTGCGCGGGCGCGGCGGCTTAGTTATGCGATTGCGGATATGCGCTTACAGCAGCGTCCGCACATCATTGGCGAACCTGTCCATCGCTTGAACGCTGGCGTCCAGCGTATCGCCGCCGAAGTTTAGCATCAGATGGTTGACGCCCATCTCTTGCAGGCGGTTGATGTCCTCAGCGACCTGCCCCGCCTCGCCCGTAAGCAGGCGGCGCTCGCCGTCCGGATGATACGCCGCCGTATCGCTGTTCCAGTTGACGCTGTACGCGAAATCAAGCGTGGCGGCGTCCCTGCCCGCCGCCGCCGCGTTTGCCTTGACGCGCGCCATATACTCGCTCAGCTGCGCGAATGTCCCCACGGGAAAGCGCGGGTTGCTGCATATCGGATACCACGCGTCGCCCAGCTGCCCCGCCCGTCGCAGCGCCGGCGGGCTTTCGCCGCCGACCCAGATCGGCGGATGCGGCTGCTGCGCGGGCTTGGGCGCGAAGTGTATGTCCGAAAACGCGCAGTAGTCCCCTTGGAACGACGGGTTGTCGCTCGTCCACAACTCTTTGAACGCGCGCAGGTATTCGTTGCCCACCGCGCCGCGCTCGGCGTATGGCGGCGCGCCTATCGCCTCAAACTCCTCCTGCATCCAGCCCACGCCCACGCCCACGATGAGCCGCCCGCGCGAAAGCACGTCTATCGTAGCCAGGATTTTCGCGGTCAGAACCGCGCTGCGATGCGGCAGAACCATCACCGACGTCAGCAGCTTTATGCTGGATGTAACGCCCGCCAGGTAGCTTATCGTGGCGAGCTGCTCCATATACTCCCCCGACTGCGAGCTGACGAACTCGCCGGTGTCGTTGTACGGGTATATGGAATCTATCGTCTTGGGAACGATGATATGGTCGCTGACGCTGACGATGTCAAAGCCCATCGCCTCGCCCCGTTGCGCCAGCGCGATGATGTTGTCCAGCGACGCCAAAGGCCCCCGGCTGGGAACGCCAAATCCGATTTCCATTTTGCCCTCCTGATAATCCCGGATAATCCCGATAACTTGATTGCTTGCCCACAACTTTGGCGGCATAGGATTGCGGCGATAGCGGCGATAGCGCCGGTTGCGCCGAATGTATCGCGGGTATCGCAAGGCAACGCGGGCTTGACGCCGTATGCCAGTATGCCGCCGCGTTGCCGGCCAAGCCGGGCCGGTTGCGGCGGCATACTCTAATTGGCGCTACGACTTGCGGTTGCGCTGGTGCGGCCCAATGTAGCCCACGATGATGCGCTGCGACTCGCTGTCCCAGTCAAAGCCGATGCGGATGATGTTGTTGGCGCTGCGCGTCCTGCCCTTGCCGATGTGCTTGCGGACATAGTAGCGCACGCCGTCAACCATCGTGGTGTACCACTCCAAGTAGGTGTTCACCGTGATGTCCGTCTGGTCGCCCGCGTATGACCAGCCGCTGCACACCCGCCGCAGCGACTCGTCCAGGTCTTTCACGCGAACCTTGCCCGTCTGCGTATCGTGGTAGGTGGTGGCGAGCCACTCCAGCGCGTTCCAGACTTCGCCCGGGTTGCGGTAGAAGTTGCTGACCTCGGACTTCTTGTTGGGGCGGATGACCAGCCGGTTGGGATAGCGCGTTTTGGCGAGCTCCAGCGCCTGCTCTATGCTCTCAAACTCTTGCGGCACGGGTTCGGGCGCGTCCTCGGCGGAGCCCGCGGCGAGCTCTTCGAACTGGTTGCGCCAGGTCGTCTCTTGCTGCTTGCTGATGTGCAGCTGCCCTTGCAGATCCGACATCTCGTCCTTGAGCGTCTGGGCGTCCGACCGCAGCCCGTCGTTTTCCCCCTGCAGCGCCTCATTCGCCTGGCTGAGCTCAGCCACCTGCGCCTGCAAGTCTTTGTTTTCTTGAGCGAGTTTCACAACCCCTGCGCTCACCTGCTCGTTAGCCTTTTCGAGAGCGTCGGATTTGGTTTGCAGCGCATCCCTGCTTTCGGAGAGTTCCGCGACTTGGGCTTGCAGCGCGGAGATCCTGCCGGCGGCGTCCATCAGCGATTCGGCGCTGGGCTGCGCCTGCGCGTCGGCGTCATCGGCGGCGTCGGCGTCTTGCGGCGGCGGCTCGGCTATTCGCATAATCTTGTCTATGCGCGTTGTGAGCGGCGTGATGGCGTCCTCCACATCTTCGCGCTCTTGCCGCCGCGCGCGCTCATCCGCGATATTATCGGCGGGCGCTCTTATCGGCTGATACCGCTCAAGCAGCGGCTTAAGCGCGGACAGCGCCTCCGCCGTATCCACGATTGCCTTGCTATTGGAAAGCTTGGCGGCATCCCAATTCGCGGTGTTCGCGCCCACAAACGCCAGCTCTTCGGCGTACTCGGCGATAGTTTCTTTCATATCGTCGTTGAGTGTGGCGGCGAGCTTGCGCTCGGCGTCTTTCTTGCCCATCAGCGCCTCAAGCCGCTGCGCGAAACGCGGGATTTCCCTATCCCAATGCGCCGCCTCCGCCGGCAGATTGCTGAGGTGATCGAATATCACGGTCAGCGCCCCGGTCGTGCGCGCGGCGGGGTCGGATGAGCGCAGATCCGAGTCTTCGCCGACGCTATGCTTGCTCGCCGCGTAGCAGATCTTCATCATCAGCAGGACGTCGTTCTCCGCGTAATCGTCGTGCTTGGCGGCGAGCGCGGCGAGCTGCTCATCCCAGAATGCGTCGTTGTTATCGCTCATCTCGACCGCCCGCTGCCCCAGTTTGTCCAGATGAGCGCTCACATCGTCGCGCAGCAGCGGCTGGGAGTATGTCCACACATCCGCCACAATCGTAGCGAACTCCGGTATGCGCTCCATGCGCTCGGCGATGTGCCGTTTCAGCATTTCGGCTGGCGCTCTAAACGGATCTTTGTTGAATCCGGGAATAGGCCTGCCTTTCTGCATCACGCCTCTAAACTTCTGAAAAATGTCTCTGGGCAGGTCGTCCAGCGCGCCGATAACCACGCCCGCGATCCTCTCGCGCTGCTCCGCCAGAATTATGTCGTCGTACTTGCCCGCCATTCGGCTTGCCTCCCATTCGCTTGCTGACTCGTTGAGTAGTAAGGGTTTCGCTTTGGCTTGACGCCGCGCAATCGCGTTTCAATCGCATATCGCATACATAAACGCATATAGCGATATTGCGATAGCGCAACGCAATCATAGCGCATCCCGCGCGGCGCTTTCTCGCCTAACCGCATTATAGCATCATTCTTGGCGCAAAGTTTAGCCATAGTTGCGAACTGAAGTATGATTTTAGGGCGCGGCGTTTGGATTGCGCCGATATTTGTTCATAAACGCTTGATATGATAACCTAACGCCGTATGGTTGCGCGGGCGGCGCGGACAAGCGCAAGCGGCGCAAGCGGCTGCCGAAAACCGACAGCCAACTAGCCCTAAGACGGCAACGCAACGGCAAGGAGTTTTGATATGGCAAAAGTTACCGGCAGCTACCTCATAGCCAAGACGCTCAAAGAAGAGGGCGTGGAAAAGCTCTTCTACCTGATGGGCGGGCCCGACTTTGACATAGTGATGGGCTGCCAGGATTTCGGGATAGAGACGATAGACTTTCGGCATGAGCAGGCGGCGGCATTCGCGGCGCACGCCTACGCGCGCGTCACCGGCAAGCCCGGCGTATGCACCGCCGCCAGCGGCCCCGGCACCCTCAACCTGCTCACCGGCGTCTATGCCGCCTCCATCGACTGCTCCCCGATGGTCATCCTCGGCGGCGCGAGCGCCGTCCACGAAATCGGCAGGGAGTCGTTCCAGGAAGTCGACCAAGAGCGCATTATGGAGCCCATCTGCAAATACTGGCATCGCCCCACAATGGCGGCGCGCTACCCCGAAATCGTCAGCACGGCATACCGGCAGGCTATGTCCGGCAGGCCCGGCCCCGTCTATATCGACTGCGGCGCGGATGTGCTGTACGAAGAGGTGGAGGAAGACGAGGCGGTCGCGCCCACCCGCGCGGCGCGAAAGTCGGTTCCCGCGGGCGATCCCGCCGCCGTCAAAGAGGCGGTGGATATGCTCGCGGCGGCTGAGCGCCCCGTCATATTCGCGGGCGGCGGCGTCTTCTTTTCGGGCGCGTCCCCCGAGCTGGAGCGCCTGGTGGATCTCACCAGCACGCCCTTCTACACCGCGCCGATGTCGCGCGGCGTCGTCCCCGAAGATCACGCGGTATCGTTCCAGGGCGCGCGCAGCACGGCGCTGCGAGAGTCCGACCTTGTGCTGGTTATCGGCACGCGAATGAACTGGATGATCAACTACGGCAGGCGTTTCGCCGACGCCAAAGTCGTGCAGATAGACATTGAGGCGAGCGAAATCGCCCACAACCGCGACGTCGACCTGGGCATAGTCGGCGACGCCAAGGCTGTATTGGGGCAGATGGTCTCCGAGATCGAGGCGCGCCCCGAAGACTTCGGCGGGCGGCTTGAATCGCCGTGGATCTCGCGCCTGCAAGAGGACAACGAGCGGCGCTCCGGCCAGCAGGACATCCTGCTCAACTCCGACCAGGTTCCCGTCCACCCGCTGCGCCTCTGCAAAGAGATACGCGACTTTCTTGACCGAGACGCCATCCTCTGCGTTGACGGCAACGAAATCCTGCACTTCGGGCGGCAATCGCTGCCCACATACGTCCCCGGCCACCGGCTGAATTCCGGCGTAACCGGCACAATGGGCGTTGGGCTGCCCTACGGCATCGGCGCGCAGATAGCCAAGCCCGACAAGCAGGTGCTGGTTCTGCACGGCGACGGCTCTATGGGGATGAACGCCATGGAACTGGACACCTGCGTGCGGTTCAACCTGCCGGTGGTAACCGTCATCAGCAACAACGCGGGCTGGACGGCGCGCACGCCTGACCGCCGCAAGCCCGGCCGCGAGCTTGGGTTCACCAACTACGACGGCATGGCGCGCGAGCTCGGCGCTCACGGCGAAAAGGTAACCGACCCCGACGAGATACGCCCCGCCCTGGAGCGCGCCTTCGCCAGCGGCAAGCCCGCCGTAGTCAACGTCATCGTAGAGCCCACCGCCGCCGGCGTATCCCGCGCCTGGGGCGGCAGCCGAATGGAGTAGCCGCTCGCAACGGCAGCCCGCAAGCGATTGGCCGATAGCGACAGATTGTCCCGCCGTCGTCGTCCCCCCAAAAAGGGATGGCGGCGGCGGGATGCTAACGTCTGCGTGTAGCGGATAGCGGGCGCGCGAAAGTGCGAAATATGCGCCGGCCGGCGCTAATCGTTTCAAGCGCCAATGTGATACGCTAATGTGGCAGATTAAGCAACGCATTAGAACGCATTGGGGAAAGTCGCACAAAGCGAGGCTTATTTCGTGAACATAGTTAGCATTGCATCCGCGCGGGGATACGGATACGGCGAAGTCCAAACGCTGACGGGGGACAACCGCCTGCTGCTGCCGCAAATCGCGGCGGGATCCGTTCAGTGCTGCGTCACATCGCCGCCCTACTGGGGCTTGCGCGACTACAACCACGCCGAGCAGATAGGCGCCGAGGCCTCGCCCGAAGACTATGTGCGAAACCTTGTACAGGTCTTTCGTCAAGTCCGGCGCGCGCTCGCGGATGACGGGACATTGTGGCTGAACGTCGGCGACGGCTACGCTCGCAACGGCGGCACGGGCAGATCCGGCCCAAACGCGCGGGTGGGCAACACCAAGAAACTCATCCAGCGGCGCAACTGCCGCGTGCCGGACTGCTGGGGGTTGAAAGACCGCGATCTGATGGGCTTGCCTTGGCGCGTGGCGTTTGCGCTGCAAGCCGACGGCTGGCTGCTGCGCTCCAAGATAACCTGGATCAAGAAAGCGCCTATGCCCGAAAGCGTCAAAAACCGCCCGTCCAACGCCACTGAAGAGGTATTTCTGTTTTCCAAGGCAACGCGCTACTACTACGACAACCGCGCCGTGCGCGAAGAGAGCGGCGCGAACCTGCGAAACTACTGGCTGCTCGGCCCTGACGCCGACGGCAGCCCGCATCCCGCCACATTCCCGCGCGAACTCGCCCGCCGCTGCATCCTGCTCGGCAGCCGCCCCGGCGACCTCATCCTTGACCCGTTTTCCGGCTCCGGCACCACCGGCGTAGCCGCGCTCGAGCTCAACCGCCGCGCCGTGCTGATAGAGCTTGTGGACGACTATGTGGAGCAGGCGCGGGAGCGGCTTGATAGCGTGGCGCGGCGGGATGCGCCCGCGGAGCCGGCCAAAGACTAATCGCCAGGGGATTGCGCTATGGCTGCGCTTTCGGATTTGCGTAAAAATTACCACGCCAAAATCGGCTCTGATATAGTGCGTTTCGCGGACATTGACGGCAAGCCGTATCCCAACTTCGCCGACCGCTCCAGCCAATCCAGCGCGCTTATCGCAAACGGCATCGCGGACGCTATCGGGTTCCCCACGCGAACATCCCCGCGCGTCAGCGGCCAGACCGCCGGCAGCCTGTTTGAGAAGATAACCTGCGATTTCATAGAGGAATCGTTCAGCGCCATCAGCCACTTGCGCCCCGGCGACTGGCAATATCTGACCACGCGGACGCAGATTTCCAACTTCGCGCAGTATCGGCATTTGGAAAGCCTCGCCACGCTGGTGAGCGCCAATCAGGCGTTGTCCGCCGCGCTTGGGCATGGCTACATCGTCACGCCCGACATAGTGATTGCGCGCAGCCCCGCCACTCGCGCCGAGATCAACGCCTCCCGCGCCATTCTGGACGATTCTGCGACCGCATCCCTCACGCCGTTCATAGCCGCCAACCAAGACGCCGCGCTGCCGTTTCTGCATGCCAGCGTATCCTGCAAATGGACAATTCGCAGCGACAGATCGCAAAACACGCGCACAGAGGCGCTCAACCTCATCCGCAACCGCAAGGGCGGCCTGCCCCACATCGTAGCCGTAACCGCCGAGCCGCTGCCTATGCGAATAGCCTCGCTCGCGCTTGGCACAGGCGACCTGGACTGCGTATATCACTTCGCCCTGAACGAACTGCGCGCCGCCTGCGAAACCCTGCCCGCAGCCGCGGACCAAGCCGAGATGCTTGAGGTAATGGTAGCCGGCAATCGCCTGCGCGACATCAGCGACTTGCCGTTTGACATTGCGGTCTAGCGCAAAGGGCGATAGTCGTCGGCGGTGGCGGCGTCGGGGGCGCCGGACGGGGGCGCGCCGCGAGCTAGTTCGTCTATCCATACGCGCAGGCGCGTTTCGCGGACGCCGCCCACCCAGCGCCGCTCCACTATGCCCTCGCGGTTGATGAAGAATGTTACGGGTATGCCGATTACGCCGTAGTCAACCGACACTACGCCGCGCTCGTCGTGCGCGTTGGGGTAGGTTATGCCGAACTCGTCTAGGTATGCGCGGGCGGCGGATTCGGCGTCTTGGATGTTGACGCCTATGAATACGACGCCGCGCTCGGCGTACTCTTCGGACAGGCGCTGCAGCAGGGGCGCCTCTTGGCGGCAGGGGCCGCACCACGACGCCCAGAAATTCAGCACGACGGGCTTGCCGGCGTAGTCGGCGGGGGACATTGCGCCGCCGCCGTAGAGGGGCAGCGCTATGGGCGGCGCGGGCTTGGCGATGCGGGTCGCGCCGCTGCGGCCTGTGGCGGGGGAGCGGTTGATGAGGCCTACGCCTAGCAGCGCGATTAGCGCCACCACTGCCAGGATGATGAGCGCGGCGGCGGCGATGCGCTTGCGGGGGCTGCCGCTGTTGGGGCGCGAGGTGTTGGCGGTCGCGGGCGTATCGGGCGCGTCGTCCGGCGAGGAGGATGCGGCTGCTGAGGGCTGGTCAGGTTGTTCGGGCTGTTCGCGGGCGTCTGTTTTCATCGTGAATATCGTTGCCGTATCTCTGCAGGCGCTGTATCGCTATTGGCGCTATATCGCCGCCGTATGGCTACCGGCGCTATATCGCCGCCGTATGGCTATCGGCGCTGTATCTCTGTCGCATCGCTACTACCGGGATGTATGGCGGAGCGAGTGGGCTATGTCCACGATTTCGCCCACGCTGATCCAGTCCACGGGGCCGGGCAGCGCTTGTATGGCTAGCGCTATGCGGTCGCCGTCGTCGGTGGCGCAGCTGAAGAATAGCGCTAGGGATTTGTCGTAGTCCCATTCGGCGTCTTTGGGGTCAAGGCCTGGGCCCGCGATGATGCTGGCGTCAGACCAGCCGCCGCGCATAATATAGGCGGCTTGGTCGCCCAAGCGCAATTCGTCCAGCGCGTCTTCGGGGCGCTGCCAGCCTAGGGGGCCGGACGCGCCGTCTGGGGAAAACTCGACGGGGTAGGCTAGGATGATGCTGCGGGTGGCGGCGCCGGTTCTCTGGTATATCTGGGTGAACGCGCTGCCCGCGCCGGATACGCCCGCGAGGGTGAATCCCTGCGGCAGGAATGTGGGGGCGAGCGCGTAGCCGAGTTCATCCGAGACTTTGGCTATGCCCTGCATTGGCGCGTCGGCGGGGGCGCATTGGACGGCGGAGGCGTCTATGGGCGGCGGCGCGGGAACGGGGGTGTTGGCGGGCGCAGTGGTTGGCGTTGCGGGCAAGGCGGCGGGCGATGCGGGCGTGATGGCGATAGGGTCGGGCGCCGGCGCTGTGGCGGCGGGCGTGGGCGTGGCGGGCGCGGGCTCAGGCTGGCCGGCGCAGCCCGCCGCTATTACGGCTGCCGCCGCCGCCAAGAGCATCCCCGCCTTGAACGCAACGCGCATCATTCGCCTCAATTCTCAGGTTAAGTTCGGTTGGCGGCAGGTCGTTTCGGGCGATAGCGGCGCGGGCGGCGTCGGTTTGGCGCGCGCGGGTTGCCGCTAATCTATTTGACCTGCTTTTCACAAGTAAGTATAATCGGTTATCAGGCTTTCGTAAAATTGATGCGCGCCCGCGGTTCGCGCCTTTGGGCGAAATCGCCGCCGAAACGGGGATATAAGCCGGGATACGCGGCGGCGGACGGGCGATTGGATGCGATTGGATTATGCCGAAAAGAACTTATCAACCTAGGAAGCGCCGCCGGATGCGCGTTCACGGCTTTCGCGCGCGGATGAGCAGCAAGAGCGGCCGCAATGTGCTGAAGCGCCGGATGTTCAAGGGGCGGCACAGGCTGACCGTCTAGGGCTTGCCGCGTTGTCCCGTATGTTCCCCGATTATCGCCTAAACGGCCCGCCAACGGCGCGAACTGGCGCGTTGCGGGCATATGCGTCGCAGCCGCGATTAGGGCTTGGAAATGCTATGCGAAAGCAGATGCGCTTGAGAAAATCCAGGGATTTCGCGGCGGCGCGGCGCGAGGGCAAGAGCTGGGCGAACAATACGCTTGTGCTGATTGCGCGGCGCACCGACGCCGAGGGCTGCCGTTTCGGGTTTTCGGTGAGCAAGCGGGTGGGCAACGCGGTCGCGCGAAACCGCGTCAAGCGGCGGCTGCGCGAAGTCGCCCGAACCCGCATCGCCGATAGGATCGTGATAGAAAGCGGCGGCTGGGATTTCGTGGTGATAGCGCGAAAGGACGCCGCATCCGCGGACTACCGGCGGCTAAATCGCTCGCTGGAGCGGCTGTTCAGGCGGGCTAAGCTTGTGGGCGGCGCTCGCGCGGCGGACGCGCCGAATAGCCGGCGGGATGATGGACGGCGATGACGCAGACGCTCGCCCTGGCGGCGATACGCTTTTACCGCGCGGCAATCTCGCCGTACTTGGCGGCCGGGCTGTGCCGCTACGAACCGAGCTGCTCGGCATACGCCTATGAGTGCATAGCAAAGCATGGAGCGGCGCGCGGCGCTTGGCTTGGGCTAAGGCGGCTGGCGCGCTGCAGGCCCTGGGGCAGCGGCGGGTATGATCCAGCGCCGTAACGGGCGCGCGTGAATAGCGTTATCTTTATTAAGCGGCGCATAAAGGGCGCGGCAATCTGCCCAAATAACAAGCGGCGGGCAAGCCGCCGATAATCGCCGAAACGGATAGGCCGAATAGGGCCGGAGATGCAAGAGATTGATTAGATTTGCCACAGGCGTCTTGACCGGGCGCATAGGGCGCGGCAAGCGGGCGGCGCTGATGCTGGCGCTGCCGCTGGCGCTGTTGGCGCTGGCGGGCTGCGCGGGCAGGATAGCCACGCCTGAGGGCTGGTCGGGCGGCGCGGTGTCCGAAGACACGCTGTACATCGGGACGCGCGCGGGGGATGTGCGGGCGATAGACACGCGCAGCGGCGAAACCCTGCGCCGCTTTACGCTGCTGGGCGAAGAGAGCAATCGCGGGGTGTATGGCACGCCATCCCTGCACGACGGCGCGCTGTATGTGGGCGGCTACGACGGCGTGCTATACGCGCTGTCCACGCCCAACCTCGAGCTGCAGTGGCAAGAGCCGATAGGCGCGCCAATCGTGGGCGCTCCCACCATAGCGGGCGATGTGGCGCTTGTGGGCGCGGACAACGCCAATGTATATGCCTTTGAGCGCGAAACGCAGGATCTGCGCTGGGTGTATCCGACCGGCAACAAGGTATGGTCGTCGCCGGCGGCGGCGGACGGCGTGGCGTATGTCACATCCCTGGACAAAAAGATCTACGCGCTGGACATAGAGGACGGCAAACCGATTTGGCAGTACGCCACAAACGGCGCGATAGCCTCCTCGCCCGTGGTGGACGGCGGCGTTGTGTATGTGGGATCGTTTGACGGCGTGTTCTACGCGGTGAACGCGGCGGACGGCAGCCTGAAATGGACGTTCCGCGGCGCGGACGGCTGGTATTGGGGCAAGCCGCTGGTTCACGGCGATAGCGTATATGCGCCCTCGCTTGACGGCAACCTGTACGCGCTGGACAAGCATACGGGCAATCTGCGATGGACGCTCGCCACCGAAGGGCCTATTGTGGGTTCCCCCGCCGTGATTTTTGATATGATAGCCATAGGCTCCGACGACGGGAAACTGCATGTGGTTCGGATGAGCGACGGCAATCCCGTCGACGAATGCAATATGAACACGCGAGTGCGCTCATCGCTCGCCGTGCAGGACGGGATTGTGTTCCTCAGCGCCGACGACAAGACGATACGGGCGCTGCGCGTCAAGACTAACGGCAATCCCGACGAAGAGTGGGTTCACCAGCCGGACGAAGACAATCCGGTTCTGAAAGGGCGGGTGGAGGACTGCTAACGGGCATTAAGATGCGTTGGCGGGATGCCGCGCATTGCGGGATACGAGGATACGGGCTAAAAGATCGGGCGGCGCATAGGCGCGAATTGACGGCTGAAACGAAACCGAAATAAAGGCTGGGGCTGCATTGCAGATATTCATAGACATTTGGAACATGGTTATCATCCAGCCGATGATAAACAGCCTAGTGCTGCTGTACAGCGCGCTGCTGCTGAACTTCGGCTTGGCGATAATCGCGTTCACGCTGCTTGTGCGGGCTGTGCTTATCCCGCTGACGGTGCGCCAAAGCCGTCAGATGAAAAAGATGACCGAGCTGCAGCCGCGCCTGAAAGAGCTGCAGGAAAAGTACTCCAACGACCGGCAGCGGCTTTCGCGCGAAACGATGGCTATCTACAAGTCCAACGGCGTGAACCCGATAGGCTGCCTAGGCCCGCTGTTCATCCAATTCCCGATTTGGATAGGGCTGTTCCAAGCGGTGATACAGACATTGCCCTCCACGCCTGAGCGGCTTGTGGGGCTGTCCTCGCATCTATACCCGTGGATGCCGCGCGTGAACGACGTAATTCCCATCAACAACTCGTTCCTGTGGCTAGACCTCGCCGCGCCGGATCCGCTGCCCGTGATGCCGATACTGGTGGGCGTGTCAATGTTTCTGATGCAGAAGACGACCACAATGCCCACCGCCGACCCGCGGCAGGAGCAGACGAGCAAGATGATGCTCTGGATGATGCCGATAATGTTCGGCTTTTTCACGACCACATTCCCCAGCGGGCTGGCGCTGTACTGGATAGTGTCCAATGTGGTGGGGATGATAATACAGGGTTTCGTAACCGGCTGGGGACCCTTGATAGATATGCTGAAATTCAAGCGCCAAGCGCCCGTGCCCGCGGTGGCCGGGGCGGCGGCGACGGGGGCTGCGGCGGCTGCCCCGGATGAGGAGACTGCCAACGATGCGGACAATAGAGACGACCGGCAAAACGGTCGAAGAGGCAATAGAGGACGCGCTAAGGCAACTCGGCGCCGATCGCGACGAGGCGCAAATAGACGTCGTTAGCGAGGGCAGAGGCGGCGTGCTGGGCATAGGCAGCGAGCCGGCGGTAGTGCGCGTCACGCTGCCGGACGCCGAAGACGCGCCCGCAGCCGACGCCTATGACGCCGATGATGATGACGCGGACGCCGAAGACTATGTTGACGACGAGCCGCAGCCGGCGGAGCTGGCGGAGTTCGCCCCGCCCGATATGGGGTTCTTCGACGACGATGAGTATGAGGACGACTATGACGACGATGAAGACTACCTCGACGAGGACGAGGCGTCGGAGGCGGTCAAGGTGTCCTACGATGTGCTGACCACGCTGTTGGACAAGATGTCGGTTTCGGCGGATGTGTATCTCAAAGAGCCGCACAGCGAAGAGCGCGGCGGCCCCGTCTTTGAGATAGAGGGCGAGGATTCGGGCTTGCTCATCGGATCGCGCGGCGAGACGCTGCGCGCGCTGCAGTTCGTGGCGAGCTTTCTGGTCAGCCGCAGGCTTGGCGAGCGGACGCATATGTTCGTTGATGTTGAGGGCTATCAGCAGCGGCGCTACAACTCGGTAATCAACCTCGCGCGGCGTGTGGCGCGGCGCGTGGCGCAGAGCGGGCGGCCCATAGCGCTGGAGCCTATGCCGCCGGACGAGCGCCGCCAAGTGCATATGGCGCTCGCCGACCACGCCGAGGTCATCACCGAAAGCGACGGCTACGGCGACGGCCGCCGCGTGGTCATCCACCCGGACGAGTAGCGGCGTGGCGCACGAGGGCTTGGTCGTGGGCGACGCCGCGCGGCTGCAAGATCTGTTGCGGCAGTCAACCACATTCCGCCGCTGCGCGTTTGACGACGCCGACCTGTCGGATGTGTACGCTGAGGAGTTGCGCTTGGAAGAGTGTTCCTTGGATCGCGCCAACCTGTTCAATTTCGCCTGCGACGACTTTGCGGCGGAGGGCTGCCAAATGCGAAACGCGCGGCTTGACAAGGCGGACATCCAAGAGGCGCGGCTTACGAACTGCGACCTGACGGGCGCGCTGCTGCGGGACGCTCGCCTAAACCTGTGCCGCATAACCAACTGCGACCTTAGCCTCTGCAACCTTGACGGCGCGAACCTGTTCGGCGCTGAGCTGAACGGGTCTAGGTTTCGCAGCGTTGACTTCAGCCACGCGCGGCTTGACGGCGCGAACATAGACGGCGCGGACTTCAGCATGGCGGCGCTGCGCCACAAGCGGTTCGCCGCGCGCAAGCTAACGGGCGTGAACTTCACCGAGGCGGACTTGACCGGCAGCGATTTCAGCAAGGCGGAATTTGAAAGCTGCCGCTTGACGGGCGCGAGCGTAAGCGCCGAAACGCGCTTTGACGGCGCCGACTTGCGCGGCGCGCTCATATCCGGCGCGGACTTGGCGACCGCCCGCCTGCGCGGCGCGATAATGTCGCAGGCGCAGGCGAACACGCTGCTGTTTGAGCGGTTCGGCATAGTGGTAGCGGAGCCGGGGCGGGATAGGCCCAGCCTGTAGCGGGCTTGCTAGTGGCGCTACTAAGTAGCCAAAAACCTTTGAGTTGGGGATTTAGATATGGCAAGCATATCACCTGTGCGCTATGAAGTAGCCGAGCATATCGCCACGATAACGCTCTGCCGCCCGGACGCCGGCAACGCCATAGACGAGCTAATGGCGGCGGCGTTGCGGGACGCCTGCGAGTGCGCGCGGCAGGACGACGACGTTCGCGTTGCAATTCTAACCGGCGCGGGCGATGCGTTCTGCTTGGGAACTGAGGGCGATGCGGGCATACTTGCGCCCGACGACATGGCGCGCTTGCGCGTCAGCGATGCGGTAGCGGCGATAGAAAAGCCCGTGATTGCGCTCATCAACGGCGATGCGCTGGATCAGGGGCTGGAGCTTGCCCTCGCGTGCGACGCCCGCGTCGCGGCGGCGGACGCTCTACTGGGCTTAACGCACGTTCGCCGCGGCGCGATGCCCTGGGACGGGGGAACGCAGCGGCTGCCCCGCCTCATCGGCCAAAGCAATGCGCTTGAGATGATACTGACGGGCCGCATAGTCAGCGCGGCGGACGCGCTTGACACCGGCCTGGTGAATTGGGCGCAGGGCAATGCGTCGGACGCCTCTGAACACGCCTACGCCCTTGCGGCGCGAATGGCGGCGCACGCCCCCATCGCCGCGCGCTACCTCAAAGAGACGCTGCTCAAAGGCGCGGATATGACGCTGGCGCAGGGCTTGGCGCTGGAGGCGGATCTGAGCGTGATACTGCAGTCCACGTCGGACAGGGCGGAGGGGATAGGGTCGTTTTTGGAGCGGCGGGCGCCGCGGTATAGGGGGGAGTGAGGGGGATGGGGGGGACGCGCTGGCAGGGGCGCTAATGGTTTGCTAAGGTTGTGCGTGAAAGTTGAGCGCCGCCAACCGATTTGGTTATAATTTCGCGCGGGCATAAATTGGCAACAACACCCGCAAAGACACAAAGGGCAGAGTTGATTGACTTCATTCCAAACTTTCGCGCCTGGCACACATTTGTTCTGGGGGGGGGCAAAACGGATGTCTTTCAAGAATTGCAACCCTCTGCGCCGTCGCTATCGTAGCCATTGCCATCCTCATAGCCGCCTGGCATCCCTTGCCGGTTCACGCCGATGGCGGCGCGTCCGGCCGCGGCAAGACGCCCGCATCCGCCCCTGACCAAACCCCTACCGCTATACAAGCCTACGCCCAACAAATACTTCGCGCCCTAGCTGACCGCCACGCAAACAACTGGATCCGCTACCGGCAAGCCCGCGCCGACTGCGCCGCAGCAACCCGCCACATTCCCACCGCTCCCATAGACCGCGTCTTGCTCTCGCTAACCGCCGCTATATGCGCCCAGCTAGACGCCCACCTGGGCGTCAACCTCGCCGACCAACCGCCGCGCGGGTATGGGCGAGGCGCGGGCTTGATTATAAACGAACCGGACGCGGCAACGGGCTATATCCTACTCTCCTTGTGGGGTACCCAAAAGGTTTATCTGATAGACACGCTTGGCAGGACGGCGCATACATGGCATCTCGAAGAGCCCCTTGCCGGCAAATCTATTCACCATGCAACAAAGCTGCTTGACAACGGGAACTTGATGACGCTGACAAGAGAGCCCCGCGGGCAGGGGGAGATAGTGGAGGTTGACCCGCGCGGCAATGCAGTCTGGCGATCTAAGGGCCGCCGCGTTCACCACGACTTCCTCAAAATGCCCAACGGCAATGTGATGATGCTAGTTCAAGGGCGCAAAACCCGCGAGGAGGCGATCGCGTCGGGCGCAAAACCCGAATTCGTCCACAAAAAAGGGCATTACTACGACTATCTGCTAGAAGTGCGTCCAACAGGCGCGAGCGAGGGAGAGGTCGTGTGGGAGTGGTCGCCATGGGATCATCTAGTCCAAGACTTCGATCCAAGCAAGGAAAACTACGGCGCGGTAGCCGAACATCCTGAGCTGATAGACATAAACTTCCTGCTGGAGACTCGTCGCCAAACCGCGCCCCGGGACTGGCTACACATCAACGCCATTGATTACAACCCTGATCTAGACCAAATTATGCTGTCCCCCCGCCATTATAGCGAACTATGGATAATTGACCACAGCGCCGACGCCGAAGAGGCGCGGGGGCATAGCGGCGGGAATAGCGGCATGGGCGGGGATTTGCTGTACAGATGGGGCAACCCCCGCGCTTACGGGCGGGGCGACAACGCCGACCAGCGCCTCTTCTGGCAGCATCATACGCAGTGGATCGCGCCGGGGTTGCCGGGCGCCGGCAACATTCTTGTGTTCAATAACGGCAATGAATTCATCGGCGATGAGCGCGGCTACTCGTCCGTGGATGAAATCGCTCCGCCAGCGGACGGCTACGGCTACCGCCGCGACGCTGATTCGGCTTATCCCCCCGACGGGCATGAGTGGACATACGTCGCCGAAACGCCCGCGGACTTCTATGCGCCATTTAGGTCGGGAACGCAACGTCTCCCCAACGGCAACACGCTGGTTGTTGACGCAGATGCGGGGAATATATTCCAAGTAACGCCCGACGGCAAACCTGCGTGGAAGTACATAATTCCCCGCCACTATCACATTTCGCTGTGGCAAGACGAGGGAACGCCGGCGAGGCTTACATATGGAAAGCTGGACACATTTCCCTTGTCAGTTATCAGAAACGACGTGTATCGCGTGTACTGGTATCCGCCCGACTATGCGGGGCTGCAAGCGCTAGACTTGACGCACGGCGCATACCTCGCAAGCGAACCGGATCTGCTTGACTGGGCGCGCGACGCCATCATAGCGGGCGATTTCGGCGAGCGGCTTGCCGATTCGCGCTACGACATCTATCTTGACGAGAACATTCTGATCTATTCCAAGCAATCATGCGCGGCGAAAGACACGCGAGCGAAGTTTTTCCTGCACATCATCCCCACAGACGCGCAAGACCTCCCCGACCACAGGCGGGAATACGGCTTTGGCAACAGGGACTTTAATTTTACGGGTCTCGACGTTCATGCGTTGTACGACTGGTGCATTGCGATACGGACGTTGCCGGACTACCCGATAGAGCGCATACGCACGGGGCAGTTCACGGACGAGGGCGTGGTATGGCGGGCCGAGATAGAGTTGGGGGAGTAGTGGCGGACGGACGAGGCGGGCTGCGCGGTCGGCAACGCTAAGCCCGATACGCAAGCCTGGTATAATGGGGACAAGCCTGCGCGCGTATGCGGCCGTGCGCGGCATTTGACAATCGGCGGCTTTGCGCCAATACTTAACCGAGATTCACCTAATCGCAATCTCAAAGAAAGAGGGTAGAATAGCATAAGTGCAGCCGCTAAACATCAATCGGACGCGAATCATTTCAGTGATCGCATACTCGGCGCTATTCGCGCTGGGGATGACGCTTACGACATGGCATGAATTCACACTGGCGCAGGAGCGCGCGCCGCTGGAGATCGTAGCCGCCATCATATTCAACGCGCAGGGGGTGTCGGTCGCGTCGGCCGGCTTTGCCGCCCTAGTGGAAGCGGGAGGATACATCGTGTTTTTGGCAGCGCACATCGTCCAAAAAGAGCAAGAAAAAGCTCGCGACGAGGCGTATAAAGACGCCGACGAGCAGAACGAAGCCTACTACCGGCGGATGCTCGCGGCGCTTGACGCGGGGGAGCCGTTTGATGAGCCGCCGCCCAGGTTTCGCAGAAACGGGCGCTGAGCCGCCATCGCGCTTTATGCGGCGCACATCGTCAGCCCCGCCCGCGCGCGACCTTTTCGGCGGCATAGGCAGAGCGTCAGACGATTGGCGCGTTGCGATAGCGCCGCTGCCGCGCTACCCGATACGGCGCATACGCGCGGGGCAGTTCACCGACGCCGGCGCGCTATGGCAGGCTGACACTGAGATCGGCGAATAGGGCGCGGGCGGTCGTCTGCGCCGCCATCCCCTTTCGCGCAACCGCCGCCGTATGCTGGTATAATGGGCTTGCATAGGACACCCGGCAGACACGCGAGCCGAAAGGAGTACGCGAATGGCAGCCAATAATGAACTGGCGCGGATAGCGCATGTGATGCGGCGGGCAGGGTTTGGGGCGACTAGGGCGGAGCTGGAGCGGCTCGCGCCTATGGGATATGAGGCGGTGGTGGACGGGCTGGTGAATCCGGAGCGGTTCCCGGATATGGATGACGATGTCATCGAGCGCTACTACGGCGGCGAGGGCTATCCCATTCACGCGGGCATTTGGATGTTCCGGATGCTGAATTCCGAGCGGCCGCTGCAGGAAAAGATGGCGCTGTTCTGGCATCATGTCTTCGCAACGGGCGTCACCAAGAACCAGCATGTGTTGGCGTCTGTGAACCAGATAAGCACATTCCGCCGCGTGGGAATGTCCAATATGCGCGACATTCTGGTGGCGCTGGCGCGCGATCCGGCGATGATTTTCTGGCTGGACAACAACGAAAACCACAACGGCGAGCCCAACGAAAACTGGGGGCGCGAGCTGCTGGAGCTGTTCTCGATGGGCGTGGGCAACTACACCGAGCGCGACATCAAGGACGCCTCGCGCGCGTTCACGGGCTGGACTTTCACGCAGCCGATACCGCTCTACCCGCACGGCTACTATCCGGCGGATTTCCTGTACGACGCGGGCGACCACGATGAGGGCGAGAAGACTTTCCTCGGCGAGACGGGCAATCTCAACGGCGAGGACATCATAGAGATAATCGCGCGGCAGCCGGCGACGGCAAAGTTCATTTCGCGGCATATGTACAACTTCTTCGTGGCGGACGAGCCGCAAGTGCCGTCTTGGAACACGGTGCCGCCGCGCGATCCCGCCGCCATAGACGCGCTGGTGGCGGCGTATCTGGAATCGGACGGCGATATGCGCGCGATGCTGAGCGCGCTGTTCAACTCCGACTTCTTCAAGGCGGCGCGGTTCAAGAAAGTCAAAAGCCCGGTGGAGCTGATAACGGGCGTGATAAAGCTCGTGGGGACATATCGCTATCCCGCGCCGGGGATGACGGATTACTCCAACACGGCGCGGCTGATGGGGCAGCAGCTGATGGATCCGCCCACGGTGGAGGGCTGGCACACCGGCCACGAGTGGATAGACGGCGGCACGCTGAACGAGCGCGTGAACTTCGCGGTGAACGAGGTGGGCGACCTGAGCAAGCCGGGCATAACCGACCTTGTTGCTCGCGTGTGCGCGGACGGCGATGCGGTATCGCCCGGCCGGTTCGTGGAGGCGGCGCTGGAGCTGGCGGGCCCGGTAGAGGTTGGCGAGGACACGCTTGGCGGGCTGCTGCGCTACGCCGAGGCGGCGGGCGACCTGCGCTTCGGCAGCGACGCCGAGCGCGAGGCGGCGGCGACGCACATAGGCCGGATGCTGCAGCTGATAGTCAGCACGCGGGAGTATCAGATGGCGTAGGGGGGATGGGGGGCGCGGGTGGCTCGCGCTGGCGGGTCAATATCTGAGGCAAGCGCGGCGTTGACACTTGTCAGCGCCGCGCTTATATTATGTACGTAATGAGGCTTCCTATGGACAAAGAAATTGAGGCAATCAATGCCTAATAATAAATTGACATTTGAGATCGGCGGTCAAATCGAGCTCAAAGACTTGGAAAAGGGGATTAACCTTTTCACGCAGCTTATCAATGCCCTGACGCCGCGCAATAAGGTTGCATGGGTTGTTCATGACTTGCGGCCGGGCAGCGCCAGGCTAACCCTTGAGGGCAAAGCCGCGGATGAGGCCGACGTGGAGCGCGTTGTGCGCGATTACGAAATCATCGGCAGGCATATTTCGAATGGGACATCGGACTATGCGCCGACAGGCTTTGCCAATGGCAAAAAGCGCGCGATGAAGGCTGCCTACGCGATTAGGGACTTTGCTAGCTCAGGCGCCATTGAGTACTGGCGGTTTGAAACGGAGTCTGACGACTTCACGATATACCCCATAGACGCCGCGCCTCCCCACGCCTCTAGCGGTATAAGCATCGGCGAGGTCACGGGAAGAGTGCAAACTTTGAGCAACAGGGGCGGACTGACGTTCACCTTGTACGACGATCTTTACGACAAAGCGGTTGCGTGCTATCTGCAAAGCGGGCGCGAAGACATAATGCGCGAGGCTTGGGGACGCCGCGCTAATGTTATCGGCGTCATAAAGCGAGACGCTATCGGCAAGCCGATAGAAATCAGAGAAATCGCGGATGTAGAATTGCTTGCGGAAGTTCCGCCGGACGCTTACAAGCAAGCCAGAGGGGCTATCCCGTGGAAGCCCGGGGATATGCGGCCAGAAGAAGTCATTCGGAAGATGAGAGATGCCTGGTAACCGCAAGAGCGTCTATTGGGACGCCAATGTGTTCCTGTCATATGTGAACGCTACACCCGACCAAATGCCCATTCTGGAGGCGCTGCTGGATCAAGCCGCCAAGCGCGAAATCACGATATACACATCGGCGCTTTCTCGTGTGGAAGTGGCGTTTTCCGACTCGGAGCAGCAATCGCGCGTGTTGTCCCCCGAAATAGAAAACCAAATCAACAGCCTATGGGCAAACAGGCGAGTCGTAAGATCCATTGAAATCGTGCAAGCCATCACGCTAGCCGCAAGGGGACTGATGCGAGACGCCATTGCCAGAGGTTGGAGCCTAAAACCGCCCGATGCAATACACTTGGCAACCGCGCAATGGCTGCCAAGCGCAGGTTTCGGCGTGGACGAGTTTCACACATACGACGCAAGCCTGTTTAGGTACGCGGATGTGATGCGCTTTGACATCCATGAGCCGCGCACTGAACAGCCCAGGTTGGCATTGACATAGCCCCCCCGATTGGTGCGCCTACCCCCACCGCGCCGGCTTGGCGACGCGGTAGCCGTCCGGCTTGGCGACGGGGTCGGGGAGCTGGCTTTGGGCGATGCGGCGGCGGCTTATGGTGAACGAGGCGGTTGCGACTTCGCGGAGATCGCGCGAAATGCGAGCGGGGGGAAATGCCGCTACCACTTGCTTGTTAGCGTACTTTTGGCGCGCAACTTCTATTGGCGCAGTCAAGTCGCTGTCCGCCGATATGAGAATGGCGACGTCAAATAGGTCATCGTGGGCGTCTTCCAGCAGCGCTACGGCGATGTTGACGTCGGTCATCTTCTCTTCATATCTGCGGATGCCCGCTCCGCAGTGGGGGCAGGCTATGGTTTTACTGATATGAAAGCCGTATTGAATGTCCACTTTGGGCAAAGATGAGAGCGCCTGCAGGTATGCGTCTTGGCGCTCTGTCTGTCCTGGATCGTTGTCATCGGGTAGAAATTTGGCGGTGAAGTAGCGGACGAACTGCAGCCGCTGGTAGGGGCGCGTCATGTTTTCGGACAGGCGCTGCAAGTCCAGCCAATAGTAGCGACGCCAGCCCATGGTTTTCATCCCGTAGTAGAGGTTCAAGCCGTCAATGTACACCGCTACTCGCTGCATTTACGCTCCTGCCCCGCCGCTTTTTCAAAAAAGGCGGAAAATCAGGTATTCTTAGGATGCAGTGTTAATATGATATGCTTGCCCCAAATCGCTCCGAAACAAGTGAAAGACAGGTGGCGCTATGGCAAAGCCGAGAGTGTACAGACATGATGTCCTATGCCCGAAATGCGGCTCGAACTGGGTCAAGAAAGACGGACACTCGCGCGGCAAGCAGCAGTTCAAGTGCAACCAGTGCGGCAAAAAGCATCAAGAAGGCGCAAAGCATCGTTTCACTGACGAACAGAAAGATCAAGCGGTGAAGATGTGCGCCGAAGGGATGAGCCTGTCCGCAACCGCGCGCGTAATAGGCGCGAGCGTACCCACGGTAAGCGAGTGGGTCAAAAAAAGGGGGCGTTGGCGACCGAGCGTCTGACGCGCTTTCTGGAGTGGCGGACAAGCGGTAGGCGGGATAGCGTCCGCGCGTCTATTGTGGCGTTTGATGAGATGTGGACATACTTGGGAATACGACGTGGCGAGCGTCGCAAAGACCTGTGGATATGGACTGCGGTGGTGGAAGAGCCGGACGGCGTCCGCTGGCGGATGTATGAAGTGGGTGGCAGGGATGTGTCTGCGTTCTCGCGCTTGTTGGATCGGCTGCCGAGCGCTGACAGGTACGAAACGGACGCTTATGGGGTGTACGAGTGGCTGCCTCGGGACCGGCATATAGTAGGCAAGGGCGGAGCGGTGAACTGGAACGAGGGATTGCACTCCAAATTGCGGAGCAAGCTGAATAGGCTTGTGAGGCGGACAAAGGGCTACACAAAGAGCGTGGAGATGCTGAAACATCTGCTGGCGATAGTGTTTGAGGAGTGCCTAAATCAGTCCATCAAACACATCAGCACTGCACACTGAGAATACCGAAAATCATTTGACATTTCGCGTTTATCCCTATAAACTGATTATACCACCCCAGCGACGGAAGTTTCTGGGTCGACTCTCCGCTAGCTAGAAAGCGGGCGTTTAGGCGCCTCTAAGGGGCGTCAAGAGGCGAGGACGCATGCAGTCCTCGCCTCACTATTTTGTCGGATGCGCCGGGCCCCCCCGCCTCACCCCCACCGCGCCGGCTTGGCGACGGGGTAGCCGTCGGGCTTGGCGACGGGGTCGGGGAGCTGGCTGCGGGCGATGAGCCTGCGGCCGATGGTGAACGATTCGTTTGCGACGTTGCGAAGACGCTGTGAATGGCGCTTGGGTGGAAATGCCGCTATCACCCGCTTATCGGCGAATTTTTGGCGCACAACTTCTATTGGCCGAGTCAAGTCGCTGTCCGCCGATATGAGGATGGCGGTGTCAAACAGGTTGTTGTTGGCGTCTTCCAGCAGGGCGACGGCGATGTTGACGTCGGTCATCTTCTCTTCGTATGTCCGGCTTGCCGCGCCGCAGCGAGGGCAGGTTATGGTTTGGGGGATATGCAAGCCGTATTGAATACGCACTTTGGGCAATGACGCGAGCGCCTGCAAGTATGCGTTTTGGCGCTCTACCCGCGCGGCGGGAGTGTAATCAGGCAATAGTTTGGCGCTGAAGTAGCGGACAAATTGCAGCCGCTGTCGGGGACGCAACAGGTTTTCGGACAGGCGCTGCGCGTCCAGCCAGTAGTAGCGGCGCCATCCTTTGTCTCTCATCCCGTAGTAGAGGTTCAAGCCGTCGATGTACACCGCTATTCGCTCCATTTACTTACGCTCCTAATTCTGTTTTTCGTAATTTTCATAACAATGCGGAAAAATCGTTGACATCCTGCGATTACTCCGCTATAGTTGGATTATACCACCCCAGCGACGGAAGTTTCTGGGCCGACGTACCGCTAGCTAGAAAGCGGGCGTTTCGGTACCTCTAAGGGGTGCCACTGAGGCGAGGGCGCATGCAGCCCTCGCCTCTATCTTTGGCCGGATGCGCCGCCGCTGGGCGGATGCGGTGGGGCTAGGGGGCGAGGCTGCCCGCTATGGCGGCCTCCTCCCCGGCGCTGAGGCCGTACAGCTCCAGCACAAGCTCGTCCACCCGCCGCTCCAAGCCGGACGTGTCCGCCCGCCCCGCCAAGCCGGACGCGGACGCCCGCCCCGCCAAGCCGGACGCGGACGCACGACCGACGGACGCCTTGGCGGACAAGATCCGCTCCACCAAACCCGCTAGCTCCGCCCGCTTACTCGCGCTCGCAGGCGGCACGGGGATGCGCTCTACATAGGCTTTCTCCCAGCACAATGTTCCCATGCCGGAGGTTCGCGCTATCTTTTCGAAGTACCAAGTTATCAGGCTGGAGTTGAGCACCGCGCACAGATACTTGATTGAATCGCCCGTCAGTATGTAAGCGGAATTCTGACAGAATGTCCCGTCGTTGTCATACGCGAATCTGCCCTCAGGAGTCAGATCCATCCATATCAATTTCTCTTTGGCGAAGTCTTGGTGGTAGGCGCAGTGGCGGAGATTGTAAGGCGTCTTGCCCTTGTCATATCGCTTTTCCAAGCGCGGGCTAAACCCGTCCAAGTGGGCTTTCACGGCGGGATAGTCGTCAATGTCAACGGCGGGAACATCCCCGTAGCCGTTGTGCGTGTCTATTAGATACCGCCCCGCCCATTCTGCCGCGTATCGCCGAATATCCCTGCCGCGCAATATAGGCTTGATGATTTCGGCAGACTTGGGGTCGGCGGCAATCAAAGCGTCTTTGGTTGCGCCGTCTATGATGAACGCATCGTTCAACCCTGTCTTTACGCCCATATTGATGGACAAGTCCCCCCAATCCGAAAGCGGCGTTCCGACCGCCTCCATCTTGTCCATTATGCCGCGCTCAATGGTGGACATTGCGTTCCATTCCCGCTCGCCCGATGCTCGCAGTTCGCCCCAGAGGTTTGCGGCGGGCGGGAATGACTTGTCCGCCAGTTTGTCCATATCCACGGCTTTGGCGATTTCGTCGCTCTTGCCGCTGCGCGCGAGCAGTATCGCCGAGTCCACAATGGCGTTTTGGAACACATCCTTGCCCATCTCTATCAGCTGCAGCGGCGCGTGGCTTTCGGCGAACATCCGGCGCGTGTTCTTGCCGTATTCGGCTTTCAGCCAGCTGTTGGATGTGATGTACGCCAGCAAGCCCGCGCCGGGCGTCAGCAGGCTCGCGCCCTTTTCGTAGAAGAGTTGGTATATGTCCCCCGTGCTTACGAGTGTGGAATAGCCGGCGTCTTTGTATTTGAGCCGCATCTCGCCGTCGTTCTTTTGCAATTGGATGTAGGGCGGGTTGCCAATCGCCACATCGAACCCGTCTTTGACGCCAAACATATATTCGGCGTCAAACCATTCGGCGGCGGGCGCGTTTTGGTCAAAGGCGTCCCAGTCGGCGATTTTGGCGGCGTCGTCGGCGGGGAAGTCGTATTTTTGCAGCGCGGCTTGCAGTTCGCCGCGCAGCCGCTTGTCCTCGCGGCTGCAGCGCAATTTCTCAGGGCGCGTTCTGGCGTGGAAGTGGTTTTCGCGGTTGCGGCGCAGGTCGTCCTGCAATGCCGCTACCTCCGGGGATGTCAGCATCCCTTGCAAGCCGCGCAGCCCGATGAGGGTGTCGGCGGCGATAAAGCGCGTTTCAAGGTTGGGCAGCGGGCGGATGCCGTGATCTTTGGCGTCGCGGTCGGGCGTCTGCTCTATGGCGAGCGAAATGAAAAAGCGCAGCTTGGCTATCTGAACGGCTACCGGCTGCTTGTCCACGCCGTAGATGCTGTTTTGTATCAGATAGAGTTTGCGCCCGAAATCGGAGTCGCGGTAGCGCTCGAAGATGCGGCTGATTTCGTCGAGTTCGGCGTCCCGCTCCGCCTTGTCGCCGGTTTCAAAAGCGCCCCTGGCGCGATCGCCCGCTATCTCTCGTTGCAGCCGCTCCCAGCGCGAGTTGTCCGGATCCACGCGGCGCAGCACTAGGGTGAGTTTGTGCAGGATGCCCATCGGGAAGGCGCCGCTGCCCACTGCGGGGTCAATGATTTTCAGCTTGGCGACCGCGGTTACGATGGCTTGGCGCTCGTCGTCCGAAAAGCGGCTTGCGGCGTCCTCGTCGTCGCTTGCGTAGTCCAGCAGCCGGCGCAGGTCGTTTCGCAGGCGCTCGCGGGCGTCTTGGGCGGGCGCGATTTTTTCGGAGAGCGCGGCGATGAGGGATTCGTCCACCATATAGTCCACGACCGCGCGGGGCGTGTAGTACGAGCCGGTTCGCCTGCGCGCGGTGTCGCGCGTTTCGGGGTTGTACGCCGCCAGCAGGTTCTCAAACACATTGCCCAGCAGCTCGGGGTCGAGCGCCACTTCCTGCTCCAGCGGCGTGTTCTCTTCCACGGTGAACTTGTAGCGCTCAAACAGGCTAATCAGCCCGTCCTCGCCGTCAAAGAACAGCCGGTTGGGGATGCTGAGCTTGGAGTAGTGGGCGGCGTTGTCCGAAAAGCAGTCTATCCGATAGCCGCCGTCCGATGTGGCGGGTTCGCTGTCCAGGCAGTCAAACAGCCCGCCGTTGATGAACGGGGTTTCATCGAACAGCTCGGTCAGCGTCTTGGGATCGGCAATCTGCGCCTTGTATCGCCGGCGCGAGAAATCGCGGTGGGTTTTCGGGGATTCGTCGCTGAACCCGCGCCGCCCGCTCTCGGTATTCAGCGTGGCGAAGAACAGGTTCTGCAACACCGCGCGATAGTACGAATCGCCCTTGGCGGCGTCATAGTCTTTCAGCAGCCGCTCCACCTTATTCTCAACGAACAAATCGGCGCTCACCAGCCCCTTTTCCTTGATAAACCACACGAACAGGATGCGCGTGATAAGCCGGATGATATGCTCCTCCCGCGACAGCGTCCGCGCCTCGTCCGCGGGAAACTTGGCGTCCCTAACGGCGCTCTGGAACCAGCGGAACAGGTCTTTGTAGAACTTGTCGGTGAGCGCGTCGGTGTCTAGGGCGTCGAGCCAGGCGGCGAGGAGGCCGTCGAAGTTTTGGGGCTTGCCATGCCTGGTCATCCAAGCCTGGCGCTCTTGCAGATGCAGTTCGGCGAGGATGTCGGCGTGCGCGCGGTGGGGGTTAGTGAGGCTGACGCCGCGGATGACGGATACCTTTTCGAGCACGTCGCGGTTGGCTTGCGTCTTGCTTGGGCGGCGAAGTATGAACGCGATGCTGATTTCGTTCTCGCCCTCAGTGCGAAACAGCGCCACGACGGGCGGGATGCCCTTGTTGATTTCGCGTATGAACCGCGCGTAGTGGCTGCGGGAATAGGGCAAGCCGTTTGGTCTGGGCTTGAGCTGGGCGGCGGCGAAGATAAAGCTGCTCGCGTTGCCCTCGTCGTAGGCAGGCGCGCCGCCCATCAGCGAGGGCTGCGACTGCGCGGCTATCTCGTCGTTGGCGACTTGGAACAGCAGCTTGAACTTCCGGGCGGCGTCAAGGAATTCGCGCTCGGATTTGGCGCCTGGGTTGGGCGCGCTGCGGGCGTCCACGAATGTTTGCGGATCGTCGCCGGGCATCGGCGACACGCGGTCGCTGACATAGCCGAGCGCGTTGAACAGCGCCGCAGCGCCCTCGGCTACCGGCGCGCGCAGCATTGCGCGGAGGGCGGCTGCGATGGCGGCTCTGATGTCGTCCGCTTGCGACGCGGCGGTGGTTGCTGCTGGCATATGGCTATGCTCCGTGATGCGCGGGCGGGTTATTCGGCTGGGCGTATGCTAATCGTATGATACACCATATCGCGCCCGGCGCAACGCCTCGCCCGGCGCGCCCCGCGCAAAGATAGAGGCGAGGGCCGCATGCGCCCTCGCCCCGTAGCGCCCATTACTGAGCGCCTAGACGCCCGCTTTCTAGCTAACGGAGCGTCGATCCAGCAACTTCCATCACTGGAGTGGTATAATCAGTTTATAGGGATAAGCGCAAAATGTCAAATGATTTTCCCGCCTTTTTTGAAAGAGTGGGTCAGGTCAGGAGCGTAAATGCAGCGAGTAGCGGTGTACATAGACGGCTTGAACCTCTACTACGGGCTAAAGTCCAAGGGATGGCGGCGCTACTATTGGCTGGACGTGCAGCGCCTATCCGAAAACCTGCTGCGCCCCCGGCAGCGGCTGCAATTCGTCCGATACTTCACCGCCAACTTCTTGCCCGATGACAACGATCCCGGCCAGGTAGATCGCCAAGAGGCGTATCTGCAGGCGCTTTCGTCCTTGCCCAAAGCGCGTATTCACTACGGCTTGCACATTCCCAAAACCATAACCTGCCCCCGCTGCGGCGCGGCAAGCCTGACATACGAAGAGAAGATGACCGACGTCAATATCGCCGTAGCCCTGCTGGAAGACGCCAACAACAACCTGTTTGACGCCGCCATCCTCATATCGGCGGACAGCGACTTGACCCGTCCAATAGAGGTTGTGCGCCAAAAATTCGCCAACAAGCAGGTGATAGCGGCATTTCCCCCCAAGCGCCATTCACAGCATCTCAGCGATGTCGCCACCAGATCGTTCCATCTAGGCAGAGATCTGCTGAGAGACAGCCAGCTCCCCGACCCCGTCACCAAGCCCGACGGCTACCCCGTCCACAAGCCGGCGCGCTGGCGCTAAGCCGCTGCCATGTTTAGACTATTCGGCGGCGCGTATGATACACCATGTTATCAGTTCGAAGTCCGCTGCGGGGGCTGCCGCGCCGCTGTCCGGATCGGGCCGCCGCGGGAAAAGAGCGTCTTTGCCGGCGGTCGGCCCGACTACGCCCTCATAGGCGGCTTGGGCGTCGCGCGCGCGTGTGTCCTCCAGCGCCTTCTCCGAGAGCGCGTTGTATGCCGCCATATTATTGCCCTGCCGCGTTTCGTTGTCAAAGGCGTCGCACAGCGCGTTGAACGGCGTGGTCTTGCCCGCCGCAACATCGCTGAACAGGCGCAGTATGTCATACGCGCGGTGGCAGCCCATCTCAATCTTGATTTTGCCGTCGGCGTCAGGGTCGGAATATACGCTGACGAGGTAGAACGGCGGCGGCGCTGCGGATGCCGACTTGACGCGCTCATCTATCTCGCCCTTGCGCCGCAGGCAGAATATGACGCGGGGGCGCTTGTTCCACGCATCGTTGTCGGGCGGCGGCGTCACCGCATAGACGCCGTTGGGCATATTTTCCAGCAGGCGCAGGTTGCGCTGCAGGTAGGCGCGGAGCTGGTCTAGGAAGAACTGCGCGCTCAGGTCGGTGAGCGTGGGCGCGTCTTCCAGGTCTTCCAGGTCGGGCGCGTCCCGCTTGAGGCGGGCAATCTGCTGGGCGCGGTAGTCGGCGTATGCGGCGACGGCGTCGGGGTCGGGCGCGGCGTCCAGCGCGTTGTCGTCGCCGGTGGCGGCGGCATTCGCCAGGGCGGCGCGCGCCACCACCAGCGCCTCCAGCCGCAGGTACTCTTTCATCTCTTCGGCGGGCCAATAGTTGATCATCTCAATGGATTCGTGCGGGCTGCCGATGCGGTCGACGCGCCCGAACCGCTGTATCACGCGCACCGGGTTCCAGTGGATGTCGTAGTTCAAAACCATATCGCAGTCCTGCAAATCCTGCCCCTCCGACACGCAATCGGTGGCGATTAGGATGTCTATGCCCTCATCGGATGGGTTGTCTTTGTCAGAGCGATCGGCCTTGCCGGAGCGGTCGTCTTTGTTAGTTTGCTGCCGCGCGTTGGGCGCGAAGTTGTCTAGTATCTTGTCAAAGTTGTTTTCTTTGCCATCGCCGAAGTTGGTATGCGTTTCAGTGCCGGATACCATAGCGATTTTCACGCCATCGAAGTCCTGGTCGGCGGCGAGTTGGTCGTACAGATACTTGGCGGTGTCCTTGAATGTGGTGAACACGAGCAGTTTGCGGCTTTGCTTGCCATCGCGCTCTGTACTGGGATTGGCGCGGCGGCGCATTACGTCTGCCTTGAACTGCACAAGCTTGCCGTCGGCGTCGCCCTGGACGGGTTCGGTTTGGGCGAGCAGGTTGGCGAGGGCATCGCGGTCGGCTTGCAGGGCTGCCCTGTATTTGTCCGAGTCCAAAGCAATCAGGTCGTCGCGCGCGGCGTCCGCGGCTGCCGCCGTTTCCGCCTCCGCCGCCTCCTCGTCGCCCTCATCGTCTTGCAAGAAGATAGCGCCGCCCGTTGTTGACGCTTGCCCGCCGGCTTGGTGGATGTCAACCTGGGCGATTTCGTCGTCCAGCTTGTCTATGATGCGCCCCATCGTGGCGCTGACGGCGCAGGTGGAGCTTTCCAAGCGCTTGAGCAGGTTCACGCGCATCATTCCCACGAGGTTGAACTCCCGCTGCCCTTTCTGCCTGTCCGCGGAGCCAACCACGTACTTGGATCGGTTGTACAGCGCCAGATTGAGATTCGCCAACGCCTCGGCTATGCCGTAGTAGAACGCCGCGGATTCGTCTTTGCTTGCCTTGACGAGCGCCGCCGGATGCTCGTTGCGCGGCGGCTTGCGCTTGGGGAAATCCCCCATATCGGCGATGTCCGCCTGATACACCGCCCTGAGATGCCTGCGCGAGCGCGCGACTGACACTGATGTCATAAGGCGGATGAACTCGCCGCCGAGCGCGTCAAGCAGCTTGCGCTTAGCGTCCGGCGAGCTACGGCTTTCCCGCATCCACGCCTTGAATTGCGTCTCCGCGTTTCTAATCAAAGCGGACACGTCCGCTATGCCCAGACTCTTGTCAAACGCGGCATTGTCGCCCGCCGTGATGAAGTCTATCTGGCTCCTGATGTTGTCAAGCGATGTGTTCACGGGCGTGGCGGACAGCATCAAGACCTTAGTCTTGCCGCCCGCCTTGAACGCGCGCTCCATCAGCCACTGGTAGCGCTTGCCGCCCGCGTTGCGGAAGTTGTGCGACTCGTCTATCACGATGAGGTCAAACGCGCCCCAGTTGAACCCGTCAAGCTCTATGCCGGTGGAGGACTTGCCGCTTTCGCGCCCTATGTCAGTATGCGACATAAGCGTGTAGATGAACTTGTCTTCGGCGAACTGCGTGGGGTTTTGGTTGACTTGAAAGCGCCGCCAGCTCCTGACGAGGCGGCGGGGGCATAGCACAAGAACGCGCTGGTTTTGGCTCTCGAAGTACTTGATGACGGCGAGCGCGGTGTATGTCTTGCCCAAGCCCACGCTGTCGGCTAGGATGCAGCCGTTGCGCCGGTTGAGCCAGTCTATCGCGGTGAGCGCGCCGTCTTTCTGAAAGCCGTATAGATACTTCCATATCTCGCTCTTGGCGAGAGTATCCTGCGCCGCGCCGCCGATGTCGGGCGCGTCATCCATTTCCCTGCGAAAGAGCGCATGCAGCGTCTTGAAATACACCGCCTCCGGCGAGTAGTTATCGCCCAGCCTGCTCAGCGCATCCAGCAGCGCCTGCTTGACATCCTCGGTCAGCGCATCGTCGTCCCACAGCGCGTTGAACCACGCCTGCAGCTCGGCCAGGGTGGCGGGATCGTCGGACGGCAGGTTAAGCTCAATGTTGGGATTATCGCCGCCGCCCAGCCCGCGCAGCGTGAAATTGGAACCGCCCACCACGCCACTCTTGACCGCCCCGTCCTTGCCCGCGAGATAGGCTTTGCCGTGCATCAGCCCCGCGCGTTTCATAGAGCGCGCCTGTACGCCATCTCGTTGCAGCCACTTCTTGCACGCAATCGCCAGCCCGCGCTGCTTGAGCGTACAGGCCGGCTCAAGCGCATCCCGCTCCGTGAGGTCAAACGCCTTTGCGCCCTGCCTGGCGGGATCGGGGGACGCCGCCGAGGCCGGCTCGCCTAGCAGCAGGCGGGTTTCGGTTAGCGACTTCAGGCTGTCCGCGAGCAGGCCGTAGCCGTAGATGCTGAAGTAGGCGGTGGCGGCGCTAAAAGAGTCCATGCCGATAAGACTCTGCCGCAAATAATCTGAAACATTCCTGCCATTCTGATTGTCAAGGATATAGTTCTGATTAGGCATAATCACTCCGTTCATTTAATAACCATATCTGGCGCGCAATTTTACCAGAACTGCTTGTGAGCGCAAGGTAGCGTTTCCATTCAGGTGGTTCAGGTCAGAACGCCCCGCAACTGCAGCCGGACTAGCAGGTTATGGACTTATCCACACAAGTACCCATTCGCTCGCGCGTCCGTATATCACGATTGAACCGCTCCAACAGCGATGTTGGGCGGTATCTAGTTGCGCCCGTCCGAAGATGCGTCAACGCCTTTCGCAATGCTTTGACGCGGCAGTACGGCGTCTCACCCGACAATTTGGGGCGCTTGCATTGTTCCCGCTTTAACCACTTGCACAGCGCGCTCTTGGAGCATCGGCTTATAGAGGGGCAGAGCGTCCGCGATAGTCCGGCGCATCCGCTCAACGTGGCGGGACGCGTGGCTCGTGCTGGGGACGCTTGTGTTCGCTACGGCGCGGCAGAGGAAGAGGAGCCGGATTGGACGCTGCGGCAGGCGGTTCGGACGCGGGCACTGTGGCTGGTGGCGATAGGCACGGGGCTGATGTTTCTGATGCAAGCGGGGACGAACACGCACTCGGCGGGGATGAGGTCAATAGGTATGCCTTTCTGCCTTTGCGCTAATAGTTGTCGGGATGAGCGTCCGGAATGGCGCTCAAGGACTCTAGGTAGTACAAATGCAACGCATGACTTTCCCGTCCGCTTGCGTTAATCTCTATTTCGTCAATGCAGATGAATTTATAACGATAGCCCGCTATCAGCCCCTCCAAACTAGGGCCGCCATCCCCGATTTTGCCGCGCTTATCGCCCGCGTCAGTACGCAGTCTCCATGTTCCCGTTTTAAGATCCATCTGCACAAATTCGCCCTCCAACTCCACAACTTCCTCGGATATATCAACGCTTTCAGAAAGCGTTTTATAGAGCCTTTTGGCTACGGCGGCAGACACTCCGCCATAGCGGGATCCGGGTATTTGAGGGTCCGACCACGAGTAGTTAAAGCCAGTGTTCTTTTCGGCGAGAATTTGTAGCAGATTGATGTATGCCGTTGCTAGATGACCTTTGTGTCCCAAAAGAATTTCCTGCGCCTTGTCAGACTCAATGGCGCTCTGAAACACCTCGTCCATCCGCATTAGCCCTTTAACGAGTTCACCCGGTTCGAACATTTGGGGGCGATTTGGATCGTCAATACGCACGGCAGACTCAAGTATAACCCGAAACGAACCGGGCGCGGCAGGAACTACCACATCCATAAGATAGCCCTCCGAGGCGTGGCTATTGGAGTTGCTTGACTTGGGAAGTTTTCTAATCGCGTTGCGATAGGCGTGTTTCACCACAAGTTGGGTTTGCGCCAAGATCTCGCCGAGCGTGTCGGCTCTGACGCGATGCTCATACGCAGATTCAGACGGATCAAGGCTGAACTCAAAGACTGTGTTGTTGCTTTCAATCGCGCGCTTTTCAGCCAGGCCGTCGATAGGCGAGTCGTCAAGCGTGAGATTTGGGCCGGGCAACAAGTCATCTCGCTCAGCAAGATGCCCATCTTGAGGCAACAGAGTCAGCGGCTCGCCGTAAGGCACATCCGCGTGTATTAAGAACCATTCGCCGCCTGGCGCCTCCAAGAGCAGCGTCCGCAGATCTAGGTCGCCAACCCGGAACTGCCGAAGTCGCTCAGGGTTCGCGCCCGTTGCCACGTAGCGCTCTGCCTTGCCCACGCTGTCTATCAGCATAGCGACGTAATGGCCACCGATAGGGTCGCGCCCCTCAAATATCTGTGTTCCGTCGTAGTAATCTAGGATTGCGACGGGCTTGATAGTCTTCACGATGCCACCCAACACTTCGCTAGGATGTCGTATTCGGCTAGCGGCCGCCAAGTGCAATGCGACGACTTGGGGTTTGGTTGCAGGATGCGCCCAGCGCCCTTATCCAGAATAACCGCGCAAATCAGCGTCCCGCGCAGATTGCGCCTTTGCCGTCTCTTGTCCACATCTTCAAGGTTCATGAATACCGACACTCCGCGCGCCTGACATTCGTCAACACCCATGAATACAGCGTCAGGTTTCTCTTTGCGTTGAGATCTAAAATCATCACGGCTAGGCGGGTTGTTCCTCACAAGCCGATAAACTATGCGAGGCTCAACTATCTCTTCCGCATTATCAGGCGGGCATCCGGCTGGCAGGAGTTCTAAGTATTCCAAAGCAATCCCCATTCTAATCGCCAAAAACGCTTGTCGTCAACCACGTTCGGTAGCATGGTATTCTCAGCGCGCAGCGCTAATGGATTTGATGGACTGATTTAGGCGCCCCTCAAACACAATTGCCGGCAGATGTTTCAGCATTGCCACACTCTTTGCGCGCCTCGCCAGCCTGTTCAGATTGCTCCGCAACTTGGAGCGCAAATCCCTCATCCGGTTCACCTGCCTATGACATCCATGCCGCTAGCCATCGCGCCGCAGGCACCGCAGCAGGGCGGTATTCTAACCCTGCAAGCGCCAATATGACATACTTGCCCTAAATCGCTCCGAAACCGCCAAAAGACGGGGGACGCTATGGCAAAGCCAAGAGTGTACAGACACGATGCGCTATGTCCAAAATGCGGCTCAAACTGGGTCAAGAAAGACGGCCATTCGCGCGGCAAGCAACAATGCAAATGCAACCAGCGCCGCCGCAAGCGTCAGGAGGGCGCAAAGCATCGGTTCACTGACGAACAGCAAGAGCGATCGGCGAAGATGCGCGCGGCGGTGAACTGGATGAGGGGCTGCGTTCCAAGTTGCGTATCAAGCTGAACAGGCTGGCGAGACGGACAAAGGGCTACGCAAAGAGCGTTGATATGTTGAACCATATGCCGGCGATAGCGCTTGAGGAGTGTCTAAATCAGTCCCTCAAATCCATTAACCCTGCAGTCCGAGAATACCGTCGGTCAGCGCGCGCAGGATGGAGTTGCGGTCGACAATATCGCCATACGAATTTTCGGCGTACCACGCGAAGAACGCCGCCTCTTGACGGCTGTCCGCGAATGACAGCACCCTGCGCCTATCCTTGTTCAAGAGCTGATGCAGCGCCGTAACGAAAACCGCGTTTGGGCCATCCGAGCCGTGAACTATCTCTTGCACGGGATCTTTGTAGCCGCCCCTTGTGTAGCCGCAGAATTCGCAGGCTTTTATCTGGTCGGGGTTGGATTTGTCCGATTCGCACTTCTTGACGCGGATGGCGGCGGAGGCGCGGCAATCGCATGCCAATCCCGCCTTGACGCTTGCAACGCTTGCGACGCTTGCTATGGCGGCGCAGCGGCGGCAGAGGATATGCGTGGCGTCGGACGCGGCGGCGTCTATGGGCATAAAGTAGGTTACGCCGAAACCCGTGGCGCTTGGATCGCGTATCGGCTCCGCCAGTTTGCCCGCCGATTCGCGCCCGATGTAGTAGTGCTGCCCGCAATCGCGGCAGAGCGCTATCTCAATCGGCGCGGCGTCCTGACCCAGCGCCGTGCGGTTTAGCGCCACCCTGTCTTTGCCGCTTTCGTGAACCAGAAACGCGCTTTCCAACGCGCGGGCGAACAGGTGGCGCCTGCGCGGCGCGCCGCCGTTGGCTTGCAACTGCGTTTTCCCGAATATGACCGAATCCGCCGAGAACGGCTCGCCGAACAGCGCGGTTGCGAAATCCGCCACTTCTCCGCGCGCCGACTGCGTTTGCGCCGATGTGATGGTGGCGCTGGTGGCGATGCAGGTGAACGGGCTTGCGCGCCCGCCCTCTGACACGCGCCGTTTGAGGCGGCGCATCAGCATGCCCATTTCGGCGCCGCGCGCGCCCCTGTGCAGATGCGCCTCGTCAAGCGCGATGAACCGCCAATGCCGCCCGCGCTCAAACAGCGGGCTGTCGTGCGGGCGAATGAGCAGATATTCCAGCATAGAGTAGTTGGTGAGCAGGATGTTGGGCGGATTAGCCCGCATCTCTTCGCGGAAGACGACCTCGCCGGGCAGCCTGTCGTCCTGCTTGGCTTGCCCGTTGCGATGGCGGTCGCGGATGTTCTCCGGCGTCTGCCCGGTATATTGCCCGAATGTAAAGCGAAAGTCCGACTTGGCGGCGGCGAGCTTGCCGCAAAGCGCGCCCAGCCGCTGGCGCTGGTCGTTTGCCAGCGCGTTCATCGGATAGATAATCATAGCGCGGACGCCCGGCTCGGCGATCTCGCCGCTCATATATTGACGATACAGGTCAAACAGGATTGGATACAGAAAACATTCGGTCTTGCCGCTCGCCGTTCCGGTGGCGACCACGATATTCATATCCTCGCCGAAAGCGCTGTTGACGGCGGCCTCTTGATGCGCGTACAGCTCGCCATCCAGCAGCGCGGGCGCCAAGCCATCGGCATTGCCGGGAAAGAACCGCGCGGCGAGATCGCTTGCACGGGCGCCCCTCTCAAAATCATAAGCGGGTTCGGGGAATGGCCCCTTCAGCAGCGCGCCCTCCTGCCCCAGCGCCTCTTGAAACGAATCGCGCAACGCCTTGTCCCTGAAGTAGAACGATGTTTTCAGGTAATTGATGTAGCTGCGCTCAATGAAATCTGTCCAAGCGGCGTGGTCGTCCATAGGGCAACTCCCGGTGCGTTAAGTCACTCTTCGTCTGCGTTGTAATTCTTGTAAGTCAGTCTATCAACTGACAGACGCGCCCATCGTCGTCCACGCTTATGGACTTCTATCACATAGACGAGCAACCTCTGTCCCTTGGTGATTTCGGCGCGTTCAGTTTCAGTCATTGTGGTCATTTCTTCCACAGGCAAGAAACCGTCGAAGGTCTGCCCGCTCTTGCCGGTTATCTCCAGCATATACATATGCCCGCCCCGCTCGATATAGACGACTTCGCCAGACACGACGCTGCGCTCTTCCACGTCTGCTAGAACACGCGCGATAGGCGCAGTTTGCCCGTTAACGTGAATGTTCAGGCGCAGGTCTTTGCCAACCGCGTTTTCCACGTCTATATGATCCGCGAAACCCATCAGCCCGAACTCAGCCGAACCTTGCCACACACTGACTTTGCGCGATATGCCGCTTTCAAAGCCGACCTCTACAACATCGACGACAGGCGGCGCGCTAATCTCTATGCGGGAATTTATTAGTTTCATAAATTCGCTGCGGTAGAATTCGTACGTCTCGCCGCCCCAATCGCCCGTTGCGCCGTCCTCGTCCGTCAGCCGCCACCACACGCGCGGCACAGCCACCGCGATTGACGCGCGGTTGGGAAAGTGGCAGGTTATGGTTTGGATTGACGCCGACGGGGGTATGATTACGACATCGTCGTCGTCAATGTGAACTTCGCCGTCGTGGCTAACGCTGTCGGGACGCAGGCAGTCGCCGCTATCTAGTTCAAACCGCAACGCCATTTCACGATGGGTTCCCGCGCGCGGATCCGGCATCAGCGCAGTGTCGGGGCTGTGCTGCTTGCCGTTAATGGCGATGCGCCTGAGCGTGGGGAAGTATCTGAACGGCTTGCTTTCTTGCAAATCCCCATCGTGGTATGTGCGGATAGAGAACCTGCCATCGCGCCCATCCATCACAGACGCTATTGACTGCCTGTGCGGGTTGAAATTTTCGCCCCAATCATTGTCCTCGCGCGCGCCTGTTTCCTCAACAATTCGGGCGTCGGTTATCTGAGGATCCACGTGCAGTTCGGGCGGCGCTCCGATGTAGAGTTTGCCGTGATACTCAGCGTCGGCGTCATCATGGAGCGCCTTGCCCTTAATCCGCATTCGGGCGGGACGACCGGGCGCAGCGCCCTCCAAGAACAGAAACCGCGCCTCGAAATTCTCGTCAACGCATTCCTCAGGCTCATTGCTTTCGTAGTTATTCCATTCGCTTGCGTCGTAATCTAGCGGCGCGATAGCCAATATATGCCCCGCCGTAGGGTTATTGACAAGCCTACCCTCGCCCGCCCAGCTTTCTTGCATCTTGAAGAACAAGGGATCCCCGTCCACCGAATTGGACAGCGTTATCCTGTCGGCAGTATCGTCTTGATAATGAACGACCATCTCGCCTGCAAACTGACTCAGTGGCATTTCAGTTTCAGCGGATAGCTGCAGTTCATCGCCGCCATGCGTTACTTTGATCACCACGCGCTCTTGCGGTAGCGCAAGGTATATCTCCCATCCGTCCCCGGTTTCGCGGCAGCGCAGGCTTGCCTTTTCGGTTGGCGGCGAAAGGGGCGGATAATACTTGCCCGTGCGAACCCTGCGTCCCTTTTGTCTGTGTGGTTTAGATTGGCGCGTGGATCGTGTTCTTGTTGCAGGGCGGATTTGGCGCTTGGGCTGCGTTCTTGCCGCGGGTTGGCGCTGACGCTTGGGCGGCGGTTGCGCGCTAGGCTTGCGCTGAGGACTGGCCGGCGACTTCGGGGGAACTTCGCTCGCGGGCGGCGGTTCGACTTGGGCGGCGGCGGTTTGGGTATCGTGGGCATCATCGGCGGGCGGCGGTTCGTCGGACGCCGCATCCGCTTGCGTATCATGAGCGCTATCGCCAGGCAGCGGTTCGTCTAGCGCCGCGTCTTCCTGCTCAAACGCATCTTCGTACACCGAAATATCGGGTTGCGCCGCGACGCCCGTGTCCGCTTGGGTATCGGGGCTATCATCGGCGGGCGGCGCAACGTCGACAGGCGCGTCCGCGGGCGTATGCGTGGCTGACGGCGCTGACACAACGGGCGCGGCCTCGGCCACATTGGCGTATGCCGACGCCGCATCGTCGTTTGAGCTGGGCTGCTCGTCAGCAGTCTTGCGCTTGCGAATGATGTAGAGCAAGAGCAGTCCGAGCGCCGCCGCGCAGATGGTTGTCTTGTTGATGAGGCGCATAGGGGCGGCTCTCTTTCACTCTAACTAGGCGCATATTGCGTTGCAAAGCCGATTGTACATTGGCAAGATTGGCGTTGCAAGCGGGCATAACCTAATGGCGCGAACTGGGCATCTTTCCGCTATCGCAAACCGCAAACACGCTCCCTCTTATATCGCATACGCTTGCCAATCCCATCCGCGGTGCTCTACCTGAACCGCCTTGCCAAGCCTACGATGAGCGCGAACATCGCGGCAATCACGGCTATGCCAAAAATCACGGCGACGGCGAGGGGCGCAAGCGCGGGTTCGGCCGGAGTATCGGCGGGCTGGCGCGGGGATGTGGGCGCGGATGATGCGGGAGGTTGCGGGGGAGCGGGCGTGGGCGGAGTTACGGCGAGTACGACGCGGACTGCGGGCGGCGTGGCGCTGGGGGCCGGCGTGGGCGTCGCTTGGGCTGGTGGGGCTGCCATCGCCGTTGCCGTTGCCGTGGGACTCGCTGGCGTAGCGGTGGTTGGAGGCAGCGCGGTTGCATGGGCAGACGGAGCGGTGGGCGCGGCGGTTGCGGTTGGCGGCGGCGTGAATGTGGGCGCGGGGGTAGGTGTGGGCGGCGGCGCGAGCGTGGCGGTGGGCGTGAGCGCAGGGGTTGGTGTGAGCGCGGGGGTGTAGGTGGCAGTTGGGGTAGTGGTGTAAGTGGCGGTCGGCGTGTGGGTTGCTGTTGGCGTAGCCGTGCCGGTTGGCGTGCGCGTAGCCGTAGCGGTCGGCGTAATCGTTGGCGTGCGCGTAGCCGTAGCGGTTTGCGTAGATGTGGCCGTCGCCGTCACCGTCGGCGTAGGCGTGATGGTCACCGTGGCGGTAGGCGTGATGGTAGGCGTAGGATGGCTGATATAAAACCGCGCCGCGCGGCTATTCATCGGTGATTCGGCGTCGCTGAGCTTGACCGACAGCCTGGCAGTATAGCCGCCGCCGGAGTGCCTCAGCGAGTCCGGCGTCCAGAAGGCTTGGAACGAAATGGACGCCCCCGACGCGTTGCCCTTATACACGCGCGCCAGCGGATTGTCCACCGAATTAAGCTGCGTCCCGCCGGTCAGAATTCCGGGAACGCCTGCCAGCCCGGATACGTCAAAGCGGCCTTGGCGCAACGGCAGCCTCGCGGCAAAACTTTGCGGCCCTCTGACGATGAGCTTGACAGAGCCAATGTCCGCGCGCTCCGCGTCCGTGAACCGCAGCCGCCCGCTGAGATTGACCGAGCGGCCGTACTCGTAATGCGAGACCACGCTTTCCAGCCGCGCATAGGACGCGCCCGTGAGGCTGTGCGCTATCCTATCCCGCGCAACGAATATCGCGCCGAACACAACTACGGCCGCTAGGGCTATCCAGAGCGAGCGCGGCAAGGGAGTGAGTCTAGTCACGGCGACTCCGATTATCGCAATCACGAATCGGCGTCAGCGCGGGTGGCGGGGCAAGCGCCTGCGAACAAGTGGTGATTGTGGCGGATAATTTGAGTTTCATCAAGTCTGGTGCGCGATTGGGATTTCCATCTTGCTAAGCTAATGAACTTTGCCGATTATGAATGGTAATTCGCGCCCTAATGTATCGCATTCAGCGGGAAGTCCATTTTGACTTGGTTCAAAATGGCGCTGCAAGATTGCAATAGCTTACCGACCTGCCCATCGACGGCGAGGGGCTGAGCGCGTCGGATCTCGCCGACCGGCTACGAAACTACTGGGATTCGCGCCCGTCTAAATTCAGGGAAACCGATACGCCCGCGTCCAAAATCTACAAGAGAGTGGGGCAATGCCCAATCTGATGCCATCCAATTCTTGGCGCGCGCGGCGGGCGTTGACGCGGAGGCGGCGCAGGATTTGATGAAAGAGATTTGGCGCGCTCTAACGCAGCGCGACCAAGGCAAGCGCAGAGACGAAAAGCTCTTGCTGCGCGTTGGCAACGCCGCGTTTAGGCTTAACCCCGCGTTTATGCGGATTGCGAAACCCGCGCCGTCCGAGATATGGGCTTGCGGGACTTGCGGCGGCGTCAGCCTGGTCAGCATCAGGCGCGCATGCCCGCGCTGGCGCTGCTCCGGCGCGCTGCGGCCGGCGGACGAAAGCGCGCTGCGCGAAAACCACTACCGCATCCTGTACGAAAGCGATACGCTGCCGCTCACATTTCACGCCGAAGAGCATACCGCGCAACTCGACACCGACGAGGCGGAGGATCGCCAAGACGCTTTCAAGGACGGGGCTATCAACCTGCTGAGCTCATCCACCACTTTTGAGGTAGGCGTGGATCTTGGCGAACTGGATGTGGTGTTTCTGCGAAATGCGCCGCCGGAGGCGTTCAACTACACGCAGCGGGTTGGGCGCGCGGGCCGCCGCGATAACAGCCCGGGGTTCGCGCTGACATACTGCGGCGGAGACGCTGGGCGCGCCCGAAACCGACCTGAACGTGGCGCTGTCGCGCGAGCGGGCAAGCGCCGGCGTGTCCATAGTCCTGTACGACAACGCGCCCGGCGGCGCCGGCCTGGTAGATCGGCTGGCGCGGGATGACGCGGTGTTCGGCCATGCCCTGAGTAGCGCCGCCCGCCGCGTGGCCGGCGCCTGCGGTTGCGACTCAAGTTGCTACGGCTGCCTGCGGAGCTACCGCAACCAGTTCGTCCACGAGCGGCTGGATCGGGCGAGGGCGCGGGGGTTTTTGGGGGAGGCTTGCGGCGCGGGTTTGCCGAGCTAAGGGCTGCGGGATTTGGGGGGAGCGTTGTCCTCAGTGGCCGCGTCGGGGTTTTTTGAGCGCAGGCGGCTTTGGATTATGGCTTGGCGTTTTTGGAAGTTTGCCTCGGCTGTGATGGCGTCGTAGATTTGTTCGTGGGTTAGGTTTTGTTTGGGGATGCCGGCGGTGGAGTGGTGGTTTTCCAAGGCAGTGTCCAAGTCCACTTCGGGGTGGCGGGCTAGGGCGTTGGCTACGGCGGTTTCGCCGCGGGTTGTGGGGGTGTCGGGGACGCTGGCGCTGTTGGCTGCGCCGGTGTCTTTGCCGGTGTTCTTGGCATTGGCGGCGCTCTTGCCGCTGGCGGCGTTCTTGGCGTTTTTGCGGTTGGCGGCGTTGTTGACATTCTCGCCATTCTTGCCGATGGCGGCGCTCTCCGCGTTTTTGCGATTTGCGACGTTGTTGCCATTCTCGCCGTTGTTGCCGTTGGCGGCACTCTCCGCGTTTTTGCGATTGGCGGCGTTGTTGCCATTCTCGCCATTGGCGCTGTCTTTGGCGACGTTGTTGCCATTCTCGCCGTTGTTGGCGCTCTTGGCGTCATCGGCGGCGTTGGCGTTGGCGACGACGCTGCGGTTGGCGGGGTTGTTGTAGTTGTGGGCGTCGGCTTTGGCGGCGTCGGCTTTTTTGGCTTTCTTTTGGGTTTTCTTGGCGGCTTTGCGGTCGTTGGCGTCGGCTGTGCGCTGCATTTCTTCGAACATTTCTAGGACGCCGGCTTTTTGCTCAGGGGTGAGCTCGGCGGCGGCGGATTCTTGGCGTTGGGCTAGGAGGCGTTCCGCCTGGCGGCGCTCTTTGGCGTGGAGGTCGCGGAAGAAGGCGTCTATGGACTCTGGGGTTATGTGTTCCCAGGGGATGTCGGCGCCCATGCGGCAGAGTTCGTTGAGCGCCCAGATGCGGTGGGTCTGGGTGAATGGGTCAGTTATGATGGCGCCGTAGCGGTCGGTTTTGTCGTTTTCCAGGATTTCGAACATGTAGCGCGCGTATCCCATGCCTTTGTCCATTGACAGGCGCATTTCGGTTCCCAACTTGCTGTTGAGCATTTTTTCTTCCATAGCGGAGGTTTCCGGGTAGGCGTAGGGGTTGCGGCTGCCGATGCTGCGTTTCATCATTTCTTTGAGCGCGGCTACTTGGTGGTGGGGCCGGATTCGGGTGGCTTTTTGGTATTTTTTTTCGTCGGGGTTGGCGCTTTCGAAGACCGGGCGCGGGAATAGGATGTTGTAGTATTCGGTTGCGAGGTCGCGGCAGTCGTCGGTTTTTTCGCGTATGTATGCGCCGATGGGTTTGTTGATGATTTGTTTGAGGGTTACTTTGGGGGGTTTGGGCTTGGGCATGTCTTCTTCGCGGACGACGCGGGCGGGGGAGCCGGGGGTGTCTTGGGGTAGGTTGCCGCTCATAACGGCGAGGTCGCGGGCGGCGTTTTGGCGGTGGTGGAATTTGGCGTCGGGGTATTCGCCTTGGACGGTGTCCCACATGAATTGGATAAGGCGGTCGCCGTCGTGGGTGAGTTGGTTGACGCGGCGGGCGATGTTGTGGCGGACGCGGGCTTGTTCGGATGCGATGCGCTCTTCGGTTATGGGTTCGCGGGTTGCGGTTGTCATGATTATGTTGCCTCCAAGCCTCCCCGCCGCCGGGGCCCTACTTTTTTAGAAAAAAGTAGCAAAAAACTTTTGGGTGGGTGTTTGATAATTTGTTCTGGTATAAGAATAGCGGGGATAGCAGGGCGGTGTCAAGGGTTGTTTCAAATTTAATCGTTCCGCGTCTAGTGGGCGGGTTTAGTGAAGATGCCCGCGCTTTGGCTTAGCAAGCATCATCCAAGCGCTATGTAGCCAACAGCGCGCCGATTAGCAACCACCATATCAGCGGCGATTAGCCACCGACAACCCATCATTCACAAGCCGCCCCTAACCGATAGACGCGCCTTGCTTGCTATCCCTTGAACATCCGCCGCCGTCAGCCTATCCTATCCCCTAAACATCCCTAACCGCCAACCTCCCCCTCCACCTCCCCAATCCCCCGATCCATCGCCCCCACTATCTCATCCACATCATCCCGCGTTATGCACAGCGGCGGCCCCAGCGTAACCCTATTCCCGCCCGCGCGCATTATCACGCCCCGCTCGCGCATCTTGCGCGTTAGGCGCTTGCCCACCTGCAGCTCATCCGCAAACGGCGCTTTGGTGGCGCGGTCGCTTACCAGCTCCAGGCCCAGCAGCAGCCCTATGCCGCGCACGTCGCCCACAATCGGATGCTCCGCCTTTAGCTCATGCAGCAGTTCCAAGAAGTACGCGCCAACCTGCGCCGCGTTGTCCACTAGGCCGTCGCGCTCTATTATCTCTATGTTCTTGAGCGCCACCGCCGCCGTTACGGGATGCCCGCCGAATGTGAGCGCTTGGCGGAAGACGTTGTCTTCCCCCGCGAAGGCGTCCGCTACGCGCGTGGACGCTACGGTCGCCGCCAAGGGCAGGTAGCCGCTGGTGATGCCCTTGGCGACCGTCATTATGTCCGCCACAATCCCGTAATGCTCCATTGCGAACATCTTGCCAGTGCGCCCAAAGCCGGTTACCACCTCATCCGCTATCAGCAAGACGCCGTAGCGGTCGCATATATCGCGCGCCTTGTGCCAGTACTCCGGCGCGGGCGGCGCGAGGCCGGACGCCACCGGCTCCGCGATGAACGCCGCCACCGTGGCGGGATTGTGCAGCAGTATGAGCTCTTCGATGGCGTCCGCGCAGCGCTCGTCGCAGTCCGCCGCCGCAGCGCCGCCGCAATCGCGCCGGTACTCGCCCGGCTGCGGCGCGTACAGCATCCCCGGCATCGCCGGCTCGAAATCCGCCAGCCCCGAGCTCGCGCCCAGCCACATCACGCCGCCCGTAGCGCCGTGATACGAGCCGCGCCTGCTGATAATCTTGTAGCGCCCGTTATCGCCGCGCCGCTTGTGATACGCGCGCGCTATCTTTATCGCCGTCTCATTCGCCTCCGAACCGCCGCTCACAGGCCAAACCCGCTCCAGATCCCCAGGCGCGAGTTCACCAATCTTTTCGGCGAGCCGAATCATCGGCGCGGTGGTAGTTCCCTGCGGGAAATATGTCAGCCGATCCATCTGCTCCAGCATAGCGTCCGCTATCTCGGTATGCCCGTAGCCCGCGTTCACCGAGGCGTATCCGCCGTGCGCGTCAATCCAAACCCGCCCCTCGCTGTCGGTTACGCGGACGCCATTCCCCTCGACCATAATCGGCGGGCCGCCCTCCTCCGCCATCGTTGCCCAATCCGCGTTGTGCATCCAAAGATGCGCCAAAGCGTCCCGCCTGACCGATTCCTGTTCGCTGATGTTCGCCATTGTCATCCCCTTGCGTAGCGTCTTGCCCGCTTGCGTCTAATCGTCCTTGCAAGGCAAGGGCAACTCTGCCTTAATGCCCGCCTTGCCGACCGCCGCCTATCCCTACGTCATCCGCGCAATCCCCATCTCGCCCTCCAGTTCCCACAGCGACAAGTCTATCGCATGCACAATCTCATCCACCTCGTCGCGCGTGATGCACAGCGGAGGCCCTATGTTCAGGATGTTGCTGTTGACGCGGAATATCAGCCCATGCTTTTTGAACTTTTCGTTCAGCCGCTCCGGGACGCGCTCGCTCGCCGCGAACCCCGCCTTGCTCTTGCGATCGCTCACCAGCTCCACCGCCAGCAGCATCCCCAGCCCGCGAACGTCGCCCACCAGCGGGTGATCCACCATCAGCCCCTCCAGCTGCTCTTTGAAATACGCGCCGACCTGCGCCGCGTTCTCGACCAGCCCCTCTTCTTCTAGGATTTGGATATTTCGCAGCGCCGCCGCCGCCGAAACCGGATGCCCCGCCGCCGTGAACACATGCCGCAGGATATTGTCCTCCCCCGCGAAAGCGTCCGCCACCTCTTCCCGCACGATAGTCGCCGCCAGCGGCAGGTAGCTGCTCACCACGCCCTTGGCGACCGTCATAATGTCCGGCACGACGCCCCAATGCTCCAGCGCGAACATCTTGCCCGTGCGCCCGAACCCGCATATCACCTCGTCGGCGATGAGCAGTACGCCGTGTTTGTCGCATATCCGGCGCAGCATAGGCCAATACTCGTCGCCCGGCACGACCGCGCCCTGCGGTATGGCTATCGGCTCCGCGATAACCGCCGCGACCGTCTTCGCGCCATGAAACTCTATCAGCCGCTCGATTTCGTTTGCGGCATAGACGGCGCGCTCGGACGCCGTCTCGCCGTCCGAGCCGCCGCGATAGGCGTTGGGCTGCGGCGCGTGCAGCATCCCCGGATACGCCGGCTCATAATCGTGGCGCGGCTGCTGCGGGCTGCCGCCCAGCCACAGCACGCCCGCCGTCATCCCGTGATACGACCCCACGCGGCTGATGACCTTATACCTGCCCGGCTCGCCGATGCGCTTGAAATACGCCCTTGCGATCTTCAGCGCCGTCTCATTCGCCTCCGACCCGCCGCTCACCGGAAACACCCGCGATAGGCTGCCCGGCGCCAGCTCCGCCAGCTTAGCCGCCAGCCGAGCGGTTGGCTCGGTGGTAGTCCCCTGCGGAAAATACGACAGCCGCCGCATCTGCTCATACGCCGCCCGCCCAATTTCGGTTCGCCCGTACCCCACATTCACCGAATTATACCCGCCATTCACATCAATCCACGACCGCCCCTCCGAATCGGTAACCCTCACGCCCTTGCCCGACTCGATAATCTGAGGCTCCCCCTCCTCCGCCATCTGCGTCCAATCGCGGTTGTGCATCCACAAATACCGCAAAGACGCCCGCCTCAGCTCCTCCCCCTCCCGCATCCCAGTCGCAGCAGCCATATCGCTAAACCCCCCGTATGCTATCCCGTATATCCCGCGCCCGCGCATAATATCTTGCGCCAAGTGTAACCCGCTTGTCCGTATAAGACAAGCCGTGCTTGCGCTTGCGCTTATCCCCTCTGCGCTCTATCAGCATTTCCATATTGCGGCGCTATTTTGAACCGCATCAAAATTGAGATGTTCGCTGAACGCGATAATCTAGGGATTGGAGTTCTGTTTAGCGTTGGTGAAAAGTCAAATAGCGCGGCGCACTGAGAATACTATGTCCGATTACTCGCTGGCGGTCGGGTTGATAAAATCGAGGTATGCTAGACTTTGCCGCGCGATGGTTTCGTATGCGGACAAATAATGAGAAAGGAGAACTGACAGAATGAAGAAACTGACGAATAGGACTATCCTGCTTGCCGCGGCTTTCGCGCTGGCGCTGGCGGTCGCGCTTGCGCTGAACGCCGCAACGCAAACCCCAACGACGGCGCAAACCCCGGCGACGCCTACCCCAACCCCAACGGCGACGCCAGCCTCCGACACCGACGGCAACGGCCTGATAGAAATATCAACGCCCGCGCAGCTAAACGCGATGCGCTGGGACCTGGATGGCGACGGCGACCAAGTCGGCGAGGGCGACCCTGACGCAAGCGTTTCCCCCGCCGACAGATTGACCTACTTTAGCCTCCTACGATGCAGTCAGCCCACTGCGACGGGGGCGGGGCCGACGCCCTCGACTTGCAAAGGTTACGAACTAATGGCGGACATCTCGCTCGCCTCGTACAAGCCGTGGACGCCGATAGGCGCTAGGGATTCGACAGGCCCTTGGCAAGCGGTTTTCGATGGCAACGGGTTCAAAATCACGGGGTTGGAGGGGGCAAACGGGCTGTTTGTCGACATTGGCACTGCCGCTACCGCCGACAAAACGATAGTCAAGAACGTATACGTGGTAGGAGCGAAAATAAATCGGGACTCAACTCATCGACTCGGCTCGGCAGGCGCGCTTGCGGCAAGGAACCATGGGACGATAATCGGCAGCTACGCCTCAGGCGAGCTGGAATCAGCGAGCGCCGGAGGCACCGGCGGACTTGTCGGTCTCAACAAAGGTACGATAGCCGGGAGCGTTGCGGACGTTAACGTCAAGGTTACAAACGACAATCGCTATGCGCGCATCGGCGGCTTTGTTGGCGTGAACAATGCCAACATATATGGGTCTTACGCTTACGGCGACATCACAGACGCAACGCCCGCCGGCCGCCTTAACGCGCGCGGTTTCGGCGTCAATAACACAAACCAAGGAGGACGGATATACTCGTCAATTTCTTACGGGGACTTAATCCTAACACAAGGCGACGACAACGCCAGCAACGACGTTAGAACTCTCGCAGATTTCTCATCAGTGCGCCTTGCGGACAGCGGGAGGCTTACTCCAAACTCCTGCGCGCTCTCAGACGAATCCAAATTCACTTGCCCGACGCCAACGCCGACACCGACAAACTGACGGTGCCCCAACCTTAATAGCGGCGCGCCATTCCCGACTTTGCGGCATCCGGACAACCGGCCGAATCCCCCGCTAGGCTTTGCCGCGCGATTGTGAATGAACCGCCGTTTAACCAAAAGTAGCCGCCGAAAGCGCCGCGCGGTCGGTGAATATTCTGAAAACCACGCCGCGAGCGGGAACAAGCGCGGCAAAAACATCAAGAGGGCGCAAAGCATCGGTTCACCGATGAGCAAAAAGCGCAAGCGGTAAAGATGCGCGCCGAGGGGATAAGCCTATCGGCGATGGCGAGAGTAGTAGGCGCAAGCGTAGCCAAGCTGAGCGCGTGGGTCAAAAAAAGGGGCGTTGGCGACCGAGCGTCTGACGCGGTTTCTGGCGTGGCGGACGAGTGGGCGGCGGAGTGGCGGGCGCGCGTCTATTGCGCGTTTTATGAGATGTGGGCATACTTGGGCGTCAGGCGCGGCGAGCGTCGCAAAGACCTGTGGATATGGACTGCGGTGGTGAAAGAGCCGAATGGCGTCCGCTGGCGGATGTATGAGGTGGGCCGCAAGGGCGAGTCTGCGTTATCGCGCTTGTTGGGTCGGTTGCCGGGCGCTGATAGATACGAGACCGGCGCTTATCCGGTGTACGAGTGGCTGCCGCGCGGCCGGCGTGCGATAGGCACGGGCGGAGCGGTGAACCGGAATGAGGGGTTGCATTCCAAGTTGCGGAGCAAGCTGAACAGGCTTGTGAGGCGAACAAAGGGCTACACAAAGAGCGTGGAGAGGCTGAAACATCTGCTGGCGATAGTGTTCGATGAGCGCCTAAACCAGTCCATCAAACCCATTAACCCTGCAGGATGACAATACCTTTCAAATTGGCGGGCAGTGGGTTGTTATGCGGGGCGGCGAGTGGTATATTGGATGCGTTGCCCCCGTAGCTCAGTGGATAGAGCGCTGGCCTCCGGAGCCAGGCGCGTGGGTTCGAGTCCCGCCGGGGGTACTTCTTCTTTCTCTATGGCAATGGCTTATGGCGTTGCCATTCGGCAACGCAACCATTCGCCGTATGCTATTCTCTGGCATAGCCACTCGCCGTATGCCTATTCGGCCCATTTGTGGGGCAGGTTCGCCAGCCTATCCAACCCCAGTTCCCCGCAGAGATCGACGTACTCTGCCCGCCGCGCCCCTCGCCACCGCAGATCCGCCAGCGTTTCTGCCAGCGGAACATCCAGCCGCAAAGTCGCAAGCCGCTTATACAGCGCGACGTCCTGCCTATGCGCGGCTAGACTTTGCGCCAACGTCTTCGCGCCGCGCAGTTTGACGCGCCAGCGGGCGGGGTCGGTGGGGATGGCGTCTAGGTGGCGGTATTCGCGCAGGGCGGCGGCGGCGGATTTGGCGCCCCAGCGGGGGATGCCGGGGATGCCGTCGGCGGCGTCGCCAACTAGCGCTAGGTAGTCGGGGATGGATGCGGGCGGGACGCCGTATTTGTTCAGGACGCCCTCGGCGTTTAGCAGGATGTTTCGGCGGCGGTCAAGGGTTACGATGCGGTCGGCGCAAACTATCTGGGCTAGGTCTTTGTCGGGGGAGCATATGACGATTCGCTCTACGCCGGGCGCGTCCGCCCAGCGATGCGCGGCGGTGGCTAGGGCGTCGTCCGCCTCGAATTCGGTCATGCGCCATACCACTATGCCTAGCGCCTCGGCGGCGCGCTCGGCGATTGGGAATTGGGCGAGCAGGTCGGGGGGGATGTCGGCGCCGGTTTTGTAGCCCGCGAATAGGTCGTTGCGAAATGATGTGATGACGCTGTCGAAGGCGCAGGCGATGTGGGTGGCGTCGTCTTGGCGCAGCAGCATCAGCAGGGTTTGGATTAGGCCGCGCGCGGCGGATGTGGGGGCGCCGTCGGGGGAAGCGGTTTTGGGGCCGCCGCCGAAGTGGGCGCGGAAGAGTTCGTATGTGCCGTCTATGAGGTGGAGTTTCATGGCGGTGTGTCCTCCCGCATATCATCTGCGTATCCGTGTTTGCGGCGGCTTGTTCGCTAATATCTGTGGGCATTGTACACGCTGTAGGGGCGGTTTGCGTTACAATGGCGGGGTTAAGAATTCGCGGTTCAGTCTGCGCGGTATGATGCGCTTTGTAGTAGCGCGGGCAAATCGGGGCGCGAAAGAAACGGGTAAGAGTAGCAAGCGCAATGCAAGCAGATGCACAAGGAGGTTTCGGTATGGCGCGCATAACTCGGATTACGGAGCGGGGGCAGGTTGCGGCGGATAAGCGGGGGTTGTTTGACGCGATAGCGTCTAGCCGGGGGCGGGTTAGCGGGCCGTTTTCGGTGTTGCTGAATAGCCCTGAGGTCGCTGGGAGGGCGGCGCATTTGGGCGCGTATATCCGGTTTGAGTCCACGCTGACGGGGGCGCAGCGGGAGTTGGCGATTTTGACGGCCGCCCGCGAGTTCGACTGCGCCTACGAATGGGGCGCCCACGAACCCCTCGCCCGCAATGCCGGCGTCCCGGATGCCGCGATACAAGCAGTAGCCAACAACGAAGACTTGTCAACCCTAACGCCGGACGATGCCATGATAGTGCGCTACGGCCGCGAGCTGCTGCGACAGCATCGCGTATCCGACGCCACCTTCACAGCCGCAAAATCAGCGCTAGGCGAGCAAGGCGTAACCGAACTCACGGCAACCATCGGCTACTACGGGATGCTCGCCTGCGCCTTAAACGCCTTCGAGGTAGAACCCACAGAGGATATGGCAAGGTTGCCTTAGCGGCGATGGGATAGGGTTTAGGATGGGCTGAGGATAACCCCCTTGCGCCCCGCAATCCGACTCTCTACCATTAAATCGGCATACCCATACGCGAGGCGCATCCCGCTTTGAGCGAGCAAGACCAAGACAACCGCCGCCGCGGCTCCATCCAATACCAAGCCACGGACGCGAGCTACTTCGCCCGCCGCGGCCTGCGCCGATACGCCGGCGTCGGCTCCCTGTGGGCGCTGGGCGTGGGCGCCGTCATATCCGGCGACTTCTTTGGCTGGAACTTTGGCTTGGGCGCCGGCGGATTCGGCGGGCTTGCCATAGCCACCCTCATCGTAGCGCTGATGTACTTGGGGATATGCTACTCCATCGCCGAAATGTCCCCCGCGCTGCCGCACACCGGCGGCGCGTACTCATTCGGGCGCACCGCGATGGGGCCTTGGGGCGGATTCATCACCGGCCTCGCCGAAAATATGGAATACATCCTAACCCCCGCCGTCATCGTGGTCGGCATCGGCGGCTATATGGGCGCGGTATTCAGCGGCTCATTCGGCGTTGACATACCCGCGCCGGTATGGTGGCTCGCCTTCTACGCGCTATTCGTGGGCTTGAACATCATCGGCGTAGAGGCGACTTTCAAGTTCTCGGTAGCCATCACCATCGTTGCCTTGGCGATTTTGGCGATATTCTGGATAGGCGCAATCCCCCACTTCAGCTGGGACAACGCGCTCAACATAGCCCCCGTTGGCGACAACTCGCGCTTTCTGCCATTCGGCTTGGCGGGCATAGCGCAGGCGCTGCCCTTCGCCATCTGGTTCTACTTGGCGATAGAGCAGCTCCCGCTTGCCGCCGAAGAATCCCGAAACCCGCAGCGCGACATGCCCAAAGCGCTGCTGTGGGGCATCCTGACGCTCATAATCGCATCCGCGCTAACGCTATTCTTGAACGCGGGCATCCCGCCCGGAGCGGCGGAAGTCGGCCGCTCGGACGAGCCGCTCTTCTTGGCGTTCACCACCATATTCGGCGGCGGCATAGCCACCAGCCTGCTCGCCCTAGCCGCCGTAGCCGGACTGGTCGCCAGTTTCCACACCATCATCTACGCCTACGGCCGCAACATCTACTCGCTATCGCGCTCCGGCTACCTCCCCCGCTGGCTATCGGTAACGCTGCCGCGCCGCAAAACGCCCCACATCGCGCTCATAGCCGGCGCCCTCATAGGCTACTGCGTCGCATTGGCGATAGAATTCGCCGACGACCTGCTAGGCGCGGACGTCCCCGTAGCCGCCGTGCTGCTGAACATGGCGGTATTCGGCGCCGTCATAGCCTACATAATGCAAATGATAGCCTTCATCCGCCTCCGCCGAAACTTCCCCCGCATAGCCCGCCCTTATGTCAGCCCTTTGGGAAACCCCGGCGCCCTATTCGCCGCCCTCATAGCCTTGGCGACGCTGCTATTCCTATTCCTAAACCCCGACTATCGCGTTGGCATATACGGCTGCGCCCTCTGGTTCGCGGCGGGCTTGCTCTACTTCGCCTTGGGCGGACGCCGCCGCCTAGTCCACTCGCCCGAAGAAGAATTCGCCATTCGCCAACAGCACGAGAACGCCCCCGACTAGCCCCCGCCTATGTGTTACAATACCCCTTGCGCTAGGAGGTATCCCCATGACCACCCAAACCCCAACCCAAACCGCCATCATCTACCCGGAAACGGACGGTCAGCCCATGCCCGACGGAGAATACCAATCCCTCATCTTCAGAAAAGCCCTCACCCCGCTGGAAAACCACTTCAGAAAAGTCCCAGGCTCCCATGTCAACGGCAACACCCTCCTCTACTATGTAGATGGCGACCCCAACCAATCGGTATCCCCCGACTGCTATGTAGTATTCGGCATCACGCCTGAGGCAATACATTCCCTATCGGAGGAGGGCAACAACACATACCTGCTGTGGGAAGTGGGCAAGCCTCCCGACTTCGTAATGGAGATAGCCTCAAAAAACACTAGATCCAATGACCTAATCGGCAAGCGCGCCTTGTACGCGAGCTTAGGCATAAGTGAGTACTGGCGCTACGACCAGACCGGCGGCGACTTCTACGGCGATCCCTTGGTAGGCGAGCGCTTAGTTGACGGCGAGTATGATCCCCTGACGATGCGCGAGGACGAAGACGGCCGCGTCTGGGCGCACAGCGACGCGCTGAACCTAGACCTATACTGGGACGATGGCGAGTTGCGCTACTGGGATCCCATCGCGGAAGAGTGGCTGCTCAACTATGAGGAAGAACACGAACAGCGGCTTGCGGAACGCGCCGGCCGACTAGAGGAGCGCGCCGGCCGCTTAGCGGCCGAATCCCGCGCCGACCAAGAGCAAGCCGGCCGCTTGGCCGCCGAACAACGCGCCGCCCAAGAGCAAGCCGCCCGCCAAGCCCTAGAAACCCGCCTAGCCCAACTCCAAGCCCAACTCCGCCAACCGCCCCGCGAATAGCCACCGCTCCCAACTCCATCACCCAAAAGTCTTTGCCCACTTTTCCCCAAAATAGAACCCGCACATCCATCCATAAGCCCACCTTTGCTGTTACACTTATCCCAACCACATCTAAACTGAATGCTGCGTCCATATACGCCGCGTCCCCTCACGCCAACAAACGAGTGCGAGAGAATAACCGAGTGAACAACAAGCCCTCTATGTCCAAGCGCGCAATCAGAATAACAGCCGCCCTAGCGTTGGTTGCGGCGATGTCAGTGGTAGCGGTTTCGCTGCTGATGACCGGCGCGGGCGGAGCAATCGCCCTTAACGCGGACGCATCGGCTCGCGCCATACCTGCCCAGTACGCCGAGCAATGCTCCAATGGCATAGCCGCGCCAAACCTTGCATACAACCCCGGCATTGTGGAAGACTGCGCCACGCTGCTCGCCTTAAAGGATACGCTTGCAGGCGCGAGCGGCAACCTAAACTGGGCGGCGGATGTTCGCATTGGCGATTGGGATGGCGTAACCATAGAACACAATCGCGTAACAAGATTGTCTTTGCCGAATAGATCCCTGAATGGCGCGATTCCTTCCGAGTTGGGCAACCTCGCCAACCTTCGGGCATTGGATCTCGCAAACAATGACCTGACGGGCGAGATCCCCTCCGAGTTGGGCAACCTTGCCAGCCTTGAGGCATTGAATCTCGCAAACAATGACCTGTCCGGCGTGATTCCCTCCGAACTAGGCAACCTTTCCAACCTCGAGCGCTCTGATGGTTTGCGACTCCACGGCAATCGGTTCACGGGTTGTATTCCCCAATCCTTGCGCTTGCCTTTGGGCGGCGCGGAGATAAGGCGGCTTGCGTTGCCAATTTGCGCCGCCGCGCCAACGCCCGCATCCACCTCAACCCCCATGCCCGCCGCGACTCCGGTGTCCTATGATGCCCTTCTATCCAGGCTTATCGCGCTTGAAACGCAGCTCGCGGAACTGGCGGATCTCAAAAATCAGGTCGCTATTCTGGCCGCCAGAGTAGCGCATCTTGAGGACGGAACCGGGGTAGGCGCGCCGCCCGCTACGTCAACGCCAACTCCTGCGCCCACTGCCACGCCCGATCCGCCTACTCCCGCTCCCGAATCCACGCCCACGCCTGAGCCCACAGCCATCGGCGCGCGCGAAACCTGCTCCGAAATCGGCCCCGGCGCAGACCTAGTCGGTTGCGTTTTCAACAGCGTGGACTGGTCGGGAAGAGATCTCGCCAACGCCAACCTAACGGGCGCGATCATCACCAACTCCAACCTCAGAAAGGCTAACTTCACCGGCGCCAACCTAGCAAACGCCAACCTCAAGCAGACCGACATGACTGACGCGATCCTGAACAACGCCAATCTCAGCGGCGCTGACATCACCGAAACCAAGTTCACGCGCGCAGAGATGGACAGCGTCAACCTCACCGACACGCGCATCAGAGCAACCACAAACACCCAAAAGAACAACGCCACCAAGTTCAGGGGCGCGATACTGACCAACGTCACATTTAACGAGGGCATAGACCTCAGTGGCGTTGGCTTTATCGACGCCGACTTGTCCAACTCATCGCTGGCCAACGCCATCCTGGAAGACGCCGACCTGCGAACCGCCACTATGGACAAGACCGACCTGTCCGGCGCAGTATTGGAAGACGCCAGAATAGACAAGGTTGACCTGACAAGTGCTATCGTGGACACCAAGACGAAGTTCCTCAGGGCGGATATGACGGGCGTGGTGCTCACTAAAGTCAACTGGGAGAGAGTCGATTTCGAAGATTCCATCCTCCAAGACGCCATCATGAACGACGCCGTTTTTGAGAACTGCAAGTTCGACGGCGTGAAATTCAACGGCGCTACTTTGGACGAATCCAACTTCACCGGATCCCAATTTAGCGACGCCGATTTCCGAAACGCCAGCCTGAACGACGCCGAATTCGAAGATGCGGATATGGAAGGCGCGAAGAATATGCTTCAGGCGGGCGATATAGAGGAGGCCGATTGGGACGACACCACCTGCCCGGATGGCACGAACAGCGACGACGCGGCTAATCAAAGTTGCTATCCCGACCATCTTGACCCCGACGTTGCCCCAGTCCCGACTCCCACATCCAACTAGCCGCCCCTGCGCCAAGCCGCCGAATCCCGCCTAGCCCAACTGCGCCAACCGCCCCGCGAATAACCACCGCTCGCAACACACACCAAAGCTTTGCCCACCTTTCCACAAAAGCAACGCCCCTCTCACTTGCTCCCTAACCCCCGCGCATGTGCTACAATGCCCCTTGCGCTAGGAGGTATCCCCATGACCACCCAAACCCCAACCCAAACCGCCATCATCTACCCGGAAACGGACGGTCAGCCCATGCCCGACGGAGAATACCAATCCCTCATCTTCAGAAAAACCCTCACCCCGCTTGAAAACCACTTCAGAGAAGTCCCAGGCTCTCATGTCAACGGCAACACCCTCCTCTACTATGTAGAGGGCGACCCCAACCAATCGGTATCCCCCGACTGCTATGTCGTATTCGGCATCACGCCTGAGGCTATACACTCCCTATCAGAGGAGGGCAACAACACCTACCTGCTGTGGGAAGTGGGCAAGCCCCCCGACTTCGTAATGGAGATAGCCTCAAAAAGCACCAAATCCAACGACCTCATCCGCAAGCGCGAGCTGTACGCCGAACTGGGCATAAGCGAATACTGGCGCTACGACCAGACCGGCGGCGACTTCTACGGCGATCCCTTGGTAGGCGAGCGTCTAGTCAACGGCGAGTATCAGCCCTTGCAGATGCGCGAAGACGACGACGGCCGCGTCTGGGCCCACAGCCCCGCATTGAACCTAGCCCTCTACTGGGACGCCGGCGACCTGCGCTACTGGGATCCCGTCGCCGAAGAGTGGCTGCTCAACTATGAGGACGAACACGAGCAGCGGTTGGCAGAACGTGCCGGCCGCTTGGCCGCCGAATCCCGCGCCGACCAGGAACAAGCCGGCCGCTTAGCCGCCGAATCCCGCGCCGACCAAGAACAAGCCGCCCGCTTAGCCGCCGAATCCCGCGCTGAGCAAGAACAAGCCGCCCGCCAAGCCCTAGAAACCCGCCTAGCCGAACTCCAAGCCCAACTCAGCCAACCACCCCGCGAATAACCACCGCTTGTAGCGCATTCGCCCCCAAAAGTCGTGCCTACTTTCTCACAAAAAGTAGCGCCGCCTTTTATCACGCCCGCGTAGCGCATACGCCGTTCCCACTTGCCCGCGCAACGCCAGGACACCCCCGCGAACAGCCCGTCAGCCCGCCACCACCCTCCGCAAATCCACTATCTGATCCCGCAACAGCGCCGCCTTCTCAAACTCCAGCCCGCGCGCCGCCGCTTTCATCTGCGACTCCAAATCCTTGATTAGCCGCATCACATCGTCGCGCGGCAAATCGCCGTGCGTTACATAGGGGGCGCTTTCCTCCGCCACCGCCTTGACGCGCTCGGTGATGTCGTGAACCGTCTTGCGGATGCCCTGCGGCGTAATCCCGTGCTCGCGGTTGTGCGCCTCTTGGATCGCCCGCCGCCGCTCGGTCTCGTCTATCGCGCGCCGCATCGAGTCCGTTACCCGATCCGCGTACATCACCACGCTGCCGTCCACATGCCGCGCCGCCCGACCTATCGTCTGCACCAGCGATGTCTGCGACCGCAAATATCCCTCTTTGTCGGCGTCCAGGATGGCGACCAAACTCACCTCCGGCAAGTCAATCCCCTCTCGCAGCAGATTGATTCCCACGACCACGTCATACACCCCCAGCCGCAGATCCCGCAGAATCTCGCTGCGCTCCAGCGTGTCTATCTCGGAGTGCAAATAATGCACTTTGACGCCCATCTCGCGCAGATAATCCGACAACTCCTCCGCCATCCGCTTGGTTAGCGTGGTAATCAGGCAGCGCTGCCCGGCGCCCACGCGCTCGCGTATCCGGTGCAGCAAATCGTCTATCTGCCCCTCGGTCGGCAGCACCTCCACCGGCGGATCCAGCAGCCCCGTGGGGCGTATCACCTGCTCTATCACCGCTTGGCTATTCTCATGCTCATATGGGCCAGGCGTCGCCGATACGAACACCGCTTGGTTGATGTGCCGCTCAAACTCAGGGAAATTAAGCGGCCTGTTATCCAGCGCCGAGGGCAGCCGAAACCCGAACTCCACCAGCGTCTCTTTGCGCGACTGATCCCCCCGGAACATTCCCCGTATCTGCGGCAGCGTCATGTGCGACTCGTCCACGAACAGCAGGTAATCCCGCGGAAAATAGTCCATCAGCGTGTAGGGCTTGCTGCCCGCCTCGCGCCGCGCCAGATGCCGCGAATAGTTCTCAACCCCCGCGCAGTAGCCCGTTTCCTGCATCATCTCAACATCATACCGCGTCCGGGACGCCAGCCGCTCCGCCTCCAGCAGCTTGCCCTGCCCCTTCAGCTCCGCCAGCCGCTCCGCCAGCTCCGCCTCAATGTCTTTGATGGCGAGCGTCATCTTTTCCTGCGATGTGACGAAATGTTTCGCCGGATAAATCTCAATGTCATCCCGCTCGCCCAGCAGCTCCCCCGTCAGCGGATCCACCACCACGATGCGCTCCACCTCATCCCCCCAGAACTCGATGCGTATCCCCAGCTCCTCATACGCCGGCAGAATCTCCATCGTATCGCCGCGCACCCGGAACCTGCCGCGCGCGAAATCCATATCGTTGCGCTCATACTGCATATCCACCAGCTGCCGAACCAGCCGGCCGCGCGGCATCTCTTCCCCGCGCCGAACATACGCCACGAACCCCTGATACTCCTCCGGCGACCCAAGCCCGAAGATGCACGACACCGACGCCACAATCAGCGTATCGCGCCGCGTCAGCAGCGCCCTAGTAGCCGCGTGCCTTAGCTTATCCAGCTCCTCATTGATGTCCGCGTCTTTCTCGATATAGGTATCGGTTCGCGGCACATACGCCTCCGGCTGATAGTAATCGTAGTAGCTCACGAAATACTCCACCGCGTTCTTGGGAAAAAACTCCTTGAACTCGGTAGCCAACTGCGCCGCCAGCGTCTTGTTATGCGCGATAACCAGCGTCGGCCTTTGAACCTTCTCGATAATGCACGCCATCGTAAAAGTCTTGCCGCTGCCCGTAACCCCCAGCAGCGTCTGATGGCGCAGCCCCTCCTCTATCCCCGCCGACGCCTTGGCGATAGCCCCCGGCTGATCCCCCGTAGGCGCGAAATCCGAAACTATCTGAAACTCAGGCATAAGTTCCCCCGCCGCCGTCCATTAGAATAGCGCCTCGGCGCTCAAGGCTGCGGCAATGCAATCGCACACAATTGTACACCACAAACCCGCCCCATCATCACCCACCCAAAAGTCTTTTGATTGCTCTTTTTCTAAAAAAGCAAGCCCATCTCGTCGCCCCTGCGCGCCGCCTATCTACCCGCCGTCCGCGCCATCCGCCCGCGGATCCGCCCCAAACCGATTATCCCCAACCTCGCTTGGCAACAGCAGAAACACCGCCAATATCACCTGCCCAAAAGGCGGAATGGACACAAACCACAGCAGCGTCAGCCACCCCGTATAGCCCGCGTCATGCAGCCGCCTGACCGCGACCCCAATCGTAGGCGGCAGCGTCGCCACCGAATACACCGCCGCCGGCACGCTAATCGTGATAACCAGCGCCGGAACATTCACCGTCGTAACCAGATCCGTCGTATTCACCCCCACCACGGCGCCCATCAGCCCGCCCGCCACCAGCAGCGCCGCCAAAACCCCCAGATGCACCAGCGCGAACCCCCAGAACTCCGGCCGCGCAGTCCGCCCGTCAACCCGCGCATACTGCCGCAACGCCCCCCAATACGCCCTGAAAACCATCGGTCAGCTCCGCCTTGTCTATGCTTGAACGGGCAATTTCGTTGCCCACACACCCAAAAGTTCTTTGCGTACTCTCTTACAAAAAGTAGCATCCCCGCGCTTTACCGATTACGCCTCCGCCCTATGCGGATACGGCCCATGCTTATTATCCCTCCGCTCGCTCGGCAGCGCCATAAAGATAAGCACGATAAACCAGCCGAGTAAGCCGAGCAATATCATCCAGCCTGAATGTCCCCTGTCGTGGAATCGGCGCACGGTCAGCGCTAAAAAGGGAATAATTGTGCCAAGATAATACAGATAAAACGGCAAGATCCATGGGAAATCCTCCGGCGAGCCAATCCTGCCGAGTATGTTGAGAGCGATGAGTGCGACAAAGTGCGCCAGCGCAAACCACCAGTACTCCGACAGCGTAGCCCGCCCTCCGAACACCGCGTACTTACGCAGAACGCCGACATAGTTCCTGATGATAATCACCCGAACATCCCCCTGCGCCCCCGCATCCTACTGCGCCCCGACGTCCCCGCTCGCCTCCACATCATCCCTTCCCACGCTCGGCCTCGCCATAAACCCGGCCATCACAACCCACCCCACCACGGGAACCACCCACATCAGCGCCATCCACCGCGAGTATCCCGCGTCATGAAACCGCCGCATCGTCAGCCCCACCATCGGCAGCAGCGTCCCGATGATATACATAACGCTAATCCCCGTGAACAGCGCGTTAAGCGGCCTCGGCAGCGCCTGAACCACCGCCCAAAGCGCCACGAACACAACCGCCTGCGCCAGCGCGAACCACCAGAACTCCGCCCTAGACGCCCGCCCGTCAAACTCCGCGTACTCCCGCAGAACCCCGATGTAATTGCTGATGAATATCATCCCTGATTATCCCCCGATTATCCCTGACGCCCAAAAGCCTTTTGGCCACTCTTTCACTTGGCTGCTCTTTCACAAAAGCGGCGCCCCGCGTTATTCCCGCAGATTGCCCGCCCTACGCAGCCAGCCCCCGCGGATCCGGCCCGTGCCTATTATCCCCCTGCTGACTAGGCAGAATCATAAACACAATCACCGCTATCAGCCCGATTATGGGTATCAGAATCAGCAGCGCCATCCACCCCGAATGCCCGGCGTCGTGAAACCGCCGAACCATCACCGCGATAGACGGCAGCATCACAGCCAGCGTGTACGCCAGGATCAGGATATTCGGAGCCCCGGCGCCCTCGCCAATCGTCAGCCCCAGCACACTCCCCACTATCCCCACCACGATTGACACGACCAGGCTCGCCAGCACGAACAGCCAGTACTCCGACCGCGTAGCCCTTCCCCTAAACCCCGCATACTTGGACAGCACGCCCACATAATTATTGACGATAAACATCCCGCTTAACTCCCCCGCTTGGATATGCCCTGAACGAACAACCTTCGTCGCCCGCGCGCCTTAAGCCGCAGCCGCGTCATTCCCGCCGCCTGCCCCTCTTGCGCCTGCGCCCCCTACGCCCTATGCGGATACGGCCCGTGCTTATTATCCCCCCGCTCGCTCGGCAGAACCATAAACACTAGCACAATAATCCCGCCGATGGTTGGTATCAGCAGCAACAGCGCCATCCACCCCGAATACCCCGCGTCGTGAAACCGCCGCACGACCGCCGCCAAACTCGGAAGTAGCGTGCCGATCCAATACGCGATTAGCGGCAGCGCCAGACTAGGCAGCTCCCCGGGGTTAAGCGACGCGCCAATCCCCGCGAGTACGCCAAGCGCCATGACCACAATAAAGTGCGTCAGCATAAACCACCAGTATTCCGCCCTAGTAGCCCGCCCGCTGAACGTCGCGTACTTACGCAGAACCCCCACATAATTGCTTATCATCCGACTGCCCCCCTAATTCTTCTTCTTCGCGCCCGAAAGCCCTTCGCCCACTCTCTTACAAAAAATTAGCATCCCCGTTCCCAAAACGAGATCCGTCCCACCCCGCGTATCCGGGATGTCCCGCCCACGTCTTCGCGCCCGCCTGCGGCCGATACGGCGCAAGCCCCCTGCTCCGCGGATCCCGCCCATACCGATTATCCCCCCGCTTGCTCGGCAGCGCCATAAACACAGCCACCACAACCCACCCCACCACGGGAACCAGCAACAACAACTCCATCCACCCCGAAAACCCCGCGTCATGAAACCGCCTTGCCATAACCGCCAAGCCCGGAACAACCATACCAACCCCATACAAAACAAGCGGCAGCGCCATAACCAGCGCCTCCCCCGGACTAAGCGCCGCTCCAAATCCCGCCAAAAACCCAATCACCACAAACACAATAACGCTCGCCAACACAAACCCCCAAAACTCCGACCGAGTAGCCCGCCCGCCAAACGCGGCGTACCTACGCAAAACCCCGCTTATCATCCTAACGCCCTCCTCTCTATCGGATAGGCATTGAACGCCAACCCGCCCTCATCGCCGCGCCCCGCTTGACCTTGCCCAAGACCAACCGCCGCCCCTTGCGCCCATAGCGCAAAGTGTAAGCCGCAACCGCCGCCCTGTCAATCCAAACCGCGCCCTTGATATTCCCATCCCGCCGCGCCACCAACGCCATCAGCCCATGCCCCAAAAATCCACGCCGCGCCCCCGCCTATCCAGACGCGAACCCCCTTGCATCCCCCTACAAGAACCGCACAATAAGCCCCACGGCCGCAATGATTACGCCCGCCGCGCCAATCAGCCGCCAAGTCATGCGCGACTCCAGTTGCGCCATGCGCGTTTCCAACCGCGCCATATCCTGCGTCAGCCGCGACGTCTCCTGCGCCATGCGCGACTCCACCTGCGCTATCTCTTGCTTCATGCGCGACTCCGCCTGCGTAACCTCTTGCGTCAGACGAGATTCCACCTGTGTCATCTCTTGCGTCAGCCGAGACTCCACCTGCGTCATCTCTTGCGTCATCTGCGTCATCTCTTGCGTCAGCCGCAACTCCATCTGCGCCAAATCCGCCTTAGTCGCCAGATGCTCATAAGCGCCTTCCAGCCGCGCAATCCGCTCCGTATTCGTATCAGTCGCCGTTGTCATTTTCTTGCCTCCTTACTAACACCATCAGCCCACGCCCAAAAATCCACGCCACGCTCGCCCCTACCCTGGACGCCAACCCTTGCATGCCGCGCTACAAGAACCGCACCATAATCCCCGACGCCACAATGATTATGCAAGACACGCCAATCAGCCGCCAAGTCAAGCGCGATTCCATCTGCGCTATCCGCTGCGCCAGGTGCGATTCCCCCTGATCCGTCTTCTGCGTCAGCCGCGATCCCCCTTGCGCCATCTGCTGCGTTAGGCGCGAGCTCATCTGCGCTATCTGCTGTGTCAGGCGCGACTCCATCTGAGCCATCCTCAGCGTCAGGCGCAACTCCATCTGCGCCAAATCCGCCTTCGTCGCCAGATGCTCATACGCCCCCTCCAGCCGCGCAATCCGCTCCGTATTCGTATCAGTCGCCGTTGTCATTCTGCCAACTCCTCATCCAATCCAAACCTGCGTCCGGCGGCGCGCGCAAACATTTCCCGCCACCTGCCCGCCGTCGCAGGCTATATTCGGTTTGCGAGCATTATACCATCACTTCACCGGCAATCAACATCACAAAGCGCCCTGAAAATCCCGCCACATATCCCCGCTACACCTAATACGCACAAATTACCCAAAACCAAAATCCTGCAGGGGAGGCGCAACAAATATGTGCAACGGGATAACGCGAGAGCGGATAGCATCCGAAGATGAGTAGGCGCGCTACATGCTCGCCCGCCATATCCGCGATCTCGCCAACGTCGGCGAAACCCTAGTCCGCCCGCCTTATCGCGCCATCACCTTAACAACCCCGGCAACCGCTTCAGCGCCCCCACATCCCGCGCCGACGCGTGGCAATCCACATACGGCAGCGCCGCCAGCAAACCGCGCGTCGTTGGCTCATACCCATCGCTGCCCAGCAGTGGATTCAGCCACACCAGTCGCTGGATGCGCCGCCGCAAACGCCGCGCCTCCAGCGCGATGCGCTCCGGATCCCCCGTATCCCAGCCATCGCTGAGCAGCAGCGCCGTGGTATCGCGCGTCAGCAACCCATCGCGCCGGTTGTTGATATGCGCCAGCGCCGCGCCAATCTGCGTCCCCCCCGACCAGTCCGCTAACACGCCGCCCACGCGCGCCAGCGCCTCTCCGAATGACGGCGCGTCCAGCTCCCGCGTGATGCGCGCCGCGCCCGTGCTGAACACAAAGGTCTCCACGCGCCGCGTCCGCTGCGCCACCGCATACGCGAGTTGTAGCATCAGTTGCGCGTGCCGGTCCATTGACCCGCTCACATCCAGCATCACCAGCAGGCGCGGCGTCCGAGGCAACCGACGCCTGCGCGGGATACGCACAATGTCCCCGCCGCCGCTCATATTAAGCCGAAACGCCCCCCGCAAATCCGGGCTGCCTTTGCGGGGATGCCGCCTGCGCCGCCTGCCCGGCCGCGCCGCCATAGCCCTGACCATACGCGCCGCGATGCCAGCCAACTCCGCCAGCTCATCCGCTTGTATCGCCGACAGATCCCTGCGCGCCGCCAGCCCGCGCCTGGCGCTCGCCCCCTCCCGCAGCATCTGCACAAGCGTATGCTCGGCGGCGTCATCCCCCTCCGGCAGCGCCGCCATGCTCGGCGCCCGCCGAAACTCCTTTGCCCCGCCCACAAGATCGTCGTCATCCTGCCGTCTGTCCGGCCGCATCGGCATCGTCTCAAAGCGCCAGAACCGCTCGAACAGCGCATCGTACACCGGCAGATCATCCCGGCTAGACGGCAGCAGCGCGCGCAACGCCCAGTACACGCGCCACTTGTCCATCACATCCACCGCCGCCAGCGCCCTTGCGGCGTCCGCCGTCTCACGCGGCCCGACCAGTAGCCCATGCCCGCGCAACGCCCTGCAAAACCCAGTCAGATGCGCCACGAAATCGTACTCTGCCCCCGCGCCAATCGCATCCATACGCATCGCCAATCAGCCGCCAGCCGTTGCAGCAGCGCGGCGAGTTTGATGTGATATATGTTCTGTCACTGGCAATAACACGCTATCCGCTCCGGGGAGTCTTTGAGATGATAGTTTGGCAAGCATACATCCGCCCCATCAGCGGGACAAGTCGGGATATAGGGATGATATGGGCATCATAGCACATAGCGGTAATTTTCAAATTCCCCTTGACACCGCCCTAAAACCCCCGCTATTTCCAACACGAACAAAATACCCGCACAGCCATACAAAGGTTTTGCTACTTTTTGTAAAAAAGTAGGGCAGGTCCCCCATTGCGCCCCTTCCACGCCCACCCAACCTGACAACCCCAAACATTTCCTTTATACTCTCTCACAATGTCACACCCACTCCGCCGCAACCCGCCGCGCCGCCCACGCCTTCCCGCCATCTACGCCGGCTGGTGGGTCATATCCGCCCCATTCCTGGCTGCCACCCTCACCGTCGGCTCAGGGCAGTACGCCTTCGGCCAATTCATAGAGCCGCTGGAAACCCAGTTCGGCTGGACGCGCACGCAGATCAACCTGTCGCTGTCGTTCACGGCGATCGGCAGCCTTATCGCGCCCGCGCTGGGGTGGGTGATGGACAGACGCGGCGCGCGCGGCATTATGGTCGTGTCTATGCTGCTCATCGCGGTGAGCTACCTGCTGCGCCCGCTGATGAGCGAGCTTTGGCACTGGTACGCGCTCAGCCTAGTCCAATACGCGGGCTACGCGGGCGCGTCCATTCTGCCGGCGGGCAGGCTGGTGGGGATATGGTTCGCACACAAGCGCGGCCGCGTTATGGGCATCACCCTTATGGGCAACAATTTCGGCGGCTTTACATTCCCCCTTATAACCACATTCGCCCTGTCGGCGTCGTGGCAGATTAGCGGCGCAACCCTCCCCTCTTGGGCGGGCGCGTACCTGCTGTTCGGCGTAATCGGCGTGGCGCTCACCATCTACACCCTACTAGTCGTCCGCGAATACCCGACCGCCGCCCAATCCCGCCGCCGCGCCGCCAATCCCGCCAATCCCACAGCCGCCGCCGCCCAAACCCAAGCCGGCCCGCCCGCGCTCACCGGCGCGTCAGTCGGCGAGGCGCTGCGCTCCAAAGCCTTCTACGCCACGATGATCGCCGTCGTGCTTGGCACATTCACCTACAGCGCCATCCTGCCCCAAGTGTTCAACCACCTAACCGCCGAGGGCGTCTCAATCGCAACCGCAGGCCTAGCCCTCAGCGCCATCGCCATCTGCGGCATGACCGGCAAGTTCGTTATGGGCTTGCTCGCCGAGCGCATAACCGCCCGCCGCGCGCTTATGATTGACCTAACCGGCCAAGCCACATTCCTGCTGCTGCTCACCCACTTCGCGCCGCAATCCAGCCTCTACCTGTGGACATTCGTCCCCTCATTCGGGTTCTTCCTAGGCGCTTTCGGCGCGCTATTCCCCCTCATCATCCAAGACGCCTTCGGCATCCGGCGCTACGGCAGCATTATGGGCATCATCAATATGGCGACCGCGATTTCGTTCTTCGGCGGGCCCGTGCTGGCGGGCGGATCGTTTGACATCACCGGCGGCTACCACTTCGCCTTCATAACCGTCGCCGCCCTATTCTACGCCGCCGCCCTAACCCTCACCCAAGCCAAGCCCGCCCAAAATCTCGCGCGAAACTATGGATGAAACCCGCCGTCTTTGATACAATCACTTACGCCAACCGCAACAATCTTGTATCATAACGGCATCGCGACAAGCGTCAGCGCCGCCAAGCTGCCGCAAGATCGCCAAGCGCGAAATTGACGCAAGACCGCCAAGCGCAAGGCTGTTGCGAAAATCGCTACGGAGGGAACTGAATGGACTCAAGCCTCGTCAGGAAGATGGAGAAAGCCAAAGACTACTCGGTGCAGGACGGGCGCGTAACCCTAACCCAATGCCAAGCCAAGTTCCGGGGAGACAACGACGACCACGAACTCACCTACGACTCCGGCAAGTGGAGCTGCACCTGTTACTACTTCATCACCCGCGGGATCTGCGTTCACATCATGGCGATGCAGATGATGCTCAGCGACATGGTAACCCAGTCCGAGGCGGCCGCCGCCAGCCTCGCCTAGCGCGCCCTGCCGCGAGCGAAATCAAGCCCTCCGCCCAAGCGCATCCGCAAGGCAGAGGGCTTGCCCTTTAACAACCGAATATCACGCCGGCGCCATCACCGCCCGCGCTTACACGCCCATTGGATAAGGATGCAGCGGCGCAAGGCAAAGCGTTTGCGTAATCCCCGCCCGCGCCTACCCGCTTATTGGATAGAGATGCAGCGGCGCAAGGCAAAGGGTTCGCATAGGACTTGCGTTGCCCCTCATAATATCGCCCGCGCTACTCCTCAAAGCGGCGCAGCACTACGCAGGCGTTCTGCCCGCCGAACCCGAAACTATTGGACAGCGCCGCGTCAACGCGCATCTGCCGCGCCTCATTCGGCACATAGTCCAGGTCGCAGTCAGGGTCGGGCGTGTGGTAGTTGATGGTCGGGTGAATCCACCCCGTCTGTATCGTCTTGACGCATGCCACCGCCTCCAGCGCGCCGCCGCCGCCAAGCGCGTGGCCTATCATAGACTTGGTGGAACTCACCGGCACATCGTAAGCGGCATCGCCGAACACGCTTTTGATTGCCAGCGTTTCCACCGCGTCGTTCTTGGGCGTGGATGTGCCGTGAGCGTTGATATAGTCTATGTCGCCCGGCTGAATGCCGGCGTCCGCGATAGCCCAGCGCATAGCGCGCGCCGCCCCGGAGCCGTCCTCGTCCGGCTGTACCGCGTGAAAGGCGTCGGATGAGACGCCGTAGCCCGCCACCTCCGCGAGCGGCTCGGCGCCCCGGCTTATCGCATGCTCCAGGCTCTCCAGCGCGAAAATCGCCGCGCCCTCCGCCGGCACGAACCCGTCGCGGTCGGCGTCAAACGGGCAGCTCGCCTTGTGCGGCGGCACATCGCGCCGCGTGAGCGCCTTAATCACATTGAACCCGCCAAGCCCAAGCTCGCAGATGCCCGCCTCGCAGCCGCCGCCCAGCACAACGTCCGCCGCGCCGCGCCGTATCGCCTCCGCCGCCTCGCCTATCCCCTGAGTGCCGGCCGCGCAAGCGGTTATCACCGTGGAGGTGTAGCCCTTCAGCCCGAATATGCGGCTCACATTCGCCGCCGCCATATTCGGCAGTATCATCGGGATGAAGTACGGGCTGACGCGCATGCCGCCGCGATTGACAAGCAGCCGCGCGTTGTCCTCAGTGGTGGGAAAGCCGCCGTTGCCGTTGCCCATCACAACGCCCATGCGCTCTTCGTCCTCCGCCGACAAGTCGAGATTGGCGTCCTCGATCGCCAGCGCCGCCGCCGCTATCGCCATCTGCGAAAACCGCGCCATCCGCCGCGCCTCTCGCGGGTTGATGTACTTGCCGGGATCAAAGTCGGGAACCTCGCCGGCCACCTTGCACGGGTAGGCGGTCGGGTCGGCGAGCGTCATCCCCCGTATGCCCGACTTGCCCCGCACAAGGCTATCCCAGTACTCGTTCACCGACTCGCCCAGCGGCGTAACCGCGCCCATTCCCGTAACCACAACCCGATTGCGCCTATGCTCCATTCCCGCGTCTCCTTGTCAGTTCGGTCAATCCCGGCCAGTCCCGGCGTGTCAACAAGCCCAAGCCGCGTTTCGCCTTGGCTTGCCGCTAATTATACAGCCCGCCGCCCGCCGCTCATATCCCAAAGCACCCTATCGCTATCCCCGAACCCTGCCCATATACGGATACAGCTCAGGCGGAATGCCGCGCGCCTCTTCTATCACCTCGGCGGCTACCGACAGCGAGCCGGTTCCCAGAACCATATCGTCCGCGCCCGCGATGGACAGCGCATATCGGACGGCGGATGCCACGTCGTCGGCGCTGAACGCGACGTCCAGGCCGGCTTGCTTGGCGGCGGCGGCAATCGTCGCGCCCGACGCCGAGCGCGGATGCCGCGATTGCGCCGCCACTATCACCGGCGCCAGCGGAGCCAGCGCCGCCAGCATCCCCGCCGCGCTATGCCCGCCAAGCGCCCCGAACACGACTATCAGGCGCGTGTACGCGAAATGCTGCCGCACCGCGTCCGCCAGGCGTTCCATAGAGTACGGGTTGTGCGCGCCGTCAACCACAAGCAACGGGCCGCCGTCCTCAGGCGTGGACAGCGTTTGCAGCCGGGCGTCCCAGCCGGTAGCCCGCATCCCGCGCTCTACGCTGCCATCAGGCAAATGCGTTCCCTGCGCCTCCAGCGCCTCTACCAGCGCAACGGCGGTGGCGGCGTTTTCCATCTGATAATCGCCGAGCAGTTGGGTTTCAAGTTCGTATGAGCGGCGGGGCCCGTCCAGCCGGAACGTCTGCGACCGCATATCGGCGCGCAGCCCGCGCCACGAATAGCGCTCGCCCACCACTACCAGATCCGCGCCGCGCTCTGCCGCCGCCTGCCGTATGACCCCCATAGCCTCATCCCGCTGCGGCGCTACCGACACCGGCGCGCCCGGCTTGATTATGCCCGCCTTTTCGGCGGCTATCTTGGCTATCGTGTTGCCGAGCGTTGCGGTGTGATCCAGGCTGATGGAGGTGATGGCGCACGCCTGCGGCTTGACGATGTTGGTGGCGTCAAGGCGGCCGCCAAGCCCGACTTCTATCACCTGGTAGTCCGCGCCGATGCGGGCGAAGTGGGTGAACGCCATAGCGGTGAGCGCCTCAAAAGTGGTAACGCCGCCGTAGCCGCCATCAGCGCCCACATGCTCCACCGCGGGCCATACGCAAGCCACCACGTCCGCGAACTCGCGCCGCGAAATCGGCTGCATATTCACGCGGACGCGCTCAGTGGCGCTGTGCAGATGCGGCGATGAGTACATGCCAACCTTGTAGCCCGCCGCCGCCAGAATGGACGCCGCCATAGCCGCCGTGCTACCCTTGCCCTTGGTTCCGGCGATGTGCGCCGTGGGCGTGGCGAGATGCGCGTCGCCCAGCCGCGCCATCAGCAGCCGCATCCGCTCAAGGTGAAACGCGGAGTGGCCCGGGCTGTGCGTGGATCGCTCAAAATCCGCCAAGCCCATAACCCGCGCCAGCGCCTCTTCGTAAGTCAGTTTCGCGCCCATAGCCGTCTCTGTGTAGCCTGCCGTATAGCCTGCCGCTTGCCCGCCGAAATCCCGCCTGTAATCCCTATCATCCCGCTAATAACTTTACCGCAAATCGGGATTGGCTGTATATGCTTTGCCGCTATGCTCGCCCTTGATACGCGCCATTGAAAACCCTTGCGCTTAACCCGCGCCTGCCCTTGATGTGCGCCTATCATACGCGCGAAAGGGCGGCTCCCTGTGAAAGAGAGAGCCGCCCTCATATCGCTTGCCCTTGTATCGGCTACTCAGGCGTTGCCGCCGTTTGCGGCGCTGTGGCTTGCTATACCTTGAAGACGGGCGCGAGGCGCTTTTTGCCGTTGAGTTCGGCGCGGCCGTTTTCGTCGGGGGAGTGGCCGTTTGCGCCATTCGCCATTCGCGCCGAGGACATCAGCGCGCCGAAACCGCCGTCGGACGGGAGCAAGCCGTTCACCCGTTGGAACATTGACATTGCGCGCTCTATGGTGTCGCCGTCTATGTCGCGCAGCAGCCTGCCGTGATGCTTGAGCAGGTATGCCGCCGGGCGGTAGGAGTCGAACTCGCCGTCCGCGATGTCGTTTTCGCGGAAGTACGCCGCCACGCGCTCGGCGATGCGCGGGTCTTTGGCGGATATTGCTTTCATTGACAGGCGCTCCGGCAGCTCTTCGGCGTAGGCGTCGTTCACCAGGCGCAGGTAGAACTGCGCGTCGAAGATGTCCTCGATGTCCGCCGTGCGGATCTTCTGCACTTCAACCCAGCGGATGGGGTTGTCGCGCTGTATGGCGCTGTTGCGGTTGATATGCTCCAGCTTTTCCTTGTTCTTGGGCGTGACGTCCATCAGGACGGCGACGCTGACGTAGTTTTCGCCCAGCAGGGACACGAATGTGGGCAGGTTGTCGGCGCCGCCCACGGGTATCACTACCCAGCGCGGGTCTAGCCGCTGATAGCCCTTGGCGGCGCACATCTCCCCCAGCACCTGCAGGTAGATGAGGTCGGAGGGCGCGTTCACCATCAAGCAGTGCGGCGCGAGGAAGAGCGTGTTCGCCAGGTTGTGCCCCAGCGCCACCTGCAGCGGGAAGATGGTTTCCTGGTCGTTGCTGAGGGTGTCGGCGCTTATGACGGTGCCGCGGTCGTCCACGTCCTGGACTGTGCGGATGCGGTCCAGGTGCTTGAGGTTGATCATAAAGGGCGAGTGGGTTGTGTAGATGACCTGGTGCTTGGGCGCGAGGCGCTCGTCAATGAACCGCAGGAAGTCGGACTGCGCGAGCGCGTGCAGGTTTAGGCCCGGCTCGTCCAGCAGCAGCACGAGGTCGCACTCTTCGCGCTCTTCGATGCGCGAGAAGTAGGTCAGGAACGAGAAGAACCAGACGAACCCCTTGGAGCGGTCGTCGAACGGGACGGATACGCGGTGGCGGTTGTTCCAGATGCGGACGTGCAGGATGGTGCCCTTGTTGAGGGGCGGGATGTCGTTGGGGTCGGCGGGGGACAGGTCGAACTCAACGCGCAGCTGCTTGTTCTGCGCCCAGTACTGGAACATCTCGTCGGAGATGCTGATGGAGGCGGATTCCAGTTCCGCCTTGAGGTATTCGTAGTTGGTTTCGCTGGCGAGATCCATGGGATCCGCGCCGACTAGGGCGAGCAGCGACATGAATGTGCGGTCGGACTCGTCCAGGTCTTCGCCCGCCTCAACGCGGCGGCAGATGTCCTCTATGGATATTCGGCCGCGCATTGTGCTGTACTCGTCGAAATAGACGAACTTGGGCAGGCGCGATTGCAGGTAGCCCTGCACTTTGTCGCGGGCGGAGGTTTCGCTGAACCGCTTGTAGAGGCTGGTGATGAGCCTGCCGACGGCGACGGGCTTGACGTCCAGCGCCTCCAGCGTGGTGATGAGATTGCTGATGCTCGGCGCGCCGCTGGCGTGTTCCTGGATTTCGGGCGGCAGCTCGGAGGAGGCGAGGATGTGGCGCACCATCGCATGCTCGTCCATCTCGAATTCCCAGGTGAACTCGTTCTTGTAGTTCTTGGACACCTGCACGGTTTCGGAGAGCAGGACGTCGTCGCCCAGCCGCTCCGCCAGCTCGCCGCGCTCTTCGGCGGATAGCGTCATCACCACGGTAATGGCGTCGGCGGGATCCTTTTCGTGCGTGCGGCGGTATTTCACATACCCTTTGCGCGGGTAGTCTTTGAGCTCGAACTCCTGATCCCCGTCAACCGGGTTCAGGCGCTTGAGCGCGCCCAGGAACGCTGTTTTGCCCGACTCGTTTTTGCCCACCATTGAGGTGACGTCGTCCACCTCCACCCAGCCGGAGTCGTCTATGGATTTGAAATCGGTAACCCTAGCTCGGACAAGTTTCATAATTCCTCCCTGAATCCCGCTGTAAGGCGTATGATTGCTTGCGTATGCGGGATGCGCGGGGATGCCAACCCGTTCCCCCTAGCCTGCGATAGGCTTGCCGCGCATCGGCTATCCCCCCGCATCGTGAACAAAGCCTATCCAACGCGCGAAAGGCTATGCAAGGCGTTTAAGGCGCTTATAAAACAATGTTTAGCGATTGTCAAAAATAATGGTTAGCGCTAATCAAAAAACTTTGTTTCGCAAATAGCGCCGCAAATAGCGCCCTAATTCCCCGTTGATTGCGCGCGGCGCAATGCTATAATCCCGAATAAGCCGCCGCCGCGTCTTCTTGTCGCAAGGGCATTGTCGCGATGGCGCGGATGGCGGGCAAGTTCACATATCTCTCTATTAAACGCTAGACGCTAGGCATACACTAGATACTAGGCATATAGCGGATACTAGACGCTAGGCATACACTAGACACATCAGCGAGGCGCGCATATGACACGAATAGGCATAACCGGACTGCGGCCCCCCGGCGCGACATGGCGCGACAGCATACGCATCGCGCAGCTCGCCGAAGAGTTGGGCTACGACTGCATCACGATGGGCGAGGCGTGGGGCGAGGATGCGTTCACATCGCTGGCGCAACTCGCCGCGGCGACCGAGACCATCCGCATCGGCACATCAATCGTGCCGATATACGGGCGCACGCCCGCGAATATGGCTATGACGGCGCTTAATCTGGACAAGATGTCGGAGGGGCGGCTGTTCTTGGGGCTAGGGGCGAGCGGCAGGCTGGTGATAGAGGACTTTCACGGCGAGCGGTTCACGCGGCCGCTTGCGCGGATGCGGGAGTACATCAGCATCATCCGCAAGGCGGCGGCGGGCGAGCGGCTGGATCACAGCGGCGAGTTCTTTGACATACAGCGCTTTCACATCCGGTTCGCGCCCTACCGGACGCACCTGCCCATATACATAGCCTCGCTGACGCCCGCCAGCCTGCGGCTCACGGGCGAGTTGGCGGACGGCTGGCTGCCGATATTCCTGGCGCCCTCGCGGATGGCGCCGCTGGTATCCGAAATCGCCGAGGGCGCGCGAGCCGCGGGGCGCTCTATGGACCAAATCACGATAAGCCCGCAGGTATCCATATACGTCACCGACGACATCCAGGCCGCGCGCCGCCGCGAGCGCCCTCACATCGCGTTCTACATCGGCGGCATGGGGACATTCTACCACCAATACATGCACCGCATCGGCTTTGGCGACGCCGCCGACCATGTGCGCGAGGCGTACCTGAACCGCGAGCGCGAGGTGGCGGCGGAGCTGGTCACCAACGAGATGGTGGACGCGATGACCATCATCGGCAACGCGCAGCAGTGCCGGGAGCGGATGCGGGCGTTCTTCGACGCGGGGGTGGATGAGATACGGCTGGTGTTCAATGAGCCGAGCGTGGAGGCGTATGTGGAGGCGATGAGGGCGGTGGGGCCGAGGGGCGCGTAACTGCTTGCTATTAGGCGATGATGCGCTAGGATGCAAAGCGTGGCAGGATGCAAGGCGCTGGCGGGATGCTGATGAAAAGGACAGGGTGATTGGATGTTTAACCAAACGTCGTTCACCCTGCTTGCGTTGCTTTTCTGCGCTATTTGGTGGCTTGGGTGCGGCATCTCTACGTCCAGTCAATCAGTGGCGCAACTTTCGCCGACTCCAGTTATGTTGGCGCAGTCTTCGCCGACTCCGATTATGGTGGCGCAATCTTCGCCGACTGCGGTTATGTTGACGCAACCTTCGCCGACTCCGATTATGGTGGCGGCTCATGCCATATCGCGTCCGCCTAGCATCGAGATGCGTGTCATTAGGTCCGATGCGATAGTTAGGGTGCGTCAGCCATCCGTTACAGGAAAGATTCAATCTATTCCTAGCGCGGACGAGGGCGTTGCGCCGACGTATCGTCCGTGGATAATCTTTCGGTTTCCGGTGATAGAATACCTGAAAGGCAATGGAGACGACGAAATAATTGTGGAGTGGCCATTTGTGGGTGAATGGCCGCGTGAGGGCAGGCATACTTTCCTGACAAGGGAGGAGGCTCAGGACGCGCTGACGGGGGGGCTTGCGGGAAGAGATACTTCGTTGGAGACCCGTGATTCGGTTCTCTTTTTGGCAGCCGCGCAACAGGAGGGAGGCGCGTCCGGCGCGTCGACTACAGAATATAATTTCACTAGGTACGCCTCGAATGAGTATACGCTAGGTGAAAATAGCAAGCCTTGGCTTCCGCTTGCGGAGTTCGATTCAGGCGCTTCAGGACAAGATGACGGCGAGCCTATGTATCTAACAGATGCGAATGCGGTAACAGGGAATAGTGAATTGTCCACCATATCTCTTTCCGATCTGCGCGCGTCAATAGAATCCTTAGCCGCGATTTTGGAAGCGGGCGCTGGAATTGAAGGCTATGAGGGCTGCGTAAAACAGCGATTGGATCTTGAGAACGCATTTGTGCATGATCCACCCAGCTCACGTCCGCCTGTCACGGATGAACTACCTTCCGGTTCGCCGCAGAGGACAATGTTGCCTAGTATGGAGGGGGGATGGGTAATGGGATTAGGCTATGGCAAATGGAGCATGGAGGGGCGGGATGCGGAATATTTCCAGGTTCACATCACCGACTCGCCTACTGCGGAAGAGGGATATGATATTGATTATGACGAGAGCAGTCTAGAGCTTGCGTCGTATTATCTGATATACACGACCAAGCGTCCGCTGCCGGGGGGCGTGTATAACTTTGTTCCGCGTCCTCAGTTGGCGTTGTGGAGACTTTGCGGCTATAACTTGCCATATGAGGACTTGAGCCAGTGGGAAGTTACAGTGGTTGCTCCCGATGGCGTTCTGCATGAGGCGTTCTTCGATCCTGTCGCTGATGGCGATGCGATAGCGGCCGGCGGTTCTCTTGGCAAGCTTAAGCCCGATTCATTCATCGCTGACAGCGTGGAAACTACCATTCAGCGGATAGGGTGGACATCCAATAAAGTCACGATTAGGCTTGCCGGTCCGCCCGAATCCCTTGCCGACCACCACATAGACTTCATTGCGCTAGACGGCAGCGCGCCTTTGAGGCTTGATTTTGACGACGCCGCTGTCGCTGAGGCTGATGGCGCTCGCGCACTGAGCTGGGATGTCTGCGCTCAGCCTTGGCGGCCCGGCGATTTGCTAATGCTGCGGATGGCAAAGACGGCTGACGACGCCGGCGGCAGCGCGACCTATGGGACCGGGTGCGAGGAAGGGGCGGGCGCTACGGCTACTCCGTAACCGCGCTATCGCTATTGATCCAAACGATGCTGAGGCATACAACAATCGGGGATTTGCCTACGCCGAACTCGGCGAATTCACCAAAGCAATCGCGGACTATGACCGCGCCATTGACATTGATCCGGATGACGCTTTCGCATACTACTATCGCGCGTTTATGCACGCCGCCCTAGACAACACCTTCAAAGCTCGAGCCGATATGCGAAAATACCGCGAACTCGGCGGTAAGTAAGCCGTTCTCCCCCTCACACCGCCCCGCCCTCCCGCAGCGCCCCTATCGCCGCGGCGTCCAGGCCGAGCAGCGACGCCAGCGCCGACTCCGTATGCTCCCCCAGCAGCGGCGGGGGAACGTATTCCACATCGTTGGATGCGATTTTGATGGGGTTGCCTAGGGCGAGGTGGGGGCCGCGAGCGGGGTCGTCGACGTCTAGGATCATTTGGCGGGCGCGGAGGTGGGGGTCGTGGAGGAGCTCGCGGGTGTCTTGGACGGCGCCGCAGGCTATGCCGAGGGCGCCTAGTTGCTTAAACATCTGCTGAGGAAAGCCTAATCAGTCCATCAAACGCTTTAGTGCTGCATAGTGAGAGTATCCCCGCAAATGGTATTCTTAGGATGCAGTGTTAATATGATATACTTGCCCTAAACCGCTCCGAAACAAGTGAAAGACAGATGGCGCTATGGCAAAACCGAGAGTGTAGAGACATGATGCGCTATGTCCGAAGTGCGGCTCAAACTGGGTCAAGAAAGACGGACATTCGCGCGGCAAGCAAATGTATAAGTGCAGCCAGCGCCGCAAGCGTCAAGAGGGCGCGAAGCATCGGTTCACTGATGCCCAGAAGGAACAAGCGGTGAAGATGCGCGCCGAGGGGATGAGCCTATCGGCGGCGGCGCGAGTAATAGGCGCGAGCGTGCCCACGGTGAGCGAGTGGGTCAAAAAAAGGGGGCGTTGGCGACCGAGCGTCTGACGCGGTTCATGTCGTGGCGCGCAAGCGGTCGACGGAGTGGCGTCCGCGCGTCTATTATGGCGTTTGATGAGATGTGGACATACTGGGAGGTAAGGCGCGGCGAGCGTCGTCAAGACCTGTGGATATGGACTGCGGTGGTGGAGGAACGGGATGGCGTCCGCTGGCGGATGTATGAAGTAGGCGATAGGGACTTGTCCGCGTTCTCGCGCTTGTTGGATCGGCTGCCGGGCGCTGATAAGTACGAAACCGACGCTTACGGGGTGTACGAGTGGCTGCCTCGGGACAGGCATGTGATAGGCAAGGGCGGAGCGGTGAACTGGAACGAGGGGCTGCACTCCAAGCTGCGAAGCAAGCTGAATAGGCTTGTGAGGCGCACAAAGGGCTACACAAAGAGCGTGGAGATGCTGAAACATCTGCTGGCGATAGTGCTTGATGAATGCCTAAATCAGTCCCTCAAATCCATTAGCACTGCAGAGTGATAATACCAGCCGCTCTCGACCACGTTCCATATCACAATCCCGACCCAGCCCAGGATTATGAGCGCGTACACGATGCCGTGCAGCAGTTTGTCGCGGCGCGATATGCCTAGCAGATCTACCTGCTCGTCGTCGCTGCGCTCGCGCGCGCCGTTGCGCTTGCGCTTGTCATCCGTGTTTGCCATTCTAACCTCTCTCGCTAGATTGCGCCAACGCCAAGAGAGAACGCTTGCAGCATTCTCAGGTCGCGGCGCTAGTGAAATCTTGACTTATCAGTTGGAACGCCGCTTGTCAAACGCTCAAAGCCGCCTAACCGGAAACGCTGGCGGCGGATCTAGGCGGGTTGGCGGGTTACCATTCGTCGTAGTCGTGGAAGGGGAAGTTTTTGCGGCCGGGGTAGCCCTCGAAGCCGTCGTAGAGCAGCAGGGAGGATAGGTCGGGGTGGCCGTCGAAGATGACGCCGAATAGGTCGTGGGCCTCGCGCTCGAACCAGTTCGCGCCGCGCCATATGGGGACGATTGAGGGGACGTTGGGTTCGTCGGGGGAGACGTTGGTTTTGATGACGAATTTGTGGCGGTGGTCTAGGGAGAAGAGGTGGTAGTTGATTTCAAGGCGGTCGGAGTAGTCCACGACTGAGAGGCAGCGCAGGTAGGCGCAGGCGATGTCGGGGCGCTGGCGGGCGATGCGGCAGGCCAGGGGGATGTCGGCGGGCTTGACGGTGAGGGTGACCTCGTCCACGGCGGCGGATATTTGGGCGTCAAGGTCGGCGTAGGAGGTCGTGAGCAAGGCTGAGAGGCGCTCGCCGCGGGGGGTTAGGGCGACGGGGGCTAGGGGGATCTGGGGTTCGCGGCGGGGGCGGGTTGGGCGGGATGGGCGAGTGGGTTGTGAGGGCGTTGTCATGGGGGTTCACGCTGGGGGGATATGGGCTTAGGGTTGGTTGGCGTTGGGCTGGTTAGCGGCGTCGGATGTTGGGGGGATAGCGACGTCGGATGCGGGCGGGTTGTCGTCGTCGGATGCGGTAGGCGGGTTTGCGGGGGCGGCAACCGGGTTGACTACGGTTAGGGGGATTATGAGACGGTTTGCGGCGTCGTCGGATGCGGGCGTGGTTTCGGCAACGGGCGATATTGCGGCGGCCGGCCGGTATGCGGGCGCGGATGCGATAGGCGCGGTGGGCGGGTGGGCGGCGTCTTGGCGGATTTTTTCTTGGAGCTGGAGCAGGCCGTACATCAGCGCCTCAGGGCGGGGCGGGCAGCCTGGGACGTAGACGTCTACGGGGATTAGGTGGTCAACGCCCATTACGACGGAGTATGAGCGGTAGTAGGGGCCGCCGTTGGTGGCGCAGCTGCCCATCGCGATTACCCATTTGGGGTCGGGCATTTGCTCGTACAGCAACTTGATGGGGTCTGCCATTTTTTTGACCACGGTGCCGGCGACTATCATCACGTCGGCTTGGCGGGGGGAGGGCCATGTTACGATGCCGAATCGGTCGATGTCGTGGTGGGACATATGGGCGCTTATCATTTCAATGGCGCAGCAGGCTAGGCCGAAAGACAGCGTCCACATGGAGGATTTGCGGGCTAGGGCGAAGAGTTCGTCGGATTTGGCGACGAGCGCGTTGGGGAGCGCGCGGTGGAGCGGGCTGGCGGCGGGGGAGTTGCCGGCGCCGGGGATGTGGCCGGCGCCGAGCGGGGTTGTCAGCAGGCTTGCGCCGGGGGTTGGCGCAAAGGATGGCCGGGGGGTTGCGCCCGGGGTTGGCTGCGGGTTTGCGCCAGGGGTTGTAGCCGGATTTGGATGCTGAGGGTTCGCGCCGGGGGGGTTTATCTCCAATGCAGGACTCCCTTGCGCCAGCCGTAGATGACGCCGAAGAATAGGATGGCGATGAAGATGAGCATTTCGTAGAAGACGGCGGGGATTGAGGTTAGGAAGACGATTGCCCAAGGGAATAGGAATACCGCCTCTACGTCGAATATGAGGAATAGTATGGCGAAGACGTAGTAGCGGATTTGGATTTGCGACCAGCGGAATGGGGCGGGGGGTATGCCACATTCGTAGGGGATGTCTTTGGCGGCGGACGGGCGCTTGGGGGCGATGAGGCGCGATGCGGCGAACATCGCTATGACGGCGAGCGCGCCGATGGCGGCTACGATGAGCGCGGCAGTCCAGTTGACGGCGTATCCCTCAGGCAATTTGCGCTCCTTATAGTATGGGCATATGGGCGGATTATGGCGCAGCCGTATGCGCGGGGATTTAGGCGGCGGGTTGGGTTCTGAGTGTACATTGGGATTGGGTGGGTGTCAATTTGGATTGGGGACGCGGGGGACGCCGCTTTTTGGGGAAAAGTTGCAAAGATTTTTGGATTTGGGGATGGCGGGATGGGATTGCGCGGGCGTTATTTGTTGGAAATTCAATAGAAATGGGCTAGAAACGCGAATAATGGGCTAAATTTCGCTTGACTTGTACCGAAATTTGGCTTGACATATGTATAGTTTGTTGGTTATTCTTATTTGATAGTCAAACTATGTGCATGATCCGCGTACAATTGATTGCGATAAGCCGTAGGCAATTTGCGCCCATTTCATTCGTCCTCATTCCTCCGCATCCCCAAAAGGCGTTTTCCCATAAGAAACGTCTCAATTTCGCATACGCAAATTCCGATTATCCCTAACCTAATCAGAATAGCGCCTAACCTGCACCTAACCGGCATCATACCTAGACAGCGCTAACCCTAATCACCCCATAATCGGCGCTATCACTAATCTATCCGCGCGCACCCAACTCGGCGTTACCTCTAATTCTACCCCAAACATCTACCCCAAACATTCATCATCCATCATCTCTTTAATGCAAGGAGTGTGAGTGCATGACCACAACCGCTATTGCGAATGGGTTTGACAAGGCGGCGGAGTACGGCTACGGGAATGGCTACGGCAACGGGCATATCAACGGGAATGTCCACGACGAGAATGCGCGCCATTCGTATGCCGCGACCGAGACGGTGCTGCCGGTGCCTAACCTGATACAGGTTCAGCGGAGTTCGTTTGACTGGTTCATGACGGACGGGCTGCGGGATCTGTTCGAGGAGATTTCGCCGATAGAGGACGCGCCGGGCAAGCGGTTCAAGCTGACGCTGGGCGACCATTACTTCGAGGAGCCGAAGTTCAGCGAGGAGGAGTGCCGCCAGAAAGAGATCACCTATTCCGCGCCGCTGTATGTGACGGTGGCGCTGGAGATAGCGGCGAGCGGGGAGATCAAGGAGCAGACGCTGTTCGTGGGGGACATCCCGATGATGACCATCAACGGGACGTTCGTGATAAACGGGGCGGAGCGCGTGGTGGTGAGCCAGCTTGTGCGGTCGCCGGGCGTGTATTTCACGGCTGAGCCGGACACGAATACGGGCAGAGGGCTGGCGGCGGCGAAACTGATCCCGTATCGGGGCGCATGGATGGAGTTTGAGACCAGCAACCGCGACCTGATTTCGGTCAAGGTGGATCGCAAGCGCAAGACGCCGGTCAGCACGCTGCTGCGGGCGATGGGCTACGGCGGCAACGACGAGATCCTGGCGCTGTTCGAGGATGTGGATACCAACGCCGACCACGAGTTCATTCGCACGACGATAGAGCGGGACACGGGCGTTTCCACGCAGGACGAGGCGGTGATGGAGTTCTATCGCCGGCTGCGGCCGGGCGAGCCGACCAGCCAGGAAAACGCGAATAAGCTAATAGCCGACCTGTTTTACAACGACCGGCGCTACGACCTGGGGCGCGTGGGGCGGCATAAGCTGAACCGCAGCCTGGGGCGCGAGGCGGATCCCAAGCTGCGCGTGCTGGAGCCGGAGGACATCATTGAGCTGATACGGCATATGATCCGCATAAACAACGGGGTGATTACGCCGGACGACATCGACCACCTGGGCAACCGGCGCGTGAGGGCGGTGGGCGAGCTGATACAGAACCAGATCCGCGTGGGGCTGGTGCGTATGGAGCGCGTTATCAAAGAGCGAATGTCCACGCAGATAGATCCGGATACCACCACGCCGGCGGCGCTGATAAACATACGGCCGGTGGTCGCGGCGGTGCGCGAGTTCTTCGGCGGGTCGCAGCTGTCGCAGTTTATGGACCAGACGAATCCGCTGGCTGAGCTGACGCACAAGCGGCGGCTGTCGGCGCTGGGGCCGGGCGGGCTGTCGCGGGAGCGCGCGGGGTTCGATGTGCGCGACGTTCATCACTCGCACTACGGGCGCATCTGCCCGATAGAGACGCCCGAAGGGCCGAACATCGGGCTGCTGGGGTCGCTGGCCACTTACGCGCGGACGAATGAGTTCGGGTTCATAGAGACGCCGTATCGCCGCATCATGACCGAAATCAAGAATACCGACGAGGACATCGTGGGGCGGACGCTGGAGCAGGACATACTGCGGGCGGACGGCAGTCGGCTGCTGACTGAGGGCAGGGTTGTGATGAGGTCGTATCTGGGGCGGCTGGCGGAGCTGCCGGAGCAGATGATAGCGGTCAAGCCGTATGTGTCGGCGGATCCGTCGGGGATAGAGTATCTGTCGGCGGACAGCGAAGAGGGGCAGCACATCGCGCAGGCTACGGCGCGGATAGACGAAAAGGGGCAGTTCATAGACGCGCGCGTTGAAACGCGAATAGGCGAGGGCGTGGGCAGCGAGCCGCCTGAGAATATCGCGTATATGGACGTGTCGCCGATGCAGCTGGTCAGCGTGTCCACGGCGCTTATCCCGTTCCTGGAGCATGACGACGCCAACCGCGCGCTGATGGGATCCAATATGCAGCGCCAAGCCGTGCCGCTGCTTAAGCCCGAACCGCCGCTGGTGGGGACGGGGATGGAAGAGCGCGTGGCAAGGGACAGCGGGCAGGTGGTCATCTCGCAGGTGGACGGCGTGGTCTTGGAGGCTACGGGCGAGCAGATAGTCATCGTTGACGACAACGGCGAGGTTCACACGCACGGCTTGCTGAAGTTCATACGCAGCAACCAGGGGACTTGCATCAACCAGCGCGCCATCGTGAGCAAGGGCGATGTGGTCAAGGTGGGGGACATCCTGGCGGACAGCTCGTCCACGGGCAAGGGCGAGTTGGCGCTGGGGCAGAATGTGCTGGTGGCGTTTATGAGCTGGGAGGGCTACAACTTCGAGGACGCCATCATCCTGAGCCGCAGGCTGGTCAAGGACGACAAGTTCACATCCATTCACATCGAAAAGCATGAGGTAGAGGCGCGCGAAACCAAGCTGGGCGCGGAAGAGATAACGCGCGATATTCCGAATGTGGGGGAGGAAAGCCTCCGCAATCTGGACGAAGAGGGGATAATCCGCGTGGGCGCCGAAATCAAGACGGGGGACATCCTCGTGGGCAAGATAACGCCTAAGGGCGAAACTGAGCTCAGCGCCGAAGAGAAACTGCTGAGGGCGATATTCGGGGAAAAGGCGCGGGATGTGAAAGACACATCGCTGCGCGTGCCGCATGGCGAGCGCGGCAAGGTTATCGGGCGCAAAGAGATGAATTCGGATAAGGACGACCTGTCGCCGGGCGTCAAGAAGATGGTGCGGCTGTGGATCGCTCAGACGCGCAAGATAACTGAGGGCGACAAGATGGCGGGGCGGCATGGCAACAAGGGCGTGGTCGCAAAGATTTTGCCCGAAGAGGATATGCCGTTTTTGCCGGACGGGACTCCGGTGGACATCATCCTGAACCCGATAGGCGTTCCCTCGCGGATGAATTTGGGGCAGGTGCTGGAGACGCATCTGGGCTGGGCGGCGGACAAGCTCAACTTCAGGGCTACGACGCCGGTGTTTGACGGCGCGAAAGACGCAGGGATAGAGGACGACCTGGCGCGGGCTTGGATCATAGACCAGGCGGAGGCGGCGGACATAGCGACCGACAGCGGCTACGGGACGCGGCTCATAGATATGGGCTTGGTGCGCGAGTGGCTGGAGGATCGGGGCTATGCCTATGAGCCGGTGTTCGGGGATGAGTATGAGCGCGAGCGCGGGGAGGCGAGCCGGGTTTGCCTAGAGGCGTGGCTGCGGGAGGAGCAGGGGCGCGAGGTTGCCGACGCTACGCTGGAGGGGATGCGGGAAGAGGCGCTGCGGCTTAACCGCGAGGAGCAGATAGCCGCGCCCACGCTGGGCAAGTCGGTGCTGTACGACGGGCGCACGGGCGAGCCGTTTGACCAGCCAATCGCGGTGGGCTACATCTATATGATGAAGCTGATCCACCTGGTAGAAGACAAGATACACGCGCGCTCCACTGGCCCGTACTCGCTGATAACGCAGCAGCCGCTGGGCGGCAAGGCGCAGTTCGGCGGGCAGCGGTTCGGCGAAATGGAGGTGTGGGCGCTGGAGGCGTACAGCGCCGCCAACAACCTGCAAGAGATGCTGACGCTGAAGTCGGACGACGTCATCGGCAGGGTGAAGACGTACGAGGCGATAGTCAAGGGCGAGAATGTAACGCAGCCGGGCGTGCCGGAGTCGTTCCATGTGCTGATGAAAGAGCTGCAGAGCCTGGGGCTGTCGGTGGAGCTGCTGCACGAGTCGCCGGAGCAGTTTGACGATATGGACGACCTGGACGATTTCCAGACGTCGCTTACCGCAAGCCCCACGTCGCTGAGCTCAGCGCCTACGACGTCGCTGTTCACGCGGGATCCGGATGAGGACTTCAACGCGTTCTCATCGCCGCCGCGATACTCGCCCAACGATACCGTCTATGACGAAAACCTGGTGTTGATAGCCGGGTCAATCCTATCGCTGGCGGGCGATCTGCTGGAGGCGGCGGAGCAGGACGGGTCGGCATACACGCCGGTGGACGCCGTGCGAGAGGCGCACAGCGGGCTGGAGGAGGCGGTCAGCGCGTATGACGGCAGCGCTGAGACCACCGCGGCGCTGCGGCGGGCGGCGGCAAAGGCGTTCAGCGCCAAAGACGCCATGCGCGTGGTCGCCGAGGGCAATCCCAGCAAGACGCTGGCGTGGACGCTTGAGTCGATGGACGGCGCCGAGGCGGGATGGGACGCGGCGAACCAGGCGGCGGGGATTATCGCCAACTAACGCGGGCAACGCGGCGCGAATAAACGGCGCGAATTAGGCAATCGCAAATACGCGCGGCGCGGCTAAGCAAGCGCGAACAACCGGCGCAGCTAGACGCGCGGCGCGGCTAATCGGCGCGAATAGGCGAATAGGCAATATCAAATGGGCAAGCGGCGCAAACGCAAGCGGCGCGGCTAATCAGGCGTGAATAGGCAAGCGCATCTATCAACAAGCAGGGCAAATAGGCAACCGACCGCGCAAAACAACTATGGAGTATGCTCTATGGCACAAGGCGGCAACGATTTCAACGCGATAAAGATCTCTCTGGCGTCGCCGGAGCTGATAAAGCTCTGGTCATACGGGGAGGTTATGAAGCCCGAAACGATAAACTACCGCACGCTGCGCCCGGAGAAGGACGGGCTGTTCTGCGAGAAGATCTTCGGTCCGACTAAGGACTGGGAGTGCTACTGCGGCAAGTACAAGAAGATCCGGCACCGGGGCATCACCTGCGACCGCTGCGGGGTGGAGATAGCGCGCGCCAAGGTCCGGCGCGAGCGGATGGGGCATATTCAGCTGGCGGCGCCAGTGGCGCACATCTGGTTCTCCAAGGGGACGCCCAGCCGCCTGGGGCTGATGCTGAACTTGTCGCCCAAGAACCTGGACAGGGTTCTGTATTTCGCGCAGTACATCATCACCAATATAGACGAAGACGAGCGCGCGTATGAGGTGAACGCGCGGCATGCGTATATGGGGGCGCTGGTGGATAGGCTGGCGGCTGAGGGCGCGGCGGGCGCGGCGATGCTGGCGGCGGCGGCGACGCGGCTTGACCCGGCGCTGCAAGGCTATGCCGACGGCGTGGGCGCGCTGCTCAAGGCGGCGGACGGCGCGGCGCTTGGGGCGCTGCTGGACGGCGTGGACGTTCTGCAAAGCGACATGGCGGCGCTGGGCGATAGGGCGGCGGATCCGATAGCGCGAATGGCAACCAACGCCGAGATTGACGAGCCAAACGCGCTTGGGGATAAGGCGGCTGAGCTGGACAAGAGCGTGGGCGCGCTGCGCGACGAGATTGAAAAGATGGTGGGCAGGCTTACCGAGACCGATTCCGCGGTCAACGAGGCGCGGGCGCTGCAGGCTCACGCGGGCAAGCTGAGCGCCGGCGTCGCCGCGCTGCAAGGCCTGGCGGCCGGCATTAGCGCGGAGTACGGCAAGAAAGGGCTGCTTGACGCCATCAAGCCGGTTTCGGGCGGGATAACGAAAATCAATACGCTGGTCGAGCCGCTGTCCACGCTGTTTTCGCTCAGCAACAGCGTGAAGGCGCTGAACGACTATCTTGCCGAAATGCGCGATGATCCCGTCAAGGCGAACTATGACAAGATGGCGGACACGCCGCAGAACATAGACAAGCTGCGGGACATCGAAAAGGCGACGGTCGCCGGCGTCAAAAAGATCTCGGCGGAGTACGCGGACGCGCTTGCCGAGCTGCCTAAGCATCCGGAATTGGACGATGTTCACTTCGACGTCCTGGACGCGCTGACTGAGATCCAAGACATCAAGCCCTACTACGAAGGGCGCATCATCCCGCTGCGCGAAGGGCTGTACGACACTGAGGGATCCGTGGAAGTTCTGCCTGAGGGCTGCAAGGACTGGCGCGAGGCGGGCAGGCGCTACGACAGGTTTGAGAACACCTTTCAGCAGAAACTGCGCGGGCTTGTGGACATCCTGAACGGCGCGGTGGAAGTCGCGGAATCGGATGATCAAAAGAAAGCCAAGCAGAGGAAAAAGCGGCGCGAGGATGAGGACGCAGTCGCCGTTCCCAAATACTCCGACGAGTCTTTCAAAGAGCCGCTGGCGGACTATGAGTCGGCGGTGGAGGATTTCACGAACACGGGCGAGGAGATAGACGGCATAGAGTCGCTGCATCTGGGCGATCTGCTGACGGAGACGCAGAACAGGACGCTGGGCGAGTTCGCGGACCGCGTGTTCGATTCGGGAATGGGCGCGGAGGCTGTGCTGGAGCTGCTGTCGCAGGGGGATATGGAGGCGCTGCACAACTATGAGGCATACGAGGATCGGCGCGTAGCCTGCATAGACGATTGCGCGCAGAACCGCGAGCTTTGCATCCGCCACTGCCGCCACCGGCGGGATGTGAGCGCCAAGCCCTGCCATGAGCGCGGGGATTTCTGCAACGCGGTGGACTGCCTGCAGAAAGAGATACGCGACACATCCGGGCAGCGCCAAAAGAAGGCGTACAAGCGGCTGCGGCTGATAGAGTCGTTCCGCAAGAGCGGCAACAAGCCCGAATGGATGATAATGACGGTTCAGCCCGTACTGCCGCCGGAGCTGAGGCCTATGGTTCAGCTGGACGGCGGGCGGTTCGCCACAAGCGACCTGAACGACCTGTACAGGCGCGTTATCAATCGCAACAACCGGCTAAAGCGGCTGATAGACCTGCAAGCGCCCGAAATAATCGTCCGCAACGAAAAGCGGATGCTGCAAGAGGCGGTGGACGCGCTTGTTGACAACGGCAGGCGCGGCAGGGCGGTCGCGGGCAGCCACAACCACAAGCTGAAGTCGCTGTCGGATCTGCTGCGCGGCAAGCAGGGGCGCTTTCGCCAGAACCTGCTGGGCAAGCGGGTAGATTACAGCGGCCGGTCGGTGATTATCGTGGGGCCTGAGCTCAAGCTGGATCAGTGCGGGCTGCCGCGCAAGATGGCGCTGGAGCTGTTCAAGCCGTTTGTGATGAACCGGCTGGTGATGAACGGCTACGCGCACAACATCAAGAGCGCCAAGCGGCTCGCCGAAAGCGAGCGGCCGGAGGTGTGGGACATCCTGGAAAACGTAGTGCGGGATAGGCCCGTGCTGCTAAACCGCGCGCCCACGCTGCACAGGCTTGGCATACAGGCGTTTCAGCCGGTTCTGATAGAGGGCAGCGCGATACGGCTGCATCCGCTGGTGACCACGGCGTTCAACGCGGACTTCGACGGCGACCAGATGGCGGTGCATGTGCCGCTGTCCAAGGAGGCGGTGTGGGAGGCTAAGCGGATGATGCTGAGCACCTACAATATGCTGGCGCCGAGTTCGGGGGAGCCGATAGTGGCGCCCACGCTGGATATGGTGCTGGGCTGTTTCTACATGACGCAGGCGCTGGACAAGGCGAAGGGCAGCGGGCGGCGTTTCGCGGGCGTAGAAGACGCGCGCATCGCCTACGACCACGGCAAGATAGACCTGCGGGCGCCGGTGATAGTGCGGCGGCCGGACGCGCCGGCGAATGGCAACGGCAACGGCAACGGCGCGTCTGAAGGCGCGAATGGCGCAAGCGGCGCGGACGACGCGGATCAGTGGATGGAGACCACGCCGGGGCGCATCATATTCAACGACGCGCTGCCGGACGAGCTGGGCTTTATCAACGAAGTGATAGACAAGAGCGCGCTCAAGGACATCACATCCAAGGCGCATGACATGCTGGGCAGCGAGGCGACCTCTGTCATCCTGGACAATGTCAAGGATATGGGCTTTCACTACGCCTCCAAGTCGGGCATTACCATATCCATCCATGACGTCGAGGTTCCTAGCGCAAAGGCGCAAATACTGGGGGATGCCCAGGCGAACATTGACACGCTGGACGAGATGTTCAACGACGGGCTGCTGACAGAGGACGACCGCTACAAGCAGGCGGTTGACATATGGACGGCGGCGAATGACGACCTGACGGGCGCGGTCGAGGGCAACCTGAGCGAGTTCGGCGGGACGACGCTCAAAGACAAGAAGATGAGCAACTCCGGCATAGGGTTGTATATGATGGCGACTTCGGGCGCAAAGGGCAACATCGCGCAGATCAAGCAGATGGCGGGGATGCGCGGGCTGATGTCGGATCCGAAAGGGCGCATCATAGATCGCCCCATCAAGGCGAGTTTCCGCGAGGGGCTGAGCGTGCTGGAGTACTTCATATCCACGCACGGCGCGCGCAAGGGGCTGACCGACACCGCGCTGCGAACCGCCGACAGCGGCTATCTCACGCGGCGGCTTATCGACGTGGCGCAGGAACTCATCATCCTTGAGGAGGACTGCGGCTCGGTTGAGGGGCTTTGGATTGAGAACGGGCAGCGGGATTCGCTGCTGCCGCCGTTTGAGGACAGGGCTAAGAGCCGCTACGCCGCCGAGTTGGTGGCGGATCCCGAAACGGGCGAGGTGCTGGCGGACAGGAATGATCTGCTGACGCCGGAGCTGCTGGCGCGCATCGCCAAGACGAGCATCGCGGGCGTGAAAGTGCGGTCGGCGCTGGCGTGCGAGGCGGAGCGCGGGCTGTGCCGCATGTGCTACGGGCTGTCGCTCGCCACCTGGAACCCGATAATGATAGGCGAGGCGGTGGGCATAGTCGCCGCGCAGAGCATCGGGGAGCCGGGCACTCAGCTCACGATGCGGACGTTCCACACGGGCGGCATCGCGGGTTCGGACATCACAAGCGGGCTGCCGCGCGTTCAGGAACTCTTCGAGGCGCGCGTTCCCAAGGGCGAGGCGGTGCTGTCCGAAATAGACGGGGATGTGGAAATCACCGAAACCACCGAGGGCAGGATAGTGTCCGTGGCAAGCATGGACGAGTACTTTGACGAGTACATAATAGACGCCGACCAACACGAAATCGTGGAGAGCGTCGAGAACGGCTCTTATGTGGAAATCGGGGACACCATCGCCAAGCTCAAGCCGCGCGAGGGCGAGGACGCGGATGCCGACGTGACGGCGCTGGCGGCGCGGGAAATCGTGGCGCGGGTGTCGGGCGTGGTGAGCGGGATCGCTCAGGACATCGGCGCGACCGTCAGCGCGGGCGACGACGGGGAATCCGGCGGGGAAGACGACGGGCGCAAATACACGATAAGCATCACCTATCAGGAAGAAGAGCGGCGGGAGTACACGATACCGGCGGCGGCGCATCTCATCGTGGGCAACGGCGACCACATCACGGCGGGCGAGCCGCTGACGGCGGGGCCGAAGAACCCGCAGCTCATCCTGAGCCTGCAGGGGCTGGAGGCTGTGCGGCAGTATCTCATAGACGAAGTGCAGAACGTCTATCGCTCGCAGGGCGTTACCATACACGACAAGCACATTGAGGTCATCGTGTCGCAGATGCTCCGCAAGGTGGAGATAGACGACGCCGGCGACGCCAACCTGCTGCCGGGCGACCAGATTGACCGCAAGACGTACGCCGAGCGCACGGCGGACGTGCTGGCAGAGGGCGGGGAGCCGCCCACGGCGCGGCCCATCCTGCTGGGGATAACGCGGGCGTCGCTGAAGATGGATAGTTTCCTGTCGGCGGCGTCGTTCCAAGAGACCACGCGGGTGCTGACGGAGGCGGCGGTGAACGGGGAGCGGGATTTCCTGCGCGGGCTGAAAGAGAATGTGATAATCGGGCGGCTGATACCGGCGCGGCTTGACCTGACGGAAGAGGGGCGCGCGTTCTTGGATGTGCCGGACGATGAGCCGGAGAGCATCAACCCGTTTGCGCGGCGCGTGCCGTTCACGGACTTGCCTGAGATAGCGCAGACGCCATTCGGGTTTGACGCGCCGCCGCCCGCGCTAGACGAGCGCGAAGAGGCGGAGGCGCCGGTGGGCGACGACTAATCCGGCGGCGATTGCGCGGCGCTGACGCGGCATAACATAGGCGCTGATACGGCATAACACACGGCGGGCGGTTTGCGGGAACGCGAATCGCCCGCTTGCTATATGGGCGCAAGGCGGCGAGTGGGACTTTGCGGACGGGGGTTAGGGGCTGACGCTACTTTTGTAAAAGTAGGCAAAGCTTTTGGGTATGGATAGGTGGGTTTGGGTGTAGGGTGATGGGGTATGATGTTCAATCAGGTGGCGGATGGACGCTGCCATATATGGCAGACGTATGTAGGCAGCAGATAGCGGATAAGAGAGGTTCCTAATGCCGGACAAGGTTCACGATTTTCATGAGGGCAACCTGTATTTTCAGGACAAATTCGGGACGCGGCGGCTGGCGGCTCGCATAGCGCAGCGCGCGTCTGAGACGCTGAGCGCGGCGCAGCGGGAGTTCATAGCGCGGGCGGATATGTTCTTCATGGCGACCTGCGACCATCGCGGGCTGCCCACATGCTCGTACAAGGGCGGCGATCCGGGTTTCGTGGCGGTGGTGGATGACGCCACAATCGCCTTCCCCAACTATGACGGCAACGGCAAGTATCAAAGCATGGGCAACCTGCTCAAAAACCCGAATGTGGGCTTGCTGTTCATAGACTTCGTCAACCAAGCGCGGCTGCGGCTGCAAGGCATAGTGTCCATTGACGAGCAGGATCCGCTGACGGCGCGATACCCCGGCGCGCAATTCATAGCGCGCGTGAGCGTCACCGAGGTCTATTCCAACTGCGCGCGGTATATCCACAAGTACGAGCTGGTGGAGCGGTCGGCGTATGTGCCGCGCGAGGGTGCGGCGGCGCCCGTGCCGGAGTGGAAGCGGGAGCTGGCGGAGTATTTGCCGGAGGGGGATGATGTGGGGGTGTAGGGCAGGATTAGCGGATTGACGCTCGTCGGAATGCGGGATGGGTTGCGTTGGTTGCTCTCCAGTTGCCTCGCCGCTTGACATCTAGGGCATTGCGGATATATTATCGCATTAGCGACGCATATCTTTGCAAGGAGCATTTCAATTATGGGCATAGAGGCGCTGACGCACAACGACGATGGCATCCAAGTTATTCCCGATTCCAGTGATGATTGGGATCAGTGGGTAAGCGCGGGGCGAACTCGCAATTGGCTTATGGGCGATCCGCTCATAGATTGGTTGCAGCAGCATGGTAAAAGTCAGGGCTACAAGCCTAAGCATGACATGCCCGATTACGAAGAGCGGCTGGACTTCGTGCAGTTCATTTTCCAGAAAGGCAACGAGTTCGAAACCGGCATACTCAAGTTGCTCAAAGGTCTATATGAGGTTGTCACGATTGCGGAGTGCTATAAGGAAATTCGCTGGCTAAGCAGGGCGAAGGAAACCTTTGAGGCGATGCGGCAGGGCGCGCCGATTATCTACCAAGGCGTGTTGCGTGATGCCCAAAATATGACATACGGCTCGCCCGATTTTCTGATACGCAGCGATGTGCTGCGCGAATTGTTCCCCAAATCGATTTCTGATCACGAGGCGTCTCTGGGCGCGCGCGATTTGCAAGCCCCCTGGCATTACATTGTGGTGGACACCAAGTTCACCACTATTCACTTAAACGCAAGCGGCGCTGAAGTCGCCAACGATGGGAGCGCGGCGGCGTACAAGGCGCAGATGTATATCTACAATCGCGCGCTGGGGCGGCTGCAAGGCTATTTGCCTGAGAAGTCGTATCTGCTGGGGCGCGGATGGCAGCAGGGCGAAGGCAGAAAAGCTCTCCGCTGCGCCAACGCGCTAGACAGACTTGGGCCAATTCCGCAGAACGGGACTATCGCAAACCGCGTTCCCATTGCAGACGCGGTTGAGCAAGCGGTCGACTGGGTGCGGCGGGTTCGGACTGAGGGCAAAGATTGGCGGCTGCTCCCCACGCCATCAGTGCCTGAGCTTTATCCCAATATGAGCAATGTGGATGACGGGGATATGATGATGCCGGGATACTCGGATGCGGGGGACGAGCAAGCCGAATCGCCTGAGCAGTGGGTAGGCGTCAAGCGGCAGTTGGCGGCTAATTTGAAAGAACTGACCCTGCTATGGCAGGTGGGGGCTAAGAAAAGGGATGCGGCGCACGATGAGGGCATATATCGGTGGGACGATCGGCGCCTGACGCCGGCCGATGTAGGGATAAACGGGATGAAAACGGCGAATACGCTGGCGAAGTTGCTGGAGGTCAACACCGACGGTCTGTATCCGCCGGTTCGCCCAACCCGGATTTCGAACACCCGCGAGAGTTGGCACACGCCGGCGGTCGTGGAATTCTATGTGGATTTCGAGTTCTGCTCGGACTTGAACGACAACTTTTGCAATCTGCCTGAGAAGGGCGGGCAGCCGCTCATCTTTATGATTGGCTGCGGCCATATGGAAAACGGCGAATGGCGGTTCAAGTCGCTGGTCGTAGATGACCTGACTGAGGATGAGGAGCTCCGCATAATACGCGAATGGGACGCGCATATGCGAGCGGTGGGCGAGCGGCTGGATCCGGGCGGCAAGCCGCGCGTGTTTCACTGGTCGCAGGCGGAGGTGATCGCGCTGGAAACGGCGTACAATTCCGCCAGAGTTCGGCACGGCAGTCGCGCGGATTGGCCGAGCGATTTGGGATGGCACGATTTCCTGAAGTCTATGCGCGAGGAGCCTATCGTAACGCGGGGGGCGATGAATTTCGGATTGAAGACGGTCGCCAAGGCGATGCGAGAGCAAGGTCTCATCCAAACCGATTGGGGGGATAGCCAGGTTGACGGGCTTGGGGCTATGGTGGGGGCCTGGCGCTGTCAGGAAGAGGCGCGGAGCAAGGGCGTGTCTATGAAGAGGCTGCCGCTGATGCAAGAGATTGCGGCGTATAACGAAATAGACTGCAAGGCGATGATGGACATTATCCGGTATCTGCGGGATAACCATTAGCGCGCTGCCGCTTGGCGCTTGCCCGCTATCCCTGTCTGCCGCTTGACGCTTGACGCCGCCGCATATACTATCACCCAAACGATGCTATCTTTGGGTATGGAGGGCTGGCGCTATGAAGTATGACAAGATTGTGGTGGGGGCTGGGTCGGCGGGGGCGATTGTGGCGGCGCGGCTTAGCGAGGATCCGGGGGTGTCGGCGCTGCTGCTGGAGGCGGGGCCGGATTATGCCGAGATTGATGAGCTGCCGGATGAGGTGCGGTATGGGTACGCCACTGGGACGGATGTGATGGTGAGCGATCATAACTGGCAGTTCTGGGGGCAGCCTACGGAGCGGGCGGAGCCGATGATGGTGCCGCGCGGCAAGGTTACGGGGGGATCCAGCGCCATCAATGGGCAGATGTTTTTGCGCGGCGTTCCGGAAGATTACGACGCTTGGGCGGCTATGGGCAATCAGGATTGGGCGTTTGATAAGCTTATGCCCTATTTCCGGCGGCTGGAGACGGATACCGATTTTTCGGACGATTTTCACGGCGGCGATGGGCCTATCATCGCGCGGCGGTTCAAGCGGGATGAGTGGCTGCCGGCGCAGCAAGCGTTCTACGACGCCTGCGTCGCGGCGGGCTATTCCGAAAGCGCGGATCTGAATAATCCCGACTCCACCGGCATCAGCCCCACGCCGTTCAACAACCCGCAGGGCATCCGCTGGAGCACGAATATCGGCTATCTGGGGATGTCGCGCCACCGGCTCAACCTGACGGTGCGGGCGAATTGCGCCACTCAGCGCATCCTGTTTGAGGGCAAGCGCGCGGTGGGCGTAAGGGTGGAGAGCGGCGGCGAGACGTTCGACTTGTTCGGCGACGAGATTATCCTGAGCGCGGGGGCTATCGGCTCGCCGCAGCTGCTGATGCTTTCGGGCGTTGGGCCGGCGCCGCATCTGGCGGATTTCGGCATCCCGCTCGTCCACGAACTACGCGGCGTGGGGCAGAACCTGCGGGATCATCCGATTGTGTGGGTTACCTGGAAGACGAAAGACGGCTTTGACCTTGACGGGTTCGCGCCGCGCAATCAAATCGTGCTGCGATATACGGCGGAGGGGTCGGATTTGCGAAACGATATGATCCTGATATTCCAGTCATTCGCCACCGAGCGGGTGAATCGCGGCGGCGGGCGAATGGATCCGCTGGGCATACGCGCGATTGTGGCGCTGTATCTGGCGCTGGGCGCGGGCGAGCTGAAACTCACATCCACCGACCCGGATGTCCAGCCGTTCCTGAACTACAACTATCTGCAAGAGCCGTTTGACCGCCAGCGGATGCGCGAGGGCGTTCATCTGGCGATGCGGCTGGGCGAGGACGAGGCGTTCAAGGACATCATTGAGCGGCGCATAGAGCCGCTTGAGTCGGATTTGGCGTCGGACGACGCGCTGGACGATTGGCTGATGCGCGAGTCCACGACGGGGCATCACATATCCGGCACATGCAAGATGGGGCCGGCGTCGGACGGGATGGCGGTTGTGGATCAGCATGGGCGGGTTCACGGGCTAGACGGGCTGCGCGTGGTGGACGCCTCGGTGATGCCGGACTGCATCCGCGCGAACACGAATGTGACCACGATGATGATAGGGGAGCGAATGGCGGATTTCATCGCGGGCAAGGCGTAGGTAGGGGGCAAATGCGCTGGGATAAGTGGGTAAAGCGTAGCCGCTACAAGGCTTAGGGATAAGACGACGTAGCGGGCAAGGCGGATCGGTTGGATGGCCGGTGTCTGCCTTGCCCTTTATGCGCGTGATTATTCGCGTAATGCCTTGCGCCGTATGCTCCGAAATGCCTTGCCCTCTCTATATGCGTATGCGCGAATTGCCTTGCCCTTTATGCGCGTAATGATGCGCTTAATGCCGCGAACCCCGGCTTTTAGCCGCCGGTGGCTTTGTGCAGTTTGGCGAAGAAGTCGGTGAATATGGCGTCTCTGTCCAGCCAATCCACGATGCGGATGGGGTGGCTCTCGGCGTTGTGGGTGTAGCCTAGGTGGTCGTTGAGGATGGGGCTTGCGGCGATGTGGGTTTTGAGCCAGACGGGGTTTATCAGCCAGGCGACGGGCGCGAGATCCCAGATGGGCTTGCTGCGGCCGGGGTGGTCTTGCACGAACTCTTCGTAGATGCCGAACAGGTAGTCGCCAATCGCGCCGCGTCCTTGCAGATGCTCGCGCAGTTCCCAGCGGGTAGTGCGTAGCAGTTCGGATACGCCGAATCCGGTTACATGCACGAGCGCCGCGCCGCTGTCAAAGACGAGTTGCGCCGCCTTGATGTCTTGGATGAAGTTGAAGTCGTGAAAGCCGGACGCGTGGTAGGGCCAGCCGCCGAGCGCGATTATGGTTATGCGCTCGCGGATGCGCGGCTCCAACAGCAGGGCGGAGGCGACGTTGGTGAGCGCGCCGAGCGCCAGGATGTAGAGCGGGCTTCCGCGGCGGCGGCGAGCCATAGCGAGGTTGATGATGTTGGCAGCCGCGGCGCTGGTGACGGGATCGCCGCCGGTGGCGGTTAGGGATTGGCGCGAGCCTGTCAGAGTGGCGCCCTCGTAGGGGATGGGGGATTTCGCAAGCACATTGCGTATTTCGTCGTAGCTAAGCTCCATCCCATGCTCAAAACTCTCGGTGTTTCGGACGGCGGCGTGAAAGGGCGCGGCTTGGATGCTCGTGATGTTGAGCGCGGGGGATAGCAGCGCGTAGGTTAGCGCGAACTGGTCGTCTATTTCGTTGTAGGCGTCGGTGTCTATTATCACATCGCAAGCGCCGTCGGGGGGATCCAGCAGGCGGGCGATGCGGTGGCGATCGATTGGGGGAAGTGTCATTGGCGCGTGTCTCCTGATGGCGTGGGCGATATGTGTAGGCGATAGGCGGCGCGGGTTTAGGATAACAGATATTGGGAGGGATTGCGTTGGGGCGATTTAAGGCGGGCGGTTTTGGCAAGCGGAGTGGCGGGGGATTTTGTTTGACAATTGCATACAATAGTTCTATATTGGATGCGTAACTATTATGACGCAGAGGAGGCGGGGATATGGCGTATGCGTTTGGGCGGGCGTCGCGGTTTCGGATTGCGGATGCGGGCGGCGCGATGCGGGATATATCGGCGCACATCACGGAGGTTAGCGGGCTGCCGGGCGGGCGCTCGCTGAACGAGGTTACGGCGCTGGGCGATGCGGGCGCGCGGTTTATCCCGGCGGCCGAAAGCGTGGCGTTCACCTTGCGCGGGCTGTTTGACGACGCGGCGCAATCGGGGCCGGACGCCGTGCTGGGCGGGCTGCGCTATCACGGCGCGCCAACCGCGTTTGAGTACGCGCCGGCGGGAACGGCGGCGGACAAGGCGCGGTATTCGGGCTGCTGCTGGGTTGCGGCGTACCGGCTGCACAGCCGCGCGGGAGAGCCGGTTTCGTGGGAGGCTACGCTGCAGGTGGATGGCGCTACGGCGCGGGGGGTGTATCCGGATCCGGATAACGGGTAGCGGGCAAGCGGTATCCATTGGCAAGCGGCGGCGGCAATCATCCGAAAGCGGCGGGAATTATCAAGATGGCATAGGGCGGCAATCAAGGCAAGCGGCGGGATTACCATAAGGGCATAGGGCGGCGGCAAGCGGCGCATAGAGGGGGATGATGCGATGAGCGGGATTAAGTGGCTGGTTATGGCGGATTGGGATGGCGATGGGCGGTTCGCGGGGGCGCATGACGACATCACGGGGGCTGTGCTGGATCTGTCTTTGACGCACAAGCGCGATTTGGCGAGCGACCATATCGGCGCGGCTAAGCTGAGTTTGCGGCTGCGTAACGCGGATCACAGGTTCAGCCCGCCCAACGCCGCCTCGCCGCTGCGGGGCAAGCTCAAGCCGGGGCGCGGCGTGTGGCTGCGGGCGGCGTTTCCCTGCGACGAGTTCGAGGGCGCGGCTGGTTCGGCGCTTGCGGCAAGCGTTCCCCGCTACGGCGCGGCGCATCGGTGGCAGGCGCTGGCTGGCGGCTTTCGGGTGAACGCGGCGGGCGCTGGGGCCGAGACGGCGGGCGGCGCGGCGGGCAGGCGCATCGCAACGATGGATTTGGGCTACGCGGACGGCTCTTTCGGCTGCTGGCTCACGCGCGGGGATAGCGCGAATTTGGGCGGGCTGGCGCTGCGCTGCGCGGACGGCGCGAACTATCTCAGCGTACGTTTCGGCGGCGATGCGGTTGAGGTTCGCAAGACGCAGGTGGGCGTTGACGCAACGCTGGCGTCGGCGGCGCTGGCTTGGGCTGTCGGGCAAACGCGCTTTGTGATGGTGGAACTGCATGGGGAATCCATCCGCGTATTTGTGGACGGGCGGCAGGTCGCAGCGGCGCAGTCGGCGTTCAATCGCGCGGCAACGCGGCACGGCTTGTACGCGGACGGCGCGGCGAATCACCTGTGGCAGCGGTTCGGCGGGTGGGCGTCGCTGTTTCGGGGCGGCATAGACGCCATTGACCCGGATCCGCGCGCGTCTGAGCAGAGCTGCAGTATCACGGCGTCGGATGAGATGCGGCGGCTGAAGTCGGTAACGCTGTATATGTACGCGGGTTCGCCGCTGCCGCAGACGGCGGACGAGATATTGGGGGACATCCTGGACTACGCGGGCGCTGACAGGGCAACGCGGCGGCTTGACACCGGCGCTGAGCTTGTGCAGGCGCCGTGGAGTCCGCCGCTGTGGGGCGCGAGCGCGCTTGACGAAATCCACCGCTTGCAGGACGAAGAGGACGGGTTCATCTACATAGACGGCAACGGCTACTGGCGGCTGGAGGGCAGGGGCCGCCGCGAATCGGCGCCGCACACCACCGCGCGGGCGACGCTTGAGGCGCAGTCGGGCGGCGCAAATCCCTATTTCGCGCGGCTGGATTGGAGCGACGGCGCTGACGCCATCGAGAACAAGATATTCGTCCGCATACGCGAGGCGACGAGTCACGGCTACCAAACCGCTTGGACGCTGAGCGAAACGCTGCGTTTCAAGGCGGGCGAAACGCGCGATTTTCTCGCCGAAAGCAAGGATTACGACATCGTGAGCGGGCAGATTTTGCCGGTGGCGGGCGTTGACTACGCCGCGAACACGCGGGCGGACGGCGCGGGCGACGACCTGACGCGGCGGATTTCGGTTACGCATCCGGCGATTGGGCTGTACAGCGGCAAGGGAACGCTGATACGGGTGAAATTCGGCGCGGCGGCGGGCTATCTGACGCGGCTGGCGCTGCGCTCATTCGCGGCATACACATACAACGCGCCCGTGCTGGTCGCGGCGGAGGACGCGGCGAGCCAGCGGGAATACGGAACGCGCATCCGCAGCATAGACGCGCGCTGGACGCGGCGGGCGGCGGACGCGCAAGCGGCGGCGGAACGGCGTTTGCGGCGCAGGAAATCGCCCCGCAGCGCAATCGCCGCAACGCTGCCCAGCGGCTCTGACGCCAACGCGCTGCTGATAACGCAATCGCGGCTATCCGACCGCATCGCGGTTCGCTACGGCGCAATGGGCGTGAACGCGGACTTCTTCGTGGAGGGACACCGGCTGGAGGCGCGCGGCGGCTTGGCGCGGGCCGAGCGGACTCTGTGGATGCGGGAGGCGTGATGATGGGGGGGATTGGCGGGCGCGATTTGTTGCGCCGATAAATCAATTCCGACCAATTAGATCCGCTACCTTTCATCCGGTATTTTCACCCTGCAGTGTTAATATGCTATACTTGCTCTAAACTACTCCGAAGTGGCTGAAAGGCAGGCGGCGCTATGGCAAAGCCGAGAGTGTACAGACATGACGCGCTATGCCCGAAATGCGGCTCAAACTGGGTCAAGAAAGACGGCCATTCGCGCGGCAAGCAAATGTACAAATGCAACCAGTGCGGCGGCAAACATCAAGAGGGCGCGAAGCATCGGTTCACTGACGCACAGAAAGAGCAAGCGGTAAATATGTGCGCCGAAGGGATGAGCTTGTCGGCGACAGCCCGCGTAATGGGCGCGAGCGTAACCACGGTAAGCAAGTGGGTCAAAAAAAGGGGGAGTTGGCGAGAGAGCGCCTGACGCGCTTTCTGGCGTGGCGGACAAGTGGGCGGCAGGATAGCGTCCGCGCGTCTATTGTGGCGTTTGATGAGATGTGGACATACTGGGAAGTAAGGCGTGGCGAGCGGCGCAAAGACCTATGGATATGGACTGCGGTGGTGGAAGAGCGGGACGGCGTCCGCTGGCGGATGTATGAAGTAGGCGGCAGGGACGTGTCGGCGTTCTCGCGCTTGTTGGATAGGCTGCCGGGCGCTGACAGATACGAAACCGACGCTTATGGGGTGTACGAGTGGATGCCGCGCGACCGGCATGTGATAGGCAAGGGTGGAGCGGTGAACTGGAACGAGGGGCTGCACTCCAAGTTGCGGAGCAAGCTGAACAGACTTGTGAGGCGCACAAAGGGCTATACAAAGAGCGTGAATATGCTGAAACATCTGCTGGCGATAGTGTTTGAGGAGTGCTTGAATCAGTCCCTCAAATCAATTAACACTGCAGGGTGAGAATACCCGAGGGATGGGTATTATCAGCGCGCGGCGGGGATACGCTTTTGGCTTTGATTCAGAATAGCGCTGCAAGAAAAGAATACCCCCGGCTTGGCCCCCGTGCGCCCACCCACCCAATCCGCTATAATACCCAAGCGGCGCTGATTTACGGCGAGCCCACCCACTCGCCCCACAACCCGCGCAACTCACAACAACACACAGGTGTTCATATGCCCATAAACAAACTCATCCCCACCTTCGACCACGCCGTAGCCGACATCCCGCACGGCGCTACCCTGATGATAGACGGCTTCGCCGGCCCCGGCGGCACGCCCCAAAACCTCATCCGGGCGCTGCGCGACCACGGCGCCGGGAACCTCACAATCATCAGCAACACAGCCGGCCTAGCCAGCGTCATCGGCTTTGGCGCGCTGCCGGGCGATGCGCCCATTGACATCGGCATACTGGTGGACAACGAGCAGATCCGCAAGGTCATCGCGTCATTCCCCGTATCGCCCTCGCCCTCGCGCCCCACCTCATACGAGCGCGCCTACCGCGAGGGCAAGGTGGAGCTTGAGCTCGTTCCCCAAGGCACGCTCGCCGAGCGCATCCGCGCGGGCGGCGCGGGCATTCCCGCGTTCTATACCCCCACCGCCACGGGAACGCTGCTCGCCGAGGGCAAGGAAACACGCAATTTTGACGGCAGAGACTATGTGCTGGAACACGCCCTCCGCGCCGATTTCGCGCTGCTGCGCGCGCACAAAGCCGACCCGCTCGGCAACACCGTCTATCGCGGCACATCCCGCAATTTCAACGGCGTTATGGCTACCGCCGCCAATATCACCATTATGGAAGTGGACGACATCGCCGCAGTGGGCGACCTAGACGGCCACGCCGTTCATACCCCCGCCATCTATGTCAACCGCATCGTCAAGATTTGATGTACAATGCGGTACACAACGCAAGCGCATAAACACATAACGCATAACCGCACAAGGAGCGCAAAATGAAACTGGTCTTCTTCGACGACTTCAAGCTAGGCGTAGTGAAAGGCGATGCCGTAGTGGACGTATCCGCCGCCGTCGCCGACATCCCCAGCGTATCGCCCCAAGACACGCTGTCCGGCCTCATAGCCGACTTCGACGCCCGCAAAGACGCGCTGACCGCTGCCGCCAACGCATCCGACGGCGTCCCGCTGTCCGGCGTCCGGCTGCGCTCGCCCGCGCCGCGCCCGCACAATATCATCTGCATGGCGGTCAACTATATGGAAAACGGCACGCGCGCCGAACCCGCGCCCAAAAACGGCTTTAACAAGTCCCCCAACGGCATCATCGGCGACGGCGATACCATCATCCTGCCCGATGTGGCGGCGTCCATCTTTGAACACGAGGCGGAACTGGCGCTGGTAATCGGCAAGCCCGCCTGGCAGGTCAAAGCCGAAGACGCCTACGACTACATATTCGGCTACATGAACTTCATCGACGTCTCAGCGCGCGGCATCCCCGCGTTCTATCAGATGAAATCCCGCGAAACATTCGCGCCGATGGGCCCCTACCTGGTAACCGCCGACGAAGTCCCCGATCCCCAAGCGCTGCCCGTCAAGCTCTGGGTCAACGACCGGCTAGTCCAAGACTTCAACACCGACGACATGGCGCACAAAATCCCCCAAGTGATAGAATGGATAACCAGCGTCCATTCCCTAAGCCCCGGCGATGTGATAGCCACCGGCACGAACCACAGGGGGCTAACCGCCATCCAAGACGGCGACCGCGTTGAGATAGAGGCGGAGGGCATGGGCAGGCTGCGTCTCAACGTCCGCGACGACCTCAAGCGCACCTGGGGCAGGGAAACCCGCCTCGAATGGACAAGCGCCGGCAACGAAGGCACAACGCCTCAGCTCACCGGCAAGTACGCCTAGCGCCGCGGCAGCGCCAAATCGGGATGCGCGGCAACAGCGACTGCGCCCCCACCGCGCAACGCGAACATGAAAGGGAGGCGGGCGCCGCTCCGTCCGCCGCCCTTTCACCCGCCAAGCGCCAAGCGCGAACACGACTCGCAACGCGAACATGAAAGGGAGGCGGGCGCCGCTCCGTCCGCCGCCCTTTCACCTAGCCAAGCGCGCCACGCCGCTTTCGCAACCAGGCTGTTCGGTATGCCGCACAACGCTATCCTCCGCCAATCGCCGCCAACGTTTCCTGTTAGTTGGTTTTGAGCGTTTGACAAGCGGCGCTCCAACTGATAAGTCAAGGTTTCATTAAAGCCGCGCGCCGAGAACGCCGCAAGGGTTCTCTGCTGGCGTTGGAGCAATCCGGCGAGAGAGGTTAGAATGGCGGAAACGGGCAAGCGCAAGAGCGACGACGAGCGAAAGCGCAATGACGACGAGCAAGTAGATCTGCTCGGCATATCGCGTCGCGACAAGCTGCTGCACGGCATCGTGTACGCGCTCATAATCCTGGGCTGGATCGGGATTGTGATATGGAACGTGGTCGAGAGTGGCTGTTGGACTTCGCAGCTGCCGCGAACAACCTGTATAATTGACGCGGTTGGGTCAATAGACAAAGCGGTATTTCCCGCTCTGATGCTGACTATAGTACTGATCGTGACGGGACGTTCAACCAGAGCGGCTTTCAGGAGGATGCTAATGGTGCTGCCGGTGCTGAGGGATAAGTACGAGGAGAATTTGCAGGCGGCTGAGGCTAGGGGCGCGGCTAGGGGGAGAGAGGAAGGCGTGGCCAAGGGGAGGGAGGAAGGCGTTGAGATAGGGGCGGCTAGGGCTAAGGCGTGGTATGAGCGCAAGCAACGCGCCGAAGAGAACGGCGAGCCGTTCAATGAGCCGCCGCCGTGGGAGAAGTAGCAACGCCGCGCAAGATGTGGCGGGCAAGCGCGCGGCAAGGGCAGAGTCCCGATCCATGCGGTCGCTCATATCCCCCACCGATGGCTGGACGCCCCATTGCCGCGCCCGCCTGCGCTATCGCTTGGGGAACAACCCGCCAAACGCTCAAAACCGGCTAAATGGAATCGCTACCCAAGGATCGCCCGCCGGTGACATTCGCCGACCAAGCCGAGCGCATCCCCCGCACGCCGCCGCGCGGCTGGGCAACGCTGCTGCTGCTCCACCTGCAGATAAGCAGCCTGCGCCTATCGTCATTCGCGCTCGGCGTATTCCTGCCGTTCATAGCCGCCGACCTAGCGCTGACGCCCCTGCAAGCCGGCCTGCTGCAAGCCGTCTGGTGGATAACCGCCGCGCTCGCAGTGCTGCCATTCGGCGTCTGGGGTTCGCGCTTTCGCCCCGTGCGCCTCATCCTGACGTCCCTGCTGCTAACCACGCCATTCCTGTTTATGCAAGGCGTCGCCGTCAATTTCCTGACGCTATTCGCCGCCCGATTCTTCGCCGCGCTGTTCCACGCGCTTGGGCTATCCGCCCGCCCGATGCTATTCCGGCAGTGGGCTGAGCGCCGCCAGTACGCGCTCATAAACTCAGTCGGATTGTCCCAGCACAGCGTCTTGCTCGCCATAGCCGTCAGCGCCAGCGCGCCGCTCATAGCCGCGCTCGGCAGCTGGCGCATCGCCTACTTCATCCAAGCCGGATTCCTGGCGCTCCAAACCCTAGCATGGCTGCTAATCGCCCGCGAAAGCAAAGCCCCCGCTCAGGACATAGCCGCCGCGTTGCAAGCCAACCCCGACGGCGCCAGCCCGCTCGCCGCGCTGCGAAAATACCCGCAAGGCTGGCTAGTTGCGATTGTGATGTTCGCGCTCGCCGCGGTGTGGACGGGCGTCATAACATTCCTGCCCACGCTGCTGCTAGAAGAGCGCGGCATCCCCATAGCGCTTGGCGGCGCGCTGCTCGGCTTTCTATACTACGCGCTAATCCCCGGCGCCCTAGCCGGCGGCTGGCTCAACCGCAAGATCCGAAACCGCAGATTGCTGCTCGGCATACCCGCCGCGCTCAATGTCCTGCTTGCCATTGCCATCACGCTAACGCCCGCGCCCTTGCCCTTGGCGGCGCTAATCACCGCGCTCGGACTGGTCTGGGTAGCCGTCCCCGCAATGGAAATGCTGCCCTTCGAGTTCCCGCGCATCCAGCCGCGCGAGGTAGCCGCCGTCAGCGCGCTAATCACCACGCTTATGGGGCTGGGCTTTGCCGCCGGCCCCCTGATTGTAGGCGCGGCGGCGCAACTCGGCGGCGGCTTGCAAACCGGCCTAATCGCAATGTCAGCGCTCGCCGCCGTTGGCGTAATCGCCGCGCTGGTGTATCCTGTAAGCCAAGAACGCAACCCAGATATAGCCAATCCCGATGAGGCAAATCCCGATATAGCCAACGATATGGAGACCGCGGACAATGGATGACAAGTTCAGGCTAGACAGAGAAACAATCGCAATGCGCGTGGCGAAAGAGCTGCGGGACGGCGATGTGGTGAACCTAGGCATAGGCATACCATCGCTATGCTCGCAGTTCGTCCCTGAGGGGCGCGATGTGCTATACCACAGCGAAAGCGGCGTCCTAAACTTCGGCCCAATGGCGGCGGAGGGCGAGGAGGATGTTGATCTCACAAACGCCAGCGGCCACTTCTTGGCGTGGCATCCGGGGATGTCGTTCTTTCACTCCGCCGACGCCTTTGCGATGATACGCGGCGGCCACATAGACGTAACCGTGCTGGGCGCGCTGCAGGTCTCCGCCAAGGGCGACCTCGCCAACTGGATGCTGCCGGAGCGCGGCGTGGGCAACGTAGGCGGCGCGATGGACCTAGCCGCCGGAGCCAAGCGCGTCATAGTCGCCATGGAACACACCGACCGCGCGGGCAACCCCAAAGTCGTGCAAGAATGCAGCTACCCGCTCACCGGCAAGGCGTGCGTCCACCTCATCGTAACCGACATAGCGGTAATGGAAGTAACCCCCGCCGGCCTGTTGCTGCGCGAAACCGCCCCCGGCTGGACTTCGGAAGAAGTGCAAGCTCAGACCGCCGCCGGCCTAATCGTATCGCCCGCGGTAACCGAAATCGCGCTGTGAGCGAGCGGCGCCAATATGATATGCTTGTTCAACACAGCCCTCCGCCCACAAACCCTTTCGCCCAGACATTCCAAAATGCGCTATTTCCCCCCTAAATCACCCAAATACCCAAACTTCACCCCATTTCAGCCCAAATTTCCCGCCCAAAACACTTGACACAAAACGGGGGGGGGTGATAGCATTAGAGGCATCGCTCCAAACCCCTGCCGGGAGGACAAGACATATGCCCAAATACGCCATCAGAACCGCAACCGCCCTCGCCCTGCTTGCGATAATTGCCGTCATAGCGGCCTCGCTGCTAACCACCGGCGCGCGCCACGCCACCGCCTTCAACGCGGCAGAGCGAGCGGTCCCGCCGGCCCCTGCGGCTCCCGCTCCGCCGGCGCCTCCCACGCCGCCCGCAGCCCCCACGCCGCCAGCGCCACCCGCCATACCCGCGCAATACATCACGGATTGCTCCAACGGCGCGGCCGTGCCTAACCCCGACCGCAACACAGGCTTTGTGGCCGACTGCGCCGCGCTGCTCGCCTCAAAAGATACGCTTGAAGGATGGCGCGGCAGAGGCAACCTAAACTGGTCGGCAAATCGCGCCATCAGCGGCTGGGACGGCGTAACCACAGCGAACAACCGCGTGTCAAAATTGGACGCGTCAAAATTGTACTTGACACGTAAAACCTTGTATGGCGCGATACCCGCGCAGCTGGGCAACCTTGCCAATCTCACGCATTTGCATCTCACCGGAGGCCTGACGGGCGAGATACCCCCAGAGTTGGGCAACCTTGCCAATCTCACGCATTTGAATCTCGGAGGAACCCTGACGGGCGAGATACCATCTGAGTTGGGCAACCTTTCCAAGCTCACGCATTTGGATCTTAGCTTCAATCAGCTGACGGGCGAGATACCCGCGGAGCTGGGAAACCTCGCCAAGCTCGAGAAATTGGAGCTCGACCTCAACCGCCTGACGGGCGAGATACCGGCTGAGTTGGGCAACCTCGCCAACCTTAAGGATTTGCGTCTCAACTCAAACCAACTGAGCGGCGAGATACCCGCTGAGTTGGGCAACCTCGCCAAGCTCATGGATTTGTATCTCCAATACAATTACCTGACGGGCGAGATACCGGCTGAGCGCCAGTCTCAGGGAATTGTTGCTTCATGGCAATGTCCTGACGGGCGAGATACCCTCAGCGTTGGGCAATCTCGCCAATCTCGATCAATTGAGTCTCAGCAACAACAACCTGACGGGCGAGATACCCTCATCATTGGGCAATCTCGCCAGGCTCGATAGCTTGAGTCTCAGCAACAACAACCTGACGGGCGAGATACCCGCGGAGTTGGGCAATATCGCCGGGCTCACATATTTGGGTCTCAGAGGCAATCAACTGACCGGATGCATTCCCAGAGGCCTGATTAACGTCACCGTATCTACGGACGGGATGTCCTATTGCGCCGCCGCGATTTCCCCCACGCCGACGCCAACGCCAACCGCAACCGCAACATCCGCGCCAACCGCAAGCCGGTTCGCCGCGCAATGCTCCAACGGCACGGCCGTCCCAATCCCGCCGACAACGCCGGACTGGTAGCCGACTGCGCCGCCCTGCTCGCCTCAAAATCCACTCTTGAAGGCACGCGCGTCAATCTAAACTGGTCAGCCGATCGCGCCGTCAACAATTGGGACGGCGTAACCACAGCGAACAATCGCGTGTCAAAGCTGGAGTTGACACGCAAAAACTTGAACGGCGATATACCCGCGCAGCTAGGCAACCTTTCCAAGCTCACGCACTTGGATCTCAGCGAAAATGGACTACTGAGGGGCGCTATACCCGCGGAGTTGGGCAACCTTGCCAACCTCAAGGTTCTGAGGCTCGACCACAATAACCTGACGGGCGAAATACCCTCAACGTTCGGAAACCTCGCCAAGCTCGAGATTTTGGAGCTCTGGCACAACAGGCTGACGGGCGAAATACCATCTGAGCTGGGCAAACCTTGCCAATCTCAAGCATTTGGATGTCGAGATCAATCGACTGACGGGTGAAATACCATCTGAGCTGGGCAACCTCGCCAAGATCGAGGTTCTGCGCCTCGACGACAATAAACTGACGGGCGAGATACCCTCTGAGCTGGGCGACCTCGCCAATCTCAGGATTTTGGATCTCGGCAACGACATCAATTGGCATCCCAACTATCGACTGACGGGCGAGATACCCTCTGAGCTGGGCAACCTCGCCAATCTCAGGATTTTGGATCTCGACCACAATAACCTGACGGGCGAGATACCCGCGGAGCTGGGCAACCTTGTCAAGCTCAGGCGTTTGGATCTCGGATACAATGCCCTGACGGGCGAGATACCCTCTGAGCTGGGCAACCTTGTCAATCTCAGGCAATTGTATCTCAGCCACAATGCCTTGACGGGCGAGATACCCTCTGAGATGGGCAACCTTGTCAATCTTGAGACATTGCGTCTCAAATTCCACGACGGGGGCAATCGGTTCACGGGTTGTCTTCCCGCATCCCTGCGCCGGCTTTTAGACGGGTTCCCTTCGCAGCTCAACGGCATGCCAACTTGTGGCGCAGCCACGCCCACGCCAACCCCCACATCCACGCCGGGCGCAACCGCTACCCCCACCGC